>CAVZIJ010000003.1:0-2652500 GCA_963775335.1 uncultured Gammaproteobacteria bacterium
GCGATTGTGAACGGACTTTCGCTTTCCAAGCTCCGCGTGTTTGGCGCGACGTTCTTTATTTTTAGCGACTACGCGCGGCCGTCTATCCGGCTCTCCGCTCTAATGGAGCTGCCCACGATCTTCATTTTCACCCACGATGCCATGGGTGACGGCGAAGACGGTCCGACCCATCAACCGGTCGAGCACCTGGCGTCTTTGCGCGCCATGCCGGGACTGGTTACGTTGCGCCCCGGTGACGCCAACGAGGTCGTCGAAGCCTACCGATACGTTCTACAACTGCGCCACCAGCCTGCGGCGCTGGCTTTGTCGCGCCAATCGCTGCCGACGCTGGATCGGACGAAGTACGCCGGGGCTTCGGGAGTCGCGCACGGTGCCTATGTGCTCGGCGGCGCCCCCGGGGGAGACCCCGAGATCATTCTCATCGCTACGGGCAGCGAATTGAGCCTGGCTGTCGAGGCCCACGAGGAGCTGATCGCCGAGGGCATTCGCTCGCGAGTGGTCTCCATGCCTTCCTGGGATATCTTCGAACGCCAAGCTCAGGAGTACCAGGACAGCGTGCTGCCACCCAAGGTGACCGCGCGGGTCGCGGTGGAGCAGGCCTCTACCTTCGGATGGCATCGCTACATCGGCCCGTCGGGGCGCATCATCGGCATGAAAACATTCGGGGCCTCGGCGCCGCTCAAGGAGCTCCAGAGGAAGTTTGGATTCGAGCCGGACAACGTCGTCGCGGCCGCACGGGAAGTGCTCGGCAAGACCTGAGATTCGCTGGACCATGGACGTGTTGGTGGTTGACGTAGGCGGCACGCGCGTGGAAATCCTTGCCACAGGGCATGAGCAACCGCGTCACGGTAGTGAATCTTCTCTCGGTCCCACATGCTCCCGCGCCGTCTCGGTCATGGGATGCTCCACCTGGGCTGTTAGGATTTCATGCCCACCGCCGCCCGGTCGGCGAGGACGACGGCCCGGTCCCGAGTGACCCGCCCGGCCGGGATCGACGCGTCGCCCGCGCGCAGGCGTGCCAGCATGTCAGCCTTCGCTTCCCCGGTCGTCACCCAGAGTATGCACCGGGCGCGGTCGATCATCGGGTAGGTCAAGGTCATGCGGCGCCGGCCCTGGTAGGGACCAGCCAGCGCCACGTCCAGCTTGGTAACCTCGAGGACAGGATCCCCGGGGACAAGCGAGGCCGTATGGCCGTCCGGGCCAAGTCCGAGGTGCGCGAGGTCGAGCACCGGCGGCGAGCCGGCGATGTGCTGGAGGGTGATGGCATAGCTCGCGGCGGCCGATTCGAGGTCGGCCTCCTCGACCGGCATGGGGTAGATCTGGCGGGGCGGCAGCGGCGCATGCTCGAGCAGGCTTTCGCGCAGGTGTGTAAGGTTGCGCTCCGCGTCTCCTGGAGGCGCGACGCGCTCGTCCACCTGAAAGACGTGCACTCTCTCCCAGGGCACGTCCTCACCAGCCAGGGCGCGCAGCAAGGCCCTCGGGGTGTGACCGCCGCTCACGGCCATCACAAAACGGCCGCGCGCGGCAACCGCGGCGCGGGCTTCCCCGGCGATGAGGGCGGCCGCCCGCTCGGCGACCGCCTGGGCATCGGCGAGCACTTCGATCTTCATGGCCTCACTCCCCGCTATGGCGCAACGGTCAGGTTCTGCCAGCCGCCGGGCGGAGTGACGCTCTCGCCGAGCTCCTTCGGTCCCCATGTGCCGGGCTCGTACTCGTGGACCGGCGTGTCCGCTTTCAACACCGGATCGACGATGCGCCACGCCTCTTCTACGTAGTCCTCGCGCGCGAACAGCGTGCGATCGCCGCTCATGGCATCGCCGAGGACGCGCTCGTACGCATCCATCTCTTGCGCGCCGGGACGGTGGCTCGCTAGCAACTCGACCGGCTGGCCGATCTCCCTCTGTTCGGCGTCCATCACCGTCGCGCCGAGGGCGATGGTCATCTCGGGGCTGATGCGAAAGCGCAAATAGTTCGGCATCCCGGGACACGCGGGGAACATTCTCGGCGCGGGGCGCAAGCGCACGGTGACCTCGGTGCAGGTGACCGGCAGCAACTTTCCCGCCCGGATGAAGAACGGTACCCCCTGCCAGCGCCAGGAATCGATCTGGAGCCGCAGCGCGGCGAAGGTCTCTACCTTCGAGTCCGGCGCCACGCCCGGCTCCTGGCGGTAGCCGCGGAACTGGCCGCGCACGAGGTCTTTTGAGTCTAGCGGCGGGATCGACTTGAGGACCTTCACTTTCTCGTCGCGCATCGATTCGCTGTCGGTTCTTGCCGGCGGCTCCATCGCGAGGTTCGCGAGCACGTGGAACAGGTGGTTCTGGATCACGTCGCGCACGGTGCCCGTCTGGTCATAGAAAGAGCCGCGGCCCTGGATCCCGAAGCTCTCCGCCATCGTGATCTGCACGCTCTCGACCACCTCGCGGTTCCACAACGGCTCCAGGAACGCATTCGCGAAGCGAAAGAAGACCATGTTCTGAACCGGGTGCTTGCCGAGGTAGTGATCGATGCGGAAGATGCGTGCCTCATCGAATGAGCTGAGCAGGATCTGGTTCAGCTCGCGCGCCGATCCGAGGTCGCGGCCGAATGGCTTCTCGACGATGACGCGTGCACCGCTGTTGCAGCCCGATTGGGCGAGCTGCTCGACGACGGTGCCGAACAGCACTGGCGGGATCGCGAGGTAGTGTGCGGGGCGTTGCGCGGCGCCAAGCTCCCTGCGGATCGCCTGGAACGTCGCCGAGTCCGCATAGTCGCCGCTCACATAGCGCAGCAGGCCCGAGAGCTTGTCAAAGGCCGCGCCATCGAGCCCACCGTGCTTTTCCAAGCTATCGCGCGCCCGGGCCTTGAGCTGACCGAGGTCCCAGCGGGGCTTCGCGACGCCGATCACCGGCACGTCGAGGTGGCCACGTTTCACCATCGCCTGCAGCGCTGGGAAGATCTTCTTGTAGGCAAGATCGCCGGTTGCCCCGAAGAGGACCAGCGCGTCGGATTGGCATTCGCTCATGGTGCCCTCCACCCGTCTATGGCTTGCCGCCCGGCTTTTCCAGGTGCCCGCCGAAGGCGTAGCGCATCGCCGAAAGCAGCTTGTCCTGGAAATCGGCCTCGCCCCGCGAGCTGAACCGGTCGTAGAGCGCGGTGCTGAGCACCGGCGCGGGCTGGCCTTCGTCTATGGCGGCCTTGATGGTCCAGCGTCCTTCGCCCGAGTCCGACACGCGACCCGCGAATTTCGCGAGCGCGGGGTCCTCCAACAAGGCCGCCGCCGTGAGGTCCAGCAGCCACGAGGCGATCACGCTGCCCCGCCGCCACACTTCGACGATATCGGAGAGATTGAGGTCGTACTGGTAGTGCTCGGGCTCGCGCAGCGGGGTCGTCTCGGCGTCGATCTCGTGGGTCTTCTTCCCGGCATCGGCCGCGCGCAGAATGCCGAGCCCCTCGGCGTAGGAGGCCATGAGGCCGTACTCGATGCCGTTGTGGACCATCTTCACGAAGTGGCCGGCGCCGTTCGGCCCGCAGTGGAGGTAGCCAAGCTCGGAGGTGCCGCCTGCCCTTTCGCGCCCCGGGGTGCGCGGGATATCGCCGAGGCCGGGGGCGAGGGTCTTGAAGATCGGGTCGAGGCGCTCAACCGCTTGGCCCGGTCCGCCGATCATCATGCAGTAGCCGCGCTCGAGGCCCCACACGCCACCGCTCGTCCCCACATCCACGTAGGCGATGCCCCGAGGTGCGAGCGCCTTGGCGCGCCGGATGTCGTCGACATAGTAGGAATTGCCGCCGTCGATAAGGGTGTCGCCGGATGCGAGCGCGGGCAGCAGGTCGGCGATGGTCTTATCCACGACCGCCGCCGGCACCATCAGCCATACCGACCGCGGCTGCTCGAGCTTCTGCACGAGGTCCGCGAGCGACGATGCGCCGACCGCCTTGTCCTGGATCAACTCGCTCACGGCCGTCGCGGACACATCGAACACGACGCACTGGTGTCCGGCCTTGAGAAGCCGCCGCACCATGTTGGCGCCCATCCGCCCGAGACCGATCATTCCGAGCTGCATATATGACTCCTCGTCAAGACCAAAAGATCCACGGGCAGCGAATTCAACCGCCCGAGCCCGAGCATGCGACGATGCACACCGAATGATAGTCCTGATGATAGTCCCGATCAGGGTGAAGGGTAGGACCCGAGAAGCATCGCCCACAGATTCTGCTGAGGCGGCATGCCTTGTTTTACGGGATATACTTCGCATTCGGGTACGTCACCATCGTGATGGCATAACAACCCACTCCAGAATCTTGGGACTTCGCCGAGGCGAATCGGATGCCTGATTCCGTTTTTTACCACACGCGGCTGCTGTCGATCATCTGACGCTACTGCACACCGCCATCAGCTATCGCGTGTTCAGAGGCAAGGTCGACACGAGCTCGCAAGGCTATTGAGAGGAGCAAAACATGCGCATCGGACTTTTCATCCCTTGCTATGTCGACGCCTTCTATACGGAAGTCGGGATCGCGACCCTCGAGCTGCTGGAGCGACTCGGCCACGAGGTCGTCTACCCGCGCGGCCAGACCTGCTGCGGACAGCCGATGGCCAATGCCGGATTCAACAGGGATAAGGTCACTCAAACCGACCTCTTAGCTCCGCGCTCGCCAGATCGACGAAGGCCCGTAGCTTGGGCGGCACGAACCGCTGCCGTGGATAGACCAGATACACCGGATCGGCCCGCGCCTGCCACTCCGGCAGCACGCGGGTCAGGAGGCCGCCCTGGCAATCCGCCCGGCACAAATAGGTTGGCAGCAGCGTCACGCCCAGGCGCTTTTCGAGCCGCGCGACCCGCGTGCTGACCGTCGAGGTCGGTAGACCCAGTTGCCGCGCCGCCGCGCTGAAGCCCCCGGCCTGGACGACCTTGACGAACACGGCAGTCTCGTTCAGATCCATTATTCATCCCATTGGAAAGAGATTCTCCATTTAACCACCTAGTCGGACCTGTGTGTTGCACCTAAATTGCCATCACACCCTTACGGAGGCAATCGTGAAAGCACTGGCATTCATCAAGCGCAGCAACGGCAGTCACTGGGTCGGCGACGGCTTTCCGGTGCGCAGCATCTTCTCCTACAACGACATCGCCGAGGAGCTGTCGCCCTTCCTGCTGATGGACTATGCAGGCCCGGCCCACTTTCCGCCGACGACCCGCAAGCTGGGCGTGGGCACGCATCCACACCGCGGCTTCGAGACCGTCACCATCGTCTATGACGGCGGCGTGTCCCATCGCGACTCGGCAGGTGGCGGGGGCACCATCGGTCCCGGCGACGTGCAGTGGATGACGGCGGCATCCGGCGTCCTGCACGAGGAATTCCACAGCCCCGCTTTCGCCCGCACAGGCGGCCAATTCGAGATGGTCCAGCTCTGGGTCAATCTGCCCGCTAAGGACAAGATGGCCGCGCCCGCCTACCAGGGCATCACCGATGCCCAAATCGCGCGCGTCGCGCTCCCCGAGGGTGGCGGCACGGTGCGGGTCATCTCCGGCCAATACGGCGATACGAAGGGCGCGGCGCGCACCTTCAGCCGCATGAACGTCTGGGACCTGCGTCTTGTGGCGGGCCATTCGCTGACGCTCGATCTCCAGGAGGGCGACACGACGGCGCTGTTCGTGCTGCGCGGGGCGATCCGCATCGGCGCGCAGACGGTGAGCGCCGCCGAGCTGGCAGTCATGGAGCGCGAAGGCAGCCGCTTGGCATTCGAGACCAGCGAGGACGCTGTCGTGTTGCTCCTGAGCGGTACGCCGCTCAATGAGCCGATCGTCGGCTATGGCCCCTTCGTCATGAACACGCGCGAGGAAGTCGTGCAGGCGATGAAGGACTTCGAGAGCGGCAAGTTCGGGCAGATGATGACCTGAGCGCCCCCAGACCACCGACATCACAGCCTCAAACTCTATCCACAGGAGCCCATTCCACAAGCACGCTACTGCAGATCAACTCCAGCCTGTTCGGCGACCAGGGTCAGTCCAGCCAACTCGCCGATGCGTTTGTCACCGCCTGGCGCGCCCTCCACCCCGGTGGTCGCGTGATCACCCGTGACCTGGCACGCGACCCGGTGCCGCATCTCGATGCGGTGCGCTTCCGCGCCTTCCTCGCCCAGCCCGAGGCGCGCGACGCCGCACGGCAGGAGGCGGTCGCCTATTCGGATAGGTTGATCGACGGGCTGAAGCAGGCCGACCTGGCCCGACTTGCCGCCCGAGCGGGCGTGTCAATCGAGTGGCCGCCTTGCGTTTATCGCTGATTGAGCAGCACCACAACGTGTCTTCGCCTACCCAGTGTCATTCCGAGCGGGTCTTGTTTCTTGCGTAAGCATGAAACAAGACCAGCCCCCTGTCCCATCCCTATCGCCCTAGCAGGATGAAAGCGCCAGCGGCGATGGCAAGGATACCCATGACCGTGCCGAGTCCTGAGAAGCTGAGATTGAGGATAGGTATCAGCCCCTCAACGATCAGCCAGATGCCAAGCAAGAGCATTCCGATATTCTTGGTCAGTTTCATTGCCATGCTGAGAGCCTCTTTCTTACGACGGGTTGAATGCGGTGGTTGAGCGAATGTTGGGGCGTAGCCGCCTAAACGCCAATGGGGTCGGGCCACGCTATCCTATTGATTGAATGATTAAAAAGCCCGAAAACAGGGAAAAATTCCTGCTTAGAAAGCCCATTCTGGGGCCAAGAACGTGCGTTTACGGAGAGAAGGATCGCATGGCACGAGCCAGCCGCGCCACCACATCCGATCTATCTCGCCATCTCGATCAACTCGATGTCTTTTCGAAGCAGGTCATTAACGAGCACCGAAAGGTCTACACCCTTGGCGAGCCTGGATCTGCTCAATAGCTCACCGCTGGCCAAAGCGCTGGTGTATGCCGAGAACCACCAGGCGCAGCTGCGCGTCTACCTCAGCGATCCCGATGTAGCGATCGAAACCAATCATTTTGAAACGGGCGATCGATCACTGGAGCCCAGGGTCAGTTAGGACATCCCAATTGAGCCGTCGTCGGCTGGACATTCACCACGGCCGATAGGGTACTTGATGCCGTAGACTGAGGTTGCGCTGGACAGGGGAGTACTGTTGCTGCAGGAGTGATCGCCGTCATAGGGCTCGCCGTCGTCGCGGGTGCACTGGTCCCAAACGTCGCGACCGGAATCGTTGTCACTAGTACGGCTGCGGCGGCACTGCCGCAAGCGGTCGGACCCACCTGGGAATCGACGGCACGCGCGCCGCTGCCCGAGGCGGCGGGGCCCGGCAGGACACCGGCGGGGATTCCCGCAGCGGCGCGCCTCAAGGGACCGGCTGCTCCCCGGCGCGCGGCGGCAGGGGGGACAGGTAGCCGATGACCAGGATCAGCACCCCGACCACGATGAACGAGACGATGCGGGGGACGGTCCCTATGCCCGCCAAGTCGACGATGAAGAGCTTCGCCACCACCGCGGCGAGCAGCGTGGTACCCGCGATCCATGCCGCGCGCTCGCGCAGCCTCGATCCGCCGACCATGACGGCCAGGGCGACCACCGCCCAGGTGATCGAGACCGCTGTCTGATAACGGGGGGACGCCCAGAGTGCGGCCAGGTCGAAGGGGACGCCGGTGAGGAAATGGCTCGCCCGCGCGATCGCCCCGTTCAGCGCTACGAACGCCAGTGACGAGAGGCCGTACCAGCGCGCCGGCCGGGTCACCCAGTTCCAGTTGCGCAGGACCGAGCCGAAGATGGCGGCGAGGGTGACGCACTGCCCGAGCTCCAGTGGATTAAGCAGCGGCACGTAGGACAGTGGGGCGGGATCGCCCGGCTGAGTGCTCCCGTGCAGGACCCATAGCCCGGCCACCACCACGAGCGGCGGCAGGCCGCGATCGAGATAAGCTGCCTTGAAGGTCCGCAGGGGCCATGACAGGCGCTCTGCGAGGCGCGGCAGCCCGAGGATCACCGCGGCCGGGATGAGCTCCGGCACCAGATCGCGCCAGGTCGGCCCCTGCGAAATTGCCTGCCCGATCAGCCACTGCCCCTCCCGAACGACGAGAAACACCGCGAGCCACAGCGTGATGCTGTGCCAGGCGTTGCCCGGCAACTCGCCGGACCAATCGGCCTCGTGCCGGCGAAGGAGCCAGTAATGGGCGACGAAGGCCGCGCCCCAGGCGGCCCATCCCCAGTGCGCCATGGGGTGGGGCACGGACTGGAAGAGGAGCTGCACCAGGGCCGTGATCACCATCGCCGGCAACAGCAGCAGGGGCGGGCGCGCGAGGTCTGTCCAGCCGAGACGCCGGCCCAGCAGGCTGAGCACCACCGAGCTTGCAGTGACCAGACCCAGCAGCGCGTTGTCGTGGCTCCCCCAGGACCCATGCCGCCAGATCTCGTGAATGCCGGCCCCGTACCACCACACCAGCCCCCACGCGAGCAGGGACGCGGAAAGTCCGCGTTCGCTTTCGCTCAGGGCTTCGCGGTGCCGATCGAGCTGCCAGGCGGAAAACAGCCCGGCGAGGCTCACCATGAGGGCGCCGAGATAAAGACTGTTCAGCACCGGCGTATCCGCGGCGGCAAGGCCGGTGCTGGCCAGGAAGCTGACGCCTGCCCCGGCCTGCACCAGCAGACCGAAGGCGCGCGCCAACATCCGCCGCTGGCGCAGGCCGACCCACACCATGGCCGCCCCTTCGAGGGCCCACGCGGCCCCGGTCCAGCGCCCGTCCACGGCCAACGGGATCGCCAGGGTGCCGAAGGCGACAGCCAGGGCGATGAACACCTCGGTGAGCAGGCGCAGATCGTCCCGCCTGCGGCGCCACAGCGCGGCGGCCAGCACCGCGTAGAACAGACCGGCGGCCAGCGCGCTCCAGGCCACGCCGTACTCGAAATCGCGCACCAGTGTGCTCTGGAGGCCGAATGCCACCAGCGGTACGCCGAAGACGAGGGAGCTGTCGACGTAGCCCTTGAGGCGGGGCGGCTGGCGCTCGGCGAAGAGGATGGGCACGGCCACGTAGAGCAGGAAGTAGAGCGCCAGGAAGGGCTCGGTCGTGGCGAAATACGCGGGCTGATAGGCGCTGTAGCCCCAGGCGCCTCCGATCACGAAGGTGAATACGAAGCCGACGAGGTTGAGCTCGCGCCAGGCCTTGTGCCAGGCGATGGCGAGGATGCCGGCATCGAGCACCGCGTAGTAGGCGAACAGCTGCACGTGGCTCCCGCCGCGGGAGATGAGCACGGGGGCGAGAAAGCCGCCCACCATCGCGAGGACGGCCAGGCTGCGCGCGTCCTGCAGCACCGCCAGCGCGCTGCCGATCACCACCAGCACCACCATGAGCACCAGCCCCGGCCCGGCAGGGAGCAGGTGATACATGTCCACCGCCGTGAAGACGGTGAGATAGGCTATGCCCATGCCGCCACCCTGCAGCACCAGCCCATAGCCCCTGCGGGGCTCGCGTTGCCGCCAGCCGATGCCCAGCAGCAGCATGCCGCTGAGCGCGGCCGCCGCGAGGCGCAGCTCGATGGGGAGCCAGCCGCGCTCGGACGCGTACTTGAGGAAAAAGGCGACGCCGAAGAACAGGATGATGACGCCCACGCGCGCCACTGTGTTGCCGCTAAACAGCCAGGCCGTGGCCCGCGAGACGAGGACGCCGGCGGCCGGGCCCGGTGCCGGCTCCGACTCCGCAGGGCGGGGGGACCTCCAGGCATCGCCTCGGCCCGGGGCCACCTCGGGCTCCGGATGGGCGATCACGGCATGTGGTGCCTGCTCGGGGAGCGAAGGGGTGTCGGGGGGTGGCGGAGCCGGTCGTATCGGCGGGCGCGCCCTGGCCTCCACCACCGCCTCTCTGCGGTGCGTGTCCGGGCGCTCCGGGACCCCCTGCGGACCGGTCAGGGTCCGGACCGCCCGCTCGAGGCTGGCGACCGCTTGCTCCAGTATGCGGATCCGCTGGCGTGCCCCCGCAAGCAGCAGCGGGAAGAGCACCAGGTACGCGATGAGCCCCAGACTGATCAGAACGAATGCCAACTGCCACCTCCCTTCTCGGCGGGCGCCATCGCCGGCTGTGCGAACAGATGTCCCCGCTCGCCTGGCAGCATGACCGGTATCAGATCCGATCCAGGCGGCGCTCTGCGCCACGCCTGCGCGGCGGCACTACAAGAGCACATCACTTCGGGACAGAAGCAGCTCGCGAGGATAAAGCCCTCTGGTAATCCCTCCGCGGAGCGATCGATGTTCCTGCCGACGGTGATATTGAATCAGATGCGCGGGGGACTGCGCGATCTCAGAGTGGGCGAGCGCTCGGGCGCTGACCTATGGTCAGCGCTGTGCGGCACAGGGGAGCGAAGGATTGTGCCCGCCGCGGTGGGGCGACGTACGAACGGGGACAGCGAAGTCGTGACTCCGTTCGCCCTTTCCTATCCCTATCCCGCGGCGACCGATCCCGGCGCCTTCTCCGCCAGGCAGCGGACGCTCAGGTAGTCGACCTTGCCCGTTCCAAGCACCGGCAGCCGATCGACTTGCAGAATCGTCCGCGGCACGCTGATGTCGGCCATCCCCTCCTGCCGGGCGAAGGCGACGAGGGCATCCCGCACTGCGGTCGGGTTTTCGGTGACCAGCACGAGCTGCTCGCCCTTCTTGGGGTCCGGGACGCTGACGACCGCGTGACCGTGCTCGGGCCAAAGGCGCGAGACATAGCCCTCCACGGCGGCAAGAGACACCATTTCGCCGCCGATCTTGGCGAAGCGCTTCATCCGCCCCTTGATCGTGACGAACCCTTCCGGGTCGACAGAGACGATGTCGCCCGTGTCGTACCAGCCGCCCTCGGCGGGCTGCAGCTCTCCGGGTCGGTCCGCCTTGAGGTAGCCGAGCATCACGTTCGGACCCCGCACGACCAGACGCCCCCCTTCCTCGATCCCCGGCACCGGCTCCAGACGCCAGTCGATGCTCGGCATGATGCGGCCGACCGTTCCCGCTCGGGTCTGCATCGGCGAATTCATGGCCAGCACGGGCGCCGTCTCGGTGGCGCCGTAGCCCTCGAAGATGCGCACGCCGAAACGCTCGCTGTAGACCCGCCGGGTCTCCTCCTTGAGCTTCTCGGCACCGCTGCAGACGAAGCGCACGCTGTAGAAGTCATAGGGGTGGGCGAACCGGGCGTAGCCTGCCAGGAAGGTATCGGTGCCGAACAGGATGGTCGCGTTGGCGGCGTACACCATTTCCGGGACGATGCGGTAGTGCAAGGGCGAAGGATAGAGGAAGACCCGAAGCCCGAACAGGATCGGCAGCAGGGTGCCGGTGCTCAGTCCGAAGGAGTGAAACATGGGCAGTGCATTGAACACGATGTCGTTGGGCCCGAAATCGATGCGCGAGGCGACCTGGTGCCGATTCGCCTGGATGTTGGTGTGGCTCAGGGCCACCCCCTTGGGCGCGCCTTCGGTGCCGGAGGTGAAGAGCACGACCGACGGCTGCTCCGGGTCCCGATTGCGGCAGCCGATCCGATAGGCGAGCCGCGGGAAGGCGCCGGCCGCGAGGCCGACGAGCTTGTCGATCCCGGTGAGCGCCGCGCGCAGGTCCTCCAGGTAGCGGACCTCGATACCCGCGGCGGCAAGCTCCCGGCACAGCCCATCGAGCTCGGCCGCCTCGACGAAGCGGCGGGATGAGTAGACGGCGCGAATCTGGGCGGCACGGCAGGCGAGCAGTATGTTGGCCGCTCCCGTGGAGAAGTTCAGCATCGCCGGCACGCGGCCGAATGCCTGAAGCGCGAAGAAGCTGACCGCCGCCCCCATGACGTTGGGCAACAGCACGCCGACCCGCTCGCCCGGGCCCGTGGCCTGCGCGATGCGTCGACCCAGACCGAAGCTGGCCCGGATCAGCCCCCGGTAGGACAAAGGCCGCAGCTCCATGTCCTCCAGCACCAGGTGGCCCGCGCCCTGGGTATGGCTGGCGTCGATCAGCGACTGGAACAGGGTGCGCCGGTAGTCACTGCTCTGAAACATCATCTCGGTCATCAGGTCGTAGAGCCGGTCCCCGGCGTACTCCCGGCGCTTTCGGCCCTTGAGCTCCGGCGGGATATCGAAGCTCCGCGGCTCGAGGAACCGCACCGAGATGCGGGGAAACCAACGGATCCGCACCTTGCCCTTGAGACGGGAAAACGGCGTGTACTGGGCCCCTTCCAGGCGGACTGGCAGAATCATGGCGCCCGCCTTGTCGGCGATCATTCCCGGGCCCTCGTAGATCTTCATGAGGGCACCCGTCACGGTGATGCGCCCCTCCGGGAAGATCACCAGCTTCTCCCCCTGCCTGACGCTGCCCACCAGGGCCCGGATCGCCAGCGGGTTGGTCGGGTCCATCGGGTAGGTCTTGGCCAGCGACAGGAAAAACCGGATGAAACGGTGCTTCGCGATTTGGGTGTCCACGGCAAAGGTCAGCTCGTCGGGCACGTAAGCGGCGATCAGCACCGCGTCGAGGAAGGAGAGGTGGTTGGCGACGATCAGCACCCGATCGCCGGCCTCGTGCAGGTGCTTGAGACCGCGCACGTCCACCCGAAACAGCAGATCGAGCAGCCAGGCGATGAAGGCCTTGGCCAGGGCCCCCGGCAACAGGCGGCTGATGTAGATGGCCACGCCCGCGTTGACCGCCGCCATCAGCAGGAACAGCTGAGGCACGCTGGTCCCCCGCTCGAGCAAAGCAGCACTGATGCCGGCGCCGCCTACCATGAAGAGCGCGTTGATGACATTGTTGGCGGCGATGTTTCGCGCCCGGTGGCTCTCGGGGCTGCGCTGCTGGAGCATCGCGTTGAGCGGCACGATATAGAGGCCCCCTGAGACGGCCACTAGCACCAGGTCGGCCAGCACGCGCCAGGCACCAGGCTCTTTCAGGAACGCCGCGACGCCGATCAGATCAGCCCCAGCCGGCGCCAAGTGACGGGTGGAGAGAAACAGATCGACGGCAAACAGGCTGATGCCGACGGCGCCCAGGGGGACATAGGTCGCGTGTACCTCCCCCTTGAGGAGGCGATTGCACAGCAGCGAGCCGGCCGCGATTCCGACCGAGAAGGTGATCAGGAAGAGGGTCACGACCTCCTGGTTCGCGCCGATGACGTCCTTGGCGAGAGTCGGGAACAGGGAGAGGAAGGTCGCACCCACCAGCCAGAACCAGGAGATTCCGAGGATGCAGAGGAAAATGACCCGGTTCGCACTCGCGTAGCGGACTATCCGCCAGGTCTCTCCCAGGACGTTGTAGCTGACCTGCAGATCGGGCGCGGCGGGACGGGTCGGCGGGATCGAGAAGCTCGCAAACCAGCCGGCCAGGGCGACCGCCACAACCAGCCCCGACACCAGGGCGAGCCCGCCCTCGGCCAGGACGGCCAGCCCGCCGAGCAGCGTGCCCAACAGGATGGCAAGAAAGGTCGTGGTCTCGATCAAGGCGTTGCCGGCCACCAGCTCGTCCTCCGCCAGGTGATCGGGCAGGATGCCGAACTTGATGGGCCCGAAAAACGCCGACTGACTGCCCATGAGAAACAGCACGGCCATCAGCAGCCAGACGCTACCGAGGAAGAAGCCGAAGGCGGCGCCGAGCATCAGCACGATCTCGGCGAGCTTGATCCATCGGGTGAGAGCGGCCTTGTCGTACTTGTCCGCCAGCTGGCCCGCCGTCGCCGAGAACAGGAAGAAGGGCAGGATAAAGATGCCGCCCGCCGAAACGACCAGGACTTGCGCATTCAGCCCCGAGCGCGCCGCCAGGACATAGGTGATCAGGATCACCAGGGCATTCTTGAACAGGTTGTCGTTGAACGCCCCCAGGAACTGGGTGACGGCGAGCGGAAGGAAACGCCGCGAGGCGAGGAGCGCGAACTGGCTACGCTGCATGCTTGAGCTCCGAAGACCGTACCGATAGATCCGCGGAAGGCGCGGGACTGGACCCAGGATACGACGAAGAACGAGAGCGGGCCCGCTTCATGACAGCTCCCGGTCGCCAAGCAAGGCCACAACGCGAGACACGACACCCGCGCTCCCGGCCCCGATCCTCCGCGGGCATATGGGAGGCAGCGTGAAGAAGGGCGCCCGACTTCATTTTCCGGTTACGGGATCTGCTCGATTGCAAGACTTGATCCCCGCGCACTCGGGCCGGTCCGGTCATCTCCATGACGGGGCATGCCCGACTATACGACGCCTCCCCGCGCCGCCCAAGCGGGCGCCGTCACGGATACCGACCCGGTGGCTTCGGTTGGCGGCCGCTGTCTGATGCGGTCCATTACGCGCGTCCTCGCCGTCTAGTCGCGGGACGTGACGTAGCTGGGAGGGAGCCAGCCGGGAAACGGCTGGCAGCGTTCGTCGGCATTCGCAAACGACGTGGTTATCTCGACGCTCCTCACCATGGGATTCAGAGGCTCCAGGTCTGGCGCATGAGTCCGTCAGAGCGGTGAGGGCTGGGTAGCGCTGGCCTATCCCCCCATCTGTCGGACAGACATGCCCCTTGAAACAGGCGACGTCGTGAGACGCTTGTACACGTCATCTGGCATACCCTTGGCACCATTCCCACGACTGGGACGCCCGTCGGGTCGGTCAGCGCCCTTTGCCCTGTCCCGGCGGCCGGGAGACCGAGGCACAGGGTGGCGCGATTCTCACTCGTAGCGGCACGCGCAGCGAGCCTCCCGATCGGACTCAGACGAACCATGTCACCACGGCATACTTGGCGCCGTGTCGCACCGGCAGGCTGGCATGCGGATAGCAGTAGTTCGACGGAAACAGCACCAGGCTACCCGCCTTGGGGTTATAGGTCAGGCCCTGGCGGGGAAAGTGCAGCTCGCCGCCCTCATAGTCGTCGTTCAGATAGAGGACCGCTGACAGCAGCCGCTGTCCGTACACGGCGCGGGAGCCCGGCATGCTGTCCGCGTGCTCGCTGTAGCGCTGGCCTGGGCCGTAGCGCAACAGCTCGAAGCCGAGATCGCTGCTCAGGTCGATGCTACCGGCCGCCCGTACATAGCGGGCGGCCGCCGCATGGACACATTGCTTCAGTCGCTGCTCTTGATCCGCCAACCGGGGATGCAACAGGCCGCTGACCGACAGCCGGTCGTTGTTGCGGCGCTCCGCAAGCTCGGCCGCGGTATCCCGGTCGCCGTCACCGACGATTGCCGCCCGGGACCAAAGCGGCAGGGCTTCGGCACAAGCGATCAGGCCTCGAGGATCGGCGAAGGCATCCTCCACCTGCATGACGAAAGGCTCCAGCCAGGCGTCCCGGCCCGGGGCGGATTCCGCATCCCCGGGGTCGTAGGGATTGGCGAACAGCGGGAAATGGCAATGGGGGCAGTGCCGGGTGGCGAGCGCCTGGGCCAGATAGGGGTTGGACATGAGAAGCCTCCGGCGAGCCGGGATGTCTGCGAAAGGGCGCCGCTCGGTCTCGGGAGAAGCCTGCGTCGCTACAGCCAGGGAATCTTACGCGGACCCACGGCGAACTGCCGTCGGGCGCCGCGCACGGTAGCTACCGACCGATGATAGCGCGAAACGTGACCCACCTCGCGCTGATAAAGAAATTCTGTTTCAGGCGGATTGTACGCCCGCGAAATGCGGACTACTCTTCAGACGTGCACAATACCTTACTGAAGGGCTATGTTTTGTCAACGAGCCCACAGATTCGTCCAGCACGAGGAGCAGACCATGTCGATGCTGTCTAAAGGGATCCTGGGCAAGGCCCTGGCTGGGCTCGGGACGTTCCTCATCACGCTCAGCGGCCAGTCGCAGGCCGCTGTCGATCACCAACCGGATACGGCGAATAGCCTCCCTCCGGACGACCTGCAGCGTCTTTCCGGCGAGCCCCAGACGGGTGTGCAGAGCCCTGATGGCCGTCGGGTAAGCGTCGACGAAGTACCGGGCAAAGAAGGCAGGATGCGCCTGGCAGCGCACGTGAACTCGGGGCCCACCGGCCACTCCAACGTCCCCGGGCACGCCAACTTCACCGGTAAGACGCTGCCCCAACAGATGCCGATGCAGCGGCCCCCGATGATGCGCCCCGGCGGTCCCGCGGCCTCGCATGTCAACTCGGGGCCCACCGGCCACTCCAACGTCCCCGGGCACGCCAACTTCACCGGTAAGACGCTGCCCCAACAGATGCCGATGCAGCGGCCCCCGATGATGCGCCCCGGCGGTCCCGCGGCCTCGCATGTCAACTCGGGGCCCACCGGCCACTCCAACGTCCCCGGGCACGCCAACTTCACCGGCAAGACGCTGCCCCAACAGATGCCGATGCAGCGGCCCCAGTTCATGCACCCCGGTGGTCCCGCGGCCTCCCATGTCAACTCGGGACCCACCGGCCACTCCAACGTCCCCGGGCACGCCAACTTCACCGGCAAGACGCTGCCCCAACAGATGCCCATGCAACAACATCCCCAGATCATGCGCCCCGGTGGTCCCGCGGCCTCCCATGCCAACTCCGGGCCCACCGGCCACTCCAACGTCCCCGGGCACGCCAACTTCACCGGCAAGACGCTGCCCGGGGAGACACAGCAACGATGAAGCGGTAGCTCAACCGGGGGCAGCAAAGCGCCCGGCCCGTCACATAGGGCCGAACAGCCGGCTCCCCCGGGGCTTTTGCTCGCCGATTCGCGGCGCGCCACGAAGCCAACCGGCAAAGGAGCCCGGCCCGTGAGAACGCGTGGGTCGGCCCCACGACCGAGAATGTGCATCCGCATCGATGTTGGAGCCAAAGGAGCTGCACCTCGACCTGAATCCGAGTCGTTGCCGGGTGGCCTCCCGTATTCAGGATTTCTTGGAGGCAGCTCATGGCACCGATGACGCCGGACCTTTCCTGCAAAGGGCGTTCGGCCTATCCGGATTGGAGCCCGGCCCGCTCCCCCTGGATACCGGAGCTGCGCCTCTGATCACCGAGGCCCAGTTGTTCGGCTTCGGCCAAGCCACACCATCGCCGGATATCCCGTTGGAGCTGCGCCTGCTGGCCTACGGCAGCAAGCCCCTCGCGCTGCTTCACGGACCGGAGGCGGATCTGACGGGTTGGGTCGCCTGGGCGGAGCGCCGCCGCTACACGGCCCTGCTTTCCAGCTACCAATGGCAGCCCCACGAAGACCTCGGCAAGGGTGGCTACTCCAATCTCACCAGCGATCACCTGCCCGCCGAGGCGGGCTCCGGCGCCTGGCGCTGCCTGCTGGTGTGCCCGGACGAGGATCGGGCCATCCTCGGCTGGCTGTGCCTGCATTTCGGCTGGGACGCGTTGCTCGGCCGCCTGTTGGGGTACCCATCCTGCTGCGCCGCCAGCTTCGCCGAGCGCTGGCCCACCGCCGTTCGCGATCACCAGGGTGATCTGGCGCCGCTCAGCCTGCAGGTATCTGGCCCGCCCCCGCATGATTGGCGGCTAAACGTCTTTGGCCGCTACTTCGGCGCCACCCTGATCCAGCACTTTCCCTGCCGCTTCGATTGCGCCGCGTCCGCCGCCGTGGCGAGGCGCGCGGCCTGGGCGCTGGAGCGCCTGGAGCCCGATTATTTCGCCGCCATCCGGGAGCTGCTGCGAGCCCCGGTACTTTATACCGAAACCATGGGTGTAGCGCTGGCACGCGGCGGCCGCATCCGGTCCCGGGAGGGCGAGTCGGAGCTGACCTACGATCCGGCGCAGCTCCTGCTCACCGAGCCCGGCTCTGCGTTGGGCAAGGCTCTGATAGCCGGCGCCCGGGTTACCGCAGCCTTTGGCGAGGCGCATCTCAAGGTCGGCGCCGCTGACTTCCCCGGACATCTGGTCTGGCTCACCTGAATCTAAGGGCACCGCTCATGCGCTATCTGGCCTGCTCCGCTATGGAATCCTACGAGTCAGAAGTGCTGCTCCGGGACTTCGGAAAATTCTATTACCCCCTAGGCGACGTCAACATGGGACGCGACACGCTGGTGGACGCACCAGACACCGTTTGCGTGCCGGTGGAAGACGAGATGCTCGCCCTGGAGCCCGACACCGCCTCCTGGAGCTTCCTCACCAACGCCGAGGGCGAGCTGTTGCGCAGGCTCGCGCCGGGCCGCTCCCTCGGCTCGCTATTGGACGACTGGCCGGCAGGCGACGGTGGCGCCGCGGCCGCATTCGTCGGCAACCTGTTTCGCCGAGGGCTGGTGCGCCTGAACGGCCAGACCAGCGTGCAGCCCGAGATCTTCCACGATTCCGCCAATTGCCAGGAAGGACACCTGGTGGAGCTGCTGGTCACCGAAAAATGTAATCTGGCGTGCGAGTATTGCCTGGCAGGCGCCAATCAGTCGCTGCCGCATATGAGCGAAGAGATCGCCCTAAAGGCGGTGGATCTGGCGTACGGTATGGACCAACCGAGCATCACCTTCGAGTTTTCCGGTGGTGAGCCTTTTCTGCGCTTCGAGCTGATGCGAAAGCTGGTCGGGCACATCCGCGACCATCCCAACCGGGCAGGCCGGGAGGTCTATATCTGCCTCCAGACCAACGGCACGCTGCTGAACGAGGAGCGGGTGCAGTGGATGGCCGACAACAGCATCATCGTCGGCCTGTCACTGGACGGCAATCCGGATTCCCACAACCTCAGCCGCCCCCAGGTCAACGGCAAGGAATCCTTCTCCAAGGTGCTGCACGGCCTGACCCTGATGCGCGAGGCCGGGGTCGCCTATGGCATTCTGGTGGTACTCAACCGCTCCAACATCCATGCGCCGGAACGCTTGATTGAATTCATGACCGAGCACGGCATCCAGCAGTTCAAGCTCAATCCCATTGCCTTTCTCGGCACCGCCCGCTCGGAATGGGACCGGCTGGCACTGGGCCAGGATCAGATCCTCGACTATTTCCAGACCCTCGGGCGGCGCCTGGTGAGCTCCGGCCAGGACATCTTCGAGTCCAACCTGCTGGACATGACCCGGCACCTGGTGAGCAAGCAGCGCCAGAGCCGATGTCTGCGCGGCCATTGCGGGGCGGGTGACAGCTTCAATGCGATCTCGGCCGACGGCAGTATCTATCCCTGCGGCCGGGCCACCCAAAGCCCGGCGCTGAAGCTGGGTGACGTGCTCACAGAGCCCTTCGCACTGAACCGGCCCGGCCGTAACAACCTGTATATCCAGCGGATCCGCGAGCGCCGCCCCAAGACGCTCGAGGACTGTGTCAGCTGCCATTACCGGGAGCTCTGTCAGGCGGGCTGTGCGGTGCAGGCCTTCGAGCGCTACGGTACGGTCCGCCACAAGACACCGGAATGCAGTTTCAACAAGGCGATGTATCCGCACCTGATGCATTGGCTGAGCCACGACCCGGAGGCGGTCGCCTATCTGAATCGCAGCCAATACTTCGCTGGTCGCAATCAGCTCCATATCGCCGAGCAGGCTTTTCTGGCGGCTTGAGGCCCGATGACGCGCGGGACCCTGCCCCATAGCGCCGCGGAGCCGCCTCCCACCGCAGCACCTCCGATGCTCCCGGATTCCCGGGGGACTTGCTGGCCCCAGCCCCCGGGGTCCTCCACCGACCTGGCGGCGGCGCTCTGGGCACAACGCCAGCATGCGCGGGCCCTGGCGCTGAGCGAAGCCTGGCAGCCGCGGCTTTCGGGCTGGTGGCAGCGCTATTTGCAAACGCTGTACCGATTGCTCGCCGAGATGCCCCCCGAGCTGATCGTGGCCGCATTCCGTCCCGCGGTGGCAAGCCTGGCACTGGATCCAGAGCGCCGGGAGCTGGATCCGGTGGGCACCGCCCTGGGCGTGATCCGCTTTCTCGTCGGCGGCCCCAATACGCGCCCCCTGGCCCTGGTGATCCCGGCGGAGGCATTTGGCACCGCGGGGCGGCTCTATTTCCCCCACCTGCACACGGTGCTGGAAAGCCAGGGTCCCCTCGCCGTGGAGGCCGATTTCTACCAGGTCCGCTTCACCTGGACGGATGGCTCGGGCGCGACCCTGCCGGCGGCACCGCCCGACGAAGATCCGGGCGGCGCCAGCCGCGGACTGACCCGGCTGGCGACTGTGGCCGGCTGGCGCGTACTCAACGGCACCCCGGACCTGGCTCAACCCTTGGCCGAGCTGCCGACACCCCCCTTGGACCATGCTGATCCATTCCAGCTCGACGCTCTGGCCAACGGCGCGCGCTTGCTGCAACGAGTCTGGCCGGAAGCGGCGCTGGCGGCCCACCGCTACCTGGACTCCGTGTTATTGCAGCCTGTGCCCGAGCAAGGCTATGTAACCAGCATCAGTCTGGGGCGGCTGCAAGGGACCTTGGTCGCCTCCATGCGCGATCCTATACAGGTGGCGGACGCCTTGTGCCACGAAGGCAGCCATACCCGGCTGGGATTGTTCTTGCATCACGATTCGCTGATCGAGGACGACGGGGCCCCCATCCACCCCTCGCCCTGGCGCAAGGACCTCCGCCCCCTCAAAGGCCTGCTCAACGGGGTGCACGCATTCGTCAACGTCTGCGAGCTTTACCGGCGCTTGGCGGAGGCCGAGCCGACCCTGGCCGTATACCTCTTGGAGATACGGGAGGCCCAGCGCCAACGGGTACTGGCCGCCTGGTCTTACCTGGAGCCCCGGATGCAGCCCACCCCGTTGGGCCAGGAGCTGGCCCGGGAGCTCGGGGCAGCCGTGCAGGCGCTGCAATGAACGGCGCCGAGCTGCTCCATGACCGGCAAGCCCGTGACCGCCTGCGCTCGGAGCTGGACCTGAACGGCTTTGCCACGGTCCAGTCCCCCGCCTTGCCCCCGGAGCTGTTTCGAGCGTTGCGCGAGGATGCTGCCGCCCAGCGAGCCTCCGGCTGGGGCCAGGCCAGCCGCCCCAGCGTTACCCACCAAGCCTGGCGCGCCGAGCCTGGAGCAGCAGGCCTGGGCTTCCTGGAAAGCCCCGAGGTCCTCGGACTACTGGAAGATCTGGTAGGCGAGCCGGTCGCGCTCAGCCATGCCGGCACCTGTTACACCTATTACGACGGTCCCGGTGGGCATATGAACATCCATCTCGACCGCGCCATCGACTGCACCTACACCCTGATCGTCGTGCTGGAGGCGGAATGGTCCGAGACCTCGCAGCCCGGACCGGGCCTGAGCCTGGAAGTCTGGCCTCTGGGCCCCTTGCCGGGGGCAGACCAGCCACCGGCCTATCGGATCGACACCCGAAGCAATATGCTGGCCGTGGGCCGCGGCTCCCAGGTCCCCCATCGACGCCCGACCCTGGGTCAGGGCGAACGGGTGGTGGCGCTTACGGCCTGCTATGCGCCAGCGCTCCTGCGCCACACCCCGGCTCGCGGGCAGCCGCATCCCCAGCTCGGCCGGGACCTCACCGCGCAAGGAAACGAACATTGGAACCGCGGCGAGCGCGCCGCTGCGCTCCGCTGTTATTCACGGGCGCTGGAGGCCGACCCGGGGTGCGACCAGGCCTGGAGCAGCCTCGGCTTCGATTATTGGCACCAGCACCGGTTCATCGAAGCCCAGGAGGCATTCACCCGGGCTACCCGCTACAACGGTGACAACCCGGCACACTGGTCCAATATCGGCCTCTGCCTGCGGGACCAAGGCGCCTTCGAGGCGGCCATCCGTTGTTTTCGGGTAGCCCTGGCGCTGGACCCCCGCTACGCACCGGCACTCAATGAATGGGCCAACGTGCTCCAGGACCAGGACCGTTGTGAGGCGGCGCTGCCCTTGTACGCCCATGCACTCGCGATCGATGCCAAACGCGCCGTCGTACACCACAATCTCGGCGTGGCCTATCTCCGCCTGGGGTGGCGGCACCGGGCCGAGCAGGCCTTTCGCGCGGCGCTGTCGCGCGACCCGGATTATCACCATTCCCTGGAAGAGCTCGCCTTGCTCAGAATCGCAGACGGGGACCGCGACGGCGGCCGTATGCTGCTGGAGCAGGCCGCCAGCCCGCGGGCGCAGACGATTCTGGAGTCGCTCTAGCCCAATCTCCGCCTGGCGGACCGGCCATGGCCCTCATGTATTCCACGGCTGCATCGCGTAGCCCGCAAGCGGGTGTTATCGAAGCTGTTTCCGTCGCTGATGCGCCCAGCCCAGTATCCCTGGGGCACCGACACCCCGAGCCGCAGGCTAACGCGCTCTGGGACCCAACCACGACAAGGGAGCCGCTCGTTCCGGCACCGGTCCGATCAGTCGCTCGCGAAGGTCAAGCAGGGCAAACAGTTGCTAGAAGAGGATCAGGCCAGAGAAGGAGGTGAGTTGCTGCTCCTCGAAACGCAGCTCTGGCAGACCGCTTCTTCGTTTGTGCGCTTTTCTGGGCGGAGAAAAACCCAAAAAACGCTTGTCGCAGGACTCCACCAATGGTGACCTTGGCAGACAACCCAGAAAACCAACAACACCCAGCTTTTTACCGGGTGCGAAGCGCTATCCGACGCAACGCCGCGCTGGCGGAGTCGGAGCCTGAGACGCTGGCCCCGGTGGTCGAAGGGACACCAGAGCAGGTTGACCCCGAGGTCGCGCGTGCCGCACGGGCCGCCTGAGCTCGGCTGATCAAGCAGGTGTACGAGGCCGACCCCTTGATCTGTCCCCACTGTGGCGGGGAGATGCGCTTCCTGTCGGTGATCGAGGAGCCTCTGGTGATCCTCCCTGCCCCGACCGATCACTTCCACTCGCCGTGCAGGACGAGGATGGTGTCTCCGCCGCGGATCATGAGGTTGTTGCCTGGGCCGGCGACGCCGGTACTCGCCAGCATCTGGAAGAGACTGTCGGGCACGACGCCGCCGCCACTCTGCGGATCGAGAAGTTCCGCGCCCTCGAATACCGCGACGCGAGACTGCTGGCCGTCAGTACGCTGCAGCTTCGGAATCGCCGTGTTGGCGCCGAACGTCCGCTGCAGCCAGGGGTTGTGAAGCGCATCCGGCTTCTGCGCGATGGTGACGCCGTAGCCGCGCAGCTTGCGCATCAGGTCGTATATGGCGATCCCGGCGTCCTCGCCGGTCGCGGTCGCAGCGCCGTAGGCCTGGAAGCTGCTGTCGCCCGGGGAGGAGGAGGCTCCGAGGGTGAGGCCTCCGTTCTTTACGCGATAGTCGAAGCGCAAGACCGAGCAGGAGGCGCCATCTACAACTAGGATCGGTGCGCAATACACGTCACCGCCCTCTATTCTGACGCCGTGTCGGACGTCATTCGGGCGCAGCTGGCTCATCGCGCGGTCGCTGTTGAAGCCCTTGAGCTTCTTGACGTCCTTCCAGACGAACTCTCGACCGTTGAAAAGTTTCTGTGCGCTCAGCGCCATCGCCTGCTCCCTGTTTTTGCTGCTCTCGCTACTGCTGGTGGTGAGCTCGTGGACACCGTGATGCGAAAGCTCTGTCCGCATTGTCGCCTCGAGTTCCCGCGTGACCGGGAGGCCGCGCTTGCGCCACTCGTGCAGGCACTGGGTGACGAACAGATCAGGTTGCTCGAGTGCGTATCGGACCTCCTCGCTGACCTCGGCGAGCTGATCGCCCGGCACCTCCTTCGTTCCGGTCCCCGCATGATCACGTGCCCACATCTCGAGCAGCCCGCGACTAAAGCCCGTGGTCGGCGTCGCGTCGGCGGCGAGATCGGTCTGCGCCTCGATCTCTGCGTGGAGATAGTCGACCCGCTTTGCGTCGGTCGCGCCGAGGACGAGCTTCCGGTAACGGTTCTCCATTCCCTCCTGGTAACTCTTCGCCTTGTCTTGCGCCTTCAGCTCCTCACCTATCTTCCGCTTCATGAGCTCAGCCACCGTCTTGGCGCCGGTCTTGACGCCGCGCTGGAACTCCTCGTGCAGCGCCTTCCGCACCTCAGCGTCCTCGCTGGTCAGCGACTCGAAGAGGTCACCGGCGACGGTCTCGATCAGCACGCCGACCACGAAGCCGATCGCCGCGCCCGCCGGCCCCGCCAAGGATCCGGCCTCAGCGCCGGCCGCGCCGGCGCCGGCCGCGCCGACCGCGTGCACGGCGGCGTGCTCGGCCATGTGCTCGGCGGTGTGTTCGATGACGTGCTCCGCACCCTTCGCGGCCAGGCTGGCGATCGTGTGCTCGGCGAGGTGAGCGAGCATCGAGGGCCCGCCCGGGAGGCTTGCGGACGAGATCGTCGGGTTGCTCGCGGTCTTCCCGAGGTAGTCGGCCCACTCACCCAGCAAACTGATGCGGTAGTGTTCGAGCGACCTGTCTGCGGTCTGTGTCCATGTCACGAGCGCGTCCATCGTTGCCAACTTTGCCTTGTCGACCAGCCTGTTTCCTGACGTCTCTGATTGGGTAATTGGGGTGCTTCGTCTTGGCGTACTCACCGGTCTCCTTCTCCGGTTTCTTGCCGTCGCCGGAGACGAGGATGGTGCCGAGGGAGCGTCGATCGAGGTTTAAGAAGGTGAACGACGACTGCGCGTGGCCTTCGGCGGTCGGTGAGAAGTTGACCTGATACTCGGCGGTGGCGCCCGAGCGAATCTCGCCGTAAAAGATCTCGTCGTGGTAGAAGGTCTCGAAGGGGCCGCTCACGGCCCGAACAACGTCGTACATCCGCGGCCACGGCGCCGTTGGTACACTGAGGTCACCGAAGCCCCTGACCGTGGGCGGATGCTGGGCGACGGTCGCCGGTCCGACGATCGACGCGACTTGGACAGTCTTCTCGCCGCGGTTCGTCATTGTCACGTGACGGATCGACCACTTGCCGACCTCGGTCGGCTCGAAAATCAGCTCGCTCGGCGCGATCTCAAGCGACGAAGCCATCGTCGTGTCGGTGGTTTTACGCTGCACAGTACCTGCCACCGCCATCGCTCCGCTCGGCGCCGGCAACTGATCGACGCTACTTCGGCTCTCGACCACGCGTGCGGCTACAGTGTCAGCGCCCTGTTCGTACACGTGCCCCGATCGGCCGACTACAGACGATAGCGGCGCTCCGGCTCGCTGCTGCATGGTAATAGGGGAAAAACCACGTTTATCATTGTTTAGAGAAGAATTTATTCGGCCCGCACCCACCTGCTGCACCACATGCGTCAGCTCATGGGCAATCAGCCGTCGTCCATCGTACGTCTCCGGCGCAAACCGACCGGCACCAAAAACAATGTCATGTCCAACTGTGTACGCATTGGCATTCAGGTCCCGCGCCGATTGCTCGGCAGCCGCATCGGCATGCACCCGCACGCTGGCAAAGTCGTGTCCGAAGCGCTGTCCCATGTCCTGCCGCAATGCCGGCTCCAGCGGCCTGCCGGGACTGGCAAGGACGCGGTCTACGCTGGCAGGTGCTGAGCCCATCTGCCCGTTCGAATGGCCTGAGAAGCGCTGAATGCGTGGTGGAGTATCGTTGATGACGGGATGGGCCGGGGGGGCGGCCATCACCTGGTCGGCAATGCGATCAGCCTCCTGTTCATAGGCATCACCGGGCCGATTGATTGCTAACTTGGCTTGCAGCCGTCTCAGCCCCCCTTGATTGCCGAGCGTCCGTTGTATCATTCCCAGGGGATGACTCGACTGCGGCGGGAGAAGAGAGACTGCGGCCGTTTGTCTGGAAGCAGACGCAGTTTCACCGGGTTGCTTTTGTGCACTTTTATGTTGGTGCGTGTTCGTCATTTCTAAAAAGTCCTACCCGCTGCACGATAGAGGATGACTGCCAGCTCTTCCGCCCATCGCCCCCGGCAATCTCCCGCCGTGAAAGCGCACTGAAATCCAGATCGCCCATGTATATGAAGAATAAGCGCCGTCACGCTCAAGCGCAATTTCCAGATCATGCCGGGTGCGAAGTGGCTGGAGATACTGCTGCAGCACGTGCCCGACCGCGGCAAGCACCTGGTTCGCTACTACGGCTGGTACAGCAACCGGACCCGTGGCATGCGCAACGCCGTGCTGGCGGAGTCGGAGCCTGAGACGCTGGCCCCGGTGGTCGAAGGGACACCAGAGCAGGTCGACCCCGAGGTCGCGCGTGCCGCACGGGCCGCCTGGGCTCGGCTGATCAAGCAGGTGTACGAGGCCGACCCCTTGATCTGTCCCCACTGTGGCGGGGAGATGCGCTTCCTGTCGGTGATCGAGGAGCCTCTGGTGATCGAGGGCATCCTGTGCCACCTGGGGCTCTGGGACCCGCGTCCACCCAGCCAAGCCCCGCCCGAAGAGGGCGACTGGCCGGTCAACGGCCAGATTCCGCTGACCTACGAGCCTTTGCCCGCCATCGCCTGATCGATCTCAAGCCTTGACGCGATGCTCCGCCGCGCTAGAATCGCTAGAAAGCCACGGAAATTGCCCACAAAGCTGTCGGACCGGGCTACGCTTGGCTCTCGACGGCATCACCAGAGCGGATTGGGGATCGTTTCGTGCGGCAAGGGTGCTGGAGGACAGGCGGTTGGCGCCGATTCTGGGCCGGTGGCTTGCTTTCCGCCTGCGGCGGCGGAAAGCAAATTCCTATCCCTTATTTCCCATTAACATCTTTACGAACTTCATGATGTATCGCGACAGGAGTAAGACCTAAAAATCGATATATGGCATTATGGGCTCTCCACTTTACCGGAGTAGGCTGCGATGTGGACGGCTCTCTTGCGTGGACGCGCTATCCACGGGTCGGCAAAACAACAAATTCGGCCTATGTGGCCCACGTAGCCGCGCCTTAAACGCTCTCAGGTGGGCCCGTAGTGGAGAAACTCCGGTTAGGTGGAGACCCCAGTATGGCACTAATCCGGGCCGTAAACTCTCGTCAACTTGACAGTACCGCTGGAACCAACTTGGAGACGTTGGATTGTTTTACTAGGTTTGTTAATTCGGACCATATGCCCCTAGATAATGATATTGATTGTCCCCCCGTGGGAGGGTTCAAACCCCCAGCTTCAGCTGGCAGCTTCCAGCCTCCCTGAGCAGGGTAGGAAGGATGAGCGAATATCGGCGCGGCACGCATTCGATCTTTCGGCTGCACGTGCACTTGGTGTGGTGCACGAAGTACCGTAAGGGAGTGCTGAAGGGAGACGTAGGTCATCGGCTGAAGCGCCTTCAGTCGGGTGGCTTGAAGCCGGCTTTAGCCGGAATGGACACTTCCAGTGTCCCAACTCAAGCCACCGGCTTCAGCCGGTGGTCAGGTTGACATTTAAAGAACATTTAACTTTGGCAGGATATTTGCCTATTATTAATGCCCTGTAAGATTTTGTTCTTTTCAACTCTGGGAGGGGATGAGTATGAACAAACAATTATGGATTCGAGGGTAACTACTCACCCCCTCCTACGGGGTCTCTCGGGTTTTCTCATCTTTAAATACGATCAGATAGAACAAAGCGCTTGACATCATAGCGCCTAAACACTATGGTTTTGATCCGAGACCTCGACGCGGATCAACCAAGATGGGCGCATATTTCGGATCGAAGGCGACCTCCGGGCTGTGCCAGGCGATTATCGCCCTGATGCCGCCACACGATACCTACATCGAGACCCATCTGGGCGGCGGGGCGATCATGAAGCGCAAGCCGCCTGCGCTGCGCAATGTCGCCATCGATCTCAATGCGCGGGCGCTGGCTCGGTTTCAATGCGACTACCCGGTGGAGAAGATCCACGGCTGCGCTCACCGGTTTCTGCGCGAGTACGAGTATCGGGGACGCGAGCTCGTCTACTGCGATCCGCCTTACCTGCATCATACCCGCAGCTCGGGGCGACGTTACCGCTTCGACTACCAGGAGCAAGATCATCTTGAGCTGCTGGCGCTGCTCAAGGGCTTGCCCTGCAAGGTGATTCTCTGCGGATACCCCTCGGCGCTGTACGATGAGCAGCTCGGCGACTGGCGCCAGATCGAGATCCAGGTCATGAACCAGGCCGGGGTGCGCACCGAGAAGTTGTGGCTGAACTTCGCCCCGGACCGCGTCTTCTGGCCCCGCTTTGCCGGTAAGAACTTCACCGATCGCCAGCGCATCAAGCGCAAGGCGGCCAGCTGGGCACAGCGCTACCAGGCGATGCCCGCGCCCGAGCGCCTGGCAGTGCTCTCGGCGGTGATGGCCGTGGAAGCCGAGGGGGCCTAAGCCCCGGGGCAGCGCTCGCCGGCATGGCCAGCGTCAACAAGTCGTCTCTGCGCGAGGAGTTTGACACCCTCAAGGGCGCGCTCGAGCGCCATTGCGCCGCTGGCAAGGTGGCCCCGGAGACACGCACCCTGATCCAAGCGCTGCTGGCGCTGTTCGAGCTGCTGATGGCCGTGTTCACGGAGAAGAGCACCGCCAAGAACAGCCGCAACTCCAGCCTGCCGCCCTCGCGCAACGACAAAGACGACGAGACCGCGACCCAGCCGGGCACCCACACCAAGGGCAAGGCCGAGCACAAGGGTCGCTCGGCTAACACCCGCACGATCGAGACGCTGGAGATCGCCCCGGTCCACGACTGTGAGTGCTGTGGCAAGGACCTCACCGCCGAGCCCTGCCAGGGCCACGAGCGGCGCACCTTCCTCGACATCGTCTACGAGAAGCGCCAGCATCACGTCGATGCCCAGATCAAGCAGTGCCCCGAGTGCCTGACGATCAACAAAGGCGCTTTCCCGCCCGGCCTGGCGGGGCCGTTGCAGTACGGGCCCGGCATCAAGGCCACGGTGATCAACTTTCTGGTGGCCCAGATGGTCTCGCTCAAGCGGGTCCAGCAACTGATGGGCACCCTGATCGGTCAGCTCATCTCCCAGGCGAGTCTGCTGAAGTTCGTGCAGCAGCTCCACCATGTCCTGGCCGCTTGGGAGCAACAGGCTATCGAGCAGTTGCTCGCCCAACCCAGCCTGCACGTGGACGAGACCTCGCTGCGGGTCGATCGCAAGAAGCACTGGATCCACGTCTACAGCGCAGGGGAGATCACCTTGAAGTTCCTCCACCGCAACCGCGGGCACGAGGCTGTCAATGCCATCAACATCATCCCCCGTTACGGAGGCGTGCTAATCCACGACTGCCTGGCGGGCTACTTCTCTTTCCTGTGCTGCGGCCACGCCGTATGCGGCGCGCATCTGCTGCGCGAGCTCATCTTCGTGATCGAGACCAACGGCTATGCCTGGGCGGCCAACATGAAGCGACTGCTGAAACAGACCCGCAAGGCAGTCGCCGACAGCCCTGCCAAGTGCCTGTCGGAGAATGAGTACAAGAACCTCAAAAAGCGCTACCGCAATATCCTGACTCGCGGTGCCAAGGAGCTACCGCCGATACCACCCAGACAGAACGGCAAGCGCGGGCGCATCGCCAAGTCCGACGCCCACAACCTATGGGAGCGCCTCAAGCTGCGCGAAGATGCGGTGCTGCTCTTCGCCAAATTGCCGCACGTGGCGTTCACCAATAACCGCGCCGAGCGTGATCTGAGAATGAGCAAGGTCAAGCAGAAGGTATCAGGCTGCTTCAGGACCCTTCTCTACGCTGAGGCCTATTGCCGCATCTCCAGCTATTTACAGACCATGGCCAACCGCGGATACGGCCCATTGGTCGCCATTCAGATGGCGCTTTCCGGGGAGATCTATGCGCAGACGGGTGAGTAGTTACATTCGAGGTGTATTTCTTTTTACTCTTGTAGCGCTCTTTTCGGGAGCGCCTCCATCGGTGATCGCCAGCCCGATTGATACTGTCACTGGGCCATTGAACAGCTATGCGGAGGTCGACGGAACATCATGCGAGATGGTAAATGGCATGCCTCACAGCGGCTGCTATCTGGGTCAGCAATCCATCTCTGAGATTTCACAAACGCCCACCTCGATTACCGGCCAGTTGACCGATATCGGGGGCATCCCGGTGGGGAGCGGTGTTAGCTTTCCACTGGTGCAAGCCGATCTTGCAGGTACCATTAAGATCAAAGGCAGCGCTGACGGTGGGACGACGGCAAACGTCTCGGGAAACTTTGTTGACGTCATCACACTGAGCGGCGATACAGCGGCCGATGGCAGTAATGATGGCATGTACACTGTACCTCTGGATTTGCACATCACTGGGGCCATTGGCCCTAGCAGCTTCACTGACGGGAACGTGCCGACCTCGTTCACCATTCAAGCCGGGGTATCTGCTCTCGCAGCGAACATAGATTTCACCTCAGCAGCCTCGTGCGGTTTCTCCGACCTATGGGTCACGAATAGCGGGATTACCAACGGTACGATCAACATTCAATTACCTGATTCGGGCGGAGCGATTAATGAGGTGGTACATTTATCGTGTACTACGCCCAGTCATGTCGACTACACAGCCTTTATGTTGGTTCTTCTGCAACAGGCATATGCCGATTTCTCGGGAACGGCCGCTCTCAGTATTGATCTCCCGACTGGTGTTTTCGCCACATCTGCTTCGGACGCGTTCACGAATTTTGGTGGTAGCGCCGCCCCCACGGTCCCAGAACCTGGTGAGCTGGAGCTATTCGGTATAGGGCTACTCGCCGCCGTGTACAATATGCGACATGTCCCCAAGCGCCGTAAGTGTTGCCCCGTTTGAAGGCCCCAGCGAGATGGCAAGAAAGTAGTCAGACTCCTTTTTGTAGCTCTATAGGGGACGTACCACGGTTACCCCTTCATCATTCTCCCCAAGGTAAGCTCAGCGACCCGGGCTCTGCACTTTTCGGTGGCTGGTCTGATTTCCCCGGCGTCACCCGCCGACCGAGCGCTTGGGCGATTTGCGCCTGAAAGACTGGGCTGCCGAGGGCGTAGTTTCCGTTGGTGGCGGCCCGGATCTGATCGACGATCCCCGGATCGAGTTGGTACCGGAACAGTTCGCGGTAAGCGGTTCTGCGCTCGTCCCCCGCTCGCCCCAGGGCCGTGTAGAGCGCATGTGGTTTTAGCAGCGCAGAGGGCTCGCCTTGCGCGTTGGCGCAGTAGCTGGACCACGGATACTCGGCCGGGTGCTCCACCATGTTCGCGCGTAGCGGGTTGAGCTCGATGTAGCGGTAGCAGCCGAGGACGTAGTCCTCCTGGGAATCGAGGGGCAGTCGGCAGCTGAGTGAAGCGCCGGCGGGTTGCGGGTCTACTTCGCCAGCCGCGGGTCGAAGCTAAACCGCTCCACCGACGCGCTGTCAATCACCGTGTCGAAAGCGTCGTGTGTGGGATTCAAGAGAATCAAATCAGGGACAGACCACGATTTCGTCACCGTAAACCGTGGTCCCCTATTATTGCGCTTCCCCAGAGAGCACCGAGTTTGCCTTCGCAGACGCGAGAAGGTCCCTTGCGAGACACTTGGCCGATGAAGGTTTTGGTATCGATTGCCAGAACTGGCGGAAACCGAATCGAAATCCTTTGATCTCAACCGTCATGCGGCTCGTTGCATGAGGAAAAGCAAAAAACTTCAGTCAAGTAAGTGCCATTCTGATCAAGCCTGTCTTTCCGCAGAGGGCGCTCTTGGCATTCGCCATTTCCTGATAGGGAAATTTGACTCAATGGATGGCAAGCGTCTGTCCGACACCGCGCAGATCGACACCCAATGGTCGCCTGTCGCACAAAGATTAGACGGAATCATGAGTCCGGGATGGTGGGCGTGCGGTCCGACAGACCGTTTCATGGAGAGCGGCCCGGCGCCCCATCTCTGCTGCCAACAGGGTCGGCAACTGCTTCAGGGCCCGCCGGGCCACCGGGCCAGAGTGCTGGCCGCCGGGCAGGCCCGCACCAAGCGCCTCCATGCTGTTCTATGTGTGCTATCGAACAGACACTTTTTGAGTATAACCGGATCATCCGCACTTCTCCGCTCACTACACAAAGGACACAAAAGACACACCGTGAATATCAAGGCCGCGACAGGCGTTTCCATCGTTGGTAGCTTGCTCGCCCCCTAGCAGCCCATGCCGAGGATGCAGCCTCGGACCGACCGTATCCCATGACATTCGTCAAGGACTCGGCGATAACCACCAAGGTCAAGGCCAAGCTAGCCGCAGAAAAGATAAATAGTCTGGTGCATATCAAGGTCGATACGGACAGCAATGGCGTAGTGGTTCTGAGCGGCATAGTCAGAATCCAGAAAGAAGCGGACAAGGCGGTTTCAATTGCGTAAGGGACCGAAGGCGTAACGTCGGCCACGAGCAAATTGCGAATCAAGAAGGATGATGAAGCTTCTGCTTCATGGCGGATATTCGGACAGTCCGGATGCGCCCAGAGCGTAACTAGAGCTTGCGCGGCCGCGCCCCGGTTCCAACAGAATCGCGGCGGGGTCTCACAGTGGAATCTTAAGTCAAGAAACACCAACCACAGGACCTTCAAAATGAAACGTCTTCTCATGGCAGTGGCTGTAACCGCCGCCGCAGTCACCACTCCGGCACTCGCTGCCGACGTAGGCGTCGCGATCAGCATTGGCCAGCCCGACTTCTATGGCCGACTCGACATTGGCGGCTATCCGCAGCCACAAGTGATTTATCGTCAGCCGATAGCAGTCGAGCGGGTGCCGATGGACCGCCCGCCGGTCTATCTGCGCGTGCCCTCGGACCACGCAAAACACTGGAAAAGGTACTGCCGCGAATACAACGCATGCGGCGAGCGGGTCTACTTTGTGAAGGACAGCTGGTACAACCACGAGTACGTTCGGCGCTACCTGGAACGTAATCGTGGCCACCGGGATAACCGCCATGACGAACACCGGGACGATCATCGCGGAGGCCACGACGACCACCAAGGCGGCGATCACGATCATGGGCCTAATCGCTAAGGCATAGTCGCAACCACTGATCGGGCTCATACCTCCGCAATGTCGCGGAGGTATTTGTACTAATAGGGGACGTACCACGGTTACCCCTTCATCATTCTCCCCAAGGTAAGCTCAGCGACCCGGGCTCTGCACTTTTCGGTGGCTGGCCTGATTTCCCCGGCGTCACCCGCCGACCGAGCGCTTGGGCGATTTGCGCCTGAAAGACTGGGCTGCCGAGGGCGTAGTTTCCGTTGGTGGCGGCCCGGATCTGATCGACGATCCCCGGATCGAGTTGGTACCGGAACAGTTCGCGGTAAGCGGTTCTGCGCTCGTCCCCCGCTCGCCCCAGGGCCGTGTAGAGCGCATGTGGTTGTAGCAGCGCAGAGGGCTCGCCTTGCGCGTTAGCGCAGTAGCTGGACCACGGATACCCGGCCGGGTGCTCCGCCATGTTCGCGCGTAGCGGGTTGAGCTCGATGTAGCGGTAGCAGCCGAGGACGTAGTCCTCCTGGGAATCGAGGGGCAGTCGGCAGCTGAGTGAAGCGCCGGCGGGTTGCGGGTCTACTTCGCCAGCCGCGGGTCGAAGCTAAACCGCTCCACCGACGCGCTGTCAATCACCGTGTCGAAAGCGTCGTGTGTGGGATTCAAGAGTAGGTTGCGCTGGGTCGGGATCAGGGTGCTCGGGACCGACAGCGCCAGGGACAGGCCGCTGCCAATCCATTCGTCCCCGATTGCAGCGGTGGAGGAGGGCGGCGGATCGGCGCGCCAGTCCTTGGGCAGCGCGTTCTCGTCCAGCCACATCACGCCCTCGTCCGGGACGTTCAGACCGAACAGGATGTAATGGTTGAGCACGGCGCTTCGATGCAGGTGCACCAGCAGCTCCAGGGCGGCGAGCGACACGCTGTCGGAGGCGTACACCATGGCCACACCCTTGCTGTTCCAGCGCCCGCCGTGCGCCTTGGCACCCGAGCCGTCCAGCGCGGTGGCCTGGTGGCGCGCCTTGACCAGGCGGTAGGCCCGCATCAGGAGTAGACGCCGTGCTCCAGCCGGCCGATCAGGTCACTGACCTCCGCCGCCCCGGCCTCGGTGTCGAGGTGCTGGAGCGGGGTATTCCCGCCCAGCGCCTTGGCAGGCTCGCCGAGCCAGCCTCGCGCCGCATCGCCATCGCCTTCGAACAGCTGCAGGGCGCTGCGATAGATCGCCGCGATGCGGTAGATCCGGTCGCTCTCCCCGGGTGAGAGCAGCCCGGCTGCACTATTGCGCCGCCGCGTGAGCGTCGCGGGGGCGATCCGCGCGACCTTCAGCAAGGCCTGCTGGGAGAGCTCGAGCTCCTCGGCGAGCTTCTCGATGACGACAACCGGAAAACCCCGATGGATCTGCTTGACCAGGTCGGCTCGGTTCTTGACGAGCCCGAGCCGGCGAAACAGCTCCACACCGACCGGACCCACGGCCGCCCCCGCTTGTCTGCGCGACGCCGATCGGGGCTTAAAGACTCTCACCTGAGCAGTCATGGCATGCTCCTGGCTCTATCGAGTGGAATAAAGTGTATCATCACATGGAATAGAAGAACCAGAAGCGGCCCGAAATCCTGTCACGCGTCAGGGACTACGACCTCGGCGAGGTAGGCATCTCCTCCATCACCTACGCGGAACTGCGCTTCGGCGTGGAGAACAGTGCCAGAGTGGAGGAGAGCCTGGACCGGCTGGAGCGTTTCCTGCTGCCTTTGGAGATCGTCCCGTTCGACACCGAGGCGGCCCGGCATTACGGCAGGATACGCAGCGAGCTCAAGCGTCTCGGCTGCCCCATTGGATCGAACGACCTCTTGATCGCGGCCCACGCCCTTGCCCTGGACGCCACCCTGGTGACCAACAACGTCCGGGAATTCTCCCGCATCGGTGGCCTGCGGGTAGAGCAATGGGATTGACGCAGGGCCGCAGCGGGATTGTCCAAAGGAGGGCACGGCAGTGAGCCTCCTCTCCGACACACGCGGCACACCCGGGACCTTCGGAGCGCGTCCTCATCTACTCCCGCGGCGCCTTCATGGCCTCGCGCACGTCGCGCAGCGAGTCGACCTCGATGTAGACGCGGCCGACCTCCGGATACGCACCCTTGAGCGCGTCCTCGATGCGGCCGACGGCCGTGTGGATCTGCTCGGCACGCATGCCGCGCTGAAACGCGATGTCGAGGTTGACGAGCAGGTCGTCGGGTCCGAGGTACATCGTTCGCACCTTGCCGAGCGCCTCGACGGACTCGTCGGCTTCGATAAGGGTGCGCATTGCCGACAGCATCGCCGGCTCCACGCCTTCGCCGATGAGCAAGCCCTTGGACTCGCGAGCGAGTAGGAACGCCACGCCGACCAGAATCAGGCCGATGATGACCGAAGCCGTTCCGTCGAACAGCGGGCTTCCGGTCAGCTGGCCCAGAAGGATGCCGAGGAACGCGACCACCAGGCCGAGCATGGCGGCGGAGTCCTCGAAGACGACCGTGAACAGACTCGGATCCTTCGACGTGCGGATGAACCTGACCACGCCAGTCGTGCCGCGCACCGCGTTCATCTGGCGCATCGCGACGAAGAACGACGAGCCTTCTACTACCGCCGAGATGGCGAGCACGATGTAGCTCGGCCACGGATTCTCGATGTGGACCGGGTCGATCATGTGCGTGATGCCCTCGTAGATCGACATGCCGCCACCGACAGCGAAGATCGATATCGCGACGATGAACGTCCAGAAGTAGAGCTCCTTGCCGTGACCGAACGGGTGCCCGGCGTCCGCCTTCATGGCGCTTCGCTTCATGCCGACGAGCACCAGCACGCCGTTGCCCGTGTCGACGAGCGAGTGGATGCCCTCGGAGAGCATGGCCGAGGACCCTGTGAGGCCCGCGGCGACGAACTTGATGACCGCGATGAGCAGGTTCCCGATAACCGCCGCCACCACCGCCACCTTTGACTCGCCCTTGCCCGACATGCGCCCCCCGTGTTTGTTGCGCAACGACACCTTGGCCTCTGCGGTGCCTGCGCTTTGGCAATAGTACCGCGAGCCGAGACATGCCCGATTGCCGTATCGTCAACGCCTCTCCGCTGATCGCCCTCGGAGTGCGTTTGACCGGTACGCTGGGTCTGGTGGTCCGGGCGGCGCGGCTGGGACGCATAACGTCGGCCGCGGAGATCCGGGAGCAATGGGCGGATGTCGGCCTGCGGTTGAACAACGATGTGGTCCGGGATGCCTTGGCACAGGTGGCCGGTGCGTCGTAGCCGAGATCATGATAGGGACAACGGGTAGCGTGACCGGACGCGCCTGCGGGCAGGGGAGGGACCGGCCCCGGAGCGCACTTTGGCCGCCGTGAGCGTAAGGGCGAGCAGCTTAGTCGGTCTCCCAATCCTGCAATCGCAGCCCCGTGATACGGCCAAACTCATTGGTGTTGTGAGTTACCAGGATCGCGTCGTAGGCGCGGGCAGTGGCGGCGATCATCAGGTCGTTGGGCCCGATGGGCTTGCCCTGCTCGGCCAGGTCCGCCCGGATCAAACCGTATTCTTCGGCGCAGCGGTCGTCGAAAGGGAGGCTGGTGAGCGGTGCAAAGAAGCGAGCGAGACACTGCAGATTGGCATCGACCCGCTGACTGCGCCTGGCGCCGTACAGCAGCTCTGCTTTCACGATGCTGCACACTGCCACCTCGGCGGGAGAGGTCTGCCGAAAATGTCTGAGCAGGGCGGGATGACGCTCGTTCAGCACGTGAATGCAGACATTGGTATCCAGCAGATACGTCACCCCAGCTGCGCCCGGTCTTCATAGTCTCCCTGGGCAGGGCGCTGCAGACGATCCCCCTGCCATTGCCCGAACACCTGCTCGAAGTAATCGTCCGGCCACTCGGAGCCCGTATCCTTGCTGATCAGGGCGGCCAGGTATTTCGACACCGGCAGATGGGCCTGCGCGGCCTTCCGCTTCAGACGCTCGGCGGTCTCCTCGCTGACATAACAGTGGAGCTGTGGCACGGTGGCTCCTCCGCATATATGTGGTATATGTGAACGATACCACAAAATGCGTTGCGCCCAGCGTGTATGCCGGCGATCGAGCAGGCTGGGGCCCCGAAACTGCTGGGGGGAGGCGATCCTGGCCCACACCCGACGGCACCTTCTAAATTTATAGGTAAATCAATTAGTTGTGTTTAGACAGATCCGCGAGTAGCACTACAAGCCCGGAAGTCTTTGAAGATGGGTGGTCAGTGGATCATGTTTTGGACGCCTCCCGGCCGATGGTCGAGCCCCAGCACCTGGCAGTGCCTGAGGTGCTCGCCCTCGCGGCGGGTGGCGTGCTACCAGCGTGCTACCAGGACACCCATCCAAAGGGTAGGGGTCGGCCTGAGCCCAACCGCAGCCCCTACAGTGCGTGTCCTCGTAAACTTCGCGCGCAAACGCGCGCAAACGCGGTACGTGATCAGGGCAAGAGATCTTCCACCGCCACCGCCGTCCGGTTGCCAGCGCCGGGAATCACCCGTTCACCCCGTGCCAGGCCCGCCACAGGGCGGTTGGCCGGCATCCCTACGGCTTTCCAGTTGAGGTGGCTTGCCATGTCACATAACAAGGCTTATGTTACATATCAAAGAGGCCTTGCGAAGAGATGCCATGCCAGTAGGTCGCAGCGGGCGGATTGTCATCGAGATCGATCCTGAACGAAAACAAGAGCTTTACGCTGCGCTGGAGGAGGATGGCTCCAACATGAAGCGTTGGTTCCTCGAGCGCGTCGATGACTACCTTCGGGATCACGGCCAGCTATCCTTGCAGCTTGTGGTAGCTGACGGCGATGAGGATGACAGGAGGTACGGATGAGATTCACCGGGGAGAGAGCGGCCTTCGGGCGCCACGAAACCTTTCCGCTTCGTTACGGCTGGCTCACTAAGGGTGCGCAAGCTTTGCGGGAGGACGTCTCGGTCTTTGAAGGCGAAGACGCGACGGTGCGGCTCGGAGTGGGGAAAAACATGGTGGCGTCCATTCGCTACTGGCTCCAAGCGGCTAGGCTGATCGCTAGAGGGGATGAAGGGTGGATTCTCACTGAATCAGGGAGATACGTTTTCGATGAGTCCGGTTGCGACCCGTACCTCGAGGACGAGGCGACCATCTGGCTGATCCACTGGTTGATCGCTTCAAATGCTGAGCTTGCAACGTCGTGGTGGTGGTTCTTCAACCGTTTCCATAAGCCCGAATTCACCGCACCGGAGCTGGCCACGGTTCTTCAGGACTTCGTACAGACCGAGATCAGAAGCCGCTATTCAAACTCGACACTCAAGTCCGATGCTGCCGTGCTCCTGCGCATGTACGTTCGGTCGGGTAGTCGTGGCAAAGTTCCGGCCGAAGAGGCGCTGGATTCTCCTTTGTCCGTCCTGGGGCTCTTATCGAACCTGGGCGGTTCGAGGACCTTTGAGTCTCGACCCGCCGCACGAAAAGGCCTTCCACCCGGTATCCTCGGCTTCGCTATCGTGGAACTGCTCGCGGAGATGGGCGAAAAGCAGATCCCCATCGAAGATATCATGTATGGTCGGGCAGGGTATCCCGCAATCGGGGCTGTGTTTCGCATGACGGAAGGGGATCTTCTGGCAAAGACAGAACAGCTAGCGTCTGCCATGTCGGACCTTTTCGCAGTGCGCGAAACCGCGGGAATCCGCCAGCTTTATCTCCTGCGAGAATCCGAGCCAGTTGAGCTGCTGGATTTCTACTACGGGCAAACACGCCAGGAGAATGCAGCGTGAGTCTCGTCGAGAAGATTGCTGTTCGCTCCCATTACACCCGCTCGGTCAATCTGGAGCGCGACGCGGACTCGCCCGACGTGGTGCGTGGGTACATCCCGACGACGCGGGCAGTGAACACACTTGATCGGATTGCAGATTCGCTGAGTACTCCAAGCGCGCCGCGTGCTTGGTCTCTAGTTGGCCCCTACGGGGCCGGAAAATCGTCGTTCGCCGCGTTCCTCACTTGCCTGCTGGCTGGCCCGACAACAGAGCATGCCCAAGCTGCACTGAGCGTTCTTAGACGTACGAACTCTTCTTTGGCTGATCGATTCCGTAAGCGCCGCGCACGCACCACCGGGCACTGCGTGATCGTGCTCACGGGGAGTCCAGAGCCCATGAGCCGCAGACTTGCTCTGGCGCTCGCTGACGGTGCTACGAAGTACTGGGCGAATCGGATCGGCCGGCGCCCAAAGGTGATTGACTCGCTTCGCTGCTTTGCCGAACAAGAGCGGATACAGACGAGTGATCTCATGACCGGAGTTGGGTCCTTGCAAGAAGCCGTCGCGCGAGGTGGCGGAGACGGCGTTCTCATCGTTGTCGATGAGCTCGGGAAATTCTTGGAGTATGAAGCCCGACACTATGCTGCCAATGACATATTTCTGCTCCAAGCGCTAGCGGAACAGGCAAACGTTGCTCATACGGCGAAACTATCTTTGGTGGTCCTGTTGCATCAGGCCATAGATCAGTATGCTCGCGGTCTGAGCGAGACTCTGCGCAATGAATGGGCAAAGGTCCAGGGTCGGTTTGAAACGGTTCCCTTCATCGAGCCCGCGGAGCAAGTTCTACGCGTCGTTGCCGCCGCCTTCTCCCATGACTTCGACGCCGCTGAAAGGCGGAGAGTGCACGAGCAAGCGGCACAGATTGCGGCCAAGCTTGCAAAGGCGGGGGCCCTACCGAAGACGTTGGATGAGGGGACAGCTGCTGATCTTTTCGAGCGGTGCTATCCGCTTCACCCCTTGAGCGCCATGTTGCTCCCAACCTTGTGCCAAAAGGTAGCCCAAAATGAACGAACGCTGTTCAGCTATGTGGGGAGCCGGGAGCCTCATGGGCTCGCGGACAGCCTTCAACGCTTGTCGAACGTTGGCGATTGGGTTCTGCCGTGGGAAATCTACGAGTACTTCATTCTTAACCAGGCGGCGGCTGTCGCGGATCACTACACCCGCCGCCGCTGGATGGAGGTGGTCACCGCTGTCGAACGCCTTGGGGACGCCCCGGAGAGAGAGGTTCGGCTCCTGAAGTCGATTGGGCTGCTGAACATCGTCGGCGCCCAAGGTGGCCTCAAGGCATCGCGCGAGATCGTCGGCCTCTGCGACGCCTCTGGCGGGACTACTGCAGGTACGGCACGTAGCCTCGTGACCAAGTCCGTCATGCAGTACCGCAAGTTCAGCGGTGAGTACCGGGTTTGGGAAGGGAGCGACTTCGACTTAGATGCCGCCGTCGAGGAGCAAGTCGAACGATTCGGGCCGTTTAATCTCGCAGGCGCTTTGAACAAGCGCCATGCGCTCGAACCGATTGTCGCTAGGCGCCACACCATTCGGACGGGTACACTGCGTTACTTCGTCCCGATCTTCGCCGACGCCGCGTCGTTTCGGCGCTTGCCCGAAAAGGGTAAAGAACCACGCGTCATTTTCTTCTTGGCACATACACAAGCTGACCGCGATCGCTTCTCGGATGAGGTGCTAGGGTGCTTTGGGGAGACCGACATCATCGTCGAGTGCCCGGATGCGGATCGACTGCGGCAGGCAGTGGCCGAGGTGATGGCGCTGGAAGCCGTTCGGCGGGACGCCCAGGCGCTCAACGCGGATCCAATAGCGCAGCGGGAGCTCAAGGATCGCTATTCCGTCGCGCTTGCCAACGAGCAGGAGCTACTCCGATCCTTCACCGAGAGTCCAAAGGCCGGGTCCTGGCATTGGAAACAAGAGCCGCTGTCGGTCACTACGAAGCGCGAGTTGCAAGTCGCCCTGTCCCACGTGCTCGATCGAGTCTATCACGCGAGTCCGATCATTAAGAACGAGCTCATCAACCGTGACAAACTCAGTTCTCAAGCTGCTGCCGCCCGCAACAAGCTACTTGCCGCAATGCTCCGTAATCGGTCCGACAATGGCCTCGGCATCGACAAGTATCCGCCGGAGAGGGCGATTTATCTTGCACTTTTAAGGTCGCCCGGTATCCATAGGCGTGTCGGCGATTGCTGGGTGTTCGGCAGACCCACCAAGAAGGACGAGTTCAATCTGAGGCCGGTATGGCAGCGGATTGAGGACTTCGTGCGCGACACGGAGGGGATGCCCAAACCGTTTACGGCACTTGACGAGGTTTTACAGGTTCCGCCTTACGGCGTTAAGGCTGGTCTTTTGCCGATCCTTTACATCGCCGCCTACTTGGCCAACGAAGACCAGGTCGCGCTATTCGAGGAAGGCCGCTACGTACCTTATCTGACGGAAGACCAGCTTGAGCGCCTCGTGCGCCGACCGGGTGATTTTGCGGTGCAGAGCTTTCGCATCGAAGGCCTTCGCGCGAGCCTATTCAGGGAGTATTTGCAGCTCCTGTTCGATGACCCGGAGCGCGGGCGCAGCGTGCTTACGATCGCGCGACCTTTGGCCAAGTTCATGGGGGAGCTGCCGGAGTACACCAGCGCCACCAAGCGAGTTTCTGCAGTCGCACAACGGGTGCGCAGTGCTTTCGCGTTGGCCAAATCTCCCCAGGCACTCCTTTTTGAGCAGTTACCGGCTGCTTGCGGACTTGTAGGGTTGCAGCAAGACGACCCAGGCGAAGAGTCTCTGAGGCAGTTTGCCGATAAGCTCAAACAGGTCCTCCGCGAGCTGAAATCAGCCTTTCCCGAGTTGCTGAAGCATTTCGAAGACTTACTCGCCCACGCTTTTAATCTCGATCGCGTCTCAGACCTAGCCCACCTGCGGACCGTCTTGCGAGGGCGGCTGGAAGGTCTTGATCGATACACCATTGATGCCGATGGGCTGCGCGCCTTTATACGACGACTCGTCAAGGACTCTGGTACCGACGATGAATGGTTCGCCAATCTCTTGCTGTTCCTTGGACAAAAGCCAGCCAAGAAGTGGAGTGATGCCGATGCCGAAGCGGCCGAATACCGTTTGGCCGACTTCGCTCGCCGCATCCACGACCTAGAAAAACTTCGGGTGCACTTTGACGGGAAGCGGCATGACGCGGACGCGGGATTCGACGTGGTTCTGCTACGAAGCTTACGCAAGGGAGGGGCGGAGCACGAGCGGGTCATCTGCATCGACGAGGCTACACGAACCGCAATCAAGACTGTTCGGGAAGAGGTCGCAGACCGCATTCGTGACCTGCCTGCCCTATCCCTTCGGTACGCCCTTCTCGCCGAGCTGGCGGAGGAACTACTTCAATCTCGGCCGAAGCAATCGGATACGTCCGAGGATATAGCACCGCATCCTGTTCCCAATTTAGTGCTCAAGTACCGGAGGTAAGCATGACTGGGAAGAAGCCTGTTCGTCACGTTCTCGGCTTGTCCGGAGGCAAGGACAGTGCTGCCCTCGCCATCTACCTCAAGGACAAGGGCACCGTGCCGGAAATGGAGTACTTCTTCTGCGACACCGGCGCCGAGCTTCCAGAAGTCTATGACTTCATCGACCGCATGGAGGATTACCTGGGCAAGGAGGTGATTCGCTTGAATAGCGGGAGAGATTTCTCGCACTATCTGAAATTAAAAGGCAGCTATTTGCCATCTCCGCGGCAACGGTGGTGCACCGAAGCGCTGAAGATACGGCCTTTCGAACAGTTCATTGGCAGTGATTCGGCAGTTTCCTATATCGGCATTCGGGCCGATGAAGATCGGGAAGGCTATATAAGCTCAAAGCCGAACATCAAACCCTTGTTTCCATTTATACAAGACGGAATTAGTAGGGATGATGTTTTTCGTATTCTCGGGGAATCCGTTGGGATCCCTAAGTACTATGAATGGCGAAAGCGATCCGGGTGCTTTTTTTGCTTCTTCCAAAAAAGAAGCGAATGGTTAGGCCTGAAGCGCAAGCACCCGGATCTTTTCGAAAAAGCAAAGCTCTACGAAAGCGCGAAAGATGGATACACATGGATTCACGGAATGTCGTTGGACGAGGTCGTGGCACGAGCAGAGCGCCTGGAAAACAACGGCGCCTCGGAGTCTGACGCTTTGAATTGGCAGCATGCACTTCGATTCGACGAGACGGATGAAGACCCCTCCGAACAATCCTGCTTAATCTGCAGTCTATGATGTCGATTAGCTGTTGTCGATGACCTTTCATATCTTTTTCTGTCAATAAGGGCGACCAACGACAAATCAAAAAGGATAAGATTCTGTGGAAACGATGAGAACACAGACATTCCCCATCACGAAACAGCGACTTAGCACGGCCCTTCGGCTGGTTCCACAGCAGCCCGATATTCTAAGTAGCGCGAGCAAAATGCGCGAGGCAAGGATTCAGTTCATCTGCGGAACAAATGTTCGTCAAAGCATCCGCGGGTGGCTAATGGCGGCAAATGTAATCAGAAATGAAGGCCGCAACTATTTGCTAACCGCTTTCGGTGAGAGCCTCGCAAAGAACGATCTGTCTCTGAGCCGTTCTGGCTCTTGGTGGAGCTTTCATCTGAATCTTTGTTTTTCCACGCGCTCGGAACCCTATCGCTCATTTTTTGCGGAGCTTGGCGAGCGAGCAACGTGGGTAGTTGGAAGTTCTCTCAGTTCCAGAGTAGCGCAGCGCATTGAGAAAAGGACCGGCACGAGATTCGCTGAAGCGACGATCTCGAACGACCTTGAGGGGGTCGTCAAAATGTTCACTGGCTCAAGCCCGTTAGCAGATCTTGGTCTGATCGAGACTCGCAAAGAGACCGGCAAACAGGTGTTCCGACTCGGCACTCCATTGGTAGCCGACGAGACCCTAATCTACGCCCTTTCGCTTGCCAGAGAACGGCATTTCCGCAGCGCGGCCACGCTGCACTTCTCGGAGCTGACCGGAGTCGACCTTCACCACTTCCTCGGCATGTCTGTGAACGCGCTGCAACGTAGACTGCGAGAGATGAGTAGGAATCGAAAGTGGGAGGCGCACTTGAAATTCGTCGAGGGCAAAGACCTTGAGTCGATCGAGCTCCGTTCGAGCCTTTCTCCAAGGTTAACTGTCCTGCCGCTGGTCCAAGAAACTGACGACACCTGGATCTGAATGCGTCATGGACAGGCGGCAACTCAATTCGGCGTTGGGACGTTTCTTCGACGCCTACCGCGGTGCCCGCTACCAAGGAGTCGTGATTACCGTGGCCTCGGAAAAGGACCTGAGGCTGGTCCAGGGGCAGTTGGAGGCCTTGCTACTCGACTGCGATCTGTGGAGGGCGCCGGGCGCGGATGGAGCGCCGGATATTCCCTGCTCGCGCCGCGCGTTCAACGACCATGTCCTTTCGGGTGGGCAGCGGACCTTGTTGTTGAATGGGCCAGTGGAGTGGATGCTGGACTGGTCTGATGAGGACCGCGCCGCGTTCTGGTCGGGAGTGGCCGACCTCTACGGGCGTCACGAGGTGCGCGTGCTGGCCGTCGAAACACCAGCATTGAGTCGAGAGCTGCGCATCGTCTTTAGGCGGTACCGGCTGCCAGGAATTGAGGTGGCGCTGTGGTTGTCCCGCCATCAGCCGATCGATGGGCTACAGGAGGTTCTTCAGTGACCGAGCTACGCGACATTGTCACCATCGATCACGGAAGCCGTCCCGCGGCAATACGGCTCGACGATGCCCTCGCCAGCGGCGCCGGAGACTTGGTCGACGCCTTTACGCCGACCCGCTCGTCGATAGCAATTCTGCGGCATCTGCAACGCGCGGTGCTGCCTAATGCCCGCACAGAGTTCCGTGCGATGGTCTGGCACGGGGTCTACGGATCGGGTAAGAGTCATCTCGGCGTGCTGGTCGGGCATTTGCTGGGGTGCGGCAGCGGTGGCCGTGAGATGCACCGGTTCCTGGACCGACTTGCCAATCAGGGGGAGGCGGGCCTGCGCAGTGAAATCGAGTCAACCTTCCTGCCCGCCGACGATCCGGACGCTCGGCCCTACCTGGTGGTGCCCATCTACGCGAGTGACGCACCGACGCTACAGAGCAGCCTTCTCGAAGGTCTGTACTGGACGATCGAGTCCACTGACGGACTTGATCCGGCGCAAGTCCTGCCAAAGACAGAGTATGGAGCGGCGCGCGAGCGCCTTGGGATGATCCTTGAACTTCACCCGGAACATCGGGAAAAACCGCTTTCTGAGTGGGGCATTCATTGTGCCGCGTTTAATCTGGAAGAGCTGGATCGCGAGCTCGACAACGTTTCCCCGGAAGCTCTCGAAGCATTCAAGCAGTGGCACCCGAAGATTTCAGCGGGCGCGCCGTTCGATCCTCAGGACTACGGTGGCAAGAGGTTCGTCGATGCCTATCGCGAAGCGGCGGAAGTACTTTCTCGGGACTACGGCTACAAGGGGATTGCGGTGATCTGGGACGAGTTTGGCTACGCGATCGAGAGCATGATCGAACAGCCCCTCCGCCGTCCGATTGACGAAATCTTCGAGCTGCAGAACTTCGTAGAAATTGCGTGCGCGCCGCCGCAGGCGCACACCCTGTTCATTGCGCTAACACATCGATCGCTGCGCGAGTACGGAGTTAGCGCGGGTGCCGCCGAGGCCGTCAAACAGAGACTGGAGACGATCGAGGGGCGTTTTACACCGATTTCGGTCGAGCTGAAGGCCTCGGAGGCGGAAGGCTATCACCTCCTCGGCGCATTGGTTGCGCCGACGGAGAGCGGCCGCGCCCACCTTCAGCGGGCGGCGCCGCGTTCCGTTGCCCTGGGACAGGTCTGTGCTCGAATGCAGTTGTTCCACGCACTTGCGACAGATATCGCAGCCATCGTCGAGGGGTGCTACCCGCTGCATCCGGTCACGGCCGCGGGTTTATTTGCGATCGCTTCCCACGGCGTCTACGCGCAGGCGAATCGAACCGTCTTCACGTTCTTTGACAACCTCCGGGGGCAGAGCGAGTTCGATGTGTTCGACGAGCAAGTCGATCTCGACGGTCTGTACGGACGGGAGTTGATCCGCCTACCGGCGTTAATGGAGGTGTACCGCAAGGAGGTTTATGACGAGTATTCCGAACTCGCCGAAGGCTACCGGGACGCAGTCGCGAAGGTAAAACAGGGGTTCTCGAATCCGCGGCCGAAGCAAGACATCCTTACTGTGCTGCTGCTCGGCAGAGTGCTCGGAGACGACTTCCAGCCCACAGAAGCATTTTTGGCGGCAACTCTGTATGACGAGGACTCGGCGCCGGCGAGCCTGTTGCAGGATCTGGATGATCTGGCTAACGGCGGACTGATCTGGCGGCGCCAAGCGGAAACCCCGGTCTGGGAACTCGAAGGCGGGGGCGGAACGCAGATCAGCGGCCTTATTGAAGAGGAGCAGGCTAAGCTGACGATCCGGAGCTTCGCGGAAATGCTCGATAACGACACGGAACTGCGAGAAGACCTGCTGCCCCAATGTGGCGTTCACGATCTGGAGCCGTCTCCAGGAGGTATCATTCGCTCCTTTCGCGTCGCTCTTTTCGATGATCCGCGGACCCCGAGGATATTTGACCTTCCACACGAGGGGTTGTCGGCGCAAATCTTCATTGCACTACCGTCGAGCGATGCCCAAGCTGCGGAGGCATCTCTTTTGATCGAGGGCTTGGAGTCGCCCGAGGTTCCAACTTACGTGTGGCTGCCGAATCGAGGACTTGCGGAGCTGCGCGACGGTCTGCGCCGCTATCGTGCGATCCTGAACCTCTTGCAGAGCGCCGGACTCGGAGACGGCCCGCGTCGCCAGTTGGAAAGCAAGGCAGACCAGGTGCGCGCCGAGATTCGCAACGGCTTGAACCAGCGGTTGGGGAGGGAGGCATTGCGGCAGCGCAACGTCACTATCCGGCGGCTCGGTGACGCGGACGAGGCGGTCACACCGAGAAGCTGGCATGAATTCGTCGACTATCTCGATGAACGTATACGCGAGGCCTGCTCCAAGGAGGTTCAGGTGCGCGCTATGAACGCGAATCGCCTGATTCCGGATGGTGATCGCAAAATCAGGGGGATTGAGAAGCTACTCCAAAAGATTCTCGAGTTCGATGAGCTACAAGCGTCGGCGCGCGACGACCTGTTTGGTGAGGCCGAGACGAGCGAGCTGGCGGCGTTGATCGACGGGACCCTAGGCACATACACCAATCGCCTGATGATAGAGCGCGCATCCGGCTGGGACCTGAAGACCCCGGACGAGGCGGAGGGGCCCGCAGGCGAGGTCTTGCGATTGATTCGCGACCGCCTCATGGACCGGCGCAAGAAGGTCCACGATCTCGCTGAGCTGCGGACCGAGCTGGTGCGCCCCCCTTATGGCTTGCCGTTCTCGGTGATGCCAATTTTCACGGCGGTAGCGATCCGCAAGGACCACGCACGCCTCAAGTGGGTCGGCCAGACAGGTGATTTTGCATCTTTGCTGTTGAGAGCTTTTTGGCCAAGCAGCGACGGTCTTAAGCTCCGGTTCGACACCTTTTCTCCGAAACAGCGGGAGGTGTTGGAGGCCCTACGGCAAGCCCTAAGGATCGCGGAACCCGAGGCGGCGCTCGACGCCGACGAGCGCTCCCGCGAGGTGGTCAAGGCTTTGCGCGCATACCACGCGGGACTGCATGAAGCGCTCAAACGATCCACCAAGCTGCCGGACAAGGCGAAAAGACTTTTCGATCTTCTCAAGCGCCCAGGCCAGGATGACCAAGAGGTTGCCAAACTACTTTGCGATCTTGTGCAATCGGCGGACGGCCAAGAGCAGCAACGCGATCTGCTACGGGGCATATTCGACGACGTGGACCGCGTCGCCGATGAGCGCCGGGCCGAGGTGCGCCAGGTCATCGACCGCTTCGGCTGTGATCCGGAGCAGTGGGGCCGCATTCAAGAGATTCTGCGGAAACAAGGTCAGGAAGAGCTAGCCGTAGCGATCAATCGGGTCAAAGCGAACGAAGAAGACGGGTTGGACCGAGTCGCAAAGATTCTGCGAGATATGCCGTTTGCCACGTGCAGCGATCTGGATGTCGGAAAGCTGTGCGGCGAGCTGGAGGCGACACTCGAAGCCGCGCTACGCCCGGCCGTTTCACTGCCAGCGGACGATGGTGGGGGAGGAATCTGCGAGAATCGAGCTGCGGGTGGATACGTAACCTCTGCCGCCAGGACTCCCGCCGACGCGTTCCGGCGCGAGCTGACGCAACTGGTGGCGCGATATCGCTCCGAGTTGACTCGCGACCAGCTCGATGCGATTGTCGCCAGCGTCACGGGGCCGCAAAAGGAATCAACGCCCAGCGAGCACGATCGCGGCGGCTAGGTGGCATCAATGATCGTCAGAATCATCGTTGATGACCTGGGGATCGATCGGACCCCTGGCGCGCGCGACCTGCAGGAGCACGACGTCAAGGCCCTGCACGCGATACGGGATGAGATCCGACAGAAGCTAGTATCGCCCAGTGGCAATGGACTGACCCTGCGGATGCGTGGCGACATCTTCCGCCGATTCTCGGACCTCGAAGGCCAGCCAGGGATCGAGGTCGAGCACGTCTCGCCTCGAAGACTTATTCGCGCGCGCCTCGGCGGGCTCCCGCCGCCGCCGTGGTTGACGCCGGAGCTTGCCGCCAAGCTTGGCCTACTGCAGGAAGATTTGCCCGAGCCCGTCGTAGCTGACAACACGGTCGAGCGGCTACTATCGCTGATTGCGCCCGAGTTGCTCGCGGCCGAAGACCTCGATGGCTTTACGATCGCGCTTTCACGACAGCAGGGGGAGTTCTCGGAGCTAATCGGGGTTCCGGACGTCGCTTCTTGGTTGAGAGATAGACTCTTTAATCTGGGGCTCGCGCACCAGGGGAGCGCTTTGCTAGGCTTGTTCGGCAAGGATCTAGCCGAGGGATACCGGGAGTTAGCGCGGTGCGTTCTCAGGGAGCGACTAGACCGCTTTATTCTGAACTACGACCTGGGGACAGAGCTCGTTCTGCCCCCTCGCAATTGCCCCGCGGAACTGGCAAGCGCGTTTGGTCGGCTTCCGATCGATCAGGAACAAGCCGGTCCCTTCCCCGTGTTCTTGCTGAAGCTGCTCGACATCGCCGATCGGGAGATTCGCGGCGGCGCGATGCAAGTTACGGCGTTGACAGAACTGGTTCTGCAGGATTGGCCGGATTTCTACGAGCGCATGCAGACCCTATTCGAAAATAATCCGGGAATCGCATGCGAGAGTTTGATCGACACCTTGGACGCCCTGGATTGTGACGGCGCCGCCGCGCTCGCGACGCGCATGGGGGAGTACCTAGCCAATGCCCATTGCGAACAGCTACCAGCGAATGCCCCGATCAAGCAAGTGGTCCGATGGAGCGAGTCCTATTTTCGATATGCGATCGGGGCCTTCGAGCGCGGCGACGAACCCGACGATGCAGTCAGCACAAGCTTCGCCAATTGGGTTGGATCCCAGGTCAATCGCGTCATGCAGTCCGAGCATCACTGGCGAGTGGCTTCGGAGGCTGTAGAGCGGGAGTTGAAACAGGGTAGGACCGTTGTGCTATGCGTCGTCGATGCCCTCGGGGCGCTTAACCGGGACCTCCTGGAGGTTTCGCTTAACGAGCGGATCGACCCAGAGCTAGTCGGCGGAACACGCCTCCTGTTTGCCCCGCTACCGACCATCACTGAGATCGGAAAGATCGCGGTTATGACGGGGCGAAATGCTTGGGAGCAAAGCGGCGACTACGAGCGTGCGCTGCGTGAGCGTTACGCCGAGTACCTAGAGAACGACGAGGCATTTCAGTTCGTCAAGAACTGGACCGGCACTCGTGAACCGTTATATCCAAGCACCCGACTGCTAGTTCACTTGGAGAACCGCATCGACGACGACCTGCATAAATGCACCGACTTTTCGCACCATCGGGAGCGAGTGCGAACGATCTGCGAGCAGCTCGCTGATCAGATAGGACGCTGGCTGCTCGACGCGCGACGCTTCCAACGCGAGATTGCCGTGTTCATCACGGCGGATCATGGCGCTACCAAGCTCTCACGCCTAGAACAGCCGTTGCCAGGCACTACACCGGTCGAGCGGCGAATCCTAGAGGTGAGCGCTGATTTCGAGTCCTGTCCGGATGGCTTTTTTCATCAGCGCACATCCCCCGACGGCGGCGGTTACCTAATCCCGTATGCCCGTGTTGCCTACCAGGACGACCGGGCCATGCTGCACGGTGGTTTGACTCCCGAAGAGGTTCTGATTCCTTTCGTTCGCGTTGGTCCGGGCAGCCGAGACACCAAGGGTGCGCTGAAGTTACGTGCGGTAGACGGTCGGGGCGACGCGGTCCGCGACGGCTGGCACATCTGGCTTCAGCTTGAGAACACGTCTCCAGAGGCATTCGTCAACGTGCAGATACGTGTGCTAACTCCATTCGCGGGAAAGCACTCCATACAAAGCCTTGCGCCATTCGTCGAACCGGACGCGTTCATCATGATGATCAAATCCGAGTTTGAACAGATCGGCCGGACGAGAGTCGCGTTCGAGCTGCGTTATCGGACGAAAAGCGACGCACCCTTCGATAGCAAGCGTATCGAGCTCGACATCGAGTTGGCCCCGCATATCGTCGAGCGTGACGAGGCCTCTCGCGACTTCGATGACGCTTTTGACTGACCGAGCGGCTCATTCATGACAATAGCAACAGACCTCGACCGCAAGATCGCTAGCACCTTGGGTGATCTCACCATCGACAAGGAGCAAGTCCGGCGGCTCAAGATTCGTGATACGAGAACTATCACGACGTTCGTCGAAGAGTGGCTCGTCTCTCGCTACGATCAACCCGGTCGCGAACAGGGCGAGATCTTTGGTGATATCAGCGCATTCATGAGCAAGCACCTTCCTACGAAGAACGAGAAGGAGACCATCAAGAACCGCTTGCTTACGGGCGAGTCCGTCGTCCTTCTGGACCATTTTTCAGTTCGTATCGACCTGAAGAAGGGCAAGCGCCTGGTCAAGATTCCGTGCCTGGAGGAAGAAAGGGCTGAGACCAGCGTCGTTTTGCTAGACGAGCACCCAGATCTGATGAGCGGTGGACAGTGGGGCGCAGGAAGGCTCAATGTTCGGGAAGAAGACAAGGGCAATGTCATCGAGTTAATCGACTTTCGCCCGATGCAGTCTGGGCGTGTCAACTTGGAGGCTTTGATTGAGGCGCGTCGTGCGTTCAGCACCGCCGAGTGGCTTGCAGTATTGCTGCGGACGATGGGCTACGAACCGGATGCGTACAAGGAACATGAGCGGCACAGCATCGTCCTGAGACTGCTACCCCTAGTACACAAGAACCTCAATCTCATGGAACTCGCGCCGAAAGGGACCGGAAAATCCTTCATATACTCGAACCTGAGCCGCCACGTATGGCTCGCGACGGGTTCTCTGACCCGCGCGCAGCTGTTTAAGAACCTGAACACGAAAGAGGATGGGCTGCTGGCCCGGTTTGACTTGCTGGTGATCGACGAGGCGCAATCGATCGACTTTCGGGGCGAGGACGAAATTCATTCGAACTTCAAGAGCTACCTAGAGTCCGGCCACTACAGTATCGGGCAGGAAAAGATTACGAGTGAATGCGGTCTCATGATCCTCGCCAACATCAATCTTAATCACCAGTCGCGTCCGGTGCGCGCCGATTACGTCATGGAGCTTCCAGAGATGTTTCATGACGATGCGTTGCTCGACCGATTTCACGGCATCATCCCGGGTTGGGAGATTCCCAAGATCACGTTGCAACATTATGCCCAGGGCCCCGGTATCAAGGCCGATGTATTCGGGGAATATGCGCATCAAATTCGCACGGCGAGTGCGGCGTCCTTCCCTTTTGGCGAAGTGCCGCGCCTGAAGGGATATAGCCGCGACGTGACAGCGGTCGAGCGCCTTGCCCGTGGCCTATCCCGTTTGTTCATGCTCAATCCCGGTCACCCGGACTATCGGGAATACGTGCTTGACCCGGCAATGGCTTTGCGCGAGCGCGTGCGCTTACAGCTTGCGGCGGTGAATCCGAGCGAGTATTCGCGGACAGTCAATATTGAGGTTCTCGACTGAAGTTCGCTGCGTGTTACAAAGTGTTCTCGCGATGGTGCCCATCGCTCCAGATTTGGTCGTGCTATTGACACCAGATAACCAGGAACGAAACCGCTTCGGCAAGGTCGTGGGACGCAAGACCTATGTCCACGTGGACGCCATCGGCACCGAGTGGGACATCGACACCGGCCTTGCGGACCGGCTCGCGGCGGCCGAAGAAATCGCGGGGATTCGACGCGGCGAGGATTTCAACCTGGTCCGCCGCGACTTCGACGGCGAAGAGGTGGCGCTACTGCACTATCCCCTCTTTTTCGGGGACCCCTTTCCCGCGCTCGCCGAGAGCTGGCGGGTGGATCTCACGACGGGCAAGGTCGGCCACCGCACCTACGTGGATTCCCTCAACCCTCCGATTCTGCACCGCAAAGAGCTGCTCCTGTCGGAAGACCATCCGAGGCGGGCGGAGTTTGCTGCGCTGACAGAGGCGTGTGAGGCGGTCGGGCTGTTCGATCAGCCGACGCGCATCGGGTACCGGCGGCAATGGGAGCAGCTCGTGCGGGAGCAGGGGTATCGGGTCGTCGGGCACCAGCTCGTGCCGATCGGGAACGACGAGGGGGACGGGCCTGGGGCAGGGGAGGAGCAGATGCCCCTGCACGCTGGCTGGGATGCGGCCCGTCACCTCACCGCCCTGCAGCGCTACGGGTTCTCGGCACCGCTGCAGTCGCTCGCGCGCTACGGCTTTCTGGACGGGTCGCTGCGGGTGTTCGACTACGGTTGCGGGAGGGGTGACGACGTGCGGGGGCTCGTCGAGAACGGTATCGAAGCAGGCGGTTGGGACCCGTACTACGCAGCGGACAACCCGATTACGCCGGCGGATATCGTGAACCTGGGTTTTGTCGTCAACGTCATCGAGGACTTCGACGAGAGGCTGGAAGCCTTGACACGCGCCTGGTCGTTGGCGGAGCGCCTGCTGGTGGTCGGCGTGATGCTTGCCAACCAGAACGACGTCGGGGGACGGCGTTTCCGGGACGGGGTGATGACTCGGCGGGGGACCTTCCAGAAGTACTACACGCAGGCGGAGATCAAGGCGTTTCTCGAGGCGGCCCTGGACGAGGAGCCGATTGCGGTGGCGCCTGGGGTGCTCTATGTGTTTCGGGATAAGGACGCGGAGCAGCGCTTCCTGGTAGACCGCTATCGGGGTCGGCGCAACCTGCTGCGGGGACCCACGGTAGTCCAGCGTGAGCGACCGGCGACTCGTCGGCGGGACCGGGCCGAGGAGCGGTATCAGACCTATCGCGAGCCGCTGGAGCGGCTGTGGAACAGGTGGGTCTCGCTGGGCCGGACGCCGGACAAGTCCGAAGTGGATGATGTGCTGACGCTGACCGAAGGGTTCGGCAGCCTCGGCCGCGCGCTACGCTTCGTCGAGGAGCGCAAGGGCATCGAAGAGGTCGAGCGCTCCCGCGAGGCCCGCATCGCTGACCTGGAGGTCTACCTGGCGCTGAATCAGTTCGAGCGGCGCCGGCCCTACAAGCACCTGGAGCGGGGGCTCCAGCTCGACATCAAGACCTTGTTTGGCGACTACCCTGGAGCCCAGGCGGCGGCTCGGGTGCTGCTGTTCCGGATCGCGGATGTGGATGCTATCGAAGCGGATTGCCGGCAGGTGGCTGAGCATGGGTTGGGGTTGTTGGAGCTCGACGACGTCGCGGCGAAGGCGCCGCTCCCACGAGGGGCAGCCGAGTCCCGTGGGTCACTAACCCTGCACACCAGCATGGTGGAGCAGCTTCCGCCCCTGCTACGGATCTACGCGGGTTGCGCGGCGGTGCTCTACGGCGACTACCGCAACGCGGATTTGGTGAAGATCCACATCGGCTCGGGCAAGGTCAGCCTGATGCGCTACGACGATTTCGAGGGCAAGGCACTGCCGCGGATGGTCGAGCGGGTGAAGATCAAGCTGCGGGAGCAGGACATCGACTACTTTGCCTACGGGGAGGACTACGAGCCGCCCTTCCTGTACCGCAAGTCACGCTACATCAACGAGGAGTTTCCCAATTACCCGGAGCAGGTCGCCTTCGATGAAGCGCTGGAGGGCCTGGGCCTGTTCGATTTCACGGGTTACGGGCCGAGACCGGGTGAGCTGCTGGCGACCCTGGCGGCCAACCGCTGGGCCGTCGACGGCTTCGATCTGGTGCGCTCGACCAGCATCCCCGACCTGGACGACCCTTGCGGGCGGTATCTGACCTTCCGCCAGCTCATCGAGTGCGGTGAGACCCAGGCGCGGACGGGCCTGGGGAATCTGCCCCGGCAGCCCGAGAGTTACAACGCTCTCCATGACCTGGCGGTGCAGGTCCTCGACCCGGTGATCGACTACTTCGGCATGATTCGGCTCGACTACGGCTTCTGCTCGCCTGAGCTGGGCCGCGAGATCCCCGGCCGCATAGATCCGAAGCGGGATCAGCACGCCGCGTGCGAGCGCAACCGCCGAGGCAAGCCCGTCTGCGAGCGGCTGGGGGCGGCAGTGGATTTTATCGTCGACGATGAGCGCATGCTGGAGGTCGCCCAGTGGATCGTCGCCAATACGCCTTTCGACCGGCTCTACTTCTACGGTGATGACCTGCCGCTGCACGTGAGCTACGGGCCGGAGCATTCGAGGCAGGTGGTGAGGATGGTGGTCGGCCAATCGGGGAGGCTGGTTCCGCGGGTGATTGCCCTCGAACAATTTGTGGCGTCCCCGTGACCAGGCCACGCCAGCGACGTGCTGATGCCCGGGTCTGCCCTCAACGGCCTGCGTGCGCCAGAATGTGCCCCGCCACCCAGTACCCAGAGGGGTCAGAGCCCATTTCACTCCGTCATCACGTAGGAAACAGAGACCCGAACGAAAGGGGACTAAGACGCCTGGATGTTTAAGACGGTAGATCTCAGGCTGACTTGACTTTGACTACAGTCCGACCAGAGGCCCGAAATGAAGGGGGTTAAGACGCCTGATAAGTCGGCCACCAGGCGTCGGCCGCCTTGCTGTCGAGCCTCTTGGGTGTCCAGATCCCGGCCAACCGCGTGGCTGTAACCGTGGCGTCCGGGGACCAGGCGCTGGTGCCCCGGGTGACCGAACGGCTGCCAGAAGGAAAGCTGCTTACCCAAGCAGAGCCTGCAGGCGTGCGATACGAGTTGGCCTGGCTGGAGCGCCTGGCCTGAGCGCTTGCGCAACCGGATCTTTCCCAGACTTGGTCGCGTGTGATATATCTTATTGCTATATATCACTCTCTCGGAGGTCGCCATGCCAACCACAAAGGTCTTCTGGTCCGGTCGCTCGCAGGCGGTTCGTCTGCCCAAGGAGTTCCGCCTTGAGTGCGACGAGGTGCGCATCCGGCGTCACGGCGCTGCAGTGATTCTGGAGCCGATCGCTACCGACTGGAGCTGGCTCGACGCGTTGGTTGGGCACGTGGACCGTGACTTCGTGCAGGCCGTCCAGGAGCAGCCGGTCGCCAAAGAGCTCAGCGAAGTGGACGCATTCTTCCGGTGAAGTACCTGCTCGACGCCAACGCGGTCATCGCGCTGCTGAACGGCCAGGCCGCTTTGGCCGAGCGGGTACGGCAACACGAGCCGGCGGAGATCGGCATCTCCGCTGTGGCGGCGCATGAGCTGTACTACGGCGCCTTCAAGAGCCAGCGTCGTGACCGCAATGTCGCCTTGGTGGATGCTTTGCAGTTCGAGGTGCTGGGGCTCGACAAGGAGGACGCCCGGCAAGCCGGCGAGGTACGAGCGATGCTCGCGCGCCTGGGGACGCCCATCGGCCCGTACGACGTGTTGATCGCCGGTCAAGCCAGGGCCCGCGGGCTGGTGCTCGTGACCCGCAACAGCGGCGAATTCGGTCGCGTGCCTGGGCTCTTGGTCGAAGATTGGGAGCGCTGATGGCGCCGTGTACCCGGGGCCGTTTCCCCGGAGGATAAAAAGTCAGAGCCCATTTCACTCAGTCATCACGTTGCAAACAGAGAGCCGAACGAGAGGGGATTAGCGCTTGTCAACGTCGGACAGCAGTCCACGGGCGGCCGTGATGCCGGCGGTTGGGCGCGAGGCGGGCCCGTGCTTCAGGGGCCGGAACCTGACGGGCGGTGGGCTCGAAGTCGGGGGCGGCGGCTGGATCTGTGTGTAGTTCGGGGGGTGAGACCGCCGGCCAGGCGGGGCGGTTTCCCGGTCGTCGTATGGAGGGTGGCGGGGTGCTTCCCGAGGGCGTCAGCCCTTGCGGTGATTAGAAGGCAAAAAGCGGCGGCAGCGTGGCGAGGGTCAGGCAGGCGCCGAGGCAGGTCACTCGAGATCCTCGGGAACAGTTCGAACGGATGTCGCCAGAGAGGGTGGGCTCCGGGAGGGGGTGGTCTGCGCGGGCGAACCTTATCGGACACCTATGGTCGGGGAGGCTCTGGACGGCATACTCTCGGGCGACGACGGCCGTCTGAAGCTGGTGGCCGCTTTCGCGAGCCGGGAGCTCGCGGTCTGATACCCGGTTGCCGGTCGATGTGTGCGACCGCAATAGGAGCTGACAGGAACAGATGGACAAAGTGCGCGAATATCGCTTCGGCCCTCCGATCACCGTCACCGCGACCAACCGCCTCGCCCGCAGCGTCATGGCGGGGCGCGCTGCGGAGATGGAGGCGCGGGGTGCCCGCGCCTGGGAGCGTCCCACCGTGCTGCCCTGGCAGGCTTGGCTGCGCGAGCTTTTCGACGAGTCCCTGGTCACCGGCGCCGAGGAGCGTTGCCTGCTCTCGCCGGTGGCGGAGGCCTTGCTCTGGGACTCGGTCGTCGCAGAGTCTGCCGAGACCTCAGATCTCCCGCTCATCCACGTCCGGGGGGCTACGCGCTCGGTTCAGGAAGCCTGGCGGCTGCTCTGCGAGTGGGTGCTGGACCCTCAGGTACTCCAAGGCCAGGGAGCGGAGGAGGCCCGCTGGCTACGTGTCTTGACGGCCGATTTCCTGGCGCGTTGCGAGCATCTGAAGGTGCTCGACGGGTCGCAGCTGAGCGGCGTGCTCGCGCATGGGCTCGAGACGGGCGCCCTGCGCGTCCCCGAGCAGTTGAGCCTGGTCGGCTTCGACGAGCTGACCCCGGCCCAGGATCGGCTGCTGGACGTCCTCAGGGGGCTCGGAGCGAGGGTGGAGCGGCCGGAGCCGTCGCCGGTCCGGGCAGGCAGCGTCGTGCGTGTCGCCCTGGCCGATGCCCAGGCCGAGATCCGCTGTGCGGTGGACTGGGCGGTTGGGCGGGCCGCCGCCCGGCCCGCCGAGCGGGTGGCGCTTGTCGTGCCGAGGCTTGCCGAGTATCGGGCGGCCATCCTGGCCCGATTGGAAGACCTGCTGGAGCCGGCCCGTCTCTTGTCCGCGGCGCGCCCGCGCAGGGCGCTCTACAACGTCAGTCTCGGCTCGCCGCTGGCCGATGCCCCTCTGGCTCACGACGCGCTGGCCTGGTGGCGTCTGGCCGCCGGCACCCCGCAGCCGCTTGAGTCGCTGAGCCTGCTGCTGCGCTCGCCGTTCTGCGAAGGGGCGGAAGTGGAGAGGGACGCGAGGGCGCTGCTCGACGGGGACCTGAGGCGTCGGGCGCGCCCGCAGATGACCCTCTCGGCCTGGAAGGCGTTGTGTCGGCGTCGTGCCAAGGCCTCGAGCCGGCCCGCGGACGGCTGGGTCAGGCTGCTCGAGCGGTTCACCGCGCGGGCCGAACGGTTGCGTGCCGGCCGCCGTAAGGGGGCGGAGTGGCGAGGGCTGCTGCGGGATCTGCTCGATGCCGTCGGCTGGCCGGGTCAGCGCGGCCTCGACAGCGACGAGCACCAGCAGGTCGAAGCCCTGGGATCGGTGCTCGACGCCATGAGTGGGCTGGACGCGGTCCGCCCCGGCGGTTTTGCCTACAGTGAGGTCTTGAGCCGGGTGGAGCGCTCCCTGCGGGAGACACTGTTCCAGCCGGAGTCCGCGCCGGATGCGCCGATCCAGGTCATGGGCCCCCTGGAGGCGGCAGGCCAGGTGTTCGACGGCCTCTGGGTCCTGGGGCTCGACGAGGCCCACTGGCCCGTTCCGGCGCACCCTAACCCCTTCCTCTCTTACGCGCTGCAGCGTGACCGAGGCATGCCGCATGCCTCGCCTGCGCGGGAGCTGGAGTATACGCGCCGGCTCACCGCGCGCCTCCTGGGGAGTGGGCGCGAGGTGGTGGTGAGCCATCCGCTTCGCGAGGGCGACGCCGAGTGCGCACCCAGCCCCCTCATTGCGGGGATTTCCCAGGCAGGGCTGACGGATCTGGATCGGAGCCTCGATCCCAGCGATTCGCTGGCCGCGCGCCTCGCGATCGGCTCGCTGGAGCGTTTCGACGACGAGCAGGGGCCAGCGCTGACTACCCCCGCCGACGTTCCAGGCGGCAGCGCGGTTCTGGGGGACCAGTCGGCCTGTCCGTTCCGCGCCTTCGCCAGACACCGGCTGGGGGCCGATGCTCCGGAGGCGGTCGAGCCTGGGCTGGATGCGGCGAGCTTCGGCAGTTTGGTCCACGGCATCATGGAGCTTGTCTGGGGCGAGCTGGGGGGCTCGGCGCGCCTGGCGGCGCTGGCAGCGGATGAGTGCTCCCGCATCGTCGAGGCGGCCGTGGACACCTCCCTGGCCACTTGGCGGGACCGTCTGCCGGACGTGCTCACGCCGGGCTTCAACCGACTGTTACGGGAACGGCTGATCGCGCTCGTCGGCGAGTGGCTGGAGATTGAGGGGCAAAGGGCACCGTTCAAGGTGGTGGCCCGCGAGCAGTTCGAGAAGGTGCACCTGGCCGGGCTGAGTCTGGGCGTCCGGGTCGATCGCATCGACGAGCTGGAAGACGGATCCAGGATCGTCCTCGACTACAAGACCGGCAAGAGCGCCTCCGCCCAATCCTGGGATCAGGACCGGCTCGAGGAGTCCCAGCTACCCCTCTACACCGTGGCGGTCGAGGGGGCCCTGGGTGGCCTGGCGCTCGCCAAGGTCAGGCGTGACGACCACCGGGGCTTCGAGGGCGTGGCGGCGGCCAGTGGCCTGCTGCCGGCCAAGGGGGTGAAGGTGGTCGATGGCGGACCCCGGGGGATGGCCGAGCGCGTCGAGCGCTGGCGGACCCAGCTTCAATCCCTGGCCGTGGCGTTTGCGAGCGGCGTTGCAACGGTAGACCCGCTGAAGGGCGCCTGCGACTACTGCGGCCTCGACCTGCTCTGCCGGCGCCGGGAGTTGGAGCAGGCCGCGGGGGCGGACGGGGAGGAGGAGGCATGACCCCCACACCGGCCGATCAGCTGGCGCGTGAGCGGGCGCTGGACCCCGCATGCTCCTTCATCGTCCAGGCGCCGGCGGGCTCCGGGAAGACCGAGCTGCTGGCGCGGCGCTTCCTTCGGCTCCTCTCCACGGTGGAGGCGCCCGAGGAGATCGTCGCCATCACCTTCACCCGCAAGGCCGCGGCGGAGATGCGCCATCGCATCCTCGCCGCGCTGGGGCTGGCCGGCGGACCGGAGCCCGAGGAGGTGCACCGCAAGGACCTCTGGCGTCTGGGCGTGGCCGCCAGGGCCCGGGACGAGGCGCTCGGCTGGCAACTCACGAACAGTCCGGCGCGGCTGCGGGTGCAGACCATCGATAGCCTGTGCGCCGCCCTGGCCCGGCAAATGCCGGTGCTCTCCCATCTCGGCGCCGTGCCCGAGGTCACCGAGGCCGCCGAAGCCCTGTACAGCGAGGCGGCGCGGCGCACCCTGGCGGCCCTGGACGACGAGGAGGGCTCGGCGATCGTAGGGGCCTTGGGGGTCATCTACAGGCACTTGGACGGCAATCTGGGAAAGCTCGAAGAGCTCCTGGTCGCCCAACTCGCTCGCCGCGACCAGTGGCTGCGGCTGGTCGCGCGGCTCCGCGGCGGGACCTCCTCCCGCGCCGCGCTGGAGGCGGCGCTGGAGCGGGTGGTGTCCGACCACCTGGTGGCGCTGCGTCGTGCCGCCCCCGCGGGGCTGGAGACGGATCTGCCCCCGCTGGTCCGGGGGGCGGTCAAACGGCTGAGGGCGCAGAGCCCGCAGCACCCGCTCTCCTGCCTCGGCGCGCTAGGCGGCTTGCCTGGCGACCGGGTCGCAGACGTGTCGCTCTGGCTTGGGCTGGGCGACTTCTTGCTCACCGCCGGCGGAGACGTGCGTAAACGGGTGACCGTCAGCGAAGGCTTCCCGCCCGGTTCGCAAGCCAAGGACGACAAGGCCCGCATGGTCGCCCTGTTGGAGCGGCTCCGCGACTCGCTGCCTTTCGTCGAGGCGCTGGTAGGGGTCCGCACCCTGCCAGAGATGCGCTACACCGACGCGCAGTGGGAGGTCGTCCAGGCGCTGGTGGACGTCCTGCTCAGAGCCGCCGCCGAGCTCCGGCTGGTCTTCGCCGAGACCGGGGAGGTGGACTTCATCGAGGTGGCCCAGGCCGCGCTACGCGCCCTCGGCGACGACGAGGAGCCCACCGACCTCGCGCTGCGCCTGGACTACCAGGTGCGCCACCTGCTGGTGGACGAGTTCCAGGATACCTCGCTGAGCCAGTTCCAGCTGCTGCGGCGCGTGACCGCGGGGTGGGAGCCCGGCGACGGGCGCACGCTCTTCGCTGTGGGCGACCCCATGCAGTCGATCTATCGGTTCCGCGAGGCGGAGGTCGGTCTGTTTCTGCAGGCGAAGAGTAGCGGCGTCGGCCCGCTACCCGTGGAGCCCCTGACCCTGTCGGAGAACTTCCGCTCCCAGAGCGGCATCGTCGACTGGGTGAACCGCACGTTCAAAGACGTCCTCCCCGCCCGGGAAGATCCGGACGCGGGCGCGGTGCCCTACGCGCCGTCGACCGCCTTCCATGGCCCCGGCCCCAACCCGGCAGTCTCCGTCCATCCCCTGTTCGGAGACGACAAGGTCGCCGAGGGGGCCCTGGTCGCCGATCTGGTGAGGTCGCGGCTCGACTCGGGTTGCACGTCGATTGCGGTGCTGGGACGCAGCCGGTCTCACCTCGCCCCTGTCGCCAGCGAGCTGGCGACCCGCGGGATCCCGTTCCGGGCCGTGGACACCGAGCCGCTCAGCGCCAGGCCCGTGGTCCAGGATCTGCTCGCCCTGACCCGCGCCCTGTCGCACCCGGGCGATCGCCTGGCCTGGCTGGCGGTGCTGCGAGCGCCCTGGTGCGGGCTCGAGCTGGCGGACCTGTTGGCGGTCGCGGGGGATGGCTCGATGACTCTCTGGGGGCGGGTCTGCGATACGGGCGTGTTGGAGGCGCTTTCCCCTCCGGGGCGCGAACGCGTCCGCCGGCTGGTCGCAGCCCTCGAGTCGGCCATTCACCGGCGGCGGAGAAACGGTCTTCGCCGCTGGGTGGAAGGCGCCTGGCTCGCCCTTGGCGGCGCGGCCACCGCCGGCGCCGCGCGGCTCGGCGAGGCCGAGGCGTTCTTCGCCGTGCTCGAGGCGCATGACGTCGGCGGTGCGTTGCTCGAACGTCGGGGCTCTCGAGGAGGAGATCGAAGGCCTCTACGCTCCGCCCGATCCGGCGGCGGGTGGGCAGGTGCAGCTCATGACCATGCACAAGGCCAAGGGGCTGCAGTTCGACGTGGTGATCCTGCCCAGTTTGGGGCGGCGCCCGAGGCGCGATACCCCCCCACTGCTCAGAGCGATTGAGCGCCCGCTCGAAGACGGTTCCGCCGATCTGCTCCTGGCGCCCATCCGCGACGCACTCGGGGGCGCCGAGCCCATCTATGAGCACCTCGGGCACCGCGAAAAGACAAAGGGGGGGAACGAGGTCGCGCGACTGCTGTATGTGGCTTGCACCCGGGCGCGCACCGAGCTGCACCTTATCGGTCACACCAACCTCGCCGACGACGGCAAGCTGAGTGAGCCGGCCAGCGCGTCGCTCCTGAAGCGGCTGTGGCCAGCGGTGGAGGCCGACTACGAGGCAGCCGCAGCGTTGCCTCGCACGCCCGTGTCACAGCCCCCGCCGGTGGCCGTTAACGGCAAGCTTCGCCGTCTGCCCGTTGACTGGACCCTCGCGGAGCTGCCTCGGCCTCCTATCGATGTGCCGGCGATCGCAGACGAGCCAGCGGCCACCGACGAGCCGACCGCAATACCCTTCGACTGGGCCAGTCCGATCGCCGCCCCCGTGGGGACCCTGGTCCACCGGTTTCTGCAGCGCATGGCCCTGGACGGGCTCGACGCCTGGAGTGCTGAACGTCTGCGCCGCGCGCGGCCCTCGGTGTCTGCCGCGCTGCGCGGCCTCGGCCTGAGCGGCGGTCAGCTCGATGAGGGTCGCGAACGGGTTGAGCGGGCGTTGCTCAACGTGATCGAGGACGGGCGTGCCCGCTGGATTCTCGACCCCGCGCATCCTCAGGCCCGCAGCGAGTACCGGCTCGCGGCTCGGCTGGGAGAGGAGCTTTGCAACGTGGCCGTGGACAGAACCTTTCTCGAGAACGGTGTTCGCTGGATCATCGACTACAAGACCGGCTCCCATGAGGGCAGCGACCTGCGGCAGTTCCTCGAGTCGGAGAAGGGGCGCTACCGGGAGCAGCTGGAGACCTACGCCAGGATCTTCTCGCTGCTCGGGGACACGCGCATTCGGCTCGGGTTGTATTTCCCGCTACTCAAGGAGTGGATGGAGTGGGGCTTCGAGGCGTCTCCAGCTGCCTAGCTTTACGCCACCCTGGCCGCTGATGCGGCTTGAGCTTGCGGTGACATGGGGATGACGGACATTTCTCTGCGGGAAGCGCCTCTCGAGCTCACCAACAAGCTCCGAGAGAGCAGCTCAGAACGGGACCTGGTGGTCTTTGCGATATCCCATGCCGCGGTAGCCGACACGCCTTCTTGCGAACATTCTCGCGCGCATCGGTACCGCGGCGTCCACGTGGTGGCTGGCGACGTGGTGGTGCGCTACGCCAGCTCAACCCGCTCGACGACCACGAGCGCAGCGACTGGCGGTCCCTGCGCCGCTTCGCCGAGGAGGCGGTGGAGACCGCCTGCGCGGGCCGGGGCACGCCGGAGATCACGCTGGACGGCGCGGTGCGGGCATGTTTGTCGCCGGCGGCCCGAATGGCGACAACGGGCTGTCCGGCGAGAAGCTGGTGGTGGACGCCTAGGGCCCGACCATGCCCATCGGCGGCGGCGCCTGGTCGGGCAAGGATTTCCACAAGGTCGAACGCCTCGGGGGGCTGCTAGCCCGGTCGCTAGCCAAGCGTGCAGTGGCGCTGGGGCTCGCCCGGGAGGCCCCGGTTGCGCTCGAGCACACGCCTGGCTGCGATCTTCATTAGTACAGCTCCAGACAGTCCAGGTCGGGGACCGAGAGCAGTCTGTGGATGGATTCCTTGTTGGCGAGCAGAAGCTGCAGGACCGCAGCTTTGGATACGTTGCCGCTCTTCATCCAGATCACCTTGGGCGGGCCGCCGCGAAGCAAGCTCAGGTCGTAAAAGTCCGCGTCCCTGGTGACGATGCAGAACCCCTCATTCTGCGCGTATTGTCAGACCGCCTCGTCCGAAGCCCGTTCCATCCCGATCAAAGCGACCTGGGTGTTGCCTGGAAAGTCCTGCTCCTGGAATGGGACGATGCGACGAGACAGCTTCTCGTCGAGCAGCAACTTCATTGGGGAGGCAGGCCTGCCACCCGATGCTCGCGATCCGCCGCAAAAGCAAGACAGGCGCTGATGTCGGCGTCCTCGAGCTCAGGGAAGTCTTCGAGGATCTGCTCTCGGCTGAGCCCAACGGCGAGCTGCTCCAGCACGTCGTAGACCGTAATGCGAAGACCCCGAATGCAGGGCTTTCCGCCCCGCTTTCCGGCTTCGATCTTGATCCTTTGGCGGTAGTGCATGCGCTGTACCCCGCGACGTTGCTCGCCGATTCCGACGCTGTTCGTGATGACTGCCTACCGGGCCAGCTGACCTGGCGAGGATTCATGATAGCCCAACTCTTCCGAGCGCAGCCCGGCCGCCCCCTCGCGATCCTCGGGCGCCGGGTGAGGATACTGCCGGTCCGTGCGGGGGGAAGGGCCGCTTGGCCAGGGCACCGAAAGTCTGCCGATTCGGGCGCGGCGAGGCCGCCGGTCCTCAGCCCCGGGTCTGCGGCAGCAGCCTGTTCACCACCCACGGATTCTCGGCGTTGCACACGACGTCGAGACGCACCGTGGCCCGCGTCATTCCACAGAACAGCACGCACAGATCCTGCTGGAGGCGATCCGGGTTGGGATCAACGTCGGTGAGGATGATTGCCGGGTCCTGCTGTTGGCGGCAGCCCAAACCAGGTCTGAGACCAAGACCTCGGGCAGGCTGAGCTTGGATTCGATCAAGAACGCGTACGAATCGGTGTGTGCGGCACGGGTACGAAGGCGCCGCTGTTGCTGCGCAGGCGCGCCAGGATGAGCGGGCGTAGAGGCTGGCTCCCCGAAGCGGCTGCTTGTTTGACGACTTACAGCTTATCACCAACGCCAGCCTCTTTTCCTTCTACATCACTCTGTTAGATAGGCGTAAGGGAGGCGACAGCTTTCGGCATCGGTTGGTTTACGAGGGGCGCCACAGGTTGAAGCGTGAGCAGTCATTGACTACACTGCATGCGTTGCATTCACTGCGGTGGAAGCTTTGCTATGGCTATCCTGACGATCCGAAATCTCGACGACTCTCTCAAGGCCAGATTGCGGTTGAATGCTGCCCGACATGGCTGTTCCATGGAGGAAGAGGTCCGGCGCATCCTGCGGCGCGCTCTGATCCCTAAGGAGGACAAGGGACTGGGTAGCAGCATTCACGAAAAATTCGCGTCGTTCGGCGGCGTAGAGTTCGACCTGCCGGTACGCTCCATGCCGCGCCCGGCGCCGGACTTCGACCGGGGCTAATCGGTGATCTTGCTCGATACCAATGTCCTGTCCGAGCTGATGCGGGCAACACCGGAGTCGGCGGTTGTCGATTGGGTGGATCGGCAACCGGTTATGGATCTCTTTATCTGTGCTGTCACCAAGGCGGAGATCGAGGTCGGAATCGGCCTGCTTCCCGACGGCAAACGGACACGCCAATTGGCCGCCGCGGCCCAGGAGGTGTTCACGGGGTTTGATCAACGCTGTCTGCCGTTCGACGAAACGGCCGCTTCCGTTTACGCCCGAGTGATCGTCGAGCGTACCCGCGCGGGAACCCCGATCAGCGTCGAGGACGCGCAGATCGCCGCGATCGCCCTGGAGCATGGCCTAACCCTCGCGACCCGCAATACCGTCGATTTCCAGGGGATCGAAGGTCTGCGCATGGCCAACCCCTGGGATCGGACTTAGCCTGGGAAGGGAACCTCGCGGCACTTCGCAGTCCCGCGACATGCGCAGACATGCCGGCGTCGGCCCGGGGAAGAAAAGGCGGGGTCTTGCTTTGTAGCATTTGACTGATTGATTTGTCGAGGGACGCACGGCCACGGCCAAACCACCAGCCTTTCGCCGGCTCCCGGGCCAGGTTGGTCGCCAGTCCTGCCCTGACCACCCGCGGCTTCTGCGATCAATTTTCTAAAGAGCGTCGATCCGCTGTTGCGAGGCCCCAAGCTCGGGCTCGTTCAACAACCGGATAAGATCGTGGCTCGCTTCGCTCTCACGATCTATCCTTATTCGTTAGCCGATATGTTGCGTTTTATTAAAAACTACTCCTTCAGGAATAAAGAAGCATAGTATTATTCGTCGAGCGACAATGCCGACCATGAAAAACTTTTAGATGCCATATACTCGTTGATCTGTTTTCTTTCTTTTTCGCTCCATTGAAGATCTTCGGCTTCGAAGCTTTCACTAATGAACTCTGCTAAGCCTGAGGGTTCCAGTTCGGAAAAAGAGACAGTTGCTATGTAAGAAAGACATTTCCTGGCATCTGGCGAAATCTCTCTGTAGTTTACCTGTTTTAGCATTTCTACGATGGTATGAAGAACAGTCAGATAATCAGGTTCTCTGCGTTCTTCCGCAGCTACCCATAAATCTACTACCCAGTCACTTCGAATCCTTGCAGAATCTAGGGCGAATTGAAGACCGTTTTCTAGAAATCTCGCACTTACCGCAGAGCCGAATTCTTGTCTGATATTAGCGCCAGCCTGAAGGATCATCGCCTCAACAGTAGGCATATTCAGTTCTGTGATCAGAAGTCCCATTGCCTTCTGGAAATATCTAGCAGATAGATGCAAATCCACGGTAGGAGGATCGTCGGACAATCCATATAGGATGCCGTAAAGCAATGTGACGGGAGTAAAGTGGACACCTCTTCCCTGTTCGAAAGCCGTCAGGTCGTTTCCCGACAGAAACACCGGTAGGTGTAAAGTTTCCTTTGCGCCTAGAGCGGCTACAAATCCGACCTTTGGCGACATCGGCAACCAAACTATTGAGTGTTCCTTCATCTCGTTCGGCTAACGCCTTGGCGTTGTCTATCATCCCATCTGTGGGTGTCGAATGTTACTTCGTCAACCTCCATCGGATGGATTGACGCGTTTACTGAAGATCTGAACGCCGTAAATGCCCGACGATTCTTTCGAGCAGACCACCAACCACCCCAAGGAGCGCTCTTGTTTGGATTTGCAGCTACGACAAGCCTTCTGCGCTTGTGACCCCGAAAGAGAAGCGGCTTCGTGATGCCTGCGATTTCGTCTCCGACAATTTTCTTCCAGTTCTTACGGAGCATCGCAAGAGCATAATCGATCTCTTTGGGAGACGGCCTCTTCTTAGGGGTGTGGTACTGCTCACCGAATTCTCGCCACCCGCCCTGGCCATCATCGGAGATGCCTGAGATTCGATCTGCAACGTCCAAGTTTGGTGACGGCGGCAACAATGCGGCAAGACACTGGCCTAAACCGCTGTCATTTGCCCACTGAACCAGATCTATCCACCTTTGGAGAATTTCCGCGGCGGTGGAGAATGCCGCTCCCGCCAGTATCAGGGGTACGGGTGGTGCGGGGGTAGAAGAACTGTTCCGCTCGCGCCAAGCTTTCGACAGCGCAGAGTGAAGCTTTGCCCAATCGGCCGGCATTGGAACCGGAGTCGATGTCGGAACTTGGTGTGTCATCCGTACGGTTCCAAGGCTAAACGTCGTGGCGCTGCGCCAGTTTTTAGCTGCTCTCGCAGCGGGGAACGGTGCCATAACCCCAAAGACAGCCAAGTATGTCTTTGGCCCACGAATACATGAACATATCGTCGTCCAGAACGAGCAGAGCAAGTTCAACTGTGTCCATGACCGTCGCTCCGCTCCATTGAGTCCGAGCACGTTTGCGAAAGTCGTTGAGTATTGGACAAAAGCTTGCATTCGCCGTAGGGAACACCTCTTCTCTAACCGACTCAGCGCAAGCCCAAGATGGAGGAGAAAATAAGACTTCATCCGTTAAGCCGCCAAGACCATTTATATAATCTCTTGCTTTGTTAAAAAGAGAAGGCTGGTTTGACGCTGCGGAAATGTGACAGAGCCAGACGGCAGTTTGCAGGCCATACCAACGGCTCCCAAGCTTGTCAAGAACATCAACCAAGATGTTTCCCATCGGAATAACAAACTCAGCCCGAGAACTTGCTACTGCTGAACAAAGTGCGATGAGGGGAGCGGCAGCGCCCAGCATTAATTGATCGTAATCCCAAGACTCCCCCAATTTAGCCGAAATCAACGGTAGGGAGGGTTGATTCGAATTCGACTGCATGAATTTATCTTTCCAGTCGTCTGATTCACGTTCTGACTCGGCAATACGGATCATGAGAGCACAGAGTGGAAGTGCACCCCATTCTTTACCAACGTACGCGGGAACCTGGGAAAGTCCACTCCATTGCGATTTCTGCGCCTCTGTGATCGCGGCAACAAAATCGGGTTGCAACTTCCTATAGCTGCGAAATAAATGTACGTAAGCGCATAGCTTTGACTCTGGCGATAGTTCTACAGCGTAAGCGTGCCTTAGTACTTCTGGCGCGCTTGCTATGTCGTTCCATACGGGAGTGGACAGAAGCCGAAACAGCGTATCAAAATCGAAGTCGTCTCGGATTCGTCTATGTTGGCTGAGAATGTCGAATAGTAGCTGGTTTCCTTCGGCTTGACCGAGCCGATATATTCTGTAATTGAACTTGCCATACTGTTCTTCAAGATTTCGGACAGTACTAGAATTAGCGCCCCGGGATCCTACTATCTGAAAGAAAAAAGAGGTTTCTCAAACTTCCTTGTGTTTTGAGAAAATACTTTGAGCGCGTTATTTGCAATAGAATTTGTCGCCGCACTTTCAACTTCAAATATCATAAGTGGAAAGCGATGTCCCTTGTCGCGAAACCATGCAACGTCGACACAAGGTGATATTCCAGAGTCCCTTTCTTCAACGGGATATTCTTTTTCAACGTGATAGGAGAGCACTTTCCCGAGTTCGGAAAGGACGCGGATCAAGTTTAGTCCGTCTTGCAAACGGTGCTCGCCCAAGGGGTTAATTCTCCACCATCTCTAATTTCAGCGAGAACGGGGTTTCGCGGCTAACGTTAGTGCTTACCGGCCGACTGAGGAGCGCTGCGACCAAGGCGGTCCGAGTTAAGCGCCTTGTTCGGTGGTTTTGTTCCTGTACGCCATTGCTTTACGACTGATTTCTTCAAGCGTTAAATTTCCGTCCAAGTCTTGACGCCATTTGGTGTAATCAAAAGGTTCCCGTTGAATTAGGGATACGAAGCGCTCTGCTTCGACATCACCCAAATGTTCCGCAAGCAATTGAAAACCTTTAGCTTTAATTTCTGTGTCGGTGATCATTCCAAAACCTCTTTTATAAACCCAATTGGGTCGGTAACTTTGATTCTCTGAATAAGAGTAGTCTTTTTCAGGATCCCATCATCCGTCGTCAAAAAGTAGTCTGAGCTCGCTTGAATAGCGCATGAGATATGCAGTGAGTCAATCGGCTTAACCCCTTGTTCTTGCAACATCCTCGCCATGCCAAGAACTTGCTCACTTTCAACAATGTCTTCAACAGCGCCATTTCGCAATCTGCTCTCTTCTTTCCCTGAAGGGGTTTCTGCTGTTTTCGTAATCCAATACATACGACCAGATCAACTCGAACATTCTGTTACGCGTTTCTTCTTGTTTTTTCAATTTCGCCTCTGCTTCAAGCCGTATTCGAAGATGAGATTGGTCATCATACGGACGATTGAAACAGCAATTATCAAGATATATTTTCATTCTAAAGTCGTCACGTTCAACAGGGACGTTCTACTCACCGAACATGCAATGGACGGCTCGCCCGTCCTCACTAAAGTTCCTACATTTATTAATAAGTTCCCAAATGTAGTGACCAGTACCTAATCTTAGGAACCTAGATATAGGAACCTACATCTAGGTTCCTATATCTAACGAGGCTCCGCCTCAGACCGACGAGCGGTGTGGTGCTGACGGATGGCGGGGTGCGAATCAGGGGCCCCGATCGCCATCAACTCCGCAGTATGAGCTGCGGGCATTGAGACCTTCGAGAGGTCGGACCACAATGGGTCAAGTGGGTCCGAAGACCCGATGGCGACCGGAGCCAATGATGAACGTACCACAGACGGCGGCGGATGTCCTGCGCGATCACGTGACGCTGGAGTACGAATCGATTGACCGGCTGTATTTGAATGTGTATGTGCCGCATTTGCAGACGGTTGGCGGTGTGGTTGGGTATCTGCATGGGTGCAAAGGCCAGCGTTTCGCCTCGACCGCAGCAGTGGCGCCGATGACGGAGGCGTTTGTGAAGTCGGTGGACGAGTTTGTCGCGCGCACCGGTGTGGATGTGGTGCAGTTCAAGAAGGGCGAGCGCAAGGATGATGTGACCCAGGAATATCCCCAGCGTTGCAAAAAACCGGAGCGCCTGAGGTGCTACTAAGCAGCGGCACCTAAGGCGTCGAGGAAATGCAACAGATCGTTCTTAACGGCGTCGTTGAGGCTCATGGAGAGGGTCAGCTGCCCCTGGGGCCGGATCAGACGCCCAGCGCGCTGGATAATGTGATGACGCAGGGTAGCGATGGAAGCGAAAGCCCACAGCGGGGCGCGTTTGGCGGTGGTGTTGCGCGCTGGGGGCTGGGCGCGCATCTGCAGCTCGCGGGCCAGGTTGTGGGCCATCAAGGCCGCGAGCAGATAGATCTGGTTGCCAACCCAGGTGCGGGTGGGCACGTAGGCCAAGGCGTTATCGGACTTGAGCTCGGCGAAGATCCCCTCCTGGGCTCCGCGCCCGTTGTGGAAGGCGAGCACTTTGGCAGGGGTCAGGCGCTTGTTGGTGAGGATCGCCCTGAATTCGTAGCCATACTGGTAGGGCACGAACAGATCCAGCTGCACGGGCTCCTTGTGCTGGAGCTTCACGCGCTTTCGGAAAACGAGGAAGCGGTAGCGCCGCTGCCAAGACTTGGGCTTCCAGGACAGCTCAAAGCTGTCGCAGTCGGCGCTGGCGCGCTGCCAGCGCTGGCGTTGCTCGATCTGCTGCTTGAGCCCAGGCAGACGCTCAAACGGCACCGAGATGGTGTACTGCACGCCCGCGGTATCGAGCATTTGCACGATGGCGTCGCTGAAGAATGCCGCATCCATGCGGATCTCGATGCGCACCGGCCCAAGTGCGGCCCGCACCGCCTCGATGCAGGCACCGATAAACGCCTGAGCCCCGTTGGAATCGTGCACGTTACCGCTGCGGTGCAACACATCGAGCACCTGGGCGCTCTGAGCGACGGTGCAGAACAGCGGGTAGTAGCTGCGCTGGCCCTTCTTCTTGCGGTTGAAGCCCACCGCAGTGCCCTCGGCAGCGCGACCCGTGCCGATCACCGAGCCATCGAAGTCCAGGGTGATGCTCGCCGGCGCGAGCACCACCAGGCGCTGCAGTACCAGTTCGCGCAGCAGCCGTTGCAGGGCGGCCACGCTCTTGGCATCGCAGCCAGCCAAGGCGCGGCTGACGGTGGCCACATCAGGCAGGCGCTTGAGCCCAACCACGCGCTTGACCAGAGGGTCGTCGCAATAGTAGCGCAGCTCCCGAAGCTGGCGATAGCCGAGCAGAAAGTGGATGATCAGCACCAGCACGATGCGGGCATGGCCGAAGATGGGGCTGAGATTGAGGTGGCGGAAGCAGCGGCGCAGTTGCTCGCGAAGATCGAGCAGCGCAAACAGCTGCTGGAAGACGATCAGCCCGGAGAAGGAGGTCAGCTGCTGCTCCTCGAAACGCAGTGCTGGCAGCCGGTGGGATTTATCAACGGTCTCAGTCCTGCTAAACTTCATGGTAAGCGGTCTCCGTTCTTTGGTGAATTGTTTTGGTCAGCACCTACAATTCTACCAAAAAATGGCAGACCGCTTCTGCATTTGAGGGCTTTTCCAAAGAGAAGAAAATTCCAAAAACGCTTGTCGCAGGACTTCACCGCCGGTGAACTGCGCCAGCAGCCCAGAATACAAACAGAACCTTGGTTTTTACAGCGTGCGAAGCGCTAAACGGCGAAGATTTATGCAACTGGAGGGTTCTCGCTGACCCAGGTGCTGGACCGCCCGCTCGCTGGTCGCGTGTTCTTTGAGGACGTGATTCGTGAGAATCTCGACATCGGCCGACCTGCTCAGGTGCAACTGATCTTCAACCGTCGTGTCAGCAAACGCACCCCCGGGCGCTTCCGCACCCGCGTCATCACCGACGGTGTGACCCCTTCCCTGCATGTGGACTACAAGCACAGCCGCATCAAGCAGTACCACAAAGAGGGTCAGGCACTACGCACCGAGACCACGATCAACGATACCTACGACTTCGCCCTGGGACGACGGCTGCATAACCTGACGGCGCTGCGTCAGGTCGGCTTCTCGGCCAACCGACGTCTCCTTGACGTTCCAAACGATCAGCCACGATTGCGCCTTGGGCGAAGACGAGCTCCAGCGTCATCAGCGTAGCCTGGAGATCAACGGGCAGCGGGCCTCGGCATTGCGCTTTGCCGATCCGCATATTCAAGCCCTGATGCAAGCGCTGTTGTTGTTTGTCCTACTGACCCGTGGCTTCTCCAACCGCGATCTGCGTGAGCAGATCTGCACCTTACTGGGCATCGATCCCAGTCAACTGCGCCCGGGCCGCATGACCTATGACCTGCGTCGCTTGCGTCTGCACGGATTGATCGAACGGATCCCGCACACGAATCGTTACCGGCTGACCGAGCACGGTCTCAAGACCGCGATGTTCTACAGCCGCGTCTACAATCGCGTGGTGCGACCAGGAATGTCGCTTCTCAATCCCACCGAGACCCAACCGGACAACCCTTTGCATCGACGCTTCAGCGCTATGAACGAAGCGATCAACGCATTCTGTGACCAGGCCAAAATTGCCGCATGAAATTGTGACGGGAAAAAACTTGACTCAAAAGGTCAAAAGATTATCAGTCAAGGAATCTAGGGACCCTGCTCCTCACCGCCTCAGGCTTCGGAAGGCACATCTCCGACGACCCGTGCTTCCAGCCCAAGGGCCACAACATCTTCGTAGCGCATCTCCCAGAGCTTGTGCCTCGGCCTCCAGATTCCGCCCGCCGCCTTGACCTTGTCCCGGATATCCGTCTCCCAGTATTCGACCCGGACCCCAAGGCGATGCTCCGGGGCCGGGGCCGGAAGCTCCGGCGTGCTGTCCGCCCGTTCGGTGGGTTGGGAAACAGTCTCTTCCTCGATCAGTTCGACCGTGGTATATCGGCGGCTGGTCTGTCGATCATATTTGTAGCGCACACAAACCGGGAAAAGGGGACGGAGGGAATATTAGCTGACCAGCCGCAGTCACTGGCCACAATTTAATCCCTCCGTCCCCTTTCTTACGTGACCAACCCCTTCGTGACCATGACCCCTTCGTGACCCACTAACCCCAGGCACTGGCGCTTTCTGCATCGTAAAAGTACACAGACAAATCCGGTAGCCGGCGTCGTCGGTTCTTTGCGGCATGCCGCTGCCGCGCCTCGACCATTTTCTCAGCTCGAGCTATTATCTTCTTGTTTGATTTGGACTCGGGGTCACCGAAAATGCCGACATATACATCATCGATATGTCCGCGCTCGATTAGTCGAAGAAAGTGCTCATCATTTTCTGCCAGTGAGTGACCAAAGATGAACAGCACGCGGTTGATGCGGGAAAAGCTCTCGTATGCTTTCGTCAAATACGCGTGATGTTTGATTTTCTCGCGCTTCTCTTCAGATGTGCCCTCTGCAACAAACATCGGATACTTTTCTTCTTCAAGCGCCTCCCGGATTTGCTCGGTCAGGCGGATGCCTGTGTTCACCCACGTAAATTTCTGAAGCTCTGAGCCCGCATCGAACAGATGCAGCGCGCCATGAAGATAGTAAATCTTTTGACCGTATGAATTCTCGATCTCCCATGTAACGTACTCTGCCTCGCCTGTTTCAGGAGTGCGGAATCCGTCATTTGGCTCAACGTCGGGCTCAATCTCCGACTGCATCACAGCCCAGTAGAGCAACAGGTCGTAGTTGAGCGTGAAAATCCGCTCGAAGCGCGACAGGAATTGTTTGCAAGCGGCGTAGGCCGCGGTAGAAATTTCGCTCAGCAAGTCGGGATGGCTTCCGGCAATCGCTGAGACTAGAACTTCGCGCAACGCTGATGCGTCAGCGTTCATGGTCTCGGCGATTTCCGGGAAATCTTCAAGGTAGACCGCTGCAATCTTCGCGGCCTTTCGAAGCGCCGCAATTACAACTTCGAAATCCGTAGTTTCGAGCGCTTCGAAGAGTGCCTTGGCGTTCCCCGACAACTCCGTGAACTCTGCTCTCTCGAAGAGGGCGTCATAAGCAAAGATGTCGTTCTTACAGGCTCGGCTAAAGCCGTTGCCCAAGAGCACGTGGCGGTGCCCCGCTGCTTCGGTCCGTCGAATTGCTTGGTCAAATGTAAGCATCTTAGAAGCTAACGGTTCGCTTCAGCCGGCTGCGCAAGGAGCGGTAGCGACTGAAGCGGTCGGCTGCAAGCGCTCGTTAGGTCTTTATAGTTCAACGTTTATCTCTGTTGTTTTGTCGTTCTGTATTCCCCAAAATATTACCGCGGACTCCAGCAGCCCACGGAATAAGCCAGGGGAAGGTATAACTGAAGTAATATTCCATTCGGCATTTTGCATTTCCTGCTGAGTTGTTTGATTTAACCAGTGACGTCCATCTGTCAAAGTGCAATGTGGAAACTTTGCGATTGAGTCCCCGCGAGACCATGAGAAACCTTTTCCTATGTGTTGATATATACGCCGCTGGATATCGGCAGCAATTCCGACATAAATGACACGCCGGTCATTCTTGGACCAAATAAGATAGAGCCCTTCATTCTGGCCCTTGAGTTTGTGTAACTCGTCCGGAAATTTCGCAGAATCTATTTCTTCGACAACAGAAATACTCACTTCTCCAAAGAGCGGCTTCGTTAATTCGACATATTTCTGAAGGACGCCTATTGCTTCTTCGATTTTCATGATTTCCTGACCTAACGTAGAAGTGAGCAGCCTGCGCGGCTTTTTGCGCGGGCCGGCTCGACTGCCGTGTGTACGCCCGACATGGGCATGAGCTGATGGGGTGAGAGTCCCCTGTAGGAGTACCTGTAGTGTCCTTTGGGATCAATGTAACTACTAGCCGACGGCAAGGGCAAACCCGCGAGGGGATGTCTGAAGGAAGCCCGAGCGCAAAAGTGCGAGCCGACGGACAGAAATCGCATAGAAGGCTCAGTCCCCGGGCGAGTCAGCACAAGATGACGAAGCCCGGCAGGTGCAGGGGATAGGGTAAATGCGGCGGTTGTGCACTGAAAGTTCATGTCCTTATCCGGGGAGATCTGTCTCACGAGCGGTCTGTGCCCCTACGGGAGCCGAACTGAGGCCCGGTCCGAAAGGGCCGGAATCGCCATCGAACCCTAAGGGGGCTGCGGTCGTCATGGGAGCCGGCCTGAGGCCCAGTGCGAAAGCGCTGGAATTGCCACCGGACCCTACAGCGACTCGGGCAGCGCGCCTGGCGGTAACGTCTGGCGTGATGGGGCAGAAGTCAGCAGACGGCATAGTAGCCAAACGCCCACCGCAATGGGTGGGACACGGTGAAGGCCTGAACCTTCGGCAACGAGAGAGACGGGCGGGCCTCAATGGGCGTATTGCACCCGACCGGGTGAAACGGTCTTGGCGGTTCGTCACGTAGCCAGCGTTGAAGGTCGCCATTTACTGGTGGTCCTTTGAACTCCGGAGGAAACGCCCCGTGCGGACCCGCATGCGGGGTGTTGTGGAGGCCGGGGGAGAAAAACCCCCGGCTATCCGATTAACCCTTTCTTCTTCTATTTGGTTTCTCAAGCCGCCCTTTCTTTATCTCAAGTGCGTCCGATATCTTTTTTTGCCCCGCATAGGCGGGATGATCTACAACATGTACATACACGGCATCTTCCTTTAGGAGAAAATCTATAAACGCCACTAGCTCCTTTGCCCGGCGTGTCGAAGCCGACTCATCGCTGTAACTACGTATGGTTTCATATGTCGCTTCATCGCCTATTGGCGTAATGTGCAACATCGAATATAGATATGTTTCCTCCCAGCTACCCCAATGAAGGTGCTGTAACCCAGATGGAGAAAGCTGGATTTTTCGTGCACTATCAATAGCGCGTATTGTTGGATCATAACAGAAGCATAGTCCTGTCTTTAACATGGCATCAAGACACAGTAAGGTTGGCCGACGTTCAATGCTCATGCCTTGTGCGTAATCAAGGATTTGTTCCGTGGCGATATAGTCATCCACCCCACTTGCATCATGATGCTTCGCATCACGCAACAACCTAAGCATCCTTAATGCCAATAACGGCGTCGATTCCAGTTCGTTATTCAGCGCGAACACGTTTTGAACAAACTGATTCGCGCCTGTAGGATAATAGTTATATCCACGTCTAATTATTGCCCGCTCGACATCCGACTCTGAAATCCGTCGAGAGTCACCAGACAGAAAAGCTTTTATTAGGTCATCAACTTTCAAGTATGGTGAAGAGACAATATCTCTAGAAAGAGACAAGCAGCGACGTATGTCATTATTTGAAAGATTCCCAATCCATTTTGACACCATCCCTGTTTCTAGAAATATGTGCTGCAGCGAAGCAACAAACGCTTTTAAATCATCGAGTGATAATTGGATGCCTTTCCCCAAGAAATATCCAGAACCTTTTTCTCGCTTTTCTCCTGATAGTCGGTTTTCAAGAAACGCAATACGCCTTTCTACAATGGTCTTTGGTAGAGGAGTTGGCAAGAAGAATGATTCATTATCGAACGACTGTAGAGCCCCTTGTTGAGAAAGCTGCCAACTCGTTTTATCTGTAATCGGTATAATTACCAAGCAAAGTTCGTTATGGTAGATTGATCGAGCATACTGAAATACCACCTCTTGATATTCGATGCTAAAGTGGTCGGTATTGTCGAAAATTAGGCAAGGCACCTTTCTTCTGGAGGCGACAATGCTTCTTACAATTCTTTCAATATAGAGTTTGGTGTTATTATTTCGAAGCGCTTCAATATACTCACCAAACTCCTTTTTGAATTGCAGTTTATCCGATTCGTATAAAAATTTTTGCGGACCTCTTCGTCTTCTCATGTATTCGTCGAAGAACATTCCTTGCAACTCATCGTACGATGGTCCGTACTCGCCAAATAACTCCGTCTCCAGCAGATCGAGTATTGTTTTGTTGAGCCAGTCGTTTAACGTTGATATGTCGCCAGAACTTTTTCCAACATCTATTCTTGATACGATGCACTCATTGCGAATTGGCTCGGGCAAGATAAACCGAAAGAATCTATCGATAAATGTCGATTTCCCAGCACCTTTTGTCCCCACCAAGAGAACAAACTCGTTGCGATTTGTCTCTTTAACCTTGTTAATTATTTGTTGGAGACCTCTTGCTTCATCCGTATCTAGATTGCGAATTGTTCCTGAAAGATCATCAGTTATTCGCGCTAATTTTTGATCTGCCATGTGGCTTTCTTTGGTGGTCACAAAGCAATCTGCTAGCATTTCTGGATCATCATCTCCCGAAATGTTTCGAAAGAATGCCGACATAACGCGATCGATATCCTGAGCCAGCGGAGATTTTTCTAGCAGCCGAAAGCCATCAACCGGCTTAATGGTTCTACTAAACGCAGTGGCTCTTATGGGCTGGCCCTCCGCTTCCTGAAAAAGCGCCCTGTACACATGTCCCTCGACCCGTTCTCTTCCCAGTAAATCATAGAATATCTTAAAGTTAGTTCGTATTGAATCTAACGAAGGAAACACAAAAGCCATCCCACTCAATGTATCTTTTCCATCCCCTAGTCTACTTCCTCTAAATATAACCCATTCTTTTCCATTTGTTACGCAGGCCAATTCGGCATTCTTCGAACCACAGTAATTTATAGCCTGCATAATGCCGCCAAAAGGCAGTGGTTTGGCACTCAAAATCGGCCCATTCAATTTGTACGCGCGACCTCCCGTTCTGCCTTCTAGTCCAAAACTAAGAGCCAACTTCTTTGCTTCGACAATTAAACGTGCGCTTTCATCTATGGAGAACTTATAATCCAAGAAACCATCTCCTGTTGGCTCCTCTGTCTGTATTGAACCTGGGCTCCACCCTAGAATAGAAATAAAAAAAGGATCAATTATTTTCAAACGAACATCTTCTTCAGATGACACCGTGTCCAGCCAATCAGTCAATCTAGACAATTGCTCTTCAAAGGCGGCATATGCAGCGTCGATATTGTCTGAGTGTCGTTTGGTCACGCAGCTTCTTCTACTAGGGTTAACGGCTCACTTCAGCCGATCGCGCAAGGAGCGGAGCGACTGTAGCGGTCGGCTGGAAGTGCTCGTTAGATTGCGTTTGAGGTTCACGATGTTGTGTCCTTTCCGAAAAGGTCTTGGCACATTCCTGGCACCCACTGCCAAGGGTCCCCGGGACACCTTTCCCAAGTGAAGTAAGAGTCTTCGGCTTTGGCTTGTCCGTACCAAGAAAGGAGGTCGGTGCTATTCCATGTCCTTCTCGTTTCGAGAGGGATCTTCTTCAGCTTTTGGCGGAGTGCCTGTTTGAATTCTTCCTTCTTCATATTTCTATTTTTCTCTACGGTAATCTAACGCTACCGATGAAGCGCGGGGAGAACCGCGCCAGCGGTTAACCCCGTCGCTTCGATCGGTTTGTGTACGCCCGACATGGGCATGAGCTGATGGGGTGAGAGTCCCCTGTAGGAGTACCTGTAGTGTCCTTTGGGATCAATGTAACTACTAGCCGACGGCAAGGGCAAACCCGCGAGGGGATGTCTGAAGGAAGCCCGAGCGCAAAAGTGCGAGCCGACGAACAGAAATCGCATAGAAGGCTCAGTCCCCGGGCGAGTCAGCACAAGATGACGAAGCCCGGCAGGTGCAGGGGATAGGGTAAATGCGGCGGTTGTGCACTGAAAGTTCATGTCCTTATTCGGGGAGGTCTGTCCGACCTGGCGCTGTTGCGCCGTCTCGCTGTGAAACCAGCCGGACCACTGGTATACCAAGTCCAGGCGCACCGCAGCGCTGCCGCGCGGGGCGAGCGAACGAGGCAGCGAAGCGGGCGGTCGACAGAGCGCGTTGCGGGGCAACCTGGAGCGTGATCGGACAGAAGTCAGCAGAGGCCATAGTAGGCGCCGGAGTCTGGGAGACCGGGCGGTGAAGGGCCGAACATGAGAAGCCAAGGCGGAGCCGTGGACCACTCGCAGCCGTTGTTGAGCCCGACCGGGGGAGACGTGTTGCGGCGTGGTGCCACGCAGCCAGCCTTGCAGGACGATCTGATGGAGCGGGTGCTGGACCGCAAGAACCTGCAGCGGGCATGGAAGCGGGTGAAGGCCAACAAGGGCGCCCCCGGCGTTGACGGGATGCGCATCGCGGACTTCACCGAGTATGCACGTTCGCACTGGGCCGGCATCCGCCAAGCCCTGCTCGATGGCACCTATCAACCCCAACCGGTACGCCGGGTCTCGATCCCGAAGCCGGGCGGGGGTGAGCGGGCGCTGGGGATACCGACCGTCACCGATCGGTTGATCCAGCAGGCCATTGCGCAAGTCATGGGGCCGCTGTTCGATCCGGGGTTTTCGGACTCGAGCCACGGCTTCCGACTGGAACACTCGGCCCACGGAGCATTGAGGCAGGCACAGCGCCATATCGGTGAAGGCTGCCGTATCGCCGTCGATCTGGACCTGGCGAAGTTCTTCGACAAGGTTCAGCACGATGTCCTGATGGCCCGCGTGGCCAGAAAGGTGCGCGACCCGCGGCTGCTCGGACTGATCGGGCGCTACCTGCGGGCGGGGGTTCTGGTCGGTGAGCACATTCAGGCAACGCCGATCGGCACGCCGCAAGGCGGTCCGCTCTCGCCGTTGCTCGCCAACATCCTGTTGGATGACCTGGACAAGGAACTGGAGCGACGGGGACACCGGTTCGTCCGCTATGCGGATGACCTGCTGATTCTCGTCAAGAGCATCAGGGCGGGCACGCGGGTCAAGGCGAGCGTCACGCGCTTCCTGACCGGCAAGCTCAAGCTGGTGGTCAATGAGCACAAGAGCCGGGTCGCGAAGATCAACGACTGCACCTTCCTCGGGTTCACCTTCCGGGGCCAGAAGCTGCGTTGGTCCGAGCGGGCCTTCGAGGACTTCAAGCACAACGTCCGGCGACTCACCGGGCGTAGCTGGGGGGTCTCGATGCAGTACCGGTTCCACAAGCTCGCCCAGTACGTTCGCGGTTGGATGGGCTACTTCGGGATCTCGGACTACTACCGCCCGGTCCCTGAACTGGATCAGTGGCTGCGAAGACGGGTGCGCATGTGCTATTGGAAACAATGGCGCAAGGTACGTACCAAGGTCCGCAACCTGCTGGCCCTGGGGACGGGCAAACGCCAAGCAATCTTGACGGCGCTCAGCAGCAAGAGCTACTGGCACCTGTCGCGGACGCTGGCGACGCAAACCGGGATGACCAATGACTGGCTGAAAAGCCAGGGCCTGCTCTGCGTGCGTGATCTCTGGATGAAGGCGCATGATTATGCCTGAGATCGTCCTGTGCTCCCTTCTCGTGAACCGCCTAGTGCGGACCCGCATGCTAGGTGGTGTGGGGAGGGCGGGCTAAACACCCGCCCTTACCCGATTATGCGCTTCCCGCGCGCATTGAGCCATTTCTTCAAGGACTCCTGACTCTCGCCCGATGGGAGTCCGGCCAGAAGGCCTTCAACACTTATGTCTTCATCCAATACCTCCCAGTGAATTCCTGTGCCCCGTCCGATCAGGCGCCACGTGCCTCGCTCCTCGGACGTGCCGTGGAGAAGACGGGGATACCATGCCAAAGGCGCCGCGATGGTTCGGCCATCGCTGAGAACAACCCTTAGCTCATCTCGCGTTACTTTGACTTCTTTAGCCAAAGCTTGGCCAATGTCACTCGCCGAAGTACCCATTCCACGCCTCTATCAGTGTGTTTCGGTTGCCTTCAACAATCCGCTGAATCCTTCGAAGTTCCGCCGCGCTGAATCCCCCGCTCGTTTGGGGCCTCACTGGGTCGAGCCAGAATTTGGCAACGTTATCGTCTCGTTCGACGTGCACATGAGCTGGTTCCCTTAGATCTCCAGAATAGAAGAAGAACCGGTACGGTCCGACACTCAAGACTGTGGGCATCGGCGGCTCTTCCTCCGTATTGGCTTAGAGCGCATAACATGTAATAGACGGCGCCGTCGCCGGACCAAAAGTTCCTAGGGATGTCGGGGTCAGTGCTCGCCTTGTAACATTTTGCGGCGAATGATACGCCCGACGCTTCCGAGATGTAGCCCGAAGTATTCGCCGATCTCCCTGTAGCTGAAAGCTCCCGTCGCATAGGCCGCTACAATGGCGCCGTTTCGGTCCGGATGGCGCGTTGCAATCGCCTGGAGAGACTCTACCGGCGCGCGACGTTGCGCCCTGGGAATGGATAGTCCGTCACCCTGTATCTCTATCCTCTCCTGGACCCGCTCCACAAATGCCTCGCTGCCCAGATACATCTGCTGGCGCAATCCAGACCAGATGCTTCCCATATCCAACCCTTCAGCTACAAACCGTCTGTAGCGTCGGCGCGCGTCACTGCGCCGAGCAGCAAACTGCGATAGCAGCGCATCAGTGGCCAGCCACTTCGGCACTGTTGCTTCCCCAACCATCGCACGATAGCTGCTCCAGGGCCAATCCTCCGGTTGCTCAACCATCCGGGCCCGCACCGGGTTCAACACCACGTAGCGGGTCAACTCCAGGAGATAGTCGTCCTTGTCGACCAGGATACCCTGGAATCGACCCTGAAACAGATGGCCCGTACGAGCGTGTCGCCGGTTGCTAGCCTGGGTGAACACGCCGTTGAGGTGACGCATCCCCGTGGAGAGGTTCCCATCGGGCGTCTCCACAACCAAATGGTAATGGTTGGTCATCAGGCAATACGCGTGGCAAAGCCATTTGAACCGATCGACCACCTCTCCCAGTGTGCTGACAAAGCTCTGGCGGTCTTCATCGTCCTCGTAAATCGCCTCGCGCCTATCACCCCGAGAGGTCACGTGATACAGCGCACCGGCAAACTCTATTCGTAGCGGTCTGGCCATGACGGGCATCGTACACTACGAGGCTCGATGTTACAAGGCGAGCACTGACCCCGTCTTTCGTAGCCCCGAAGCCCGTACGCGAGACCAGGGACCCGAATTGAAGGGGATCAAGACACGTCGAAGGGAATTAAAACGTGGCCCCCAGGTGCGTGCGGCTCGACCAAACGTCGAGCGCAGGTCTCGCCCGTCTGCTGCGTCCCTGAGGGCTATGGCAAGCTTGCCGGTGCTCGCTTGGTCGCCGCGGGGTGACACAATGGGGGCGTCTGGTATCGCAGGAGCCAGCCGCCAGGATCTGGGGATGACAATGAAGGGTCGAGGGTTCGAAGTGGGCGTGGGGCTGTATGATGCGCCACGGCCCGAGCTTCCGGTATTTGGGCCATTCCCTGGCGAAGGGAGCGAGCATGCGGTTTCTCCATAGCGCGGACATTCACCTGGACAGCCCGCTGCAAGGCCTGGAGCGGTACGAGGGGGCGCCAGTCGAGGAGGTGAGGGGGGCCACCCGACGTGCGTTCGAGAACCTGGTCCAGCTCGCTTTGCGCGAGCGCGTGGATTTTGTCGTGATCGCCGGAGACCTCTACGACGGGGACTGGCCGGACTTCAACACGGGCCTGTTCTTCGCCAAGGGGATGGCGCAGCTCGGTGAGTCCGGCATCGCGGTCTACGTGATCCGCGGGAATCATGACGCCGCGAGCAAGATGACACGCTCGCTTCCCTTACCGGGGAATGTCCGTTTGTTCCCCGACAAGGCTCCGAAGACCCTGGTCGACGACAATCTCGGCCTCGCGGTCCATGGGCAGAGCTTCGCGACGGCGGCGGTTCTCGATGACCTTGCTGCCGGGTACCCGCCGGCGCTACCCGGCCACTTCAACGTCGGTGTCCTGCATACCTCGCTGACCGGGAGGCCTGGACACGACAACTACGCTTCGACGACCGGGCAGGTCTTGCGCTCCAAGGGTTACGATTACTGGGCACTTGGGCATGTGCACGCACGGGAAGTGGTTTCGCGCGACCCGTGGGTGGTGTATCCCGGCAATATCCAGGGCCGGCACATCAGGGAGCAGGGGGCGAAGGGCTGCGAGCTGATTACCGTCGAGGATGGCAGCATCGCCACGGAGTCGGTCGCGCTCGATGTCTTGCGCTGGGTGGAGCTGACCGTGGACGTGGCCGGGATGCCGGATCTCGATGCACTTTTCGAGCGAGTCGCGGTCGACGTCAGGACCGGGCTAGCTCGAGCCGACGGACGAATCCTGGGGTTGCGAATCCGCGTGAGCGGGGTGGGCGTTGTACATCGCGACGTCTCGGCACGACCCGAGGTGATCGCCCAACAGCTTCGCGCCGTCGTGTTGGAGGCATCGGGCGGCAACGCTTGGCTCGAGAAAGTCGAGCTCCGCGTTCGTCCGCCGATCGAGGTCGATCGACTCGCCGTTGGAGATGATCCCGTCGCCCTGCTCGTCAGGGAGATCAGGGCGCTGGCGCAAGACGAGGAGAAACGGACCTCGTTTGCCAACGACGCCCTGAAGGAGCTGAAGCAGAAGCTGCCAGCCGATCTGAGCCAGGACGAGGAGCTACGGCTCGATGCCCCGGGTGTTCTTGGCGATCTTCTCCGCGAGGCGGAGGACGAGCTGCTGGCGCGGCTCGCCGGCGACGGGGGGGCGCCATGAAGCTGGCGCGGATCTACCTCAAGGCGTTCGGTCCGTTCCGGGACCGGGTCATCGAGCTGCCCACGGGTGCCGGCAAAGACCTCCACGTGATCTTCGGACCCAACGAGGCCGGCAAGTCCACGATCCTGCGCGCGGTCACCGGCTTTCTGTTCGGCATTCCGGAGCGCACCGGGGATGCCTTCCTGCACGACTACCAGCAGCTGCGAGTGGGGGCGACGCTGTTGCTCCCGGATGGAAGTCGGCTCTCGGCGATGCGTCGCAAGGCCCGCAAGGCGACTCTGTTTGCCATCGACGAGACCAGCGGCGCCGAAGTCACAGAACGGCCGTTGCCGGAAGGCACGGTGTCCGATCTCATTGGGGGGCTCGATCTGGGTCTCTACCACAACCTCTTTGGCCTGGACCTGAACGGCCTGGTCGCTGGGGGCGAGGAATTGGTGCGCGGCGAAGGAGAGGTGGGCCGCAGCCTGTTTCAGGCGGCGGCCGGCCTGGCGACCCTGCGTACCCTCATCGCCGACCTGGACGACGAAGCCGCAGCCATATTCAAGGCGCGGGGCTCGACCGGCCGCCTGAATCGCGCGCTCAGCGAGCTCGACGAGCAGAAGCGAGTCCTGAAGGACGCCACGGTGCGCGCTTACGTCTGGGAGGCGGCGGAGCGCGAGCACCGGCAGGCCGAGGAGAAGCACGCCCGGCTGCGCTCGGCGCTCAAGGACCGGCGCGCCGCGCAGCAACGGCTGCAGCGCATCCGCGCCAACCTGCCGCAGCTCGCAGAGCGAGCGGCCAAGCGCAGCGAAGCGGGCGGTTTGGCGCACGTCCCGCCCTTGTCGCCGGAGGCGGCCTCGCTGCGGGTGGCCGCGCAGCAGCGTCTGCGCAGCGCCGAAGACGCAGAGGGGGGAGCCGAGGCTCGACTGGCGCAGCTCAAGGCGGACGCGGCGGCCCTGGTGGTTCCTGATGGCGTGCTGCAGCAGGCGAGCGCCATCGAGCAGCTGTTTCACGGGATAGAGGCCTATCGCTCGGCGCACGACTCCCTGCCGTTGCTGGCCCGTCAACGTCTCGACCTCTCGGAGAGGATTCGCAAGCTACTCGCGGAGCTGGGATCGCCTGGCGGCGTCCCTGCGCAGCTGCTGCCGCCGGAGACATTGGTCGCCCGCGTGCAGTCCCTGATCGATGAGCACGGGCGCCTGGCGGAGCGTGACGAGCAGCTCAACACACAGATGCGCGCCAAGGAAGCAGCGATCGAGCGATTGAAGGATCGCCTCGCCCGGCTGCCCGAGCTCGCCCCGGTGGACGAGCTGGAGACATCCCTTGCCCGCGTCGCTAATCTGGCTGATCTCGAGAGCCGGACGCGCAAGCTCGACGGCGACATTTCCGATCGGGATCGCGGGTTGGAGCGCGACGCAGCCGCGTTGTGGCCGGGGCCGCTGACGGACCTCCTGGCGCTTAGGGTCCCGCTGGCCGAGATGCCGGGGACATTCGAGAGCGAATTCGCCGCACTCGCACAGGAGGAGCGCCTGGTCGAAGACCGGGAAGGGACGCTCACCCGCGACCTCGCAGCCCGCCGCCGCGAGCTCGAGGTGCTGGCGGCGACCGGGGAGCTGGTCACGCAAGCGGAAGTCGCTGCAGCGCGGGTCGATCGCGACCGCAAGTGGAGCGGCTTGCGCCGCGACCATATCGATGTAGCGGCCCGTCCAGCCCTTCAGGACGGCGGCAGCTCGCCGCCGGAGGTGCTGGCGAGCGCCTTCGAGGCGGCGATCCGGGAGGCCGACCGTCTAGCCGACCTGCTCCGGGCTGACACCGAGCGGGCCACCAACCTCGAGTCGACCCGACAGCGCATCGTCGACATGCAGGCCGAGATGCGACGCAACGATGAGCAGCGCGGCCGGCTTGCCGGCAAGCGGCAGGACCTGCAACAGCGCTGGGAGGCGCTCACCGCGCCTCTTCGTCGCTCCGACCTGTCGCCGGCTGCCTTGCGGGAATGGTTGTCCCGTCACCAGAGACTCGTCGAGCGACACGGGGAGTTGGAGAGCCTGCGACGCGAGCGGGGGCTGGTCGATGCCGATCTCGCCCGAGCCCTCGACCTGCTCGGATCGGTGCTGCGGGCCTGCGCACTGGCTGATCTTGGCGTCGGCGAGCCGGCCGTCAACGCACTTGCCCGAGCGCAACGGGCGGTCCATGCGGCCCGAAAGGCGAGGGCGGACCGGGATTCGGTGTCGGAACAGATGCAAGCGGGGGCGGCCGAGCTGCGCGATCTGCAAGTGCAGCGACAACAGACCGATGCGAAGCTCGGGGAGTGGAGGCGCCGGTGGGCGGAGGCCGCAGCGGGCCTGCGCCTGACCTCGGAAGCGCTCCCGGCCGAGGCCAGGACCAGGTTGGATCAGTTCTCCCGCCTGTCCGCGGCCGTGGAGGAGCTGAGCCATCTGGATGCCGATGCCCGCGAGCAGGAGTCCGTCGTCACCAGCTTCGAGGCCAAGGTGTCCGCGATCCGCCGGACCGTCCCCGACGACGCCGCGGGGCCGAGTCCGGATAGCGTCGCCGAGCGCCTGTACGCGACGCTGGCCGATGCACGTCGGGCCGACACGAAACGCCAGCAGCTGGCCAACGACATCGAGCGCGAGACACGGACCATCAGGGAGGTGAGCCTCGCTGCGGAGCAAGCGCGGAGCGCGCTGCACGATCTGGCTCAGAAAGCCGGGTGCCAGACACCGGCAGAGCTGCCCGACATCGAAGAGAAGGCGGCCCGCAAGCAGAGTCTGCTGCAGCGCCTGCGCGAGATCGACGAACAGCTGCTGCGCCAGAATGCCGGCTCGGTCGAGGAGGTGGTGCAGGAAGCGGGTGCCTTGACGCTCGAGAGCGTCGACCGGCAGATCGCGGACACGCAAACCGAGATCGATGACCTCGAGGGGCAGGTCGACGCAGCGCAAGGGACTCTGTTCAGTGACAGGCAACGCCTGGACGCGATCGATGGAGGAGCAGCCGCCGCGGAAGCGCAGCAGGCTGCGCGATCACTCGCGGCGCGCATCGCCAAGGAGGCCCGGGCCTATGCGCGGGTCCGGCTGGCCAGTGCCCTGCTCAACCGGGTGGTGCAGATCTACCGGGAGCGGCACCAAGGCCCGCTCTTGCGTCGCGCGGCCGAGGTGTTCGCGCGCATCACCCTGGGCAGCTTCGCGGGCCTCACGGTGGATTACGACAACGACCGCCAGGTGCTGCTCGGCGTGCGTCCGGACGCAGCCCGCGTTCCCGTCGCCGGGATGAGCCAGGGAACACGCGACCAGTTGTTTCTCTCGCTGCGGCTCGCGGCCATCGAGCAGCATGTCGAGGGGCGGGGTCCTTTCCCCGTCATCGTCGACGATCTGCTGGTGCAATTCGATGACGATCGCGCCGTGGCGACCCTGGAGGTGCTGAGTGAGCTGAGCGCCAGGACACAGGTGCTCTTCTTCACGCACCATCGACATCTGGTCGAGCTCGCGGAAGCGTCGCGCCTTACCGCGGCCATCTCGGTGCTGCGCCTGTGAAGGTCAGGGTAGGCAACCCATCGACCATTGCAGGAAAGACCAGCCCATTCACCGCGCCCCGTGTGGGTTGCGCAAGCCGGGTTGGAAGGCGGATATGGACAGACTAGATCCCCATCGATTTGGACCGCCGCTGGTTGTCACGGCGACCAACCGGCTCGCCCGCCGTCTGATGGCCGACCAGGAGCGGGTGGAGTGGGGTTGCAAATGGGTCGGAGAATCGTGATTCGGTGCTCGGACGGTCTAATCATGCGATGGCCATAGGTACGATCCTCCGTCGATATCATCCTTCTCGCGCCACGATCTTCTGTGGGTACAGAGGCTGTTTACAAGTTTGTTTGAGGGCGATCCAGTCGCACAGGCTTGGCAGTTTGATCAGGAAGGACAAGGTTGGATGCGGTTCGTCTGGCCATGGGGGAGCGAAGCGGCGGGCGGGGAGGGCGGCAATATGGATCTGAGGGATCGATGCGACGAGACAGATTCTCGTCGAGCAGCAACTTCATTGGGGAGGCAGGCCTGCCTCCCGATGCTCGCGATCCGCTGCAAAAGCAAGACAGGCGCTGATGTCGGCGTCCTCGAGCTCAGGGAAGTCCTCCAACCGTGGCGTGAGCGTTCTTTCCTCGCGGTCGGACTTCAGGTTCCAACGCGCCCCCCGGGCGCCTGTCATAGCGTCTCGCGTATCCATGCTACGACGGCTTGTCGGGCCTGTTCCAGCGGGATGCGGGGGACGTATCCGAGATCGGTCGCAGCGGGCTCGGGGTCGTACCAATGAGATCGCGCCAGCGCGCAGGCCATGAAACGCGTCACGGGCGGCTCTCCCTCGAGGCGCAGCTGCCGCCAGCACAGTTCCAGGAACACACCCAGGCCATAGGCCGCGGGGAAAGGGATGCGTCCCCGGATCGGTGGCAGACCGCTCTCTGTCAGAATGCTGTTCATGAACGGCCAGATCGCGACCGGTTCGCCGTTGCCGATGAAATAGGCCTTGCCCGCACAGGTCGAGCGCCAGTCCTGCAGCGCATTCGCGGCATCCATGAAGGCCCAGGCGGCATTTTCGGAATAGGTAACGTCGACGCGGTTGTGTCCGCCGCCGATGATGCGCAGCTTGCCCGCCCTGGAGCCGTCGATCAGCTTCTGGACGGTGAGCTTGTCGCCCGGACCGAACACGACATGGGGACGCAGGGCGACCGTCGCCATATCTGGGCCGTTGGCGGCCAGCACAAGCGCTTCACCCGCTGCCTTTGACTCAGCGTAAGGGCTGAGGTGCCGCTCCGCATAGGGCAGATCATTCCGTCCATTCTCCAAGTCATGCGCGTAGCCGACGACCGATGGCGTACTGGCATGAACGAAGCGCGACACGCCGTTGCGGCGCGCCTCGGCAATCAATCCCGCGGTGGCGTCGCGATTGATCGCCATGAAGGCGCCCCGGTCCCCCCAAGTGCCCAGCCGGGCCGCGAGGTGAAAAACCGTGTCGATCCCCTCCATCGCGGTACGGACCGTTTCCGGATCGCAGATATCGCCGGCGATGCCGGTGGCGCCCTGCGCCTCGAGCGCGGGATAATGGTTGCGCGCCAGGAAACGGACATCGTGCCCGGCCTCCAGAAGCATGCGGACAAGCGGCCGGCCGATCAGCCCGCCACCCCCGGTCACCAACGCCTTCATCGGCGCGGGGGCGCAATGCCGCGCCCGAGCTTCGGCCGAACCTGCCGGGTCAGGTCCTCGCGCCGGATCTTGCTGTTGTGGCGGGTGTCGGTCGGGATCTTTGCACATTGCAGATAGAGGTCGATGCGGCCGGCCCAATCGGTGTCCTCGACGAGCGTTTCCAGCTTAGCGACCAGCGCCCCGTCCAGCCGCCGGCCCGGCTCGAGACGCAGGCAGGCGACGATCGGCCGGCGGGGATCGTCCTCGACCCGGATCAACGCCGCCTGAAAGACGTCCGGGCTCTCGGCCAGCATGGCCTCGCCGCAGACCGGCAAGAGCAGCGCGTCGTCTGTCTCGATCCGGTCGGACTTGCGGCCGCAGAACCACAGCCGGCCCTCTGCGTCGATCCGACCCAGATCGCCCATGCGGTGCAGGACCGTGCCGCCATCGCGGATCTTGGCCAGCGCATTGGCCCGATCGAGCCCGACATAAGCCTGGCTGATCGTCGGGCCGGCGGCGACGATTTCGCCGACCGATCGGTCCGGAACGCGCAAGCTGTCCGACCAGTCGGGGATGGGCTCGTCGGTGATGCGGACGATTTCGACCCGCATCTCCGGTAGCACCGGACCGACGCAAACCCCGCCGCCACGCAACGTTTCGGGCCAGGTTTCGATCAGCGTTTCCGACGTCACCGACGTGAGCGGCAAGGCCTCGGTCGCGCCGTAGGGCGTGTGCAAGGTGCCTTGGGGGTGAATCACCGCCGCCAAGCGGCGATGCAGGTTGACGGGAATGGGGGCGCCGGCGGTGATGCCGTCCCGCACGGTGGGCAGGCTCTCGCCCGACCGTTCGCAATGCCGCACAACGTTCATCCAAACGACCGGCGCGGCGAGCATCCCATTAGCCTCGAAGGTGCGTATCGCGTCGGCAATCTTGTCGCTCGGCGCGGCGCCCGGCTTGGCAAAGTCCATAGCAGGCAGGATTGCGGTGCCGCCCACCGAGAGGACCGCCGGGGCGTAGGACGGAAAGCAGGCAACGACCTTGGCTTTCTCATCCCAGTTGCAGACGCCCGCGACCAGCCGCAGCCGGTGCCAGAGATTGGAGTAGCTAATCGATACCGGCTTGGCCGTCCCGGTCGAGCCCGAGGTGAAAAAGACGTAACCCTGCTGGCTGAGCTCCACGTCCGGCGTGGGATAGGGATCCTCGGTCTCGGCGACGCACGAGGCAAGCGTGCAGGTTGCGCCGAGGGCGCGCGGGCCATCCGTGATGAACAGCCGCGCAGTGCGGAACGGCTTCGGAAAGATCCGCCGCACAACCTGCAGCATCGGCACCCCGAGAAACCCGTCGGGGGCGATCTCGCCGATGCAGCGCAAGAGCTCGCCAAAGCCCATGCCCGGATCGATGGCGACGGGCACGGCGCGCAGCCGGACGAGGCCGTAGAGCGCCGCGAGCGAATCGACGCTGGGCTTGGCAAGAAAGACGATCTTGTCGCCCGGCCGCATGCCCTTGGCGGCGAAGCCATGCGCATAGCGGTCCGCCATGCGGTCGAATCCCGCGTAGGAGACCTCGCGCCAGCCACCGCCCTTGACGGCCTCGATCATCGCCGTCTTCTCCGGATGGCGCTGGGCGTGCCGCCGGAGGGCAGCCGCAAGATCGGCCTGTTGGGCGGTGATCACGTCCTCTGCAGGAAGCTGCGCATCAGCGGCAGGATCCGGTCCGGGATCTCTTCGAGCAACCAGTGCCCGGTGTCGCTGAAACCATGGGTCTCCGCGCCCGGGAAGCGCTTCTTCCATTCCTCGAAATAGCCGGGGTGGAACACCGGGTCCTTCAGGCCCCAGCAGATCATCAGCCGGTCTTCGTCGATCTGCGGCAGCCAAGCCTCGAGCTCTTGCAGAAGCTTGTAATTGTGATGGCTGGTTTCCAGCGGGATCTCCTCGACGAACCGCTGAACGGCAACCCGGTTCGCCCAGTTGTCATACGGAAAGAGATAGCCGTCGCGCACGGCGCCCTTGAGCTTCGTGCGATCGGCCGTAACCATGCCGGCCCGGACCATCACGTTGAGGCCGCGCACGAACAGCGGGCCGATGCCGGGTGTCCGCAGCACTGTCAAGAGCTTGGGCAGGGGAAGGAGGAAACCGGCCGTGTTGAACAGCGCGAAGCGACGCGCCAGACCCGGCCGCTTGCGCGCGGTCCACAGGCTGATCGGGCCGCCCCAATCATGCGCCACGAGCGTGATATCCTCCAATTTCAGATGATCGATCAGCTCGAGCAGGTTTTCGCTGTGGTCGCCGATTCGGTAGCTGTAGTCCTGCGGCTTGTCGGACAGGCCGCAGCCGATATGGTCGACCGCCACGCAGCGATAGCCGTCTTTCAGGCCCGAGATCAGGTGACGGAAGTAGAAGGACCAGTTCGGGTTGCCATGGACCATCAGCAGCGTCGGCCCGGATCCCTCATCAACGTAGTGCAACTCGTGCCCGCACGACAGCCTCAGACGGTTGCCCTCGTACGGATAGAGGGCCGCCACAGGTTCGGGCAACTGACGCGTCGCCCCGGTGTGAACACCCATCTTTGCCTCCGGCCCTGAATGACATACATCCAAACCACTTCGCGGCCCGCGGCTCCCTGCCAAGCGATCCGAACAGGATCAGGGCCCTGCATAGTCTGAACAGAGGCGGTGAAGACTAAACAGCCGTGATGCGGGGCGCAACTCCAAAGTTCCCCTTGCCGCCATAAACCATCAATGTTACAGCTACGCGGCAAACCGAGGGGGGGTAAGTGTTCGGTTTTCCGGTGGTTGGCGAGCGGGCCTTCGCCCCTCCTTCTTTCGTATACGCATGATAAGGCGATCGGCCGCCTGCAAATGTCTACTCACGAACCATCGACTTTTGGCGAACTTCTGTTCGAGCGATCGATTATCGATCCGCCGCAGATAGTTTTCGCCCATTACGGCTCTTCGGACGAGGCCCCGCAAACCTGCAGCCTTGGCGCCCTGGACCGGCAGGCGCGGATTCTGGCGGCGCGGATGCTCGAAAGCGCGCGGCATGGGGACCGGGCGTTGTTGCTGCTCAACGACAGCCGCACCTTCGTGCCGGCCTTTGTCGCCTGTCTCTACGGTGGCATCGTCGCGGTGACGACCCATATGTCCCCCAGGCGTTCGGCAAATCACCTGCGCGCGCTCATCGCGGACGCCGATCCGCGGTTGATCGTCAGCAGCGCAGCGGAGCTCGAGCGGGCCGGCCAGGAGATCCTGGCGGCGATCGAGCCGCTGCGCGACCGACTGATGCTGCTCGAATCGCAGGACGCCGATGTGACCCCGCTCGCCGCGCCAGTCGCCCGGCCCGACGACATCGCTCTTTTGCAATACACCTCCGGATCGACCGGCCGGCCCCGCGGCGTGATGGTCAGCCACGCCAATCTCATGGCGGCGACAAGGGCGGGAAGTGCGCTTGTCGATCCCTCGCAGGGCAAGGGCTGGTTCGTTTCCTGGATGCCGCTCTTCCATGACCTGGGATTGGTGGGCGGCGTGCTACAGCCGCTCTATGATGGCTGTGCCTGCGCCCTCTTGCCGCCGACCTCTTTTGTCCTGCGGCCCATGCGGTGGCTCTCGCTGATCAGCGATCTGCGCGCCATCGCGAGCAGCGGGCCCAATTTTGCCTACGAACTGTGTGTCGAGCGCATCGGCGCGGCTGACAGAGCGACGCTCGATCTGAGCAGCTGGCGCGTCGCCATCTGCGGGGCCGAACCGGTCCGCGCCGAGACCGTCGCGCGCTTCACCGAAGCCTTCGCCCCGGTCGGTTTTCAGGCCGAGGCCTTCGCGCCCTGCTACGGCTTGGCTGAAGCGACCCTGGGCGTGAGCGGGGTTCGCCCGGGCGCCCAGCCGATCCGGCTCGAGCTCGATGCCGATCAGCTGCGCGAAGGGCGTTTGCGTACGGCACGGCGTGGCGCGACGGTGCCGCGCAAGGCGCTGATCGGATGCGGCGCGGCCCTGCCGGGCACGCGGCTGGCCATTGTCGATCCCGCCACCGACGCGCGGGCCGCACCCGGCACGATCGGGGAAATCTGGGTTTCCGGCGGCCAGGTGACCGCCGGCTATTGGAACGACCCTGATGCCAGCGAGGGCAAGATGCGCGCCAGCCTGGCGGACACGCCGGATTTGGTCTGGTTGTGCACCGGGGATCTCGGCTTTCTTCACAACGAAGAGCTGTTCGTGGTCGGGCGCATGGACGACATGCTCCTCGTGCGCGGGCGCAACCACGCGCCACAGGATATCGAGCGAACGGCCGAGAGCGCCGACAACGCGGCTCTGCGCCCCAATGCGAGCGCCGCGTTCCTTGCCGGTGGCGCGGCGGGCGAGGGTCTCGTTCTCGTCGCGGAAGTCAGACGCGCGAAAGACGCCGAAAACGCCCCGCACATCCTCGCTTCGGTCCGGGGCGCCGTTGCGGCAGAGCACGGCCTCGACCTGCGCGGCTTTGCCTTGCTGCGGTCCAATCAGCTCCCCCGCACCACCAGCGGCAAGGTGCGTCGCAAACCCACGGCCGAGGATTGGCGCGCGGACCGGCTCGCCTGCCTGTTCCGCTGGGATGCGAAGGCGGAGCCCGGCGACATTCCGGCCGGAGTCGGACAGGATGCGCAAGCGCCGCAGATCGCGCGATGGCTCATCGCCCGCTGCACCGCCGCGCTGGGGGTCGAGGCGGGCGCTATCGATCCCGAGCATGCGATTGTCGATCTGGGCCTCAGTTCCTCGCAAGTGCTCGTCATCGCGGGCGAGCTCGCCGATTGGCTCGGGCGGGAGATCGAAGCCACCTTGCTGGTGGACCCGGACCTGACGATCTCGGGGCTGGCACGACGCTTGGAATTGCCCGAGGAGCTGGCCGACACGGCCGCTCAATCGCCTGGCGAGGCGGCGCCCGCGTCGCCGGAAATGGAGCACGACGCCACGCGCGGCGCCGGACAGGGGGCGACCGCGTGAAGCCCGGGGACGGGGTGTCCGGAGAGCCATCGGAACGAGGGAGGACAGGCGACGACGGGCTCGCGGCGCTGCTCTTGGAGCGTGCGCGGCAGACGCCGGACCTCCTGGCGCTTGCGGACGTCACGTCCCCCGAAGGCGACGTTCGGCCGGTGCGTTGGGCGGATCTGGCGCGGCATGCCTTCGGCATTGCCGAAACCTTGCGCGGTGTTGGCCAGCCCGGCGACCGGGTGCTCGTTGGGCTCGGCAATGGCAGCCGTTTCGTCGCGAGCCTGTTCGCCTGCTTCATCGCCGGACGCATCGCCGTCCCGGTCCCAATGCCCCGGCGCGGCCGCAGCACGTCGCGCCTCGGCACGATCATCGCGGATTGTTCCCCGGTTCTGGGGCTGGTCGACACGGATCGGCTGGGGCTCGCGCGCGAGGTCCATCCCGATCTGGAGTGGCTGGCGGTCGAGGACAGGGCCATCGACGCGCTGCCGGAGGTTGCGCCGGAGCCGGGCTCGCAGATCGCCTACCTCCAATACACCTCCGGGTCGACGGGCGATCCGCGCGGCGTGCGCATCAGCCACGCCAATCTCATCGCGAATGCCCAAGACATCGCGCAGCGCGTGCCCTGCGACGACCGCTCGGTAATGCTGTGCTGGCTGCCGCTCTACCACGACATGGGTCTGGTCTACGGCACCTTCTATCCGCTCCTGGCCGGGTTCCCGACCTATCTGCTGGAGCCGACCGCCTTCCTGCAGCAGCCGCTCAGCTGGCCGAGACTGATCGCGCAATTGGGCGCAACCCACAGTGGCGGCCCGACTTTTTCCTACGGGCTCGCCGCCGAGCGTGGGCAAGACGCCGATTTGACGGGGCTGGATCTGTCCACCTGGCGCGTAGCGATGTGCGGGGCGGAGCCGATCCACCGCCCCACATTGGAGCGCTTCGCGCAGGTATTCGCCCCGGCGGGGTTCCGCGCCGAGGCCTTCGGCGTGGGCTACGGGCTCGCCGAAGCGACCCTCATGGTCACGGCCGGCGCGGGGGGGCTCGCCTCGCTCGACACGCCCGAGGCGGACTCGCCGCCGATCGTGTCCGTCGGGGCGCCCGCCCCAGGGACCCGGGTGCGCATCGTCGACCCCGAAACGCTCCAGCCCTGCCCCTGGGACGTAATCGGCGAGGTCTGGGTGAGCGGCCCCGCGGTTGCGGACGGCTTCTGGGGCCGGCCCGAGGAAAGCGCCCGGGTGTTCGGCAATCGGCTGCCGGACGAGGACGGGACATTCCTGCGCACCGGAGATCTCGGTTTCGAACGGGACGGCGAGCTCGGCGTGACCGGTCGTCTGAAGGAACTGATCATCGTTCGGGGCGGCAATTACCATCCGCACGATCTGGAACGCGTCAGCGAGACGGCCGATGCCGCCCTGCGTCCCCATGGCGCGGTCGCCTTCGGTCTGCCCGGCGAGGGCTCTGACAAGCTGGTGATCCTTCAGGAGGTGCAGCGCACGAGCCTGCGCAAGCTCGATGCGCCGGCGGCGATGCAGGCCATCCGCGCGGCGATCGCGCACGAGGCCGGGATCACGCCGGATCGGATCCTGCTCTTGCGGCCGGGAGCCATTCCCCAGACCTCGAGCGGCAAACCGCAGCGCAGACTGCTGCGCGCGCAATATTTGAACGGCGAGATCAAGCCGGTTGCCGAGTGGCAGGCGCCGAAGCAGCCAGATCAGCCGAGCCCCGAAAACGCGGGCGCGGCCGATCGCGCCGCGCTCGAGGAATGGCTGGCCCGGCGGATCGCCGCGAGGATCGGCCTGCCGGTCGAGGACATCGACACGACGGCGCCGTTCGATCGCTACGGGCTGGACTCGCTGGCGGCCACGGCGCTCGCCCGCGATCTGGGTGAGCATCTCGGTCGGCAGGTCTCGCCGACGCTCGTCTACGACTACCCCAGTGCTGCCGAACTGGCCCGTCACCTCGCCGGGCCGACGACGCGGCATGCGCCGGCGGCGACCGTCAAGGCGCAGGAGCCCATCGCCATTCTCGGCATGGCCGCGCGCTTGCCCCGCGCCGATGATCTCGCGCAAGTGGAGCACCTGCTGTTTTCCGGCATCGACGCCGTGCGCGAGCTGCCAGCGGGGCGCTGGGCGCAAGAGGCAGAGCGTCTGGCCGCCGCGCTCGAGGAACCGGCGCGTTCGGTGCCCATCACGCGGGGCGGCTGGCTGGACAACGTCGATGGGTTCGATGAACGCTTCTTTGGCATCTCCGCGCGCGAAGCGAGCTTCATCGATCCTCAACAGCGCCTTTTGATGGAGGTGGCCTGGCATGCCCTGGAGGATGCGCGGATCCCGCCAAACCACCTCGCGGGGCGCGACGTGGGCATCTGCATCGGCATCAGCGATTGCGACTATCGCCGCCGGGCCGGCGGGGCTAGCGCCATCGATCCCTACCTCGGCACCGGCAGTGCCCTCAGCATCGCCGCCAACCGCCTGTCGTACTTTTTCGATCTGCGCGGACCCAGCCTGGCGATCGATACGGCCTGTTCCTCGTCTCTGGTCGCCGTGCACGAAGCGGCCGAGATGCTGCGCCAAAGGCGCGTGCCGCTGGCCCTCGCCGGCGGCGTGAACCTGATCCTCGGTCCGGAGACCAGTCTGATCTTCGCCCAGAACGGCATGCTTTCGGCGGACGGCCTGTGCAAGACGTTCGACGCGCGCGCCGACGGGTACGTGCGCGGCGAAGGGTGCGGGATCGTGGTGCTCAAGCGTCTGGACGAGGCGCTGCGCGACGGAGATCCGATCCGCGCCGTCCTGCGCGGGTCGGCCGTCAATCAGGATGGACGCAGCAACGGCATCACCGCGCCCAACGGTCCGGCCCAGCAGGAGGTCATGCGACGTGCCCTCGCCGCGGCCGCGTGCGCGCCGGGCGACATCGGCTTCGTCGAGGCGCACGGCACAGGTACGGCGCTCGGCGATCCGATCGAGCTCGCCGCGCTCGACGCCGTCTATGGACGCAGCGGCGACACGCCATGCCCGGTCGGGGCGTTCAAGAGCCAGATCGGGCATCTCGAGGCGGCGGCGGGCATCGCCGGGCTCGTCAAGGCCGCCATCGTGGTCGAACGCGGCACGATTCCTGCGAACCAGCATTTTCAGAAGCCGAACGAGCGGCTGCCGCTGGACGGCTCGCGCCTGGTTCCCGCGGCCCGGCCGGCGTCCCTGACACAGACGGCGCCCCTTGCGGCGGTGAGCTCCTTCGGCTTCGGCGGTACCAACGCGCATGTCATCGTGGGCCCCGTGCCGGAGCGAACGGCGTCGCGTGATGCGGAGAGCGTTGCGCCGACGCCCCCGGGGCTGCTCGTGTTTTCCGCGCGGGATCGCGATGCGCTCCGCGCTCTGGCGCAGGCGCATACCGACCGGGTCGCGGAGCTCGGCACGGAAGACTTTGCAGCCTATTGTCGTAGCGCCGCTCTTGGCCGGAGCCATCTGCCCTGCCGCGCGGCCGTCGTGGCAACGGATGGCATGCAAGCGGCACGGCGGCTGCGGGGCTGGCTCGACGGAGCCGAAGACTCCGCCGTCTTTGCGGGCGACCTTGCGCCCGGCGCCGGGCGGGCGCGCGTCGCCTTTCTCTTCACCGGGCAGGGAGCGCTGGCAGCGGGTAACGGCAGCGAATTGCTGTCGCAGCAGCCGGTTTTCCGCGACGCGATGGCGCGTGCCGATCGCGCCGCGCGGTCGGCAGATATCGACCTCTTGTCTGCGCTCCGAAGCGACGAGGCGTTGCGTCACGCGTCGATCGTTCAGCCGATGCAGTTCGCCTTTGCGCACGCCCTCGCCGAGCTATGGAAGAGCTGGGGCATTACCCCGGACGCGGTGCTCGGCCACAGCCTTGGCGAATATGCCGCGGCCTGCCTTGCCGGCAGCTTCGACATGTCGGAGGCGGTCCATGCCCTGATCGCGCGCGGGCGCCTTGCCGAGCAATTCGGCCCCAAGGGCGCGATGCTGGCTGTCAAGGCGAATGCCCGCGATATCGCCGCCGTTCTCTCGGAGGTGGAGGTCTACGTTGCCGTCGACAACGGCCCCCAGGCCATTTCCCTGGCCGGAGCGCCGGACGCGATCGCCGAAGCGCAGGAGCGGATCGAGGCGAAGGGCCTCAAATGCACCCGGCTCGACATCACCCACGCCTTCCATCATCCGGCGATGGCGCCGGTAGCGGACGGGCTGGCGCAGCACCTGCGTGAGGTGACGTTGCGCGAGCCGGCGCTTCCCTTTTTCTCGAGCGTCACGGGCCAGCGCGAAACGGACGCGATCACGCAGCCCGGCTATTGGGCCGAGCAAATCACCAGGCCGGTCCATTTTGCCGACGGGCTGCGCGCGCTCTCCGCGTTCGGCTGCGACCTCTATCTTGAAATCGGGCCGGCCCCGGTGCTGACGCGGCTTGGCGGCACCGTCCTGCCGGATCGGCCGGCCCAGGCCTTCATCGAAAGCCTGCGACCGGGACAACCCGAACCGCAGGTGCTAGCCGAGGCGCTCGCGCGTCTCTATGTGGCCGGGGCCCGCCCGGACTGGGGCGCGGTGTTTCGCGGTGCCGGGTCTTCGACGGTCCCTCTGCCGCTTTATCCGTTCCAACGTCGGCGCCATTGGCTGCCCGAGCAGCGCGGCGCGAGACCCAGCGCAAGCGCGGTGCCGCAGCCCCTCGAAACCGCGTCACGCAGCGAGGCGATCTTCGCAGCGAGTCTTGATCCGCGCACCAGCGCCTATCTGGCCGATCATCGCGTCAACGGGCACGTGATCACGCCCGGCGCCACGATGATCTCGCTCGCCGCGCAGGTGGGCTGGAGTGTCCTGGGACGCGATCGGTCCGTCAGCTTGGCGCAGGTTCGGTTCGTCGCACCGCTCGAACTGGTCGAGAACGACGCGCAGGAGGTCCAGCTTCTGACGGTCCGCGATCTGCCCGGGCCTCTTGAGCTCATGGCGCGGCAGGCGGACGGGGAGTGGACCTGTCACTTCACGGCCGAGCTCGGCGCGGCCAGCGAGACGACCGGTGCGCCCGAGCTCGCTACTCTGCGCGCCGCCTGTGCAGAGGCCGTCGACCCGGACGCGATCTATGCAGCGCTCGGGCGCGCCCGGCTCGACTATGGCCCGGCCCTGCGCAAATTCGGGGAGATATGGCTGGGGGACCACCAGTGCCTGGCCAGGTTGGAGACGATGGCGGCTTCCGGGGCCGGGGCCGGGCCGGCCGAGATAGACGCTTGTTTCCAGGCGCTCGGCGCCCTGCTGCCTGAGGCCTCGACGCCGCTCGTGCCGGCCTTCGCGGATCGGATCGTCATGGGACCCGCGGTCGCTGGCGGCGCGCTCTGGTGTCACGTGGCGGCGCGATCCGAGCCGGGGGCAGATCCTCGGTTCGACCTGCGGCTTCTCGTCGAGGGCGCCGCAGAGCCGCTCCTGTCCGTCGACGGGCTGACCTTGCGTCCCCTCAGGGCGACGCCGCGTGCGACGGCGGGCACCACCGAGGGCTTGTTGCACCAGATGCGCTGGCTCCCCGAGCCGCTGCGGGCGCGGCCCGAGGCCGATCTCGAGTCCATCGGCACGTCGCTTTTCGAGAGCATGGACGATCCTGCGAACAGGACGTTGCGCGCCGAGTGGTCCGCCCTCGATTCTGCACTGGAAAGGGTGAGCCAAAATCTGGCATCGCATGTTCTCTCCGAGCTTACGGGCAGGACCGATCATGCCGGGATGGACGTCGAGGCGATTGGCCGCGAGGCCGGCATCGCGCCCGGTTTCGAGCGGCTTCTCGCTCGTTTGCGCGAGATGGCGCACGAGGCGGGGCCCATTAGCGGCGCGGTGGCAGCGAAGGATCCGTTCGCCGATCTCTCGCCCGCGATCGCAGAGTCGCCCGAAATGCGCCTGCTGCGGCATCTTGCGGATCACATCCCCCAGGTTTTGCGCGGCACCGCCGATCCGCTGGCCCTGCTCTTCGGCGAGCAGGACGGCGGGCTCGCCGCGGCGGTCTATCGGGGCTCCGCCGGCCTCGAACTGATGAACCGTCTGGCCGCCGACGGCGTCAAGACGTTGGCGGAGGCTCGGACGGGCGACGAGCCCCTGTCCGTGCTGGAGATCGGCGGCGGCACCGGTGCCACGACCCGGCATGTGCTCGATGCGCTATCCGGGCGGCGCGTCGACTATCTCTTCACGGACGTCTCCGCCGCCTTCCTGGCGCATGCCAGCGACCGTTTCGCGGCACAGGATGGATTTGGGACGGCGGTGCTCGACATCGAGCGCGATCCGTCCGCTCAGAGCCTCGCGCCGGCCGCGCATGACTGCGTGATCGCGGCCAATGTGCTCCATGCCACGCAGGACCTGTCGCAGACGCTCCGCCATGTCCGCTCACTGGTCGCGCCGGGCGGCGTGGTGATGCTGGTCGAAGGGACGCAGAAGAGCGGCTTTTCGGACATCACCTTCGGGCTGACCAGCGGCTGGTGGCGGTTCACCGATCATGACCTGCGCCCCGATCACCCGCTCCTGTCCGAGGACGCGTGGCGGAGCGTGCTGGAGCGAAGCGGCTTCGATGCGGTGGAGGTCGTCAGCCCGCGCGGACCCGATGGCACACCGCTCGGCCAGTCGCTGATCCTCGCGCGCGCAGCGCAGCCGGCGCGGCGGGCGAACTGGCTGATCCTGGCCGATCGCGGCGGGACCGGTCGCGCCCTCGCCGATGCGCTGGGCGACCAGGGCGAGGTCGCGGTGCTGCCGGAGACACCCGAACAGGCTCTCGGCGAGGGGCTAGAGAAAGCGGACATCGTCGTCGACCTGCGCGCGCTCGACGCGCCGGCTGCATCGGACATTCGCGACGGCAGCGCCGCGCTGTCGGTTGCCGCGACCCTCGGCACCGAGGCGGCGCAGCTCATTGCCGCCATGGCGGATCGTTCCGCGCCCCCGCCGCGGTTGGTCCTGGTGACGCGCGGCGCCGAAGCGGCAGGCGATCACGCCGGTGTGCCGGGACTGGCGCAAAGCGTGCTGCGCGGCCTGGGGCGCGTGGCCGCGCTCGAGCATCCGCAGTTGCACCCCTTGCGCATCGATCTCGATCCGATGGGGCGCCCGACCAACGTCGCCCAGCTGGTCGACGAAGTGCTGCGCGAGGGCGCCGAGGAAGAGGAAATCGCCTTCCGCCAAGGCCTTCGCATGGTCGGACGGATCGCTGCACTGCCCGCGCCGTCGACATTGGCGGGAACCGAGGGCAAGCCTGCGCCCGGCCACCGCCGCGTGCTGGCGGCCGAACAGCCCGGCGATCTCTCCAGCATTCGCTTCATCGACCGCCCAGAGGCCGCGCTGCCGGCCGATGCGATCGAGGTCGCGGCCGACGCGACGGCGCTGCATTTCCGCGACCTTCTCACGGCGCTCGATCGCTATGGCGGCCAATCGGACGCGGCCCTGCTCGGCACGGAATGCGCCGGTACCGTCACGCGGGTTGGCGGCGCCGTCACCGACTTCGCCGTCGGCGACAGGGTTGTAGCGCTGGCCGATGGCGCCTGTTCCAGCCATGTCGTCGTGCCGCAAGCGCGGGCGGTGCCGCTGCCGGAGGGGCTCGATCCGATCCGAGCCATGGATTGCGGCGCCTATCTCACCGCCGCGCGCGCCTTCGCTGCGGCGGGCCGCGTGCCGGAGCAAGGCACCATCCTGGTGCATGCCGGGGCCGGCGCCACCGGGCTGGCGGCGCTCCACATGGCCAGGCGCCGCGGCTTGCGAACCATGGCCACGGCAAGCCCCTGGAAATGGCCGGCGCTGCGCCAGCTGGGCGTCGAGGCCGTGTTCCACTCGCGCAATACCGATTTCGGGCAGGGCGTTCGCGCGGCCACCGGCGGCCGGGGTGTCGACCTGATATTCAATTCGCTGGCCGGAGAAGCGATTCCGACCGGGCTCGATTGTCTGGCCGAGGACGGCATCTTCGTCGAACTGGGCATCACCGGCATCTGGAGCGACGCGGATGTCGCCCAGCGCCGCCCGGATGTCCGCTATCGGCCGATCAATCTCGTCGAGGATCTCAAGAGGGACCCGACCGAGATCCGCGCGATGATGCGAAACGTGGTGGAGGATCTGGCCGAAGGACGCTTGCCGGGCCTGCCGAAGACCCTGTTCCCGCTCGACCGATTCGGAGAGGCCTTCCGCGCCCTGCAATCGGCGAGTCGGATCGGGCGGATCGTCATCGATCATCGCCGCCGCGCGGAGGACGGGCCGCCGATCCGCAGGTCGGGGACCTATCTCGTCACGGGTGGCCTCGGCGGGCTGGGCCTGGTCGTTGCAGAATGGCTGGTCGAGCGTGGCGCCCGGTCGCTGGTGCTGGCGGGACGACGCGCGCCCGATGCCGCGGCGGAACGGGTGATCGCGGCCTGCCGTGAGGCCGGGGCGCGGGTCCGGGTGGCACAGCTGGACGTGGCAGACCGTACGGCGCTCTCGGCACTGCTCAACGAGGTGGGGCAGGGGCCCGATCCGCTGTGCGGCCTGTTCCACGCTGCCGGCGTGCTCGACGATGCGACCTTGCTCAACCTCGATCCCGAGCGGATGGAGCGGGTGCTGCGGCCCAAGGTCGTCGGGGCGATGGACCTGCACCAGCTCACCCGCGATTGTGCGCTCGACTATTTCGTCCTGTTTTCCTCGGCCGCGGCGCTGTTCGGCGCCCCGGGGCAGGCGGCGCACTCGGCCGCCAACGCCTTCCTGGACGCCCTCGCCGTCCATCGGCAGTCCTGTGGACTGCCCGCCCATTCGATCCAGTGGGGCGCCTGGGGCGAGATCGGCGCCGCCGCGCGCAAGGGCGCCGAGGGGCCGAGCCATCTGCCCGGTCTCGGCCAGATGGCGCCGGCCGAGGGACTCGCCGCGCTGGACGCCTTGCTGGTCCGGCCCGGCGCCGTCAGCGCGGCGCTGGAGGTTGACTGGCAGGCGCTCGATCAGGCTTATGGGCCGCGCCCCCTGCTGCGCCAGCTCGTCCGTCCGACCAAAGACACCGGTCCCGCCCCGCAGAGCGGGCCGATGCCCACCCCCGAGATTGCGGCGCTTCGCGCACTTGCGCCTGCCGAAGCGCGGGACATCATGACCGAGTTCGTTGCCGACAGCGTGCGGCGCATCCTTGCCGTGCCGGAAGGTCTCGAATTGCGACCCGACCAGGGCTTTTTCGACATGGGTATGGATTCGCTCACCTCGCTGGAACTGCGCAACGTCCTGCAGCGGGCGTTCGGCCGGCCAATGCCCTCGGTGCTAACCTTCGATTACCCGAATGTCGAAGCTCTGGCAGCGTGGTTGACGACGGAACTGGTCGGCGTCGCCGAGGCGCCGGCAGATGCCCCCAAGGGGCTGGAGGCGGAGACGGCCGCGTCCTCCGACGATATCGAGAGCCTGCAGCGAGAGCTTGCCCGGGAGATCGAAACATTCCGCGGGGCCAGCGCCTGATGACGCCGGGCAAGTCCCAACACCCTCAGCCGGTCGCGGAGCAGTTGCGGGCCTCGATCGACGTCATTCGTCAGCTCAAGGCCGAGGTGGCGCGCTACCGTTCGAGAGATCGCGAGCCCATAGCCATCGTCGGCGCGTCCTGCCGTCTCCCCGGCGGCGTGGAGACGCTTGAGGCCTATTGGTCCTTGCTCGAGGACGGGCGCGACACGGTGCGCGAAGTGCCGCCCTCGCGCTGGGACGTCGCCGCCCTCTACGATCCGAATCCCGCGCGCCCCGGAAAGACCTACACCCGCCATGCGGCCATGCTTGAGGACGTCGCCGGCTTCGATGCGGATTTCTTCGGCATCGCGCCCCGCGAGGCGGAAGCCATGGACCCGCAGCATCGTCTGGCGCTCGAACTGTCCTGGGAAGCGCTGGAAACCGCCTGCATCGATCCGCGCGGCCTGAAGGCAAGCGCGACCGGGGTCTTCCTCGGTCTGGCCAGTTCCGATTACTCGCTGGCGCTCCTTGGCGATCGGGACAATATCGACGCCTATGTCGCGAGCGGCAATGCGCACAGCGCGGCGGCCGGGCGGATCTCGTTTCTGCTTGGGCTGCAGGGGCCGTCGATGGCGGTCGACACGGCCTGCTCATCCTCCTTGACGGCGGTGCATCTGGCCGTGCAGAGCCTGCGCCTCGGCGAATGCGACCTCGCCCTGGCCGGGGGGCTGAACGTGCTGCTCGCGCCCGAGTTGACCATCAACTTCTCGAAAGCGCGGATGCTCGCACCCGACGGGCACTGCAAGACCTTCGACGCGGCCGCCGACGGTTTCGTCCGCGGCGAAGGCGGCGGGATCGTCGCCCTGCGCCGGCTCTCCGACGCGCTTGAACGGCGCGAGCCGATCCTCGCGCTGATCGCCGGCACGGCCGTCAATCACGACGGCGCGACCAGTGGTCTCACGGTCCCGAGCGGTCCGGCGCAGGAGCGCGTGATCCGGCAGGCGCTCGACAACGCCGGCTTATCGCCCGAGGCCATCGGTTATGTCGAAGCGCACGGCACGGGCACGGCGCTTGGCGATCCGATCGAGATGAACGCGCTGGCGCGGGTCTTCGCCGGCCGCAAGGCGCCGCTCGCGGTCGGCTCGGTCAAGACCAATATTGGTCATCTCGAAGGCGGCGCGGGCATTGCCGGCTTGCTCAAGGCGGCGCTCTGCGTTGCCCGGGGGCGGATCCCGGCGTCCTTGCACTGGACGCGGCTCAATCCGCAGATCGAGCTCGGCGAAACGCCGATCGAGGTTACGGCCGAGGCGCGGAACTGGCCCGGCGAGACCACACCGCGCGCGGCGGGCGTCAGCTCGTTCGGCTTCGGCGGCACGAATGCGCATGTCGTCGTGACGCAGCCGCCGGCGGCAGAGGAGCCCCAACCCGAGACGGCGGAGATCGCGCATCTCCTGGTGCTTTCGGCCCGCACGCCGGAGGCGCTGCAGGCTGTGGCCGGGCGCCTGCGCGACTGGCTCGCGGAGGCCGCGCCGGGCCCGGGCCGCTATGCCGATCTGTGCTACAGCAGCCAGCTCGGCCGGACCGCATTGCCGGCCCGGCTGGCGATCGTCACACCGAGCCCTGACCGCGCGCACGCCTTGCTCGATCTCGCCGCGCGTGGAGCCGGTCTGGCCGGGCAACGAGACGCGCTGGCGGGGATCGTCACGGCCAAGCCCGAGCGGCTCGGCGCGGCGACCGATGCGCGAAGTCTGGCCGGGGCCTTCGTCCGTGGTTGCGCGATCGACTGGGTGCACTACTGGCAGGGCCTCGCCCCGCGTCGCTTTCTGCCATTCCCGACCTATCCGTTTTCGCGCAGCCGCTTCTGGGCCCGGGCTGCCGAACCGGGACAGACGACCGATGCCCCCCAATCGACCGAGGACGCGCCGCCTCCCGGGCCAGCGGTCGCGCAGGACAGCGCCGCGCGCGCCACGCTAGCGGCTCTCTCCGAGCCCGAGCAATTGCGCTGGCTCACTGATTATGTCCGCCGCGAGGTCGCGCGCGTCCTGCGCTATGCACCGCCAAGGCTTCCCGATGTCGACGCCAGTCTGTTCGAGATCGGACTCGATTCGATCATGGCGGTCGACATGTCCCTCACGTTCGAGGTCGATTTCGGCTTCGAGATCCCCCAGACGACGGTGATCGACCATCCCACTCCCTCAGCTGTCGCCCGTTACATCCATAGCCGTTTGAACGAGGCGCACGGGGCGGCGAGATCGGCTTCACCGCCGATAGCGGAGCCGTCCGCTTCGGACGGCGACAGCGAAGCGGCCGAACGCTTACGCCACCTGATCGCAACGATCCGGGCGGAGCGCGCGGCCATCGGCGCCAATCTGCGGGACCCGTTGTGATCGGCCGCCCGCCCCGCACCCCATGAACGCCCTGCTCGAAGAGGCCATCCTCGAGATCGAGCGGCTGCGCATCGAGGCAAGGCACGGACGCAAGGCTGCGGCGCTCGCCACGCCCGTCGCGATCGTCGGAGCGGGCTGTCGCTTCCCCGGCGGTGTGCAGGATCTCGATGGCTTCTGGTCGCTCCTTCTGGCGGGCGTGGATGCCATCAGCGAAGTGCCGCCCTCGCGCTGGGACATCGACGCGCTGCATGATCCCGATCCCGATCGTCCCGGACATATGTCCTCGCGCTTCGGCGGATTCCTCGATGGCGTCGACCGGTTCGATGCGGCCTTCTTCAACATCGCGCCGCGTGAGGCGCGCGCTATGGACCCGCAGCAACGCCTGGTGCTGGAAACCGCCTGGCAGGCGCTGGAACATGCCGGCATCGCGATCGACCGCAACGCACGGAGACCAGGCGGCATCTTCGTCGGCATGACCACCGGCGATTATGGCCACCTGCTTCTGCGCGCGGGCGGGGCCGAGGCGATCGATGCCTATTTCGCGTCCGGCAACACCGCCAATGCCGCCGCCGGCCGCCTTGCCTACACGCTGGGATTCTGCGGCCCCGCCATGGCGATCGATTCGGCCTGCTCGTCCTCGCTGGTCGCGGTGCATCTCGCCTGCCGAAGTCTGTCTGGCGGGGAGTGCGATCTGGCGCTGGCGGGTGGTGTGAACCTCATCCTGATTCCGGAAGGCAACATCGCCACGTCCCGCGCGCAGCTTCTCGCGCCCGACGGTCGGTGCAAGGCCTTTTCGAAAGCGGCCGACGGCTATGTCCGCAGCGAAGGCTGCGGCATGGTGGCGCTCAAACGCCTCGAGGACGCGCTGGAAGTCGGCGACGACATCCTGGCGGTCATTCGCGGCTCGGCCGTCAATCAGGGTGGCCGCAGCGCAGGGCCGACCGTGCCCAACGGCGCCGCGCAGGAGGCCGTCATCCGGGCCGCACTCGCCAATGCGGGCCTGAGCTCCAGCGACGTTCAAGTGGTCGAGGCGCACGGCACCGGGACCGCGCTCGGCGACCCGATCGAGCTGCGCGCGCTGGCGGCGACCTATGGCGAGGGCCGGTCGGCCGCGCGAAGCCTGGCTGTCGGATCGGTCAAGTCCAATCTCGGCCACCTCGAGGCGGCGGCGGGCGTGGCCGGCTTGCTCAAGTCGGCGCTGATGGTTCGCAATGGCCAGGTGCCGCAGCACCTTCACTGCGCCGACCTCACGCCGAAGATCGATTGGCGCGCATTGCCTTTGTCCGTTCCGAGCGACGGGCCGACGGCTTGGCCCGAAAGGGCCGGCACACGGCGCGTGGGGCTCAGTTCCTTCGGCTTCAGCGGTACCAACGCACATGTGATTGTCGAGCAGCCGCCTGCGGCATTGCCCGCGCATGGCTGGTCGGCGGAGACCAGCGTCTTTCCGATGTCTGCACGCAGCGAAACCGCCCTTGCCGAGCTCGCCCGGCGCCATGCCGAGGCTCTCGGCGCGGCGCCCGACCGGCCGCTCGCCGATTTCGCCCGCACCGCCGGAGAGGGGCGAGCCCACCACCGCCATCGCCTGGCGGTCGTGTCCAAAGATGGCGAAGATCTTTCTTCGGCCCTTGCCGCCTACGCCGATTCGGCAGCGCATCCGGCGCTTCATCACGGCCATGCGGAGAATGAGCCGCTGCTCGCCATGCTCTTCTCCGGCCAAGGCGCGCAGCGGCCGGGCGCGGTTCAAGGGCTGTACAAGCAGCATCCGCTGATGCGCGCGGCGATCGATGAGTGCACCGACGTGACGCGCGACGTGCTGGAGCGTCCGCTGCGTGACATCATGTTTGCACCGGCACACGAAAGCGACGTTCACCGCACGCGCCATGCGCAACCCGCCCTGGTCGCCCTCCAGATCGGGCTCCTGCGGCTCTGGCGGCAATGGGGCGTGGAGCCCGCCATGGTGCTGGGGCACAGCCTCGGCGAGATTGCGGCGGCGCATGCGGCGGGCGTTTTCACCGCCCGCGATGCGGTGCGATTTGCGGCGGTGCGCGGCGCACTGATGGACGCGGTCGATCCGCCCGGGGCCATGGCCGCCGCGATGTGTGGCAGTGATCGGTTGCGTGACCTACTGGTCGATGCCGGGCTCGCCATCTCGATCGCGGCGCTCAACGGCCCCATGACGACGACCATCTCGGGCCCGAAGGAGGCCGTCGAGGCCGCGATGACGTTTCTTCAGGCAAAGAACGTGCAGTGCCAGCCCCTGCAGGTCTCCCACGCATTTCACTCGCCGCTGATGGCGCCGGTCGTCGCCCCGCTGCGCGCTTTTCTGGAAGGTGTGTCGCTGTCTCCGCCAGTGCTCCGCCTCGTCCCGGCACTGGGCGGTGACGACGTGCCTCCGGTCGACAGCCCCGAGTATTGGTGTCGGCAGGTGCTGGAGCCTGTCGATTTCGCCGGTGCGATCGCCACGGCGGCCGCCTTTGGCGCGAACGTGCATCTCGAGCTCGGTCCGGCGCCGGTGCTCACCACGATGGGCCGGCGCTGCCGCGGCGACGATCAGGTGCAGTGGCTTAACAGCCTGCGGCCAGACCGCCAGGACATGCAGGCCATGCAGGAGGCCCTAGCGGCGCTTTACGCGGCAGGTACCCCGGTCGACTGGCACGGTTTCTGGCAGGGTGCGGCGGCACGCCGCGCGCGCCTGCCTGGCTACGCATGGCAGCGCGAGTCGTTCTGGGCGGGGTCGCGCCCGGCCAGCGCGGCGCGACCGGATGGGCACGACGCGGACCGCCTGCTGCGGCGCATCTACCCGGCCGGCGCACGGGACATCCAGTTCGACGGCCTGCTCTCGGCGCGCGCAACGTCGCATCTGGCGGACCATCGTCTCGGGCGGGGCATCGTGGTCGCCGCGGCCACGCACCTGGCCGCTCTGGTCGATGCGGCCCCGGAGATCGTCGGACAGGCGGATGTCGTGCTCGAAGACGTGGTCTTCCCGCAGGCGCTCGTCCTGGCCGACGATCAGGCCGCCCGCATTGCGCTGCGCGCGGCTCCGCAGAGGGACGGCGAGGCCCAGGTGGCGCTTTCGTCGCGTATCGACGGTGGCGACGCACCCTGGACCCTGCATGCCAGCGGCGCGATGCGCCCGGCTGCGTCGACGCTGCCGCCGGCCACGCCCGCGGAAACGCTCGGGCCGGACGCGCGGGCCGGCACGCGCTTCTACGACGACCTTGCGCGGCGGGGCTATGCCCTGGGCCCGCGCTTTCGCTGGCTGGACCGGATCGCGCGCGCAGGCCAGACGGCACGGGCGCAGCTGTCGACGCCATCCGAACTAGCGGGCGCAAAGGACGAGGTCTTCACTCTGCACCCGGGCCTCATCGATTCCTGTTTCCAGCTGCTGGCCCAATGCCTGCCCGAGGACACGCTGAAGCCGGGCGAGCTCTTCGTGCCCTTCCGCATTGGCCGCCTGCGCTCGACGGGGCTCGCCCCGACTGGGCCGCTTTACGCCCGGGCCAGCGTGCGGCGCGCAGGGCCGGATGGCGCGCTCGTCGGCGACGTGCAGCTTGCCGATGCCTCAGGGGCGGTCCTGTTGGACATCGCAGGCTTCGAGGCACGGGTCGTTCCGCTCGACGCGCTGGCCGCCGCCACGGTCCCGACGCAGCGCTATCGCATGGTCTGGGAAGAGACCGAGATCGCGCGGGCCGAAGCGATCGGTCGGCGCTGGCTGGTCCTGGGAGACACCCCGGCGGCAGCGGCTCTTGTCGCCAACCTGGCGCGTCGCGGGGCCGAAGCCCGACGCGCTGCTCCCGCCGAGACCGGGCCGCTGCTGTCGGAATTCGCGCCCGACCGGATCGTGCAGCTTATCCCAGCGGCCGGCGCCGATCTCGACGCTTCGGCCGTGCTTGCCGTGCAGTCGGAGGGGATTTCCCGCGCCCTCGCGCTCGTTCAGCAAGTTCTGGACAAGGCGCCCGAGCTCGACGGGCGGATCGCGCTGGTGACCGACGGGGCGGAAGCGGGCCTTGGCGGGGTGGGGATCGCACACGCGCCGATTGCCGGGCTCGTGCAGTCGGTGCGCAGCGAACGGAGCGACCTGGCACTGCTGGCTATCGATCTTGCTGCTGGCGCGACCGACCCGGCAACGGCCGAGGCGCTCATCGACGCGATAGAGGCCGATCCCGCCGAGCGGCGTCGCGCACTGCGCGTGGAGGACGGGGCAGGGGTTCACCTCGTGCCGCGCCTCTACGCACAAGAGACGGCCGGGGAGCCCTGGGCCGGCGTGCGCTCGGATGCCACCTATCTGATCACCGGTGGCGGCGGCGCGCTGGGACAAATCACGGCGCTCTGGCTCGCCGAGCGGGGGGCCGGACGGGTCGCCCTTGTCGGACGCCGTCTCACGCAGGACGATGTGGCACCCCTGGCGGCGCAGCTGGCCGAACATGGGACGCGATTGTCTGCCTATGCGGTGGACGTCACGGACGAAACGGCCCTTGCGGCGCTGCTGCGGGACTTGCGCCATACGGGGCCGCCCCTGCGCGGCATCGTCCATGCGGCCGGGGTGCTCGACGACGCGCTGGTCGAGAACCAGACCGAGGAGCGGCTGCTCGGCGTCCTGCGGCCCAAATTTTCGGGCGCGGTGCTGCTCGATCGGCTCTGCGCCGACGATCCGCTGGACTTCTTCCTGTTCTATTCCTCCGCTGCGGCGCTGCTCGGGTCGCCGGGCCAATCTAGCTATGCCGCCGCCAATGCCGGGTTGGACGCCCTTGCCTGGGATCGCCGGCGCCGCGGGCGCCCGGCCCAGGCGATCGCCTGGGGCGCGTGGTCCTCGGCGCTCGGCGGCATGACGGGACGCGCGAGCGGCTTTGCGGCTCGCATGGCCTCGCATGGCATCGCGCCACTGGAGCCCGCGCCGGCTCTTGCCGCGCTGGCCCAGGCGATGAGCGATGCCGATCCCGGCCCCGCCATCATGCAGGTCGACTGGGCGCAGCTGGCAAGAGGCGCGGGCGCAGCTCTCAATCCGCTCTGGGCGCATCTCGTCGGGGGCGAAGCCTCTGGCGGCACGGCGCCTGTCGCCGCCGCCGCAGAGCAGCTTGCGCGGCTTCCGGCGAAAGAACGGCATGCCCGCCTCGCGGCGCTCGTCAGGACGCATATCGCCGAATGCCTCGCGCTCGATCCCGTCCGGGTCGAGCCGCGGGTCGCGTTGTTCGATCTCGGCATGGACTCGCTCAGTGCGCTCGACTTGCGCAGCCGGTTGCAGAACGATCTCGGGATCTCGCTCCCCTCGACCCTGGTGTTTCAGCATCCGACGGCTGCGGCGCTTGTCCAATGGTTGGCGGGGGAGCTCGACAGCGCCGTTGGCCCTCGGGAGCCCGCGACCGAAGCCGTTCATCCCCTCGCCGCAAGCGCTCCCACACGCGACGAGATCTCCACCATCGCGGTGCTCACCGAAGAGGAATTGGCGCGCATAGTCGACCGGGAATTTCAGGACTTGCTGAAATGACCCGCGAACGGCACTCCTATGAGGACCTGACCCCGCTCCAGCGCTCGGTGTTGGTGATCAAGTCCGTGCGCGAGCGGGTCAACGCGCTCGAACAGGCGAAGACCGCGCCGATCGCGGTCGTCGGGATGGGGTGCCGCTTTCCCCGTGCGCACGGTCCGGAAGCCTTTTGGCAATCGCTCGTAGAGGGGCTGGATGCCGTCGGCGAGGTGCCGCACGAGCGTTGGCAGGGCGCCCCGGGTGATCCCAAGCACCTGACGCAGGGCGCCTTTCTCGACGGGGTCGACCTGTTCGACGCCGGCTATTTCGAGATCAGCCCCCGAGAAGCGGCGGTCACCGATCCGCAGCAGAGGCTGGTGCTCGAAACCACGGTCGAGGCGCTGGAGAACGCGGGCATCGCGCATGACCGCCTGACGGAGGACAGGGCGGGCATCTTCCTGGGCGCGATGACCAGCGACTATGCGCAGATCGCCACCGCGGGCGAGCTGGAGCCCCATGTGGTCAGCGGGATCGCCAATTGCTTCATCGCGGGCCGGACGGCGCATTATCTGCACACCCGCGGCCCGGCGCTGACGGTCGAGACCGCCTGTTCGTCCTCGTTGGTGGCCGTGCATCTCGCCGTCCAGGCCCTGCGGGCCGGAGAATGCGATCTCGCGCTGGCAGGCGGCGTCAATCTGATGCTGACGCCCGGCGTCCACCGAATCGAGGATGCGGCGCGGATGCTCTCGCCGGGCGCCCGCTGTCGCCCATTTGCCGCCGGCGCAGACGGCATCGTGCGCGGCGAAGGCTGCGGCATCGTGGTGCTAATGCGCCTTGCCGAGGCCGAGGCGCGGAACCTGCGCATCGAGGCCGTCATTCGCGGCACGGCCATCGCCCATGACGGGGAAAGTGCTGGCCTGACCGTGCCGAGCGAGGCGGCGCAGCGCCTGGTCATTGGCCAGGCTGTGGAACAGTCGGGGATCGCCCCAGGCGAGATCGGCTTTCTCGAGGCGCATGGCACCGGCACGTCGCTGGGCGATCCGATCGAGATCGCCGCGGCCCTGGGGGTACTCCGCGCCGGTCCGGACCGCTCGAAGCCCCTCGTTATAGGCTCGGTCAAGAGCAACATCGGGCATCTCGAAGCGGCCGCCGGCATCGCCTCTCTGATGAAGGCCGTGCTTGCCCTGTCGCGGGGCACGATCCCGCCGAACCTCCATTTCGACGCGCCGAACCCGCTGATCGACTGGGAGAACACGCCGCTCACCGTGCCCCGGGCGCCGCTGGACTGGCCGGAGACGGGCGCGACCCGGCGCGCGGCCGGGGTCAGCTCCTTCGGTCTGAGCGGGACGAACGCGCATACGGTGATGACCGCACCGGCGGACGCGGCGCAGAGCGCCTCCACCGTCCGGCCCATCGCGGCGCCGTTCACGCTTTCGGCCCGGACTTTGCCCGCCTTGCGAAAGCTCGCGGGACGCTGGGCCGAACGCTTGCGCGCCGATCCTGCGCTCGACCTGCATGACATCTGCCGGACTACCAACGAAGGCCGCGTCGCGCTCGAGGAGCGGCTGGCCGGGCCCGTTCCCAACATCGCGATGCTTGCGGACGCGCTGGAAGAGGTCGCCAAGGGCGGCGATGGCGCCCCCTTGCGTCAGGCCCGGTGCCCGGCAACGCCGCCGTCAATCTGCCTGCGCCTGGATGGCGATGCGAAAGACCTGCGTGCCGCTGCCCGGCAAATCGTCGATCATCCCGCGACCCGCGCCGCCCGCTCGGCCTGTGTCGACGCGCTCGAACGGATGCAGGCGCTCGCACTCGATGCGCTTCTCGAAGCGGGTCCTCCTCCCGAAGCAAACGGTCTGGCGCGGACGGCCTCCGCCATTCTGCTCGGCAGCTTCGTCCGGGAGATCGTCCGAGACGTGGACGGCATCGCCGCCGCCGGCCCTTGCCTTTGGGCCGCGGCGGCCCTTGCCGGCCGGTTCTCGATCGAACAGGCCCTGCGGCTTGCCGCGTCGGAGAACGGTTCGGACGCCGACATCCGCGACGCGGCGCAAAAGGCCGGGGCGATATCGGAGCCCGGCGAAATCCCGCTCTGGCTGACAGCCGGCGGCGAGACCCAACCGATCGCCCCGGCGGAGCGAATTGACTGGCTCGCGGCGCGCAACGCACAGCCGGCGGCGATAGAGCCGCAGGATATGGCGGCGCTGACCCCCGCCGCCGACGACCTGGACGCGCAACTGGTCGACCTGTGGCTCGCCGGAGCCAGAATCGACTGGCGGCTCTTCTACAGCGGTAGCGGCGCGCGCCTCCTGGCCATGCCGACTTATCCCTTCGAGCGTCGGCGTCACTGGGTCAAGACACCGGTGTCCCCCCCGGCGACCGCGTCCCCGGCGCCGGCCGGCCGTGCAGATATCAGCGCGGCCGAAACCCCCGAGGATGCCGTGGCGCTCGTCGAGAGGTTGGGCGATGCCGGGGCGGCGGCGTGGTTGCGCAACGGGCTGGCGGAGCGGGTGCGCGCGCTGGGGCCGAGCCAGCGGCAACTCCTGGCGCGGCTGGTTGGAGAGCCCGCGACGGTTGCCCCGCAAACCGCGGCGCCAGCCGCGACCGCCCCCGTCGCATCGGATGCGGCGCAGGCAATAGCCCGGGCGCTGCACGAGATCGTCTGGCGTCCGGTCTCGACGCCGGAGGCATCGGCGCCGCTCGACGGAACCTGGCTAGTGCTCGCCGTCGATGGCGCGGCCGCTGACAAGACCCGGCAGCGTCTCGCTGCGGCCGGCGCGTCGGTCGCCACCGGTCAGCTGGACCGCTGCGGCGCAAGTACCTCGGCCGCCGCCGAGTGCCTGCGGTCGGCGGGGCATGGCGCGGAGCGCCGGCTGGACGGCATCTGGCTGCTCGCGCCTGCCGTCCCGCCGTCAGGGGACGCGCCTGTCGATCTGCCGGTGGCGCTGCTGCACCTCGTCCAAGCCTTCGAGGCTGTCGGAGGCAGTCCGGGGCGGTTCGCGGTCGTCACCAACGGTGCGCAATCCGTCAGGTCTGGGGAGACCGCCATCGCCGAACAGGCCGCCCTCTGGGGGCTCGCCGGGACGGTTGCCAACGAATATCCGCAGATGCGCGTCGCCCGGATCGACCTTGACGCCGCCAGCCCAACGATCGATCCCGCACGCCTTCTCGCCGCGGCGGACGTCGAACCGAGCCTGGCCTGGCGCGAGGGTCAACCCTTCGCCCCGCGGCTCGTTGAAAGCGCGGCGCCCGCCGCCACTGAATATGCGGTCCGCAGTGACGCGAGCTACCTCATCACCGGCGGCCTCGGTGCGCTTGGGCTCCAAGTGGCGCAACGGCTTGTCGAGCGCGGGGCGCGCCACCTGGTCCTTCTCGGGCGCAAAGCGCGCCGCCCGGAAGCGCTCGAGCGGCTGGTCGAGGCCGGCGTCTCCGTCACGCTGAGCGCCACGGATGTGGCGGACGAAGCGGCGATGGCGGTGCTGTTCCGGCATCTCGCCCAGGCGCATCTGCCGCTGCGGGGAATCATCCACGCGGCCGGTGTGCTGTCGGACGGTGTCCTGACCCAACAGGATGCCCAGTCTTTCGCCCATGTCCTGCGCCCCAAGCTCGACGGCGCGCGCGTGCTCGACAGGCTTTCGCGCGACCTGCCGCTCGATTTCTTCATCGCCTTTTCCTCCCTCGCCGAAGTGATCGGCTCGCCCGGGCAAGGCAATTACGTCGCCGCCAATGCGGCGCTCACCGCCGTCATGGCGGCGCGCCGCGCGCAGGGACGGGTCGGCAAGGCGGTCCGCTGGGGGCCTTGGGCGAGCGCCGGCATGGCGGCGGCTGCAAGCGAGCGGGACCGCGCGCGCATTGAGCAACTCGGCATCGCGCCACTCGAGGTCCAGCTGGGGCTCGACGCACTCGAGGCCGCCCTGTCCGGACCGACCGATTGCGATCCGGTTGTCGTCCAGGCCGACTGGAACGTCTTCGCCGCCCATCCGTCGGCGGCGCGCCTGAAGCGGCTGCTGTCCGAGCTCGTGGAGGTCGCCGAAACGCAGGAGAGGGACGCCGACGACACCGCATGGCGCACGCGCCTCGACGCGGTCGCTGATCCGGGCGAGCGGGCGGCACTCGTGCGCGCCTGCATGCGCGATAGTGCGGCGCTGGCGCTGGCGATGGCGCCTGAGGAGCTCGACCCCGCCCAGTCGCTGATGCGGTTCGGCTTCGACTCGCTGATGGCGCTCTCGCTGAAGGAAACGGTGCTGCGACGCCTCGGGGTAGAGATCGACCTGACACGCATTCTCGATGGCGCGACGAGCGACGACCTGGCCCAGGCCGCGCTGGCGCAGCTCGAGAATGCCGGAGGCGACGCGCCGGGCAAGGCCGACCCGGAGGCGCGGATCGACGCGGTCCGCGCGCAGGAGCTGCTCGAGCGACTGGATGAGCTCGACGAGGACGAACGCGACCGGTTGCTGAAGCAGCTGCTGCGCGAAGACCTGGCATAGGGGGCGGACGGCGGGATGAATTTCAGCCTTTTCTATTTCGCGAGCGATGCCGCCGGGCCGAGCGGCGATAAATACCGGCTGCTCTTGGAGGGGGCGCGCTTTGCCGACGAGCACGGATTCGAGGCCGTGTGGCTGCCGGAGCGGCACTTCAATCCGTTCGGGGGGATCTTCCCGAACCCCGCCGTCGTGGCCGCCGGCCTTGCGACCATCACCAAACAGGTGAGGCTGCGCGCCGGCAGCGTCGTGTTGCCGCTTCATCATCCGGCGCGCGTCGCCGAGGAATGGTCGGTCGTCGACAATCTCTCCGGCGGCCGCGTCGACATCTCAGCGGCCCGCGGCTGGGCGAAAAGCGACCGGATCCTCGCGCCGCCGGCGAGTGCGCCGGCCGGAACCGAGGTCGATCAGTTCTACGAGACGCTCGATCAGATCCGCCGCTTGTGGCGCGGCGAGCGCCTGTCCTTTGCGGACGCCTCGGGCGCGCGCTCGGAAGTGGCCATCTTCCCGCCGCCGCTCCAGCCCGAGCTCGAATGCTGGGCGACCTGTGCGCAAAATCCCAAGCGGTTCGTCGAGGCGGGCGAGCGCGGGCTCAACATCCTGACGAGCCTCATCATGATGCCGCTCGACCGGCTGGAGATGAGCCTCGCGGAGTATCGCGAAGCGCGCAAACGCGGCGGTCATGACCCAGCGACCGGCAAGGTCACGCTGATGCTGCACACATTTCTGGACGAGGACGAGGCAGCGGTCCGGCGCGCCGTTGAGGCGCCCTTCCGGGAATATCTCTCGATGTCGTTCGATGCCTGGGCAGGGACGAGCGCCCGGCTCGGCGCCCTCGACGAGCGGGAACGCGAGACGATCATCGATTACGCGCAAGAGCGCTATTACCGCACGAGTGCGTTGTTCGGCTCCGTCGAGACCTGCCTGCCGCTCGTGCGTCGCATCCAGAAAGCCGGCGTCACCGAGATTTCCTGCCTGATCGACTTCGGCGTCGATCCGCAGACCGTCCTGGCAAGCCTGCCCATGATCGACAAGCTGCGCCAGCGGGCGCGCGAAAAGGGCGCGGCGACGGCGCATGGCTCGGCGGCCGAGCGGACCGATCTGCTGCGCCAGCTCTTGCTGAAGCGCTCCGGTCAACAGGAGGCTGCGCCTTCGGACGCAGCCAGGGCAGGCAAGCCGTCGGATCAGGCCGCGCAGACGCAGCGGCATCGCGCGTCTCTCGGTCAGCAGGCGCTTTGGCTTCTGCAGCAGTCGCTGCCGGAAAGTGCTGCATACAACACGGCTGTTTCGCTCCGCATCCTCCAGCCGGCCGACGAGACCGTCCTCCTCCGCGCCTGCCAGCGCCTCTGCGACCGTCATCCCATTTTGCGGACGACCTACGAGGCCACGGCCGATGGCCTCTTCCTGGTCGTGCATGCCCACCGACCGCTCGACATCGAACGACTCGACGCGACCGAATGGGACGGGGCTCAGCAGATGGACGCGCTGCGCCAGGCCTATGCGCGCCCGTTCGATCTCTCGCAGGCGGCCGCGCGGGTCCATGTCCAATCGCTTGCCGGCGGTGACGTCCTGTTCATGCTGGCCGTCCATCATATCGCCCGCGACGGGATCTCGATGACCATCCTCATCGACGACCTCCTGGCGCTCTATGCGGCCGATCGCGACGGCTCTGACCCGCAATTGCCGCCCCCCGGACGGGCCTTCGCCGACTATGTGGCGGAGGAGGGGGCGCTGCTCGACTCGCCGGAGGGCGAGGAACTGCGCAGGAAGTGGCGCGCAGCGCTCACTGGGGCGCCGACGGTGCTCGATGTGCCGGGAGACCGGCCGCGGCCGGCCAAGCTCGGCGCGCGCGGCGACACGGTGTCGCGCACGCTCGAGGGCGGCACGGTGGCGGCGCTCAGGGAAGCGGCCCGGGCTATGGGCGTCACCACAAACGGGCTGCTCTGCGCCGTCTATGCCGTCCTGCTGCAGCGATACAGCGGGGCCGACGACATGCTCATCGGCATGCCGGCCGTTGGGCGCGATCGGGCCAGGTTCGCCCGAACCGCCGGCTACTTCGTCAATCCGGTGCCGTGCCGGGCAACCTTCCAACGCGGGGACGCCTTTTCCGATTTCGCCGCGCGCATGCAAGGCGAGATCGCCCGTGCGCTCGGCGCCCAGGCCCTGCCGTTTCCCGAGATTGTCCGGCTCGTCGATCCGCCGCGCGACGCGAGCCGGCTGCCCCTGGTGCAGTTCCTGTTCGGCTACATTCGCATCGGCCCCGACCGGCCCCTGGACATGGTGCTGTTGCCCGGCGCCGAACCGGGTGAGCAAGAGGTTGCCGGCCTGCGGCTCGAACCCGCCCTCATCGCTCAGGAAGAGGGTCAGTTCGACGGCACCCTGGAAGCCATCGAGCGGCCGGACAGCATCCATCTGGCGCTGAAGTACAACACCGATCTCTACAGCCCAGACTTCGCCGCCCAGCTGATGAAGCGCTACGTCACCCTCCTGCGCAGCGCGATCGACGCGCCGCAGGCGCCGGTCGAGGATCTGGACATACTGTCGCCCGAGGAGCGGGCTCAGCTCTCCGCCCAGGGACGCCAGCCCGTCACCATTCCGGACCTTCCCATCGAGGCCCTCGTGCGCCGGCAGATGAGCGAAACGCCGGAGGCGCTGGCGGTTCGCGATGCGACGCGGGCCCTCACCTTCGCGCAGTTGGGCGAGGAGGTGGGGCGGCTGGCGGCGCGGCTGCGGGATTGCGATGTCGCTGGGCAGGTCGTCGGCGTCCATGCCGAGCCCTCTGTCGCCGCGCTGGTGGGGATTCTCGCGGTTCTCGAGGCTGGCGGCGTCTTCCTGCCGCTCGACCCCGCGAATCCGGCGGACCGCCTCGCGTTCATGGCAGAGGACAGCGGCGCCACGACAATCCTGACGGATCGCCCGTTGTCCTGGGAGATGCCGGAAGGTCCGCGCGTGGTGGCGCTGGAGCCGGGTGAGGGGGCGGCGGGCGAAGGCGCCCGGGGAAAAAGTCCGACCGAAGTCAGCGCCATGCCGCCGGGCGGCGCGGAACGGGCCGCCTATCTACTCTACACTTCCGGCTCGACCGGCAGGCCCAAAGGCGTTTCCGTCCGGCACAGATCGGTGGTCAATCTCCTGCTGGACCTGCGCGAGCGCATGCCGCTCGTGCCGGGCGAAGTGTTCTATTCGCTCACGGCCCTGTCCTTCGATATCGTCATCGTTGAGCTGTTCCTGCCGCTGGTGACCGGCGCCGTTCTTGAATTTGCCGGTGCCCATGCGCGGGACCCGGAGCGGCTGCGCGACCGGCTGCATCGCGGTGACGTGCGCTTGATGCAGGCGACGCCGACGATGTGGCGCCTCATTGTCGAGGCCGGATGGACGGGGTCGCCGAATCTCGTGGCGGTCACCGCGGGCGAGGCCTTGCAAGAGCCGCTTGCCGAGACCCTTCGTGCCCGCTGCGAACGCCTCTGGAATGGCTATGGCCCCACCGAGGCGACGGTCTACGCGACCATGATCGAGGTGACCGACACGACCACCCCGGGCTCGATCGGCTGGCCGCTCGCCAATGTCGACGTCTATGTGGTCGACCGTCAGCTGCGGGAGCTGCCGCCTGGGGTTTGCGGGGAGTTGCTGATCGGCGGAGAGGGCGTGGCCATCGGCTACCACGACCGTCCCGCGCTCAACGCGGAACGGTTCGTTCCCGATCCCGTGAGGTCGGGAGAGGGACGGCGCGCCTATCGCAGCGGCGATCGGGTGCGCCGGCTGCGCGCAGGCGACCTGCTTTATCTGGGGCGCATCGACCACCAGCTGAAGCTTGGCGGCGTGCGGATCGAGCCCGGTGAGATCGAAGCGGTGCTTTGCACGCATCCGAGCGTCGCGCACGCGGTGGTCCTTCCGGAAACGATCGAGGACCGTGTGCGCCGCCTCGTGGCCTTCTGGACCCCGACGGAAGCAGGCCGGGAAGAGGACGCGCCCGACCTGCGGCGATACCTCGCCCAACGGTTACCCTCGGCGATGGTGCCGGCGCGCCTGGTCGCGGTCGACACATTCCCGAGCACGCCCAGCGGTAAGCTCGACCGGCTCGCGCTTGCCGCAGCGCACCTGCGGCTGGAAGCCGAAGAACAACATGTGCCGACGGGATCCTCGGAGAGCGGGGACGGGCTCGCGGCGATCTGGCGCGAGCTTCTCGGCGTCGATTCGGTCGAACCGGAAGACGATTTCTTCGAACTGGGCGGCGCATCGCTCGAACGTCATTCAGTTGGTCTCGCGGGCCCAGCAGGCGGGCTTCTCGCTGGCGACGGCCGATGTCTTCGAGCATTCCACGCTGGCCGCGCTGGAGCAGCTCATCGCCGAACGCGGACCCGTCGAGCCCGACCAACCGTCGGAGACCGCAGACGACTCTTCTGAGGCCCCGACCGGATCTGACGTATGCAAGAGCGAGCCGTTCGATCCTGCCCGGCCGCCTGACCGCCGCCGAAGCCGGATCGCGAGCATTGGCGTGTATTTGCCCGCGAGCGAGTGGGAGACGGCCGATATCATGGCCGGCTGCGCGCGGCCGCCCGCGCTCAATCTGGAGCAGTTGACCGGCATCCGTTCTCGCCCGCGCGCGGCCGAAGATGAATACTCGATCGACCTCGCGGCCAAGGCGGTCGAACGGTGCCTGCAGATGGCGCCTGGCCAGACGGAGGCCATCGACCTCTTGATCTGCTGCAACATCTCCCGTTACGACGCCCAGCGCCAGATCACGTTCGAACCCGGTACGGCGGCGCGGCTGCGCGAGCGGTTTGGCCTTTCCGCGGCCCGGGTGTTCGACATCAGCAATGCCTGTGCCGGCATGTTCACGGCCGTCAAGATTGCCGATCTCTTCCTGCGCCTTGGCCTCGCCAACCGGCCCCTGGTAGTCAGCGGCGAATTCATCACGCATCTGACGGAAACCGCTCAGCGCGAAATCGACGGCGTGCTCGACCCACGCATGGCCTGCCTGACGGTCGGGGATTCAGGCGTGGCGCTGTTGCTCGATCGGGCGACGGACGGGCGGAGCGGCTTCCAGGAGATCGATCTCTTCACGATTCCCGAACATTCCGAATTGTGCATCGCCCGTCCGTCCGAACGACCCGAAGGCGGTGCGATCATGCTCACCGACTCGCTCCAGCTCTCGGAGGTGGCGACGAGACCCGGCCTCGATCATGCGCTGGCGCTGCTCGAACGTCACGACCTGACCGGCGATGCCTGCGATCGCTTCATCATGCATCAGGCGTCGAGCACGACGATCCGCAATGCCCAGAGGGAGCTCAAACGCCTGCTGGGCGAGGAGATCTGCACGCCGGAAAACACGGTCGACAACCTCCTCAGACGTGGCAACACCTCGAGCACTACCCATTTCGTGGCTTTGTGGGATGAGATGGGGCGGGGCAAGATCAAGCCCGACCAGCGGCTCATGTTCAACATCAGCGCCTCTGGCCTGACGCTCGGTACGGCCATCTACAACATGGACGATCTGCCTGACCACCTGGCCGGGAAGGGCACAGGCCGCGCGGCGCCTGCCGAAGAGGAGGTCCCGCGCCGGAGGGTATCGGCGGCGGTTGCCGGCGTCGCCTGGCTGGCCGAAGACGACCCGGCACTCGACGACACGCTCGAAGCACTCGTAAAGGTCGCCCGGCAATGCCTGGACGATGGGGGGGCTGCGCCGGACGAGATCGATCTCGTGCTTTTTGCCGGCGTGCATCGCACCGATTTCGTCTGCGAGCCTGCCACGGCGACCCGGCTTGCGCGGTTGCTGAACCTCGGAGCCGAAGGCGGGCAAAACCTCTTCGCTTTCAACGTCTTCAACGGCGGCCGCGGCTTTCTCGACGCCTGCGAGATCGCGGCCGCTTGGCTCGAAGCCGGCGAGGCGCGACGCGTGCTGGTTGCCACCGCCGAGATCGATCCGAATGACCAACTTGCCGGACATCCCGAAACCGGAATAATCCCCGTCGCCGGCGCCGTGCTGCTGGGGCCAGCCGACCCGGGGACGGGGCCGAGGATCGACAGCATGATCTTCGCCCAGGCTGGTGGGACGGCCGATGCGGCGCGGTCCTGGTGCACCTGGGATCAGCGCGGGGCGCATCTGGTGGTGGCGTATCAGACGGGCTGGGAGCAGACGCTCGCGGCGGGGTGCCAAAGGCTGGTGGCCGACCTGCTGGAGCGGGAAGGACTGAGCATGGACGCGATCGATTTCCTGATACCACCGCATCCTTCGGCAGCGTTCGGCGCGTCGCTGGCCGCCGCGCTCGGGCTCGATCCCGGCAAGCTTGTCGATCCGTCGGGACAGGATGGCAATCTCCTGACCGGATCGGTGCCCGCGGGTCTCGCGCTAGCGCGCGCGCGCGGCCTGCTGGCCCCCGGCAAGATCGGCATGCTGCTGGCCGGGGGCGCGGGCGTGCTAGCCGGTGCGGCCCTCCTGCGCGGCTGAAGGGAGGCCAACGAAATGCCCGGCCCGTCCCTTCGCATCCCCTTTCCGGTCGACAACCCGTCCTTGCGGCTCGTCTGCGTCCCGCACGCGGGCGCCGGCGCCTCGGCCTATCGCGACTGGACGCAATGGCTGCCCAGTGATATCGAGCTCTGCGCGGTTCAGCTTCCCGGGCGAGAAGTCCGCCGCAAGGAAGCGCCCCTTGGGTCCATGGCCGAGGCGGCGGAGCTCATCGTCGCCGCACTCGGGACGCTGGACGCGCGCCCGACTGTTCTCTTCGGCCACAGCTTCGGGGCCCTGCTCGCCTTCGAGGCCCTGCGCCGGCTCGAGGCGAGCAACGCGCAGCTTCCCCTCCTTTTCTGTGCCTCGGGCGCACGCGAGCCCCATCGCGTGCCCCCGGACGAATGGCTTCACCAACTTGCCGACGGCCCCCTGCTCGAGGCGATCGATCGGCATGGTGGGGTCCCCGATGCCATTCGCGACGCACCCGATTTCTTCGCCGCCTTCGCACCGGTCCTGCGCAGCGACTTCTTCCTGAGCGAAAATTACGCGCCCGATCCCGATGGTCGGATTTCGGTTCCGATGCTGGTCACGGGCGGGCGAGACGACACTTACGTGCCGGCCGCGCGGATGATCGCCTGGCGCGACTTCGCCGCCGGCCCTTTCACCGTTCGGGCCTTTCCCGGCGGCCATTTCTACCTGCACGACGAGACATCGGGCTTCGCCGCGGCATTTTCGGACATTCTGAACCGCTTCAAGGCGTAAGCGCGCACAATTCGCCGATCTGCAGGCGACAACGCTGGATCGGTGCGATCCCGCCGCGCCAGGACACGGCGGCCGAATAACCCGCCGCGACAGGCAGGTCCTGCACCCACCAAGGCCCCGGTGGCGCCTCATGCCAGTCGATTTGCGGAGCGAAGGCGCCCTCGACCTCATTCGGGGGCAGGCTGATCCGAGCAAAGGGTAGGCCGAGCCCCAGTCCCATGGCCTTCGCCACTGCCTCGCGCCGCGACCAGTTGCGAAAAAAGCAGGCCTCGCCAGCGGGGCCGCCGGCCGCGACCAGCCGGCTTTCTTCGGCCGAGAAATGTTGTGCGGCAAGCGCCGCCATATCGCGGAGTGGGCGCTTGGCCTCGATATCGATGCCGACCGGCCGGCCGTCACTGAAGGCGAGCAGGACGAGCTCGCCGGAATGGGACAGGTTAAAACGGAGATCCTTGCCCTGAGGGGTCGCAAGAAAGGGCTTGCCGCGCCCGTCTTTCTGGATGTCGACCGAGACGGGTGGACGGTCGAGCATACGACCCAGCAGCACGCGCAATGCGGCTCGCGCGGAGATGTAGGCCGATCGTGCCGCCGGCGAGACGAATCTGTCCGAACGCTCCCGCTCCTCCATGGACAGATGGGGCACGAGACGGTCGAGATCCGCATTATCAAATGCGATTGCGCATTCCCAGGTCCAGATCACTAGACGAACGTCGCAGACAAGCTCTTCGGTGTTGGTGCGGGCGACGGGTGGTAGTCGTCCCGTTCATTACTCTGAGTTTGAATGTCGCAATCCCACGCATCGATTCTGGCAGATACTACCATCTGATTTGGTCGAGTTGGACGGATGTTTGGCGGGGCCTTGGTGCCGGACATTAATCGGAGACGACAGGTGCGAGAGCGCCCAACGGTGCAGCGGAGTGCCGGCGTGAGACTGTCACGCGGGCCAGCGACGAAGCGACTGGTAGTTCTTGGCATCGTGGGGCTCTGAGAGATCTCACGCCGGTCGACCATCGGCTGGCACTTGTCCGGGGACGTTACTCTTAGCCAGGGATAAGCCTCGTATGACGGCTTTCCTCGAAAAGGGGTCTGTGCGGGAGATGCGATCGACAGTCCTGATAGGCCACTCGCTGCCGGCGGCGGGGTGGTGGCCTCGTGCGTGGCCGTCCCCTTTCAGCGCCCGGCGGACCTGCGCGCCAACGCCCGGGAACCGGCGGAGCTGCCGGAGCGCATCGGAGTGCGGGTGCGAAATGCCGGATGTCGGTGTCGCTGGGCGACGGGTTGGTCGCTCCGAGCTTGGGGGTCGCTCTAGGTCCCCGTGCCCAATCTGGGGACGCCTGAAGCGAGTGGCCTATGATGTGGCCAACCATGGGATGGGTGGTGCCGGCGCTCATGGGTGCGCGCGAGCTCATGCGGGTGCAAGAGTTGCAACGGTCGTCCCGAGAAAGTGCTGTAGATACAAAGCCTTAAGATTCAGAGTCGAGAATGGGGCTCAGGTGGTCGGAGGTTCAAATCCTCTCACCCCGACCAAATAAGTTTCTGAAACATAAGCCGTTTCCCACCCTTCTCCAGCGGGTCCTCGGTGCCCGTCCGGGGGCACTGGCATTCGAGACTTCCTCGTTAGTGCCGCGCTCTCGTCGCGAACGACGAGCAACGTCAGCGGCTTGCCGTCGGGGGCCTGTGGATACCAAGACAACAATACGGTGTGCGGCCGATCCCGCGTCTCCCAGATGAGCCTGTGTTCCCTGGCGCACAGAAGACAGCGGGAGACGGGTGGACTATTCGCGGATGGGCGCCCGTCATCCGAATGCGCCGGCACGGACCTTTCCGGGTCAAGGCCGCCGCTTTCCGGGAAGGAGCGCACGCTTGGGTAAGCGAGGAGGAAATCCTGATGCCATCGCAGAACGGTCACGGAGGTTGGGGCGGTCCCGCGCGTGGCGGGGTCACCCCCCCCGACCTCGACGGCTTGATCCGGCAGGGACAGGACCGGCTCAGGCAAATACTGCCTGGCGGCGGCGGTGGGCGTGGCGCGATTGCGATCGTCGTCCTGGCGCTCGCCGGCCTGGGCGCATGGACGGCCTACTATACGGTTCCGAGCGACTCCGTCGCTGTGATCCAACGGTTCGGCAAGTACCTCAAGGACGTGCAGCCGGGACTGCATTTCAAGCTCCCGCTAGGCATCGACGTGGCGACCATCGTCCCGGTCAAGCGGCAGTTGAAGCAGGAATTCGGGTTCACCACCCCGGGGGCCACCGACCCCTACCAGAGCCCCCGCGACGGCAAGCGGGAGACGGAAATGGTGACCGGTGACCTCAACGCCGCCCTGGTGGAGTGGGTCGTCCAGTACCGCATCTCGGACCCCGCCAAGTTCCTGTTCGAGGTACGCGAGCCCAGTGAGACCCTGCGCTACGTTTCCGAATCGGTCATGCGCGAGGTGGTCGGCGATCGTACGGTGGACGAGGTGATCACCATCGGCCGGCAGGAGATCGAGACCGAGGCGCTGACCAAGATGCAGGCGCTCTCCACCAAGTACGCCATGGGCATCAGCATCGACCAGGTGCAACTGAAGAACATCAACCCGCCCCAGCCGGTGCAGGAATCGTTCAACGAGGTCAATCAGGCCCAGCAGGAGAAAGAAAAGCTGATCAACGAGGCTCGGCGCGATTACAACAAGGTGATCCCGCTGGCCGAGGGCGAGAAGGACCAGCGCATTCGCGAGGCCGACGGCTACCGGCTCAAGCGCATCAACGAGGCGGAAGGCGATGTCGCCCGCTTCAGCGCCCTGCTGGCGGAATACACCAAGGCCCCGGAGGTCACCCGCCGGCGCATCTACATCGAGACCCTGCAGGACGTTATGCCGCGCGTACGCTCGAAGATCGTTGTCGACGAGCAGACGCGCAGCATCCTGCCATTGCTGAATCTCGATTCGCGCAGTGGAGATCGGCCATGAAAAAATCCATCGCCATCCTGGCGGTCCTGGGTCTCGGGATCTACGTCGCGATCGCCTCGATCTATACGGTGAGCGAGGTCGAGCAGGTGATCATCACCCAGTTCGGCAAGCCGGTCGGTGAGCCGGTGAGGTCGGCCGGCCTGAAGCTCAAGGTTCCCTTCATCCAGCAGGTCAATCCCATCGACAAACGGGTGCTGGAGTGGGACGGCAGTCCGTCGGACATGCCGACGAAGGACAAGCTCTACATCTCGGTCGACCTGTTCGCCCGCTGGCGGATCACTGATCCACTGCAGTACTTTCTGCGTCTGCGCGACGAGCGTAGCGCCCAGTCCCGCCTGGACGACATCCTCGGCAGCGAGACCCGCAATGCGGTCGCCAAGCACGAGCTGATCGAGATCATTCGCACCACCAAGGATCGCGTGCCGTTGCGCGACGCCCTGCTCACCGATGCGGAGCGGGATATGGGGGCACTGGTTCCAATCCGGAAGGGACGCAAGGTGGTGGAGCACGAGATCTTCAAGGCGGCGGCCGAGAAGGTTCGGGTGTTCGGCATAGAGCTGCTCGACATCCGCTTCAAGCGGATCAACTACAACGAAAGCGTGCGCCCCAAGATCTACGATCGGATGATCAGCGAGCGGCGCCAGATAGCGGAACGGTTCCTGTCGGAGGGCAACGGCGAGGCCGCTCGAATCCGCGGCAATCGCGTGCGCGACCTGAACAAGATCCAGTCCGAGGCCTACCGGCAGGTGGAGGAAATCCGTGGCGTGGCGGATGCCAAGGCCACCGAGATCTATGCCAAGGCCTACAACCAAAGCCCCGAATCCGTGGCCTTCTACGAATTCACCCGAACCATGCAGGCCTACAAGACCATCATTGCAGAAAACACCACCCTGGTGCTTTCCACGGACAGCGACCTCTTCAAGTTCCTGAAGGGGATGAGTCCGGATCGCGAGGCCGCCCCCGTCCAACGCTAAGGCTACGATCGATGATCATGAATGCGCCAGGTGGGCAAGCGACCTTCGTCCTTGCCGATGGCCGGAAACGGCTCGCCTGGAAGATCAGATCTGGGCGTCATGACGACGAACGAGTGGAGCTCGTTGGCTCACGTGGTATAACCTGAGCAAGAAGTATATCGCCATTGAGGGCCCAACAAGACCGGGCCTGGAGGAAGCTATGGAAATTACCAGAATTGCCAGTATTATCATCCTGATCGCAGATATCTATGCCATCGTCATGATTCTTCAAAGCTCGGCGAAGACTGTCGAAAAGTTGATCTGGGCGTTGGTGGTGTTCCTCCTGCCGTTGATCGGCTTCATTATCTGGTACTTGGCAGGGCCCGGGAAGAAGCCATTCTGAATCACCGCAGCGACGATCACGACATCCAGGCCGATTTCCCAACCCTTCGTCTTTAAATGCTGTCAAAGACCCACGTATTTTCCGTGGGTCTTTGACTGGTCGATGCGGTTTCCAGGATGGCATCCAGGCTATCGGGAGGGATGTGGGCGGCGACAAGGCGTGCATAATTCTGGCCCACTGGGACGGAAGAGATGCGGCAGATGGTCCACAAAAAACGGCGCGGTCTCGCGATCGCGCCGTTCGGTCTCGGCTCAGCGCAAGAAGGGTTGGCCTAGTTGCGGACCAGCACCTCTACTCGCCCGTAGGTTCTCAGCTGCGGGTCCCCGAGGGCGCCAGTCTGGATCTTGTAAGACGGCACTCCGGCCTTGAGCAATGCGTCTCGAATGATCCCGACGCGGGTGGTGTCGGCACCGTCCAGGCCGATTCGGTAAGACTGGTTCTGATCCAAATACCTCGCGATGTCGCCCGCGTTCCCTCGGTCGGAATAGAGAATCTCGTCGCTATCTCCGTTGAAGGTGTACTCCGAGTAGCCGGTCCAGGTACCTTTCAGCGCCATTGGGCCCTGTGCGCCGGTCGGACCGGCAGAGCCTCGCGAGCCCACGTCTCCAGTGGGGCCAGCGGGACCCGTCATGCCAACCATTTCCGCGTTACCCTGGGGGCCGCCAAATCCTCTGGCACCCTGAGCGCCCGCGGGGCCGGCACGGCCAGTCGCGCCGGTTGGGCCCGCTGTGGTTGCCCCTTGAATACCAGTCGGTCCGGCCCAGCCTTGAGCACCCTCAGGACCGGCGGGCCCCATCGGCCCAGCGCGACCCGTGAAGCTTGCGCCCTGCTGACCCGTCCGCCCGGTGGCGCCCTGCGCGCCCGCTGCGCCGGCTGGACCGACTGCTCCGGCCTCGCCGACCACCATTGCGCCGGTGGGACCCGGCGCGCCGGTCGGGCCTTGCCTACCCGTTGAGCCCACAGGACCCCGCTCGCCCGCTGGGCCTTCCAGTGCCATGCCGGGCGCCCCGGTCGCACCGGTGCGGCCTCGCTCGCCGACAGGCCCGACGGGGCCTTGAGCGCCGGCAGGGCCGGTATAGTCTATCGGAGACGAACTGGACATGGGCTGAGTGCTGCATGCCGCAACGGCAAAAGTGGCGGCAACCGCCAACAAGAGCGGACTTCTGACGATCTTTTTCAGTTGAATCGAGCTGTTTATGGTCATTCTCTGTATTCCTGTTGACTGCATCGGTAGCGCAGTCTGAACGCACGTGGGGTCGCTTGCCTGCAGCGATCATCGACGATCAAGATTGTGTGCGCATGGGACAACCTCTGCCGCGAAGATACGCCGCGTAGCTCGTCTACTCTGTCTGTTGCCGCGCTTAGCAGGACCTTTCCGGGAGCCCCGCACGAATTCATCGGACACTCGTGGACGCGTACCGTTGCTATACGTAGAAATTCCGGGCTTCGACTGGCACGGTTGACGCCTATACGGTGCACCGGTAGTGAGAGCAACGTGCGCGTGACGCGCATGAGCCTGTTCGAGCCAGCGGCAAACCTGATTAATGATCAGACTGCCCTATACGGAACAGACCGCGCCGCTGGGGACCGGCTATCCTGCGTGTGGATCTAGCCTCGATCACATTACATTAGGAAACACTCATGAATGTCACCTGGACTCTCGGACCCTTGGTATCGCTGATAGCCGGCGTTCTCATCCTGATCATGCCCCGGCTACTGAACTACATCGTCGCGGCATATCTGATCATTTTCGGATTGCTGGGGCTGTTCGGCGATATCCACCTTGCATAGGGCCGGTCGGGGCGGCAGCGCCCCGCTAGCTGCGGTACTCGAGGCAGCCGGTTTCTACGGATAAGGGGCGGGCCTTCGGGTCTGGCTGGCGTACTAAGAACGAGCCGCATGCCGTTGCTCTACGTTCAGAGCGTCGATGAGGAGTGCCGTTGCGGCCGGGGTCGGTTTGCGCAGCGCAGCGGGCGGGTCGAGCGGGGACGGCGGGCGTTCTACCGAGGCCGTCGGGGCATGCTGCTTGAACGCCTGTTGGACGGCCACCTGACGGTGGACGCCCAACTTGGCATCAGCTTGCCCCCAGGGCGGTTCACGGTGTCAGGTATCGGGTGACAGGCGGCTCAGCTTGTTCTAACGCTGGTTTTGATCGGGACCGTGCTCGTGGTTCTTACCCTGGCCGCGCTGTTGTCGGTTGTGGTGAGCATTCCCGCCCTGCGATGTTGGCTTCTGCGGCTGCTGGTGCTTCTGCGGCTGCTGGTGCTTCTGCGGCTGCTGGTGTTTCTGCGGCTGCTGGTGTTTCTGCGGCTGCTGGTGTTTCTGCGGCTGCTGGTGCTTCTGCGGCTGCTGGTGCTTCTGCGGCTGCTGGTGTTTCTGCGGCTGCTGGTGCTTCTGCGGCTGCTGGTGCTTCTGCGGCTGCTGGTGTTTCTGCGGCTGCTGGTGCTTCTGCGGCTGCTGGTGTTTCTGCGGCTGCTGGTGTTTCTGCGGCTGCTGGTGTTTCTGCGGCTGCTGGTGCTTCTGCGGCTGCTGGTGCTTCTGCGGCTGCTGGTGTTTCTGCGGCGAGGCTCCTCCCTGCTTTGCCGGCTCGTGATAGAGCTGCTGATAGTGTTTCCGGACTACGGGGTCACGGGGGTCGTATCGGTAATCGTGCTGCTGAAGCTCTCGCTGACGATCAACTTGTCGGGGATACCGATCGCCCGAATACCTCTTCTGATAGATCGGCAGCGGGGCAGGCGTCGGAGCGGCGCTCCGGTTCCACGTGTCCCAGCCGGACCTGTGATTTTCCCAATCACGGCCCCAGTGATCACCCCAACGCGGCGGCGCGTCAGCTTTCCATCCATGGAAGTACTTGGGAGGCTGGCGGTAGTAGCGCACAGGGATCCGCAGGACATATGCCGGCACATCCTCGCGGCTCGTGGCCCACCAAGGTCCGTCGTACCAGGTACTCGAATACCAGTTATCGTCCCGGTACACCCAGTACATACCGTCGTAGAAGAAATAGTTCGCGTCCAATCGAGGCGCGTAGTAAACGGGGTACCCCGGCACGACGAGAAGCTCAGGAAATTCGTTCAGCCTGAGCCCGATGGTATCGTGTGGCCGACTCGTCCCGCCGCTTAGATCGTTCATAAAACGCGCGATATTCTGCAGGGGCGAGCTTGTGTTTGCCTGGTCTCTCTGCGCTTGGAAGTCGTGATAGAGCTCCTGATAGTATTTCCGGACTACCGGGTCACGGGGGTGGTACCGGTAATCGTGCTCCTGAAGCTCTCGCTGACGATCGACTTGTCGGGGATATCGATCGCCCGAATACTCTTTCTGATAAGCCGGCAGCGGGGCAGGCGTTGGAGCGGCGCTGCGGTTCCACTTGTCCCAGCCGGACCTGTGATTTTCCCAATCACGGCCCCAGTGATCACCCCAACGCGGCGGCGCGTCAGCTTTCCATCCATGGAAGTACTTGGGAGGCTGGCGGTAGTAGCGCACAGGGATTCGCAGGACATATGCCGGCACATCCTCATGGCTCGTGGCCCACCAAGGTCCGTCGTACCAGGTACTCGAATACCAGTTATCGTCCCGGTACACCCAGTACATACCATCGTAGAAGAAATAGTTCGCGTCCAATCGAGGCGCGTAGTAAACGGGGTAACCCGGTACGACACGGAGCTCCGGAAAATCACGCAGCGTAAGCCCGATACTCCGGTGTGGATCGCCGCTGCGGTCGTGCCCATGCGCCTTACCGGCACTCCGGTGTGGATCGCCGCTACGGTCGTGCCCATACGCGTTACCGGCCGACGAAGTCGCTGAGTAGCACAGAATCGCGACTGCGATAATTAAGTGGGTAACTCGAAGCATGTTATGACTCCTGATGCGCAGCCAGCATTTGGGCTACGAGCTATCGATACGTTACATACATGTCGCCGGCCGAGTCTGTTCGGTATCGTACATGTCATATCTTCTTGCGGCGGATCGGAATGCAACGTACGCGGGAGTTGAATACGGTACAGACGTTGCCGGATCATGCAGCGAGCCTCGAGCCTGCATCGGCCGTTTTCGTGAGGGTCCGCTATAGTATCCGGGCGCCGTTCTCCCTGGACAGGACCGAGCACGGGTGCGAAGTGGCGGGAGATGCTCTTGCAGCGCGTGCCCGATCGCGGCGAGCACCTGACGTTCCGTGAGCTGGTTTATGCCGACGAGGAAGACGACTGCACGGGTCACTGCTGCGAGGGGCGGTTTAAGTCAAATCGTCCGGCGGCATGGGCGGCAGCGCCTCATCAGGTGCTTCTCCGCCCTTGGGCAAACGCTTTGGTGCACTGTGCACCGGCGCGCCTTCCGCAGCTCCCACTATGGGCGCTAGGGTTGGGGCCAGCGTCTTGAGGATCTGCACTGGCAGCGCACTCGTGAATTTGTAGCGGCCGGCAGCGTGCCCCGGCACATAGGCCGTTAGCGTGCCGTAGAAATGACCGCCGATGAAGAACACGAAGGTGGCGGTACGACTCATCACCCCGGACCGTATCAGGACTCCGTTGTGCCCGAACACATCGAAGCGGTTGTCGCCCGTGCCGGTCTTTCCGCCCACTGGAATCGCCACCCCATCCCCGCGCACGAAGGGCGTCCCAAGGCGCCGTGCCGTGCCTCGCGCTACCACACCCATCAGGGCGTTGCGGACGACGCGTGCGACTTCCGGCGCCAGCACTTGCTCGCCGATCGGCGCCGCGTGACCCACGACCGTTTCGTAGGGCGTGCCCTCGGCCAGGTGCACCTTGTCGATGCGCACCGTGGGATAACGCACGCCATCGTTGACGATGATGCCCATGAGCTCCGCAAGCGCGGCGGGCCGGTCGGCTGAGCTGCCCAGGGCCGTGGCATAAGAAGGCACCAGGCTATCGAAGGGATAGCCCACGCGCTTCCAGTCCTGGAGGATCTCGGCGAAAGCCTCGACCTCCAGCAGATAGCGGATGCGTCGGTTCTGGGCGCTTTTGCGTCGGGTGCGGAACAGCCAGCGATACACCTCCTGACGCTCCTCGACGCTGGCCGCCAGCACCTCCCCGATCTTTGCCTGCGGATGGTCTCGGAGATAGCCCATGACCCATAGCTCGAGGGGATGCACCCGGGTGATATAACCGCGATCGGCCAGCGAGTAGCGCTGCGGGGTGTATTTCTCGAACAGTGCCTCCGTGTCCTTGCTGGTAAGCGTGGTGGCCGGCAAGTAGTGCTTGAACAGGGCGCCGAGACCGTTGGCGCTGGGCGATGGCTCGATGCTGCTGTAGATGACCGCCAGTTTCCTCGGGGACATTCGAATCCCGGAAAGCAGGGAATCCAGGGCGTCGGCGGGTGACTTGGCCAGATATTTGCGATAGAAGCGCTGCAGAAACGTCGAGCCCTCCCGATCGGCGAAACGCGTCAAATATGCCGCCCTCAGGGAGGCGTCGCCGTCTGCCAAGAGAGCTGCCGCAGAGTCCTCCGAGCGCCAAACGTAGTAGCGCTCGATGTCGCGCATCATGCGCACGAACACCAGATTCACCGAGCTCTGCAGTGCCTCACGCACACTGATGACCCTGCCGTCGTCCTCTTTGTTGAAGTTGGAGAAGGTGTGCATTGCGCCGCCGGTGTAGAATCCCGCACCCGGACTGGCGGAGTACCGCCGCTCCATGGCGGCCTCCAACATTGTCGTCAGACTGGTGTCCTGGGCGCCATTGAGCCAGCGCACCGCCCAGAGGGCCAGCACATTGCGGCTCGGCACCTTCATTGCCGTCCGCGCTTCTCGCGACAGGCCGGCATAGCGCTGGTGCAGCTCGGCGATGATGTTGAGGTAACTGACGAGGGTTCTGAGCTTGGCGGTGGATCCCAGCTCCAGCTTCACGCCCTCGTTGATATCGAAGGGTTGATCATAGTTATCCGTCTGAACCCGCACCGCGTTGCCGTCGGGACTGCGCTCCAACAGGGTGAAGCTGTAGACGATAGAGGTCAGGTCGTCATCGGGACCCAGCAAGCGACGGCCGTACAGGCCCGCGGCCCGGGCGTGTTTCGAATCGGCCAGCGTCCGCAACACCGTTGTCACCGCCTGCTGCATGGGCAGATCCACGGTGCTGCTAACAGTCATGTCCACCCGATCCAGGTCGTACCGTCGCGCCACGCCGAGCATGTCTGCCAAGCGCCCGCGCACCGCGTTGGTGGCCTTGTTGACGCCTGAGTTGACCTGCGTGCTCGCGGACCCGGTGAGCTTCAATGGTATCCTCTGCGCTGCGTCCCGCAACCGAGGGTCTATCACCCCGGCGCTGGCCAGCAAATTTAGGTAGACATTGGTCAGCGCGTCCAGACTCTCGGGGTTTGACAGATAATAGGAGGGCCTGCGCTGGGCGATGAACAAGCTCAATGCCTGCTTGTACAGGCGTGCCTGTTCGTGCGCCGCGTCGGTTCCGGCCACCGGCTTGACCCCCAGGGCACTGCGCAGCTGCTCCAGGCTGGAGCCGTACCAGGCCCACAGGCCGTCCCCGAGTCCATTGATCTCACCGTAGCCGGCCCGCGCCGACAAGGGCACCGTGTTGATGTAGCTCAGCACGATGCGCCGCCGGGCGTCGAGTGTCTGTTCCCCGTCCAGGTAAGCCCGCAGGCTGGCCGACGCCATCTGGCGCAGCTTCTCCGTGGCGGAGCCGGTAACGCCGCCCGGCGAGTGGCGGTATTTTTCCAACTGGGTCGCGAGCGTGCTGGCGCCGGCGGGCTTATGGTCGTCGTCCAATACTGCGCCGAGGGCCAGATCCAGGGTTACCTTGGCGAGCCGATCCCATTCAACCGCCGGATTGCTGGTTGCGGCAAGGGGATGCAGCAGCTCCCGGTTCTCGATGAACAGCAGACTGGCCACCACCTGGGACGGAATTGCCGCAAAGCTATCGAATACGCGCTCGGGATAGCGGGCGGAATACGCGATTCGGCCCCCATCATCCAGTATCAGGAGCCCCGCCTGATCCTTTTCGCGGTAGATGGGAAACAGGCCCCAGTCTGCCAGCCCGCGAAACTCCGGAGTGACCCGCGCCTGGGCTTGTACGATGTAGCCTCGGCTGGTTAGCCCGGCTATGGTTGCAGGCAGGCGATTGTAGCCCAGGCGCTCGTCGTAGGGCCCAACGCCGGGATCGGGCAGCGACTCGGGCGAAGCCGCCCCCGACTCCACACGGTAGCCGAGACGCCCGTCGAGCTGGGCAAGATAGCGGGCCTGAACGGCAGAGGTGCGCAGCTCCCCATAGCCCAGCCACCCGCCGGTCGCGACCAACAGCAGCCCCAACAGTGCAAGCAGCCAGCGTTGCGGATGGCGATGTCTCGTGCCCGGCGGTGGAGCTGTGATCCGGCCGCCGGTCTCCGCTGGCTTCGGAAAGACCCGTACCGCGGCGGCGGGCGCATCGGCGACCGGCGGAAAGGCCGAGTCATCCTCCAACAGCGTGATCGTAGGCTCCACCCTTACGTAACGCACTATCGATCCGCTTGTATGGAAGACTGGCAGCGCCTTATGGTCCTTTCAGGCTGTCATCGGCCGACACGTATGCTGTCGAGCGATCCCAGCACGCCGAACACCTGCAGCAGCCACAGCACGACGACAATGACGACGACGATATTAACAATGTTTCTGATCTTACGGTCCATGGGTATGTAGGTATTGACGACCCAGAGCAGGACGCCAACCACGACCAAGACGATGAGTAGGTTAATTAGCGGCATGGGAATTCTCCTATCAGACTATTTGGTTACCGGAAGAGCCACTGAATGGTCTCGGCGCTCTGATTCTTCATCATTGTCCCTCTTCTCATTGATCGAGGGCGATTGACTCATCAGGGCGGACGCAAATCGCGGCCGCCCCGCCCTATACCGGACTAGCGATTGATGCGGGAAATCTTTGTTCCTTCAATGCTTACCCCAGCCATCAATCCCTGCTGACTGAAGATAAACGCATAGGCATCATCCTTTAGCGAGGATGTCGACAGATTCTTCGCGACCCCTTCGTCGACCACAACGACGGTCGGACCTACGCCGATTTCCCAGCCCTTCGTCTTTTTAATGTAGTTAATGGCCTTGTCCGTCATCAGAAACACCGCATATCCGTAGGACTGGGCGCCTGCCTGCAGACCCCATGAGCCGGTAACGGAGTTGTAGTAATCGACGACTTTCGGGCCCTCGATAAGCTCTCCCTCGCCATAGCTACCGCCGAACACGAGGCCAGCCTTGACGATATTCGGGAAAATAAGCACCGCCTTGGCCGTGCGGGAAAGGGTTTCGGCGACGGGTTCGGCTTTATAGAGCGTCTGCAAGGCCTGCCGGGAATCATTGTCCAAATCCTCAGCCGTTGCGGCACTTGCCAAATTCATCGCACTCATCGAGACGATTGATCCCGCCGCGAGTGCCAGTGCAATGAGACTTTTTTGAACGTGGTACATGTTTTTGCTCCGTCAAGGTTGCAGTGTTGCCCGGAAGCCGACTATCAGAAAAGGCAGTCGAGCATTGTTGTGTCGCAAGCCGACTATCGGCATTCGTGGGCTCTGGGTAGTCACAATAATGTGCAGCCACGAAAAGCGTGGGTACGGCCAGTATAGATCAGATTAGAGCTCGGTCTACGCCTAGTAGACTATACCTGTGACAAGACGTAGTCTGTTCGATGTCGAACATACGGAAGAGATGCGGCAGATGGTCCACAAAAGACGGCGCGGTCTCGCGATCGCGCCGTTCGGTCTCGGCTCAGCGCAAGAAGGGTTGGCCTAGTTGCGGACCAGCACCTCTACTCGCCCGTAGGTTCTCAGCTGCGGGTCCCCGAGGGCGCCAGTCTGGATCTTGTAAGACGGCACTCCGGCCTTGAGCAATGCGTCTCGAATGATCCCGACGCGGGTGGTGTCGGCACCGTCCAGGCCGATTCGGTAAGACTGGTTCTGATCCAAATACCTCGCGATGTCGCCCGCGTTCCCTCGGTCGGAATAGAGAATCTCGTCGCTATCTCCGTTGAAGGTGTACTCCGAGTAGCCGGTCCAGGTACCTTTCAGCGCCATTGGGCCCTGTGCGCCGGTCGGACCGGCAGAGCCTCGCGAGCCCACGTCTCCAGTGGGGCCAGCGGGACCCGTCATGCCAACCATTTCCGCGTTACCCTGGGGGCCGCCAAATCCTCTGGCACCCTGAGCGCCCGCGGGGCCGGCACGGCCAGTCGCGCCGGTTGGGCCCGCTGTGGTTGCCCCTTGAATACCAGTCGGTCCGGCCCAGCCTTGAGCACCCTCAGGACCGGCGGGCCCCATCGGCCCAGCGCGACCCGTGAAGCTTGCGCCCTGCTGACCCGTCCGCCCGGTGGCGCCCTGCGCGCCCGCTGCGCCGGCTGGACCGACTGCTCCGGCCTCGCCGACCACCATTGCGCCGGTGGGACCCGGCGCGCCGGTCGGGCCTTGCCTACCCGTTGAGCCCACAGGACCCCGCTCGCCCGCTGGGCCTTCCAGTGCCATGCCGGGCGCCCCGGTCGCACCGGTGCGGCCTCGCTCGCCGACAGGCCCGACGGGGCCTTGAGCGCCGGCAGGGCCGGTATAGTCTATCGGAGACGAACTGGACATGGGCTGAGTGCTGCATGCCGCAACGGCAAAAGTGGCCGCAACCGCCAACAAGAGCGGACTTCTGACGATCTTTTTCAGTTGAATCGAGCTATTTATGGTCATTCTGTGTATTCCTGTTGACTGCATCGGTAGCGCAGTCTGAACGCACGTGGGGTCGCTTGCCTGCAGCGATCATCGACGATCAAGATTGTGTGCGCATGGGACAACCTCTGCCGCGAAGATACGCCGCGTAGCTCGTCTACTCTGTCTGTTGCCGCGCTTAGCAGGACCTTTCCGGGAGCCCCGCACGAATTCATCGGACACTCGTGGACGTGTACCGTTGCTATACGCAGAAATTCCGGGCTTCGACTGGCACAGTTGACGCCTATACGGTGCACCGGTCGTGAGAGCAACGTGCGCGTGACGCGCATGAGCCTGTTCGAGCCAACGGCAAACCTGTTTAATCATAATGTGCGAGACCGAACAGACCGCGCCGCTGCGGACCGGCTATCCTACGGGCGGATCTAGCTTCGATCACATTACATTAGGAAACACTCATGAATGTCACCTGGTCTCTCGGACCCTTGGTATCGCTGATAGCCGGCGTTCTCATCCTGATCATGCCCCGGCTACTGAACTACATCGTCGCGGCATATCTGATCATTTTCGGATTGCTGGGGCTGTTCGGCGATATTCACCTTGCATAGGGCCGGTCGGGGCGGCAGCGCCCCGCTAGCTGCGGTACTCGAGGCAGCCGGTTTCTGCGGCTAAGGGGCGGGCATTCCGGGCCTGGCTGGCGCACTAACAACGAGCCTCATGCGGTTGCTCTACGTTCAGAGCGTCGATGAGGAGTGCCGTTGCGGCCGGGGTCGGTTTGCGCGGCGCAGCGGGCGGGTCGAGCGGGGACGGCGGGCGTTCTACCAAGGCCGTCGGGGCATGCTGCTTGAACGCCTGTTGGACGGCCACCTGACGGTGGACGCCCAACTTGGCATCAGCCTGCCCCCCGGGGCGGTTCACGGTGTCAGGTATCGGGTGACAGGCGGCTCAGCTTGTTCTAACGCTGGTTTTGATCGGGACCGCGCTCGTGGTCCTTGCCCTGCCCGCGCTGTTGTCGGTTGTGGTCAGCATTCCCGCCCTGCGATGTTGGCTTCTTCCGCTGCTGATTTTGCGTCTGCTTCTGCGGCTGCTGGTGCGTCTGCGGCTGCTGGTGCGTCTGCGGTTGCTGGTGCGTCTGCGGCTGCTGGTGCTTCTGCGGCTGCTGGTGCTTCTGCGGCTGCTGGTGCGTCTGCGGTTGCTGGTGCGTCTGCGGCTGCTGGTGTGTCTGCGGTTGCTGGTGCGTCTGCGGCTGCTGGTGTGTCTGCGGTTGCTTATCTTGGCGCCGCTGTTGGCTTGACGCTGGCTGCGGCCGCTGCCCGGGTTCCTGACCTGTCCAGGGCTTCTGTTGCGAAGATGCTGGCGTGGACCCGCGATTCACCGCTTCGCCTCCCTGCCTTCCATGCTCAGGTGTACCCTTCCGAGCAGGCGCTCCGTGTGTTGCTGGCTCGACATAGAGCCGCTGAAAGAGTTTCCGGACTACGGAATCGCGGGGCTGGTACCGGTAATCGTGCTGCTGAAGCACTCGCTGACGATCAACTTGTCGGGGATACCGATCGCCCGAATAGTTTCTTTGATAAGTCGGCAGCTGGGCAGGCGCCGGAGCCGACCTGCGGTTCCACTTATCCCAGCCGGACCTGTGATTTTCCCAATCACGGCCCCAGTGATCACCCCAACGCGGCGGCGCGTCAGCTGTCCACCCATGGAAGTACTTGGGAGGCTGGCGGTAGTAGCGCACAGGGATTCGCAGGATATATAGCGGAACATCCTCATTGCTCGTGGCCCACCAAGGTCCGTCGTACCAGGCGCTCGAGTACCAGGTATCGTCCCGGTACACCCAGTACATCCCGTCGTAGAAGAAATAGTTCGCGTCCAATCGAGGCGCGTAGTAAACGGGGTAACCCGGTACGACACGGAGCTCCGGAAAAGCATTCAGCGTAATCCCGATACTCGCGTGTAGACTTCCGCCGCGGTCGTCCATATAAGTCGTACCGGCAGACGAAGTCGCTGAATAGCATAGAATCGCGAAAGCGATAATTAAGTGAATAACCCGAGGCATGTTATGACTCCTCATTAGCGGACAGCATTTAATCTACGGGGCTGTAGCTAATCGCTATTAGCCAATGGTCTATATACATACATGTAGCCAGCCGCGTCTGTTCGATATCGTACATATTGGGTCGAAAGCCTTCGGCTCAGAGGATTCAGGCGGCTTGCCAACAAAAAGCATTAACTATTCCGAGCGCCCCGGGCTAAGGCTGCCGGGTGCGGCTCCAACGACCGCTGCACGCACACTGATCCGCGCTAGCTCGGAACGAGTGTATCCGGGAGCAGCCGTTCAAACTCCCGCTTGACCACTCGGTAGCATTCGCACACACGCGCTTCCAATCCGGGCCGATCCAACACTGTGATCTGGCCACGGCTGTAGTGAATCAGTCCGGCGCGCTGCAATTTTCCGGCCGCTTCGGTGACACCTTCGCGGCGTACTCCGAGCATGTTGGCGATCAGCTCCTGGGTCATGGTCAGCTGGTTGGAGGGCAGGCGATCCAGGCTCAGCAGCAGCCAGCGGCACAATTGCTGGTCAATCGAATGATGCCGATTGCACACTGCGGTCTGCGCCATCTGTGTCAGCAGCGCCTGGGTGTAGCGGAGCAAAAGACGCTGGATCGGGCCGGCGCGATAGAATGCGTCCTTCAGCAACTGGCCCTTCAGCCGGTAGGCGTGGCCGGCGCTTTGCACGACAGCCCGGCTGGTGGTGGTTTCGCCGCCCATGAAGAGCGATACGCCCACGACTCCCTCGTTGCCGACCACGGCGATCTCGGCCGATGCGCCATCCTCCATAACGTAGAGCAAGGAGACGATGGAGGTCGTTGGGAAATAGACGTGGCGGATCTGGATGTCGGGCTCGCAGAGCACACTGCCTAGCAATAATGGGGCCATTTCCAGATGGGGGAGCAGGCGTGCGTATTCGTCCGCCGGCAGTGCGGCGAGAATGTGGTTCTGTCGGGGGTCATGGGCGTCCGGTGCGGGCATCATTGGAGATCCTCCCAGTCGTTAGCGACGGCGGAAACGAGCACAGCTGGCGTCGATCCCAGCTGGCTGGGAAGCCTACCCTTAGTCTAGCCCCTTCCCCCCCCCCGTTTCCAGTGTTCGGCAGCGAACGGAGGCGGCGGAGCGTGCGACGCGGCAGGGGAATGCGGGTCGTTTCTGGGCGGTCGGCGCCCAAACCGCAAGGCGGAGCGGCCAATGGCGCACCGGTTGTTCGGCGGCTATGTACGCTGGCAGACAGATCGCGCAGGGCGCGCTTTGGATGCTTGAGCTTGGCCGCGTGATCGATCAGCGAGAAGGACCGACAGGTTGAGTCTCAATCCCAGATCGATGGATTAGCAGGAGTGATGAGCCATGAAACCATTCAAGTCCGTTAGCGCGGGGTTGGTTATGAGCGCTCTTCATCGTAGGACTATCGGGCTGTCAGAAGCCGGGGGGCCCCGCCGAGCGTGCCCACAAGAGCATTGATAACGCGTTGGATTCCGCCGGCAAGCAGATGGAAAAGGCCGATGAGAACATGCAGGACGCCGCAAAGGGAAACAAGTAGTGGATTCAGCTGCAGAAATCTTTCAGCAAGAGCCAAGACAAGCCTGTCAAACACGGGCCAAGAACTTTCTTCTATGCCTCTCCCTGGATTCGACCATCAGTCGAATCCGCGATTGGGGCGCGGCAAGGGCGGGCGCACTGCAATTTCGGCGGTCCTCGCCGTCGCCGCATTGTTCGAGGGCGGTCTGCAACGCTGGGGTAGGCTCTATCGTTGCATCCTTGAGAACACAGCGACGCGGCCTCCGATATGGCCGCAGAACCTGCTATCGCGGTACCCTAGATTCGGCCCATCACCAGCAGGATCAAGAAGACGACCAGGAGAATACCGATAAGCCCGCTGGGACCGTAACCCCATCCCCGACTGTGCGGCCAGGCTGGAATCACGCCGACCAGAATGAGAACGAGAACGATAAGCAGGATTGTTCCAAGTGACATTTCATATCTCCTTCGCAGTGCGCCCGGATGCGACCTGGGCGGGAGCAGGCCCCTCGTTTCTAGCGTTTCCGGAGACTCTCTAGAGTCTACTTTGAAGATTCTACTCACTCGGAGGCAACCGTCTGTTCGTCAGCGCACACGGGGCGGGATCTGTGTTTGCAGCGGACAAGGCAGCACTGCCTGGGACTTCTCGACCCGGGGGCGCGGCGAAAACCTCTCGCTTCGTGCTTCACGCTTGACGGCGGACCTGCAATCATCGACGAGCCGCCGCTTATGTCGGATACGGTACAGACGTCGCCGGATCATGCAGCTAGCCTCGAGCCTACAGGGATGTATTCACGGTGTGTCCCGACAGGCTTATCCCGGGGCGTGGGGCATTACTTGCGTCGTTCTTTACCGCGCAAGGGGAGTACGGGCCGAGCGCCAGCTGTTGCGGCTACATTCCTGTCTCGATTGCGACACGGAGCTCGGCAAGGGGTTTGCTCGGCGCCGGTGGATCGGGGCGAGCAGGCTCGGATCGGGGTGCCACGGATTCAACGGATACAGGAGCCAATCATGTTGCTTTTCGTTTGGGTTATCCTTGGTGTCGTCGCTGGGCTCGTCGCCAGGAAAGTCGTGGGCGGGAAGGGCGAGGGTGTCGTCATGCAGATCATAATCGGCACCGTCGGGGCAGTGATCGGGGGTTGGCTTTTCGCAGCCCTCGGGATGGTGGCTGTTGCGCAATTCAATCTATCCAGCCTTTTGGCGGCCTTCGTCGGCGCCGCCCTGCTGCTCGTGGCGTATCACGCCGTCTCCCATGGCGTTTGTTAGTCCGATGATTTGAGCCGGCGCTATGAACCCTGCACATGGCGCTTTCCATATGAATAGTCTAATGCTCGATGGCCGTTTCCTGCTTGGCCCTCAACCCTGGCCGCTAGCGGTCAACGCAAGACCAGGTGGGCACTCCCGGTGGCGGTTCCATCCAGCCTGATACCCTTCTGTTCGATAAGTATTTTCACGCTACTCAGCTGCAAGGCGGACAGGTCGAGCGCAACACTCGGCGGTGTGATCTTCTTGAGAACCGCCCCGAGGCGCTCGCTGAGCAGCTTGAGGTGCTGCGCCAACGCCTGGTTGGCCGCATCTTCGAGTGCCAGACGGATGGGCTCATGAAACGCCTCCGCTAACATCCCTAGGGTGTAATCTTCCGCGTTATAGTCAAACGTCAGGTGCTGTAATTCCAGCTTCTGATGTTGCGCATCATAGGCCACCCTCGCACGCAATTCCACCGTACCGGTCAGGTCGCCGGCGAGCTCCATCCGTGCCCTGATTTCCTCTCTGCTGCCCCCCAGCTCGAGCTTCTTGATGCCGGTCTTCTGACCTTTGATGACAAAGGATTTGCCGGCGAGACTGCCGGAAATCCGCTGATTGAGTGAGGGGAAATCCAGGTTCACGCTCAGGTGCAGATTCAACTCGGCAGACCGGGGATAATACTGTCCCAGAGGTGGTAGCGGCACCGGTTTGCGGGCGGGCTCGAGTCCGCTCACCAGCACCGGCTGCAATGTCAGTGCAAGATGTGCGTCAAGGGTTTTATCCCAACCGGTTATGGGAGACAGTGCGACACTCTCTGGCCTGAGCAACAACCAGGTGTCTGGTGCGAGCTCTACGGGCTCTTGCAACAACGACCAGGTTTGCTGAGCCTGACGCTGGATGGCATCCAGGCCGGGCGCCAATGTCTTGAGGGCCGCACGCAGGCTGTCTTGCATTTGCTTGTGGAATTCGGTCTCGACGACGGACGTGACATCGATATTCGCGATGGTCATTTCGCAGCGATCGAGAAACCGGGTCGGCAGAATGCGAAACCTCGGTCTCAAGGTCCAGTCCGGACCCCACTCTAGCAGGACCTGCATGCCGATCACTGCCTGTCGCGGCGGCTCGTCTATACCGCAGCTGGCTGTCACCTTAACCATGCCAAGCAGCTTCTTCTGTGCCTTGATCCAGTACCGTACATGCGCCTGAGCCAATAGCACATTACCCGAGGCAGTCACGCTGAGCGGCCCGCGCCAGCCACGGTATTGCGAGTCTATACCGTGCCAGTCCTTCCATGTGCGCCAGTTGCCTGCCTGGTGCGGGAGCAGCCTGTCGGCGGCCGCGGTCAGGGGCTCGAGCGACAGCCGCAGCGGTATGTCAATGAATGATACGGGCGCTTTGGGTTGTCGGACGCCTGCGATGGGCTGTGCGCCGACGCCGGTCAGCCAGAGCATCAGTGCCAGCGGCAGAAGGAGCCCGGAAAAAGGCGAGAATCTCCTGCCGATCGCATTACCGGCCGCGAGCCCTCGCAGGGCACCCCGACATGTTGTAAGTATTGCAGGCGGGCCACTCATCAGAAAAGTCCTGTGTCTTTCAGCAAAGCCCTGTGTGCTATTGATACGGATCATAGTATTCCTCTGGTTAAGCCGCTCGAACACGCGCCGGTGATGCTGCTTGCGTATCCGGCCGGGGACCCTATGCGCCGCCAATGGGCAGTGTCATGGCCAATCACAGATAGAGCAGGATCGCGAAATAGTGGCTGATGCTTCCGGCCAGGACGAACAGATGCCAGACGCCATGGCACCAGCGCCGGAAGTGATCCAGCGCGTAAAAGATCACCCCTACGGTGTAGAAGAGGCCACCGGCCACCAGCAGGCGAAGGCCCGTCGCAGGCAGGGCGGCGATGATGGGGTCGAAGGCGAATAGGATCAGCCAGCCCATGATCAGATAGATGACCACCGACAGCAAGCGTCCACCCTCGCCGCGGAGGGTGTCGATGACGATGCCCAGCAGGGCCAGGCCCCACACCGAGCCGAACAGCCACCAGCCGGTGGCGCCACCGAGCGCCACCAGGCAGAACGGCGTGTAGGTACCCGCGATCAGGAGGTAGATCGCGTGGTGGTCTAACACCTGAAACACCTGCTTCGCGGGCCCGCGTAGGCTGTGATAGAGGGTCGAGAACAGGTACAGCAGGAGCAGGGTGAGGCCATAGACAGCGAAGCTCACGATGCGGGTCGCCCCGCCGCTGACACCGGCCAGGGACACCAGCACGGCAGCCCCTATCAGGGCCAGCACCGCGCCGACCAGGTGGGAAATGCTGTTGAAGCGCTCGCCCTGGTACATCCTGGTTTCTAGCCCTGCGTCCGGCGGTCGGCCAACGTGAAGAGCATTATGGACCGACGCTGGACCCGACTCCAAGAGTCGATTTGTCATGCGATTGCACCCAGGCATACCGGCGTCGGGGGGTGGCGTGCGTTGCCCTGCGGCGCGTGGGCTGGTGGGTTAGGCGCCGGATCGGGGTTTCGCCGCGCGAACGGCGTAAAGTGGGGCTCCGCGCGGCGGGTCTTATTCCGCTACTCCGGACCAGAAGGTGGCGCCCTTGGCGAGGAATTCGTCGTAGCGCATGTAGTGCGAGCCGTCGCAGGAAAAGGTCAGGCTCACCATGCCGTTGAACACGTTGATGGAGGCCGTGCGCAGGTAGATGGTTGTATCGACCGTGCGCAGTGCCCGCATTGCGGCCAGAACTCGGGTAATCTCGGCCCGCGGTATCGCGGCGTCTTCGGGGTAAGGCCGGGACGGGTATACCAGGCAGATGTCCGGATCCTTGAGCACTTCGTGGTCGAGGATACGATAGCGCAGCGGGTCCTCGATCATCCAGATCGTGACCTGGCTGCTCGAGAAGTGGATCTGGCACTGGAACACGCCGCGCTCCGTGAGCAGTTCCTCCAGGATCGACAGCGCGTCGGGCATGTTGCGGTCCATCGGGCTCTCGATCCGGGTCTGCTGGAACAGTGTGCCGCGGATCGCCGGGTCGCCCTTCACCTGCCGCCAGTGGTCAGGCTCCTGGTACAGCGCTGAAGTCACCGGCAGGCGGCGCAGGTCGAAATCCGCACCCAGGTACCCCAGGGTGCCCGCTCCCGACACGACAACTTGCAGCGCCGTCAGGGTGGGACGTTGTACGGATCGGCTGATATAGGCATCCGACAGCAGAAAGCCCCACGCAGGCATCGCCTCTTTCATGTAGGGACGCTCGGCGCGATTGCGCTGGAAGTAGCCGGGTCTGATCCCGACCTGGCCGACGTTGTCGCTGATCTGCACGGCGTCGTTGCCGAGGACGTACAGATAGGTGCAATAGGGGATGCTGGAGAAGCCTTCCAAAAGCACTGCATTCAACTGGTCTTGATCGCCCCAGGCTGAAGCGCACTTGTGGCCCAGCAATGCGATCGGTTCCCTCAGCATCCTCGCCAGCTCTTCACGCTGGCGAAAGATGCTGTCCTGCCAGGAGGGTTCTATGGTCATAATCGAGACCACCGTTTGCATTACTGGCCTGAGTAACCGCTAATAATACCACATTTTATCGGTAAATAGCTCATCATATCTTTGGGTGAGATGGACGCCGGGCAGGGGAGCGCTTGGCCGTGCCCTTGGATCCCGTTGGACAGTGCGAACAGGCCGTGTCCTGCGCTTTGTACGGTGACGCACAGAGTGCCTTATGCGAAAGGAGGAGAATGCTTGTTTGTGCACGATATTCTTGCACCACATGGACTCTGAGGCGCGAGGCTGGATTACTAATCAGGCATTTTAATCCCTTAAAGGAAATGCATCCGGCAGGCGATGCCGCTACGGCACGCGTGCTTTGTGACAAGCCATGGCATTGAGCTTTCCGAATCCGAGCTGCAGTTTCGATGCGGTAAAAATCCGTATTTGCTTTTTGGATGAGCCCCCAAGGCGGGTTTCCTGACATTCGGGGCAGAGCGGTCGCGATTCGTCGGCTTGCCACCCCCTTCGGGTGCCCTCTGGGGCTTGACTGGAAGGCGTTGTGATCGCCTGGAGAGATGCAACTATGACCTACTGTACAGGCATCATGCTAGACGCCGGATTGGTGTTTGCGTCCGACTCACGCACCCATGCCGGGGTCGACAACTTTGCGTGCTTCAGCAAGATGACCGTGTTCGAGCGTGCGGCTGACCGAGTCATCGTTCTACTGAGCTCCGGCAACCTGGCGGGGACGCAGGCCGTCATTGGCTTGCTGAAGCAACGCAACGCTCGGAAGGATGTGCCGAGTCTATGGGCTGCAGAGACTATGTTCGATGTGGCGATGCTGGTGTCGGACGCCATGCGGGACGTCGATCGGCGCGACGGCGAATACCTGGCGGCGAGTGACGTTGACTTCAACGCCTCGTTCATACTGGGCGGCCAGATCGCAGGCGAGCCGCCGCGGCTTTTCCGGATCTACGCCGAGGGGAACTTCATCGAGGCCAGCGTTGAGACACCCTATCTCCAGACCGGGGAAACCAAGTATGGCAAGCCGATTCTCGACCGGGGGATTACTCGCTCGATAGCGCTGAACGATGCCGCCAAATGTGTTTTGGTCTCGTTCGATTCGACGATGCGCAGCAATTTGTCGGTCGGCATGCCGATCGATCTGATCTGCTATGAGCGCGACAGCCTTGAGATTCGGATGCGTCGCCGCTTCGACGAGGGGGACCCGTATTTCCTCGCGCTCGGCAGGCAATGGACGGAAGGCACGCGAGAGGTGTTCGCCCGATTGCCCAACCTGGACTGGGGGCAATGAGCTTCCCGGCAGCCGTCTATGTGGGCACCGAGTTGGAGCTCAACCCGAGGCACTTGCGCAGGGCGAGCAGACAAGTTGGCCCCGCCCCGCGCAAACCGACCGCGGAATCGCTCTGCGGGGTGCTCGCGCGCCGCTGCGCGGAAACTTCCGGGCACCGATCTACTCGAACGATACATCAAGCCCGCTTGGCGGAACCCCTACCTGGGTGGTACCGGCGGTCGGCAGGAGCTCGCTCATGAAGATCCGCATAGGCTATGAGCTGGTGTACGACTGCCCGCAGCCGATCCCGATGATCCTGACCTTGAGCGTCCACTACACGCGCGTTTCCGACATGATCGTCCCAGATCACCTGATCGCCGACCCGCCCGTCCCGATCACCGCCTATCGCGACAGCTTCGGCAACTGGTGCAGTCGTATCCTTGCCCCCCCGGGACAGGTCCGGCTGTCCGCCGATGCCCTCGTGAGGGATACGGGCCTGCCGGATACGGTTGTGCCGCACGCGCGGCAGACGCCGGTGGAAGAGCTGCCCGACGAGACCCTGCAGTTCCTGCTGGGGAGCCGATATTGCGAGACCGACCGCCTGTCCGACATTGCCTGGCAGTTGTTCGACAAGTCACCGACCGGATGGGGGCGCGTTCAGGCGATTTGCGACTATGTCCATCGACATGTCGTTTTCGGCTATGAGCACGCGCGCCCCACCAAGACCGCCTTAGAGGTGTTCCACGAGCGCACCGGTGTCTGCCGCGACTACGCGCACCTGGCCATCGCTTTCTGTCGCTGCATGAATATCCCCGCACGTTACTGCACCGGCTACCTCGGCGACATCGGCGTGCCGCCGCCCTACGGCCCGATGGATTTCGCCGGCTGGCTCGAGGCCTATCTCGACGGCCGTTGGCATACCTTCGATGCCCGCAACAATACGCCTCGCATCGGCCGGGTATTGATCGCCCGTGGGCGGGATGCCGCCGACGTCGCCATCAGCAACACCTTCGGGCCCAACACCCTGAAGAGCTTTACGGTGCGGACCGACGAGGTGATCGAGTAGCGAGCCGTCCGAAGGGCAGCAGCCCGGGGGCGTAGCTCCACGTACACCAGGGGCAAGCCGGCATCCTCGGGGACCGCGCGCATGCCCCTGGACGCCGGCTGCAAACCGGAGCCGGCCACCCCCGGGCCGGCGGGGGAAGGGACGGGTCGGTACGGTAACGGACAGACCGGGCCGGACGATATGCTAATCTCGTACGCGAGCAGCGGGGCAGACGGCTTCTCGAAGCCGGGAGACCCGGGCGGGAAGGGACGCCGTGAAGGCGGAAAGAGGAGGGCTGATGAGCACCGAAACACCTGTTTGCCACCCGCTATACGGACTGCTTCCCACGGACGTTCGAGGGATTCGATTCCCTGGCCGAGCTGGCCTTGGACATGCACTCGTCATGGAACCACGCCACCGACCACGTATGGCGGCGGCTCGATCCGGTGCTGTGGAGGCTCACGCGGAACCCCTGGACGATCCTGCAGACCGTCTCGCGGGAGAAGCTCCAGGGCGTCCTGGCCGATCCGGTGTTCCGCAAGGGCATCGACGACCTGGTACAGAGCAGGCGGGATGCCGTGCAGGCACCGGCATGGTTTCAGCAAACCTACCCGCAATCTCGGCTGACTGGTGTTGCTTACTTCAGCATGGAGTTCATGTTGAGCGAGGCATTGCCCATCTACTCGGGCGGGCTCGGCAACGTGGCCGGCGATCAACTCAAGGCCGCCAGCGATCTGGGCGTGCCGGTGATCGGCGTGGGGCTGCTCTACCAGCAAGGCTATTTTCGTCAGGTGATCGACAAAGACGGCGCGCAACAGGCCATGTTCCCCTACAACGACCCCGGACAGTTGCCGATCACGCCGCTGCGACAAGCCAACGGCGAGTGGTTGCGGTTGGAGATTGCCCTGCCCGGTTACTCGGTCTGGCTGCGGGCCTGGCAGGTTCAGGTCGGCAGAGTGAAGCTCTACCTGCTCGACAGCAACGACGCGGCGAATTACCCCGCGCATCGTGGCATCACCAGCGAGCTTTACGGCGGCGGGCCGGAGCTGCGCCTCAAGCAGGAGCTACTGCTCGGCATAGGCGGTTGGCGACTGCTCGCGGCCCTTGGCGTTCAGCCGGAAGTCTGCCACCTGAATGAAGGGCACGCGGCTTTCGCCGTGCTGGAACGCGCCCGTAGCTGGATGCAGGAGAACGGGCAAGCGTTCGAGGTCGCTCTGGCCGTCACCCGGGCCGGGAACCTGTTCACCACTCACACGGCGGTGGCTGCAGGCTTCGACCGATTTCCACCGGCCCTCATCGAGCAGTACCTAGGGGGATATGCAGAGCAGAGGCTCGGCATCACCCAGCACGAATTGCTGGCCCTGGGCCGCCAGAATCCGAACGACGCGGCTGAACCTTTCAACATGGCCTATCTGGCGATTCGCGGCAGTGGCGCGGTCAACGGCGTCAGCCGCCTGCATGGCAGGGTAAGCCGGCACTTGTTCGAGCCGCTGTTTCCACACTGGCCGGCGGAAGAAGTGCCGGTCGGTCACGTGACCAACGGCGTCCATATGCCGACCTGGGACTCGGCCCCGGCCGATGAGCTTTGGACGCAGGCCTGTGGCAAGGACCGCTGGTCAGGAACGGCGGAGACCCTGGAGCAAAACATGCGCCGTGTTTCCGACGCCAGCCTGTGGGAATTTCGCACCGACGCCGGCAAGGCCCTGGTCGACTACGCCCGTGAACGCTTGTCCCGGCAACTGGTCGCGTCCGGCTCATCACTCGATGCCGTCGATGCCGCCAGGCATCACTTCGACTGCAATACCTTGACGCTGGGTTTCGCCCGCCGTTTCGCCAGCTACAAGAGACCGAACCTGCTGCTGCACGACCCGGAACGCCTGCTGCGCCTGCTGATCCACCCGCAACGCCCGGTCCAGCTCGTCATGGCCGGCAAGGCCCATCCCGCAGATCTGACCGGACAGGCCCTGATTCAGCAGTGGATCCATTTTATCCGCCGGCCCGAGGTGCGTCCGCATGTGATCTTCCTGAGCGACTACGACATGGATTTGACCGCGCAGCTGGTACAGGGCGTGGACGTTCGGCTCAACACGCCGCGCCGGCCCTGGGAAGCGTGCGGCACCAGCGGCATGAAGGTGCTCGTCAACGGCGGCCTCAACGTTTCCGAACTGGACGGCTGGTGGGCGGAAGCCTACGCCCCGGAACTGGGTTGGGCCCTGGGCGACGGCCAGGAGCACGGCGACGATCCCGCCTGGGACGCAGCCGAAGCCGAGGCGCTCTACGACCTGCTGGAAAGAGAGGTGATCCCCGAGTTCTATGCCCGCGATCAGGACGGCATCCCCACGGCCTGGGTGGCGCGGATGCGAGAAAGCATGGCGCGCCTGACGCCGCGCTTTTCCGCCAATCGCGCGGTGTGCGACTACACGGAGCAACACTACCTCCCGGCCGCCTCGGCCTACCTGGAGCGGGCCGCCGAAAAAGGCGCGATGGGCGTCGAGTTGGTCGATTGGCGCCAGGCTTTGGGGCAAAAATGGGCCGCCCTTCGCTTCGGCGAAGTGAAGGTGGAATCCGGCACCGAGCAGCACGTATTCGAAGCACAGGTGTATCTCGATGACCTCGCCCCCGAGGCCGTGGGGGTCGAGCTTTACGCCAACGGCGTCGACGGCGCCGCGCCGGAGCGCGTGGAGATGGCGCGCGTGCGGCAACTGGTGGGGGCAACCAACGGCTACGCCTACCGCGCGCAGGTGCCCGCCGCCCGCCCCGCGACGGACTACACGGCGCGAGTGATCCCGCGCCAGGCCAATGCGGCCGTTCCTCTGGAAGACGCTCATATCCTGTGGCAGCGATGACCTTGGTCCGAATGATTCATCCTCGGACGTTCGCTGCCGCACGGAAATGACTCGCCTGGATCGATATCTTTCGATTGTTCTCACAATACAGAAAGCGAGCTCGCCATGAATCCCATCACATCCTTTCTGGTATTCGCCTGTGTTCTCTCGGGCCTGGCCGTCGGCAACTGGGTGAACCGCTATCTGGCACTGGTGTTCTTCGCCGCCGCCATCGTCATCGCCCTATCGCTGAAGATGGCCAACGCCTGGCAGAAGTTCGTCATCCTGAGGATGGGCAAACTGCAAAGCGTCAAAGGGCCGGGAATGTTCGTCATTATCCCGATCATCGACAACGTGGTCGCCGTCATCGATGGACGTATCCAGACCACCGCCTTCAATGCCGAGCAGGCGCTGACCAGAGATACGGTTCCAGTGAACGTGGATGCAATTATTTTCTGGCATGTCCATGACGCCGAAAAGGCGGCGTTAGCCATTACCGATTACCTCGAGGCCATCGACCGGGTTGCGCAAACTTCGCTGCGCGAGATGATCGGTTCTTCGATGTTGGCGGCACTCTTGTCGGACCGAAAGGACGCCGACGAGCAACTGAAGGTCGAGATCGGCACAAAAACCGCGCCCTGGGGCATCACGGTGACCTCGGTGGAGATTCGCGATGTCGCTATCCCCGTTGCCCTGCAGGATGCCATGTCGCGCCAGGCCCAGGCTGAGCGCGAGAAGCAGGCGCGGGTGATTCTCGGCTCGGCCGAGGCCGCGATCGCGGGGAAATTCGTCGAAGCCGCCGATATTTATGCCGGGCATCCCGAGGCGCTCCAATTGCGGGCCATGAACATTATTTACGAGACCACGAAGGAGCGAGGGGCCACGATTCTGATTCCGAGCTCGATGGTGGACAGCCTGAATCCTTCCGTTACAAGCTTGGCGATCTCGCTTGCAACCAAAGCAATGCCGGATGCCGAGGCGGCGCCAGCCGAGATCGCAGTTTGACCACATTAATGGAGGGCGGTAATCGACAAACCAGATACTGTGGCTACGGCATGACTGACCCAAAAATACCAGAGCGAGCATAAGCGCTAATGAAAACGCTTGAATGCCCACTCAATGATTATGTGTCAGAGGTTTCCGAGCACACTGAGGTTCAACGAGGTGTTCCCTTGCCGTTGGGAGCACACGAATCCGGAGGAGGCGTCAACTTCGCCTTGTTCAGCCGGCACGCCAGTCGCGTTCGGCTCGAGCTGTTCGATCAACCTGCGGACGCAACGCCAGCCAGGGTGATTGAGCTCGATCCGGAAAGCAATCGCACGGGTGATGTGTGGCACGTCTGGGTTGAAGGGATTCGTCCCGGCCAACTCTATGCCTACCGGGTGGATGGCCTGTACCAACCCAACGAAGGGCATCGCTTCAATTTCCACAAGCTGCTCCTGGATCCCTTTGCGACGGCGATCTCGCCCTTATTTGACTGGGATTTTGCCCCAGCTCTGGGATATGACCTGTCGACGCCGGACCGGGACCTGATTTGTTCGACAATCGATGACGCCGGCGCCATGCCAAAATGCGTATTCACTCACGAGCACTTCAATTGGCAGAACGATCGGCCGCTCAGGCACCCCTGGTCGAAGACCGTGATTTACGAAACCCATGTTCGTGGGTTCACCGTAAATCCCAATTCCGGCGTGGAACATCCTGGCAAATACCGTGGTCTGATGGAAAATATTCCCCATTTAACAGAATTGGGCGTGACGGCGGTGGAATTGATGCCCGTACACGAGTTCAACGAATGCCAGGGGCCGGGCATCGATCCACAAACAGGCGAGCCGCTCAGGAATTACTGGGGCTACGATCCCGTGGCTTTCTTCGCGCCGAAGGCCTCCTACAGCAGCGCGGGCGGCCTGGGCCAGCAGAAACTGGAGCTCAAGGAAATGGTCCGGGCCCTCCATCTGGCCGACATCGAAGTGATCCTGGATGTCGTGTTCAATCACACGGCAGAGGGAAACGAACTGGGCCCGACCTTGTGTTTCCGCGGGATCGATAACGCGATCTTCTATATGTTGGCGTCAGAGCCCCGCCACTACCTGGACTACACGGGCACAGGCAACACCATCAACGCCAATCACCCTGTGGTGCGGGATCACATTCTGGCTGCGTTGCGCTACTGGGTGGTGGAGATGCATGTCGATGGATTCCGCTTCGACTTAGCCTCGGTCCTCGGCCGGGATGGCACTGGCAAGCTGCTGGCCAATGCCCCGCTGCTCGAACGGATCGCGGAGGATCCGATTCTAAGGGACGTGAAGATTATCGCTGAAGCATGGGACGCTGCCGGGGCCTATGAGGTGGGCAGTTTTTCGGAGCGGCGTTGGGCGGAGTGGAACGGCCGCTACCGGGATGATGTCCGCCGTTTCTGGCGTGGCGACGAGGGAATGATCGGTACGTTTGCCAGCCGCATATGTGGCAGTGCCGACATCTATGCAAAGTCTGGCAAAGGCCCAGAAAGCAGCATCAATTTCATCACCTGCCACGACGGCTTCACTTTGAATGACCTGGTAAGCTATCGCCACAAACACAATGACGCCAACGGCGAAGACAATCATGACGGGACCGACGCAAACTACAGCGAGAATTACGGCATCGAAGGCGAGACGACGGATGTCGAAATCGTAGCTTTGCGGAAACGTCAGATCAAAAACTTCCTGCTGACACTGATGATATCGCGTGGTGTGCCAATGCTTCTCGGCGGCGATGAATTTCGCCGCACGCAGGGCGGCAACAACAATGCCTACTGCCAGGACAATGAAACGAACTGGTATGACTGGCACTTTTTGGAGCAGCATCAGGAAATATACCGGTTTACCTGCGGGATGATCGCCTTTCGTCTTGCCCATCCCATGTTGAGCAAGGAGCAGTTCTACACGGACACAGAGATCCATTGGTTTGGCGCGAAAGGCGCTATGCCAGATTGGGCAGATCCGAGGGCAAAAGAGCTCGCCTGCCTGGTACATGAAGATGCGCAATGCTCAATGCTGCTGATGTTTAATGCCGGCGCCGATGCGGTCGATTTTGCTTTTCCCATCCTGCCGCCCGGCAAGCGATGGCACTTGGCCGTTGATACCTCGCGCGCATCACCACAGGATCTTGTTTCTGCGGGGAATGAAACGCTTTGCGTGGACCAACACACCTACCACCTGAGCTCCCGCGCCAGTGCCATACTGCTGGCGCGATGAACGAATGATCAAACTGCCAGTGGTATAGATGAGGGCCAAATGAGAAAAGCAATGTTGATCACCATGTTGCCTCTATATATTGGTGGTGTTCTGCTGCTCATTGAGAAGGTCTTATAATGCCTCAGACACCCTCTACATCACGGCGCTGGCCGCCTTGTTCACGGTGAACACGATGCCCGAGGGAACGTTGAAAGCTCTCGCCGATCACGGCGACATCTGCCCGATCATAGCGGCGGGCCGTGGCGATCGCGAAGCGGTTTTAGCTCAGTTTCGCAGGGCCGGCATCAATCCGGATGCCCTGGCCTGGCAACTCCAGGACGAGGGCGCAAGCTCGTTCGCGAAATCCTGGAACGAATTACTGGCGGTGATCGCGTCCAGGAGCGACGCGCTGAAGAAGACGGCAGAGAAGCCCTCATGAAGCCAGCGAACCCACGCATCCTGACGATCAATGGCGGCTCGTCGAGCATCAAGTTCGCGCTGTTCGAGGGCGGTGACTTGCTCCGACGGATTCTGGAGGGCGGGATCGAGCGGATTGGGCTGCCGGATGCCACCTTGCGGGTGAAGGGTGTGGACCCGGTGGACAACTTTTCGTGGCCGGTGACGGCGCCGGATCACACCGCGGCGGTGGGCTCATTGATGGACTGGATCGAAAAACGCCTTGGCCGGAATGCATTGACCGCCGTGGGGCATCGCGTGGTGCATGGCGGGCCGAAGTACAGCAAGCCGCAGCGCATCACAACGGAAATGGTTGAAGAGCTGCACCGGCTCAGCCCGTTCGATCCCGAGCACCTGCCGGAGGAGATCCTGTTGACTGAGGCGTTTCATCGCCGATTTCCGGACCTGCCGCAAGTGGCGTGTTTCGACACGGCCTTTCACCATGACCTGCCGCGCGTGGCGCAGATGTTGCCGATTCCTCGTCGGTACGAGGCGCAGGGGGTACGGCGGTACGGTTTCCACGGGTTATCGTATGCGTTTCTGATGGGGGAAATGGCTCGTTTGGCCGGCACGGAAGCGGCCCAGGGCCGGGTCATCCTCGCTCACCTCGGCAATGGCGCCAGCCTGGCGGCGGTGCGCGATGGCAAACCTGTCGACACCAGCATGAGTTTCACTCCGACCGCCGGCGTGCCGATGAGCACACGCTCCGGCGATCTCGATCCCGGCCTGCTCTGGTATCTGGCGCGCAGCGAGAATATGAGCGCGCAGCAATTCAACGAGATGGTGAATTTCCAGTCAGGACTGCTTGGCATCTCGGAGACCAGTTCGGACATGCGCGACCTGCTGGCCCGAGAAGGGCAGGACGTGCGCGCGGCGGAAGCGGTCGCTCTGTTTTGTTTCCAGGTGAAGAAATGCATCGGCGCCTACGCGGCAGCGCTGGGCGGCCTGGACACCCTGGTGTTCGCCGGCGGCATCGGCGAGAACGCGCCTCCGGTCCGTGCCCGGATTTGCCAGGGACTGAAGTTTCTGGGCATCGAGCTGGATGACCCGCAAAACGTGGCAAACGCGGGCCTGATTTCCACGGCAACCGGTCGCGTTGCGGTCCGCGTGATCCACACCGACGAAGAACAGATGATCGCCAAGACGGTTTGCGGCGTTCTTGGCCTGGTCTGAAATTGGGCGAAAGATCCATGGTGAAATCCAGAACCTATTCATTTTCGGCTCGCTACTCAGCCCCGTCATTGCGGGCGCGGCGATGAGCCTGAGTTCCGTTTCGGTCATCGGCAACGCCTTGAGGCTGCGAAACGTGAAGCTGTGATGAAAGCCACCCAACTCATCGTCCAATGCCTGGAGAATGAGGGTGTCGAATACATCTTCGGCGTACCCGGCGAGGAGAACATGGACCTGCTCGATGCCTTGCTCGGCTCTTCCATCCGGTTCATCATGACCCGCCGCGAGCAAGGCGCGGCCTTCACGGCCGATGTATACGGCCGCTCGACCGGAAAAGGCCGGGGGCTGTCTCGCCAAGCTCCGCGCAGCGGGAAACGACGACGACATCGTCATCTCGGATGTGGGAAAGCACAAGGTATGGCTGGCGCCCCTGTTTTCGTGCCTTCAGCCCAATACTTGCATCATCCACAGCGGTTTTGCCGCCATGGGTATGGCTGTTCCGGGCGCCGTGGCTGAAAAACTGGTCCACCCGGATCGCCGCGTGGTGGCGGTCACAGGTGACGGCGGTTTTCTGATGAGCTCACAGGAACTGGAGACGGCCATCCGCATGGAAACGCCCTTTGTGGTGCTCGTGATCAATGACCGAAGCTACGGCCTGATTCGCTGGAAGCAGATGCTGCGGTTCGGCCGGCCAGCCTTCGTCGACTTCAGGAACCCGGATATCGTGAAATACGCCGAGAGCTTCAACGCCAAAGGCTATGCCATCAAATCGGCGGACCAACTGGCGTCCGTGCTGCGCGATGCATTGAGCTCGAATCACCTTTCAATCATCGACTGTCCGGTCGATGTTTCCGAGAACTTTCTACTAACCAAAAGGCTCGGCGCCATCATGGCGCCGACGGGAGATCGACCATGACCCCGAACACCCTGACGCCGGAGCTGTTGCAAAAGATTGACGCCTACTGGCGCGCGGCCAACTACCTGTCGGTCGGCCAGATCTATCTCTACGAGAATCCGCTGCTGAAACGGCCGCTGGCGCTCACGGACGTGAAGCACATGCTGCTGGGACACTGGGGCACGACCCCGGGGCAGAACTTCATCTACGCGCACCTGAACCGGGTCATCAAGAAATACGACCTCGACATGATCTACGTCTCCGGGCCTGGCCACGGCGGCCCGGCGGTCGTGGGCAACACCTATCTCGAAGGCACCTACAGCGAGATCTATCCCAACATCAGTCAGGACGAGGCCGGCCTGCAGAAGCTCTTCAAGCAGTTCTCGTTTCCGGGCGGCATTCCCAGCCACGCTTCGCCGGAATGTCCCGGTTCGATCCACGAGGGCGGTGAGCTGGGCTATTCGCTCAGCCATTCGTTTGGCGCGGTGTTCGACAATCCCGATCTCGTCGTCGCTTGCGTCGTCGGCGATGGTGAGGCGGAAACCGGGCCGCTGGCGACATCGTGGCAATCGAACAAGTTTCTCGATCCGGTCACTGACGGCGCGGTGCTGCCGATCCTGCATCTGAACGGCTACAAGATCGCCAACCCGACTGTTTTCGCTCGAATTGAGCCGGAAGAACTGGAGCAGTTCCTGCGCGGCTGTGGCTGGCGGCCATATTTTGTCGAAGGAGATGAGCCGGCGCTGATGCACGAGGCCATGGCCGCGACACTCGATGAGGCGGTGGAAGAGATCAGGCAGATTCAGCGCAATGCCCGCGTTGACGGCGACCTTCGGCGGCCGCGCTGGCCCATGATCGTGCTCAAGTCGCCGAAAGGCTGGACCGGGCCTAAATGGGTGGATGGCCTACAGATCGAAGGCACTTTCCGCGCGCATCAGGTGCCCATCGCCGTGGATGCAGATCATCCCGAGCACCTCAAGCTGCTGGAAGACTGGCTGAAAAGCTACCGGGCGGAGGAACTGTTCGACGAGTCCGGGCGCCTCAAGCCGGAACTGGCCGAGCTGGCACCCAAAGGCGACCGCCGCATGGGTGCCAATCCCCACGCCAACGGCGGCATGCTGCTGCGCAATCTGATCATGCCGGACTTTCGCGACTACGCAGTGAAGGTGCCGTCGCCCGGGGCCGTGACGGCGGCCGACACCCACGAGCTCGGCGTCTTCCTGCGCGATGTGGCCGAGCTCAATCGGGCGCAACGCAATTTCCGCATCTTCGGTCCGGATGAAACGCTGTCCAACCGCCTGGGTGCCGTGTTCGAGGCCACCAACCGGCAGTGGGATGCACGGCTCCAGGATAACGATGAATTCCTCGCGCTGGATGGCCGGGTCATGGAGATGTTGAGCGAGCATCAGTGCGAAGGCTGGCTCGAAGGCTACCTGCTCACCGGCCGGCACGGACTGTTCAACAGCTACGAGGCGTTCATCCATATCATCGACTCGATGTTCAACCAGCACGCGAAGTGGCTGAAGGTCACGGCGGACCTGCCGTGGCGGCGCAAGATCGCCTCGCTGAACTACCTGCTGGCCTCGCATGTCTGGCAGCAGATGCACAACGGCTTTACCCACCAGGATCCCGGCTTCATCGACCACGTGGTGAACAAGAAGGCCGATGTCGTGCGCGTGTATCTTCCGCCGGATGCCAACTGCCTGCTCTCGGTCTGGGATCACTGCCTGCGCAGCCGTCACTACGTCAATGTCGTGATCGCCGGCAAGTATCAAGCGCCGCAGTGGCTGACCATGGACGCGGCCGTCAAGCACTGCACCGAGGGCGTCGGCATCTGGCAGTGGGCCAGCAACGACCAGGCCGTCGCGCCGGACGTGGTGATGGCCTGCTGTGGCGACGTGCCCACGCTGGAAACCCTGGCCGCCGTCTCCATCCTGCGCGAGCACCTGCCCGAGTTGAAGGTTCGGGTGGTCAACGTCGTCGACCTGATGAAGCTGGAGACGCCTAGCGAGCACCCGCACGGTTTGAGCGATATGGATTTCGACGAGACCTTCACCAGGGACAAGCCGGTGATCTTCGCCTTCCATGGCTACCCATGGCTGATCCACCGGCTGACCTACCGCCGCACCAACCACGACAACTTCCATGTCCGCGGCTACAAGGAGGAAGGCACCATCACCACGCCCTTCGACATGACCGTGCTGAACGATCTGGACCGCTTCCACCTGGTGATGGACACCATCGACCGCCTGCCGCAGACTGGCGACAAGGGCATCTATCTGAAGCAGCAGCTCAAGGACAAGCTCATCGAGCACAAACAGTACATCGACAAGCATGGCCAGGACATGCCGGAAATCCGGGATTGGAAGTGGAGCTACTCACGATGAATACGCAAGCACTTAAGGACACCGCAAAGCCACAGTCGGTTGGCGACTCCTCTTTTTCCGAATCCCCCTCCTTTGAGGACCCCTGTCACTGGGTGTTGTTCACCACCTTCGGTGGCTGCGGGGTCCATAATTCACCAACTGTGCGCGGGTTTTGATTGCCGACTACTGTTTCGGACAGCAGCGATCGGCCGCTCTCTCGTTTGCGTGCTCTGACCGGAGATATCGCGCTTTTTTCGCACGGCCAATGCGGCAGCGTCCTGGCCGCGCGATGGCTTGGATTGGCGGTGGCCGAAGCGCGGCATTGCACGCTCGCCGACGGTGTGTCGCTTGGCCTTCTCGTTTTCGAGCCCCACCACTCTGCCGTACCGGCGATCGCATTGTGGAACACGGTCTCTCGGGAAATACTCAAACCCGCGTTCTTTCATCCCGCTGGCGACACAATGGCGACGGGCGGCGCGAGCCCTCGAACGATGGGAAAACGAGGGAGGCGAGGTCTCACAGCCCAAAGCTTCTGGATCTTTTGCTGGGGGCACTTCACTTAATGGCACTGGGCTGTGGTGTGAGTGAACCCGGCTGTCTTGATCAGATGCGGGGCAAAGACGCGATAGACGACGCTTATCACTCGGCCCATAAACTCAGAGCGACTGGCGAACAGAGAGCACAGCCGATAAGGGAAACTAGGGCATCGGGGCATGTGGCCGCAGCGCCTATCGTCAGCTCTATGTTTGACAGCGCACAGACCATCAGAAGAGATCGGCCTCACTATGGTTTCGGTTTTGGCGAGCTCATGAGGTGCGCCGTGCGCTTCGCGAGGCCACAGTAGCGTGGCGCACCTTGACGTGCTCGAACTGCCGCTTGATCACGCGGAACGGGTGATAGATGCCCAGCCGGAGGGATCAGCATGATTGACATGAACAAATTCCGTCAATTTGGTCAGGCATTGGCCAATCTCGGGCAATCCGCCATACGGCCGCGGATCGACGCTGACGAACAGGTCAGACGCGCCAAAGACGTCATTCTGGAAAAACTGGATCGTGATGTCGTCATGGATTTGGATGCCTGTATTCACTGCGGTTATTGCGCCGAGGCATGTCAGTTCTCGGTGGATACCAATGACCCCAGGCTGGTGCCGACGCGCAAGCTTGACTTGATGCGCCGGGTATATCGGCGCGAGGCTGCGCCGCTAGCCCCGCTATGGCGACTGTTGACTCACGATATCACCACTGGAGATCTCGCGGAGTGGGAAAAGCTCTGCTTTGACAACTGTACCGAATGTGGTCGCTGCACCACGATCTGTCCGATGGGAATCAATATCGCACGTGATGTTGGCATCATGCGCCAGGCTTTGTCGGCCGCAGGCCATATACCCGCTGAGATTCTGGCCTTGCAGCAGGAACAACAGAACAAGGGTACTTTCCTTGGAGCGGGCAGCGAACAGTTGCGCCAAGCCATCGAGGTTATCCGCGGGCGTGGCATCGAGGTTCATCTGGACAAGCCAAAGGCGGAGGTGCTTTTGCTGAGCACAGCGCCGGATATCCTGCTTTTCCATGATGCCCTGGCGGCCACGGCGAAGATTCTCAACGCGGCAAACATGGACTGGACGCTTCGCAGCGAGGGTTTCGAGGCCGGCAATTTCGGGATGCTTTCCGGGGTGTTGCGTACCGAGCGCAAGGCGACCGAGGCGATCATCAAGCAGGCGCTCGAAATCGGCGCCAAAATGGTCATCGTTCCGGAATGTGGTCATGCCTATCCGGCCTTGCGCTGGGTGGGGGCCGAAGTTCATGGTGCGGCGCTGCCGTTCAGGGTCATGGCGATCTCGGAACTGATCGGAAAACTAATGGCCGAAGGGCGTATTCACCTCAAGCCTGAGTTTCCCAAAAAGATTTTCTATCACGATGCCTGCCAACACGGTCGTCGGGGTGGCATTTTCAAGGAGCCGCGCACTGCTCTCAAAGCCATGGGTGCCGATGTACGAGACCCGGGACATGATGGTGTGCTCAACTGGTGTTGCGGCGGCGGAGGCGGGAACTCCATGAATTCACGCGCTGCACCACAACGCGCCCGTGCCTTCGAGATCAAACGAAAGCAGGTCGAATCCTCCGGTGCGGAGGCGCTGGTCCTGTCGTGTGCCAGCTGCCGTATGACGCTTTTGGAAGATGCGCAGCTCAAGCACTGGGACATGCCACTTATCAGTCTGGTGGAACTGACCGGCGACCATCTGGATGAGTCGCACGATAATGTAGCGCTATCAGCCGGTCAGCCTCCTCGAGGTGGGTCATGAGGCTCACTGATCCGTCTGAGTCGTTAATGCCAATGGAAACTGTGCCAACCACGGCCATTTTGCCGGCCGAATTCAGCCAACCCATGCGTTCGACAATAGCGATGGGCGTGGGCAATGTGGTGAAAGGGCAGTCTCGCCTGGTAGTAAGAATCGAGCAGATGTCATGTGGGAGTGAGAGATGAGTCTGGAACACGAACCCACCATCCTTGAGTCGTTTCAGCAAGCAGGCCTGAGTCGGCGTGCTTTCCTGAAATTCTGTGCCACCGCGGCCGCCTTGCTTGCGCTGCCTGCTGCGAGCGCAGCGGAAATGGTGGAACGGCTCGCCGGAATGACCCGGCCCACGGTCATCTATCTGTCGTTCCAGGAATGTACCGGTTGCCTTGAATCACTGACGCGCTCATTTCAGCCGACGCTGGAAAACCTGATCTTCGACACGATTTCGCTGGCATACAGCGACACCCTGCAGGCTGCCGCGGGAGAGGCTGCCGAAGCCGCGCGCGAGGAGGCGATGCGCAAGGCATGGGGGAAATATGTGTTGATTGTCGATGGCGCCATTCCGCGTGGGGAAGATGGCGCTTACTGCGTCATCGGCGGCAAGAGCGCCCTTGCCAGTCTTGCTCATGCGGCGGAGGGGGCCGCGGCGGTGATCGCTGTCGGAACCTGCTCGGCCTTTGGAGGGATACCCCACGCGAACCCGAATCCCACCGGAGCAGCCTCCCTCCAGGATCTGGTCGGCAATCGTCCGGTGATCAACCTGTCCGGTTGTCCTCCGATTCCCGAAGTCATCACCGGCACGATCACCTATTTTCTCACCTTCGGCGTGCCCAAGTTGGATGCGCACAAACGCCCGATCATGTTTTATGGCACCAGCATCCATGATCGTTGCTATCGACGTCCTTATTACGACAAGGGACTTTTTGCCGAAAGCTTCGATGATGAAGGTGCCCGCAACGGTTGGTGTCTGTTCGAATTGGGCTGCAAGGGGCCGGTGACATTTAACTCATGCGCCACCATGAAGTGGAACGACGGCACCAGCTTCCCGATCCAGTCAGGTCACGGCTGTCTCGGTTGTTCGGAACCGAATTTCTGGGATGGCGGCGGCTTTTATCGCCCACTTTCCGCCGCTACCGGGCACTGGCCCAAGGGCGGATGGCTCGGCGCCGCTGCAGTGGCCGGATCGGTGCTCGGCCTTGGTACAGCCGCAATCGCCCGGTCGCATCAAAGAAAGCTTGAAGACGCCGAGTCGTCCAAACGTTCCCCGGGAGAGACATCATGAACGGTTGGGAGCTCCTGAACTTCGCCCGAGGCCCGGCGCTGGTGGTGGCGCTGGGCATCATGGTCTTCGCAACGTTCTGGCGGATCGTAGGAATTCTTGCAATGCGTCGGCCGCTGGAGCTTTCGCGTGCCCGGGCGCGGCATGCCTGGCTGGAAGGCATCCAGGCTTTCTTTACCCATCTGTGGCCGCGCCAGGCATACCATCCCATGGTGCTGCATTGGACAGTGATCAGTTATGCCTTCCACATCGGTCTATTTGTCGTCGTACTGGGATTTGTTCCGCATATCGTTTTTATACGGAGCTTAACGGGCCTGAGCTGGCCCGGGCTTCCCAATGGCATCGCAGTGCTTGCCGGAATCGTGACCTTATTGAGCCTTCTGATCCTGCTGGCACACCGCCTTGCTAGCCCGGTCCTTCGCGGCATATCAGGGCTGGATGACTATCTTTCATGGGCGCTGGTTATCTTGCCGGTCATTACTGGACTGGTCGCTTTTTATCACCTCGTCGAACCTTATCCGATGGCGCTGGCAGTTCATGTCCTGTCGGTCGATCTGCTACTACTGTGCCTGCCTTTCACCAAGCTCGCACACACCGGGCTGATTTTTTTCTCCCGAGCGATGAGTGGTGCGTTTTATGGGCGGCGCGGCGTTTCGATTTGAAGAGCAATGATGAGCCTCCCGGGTAGTGGTACGACGATCAAATTCTGGAGCCGTAAACATGGTTGAGACTGTTGTTGTTGATCCGATCACCCGTATCGAAGGGCATCTTCGTATAGAGGCGGTACTTGATAACGGGGTGATCCGTCAGGCGACGAGCTCCGGCACGATGGTGCGCGGCATCGAAATCATCCTGCGTGGGCGTGATCCACGTGACGCCTGGGCCTTTGCGCAACGCATCTGCGGCGTCTGTACGCTGGTACATGGCATCGCGGCTGTTCGTTCGGTCGAGGACGCACTGCATTACCCGATTCCGGCGAATTCGCAACTGATCCGTAATTTGATGATCGCCGCGCAATTCGTGCATGACCATGTCATGCATTTCTACCATTTGCACGCGCTGGACTGGGTCGATGTGGTTTCGGCGCTGAAGGCCGATTCGCAGAAGACTTCCACGCTGGCGCAGTCCCTGAGCAGCTATCCGCAATCGTCGCCCGGCTACTTCAAGGACGTGCAAACCAAGCTTGCACGCTTCGTCGAATCGGGCCAGCTGGGCATCTTTGCTAACGGTTATTGGGGCAACCCGCTTTACAAACTGCCGCCGGAAGCCAATCTGATGGCGGTTGCGCACTATCTCGACGCGCTGGCCTGGCAGCGCGAGGTGGTGAAGTTGCACACCATTTTCGGCGGCAAGAACCCACACCCCAATTTCGTAGTGGGAGGTGTGCCATCGGCAATCAGCATTGGGCCAGGCGCGCAGGGTGGCAACAGCGGCACTGCGCTCAACATGAACGGTCTGGCGGTGGTACAGGATGTTATCCGCAAGATGCAGTCTTTCGTCGAACAGGTCTACCTCCCCGACACATTGGCGATTGCCAGTTTCTACATGGACTGGTTCAAAAAGGGGGAGGGTGTTGGAAATTTTCTTACTTACGGGGAATTTCCTTCGGAAGGAAAAAGCGTAGATGATCTCTCCAGCCTGATGATTCCACGTGGGGTCATTATCGATCGCGACCTCAGCAAGGTGCACGAGGTGGATTTACGTGCGCCTGAGCAAATCCATGAGTTTGTCTCGCATTCCTGGTACGACTACGGCACAGGCAAGAGCTCGGGGCTTCACCCGTTCGAAGGGCAGACCAATTTGCACTACACCGGGCCAAAGGCGCCCTATCAACATTTGGAATCGGAGGCCAGCTATTCCTGGATAAAGTCGCCGCGCTGGAATGGTAAGGTGATGGAGGTGGGTCCGCTGGCCCGCGTACTCATGATGCATGCAACAGGCAATCCGCCGGCGCGCGAGCTGGTGGGCAAGGCACTTTCACATCTTGATCTACCCATCGAGGCGCTTTATTCGACCATGGGTCGCACGCTGGCGCGCACGCTTGAAAGCAAGCTAATCGTCGACGGCATGCAGGGTTGGTATGACCAGTTGATGGCGAGCATCCGCGCAGGCACGCTGGAGACATTCAATGATGCGCTGTGGGAGCCCTCCAGTTGGCCGGCCGAGGCAAAGGGGGTCGGTTTCATGGAGGCACCGCGTGGTGCATTGGCGCATTGGATCGTCATCAAGAATGGATTGATCGACAACTACCAGGCGGTCGTGCCCAGCACTTGGAATGCCGGGCCGCGTGACGCGCTGGGGCAGGACGGTCCGTACGAGGCTGCCTTGCGCGGCACCGAGCTGGCGGATCCCAAGCAGCCGCTGGAGATCCTGCGGACCATCCACAGTTTTGACCCCTGCCTTGCCTGCGCCGTGCATGTGACCGAGCCGGACGGCTCGCCATTGCTGCAGATCAAGGTGAACTGAGATGCGCGTTTGGACAATCGGCCCGGCATGGTAGCCCCGGGAATGTTTGCGCGGCGCGACCGACCTTTCGGGGTATTTCGCCTCGGTGCTGCCCACTGGTTTTCGAATGAGCTTCATTTGTTGTGCTTCGCAGAATCTCTCTGTTCTGCGTGGTGACCGCTGCCGAAAACCAGATCCCAAAATGAACTGGTGACGCCATAGCAACCGGCTTGCTCGCTATGATGATGCAGGGCATGCCAGCGCTTGCGTCTCTTCAGAAAGGCATTGTTTGTCCGCCAATGGTGGACAGCATGGTGCGTGATTGCATAACCAAGGTAACCAGTCAACAGGCCAAGGGTTAGCGCGCAGGCACGCCACAGATCGCCCAATAGCAGCGAAGGAAGGAAAACAAGCACGATTATCAGTGTCGCACTGAGGATTGTCGGTGTGGAGATCGGCGCCGCCGGCCTCCTATGGTGTTCGACATGCCAGCGCCGAAATGGCTGCAAACCATGGAGCACGAAGCGATGTAAAACGTACTCGATGGCGGTCCAGCCCCCGAGTCCCACTGTCGCAAAGGTTACGATCTCCAGCCACTGGTCGCCTGGTGCTGCTATGAGCAAGAAGGCCGCCAATGCTACGACAGCGCTCCCATACAGCGCGAAATCAGCGAAGTATGCCAACCGGCTGTGTTCAAAAGTAAAAACAGCCATACATTTCCTTTACCTGACCAAGGACCAGGTGACCGCAATTGGCTCGATAGTCACATCAACATCGATTCAGATTAGGCGTTCGACACTGTGCTGTCTGTTCGTTAGCGCCCCCCCTCCTTCAGATGCAGTTGCATGTGGAGAGCGGCTCGGCAAAGAGCCCGACCAGCCGGGCTATCAGGTTCCTGGTCGAAGCGTAAGGTCGCGGTGACCGCCCCACACGGCGCCTCAGCGCACTGAGCGGACAGGCCGGGACGCTGACTCATGCTCAACAGCAATTGCCAGAGCTGGTCCTGGCGGGAACGGAACGGACCCGTGCAGCACAGCAGGTAATACCGCCAGCGGCCGGGGAAACGCTCCCCGCATTTCTCCTTCAGGCTCGGCCAGGGCGGATCGAAGTTAGCCCACCACGCCATCAGCGTGGGGTCGTAATCCCGGTCCAAGTTATGCCAGTCCTCGATCAGGAATCGCCCGTCGATGGCGCGCGAGATGTCTCTGGCAGAGGGCAGTTTGCCGTTGGGGAAGATGTAGAGGTCGATCGAGGGATGCATATGGTCGATGGTAATGTTACTGCCGATGGTGTGCAACAGGAACGGGTGGTCTCTTGCGAAGCGTAGCGCCGAGCCGGGGCTTTAGGCAAATGCTCCGCGTAGATCCAGGTGATGGTAGTGGCTGCCATGCAGAAATTCAGATGATTGGTCGGCGACTCGGGTTTGCGCGTCTGATTGGTCTTGGCCGCATGATCGAAGGTGCGCTGGCAGGCGAAGATGTGTTTGCCGGTCTTGGGGTTGATCAAGTCATAGAGGGCCAGCAGCGAACGCTCATCACTCAACGGGCTGGGGATACGGCGCCAGAGCAGATTCCACAGCCGCTCCCAGGGCAGCTTCACCGAGGCCATGAAGGTGCAGTAGCGCCACTGGGCGATACTCACACCGAACAGTGTCTCAATGGTGCGCAACAAGTTGGAGGTGCGAGAAGCGGTGATCGGCACGATGATCGCTTGCAACGTCAGGATGAGCCAGCGAAAGCGCTCGTGGCCTTGCCGTTCGGCGGAAACAGGGCTTGGAAATCGTCAGCCAGAGTGCGTAAGATAGGCATCGAGTAGGGGCTCTTTTTTGCCGGTAAATCATTGGCTTATTCAACCTTGATTATACCTCGAATTGAGCTCCTACTTACGTTTAACCGACTGTTTTGTCTAAGAATTATGCGACTCTCGGTTCGCGCTTCGGGCCATCGGACGTCAATAAGCGGTCACTAATAGGCCGCATTTCTGTAGTAGCGAATATTTTAATATTCTGGGGTGGTGAAATTCCCGCGCGCTGCGTCACAGTTGATATTTCAGGCGCACTCCAAAAGGCCGATGATTTTGGCGCCGAAAAAGTACGTAACTTCAGTCGATACGTTCAAGGCGCTGAAAATGCGCTACTCCAAAACCGACACAGCGCGCTGGCAGGAACTGCTCTCCATCCGTGAACAATTTACCAAGCGAGACTGATGAGGTGATAAACGGGAGGATGCATGCCGTTATTCCTTAGAGACCCGGATAAGCGTGAGCAACAGGAACGGATGGTTCAGAAGCAGGTGTCGCCTGACTTTCTGGATCCGCTGCACGAGTGGCGTCGTCTTTTCGCGGAGACCTGGGGCACGTTCCTCCTGGTTCTCGTCGCTGCGGGTGGTGGGGTCGTTGCCGCCAAGAGCGGCGGCGCTGTCACCCTGGGCATGATCGTGGTTGCGCCCGGGCTCATGGTGATGGCGATCATCTACTTTATGGGCACCGTGAGCGGGGCGCATTTGAACCCGGTCGTCACCCTGGCATTCGCCGTGCGGCGCAACTTCCCATGGCGCCGGGTACCGGGCTACGTCGTGGCGCAGGTGGTCGGTGGTCTTGCAGCGGCGCTGTTCCTGCGGACCCTGTTTGGCATCGTCGGCGCACTGGGCGCGACCGTGCCGGGCAGCGGGGTAGGCACCGGGACCGCGTTGGCGATGGAAGTGGTGTTGACTGCGGGGCTGGTGAACACGATCCTGGGCACGGCCGCAGGAGCGCGGAACATCGGCGCCAACGGCGCCATTGCAGTGGGTGGATATATTGCTTTGGCGGGTCTTTGGGCGGCGCCTATCAGCGGCGCCTCGATGAACCCGGCGCGATCATTGGCGCCGGACCTGGTGCGCGGCGACCTCGGCACGGCATGGATCTATGTGGCGGGACCGGTTTTGGGCGCGCTGATCGGCGTCGGCTTCGAGTGGATACTGAGGGGCAAGCCCACCACTGCCGGCGCGCAGGCGGCCCAGGGGTTGCTCGGCGACGACGATTCGACACCGACAGGTAAGGCAGAATGACTTGGACCCCCTCCAACCATCGTGGATCCGCGCTGGCCAGTCTATCCCGTGGCAACCGATCTGCCGATCCGGGAGGCAGGCGCCGAAGGCGCCTCGCGAACCTTGAAGTTCACCTCGGGGTTGCGCCCAGCGGGTGTTCAGGCCCGCCGCCATCCTTTACCACGAAGCTCTCGTGGTCGGCCCAGGCATCAATGAGCGCGTCATTCACGCTGAAGTGTCCGTCGGAGACGAAGCCTTGTCGCTCGGCCAGGTACAAGATCGGGTTGAAGAAGGTTCGGGGCAGGTCGGTGCCTGAAGCAGCAACTCAACGAAGAGCTGATCGAGCGCAATCGGTACATCGACCAGCACGGCCAGAACATGCCGGAGATTCGCGACTGGAAATGGAAAGGATGACGCCGAGATGGCGCTGCGCTTGATCGAAATGGTGTTGAAAGAGAAGGACGGCGAAGAAACTCGCGGGCTTCTCAAAGAGCATAAAGTGCTCGAACACCGCCAGATCCGATTGGGGGATGGGGAAGTGCTGGTGCGGATTCTGCTGGACGCGGAACAGATCGAGGCGGTGCTGGATGTGCTGGAGAACCGGTACGCCAGAGAGGAAGGCAACCGGGTGGTGATTCTGCCTGTCGAAGCGACCTTGCCGCGTGCCACGCCGGAAGCGGAGCCCGAGCCGGCCATCACGCCGGAACAAGCGCCGACCGAGGAAAAGCCGCCGGAGCGGATAGCTCGTGAGGAGTTGTACGAGGACATCAAGGATGCGGCGCGCTGCTCATGGGTCTATCTGGCCATGGTGGTGTTGTCCACCATCGTGGCAGCCATCGGCCTGTATTACAACAGCGTGGCCATCATCATCGGCGCGATGGTGATCGCCCCCTTGCTCGGGCCGAACATGGCGATGGCGCTTGCCACGACCTTGGGCGACTTGCCGTTGCTGTGGCGTGCGTTCCGAGCCAGCCTGGCCGGAATCGGGACGGTGATGGTGCTGTCGGCGATCCTCGGCGTGCTGCTGCAGGTGAACCCGGCATCGCCGGAAGTGGCATCGCGCGATGCGGTGGCGTTGGGCGACATCGCGGTGGCTTTGGCGTCGGGCGCGGCGGGTGCGCTGGCATTCACGACGGGGGTGTCGGCAACGCTGATCGGGGTGATGGTGGCGGTGGCGCTGTTGCCGCCGCTGGTGACCTTCGGCCTGCTGCTGGGCAGTGGGCATATGGCGTTGGCCATCGGAGCGTTGTCGCTGTTCGTGATGAACCTGATCTGCGTGAATCTGGCCGGCGTGACGACATTTCTGGTGCAGGGCATTCGTCCGGCGACCTGGTGGGAGAAGGGTCGTGCCGTGAAAGCCACGCGTATCGCGCTTGTACTTTGGGCGGTGCTGCTGACGGCATTGGTCGGCTTGCTTCTGCTGTTGCGAAAGACCTGAATGAACTTCTTTTCCATGGTCAGCACGTTGATCGCGCTCGCGGCCGTTTCGAGCTACGTCAATTACCGTTACATCAAGCTGCCGACGACGATCGGCGTCATGCTGGTGGCACTGGTCGCGTCGCTGGCCCTGATTCTTGCCGGTTCCTACGCGAGCGAATTCAGGGAACAAGCGGCGACGCTGGTCTCGCGCATCGACTTCAACGAGGTGGTGCTGCACGGCATGTTGGCGTTCCTGCTGTTCGCCGGTTCCATCCATGTGAAGCTCGACGAGCTCGGCCGAGAATGGCCGGCCATTTCATTGCTCGCCATCGTCGGCACGCTTGCTTCCACCTTCATTGTCGGCGGTGCGACTTGGCTGGTCCTCGGTTGGTTGGATCTGGCAATTCCATTCCTGCATGCGCTGTTGTTCGGCGCCCTGATCTCGCCGACCGATCCCATCGCGGTGCTGGGCATCATGAAGTCCGCTGGCGCATCCCGCCAGCTCGAGGTGCAGATGGCAGGCGAGTCCCTGTTCAATGACGGGCTGAGTGTCGTCGTCTTTCTGGTTCTTCTGCAGCTTTCCGGCCTGGACGGAGCCCAAGGCGCCGCCACGCCGCTTCCGTTCGATGTCGGCGCGGTGTGCATGCTGCTGCTCAAGGAAGTGGGCGGGGCCCTCGTGCTGGCATTGGCGGCCGGAGCCCTGACCTACCAGATGCTCAAGCGGGTCGACAACTACCAGGTCGAAGTCCTGCTCACGCTGGCCCTGGCCATGGGGGTCTACGCCCTGGCGGACGGCCTGCATCTATCAGCGCCGATCGCCGCCGTGGTTGCCGGCCTTTTGGTGGGCAACCGGGGCCGGGCATTCGCCATGTCGGAGAAGACGCGCGAACACGTCGACACCTTCTGGGAGCTGATCGACGAGATCCTCAACGTCGTGCTTTTTCTTCTGATCGGCCTGGAGCTTCTCGTGCTGCCGATCGAGCGTGGATGGCTGGTGGCCGGCGCCCTCTCCATACCGATCGTGCTCTCGGCGCGCTGGCTCAGCGTCGCGAGCATCATCGGACCACTTGGAGGCGTGACGGCGCAGGCGAAAGGAGCGATTTCGGTTCTCACCTGGGGCGGTCTGCGCGGAGGCATCTCTGTGGCGATGGCGCTGTCGTTGCCGGCTAGCGACTCGCGCAGCCTGATACTGACGCTCACCTACTTCGTGGTCGTGTTCTCCATCCTTGTCCAGGGCCTGACGGTGGGCCGGGTCATTCGCATGACCGGCGGCCCGACGGCGGCCCCTCAGTCTTCGCCCGGACCTTGATGGCAGTGTGGCCGTGAGACCGGCAAGATACTCGGCGAACGGCTGCTCGGGTCAGTGCGTGCGATACCGAACGGAATAGATCGGAATCTGGGCGTAATGTGGTTCTGCTGCCGAGTGGCATTGACGGCTGTATTGCGTTGATTGCGGCCAAAGATGTCCGGCGCACGAGCGCAAACCCGATTGAAACAACACGCAAACCGCGGGAATCACAATTGAACAGCGTACTCGCATATGAGTCGGAAATCGGAGCAGGGAAGTTCGCATTGATCGCACACGGCACGGCTGGTGATGTCTCCAGGGCGAAGGACATCCTGAAGAACACCGAAGCCGACGCAATCGATTACCACGAATCGGTCGATCAGCCGGAAGTCGTGGCCTGAACTGCACTGCCTGACTTCCGCTCTCGATATTTGCCGATTCATTCCTCGGTCATCAGGTGCTTATCGCGCCACATTGGATCAAGGACGTGAGCTGGTTCGACGCCGCGGTCTCGGTCAACCCGACATGGCAAGCAGTCAAAAGCGCCCCGCCGGACGACGCCGCGGCGCAACTGGACGGTAAACGAGAAACGGACATCTACGAACATTTTGGGCGACACGGCTATTGGGCGGACGAGGTGAAACGTGAAGCGGAAATGTCAGGTCATCAGGTCTGCGTCAGAGCTGGACGCGGGGAAAGCGCTTTTCGCCTTTCGTTGCCGCACAGTACTTTCGTGTCGTGACGGGTAGGTTCGAGGAATCTTTCGACGGTCAGGGTGGTCCTAACCTAGAGTGAAAGCGAAGGAGTCGCGAATGCCCATACAACTCCTTGAGGGAAGCGACAGCAAGGTGCTCGCTATTCGCGTCAGCGGAAAGCCGGTAAAGGACGATTACGCAGACTTTGCTTCTGCATTCGAGCGACCCGTCCGGCGACACGGAAGGTTGCGGGTGCCGTTCGACATGTCCGGCTTCCACGGCTGGGATGCCGGCGCGGCGTGGGAAGACACCAAGTTCGCCATCAATCACTTCGCCGACATCGAGAGAATCGCAATGGTCGGGGAAAAGCGGTGGCAACACGGGCTGGCGACGTGCTGCATGCCGTTCACAGAAGAGACGGTACGATATTTCGATCACGCCGACGCCGCTAAAGCGTGGGAGTGGCTGTGCGAAGCATAGCGGATTCTGCTGCGACACAACGAATTCATGCCGCGATGGTAGAGACATGAGCATGACAACAAATATCCTGCAACTCATGGGATTTGCGGCATAGCGAAGGGCAGGAGAATAGCCATTATGAAACGCGATACTGACCCGCCCAAAGCCGCCGAATCGAAGCCGGATGCGAATCCGAGCTCGGCGCCCGGATCAAAGCCCGACGCGAAGGACGATCTGAAGTCCTTGCCCCTGGCGGAAGTAGAAAGAAAATTGGGATCGTCGCCGAAAGGCCTCACCCAAGCCGAGGCGGCAAAACGGCTGACCCAATATGGGTCGAACGAGATAGAAGAGAAGAAGAACAATCTTTTCCTGAAGTTCCTCAGCTATTTCTGGGGTCCGATCCCATGGATGATCGAAGCGGCCGTGATCCTTTCGGCGGTGGCCCGGCACTGGCCGGACTTCGCCATCATCCTGGTTCTGCTTCTGGCCAACGCCGTGGTCGGATTCTGGGAGGAACACGCAGCCGGCAATGCCATAGATGCCCTCAAGGCCAAGCTGGCGGTCAAGGCCCGGGTGATCCGTGACGGGAAGTGGATCAACCCGCCGGCGCGCGAGCTCGTGTTGGGCAACGTCATCCGATTGCGTTTGGGCGACATTGTGCCGGCGGATGCGCGCTTGCTCGACGGCGATCCCATGTCGATCGACCAGTCCGCGCTGACCGGAGAGTCCTTGCCCGCCTCGCGGGGACCGGGCGACGCGGTGTTTTCCGGTTCTATCATCCGCCGCGGTGAGAGCAGCGCACTGGTGTACGCCACCGGTACGAACACGTACTTTGGAAAGACCGCAGAACTGGTGCAGGACGCGCACACCGTCAGCCATTTTCAAAAGGCGGTGTTGAAAATCGGCAACTACCTGATCATGCTCGCGGTGGTGCTGGTGGCTACGATTGTTGCCGTCGCCATTTACCGCGGCGATCCGATCCTCACCACCTTGCAGTTCGCCTTGGTGCTGACCGTTGCCGCGATTCCCGTGGCGATGCCCACGGTATTGTCGGTCACGATGGCGGTCGGCGCGCGTCTGCTCGCCAAGAAGCAAGCGATCGTCAGCCGCTTGGTTGCCATCGAGGAACTGGCCGGCGTGGACATATTGTGCGCAGACAAGACCGGCACTCTGACCCAGAACAAACTCACGTTGGGCGACCCGTTCAGCGTGAACGGTGTCGCCGCCGAGCAGGTCATCCTCAACGCCGCGCTGGCGTCGCGCGCGGACGATAAGGACACCATCGACCTGGCCGTGCTGGGCGGCCTGAAAGATGACAAGGCCCTGAAGGCCTACCAGGTGGTGCATTTCCAGCCGTTCGACCCCGTGCACAAGCGCACCGAAGCGACCGTCAAGGGCGCGGACGGAAAGCAATTCAAGGTGACCAAGGGCGCGCCGCAGGTGATTCTGGCGCTGGCGGCCAATGCCGGTGAAGTCAAGTCCGCCGTCGACAAGGCGGTCAACGACTTTGCGGCGAGCGGCTTTCGGTCACTCGGCGTCGCCCGGGCAGATGAGGAAGGCAAGTGGATGCTTGTCGGCGTGTTGCCCTTGTTCGATCCACCGCGGGAAGATGCCAAGGCAACCATCGCGACCGCGTTGGCAATGGGCGTGAAGGTCAAGATGGTGACGGGGGACGCACTGGCCATCGCCAAGGAAACCGCCAAGAAGCTGGACATGGGCGCAAATATCCTCGATGCCTCCAGCCTGGGCGACTCGAAAAAGAAAGAGACCGCAGAGGTGGCCGAGTCCATCGAAAAGGCCGACGGCTTCGCCCAGGTGTTTCCCGAACACAAGTTCCATATTGTGGATGTCCTGCAAAAACGCGGGCACATCGTCGGCATGACCGGCGACGGGGTGAACGACGCCCCGGCGTTGAAGAAGGCTGACTGCGGCATCGCCGTGTCGGACGCGACCGATGCCGCGCGCGCGGCGTCGGCGATCGTACTGATGACGCCGGGGCTGTCGGTGATCATCGACGCGATCAAGGAAAGCCGGAAGATTTTCCAGCGAATGAACAGCTACGCGATCTACCGCATCGCCGAGACGCTGCGCGTGCTGTTGTTCATGACGGTCTCGATCCTGATCTTCAACTTCTATCCGGTGACGGCGGTGATGATCGTGATGCTCGCCTTGCTCAACGACGGCGCCATCCTGTCCATCGCCTATGACAACGTGCATTACAAGAACCAGCCGGAGGCCTGGAACATGCGCATGGTGCTGGGGATTGCCACGGTGCTGGGCCTAGTCGGCCCCATCGCCGCGTTTGGCCTGTTTTTCCTTGGCGATCGAGTCTATCACCTAAACCATGCGCATCTCCAGACAATGATGTATCTGATGCTGTCGGTAGCGGGGCATCTGACGATTTTCCAGACGCGGACGCGCGGCCCGTTCTGGTCGATACGCCCCGCGCGGATTTTATGGATGGCGGTACTCGGCACCCAGATCGTGGCGACTTTGATCGCGGTTTATGGACTGTTCATGACACCTCTGGGTTGGAAATGGGCCGGCTTCGTATGGGCTTATGCACTGCTGTGGTTCTTCGTGACCGACCCCGTAAAACTGCTCGCTTACCGGGTATTTGATCCAGTCAACGATGGAACCGAGCCTGGTTCTAAAGTCGAGGACAGGCCCGAAGCAAAGGAGAAGAGTAAGTTTGACGCCAAAGCCGACGGCAAACGCGAAGGTGACCCAGAATCCAAAACGGAGGGGAAGCCTGACGGCAAGGACCAATCGACACCTGTGGCAAAACCCGAAGGGAAAGCGGCTGACACCAAGCCGGAAGGAAAGGTCGAGCAGAAGCCGGATGCCGAAGCTGAACCGAAATCTGCGGCCGAGCCAAAACCTGAAGCCAAGAGCGAAAGAACTTGCGATCTAACACTGCAGGTCGCCGCACGGGCGTATGAGCTCTATGAGGACCAGGGCCGACGGGATGGTCAATCAGCTCAGGATTGGGAGAAGGCCGAGCGGGAGATTGGGAAAGCTGATGTCAAGGCTGAACCTGAAGTTCAGGCGGCGGCTAAGCCCGAGGGCAAAAAGCGAGGCCAAGACCGAAACGAAAGCTGAATTGCAGCCCGACACCAAAGCTACCGAGGTTAAACCTGAAACCAAGGTCAAGACACCGTCCGGTGTGACGCCGCAGCTCGTCGAGCGAGTGCATGAGCTTTACGAGGAGCTGGCGCCAGGAACGTCCGATCTGTTGAGGAACTGGAGCAGGCGGACCGGGAGAATCGAAAGAATAAACCGGCTGGACGCCAGAAAAAGGCAGCGCGGGGCGGCGCAGCGGAGTGACCGGGAGGATGGAGGTGAAGATGAAAATCAAATCGAAGGACTTCCGTGTACAGGAGGGCGAACAGGTCAACCTAGAGAAGCGGCCGACGCGGGTGAAACCAGCGTACAAGTCGAAAAAGGACTACAAAAAATACCTCGACGAACACGTGGGGGAGCTCGGTGAGCTGCAACGCATTCACTACGCATCGAATCGCTATGCGGTATTGCTGATTTTCCAAGCCATGGACGCGGCCGGGAAGGATGGTGCCATCCGGCACGTCATGTCTGGCGTCAATCCTCAAGGTTGCCAGGTCTTCAGCTTTAAACATCCGAGTGCCATGGAACTGGAGCACGATTTTCTGTGGCGCACCACTCGTGATCTACCGGAACGCGGCCGGATCGGGATATTTAATCGATCCTATTATGAGGAGGTGTTGATTGTTCGCGTGCACCCCGAGATTCTTCGCGCTCAGGGGCTTCCGGAAGAGGTCCTTTGTGAGGAAACTATCTGGCAGGATAGATATCGTTCGATCGTGGACTTGGAGAACCATCTCTACCGAAACGGTACCCGGATCATCAAGTTTTTTCTGCACCTTTCAGAGGACGAGCAGCGCAAGCGCTTTCTCGATCGCATCGACGAGCCAGAGAAAAACTGGAAATTCAGTCTTGCCGACATTGCGGAGCGGGGATTCTGGAAACAATACATGGACGCTTATGAGGCATGCCTGAGCGCAACGAGTACGCAAATTGCGCCCTGGTACGTGGTGCCAGCCGACGATAAGAAGAACGCTCGTTTGATTGTTTCAACGATTATTCTCGATACCTTCAAAGCGCTCGAAATGCGCTATCCGAAAACTGACGCAAAACGTCGACAGGAATTGCAGTCGTTACGAAAACGGCTCGTGAAGGAGGAGTGACGCGGAAATGAAGATAAGCGAATTGGCGGGGAAACTCGCGCCGTCGACAATGCTTGTCGATGTGCCCAGCCTGATTACGGCCTACTACAGTAACGTGCCAGACACATCGGTGCCCGGGCAAAGGGTCTCGTTTGGCACATCGGGGCACCGCGGATCTGCGTTCGAAAACAGCTTTAGCGAATGGCATGTCCTCGCCATCAGTCAGGCGATCTGCGAGTACCGTAAACAGCAAGGGATCACCGGCCCGCTGTTTCTGGGAATCGACACGCATGCGCTTTCTGGTCCGGCGTATGTCAGTGCGATTGAGGTGTTGGCGGCCAACGATGTAGAAGTCATGCTTGCGGAGAAGGACGAATACACGCCTACGCCAGTCATCTCTCACGCGATCCTGACCTATAATCGCAGTCGCGACGAAGGGCTGGCAGACGGGATCGTTATCACGCCATCGCACAACCCGCCGGACAGCGGCGGCTTCAAGTACAACCCGCCGAATGGCGGGGCGGCGGGCACCGACATCACCGGCTGGATAGAAGCACGAGCCAATGCCCTGCTGGAGAGCAATCTCGATGGCGTGAAGAGAATTCCTTTCGAGCGAGCACTGCGTGCCGCGACCACGCATCGGCATGACTTTCTCAATGCCTACATCAGCGATCTTGGCAATGTACTTAACATGGATGCGATACGCAGTTCGGGCATTCGCATGGGTGTGGACCCGCTCGGTGGCGCCGGGGTGCACTACTGGGGTCCGATTGCGGAACGCTACGGCTTGAATCTTACGGTCGTCAACGAAGCGGTCGATCCGACTTTCCGGTTCATGACAGTCGACTGGGATGGGCGGATTCGCATGGATCCATCCTCGCCCTACGCAATGCAGCGTCTGATCGATATCAAAGACCGCTTCGACATCTCCTTCGCCTGTGACACCGATCATGACCGGCACGGGATCGTCACTAAGAATGCGGGCTTACTGCCGCCTAACCACTATCTTTCGGTCGCCATTTACTACCTCTTTCGGAACCGCCCCGAGTGGAGCAAGACTGCGAAGGTCGGCAAAACGGTTGTCAGCAGCCAGATAATTGATCGCGTCACGGCAAAGCTTGGCCGAAAGCTCTACGAGGTACCGGTCGGTTTCAAATGGTTCGTTGATGGCCTGCTCGACGGCTCGCTCGGTTTTGGCGGAGAAGAGAGTGCGGGAGCTTCTTTCGTTCGTCTGGATGGCAGCGTCTGGGCGACGGACAAGGACGGGATAATCTCGGCTTTACTATCGGCAGAGATTACCGCGCGCATGGGCCGCGATCCCGGTGAAATCTATTGTGAGACGGCGCATGAGCTTGGCGACCCTGTCTACGAACGTGTCGATGCGCCGGCTACTCCAGTGCAAAAGGAAATGCTGGAGAGGCTCTCGCCGGAGCAGGTCCGCTCCACAGACCTGGCTGGCGAACAAATCCAGAGCATTCTCATCCGAGCACCTGGCAACGGCGCACCTATCGGCGGTTTGAAAGTAGTGGCGGAGAGCGGCTGGTTTGCGGCGCGTCCGTCCGGCACCGAAGACATCTACAAGATCTATGCGGAGAGCTTTCGTGGAGCGGATCATTTGCGCCGCATCCTGGCGGAAGCACAGACCATTGTCGATGCAGCGCTGGCAGCGCACCCGCCGCAGGCAGGGATTGCGTCCGAAACAAGTTCGAAGGAGAGGCTATGAGCGATCGAGCACGAATCGGCTAGCCGAAGCAGCGTCTCTTGTCCATGGACGTCGAGGGAGTCGATTCCCTGGCCGAGCTTGCCTTGGATATACGTTGGTCGGGGAATCGTGCCAGCGACCACGTATGGCGGCGGCCCGAGTTGGTGCTGTGGAGGCTTATGCGGAACCCCTGGACGATCCTGCGGACCGTCTCGCGGAAGAGGTTCCAGGGCGTCCTGGCCGATTCCGTGTTCCGTAAGGGCATCGACGACCTGATACAGAGCAGGCGGGATGCCGGGCGTGCACCGGCATGGTTTCAGCAAACCTACCCGCAATCTCCGCTGACCGGCGTTGCGTACCTCAGCATGGAATTCATGTTGAGCGAGGCATTGCCCATCTACCCGGGCGGGCTCGGCAACGTTGCCGGCGATCAACCGTAAGGCAGGAGACCTTCTGTGAACGAACACGAACACGACCACACATCCAAGGATGAACCGGAAACACAGCCGATTCGGGACGCGGTGGCGAGCAAGGCGTACGCGCTTTATCAGAAGGAAGGTTATCCGCAAGGACATGCCGAGCAGAACTGGTTGGCCGCTGAGGCGCAAGTGCAGCACGCCGGCTCCGACCATGCGGGGCATCATGACCACCACGACCATCATGCCCGCATGGCGGCGGATTTCCGGGAACGGTTCTGGATCTCACTGGTCCTGACCCTGCCCATTCTAATCCTCTCGCCGCTGCTGCAAAAGCTGGTGGGTTTGCGTGAAGCCATCCGTTTTTCCGGCGACCTCTACGTCCTCTTTGGTTTTGCCTCGGGGGTCTTTTGGTATGGCGGCTGGCCGTTCCTCAAGGGCTTGTTGGAGGAGCTCAGATCCCGGCAGCCCGGGATGATGACGCTGGTCGCCGTCGCCATTACCACCGCTTATCTTTACAGCAGCGCCGTGGTGTTTGGCCTGACCGGCAAGACGTTCTTTTGGGAGCTGGCCACCCTCGTCGACATCATGCTGCTGGGGCACTGGATCGAGATGAAATCGGTGATGGGCGCATCCAAGGCCCTGGAGGAACTGGCGAAACTCATGCCTTCCGACGCCCACAAACTCATGCCCGACGGCAGCCTGAAGGACGTTCCGCTCGGCGAACTGGCGGTCGATGACAAAGTCCTGATCAAACCGGGCGAGAAAATCCCTGCGGACGGTGTCATTGTGGACGGCGAGAGCTCGGTCAATGAAGCCATGCTCACCGGGGAATCCACCCCGGTCACCAAGAAGACCGGCGACAAGGTCATCGGCGGCGCCATCAATGGTGAGGGCTCGCTCACCATCGAGGTCAAAGGCACCGGCAAGGATTCGTTTCTGTCGCAGGTCATCGACCTCGTGAAGCAGGCGCAGGAAAGCAAGTCAAAGACCCAGGATCTGGCCAACACCGCGGCGATGTGGCTCACCATTATTGCTCTCGGTAGTGGCGCGGTCACCTTCCTCATCTGGCTGGTTTTCATGAGCAAGGAGTTCGCCTTTGCCATTGAGCGCAGCGTCACCGTCATGGTCATTACCTGTCCGCACGCCCTCGGGCTGGCCGTGCCGCTGGTGGTGGCTGTGTCCACGGCAGTGGCGGCGACGAACGGCCTGCTCATTCGTAATCGCGTGGCGTTTGAACGCGCACGAAAACTGCAAGCCATCATTTTTGACAAGACCGGTACGCTGACCGAGGGCCGCTTTGGCGTGACCGACACCCTGGTGCTTGCGCAGGACATCGACGAAGAAACGCTGCGCAAGTACGCGGCCGCCGTGGACACGAATTCCGAACATCCCGTCGCCAGGGCCATCGCCGCCGCTTCGGAACAGAAGCTGCCCGTCGAAAACTTCAAAAGCATCCCGGGCAAGGGCGCCGAAGGCCGGGTCGAGGGCAAAGACATCAAGGTGGTTAGCCCCGGCTACCTGCTGGAACAGCATATCGACCTCACCGACGACCGTATCGAGCCCCTGCAAGCCCAGGGCAAGACGGTCGTGTTTGTCCTCGTTGACGGGAAGTTGCAAGGCGCGATTGCCCTGGCCGACATCGTCGTACCCGAGGCAAAGCAGGCCATCGATGCCCTGAAGTCGTTGAAGATCCGCTGCATGATGCTCACCGGCGATAACCAGGCGACGGCCAAATGGGTCTCGGACCAGGTCGGGCTGGATGAATTCTTCGCCGAAGTCCTGCCGCAGGACAAGGCTGCCAAAGTGAAAGAAGTCCAGTCCCGGGGCGTGTTGGTGGCCATGACCGGCGACGGCGTGAACGATGCCCCGGCACTGGCGCAGGCGGATGTAGGCATCGCCATTGGCGCCGGTTCCGATGTGGCGGTAGAAACCGCCGACGTGATTCTGGTGCGGAGCAATCCGCTCGATGTCGTGGCCATCGTAGAGCTTTCCCGTGCCACCTATCGGAAGATGATCCAGAACCTGGTCTGGGCCACGGGCTACAACGTCGTCGCCATCCCACTGGCGGCCGGCGCGCTGTACGCCTGGGGCGTGCTGCTCTCCCCCGCCCTGGGTGCGGCGCTGATGGCCGCGAGCACGGTGATTGTGGCCGTCAACGCACGGTTTTTGAGACTGAAGAAATAGTCTATCTGTTGAACAATGGAAACAGGAATGAGTGAGGTAAGCCGCCGGACCGTTGGAAGTCACGCCAACGCAGGCAATCGAAGACGTCTCGCCATGTGCTCACGGCAAGTCCTGGCGACGGTAGTCGCCCGCAACGGAATCATGAAGTAATTCAACCCTGCATAGAGGTTAGACATGAAACACATGAACATTAACAGGATTTTGAGCGTCGCCGTATTGACAGGCGCGACGATTGTGGCGACAAGCGTTCTGGCCGGCCCAGCGCAAGGTGCTGACGGCCGCGGCTCCGGAATGGGCTCCGGCGTGGGCTCTGGCGTGATGGGCGGCAATGGAGGCGGCTGGATGGGTGGATACGGTGGGATATGGGTTACTGTTTTGGTTGTCATCGTGGCCGTTGTCCTGGTGGCATGGGTCGTCACGAAGAAGCAGAGATAGACGGATCTTTGTCTCATTCAAGCCAAGGCGATCGTGGACGTATTGATGTGGATTCATGGCGAGCCTCGCCTACATCGGAGCAGCAGCGCCAAAACTGGGGTTCCGCCACTTGATTAGGAGTCGATTTATGTACGGATTCAGCACACAGCTAAAGCCGCCGTTCGATACGGCCGTTGCGAAAGTCACAGAGGCCCTGAAAGGGGAGGGATTCGGCGTGCTCAGCGATATCGATGTCAAGGCGACGCTGAAAGCCAAGCTCAATATCGAACGTGGGCCGTATCGCATACTTGGCGCATGCAATCCACCACTCGCACATCGGGCGATCGAGGCTGATTCCGATATCGGTTTGCTACTGCCGTGCAACGTGGTCGTGCGTGAAGAAGCCGATGGAGCCATAACGGTTGCGTTCATGGATGTCGAGGCCGTGTTTCAGTTGGTCAACAAGCCTGAACTGCATGCCATTGGAACGGAAGTACGGGCACTTCTGCAGCGGGTCTGCGCGAAGCTCACGGCGTGACGCCAGCGCACGTCGGGTTCGTCCACCGTGCAAGAAAGAATGGAAAACGTTTGAGCGCCAGGCGGCAGGATGACTTCTTGAAGTTCAACAAGCTCAAGAACGTGCCCGCCGGTCTTGGCACTGCGTCGGGAAGGACACAGGGCACGACGGCTTGCGTGACCTAAAATATGTCTGCCAAAAGAGAAACACACGCCTGGCTCAGGCCTAGGGTGCTCCGACCGCTCGACTGTCGCAGGGGTTTTCGGTGTTGATTGAGCCGCCGGTGGCATCGGCGACGTCTGGTGGACTCTCAGGCGTCGGCGCCCGCGCGCGCCGTTCCAGGCCGTCGCATTAGCTTAGGAGGTTGCGACCATGCAGACCAACGTGAACAAGACATTCGATGAGATCACGCCCGGCGACGCTGCATCGGTACAGCGCACATTGCAGGCCGGCGACGTTCCGGGCCTGGGGCGCGGCCTTCGGCGAAGCGGACATGCTCGCCGGCCCGGGCGAGAGTCAGGGGGCGGCCGGTATCGTCACGGCTATCCTGACCGCGCTGGCCGGCTCAGCCCTCCCGGGACCCGGGACTTCGATCCGCGCGATCTCGGTGCAGATCAAGGGCGCGCTGCCGATCGCCGTGGCGATGACGGCGCGCCTCGTCGTGCGGGAGAAGCACTCGGATCAGGGGATTGTCGTGCTGGAGGGCCGGTGCACGGACCCGGCGGGTCGGGTCGTCGCGACCGCAACCCTGGAGGTTCTGGCGCCAACGACGCGGCAGCAGTATCAGCTGGCGGAGCATCGACTCGAGGCGCTGGTCGAGCGTTGCAACGATCTCAAGCCGATGCTGACCGGCGTGGTGCACCCGTGCAGCACCGATGCGTTGGCCGGCGCGGTCGAGGCCGCCGAGGCCGGGCTGATCGTGCCCGTGCTTTTCGGCCCCGAGGCCGAGATCCGGCAGATTGCCGATCAGGCGCATCTGGACATCGACGGGTGCCGGATTGTGGCGACGCACGACGCCGAGGACTCGGCGCTGAAAGCGGCCATGGCGGCCGGCGCCGGTGAGGTCGCGGTGCTGATGAAGGGCAGCCTGCACACCGACGTGCTCTTGCACGCGATCATGCAGAAGGAAGCGAAGCTGCGGACCGGGCGGCTGATCAGTCACTGCGCGATGGTGTCGGTGCCGACCTATGCGCGCCGCTTCATCATCAGCGACGTAGCGCTGAATATCGCACCCGACACCGACCAGAAGCGCGATATCTGTCAGAACGCGATCGGTTTCGCGCGCGCGCTCGGCATCGACCTGCCTAAGGTGGCCGTGCTGGCGGCGGTCGAAATGGTTCGGACCCGGATGCAGGCCACGCTCGACGGCGCGATCCTCGCGAAGATGGCGGACCGTCGCCAGATCGTCGGCGGCATCGTCGACGGGCCGCTTGACCTCGATGCCGCAGTGGACCCCGAAGCCGCGCGGATCAAGAAGATCTCATCGGCGGTCGCGGGCCTCGCCGATGTCCTGATCGCGCCGAACATCGAGGCCGGCAACATGGTCTACAAGAATCTCGCTTTCATGGCCGATGCGCAGACGGCGGGCCTCGTGGTCGGTGCGCGGGTGCCGGTGATCCTGACCAGCCGTGCCGACACCGCCGCCGCGGGCCGCTTCTCGGCCGCAGCCGCCGTGCTGTACGCTGACGCGCTGGCGCGCGATCCCGCCATGCTGGTCCCAGAAACCGCGGAGTGAACGGCCATGAGTGAGGCGATCGTGGTCTTCAACGCAAGCCCGACCAGTCTCAAGTTCGGCGCCTACGCGGTGGACGCGTCCGGGCACCGCGTGGTGGTCGGCGGGCCGGGCGCCTCCGTGTTCACTGCTGGCATCGGCGAGCACTCCGCTTCAGTGCGCGCGGCGCTGTGCGGCAATCTGGCGTGGCTCGGCGTGAAGTTGCACGAGCGAGCGAACACGTCCGGCGGACTGCGGATTTCGGCTCCGGATAGCGGCGTGTCAATCTGGGTCATTCCCACCAACGAGGGACTGATGGTCGCGCAGCACATGCTCGCACTCGTTCGTCCGTCGCTCGCTGTTGGAGACTTGACAGGGCGATGGGTCCTGCGCGCTGGCAGCCAGCAAGCTTCGGATCATCGCGTCGGGTGGAGCCGAGCTGCGTCCCGTCGTGCATAGGTGGCCGCGATGGCACGCACGAGAGCGGGACAACTTTTGGTTTCTGCCTTTTCTGATCGTCCTGACCAGCATTGTTTACGCGGTAGTGTTGATCCAAACGGACTACGCGGGGGTGACCGATGGCTGGCCCAGTGGCCAAGGGTATTCGGGGTCGGGGCGGATGGCGCGCGCCATATGTTGTCCACGCTTGCCGGGTAACTACTCACCCGTCTGCGCATAGATCTCCCCGGAAAGCGCCATCTGAATGGCCACCAATGGGCCGTATCCGCGGTTGGCCATGGTCTGTAAATAGCTGGAGATGCGGCAATAGGCCTCAGCGTAGAGAAGGGTCCTGACGCAGCCTGATACCTTCTGCTTGATCTTGCTCATTCTCAGATCACGCTCGGCGCGGTTATTGGTGAACGCCACGTGTGGCAATTTGGCGAAGAGCAGCACCGCATCTTCGCGCAGCTTGAGGCGCTCCCATAGGTTGTGGGCGTCGGACTTGGCGATGCGCCCGCGCTTGCCGTTCTGTCTGGGCGGTATCGGCGGTAGCTCCTTGGCTGCGCGAGTCAGGATATTGCGGTAGCGCTTTTGCAGGTTCTTGTACTCTTTCGACGCTGGCGGCGCTGCCCGGGGAACCCCGGGTCTGGGCGGTCGGTGAGCGCGTGCATGCGCGCCTGGCGGACGCGGGTCTTGAGCCGATGGGATGCTTCAGCGTACCGAATTCCGTCAAGGCGATCACCTCGCTGGTCGGGCAGATACTCATGGCGAGCGAGACGCGCCGCAGCCAGGGTGACATCGCCGAGCTCCATCTCTTCTACAACCGTCCGGCGGTAGGGGCGGTTTATGCGCCCGTCAGTCAGCGGCTGTTACCGCTGGATGAAATCTGGCGGCGCAAGCTGGCCCAACGTCCGTGGCCGACGGGAAACCTGCCGGAGGTTGTCGGCGGGGGCGCCTCGACCTTGCGGATGCTGATACGCGAATACCTTTTCGTCTCGCTGTTCCGGGCGTGCGCCGAATCGTTGGCCAGCGAGAACGCGAGCCGTCTCGCGGCGATGCAACGCGCCGACAAGAATATCGGTGAACTGCTGGACGGGCTCAACGGCACATTTCATCGTTTGCGCCGGAGTAGTATCGACGCGGAACTGTTCGACGTGATCTCCGGGTTCGAGGCGCTGAAGGAATCGGGAATCCATAAATGACGATTCCGGCTAGACGCCAGGACGTGAAAAATCACCGCGTGACGTTCGCTGATGCAGGGGCTATCCTTGGATTAGCGTGCCTTAAGCGGTTTCGAAAGGCGGCGGACGCGAGGCGCCTGCCTATAGCGCGAGCATCAGAGAGGAATGATCATGCTGGTGACCTTTTCCTGCCGAGCCTACGCGGACATAACGATGTTCGGTGACGTGGCAGGCCGACTGCTCAAATTGATGGGGCACGGCGGCACGGTGCCTGGCGCGCTGCTTGCAGAAGATGTTTCAGCGGCGCTGGAGCGTTTGCAGGCTGCGATCGAGAAAGAAGAGCAGTCGCCTGAGGAGCGAGCCCCGGAAGCCGAGGACGACGAGCCTGCGGTCAGTCTTCCGCACCGTGCCTTGCCGCTGATCGAATTGCTCAAGGCTGCGGCAAAGGCAAACTGCAACGTGATGTGGGACAGCGGCAACTAGAACCGCAGCGACATGCGGCGCGGCAGGGTGTGATGGAATACAAGGACTATTACGGAATCATGGGTGTCGCGCGCGACGCCGTACAGGACGAGATCAAGCGCGCGTATCGCAAGCTGGCCCGGAAATATCACCCGGACGTGAGCAAGGAGCCGGATGCTGAAGCGCACTTCAAAGAGGTCGGTGAGGCGTACGAAGTTCTCAAGGACCCGGAAAAGCGCGCAGCCTACGACCAGCTCGGCAGAGAGTGGAAGGCCGGGCAGGACTTCCGTCCGCCGCCGGACTGGGATGCCGGATTCGAGTTCCGCGGAGGCGGCTATACGGCGGGCGACGCCGGCGTTCACAGTGATTTCTTCGAGGAGCTGTTCGGCCGCGGCTTCGCGGCCACGGGCGGTACGCAGGGCCAGCGGACCTTCCGCATGCGCGGGGAGGACCATCACGCCAAGGTGCTGATCGATCTCGAAGACAGCTTTGGCGGGGCGACACGCGCGATTTCGCTGCGCGTGCCCGAGCTGACAGGGGACGGGCACGTCACCACCCGCGAGCGTACCCTGAGCGTGCGCATTCCCAGAGGAATCCGCCTCGGCCAGTTGATCCGCCTGCCCGGCCAGGGTGCTCCCGGACTCGGGGGCGGCGAACCGGGCGATCTTTACCTGGAGGTCGAATTCCACGACCACCCGCTGTATCGCGTCGATGGTGCGGACATTTACCTGGATCTGCCCGTGGCCCCCTGGGAAGCCGCACTCGGTGCGAACATCAAGGTGCCGACCCCGGCCGGAGACATCGACCTCAAAATTCCGGGCAACTCCAGGCAGGGGCGCAAGCTGCGTGTCAAGGGCCGGGGCTTGGCCGGCAAGCAGCCCGGCGACCTGTACGTGGTTCTGCAAGTGGTCCTGCCGCCGGCCGATAGCGACGCCGCCAAGGCACTGTACGGACAAATGCGAGACCGGCTCGGGTTCAACCCGCGCACGACACTGGGGGTATCCTGATCCCATGGACGAGAGAGACGCATCGGCGCCGGCCGTCGAGCTGATCGACGAACAGACCACCTTCACCCTGGCCGAGCTGTGCCGCTGCTTTGCCGTCGAGGCCGAGCTCATCGAGGCACTGGTAGAGCAGGGGATACTGGAGCCCGCCGGCAGGCGCGGCCGCCACTGGTGTTTCCCCGCCAGTAGCCTGCGGCGCACGCGCATCACGCTGCACTTGCAGCGGGACCTTGGAGTCAACCTGGCGGGAGCCGCTGTCGCGCTCGATCTGCTCGAGCGCATCGAGGAGCTCGACGCCCGCTTGCGTGCAACGAGAGGCGGTCGGCTGCGCTGAGCAGGGGTTGCCACCTTGTTACGGCGTCTAATTCATGATCCGGGCGTAGGCCGCCTTGTCGGCCGCGTAGCACCCGCAGGCGGTCGCCTCCAGGCCGCCGCGGTCGAGCACTGTCAAGTCCCCGCGGCGATAGCGGATCAATCCACGGTCCTGCAGCGCCGTGGCGGCCTTGGTGACACCGACGCGGCGCACCCCCAGCATGAAGGCCAGGAACTCGTGGGTGACGTGAAACCCGTCCGAGTGCGCCCGGTCCTGCGTCATCAACAGCCAACGGGCCAGGCGTGCCTCCACCACGTGGAAGCGGGTGCAGGCCGCGGTTTGCGCGAGTTGTCCCATCACCACGTAGAGATAGCGCTTCAGCACCCGCTGCAGCGTGGGACTGTGGTCGAGCTCGCGGCGAAACGGAGCCGCCTCCATGCGCAGCGCCGGACCCGGGCCTTGCACCAGGGCACGCAGCGGCGCAACATTCACTCCGAGCAAGAGGGAGATCCCGAGCATGCCCTCATCGCCGACCAGTGCGACCTCCAAGCTGGCACCGCCGTCGGTCGGCGTGGTCAGGGAAATGAAGCTCTCGGTGGGAAAGTAGGCGTGGCGAATGCGTTCGCCGGACTCTACGAGCACCTTGGCAAACACCAAGTCCACCGGCTCGCAGTTGGCGAAAAAGCGCCGACGGTCCTTGGGCGGCAAGGCCGCGAGCAGACGATTGCCGGCGAGCTTGGGCTGATGGGATGGCATCTGCACCCTCCTGGTGTTGGGGAAGCGGACATGCGGCACCCGGAGCGGCCAGGATGCAAACGCAGCCGTGGGATGCGGCCTCGGACTGATGGGCGCTCGCAAGCTCTCAGCTCCGAGCGTGCCCCAAGACTCCGTAAATGTCGGGGCGGTAGCGCACACAGCCTGCCTGCCAAGCAAGTGTGGCGCTACGCGTACTCGTACCCGGCCACGGGATCGCGTGCGACGAGGGTCGCGAAAACGAGCGCAGCGGCGTACGTTCGCTAGCGAACAGATGCTGCGGACCGATTCGCCTATTCTTAATTTTAAGCTCTAAGCTCACGGGAGCGGCCAGGCGTGCAGAGGCCGCCGGTGGCAATGCGTAGCGCTGGATGGAAGGCTTGCGCGTGCCACGGTGGCGTGCCCCGATGACCGGCCCCTCCGTTCGACCAGGAGGCACAACAGATGGCTGTTATCAGCGTACCGGCACCGGTAACGATCTATGACCGGATACTGCGGAGGGTTCAGAGGCAGTTGGCCGACCGGGTCAAGACCCCCTTCGAGATTCGCCTGTGGGGCGGTCGTGTCTACCGTTTCGGAGAAGGCGAGCCGGCGGTCGATATCGTGGTCCACGACCGCAAGGGCTTGGCCGCCCTCGGCCGCTTGGACGAGCTCGGCATCTGCGAGGCCTACATGGCCGGCAGTCTCGACGTGGTGGGCGACATGCTGCGCTTCGTCGGCCTGCGGGCGGCATTGAGCGACCGCCATCCGCTGGACTACCTGTGGCGTCGCGTCGCACCCTGGGTCATCGGACGGTTCACGACCAACCGGCAGGCGATTGCGACCCACTACGAGTTCGACAACGACTTCTATCTTGAATTTCTCGATGCTACCCGCTGCTATTCCCAGGCGCTGTTCGAGCGCGACGACGAGGCACTGGAAACGGCCCAGGCCCGCAAGTTGGATTTTGCCATTGATGCCTGCGCTCTGAAGCCGGGAGATCGCGTCCTGGACGTGGGCGGCGGCTGGGGCAGCTTCACGGAGCACGCGGGCCGGCGCGGCATCCAGGTCACGGCCCTGACGATCTCCCACCAGTCGGAGCAGTTTCTGAAGGACTTGATCGAGCGCATCCAGCTTCCCGCGCGGGTGCTGAATCAGGATTTCCTGAGGTACGACTCACCGGAGCCCTTTGACGCGATCGTCATCCTCGGGGTGATGGAGCACCTGCCCGATTATCCCACCGTGCTCAAGCGACTCCAGCACCTGCTGAAGCCGGGTGGGCGCGTCTATCTCGACGCCAGTGCCTTTCGGGAAAAGTACGTGAAGCCCACCTTCGTCTCGCGCTACATTTTTCCGGGCGACCATTCCTACTTCTGCCTGCACGATTTCCTGGCCGCGGTCGCCAAGACGCCGCTGGATGTGCTGGCGGTCCACAACGACCGCCACAGCTATTACCTCACGTGCAAGGCCTGGGCCGAGAATCTGGAGGCCGCGCGCGACGAGATCGTCAGCCGCTGGGGCGAGGGGCTGTACCGGCGCTTCCGCCTCTATCTCTGGGGATCGGCCTTCGCCTTTCTCAATCGAGGGATGGAGGCCTACCGGGTGGTCCTGGAGCGACCTCGGGAGGCAGCCGTACACTGACCCGATTTCTACGGAACAATGGCATCCGGGAGCACGCGGTCGAGCTCCTTCTTGACCACCGCGTAGCACTCGCACACGCGCGCCTCCCGGCTGGGCCGATCCACCGCGGTGACCTTGCCGCGGCTGTAGTGGATCAACCCCGCGCGCCGCAACTTGCCGGCCGCCACGCTGACGCCTTCCCGGCGCACCCCGAGCATGTTGGCGATCAGCGCCTGGGTCATGGTCAGCTCGTTCGAAGGCAGGCGATCCAGGCTCAGCAGCAGCCAGCGACACAGTTGCTGGTCCACCGAATGGTGCCGGTTGCACACCGCCGTCTGCGCCAGCTGGGTCAACAACGCCTGGGTGTAGCGCAGCAACAAACGCTGCATCGGGCCGGTGCGAAAGAACGCGTCCTTATGGTGTCGCAAGGATGTCATGGTGCCAGGGTGCAGCCATTCAGTTGGCGGGACGCGAGGGGTGTGGCCGACGTTCAGTCTCTGCTCTGCTCCAGTGCCGCGATGCGGTCTGCCAATGGTGGGTGGCTGCGGAACAGGTTCATCAGTCCCTGACCGATTCCGCCCGCAATGCCAAAGGCGGCGAGCTGCTCGGGCAGGTCATGGGGGTCGTGTACGGCCTGCAGTCGTCTCAGGGCGGCGATCATTTTGTCGCGCCCGGCCAGTGAGGCGGCGCCGGCGTCGGCGCGATACTCACGCCAGCGGGAGTACCCCATGACGATGGCGGTCGCGAGAAACGACAACAGGACCTGGGCGACAATGGAAGTGATGAAGTAGGCGGGACCGTAACCCCGCTCGGTCTTGAACACCACTCGGTCGATTACGTGGCCGATCACCCGGGACAGGAAGATCACAAAGGTATTGACGACGCCCTGGAGCAGGCCCATGGTCACCATGTCGCCGTTGCGGATGTGGCTGATTTCGTGTCCCAGGACGGCCTCCACCTCATCGTCTTGCATGCCACTCAGCAGGCCGCTGCTGACCGCCACCAGGGCATTGTTGCGGTTCATGCCGGTGGCGAACGCGTTGGGCTCGGGTGAATCGAAGATACCGACCTCGGGCATGCCGATACCGGCGTCACGGGCGAGGCGTTCGACGGTTCGCAGCAGCCATTGTTCGGAGCGGTCGGCCGATGGGCCGATAATGCGAACGCCCATGGTCCGCTTGGCCATCCACTTGGATATCGCCAGCGAGATGAACGAACCGCCAAAGCCGATGACCGCCGACATGATCAGCAATGCGTTCAGGTTCAGGTCAACGCCGTTCTTCTGCAACAGCCCATCGATCCCGAACAGGCGGAAAACGACGCTGATGAGCACCAACACGGCCGCATTGGTGGCAAGAAAAAGAAATATTCGCAGCATTATCTGGAACCTCCTCGTGTGCCTGAGATGATTCTTCCGGCCGTGGAAAAAGGGGGACGCTACGCATTTCCTCCGATCCTGGCCCACGGATGGCGGCAATCGGTGCCTATGTCACGAACTCCCTGCCCGGATTAGGAGGTTAGCTGTGGGATCGGGCGCAGTCTGTACGGTGACGGACATAGCTCCACGCTGGCCCGCGGGTCTGCGTGCTTCCGGGCGTGGGCCTCGAGCGGCTGTCGGGATCAACCCTGACGGCTGCTCGAGATTGGATCACAGTATTCCTGGAGGTGCTCCGGGATCTCATCGGGACACATGCCGCACGCCCGGTTTCCGGGTAAGGCGAAATCGATGAACTTCGGGTACGGCAGGTCCATGCTCGCCATGATGTCCACGAACGCCTGTAATGGCTTGTCGTCGCCGAGGCGCGGATTGCGCTGCTTTTCCTGGGCAATGTTGGAGACCCGGCGCCCGTCGTAATCGTGGGCCGGGTAGACCAGGGTCTCGCCGGGCAGGCTGAACAGCTTGTCGTGGATGCTCCGGTACAGGGTCGCCGCGTCGCCGCCTTGAAAGTCGGTGCGGCCGCAGCCGTCGATCAACAGGGTGTCTCCGGTCAACACGCGGTCCCCCAGGAGGTACGCGTGATGGCCGTCGGTATGTCCGGGGGTATATAGGGGGTCCAGGCGGACGCTCCCGAACCGCAGCGGTTCTCCTTCCCGGACCGGCCAGTCGACGCAAGTCAGCGCGTCGACGGCGGGATGGGCGATAGCACTTCCGGTCTCCAGCTTCAGGCGCGAGGCCGCAGTGATGTGGTCGGCATGGATATGGGTGTCCAGGGTGACGGCCAGTCGCAGCCCCAGGTTTTGCAGCGTCTCCAGATCACGCTGCCACATGGGCAGGACCGGATCTACGAGGATGGCCTGACCACTCTCCTCGCACGCGATGAGGTAGGTATAGGTGCTGGAGACCGGCTCGAACAACTGACGAAAGAGCATGCTCGTCCTTTCTGATGGGTAGGGGACCGTACCTGACCGGGCGCTCTCGGCATTACCGCCGTGTGGACATCGCCTGCCCGATCGGCTCCGACGATTCCAGGCTATCGAGAGCCACCTTCGCCGTCTGGCTGATTGCGCACATAGTTGGCAGGCGGACGTTCGAGCTTGTGGCCAGGTCCAGGGACACCACTGTGCTGAAGCTGGACTATCGGCCATGGCGCCGCGGCACGCAACCGTCAATCATCGAATGCGATGGCCCCCGGCCAGCCGGGTCGAAGACCACCATCCGCGTGGCTGGCGAAAACGAGTGCAGCATGTGTTCTACAGCATACCGACGGCGAGGATCAATCGAGGCAGCGCGATGAGCGTAATTCTCATTTGCAATAAGCGCCCCCAAAATCGCGTCGCCGAATTCGCAAGTCCGCCCAAAGAACCAAGCGAAGTCTCGATATTCTTTAAAAACGACATGAACGGGCCAGCTCGGTCATGAATCTACGGATTCAGGTTTACCTCAGCGTTGCACAAAAACTGGAGCTGGTGGCTGGACTAACGGGTACCCGCGAGGCATCGAGCAAATGCCACAGCTCGTGTCTCACCGCTTCGTTGGCGCTCCTGGGAAGGGTCAGCTGACCCTGTGGCCGGATCAGGCGCCTGGCGCGCCGGTCTCACGAGGCCAGCGTGTGATGATGGCGTGGTTCGGAATCCGCTGCACCGGGTCGATCTACTACCTGATGCACGCCATCCACCAGGGCTTGCCCCGCCCCCTGGGGGAACCGATCGTCGCCACCACGCTGGCGGCAGCGACCGTCCCCATCGTTCTGGATGGCATGTCCGTGCGCCCGATGATGCACCTTTGCGGGAAGCTGAAGCTGCCTCAGGCTCCGTAACGCGTGGCGCGTACCCTTCCACCCGGGAAGCCACGCTTGGGGCGGTGACGGCGACACGGGGACCCGCACCCGTGTCGCCGCTACGGCTTGCAAGCCGATGAGCCGGGCCTGTCAGGTCCTGATCACCACCACGTTGATCCCGTCTTCCGGGCCCAGATCGTAAGTGACATCGTTCAGCCTGGTGGAGGCACCGACGGTCTCGATGACGAACGGCTTCTCGGTCGCCGCGTTTATCACCAGGCCGTTGCCCTGGCCATCGGCGATCACCAGGGTGGCAGCGCTGGGCCGCGTGATCTGGATATTGTCCGATGGGGCGACGATGCTCAGATCCGCGTGCAGGTAGCGCACCTTGATCGCGGCCGGGTCCGAATTCGCCTGCACGAAGGCCTCGGCCGCGTCCAGTGCACCCTCTTTCGCCTTGCGGGCTATGTTGTGTGCCGTGGCCTTCGCCTTCGACGCGAGGGCGTGCGCGGCTTCGCTGTCTGCGGCGCCCTTGACCTTCTCGATGGCCCTGTTGAGCTGTTCTTTCCAGGACATGCTATGTCTCCTCTGGTGGGTGTAGGTTGAACCTGAAAAGCGCAGTTAGCTGTTAGCAATTAGCCGTTAGCTATTGATTGAAGTGCTAAAATGGCGACCTCGGCCGCTCACCCGGCTGATGGCTAATTGCTAATTGCTAAACGTCAGGCGTAAGAGACTGATTGGCGGCGGGCCTTCCAGCCCTCAATACCGCAATGGCGATCATGGGGCCGGCGGCTGCGGGACAGCGGGCGGCGCATCCGCGGCAAACGTCGCCACCTCCGGAATGTCGACCGCCAGCAGCGTCTCCGTCTCCAGCAGCCGCTCGGCCCCCGCGTCCAGGGCCGCGCGATTGGCGCGCAGCACGGCCAGGGCCAGTTCCCGCGCCTGGTTGGTCAGCGCCCGCACGGCGCAGTCGATCTCCCGCGCGGTGTCCTCGCTGTACTCCCGGGGCCCGAGATCGGGCACGCCCTCCCCAAACAGGGCGTGGCGTTGCCGCTCGAACACAACCTGGCCCAGCTTGTCCTCCATGCCGTAGCGCTGGACCATGGCGCGGGCGATGTCCGTGATCTTCTGCAGGTCGTCCGCCGCGCCGGTGGAGACCTCGCCGAAGACCACCATCTCCGCCGCCCGGCCTCCGTAGAGCACCGCCATCTTGTTCTCCAGCTCCCGGCGGGTCATGAGGAAGCGGTCCTCGGTTGGACGCTGGATGGTGTAACCCAAGGCACCGATGCCCCGGGGGATGATGGAGATCTTGTGCACCAGGTCCATGCCCGGCAGCGCCTTGGCGACCAGGGCGTGGCCCATCTCGTGGAAGGCCACCACCCGGCGCTCGTGGGGGTTGAGCAGCCGGTTCTTCTTCTCCAGTCCGGCGACGATGCGCTCGACGGCCTGGTTGAAGTCGTCCATGGCGACAGCGTCGGCGCCGCGCCGCGTAGCCAGCAGGGCCGCCTCGTTGATCAGGTTGGCCAGGTCTGCACCGGAAAAGCCGGGGGTGAGGTCCGCCACCTGGTCCAGCCGCACGTCCGGGCCGAGCTGCACCTGCTTCCGGTGCACCTCCAGGATGGCGAGCCGCCCTGCCTTGTCTGGGCGGTCCACCAGCACCTGGCGGTCGAAGCGTCCGGCCCGCAGCAGGGCCGGATCGAGGATCTCTGGCCGATTGGTGGCGGCCAGCAACACGATGCCCTGCTGCGGATCGAAGCCGTCGAGCTCCGTGAGCAGCTGGTTGAGGGTCTGCTCCTTCTCGTCGTGGCCGCCCGACAGAGGTCCGGCCCCGCGGGCGCGCCCCAGGGCGTCCAGCTCGTCGATGAAGATGATGCAGGGGGCGGCCTTGCTCGCCTGTTGGAACAGGTCGCGCACCCGCGCGGCACCCACGCCCACGAACATCTCGACGAACTCAGCGCCGCTGATGGAGAAGAAGGTCACCCCGGCTTCCCCCGCCACGGCGCGCGCCAGCAGGGTCTTGCCGGTGCCGGGCGGGCCCACCAGCAACACCCCCTTGGGCACCCGCGCGCCGAGCCGGCCGTATTCCTTGGGGCGCTTCAGGAAGTCCACGATCTCCATGAGCTCCTCCTTGGCCTCATCCACCCCCGCCACGTCCGCGAAGCTGACCTTGGTGTCCGTCTCCACATACAGCTTGGCCTTGCTCTTGCCGATGCTCATCAGCCCGCCGAATCCCTGCTTGTCTGCCATACGCCGCACGAAGAGCACCCACAGGCCGAAGAAGAACAGCACCGGCAGTATCCAGGACAACAGGTCGCGCAGGAAGGTGCTCTCCACCACACCGGTGAAGGTGACCTTGTGCGCGGTAAGACGGTCCGCCAACTGTGGGTCCACCCGGGTGGTGACGAAGCGCTGGCGACCGTCCTTCGTGGGTGTCTTCAGCTTGCCTTCCAGGCTGTCCTGCCGAACGAACACCGATTCGACCTGCCCCTTTTCGAGCAGGGCCTCGAACTCGCTATAGGGGATGACCTCGACCTGGTGGGTCGCGATCCACCAGTTCTGGAACAGAAGGATGCCGACGACAGCCAGTCCCATGTACCAAAAGTTGATCTGGGCCTTCTTGTCCATTTCGTCTCCGCCGTCAAAATCCCATTCGGTCGTCCAAACAAGTCAGCATATACCTGGGCCCCCAACCGGCGAGAGGCCGACCTGCTCGGCCAGGCGCCACTCGTGCCAGACCCCAGCGTCGCCCGACGGCACTGCAGTCTGGCCCGACCATTGGCGCTTACTTCGCCTTTTGCAGCTCAACCAGCTGTTTGAGCAACGCCTCGATGTTCGCCATGTGCTGTTCCACGGTCTTCATATGCTGCTGCATCATCTCCTGGCGCTGGGTCCTCATCTCCTGGCGCTGGGCCATCATTTCCGGGCTCATCATGCCCTGGTGCCCCACCATGGGCATCTGCCCGGGTTGACCCGGTCCCATGGGCATCCCGCCCCGGGGGCCCGGCATCATGGGCATGCCGCCTGGCGTCCCCTGGCTCATGGGCATCGCACCGGGAGGCCCACCCATCATCGGCATGTTGGCAGGCTGCACGGGCACGCCTGCCTCTTCTTCAGCCATCCCGCTGAGCGCTACGCTCAGCATCGCCGCCGCTGCACAAACCGGAATCAAGAATGTCTTGTGAAACATGGTTACACCTCTGTTGCTTTGTTATGCGCTCCCTGGGGAGTCGCGTTGTCATCAGTCCGGTCTCCCGCACTGAATCGGTAAGTCGCGGACTGAATCCGCCATGACGCTAGCGGGGCACCCTTGCGCCCGGCGCGTCCGCCGTGGTCTGTCATCATCCTTTCAGCCCGGCCGTCTCTCCGACGGCTCGTCATACCCGGTGACGAGCAAACGCCTGAAGTCCTCGGCGGACAGGGGTCGGCTGAAATGCAAGCCTTGCCCTTCGTCGCATTGCCAGGTCCGCAGGAAAGCGAGCTGCTCCTGCGTTTCCACACCCTCGGCGATGACCCGCCGCCCGAGGGCTCTACCCATGGCGATCACCGCGCCGACGATAGTGGCATCATTCCCATCGGAGCCGATATTGCGCACGAGAGATCGGTCGATTTTCAGGGTATCGATGGGAAATCGCTTCAGGTAGCTCAGGCTCGAACAGCCGGTACCGAAGTCATCGATCGTCAGCCGCACCCCCATGTCTTTGAGAGCCTCGAGCACCGAGACGGAGGACTCGGCGTCGTGCATGAGGGCGCTTTCGGTCAACTCCAGCTCGAGATAGCGCGGCGCCAGTCCGGTGTCCTTCAGGATCGAGGCAACGCCGTCCAGGAAATCTGCGTGCCGGAGCTCCAGCGCAGAGGTGTTGACCGCCACGGGCACGCCGGGCAGGCCCTCGTCCAACCAGGCTTTGAGCTGTCTGCAGGCCTCTCGCAACACCCAGCGGCCGATCGGGACGATGAGACCGCACGCCTCGGCAATCGGCACGAACTGCTTGGGGTGGACGAGCCCGCGATCAGGGCTGGACCAACGAATGAGCGCCTCGGCGCCGGTCATTACCCCGGACCCAAGGTCGATCTTCGGCTGGTAGTACAGCAGGAGCTCTCCTTGCCGCAAGGCGCGGCGCAGATTGCCCTCGGCGATCAGCTGGCGGACCGCCCGGGTGTTCATGTCGGTGCTGTAGAACTGGTAGTTGTCGCCGCCGCTCGCTTTGGCATGAAACATTGCAGCGTCGGCGTTGCGCATCACGGCATCCGCGTTGCTGGCATCATCCGGGTAGACGCTGATGCCGATGCTCAGGCTGACATTGATCTCCTGTCCGCCGATGTGGTGCGGCGCGGCGAGCGCAACACGCAGGTTTTCGGTAACCTGGGCGGCGTCCTGCAGTTGCTTGATCTCGGTCAGCAGGATCACGAACTCGTCACCGCCCTGGCGGAATACCGTGTCGGTGCCGCGCACGCTCGCCACCAGGCGGGCGGCAACCGACTGCAGCAGCTGGTCACCGGCCGCATGGCCCAGCGAGTCGTTGATCTGCTTGAACCCATCCAGGTCCAGAAACAGCAGGGCGACTTGCCTGCGATGCCGATGGGCTAGCGCGATCGCGTGAGAGATCCGCTCCGTCAGCAGAACCCGATTGGGCAGGTCGGTGAGAAAGTCGTGCTGCGCCAGATGGGCCATCTTCAGCGCCACGGTTCGCGATTGGCTGACATCGTGGAAGACGATCACCGCACCGGCGACCCGGCCGTCCCGGTTGTGGATGGGCGCGGCGGAGTCCTCGATGGCGGACTCCGACCCATCGCGGCGCACCAAAACACAATCCGCGGCCAGTCCCACGGTCCTATTCTCCTGCATGGCGCGCGTCGCTGGATCCACGGCGGCTTGGCGGGTCTTGCCGCCGATGAGCCTTAACACCTCCGCGAGCGGGTGGCCCAGCGCTTCCTCACACGACCAACCGGTCATAGTCTCCGCCACCACATTCAGGTAACTCACGTTGCCCAGAACATCGGTCGTCACCACGGCGTCGCCGATGGAGTTGAGCGTGACCTGAGCGCGTTCCTTCTCGGCGAACAAGGCCTCCTCCGCCTCTCGCAAAACACGCTCCGTCGACTTACGCTCGGTGATGTCCTCGACCGTGTGAACATGACCGTACATTTCTATCCCATCGAGCATGGCAGCGCTGTTAACGCGAGCCCACACAGCACTGCCATCTCGCCGCTGAAAGCGTAGCTCAGTCCGAAACCGCGTCCCAGCGGTTGCCGCGTCACGCCACTCGGTAAAGACACGCCGGCGGTCCTCCGGGTGAATGGCCCTGCTCCAGCTCGTGCCCAGATTCTGCTCGAACGTGAGCCCCGAAATCGCTTGGTAAGCCGCGTTGGTGTAGACGCAGCCGCCGCGCGGGTCGGAAACAAAGATGCCCAGCGGCGAGGCATCGCTCATCGCGCGGAATCGTGCCTCACTGTTTCGCAACGCGTCCTGGATAATTTTGCGGTCGATAAAATACGGCAGGGTCCGCGCCAGATGCTGAATGCCGGCATGGTCTTTGGTGAAGAAGTCCCGCGCGCCGCGCTGCACAGCCCGGCGCGCATCTTCCTCGCTGTCCGCTGCGCACAGGACCAGGACCGGGGCGCCAGGAGCCACCCCGAGAACCCGATCGAACCCCGCGATGCCCTGGCCGTCGGGTAGTGTCAGGTCGAGCAGGACGACATCGATGCCTTCCCGCGCCAGGCGTTCAAGCGCATCGGATAGCCGCGTGACCCTTTCCACACGAAACAAATCTTCGTCTCCGCCCGTGAGCGCCGCCTGGATCAGCCGGGCATCGCTGGCATCGTCCTCGACGAGAAGCACCGTGGCCGGAGTATCGTTCATCGCTTCCACCATCTTGTGACGAAGCCGCCGCGACAACGGCACGGCGCCCCGCTCCGTGCTTCGGTTCAGGACGCCCTGGGCGTCGATTCCTCTTACGCTTTTCGGACCGATTGATCTGCGCCTCGGCTCCATCGTCCGCGCCCCCATGAGTCTCCTGGGGCTTCCCCGCGACCGTTGTCGCCATTTCCGGCGATCACCTTACCGCGATAGCCGGCGGGCCTTCCCCACGGCGTCTTTACCTTGCCCTTGATCTGCCTGCAGTTTCCTTGGACGATATTCCAGCGCTTTCTCAGCACCTTTCGCTCGTGGCACGAGTGGCGGAATGGCCAATCGGAGATTCTTCGCCGCGGCCGGCATGCCGCTGCGTGAATAGATCCCATATCGACCATGTGTCGAGAGATGCGATTGCGGTGTCCCGGACCGATCCCCAGGAAATCGCGGATACAATTACAAGACTAATCGTCTGACCCCGCGTGGTCCGTACGGCGGCGCACACAGGACCATGCGCGGCCGGAAACGCATCGGAGTGGCCTCGGCGGACGCTTAGGAAACGCGTGCGGCCTGCTCATCGCCACCGAGACACAGCCCTCGGCCCAGGCCGTCCGTGCGCGTCTCGTCTATGCCAAGCGCTGGGGCATCGAGCCGCTGTTGCACAACCTCAAGCGCTGGTGGGGCCGCGCCAACCGATGGCAGCACTCCCGCCAAGCCCTGGAGCCGTGGATGCAGATCCGCTGCACCGCCTATGCCCTGATGCAGATGTTGGCGCTGCGATCACCGCCGGGCTGCTGGTCGCCTCAATGCGCATCAAATTTACCGGGGTTCGTGCTTGCAACGGCGACACTCGCCGGCAGGCGTCATCGCGCACGCCGATCGGGGTAGCCAGTACTGCTCCAAGGACTACCAGTCTCGGATCATCCAATATCGCCTGCTCGGCAGCACGAGGGGCAAGGGCAACTGGTGCGACAACGCCTGTGCCGAAAGCTTCTTCCATACCTGGAAGGCGGAAGCCATACACGGCGAACGCTTTTCGACCCGCGCGCTCATGCGCCAGACCGTATCCGAGTACATCGAGATAGACTACAATCGAACCCGCCGACACAGAGCAAACGGTTACATCACCGCAGTGGCGTTTGAGGCTCAACCGCTCGCTTAGAATCGTGTCCGTTGTTGATGGGCAGGATTAGTGGCTGACGAGCGGAGGCCACGGGTGGCGGGACGATTCGAGGGGAGGTCATCATGCTGGTAACCTTTTCCTGTGCAGCCTATGCGGACATCACGATGTTTGGAGATGTGGCGGTCCGGCTGCTCAAACTGATGGGACACAGTGGCACCGTGCCCAGCGCTCTCCTGGCAGAAGATGTCCAAGCGGCGCTGGAGCGCCTGGAGGCCGCAATCGAGGCGGACAAGCGGTCGCCTGAGCCGGAACGGGCTGCAACAGGCTGGGACGAAGAGCCTGCTGTCAGTCTTTCGCACCGCGCCTTGCCTGTGATCGAATTGCTCAAAGCGGCGGCAAAGGCAAAATGTGACGTGATGTGGGACAGCAGTTCATCCGGTGCTGGCGCGTGAGGCGGTAGGGCCTGATGGAATACGAGGACTCTTGCGGGACCCCTCTCGGACCACCGCGTTAGCGGCCTCGATCAGGTTGCCAAGCTCCGCCGCCGAGTAGTGGGTAGTGACCCGCCCGAAGCGGTGCGCGAAGAGGTCCTGGCGATCCTCGAAGCTCACTCCTGTGGCGCGCGGTCGCCGCCCGAGAGTGTGTTTGAGGTTGTGGACCCGAACCTGTCGTAGTCCCGCGTTGGGGCGGGCCGGATCGCCACCCGAAATCTGGAGGACTTCCCGGACGCAAGCCGGCCCGACCGTGCGGGATTTCGTTCGTCAACCAATTCTCTGAGGCCCCCCCTGCCCATGCCGATAGATTGCTGCCAACCACTATCGCGGCCACTCGCGATCCTGCTGCTTGCCCTGATCGGGATGCTGGCTGCCGGGGCGGGCACTCCGACAGCTTCATCGCGCGCAGCGACGACGCTCGAAGGCCTGATCAGCGAGGCGTTCCAGAATGTATAAGAATCCGCTCGCGCGGGAGCGAACGGGGCTCAGGGGCTCGGATTCCCGGCCCTGCGCCGTAGTGCGGGCGTTCGCCGCGCTGCGTTGGCCCACCCTCTCACCCCGACCAGTGCTGATATCTCCAGCCCGATGGCTGGCGTCTGCGTTTGGGAGGTTGGGTCATCATCTGTCACAGATTGACCAGGTTCAAGCCGCCATTGCCAAAAGCCGCGGCAACATTGCCGACGTTGAATAGGCGGAAGTCGTTGTGGGCGAAATTGGCCAGGCACTTGGTCTGGTCGGCGATGCAGGCGCCGAAGTCGCCGTTGGGGTGCAGGGCGTTCAGGCTCAGGCCGAGATCGGCGGCCAGGAGCTGGTTATCGGTTCCGATCCACTCGTTGTCGTTGGCGACCAGGGTGCGATAGCAGTCGTTGATGGTGCCCTGATGGGCTGCCACGACATCGTTCAGTGCCTTGACGAAGGCGTCGCCGAAGCGCACTTCGGCAAGGTGGTTGTCAAGAAGCCGAAGGTCGCCCCTGGCAGTGGCCAAGCGGATGGCGCCGCTCTTGAGGTTCCCGGCCAGGATTTTCAACAGTTCCTCGGAAAGGACGTCCTGCGTAGTAGCCTCTCCGTAGAGGGAGAGGCGTCCCCGGATGAGGTTGCCGGTGACGATCGTCAGGGCGCCCGGTGCATCCAGCGCCAGGGCGAAGCCTGCTGATGCGATAACTAAGCCGGCACGCAGGGCGTCCAGGGCGGTGGCGATCTGGCGAGTGTCGGTGGGCTTGGCAAGCTGGTCGCGAACCTTGACCAGTGCCTCCTGCACGGCGGGGTTCTGCACCAGGGGCTCGTCGGTGGCGCGCAGCAGCGTGTCGATCTGGGTGGCGGCGGTCTTGCGCTGGGCCGCGTTGAGCTTGCCCAGCTGCGTGACCAGCGCGCGATCCACCGGCTGGTACAGCTCGCCCTTGGCCGTCTGCATGCTGGCCTGCAGGGGCTTGAGGACATCGGCCCGTGCCAATATGGCGATGGCCTTCTCCAGCGGGGCGGCCTGGACGCTGCGCAGCTGGTTGCCGCTGACCTCGATGCGCATTGCATCGCTGATGCTCAGCAGGCTGGCGCCCGGCGGGGTGGTCCCGGCCATGCGCAGCCTGGACACGCGCACGTCATCGCAACCCTGGATGGACAGGCTGAGATTGCCGTCGGTGCCCTGCACGTCGAAGTCGCTCAGGCGCACCGTGGCGAAGTCGACCAGTTTGAAGGCCTGGCCGCGCAGTTGTAGGCGGCTGGCCGGGCCCGCGCCGTGGATGGTAAGGCTGGTGTTCGCCGGTGCCTGCACGCTGAGGTCCGCTTCGAAGCCATGGTTGCCGGGCAGCAGACACAGGCAGATGTCGGCGGCGCCCTGTTCGATCAGGGCCTGCAGCGCCCGGTCCAGGGCGGCGAACTGGCCGCCCACGCCCACGCCCACCCTGGTGCAACAGCCTCCGCCATGGGTCTGCTGACACAAGGCGTCGATGGCGGCCTGGACGGTATTGACCTTCTGACCCTTGAGCGCGGGGCACTTGGCCGGATCGTAGGCCACCCGTGCGGCGACGGAGAGTTGGGCGGCGAAATGGATCTCGTTGTACTTGCCGGGCGCCGGCTGCCCTTCCTCCAGTAACTCGGCGACGGCGGTCTGGCTCGGCTTGTCCGGCGCCAGGTTCCATGCCGCCGCCGCGATGCCGTTGGCGTCGGTCGCGACCGTCTGCGTCGAGCCGCCGCCGCTGAGCTGGCCGCTGGTGACGGTGAAACGCACCTGGGCGCCGACCACCGGGAACTGGCCGTTGTAGACGGCGACCTCCAGAGGTTGGGGCAGCGGTACGGGTTGGGGCTCGAGCGGGTCGGGCATGGCCTCCTGGCCGTCACCGCCCACGTAGAACAGGTTGGTGAGCTCGCTCAGTGCCGGGAACAGGTGGCGGCAGTCCGACAACAGCTTCCAGGTGCCGCCGGTGCAGCTCAGCATGGCGAGCCGCGCGAAGGCGCGCAGGAAGCCCTGGGGCGACAGGAACGCCGACTTGTTGCCGACCTGCGGCCACTCCACGTCGGCGGTGGCGGTGCGCGCCGGGATCATCCAATAGTCGCCGATGCGGTAGCGTCCCGGGGTGAACTTGATCTCGACGCCGTCTTCGAGGTCCACCCAGCCGCTGTTGCTGTTGGGGTTGGCAGGAGCCATGGTGGCCAACCCGTCCCAGCGCCGCACCCGCGGGTTGGACGGGAATAGGGCCTCGTCCAGGGGGCCGGTCTTGGTGGTCAGGTCCAGGGTGACCACGTTGCCGTTGGTCTTCAGCACCTGCACCAGGGTGCCGGGCTTGCCCAGCAGTTCATGGGTGTCGTCGTAGAGCTCCACCCAACAGCCGGGCACGATGGCCAGGTAGGCGTCGCGGCCGATGTTGGCCACCTCAAGCTCGTCGGCCACCGGATTGCCGAGCCAGCGGGTTACCTTTGTGGCGATGCTGCCGTTGTCGTGGGACCACTTGTAGCGCGCCTTGCCCGAGAGCGTGCCGTCGTCGTGGATCTCCACCCGGTAGAGCAGGTTCTCCAGGCGCCGGAAGCCGGCGTCCGGGGCCAGCAGGCAGGGGTCTTTGGGCGGCGTACTCTGTTCGGAGCGCGCCGCCAGGGTGCCGTCCGGCGGCGTGACCAGATCGTCCCAGGCCTTCACGTCCGACAGGCAGGTGAGGCCGGCGCCAAGATCCCCGGCGCGGAGGAACTTCACCTGCCACAGGGTCTGCACGCGGGTGGCGGTGTCGGGCCCGCCCAGGGCCACTTCGCGGATCAGGTCGTCCTCCAGTGCGGTGATGTGGCGCTCCCAGGCCTCCAGGTAGCCGATGTAGATGCCGTCCGGCGGATTCACCGCCCCACCGTTGTTGTTGTACACCTGGATGCTGCTCAGCGGTGCGGCGCCGGCCGGTGGCAGCGGCAGCACGGTGGCGCCGTCGGGCAGTACCGGGGAGGCTGCGGCAGGGAGGTCCGGCTGGGTGGTGGCGGCGACCTCGAACGGGTTCTCGCACAGCAGGCCATCCGCGTAGTAGTGGCCCGCGCTGATGTTGACGTTCTTGCCGCTGGCGCTCAGCGCGAAGCCGGGGTTGTCCAGGGGGCCGGCGCTCGGACCCAGGGTGTCGACGGTCTCGGTCTCGACGCGGTGGTTGAGAATGTCCTGTTGTTCGTTCCAATCCGCATCGGTCTGTACGCGTCCCTGTTGCATGCGCACGCTGCGGTAGTGTTTCGCGGCCCTGAACGTGTCGCGGGTCAGATCGGCTTTCATGGTCGTTGTTCCCTAGAGTTGTGTGGCTGCGTGCAGCGGTCTGCCGGCGCGGTCCTTTTCCGTTGTTCAGTTCACGTAGAGCACGCCGGCCTCCAGGCCGAAGCGCAGGTATTCGTCGAGAGCCTGGCGCAGATTGGCCTCCCGCTGCGGCTGCTTGAGCAGGTTCCACACCCCCATCTCGGCGCCGTCGTCGGCACCGGTGCGCACCTCCACCGCGGTCGAGAGCTGCAGCTGCGCATAGGCGGCGTCGCCGTAGTCCACCGACGCGAAGCCCGGCGTGACCCGCACCCGTTCCGCCTTCGCCTTGGCGGCGGGCAGGTTCAGCACCACCAGGTCGGGCAGGCAGCGGTAGCGCCGCGGCGTCTGGGAGTTGTCGGGCACGTAGCAGAAGCGCACGCAGCCTTCCTGGCGACGCTCGATCTGCACCTTGCCGGTGAGCAGGCTGTTGCTGGCCTGTAGCTGCCCCGCGGCAGCGCTGCCGAGCACAGTGCACCGATCGAGGCTCAAGGGCGTGTTCGGGAGGTCGAAGGCCTTGGCGCCGCCGGCATCTACGATGCAGTCGCTCAGTTGTGCGGCGGCGATGGCCCTGCCCGCCTTGATCGGGCCGCAGATGCCGTGGGTCATCACCAGGCTCAGCTCCGAGCCCGTGCCGGTGTGACGAATCCCCCCCCGCGTCGGCACCAGGGTGCAATGGCGAATGTCGAGTCGCCGCAGGGCGCCGCTCAGCTTGAGCTGGCCGTCCAACAGCAGTCCGGAGAGACCCAGGCGGCTGTTCACGTTGCCCTTGAAGGCGAAGTCGCCCACCAACACCGGCCGGCGTCGGTTGACTGCCTCGATGGCGAGATGGGTGTCAGGCAGGTTGAGGCTCGGCGTGATGATCTCGGTGGCGTCGCTGTCGATGCGGATCAGCCAGCGTTTGCCGGAGCTGACCGCGGCCAGCGCCGCCACCAGGGTGGGCTGATCGGTGGGCACCTGGATGAGCTGGTCGAAGTCCGCCGGATCCAGCAGTCCGAGCGCGGCGTCGTCCTCGCGCCGCACGGGGCGGCGGTCGTAGGGGCCGCCGCCGACGTCGCCGGGGAAACCGTAGGCGTAGGCGACTTCCACGGTGGCGGGGTTGACGCCGGTGGGCAGGGCGATGCGCCCCAGCACCGGGTCGAAGCCGACGATGACCTCTCCCGCCTCTTGCGGGAAGGTGAGGTCGGGAAGGCCGGACTGCGTCGGATGCACCACCAGGCTTGCGGGCGGGCGGCGCCAGTCCTCCGGTGCCACGCCGGGCAGCGGCGACAGGTTGCACACCACCAGGTTTTCGGTGGACACCAGTTGCCCGTCCACCCAGATGCGGACCAGCGGGCCGCCCTGGGCGGGGTCGAAATAGCGGCGCGGGTCCGGGCTGCCGTCGGCGAGAGACTGGCGATCGGCGGTCAGTTCGTCGTACAGGACGCGGCGCGACAGCGGCTCGGGTACGTTCACCGCTTCGGCCAGGTGGCTGATGTCGGTCTCCGTGCGGGGCCGGTTGAACAGGGGCAGGGAGCGGCCGAGGGGATCGAAGGTGTAGAGACCGTTGCGGGTCGTCACCTTGGCGGCGGTGCTGCGCTCCAGCGCGCAGGCCTGCAGCCGCCACAGGTACAGGCCGATGTTGGGGATGTTGTAGCGTCCCGCCGGCAGGGGCCGCACCTCCAGGCTGTGGGCGGCCTGGTCGAAGGGACCGTCGACGCGTTCCAGCTGGGCGGCGTCGCGCAGGTCCGGCGTGCGTACGTTGAACAGCCGCCGATGGTTGACGTGCTGGGTGGTTTCCAGCAGATGGAAGAATTCCACCGCGCGGGCCCGCCAGCCGGTGGTATCGAAGGCCAGCTCCTCCAGCACCGGCAAGGTGCCCTTGCGCCGGCGCAGGCGCAGGGTATTGGCCACCAGGGCGCGCTGTCCGAAGGCCTGGGTGCCTTCGATGCCGTAGAGGCCGCGCACGCCGAGCAGGTCGCCGATGTAGGGGATCAGCCAGTCGTCGCAGGTTTCGATGAACCAGTTGTCGTAGAGCCGGGCGATGTCCGCTTCCAGCAGCGCGCCCTGCTCCGCGATCACCGTCAGCAGGGCCCGTAGCGTTCCGCCCTGTTCGGCATCGCGCTGGCGATAGAACGCCGGCAGCCGGCTCAACAGGAAATCGGCGTCCATGCTCATGCGGTCAGCTCCGTCAGCAGGACATCGGCGGGATCGAGCAGCAGGATCTCCGCCGGCACGATCTGCTGGCCCTGCCAGTGCGCGCGCTGTGCGCGCAGCCGGCCGTCGGGGCCGGCGACGGTCTTGATGAAGGCGTCGCTGTGCAGGCGCATGCTGTCCAGGTCCACCCAGTCCACGCCGGCCACCCCCTGGATGCGGGCCAGCAACTCGCTGCCGCTCAGGGACTGGCCATATTGACGGCTGGCGAAGTCATAGGCCGCCGCCAGTGCCGAACGCACCGCGGCCAGAACCTTGTCGGATTCGTACTCGGGCTTGATGCGCAGATTGGCCGTGAGTCCGAAGCGCAGGACCTTGCCCGGTTCCAGCCTCAGCGGCTGGTGCGGCGGGCGCACCGCATCGATGGCGTCGGCCAGGTTGCGGTAAAGAGTCGAGCCGGGATCGACGTCCGCGCCGTCCACGCCGGCGATGGTGAGATGCACCAGGCGGCCCTCGCCGTCCCACAGCCAGACCGCCTGGGCCTTGCCGATGCCGATGAAGGCGGCGGCGAAGTCCTCGAAGTCCTGCAGTGAGACGATGCGGTCCAGGGTCAGCACCGTCAGCGGGGCGTTGCGGCGGGCGCCGTCGCGGGACTCGGGGTCGGTGCCGCCGCTGGCGGGGATGGGATTGACGACCTCCTTGAGCCCGAGGGGACGCTGGAGCAGCATGCTGATCTGCCCCTGTTCCACGTTGCCGCCGGCACCGATGCCGACCCGGTACCGTGCCTCCACGTTGGTCTGGCCGCTGGGCAGGCGCGCACCGTTTGCGCCGTCGCCGAACTGTACGGTGACGGTGCCGTCGTCGGCGCGCCGGATCAGGTAGGAGCGATCCTTGGGCTGCATGGCGGTGATGCGCGGCGCTTCGTTCCAGCGGATGCCGTTGACGCGGATCTCGAGCGTGCTTTCGGCGCCCGACGGCGTGGATGCCGCGATGTAGGTGAGCGGCTTCTGGCGCAGGATGAAGCGCTGGAAGGCGCGGCTGCCGTCGCCGCCGCCGAGGATCTCGGGCTGCACCTGCATCTGCTTGCTGTCGCCGTTGCTCGCCTGGGCCACGTTGGCATTGATGCGGACACTGCGCGGCAGGTAGGCGTTGGCCAAGTCGGCCTCCAGCTCCAGCCGTGTGCCGCCGGCCTGAAGCAGATTGCGGTGAATCTGCGCCGTCTCCGAGCGCTTCTCCAGGGTGACCGTGTACCGGCTCCCGTCAGTGAACGAGAGGGTCGCGGTGAGCTGGTCCTTGGCGATCTCCACCGCCGCCAGTGCATCGTGCTGCTGCAGGCGCGTGCGTACCTGGGCATTGTCCGCCGGTGCGCCGACGGCCTCGCTCAACACCAGGCCGCTGACCGCGATCCACTGTTCGGCGGCCAGGTCCGGCTGCAGGGTGGCCAGGTCGAGGAGGTGGCCGCTCGTCAGCCCCGACAGCGGCCGCGCGGCCCAGGGCAGTTCCGCGGATTCGCCGTAGACGGTGGTGTCGCGCAGGCGGTCGTTGAACAGGTCGCGCAGCTGTTCACCGTCCAGAGTCAGTCCGGTGCATTTGCTGGACAGGGTGAACTGAGAGCGTGGGGCGTCGTTGACGCTCAGGACCTCGTAGACCTCCTGATACTCGGGAATGGACAGTACCACCCAACCGCCGGGGACCAGGCGCGGATAGGCGGCATCCAGATGCACCGTGTGGATGTCGCTGGGGTAGAGGCGCGTCTTGGGAATGGTCTGCAGTGTGAAACCCGGTCCGCTCCAGGACAGCTCCATCACCGCCGCGCCGCTCTGCTGGAAGTATTCCAATCGCAGGAGATACTTGTGGCCCGCCTGCAGCTTTACGGGGGCGGGGGAATCATAGGTGGTCGCGGACTGCGTGTGCCATTCATCGACCAGCAGCTGATCGTTGACCCAGAGGCGCACGCCGTCGTCGGCGCGGACCTCGAACACGTAATCGCCGGTGCTCGGCGCCTCCACCCATCCGCTCCAGCGCGCGGAGAAATGGGTCGCCGGGATCCCCGCGCCCCAGTTGACTGCGGCCGAGTCGAAGGACACCTGGGCATCGACGCGGCTGGTCAATGGGGTGTTGAACGCCGCGCCCGTGAAGTAGTCGCCCTGCAGTCCGGTCCCCGCACCCGTCGTTGCGCTCGCCGGAGGATCGGACATCTCCACCAGGGTGAATCCGGGCCAGTCCGGGTATTGGCTGATGGGTACGACGGTGTTGTCGGCAAGGCCGAGGTAGCAGGCGCGCAGGCTCTGGGGCATGGCCTTCCAGTCCGGCGCGGCCTGGCCGAACAGATTGGCGCGGGTGCGCAGGGCGTAGCATTTGGGATTGGCCTTGGCGGGCTCGACGTGGGGCGACTTGCTGCCCAGCGGCTGGTCCAGCGTGACCACCGTATAGCCGGCCAGCGGATCGGCGCTGGGTTCGGCGGGCGGCACCGGCTGCAGGCGCGCGATCCGGCGGAAGTCCCAGTTCTCGTTTGCCGGGTCGCCGCGCCGCTCGTCGCCGATCACCAGCAGGGCGTCGCCGGTCTGCAGGCCGGTATTGGCTCCCCGCACATAGAGCGTGGTGGTACCGAAGGCCGGCGCGAGGCTCTCCTCGCTGACCACCGCCAGGGCGTTCCAGGCGGCGCGCGCCTGAATGGTGTCCAGGGTCTCGAACACCTGGGCCTGCTCGTCCTGGGCCGGAACGCTCTGGGCGCGCAGGCCGGCATCGATGCGCGTTTGCGCCGGAGAGCCCGGCGCCGTCTCCAGGGTGCATGCCAACATGGTCGACGCCGCCACCCCCGGGCGCAGTTCATGGCCGATGGCGCGGGCCAGCTCCAGCACCGAGCGCCGTTCGGTGGCGGTGCGCAGATAGCCCTCGTTGACGATGCGTTCCTGGTAGAAGCTCAACACGTCCAGCACCCCTGCCCAGGCGTCCATGAGTGCCAGCGCCGGGTCGTCGGGCGAGCGTGTGCTCAGGGGCGCCAGCGCCGGCTGTGTGCCGATGCGCGCCTGCATGCTCTGCAGGAAGCGGCCGTGGGTTCCCACCCGGTAATGCAGCGCGCTCTCGCCCGGCGGGTTGGCTTCGTCCGCCGGCGTCAGCACCTCGACGCCGTTGCAGCAGCCACAGTGTTCGGCATCACTCATCGTTGCATCTCCGTCACAGCCCGCCGCGCATGTCCAGCACCAACTTGCCGTTCTCCGGGAAGTTGGGATCGTTATCCAGGCGCAGCACCTCCAGCGGCGCGGCGCCGATCACACCGTTTTCGATTTCCTGGTTGGCAGACTTGCCCCAGCGCTGGAAGTACACCACGTCCACCGAGGCCACGCCGGTGACCGCCAGGCAGGCCTGCACCAGCCGCGACAGGGGCAGCGGGTCGCCGAAGCTGAAGTTGTCGGGATTGAAGAAACCGGGTACACCGAGGTCGTCGCTGCCGTTGCTCAGCTGTTTCAGCAACTCCTGCTTGACCGCGGCGGCGAAGAAACCGGGCAGCACGCACACCCCCAATTCGATATCCAGCGGCACGTAGACGGGGTCGCTCAGGTCGAGGTCGTAGCCGGCCAGGCGGTAGCGTTCGAGAAAGCCAAGGATGTCCTTGCGGAAGGTGTCGTCCAGCGGGTGGCCGCCGCGGCGGTCGACGCCGACGTACATGGTGTACCAGCTGCCGGTCCAGCGCAGCCGCGCTGCGGCCCGCTGCACGTCGGGGTGGCGCTCGGCGACCTCGGCGTAGTCGGCTTCGGTGACGGCGCGTTCCTGGGTACGGAACGCCTCCGGTGCGAACAGCTTGATCGCGTCAGCGCTTTCCGGGTCCAGCCCGCCCGCGGCAGGCAAGGGATTGCGTACGCCCAGAATGTGCGGCGCGATGGCGACGTCATCGGTGACCACGCGGGTGACCGCCTCCGCGCCCACGTTGCCGCCGCGCCCGCCGCCGAGACGGTAGCTGGCCAGCAGGCGGGCGCCGGGCTCCGGCGCCATGCCCAGCTGATTGTCGCCGAAGCGCAGGTAGGCGCTGGCATCGCGTTCGGTCTCCAGCACGAATTCCTGGGCGAAGCGGTCGCTGGCCAACAGGTCGCGCTGCGGCGTCCACGGCAGGCTGCCGGCCAGGGGCTGGTCACCGAACTGCGACGGATCGTCGGGACGCAGGCTCATGTTGGCCGGCAGGGCCTGGCGCGGGTCCTGCTGCACGGCGGCCTGGGCCGACCAGCCCTGCGCCAGGGCCGTGGCATGGTCATAGGGAACGGCGAAGGCGATGCCGGTCTCTTTGAGCTGAGGCCGAAAGGCCGGCAGGGGTGCCGAGGCGTTCGCGGCGGGGACCTGATCCGGCAGCATGGATTCGTCGGGGCGGGTCTGGCCGTGGTCGGCCAGCACCACGTTGCCCCGGGCCACGGCGATGGGCCGGATTTCGGTGGCACCGCCGACGTCGAATTCGGCGCTCACGCACAGGGGAAAGGGCAGCGCGTCGTCCGTGTGCCAGGTGACCAGCTTCAGGTCGGTGTTGGTGAGCGGATCGTGGTCCGCTTCCACGGTGCGCAGCCGCACCGCATGGCGGTGGCGGGTGTCGGCGTCCTCGGCCAGGCCGGTGGTCGGACTCAGCACTTCCTCCAGCAGCAGCACCATGCCGGGCGCCAGGTCCAGGGCGAGGGTGGGATCGTCCACCAGCGCGGCCGCCACTGCCCCGCGGCCCAGACAGAACTGCGGATCGCTCCAAATGTGGATGGCGATGCTGTTGTGGGCCGACTGCAACTGCAGCGGGTGCATGGTCTCGAACACATGGGTGCGGCCGTCGGGCAACTGCTCCAGGGCGGCGACGGGCGCCACGGCCTGGTCGTCGCCGGCGCGCGTCAGCAGGGCGGTGCGCGCGGGCAGCACCTGGCCGTCCGCCGCCCCCTCGACGCTGATGGCAACGTAGACGCGGCTGTTGCAGCCGTCGTGGACGGCGTAGTCCAGCAGGCGCGCATGCCGGCGCAGGCTGATGCGGCGCCGCGCCGTGCCCAGGTAGGCTTCGGTGGCGACCGCGTCCTGGTAGTAGCTGAGCTGGTCGCCGACGTAGGCCAGCAGTTCCACCATGGCTACGGAGAAGTCTGCCGGGTTGCTCTCGCTGTAGCCGGGGATCAGCTGCCCCATGCGGTCGAGCATCAGCCCGCGGAAGCTGTTGTAGTCCTTGGCCAGATAGTCCAGCGCCGGTTCGGCGGGCACCTCCGGTGGGCACCGGAAGGTGTCTGCGCAATCGAGCTCGGACGCACATTCCGCCTTGAAGCTGAAGCGGATGCTGTCGAGCACGGGGTCGAAGCCCGGCGCGGTGTTTTCCGGATTGGCCGGGTCCACCAGGGCGAAGGTATACCAGGAGAAATCGCCGGCCTGATCCACGGTGACGGTGATTTCGTTGCCGTTGGTGACGATGGCTGACAGCACGCCGATGCCGGTGATGCGCACGCCGCCCTCGATGCGGCAATGGGCGGCGGTGAGGCCTGGCTGTACCGGGTTGACGCAGACGATGCGCAGGGTGCGCTGGTCGGCGGAGTCGATTTCCAGGTAGTCGATGCCGTTCAGGGTCGGCGAGGCCAGGTCGCGCAGCAGCTGCAGGCGACGGGGGTTGTCACTGCGATACTGGCGTTTCATCGTGTTCCCGCCCGTGCTTGAGTCCCGCGTCCGGCCATCACGCCACGCTCCGGTTGAACACCGCCAGCTGCGGCTGCTGGTCGCGCCGCACCCGGTAGCGCACGCTCACCTGCAGTTCGGCGTCCTGGTTCTGCACGTCCACGCTGTCCACTTCGATGAGATCCCCGAGCCACTGCTGCAGCGAGCCCTGTACCGTCATCTGCACGGCGGCGGCCAGTGCGTCGCTGTTGGGCGCGAACACCAGCTGCAGCAGGCCGCAGCCGAAATCCGGCCGGTTCACGCGCTCGCCCGGCGTGGTGAACAGCACCTGTTCGATCATGTCGCGGATGTGGTCGTCGCCGGAGACCTCGGCGCTGCGCCCGCGCGGATCGATGTGGAAGGGAAAGTCCAAGCTCACGTCACGCCTCCTCGCCCCGAAGTCCGATCATCGCCCTATTGGCCGCTGACGCGGGTCTGTGTCACCACCACCGTCATGGGTGTGCCCGTGGGCGCGCACACCGAGGCGCTGGACTGCAGCAGCACCGGCATGCTGCCGGCAAACACCCGCGTGGCGCCCACCAGCCACTGGCCGGTGACGCAAGGGCCGTTGCCCGCCGCCGGCGGCGGCAGGGCGCAGCCGGCGATGGCATAGGGCGCGCCCAGGGTGGTGACCGGTTGCCCGGACAGGGTCACCCGCGGGAACGGTGAGGTGGGCGTGGCCTGGCCGCCGTGGGCACAAAGCACCGTGGCACCCACATGGAGGAGAAAGCCGGGCATCAGTGCTCTCCCGCCATTGCGCGCCGGCCGCCGCCCCGCACCGAATTCGTCGTGTCGTGCATCCGCATGCCGTCTCTCCCTAGACCACCATCAGGGCGCCCTGGTTGATGGTCACCGCCGGACCGTTGAGCATGATGGTGGCGCCCTGGCCGTTGCTGATCGTGATGCCGGTTTCGTTGATGGAGATCAGGGCGCCGGTGGTGGACTTGAGCAGGATGCCGCCGGTGGGGCCGGGAAGGTCCGACAGCATCAGCGTGTTCTGGCCGCCGGTCTGCAACACGATGCTGGGTGAGACGGGCACCCCCGCCAGGGCCAGAGCCGGCACCTCGGCGGCGCTGCCCCAGAAGCCGCCGACCCAGATGGGGTAGTCGGGGTTGCCCTGTTCGAATTCCACCCACACCCCCGCGCCCACCTGTGGCACCACGTAGACGCCGCTCTGCGTTCCGGTGAAAGGCACGCAGGGCATGGCCCAGCTGGCCGGGATCAGGCCGGCCACGTCCGGCACCTGCACCTGGATGCGCCCCTGTTGCATGGGGTCCACGTTGTTGAGGACCATGCCCCGGTATTTTCCGTAGTAGCGTTCCGTCATGCCGGTACCACCGGCGTGATCGACACGAGACCGTTGCGGGTCAGGTTGAACTGTTGCTTGAGCTCACCGCGCTTGAGCGTGCTGGTCACGCTCTGCACGTAGTACAGCCCGTCGTAGGCCACGCCGGCGCCGCGCACGCCCACCAGCTTGCGGGCCTTGAGGATGCGGCCGTAGCGCAGGACGTCGAGGGTGCCCGTGCCGGTCACCGCGTCCTGCGACTTGCCCGCCTCGGCGAGCCCCTTGGAGATGGCCTGCATGGGATTCATCTTGGCCGTGTCCTTCAGCACCTTGATGTTGGCGATGGGTGCCGGCAGCGCACCGAGAGGCGGCTGCAGCGGATTCAGGTTCGGAATCGGGATGGGGATCGGGACGCGGGTGAGCTGGTTCTGGATGAACACGATGGGCAACACTCCCTTGGTGGGATCGAAGCTGAAGCTCAGGGACTCCACGTTGGTGTGGGCGTCCATGTCGATGTTGAGCGCCGGCTGCGGGATGCCGACTTTGATCTCCGGACCGAAGTAGGCGATGTTGGTCAGCGGCACCTCGCCCGGCTCGATGTAGAACACGTGCCCGACCTCGGCGGCCATCTCCTGCAGGTACGCCAGGTCCGTGCCCTGGTGCGCCGGAATGCGCTCGATCGGTATGGGCGTGTCCGGAAAGAAGGCGGGGATGGGCAACGGGATGATGCCGAAGGCGGCGTACTTGGCGCAGATCAGCGCCACCCGCGCTTCGATGGGCATGGCCGGGTAGGGCAGGCCGCTGAAGTCGTACATGTCCATGACCTTGGTGAGGTCCTCGCCGGTCACGGTAATGCTGCCGGGCTGGCCCATCTGTCCGGCCTGGACCTCGACGTTGGTGACCACGCCGTCGAACAGCGGCTGTGCGCGGCCTTTGAAGGTCACGATCATCACCACCCGCAGGGGCGGCGTGCCGATGCTGGTGTTTTGGCCGGCGGCGATCAGGAAGATCGTGTTCAGCTCGGACTTGCTGTTCACCTTCAAGCGCAGCTGAAAGCCGCTGGCCGTGCCGGCGGCTGTGGTCACCGTGGCCGACTCCAGCGCGTCGATGATCGGCTGCGGCACCGGAATCGGCACCACCGGGCCCATGAGCAGGCTCAGGTGGATGGCGCTAGACATTCGTTCCCCCCGGCACCCCTGCAGGCAGCGTGATGCTCAGCGACCGGCCGACCGTCTCGATCAGCTCGCACGGTCGCATCGCGCCGTTGCCGTCGCACAGGCGCCAGTACTGTTGCGGGTCGCCCAGGTACCTGGCGGCCAGGTTGTCCGGCCGGTCGCCCTCCACCACGCGATGCTCGCCTACAGTCACCAGGCTCGCCGGTTGCGGGACGAAACGCCGGCGCACGTAGGTCACCGTTTCGCCGTCCGGCCGCGTCCATTGCGCCGTGTCCAGGCCGAAGTAGCGGCTGTCCGGCGGAAAGGCCGCCGGGCTCAACGCGTTGGCCTGCATGAAGGCCTTGAGTGAATCGCTCATGGAATGCCTCGAATGCCGAGCGCATCGAAGCCGACCGCGTCGGCCTTGGATGCCAGTCTTTCGCGCGCCTGCAGATAGGCCATGAAGATGCTGCCGCCCTTGTGGTCGAAGCCGAGGTCGTCGACCGACAGCACCCGGAGGCTCAGGCTCACCTTGGCGCGGATGGGGTTGAGCGTCGGGTCGAAGGCCTCCTCGGTGATGGAGAACTCTGTGACCCGCACCGGCACGATGCGGTTGGCGCCCCACACGAACAGCGGCAGCGGTGATTCCATGGGGGCGATCTCCAGGGTGCCGGCGGCGGCCAGCGCCCGGTTGGTGAGCAGGTCCCCGGAGGTCGGGTTGACCAGCGACTCGAGCACGGCCAGTTGCGGCGCGATACCCCACTGCACGGCCGCCTTATGCTGGTCCGGGAGCTCCAGTTGATCGGCGGCGTCGATCTCCGCCTCCAGGCGCACGGTTTCCACGGCCGGACCCTTCAGGCGCAGCGCCTCCGACCGGTCGGCGCCCTCGGTGATCTGCTGGGACTGCAGGGTGCGGGTCAGCGAATCGGGGTTGTATTGCAGCGCGATAACGCGACGCACCTGTGCCGAATTCGGATCGATCAGCACGAGTCCGCCTTTGACGAGCTTGGGAGAGTTGGCATAGCCGGTCATATACCCGTGTCTCTTTCTCAGAAGTGGAACGTCAATGAGCCGCCGACGTATGAAGCCGGCGGCGGTGTACCCGGCGTGGTCGGTGGTTCGGGCGTGGTGAGCGGTCCATGCACACCGAACTGAAGCGTCGCGACTGGGACCTCGTGGCACGGAGCCTCGACGCGGTCGATCTCCGATTTCAGGTGCGCCACGGCGCCGACCACTTCCGCGAGCCGCGCCTCCGGCGCGAAGGCCCGTTCCAGGTCGCTGGCGCCAGGTGCGGGCGCCGGCGGCGTCTGCACCGCCTGGATTGCGTCGTGCAGGCGCGTACCGGCCGACTGCAGTGCCGAGCGCGCGGTGGCCGGATCAACGGCCTGGCAGACGGTGCGGGTCGTTTGGACGCTCAGTCCTGCTCTGCCCTCTCCCGAAGTGGTGGCGCTGGCGCTGGCAATGATGCGCACGTGCGGAATCGCGTTGATGGTGACGCTGAAGGAGAGCTCGCTGGGGCTCGCGTTGAGCGCGAACACCACCACCTGGGCGCCGTGGAACGGGACCGGCAGGCGCGCGGATGATGAAGGCGAGAAGCCGCCGCAGCCACATTTGCGCCGCAGCATCGGCCCCGCTTGGGCCGATCTGCCCAAGGATGGCGACTGGCCGGCGTTGTCTTGTACTTGCACGGCGCTGCTCACCATGCCACGTCCTTGCGCGCGGCACGGCCCGTCGAAGCGCTTGCCGCGCGTGGGTGCTCCATGTGTCCGTCGGTCACGCATTGCGGTAGATCCGGTTGCATTGCGGGTTGTCGAGACGCACGTCCTGGGGGCCGCTGGTCGCGTTCATCAGGTTAGATCCGGCGTGGTGCCGCGCCTGGTTGGTCAGGACGTGTCCGATTTCGTGCGCGACGACGTCGGTGCTGGCCCGGTTGCTCATCACGACCATGCCGCGCATGGACGCCCTTGCGCCGGTGGCGCAAAACGCCGGAACGGAGAAGCCGTCGGTGGTGGCCCCCTGGCCGGTGAAGTCCTCGGGGGAGAAGATCCGGATCCGGCCGGTCAGGCCGAACAGGGCCGTGGCCTGTCCGACCATGCGTCGTTCCTCGGCGCTCGCACTGCCGCAGGTGGCGGCGGTGGCAAGGCGCTTGTTGGCGCCCAGCCAGGCGATGGTCTGCGCGGCGGTCGCCGTGTGGTTGCCGGCATGCACCAGCCGCACGTTGCACTGCGGGAACACGGCGCTGGCCGCGCTGACGTCCCCCGAGGGATTGTGGGTGGAGCCGTCGAGCTTCACGGTATCGACGGACACGGACTTCACCGCCCTCGCACGGGCGGTGACCGGCGCGGCCTGGGCGGCGACGCCCGCCACGCGGCCGATCATCCCGTTGGCCCGGGTGAGACTGGCCTGCTGAGCGGCGCTGGGGGCGGCGGGCGCGGCGGCAAGGGCGTGCCTGGCGATCGAGCGGGCGCCCCGGCGAGAGCAGCACGTCATAGACGATCGACGGCACTTCGCCGGCTGAACTTTCGTTGGCTGACCTGCGTTGCAACAGCGATACGGCATGGGACGAGTTTCCCCGTCCCGAAGGCTTGGCGGTATGGCTGTGCACTGATGCGTTGGTGAAAGGCACTATTGGTCTCTGCTCATCAAGCTCGAATCCGCTAAACCGTCGGCGCGGCTAGGCGGTGTGCTTCCCACCGCTGTCGCGCACGCCAGCGGCGTGCAGGATGGCGATGACGGCGGCGGCCGCCGCGGCACCCAGTCCGGCGACGGCGGCGCCGAATTCGCAGACGCCGGTTGCGAAACAGGCCGCCAGGGCCGCAATGGCCGCGGCGCTCAGCAGCATCAACAGCCACGAGGGCAGCAGTTCCCGGACTCTGGACGGGCCGGGCTCGTCGCCCGAGTTGTCACGGCAGTTGCAGCCGTACGTCAGGCCGCCCCAGGTGCAGGTGCCGCGCCGCCCGGCGGCCGTGGTGCAGCGGACGCCGGTGCAGTTGCGGCCGTTGCGGCCGTTGCATTCTCCCACCCGGCGAACGACGCCGGCGGCCCGCGAGTGTCCCGATTGCTGGACCACATGGGTCAGTTCATGCGCAATCAGTCTCCTGCCCTCGGTGGAGGCCGACGAAAACTGGCCCGTGCCGAACACCATGCTGTTCCCGACCGTGTACGCGCGGGCCTCCAGGTCCCGCGCCGACTGTTCCGCCGCCGCTCCGGTGTGAATCCGCACATGGGAGAAGTCATGACCGAAGCGCCGGCCCATGTCGTGCTGCAAGGCCGGCTCCAGCGGCCGGCCCGAACCGGCGAGCACGTGGTCTACGCTGGCAGGGGCGGCGTCCGCGGCGCCCGTGGAGGGTGCGGAGGAACGTTGTACCCGGGGAGGGGGGCTGCCCGCCTCGCCGCCCTGCCGGGCGGTCACGACCTGGTCGGCCACGCGGTCCGCTTCATGCTCCAGCGGGTCGTTGCTGGCGCCGATGGAGAGCTTCGTCTGCAGGCGTTTGCCCTTGCACGTTTCGCACTCGCCCGTGAGCGACGAGCCCGCGGCGGCGCCGCAGCCGCACTTGCGCCGCAGGATCAGCGTGGGCCTGGGGGCGCTGCGAACCGGCGATGGCGTGCCGCGGGTGCCTTCGAACAGCATAATCGTGCTCATCGCTTCATCCTCCTGTCGATGCCGCGCGCCACTTGCACGCCCACCTGCCGGGGCGCCGCGCCGGCGCGGAACGTCACCGTGCCGATGCCCAGGCGGGATACGTCACCCTGGGCGACCAGTTGCCGCGCCGTCTGCGGATCGGAGAACATGCGCACCAGCTCCTGCTGCAGGCCGGCGGCGAGGCCGTGGCGGTCTTCGCGCCGGAAGCCGCGCAGCACGAGTGTGTCGATGTGCACGTCGATCTTCTTCATACCCACCCCCGGATCTCCGCCTCGTTCACGAGCCGTTCGCGCTTCGCGCCTTCGCCGTGGGCGGCGCGCAGCAGGTGTGCCATGCCGACCGGTTCGCCCACGTCGGCGGCGAGGAAGGCCGCGTTCAGGGCGATGTTGCGTATGTTGCCGCCTGCCACCTGCAGCTGCGCCAGCCGGCGGTAGTCCAGGTCGGCGGTCGGCGTCGCCGCGGGAAAGACGCGGCGCCAGATGGCTTCGCGCTGTTCCAGGTCGGGGAAGGTGAACTGGACCACGAAGCGCAACCGGCGCTGGAAGGCCGTGTCCAGAGTCGCCTTCAGGTTGGTGGTGAGTATGGCGAGGCCGGTGTAGGCCTCCATGCGCTGCAGCAGGTAGCTGACCTCGATATTGGCGTAGCGGTCGTGGCTGTCCTTCACTTCGCTGCGCTTGCCGAACAAGGCGTCGGCCTCGTCGAACAACAGGATGGCGCCGCTGCTTTCGGCCGCATCGAAGACCTTGCGCAGGTTCTTTTCCGTTTCCCCGATGTACTTGCTGACCACGGAGGAGAGGTCGATGCGATAGAGGTCGAGCTGCAGCTGGTTGGCAAGCACTTCCGCGGCCATGGTCTTGCCCGTGCCGCTCTCACCGGCGAACAGGGTGCTCAGACCCAGGCCGCGGGTGCTCTTGCCGGCGAAACCCCATTCCTCGCACACCGTGAGGCGGTTGCGGACGTGGGCGGCGACCTGGCGCAGGGTCGCCTTCTGGTGTTCGGGAAGGATCAGGTCGTCCCAGGCGGAAGCCGGCTCGATCCTTTGCGCCAGTTCGTCCAGATGCCGTCGACCCAGGGTGCGGCAGGCCTGCCAGAGAACGTCGTCCGGCGCGTCGCTGGCGGCGAGGGCGGCACGAAGGCCGTTTCCCGCGGCCAGGATGGTCTGCGCACTGAGACGGTACTGCGAAGCGACCCCGTCGAGCGAACCGTTGAGCTTGCGCGCGGCCGGCCCCAGGGCCTCCTCCCACAGGCGGCGCTGGTCGCGGGCACCGGGCTTGTCGACGGCGAAGCGCAAGGCGTCGCCTTCCCATTCCATGACGTCCGGGCCGGCAACCAACAGCAGGCCGCTGGAACGCTCCGCCAGCCGCGCCGCCGCCGTCACGCCGCCCCGATCGCGGCATTCGATGAGCAGGGCGGCGCCCAGCAGCGCCGATTCGCGCTGCCACAGCACGGCGAAGGCGTCACGCTCGCTGGCTTCCGTCGGGATGTCGTCGGCGCGCAGGACGTGCAGTTGCAATCCGAGCGTGGCGGCGATGGCGGCAGCGATGTCCGCCTGGCCGTCCCGGTCGTCACCGTGAAGCAGGACCACCGAGGCGGTGACGTGACGTGTGCGCAGGGCGTCCGCCGCGGCCCGCACCGTTTCCCGGTGGGCGGGCGTCATTGCAGCCGCCTCGCCGCGCAGCCCGAGCAAGGGCTGCAGGCGGGTGTCGAGGTAGTTGATGCCGGCCAGAAAATGCAGCACCCGCTCATCGAGGTTCAAGCGGGCCTTGGACAGGCCGGAATCGTCGGCGACTTCGATGAGCCGCCACCGGCGCAGCGGGCGGACCGGGCTGAGGGCGCTCCAGTGCGGCTCGGCCAGCGTCGCCAGGGCGAGGCCGAAGCTGGCGTGGGCATGCTGGGGGGTGCCCTGTACGGCGGCGCACAGCGAGGCCAGCGCCGAGTCCATTTCCAGGCCGGCGCACAGCAGCAGAATCTCGCGTTCGAACGGGCTGAGCCCGAACAGCGCGGTCAGCCGATCGATGGCGGGCGGTGCCGACATGGCCGCGCGTGCCCGTTCCAGCGCGGCCGCCGCGGACTGGACGTCTTCATCGGCCAGGCGCGCCTTGAGGACGGCGAATTCGGCCGCCAGCAGGCGCTGGTTTTCGCCGGTCCAGTCCATGTCGGCCGCGCTGCTCATTGGATGGTGGCCCGGTCGTCGAAGAAGGTGGGCGGCGTGGTGTCGTGGTTGACCACGGGACTGTCGATGCCGTCGATGCGCAGGCGCGCCAGGGGCGCGCCCGGCTGGGCATTCCTGGCGATGAAGTTGAGGGTGCCGGTGGGGGCCACGAAGCTCTCGGGTGCGATCTCCTCCTGGCCCAGCAGCAGGGACACCTTCTGGCCGGGGCGCAGCTGAGGCGTGAAGGTGATCGTGATGTGCGCATTGCCGCCGCCGTCGCGGGTCACGGTCTGGGGCAGATTGGTGATGTCGGGTGCGACGACGCAGGCGAGCCGGTTGGTCTCCCGCGGCGCCGAATCGGCCGGGGGGATCACGCGCCCCGTGACGTCGTACACGCCCGCCGGGAAATCCGCGGCGCGCGCGACCGGGATGACGAAGTCCATGTGGTCGGGGGCGTTGTCGCCGCTGGCCGCCAGGATCTCGTCGATGTCGAAGCGCTCGTTGCGCAGATGCACCTCGCGGTTCGATCCCTTGAGATGGTGGCCGGACAGCGTCGTCGTCTCGCCGAGGCGAGCCACCGGCTGCTTGCCCGCCGGGAGCACCGCTTCGATGGCAGGCAGCGGCGGGATGAGATCCGGGGTGGCGACGATGCTGCGCGTGAGCACGGGCAGCGACGGCCGCGTGGGATTGGTGGCTTCGATCAGCACCACCGAAACCTGATAGGCCGCTGTGGGCCGGAAACTGGCCTGGGTGGCGGTCCACAGCTTGGAGAGCTCCTCGGTATTGAGGTGCTGGGGAGTGATGCGCAGCGACTCCACCTGGTCGGCCAAGCCGCAATCGGCCAGGGAGCGCAGTGCTGGCGGAAGGTCGGCCCCGACATCCGGCGAGGGATTCAGCGCGGTGCGGATCATCGCCCGCGTGATCAGCGGGAGCTCGTGCAGCAACTGCATCGCGTAGCCAAGCAGGATCTCCGCGTGCAGGTCGCCGCCGCTGTAGGCGGACAACAGGTAGTGTAGATCGAGGGCCAGCGGCGCATTGGTGAGCCGCTGGCGGCCCGAGGCATCGTGCGAAGGCAGCCCCTCGTTGCGCCAGCCGAGATTGGGCGTGACGTTATAGAGGAAGAGGTTGATCTGGCTCGACTCGATGCCATCGGTTGGCACCACTCGGTCGGGCGGCATCACGCTGACGGTGACCGTACTGCCGAGCACGCCGGCCACATTGTGGTTCACCAGCCCATCGTTGAGACGGTCGCGCAGTACGGCAGTGACACCTGCGATGGCCAAGGCGTTGCTCACGGCCGCCCCCGATCACGCCGCGCCAGGTATTCCGCCAGCGACATGGAGTGCGGGCCGCCGTGTGGTCTGCTCCGGGGCGACGTGCTTTCCGGAACCGCCGTGACTTCTATGCGGCCGATATGGACGTGCACTTCCGCGGGTGCGTCGCCCGTCACCGCCGCCGAGCGCATCGAAGGGCGGTTCTCGCGGGGCTGGTGCGCCCGGACTTGGCTGGAATCCGCCGGGTGCGCGGCGAAGGTGCCGGGCGCTGCGGCGGGTGGTGCGATGATGGGCGGCGGGACCGCTATGATCGGGTCCTCCGGCGCGGATGGCGCGGTCGGCTCCGCGGCGGCCGCGGCAGGCCTGTCGCGCTGGGGCGTCGGGCTCGGGCGAGGCGACAATGGTGACGGCGCGAGGGCGTCCTGGCCGGGCGCGGGCGGCGCAGGGTTGAAGGTCTGCACGGAGTCGGAGCGTTTGGATCTGGAGGTCTCGGGTCCGGAAGGCGCAACATCGCCGTTCACGGCGACAGATCCCGCCGCTGTGCGTGGCGTCGTGGGTGCAACCGTCGGGCTCGCGGTCGCGGGCGGGCTCGCTGCGGCCACTTCCACTGCGCTCGGGGACTCGCCATCGGGCGCGCGAATCCCGCTGGCGTCCGCGGCGATAGCGGGCGGTGGCGCTGCAGTGGCGGCCGAGGGCGCGCTCGGATCGGCCGCAATGGCCTCCGATGGTGGCGGCAGGTCCGGCAGAGGCATGAATGGAACCCGTGCCATGGCATGGACCCTGGTGGGCTCCGGGCCTACGACCTGTCTCGCCAGCCGATGGAACAGGCCCTTCATGGCTGCACTCGCGCGAGATAGGCGGCGCGGCGGGTGGCGCTCAACGCCAGGACCTCCGGCTCGGTCCAGCCATACGCCCTCGCCAGCGTATGGACGTCGCCCAAGAGGCGCTGGGCGCGGCTGTCGATTTCCTCCCAGAGCAGGCTGGCCATGTCCAAGGCTACGGACGCTTCATGGGCGCATGCCGGGCAGCGGACGGCGACGGTGATGTCGGCCCAGGGGTCCGCGTCGTCCAACGACCGCTCGACTTCGTCGAGCACCGCGGTCAGTGCTTCGCCCTCGCGCGGCAGCGCCTCCGGCGTTTCGGCGCATGCCCGCAACAACTGGCGTGCCGCCGCTTCCGGGTCGGTCGCGCCGATAAGCTGTGCCAGGTGCCGGCTCGTCGGGCGATAGAAGCGCAGTCCCACCACCTCGACCGGCTCCCGGTCGTTCTCCGGCGGCAGCGGGAGATCGCCGACGTCGGTCGCGAATTCCATGCGCTCAGCGCAGGCCGGGCAGTCTACCCACGCGGTCAGGCGCTCGCCGAAGCTCGCCCGGTAAAGCCTGATCAGGGCGGCGTTCCGACGGCTGAGCGGCAGGTCGGCCAGTTGCGCGACGGGCGTGTCAGGCACCGCCAGCGCAAAGAGCAGCAATGCGCGGTCGATTGGATGCCGTTGAACGCCTTGCTCCCACACGGAGAGCAGGCGCTCCGAGCTCAGGAATGCCATCGCGCTCAGGCCGGTTCAGTGAAGCTGGGCTCCGTCGGTTCGGTCACGCTGTAGTCGCGTTCCCAGCCTTCGTTCTCCAGCTTGATGGTCTGAATAGCGACGGCATTGGCATTGGCATCCAGGTCCGGAAGCGCCTGGAATTCCGAAACCCAGCACCGATACACCTTGTAGGCGAGGGCGAGCTGGCCGGCTTCGTTGTACACCTCGATGATGATGTCCTTGCGGAAATCCTTGAGCGAGACCTCCGTTCCCAGGCCCGAATTGAAGTTCCATACCTTGTTGGCCCAGCGCTCGAACTCAACGTCGTGGGTGACGCCACGCTCCAGGGTGATGGCCTCGAACTTGGTGCGGCCGGGAGATTTGCGCGCGGTCGACGGGTCTCCGCCTTCGCGGTGCTCCACCATTTCGGTGCTGCGCTTGAGGGCGCCGACCTTGCTGATGCCGGCCACGTAGCGGCCGTCCCATTTCACCCGGAACTTGAAATTCTTGTAGGGATCGAAGCGCTGCGCGTTGACGGTGAATTGCGCCATGAGGGTCTCCTCCTTAGACCTGGATCTGGCCAGCCAGCTGCTGGATCTGGATGATCACGAACTCGGCCGGTTTCAGCGGTGCGAAGCCGACCAGGATGTTAACGACGCCACGATTGATGTCGTCCTGGGTAGTGGTTTCGCTGTCGCACTTCACCAGGTAGGCCTCCCGCGGTGTCTTGCCCTGGAAGGCGCCCTGGCGGAACAGGGTGTTCATGAAGGCGCCGATGTTGAGGCGGATCTGTGCCCACAAGGGCTCGTCGTTGGGCTCGAATACCACCCATTGGGTGCCGCGGTACAGGCTCTCCTCAAGGAACAGGGCGAGGCGGCGCACCGGCACGTACTTGTATTCGGACGTCATCTGGTCGGCCCCGCGCAGGGTGCGCGCGCCCCAGGACACGGCGCCGTACACCGGGAACACCCGCAGGCAGTTGACGCCCAGTGGGTTCAGGCTGCCGTTCTCGCGGTCGGTGAGGGGGTAGGCCAGCGACTGCACGCCCACCAGGTTCGCCTCGGTGCCGGCCGGCGCCTTCCACACACCGCGGGCACCGTCGGTGCGGGCGTACAGTCCGGCGATGGTGCCGCTCGGCGCGGTCAGCCGCAGTTTGCCGTTCTTGAGCGGATCGCCGATCTGGATCCAGGGGTAGTAGACGGCGGCGTGATCCGACTTGGGCAGGGCGGTGCCGGACACCGATGACGCCATGTCCGCCGGGCTGTTGACGGTGGCCGGCGCGTCGACGATGAAGAAGGCGCGGCGCTCCTCGCAATAGGCCGCAGTGTCCATCAGCGTGGCCGTGTCGGTGATGCCCGGCAGGCACAACAGGTTGAACAGGTCCACCGCCTCCAGGGCGAAGATGCCGGTGCGCTGGTCGCGGTCGCCGATAAACGAGGGGTAGATGTCGGCACTGCTGTAGGGCGTCTCGGTGCCTCCGGCCAGCGTCACATTGACGGGATGGGTGATAGTCGCGCCCGCCAGCAGATGCAGCTGGCCCGCGATGCCGTTGGACGGGGCGTTGGTGACGGCGATGGTGGCGCCGGTGCCGCGGCTGCCGCCGGCCAGCACCAGGGTGTCGGCGCCGGCCGTGCAGGTGAAGTCCCGGTAGGCCGGATTGGCCGGCTTCAGGGCGCGCACGGCCGTCTGGATCCGGGCGGCCACGTCGGCGAGCTTGTCCGCCAGATTGCCGCCGGCGGCCGCCGTGTCGCCGATGTTGACGGTGTCCGGTCCGTAGCCGTCGAGGCTGATGCGGAAGCTGGTATGGGTGGCGTCGGGCAGGGCATTGAGGTCCGCTGCCACGAACGTGCCGCTGGTCAGGGTAGCCGGATCCGGCATCACCTTGGGGCGGATGCCGGCGACGCCGTCGACCGCCACGCCGCCGGCGTCGGTCCCCAGCTTCAGAAACGGCACTGGCGTTGTTCTTGGTGCCGGCCAGGACCCTTACGCTGGAAAACTCGCCGCCGACACCGGACTGCATCTCGATGGTCCCTGCGCCCGCTGGTTGCTGACATTGGAAGCCGGCATAGGCGGCCTGGCCTGCGGCCTGGGCGATCACCTGTCCTTGGATGGCGCTGCAGAGGCTGTCCAGGCGTGCGGATGGGTCGGCGCCACCGATGTCGCCCGGGATGGCGATGGTCACCGTCACCGGCGGCAGGCCGTTGACGCTGATCCGCAATTCGTTGTGGTTGGGATCCAGCAGTGTGGCCACGTCACCCAGGGTGCCACTGGTGCTGGTGGCCTTGGGCAGGGCGTCCAGCGTCCCCTGTGCTACCAGCCGCTCCAGTTTGACCAGCCGCGACACGCCATTGACCAGGTCCAGGACGTAGCGCGCATCCTGGGAATTCATGGAGACGTTGTTGTAGGTCTCGGCGCGGCCGTCGGCGGCACGGCTGAAGCTGAGGTTGAAGGTGCTCGCGGGACTGCTGGTGAGGCGGTCCACGCGGATCTCGATGCCGTTGCCCGAAGCGCCCGCATCCAGCGCCGTGACCTTGAGCACGTTGGCCGCGCTGTCGCTCACCAGGGTCTGCGCGGCCTTGGTGGCGTCCTTCACCACCCGCACGACCCAGGCTTCCGTGCCGCCGTTTTGGAAAAACTGGCGCACGCCGTAGCTCATCTCCGAATCCGCCGACAGTCCACCGAACGCCCGCTCAAAATCGGCGAAGCTGAAGATGTGCACCGCCTCGTTCACGGGGCCGCGCGCCGCCGCACCCGCAAACGCGGCGACCGAGGTAGCGACACCACTGATGGTGCGCACGCCACTGGGCAGTTCTTCGATATAGACTCCGGGGAAGCTGATCTGTGCAGACATGGTGAAAAGCTCTCCTTGCAGCTGAGGGTGCACTGGCGGCCGGCGCCCTGCGGTGGGTCTCACTACCGCCGCTCAGCCGTATGCGAAAATTGAGTGTAGAAGCTTAGGACGCTCCCGCAAGGTCGAGATGCAATGCCCAAGCGGATATCGTCGATTACGTCACAACCCGGAATTGTGGGGACCATTTCCCTAAAGGGCCGTCATCGGACCGCGAACGGCAATTGCCAACAGCCCCTCGGGTCGGTCCCAAAGCGTTAGAGCGTCGTCGACACCGTCTCGAACCGCAGATCTTGTAGGTCAGCTCGAGCTCGCGCCCAATAGACTGGTGACGGAGCCGTCCAATTTGCGGCGTCCATTTTGCGGCACGAGTGCTGTGTCCCGTCGTGCAAAATTAGGTGTGCTAAATTTGTGCTAACGCAAAGATCCGGCTGAGCGTATGGCATGGATTGTCGAGTTGCCGCGCCAGACAAGGCAAGCGGCGTAACTGGCTGAAAGCGGAACATATTTAGGACTCACGGAGGGATTGCGAGCCCGGTGATGGAAGCGTAGGCCCCTATGTCATTACTATCCCAGCGGGATTGCGGGCTCGAGCTGTTCACGAGCCCTCGCGCGCTGCGTACCGGACACTGTGGGTGCAGGTGTGATTTCGACGGATCGGACATCGAGGAGGAGGCAGAAAATGGCTTTCGTAAGGAGGAGTGTTTACGCAATGGGCGGTACGTTCGCCGACCCGGTTGTGTATTGGTACTCGTTGGGGGTCCGGGCGTTGCAGCAAAGGCCTCTGAGCTCCAATCTGAGCTGGCGGTTCGTGGGCGCTGTCCATGGCATCGATACCGGCATCTGGGAGCACTACGGGTACTACCAGTCTGGTGAACCGGTGCCATCAGAAACGGATCAGGCCCTTTACTGGAATCAGTGCCAGCATGGGAGCTGGTATTTCCTGCCTTGGCATCGGGGATATCTCTGGTCCATTGAGGGGCTACTGCGCGCGGCGATCGTTGATCTGGGCGGCCCGAGCGATTGGGCCATGCCGTATTGGAGCTACAGTGATACGAGCGACCCGAAGGCGCGCACGTTGCCGCCGGCCTTTGCCCAGCTGACCATGCCGGACGGGTCACCGAACGCGCTGTACGTCAAGGAGCGTTATGGGAACGGGAGTTTGCCGATCACGATCCCGGCCAGGGACGCGTCGCTGCTGGCGCTGATGTCGCGGACCTACACCACAGCGGGCCAGCTGCCCGGTTTCGGCGGCGGGAAGACTGGGTTTTCGCACTCCGGCCGCGAGGCCGGGACGCTGGAGAGCGTGCCGCACAACGTCGTCCACGTGGACATCGGCGGCGGGACAGGCGATGGTCCCGGGCTGATGTCGGACCCGGACACCGCGGGGTTGGATCCGATCTTCTGGCTGCATCATGCCAACATCGATCGGCTTTGGGCGGCCTGGAACGCCCAGGGCAGGACCAATCCGACCGATCCCGCATGGCTGAACGGTCCGTTGGATCGGAAATTCGTGGTGCCGGCACCCGATGGCTCGGCATATTACTACACTCCCGCGGACATGCTGGACACCGGGGCATCGACCCTCGACTACACTTACGATGATCTCGGCGAGGCTGCGCGGGCGGTGCTCGTGAGCCGTGTATTGCCGGGACGCGAGGTAGCGATGATGGCCCAGAGCAAGGCGGCTTCTTTAATGGGCGCAAACAGCGCCAAGGTCGCGGTTGCAGGGCCTCATACCCAAACCCAGGTGCGGCTCGACACGAGTGCGATGCAGCGGGTGAAGCGTGCGCGCCACGAGAGCTTGGCAAGGGCATCCACGTTCGGTGCCATCGCCGACGCGGATGTCTCCCCGAATCAGCATGTGTTGCTCAAGCTGGAGAACATTCGTGCCGCGCGTGACGACAGCATCATCGACGTGTATCTGAACCTGCCCGAAGGCGCCGACCCGGGGCAGCGCGAGGACCTGCTGGCCGGGACAGTCGGCCTGTTCGGTGTGCGCAAGGCGTCCTTGGCGGATCAGCCGCACGGCGGTATGGGTGTGAGCCAGGTGTTCGACATCACCCATATCGTCGAGAACCTGGCCGACCAGGGGCAGCTGGACGACAACGCCGTGAGCGTCCATCTGGTGCCCCGGCGTCCCGTGGACGACGCGAACATCACCGTCGAGCGCGTCAGTCTGTACTACCAGGAAGGACAGGGGGAGTGACCGCGCCGTGAGGGCGGCGGCAATCTGCTCGATATTGGCTGAACCGCCCTGGCCCCTCTTGATCACCGTCTCCAGCGTGGGATGGATTGCGATGATCGGTGTTGGCCAGGGCTCCCCGGCGGCGTCGTTCTGCGTTGCGCCGGTGGGGTCCTGGCTCGACCAGGGTTGGCGTACGTTTCTGATCTCGCTGGCGCAGATCTCGCCGCTGCGGCTGGCGGGGTCGTGGCTTCTGATGCTGATGGCGATGATGACGCCGATCCTCGCGAACCCGTTCCGTCATCTCTGGATCGGAAGTTTGGTCTGTCGCCGTTGGCGGGCGATCGGGTTGTTTCTGGCGGCCTATCTCGTGGTGTGGCTGGCCACCGCAGTGCTTCTGGTGATGGCTGCGGTGGCGTCGCATGGCGTCGACCTCGGTCTGGGCCTGCCGCTGGGGAGCACGGCGTTGGTGCTGGCGGGGCTCTGGCAGGCAACCCCGGCAAAGCAACACTGTCTCAACCGGTGCCACTGGCTGCCGCGGCTCAGTCCGTTCGGGTGGGCCGCCGATCGCGACTGCATCCGGTTCGGTCTGGTGAGTGCGGGCTGGTGCGTCGGGACCTGTTGGGCCTTGATGACCGCGCCTTTGGCGGCGAAGGGGGGCCATCTGGCCGTCATGGCGGTGGTGTCCGTGGTGACGACCGCGGAGCGATTGCGCCCGGTGCGTTCCGCCCGATGGCGGGTGCCCGCGTTGCTCGGGTTGCGGGGATGAGATGGGCGAGAAAATCGAGGCATCTGCCGACGACAGTCACTCTTTCGCAGAATGTCTCTGCAGCCAGCCCAGTAAGTCGGCGAAGGAGGGAGACATGGCTGTGTCGGACTGCTTGAGGACGGTCTGCCGGCCGCTGTCCTCAATGGTGATGGTGTAGCTCATTGCGTCGGGCATTGGCCGTGCGGCGCGGGGCTCTGGCGCGGCCATTGCCGCCGCGGCGAGGCGGGAGAGCTCCGCGGCGGCGGCCGTCGGCAAATCGGCAGAATCAACCTGGCGCGGCGGCCGATTGAGATACACGGCCGCAGCCAAGCCGCCGCGTAGGGCTAAGGTGACCTTCATGCGAGCGATACGCGCCGGCGATGACGATTCAACGCCGGCCAAGGTCTAACGCTTGCGGGTGGCACGGTCACTTTTCTCTTTCTTCAGCGCGCCGATGTCGGCCGTCAGCACCGTGATCTGCCTGGACAGTGCCTCGATTTGCCGCATAAGCGCCGTATATGCCTCGCCCTCCACCGCGGCAGCCGGCGTGCGAGCGAGCGGGGGGAGGCCGCTGATGCTGATGCCTACTTCGCGCCACGCTGCGTGGACGGCCTGCTGCTCGGCGCTACCCTTGCCGTAAAGCTGATCAGCCTTGGCAAAGGTAGTGTCGGCGAAGGTCTGAAAATCGGTGGTCACGTTGGAGGCCCTTAGCGCCTCGTACCAAATATGGCCGGGCGCCTCCCAGGCGCGGCCACCGATGCCGATCGCCGTCAGATAGAAGGCCTTGTTCGGAATGCCCGAATTAATGTGGACTCCGCCGTAGTCTCCATCGTCATTGTCCGGCAGTTGGAGATAATCGCGCATGTTCCCGGGCTGCGGATCCGGGCCCAATTGCGGGTCGTCATAGGCGCTGCCGGGATCCTTCATTGAGCGTAGAGCGTCACCCTGTACGCCGGGCGTAAAAATCTCGGCACCGATCAACCAGTCCGCCTGCTCGGCGGTTTGATTGAGCGACCATTGCTTGACCAGAGAGCCGAACACGTCCGACATCGATTCGTTCAATGCGCCGGATTGATTGTGGTATGCGAGGCCTGCCGTGTGCTCCGTGACCCCGTGCGTGAGCTCATGGGCTATCACGTCAAGGGAGTTGGTGAAGTCGGTGAAAAGGCGTCCGTCGCCGTCGCCGAACACCATCTCCTGTCCGTCCCAGAACGCGTTGTTGAAATCAACACCGCGGTGGACGTAGCCGTTGAGCATCATGCCGTGGTCGTCGATCGAGTTGCGGTTGAAAATCTGCCGGTAGAAGTCGCGCGTTTTGCCGAAGCCATCAAATGCTTGGTTGACGGAAGGATCGGTCGAGGGTGGACCGTCCTCGGAACGAGCCATGGTGGCGGCTGACAGGGCAATGGTCTGATGGCAATCGAAAATGGTTCGCCGGCCCTGACCGGTAAGGGTGATGCCGACGAAGCTCGCCCGCACCGACCGCTCGCCGCGCAAGCGCGACGTAACGAGCATAGTGTTCATGGCTATTCGGCGCGTTTCCGCGTCGGGGCTCTCGAGCAGCCTCTTGAGCATGTGAGGCGGAACGATGCAGTTCAAGCGGTGGCATGTCCGGTTCATTTGACAATCTCCTTTTGCGAACGCGGTCGATTGCATGGCGCGACAATCGTCGCACTGCGCTCACATTGAGCGCACGAAGAAAAATTATTCGCTGGAATGCTCCCCTCGTCAATACCAACGGGCGATCGCCGTGATGCGGTCGTCAATAGCCAATCTCCGATCTACTCGGCGAATCTCGGAAAATGAAATAATGGAGAACGAAATCACTGCAGCGATATCCTGAAACTTCCCCAGAAAAATCTCTTGCGCACCAGTGGGATACGGTCTACTGCCATCGGCACTACGGCGTGGTGGCCCCCAACTCCCCGGTGCGTGCGGCGGTCGCCGCCCCGGCGCACGAGGCCGTGGCACCGGAGTGCGCCTCCACGCCAATGCTACGGGCGCCGTCGGATGATCCGTTCTCGGGCGCTCGTTCGCCCCAGTTTGGCCAGGCGGTGGCAATCGGGACTTGACAGGTCTCCGAAGGCGGCATGATAGTGCCGCTTAAGCGGTAGGATTTCCGATCCTTTACCCTTTCGCCGGAGAAGTGGTTCGTGTGAAAACGGTGACCGGCCAGTATACGGCGCGGGCTAAGAGCTATATGGCGCGGGTTAAGAGCTAAGCGTGCATGTAGATGCGCTGGAGGAGCGATTCATGCCGGATTGGCGACTGACCCACGCCGTAACCGATCTGAAAGGCAATCAATTGTTGGAGGCGGGGACCTGTTTGACCGGCCCGGTCATGCAAGCGCTTGTCAGCGGCCGGACGGCCGCGGTGAAATCCTACTGTCTGCTGGACTCCCGACAGGTCCGATCGGACATGTTGAATCTCCTGAGCGTTGCACCTTACGATGTAATTCTTCAGGAAAAATCACGACAGCAAACGCTGCTTGACATTGCCGACGAGGTCATGCTTCCCGGACCGAGTCTGGAAGTGCTCCATCATTTTCGCGACACCGATTTCTATACCTATCGCCACTCCCTGCTCGTTTTCGCGCTCTCCATCCTCATTTCCCTGGAGCTGATCGACGAACGACAAAGACTGATCCAGGAAATCGTTGCCGGCCCCACCCACGACATCGGCAAACTCTGTGTGCCGATGGAGGTCCTCACCAAGCAAACGCCGCTCACGAATCTCGAACAGGACCATCTGCGGCACCACGCCTTGGCCGGTTACGTGCTGCTGAGCCACCACTTTCGGGACCCTGCCATCCTGTCCGCCGAAGCGGCCAGGGACCACCACGAACGCCGGGATGGCAGCGGGTACCCGCTGGGCATTCGCATCGACAACCTCAAGATCGATATCATCATGGTTAGCGATATCTACGACGCACTGATCTCACCGCGCCCTTACCGGCCGGTCGCCTACGACAACCGCTCCGCCCTGGAAGAGCTCACCCGCCAGGCCGAAGCCGGTTTGATCAGCAAGACCGTCATCCGTGTGCTAGTCGCCCTGAACCGCTGTTCCAAGCCCCATTACAGCCGTTGTGTGATCTCTACCGAGCGCCGGGGCACGCCGCCGGCGGACAATGTTTATGGCAAAAAAGCCGAGACCTGAAACACCGGTTTGACTGGCTCAATTGCTTACCCGTGTTTGCGCGGGACCAGCGCGGCGGAGGTGCCACCGGAGACGCAGGCACGGACCAAGCCGCAGTTCACGGTTAGCTATCGGGCGGTCGTTCTGACTGTGTCCAGGGAGAGCATGGGAGCGGTCAGCCCCAAGGTCGGCGGCACGATGCCGTCACGGATGGATGGCGCCCACCCTTGCCGCACGAAACCATCCCTAATCCCCCGAAGAGGTTCTCGCCGAGTATCGAGACGAAGGGGCGAGGATTGAATTACCCGAAGCCGAACGGCGGGGGTCCCCGTAGGCGCCCGAAGCAGCCCAGAGTGTAGGCCGGGCCTTCAGCTGTAGTCCCAAGCGGCTCGCAAGGGAGGCTTACAGAATTGTCGGGGGGGCCGTTCGCCCCAGGGGCGGCGAATTGTCTTCGGGCCCGCCGGTTTGGGGGCCGGCGGTTGTGGTTGACGGCATGGCCGTGGCTCGGGTAGAAACGAGCAAGCGGGTGCAGCGGACGATGACGATAGGGGCCTGCAATGGGTGAACGGACTCGATCCACTCTCAAAGAGACCTTCGGCTACGATCAATTCCGGCCCGGCCAGGAGGCGGTAATAGAACGGCTGCTGGCGGGGCGCTCGGCGGCGGCGGTGTTTCCAACCGGGGGCGGGAAATCCCTCTGCTACCAGCTGCCCGCCTTGCTGTTGCCCGGGGTGACCCTGGTGGTGTCCCCGCTCATCGCCCTAATGAAGGACCAGATCGACGCTCTGAGCGCGCGAGGTGTTGCGGCTCGGCGGCTGGACTCCACCTTGGATGGGCAAGCTTATCGCGAGGTGATGACGCAGCTGCGCAACGGCGAGCTGCGGCTGCTCTACGTCGCCCCCGAGCGGTTCAACAACGAGCGGTTCCGGGAGGCGATCGCGCGGGTGCGCGTCTCCCTATTCGCCGTCGACGAGGCCCATTGCATCTCCGAGTGGGGCCACAATTTTCGGCCCGATTATCTCAAGCTGGCGGGCTTTGCCGAGCGCATCCGGGCGGAGCGCGTCCTGGCGCTCACCGCTACTGCCACGCCGCGGGTGCTCGATGACATCTGCCGGGTCTTCTCTATTGCCCCGGAATGTGCGGTACGGACCGGCTTTTACCGCCCCAATCTGCATCTGGTGAGCACCCGGGTCACTGCCCAGGATCGGGACGCCGTGCTGCGCAAGGCTCTCGAAGGCCGCCCGCCCGGGCCCACCATCGTGTACGTGACCCTGCAGAAGACCGCGGAGGCTCTGGCAGCGCGGCTCGCGGAGGCGGGTTGGCCCGCCCGTGCCTATCATGCCGGGCTTGAGGACGAGCAGCGCGCCGAGGTGCAAGACTGGCTCATGGGGTCGGACCACGCCCTGGTGGTGGCCACCATTGCCTTCGGCATGGGCGTAGACAAGGCGAATATCCGCTACGTCTACCACTACAATCCGCCGAAAAGCCTGGAGAATTACGCCCAGGAGATCGGCCGCGCGGGGCGGGATGGCGAGCCTTCGGTCTGTCAGTTGCTGTTTTGTCCCGACGATCTCAACGTGCTGGAGAACTTCATCTACGGCGATACGCCCTCGGAAGAAGCCGTAGGCGGATTGATTCGGGACCTGTTCGGCCGGGAGCCGAGCTTCGACCTCGCGCTCTACGAGCTGTCCAGCCGCCATGACATACGTCCGCTGGTGCTGCGAACCCTGCTCACCTACCTGGAGCTGGACGGCTTGCTGGAGGCGGGCACCCCCTTCTATGACGCGTACAAATTCAAGCCGCTGCTCAGCTCCAGGGAGATCCTTGAGCGCTTCGAAGGGGAGCGCCGGGAGTTCCTGCGCGGCCTGTTTGGCCAGGCCCGAAAGGGGCGCGTCTGGCTGGGTGTCGACCCGGCTGCCGCGGCCGCCGCGCTGGGTTGCTCCCGGGAGCGGATCGTGCGCGCACTCGACTGGCTCGGCGAGCAGCGCATGCTGGAGGTCCAGGCCGCGGGTGTGCGCCATCGCTATCGCCGCCTGCGCTCGCCCGATGATCTCGAGCAGCTCGCCGCCGAGCTGTATCAGCGTTGCCTCGTGCGCGAGCAGGCCGAGCTGGGTCGGCTGCGCCAGGTGCAGGAGCTGGTCGCTTCCAGGCAGTGTCACACCGCCGTGCTGGCCGCCCACTTCGGCGAGACCCTTGAGGCGCCCTGCGGCCATTGCGGCGCCTGTCGCGGCGAGGTCAGTCCGCCCATCGAGCGCACCGCCCGCCCCGTTCGTGCGAGCCTGGCCGAAGAGTTGGCACCGCTGCTGGCCAGCTACCCGGAGATCTTGGCAACTCCCTTGGCCATCGCGCGCCTGCTGTGCGGTATTGCCTCGCCGAGGCTCAGTCGATCCAAGCTCACGGGCAACAAGCTGTTCGGTGCCCTGGCCGACGTGCCGTTCGGACAGGTGATGGGATGGGTCGAGAGTCAGCCTATCGGATGCCTCCCTGGCACCGAGCAACGGTAACGCTTGCCCTTCGGCTTTGGCGATACGCTCACGACGACCGGCAGTTGGCGGTATACCGTGTTTCGTGGTCACACCATACGGTGGGTGTCTCGGTCGGGCTTCCCAGGCAAAAGGCAAGGCCCGGACCTGGACCTCCCCACAAGACCCTATCGGTGCCCTGGGGTGCGACCAATGGGCTCAAGACCAATGGGGTCAGACTGGATTGATCTGATTGATCTCTCGCTTGTTTCCGGGTCTCTCACAAGCGACGCCACCGAATGCTGGGAGGCGAGAACCCGCCGACGATCTGTAGCGGCGCTCTTCCCTGAAATGCTTGACTCCCAGAGTCCGGCGATTGCGCTGGTGACAGGGGATGACCCCCTACGCAAGAGGATTCTGCCATTTCAGAGTCGGAAATCGTGCGAAGTCGGCATCGGTCGAACAGAGCATGCAGCCATGCTCGATGGCCAGCGCAGCCAAGTGGGCGTCCGTCACCAGATTTCCCCGTGCCTGGCCGTCCGTGAGCATCTGTTGAAAGACCGCCCAGTGCCTTTGCGTGGGATGAACGAGGCGGGTGCACGGTTGGTCCAGCCAGCTCTGCACTCGTGCCAGGGCTTGGACGAGCGAGAGGGGATGCTGGAAGACGCGGGGATTGGTGCCGATGCGGATATACGCGGAAACCACGACCCAGCTCAGGCAGACAGGGTCCGATCCGGACAGCTGGGCGTCCCACCAGGAGCGAGCTTGTGGATGGAGCGGGCTGAGGGAGTCTTCGGCGGAGAGCAGTATGTTCGCGTCGACCAGTATCAACGGGCGTCTTCTCCCTCCAGTTCGGCCAGCAGTTCCTGGATATTGTTCAGATCAACGCTGGAAGAGAGCCCCATGGGGCGGGGCGTGGTCACATAAGGGCGCTGGTTGGCGGGCTTCTCGACCTGCTCCAACCCTGCCCGCAATGCCTCGTTGATGACCTTCTTGAACGGAGAGTGGAGCTTTGCGGAGAGGGCCCTTGCGCGCTCCAGCACGTCGTCGTCGATGTTCAACGTCGTCCGCATGGAGGCATCATAGCATCAGCGGAAATGATGTCAACGCATCTTCATTCTCCCTGAGAACCCAACAGCTGGATGCCCCTTTGTTTCCGCTTCGGCTCGGGCTGGCGCTTACTCGAAAATGAGAGGGTTTGAGCCTCATGCAACACGAATCTCGGCATGCCTCCCTTGGCCCAGAAGCCACCCGGGATTGAACATGGTGCATTGGTGAGTTGGTGTCTTTGTGCTACCTTGTAGTGCATGTGGATCACGAGACACCTTAGTATGAGCCGTCTTACTGTTACCCTTGATGACGACCTGCATCGCGCCCTGAAGGAAACGGCGGCGCGTCAAGGCCGTTCCATTGCCTCGATCATTGAGGAAAGCCTGCGCCTGCGCGGCATCCAAGATCAGGAAAGTGCCCGTTCCTTGGTTGCGCAAGCACGCAAGCGTGCGCAACTCGAACCTGATAAGGCACTGGAGTTGGCTGTCGAGGAGACACGCGCCGCTCGTAAGCGATGAGCCTACCGGTATTCGTCGTCGATACGAATGTAGTGGTCGCTGGCCTGATCACCGACGCGGACCGCTCCCCGGTGGCGTTCATCCTGGATGCGATGTTGTCGGGATCGTTGCTCCATCTCTTGTCGCCGGAGCTACTGGCGGAGTATCGGTCGGTATTGCTGAGGCCAAAGCTCACCAAGCTGCACAGTTTGGCTGAAGCAGAGGTCGATCGTTTACTCGTGGAACTGACGGCGAACGCCATGTGGCGTGAGCCGAAACCTGCTTCTCCAGCACCCGATCCGGCGCCCGATCGTGGCGACGACCACCTGTGGGCGCTTCTCGGGGCTTACGCTGGGAGCATCCTCATCACGGGAGATCGTCTGCTGCTGGAAAATCCACCGACCAGAAGTTCGGTGATTTCTCCCAAGACCTGTATCGACCGCTTTTTGAGCGTGGACGATTCCACCAGATGATTGCCAAACAAGGGGACCAAAGGACCAATGGGGTCAGACTCGATTGATCTGATTGATCTCTTCCTCAGCTTAGCACAAGGTTTTCGATCGAGTCTGACCCCATTGATCTTTTTTGATTGCCATTGATTGTTGATTGTTACTTGGGTGTGATATCAGCGCCCGGTCACTCGAACCAGTTTTCGATTCTCAGCCCTTGGAACTGCATGAAATCCGACGTATTACGCGTGACCAGCACCAGATTGTTGACCGCGGCGGTTGCTGCAATCTGGGAGTCTGGATACGAAGGCGGGCTGCCCGCTTGGCGCAACCGGGCGCGTTCTTCGGCCTGCCATTGAGCAGCGCGTTCATCGAAGTCAATCAAAGGGATGGCAGGGCGGACGCGGCGAAAGAGGTAGTCCTCGATCCGGTCTCGACGTTTGCCCACAGGTAGAAGAAGCATCCCGTAGAGAAGCTCTTGCCAGGTGACGACAGAGATCGCGAGTAACTCGCTGTGCTCTCTTATCCTCTCCAGCACAGTTGCTTGCGGCTGGGCGACGAGGGGCTCGGAGACGATGTTGGTGTCGAGCAGAAACCTTACTCCGGCCATCCCGCGTCCTTCACTGGTCTTCGGTCACGCCAGGAGTCGACCTCTTCAGAAGCCCAATCGATGGGCTCGAACTCGGGATCGGCGCGCATTTCGGCCACCAGCTGCCAGAAGTCGGGCCGCTCCTTTCCCTGGCGAAGCCGAGCGTATTCGCTCTCCGACACGAGCACTGCGACGGGTTTCCCTCGTCGGGTTATGTGAACGGCCTCCCCGCTCTCGGCCTGGTGGATCAGCCGTGTCAGGTGAGCCTTAGCGTCGGCTATCGAAGTCTCAGACATTCTCGGACGTTTCCTGACCATGGATATGGTCATCTTAGACGGCAGGGCGGTTGCTGTCATCGCGATGAATGAGGTTTGTCGAGAAGATCAGCGTACCGCCCGGCTCGAGCAGCGCGTCGCTATCGCGGATCAGGGCGAGAGGGTAGCGATGCCCGGTCGGACCAGGGCATCTGATTGAGCGAACAGGCAAAATCGGGCAAAGCTGGGGGCGACTGCGGCTGGGAATGCCCGCTTCTTGGGCACTGACGTCAGTCTAAGGCTGGCTTCGGTCGCGAGCCACGTCCCCCCGGTGCGCACCTGCCCGCAACTCCGAGAGGCTGTCCATCACATACCCCCAGGGAATGCGCTCCTGCTCCAGGCGTACCCCGGGTCCCCAGCGGCCGTCGCACAGGGCCTGGTACAGCGCCGACTCCGCCTCGTCCAATCTCGGCAGCTCCCGCCCACAGGCAGGACTGGCCTCGTGGGACCAGAGATTCCGGTGGGCCAGCAGCGTCGCCTCGTCCATCAGCAGGCTACGGGCCCGGGGCAGGTACTGGCGCAGTCCGTCCAGTATGGCCAGCCCGTGGGTATCCAGGTCACCCCAGTAGTAACAGGGCAGAGCGCCCAGCCAGGGGATCTCGCCGAAGGGCCCCACGGCATAGCCCTGGCCCATGAAGGCCACCGTGCCCGACATGTCTTCCAGGGCCAAGCCGGTCTGCAGGTTCTCGACGATCAGCACGCGCTCGATGGGCAGCTCCAGGGCGGCCAGCTCCGCGACCGGGGCCTGGATGTCGCCCAAGCCGCCGATTCGTTGGCGCAGCCCGGGGTCGAGCACCCGCATGCGTAGCGACACCGGCAGGCGCTTGAGGCCGGTCAGGGCGTAGAGATCGTCGGTCGTGGCCTCGCCCAGGATGGCGCCCAGCCAGTCCTTGACGACCTTCTGGCGTCCCTCCAGCCACTTGCTGTCGATGCCCGAGACCGGCAGCTGGCGGATGTAGAGGTTGGAGCGGGGGTGGTCGAGGAGCCACCGGAGCAGCTCCGTGAGCTGCGCGAGCTCGCGGTCGGACCAGCCGGCGAGGACCTCGAGATGGCGGGGCAGCACGCCGGCGAGGGCCGGCCAGACCTCTAGAATGCCGAGGTAGCGTTGCCTTGCGCGCCGCCATTCCTGCGCCTGGCCGATCAGCGCGGCCACCGCCTCGGGGTCGGGCAGGGTCAGGGTCTCGGGCAGTCGCTGGGTGCCGAGCAGCGGCCAACGCCGATCGGTCCAGCGTAGATCTCCGGGCCCCGGCCAGCGGGTCCAGCTCGCTTGCCAGGCGCGCACCGAGGCTAGGTGCTCCCGGGCCTGGCGCTCGCCGGGCACGCCGAGTGGCAGGCTGAGCGGCCAGTCGCCGCCGCCGGCCAGCCAGGCGCGGCACTGGTTGCGGTAGCGGGTGGCGAGGCGCTCGCGCAGCGCCGCCGGATCAAGCAGGAAGGCTCTAGCCCCCATTTCTCACCACCGTTCTACTGCGGCCGCCGATCCGCTCGCCGTGGCGGGGCGTACTTGCTTCAGCCGGCTTGACGTAGTGTCGGCTACGCCGGCGCCGTCTTCCGCTCCGTGCGCCCCACCACAGCGGCGCCTCGACGCCCTCGCTACGAACCGCGGTGAGAAATGCGGGCTACGCACGGGCCTGGGCGGGTAGGCGCAGTCGCTGCTGCGCGGTGTCGTACTCGATGGGCAGGGTGGCGGAGCGTTTGCGCTCGGCGATGTCCACGAAGCAGGCCCCGCCGATGAAGGGCTCCAGGGTCATGACCGATTTCAGCGGGGTGGCGACGATCATCTGGAAGCCGAAGCGCTCGAAGATGCGCATGGCAAGCTCGGTGAACTCGTTGTCCGCCTTGCCGAAGGCCTCGTCGAGCACCACCGGGGCGTAGATGGGGAAGCCGCCCTCGGCGCCGCCCAGCTGGTAGCGCAGAGCGGCGGCCAGGCAGGTGGTGGCGAGCTTCTCGCGCTGGCCGCCGGACTTGCCGGCGCCGGAGCGGTAGAGCTCCACCTCGGTGCCCTCGGCGTCCAGCTCCCGGCCGATGAACTCCACGTGCAGGCGCACGTCCAGCACCTGCTCGCGCCAGCGCCGCTCCTCCGGGTCCTGGCCGCCGAGGCGCTGCACCAGGCGGCGCAGCACCAGAAAGCGCTCCTCGGCGGTGGCGCGGTCCAGCTGCCAGGCGTGGCCGAGCACCTGCTGGACCTCCTGGCGGAAGGCCCGCACGTCGTCCAAGTGGCGGTCGGCGATGGCGATCTGCAGGTGGGTGCCGGGGTTGAACTCGGCGTCGGCCAGGCCCTCGTTCACCGACTCCATGCGCGCGTAGATGTCCTTGCGCGCCTGGGAGAGATGGGCGTTGAGGGCGGCCAGGTTCTCGGTGCTCTGCTCCTTGAGCATCTCGAAGAAGCGCTGCTCGTGGCCGGGCAGGCCGTCGCGCTCCAGGCGCTGGAGCAGGGCGAGGAAATCCGGTGCGGCCTCCAGGGTCGCGTCGAAGTCGGCGCCTTCCTGGGGCCATTCGCGCTTGAATTCGGTGAAGGCGCGCTCGACGTGGCGCACGCCCCGGGCGCGCTCTTCGCGCAGGCCCTTGAGCTCGTCCTGGATAGCGCGCTCGGTGCGGCGCCGGCGCTCGTCGAGGTTCTCCAGGCTGAGGGGTCCGCCGGCCGTGAAGCGCGCCTCCAGCACCGGGCGCTGCCGGGGGCCGGGGCGCAGCGCGGAGGCCAGGCGCTGCTCGAGCGCCTGGCGCTCCTGGGCGAGCCGCGCGAGCTCGGCGGCGAGCTGCTGGCGGTCGGCGCGCACTTTGACCAGGGCGTCCCGGGCGGTGCGGATCTCGGCGCGCTGGCGCTCGATGCGCTCGCCCAGGCGCTGCAGCGTGGCGTTGCCCTGGCGCAGCTCCTGGAGCTGGCGCTGCAGGGCCTGGAGGTGGTCCAGAGCGCCGGCGATGTCGATGTCCTGCCAGTCGAGCTGGACCAGGGCGACGCAGGCCTGGACCCGGCTCTGCTGGGCGATGCGCTGCTGCTGCAGCTCGGAGAGCTTGCGCTCCAGGGCGGCGATGGACTCGGCCAGCTCCTGGGCGCGGCGGGTGTAGAGGGCGAGCTTTTCGCGATTGTCGAAGCCCAGCACCCAGCGGCGGCGATCGTCCACCCGGGTGCGGTCGTCCTTCTCGTGGCGGGTGGGGCCGTGGCGCACCTGGCCCTCGCGGGTCAGGGCGCGCTCCTCGCGGCGGAAGTCGCGCAGGTTGTCCACGCAGGCGTAGTCGAAGCGGCGCGAGAGCTCCGCCTCCAGCCAGGGGCGGTAGCTGGTCTCGCGCAGCTGAAGCTTGCGCACCAGGGACTGGAGGCCGGGGGGATTGAGGTCCGCCGGGCGGGCGTCGGCCACCCGGTAGTAGACCAGGCGCTGGCCCAGGTGGGTGTCGTTGACGTACTGGGAGACGGCGGGGTAGCGGCGCTCGTCCACCAGCAGGGACAGGGCGAAGCTGTGCAGCACCCGCTCGATGGCGCCGCGCCAGTCGCTGGCCTCCTCGCGCACCTGGATCAGCTCGCCGACGAAGGGCAGCTCGGACTCGGCGAGCCCCAGGGCCTCGGCCAAGGCGCGGCGCAGGTCCAACATCTGAGCCGGGATGTTGGAGGGCTGGCGCTGCATGGCCTCGACCTCCCGGCGCACGGAGGCAAACTCCGCCTCCAGGGAGGTCTTCTCGTCGCGCAGGCGGTCGCGGCTGGCCTCCACTTCTTCCTCGGCCTGCTGCCAGGACTCGGCGATGCTGCGGGCCTCGCCGATGCGCTCGGCGTAGGCCTGGGGGCTGTCCGGCAGGTGCCAACCCAAGGCGGCGCAGGCGGCCTCGGCCTGGCCGCGCCGTTTCAGGCGCTCGTCGCGCTGCTTCTCCAGCTCCAGGCACTGGCGCTGCAGGTACTCGATGCGGTCGCCGCCGGATTGGCGGTGCTCGGCCTCCAGGGTTTCCAGGGCCTCTTCCAGGCGGTCGAGTGCGTCCTGGCGCTGGCGCTCCTCGGCCTCCAGCCCCAGGTCGCGGGTGCGCAGCCGCTCCACGTGCGCGTCCAGCAGGCCGATGCGGGTCTCGTCGCACCAGCCGTCGATGGCGAGCAGCAGGTCGTCGCGCTCGCCGATCGCCCGGTCCAGGTCCTGCACCCGGGCGTAGTCGTCCCGGGCGGGCTTGAGGGTGTCCACCTGGCGGCGCGCGGTGACCACCTCCCGGTGGGCGGCGTCCAGCTCGGCGAACTCGGCCACCAGGCGATCGGCGGCGGCGAAGGTCTCCGGCTCGTCGAGCATGAACTCGCGCAGGAAGCTGTTGAGGTCCCCCAGGTTCTTGGCCGACTGGGTCTTGTGCAGCAGCTTCAGGGCCATCTCGGAATCTATGCCGAGCAGACGGCGGAAGCGCTCGGCGTAGGGGCGGAAGGTGTCGCCGAAGTGGTCCACGTCGGTCAGGAGGCGCTTGAGGGCGCGCACGTCCAGGTCGAAGCCGTCGAGCTCCCGGGAGACGTCGAAGGCGCGCTCGGCGATCATGAAATGGCGCTTGACGTCGGCGTTGGCCGAGGCCACCCCGCGCAGCCAGTAGAGCTGGATCAAGCTCACCTCTCTGCCCTCGCCGTTGGCAAACGTCAGGGCCAGGGCCGACCAGGTGGTGCCGTTGCGCAGGAAGCGGGTGGCGATCTCCCCGGACTCTATGTCCTTCTGGTCGCCCCAGGCGCCGCGCACGTAGGAGGCGAGGTTGCGGTCGCGGCGGCTGCGCTCGCCCTCGCGGGCCGCGGCGTTGAACACCAGCCACTGGGGCGGCACCAGCAGTGCCGCCAGGGCGTCGAGCAGGGTGGACTTGCCCGAGCCCGAGCGCCCGACGATCAGGAACCCGTCCTCGGCGATGGCGATGTCGTGCAGGTCCGAGAAGGTGCCCCAGTTGAGCACCTGCAAGCGGCGCATGCGAAACTGTCGCGCCCGCTGCAGCGCCGACACATCCACCAGCATGTCCGCCTGCCAGGTCAAGACGCCTCGTCCTCCTCGTTCTGCTCCTCCTCGGCGGCGGCGGCCGGCTGGAGCCGCTCGGCCGCATAGACCCGCGTCAGCTCGACGATCTGCTCGGCGCTGAACAAAAGCTTCAGGGTAGGGGAGATCTCGAAGCGGTCCTCGCTGCCGCGGATGGCGCTGATCAGGCTGTTCTTCTTCACCTTCTCGATGGCCGCGGCGATGCGCTTGTCGAAGCCGGCGCGGTCGGTGTTGAGGCTGTGCTCGTAGAGCTTCATCTGCTCGCGCATCTCAGCGGTGGAGACCACCGCGCGCTCGCCGCGCACCTCGGCATCCGCCAGAAGCTGGCGCAGATACAGCAGCAGCACCGATTCCAGGAAGGTCAGGCGGGTGCGCCTGAGCAGTATGGGGCTCTCCAGCTCGCCGGTGTCGGCCTGGCGCACGAAGGCCACCTGGGCGTCGGGGTCGAGCACCAGCTCCAGGAACAGGTCCGCCAAGCGCGAGCGCACCGGTTCCTGGTAGCGCAGCAGCGCCGGCCAGAGCCGGCCGTGGCGGCGCCCGTCGAGCGACGGGCCGCTTAGCAGCTGCACCAGGACCCGGCGGGCCTCCAGGGGCAGCTCGCCGCAGTCGCCGGGGTAGAGCACCTGGGGACCGGTCTCAGGCAGATCGGTTTCGGTCGGCAGATCCGGGTTATCCAGCGGTTCCAATCCTGGCCTCTCTGACGAAATAGATGCGCGGGATGCGGGCGCAGCGGTGGGCCCCGTCCAGCCCGGTCCAGCACACCCGGTCATGATGCGCCGACTGTATGCCCTCGCGCACCCCCAGGGCGAGCAGGCCGACCACCGAGCCCAGCCCCTGCTCAGCGGGGAAGGCCTCCAGCACGTCGGCCACGGACACCTGGAGCTGGCGCCCCAGCAGCGCCGTAATCTGCTCGCGCAACCGCCGGAAATCGATCTCCGAGTGGGCCAGCAGCTCGCCCAGGCTCTCCAGCGAGATCGCCGCCTGATCCGCGGCGGCGATGCCCCCGGCCAGGCTCTCGCTGCTGGGGTCGTGCAGCTGCCACTGGGACACCGAGCGCAAGGCGGCGCTGGTCAGATAGAGATCCCGCCCGAGATCGTCGGTGGGGCGCAGGCGCTCCTTGGCGGCCAGGGCGCGCCGTTGGGCCAGGCGCAGCAGGTTGCTCAGGCGGCGCTGCTCCTGGTAGGCGCGGCTCTGCACGAACTGCTTGAGCCCGCGCGCGAACTGTTGGAAGACCTCGTGCACCTCGCCGCCGCTCTCCAGCAGCAGGCGGGTGAGCTGGATCAGGAAGCGGCGCTCGCGCCGCTCCAGCTGCTGGGCGAAGTCCCGGGCCAGCACCTGGTCGAGGGCGGTCTCGAAGGACAGGGTCTGCTCCGGGTCGGTGAGCAGACGCCAGAAGGCCCGGAAGGTCTTGCCCGCATCGCTCTCGGCCACCAGGTCGACCCCGGAGAAGACCTTGGCCAGCACCTCGCCGCGGCTGGCGTCGTTCTCCACGATCTGCTCGCGAAGATCCCGGTTGATCACCTGGAATTCGTCGCGCACCCGGCGAAAGTCGTTGGCCAGCTCCTGGGCCAGGCCGATGATCTCCCGCGCCCGCTCCATGGCCCGCTCCTCGGGCAGGGCCTGGAGCCGGCCGCTACGCACGGCCTCGATCTCGGCGTCCAGGCGCTCGCGCTCGTGCAGCAGGGCCTGGACACGGGTCTCGGGGTCGGTCTCGGTGAGCTCGGCCAGGCGCTCCAGTTGGTCGATCACCAGGGAGAGCCGGCTCTCGGTGGCGAAGGCGCGCCGCTCGGTCAGTCCCTGAATGAACTGGATGGCGCGCACCGCGGCGGCGCTGAGCTCGTACTCCTCTTCCGTCGCGCCAGGCTGGAAGGAGCGCACCAGATAGCCCGCCCGCAGCCAGCCGGCCAGGTAGAGCTCGGCGGTTTGGGGCAGCTCCAGGCCCTGGGTGCGCAGCTGCTCCAAGTCCTGGCGCAGGCGCTCCAGCAGGATCGACTGGGGCAGGCGCCGCTCCTTCTCCAGCAGGTGCACCTGCAGTAGCCCGAGCACCACCGGGGCGTTGTCCAGGGCGAGCAGGGTCCAGGCGGACTCCTTGCGCAGCCGCTGATTGGTCAGGACCTGTTGGGTGGCCTTCATCGTAGTCGTCGTGGCGGAGTCTTTTCAAACGCCGGGTGCCTCTGCTAAGGGCGCCGTGCTCCGTGGCGTCTCCGCGCGGGCCCGCAGCCGGGCAGCCCATCGTGGCGCCCCAATCTCACCCGCGGCCAACCGCTCGATTGTTACATAGGTCTCATGCTGCCCGGCAGTCGGCCGCGACCCGTCGATGCGGAGGAAGACTCTCATCCTACAACAGGCGGAGCCCCGCCTCTGAGCCTGTAGGAGGCCAGCCCCCTGGCCGATCGGCCCCGGCACAGGGCCAACTGGTCCCCCCGGAGCCTTCAGCGTTTTCGTGATAAATTTGGCCGGCCCCGGCCCTCAGCGGGCCCCGACTCCTGAGCATAGGCCCGTCAACCAAGATTCGCGCCCACGCCATGTCCTTCGAGCTCGGCCTGCTGCCCTCCGGCCATCTCCACAGCTTCGCCGTACCCGAGGCCGAGGCCGCTCCGCCAGCGCGTGACCCGCAGGTGCTGCGCGAGGCCTTCGACCGGGACGCTGCCGAGGGCCTGTTTACCCTGGCCGCCGACAAATCGACCCAGGGGCTCGGTCCGAGCTTGCACTATTGGCACGGGATCGCTGCCGATTATCTCAGCGCCCGCTGTCTGCTTCTCGAGGGGGCGGCCGCCGAGGCCGCGCACCGGGGCGATCCGGCCCCGCCGGTAGCGCCGCTGACGGCGGAGGCGGCCGAGCGCTGGGTGCAGTGCGCACCGCCCATGCCCGGGGCCGAGTACCTGTGCGTCCAGGTGCTGCAGACGATCCGGGCGCAGCTCGATGACTGGGTGCGCGAGCGCATCCATGCCCGGGGCTCGCTGGCCGCCTGGCTCAACGAGCGGGCCCCCCAGTGGCATCCCCTGGGCCGGGTCTGTTTCCACCTGGCCGAGAACAAGCGCGACCCCGACTACCCGTTCGCCTTCCTGGCCACCTATGCCCCCGAGCAACCGGCTCGGGGCCAGGTTCGCTACCAGCCCCTGGGCCGGGCCCTGCAGGCGTATGCCGGCGCCCGCGACCGCCAGACCCTGATCCGGCTGCTCTCTCCGGTGCAGCGGGCCGCCGAGCTCAGCCCGCGGGTCAAGGAGCTGGTGGACAGCGGCGACATCTACCACCCCCTGGCCTGGACCCCCCAGGAGGCCTACGGCTTCCTGCGCGAGGTACCTCTCTACGAGCAGAGCGGACTGGTGGTGCGCCTGCCCGACTGGTGGCGCCGGCGCAGCCGCCCCCAGGTGGCGGTGCGCATCGGCCAGGGGCAGCAGGCCCGCTTCGCGCAGGATGCGCTGCTCGATTTCAACGTCCAAGCGGTGCTCGGCGAGGAGACCCTGAGCGAGCAGGAGCTGGCCGAGCTGCTCAACGGCGACGCCGGGCTGGTGCTGCTCAAGGGGCGCTGGGTGGAGGTGGACCCTCAGCGTCTCGGCGAGGCGCTGGCTCATTGGCGGAAGGTCGAGCGCGAGGCCGCCCAGGGAGGGCTGGGCTTCGCCGAGGGCATGCGCCTGCTGGCCGGGGCCCCCACCGAGCTGGGGCGCTCGGACCTCGGAGACGAGGCACGCGCCTGGTCCCTGCTGCAGCCCGGCGAGTGGCTGGCCCGACTGCTCGATCAGTTGCGCTCGCCGGACACCATCGCCGCCGCCCGGCCGGGCACCGACCTCAAGGCCAGCCTGCGTCCCTACCAGGCCCAGGGGGTGAGCTGGCTGTGGCTGCTCTCCCAGCTCGGGCTGGGCGCCTGCCTGGCCGACGACATGGGCCTGGGCAAGACCATCCAGGTGATCGCCCTGCTGCTCCTGCTCAAGCGCCACCCGCCCCGGCAGGGCGCGCCCAAGCCCTCGCTGCTGGTGTTGCCCGCCTCCCTGCTGGCCAACTGGCAGGCGGAGCTGCAGCGCTTCGCCCCGTCCCTGCGGGCCCGCTTCATCCACGGCTCCCAGCTCGATGCCCAGCAGCTCGAAGCCCTGGACCGGGAGCGTGACACTTATCTGGCCGGCTGCGACCTGGTGCTGACTACCTACGGCACCCTGGCGCGTCGGGAGTGGCTGCAGCAGCGTCAATGGCGGCTGCTGGTGCTCGACGAGGCCCAGGCGATCAAGAACCCGGCGACCCGCCAGACCAAGCTGGTCAAGCAGCTCAAGGCCGAGGCCCGCATCGCCCTGACCGGCACGCCGGTGGAGAACAGCCTCGCCGACCTCTGGTCCCTGTTCGACTTTCTTAACCCGGGACTGCTCGGCTCGGCGACCCGCTTCAAGGCCTTCTCCAAAGCACTCGCTGAGCGCAGCCAGGACCAGTACGGCCCCCTGCGTCGGCTCACCCGGCCCTATATCCTGCGCCGGCTCAAGACCGACCGGCGGATCATCGCCGACCTGCCGGACAAGAGCGAGGTCCCGGCCTGGTGCGGCCTCAGCAAGGCCCAGGCGGCGCACTACCAGCGCAGCGTCCAGGAGCTGCAGAGCGCCCTGGAGACCCTCGACGGCATCCAGCGCCGGGGCCTGGTGCTCGCCACCCTGCAAAGGCTCAAACAGATCTGCAACCACCCCTCCCAGCTGCTCGGCGACGGGCGCTACGAGCCGGCCAAGAGCGGCAAGTTCCAGCGCCTGGCCGAGCTGTGCGAGGAGATCGCCGCCCGCCAGGAGAAGCTGCTGCTGTTCACCCAGTTTCGTGAGATCACCGAGCCCCTGGCCGATTATCTCGCCGGGCTGTTCGGCCGCCCCGGCCTGGTGCTGCACGGTGGCACCCCGGTGGCCCAGCGCCGCCAGCGGGTGGAGGCCTTCCAGCGCGAGGACGGGCCGCCTTTCTTCGTGCTCTCCCTCAAGGCCGGCGGCACCGGGCTGAACCTCACCCAGGCCTCCCACGTGATCCACTTCGACCGCTGGTGGAATCCGGCGGTGGAGAATCAGGCCACCGACCGGGCCTTCCGGATCGGCCAGAAGAAGAACGTGCTGGTGCACAAGCTGATCTGCCAGGGCACACTGGAGGAGCGCATCGACGCCTTGCTGCGCGACAAGGCCGCCCTGGCCGAGGACCTGCTGCGAGACGGTGGCGAGATCTCCCTGACCGAGATGGACAACCAGGCCCTGCTGAAACTGGTCTCCCTGGACATCGAAAAGACCCGAATCGATTGAGAGTGCCCATGAGCTACTACGATTGGAAACCCTACGTCCCCGTCGCCAAGCGCCGCGCCCAGGCCGAGCGCGAGATGAAGAAGCTCGCCAAGCAGGGGGAGCGCATCGAGCCGGTGGTGATCGAGGGGCGCAAGATCGCCCGCACCTTCTGGGGCGAGTCCTGGTGCAGCCATCTGGAGCGCTTCAGCGACTATGCCAACCGCCTGCCCCGGGGCCGCACCTATGTGCGCAATGGCTCGGTGTGCAACCTTTCCATCGGCAAGGGGCAGATCCAGGCTATCGTCAGCGGCTCCGAGCTCTATCGCATCGTCATCGAGATCAAGCCGCTGGCCGCGGCCAAGTGGAAGCGCCTGCGCGAGCAGTGCACCGGGCGCATCGGCTCGCTGCTCGAGCTACTGCAAGGCCGCTTCTCCGACCAGGTGATGCAGGTCGTCACCGATCGCGACCAGGGGCTGTTTCCGAGCCCCGGCGAGATCCGTATGCAATGCAGCTGTCCCGACTGGGCCGGCCTGTGCAAGCACCTGGCCGCCGTGCTCTACGGGGTCGGCGCGCGTCTCGACCGCCAGCCCGAGCTGCTGTTCCAGCTGCGCGGCGTCGACCACCAGGAGCTGATCAGCGCCGACCTGGACCCCACGCGCGCCGCCGGGACCGGCAAGGGCCGCAGGCTGGCGAGCGAAGACCTCTCCAGCGTGTTCGGCGTGGAGATCGACGAGGCACCGCCCCCGGCGCCCAAACGCGCCCGCAGCACCAAGAAAAAGACGGTCTCCGGTCCGCGCTCCGGCCCCAAGGCCAAGGCGCAAGCTGCCGTCGAAGAGCCATTCGTCCCCAGCGGGCCGGCGCTTGCCGGGCTGCGCGAGCGACTCGCTCTGAACAAAAGCGAGCTCGCCCGGCTGGTCGGCGTCAGCGGCCCCACCATCACGAATTGGGAGAGCAAGCCCGGCGCGCTCAACCTGCAGCGAGGCCCCCTCAAAGCTCTACTGCGAGTCGCCGCCATGACCCCGGAGCAGGTCACCAGACGCCTCGCGACCATCCGTAGGCAGCAGCGCCAAGAGCGATAGCAGGGCAGGGGGCAGTGCCGCGGGCCCGCGGGAGATCGGAGATCCGAGACAGAGCCGTGCCCAGTCGCCGAAGGCATCATCCCCCGCCACCGATGCCCCGCTGCGCGTAGGAGGCCGGCACCTGGCCGATCGGCGCCCAACCAAAGCCCCAAGAGGTCGCCGAGAGGGCTCGCCCCTACAACCGAGGCGCCGGGCCTATCCCTGTAGGAGGCCAGCCCCCTGGCCGATTGGCGCCCGGCCAAAGCCCCAAAAGGTCGCCGAGAGGGCTCGCCCCTACAACCGAGGCGCCGGGCCTATCCCTGTAGGAGGCCAGCCCCCTGGCCGATCGGCGCCCAGCCAAAGCCCCAAGAGGTCGCCGAGAGGGCTCGCCTCCCACAACCGAGCCCCCGGGCCTATCCTTGTAGGAGGCCAGCCCCCTGGCCGATTGGCGCCCGGCCAAAGCCCCAGAAGCTCGCCGAGAGGGCTCGCCCCTACAACCGAGGCGCCGGGCCTATCCCTGTAGGAGGCCAGCCCCCTGGCCGATCGGCGCCCGGCCAAAGCCCCAAGAGGTCGCCGAGAGGGCTCGCCTCCCACAACCGAGCCCCCGGGCCTATCCTTGTAGGAGGCCAGCCCCCTGGCCGATTGGCGCCCAACCAAAGCCCCAGAAGCTCGCTGAGAGGGCTCGCCCCTACAACCGAGGCGCCGGGCCTATCCCTGTAGGAGGCCAGCCCCCTGGCCGATCGGCGCCCGACCAAAGCCCCAGAAGATCGCCGAGAGGGCTCGCCCCTACAATCGAGCCCCCGGGCCTATCCCTGTAGGAGGCCAGCCCCCTGGCCGATTGGCGCCCGGCCAAAGCCCCAGAAGCTCGCCGAGAGGGCTCGCCCCTACAACCGAGGCGCCGGGCCTATCCCTGTAGGAGGCCAGCCCCCTGGCCGATCGGCGCCCGACCAAAGCCCCAGAAGATCGCCGAGAGGGCTCGCCTCCTACAATCGGGGTGGTGCCGGCGAGCGGGGGTCAGCCGAGCGGATGGGTGTGCGGGAGATCTATGTCGCGGGGCTCGGCCCGCTGTAGGAGGCCGGCCCCCTGGCCGATCGGGCTGAGCGTAGCCGGAATCCGCCTGGGGAACGGCAGCACGGGTCATCAGCAACGGGGCAGCGAGCCATGGACAACCGACCAAGGGCGCGGAAGCTGCGTATAGGGCGATGCTCGGAGCCGGGCCGGGTCTACCTTGTCACAACCGTCACCCAGAATCGCGAGCCGGTATTCCGGGATTTCTGGGCTGCGCGGGTGCTGACTCGCACCCTGAAAAAGGAACAGGATCTCTGCAGGGCTCATACCTTGGCATTCGTCATCATGCCCGATCATTTGCACTGGCTGTTGAGCCTGGGAGATGCCGGCTCTCTCTCCGACGTGGTGCGCTCCGTCAAGGCGGTGTGCGCGCACCGGCTGGGAGGGCCGCTGTGGCAGGACGGCTTCCACGACCATGCCCTGCGAGGGGATGAAGATCTAGCGGCAGTGGCCAGGTATGTGGTTGCCAACCCCTTGCGGGCCGGTTTGGTGAGGCGCTTGGGCGACTACCCGCATTGGGACGCGGTCTGCCTTTAGCGGGAACACGGACAGGGTGAGCCGAGACAGATTGTCCAGCGAACAATCGCAGCTCGGCGAACGCCCGGACAGAAGGTGCGGGCCGGGGGCTGTCGGAGTCTGAGGTGTAACGGCATGGATGGCATCCCCATCCCCCCGAAACCAATGTCGCCGAGAGGGCTCGCCTCCTACAACCCAACCTCCGTCCCCTGTAGGAGGCCAGCCCTCTGGCCGATCGACACCCGGCCAAAACGCGGAAGGTCGCCGAGAGGGCTCGCCTCCTACAACCCAACCTCCGTCCCCTGTAGGAGGCCAGCCCCCTGGCCGATTGGCGCCCGGCCAAAACGCGGAAGGTCGCCGAGAGGGCTCGCCTCCTACAACCCAACCTCCGTCCCCTGTAGGAGGCCAGCCCTCTGGCCGATCGACATCCGGCCGAAACCCGGAAGGTCGCCGAGAGGGCTCGCCTCCTACAACCCAACTTCCGTCCCCTGTAGGAGGCCAGCCCCCTGGCCGGTCGACACCCGGCCAACACGCGGAAGGTCGCCGAGAGGGCTCGCCTCCTACAACCCAACCTCCGTCCCCTGTAGGAGGCCAGCCCTCTGGCCGATCGACACCCGGCCAAAACGCGGAAGATCGCCGAGAGGGCTCGCCCCTACAACCCAACCTCCGTCCCCTGTAGGAGGCCAGCCCTCTGGCCGATTGGCGCCCGGCCAAAGCCCCAGAAGGTCGCCGAGAGGGCTCGCCTCCTACAAGCGGGGCTCCGACCTCCGCAGGAAGCCAGCCCTCTGGCCGATCGACATCCGGCCGAAACCCGGAAGGTCGCTGGGAGGGCTCGCCTCCTATAATCGGGGCTCCGGACCGCGGCGCGGCACGGGGCTCGACCGCGCGACCAGACCTGCCAAGCTCAGGTGGTTAGCAGCGTCAACGCCGGCTCGACGCGAGCGATCTGCTTGAAGTCGCGATCGTCCTGCAGCAGCGGCGGCCGGTGCTCGATGGCCAGCTGGGCGATCAGGCTGTCGTGAGGGCTGCGCGGCGTGATCCCCTTCCAGCGGCAGCGGGCGTAGAGCATGCCCGCATCGGCATCGGTGGCCGCGCCGGCGCGCGCGAGGAGCGTCGGGAGTGCCTCGAACTGTCTGCGCAGGGCACGTAATCGCGCTCGGTGAGGCAGCGCCCTGCAACAGCTCCTGGAGGATGATGGGCGCCAGGGCAGCGTCGCCCTCGTCGAGGAGCCTGTCCAGGACGCGTGCGGCGGGGGTCTGCGCGGCACACGGCCAGTCGATTCACACGGTGGTGTCAACCAGCACCACGGTCCATATCCCGGCGGACCCGTCGAATGTCGTGGGCGGGGTCGATGAGATCGCGCCTAACGAGCCGCTTGAGCTTTCGCTGCCCATGGTGTGCGACCAGCTCACGCGGGGCGAGATCGACCAGTTCGCGCTTGGAGCGCGCGGCGAAGCCCTTGATGGCGGCTACCACAAGCTCGTCATCCGGAACGATATTGGTGCGCATCGAATACACCTCGTTGATGTGTATTCGGGCATGCGGGGTTGTCGTGCTGTGTTTTCCGGCTGGGGTGCAGGCGAGGGCGATGTATTTGTTTACGTTCGTCGGCCAACGCCCGCCCGACTACCGGTGAATACGCAGGCCCGTCACCCCTGTAACCGTTGGACCGACTGAGAGATGAGGGGCCGCTAGCCCGCTGCCAACGGCCACTCGTAGCCGCTTGGCCCAGTTTGGCAACTCAGGAATTATTGACTCCAATAGCACGATGAACCGGCTAATCGATCAGGGCGATCGCCGATCCGCGCGGAATGAATGCGAGAATTGCGTCCAATCCGGCCCTCAGGCGGGCCATTTGCTTTTGTAGACTTATTGCGCGTTGGCGGGCCTTGGCCCGCGAAACGGGGAATCCCGATGGAACCTCACGGCAACTGCACCTGCATGATCAGCCAGTCCACGCCGCCCTGCAGGGACCAGTCGGCCGTGCTGGTGAGCCAATTCGGGTCTTTCGCGAACCCGTGATTCGCGACACCGCCTTGCATCTCAGCGTCCGTGACGATCCGCCAGCCGCGATCTTCCCCGCATGGAGCCGCCGCACAGTCCGTGCCGGTGATCGCCACCAGTTGCGGCTCCAAGGGATGTCGGTAGACCTCATCGGATTCTCCCGAGATCGCCATCACGCGCTCCGCCTTGGCATCGTTATTACACGGGAGCGGGATCCGGGTCGGTGAGACAACTTGAGTGCCGTCGCTATAGAGCAACGCTGCCTTAGAATGCAACTGCCCGGCTATCCATGCGCCCTGAGACCAGCCGATCACCACCGTCGGCAGACCGCGGGCCGCGGCGTTGACCATGGCCTGAACCTCGACAACCTTCTGCGTGATCTGCAAGCAGTGAAAGCCAGCGAGCGAGGGATAGCTGAACTGTGCCGTCCTGAAGCCTCGGGCCCGCAGCTGGGTGAGGATGTCGTCGCACAGGTAGCCGGCCAGATGCCCGTCTCCAGTTCCCGGTAGGCAGGCAGCGAACGCGATGGGCAGTCCGGGAGGGTCCTGGACGTCAGTTGAGTATCCACGAGAACACCCCGCCAGGGCGAGGATCGCGGACAGAAAAAGCGCAGATCTCATCTCTCGAAGTCCTTATTCGGTTGTCGCTCCGCGATCCTCCGAGCCAGCGGCGCCGTCGCGGGCGCGATCATCTTTTGCGTGATCTTCAGGGCCGGCTATTCGCGCCGGCACCATGCCAAGTCTGCCATCATGTCCGACAACGTGACCAGCTCACGCACGGAACGGGGGGCGTCAGCCGGGCACGGACCGAGCAGCGGCAGTTCGGCGAGTTGTCGCTGTCCCGGGGCCATGATAGCTTCCCTATGACGTGCAGCGACTATCTCACCATCCCCTCCCGTGTTGCACCGCTTGCCCGTACAGCCAACACCGCAGTGCCCGGTGCGCCTTGCAGGAACGCACCTTGGACAGCAACCTGGCTCGCCGGGGACCATGACATAGATTCTAGGAATACCAAAAGTCCGCCCGAGCCGAAAGGGGGGTGTTCCCGGCGTTAGAAGACACGAAGGGCGGCCTATCGGCGGTTGTGTGGGAGAGACGTTGAAGAGCAGCACCTCGAAGAGATGCGGGGTTGCCTGCGGGCCCGCTGCCGCCGGGCAACGAGCGGTTCCGGGAGGGGGTCGAGCGGGCATTGAAGGTCAAAATGGGGCAGGCGAGATCCGGCCGACCGAAGCGCCAGGAGTGGCCGAGTCCCAAGAAAGGGGTCTGATTCGGAGTGACGCTCCGTTGACGTATTAGCGTTTGAATATAGATAACGATTGGGACTCCGGAACGGTTCCTATTCCCTCTCCCTAGGAGCCTGTCGGACTTGGGCGTTCGTAGGGAGGGGAAGCGGGATTGAGTCGGATTTTTTGATCGATTGAGGAGAATAGCCGTAGCTATTTGACGAAATGGATCGGAAAATCCGGCCGATATCTGCTTTCCGCAGTAGAACAGTCCCAAGTCCGACAGGCTCCTAGAGGGTCAGGGCGAGGGCGATAGCGCCCCGGCGAACGCGCCGTCCCTACCCCGGCCCTATCGCCCTCGCCGGGGAGCGCTAGAAGAAGATGGCCCGCTGTTTCTCTTTGAAATCAGTCGGTTAATCCATAGGCACGTGCCATTCCAAGAGCGGCACGGCCGTGCGACGCTGTTCGAGATTGAGCACTATGATTCGGTGCGCGAGGTGCAGGCGACAACGCTCGACCGGGTGCTCGACGAGGCCGGCGTCGACCCTGTGCAGCTGCTGAAACTGGAGGCCGAAGGCGCCGAGCCGGAGGTCCTTGCTGGAGCCTCCGCCCATCTCTCCCGGATCGACTATATCGCGGCCGACCTTGGGCCGGAGCGCGGGGTTTCCCAAGAGGCGATGGCGCCGGCGGTCATCGCGGGGCAACGCGGATCGTGGGGGATTACGGGATGGCTTCTTGTCTCCGGGGAGGCCGGCGGTGCGGCGGGGGTATCGGCAGAGATCCGGCATTGCGGAAACCCTATCGAGGAATCCCCGCGACTTAGCCGCCAAAGCATGCGAAACGGAGATTTAACGGCGACCCTCGCCGCGGGGGAATACGACGGGCGGAGGATCCGTCTTTAAGCTCGATACGACGAGACTCGGCGTGCCGAAGGCGTTGGCGGGGCGCTTGACTTAGACTACCAAATCCCGCGATGGAGTGGGCCCACTGCGACGAAGAGGGATGGTTTACTGGGCCTCATCGATCGCAGCGACAGAGTAGGGCCGCCGCAAGGCCGCGATTCGACGGCGCCGGCGTGGGGGAGGGGATCGATGCGCCTTGGGGGCGCTGCGGATGGGGCGGCCCCGGGGGGTCCGGAGGAGAAAGGCGTGGATCTCAATGTTCACCAGCAGGTGCTGGGCAGCGTGTTCGCCGTCGCGGCCGTGATGGGGGCAGTGGCGAACAAGACCAATTTTTGCACCATGGGTGCCGTCTCCGACTGGGTGAACATGGAGGACACGGGTCGCATGCGTGCCTGGCTGCTGGCCATCGGCGTCGCGGTGGGGGGCCTCCTGCTGCTGCGGCTCTCGGACAAGGTCCAGCTTCCGGACAATACCTTTCCCCCCTACCTCACCGCCAACTTCGCCTGGCTGCGTTATCTGCTGGGCGGCGCCATGTTCGGCATCGGCATGACCCTGGGCTCGGGGTGCGGCTACAAGACCCTGGTGCGAATTGGAGGCGGCAATCTCAAATCGCTGGTGGTGCTGGCTGCGGCCTGCGTCATGGCCTATCTGATGCTGTGGACGGATTTCTACGCCACCGCATTCGACTCCTGGATGGCCCCGTTGGCGATCGATCTGTCGAAGCACGGCATCCGGAGCCAGGGGCTCGATGGCCTCATCGGCGGGGCTTTGGGTATGCAGCATACGGACGGTTTGCACACCGTCCTGGCCATCCTCGTCAGTCTGGCGCTCGTCGCCTTCGCCTTGTCCTCCCGGGACTTCCGTCGCAACCGCACCCTGATCCTGGGCGGGACCACCGTGGGTCTCGCCGTGGTGGCGGGCTGGTATATCACCGGCAGTACTGGTATAGGCCAGGCTTGGCGCGATTTCGCCGACTTCGCCGAGTTTCCGCCTTCCCGAGTGCTGGTGCAGTCCTATACGTTCATCAGCCCCATGGGCGACCTGGTGCATTGGCTGACGTATCCGACGAGCCTCACGCTGGTCAATTTCGGCATCATGGGGCTGCTGGGAGTGATCGCGGGCTCCTTCGTCTATTCGATCCTGTCCAGGGGCTTTCGCATCGAGTGGTTCCCCGATGTCAGGGACTTCGCCTTTCACGCCCTAGGCGGCGCGCTCATGGGCGTGGGCGGCGTGCTTGCCATGGGATGCACCATCGGCCAGGGGGTGACGGGTTTTTCCACTCTGGCCCTGGGCTCGATGCTGACCTTCGTCTCCATCGTGGCCGGGGCCGCGGGCACGATGAAGCTGCAGTACAGATTTCTGTGACTGGCTGCTTTCCGGGAGGAGCGCCATGACGTCTACGATACGGACCGCGGTTGTCTGCTTGGCGCTGTTCCTGCCCACGGTTGGCTCAGCGCTGGCGGCGGATGCTCCGTCCACGCCCTCTGCCGCCAGTCCCGCCTCCCTGGCCGGGGTCCTGCGGGTAGTGATTCAGGTGGACGAAAACGACGAGGGGCGCTGGAACCTGGCGCTGGACAACATCAGGAATGCGCAAAAGGACGTGGGGGCGAAGAACATCGACATCGAGCTCGTCGCCTACGGCCCCGGCGTCGCCATGCTTCAGGACGACTCCCTGGTGGCCAATCGCGTGCAGGTGGCCATGGCCGCGGGCGTGCGCTTCGTCGCCTGCCGCAACACCATGCAGGCCAAACACCTGACCGAGGACGAGATGATCCCCGGCATCGGCTACGTCCAGGCTGGGGTAGTCGAGATCATCAGGAAACAGATGGAGGGGTTCGCCTATCTCCGCCCCTGAGGCGGTGTGCGGTGTTCTTGTTAACCGGTGAGGAGAGGTCGATGAACCTGACGCGTAGAAACCTGTTGAAGGGGGCGGGGGGGGCGATTGCGGCCCTGTTCGTCGCGGGCCTGGTGAAGCCGATCAGGGTGTTGGCGGGCACCTGGAACGAGGCGGCTTTCCAGTCCAAGGACCTGAAGGAGGCCTTGAGTGCCAGCGGTGCTGCCGGCGCCGCCGACAGCACCGATGTGGTGTTGACGGCTCCCGGTATTGCGGAGAACGGCGCCGTGGTGCCCATCGTGGTACGGAGCAACATCCCCGATACGACCCGCGTTTCGGTGTTCGTTGAGCAGAACCCCTATCCCCTGGCCGCGAGCTTTGACTTCATGAACGGCGCTCTGCCCGAGGTCGGCGTGCGGCTCAAGTTCGGCAAGACCTCCACGGTGCGTGCCGTGGTCATGGCAGGCGGCAAGGCTTACACGGCCCACAAGGACGTCAAGGTGACGGCCGGCGGCTGCGGCGGTTGAGATAGCGAGGAGAAGAACATGCCTTATCCGATGCGAATTCGCGCCCAATTGCACGGCGACGTCACGGCCATCACGGCCATCATCAGCCACCCCATGGAGACCGGCTTGAGGAAGGAGGGCGACAAGGTGGTGCCGGCCCATTTCATCCGCATGCTCACGGTGGATGTGGGCGGCAAGAGGGTGATCGAGAGCCACCTGAACATGGCCGTCTCCACCAACCCGGTGCTCAACTTCAAGGCCAAGGGCGCCAAGGTCGGCGACAAGGTGGAAATCAACTGGGAGGATAACCTGGGTGAAAAAGGCTTCGGCGAAAGCGTGGTGTCGGTGCCGGAATGAGCACCATTGCATACCTGATTCAGGGCGCCGGGCAAGGGGGCGTTTCCGCATGACAGGAGTGAGACGATGAATAGAATCCTAGTACTAGCTGCCACCGCCTTGCTCTTTTTGGGCCTGGCTGGCGCGGCCTGGTCCGAGACCGACGGTGACGACGCGCAGGCGCAGATCGAGCAGTACCGCCAGATGCTGAGCGACGGCAACCCCGCCGAGCTGAACGAGATGAACGGTGAAACCCTGTGGAAGGAGGCTCGTGGTCCGAAGAAGGCGAGCCTGGAGAAATGCGACCTGGGTCTGGGCCCCGGCGTGGTCAAAGGTGCCTATGCGAAGCTGCCGCGCTATTTTTCCGATACCGGTATGATGCAGGACCTGGCATCCCGGCTCCTCACCTGCATGGTGAATCTGCAAGGCTTCGACCGCGACGAGCTGGCCAAGCACGCATTCGACGACACATTCGGCACCCCCGATCTGGTGGCCTACGTGGTGGGCCAATCCCGAGGCCAAGCGATGAGCGTGCCCATGGACAAGCCGCAGGAAAAGGCCGCCTTCGAGCTGGGCCGGCAGATCTTCCACTATCGGGCCGGCCCCTACGATTTTGCCTGCGCCACCTGTCACGGCGAGAACGGGCGCCGCATCCGCATGCAGGACTTGCCCAACCTGACCACCACCATCGGCGCCCAGCGCGCCTACACCACCTGGCCCGCGTACCGGGTTTCCCAGAGCAAGTTCCGCTCTTTCCAGTGGCGACTCAACGACTGCTTCCGCCAGCAGCGCTTCCCGGAACCGGGCTATGCCTCCGCATCCACCGTAGCCCTGACTACCTACCTGGCCGCGATGGCCAACGGCGCGACCTACCAGGGTCCCGGTATCAAGCGTTGAGGAGAGACACATGAAGAGCAAGATTCTGATGGGCTCCGCCCTGCTGCTTGCCGCGGGCACGGCCGCCTATGCGGGTGATGACCACCCGGCCGTGGTGGCTCAGCTCAAAGCCGATTTCCGCGCCAAGGGTATTGCCGGCATGGATCGTCTGGACCAGGACCAGGTCCAGGCCACCTGTTCCTTCAAGCATTCAGACGAATTACCCCAGACGCTGGTGCATACCCTGCAAGCCCAGCAGCTGGCCTCGGTGCGGTACCCCAGCGACGGCAAGTTCCTGGGTGACTGGCGCAAAGGCCAGGCGCTGGCGGAGAGCGGCAAGGGCAATACCTGGAAGGACAAGCCGGGTGCTCCCAACGGCGGTAACTGTTACAACTGCCACCAGATCGCGCCGTCCGAATCGTCCTACGGCACCCTGGGACCCAGCCTCTACGCTTACGGCAAGCGCCGCGGCAACACCGCGGAGACCCAGAAGTACACCTACGCCAAGATCTTCAACGCCAAGGCGTTCAACCTCTGCACCGCCATGCCCCGCTTCGGTTATGCGGGCGCGCTGACGGAAGAACAGATCAAGGATCTGGTGGCGCTGCTCATGGATCCGGAATCCCCGGTGAATAGATAGGCGCGGCGATGCATAGGCGGGAGCTCCTGCAAGTGCTGGCTGCCGCTGCGGCGGCCGGGCTCGCCCTCGATTCCCCTTCGCTGCTGGCGGGGCGGCAGGGGGCGAAGGCTTACGAGCTGCCAGCCTTCGGCAACGTTCATCTCCTGCACTTCACCGATTGCCACGCCCAGCTGCTCCCGGTGTACTTCCGGGAGCCGGACACCAACCTGGGCGTAGGTCCGGCCGCCCGCGAGCCGCCTCACCTGGTGGGCGAGCATCTGCTCAAGGCCTTTGGCATCCCCAGGGGGACGAGGGAAGCTCACGCCTTTACCTGCCTCGATTTCGAGGCCGCCGCGCGGACCTACGGCCGAGTCGGCGGGTTCGCCCACCTCGCGACCCTGGTCAAGACGATGAGGGCTGCCCGACCCGGTGCCCTGCTGCTGGACGGCGGGGACACCTGGCAGGGCTCCGCCACGGCGCTCTGGACCCGTGGGCAGGACATGGTGGATGCCAGCAAGCTGCTTGGGGTGGACATGATGTGTCCCCACTGGGAATTCACCCTGGGCGCCGAGCGGGTGCAGGAGCTGGTGCAGAAGGACCTCGCCGGGCACATCGAATTCCTGGCCCAGAACGTCAAGACCAATGATTTCGGCGACCCGGTGTTCAAGGGCTACGCCCTGCGGGAGATGAACGGGGTCCCGATCGGGGTCATCGGCCAGGCCTTTCCCTATACGCCCATTGCCAACCCGCGCTACATGACGCCGGACTGGACCTTCGGCCTCGACGAGGAGGCGCTGCAGGCGGTGATCGACGAGGTCCGCAGCAAGGGCGCCCAGGTGGTGGTGGTGCTCTCCCACAACGGCATGGACGTGGATCTCAAGCTCGCCGGCCGGGTGAGGGGTCTCACCGCTATCCTCGGCGGCCATACCCATGACGCCGTGCCCGCGGCGCTGCCGGTGGCCAACGGCGGTGGCAAGACCCTGGTGATCAACTCCGGCAGCAACGGCAAGTTCCTCTCCGTGCTGGACCTGGCGGTCAAGGGCGGGAAGGTGGCGGACTACCGCTTCAAGCTCCTGCCGGTTTTCTCCAACCTGCTGCCGGCTGACCCCGCCATGACAGCGCAGATTGCCAAGTCCCGGGCGCCTTTCGAGGCGAAGCTGGGGGAGAGGTTGGCGGCGAACGAGCAGCTGCTCTATCGGCGGGGCAACTTCAACGGCTCCTGGGATCAGCTGATCCTGAACGCCTTGATGGACGTGAAAGGGGCCGACCTGGCCTTCTCACCCGGCTTTCGCTGGGGTACCAGCCTGCTTCCCGGGCAGGACATCAGGCTGGAAGAGCTGATGGCCCAGACCGCCATCACCTATCCGTACTCGACCCTCACCGAGATGAGCGGCAGCCAGATCAAGGCCGTCATGGAGGATGTGTGCGACAACCTGTTCAACCCGGACCCCTATCTCCAGCAGGGCGGAGACATGGTGCGGGTGGGCGGTCTCACCTATGCCTGTGCGCCCAGGGCCGCCATGGGCCAGCGCATTCGCGACATGAGGCTCAGAGGCAAACCCATCGAGGCGAGCAAGAAGTATAAGGTCGCCGGTTGGGCGCCCGTGGCGGAAGGGGCAAGCGGCCAGCCCATCTGGGAGGTCGTGGCCGAGTGGCTGAAGGCGAAGAAATCCGTCGGGAGCCTGGAGGTGAACACCCCGGCGCTCGTGGGCATGGAAGGCGATCCGGGCCTGATCGACTGATCCCTCGGCAAGCGGAGTGCTCCGCGCGGGATCGCCGCAGCCGGGAGTAACAGCGAAATGGCACAGACGGGCATCCTGCCTGGTCTCGACGGCCAGCGCGCAACCGAGCCCGCTCTGACATCAGCAGGACCAGGCAGAGAACCGGCGCCACGACCGTCTGCGGCTCGACGCATGCGCCTTGGGCGTTCCCCGGTGGCGCACGGCTTCATGGGCGCCCGGGAGACTTGCGTAGCTTGCCGACGCTGCGCGTGCCTCATCTCCGACTCTCTGCGAGCGAGTCCAGCCAACGCGACACCGCTTCGTACTTCGGTCGGTCGGGGTAGATCCCTTCGCAACGCGCTGCCGTCGCGCGGGCGTCGTCGATGCGCCCTTGCAACGCCTGCACCTTCATCAGCCGCACGCAGGCTGCGCCGAAATAGGGCATCATCTCCAGGGCGCGTTTGTAGTGCATCCCGGCCTGGGACAGACGCAGCAGCTCGGCGTCCGCGCTGCCGGCCGCGAGCTCGCGCCAGGGCGACTCGGGTGTCGCCGCCAGGTGAGTCCGCTGCGGTCGGTCCGCCCGCTCCAACAGCTGGGATACCCCGTCTTCGTAGAGGAGGCGCCAGCGCCCGGTTGCCAACAGGCCCTTCAGGATGAGCGCCCCGGACCTGCTGTTCGTCGGCCAGAGCGCGTAGTCTGCGCCCGAGTCTTCGATCGCCCGCAGCCACCCCGGCTGAAGGTTCAGCACCGCTACGTACGAGCTGTACGTCGCGTCGTCGAACACCATGTCGGCGCGCCCGTCGATGTACTCCTTCAGCGCGCCTTGGGTGCGCCAATCCAGGTAGCCGCCCCAGTTGTAGTAGGCGTACACCTTTCCCTCGATGTGGTTGGCTTGGACGAAGTTCAGCGTCTCGACCGGAAAGGTGTCCTCGGCCACCAGATAATGGAACGCCCAGGAGTGCAGAGGATAGGGCCAGAGCAGGATCGAGCCGACGGTCAGCGCTGCCAGCGGCGCAAGCCACAGCCGTGCCGCGCCCAGGCCCTCCAGCCGTCTCAGCGCCCATTGCACCCAGGGGGCCAGGGTCGAGGCCAGTGCGATGCTCTCCGCGATCCCGAACAGGGACACGAACCGGCGGCTCTTGAGCGACATCGCCAGCGTCAGGCCCCCCAGCGCAATGCCCATCAGCCCCCCGGGCTGCCGTCGCCCCGAGGCGTGACGTATCAGCAAGATGACGGTACAGGCCAGGAACGCGCCGATCATGTAGGGGTAGGGCGGAGAGTAGATGCCGCCGGGCTGAAACGGCGGGAGCCACTCGCCGAGGCTGCGATAGGGTGAGCTCGTCAGGGCATAGCGGATTGGCCGCGTGAACACGGTAACGGTGTTCGGGTTTAGCAGGCAGACGGCTCCCGACGCGAGGCCGATCAGCAGGGCTCGCCTACGCTCCTCGGCGGGGCCCTGCACCAGGGCCGGTGCCAGCAGCAGCGATAGCGCCATCAGGCCGAACACGAACACGGCGTGAAGCTGCACCCAGATCAGGAACAGAACCGGGACCCACCAGGACGGGCGAGGGCGTCCCAGGGTCAGTTGCAGCAGCAGCGTGAAACCCAGCAGCGAATACAGCTGGGGACGGACATCCAGGAACGCCTCGCCTACCCATATGGCCAGCACGGCGCCCAGATAGGCCGACAACAGGTCGCCGGTCACCCGATGCAGTGCGCGCATCAGCACCAGGTAGGTGGCCACCAGCACGCTCCACTTCCACCACGCCAGGGCCTGTAGCCCAAACAGCGCCACCCACCAGTGATAGATCCGCTCCGAGAGCCATTCGTCGTCCAGCCATGGCTTGCCCAGAAAGGTGAACGACCAGGGGTCCTGGTGGAGGAAGCCGCCGTAGGTGGCCATCCGGTCGCCGGCGGCCAGATGCCAGTACAGATCCGAGCCGCGCATTATCGTGAAGCCGAACGCCCAGACCGTGATGGCAGCCGCCAGGTACCACAGCATCACCACAGAGCGCGGAGCGGGCAGCGGCGGCGCTTGGGCCGGCACGGGAACGGGCGCAGGGGCAAGCGCAAGCGCGGGCGTCGGTTTGACGCGCGCGCTCTGGCTGCCGCGCGCGCGATTTCTTGAGCGCTTCTTTCCCATCCTCACAGGTCCTGTGCGATTGCGGCGCAAAGGCCAACACAGGCCGGCCTGCGCCATCGGCTCGCGGTGAACAATCGGCGGCGTATCACGTCTAATCGTTGGCTCAGCCGATGGTAACCCCGAACGGTCCTTGAATGACTCGATGATCGTTCTCCAGCGGCCAGGCCGGTCACTCGATGATGCGGACCCGGCGGCGGAGATCGCGGCTGAGGGCTGGCCCCCGGCTGTCCACGGCCTCGGATCGAAGCCTAGGGGCTGGCCATTCTACGCAGCCCGTCCGAGCCGGTGACGCTTGGGGGGGCCTGGTCGGCATCGCTGGGTCGGTGCGCGGCGGGCCCCGAGTGCCCTGGGATGATCGTGAGCCGCTACCGGGTCGGCGCGCTATGATGAGCAGACGTTTGGGCGGGCGGCCTGTTTGGCGCCCTGCGCGTGATCACCGAAGCGGGATTATTTGAATTGTCTATCAATGAGTTAGCATCACCGGAGCGCCGTTGGGGGCGTTCTCTCGGCGCCGGCAGGGGCAAGGCGAGGCGATTCCGACCTCGGACTCGGACAGGGAGAGACCGGTGACCAACGATAAGGGCAGGCGTGCGAATGGGCGAGGTGGGCGGCGACCGGACGCTCCCGGTGCCCGGGACGCGCGCATCTCCCGCGAGGCATTCATCGCCACCAAGCGGCACGACCTGCGCACGCCGATCAACGCCATCATCGGCTACAGCGAGCTGCTTCTGGAGGAGGGCGAGGAGCTGGGTCTCGCGGCCGCCGCGGACGATCTGGATCGGGTCCGTCAGGCGGGCTATTCCCTGTTGGCGAAGGTCAACTCGCTGCTCGATGCCTCCAAGATCGAGTCCGGAGAGATCGATCTGTCTGACATGAAGGCGCTGGGTGACCGGGTTCACCACGAGCTTCGCAACGACATCAACACGGTCATCGGCTACAGCGAGATGATCCTGGAGGACATGGATCCGGCTCAGGAGTCCGCCGCCGCGGATCTGGGCAAGATCCACGCCTCCGCCCAGAAGCTGCCCGAGCTGATCGGCGAGATCATCGCCTTCGCCGCGGTGATGAGCGGCGGCGGGGTTCCTTCCGGCACGCCGGCCGAATCCCCGGCGCTGCGCGACATGGTCGAGACGCTCAAGCGATTCGACTCCCATGTGCGGGAGGACAAGGAGGCCCCGGGCACCATCCTGGTCGTGGACGACAACGCAATGAACCGGGAGCTCCTCGCCCGGCGGCTCGCCAAGGATGGCCATGGCCTGATCATGGCCGAGCATGGGCGCGAGGCCCTGGATCGTCTCGCCGAGTCCAGTGTCGACGTTGTCCTGCTTGACATCATGATGCCGGTGATGGACGGCTATCAGGTGCTGCTCGCCCTGCGAGCGGACGAGCGCCTGCGCCGCATCCCGGTGATCGTGTTGTCGGCCGACGACCAGACCGAGAGCGTGGTGCGCTGCATCGAGATAGGCGCCGAGGACTTCCTGCCCAAGCCGGTCAACCCCGTGATTCTGACGGCGCGGGTCGAGTCCTGCCTGCAGCGCAAGCGCTTCCAGGATCGGGAGCAGGCCTATCGGGAGGAGATCGAGCGCGAGCGGGCCAAGTCCGAGCGGCTGCTGCTCAACATCCTGCCGGCTTCGGTGGCCGAGCGGCTGAAAAGGGGCGAGGACAACATTGCAGAGCGGCACGACGAGGTCAGCGTGCTGTTCGCCGACATCGTCGGATTCACGCCCATGTCAGCTACGATCAGCGCGGAGGAGCTGGTCGGGCGCCTCAACACGGTATTTCGCCGGTTCGATGCGCTCGTGGAGCACCATGGCGTGGAGAAGATCAAGACCATCGGGGACGCCTACATGGCGGTCGCGGGGGTCCCCGACCCCTGCCCGGACCACGCCCGGCGCATCGCCGAGCTGGCGTTGGACTGCATGGCTGCGCTGGCGGAGATAAACCGGGAGCGCGAGCTGGACATCAATATTCGTATCGGCATCCACGCCGGGCCGGTGATCGCCGGCGTCATTGGGTCGCGCAAGTTCGCCTATGACCTCTGGGGCGACACCGTCAATACCGCAAGCCGCATGGAGTCCTCCGGCGTGCCCGGCAGGATCCATCTCTCCGAGGCGGCGGCGGTCTTGCTGGATGCCAGCCACGTACTGATCAAGCGGGGCGCCATCCAGGTGAAGGGCCGCGGTACCATGGAAACCTATTTCCTCGAGGGGCGGCGCGAGCCCGCGCCCTGAGGGGAGCCCACGACCCCTGGGGTCGGGATCGCGCCAGGGCCCCCTGCGGGGTGAACGCTATTGTGCCGCAGCGGGCTTGGGCACCGGGTTGGCGGTCTTGGCGTCCAGATACCCTGCCAGTGCGTGGAAGCCTCCCTTCGAGACGTAAACGTTGTGAGCCCGATGTGCCTCGGCGCGGGAGCGCGGACCCGCCGCGCCTGCGCGGCGTTTGGCACAGGTTCGGGCGTTGCAGCCGCGCGTGCGGCGGCTGAGCGAGGGCCCTCAAGGACGCGGTATCCGGTCCATGTGATAGAGCACCACCACCAGCACCGCGCTGGCGCCCGCCATCAGAACCGGACCGAACAGCCAGAAGACGAGCGGCACCGACAGGAAGTAGGCCCGCATGCCGATGCTGTAGTAGCCGCCGGCGCGGTTGAGGTGGCGCGCGACCTGCTCGGGGGTCACGGCCTCCGGGCGCAGCGCCGGCGGCAGTGTCACCTGGTAGCCCACGTGATTGAACAGCCGTACCGACATGGCGAAGCTGAAGAAGGCGACGAAGAAGTCGGCGGTCAACGCCAGCAGCTTCACCAGCCAGAGCCCGGGATGGCGCGACCCCAGGACGTTGAGCATATGCCAGTTGCCGGCGAGCTTGTCGGCCTGGCCGCTCAGGCTGAGCACCCCCATGATCAGCAGTACCGCCGTGGAGGCGAGGAAGGTCGCCGCCATGGTCGAGTTGCGCAGCGTCTGCACGCCGAGAATCCCGAGGGATTGGTCGCTCATGATGTTCTCGACCCAGGCGCGGCGCGCGCTACGATTGACGCTCTGAATGGTGCAGTGGGGGTCACGCCGCGCGCAGCCACCCACGTAGATGTGGTAGGCGATCAGGATCAGGGTGCCGATGCTCACCCAGATGATGTCGGTGGAATATTCGCTCCACCAGCTCTGGATGTTCAAAGGCGCCTGGACCGCATTTTCCGCCCCGCGGTCAAGCCTGCCGGTGTGGTCGGCTCACCAGGCCCTGGCATACTGCACCGGTGGCGCGAGCGCGTCCGCATGACCGAGCGCGCGCGCCGCCCGCAGCGGCCACTCGGCGTCACGCAGCAGCTCGCGTGCCAGCAGCACCAGGTCCGCGCGGCCGTTGCGCAGGATCTCATCGGCATGGGTCGGCGTCGTGATCAGGCCGACTGCCGCTGTGGCGATCCCGGTCTCTTGCCGCAGGCGCTCGGCGAAAGGCACTTGGAAACCTGGGCCGGCCGGGATCCGGGCATCCGGCACCAGCCCGCCTGAGCTGCAGTCGATCAGGTCCACCCCTTCCGCCTTGAGGCGCCGCGCGAGCTCGATGCTCTGCGCTATGTCCCATCCCCCGGGCGCCCAGTCGGTGCAGGAGAGCCGCACCGAGAGGGGCAGACGGTCGGGCCAGACGCCGCGGACCGCGCGGGTCGTCTCGATCAGGAAGCGGATGCGGTTGTCGAAACTGCCGCCATAACGATCGGTGCGCAGGTTCGACAACGGCGAGAGGAGCTCGTGGCAGAGGTAGCCGTGGGCCGAGTGCAGCTCCAGCCACTCGTAACCGGCGGCCAGCGCCCGCTGCGCCGCGGACACGAACGCCTGGCGGACCCGCTCGATGTCGGCCTGGTCCATGGCCCGCGGCACCTTGGGCAGGTCGGCACCGAAGGCGAGGGCGCTCGGTGCGATGGTCGGCCAGCCGCCCGCGTCATCGGCGAGATGCTGCCCGCCTTCCCAGGGGCGCGCCGCGGAGGCCTTGCGCCCGGCATGGCCGATCTGGATGCCGGGCACAGCCCCCTGGGATTTGACGAATCGGTTGATACGTGCGAGCGGCTCCACGTGCCGGTCCGCCCACAGGCCAGCGCAGCCGGGGGTGATGCGCCCCTCGGGGGACACTGCCGTCGCCTCGGCCATCACCAGCCCGGCGCCGCCCGCCGCCCGCGCGCCCAGATGGACCAGGTGCCAGTCGTTGGCCAGCCCGTCATCGGAGGAGTACTGGCACATGGGCGAGACACCGATGCGGTTGCGCAGCGTCACCGACCTGAGGGTGAGAGGCTCGAAGAGGTGAGTGGATTGCTGGCCCATCGAAACACCGTCCGTAACGTCCAAACCGAGGGAACGCGAACGCTACCAACATAGCCCCGGCGGCGTGCGACGGCAACGCCCGGCGGCGCCATCGGAAATTGTGAGCGGGCAGATTGTTCCAGCCCCGCCCTGGGATTAGGCTTTTCTCAAGAAGCACGGCAGACCCGGCGGAGGCGTCTCAGCCATGATCAGTCTCGAGGTGAATGGCCGGCGATACGATCTGGACATCGATCCCACCACGCCTCTGCTCTGGGCGTTGCGCGATCACCTGGGGCTGAGTGGCACGAAGTACGGCTGCGGGATCGCCGCCTGCGGCGCCTGCACCGTGCTGGTGGACGGCGGGCCGGTGCGCAGCTGCGTCACACCCCTGGCGTTGGTAGCCGGCAAGGCGGTGCTCACCATCGAGGGCCTGTCCGCCGACCGCTCGCACCCCGTTCAGCGGGCCTGGATTGCCGAGGACGTGCCCCAGTGTGGCTATTGCCAGTCCGGGCAGATCCTCTCGGCGGTGGCGCTGCTTGCCGCGCATCCCCAACCCAGCGACGTGGACATCGACCGGGCCATGTCCGGCGTGCTCTGTCGGTGTGGCACTTACAACCGCATTCGCCGCGCCATCAAGCGTGCGGCCAACGGAGGTTGAGATGGAGCGGGTGCGGCTCAACCGACGGGAGCTGCTCAAGGTCTCCGCCGCCGTGGGCGGGGGCCTGCTGATCGGGTTTGTGCTGTCCCGGCGCGACGGGCCAGGCTTCGGCGGGTCCGCCGACCCCACCGGCCCCGAGCCGGTGATGTCCGCGTCGACCCCCAATGCCTGGCTGCAGATCGGCAGCGATGACCGCGTCCTGATCCGAGTGGGAAGCTCCGAGATGGGCCAGGGCGTGATGACGGCGCTGCCCATGCTGGTCGCCGAGGAGCTGGACGCGGCCTGGGAGTCGGTGAGCGCCGAGCATGCCCCGGCACACCCGGCCTTCACGAATCCTCTCATGGGCACCCAGGGCACGGGAGGGAGCAGCGCGGTGCGCGGCTTCTGGAGCCTGGCGCGCAAGGTCGGCGCGGTCGGGCGGGAGCTGCTGCTACGGGCCGCCGCAGAGAGCTGGGGGGTTGACCCACACAGCTGCCATACCGAGCCCGGGCTCGTCATACATGCCGCGAGCGGAAGGCGGCTGCCTTACGGACAGCTCGCCGCCAAGGCCGCAACCCTGCCGCTGCCCGATGAGGTCGTGCTCAAGGACCCTGCCCGGTATCGGATCATCGGCAGGCCCATACGCCGCCTGGACACCCCGGCCAAGGTGGACGGCAGCGCCATCTTCGGCACCGACGTCAAGCTGGAGGGACTGAAGACGGTTGTCGTGGCGCGCTGCCCTGTCTTCGGTGGCACGCTGAAGCGTTTCGATCATACGGAGGCCCTCAAAGTGCCCGGCGTGCTCCGGGTCCTGCCGATCAGCTCCGGCGTCGCCGTGGTGGCCGACGGCTTCTGGCCTGCGCTGCAGGGACGCGAGCGACTCACGATCGACTGGAGCGAAGGCCCGAATGCGCGGCTGTCCAGCGCCGAGATCAGCCGGCGCCTGGCCGAGGCGGTCGACCGAGGGAGGCCGGCGGCACGCCGCGGTGACGTCGAGGCCGCGTTGCGCGACGCGTCGCGGCGTATCGAGGCGATCTACGAGGTGCCGTACCTGGCTCACGCCACCATGGAGCCCATGAACTGCACGGCACGCATCGGCCGTGACGGATGCGATGTCTGGGTACCCACTCAAAGCCAGAGCTGGACCCAGAGCACGGCGGCCCGCATCAGCGGTCTGCCCGCCGAGCGGGTGCGCGTGCACACCACCTTCCTGGGCGGCGGGTTCGGCCGGCGGGGCGCGATCGATTTCGTCGTGGAGGCGGTGGAGCTGGCCAAGGCTACCGGCTGGCCGGTGAAGGTGATGTGGACCCGCGAGGACGACATGCGCCACGACTTCTACCGGCCCGCCACCTACAATCGCCTGGCCGGCGCCTTGGACGAAGCGGGCTTGCCCGTCGCCTGGCGCCATCGCATCGGCGGCTCCAGCGCCCAGGGGGCCGCCAACCTGCCCTACGCCATCCCGAGCTTCGAAGTCACTAACGCGGGAGTCGACACCGGGGTGCCGACCGGTTCCTGGCGCTCCGTGGGCAGCTCCCAGAATGCCTACATCACGGAGTGCTTCTTCGACGAGCTGGCGCGCGCTGGCGGCCGGGACCCTTTCGCGCTGCGTCGTCGCCTTCTGCGCGGCCGAGCCCGCCATCTCGGCGTCTTGGAGCTGGCGGCCGTCAAGGCCGGCTGGAGCGAGACGCTGCCCCCGGGTCGGCACCGGGGCATCGCACTGGCCGAGTCCTTCGGCAGCTTCGTCGCCGAGGTGGCGGAGGTCTCGGTGGAGCGCGGGCGTGTGCGGGTGCACAAGGTCGTTTGTGCGGTGGATTGCGGCACGGTCGTGAACCCGGACACCGTCGCGGCCCAGATGGAGGGCGGCATCGTGTTCGGCCTGACTGCAGCCCTCAAGGGCGAGATCCACATCGCCGCGGGGCGTGCCGTGGAGGGCAACTTCGACGGCTATCCCCTGCTGACGATGGCGGAGATGCCCGAGGTCGAGGTGCACATCGTGCCGAGCACGGAGCACCCGGGCGGCGTGGGCGAGCCGGGCACTCCGCCAATCGCCCCGGCTGTGGCCAACGCGGTCTTTGCCGCCACCGGGCGGCCGGTACGCCGGCTGCCGATCCGTCTGGACGCCTGAGTCGCCGCGTGCCATCCCTCCAGCCCCAAACCGCCCGCGGCGAGATCATCGGCGTCCTGCTCGCCGCCGGTGCCTCGTCCCGGTTCGGCCGAGCCAAGCTCCTGACGCCGCTAGCGGACGGGCGACCCCTGGCCGCGGCCGCGGCCCGCACCCTGCGCGCCGTGCTGCCTGGGTGCATCGCCGTCCTGCGGCCCGAGGACGGCGCTCTCGCCGCATTGCTCGGCAGCCTCGGTCTGGGCATCCTGGTCAACCCGCGCGCCGAGGCCGGCATGGGCACCAGCCTGGCCCTTGGGGTCGAGGCCTGCCCGAACGTCGCCGGTTGGGTGATCGCGCTCGCCGATATGCCCTGTATCCAGGTAGCCACGGTGCGGCGGGTGGTCGATGCCCTCGCCGAGGGCGCGCTGCTGGCGGCCCCCCGCCATGCCGGCCGTCGGGGCCATCCCGTGGGGTTCTCGGTCCGGCTGCATGACGAGCTGGCAGCTCTAAACGGAGATGAAGGTGCCGCGGCCGTTCTCAAGCGCTACCCTGATTCCCTGCAGTTGCTCGATGTCGACGACCCCGGCATCCATATCGACGTGGACAGCCCGGCGGACCTGGCCTCGGGCGTCTTGATCTGACCGACGCGCTGGCCCGTGCGCGTGACTGGCGATCAGCCTCCGCACGGCCACCCCGGTCGACCCCCGTCATGTCAGAAAAATCCTACAAGACCTCGGGATTTGTCCGATTTGCTAGCCCGGTCCCCCCGAGCAACATAGACTCCGACAGGTAAGCGAGCCATGGACCGGCTTAACGAGCAGGGACTCTGACGCAAACCCTGTCAGGGGCGCCTTCATCGCGAAGGCGCCCCTTCTTTTCCTGCGGCATCAATGCAAATCTTCCCGGTCCCAGTCAGCGTCGGACGGCCGGTGCCACCGCATAAGCGATCTCTCGACTTACCCAGGGGTGTAGAGCCTGAACTGATTTCGTCCCGACGCTTTGGCAACGTACATCGCGTGGTCGGCCTGCTGGATCAATACGGCCGCATCATTGGTATCCAGCGGCGCGCGTGATACGCCGATGCTCGCGGAGATAGAGACCTGACCGGCAGGGGTCACAAGGGGGATGGAAACCGCTTTGAGCACCCGCTCCAGTACCTCCCTCACCTCGGATTCGTCATGGCAGTCCGCCAATAAGATGACAAACTCGTCTCCACCAACGCGCGTGACGGTGTCACCGGAGCGAACCGCCGCCTGAAGCCGCTTGGATACCTCGATCAGGACCTGATCGCCGGCGTGGTGACCAAGGGTATCGTTGATCGGCTTGAACCCGTCTAGATCGAGGTAGCAGACCGCAAGACCGCTCTGGTTGCGCTCGGCCTGGCGCTGCGCCAGCCTGATTCGATCCTGGAGCAGCAGCCGGTTCGGCAACCCGGTCAGCACATCGTAGTACGCCATCTGCCTCAGCTCGGCCTCGTGCTCCTTGACGTAGCTGATGTCGTGGAATACCGCGACGTAGTGCTCCAACCGCTCTTGCTCGTCGAGAACGGCGTCGATGCTGATCCGTTCCGCGTAGACCTCCCCGTCCTTCGTTCTGTTCCAGAGCTCACCCTGCCAATGGCCGCGCGCTTTCAGCTCTCCCCACATCTCCTCGTAGAACTTGGCGGAGTGCTGTCCAGAGCTGAACATCCTGGGGTTACGGCCGATTATTTCTTCCCTCGAATATCCGGAAATCTCGGAGCAGGCCGGGTTTGCGTCAACGATGTTCCCGTCCGGGTCCGCGATGAGGATGCCGTCTTTTGAATGGTCGAAGACAGTGGCGGCGAGGCGCAGTTTCTCCTCGACCGATCTCTGCTCGGTGATGTCCTCGGCGATGCCGTCGATGGCAACAACCTCTCCGGTCTCGTCCTTCACCGAATGCACCGAGGCGCGGACCGTCCGTTCGCGCCCGTCCGGGTGAACGAATTCCAGATCGGTCTGAGCAGAGCCGACCTCTCCCGCAATCAGGCGAGCCAGCTGATGATTTGCTCTGTCGACTGACCCGGGCCTCCATTGGGCGAGGGAATGCCAGGGTCTGCCGATGGCTTCTTCTTTCCCGAGGCCGAAGATAGTGCGAATACCGCCCGTGACATAGAGCATCTCTCCGGTTCGCGCCTTGTGGCTGTAGATCACGAAGCGTTCGCCGATGTTCTCGATGAGGTGGCGGTAACGGTCTTGGCTCCTTTGCAGCTCTGTGGAGAGCATGAAGTTGTGGTGCCGGGATTCGGTGATCGTTCCGGTCGCGCGCACAGCGGAGAGAAAGAATACGCTTGTGGCGACGGCCAGCTCTATCGAGAGAAGATCGCCTTGGATGAAAAGCCAGACGACAATGGGCAGCAACACCGTGGTAATGGCCGCCAGTGTCATCAAGCGGTGGGCAGAATAGAGCGAGATTGCCCCGCCGGACATGCCGACCAGGAAGCTGAGGACGACCACCTGATGGACCGGGGAGTCCGCCGGCATGATCACGACGCTCCCGATTCCCCAGGTGAGGGTCGCGAGCAAGAGCGTGAGCAGATAAGGTCTTTCCCAAGCCAGTATGTCTTCGGCCCCCGGAGATGCCCGCCGGTAGAGCAGAAACAGGGCGAGTCTCCCAAGGGCGGTAAGAGAGAGGATTGCGAGCCAGGCGATCAGGACGCCGTGGTTCCGCGCCGGCCAAAGGATTGTGGTGAGAATGGCCGCGGTGATCAGGCTGACGAAAATGGCCGGAAACGATTGGGTGAAGAGAAGGGCCAGATCCTGTGCGCGGGCAAGCGCAGCGAGTCTCGACCGGTTGCTGTCTTCCTCGATGATACTCACGTGAAGATGAGCCCATCGGACTGAGAGGCCAGCCTCAGGGCATCGTCGCAATCCACGGAACGACATCGGATCATTCGGGAAACGGCTCCTGCAGGCGCGCAACGTCCCGACTTGACGTTTGTCTCCGGCTTTGGCGGCGTTATCGAGAGGGCGATCATCGGCTGCAGGTGTCAGCGGTACGGCCCGCTCTCCTATGGTAGCGGTGCTGCGGCGCGCCGGGGAAGGATGCGCGCCGGGGGCGTTGGGGCGCAATCGGGCACGTCGGGGGAAGGGGAGGGAGTCGATCTCGGGTCGCAGGAAATACGCAGAGTCTGAAGCAATACGTTTCGCCCTGGGCCGGCGCAGATCGACCGGGGTCGCCAGGCCGGCGTCTGCCGGCCGCTCCGGGTCGACCTGGTGATCCGCTTCGGCGGCAGTCGCCGAGTGTCCCGGGGCGGCAGCGCACCACGACGATGGCTGCGAAAAGCACCAGCAGGGCTGTTCGCGCCAGCTCGCTCCTGTCGGACAGGTGGAGGCCGTCACGGGTGAAATTCAGGGTCGCGTGAAACAGAATCGCACCGAACACGCTGCGCTCGTTGTGCCCATAGATCCACGTGATGATGACGGAGCCGGCAATGGCCGTCAGGACGAAGAGCCAGAAGGCCAGGGTGGCGAAGCCGAGGTCGTGGTGGTACGAGCCCGGTATGAAGAACAGCGGCAGATGCCAGAGCGCCCAGAGAAAGCCGAGCCACAGGCTTGCGGTCAGGGCGCTGCCCAGCAGCTGGAGACGATCGAGCGCGTATCCGCGCCAGCCGGGCTCCTCCGGCAGCGGGCCGAGCAGGAACGCGAATCCGGTAGTGGCCAGCAGCAGCTGCGGGTCCTGCAGGCGCTGTGACAGCACGCTGGTGTCGGGCAAGGGCCCGCCGGCCATCCAGTCCAGACCCACTGCAGCCGCGGTGAGCCCCGGGTAGATCAGCAGCGTCGCCAGCAGCCAGCGCGGCGATACCCGCTCCACTTCGTAGATCCGTCGATAGAAGTCGCGGCGCTCGGCCGGGGAGCCGCGCAGATACAAGAGCGCCACGGCGGCGATCAATGGTCCCGGAGTGCCGGCATAGAGCAGGGCATTCCCGACGAGCGATCCCTGCCTTGCGCCGAGCAACGCCGCCGTGATCCAGGGCGTCCAGGACCAGGCGAACGCGAGGCCGAAGAAGGCGAGCAGCGAGCCGGCGGCGGCGAGCTTCGGGTCGGCGAGCCGTGTCATCCGGCAGGCGCCAGAAACGCCATGGGCACGAGGTTGAGGCTGAGGTGGGCCAGCACCGCTGGCCAGATGGAGCCGGTCGCGAACGTCATCGCCGCGAAGACCAGGCCGAGCGGGAGCGACGCCAGCAGCGCCAAGGGCTGGGGCGTGCCGACATGGATGAGCAGGAACAGGGTGCTCGCGGCGCAGAGCGTGAACAGACCGGCTCCTGCGGCCCCCTGAGAGGTCGGTGACCAGATCAGCCGCCGCCCGGGCAGAAGCATGACCCCGAAGATGCCGAACACCAGGAAGTGCTCGGGTGGGAGCGTCAAGAGCTCCAGGGCTTCGTACAAGGGAGTGCCCCAGGGGGCCGGGGTGGCCATCGCAAGCCACAGGCCCACCGGCAGCGTGAGCACTATGCCCGCCACTGTGGTCCGCAAGCCCAGGGCCCGCGGCATTCCCAATCCTGCGTCTGCGGCGGAGATGCCCAGCCAGCGAAGCGCCAGCAGCGGGACGACGAGGGCGAGAAGGTAGCCCTCGGCGATCTGATAGAGCGCGAGCTGCTCCGCATGGGAGATCTGCGGCAGCACGTGCTCATGCCACCAGGAGGCGAGCAGCCGATAAGGGATGCCGTGCCAGTCGTTGAACGGCGCAGGCAGGAGCCGCCCTGCCTGACCCCAGAGACCGGTGACGTAGAGGGTGAGAAACGCACAGACCTTCAGTCGTTCGGCCCAGCCCTCGTCGTTCGGCTCCGTCGCCGGCGTGGGCCCATCGGATGCTCCCGTCATCGGCGCGAGGAGGGTCGGGTCCGGCTCGGACGGGATACCGCCGAATCGGCGAGGCACCGGCTCGCTGGTCTTACTTGCGGCGCTTGGTCAGGTAACGCAGCCCGCCGACCAGCAGTACGCCGGCCGCCAACAGGCCCGTGGTCGCTGGCTCTGGCACGCTCGGGCTGGCGGCCGAGAAAACGGCAAAGGCAGCGTCGGATGTCGCTGCCCACAACATTGCTACGATGGCTAATCTTGCGATCACGACTTTCTCCTCTCGGGCAGACAACGGCCGCGGACCAGGCAACTTATGCGGGAAAGGCATTCGCCCGGCGGCGAGCTTCCCCGCCTCATTTGTCGCGATTCCGCTTGGTCAGGTAACGCAGGCCGCCGGCCACCAGCACGCCGGCCGTGATCAGACCCAGGGTCGCCGGTTCGGGCACGCTCGGCGGTTGGGGAGCGATAAGGAAAACGGCGAATGCCGTCCCGCAGGTGGAAGCCCAGAGTGCTGCTATGGCAGCGAGTGTTGCGCCCATGATCGAGTCCCCCCCTTACGCAATGGCCGGTTCCCGCACCTCGGGAGAGGCTGGCGTCGGTACCAGGCAGTTAGACAACTATAGGACACTCCTACGGCCCTTGTTCGGCAGATCCCCCGGATGATTCAATGCTGTTTGGCTTTGCGGCTGGGGCAGTGACGCCTACGAGCGCCTGTAGCCCGGATGGGGCGAAGCACAATCCGAAAGCTCAGCCGCGGCCCCGAATTCCGTTGCGCTTGATCCCGCCTCCGGGGGCCGAGAGGCGCCGCCGCTCGACATTGCGGCCTCGGCGGTGGCCCCGGGCGCCAACCACCGCGCCTGGGTCCGCGGATCGCCAGCAACGAAGGCGCTCAGCGCTCAGAGGGGCTTTCCCGCCCGAGCGTGGATCAAGGGCTCCAAGCGCTTTCCGATGTGGCCTTAAGCGACGCCATGGGGGTCGGGTTGTGCTCTCCACGTGTGGCGTAACCCGACCCATAAAGCATAGCGACGAAGGTGCGGCGCTTTATGGGGTCCGAGTTTACGCCCTTGTTCGGCAATTTACTTCCGGACAGCTCTAAGTTCGAACATGGTCTTTTCCCCCTCCGGGGTCAATGACCAAAATAAGGCCGTCCCCCCATCTGTTGTCCGCAGGCGCTCGATTTTGACGAGATTGTAAGCTCTGAGTTGAATAGAAACTGTTTTGAATTCCTGGTCATCCATTGTTCGTGAGCTACCACCTACGTCTACAGAATTCGCTAAACTATTAGCCAAACTTGCTTTAACCCGACTTTCATTTGGCTTCTCTTCCAAGTAAGGAGCTATAAACGCGAAAATCTGTTTCCAACTAACAGTAGCGGACCACGATGTAATATATGGTGCAGAATTGCCTCTTCTCGGCATTCTTGTCGTGCCATTGATCGTGATTTTGTCATCAATATTCGCAACTGAGGCAGAATCCACAAGCTCTACATGCGTATCTAGCTCAGCTAGGCGTGCCTTTAGAATTTCATTTTCTTTTCTTACTTGATTCAACTCTGACAAGACATCTTCATTGCTAATACGGTCGGCTCTAACCCATCCTACAGCCGGATACGCTTTGATCGTTTTTGACAAACTTAAAGCAACTAATCCTGGAAGTTCTTTTGCGTCGGACCAGAATTTTACGAGCCTATTGCTCGATACTTTCTGACGAAAGGCTTCTAGCTTTTCTCGAAGCTCTGGGTTAACTTCTGATTTCGCCACCGAAATCTCACCAGGGTTTTCATGTAAAAGTGCAATCACCTTCAAGCCATTTGAAACCGCATAATCGAACTCTTTTTCCGTATAACTAACCCCGTCTTCGCTCAGTGATCCGTACCTACCCCCAATAATCAACAAGTAGTAGTCGCAATCATTTATGACCCGCCGGATAAAGTCCCATTGTTCATCGTCTTGAGCAGGAAACAGTTCCATACCGGAGGGAATACAGTCCATTTCCATTAGCGCCTGTATAACTTGTTGCCGCTCGTCTTTTAGGTCTGCAAACGTAGAGCTGACAAATATCTGATATCGCTTATCCATTATCGTGAACTATCCTGAGTGCCTAATGCTTAACGCTGACCTCACCCGGCCGAGGGGAGCGGTAGCGACCCGAGGGTCGGGTGCAGCACATCGTTATGCGATCTTCGCCACCTTTTCTGCAATTTCTTCTGTAAGAGCAACATCCATAAACATGCTCGCAGGATATAGATAATCTTCTCCTGATTCATCTATTATTCTCAACTGGCTATGCTTGGACGCTGTTTCGTCTGGCAAGACCTCGTACAACTTCCGCTGTTCAAGCGAAGCCTCATAGCCGATATTACTTGTACAAATCACGAACTTATGCATGCTTTTTCACCTCGGCTCTACAAATATCTTTTAATCTTGAATTCTCGTCTACCGACTCCGGTTGCTTCATACCAATGTAGCTCAACGTCAACGATTGCGCCATCAGCGAGCCTCACAGTTGCCAAGCCATTCCGTTTCCGCCACCGCCCTTGGCCGTATATTTTCCTGAGCCGGGCGATCTCCCGAATTCCTGAACCTTGCGCAAATGTTTCAGGTTCTCGAATGGGGCCGATTATTTCAAAATCCACTCCTATACCTCGGCGTTACGTTGGCCGCATAACGGCTGCGCTAACCGGCCGATTGAGAACCGCAGCGACGAAGGCGGTCCGAGTTAAGCGCTTTGTTCGGGATTTTTCTTTGAATCCAGGTATAGCGTATCAGGGCATATGTCTTGTTCATGCGGCCACACGACCGTTCCATCCCAGGCTTTCGCTTGTTTGAAATAGGCCGTATCCTTCAACTCCTTGAAAACGCCAAAATTAAGCAAGTGCGAACAATCGTAGATTCCTTCCTCGCCATTAGTAAATTGAATCTTCAATTTATAGTCAGATATCGCCGTTACATTTTTTACCCTTGGGTTCATGATCTCTACCTCAACGGATCAATCTTGTATGGTTGCTCACCAGAAACTGCAAGCTCCCAATCTGCAACAAGTTCTTCTTTGTGCAATTCAATCCAGGCTTGTAACAATTTCATTTTTGAATTTGGAATGCCCCCTTCAAGCACGGTCCCTTCTGGGATTTGCACGATCACCTCATCATCTTGGTATTTGACATGAATATGAGGCAACTTGTGCTGCTTGTTGTCGATGAAGTACATGTAGATGATCAAACCATAGAACATTGAGATTGAGGGCATTATTTTACCTCGTTTCTGACTCTTTCCTGCCTTGCCGAACGCCAGCCATAACTGGAGCCAGAAAGCGGAGCGCAGCGCAGCTTTTTGGCGTCCGCGTTTATGGCATTGTTGAACGAAGCCGCTCCGCGGCAGGAAAACCCCCTGATCCCCACGTATGCTCCCTGGTTGCCCAATGTTGGGCAGTCCTGCTGAGGAGCTTACCCCATGAATCCGAAAGAACAGAAGCGCTTTGACCGCCTGTATGCCAAGCACCTGCGTGCCCTGAAGCTGCAAGGCTATAGCGAGAGCACGATCGACGTCTATGCCCGGGCGGTGCGCCGGGTCAGCGAGCATTTCGACTGCGTCCCCGACAAGCTGGGCGAGGATCAGCTCGCCGAGTACTTCTCCGAGCTGATCGACTCCCACTCCTGGAGCACGGTGCGCGTGGATCGCAACGGGCTGCAGTTCTTCTGGGCCGAGGTGCTCAAGCGCGACTGGCAGTGGGTGGAGATGATCAAGCCGCCCCAGGTGCGCTCGCTGCCCGATGTGCTCAGCGTCTCGGAGGTCGAGCAGCTCATCGGTGCGGCGCGCAAGCTGCGCTACCGCGTCTTTGTGCTCGCCACCTACTCCATGGGCCTGCGCCTGAGCGAGACGCTGGCGCTCGAGGTCAGCGATATCGATGCGGCGCGCCGCCGGGTGCATATCCGCCGCGGCAAGGGCCACAAGGACCGCTTGGTGCCGCTGCCGGAGCTCACCTACCAGGGGCTGCGCGCGCTCTGGGCCAAGCATCGCCATCCGCGTCTGCTGTTTCCCAACCCGGTCGGATCGCCCGAGCGCATCCGTGAGGCCAGCACCCACATGGACCGCGGCGGTACCCAGCAGGCGGTCAAGGCGCTGCTCGCCGACTGCGGGATAAAAAAAAGATCTCGGTCCATTCACTGCGCCACAGCCTGGCCACCCATTTGCTCGAGCAGGGTCTGAGCCTGCGCCATATCCAGGCGCTGCTCGGCCACGCCAGCCCCACCACCACCGCCCTCTACGCCCATCTGACCGAGACTACCGAGCAGGCGACCTCCGATCTGCTCAACCGCCTGGTCGGCTCCCTGCGGGTCGATCTCAGGAAGCTCTGAGCATGGAGCTGGCCAACCTGATCGAGACCTACCGGGAGGCCCTGCAGGCCCGCTATGGCGGGCAGCTGCTGCCCGGCCATGAGCGGGCTTTGGACGCGATCTCCCGCTGTCGCACGCCCGGGGCCGGGCAGGTGCTCAGCCGCTGCAGCGAGTGCTGCGAGCTGCACTGGCAGCCCTGCTCGTGCGGGCATCGCAGCTGCCCGCGCTGCCAGAACCACGAGGCCTCCCAGTGGCTGGAGCGCCAGAGGGCGAAGTTGCTGCCCGTGGACTATTTCCTGGTCACCTTCCCCCTGCCGGCGCAGCTTCGTGACCTGGCCTGGCGCCATCAGCGTACGCTCTATGAGGCGCTGTTTCGTGCCGCCACCCAGACCCTTCAGCAGTTCGGCCTCAACCCCAAGCATCTGGGCGGGCGGATGGGCATGACCGCGGTCCTGCATACCCACAGCCGGCGCCTGACCTACCATCCCCACCTGCATGTGGTGGTGCCCGGCGGCGGGATCGATCTCGCCGAGCGTGCCTGGAAGCGTACCCGCTATCGGTATCTGTTCAACGAGTTTGCCCTGGCCCAGGTGTTCCGGGGCAAGCTGCTGCACGAGATCGCCCAGGCGGGGCTGCGCTCGGGCGAGCGCGTGCCCGAGCGCTGGGTGGTCGACTGCCGCCTCGTGGGGCGCGGGGACACCGCTTTGGAGTACCTCTCGCGCTATCTCTACCGCGGGGTGATCAGCGAGTCCAACCTCCTCGCCGAGCACGACGGGCAGGTGAGCTTTCGCTACACCGACGGACAGACCGGGGAGACGCGCATCGAGACGCTGCCCGGGGAGGTGTTGCTCTGGCGGGTCATCCAGCACGTGCTGCCCCGGGGCTTTCACCGGGTGCGCGACTACGGCTTCCTCCATCACAACGCGCGGCGTACCTTGCAGCTGCTGCAGCTGATCCTGCACGTGGTGATCCGGCCCGTGGCTCCCCCGCAGCGTCCAAGCTTCTGCTGCCCGGCCTGTGGCGGGCCGATGCGGGTGGTTGCCGTGTATCCGCCCTTTGGCCCTAAGCCCCGGCCGACCCCGGCCCAGGGGCCACCGCCCCTGGCGGTGCCGGTGTAGCTCCTCCCCCGGGCCCTGGGGCGCCGGACACGCTGGCCGTGCGCGGCCAGGGCTTGGCTGTGCCCATGTGGTGAGAATCAGCTAAAATCCCGGCGCCGGGTGGCCACTTTGGCCGCCTCCAGGCGCCCGGCCACGGCCAAACCACCAGCCTTTCGCCGGCTCCAGGTGCCAGGTTGGCCGCCAGTCCTGGCCTGACCACCCGCGGCTTCTGCGATCAATTTTCTAAAGAGCGTCGATCCGCTGTTGCGAGGCCCCGAGCTCGGGCTCGTTCAACAACCGGATAAGATCGTGGCTCGCTTCGCTCTCACGATCTATCCTTACTCGTTAAGTTTCTCCTTACCTCTTTTCCGGCGAGATTCAGCAACATCCTCAAAGCATGGTTAACGGACTCGGAGTCTTTGAATACCTCCGCGATATCCGGTTCAAGGAGCACAACATTTGTTCCGGCCTGGTACGCTTTGTAATGCTTGCCCCTGACCCCACCTGAAAAATCATATTCGGAACGCATCTCATCAGCCTTAGTGGTCTTGCTCATAGTATTTCTGCTCTGTCTTTGAAGCCCCGCGGGCACTAATAATACGTACGTGGTTATCGTGCCTCTCAGTATAGGACACGATCAATAGGCGGCCAGACGCCGAACGGCCAATGCTCAGAAATCTGTACTCGTCGGATGAGTGGTCTGGATCTGCAATGGTCAGTTCTAATGGATCAGTAAAGACGGTTGTTGCTTCGGAGAAGCCAACTCCGTGTTTGCTTCTATTCGTATCGTCTTTCCTTTGATCCCACTCAAATTCAAGCACTATCGTTACTCTGAAGAAACTTAACAGTATAACTGACTGGACAATGTCCGTTTTATAACACGGAACATGTCCGTCTAACCCGCAGGCGACGCAGCTGGAGACGGGACGGTCGGTTGCCATGCATCGAGTAGTTTCCTATTATAGAACAAAAGGTTACGTACAGCGGGGGCGCGTCCCGACGCTCTGCCTCGGGGATCGGGCCGCGTGTTAGGCCGACGATGCCGACTTTTGTCCTTAACGTTCTCGAAAAGTTCTCTACGCTTGTATTATGTCTCCACAGCGGAAGGATTCCGCCATGACCCAGCCCAGAGAGGGCTCGCCATTCCTGGAATCGGTGCGGGGAGCGATCCGTGTCCGCCATTACAGCCGGCGCACGGAGGACGCGTACGTATACTGGACACGCTGGTTTATCCTGTTCCACGACAAACGGCATCCGGCGGACATGGGTGAAGTGGAGGTGCGGGCGTTTCTCAGCTACCTGGCGACGGACCCCGCGACGTTGCAGTCGCGACCCAGAGTCAAGCGCTGAACGCGCTGGTGTTTCTCTACAAAGCTGTGTTGGAGCGCCCGCTTGGGGAGATCGCGGGCATCGTGAGGCCCAGGAAGTCGGCGCGTTTGCCGGTCGTGCTGACGCCTGCGGAGATGGCCCGGGTGCTTGAGAATCTGTCCGGCACAGCCTGGCTGATCGCCTGTCTGCAGTACGGCTCCGGCCTGCGCCTGCTGGAGACTGTCCGGTTGAGGGTCAAGGACCTCGACTTCGATCACCGGGCCGTTCTGGTGCGTAACGGCAAGGGCGACAAGGACCGGGTCGTGACGCTGGCGGATGAGCTGGTGGTGCCGCTGCAGCGGCATCTGTAGGCCCGCCGCACGCTGTTCGAGCGGGACAGCGCTGCGGGATTCGGCACGGCGGCCTTGCCTCACGCCCTGGCGCGGAAATACCCGAGTGCGCCGCGCGAGTGGGGATGGCAATACGTGTTTCCCGCCACGCAGATCGGCCGGGACCCGCGTTCCGGAGAGAGGCGGCGGCACCATTTCGACGAAAGTGCGGCGCAGAAGGCCGTGAAACGGGCGGTCCGCGCCGCCGATATCGCTAAGCCGGCTACCTGTCACACGCTGCGCCACTCGTTCGCGACCCATCTGCTGGAGCGCGGCGCGGACATCCGTACCGTGCAAGAGCAACTGGGCCACGCCGACGTGCGCACCACGCAGATCTACACCCATGTTCTCCACCGGGGCCGTTTGGTGGTGCGCAGCCCGTTGACCGGGGTGCTGGCAGCGCTGGGAGACGGTGGCGGGCCGGGAGGCGGCACCGGGGACGGACGTGGGATGATGAGCGCACGAGCGATCAGGCACCCGGAGCCCTGGAGCGCAGCAGGTCGGTGAGATCAACCAAACCCGGCCGCCCACGCTGAGGGCGGGCGGATTGCGCTTGAGCGTAATTGGGCAGGGGCCCATCGGATGAGCCTGATCCATGGCCGGGCCCCCTCGCCTTGACGATGGGGGGACTATTGCAGAGGTCCGCCGTCCGGGTCAAGAACGGTGATCAAGCCAACCGGCGCGCCGTCGATGGCGGCTGGATGCGCCTGCGAGCCGGCAATTCCGGGCGGCGCGGGAGGGATTGCACCGCCTGCGTCGCCGTCCCCGGGTGCTCGCTCGCGGTGACCAGCAGCCCGTAGAGGGTCTCCTTGGGATCGGGCAGACTCTCCAGCTGTGTCAAACGCGGCAGGGCCAAGGCGGTTTTGCCACCGGGATTGCCCGCTGCCCATCGGATCGCCTGCTCATCGAACAGGAGCCAGGGCTCCTGCATGCGTACCGGGACGATAAGGATAGCGTCGAACAGGTTGGAGTTGCCGACGCCGTTGGCTCCGGCAATACAGGTGAAGGGCCCGAAATACAGATCTACGTCGATCAGGTTCTTGAAACCGTTGACGCTCAGACGGGTTAGCAAGCGCAGAATTTCCCCCAGGTTGCGGAGCCGAGTGACCTCCGTCGTTTGCCGTTCTGCATCAGCCTTCCCTTCATGCACAGATACTTGGGGCTCTCTTGAATTCCGCGTGGGGCGAGAGCCGATCTGCCGGACAGATTACGCCTCTGTCTGGCCGATGTGGCTGCAAATCGCCATCCGCCGCTTGCCGGCCACTCGCGAGCGCAACTCCTCGACCTCGCGCGTCGAGAGTGCGCCCCGCCGGGCTGTCCGCGCCCTTGGCCAGCTCTCCGCGGGGGTGGCGACGGGGAGAGCGCTGGTCAAGCTCGGATTGCAGAGCCAGGCGACAGTCCCGCACGAGCGACTCGACATTCAGGCCCAGGCGGGCTAGCCATGCCAGCAGGCAGATTGCGCGTCAAGTGTCGCGCCGGGGCCCCAGTGCGGCCAGCAGCCGGTCGAGGGCGTCGGCGAAGCGCTTGCGATCGGCCTGGGTGAGCGCAGGCGGTCCGCCGGTGACCATCCCGGAGCCGCGCAGCGTGTCCAGGAAGTCGCGCATGTTCAGGCGCTCGCGGATGTTGTCCTTGGTGTAGCGCTCGCCGCGTGGGTCGAGGACCTCGCCGCCCCGCTCGATGATCTGGGCGGCCAGCGGGATGTCTGCGGTGATCACCAGATCCCCGGGCCGGACCGCATGGACGATATGCTCGTCGGCCTTGTCGAAGCCCGATGCGACCTGGATGGCGCGGATGTGCGGTGAGGCTGGGGTGCGCAAGGGCTGGTTCGCGATCAGGGTGAGGGGGATGCCAAGGCGCTGAGCGGCACGGAACAGGATTTCCTTGACCGGGTTGGGGCAGGCGTCGGCGTCGACCCAGATGTGCATAGTGGCTTCCTTCGTAAGGCGGCTGGGACGTTCTGGTGCGGCCGGGTCCCGGATTTCGCTGCGCTTCATCCAGGCTACGGGGTGGCCGGGGCCGGCTTTGCCGCTCTTCCTGGAAATGGGTTAGCTTGGCGCCTTCCTGCGGGCCCTGAGGGACCACCCATGAGCGCCGTTTCCGTCCTGAAGCAGAATGAGCGCATGCTCGCGGCGCTTGCGCCTCTGCTGGCCGCGGCCGGCGCACTGGTCTATCCGGCCGCGAGCACGCTGCTCCCATTCGTACTGTTCCTGTTTCTGCGCGGCCGTGATCTGCCGCTGGCCCGGGACGCGGCGCTGCGAACCGCGGACCTGGCGTTCAGCGTCTATCTCGCGCTGACGGTCATCGGGCTGGGGATCAGTGCGCTCTGGGCGATGGAGACTACCGCCGCGCTGGTGCCCGCCGGGGCACTTCCCGATGGGCAGCGGTCCGCGGACGGAGCCAGGAAGATCGGCTGCTTCTATCGCACAGTCGCCCGGGCTCGCCTTGGCATCAATCGATCGACGGCAGGTGGAGTCCGGCGGACGGTCCGGTCGCGACCGGTCCATCCCAGGCGCCGATGCCGCCACGCAGCGCTTTGGCTTGAAAGCCCTGGGCGCTCAGCAGAAAGGCCGCCGTAGTCCCGCGCGAGTCGTTGGTGCAGTAAGTCACGTAGGGCTGCTCCGGGTCCAGGGCGGCATACTGGCGGCGCAGGATCTCCAGCGGCAGATTGATGGCGCCTTCTATATGCTCGTCCTCGTACTCCGCGGGAACCCTCGCGTCGATGAACACGTACCCGCTCGCGCCTTCTTGGAGCAGATCCTCCCCGTACACGTAGTCGATGAACTTGGCGCCTAGAACGCGCCGGAAGTCCGACTCGCTCAGGGCCAGAACGGTCGTGGGGTCGAGCGCTTGCACCGTGGCCCCGCGCTTTTGCTCACGCAGTATGGCCTCTTCGCCGAAGCCCTCGCCCTCTCCGAGCTCCGCGACCTGATCCGGCTCGACGCCGGGGTGCTCTTTGAGCACCGCCACGCGCCCGGTCTTGATGACATAGAAGAAATCACGCTGATCGCCCTGATGCACGATCGCCTCGCCAGGGGCAAAGTGCTTTTCCACCAGCGTTTCGGTCAGGGCCAGGACCTGCTCGGGCTCGAGCAGCGCGAATGGCTGGAAGCTCTTGATGCGGTCGTAGGCGGCATACCCGGCCATCTTATGCTCGAGCACATCACGAAACGCCGCGTCTTTGACGACGATGTCGTCGAAATCCTTCTTCGCCAGCCGGTACAGCAGGCTGGGCGTCTTAGTCGTGACCGAGCAGGTGCGGTGGGAGCAGGTGAGCAGCGCAATTTCTCCGAAGGTCTCCCCGCTGCTGAGCACCGACAAGGGCGCGCTCTGGCCGAATGTGGTGCGGCGGCACAGCTCCACCTCGCCGCGCGCGAGAAAGTAAAAATAGTCGGGCGGAGTGCCCTGACGGATGATGCGCTTGCCGGCCTCGACCTCCACCGATTCGAGGCCGGTGCGCAGGGCATCGATCGCTTCCGCCGAGAGACCAGAAAAATGCTTGTAACGTTTCAGCTGCTCGCTGGAAAGCATCGCGCGGCCCCTCCTCGTCGGCCCCCGATGACGGGGAATCTCTCCATGTCCCCGTCAGGGTCAAAAAATAGCAGATTCCCTGCCGAGGCAGGCAAGGGCCTGGCTCATGGCGCGCTGCAGCTCAGCTGTTTGGTTTTCTCGTTGTCGCTCTTGTTGCGCTCCTGGAGGAGGCTTTCGGCGTCCACCGTCGCTGTCACGGATTGGGAGCCGGTGACGATGAGCTTGCTGAAGTACGTGGTCTTGCCTCCCGCCGGCTGCAAGGCCCTCACCGGGTCGATCCGCCAGATCGGCTCGCTGCCCCAATTCACGCCGCCCAGCTTGAGGGTGACGCTGACGCTGCCGGTGCCGCGGTCCATCCATGCCTCGGAGCCCAGGGCGCCGGGCCCGTCGTTGTGCAGCATGACCAGTACGCGGCAGCCCTCGTCCAGGCGCAGATCGTCCACCACCAGGTTGGGCAAGGCCACCTGTGTCTGTGTCACCCCCGACTCTTGAATGGGGTGTCGCAGCGGCATCGGTTCCATGGACTGGATCTCTGGCTCGAAAGTCCGCTCGGCGGCTGGGGCCTGGGCGGCGGCCAGGGCAAGGGGTGCGACCAGGTATATCAGCATCTTCTGGGTCATCGGGGACTCCTGCGGGTGGGGGTTATCGGTACGAATCGGGACGGCTTGAGCGGGTTTGCGATCCCTTGCCCAGCCGAAGGCTCCGGCGAGCGACTCAGGGCTCGGCCATGTTCACCAGAGCGGTGAGGCCCTTGCGCCCTTCCTCGGAGGCGCCAATGACGCGCATGCCGATCCAGAAGGACGCGCCCTGATTTCCCGGTTGCATCCACAGAGTCTCCGCGCCCAGGGAAAAAGGCTCGAAGGCGGTCGAGTCGGCAGGCTCGATCCGGATCTGATAGATCGCATCCACGGGCAGCTCCTGCTCGCTGAGCAGCAGGAGCCCGCCTGCCGAGACGTTGCAGAGCTGACCGAGAAGGCTCTCCTCGATCTCGTCCCAGACATGGGTCCTGTAATGAACCGAGACTCGCTTGTGCGCGCGCTCTTTCATGCGTGCTCCTCTTCCGAGCGGGTTGTCGAGGCGCCGCCGAGCCTCCGAGAGATGGTGTCGCGGATTGCCGCCAGGGCACGTTCCACGAAGGGTTTTGCGGGCAGCGTGAGCAGCCGGGCCTGGCCGTTGGCGAGCTCGCGTGCCAGGGTCGCGACGTCTTTCACGGCGGCCGTCACGCCGTCCTGGTCGACGAACATGTACCGGGCGGTTGTCGGGTTGTACCAGGACAGGCGCAGCCGCTGGGCTCGATCCTCGCCGTCGGGCTTGAGCTGGAACAGGGTCCCGAACTGCACGTTGCGCAGGCGCTCTACCATCGCCTCGGCCTCGGGCGACAGCGGGGCTCCGGGGCTGGCCGCCTCGGGGCTCTGGGCAGCCGGGGCGGGAAGATCCACCAGCTGTTCCACCGCACGTGCGCTCGCCCCTTTTTCGACGTCGGCGAGCCAGCCTAGCAGCTCCTCCACCTGCCGGCTGTAGTACGAGCCGAGCAGCTTGGGCTCGGCACGGATGACCTTCTGCAGCCCCGCCAGCTTGGGTCGGTTGCGCCGCCAGTTCTCCACGCCCTCTCGACAGGATACCCGGACCAGCGTGCGGGCGAGCTCGAGAGTCCGGTTCCAGTCGGGACTCTCCTTGGCCCTCGGGCCGCGCAGCAGGACGAGGGTCAGTTTCTCGGTCAGGAATCCGGTCAGAAAATTCACGGTTACCTGCGGCAGGGATCGATGGCTCATCAGGGCAGTCATCTGGGCGTTGGCCTCCGCCTGGGCAAGCCTGAGTCGCTGTCGCCCTTGCTCCGCCTCGCGGGAGCGCTTCTCCAGCGACTGGGTCTTCTGGCGCTGGCCCTCCAGGCGTTTGCGCAGCCCGGCCAGCAGGTCGCCGAAGATCTCGACGTTCTCCTTGAACTCGGAGAGGACGCGGTTGACCGTATCCCTCAGGTCCGGATAGATGCCGCGGCGCAGATCGGTCTCGACGACCTGGGTCGACCCGGCCTCGATCATCAGATCGAGCAGCCCGCGGGCAGGGTGGTCCGGGCGGTTCAGGAATGACTGGTCGAGGATCGCGAGCTTGAGATAGGGGGTATGCAAATGGCTGAGCAGCGCCTTGACCGCATTCGGAAGCTCGTCGGCGCTCAGCATGTACTCGAAGAGCATCCCGACGAGATCGATCGTGTCGCTGTCGATCGTACGGAGGCGCTCGCGGCCGGCGAGGGTCAGGATCACCTCGCGTTGATGTGAGAGGGCGGCGCCGATCTGGGCCATCAGTGCCGGCCCCAGCTCGGGGGCTATCTCGCCCGGGTCCCGCAGGGTTTGCGCGGGCGTCGGAAGCTCCGGTGCCGCGGGAGCCCCCGCAATGACGTCTGCGAGCTCCCGCGGGGGGATGGGCGGCGCCCCTGTGGGGGTCAGGTTCGGGCCCGCCGAAGGCTGCCCCGCTGCGGCTTTGCGGCGCCCCATCAGGTCCAGCAGGTCGCGCAGCACCAGGTCGCTCACTCCGGGCCGGGACGCCGGAGCGCGCTGCTGAATGTCCGTCGGCTTCGGCGCTGGTGCGGAGGCATCGGGCCCGGCCGGTCCCCGGTCGCCGGTGGTCGTCCCGGGCCGGGTCGTTGCGGGCGCGGCCGGCGCGGTGCCGGCAACCGGTGCGGGTGCCGCCTGGGGTGGCCGCGGCGGGGCGGCGCGCTCCGGGTTCTCCACGACGGGTTTGAGGTACGGCAGGACTCCGGCCTGGATCAGCCGCTCATTGAGGTCCTCATAGAGCTCGTGCGCTTTCCCGACGACGTGCTTGTAGAACAGGGCGTAGAGCAGCAGCTTGATTCGCCTCTCGATGGCCAGCCCCTGGAGGCTCTCGGCGAAGGCGCGGGTAAGGTGATAGGGGCCGGCAGGCACCTGCGCGTCGCTGATCTTGACTCCGCGGTTGATCACCGCCAATCGCTGCTTGAGGGCGTAGAGCTCGGCATGGCATTGCCTGGCGACCCGCCCCGCGATCGTGTCCACGGCCAGCCGGTCCTCGAAATCCTCCTTCTCCAGCAGGGCCAGCTCGGAGTCTGTCAAGTCGGTCGCAGCCTCGGAGTGCAGGTGCAGGAAATCGTCGAACCCTTGTTGGATCAGCCGCGCGAAGACCCGCTCGATACGGCCCCGGTTGCGGGCCATCTCCGCGTTGGCGTCGTAGAAGCCCTGGCGGCCTCGGATGCTCTCCGCCCGGTCGGCGAAGTCCAGCAGCGCATCCTCGACGCCGTCGAGCATGCGCGTCAGACCCTCGCCGCCCTTGGTCTGTGCGGTCAAGGAAAACTCCACGACGAGTGTTTCGAATCTCGATTGCATATTGATCTGATCCTGCCCCGGCCGTCCTCAAGCTATCGGGGAAGAGGCGAAGCGGGTGCGCGCCCCAGGTTGACACTTTAGAGGCCGCCGGCGCTTTTTCCAAACCTCAGCCTGCGGTGAGCCAGGCGGCAGCGGCCAGGGTCCGCCGCAGGACCGATCAGGACCTCGGGCGAATAGCCGCGCTGGCCCCGATCCGTGCCGCCAGTCGCGCCGCCAGGGCGCAGAAACGGGCCCACCTGATCTATTCGCAGGGCATCCCCATGCGGACTCACCTCGGGTTGAGAGGGCAGGTCGCTCGGTTCGGTTTTGCTCGCGCGGCGTTTTGCCAAAGCTTCACCCCCCAGTGTAGTGTCCGTTGCTGACCCCGGCGCTCGGGCGGCCCCGAGCCAGGGTGGCGGTCGGATTGTGACCTGAGTCACATCTCGGCAGAACGTGCCCGCGACAATAACTGCCGTCTGGGGGAGCGACGGGGCGATGCGCGGGACTGGTGAGGAAAGCGGGGCGCAGGGGCTGCGGGCCCCGGATCTGGCTCCGGGCATGAGCGGACCGCAGGTCCGTTCGCCTTGGCGGGAGTTGGATAGGACCCTCGCGGAGCTGCTCGCCGTTGAAGAGGCCTTGCGCGCCGAGCGAGTGCCCTTACGCCCCTTGGTTGGACTGGACAAAGCGCAGGACGTCCTTCAGCGGATCGCCGATCAGCTCAGGTCGCAGCCCTTTCGGCCGATGAGCGGTGCCGACGTCCGGGCACCGCAGCTCGCGATGATCGTCGCCGGGCGTCTCGGCGTTGAGCACGATGGTGTCCTCGGGGCGGAGCAGGCTCAGCTGCTGCGATTCAACGATCACCTGTTTGCCCGGCTCGGAGTGGTAGCGGGTCTCGACCCCTTGGCCGATCAGGCGCTCTGGAGCTACCAGCCGGCGTTGGCTGCGTGGTGGCTCCGGGACGGGCGAGCGTTGTTCTCTCCCACCCACACTGCGTGCCAGGTGCTGGAGCTATTGGTGCGTATCCTGCGGGGACTCGACGCCTACGCCGGCCGGCGTGCCCTGGCGTTCGCCGAAGAGCTCCGGCTGCTCGCGCTGGATGGGGTCAGGGGGGTGATGTGTCTGGGTGGGGGCGGCGAGACCGCGCGGGAGCTGGTCGACGTCCTTAATCGGTACTGGCGTGACATGCGTCCCCAGCAAGAGCGCCTCATGGCTCGGGAGCAAGGACGCTCCAGCCTGGGCGAGGCCCGGCAGCTCGTCGAGAGAACGCTGGCCGATGCGATGGCGGGCAGAGTCCTCCCAAGGGCGGTGGTCGAGTTTCTGGATGAGGTCTGGGCCAAGTATCTGCACATCACTTACCTGCGCAATGGGGTGGATAGCGTCGCCTGGCGCGAGGGGGTGGAGACGATACGGGACCTGCTGGACAGCGTGACCAAGCTCGACGGAGAGGCGCTGAAGCGGGATTACAGGACAAAGATCAATCCGCTGGTGGAGCGCCTTCGCCGGGGCGCTGCCAGCGTCCACGCTGGACAGGCCCAGCCGTTCGAGGTCTTTCTGCAGCGCCTGGACACCGTGCACCTGGCGATCATGGAGGGTCGCGAGCCCGACCAAGACCAGCTGATCACCCTCCCTCCCGCTGCGGCCCCGGAGTCTCGGACGCCGCGCCACAGTCCCGCCTTCGCCGAGGTCGCCTCTCTGCGTGCCGGCAGCTGGTACTGGTGGATCGATCAAGGCCGATCGATGCGTACCCGGCTGGTGGAGAACCATCGCGATCACGGTTATCTGCTGTTCGACAACCTCTCGGGCATCAAGGTGGTGCGCCTCGACTACCCGGAGGCGGCGCAGACGCTTGCCCGCAAGGGGCTGGTGCCCATCGATAGGGGCCCCGTGCTCGAGCCCCTGATGCGGGCTTGCCTCCTCGATTGGCGGGCCGATCTGGCGCATGCGCGAAACGAGCTCGAGCAGCTTCGCCTCGATCGCGCCGCCGAGGTTGCTCGTTCCGCCCTCGACGCCGCGGAGCGCGAGCGACGATACGCCGAGCTGGCGCGCCGCCAGGCCGAGGAGCGTGCCCGGGAGGAGGCTCAGCAGGAAGCCGAGGCGCGTCGGCAGGCGGAGGCCTCGGCGCGGGCCGAGGCCGAGCGCGTGCTTCGGGAGCAGGCCGTCGCCCGAAAGACCGAGGAGATGCAGCGGCTTCGCCCGGGGGCGCGGGTGGAGCTTCTCGACGGTCGCGACCAGCGCATTGCCTGCGAGCTCGCGCTCATTCTGCGCAGCTCGCGCAAACTGATCTTCGTCGATCGGTTCGGTCGGCGTGTGGCCGAGCTCCAGCCCGGGGACCTGGCGGCCCGGGTGGTCGACGGTAGCGCACAGGTGCTGAATTTCGGACTAACATTCGATGAGACCCTCGAGCGGGTCATCGGGAGCAGCAAGGGGCTCGGCGACGAGGACTGATTCGCGGGGGAGCGGATGCGCACGGAAAGGCCGGACAGGCGGGAGGCGACCCGCCTGCCCCGTATCGAGTCGGTATCGATCGAGCTTCGGTCCGCTGACAGGGCCAACGAGCGGCCCACCCGTGTGGTCTCTACCCGAACCTTGGACGTCTCGGCCGATGGGCTGCGCATTCTGCTCCCGGCGCCGGTCGAGACCGATTGCCTGCTCGATCTCTGTGTGGAGCTTCTGGGGCAGGCGCGGCCGTTCTTTCTCACCGGTGAGAGCCGCTGGTGTCGGGCGTTGCCGCACGGCGACGGCTTCGAGGCGGGACTGTTGATCTACGACGGGGAGGGGACGGACTATACCGACTGGGCGGCATTGTTCGCGGGGCAGTTTGAGCCCGGCGATGCGGCCAGCCCCCCGAAGGCCGGAGGCTGAGTCGGTGCACCGCGACCTTCGGCCGGGCGCAGACGCGCAGCGACGACGCAGACGCGGGCTCCTGGCCCTTGGCGTTGCACTTCTGGCCTGTGGCCTTCTGGTTGCGCCGCCGGGCAGCGCGGCGGTCTACAAGTGGGTGGACGATAAGGGGGTCGTCCACTACGGCGACTGTCCTCCCGCGGAGTGCGGCTCCCAGGAGGTTCAGGTCGCGCCGGGGCAGTCCGACAAGGCCTTCGAGGAGGCGCAGGAGCGCCTGCAGCGGCTCAAGGAGTACACCGATCAGGGCCGCCGGGGCCGTCAGGACAAGTCCCGGACGGAGCTCTCGGCGCCGACGCTGGCGCCTCCCCAGCCGGACGGCGAATGTTTCAGCTCGTTGGAGAAGGCCTGGGGTGGGCGGGTCCCCGACTCCCGGGAAGCCGTGCCGCGCACCCCCCTGAGCGAGGCGGAGCTGAGCGAGCTGCGCGACCTGCTCGGCGGGCTGGAGGGCAGGCGTCGCGCGTCCATGGAGGAGACCGAGTGCATCGCGCCGGACGCGACTCCGCCGGAACAGCGATATCGCTACGAGGCGGATCTGGAGGGCCGCTGGCAATCGAAGAACCTGTTCCGGCTGCAGGCAGATCTGCTCGGGTTGGACAACCGCACGGTCAGCCGCCAATACTTCTGGTTTCTGCTCAGCCCGGAGGGGCTCAGATTCAAGGCGGACGCTTCAGATTCCTCGTTCGACCTCGACGCGCCGGGCAACGACGCCGGAACCCTTTCCGCGACCGATGAGCGGCTGACGCTCTTCTGGCGAGAGGGAGGGCGCGTGCGACGGGCGAGCGTCCTCTCTCTGGGAGCGGTCGGGCATGAGTACCGGCTCCGTGAATTCGGCTACACCCAGGGCGAGCTCTCGGGAAAACGCCTGTGGGTCATCGACCGGTGACCTCGTGAGCGACAGCGCATAGCCCCTTGCCGGGCCTGGAGGGCGGCTGCTGGCCAAGGCGGTGCTGCTGGAGGACGACGAGGGCTATGTGGTCGCCGTCGCGTTGGATCGAAAGCTCGGGCGTGTGTCGGCCGCCGGGGGGGGCTGCGGGGGTCGCTGAAAATTGCGCAATCGAGGAAATACAAACGGCCGAATTCCGTTCTTTATGCAAGGCGGGCAGGCAGGTCGTCTGCGGACCCGAGAGCCTACGAACCCAGAAGGGAGAGAGCATCCATGAAAGACACCCAGTCGATCGCAACCGCGGCAGTGGCCGGTCTCTTTGCGCTCACCAGCCTCGGCGCCGCCACGGCGGCCCACGCAGAGGCCAAGCCGGAGAAGTGCTACGGCATCGTCAAGGCGGGCAAGAACGATTGCCAGACCTCGTCCAGCGCCTGCGCCGGCACGCTCAAGGAGGACGGCAAGGGCGATGCCTGGATCTACCTCCCCAAGGGCACCTGCGAGAAGATCGTCGGCGGCAGCCTGAAGCCGAAGTCCTGATGGCAGGCTCGTGATCGGCCCATCGGACACGCCGGCTCGGGCCTGGCCGATCCCGGCGCTTGCCGGGATCGGTCTGCGCGCCCCCCACGCCAGGGAGCTGCTGGAGAGCCTTCCGGAGCTGGGCTGGCTGGAGGTGCACAGCGAGAATTACTTCGGACACGGAATCCCGTTGGATCATCTGTTGGCGGCGCGCCGGTACTATCCGGTCAGCCTCCACGGGGTGGGGCTGTCGGTCGGCTCCACCGATCCGTTGGACCTGCGCCACCTCGATCGGCTGAAGGCGCTGATCGAGCGGGTGGGGCCGGTGTTCGTCTCCGAGCACCTGTCCTGGAGCTCGGTGGGCGGGCGCCATCTGAACGATTTGTTGCCGCTGCCGTACACCGAGGAGGCCCTCGCCCACCTGGTCGCGCGGGTCGGGGAGGTGCAGGACCGGCTCGGCCGCCGGCTGCTGATCGAGAACATATCGAGCTACCTGCAGATGGCCGACTCCTCAATGCCGGAGTGGGAGTTTCTGGCGGAGCTGGCCCGGCGCAGCGGCTGCGGCGTTCTGCTGGATGTGAACAACGTCTACGTGAGCGCGTGCAATCACGGCTTCGATCCGCACACCTATCTGGCGGGGATTCCGGTCGGCGTAGTCGAGGAGATGCATCTGGCGGGCTTCACCCGCAAGCGGGTGGGAGAGCGGGAGATCCTCATCGACACCCACGACCGGCCCGTGCATCCCGAGGTCTGGGCGGTGTACCGGGCGGCGGTACGTCGCTTCGGTCCGACTCCCACCCTGGTCGAGTGGGACGCCGACCTGCCCCTGCTGGGTGTGCTGGTGGAGGAAGCGGCCCGGGCCCGGAGCATCCTGGAGATTGCCGATGCCGAGGCTGCGTGAGCTCCAGCTCGGGTTCGCCGAGGCCCTGGCCGGCGAGGACGCGGCCGAGCGCTTCGCGCCCTGGATACGCTCCGAGGGACTGAGCGGCGCCGAGCGGCTGCGCATTTACCGTCATAACGGATTTGCGACCCTGGTGGGTGCGCTCGAGGCGGTGTTTCCGGTGGTGCGCCGTCTGGTGGGCGAGGCATGCTTCGCCGCCCTGACCCGCTCCTACGTCCGAGCCCAGCCATCGGTGTCCGGCGATATTCACGACTACGGCGGGCAGCTCGGCGCCTTCCTCGCCGAGCTGCCCGCGACCGCAGGCTACCCGTACCTGGGAGGTGTGGCGGCGCTGGAATGGGCCTACCACCAGGTCTTCCACACCGAGCCCGCGCCGGCCCTGGACCTGGAGACCCTGAGGGGCCTCTCCCCGGACCGCTACCCGGGGCTGCGTTTCTCCCTGCAGCCGGCGGCACGCCTGGTCTCATCCACTTTTCCGGTGCTACGGATCTGGCAGGTCAATCAGCCCGATTGGGCGGGAGACCAGCGGGTCGACCTGGGCGAGGGCGGGGGCCGCGTGCTGGTCGCGCGCCGGGCGGACGGGATCGAGCTCGAGCCCCTGTCGCCGGGGGAGGGCGTCTGGCTCGCAGCCCTGGCCGAGGGCCGGTCCCTGGCCGCCGCCCTGGCAGAGGCCCTCGCTGAAGAGCCGGGATTCGATCTCGGCCCCGCGCTTGCGCGGCGGATCGCCCGGGGCGTGCTCGTAGCTCCCCCCGACATCCATCCCATGGTTGACCAAGAGACATCCCGATGACCATCGATGCCGATACCCCAAGGTTCGCGTTCGCGTGCAAGCTCGTCGGACTCGCCCAGCGGGCGATCCGCGGCCTGGACTGGCTGGCTCCGCTGGCGGATCTGGTGATCCGTATCTGGGTCGCCAACGTGTTCTGGCGCTCCGGGCTGACCAAGATCGAGAGCTTCGATACGACCCTGCAGCTGTTCCGCTACGAGTACAGCGTCCCGCTGCTGCCGCCGGACGTCGCGGCCTATCTCGCCACCTTCACGGAGCTGACCTTCTCGGTGCTGCTGACCATCGGGCTGGCGGGCCGTTTCAGCGCCAGCGCCCTGTTCGTTCTCAATGCCGTGGCGGTGATCTCGTACCCCGCCCTTCAGGACTTCGCCGTGATCCACCATCAGCTCTGGGGCCTGCTGCTGCTCGTGTCGGTGTTCCACGGACCGGGAAAGCTCTCGCTGGACTACCTGATCTCCAAGAAGCTCACTTGTTGACCCGGGGCTCCGCCGGCAGGTAGACCTTGCCGTGGCCGGGCCGTACATCAGTGCCGCCATCAGCCGGGCCTTGCCGTCCATCTCACCGAGGAGCGCCCTGACTTCCCGGGGTGAAAGCACCACAGGCAGCTCGCGGGGTCTCTTGGGATGCGCAGCGCATCTACCGTCTGACGCAGCCGCCAGTGCTCGATGCCGCCGTCGCTCAATCGCGTCAGGAACCCCTCGACATCGGCCCGGCTGGTCTCCGCCAGGGGCTCGCCCCGCCGGTCCCGGATATAGCCCTCCACGTGGCGTCGGTACCAGGGTCGCGCCATCGGAGGCACTTTCTCCGCTTCCAGCAGGTGCTGGTAGCGGTCCCAGAACCGCGGAATGCGATCAGCCTGATCCCGGCCGGATTCGAGAGACATTCCATGTCCTCCGAAATGGGGTGGAAAACGGCGCCGACGGAAGAAATCGGCCGGGCGTCCCAAAGAGCAAAGACGGATTCCGTCTTTCCTGACAACCCAGGATTCCGTCTATTCTCCTGTTGCACAAAACCGCTTCGCGGTAGAGGGGAGAGGCTTCGTTAAAGCATGGAAAATCATGGAAGAACGGCAACCAATGGATGGTCAAGAGATGACGACATTAAAAGAGATATTTGAGGAAGGATTTGTAGATTACGCTTCGGAGCATCACTTGCCATACCGGAGTTATCAAGCGGCCAATGCGATCATGAACTGCCGGACAGCGGCCATGGGTGGTCACGTGCAGCAATGCGAGAATGGCCATGTCGTTGGGGTGCACTACAACTCCTGTCGACACCGCAGCTGCCCGCAGTGCAATGAGCGCAGCAAGAGCCAATGGGCGGAAGCCCAAGCAGCGCGGCTATTGGCCTGTGACCATTACCATGTGGTTTTCACTCTTCCCCACGACCTGCTGCAATGGTGGTCTTACAACCGCGGGGAGATGGCGGATCTACTGTTTAGCGCGGCGAATGGCGCACTGATGAGCCTGCTCAAAGACCCGCGCCACCTCGGGGCCAAGCCCGGCATCGTGGCCTCGCTGCACACCTGGGGTCGGACACTCTCGCGCCATCCGCATGTGCACTGCCTGGTTAGCGGCGGAGGGATTTCTGCCGAAGGACGATGGGAAGAAGGCCATGGCAGCTATCTGGTTCCGGTCAAAGCGCTGAAGCTCGTGTATCGAGGGAAATTGCTGTCCGGGCTACAGCACCTGCTTGAGGCAGGCGAGCTCCGGCTGCCCGAAGGGGTAAGCCTTCAGGCAGGCCTGGCGCTGCTGCGCAGGACTGCGCGCAAGAGCTGGAACGTGCGGGTGCAGGAGCGCTACGCTCATGGCCAGGGGGTATTGCGCTACCTGGCTCGCTACGTGCGTGGCGGCCCGATCAGTAACCGCCGTCTGGTCGAGGCGCCGCAAGGGGAGGTTTGCTTCCGCTATCAGGATCATCGCGACGGCAAGTCAAAGCTCATGCGGCTCTCACGCGAGGAGTTCATCGATCGGGTGCTGTGGCACGTCCCGGAGAGTGCTCGGCACACGACCCGCCACTATGGGCTGTATGCCCACAAGGCAGGAGAAGAGAGGGCGCTTTGCCGAGCCGCGCTTGGTCAGCCCCCGGAGCCCGAGCGCGCGGCCCCCATAGATTGGCAATCCTTCCTGGAGCAGGCGGGCCACCCCGAAGGAGCCCGTTGCGAGCGCTGCGGAGCCCGCATCGCGCGGGGGCCCACCATTGCCCCGAGGAGAAGAGCACATCAATTTTCCATAGCGCGGAGGCGGCGAAGCGGTTCTGTGCAACAAGCCGATCAAGCGGCCATTCCCCGGGCTTCGGGAAGCGCCGCAGGGCCCCCAGCTGAGGTCCTATTTTTTTCGCCCCAAGAATGGCCGCTTATCTAAACGTTAGGGCTACAAGACCACTCGAACCGTTATGACAATCGCCAAGCTCTCGGCAGGGACTATCGAATCGATTGCTAAGATCCTTGGGGACACGCAAAGGGGATTCACGGGGTCCGAAATTACAAAGTTCCTAGACGAGTGCCAGATCACCGATCCGCGGATTGATTCAACTAAGTGGAAGCGCATTTACTATTCCTTGGTTCAGAAGCAAGATTATGATAAGTGTGGGAACAATGTCGTCGCGTTCATACAGCATGTCATGCAGCCATCCAGGCATTACGACAACCCGGAGTGGTTTAACGATACGAGGTCACGTCTAAATCTCGCGTTGAGTTTTGAAGGGGTGAAGCTTCGTGAAGACGGGGAGATTATCAGGACTAGCAAGACCCGAAGGATTTCGGAAGCTGCAGCAAGGGCAAGCAAGCTAAAGGAGAGCTTGGCACTCAGAAAGGTTCATCCTGACATCTATCTCTTCTGCCGGGAAGAACTCGTTGCAGATAACTACTTTCATGCTGTATTCGAAGCGACCAAAAGTGTTGCTGAGAAGATTCGAAAGAAAACAGGGCTCTTGTCGGATGGGGCCGACCTTGTTGACGAGGCTTTCGCCTTCAAGAATCAAGTTCCTCATTTAGCACTTAGCTCGCTTCAAACTGAAAGTGAACGGAGCGAACAAAAAGGTTTTATCAACCTTTTAAAAGGAGTGTTCGGTACATTCCGAAACACTACAGCACATGCCCCAAAGATTGTCTGGAAGATGGGCGAGCAGGACGCTTTAGATATTTTATCCATGGTCTCCCTCATACATAGGCGACTTGATGATGCAGTTGAAGCCCGAAAGATCTATTCAGGCAAGCCCTAACAAGGCAACTCCAGCCGATGCCTTCAGTCGCTACCGCTCTTTACGGCTCGGCTGATTTGCGTCGTTAGCAACCACTACACTTCCCAACCAGAGGACGGATATGGCCACCTTAGCCGAACAACAATTATTCGCCGATGGTCTTGAGATCATCGGTCAGAACGCGCAAGCGCTTCCCTCAGAAGAAATCACCGGGTTTCTTGCGATGACTGGTGATCTCTATGCCAGAGAATTGATGGTTGTTGGTAGAGCAGTGAATGGCTGGCTGCGCGGAATCTTGCCTGCCCATCTTGCGGCCCCGGAAGCAGCAGCAAACTATGCTCGAGAGGTATTTCAAAGCGTTACGGCTGAGAAAGGTTGCCCAATGCAATGGGTTACCGAATGCTGGGGTGACGAGGCCGGAGATTACAACACGGCACGCTCGGCTTTTTGGCGCGTGATTCGGCAAACAGTTGACGCACTCGAAATCGCAAATGCAGAAGATGCCGAATGGCCCTCACACTTGGTTTGGTCTAATTTATACAAAGTAGCTCCTGCAGTCGGCGGGAATCCCAGCAGCGCTCTGGCTGCAACGCAGTTTCAGAACTGCCTGGCTTTGCTTAATCTCGAACTCGAAACCTACGCCCCAAGGAGAGTGCTGTTTCTGACAGGTTGGGGCTGGGCCGAAGAATTCTTGGAGAGCCATCCAAACATCCAAAAGCACCATGGGCTTGTGGAAGCAACGGGCACCATAGAGTTACTGCGGGGTAACATCTGCCATCTTGCAGTCGCGCAACACCCGCAAGGGAAGCCCGAGACTTTGTGGGCCCAAGAGGTCAGTAAAGCCCTGCAAGACTAATTGCTAACATGCGCCTCAAGCCGACCGCCTCAAACACCGCGGCGGCTTAGGCTGGACGTTAGGGCGGAGTGATGAGTCACGAATTTCTGAAAGGAACCATCCGGTTGTTTTCCGGAAAGGAGTCGTTGATCCGCCACCTCGAAAATTAACTGGGCGAAGGGTTTGAAAGCGAATTATTCGAAGCTGCAGTCAACAACCTTCTCGACGCGTATAACCCACTTAGATTCAATAATTTTGCGTACGCCACAAGAGAGCTGGTCCGGCACATTCTTAAGCGGCTTGCACCTGACGATGAAGTGTTAAATTGCGTTTGGTACAGGAATGCGTGAAGGACGAGGTCAAGTGAAGGACGGGGTCATGAAGGACGGGGTCAGGTCTCCCATGTCCCATCCGGCCGGGAAGGAAGGACGGGGTCTCCCATGTCCCATCCGGCCGGGAGGTGCTACTCTTTGAAAGTCGGACAGGACAGCAAAGGATTGCTTTATGGCCAGGCCATTACGTCTCGAGCTCGCGGGCGCTCTGTATCACGTTACCACACGGGGCAACGAACGGAAGTCGATCTTTCTTCAGGATGGCGAGGGCGACAGAACGGCGTTTTTGGAGATTTTCGGTGCAACCTGCGATCGTTTCAACTGGATTTGTCATGCCTATTGTCTGATGACGAACCATTATCATGTGGTGCTCGAAACGCCTGATGCGAACCTCTCCAAAGGGATGCGGCAACTGAACGGGGTCTACGCGCAGTACGTCAATCGGACCCATCGCCGAGCGGGCCACCTCTTTCAAGGGCGCTTCAAGGGGATACTGGTTGAGAAGGACAGCTATTTGTTGGAGCTGGCTCGGTATGTGGTGCTCAATCCAGTGCGCGCCGACAGGGTGCGCGGTCCGGAAGAATGGCCCTGGAGCAGCTACAGGGCGACCATTGGGAAAGACAGGGCGAACAGCTTTGTCGAGACAGACTGGTTGCTGAGGGCTTTTGGGACCGACAGGCAACGGGCGATTGACGCGTATAGGAGGTTTGTTGCGGACGGTATCCACGCCGACAGTGTGTGGGGAGCCCTGAAGAACCAGGTATACCTGGGGTCGGAGGCATTCGTCGACAGAATGCAGGCTCTGATAGAGCCGGACCGGAACCTTCGGGACGTTCCGAGGATCCAGCGGCGGCCGATGGCGAAGCCGTTGGAGTATTACCGGAATCTTCCTGGGAACCGCGACGAAGCGATTGCCGCGGCGTACCGCACGGGAGCGTACAGCATGCAGGAGATCGCCGACCAATTCGGTGTGGGGCGTATGACGGTGAGTCGCGCCGTGGGACGAATCTATCCTGCGGGGGCAGAGGATGGGACAAGGGAGACTTTACCCCGATCGTTTGACCCCGATCGTTCTGCACGCCGATCGAGGCGCGGCCATGCGCTCCAAACCGGTGGCCAGCCTGCTGGTCGATCTGCACGTCGCCAAGAGCCACAGCCGACCTCACGTCTCGGACGACAACCCGTTCTCGGAGTCACAGTTCAAAACCATGAAGTACCGGCCCGACTTCCCTGAGCGCTTCGGCTGCATCGAGGATGCGCGCGCCCATTGCCAAGCCTTCTTTGCCTGGTACAACGCCGTGCACTGCCACTCGGGCATCGCCTACATGACGCCACACAGCGTCCACTACGGCCTCGCACAGGCCATGCGTGTCACGCGCCAGGCCACCCTCGATGCCGCATTCCTGGCCAACCGCAAGCGCTTCAAGGGCAAGGCTCCACAGCTGCTGCCAATGCCTACAGCCGCCTGGATCAACCCTCCACCACAGGAGAAACATCAGACCCCCGACCCGCAACCCTGCACAGTAAATTCATGACGCCAGGTGTCGCAAAGTCATTGACACGTTCCGCACCTTGACGATTCGACAGCGTCATGGTGACTATCAAGCTTCCATGAAAGGGTTGCCGTTAAAACCGCGCGATTTTCTGGTTTATGTCATGGCTGTCGCTTGTGGTGTGGCCGTGGCCAATCTCTATTATGCGCAGCCGCTGGTGCACACGCTGGCGCGGAACTTCAATACCTCCGAAGGCACAGCAGGTCTCATTGTCACGATGACGCAGCTGGGCTACGTCATCGGCCTCGTTCTGATTGTGCCGCTCGGTGACCTGCTCGAACGACGGAGACTAATCACAGTCGTCTCCGCAGGAACAGCAGTGGCGCTAGCGGGAGCTGCCATCTCGCCAGGCATTGGTTCGTTTCTGCTTGCCTGCCTGGCAATCGGCCTAACCGCGGTGGTAGCACAAGTGCTGGTCCCATTTGCCGCGATCCTGGCCGCGGACGAGCAGCGCGGTGCCGTCATTGGTCGGGTCATGGCAGGCCTGCTGCTGGGTATTCTGCTGGCTCGTACGGTTTCGGGATTCATTGCTGACGTTTTTGGCTGGCGCGCGGTCTTCGGGCTGGCGACCGTAACCATGATCGTTCAATCCGCCGTGTTGTGGCGGATGCTACCACAGAGCCGAGGTGAGACTCGTCTGTCATATCCGGCCCTGATTGGCTCGGTGTTTCTCTTGTTCCGTGAGGAGCCGTCGCTAAGGCGGCGTATCGTCTACGGGACCTTGGGCTTTGCGGCGTTTAGCGTATTCTGGACCGCACTCTCCTTTCTACTCGCGCGACCACCATATGGCTACAGCGATTCAGTCATCGGCCTATTTGGTCTGGGTGGCGCTGCCGGTGCCCTGAGCGCGAGCTTCGCGGGCCACATTCATGACCGTGGCGGCACACGGCTTAGCACCGGGGTATTGCTGGCCCTGATAGTGCTCGCTTTCGCGATCATGGGTATCTACAGTACGCACCTTATCGCCATCATCGCCGGCGTCGTGCTGCTTGATATTGGTCAGCAAGGCACGCACATTCTGAACCAGAGCGTCATTTACACGCTGAACCACGAGGCGAGAAGCCGAATCACAACAGCGTACATGACTTGTTTTTTCTTCGGAGGTGTTATCGGGTCCGCGTCATCGGGCTATGTATTCGAGCTTGCCGGATGGACAGGAGACGCGTGGCTGGGCGGCATGTTTGGAGGCATCGCGTTTTTATACTGGCTCACAGAGCTCGGGAAAAGGTGACTGGCAAAGCACGGGGTCTCCCATGTCCCATTCGGCCGGGAGGTGCTACTCTTTAAAAGTCGGACAGGACAGCGAAGGATTGCTTTATGGCCGGGCCATTACTTCTCGAGCTCGCGGGCGCTCTGTATCACGTCATCGCCGACCAATTCGGTGTGGGGTGTAAAGGACGGGGTCAGGTCTCCCATGTCCCATCCGGCCGGGAGGTGCTACTCTTTGAAAGTCGGACAGGACAGCAAAGGATTGCTTTATGGCCAGGCCATTACGTCTCGAGCTCGCGGGCGCTCTGTATCACGTTACCGCACGGGGCAACGAACGGAAGTCGATCTTTCTTCAGGATGGCGAGGGCGACAGAACGGCGTTTTTGGAGATCCTCGGTGCAACCTGCGATCGTTTCAACTGGATTTGTCATGCCTATTGTCTGATGACGAACCATTATCATGTGGTGCTCGAAACGCCTGATGCGAACCTCTCCAAAGGGATGCGGCAACTGAACGGGGTCTACGCGCAGTACGTCAATCGGACCCATCGCCGAGCGGGCCACCTCTTTCAAGGGCGCTTCAAGGGGATACTGGTTGAGAAGGACAGCTATTTGTTGGAACTGGCTCGGTATGTGGTGCTCAATCCAGTGCGCGCCGACAGGGTGCGTGGTCCGGAAGAATGGCCCTGGAGCAGCTACAGGGCGACCATTGGGAAAGACAGGGCGAACAGCTTTGTCGAGACAGACTGGTTGCTGAGGGCTTTTGGGACCGACAGGCAACGGGCGATTGACGCGTATAGGAGGTTTGTTGCGGACGGTATCCATGCCGACAGTGTGTGGGGAGCCCTGAAGAACCAGGTATACCTGGGGTCGGAGGCATTCGTCGACAGAATGCAGGCTCTGATAGAGCCGGACCGGAACCTTCGGGACGTTCCGAGGATCCAGCGGCGGCCGATGGCGAAGCCGTTGGAGTATTACCGGAATCTTCCTGGGAACCGCGACGAAGCGATTGCCGCGGCGTACCGCACGGGAGCGTACAGCATGCGGGAGATCGCCGACCAATTCGGTGTGGGGCGTATGACGGTGAGTCGCGCCGTGGGACGAATCTATCCTGCGGGGGCAGAGGATGGGACATGGGAGACCTGACCCCGATGGTGGCGTGACCCCGATCGTGGGTGGCCCCGATCGTGGGATGGGACATGGGAGACCTGACCCCGATCGTGGTTGCCCTGAACAGGCGGTTGCTCGGCCACTACAACTACTATGGTGTGCGTGGCAACTTTCGGTCTTTGTGGTGGTTCTACCAGTGGAGCATCGAGTGCGCATTCAAACGGCTGAATCGGCCGGGCGGCAAGCGTAAGACATTTACGTTGAAAGTCTTCCGCCGAGCCCTGCAGCTATCGGGTGTGGCCAAACCGCGCATCACGGAGGAGGAACGGCAGCATGTGGCGTTTGCACGAGAGGATCGCTCGCGCGAAAGCGAGTACGATTGAAGAACCGGATGCGGAAAAGCAGCACGACCGGGACTGTGCGGGGAGCGCCCGGTAACGGGCGCTCCTACCGCGAGAGACCGTATGTGATGCATCAGCTTCCTCTTTCACAGACTCGCCAAGCGTTAGGCCTACTCGGTTGGCTGCTGCTAGCATTCGCCGCAGCTTCTATCGGAGGGTTCGCATCGGCAAGCGCGGGGGCATTCTATGGGGAGCTCGTTCGTCCTTCATGGGCACCGCCGGGCTGGCTATTTGGCCCTGTCTGGTCGGTTCTGTACGTGCTCATGGGTATCTCTGCATGGCTGGTCTGGCGGGCGCGGGGCTTTGCAGGCGCAAAGAGTGCGCTCCTCGTCTTTATCGTCCAGTTGGCTGCCAATGCCCTATGGACCTGGTTGTTCTTTGTTTGGCGCCAGGGTGGTCTAGCTTTCGCCGAGATACTGCTGCTTTGGCTCCTTATTGCTGCAACCATTGGTCTGTTCTGGCGGGTCAGCAGGCTTGCGGCGGTGTTGCTCTTACCGTATCTGGCGTGGGTGTCTTTCGCATCGACGCTCACGTTGTCTATATGGCGGCAGAACCCCGGGATTCTCGGGTGAGCTCCAAGGGGGGGATGTTTCGAAAATCAACGGCACCGGCAAGCCGCTATGGGCGCGCGGGAGGCAGTAGATGGGTTTGGCCGGCGGTGCCGAGGCGGTGTCACGGGGTCGTGGAGTGGGTACCGGAAGGCTCGTTAGGCGCGTGGGGTTAAAGGGGCCAGGTTCAGTGTTTCTGCCAAAGTGCCCGCCTGCCCGCCGACTTCGCACCCATGTTGATGGGGCCCCTCTGCAAAATACGCGAGCCTGGCCCTCGTATGCAGGCCCTTGCACGCAAAGGCCGCTTTCATTGTAAAGTGGCTTGCAGATGAACGGGCGTGCATACTTCGGCGAGCCGCGCACAAACCGGAAAATAGATGGATCAGACCTCGCAAGGTCGTTCATCCTCTCCAGCATCGATGAATAGAATGCCCATTTCCCGCGGGCCTGCCGCCGAAAACGAAGCCACCGGTGAAAATAGGCATGTGCCGTTTGTCGCGGAGACCCAGCGCGCTCGTCAGGCGCAGCAGCTATGGGAACAGGTGCCCTTGCGTGGGCGACTGCGTCGCGTGCGCGCGTTTCGCCATGGTCTCGCAGACGCTACGCAGCGCATTTGCCGCACGATTGTCGACAACGTCGGAAAGCGATGCGACGAAATCCTCGTGGGCGAGGTTCTGCCGTTGGCGGAAGAATGTCGCTTTTTGGAGCTCAATGCCCGCCGCATCCTGCGTCCTCGCCGGAGCTCGCTCCGGTCACGACCGCTAATCCTCTGGGGCCAGCGCGACCAGACCTTTCGGCGGCCGCGGGGTGTTGTCGCCGTCATTGGCACATGGAATTTTCCGTTGACTATCAACGCGGTGCCGATTCTGCACGCCCTGGTGGCAGGCAACGCCGTGCTGTTCAAACCGTCCGAAATCGCGCCGCGGACGGGTGAGCTCATAGCCGAGCTCATCGCGCGGGCGGGTTTCCCGTCGGGATTATTTCAACTGCTTCCCGCACGTCGCGACGCGGGCCCCGAGCTCGTCGAGGCCGATATCGATCATGTTGTGTTTACGGGCAGTTCTACTACCGGCCGCACACTCGCGAGCACGCTGGGACGACGTTTGATTACATCCACGCTCGAGTTGTCCGGCTGCGATATGCTCCTCCTGCTCGATGATGGGGACGTAACATTGGCTGCGCGCGGTGCATGGTTTGGCGCGACAGCCAACGCGGGACAGGCCTGCGTGGGTACGCGTCGCGCCTTCGTGCCCCAAGGAAGGCTCGACGACTTTTTGGCCGTTCTCGGACCTCTGGTAGAACGGGCGCCACCTGTTCGGCTCGTGGTGCCGACGCAGGTCGAGCTCTCCGATCGTCTGATCGCCGACGCACTGGAGCGGGGCGCGCGGTTAATCCGCCGAGGCGGCCAATCGCCTGCGAACGGCGACGTCCAACCCGCGGCGCTCATTCAGGCTAGGCCGGATACACTAGCGTGCCGGGAGGCGTACTTCGCGCCGTTGCTTTCGGTGATCCCTTACGACAGCGTGGAGCAGGTCTACGCGTGGGACGCTCAATGTCCATTTGGTCTGGCTGCCAGCATCTTTACGGCGGACATGGAGCAGGCGCGTGTCGTATCGGCCCGGTTGCGCTGCGGGGTCGTGCACGTAAACGACGTAATCGTCCCGATGGCGCATCCAGCGACATCCTTCGGAGGCAGAGGCGCGAGTGGATGGGGGAGGACCAAGGGTATCGAGGGTTTGCTTGAAATGACGACGCCGCAAGTGGTAAGCGCGGTCAGTGGCAAATTGCGCCCGCACTACGACCCACCGGGATCGCATTGGTTCTTTGATCCCGAGCTCGTGGAGGCTTTGATAGTGCTACGGCACGCGGGGTCGTTACGAGGCACACTGAGTGGTGCGCAGCGACTCGTGGGGCAGTTGGTCACGACGCGAAGGCGCGGCCGGTCAGACTGATTCCCGGATGTCGGTTGATTCCAATCAAGCCGGGCATGTCGGAAGCTTCGCTTCACTGGGGTTCCCTTTAGCAGGAATAGGAATTAATCCTTCCCGCTGCATGTGCGTGACTATATATGCCACGGTATCGGAATACCGCGGTTCGACGATTTCCGCCTTTGTTCGATCCAGCGCGGCGCGGTAGTGGCGATTGTCGTAGCGCTTGGATTCCATCGGCTTGAACTTGTGGTGCGAACGATTGAAGAATACCAGCAGCGGATACAGTAAATCGTCTGGTTTGCACAGGCGATTCATCCGTTCGATAAAGTCGGAGATCGGATAGTACGTAAAGGTGTAGCCAAACTGGTCGGTGACGCTCTGGGTTACGTCCATCAAGTTGTAATACTTCGTCGTTGTGACGTGGAACGTGTTCGAGCTCGTGTCGCGCAACGAGAAAATGCGCGCAATATGGTCTGAGACGAGATCGGCGGGAAGGAAACTGACTTGGTTCAGCGCCTCAACGGCAATGCCGTACTTGATCATGAAGGCCAGCAGGCGAACACCGATGTCGTCCTTGCTGCCTATGCCGCGCGAGGACGCTGTGATCAGCGCTGGGCGGTAGATTCGAACTGGATGCCCCTGCCGCGCCGCGTTGAGCACCAGATGCTCCTGGATGCACTTCGACTGGGAGTAGCCAAAGTCCAGTTCTTCCAATCCCTCGTTGAATTCGTGTTCCGCTGCGACCGGCCGAGGCGACCAGCCGTGAATGAATGTGCTCGATATCAAATGGAAGGGTTTCTTTCTTTTCGTCGCCGCCAACCGCATGAGCTCGCGCGTGCCGCCTATGTTGTACGCACGGAGAGCGTCGTAGCTGAGGATGTAGTTCACCAGCGCGCCGTTGTGAACTATGGCCTCGCTCTCGTTGCAAAGGCGGTCCCATTCCACATCGGTCAATCCGAGCTGACTAACTCCAAGATCGCCGCACAGGACGCGGACGCGCGAGAGAAGCTGCTCCTCGACTTCGGGCGTCCAGACTTCGATCCCGCGCAGGGCCTCCACGAGCCGCCCACGGCCGTGCGCGGGGTCCGCCGCGCGCATTATCACCTCGATATCGCAAGTGGTCCGCTTTAACAAACTGCTCAGCAGGAAGGGTCCGAAGAATCCAGTGGCGCCTGTCAATAGGATGGACTCTGGAGCGTCAGGCGCGTCTTCGGCGGAACCCGTTGGCGGTTGCCACTGGGCATCGGCCCGCATTAGTCTGAGCTCATGCTCGTTGTCGGCCTTCCGGCGTGATTCGAGCCAATACCGCAGTCCGGGAGCGGGTGTTTCGGGACCCGCATCGTATGTGTCCAGGAGTCGCGACAACTCGACCACGGTCAGTCGTTGTAGAAACTGTGCGTCCAGCTCTGTAACCAAGTCGGCGAGGCCGCGACGCTCGAGATGACCTTGAATTTCCAACGTCATTTCCACCAACGTAAGGGAATCCACGCCTATGTCCGTCAATGTAACGTCCTCGTCGCCCGCCAACTGGTAAAGTTCGCAGACACGGTCGAAGAGACCCCGTAGAGTCGCATCGTCCTCGCTCGAGGTTGAGGCGTGAACATAGGACGCCAGGACCGGCAAGGTGCCAGACTGCCAACGATCACGAGTCTTGCCGCGGGCGACCTTCCCGGATGTGGTAGTGGAAATGGCCCTCGGGGGCACAAACAGCACCTGGTACGGATCGATGAAATAGCGTGTTCGAATGGCCTTGGCGACCGTCGCGGGCTCGACGAGATCTGAATTGGGGCGGACCTCGAGTGCCACCACCAGGCGTTCCTCTCCCTCATGCTCCACCGAAAAAGCCGCCGTCTGAACGGGTCCGAAGGGGCCAATGTTCGGAAACTCCGCCGCGACGATGGCCTCGATATCCTGAGGATAGTAGTTGGACCCGTGGACAATGATCATGTCCTTGATTCGGCCGCACACGAAAAGCTCGCCCTCGTGGAAGAACCCAAGGTCACCGGTGCGCATATAGCTGCCTGGATTTTCAGGCTCGTCTGAGATCCGAGCGTGGAATACGACTTGCGTCATGTCGGCGCGTTTCCAATACCCCAAACACTTGCTCGCTCCGTCAATCCAGATTTCGCCAATGGCGTTACCGCGCAGCGCATGATGCGTTTCGGGGTCTACGATGCGGACGTCCATGCCCTGCAATGGTTGCCCGCAACTGACGATGGATACCTGATTGTTGTTGCGCGCCGTCGTCTTCTCGATACACAGCCGCCGTTGCTGTAAGCGCTGCTTTTGCAGAGTGAGAACTTGACGCCCGCGACGCGAAACGGTCAGCGTGTTCTCCGCAAGACCATACGCCGCTTCGTACGCCTCTCGCTTCAGCCCATACTGCTTGAAACGCTCGAAGAAACGAACGTACGTCGCGGCGTCAACCGGCTCCGCTGCAGTTGCCATCATTTTGAGCGAGCTCAAATCGACATCGCGCAGTGCTTCGTCAGGCACTTTGTCTTCGCGAAGGGTATAGGCGTAGGCGAAGTTGGGAGCTGTCGTATCGGTCGCACGCACTCGGGAAATAGTCTGAAGCCATAATGCGGGCCGCTTCAAAAAGTCGAACGGCGCAAAGCCGTGATTGGACCCTCCCAATATCACCATATACAGCTGATGCCCGATGAGTCCCATGTCATGGTACTGCGGCAGCCAGGATACGCCGACTGGAGGGTGCGGAATGGTGGCGTGGGCATTGTGGATTACATTGTGTTGCGAGACGATCACGCCTTTGGGATCGCCGGTTGCTCCCGACGTATACTGCAGAAACAAAATAGGATTGATCTGTTGGTGTCCGTTCTGTGTGGTGCATTCGGCAATGGTGTCCGTTGCGAACCAGCGGACGGATTGCATGAACCGGCTTGATCGGGTCCCACCCTCCTGCGATTCAGGCGCCTCGGAGATCCCACGCAGATAACTGGAAGTTGTGAGCGCAAGACTCGCCCCGCAATCGTGCGCGACTTGGTCAATTCTCCCGATGGCGGCTTTGGAGGCCGTGGTCATCGGGGCGCAGACGGGAACTGGAATGGCACCGGCCTCCAGGCAAGCGAAGAAACCCACCATCATTTCCAATCCAGGCGGATAAACAAGCAAAACCCTGTCGCCGTACGCGAGTGTCGCGCGCTGCATCAACTGTTTAGAAAGCCCCAACGTACGCTCGTAAAACCGCCGAAACGTGTAGTGCTCGCGCGAATTTCCTTTTCCATCAAGAAAGTCGAACAGCGCCGCATCGGGCTGCACACCAGCCCAATGCTCCAAGCATTCCAAGAGGTTCAGCATCTATTGAGTCCCACCCGGTTCGGTCTGGGAATACATAGCTTGTCCGTGCATGTCCACGCGAGACGGGCCTAGCCCAATAGTAGCCCGGAAGTCGATGGCACACTGAAAACGGGGATACAGCCGTGTGAAAAACCTAGAGGCTGTTGACAATTGCCGGTCGCGGTCGGGCTCGGCCGGGTGAAGGTTGGTGAAGGGGATCTCCCGGATTCTGCTGCGCTGCATCCGGCCTAGGTCGCGCAGTCTTGGGTCGGCTCGATGGCCGATCGGAGACCCCGGGACGCGGTCGGACCTACGCCGCCGGCCGTGCGCTCGCCCGCTGGCGGTAGAGGGAGCCGTCCACCACCGCCGCCATGGCCTGGGTGTCCAGTTGGCCACCGAGGAATTGATTGACCTTCGCGGCCACCGCCTGCGGGCCGGCGATGGCGTCGCGGTGGGCGACGAACAGTGTCCGGATGTTGGGCTGCCGGGCGAGCCAGATGCCGACCTGCTTGAGCTGCTGCCGGAAAGTTTGCTCCAGTTGCTCGTCGCTGAGCTTCGCGCGGTCGCGGCCGAGTCGCTCCAGCATCGCCTTCTGGGACTGGAGCACCTCTTTGGGGTCGCGCTCCATGAATACCACGCGATAGGGCAGGTCTGGCGGCAGGAAAGGCAGCAGCTGGGCGACGATCTTGACCGCTTTGCCCTTGGCCTCCCTGATCCATTCGCGGTCCTGGCGTAGCCGGGTGGCGGCCTCGAGCTCGTGATAGCCGCGCGGGTTGTCGCTGTCGGCCTCGCGCTTGCCATCCGAGAGAATCGGCAAGGGGCCGGCGGCGAGCATCTGCATCATCATCGAGGTGCCCGAACGCGGCAGACCCGCGACCACCACCACGCACTCGCGGGGGTCATCGGGCACCGCGCTCTTGTCCGCCACGGGCGCGGCATCGAGGGACGGCGCGCGGCGTTCCTGATCTCCGTCAGCCGGGAAGTCGTCCCGGAACGCGGCGAGCGCCGCCGGGGCAACACGCGTGGTGGCCTCGACCCGCCTGCGGGCGCGGATCTCGCGCACCGTTTGCCAATGCTCGCGCGCCTTCTCGACACTCAGTTCGCCGCGCAGCGCGTAGCGCGCCAGAAAGCGGTGCGCGCGCTCGAAGTTGGGGTTGATCGAGACGGCCACGCGCACCGCCTCCACGGCGCGGAAGTACTGCTTCATGCGCAGCAGGCCCAGGCCCAGGATGTAATGCGCCATCGGGTTCTGGTAGAGATAGCCGACCGATTCCAGGGCCTCCGCCACGCCTTCCTCGACCCTGTCCTGGCGCAGACAGGCCTTGGCCACGCCGAGATGGGCGTGGGGGTTGCGCGGGTCCAGGGCCAGGGCGCGGCGGAACGCGGCTTCCGCCTCCGGCCACTGGCGTAGCGCCACCAGGGTTTCGCCGATCTGGATGTGCAGGCTGGGGCGGCGCGGTTCGGCCTGGCCGGCGCGGGCGAGATGCTCCAGCGCCGCCTCGGGCTTGGCCTCGGCCAGCAGCACCCAGCTCATCAGGAAATCCAGGTCGAAGCGGCTGAAGCGGGCGGTCAGGCGCAGGTCGTCGTAGATCTGCTTCTCCTCCTCGCTCAGGTGCTCGAAATCGACCCCGCCCTCGGCGGTGAGCTGGTTGGCCTCGGTCTGGCGCGCCTTGAGGCGTTCGCCGAGCTCCTTGAGCTCTTCGCCGGCCTTGGCCGCGGCCGCTTGCCGGTCGGCGGTCATGCGCTCCACCAGCGCGCGCAGTTCCGCCACCTGGCCGAGGGCCTGGTGGCACAGCGCCAGATGCACGCCGAAGCGGTATTGCTCGGGCTCCGCGTCGTACAGCTCGGCCAGGATCTCCGCGCCCAGGGCATAGAAGCCGCCGTCCATGTAGGCGCGCGCCAGGTTGTAGCGCATCTCCCGCACCGTGTTGGCGATCGCCTTCTCCAGGTTCTCGCCGGGCGCCTCCACATAGCCCAGGGCGACCAGTTGGTCCATCGCCTGCTTGGCGGCCAGCGGGTCGAAGCGCTGCGCCGACGCGATCCGCGCGTCGTCGCCCGCGACCGCGTCCCAGCTCGGGATGCGGGAAACCGCGGGCGGCTTCTCGAAGGCATCGACCAGGGGCTTGCCGTCCATGTCCTCGCCCACCGGCAGCCCATAGAGGGTGAGGATGGTGGGCGTGATGTCCAGCAGGTTGGCGCCGTGGATCAAGCGGTCGCGCCTGATGCCCGGGCCGGCCATCAGGAACATGCCCAGGTCGCGGTGCTCGATGGCCGGCGCCGCCGGCTCCTTGGGCAGTTGCACCGGGCGCAGGTGGTCCGGGTGGAAGCCGTGGTCGGAGCAGACGATGACGGTGACATCGTCGGGCGCCTGCGCCAGCATGGCTCCCAGCATCATGTCGTGGAAGCGGTAGGCGGCGTCCACCACCCCGTGGTAGAGCTCGTAGTCGCGCTCCGGGATGTGGGGGCGGCGCGGCGGGTGGTACTTCATGAAGCCGTGGCAGAAATGGTCGATGGCGTCGAAATAGACGCCCATGAAGTCCCACGGCTCGTTGGCCATGGCCCAGGTCGCGGCGGCCTGCACCGTGGCGCACTCGGCCAGGGTCTTCATCACCATGCCCAGGCGCCGGTCCTTGTCCTGATCGATCTCGGCCGCCCGCGGCACGAAGGGCAGGACCTGCTCGGCGATCAGCTCGTTGGGGTTCAGACGCAGCTCGGCCAGCGTGGCTTCCAGCCGCTTGGGGTGCACCATGCCGGGCGCGAGCGGCCAGGGCTGCTCGGGCGGGCCGAGGGCGGTGTGGAAGTGGTTGGACACCATCACCCCGTCGATCGGCTCCACCGGGTGGCTCGGCCACCAGCCGACGACGTGGCAGCGGTGGCCGGTCTGGTTGAGGATGTTCCAGATCGCCTTGGTCTTGCGCGACAGTTGCGATACCGGCTGGATGCCGCCGCCGTCCGGCGTCGGTTCGGAGAAGCCGAGGATGCCGTGTTTGTAGGGCCGCTTGCCGGTGGCGATGGAGGTCCATAGCATGGGCGAAAGCACCGGGTGCAGGGTCGCCAGGTCGCCCATCACCCCGCGCTCGATAAGGGCCGCGGTGTGCGGCATCAGGCCCTGGTCCACCAGGGCGTTGATGACTTTCCAGTCGGCCGCGTCCCAGCCGATGACGAGAACTTTCGGTTTTTCTTGTGCCATGGAGTCACCCTTCGACATGAATGTTTCGCAATGCCGGCGACTTTGCCTTGTTGACCGGCACGAGTTTCAAACGCCGTCCCAGCCAAGCGCCGCGACAGCTTTCAAGCGCCGGCCGGGCCGTCCCCGAACTCCGCCAGCCACAGATCCTGGCCGCGCCGGTTCTGGCCGAGGTAGCGGTAGCCGTGGCGCTGAAAGAACCGGCGCACGCCGGAACGCATCAGCTTCGGGTTTTCGTTGACGTGCAGCATGCCCACGGGTTGAGCCTGCGGGTGCCGGAACCCGCGCAGGAAGTCGCGGGTGGCAAGCACGACCGTCAACATCAGATAGGGCACCCGGTCCTGCTCGCGCAGGAACATGCGGTAGGCGTAGACCGGGCGGCCGTCGCCCAGCCGCCGCAAGGCGACGGTCGAGACCCCGGCCAGTTCGCCGCTGTCGTCCCGGCGCACCACTAACACCACTTCGCCGGCGCGGCGCTCGGCCTCCCGGGGGTCCGCGATGGCCCGTTCGCGCAGCCAGAACCCGGAAATCGCGGCGCGCTGCCCGGCCGTGGTGTCGAGATACACGCTTTCCAGCCGGTAATGCCGGAAGCGCAGGCTCGATGGCCGTGGTTCGCGCAGGTCCGAGGCCGCCATCGCCAGTCCGCCGTCGAGCCGGCTGCCCGGCTCGACGGCCGTCCGCGCAACAGGCTCCACATCCCGTCCCGCGGGGGCGGACTCAGTGAGCAGCCGTCCGTTGCGCCTTGCGCCGGCGGAAGGCGCCGAGGCCCAGGGCACCCACGGCCAGCAGCGCGAGCGAAGAGGGCTCCGGCACCGTCTGCCCGGTGGCGCCGGCGTGGATGGCCGCGCCGCTGTCCTCGTAGGCCCAGTCTATGACGGTGATCTTGTCGGCGTAGTTCAGGCCGTCGCCGAGCGGACCGTTGGTCAGCAGGGCGCCGAAAGGCTGGTTCAGCCCGAGGTCGTCCAGGCGCAGGCGGATCCAGCCGTAATCGCCGTTCGCCAGTTGTACCCCGGCGATGCCGGTCGCGCCCGGCGGGAAATTGCCGGCGTTGTACGAGGACGATCCTTTTTTGTTGAAAGCCGGATAGGATCCGCTGAACGACACCTTCTGTAGCCGGCCCAGGCCGACACTATCGGGCACAAAACGTCCGCCGGGTCCGAAGTCGGCTCCTGAAGCCGCAAAGAATGAGCCGTGAAGATTGTGTGCCGTGCCCGTGCCGAGGAAGTGCGCCCCGGCGGGCCCTTCCAGAAACGCAACCCCGATATATTTGACCGTCGCCGGCCCTCCACCAACACCAAACAGGGCACCCGCTGTGAACTGCGAGCCGCCCACGGCGAAAGTGGCGACATCCTCGTTAAGAGGTAAAGTAGTCGCAGCGGGGTTGATCTGCGCCGTGATGTTCTGCACGCCGCTGTAGATGATGCTGGCGTCGGCGCCGCCGGCCATTGCCAGGCCGGCGCCGACGGCGGCCGCATAACCCGCGAGCTCGCTCAGGCTCCGGTGCGGGCCGATCTGCCCGCGGGCCATTTCCCCATACTGCGCCAGCCGTCCGTCCAGATCGATCTTCACGCTCATCTTTCTCCCCTCTCTTTGGCTCGATGTAAGTATTGCGTCTGGACCCGAGACGGGTCAGGGGTCAAGGCCTAGGAATTTGCTTTCAGCCGCCGAACGCGGAAAGAAGGCGAGCAGCCCGGAAACGGCACCTCGCGCGCGCGCCACAACCTTTGCTGCAGGAAACCATCCTCAACCCCCCGTAGTGAGGCCGTCGTCCGCCGGAAAGCGCCCTGCATGACGGATCTGTGCACGATTTCCTCGGGATTCTAGCCAGATAGAAGCTCGCGTCAAGGGTGATCAAGCGATGGCGGGTCGGGGCTCGTAAGTCAGCAACCGCAGGGTCTTGAATGGAGCCCGTTCATGACGCGTGATCGCTGTGCTCAGGGTGCTGTCGTGCAGTCCCAGCGTTCGCCCGATCTCGCTGAGGCTGTATCCGTAGTCGCGGTTGGCGCGCCAGGTCCGGTCATCGCGCTGGGGGCTTCATCATCGGCGGAGAGCGCCGCCAAGGCGGGGCGGTGCGCTTATCCCGGGGTCTTGGGCAGCTCCGGAAGGTCCGCTTCGCGGAAAGCCCCCGGCTCATACTGGCCATGAACGCTTCATTGCCCAACAACACCTGACCGCGCAGCTCTTTTTGGGGCGTCTGTGCGCCCACGCCCTCGGCGACAAAGGCGGTATAGCGGCGTTGCGCCGCGGCGCGCGTCTTCGCGAACGGTCCAAGAATCCCATCGGTATGCAGTCATCCGGACGGCCGCAACCGTCCGGCTGTGGCGCGAGCCCAGCGCAGTGACAGTCAGGGTTCAAGCCTTGACCCCCGCCCTGTATTTTCTAACGCGCTGCCGATTCAATCGCCCGCAACAGCTCGATGAGATCCTGCAGCCGCTCTGGGTCGTTCGTGCGGTCGGTCATGGCCACGACCCCGCCCGGTCCGAAGCTGACGCTGACCGGATTGTGAAGCGGTTTTGTCAGGTGCTCCAGCATGATCTCTTGAATGGCCGCGCTCACGGTTTCTCTTGCCCCGGCCGGGTCTCGCGAAAGAACAAGGAACTGCTCGCTGAACCGGGACTTGCCCATATCGACCTTGTCGGACTCCATCACCTCCGTCCAGTCCCGCTGCACGATGTCCAAGGGGACGCCTGCGGAGGCGAATCGCTTGAACCGAATCATACCCGCCGTGCCATAGGAGTAAGGACGGCTCGCGGTTTCCTTCTCGTACTTGTACCAGCAGTTAAACAAGTAGAGGCTGCGCCGTCCGGTCTCCACGGTCCTTACGTAGTGGATGCTGATATTCTTGAGAGCCCAAAGGATCTCCGCGGCCCTGGCCGTGAGCCCCTCCGTATCGTCGCGCGCGAATCCCCACCCTCGGGCCTGGGCGTACTGTTGCGCCGCCTGCAGCTCCTTTTGCCCTCCGTAACGGGCGAAGGCGATCACGCCTCCCACAAACCCGATGACGCCGACGGCGATGAGCGGGACTTTGATCTTGACCCACACCGGGGAATCCCATATTTCCAAAGCACCGATGCGGTCAGCGAAGTAGCCAAGACCTGCCAGGCCGAGAAACAGCAGGAAAAGAAAAAGGTATATGAAGAGCCCTGCCTGCCGCAGACTGTCCCAGTATCGGGAGTCGCTCACTGCCCGCCTCCCCCCAGGAGACGAATAAGGAAATTCACCGTGCTCCCGATGGTGAGGACAGCGCCCAGTATGATGCCCAGTACGGAGCCGACGGTCTCGGCCAGATAGGGCCGCATGAAGATGAGGCGGTGTTGCTCGTCGCCGGCCTTCTCGCCGCCCAGTCCTTCGGTGTGCAGGACGTAGCGGCCGGGCGTGGTGATCGTGAAGACCCGATCGGCTATGCGCGCTTTGGAGAAGCTTGACGACCCGCCGCGGAACAGGGCCATGCGTCCTTTCGATGACGACCCGTCGGGACCCCTCAGCTCAAAGCTGAGGCCCGCGAAGCGGTTGGTGAGCAGCGGCCCCTCCAGCCAGAGGATGACCCTGCCCGCCTCGGCAAACTCGACCATCTGTTCGGCCTGCAGCGGAAGGTGGCAGATGCGGTGCTTTTCGCCTACCTTCACCACGCTCATGATGAAGAACCAGAGCAGAAAGACCCCGAGCCCGAATACCGGCCAGGAAAGCCAGAGGCCGTACTTGTGGAAATAGGTCAATATGACCATGAAGACTCCCCTTCGCCAATTTCAGTATCAGCTTACACCGCTCGCGGTCCCGAATCCCGCAGACATTTCCGTACCAATCCAGAGAAAAGGATAAACCGGGGTCCAAAACGGGGCAATCCAAAACGGGGTCAGACACGATATATCTGCTACACTCTGACTTTCGTTAGATTAGAATAACCTCCATGGCCCGCCTTCCCCGCTACGTCATCCCCGGTCAGCCGCAGCACATCATTCAGCGCGGCAACAACCGGCAGGTGATCTTCGCCGCTGACGCGGACTATCAGTTCTTTCGCGATGCCTTGGTGGAGGCGGCCGAGCAGCATGGTCTGGCGATCCACGCCTACGTCTGGATGACCAACCATGTCCACATGTTGGCGACGCCGGAAATCGACCACAGCATCAGTAAGGTGTTTCAGTCGGTGGGCAGGCGCTATGTTCAGCACTTCAACTCTGTATACCAGCGCAGCGGCACGCTCTGGGAAGGGCGCTACCGGGCAACGGTGGTCGACAGTGAGGCGTATTTGCTGAAGCTGATGCGTTATATCGAGCTCAACCCGGTCCGGGCGGGCATGGTGGAGCACCCAAGGGAATACCGCTGGTCGAGCTATCGCTGCAATGGGCTCGGCGAGTCGGGCGCCGAGGGGCAATGGGTGAGGCCGCACCGCGAATACCTGCGTTTGGGCAGGAATCCGGCCGAACGGCAGAGTGCCTATCGACAGTTGTTTCGGGCGGCCATTTCGGGCGAAGACCTCAAGCAGATCCGAGAGTGTACCCACAAGGGCTGGGCGCTGGGCGGGGGGAGGTTCCGGGCGCGAGTGGAGGTGTTGGCGCAGCGCCGGGCCGCGTCGAAGGGGGTGGGCAGGCCGAGACGGGACGACGAGGGTGTCTGAGACCGATGTCTTGGGGGAAGCGCCCATTCTGGTGGTGTTCGCGCATCCGGCGTTCCGCGCCTCGCGCGTCAACCGGGCGCTGGCCGACGCCGTCCGAGACCTCCCCGGGGTGTATTTTCATGACCTGCTGGAGGCCTATCCCGACTTCTACATCGATGTCGTGGCCGAGCAGCGGCGCCTGCGGGCCGCGCGTCTGGTGGTCTTGCAGCACCCGCTCTATTGGTACAGCGCACCGGCCATCGTCAAGCACTGGATCGACGAGGTGCTCGTGACCGGCTTTGCCTACGGGGAGGGGGGTGAAGCCCTGGCCGGCAAGGATTTGCTCCAGGTGGTCTCCACCGGTGCTCCCTGGGAGGCCTACCGGGCCGAAGGGCGCCACGGCTACCCCCTTTCTGAGCTGTTGCGGCCCCTGGAACAGACCGCCCGCTTCTGCCGTATGCGCTATCTGCGACCGCTGGTCGTCCCGGCCGGCCGGGCCTTGGACGACGCGGCCCTGGCGCGCTGCGCGCTAGGGTACCGGGCGCTGCTGGAGGGCTATCCAAGTACCGGGCAGCAGCCTTTGGCGGTCGGCGCGCGGTGGGAGGACCGGGGATGAGCGATACGGGCGTGTTTCAGAACGTTGTCGTCTATTTGGCCGCCGCGGTCATTGCGGTGCCCGTGGCGCGGCGTCTGGGCTTGGGGTCGGTGCTCGGTTATCTCGCGGCAGGCATCGCCATCGGGCCGTCGGGCTTCGGGCTGGTACAGGACCCGGAGCGCATCCTGCACTTTGCCGAGCTTGGTGTGGTGCTGCTGTTGTTTCTGATCGGATTGGAGCTGGAGCCGCGCCGGCTCTGGGCCCTGCGGCGGCCGATCCTGGGCGTCGGCGGCGCTCAATTGGTGGCCACCACGCTCCTGGTCGGTGCGGTGGCGCTGGCCGCCGGCGTGGACCTGCGCAGCGCGGCCGTGATCGGCGCGGGGCTGGCCATGTCGTCCACGGCGATCGCCCTGCAGTCCTTGACCGAGCGCCATCTGATGGCGACCCCCGCCGGCCATAACGGCTTCGCCATTCTGCTGTTTCAGGACCTCGCCGTGATCCCGATGTTGGCTCTGCTGCCGTTGCTTGCCGGAGGCGGCGGGCAGGGCGGCGCGCCCGCCTGGCTCGGGGCCGCCAAAGGGCTGGGCGCGATCCTGGCCGTGGTGGTCGGCGGGCGGGTCTTGACTCGACCGTTGTTCCGCTTCATCGCCGACGCCGGGCTGCGAGAGGTGTTCACGGCGTTCTCTCTGCTCATCGTCGTCGGCATCGCCTACCTGATGCAGGCTGCCGGGCTGTCCATGGCGCTGGGCGCGTTCCTGGCCGGGGTGCTTCTCGCCGAGTCCGAATACCGCCGGGCGCTCGAGGCCGACATCGAGCCCTTCAAGGGGTTGCTGATGGGGCTCTTCTTCATCTCGGTGGGGATGGGGGTCGACTTCTCGCTGCTGTTGGCGCATCCGGCGGCGATCCTGGGTGCGGTGCTCAGCCTGCTGGTTGTGAAAGCCGGGGTGCTGGGGGCGATGGCGCGCGTATCGGGCATCCCCGGAAGACAGCGCGCCCTGTTCATGTTCGTCCTCTCCCAGGGCGGCGAGCTCGCCTTCGTGCTCTTTTCGGCGGCCGGTGGGTCGGGCTTCCTCGCGCCTCATCTGGTGCCGGTCCTGACGTTGATCGTCGCCCTTTCGATGCTGACGACACCGTTGCTGCTGCTGCTCGACGAGCGCGTGATCGCGCCGCGCTTGGTCGACACGGCTGGCTCGCGCCCCGCCGATGCCATCGACGAGCGGTGCCCGGTGATCATCGCGGGCTTCGGGCGGGTGGGGCAGATCGTGGGACGCCTGCTGCACGCCAACCGCATCGGCACCACCATCCTCGACCACGACCCCAAGCTGATCGAGAGCATCCGCAAGTTCGGCTTCAAGGTGTTCTACGGTGATGCGACCCGCCTGGATCTGCTGCACGCCGCCGGCGCCGCGGGTGCCAGGCTCATCGTGGTCGCGGTGGACGATCGGGCACAGGCGGCGGCGATCGTAGATCTGGTGCGGCAGCACTTTCCCAACCTGGCGGTGCTGGCGCGGGCCTGGGACCTGGTGCACGCCTTCGACCTGCGCGACCACGGTGTGGACCAACCCGAGCGCGAGAGCTTCGAGGGGGCGCTGCGCTTGGGAGAAGCGGCCTTGCGCGGGCTCGGATTCGGCGCCTATCAGGCCAAGCGGGCGGCCCACCGTTTCCGCGCCTACGACGAGCAGACCAACGAACGCATCTATGCCATTCACCACCAGGATCTGAGCAAGCGCATCAGCATCTCGCAAGAGGCGCGAAAGGACCTGGAGGCACTGATAGAGGCCGACGAGCAGGCGTTGCTCGAGAGCCGGGACCAGGGGTGGTGAGCGCCGACGCCCGTAGAGGAGCGCGGCGCGGCGCCGCGGGGACAGGCTCCGATCTTGCGCGCCAGCATGAGACAATCAGAGACCTGATTGCCATGCTGCTGTGACCGTCATGCTCGTTGTGAACCGACCTCCACCATGAATGCCCAGTACCCCAAGGTCCAAGGTTTGAGGCCGGACCGCGAGGTCATGACGCGGCAGCGCCTGCCTTACTTCATCGGTATCTCGGGACAAACGGTCAACTCGACCGGGTTGTCCATGCACCTGGTGGTCATCCCACCGGGGGGTCGCTCGGAGCCCCACATTCACGTAGGCTACGAGACCGGCATCTATGTGCTCCAGGGAAGGGTCCGCACGCGCTGGGGACCGTCCCTCGAGCATGAGATCGTCAGTGAGGCGGGTGACTTCCTGTTCGTCCCGCCGGGCGTACCGCACGAGGCGATCAACCTCAGCGCAACAGAAGCCGCTCGCGCGATCGTGGCCCGTAACCACCCCGCCGAACAGGATAGGGTCGAACCGTACGTCGAGGAGCGGCCGGCGCCACCGTGAGCCGCTCGAGGCCTCGTGGGCTCAAGGGGCGCAAGGCGCCCGGCGGGTCGCCGAGATCCGCCGCGACTGACCCCGGGCATGCTGTCGCCGCGCGGCGGCGTGACGGGTCGGGCCCGGGTCCGTGCGCGGCGTTCGCCGGGTTGCCCGCTGAAAGAGATTGTCGCCCGGCCAGCTCCCGGGCATAATGGTGTCCGTGCAGTACTTTTCTGTAGTGTTTCGGCAGTGCCTCTACCCGCAGTGTGTGGGAGACCCTCTCGTAAATTCTCTACGATCGTCTGCATACACTAAGGGCTAAGTTTTTTCCGAGGTTACAGAAATGGCTACAGGTACAGTCAAGTGGTTCAGTGACCAGAAGGGTTTTGGCTTCATCGCCCCTTCTGACGGCTCCAAGGACGTTTTTGTCCATCACAGCGCCATCCAAGGTGGCGGCTTCAAGTCGCTCGCCGAAGGGCAAACGGTGTCGTTCGACGTTGAGCAAGGCCCGAAAGGACCGAGCGCCGTCAACGTCGTTCCCAAGTAAGCCCGGGGGCGAAGTCCCCGACCACCTGGTACGACAGCCCCGCCTCCCGGCGGGGTTTTTCGTTAGGGCTCCCGCGGAAGCGAATGCGCCCGGGTACGGGTTTCTGCGCCGAGAGGTGGGACCGGGTCCGGACCGCGTGTCCTGCGGCGCGCGCGATGACCGGCCCAGGGGGAAAGTGGGGGATGACGCAAGGCGCCGAATGCCGGCCGCTCGCTCGCCGGGCGGCGCGTGCCGGAGACGCCGAGGCGGGATCACGCACTGCTATGCTTGGCGAGGCGAACGGCCGGCCATCGATAGCGATGGCCCTCGATGGGGCCGGGGGGATCTCGATCCCGGGCGCTCGCTTGCTCGGCGCACCGCGACGGTGCGGCAAGTGGCCGCACGCGACGAGCGGGAGCCCCTTGCGCCGGCCCCTCCGTCGAGGCTGGGGGGCGTGTACAATCCAAATTCTGCTTGCCCGGTCGGACATCGGTCCTTCGGCGCGGCGCATCGGGGCAGCCCCGCAGCGAGGCTAGACACACATGGTTAAAAACTTCCTGGCAGTAGTCACCCAAAACTTCGTCAGCCTGATCGGCACGGTGGTGACTACCGTGAGCGCGGTCTTGTTCATCATGCTGTTCGCCTTGGAGCTGACCGGCTTCGAGGGCGGTCCCTATCTGGGCATTCTTGCGTATCTGATCCTGCCCGGGATCTTCGTCTTCGGACTGATCCTGATTCCCGTCGGGCGGGTCTGGGCCCACCGTCGTGCGCGCACGCTGGGCACTCAGAGCCAGATGCTGCCGGTCATGGACCTGAACAAGCCGGGCACCCGAAAGGCCCTGGTCGCCGCCGCGCTGTTGACCGTGGTCAACGTCGTCATCGTGGGTGCCGCGACCTATAAGGGCGTAGAGGTGATGGACTCGACCGCGTTCTGCGGCGCAACCTGCCACACGGTGATGCAGCCGGAGTATACGGCGTACCGGCGCTCGCCTCATGCCCACGTCAAGTGCGTGGAGTGCCACATCGGGCCCGGGGCCGACTGGTTTGTCAAGTCCAAGCTCTCAGGCGTCTGGCAGGTGGTCGCTGTCGCGTTCAATCTCTATCCTCGGCCGATTCCCACGCCGTTGCACAACCTGCGCCCCGCCCGCGAGACCTGCGAGCAGTGCCATTGGCCGAGTAAGTTCATCGGCGACCGGCTGGTCCTGAAGACCAGCTACGACGATGACGAGACCAACACCGAGCTCAAGACGGTGCTGCTGATGCACGTCGGCGGTCTTCAGGGGAGAGCGTCCCAGGGCATCCATTGGCACGTGGACCGCAACATCCGGGTGCGCTATCTGGCGGATTCCGATCGGGAGACTGTCTACCAGGTCGAGCTGACCAAGGCCGACGGCAGCAAGAAGCTGTTCAAGGGCCCGAAGGCCGCCCCGGAGGGCGCCGTCTGGCGCACCATGGACTGCATCGATTGCCACAACCGCCCGACCCACGTCTACCGCCAGCCGGGCGAAGAGGTGGATCGAGCGTTGGAGCAAGGACGGCTCGACCGGACCTTGCCCTTCGTCAGGCGTGAGGCCGTGAAGGCACTGGAAACGAAATATGCTTCCCACGAGGAGGCGCGCGCCGGACTCAGCAAGGCCCTGGAAACGTTCTATGGGGAGCACTATCCGGAATTGCTCAAGTCCCGGGGCGCTGTCATCAAAGCAGCAGGCAAGGAGCTGGGTGACATCTATGCGAGCAACGTATTTCCCAGCATGAATGTGTTCTGGGGCACCTATCCCAACCATTTGGGGCACAAGAGCTCCGTCGGTTGCTTCCGCTGTCACGACAAGCGCCACCGCGCCGACGACGGCGAGCGTATCTCCAAGGATTGCGACATCTGTCACTCGGTGCTGGCGGACCGCGACAAGGATCCCAAGATCCTCAAACAGCTGGAGCCCTGAGCGAGGGTGCGGACGCCGGGGGCCGCGAAGCTCCGCGCGCGCCGCCGGGGCCGGTCTCCCCGTGTCGGTCTGGCACGGAGTGGGTTTCTCGGCTGGCTGGAAGGACAGCGTATGAACAGGGGGGCTTAGGGCGGGGCTCGCGGGTCTTATCGCCTTGCTGTCGACCTGCTTTTCATCGCTGGCCGCGGATGCCACGACGGGTGACGCCACCTACCGACGAGTCTTACCCGGCCTCCGGGCGGCCGGGGTCTCCTCTGGCGCGAGATATGCTAGCCCGTTCTCACACGCGCCTCAGCCGTGGGGAGAGGCCCTGTGGCGGCGCTTCCGTGCAGGCCACCGGCCGCACATCAGAGGCTTCTGCGGGCCCGGGTCCGGCCTTAGGATGGTGCTCTGCGGCGCCGCGCCCTGGGGTGTGGTCCTGCGTCGGCCGGAAAGCGGGATACGGGTGCAAGGGGACAAGTGAGACGAGCGCGGTGCAGACGGCGGAAGAGCAAGCGGATGCGGAGCGCCTCAGGCTGGCACGGGTGGAGATCCGGCAGCTCCAGGACGCCCTGATCGCCCTTCGTGGCCAGCTCGAGCGCAGCTCCGGGGACGCTGACGCAGCCCTCGGCGGTGAGCGGCGCGCGCGGGCCCAGGAGCGCCAGGAGCTGGAGCGCACGATCACCGGTCTGCGCTCGGTTCTGGAGCAGCACAGTCTGGACGGTCAGGCGGCGCTGCAGCGTGCCGGGGCCCAGGCTGCCGAAATCCAGAGTCAGCTCCAGGCCTCCGTGGATGCCCTGCGCACCGAGCTCGACCGCCTGCGTCTCGATTCGGAGGCGGCTGTCCAGCGAGAGCGGGTCCTGGCGGCCGAGGAGCGCCGCGAGCTGCAGTCGACCATCGTGCAGCTGCGCGACCGGCTGAGCGCGCAGCAGTCCGAGCACGCAGCGGCGCTGTCGAACGAGCGTGCCAGATCGCGCGAGCGGCTCGAGCAGCTGGAGCAGACGATTCGGGCCGAGCGCGATGCCCTCGACCGGCTGCGGCTGGATACCGGTGCCGCGGAGCAGACCCTAAGGCGCGAAAAGAACGGCGAGATCGACGAGCTGCGGCGCACCGTCGTGGCACTGCGGCACGAGCTGGAGGGGCGCTATGAGCGCGGTTGAGCAGCAGTATCCTGGGGATGTTGCAGGGCGCCTGCGCCGCGCGGAGATGCTGGTGCAGACCTATCGCGGACTCGCGGTGCTCGACAACCTCGACCAGGTGCTCGAGGCGCTGCTGGGCATAGTGGCGCGGGAGACCGACGCCGAGCAGGCTGCTTTGTTCCTCAACGACCCGCGTACCGGGGAGCTCTACTCGCGGGTCACCCACGGCAGCTTCAGGCGCGAGATTCGGTTTCTCAACGACGAGGGCGTCGCCGGCCGGGTGTTTCGCAGCGGTCGCGGGGAGATCGTCCCCGAGGCCTACGCCGATAGCCATTTCAACCCTAAGATCGATCAGAAGACCGGGATCACCACCCGCAATATCATCGCGGTGCCCATCCGCACGGCCGCCGGCGAGATCATCGGCGTCGCCGAGTCCATCAACCGTCGGGGCAGCGCGTTCACCCCCGAGGATCTGGAGACCCTGGAGGAGCTCACTACCCAGGCCTCCATCTTCCTCAAGAGCACTCAGTTCGCCGAGGAGATGGAGCGGGCCAAGGTCCAGGAGCTGGAGTTCCTGGACATGGTCTCGGGCATCACCTCCGAGATCGATCTCTCGGCGGTATTGCGCAAGGTCATGAGCGAGGCCACGCGCCTGCTGGATGCCGAGCGCTCCACCCTGTTCCTCAACGACGAGAAGACCGGCGAGCTCTGGTCCCAGGTGGGCGAGGGGCTCACCACCACCCAGATCCGCATGCCCAACCACGTGGGTATCGCCGGCGCGGTGTTCACCTCCGGGGCGACCATCAATATCCCCCATGCCTACGCGGACCTGCGCTTCAACCCCGAGTTCGATCGCAAGACCGGATTCTTCACCCGCTCCATCCTGTGCGTGCCGGTGGTCAACAAGGAGGGCCGAACCATCGGCGTGACCCAGGTGCTGAACAAGAAGGGCGGGGTGTTCACCGAGGAGGACGAGTCGCGGCTCAAGGCGTTCACCGCCCAGATCGCCGTGGGCCTGGAGAACGCCAAGCTCTTCAACGACATTCAGAACATGAAGAACTACAACGAGGGGATGCTGCGCAGCATGTCCAACGGCGTGCTGACCCTCGACGCGGAGGGGCGGATCCACACGTGCAACGATGCGGGCCAGCGCATCCTCGGCATGGAGCGCGCCCGGATCGTCGGCGTGCCGGCCACCGAGCTGTTCACCGAGCGGGGCGCCTGGGTAGCCGAGCGCATCCGCCGGGTGGACGAGACCCAGCGCCCGGATGTCTCCATGGACGCGGAGCTGGAGCTGGGGGCGCGCCGGGCCTCGGTCAACCTCACCGTGCTGCCCTTGCTCAGCACGGAGGAAACCAGGCTCGGGACCATGCTGGTGCTCGAGGACATCACCGGCGAGAAGCGCGTCAAGGCCACCATGTCGCGCTACATGGACCCGTCCATTGCGGACCAGCTGCTGCAGAGCGAGGACATTCTCGGCGGCAAGAGCACGCCGGCCACGGTGCTGTTCACCGACATCCGCGGCTTCACCACGCTCGCCGAGAAGCTCGGCGCTGCCGGGACCGTGTCTTTCCTCAACGAGTACTTCACGCTGATGGTGGAGTGTTTGCAGCGCGAAGGAGGCATGCTCGACAAGTTCATCGGTGACGCCATCATGGCGGCGTTCGGCATCCCGCTCGGCCACGGCGACGACGAGGACCGAGGGGTGCGTGCGGCCATAGAGATGATCCGCACCCTGGACGGCTGGAACGAGGTGCGCAAGGCCCGGGGCGAGGACCCCGTGGACATGGGTATAGGACTCAACACCGATACCGTGGTGTCGGGCAACATCGGCTCGCCGCGGCGCATGGACTACACCATCATCGGCGACGGGGTGAACCTGGCCGCCCGGCTGGAGAGTGCCTGCAAGCAGTATTTCTCCCGCATCCTGATCAGCGAGAACACCTACCGCAAGCTGCGTGGCACCTACCGCATTCGCGAGATCGACCGGGTGGTGGTGAAGGGAAAGACCGAGCCGGTGGGCGTCTACGAGGTGCTCGACTACCATACGGAGCAGACCTTTCCGAACCTGATGGAGGCCGTGGGCCATTTCAAGGAGGGTCAGGGGCATTACCGAGCGGGGCGCTGGGACCCGGCGATTCGCTCCTTCGGCGAGGCGCTGCGGCTCAACTCCGCCGACCGGCTCGCTGCGATGTACGTGCAGCGCTGCGAGCGACTCAAAGCCGAGCCCCCCGGCGAGGGCTGGAATGGCGTTTGGGTGATGACGGCGAAGTAGGCGACGCCGCCCCCACAATGGGTGGGAGCGAGCTCCAGCTCGCGACCAAGAAGGTCTTTGATCCCCTCACCCCGACCTTCTCCCGGGGGGAGAGGGGGTATAAACCGTGTTCGGGCTCTGTACGCCATTCCCCTCTCCCTCCAGGGGCCGGGGTGGGGGGGCTAGGGGGCTGCGCTGACGACGGTGTCGGGTCGCTGCGCGACCCGACACCTACGGGTCTTCCGGTCTACGATTGAACAGCTATCGCGAGCTGGAGCTCGCTCCTACAATCCTTGGCTACCGTCTAGCGATCTCTTTCCGGGGAGGGACCGAGTGTGAGAGCACTGATTGGGATGGTTCTGGCCGTCATGAGTCTGGCCGCCGAGGCCCGCGCCCTGTCGCCCGAGGAGGTGCCTCAGCCGCTGCGGCCCTGGGTCCAGTGGGCCTTGTTCGATCACCCCGACCGGAGCTGCCCCATCGCGTACGACCGCGCGGACCGCGTGTGCAGCTGGGAGAGCCGGCTCAGCCTGAACGTGCAGCAGACCAAGGGCACCTTCGTCCAGGACCTGAGCCTGTTCGCCGAGGCTTGGGGCGCCTTGCCGGGCGATGAGACCCATTGGCCCCAGGACGTGCGGGTGGACGGCGTTGCGGCGGCCGTTGGCCTGCATGACGGGCGGCCGGCGCTCAGGCTCAAGCCCGGCCAGCACCGCATCGAGGGCACCTTCAGCTGGCGGCAGCCGCCTGAATCCCTGCTGGTGCCCGCGGATACCGCCCTGATCACCCTGGAGATGCTCGGTGAGGTGGTGCCGGCCCCGGTCGTGAGTGCTCAGGGCCAGGTCTGGCTCAGGTCCCGAGAGGCGCCCAAGGCGGGGGCGCCGCCCGAAGCGAGGCTCGACGTCAAGGTCTTCCGCCGCTTGATTGACGACAACCCCCTCCAGCTGGTCACCCGCATCGAGCTGGCGGTGGCCGGTCCGGAGCGGGAGGTCGCCCTCACCGGGGCCCTCGGGGCCGGCTTCGTGCCCCTCCGGCTCGAGAGCCCGCTGCCGGCGCGGGTCGAGTCCGACGGACGACTGCGGGTCCAGGTGCGGCCCGGTCGCTGGACGCTGAGCCTCAGGGCCCGCCATCCGGCCTATCTCACCGAGATCTCGCCGCCGTCCGCCGAGCCGCCCTGGCCGGCGGAGGAGGTCTGGGTGTTCGAGGCGCACCCCGACCTGCGCCTGGTGAAGATAGAAGGGGTGGCCGAGATCGATCCCGCGCAGACCAGTCTGCCGGCCGACTGGCAGCGGCTGCCGGCCTACCGGGTGCGCCCGGGGGATACCCTGCGCCTCAATGTCCAGCGTCGTGGAGACCCCCAGCCCGCACCGGATCGTCTGGAGCTGGACCGTACCGTCTGGCTCGATTTCGACGGCGGCGGCTACACCCTGCGCGATCGGCTCTCGGGCACCTTGACCCATGACTGGCGCCTGAGCTCCAGTCCCGCATTGGGCTTGGGTCGGGTGCTGCTGGATGGCAAGCCTCAGCTCATCACGCGTCTGTCGGGGGCGTCCGTAGAGGGCGTGGAAGTACGCCGGGGACGCCTGGACCTGGTGGCGGACGCCCGTGTCGAGCGCCGCTCATCGGTCCTGCCGGCCGCCGGCTGGGGCCGGGATTTCCAGCGGGTGCAAACGGCGCTCAACCTGCCCCCCGGCTGGGAGCTGTTCGCGGTGACAGGTGCGGAGCGGGCTTCCGGCGGCTGGCTGCAGCGCTGGACGTTGCTGGATCTGTTTCTCGTCCTGGTGGTCGCCATCGGCGCTGGGCGGCTCTGGGGCTGGCCCTGGGCGCTGCTCGCTCTCGCCACCCTGGGGCTCACCTGGCACCAGCCCGGGGCACCCCAATGGGGCTGGATCAACCTCCTCGCCGCGGTCGCGCTGCTGCGCGTCCTGCCCGAAGGCCGTTTCCACGGCCTGGCGCGCTGGTACCGCAACCTGAGCCTGTTGGGCCTGGTGATCATTGGTGTGCCCTTCCTGGTCAACCAGGTCCGGGTCGGCATCTATCCCCAGCTGGAGCAGCCGGAATGGACGGTGCAGCCCGAGACTCCGGCGGCGTCCTCGGCACCCGTCGCCGCAGCCCCGACGGCGGATGCCCTGATGTCACGTTCCTTCGCGGAGAAGAAGGGCGTCGGGGGAGCCCGTTTCATGGCGAAGTCTGCAGGGCCCGCAGCCCCGCCTCCCCGTCCGGCCCTGGACGAGATCGACCCCAATGCCCAGATCCAGACCGGACCCGGCCTGCCGGATTGGCAGTGGCGGCGCGTGGAGATCGGCTGGAACGGTCCGGTGGAGCAGGGTGAGACGCTACGGATCTACCTGATCTCTCCGGCGCTCCGGCTCATGCTCAATCTTCTCGGAGCGGGTCTGGTGCTCGCGCTGGCCTGGCGCCTGTGGCGAGGTGGAGGCGCTGCGCCACGGACGAGCGGCGGGGCGGCGGCCGCGGTGCTGATTCTGGGCGCGGGTGTTTTGCTGGGCCCCGGCGCCATCCCCGAGGCCCGGGCCGCGGAGTATCCACCCTCCGAGCTGCTGCAGCGCCTGGAGCAGCGCCTGACCGAGCCTCCTGATTGCCTCCCCGCCTGCGCCCAGATCGCGCGCATGAGCCTGACGGCAGACCGCGGGGGGCTGCTCCTGCGTTTGGAGGTCCATGCCGAGCAGCCGGTCGCCGTGCCCCTGCCGGTTGCGACCGGGGACTGGCTCCCGGGGATGGTGAGCGTGGACGGCACCCCCGCGGTCGCGCTGCGACGTGGCGCGAAAGGGCAGCTCTGGCTGAAGGTGGACCCGGGGGTCCACGAGGTCGCCCTGGCGGCCGAGCTTCCGGCGGCGGAGCGGATCTCCATCCCTCTGCCGTTGCCGCCGCGCAGCCTGGACGTGGAGGTGCACGGCTGGACCCTGCTCGGCCTCGATCCGACCGGCCACGCCTCGGGCCAGCTGCAGCTGGAGCGGCAGGGGTCTCCCGAGGGTGCCGCGCCCGCGGCGCCCGCCCTGCAGCCCCAGGCGCTGCCGGCCTTCGTGCGCATCGAGCGCACCCTGCACCTGGGGCTCGATTGGCGGGTGCAGACCCGGGTGCAGCGGTTGGCCCCGGCGCGGGGCTCCGTGCTGCTGCGCTACCCCTTGCTGCCCGGTGAGTCGGTCACCACCGCCGGCGTCCAGGTCGAAGGGGGACAGGTGCTGATCAACCTCGGCGACGGCGAGGACCGTTTCGCCTGGGACTCCTCGTTGCAGAAGGCGGCCGAGATCGATCTCACCGCAGCCGACAATCGGCACGGGACCGAGATCTGGCGCCTGGACGCCAGCCCGATCTGGCACCTGGCGCTCGCGGGTATCCCGGCGGTGCACCACCAGGACCGCGCCCAGCGCTGGCTCCCGGAGTGGCGGCCCTGGCCGGGAGAGACGGTGAGCATTCGGGTCACCCGGCCGGAAGGGGTGCCCGGCGCCACCCTGACGGTCGATTCGAGCCGTCTGTCGGTCAGCCCTGGCCAGCGCGCGACCGACGTAGAGCTGGAGCTTGCCCTGCGCAGCAGTAAGGGTGGTCAGCACAGTGTCCAGCTGCCTGAGGGCGCCAGGCTGCAGTCCGTGTCGATCGACGGGCGGACCCAGCCCATCGGTCAGAGCGGGCGCTCGGTGACCCTGCCGCTGACGCCCGGAAGCCAGCGGATCGCCCTGGACTGGCAGGAGGCGCGAGGAATGACCTGGGTCTTCCACACCCCGCGGGCGGATCTTGCGGCGCCCAGCGTCAACGCCTCCATCCATTTGGAGCCCGGTCAGGACCGCTGGATCCTGCTGGCCGGCGGGCCCGCCCTGGGACCTGCCGTACTGTTCTGGGGCGTGCTGCTGGTCGTGGTGATGCTGGCTTACGGACTGGGACGGATCGATCTCACCCCGCTGCGGGCCTGGCATTGGCTGCTACTCGGCATCGGGCTCAGCCAGTCCGAGGTCTGGGTCGGCGCCCTGGTGGTGGGATGGCTGATGGCCCTGGGGCTGAGGTGTCGGCAATCGACGGGGATCTCCCGTGGACGGTTCAACTGGACCCAGCTTGGACTCGGGCTGCTGACGCTCGCCGCCCTCTGGCTGTTGTTCGCCGCGGTTCAGCAGGGGCTGCTGGGGTTGCCCCAGATGCAGGTCGCGGGAAACCAGTCCGACGCCTTCTCGCTCAACTGGTACCAGGATCGGGCCGCAGCGCTGCTGCCCGGTGCCTGGGTTCTGTCGGTCCCCCTGTATTGGTACCGCGTGGCCATGTTGGTCTGGTCCCTATGGCTCGCTTTCGCGCTGCTGGGATGGCTGCGCTGGGGCTGGAGGTGCTATTCGCGCGACGGCTTGTGGCGGGCGATCCCCCTGGAGCTGCGCAAGGGGCATCGCAAGCGCCACGCGGCCGAGGCCGCGGCGCCCGCGCCCGAAGGCGGTGAGCGCGCCGTGTAGGAGCGACCTCCAGGTCATTTATTGCCGGGTGTCTTTTCGCGAGCTGGAGCTCGCTCCTATGAGAGATGCAGGGCCCGAGGCCGTGGCGGTCACGAATGCTGTTTTGCCGCGCGCAGCACCTTGAGCTGGAACAGGGTGTTGCGCTCCTCTTCCTCCAGGGCGGACTGGATGAAGCGGATGGTGTTCCGGTAGCGCGGGATGATGTTGTACCTGAGGGCGTTCACGCGTTTCTGGGCCTTGCGCTGCTCGGCGATGAGCCGGCCGAGCGCCATCTCCACCTCGCTGAGCCGGGCGAGCAGCAGGGCCGCTTCGGTCATGGCGCGGCGGGTCTCGTCGAAGATCGAATCCACGCCCATCAGTCCCACCGGCTTGAGCTCCAGAGCCCGCGCCTCCACCGACGGATACTGAACGCCGAGGCTGCTGCGCGGCAGTATGTCCACGGCGATGGTGGCGTCGGTGCCCAGCGCGGCCTGCTGCAGGGCGCGCCCGCCCATGCGCATCTGGGTAATGGAGAGCGCCCGGTAGGCCCGGGTGAGGGCCCGGCGGGCCCGCTCGCGCAGATCCCGGTAGGTGCGGATGCGCTCGTAGACCAGGCGCGTGAGCAGCTCGCGCTTGCGCTCGAGCAGGGAATGGCCTTCTTCCAGGAACCGCACCTGCTTGCGCAGCCGGATCAGGTTGCTCTTGGTCGGGGCGACCTTGATCAGCGGTCCGGCCACGGGGTTAGGGCCTGTTCACGCTATGCGGATGCCCAGCGTTGACCCTCCAAGAAGGCCAGGCAAGGCGCACAGAGCGCCGTTTGGTTACTCCAAATAAGCGATGTGCAACGCCGCATGGCCTTCTTGGAGGGCCAACCCGGAGGGACGGGGCCATTTTTCCCCAGGCCGGCGTTGCACTTTCGCTCATGTACGGCAGGTACACTACGCTCAGTGCGCCTTGCCCTGTGAAAAAATGGCCTCCGTCGATGGGTATCCGCATAGCGTGAGCAGGCCCTAGTCTCCGCTGCGGTGATACTTGGCGAGATCCGTCTCGCTGACCCGCGTGAGCTCTTCCTGGGGGAACATGCTGAGCAGCTCCCAGGCGAGGTTGAGGGTCTCGATGATGCTGCGGTCCTCGTCCTCGCCCTGGCTGACGAAACGCTGGTCGAAGGCGTCGGCGAAGCCGAGATAGCGCCGGTCACGCTCGGACAGCTCGTCGGCCCCGATGATCGAGGCCAGGTTGCGGGTTTCCAGGGCCCGGGCATACATCGCATACAGCTGGTTGGCCACGCGGGGATGGTCCTCGCGGGTGTCGTCCTTGCCGATCCCGTCTTTCATCAGGCGCGACAGCGACGGCGAGACGTGCACCGGCGGGTAGACGCCCTGGTTGTGCAGCTCCCGGGAGAGCACGATCTGTCCCTCGGTGATGTAGCCGGTCAGGTCCGGGATGGGGTGGGTGATGTCGTCGCTCGGCATGCTCACCACCGGGACCAGGGTGATCGAGCCGTGGCGGTTGTGGATACGCCCGGAGCGCTCGTAGATCTCGGCGAGATCCGAGTAGAGATAGCCCGGATAGCCCTTGCGGGCGGGCACATCGCCCTTGGCGGTGGAGACCTCGCGCAGGGCCTCCGCGTAGTTGGTCATGTCGGTCATCACCACCAGCACGTGCCGGTCGAGATCGAAGGCCAGATACTCGGCGGCGGTCAGGGCGAAGCGGGGCAGGGCGAGGCGCTCCACCGGCGGGTCGTCGGCCAGGTTGATGAACATGGTGACGTTGCCGAGCACGCCGGACGAGGTGAGCTCCTCCTGGAAGAAGTTCGAGTCGGCGTAGGAGACCCCCATGGCGGCGAACACGATGGAGAATCGGCTCTCCTCGTCCGGCAGCTTGGCCTGGCGCACGATCTGCGCGGCAAGCCGGTTGTGCGGCAGGCCCGAGGAGGAGAAGATGGGCAGCTTCTGGCCGCGCACCAGCGAGTTCAGCCCGTCGATGGTGGAGATGCCGGTCTGGATGAACTCGCGCGGGTAGGTGCGGGCCGCCGGGTTGATGGCCGACCCCGACACCGGGCGGCGCAGCTGGCTGACGATGGGGGGGCGCTGGTCTCTGGGCTGGCCGATGCCGTCGAAGATCCGGCCGAGGATCTCCGGCGAGAGGGCGAGCTCCAGCGGTTCGTCGAGAAAGCGCACCCAGGTCGATTCCAGGTCCAGACCATCGGTCCCCTCGAACACCTGGATCAGCACCTCGGGACGGCTGGTGCGGATCACCTGGCCGTTGCGTTCGCTGCCGTCGGCGTCGCGAATGCTGACCCGGTCCCCGAAGGCGACGGGACCGGTGCCGGTGATCGTCAACAGGCCTCCCTGGGCTCGCGTGCAGCTACGGTACTCCACGGCGCTCACGGTGCGGTCCCCTCCTGGGCGGCGGCGTAGCTGATGCGCAGCTGTTCGAAGGTCGGGGCGATCTGGTCGCGCAGCTCCTGGATGCGCTCGACCTGGTCGCTCGAAAAGCTCTGCTTGAGGCGTCGGGCCCTTGGGAGCAGATCCAGCGCGGCCAGCTCCTGGATCGGCACCCCCAGCTCCACCAGCTCGGCGCCCTTTTCGTAGATGCTCAGCGCCACGTCGAGCAGCGCGAACTGCTTGGCCGGGGAGGCGAAGCTGTCGTTTGGCTCCAGCGCGCTCTGCTGCAGCACGGCCTCCTTGATGAGGGCCGCCCCCTCGAGCACCCAGCGCTGGGTCGGGGAGAGCGCCTCGGGTCCGACCAGGTTCACGATGCGCGAGAGCTCCGCGTCGCGGGCCAGCAGGTTCAGGGCCTGGGCTCGGCGTCCCTCCCAGTGCGGACTCACGTTGGCCGCCCACCAATGGGCGGCATCCGGCACGTGCTCGGAGAAGCTCCCTACCCAGTCGATGGCGGGGTAGTGGCGGGCGTCGGCGAGCTCCTTGGAGAGCGCCCAGAAGGTCTGGATGATCTCCTTGGTATGGCTGGTCACCGGCTCGGAGAAATCGCCCCCCGGTGGAGACACGGCGCCGATCAGGCTGATCGATCCCTCGCCGCAGCAGGGTGTCTCCACCCGGCCCGCGCGCTCGTAGAAGGCCGCGAGCCGCGAGGCCAGATAGGCGGGGTAGCCTTCCTCGACGGGCATCTGTCCGAGCCGTCCGCCCACCTCGCGCAGGGCCTCCGCCCAGCGGCTGGTGGAGTCAGCCAGCATGACAACGTCATAGCCCATGTCTCGGAAATACTCCGCCAGCGTGATGCCGACGTAGATGGATGCCTCGCGGGCGACCACCGGCATGTTGGAGGTGTTGGCGACCAGCAGCGTGCGGTCCATGAGGGGGCGGCCGCTGTAAGGGTCCTTGAGCCGCGGGAAGGTCTCCAGGATGTCGACCAGCTCGTTGCCGCGCTCCCCGCAGCCCACGTAAATGACGATGTCGGCGTTGGCCCACCGCGCCACCTGCTGCTGCACCACCGTCTTGCCGGCGCCGAAGGGGCCGGGCACCGCCGCCTTGCCGCCCTTCATCAGCGGGAAGAAGGTATCGAGGATGCGCTGGCCGGTGATCAGCGGCTCCACCAGGTGCACCCGCTGTCGGTAGGGTCTGGGCCGGCGAACGGGCCAGCGGTGGAAGAGCCGCAGCCTGTGCACCCGCCCGGCCTCGTCCTTCACCCGCCCGATGCTGTCCTCCAGCGTGTACTCGCCGGCGGGGGCCAGCTCCACCAGCTCGCCCCGTAACCCCGGGGGCACCAGGATGCGGTGGAGCACCAGCGGGGTCTCCTGCACGCTGCCGAGGGCGAGCCCGCCCTGGACCGCGCTGCCGGTTCCCAGCCCTTCGCCCGGCTCGAACCGCCAGCGCTGAGACCGGTCGAGGGCCGGTACCTGGACCCCTCGCGGCATGTGGTCGCCGGAGGATTCGAAGATCCGGGTGAGCGGTCGCTGCACGCCGTCGAAGATCTGTCCGATCAGACCCGGCCCGAGCTCCACCGAGAGCGGATAGCCCAATCCTTCTGCCGGTTCCCCGGGGCGCACCCCCTCGGTACTCTCGTAGGCCTGGATGATGGCCTGGATCCCGCTGAGCGCGATCACCTCGCCGGACAGACGGAGGTCGCCGACGCGCACCTGCTCGCCGTTTCTGATGCCCGGCAGGTCGGCGATCAGGATGGGGCCGTTTACCTCGCGGATAGTCCCCCGGGCAGTGGTCATGGGCTTGGGCTCGTCGCGGCTGCCCGAGCCCGGGTGTGCGGGATCAGAGGCTGGCACGGAAGCTGTCCTCCGGGGTCTGCGGGAGCAGGCGTTCGACGATCGCCTGCAGGATGGGCTGCGCCAGCCGGCGTTGCCGCCCCTCGAAGGTGTTGTCCACGCGCGAGCGGTTGTCCGGCGTCCGCACCAGGAGGCCGCCCAGGCACTCGCGGCATTCCGGACCCAGGGTGATGTCGTGCCCCGGCACCGCGGCGAAGGCGTCCCACTGGGGCTCGAGCTCGTCGTGGTCGCGCCGGTTGAGCTCCACCACCAGGGCCGGCGCGTCCATGGCCGCCGCGCTGCGCGCCAGCAGCGCCTTGAGAAACGCGAGGTAGCGGACGCGGTCCTCCATGAACCCGGAGAAACGCTCGGCGAGCCGCTGGTGGACGGCCTGGACCATCTCCCAGCGCAGCCGGTCCATCTGGCCGCGCAGCTTGAGCTCGTTGGCCTGGACCGCCCGGCGGTAGCTGCGCTCGGCTTTGGACTTGGCGATCAGCACCTCGCGCTCCTCGCGCAGGTGCAGGCGGTCGTGGGCCTCGCCGAGGATGCTGTCGCGGCTGCGCTGGGCGCGCTGCCGGTACTCCTCGGCCAGGTGACTGGCCCGCTCCAGGATCGCCGCCTCGAGCTCGGAGACCTTGTCCACCCCTTACCTCCGTTCGTCCAGCTCGGCACCACCGAGCAGCGCCCGCACCTGGTCGTCGATGATCCCCCGGAAGCGCTCCGGCTCATGGAGTCTGGGCACCTCCGTCACCAGGATGCGCCCCCCCTCGGAGCGCACCTGTCGAAGCCGCAGACTGCAGCACTGCGACAGGGATGCATCCAGCACGACGAAGGCGCGGGCGCGCGAATGCAGCAGATCGACGAGGACCCGCTCCAGATCTTCCTCCGAGGCATCCGGAAAGGTCTCGAAGCCGATCAGCCGGAAGCCCTCGGTCAGGGCCGCCTCACCCATGAAAAGCAGGCGCGTCGCCTCATGGAGCCCGCTGTCGGGGCTGCGCTGATCGGGCGGCATGGGTCAGATCTTGTCCAGCAGGAGGATGCTGACCACCAGCCCGTAGATCGCGATCCCTTCGGCCAGGCCGAGATACACCAGGGTCCGGCCGAAGATCTCCGGCTTCTCGGCCAGCGCCGCCAGCGAGGCGGCCCCGATCGGTCCCACCGCGATGCCCGCGGCGATGGTGCTGAACGCGGTGGGCAGGCCTATGCCCACCAAGGCGAGACCCAGTCCCAGGGAGACCTCGCCGGTCGTGGCGGCCTTGACCAGCTCGGGCTGGGCGAGCGCGTCCTGGACCCCGATGACCAGCAGCGCAAGCTGCGCCGTGACGAACAAGGCCAGGTTGCCGATCAGGGTCCGGCGCGGGCTCCATCTGCGCCGCGGGGCCCCGCGCGGGCGCAGCTCGAGGTAGATGCCGACGGCGATCGTGCCCAGAACGCCCAGGGTCATGAGACTGATCAGCCAGTGCATGGTCTGCTCCTTCGCTAGCGGGTGATGGTCATGGGGTCAGGCGTTGCGGCGCCTGGCCAGGCCGTTCAGCCGCAGCGGCTGGAACTCCCGGCCGTCGCCCGAGAAGTATCGGGAGAACCCCTCGTAGTATTCCAGACGCAGCGCCTGGATGGTGACGATTGCGCCTTCGAGCACGAGCACAAACAGATTGCCGAGCACCAGGGTGATCCAGTGCCCCGTCGTGTCCATCATGTCCGCCAGGGTGAAGACGGCGATGGCCAGCGCCACGTGGTTCAGGCCGAAGGCCGCCACCCGCAGAAAGGACAGGGTGCTGGAGATGTTGTGCATGACGGTCTCGAAGGTCTCGATGACGATCATCAGGATCTTTTCGCCGAGGGGGGCCCGGATCTCGACCCATTGGTAGGCGGCCATCGCGGCCAGCGCGGCCAGGGCGACGGTGCCACCCACGGCGTCGATTCGCCCGCTGCTGAGCCAGTCGTAGGCGCTGGCGAGCAGGCCTGCGAAGAACAGCAGGTTCATGACCCCGTTGGCGTCGAACAGCGCGGCGGCGGGTCGGCCCTCGACCAGCCGGTTGTGGACGCTGATCAGGTTGGCCAGGACCAGGAAGGCGACGCCCCACACCAGGGCGACCTTGAGCATAAGCACCGGGTCGGACAGGGGGCTGATCCAGATGGGGTGAATCAGGGTCTCGTAGCCGAAGACGCTGCCATACAGGAAGCCGAAGGCGGCCGAGGACAGGCCCGCCAGGAAGATGCAGAGCCACAGCGTTCCGACCTTCGGGCGCAGTGCCAGCCCGGCCAGGGCGATGACCGTGCCGTGGCCAACGTCGCCGAACATCATCCCGAACATGAGAACGAAGGTCACGGCGAACACCGAGCTGGGCTCGAACTCGCCATAGCGCGGTATGCCGTACTGGCGCACGAACAGGCAGAAGGGGCGCAGCGCCCTGGGGGTCGCCATGGCGCTGGGGACTTCCGGGCGCTCCTCCGGGCGGGGATCGCGGGCGCTGAGCTGGAATGGGTAGAGCAGCCGGCGTCTGAGCCCGCGCTCCATACGCCCGACCTCCCGGGCGGGCACCCAGCCCCTGATCAGGGACAGGAACCCGCTGGTGCGGGCGGCACTGTCCAGGCGCACATAGGGCTCGGCCTGGGTCAGGGTCCGGAGCGCGGACTGGAGCAGATCGCGGGTCTCCTCGGCGCGCCGTGCCGTGGTGGTCCTTTCCCGCTCGAGATCGCGACGCAGAGCGACGCGGCGCTCTGCCAGACGCTGGCGAATCCGGTCCGGCTCGTCACGCAGCTCCGGCGGGATGGAAAGGGCTTGAAATCCGGCCGTGTCCAAGACCGCACTGAGCTTGCCTTCCCCGGCGCTGCGCGGCCCGATGATGACCACGTGCGCATGGGTCTCCCCGAGCTGGAAGGGAAACAGCAGGAATCCGGCCAGACCGATGGCGTCGCGCAAGTGCTCCAGGTTGCCCCGCGGCACCAGGCCCACGTGGGTATCCAGGAAGGCGCTCTCCTGCTGGAGGCGGCCAAGGTCGATGTTCAGGGCGGCGAAATCGTCCAGGGTCTCGTCGAGCTGATCGACCATGCGCTGCTCTTCGGTCAGCGCCTGCAGGTGCTCCTCGCGGGCCGCGCACTCGGTCCAGAGCTGGCCCAGCTCCCGGTCGAGCCCCTCCAGCTCGGCCTCGCTCACCGGGTGCAGGTGCTCCAGCCCGGGGGCGAGCCTGAGGCCGAGCTGCTGGACGATCTTGTCCAGATGGTTGCGGTCGCGGTGGTAGAGCTCGCGAAACCGCTGCCCCGGCACCTGACCGAAGGCGGGCTCGTCGATCGGGCGCTGGTCCGGGCTGAATAGCCCGAGGTCGGCGAGGATCAGCGAGAACCGCGGAAGCTCCTCGCTCAGCAATCGCAGCTCCACGTGCTTCATTGGCAAGGGCTTGAACATCCGATCCTCGTCCCCTGGGGCCGCCGGGTCAGGAAGCCCGGCGCTGCGGCAGCGGCTCGGCGTCCCGCTCGGCCACACCCAGGGCCGCGCGGACCAGATCCGGGGCGAGGCCGAGCGCCTGGCCCTGAATGAGCACCTGGAGGCGCTTGAGGTCGATCTCCCGTAGCAACAGGTAGGCAAAGGCCCGGGCCGGCGCCGAAACCGAGTAGCGCAGCCGGTCCCGCGCCTCGTGCCGGAGAAGCGTCTCGAGCGCGCGCTCGACCTGGACCGCGGTGCCCGCCGTGCCCAGCGCGCCACGCAGGGTCGGCGGCAGGTCCTCGATCACCGCCTCGAAGTCGGGCAGGGAGCAGAGCTGCTGCAGCCGCTCGCGATCCAGGCGCAGCCCCTGGGGTATCAGGATGAAATAGGTCTCGGCGGGGCCCAGGGCGTAGGCGAAGCGGTAACGCAGCAGCCATATCAGATTCTGTTGATCCACCAGCCCTCTGACCAGCCGGCGCAGAGGCTCGCGGTGACGCTCCTCCAGGCGTTCCGCACGCTTGACCAGACCGCCGAAATAGAGTCGGTCAATGGTGGCGTCCAGGTACAGCGCCTCGTGGCGGGCCTCGAAGGCGAGTCGCGCCTGCCGGGCGATGTCCCCGTAGGGGCTCGGCTCGAGCATCTTGAGCAGCTCGCCGATGGATTCGGCCTGCAGTAGCGCGGCCAGCGGCATCCGCGTGTAGGGCGGCAGATCGTAGAGATTGTCTTTGATGGCGCGAGGGTCGAGTCCGTGGAGCTTGCCGCGGATCAGCGTCTTGAGATTGAACAGCTCGAAACGGCGTGCCCAGAACTGGAAGAAATCGCGGATCTCCCCGCCGACCGCGCGCAGCACGATGGTGAGCTCCGCGAGCAGGGTGCCGATCAGCGCGTTCTCGATCGCTCGGGACCTGGCCTGCCCCTTCATCGGCGGCTCGAGCAGCGGGACGAAGCCTTCGAGGCGGGGAATCTGGGCGAGCGGCCGGTCGATCATCGCCTCGATGGCATCGTCGTCGATGAGCTGCCGGGCAAGGAATGCCACGCGTGTCGCCAGATAGGCCTCCGATCGGGTGATGTTGGCGGATGGCACGGGTGTGCTCCGGCCCGGCCTAGAGACTCGGGTCGACGAGGATCGCGAAGGCGGCCTCGAACGCTTCCTCGTCGCGCTCGTCGGCGAGCCGACGCAGGTGCAGATGGTGCTCGTCGTAGCGCAGCTTCAGCTCGTCGACGGTCTGCTCGGCGCGGGTTTGTGCCTTGGACACGAAGGACTCGTGCAGCTCCGGGATGCGCATCTCGAATCGCTCTTCCTCGTTGCGCGCCTCGCTCAGGGCCTGTTGGATGACCTTTTGTCGCTGGTCCTCGGCCTTGTGCACGATCTCCTGTGCGCGCTGCTCGGCGTCGAGCAGTCTCTGTAAGCTCTCGTCCATCTCGCAGGTCGCCCCATCTGTGGGTGTGATATGGATGACGCTATGCCCAGCCCCCAGTGTAATGGAATTGCGGGGCGGTGGATGGATGGAAGACAGTAGATGGTAGACGGGGAAAGGAAAGCAGACAGTAGACAGTAGACAGGGGTTGCCGGAGCGAGCTCCAGCTCGCGATGGACGTTGGTCCAAGAGCAGCAGATTTCGCCACTGAAGATCTCAAGAGGGTTGTCGATGGGGGCTCAAACGGTAAGCGCGCCCGAGGCATATCGATTCAAGCCGGTCGGGGTTGTCCGCTCCTGCTTCGAGGAGAAATTCGGCATTCCGCGTCAGCCGGGTCTGGCTCCGGAGGCGCGAGCCTTCTTGCAGCTGCATCCGCCCTATGATCGGGCCGAGGCGTTTGCCGGGCTCGAGGCCTTCTCCCATGTCTGGCTGATCTTCGTGTTCCACGGCATCGACTCGGGGCCGCGCGGACTCACGGTGCGTCCCCCAAGGCTCGGCGGCAACCGTCGGGTCGGGGTGTTCGCGACCCGTTCGATGTTCCGCCCGAACCCGATCGGCCTGTCGGTGGTGCGGCTGGACGGGATCGAGCGCGGGAGCGACGGAGTCCGGCTGAGGCTCGCGGGCGTGGACCTTCTGGACGGCACGCCGGTGCTCGATATCAAGCCGTACCTGCCCTATGCGGACAGCCTGCCCGAGGCCCAGGCGGGCTACGCCGACAACGCCCCCGAGCGGTTGCTGGACGTGGCCTTTGCCGATTCGGTCGAGCGGATGCTCGACTCCCGGGCCGACGGCGCTGAGCTGAGGCGCCTCATCGAAAGCGTGCTCGGGCTGGACCCCCGGCCGGCCTACCGCAGCGGAGACGGGAGCGGCGACCCGCGCATCTACGGCGTCCGTCTCCAGGGGGTGGACGTGCGCTGGCGGGTCGACGGCCGCAAGGCCCTTGTGGTGGAGCTGCGCGAGGCGCGCGACTGATGTGCGACGGCCGGAGCGATCAGGCCGTGGCCGCGCAGAGCCGAGCCCCTCGGCACTCAGGGCCGAGGACACCCGATCAACGGGGCGCTGATCCTCCGGGCCGCCGCCAGATCCCCTCGAAGGTCCTCCAGGTCCGGCAGCGTGTCTGGGCGCTCGATCAGGGTCGAGACCGCCCCGAAGTGCTCCAGGGCCCGGCGGTACAGCTGCCAGACCGGGTCGGCGTCCAGGTCCACCGCCTCGTCCGCGACGAAGTCCCCCCTGGCCAGCGGCGTGCTCAGGTGCAGCTCCCAGACCCGATCGGCCGGCAGGCGCTGGAGGTAGACCTCCGGCTCGAAGCCCTTGGCGATCCCGCTCGCGTAGACGTTGCCGAGGTCGACGAGCAGCAGGGAATCCGAGCGCGCGGCGACCTCCGTGACGAGCTCCCACTCGGTCATCTCGCCGGGTGCCGGCGAGGTCCCGCTGCCTACGTTCTCGACCAAGATGCGGCGGCCGAGCCGATCCTGGACCCGGGCGACGCGCTCGGCGACCCGGGCGGCCAACGACGGCGCTCGCGGCAGGGCCTGGGGTGAAGGGCTGGCTCCCCGATGGCGGCCGCGCCCCCAGAGATGATCGGAGATCAAGGTGGGCTCGAAGCGCTCGATCAGGCGATGCAGGCCTTCGACATACTCCGAGGCTGGACCCGCGTCCCCGCCGAGGTCGAGGCCGATGCTGTGGAAGCTCAAGGGGTAGCACGCGCGGACCCGGTCGAGCTGGGCCAGCCGGGCCGGCTCGGCATCAATGAAGCTGTCCGGCGTGACCTCGACCCAGTCCACCCCAGGTCCTTCACGCAGCACGGCGGACAGGTGCTCCAGTCGAAGCTCCAGGCCAAAACCGAGAAAGGGGCGGGGCCCCAAGGGTGGCAGACCGGACACAGACCGAGACGCGTGTCGTCAGATTGATCTGGCGCGAAGATAGCGCTACCGGGCGGCCCCGGCAAGCCGAATTGGAAAGCGCATCGGCCCGTCTTTGGTCTTGCCGTCGACGTCTCTTTGCCCGGTCGGAAGGCGTCTGGGATCGGCACCGGAGTGGATCGCTGCCCCGGCCTTTCCAATACAGCGCTCGGCCACTCCGACGCCGCATCGAAGCCTCACCCGCAGGCTGGACCTGGCCCGGTTCCCGGCCGACCCGTCGGAGAACCGTGCCCAGCGTCTGCCGCGCCTGGCCGAAGTGCTCGAGCGTACAGGCTTTCCGAGACCGAAGCTGTCTTCGCCAGTCCGAGCTATCCGCGAGGACAAGGATGGCTCCGCCATGGCAAGACGCTGGCGCTTGAGCCCGCCGGGCATTGCTCAGCACGTGATCCAGCGGGGCATATTAACCGCCAGACGTGTCTGGCGTCCGAGGAGGGTTTCTGCAGCTGCCTGAGTGGGTCTTCGGAGTATGGCGAAGAATATCCACGGGGTGCCGATGACCCATCAGGTCCATATGCGGGCCACGCCGCAATGCGAAGACGCAGCTCGAAAACCCTGCTGTCCGTAGGGCGGCGGTATGTCCGGTTTGCAATGCCATCCACGTTGGTACGGGTACCCTCCGGCAGGAGCGTACAGGACCTGTCTTGTGCACCACGGGGGATACCTTCTCGTAGGCTACCCTTACTTTGAGCTCGATCCCGTGCGGGCAGGGATGGTGGGGGACTCCTCGGCGTGCCCGACATCGCCTGACGGCGGTCCTTGACGCACGGTCACCACACGCAGAACAATGGCCTCGCTCGCGCTCCGTGCCGAGCAACAACGCAACAGGCAGCGGATGCCGCGTGGCGCGTCACCTGCCAGCCAAGATAAAGGAACTTGATATGGCGAAAGCAATGAAAATACTCTGCGTACATGGCGTCGGTCACGGCGAGGCGGACCCCAACCTGGTGTCGTCCTGGACCGGGGCCATCACCCAGGCCGTCGCCAGATGGTCCCCCGACACGCAAGTTCAGCTGGATTTCCTTCATTACGATGACTATTTCCAGGATGCCGAGAGCAGCCTGGCCACCTATGGGGAAGCCGTCGGCAAGCTGCTCATGAGCGGCATCGTGCACGGCATCGGCGATCTGTTTACGCGCTCGCGCGGCTTCTTCGATTTCCCCGAACAGGTCAAGTGGACCGCCGGCATGGTCGCGCAATGGACCGCCGACGATAATTTGCGCGCCAATACACGCAAGGTGCTGCTCGACCAGGTCGCTGGCGATTCCTATGATCTGGTCTGCGCGCACAGCCTGGGCTCGCTGATCTGCTACGACACCTTCCGCCAGAGCCCCGCGGCGATCACGGGCAGGTATTTCGTCAGTTTCGGCTCCCAGATCGGCAATCCCTTTGTGCGCGATGTGTTTGCGGGACGGGTGGAACCGCTGGCCGCCCGCATGTGGTATCACCTGTTCAATCCCGACGATCATGTCTTGACCGCGCAGCTCAACATCGCTGCCGATAATTTTTCACAAGTGATCACCGAGTTCGACATACCGAACGACATCATCAACCACGATGCCGCCCATTACCTTGGCCACGTCAACGCCGCGAATACCGTCTGGCGGCAAGCGTCCGGCGCGAGCACCGGCAAGTCCATGAGCCGCAGCATCAAGGCATTCGGTGCTGCCAGCGCCAAGCCGACGCGCCGGGCGCTGCTGATCGGTATCAACGATTACCCCGACCCTGCGAACCGCCTGGACGGCTGCGTGAACGATGTCTTTCTGATGAGCCAGCTTCTCCAGGAAAGCACGTTTCAGCCGGAAGAAATCCGCGTTGTCCTCGATGACCGCGCGACGGCCAAAGGCATCATGGAACGGCTGCACTGGCTGCTCGATGGCACCAAAGCCGGCGATGAGCGCGTGCTGTTCTACTCCGGGCACGGTGCGCAGATCCCCGCCTACGGCTCGCAGGACGAAGTCGACCACATCGACGAATGCCTGGTGCCATACGACTTCGATTGGTCTCCGGAGCGCGCGATCATCGACAAACAATTCGTGGAATTCTATTCACAACTGCCCTATGAGAGCATGCTGGTCGCCATTTTCGACTGCTGCCATTCCGGCGGCATGAGCCGCGACGGCGCGCGCCGAGTGCGCGGCATCACCCCGCCGGACGATATCCGCCATCGGGCCATGCGCTGGAACCTGGAGTTGCAGATGTGGGAAGATCGGCCACTCACCACGACTAACAAAGGACTGGCCAAGAGCGCTGAAGGCGCTGCATACGTCGGCAAGAAAGGCACCACGAACCGGTTTGGCCGAGGCGTAGAGCTGCGGTCGCTGGCTGCGAAAGAGTATGACAAGCGGCGCAAAGAATACGGCCATCATGGTCCTTATCTGCCGATCATCATGGAAGCGTGCCAGGAGAATCAACTCTCGTACGAATATCGGCACGGCGTGACGTCCTACGGCGCGTATACCTATAGCCTCGGCACCGTCCTGCACAGGCTGCGCGCCGCGAGAACGAATCCCAGCTTCAGTGAGCTAAACAAACTGGTGGCGAAGCAGCTCAAGACACTCAAGTACGACCAGACGCCCTGTTTGCTCGGGCCAGGGAAGGTCGTCAAGCAGCCTATACCGATGACCATGGGGTCCGGAGCGAGGTCGAGAGGCGGGTCTAACCGGACACCCACCAAGTGACACCCCAGGACTGGAGTCTTCAGCAGGGAGTGTTTGGACGACTCCAGCCGCCAACGGACTGCGCCACGACCAAACCTCGCACCACCCTGATCAGCTTGGACGCCACCACCTACTACCATTGCGTCTCGCGCTGTGTGCGCCTTCCTGTGCGGAGAAGAGCATCTCACTGGGCGATCTTTCGAGCAGCGCCGAGCCTGGCAGCGTCGCCGAGGCTGGGCCAGCGTATGTCGGAGCCCGGCTCCGCCTCCGCCTGCTCCAGCCCGAGATACAGGGCGAGGGCGCGCTCCTCCGGGCGGTCGTCTCCGGCGGGCCGCTTGGGCAGCAGCAGCGCCGCGAGCGCGTCGATGCAGGCGACGCCCGGCCCTGCGTTGTCGATGCCGTGCAGGGTCGAGCGTCCCTGAGCCAGATCGGGGCGCAGCTGGGCCAGGCGCTTGGCCTTCAGACGGATCTCCCGCCGAATGCGGTCGCCGACGCCGGTGAGGTAGCGGAACTTGACGCGCTCCACGGCGAGCAGGTCACGGACGCTATGTATGCCCATGCCCTCGAGCACGTTCTGGGCCTCGATGCCGTAGCCGAGGTCTGCGATGGTGGTATCGACGGTCGCGAGCTGGGCGATGCCGAGTCCCTCGAGGGTATCGACGACCTGGAGCAGCTCTTCGCCGAAACGAAGGGTGAGGTCCAACGAGAGGCCCGAGTCATCGCGCAGGCGCTCGGCGAGGCTGTGGTCTCCGGCGCGGCCCAAGAGCAGCGCGGTGCGCCCGGCGATGTTGAGCGTCTTACGCCATTCCACCACCGGCGGAGAGACAGATGCAGGGAGTGACAAACGGGATTCGGGTCCCTGGCTCCGGATCTCGGTCGTCGGACTAGGGTATCCGGGGGAGCGCCCGAGCGGGACTCCGACTCCGCCCCGCGTAGCGATTATCAGGTCCCGCAGAAGGTCTGACGCACCTCCTCCGCTGGGGCCGGAGGATTGGCGTATTCCGCCAGTCCTGGGTGGTCCTCATAGGGCCGGGAGACCACTGTGAGCAGACGCTCCAGGGGCTTGAGATCGCCCCTCTCGGTGGCCGCTTCGATGGCCTGCTGTACCCGGTGGTTGCGCGGGATGTAGGCGGGATTGACGGCGCGCATCCGTTCCCGGCGCTGGGCGTCGCCGCCAGGCGCCTGCGCCACCCGTGCCCGCCAATCTCGAGCCCAGGCGTCGAACGCCTCCGGGTCCGCGAACAGCTCACGCACCGGTCCGTCCATGCCCGGATCGCCGATCTCGAGCGCGCAAAGGCGACGGAGGGTATTGGTGAAATCCGCGCGCTGCCCGCTCATGCGTCCGAGCAGGTCGAGCGCCAACTCCGCGTCGCCGGCACCGGCGTCGGCGAGCCCGATCTTGGCCGCCAGGCCCGCGCGCCAGGTCTGCTCGAATACCCGGGAATAGGCCTCCAGGGCCGCGCCCGCCGCCTCCTGGGGGGACGCTGCGGCACTGCCGAGCAGCGGCATCAGACTGTCCGCCAGCTGGGTCAGATTCCAGTGGCCGATCCGGGGCTGCTGGTCGTAGGCATAGCGCCCGAACTGGTCGATGGAGCTGTAGACCTGGCCCGGATTCAGGCTGTCCATGAAAGCGCAGGGGCCGTAGTCGATGGTCTCGCCGGAGATCGCCATGTTGTCCGTGTTCATGACGCCGTGGATGAAGCCCACCAGCAGCCAACGGGCGATCAATGTACCCTGGCGCTCCGCCACCGCTTCGAGCAGGGCCCGATAGGGGTTGGCTGCCGCTGCGCAGTCCGGATAGTGGCGCTGGATCACGTAGTCGGCCAGGATGCGCACAGCGTCCGCGTCGCCGCGCCGGGCGAAGTACTCGAAGGAGCCCACGCGCACATGGCCGGCAGCCACCCGGGTCAGGACCGCCCCCGGCTCGGCCCGCTCGCGATAGACCGGCTCGCCGGTGGCGACCATCGCCAGCGCCCGGGTGGTGGGAATGCCCAGCCCATGCATGGCCTCACCCAGGACATACTCGCGCAGCACCGGCCCGAGCACCGCGCGGCCGTCCCCGTTACGCGAGAAGGGGGTGCGCCCGGCGCCCTTGAGCTGGATGTCCCGGCGCACCCCTTTGCGGTCGACCACTTCTCCCAGGAGCACGGCGCGCCCGTCGCCCAGACTGGGAACGAAGTGGCCGAACTGGTGACCTGCGTAGGCCATGGCGAGCGGCTCGGCCCCGGCGGGCACCTGATTGCCGGCGAGCACTTGGATGCCGGCCTCGCTGGTCAGGGCCTGGGCATCCAGTCCCAGCTCCGCCGCCAGGGCATGATTGAAACGGATCAGCGCCGGCCGGCGCACCGGTGTCGGCTCGATCCGGGCGTAGAAGGTCTCCGGCAACCGGGCATAGGTGTTTTCCAAAGCCAGCAGGGGCTCGGTCTTGAGGTTCGTGAGGGTCATGGGCTTGGTACACAGCGGGCCCCGGAGGGACGGACAAGCCCCAGTATAACACTCGGTAATTTGGCTCAACCGCGGAAGGGGCGGGGCTGCCGGGGCGTCGGGCCGGACACAGGAGGATGCGCGCGGCGTCAGCATGCTCTCCGGGCCAGGGAAATGCTCCTGGCGGCTGGAGGCAAACCGCGGGCCGGGAGCGGGGAAGGGTGCCGCGCCCGGCCATAGGCCAGGCGAGCCCGCAGACGCGATTGGCGCCGCCTTTTCGAGCACTCTAGCGCCTGGCGGCACCGAGCCCAGTGGGAGCGCCACCCTGTAGGAGCGCCACCCTGTGGGAGCGGCACCCTGTAGGAGCGGCACCCTGTAGGAGCGGCGGCCTCGCCGCGATTCAATCCTTACATCTGCTCGCGAGGCAAGGAGCCGCCGCGGGTCCGCAAGCGCGGGCCGGTTGCTTTCTGAGCTGCCACCGCCCGGCCCAACCCCATTGATCCCTGCCAGCGCATTGCCCGCTCGCCAGCGGGCCGCTAGACTTGCCCGAGACAAACGGCCCCAAGGATCCGGAGCACGCCATGCGCCCATCCCCGCTGGCAACCACCCATGCCCACGTCCCCGTGGACACCGACGGGATCGTCGGGCGCTCCCGCCTCCTCGGCGAGATGCGCGACCTTCTGCGTCGCAAGCACTACAGCATCCGCACCGAGCAGGCCTATCTCGACTGGGCCAAGCGCTTCATCCTCTTCCACGGCAAGCGCCATCCCGACGAGATGGGTGGCCCCGAGATCGACGCCTTCCTCACTCACCTCGCGGTGTCCCGCAACGTCGCCGGGTTCCTTGCGCGCGCAGCTGGTGGCCCGGGCGCTTCATCGCCGAGATCTGTCGGCCGGGTTCGGCGAGGTCTACCTGCCCTACGCCCTAGAGCACAAGTACCCCAACGCCGCCCGCCAATGGGGATGGCAATACCTCTTTCCCGCGAGCTCCACGGCAGTCGACCCCCGGTCCGGCAAGATCCGCCGCCACCACATCGGCGAATCCGCGGTTCAGCGCGCTGTCAAGCAGGCCGTGATCTCCGCCGAGATCCACAAGCCGGGCAGCTGCCATACGTTGCGGCCCAGCTTTGCGACCCATCTGCTGGAAGACGGATACGACATCCGCACGGTCCAGGAGCTGCTTGGGCACAAAGACGTTCGAACCACCATGATCTATACGCATGTGATGAACAAAGGGCCGATGGGGGTGAAAAGCCCGCTCAACCGGCTTCTCGGGCCCTGACAGAGGGCAAAGGCTCCATGGAGATCAAAGCGACACTGAAGCCCGGCCAGAACGGCACCAAGAAGCTCGCTCACAAGTATGGCGAGCGACTGGTCTGCGTGCGCTACCGCTATGGCCAGGACGCCGGCAGGCGCTACACCACGGTCGAGCTGATCGAGGAAGACGCGCCCTGGTCTATCCTGGAGCCGGCCGCAGCGCAGGCGCCAGATCCGGGAGGCGACCAGCGCCTCGGCGTTCGCGTCGAGTACTGGGAAAACCAGGTTCGCGAGCAAGTCAAAGCCGCCGGCGGCATCTGGCGACTGCGACAGAAGCTTTGGGAATTGCGCTATGCCGATGTAGTGGCATTAGGGCTCGAATCCCGCGTGGTTGCGGGGGAGCCGGACAATCCTTAGCAAAGGAGTCTTGTACCCAGATCTAGATATCTAGCTCTAGATATCTAAATGTAGATACCTACATGTAGGTACTAGATATCTAGATCTAGAGATAAGTATCGAGATCTATAAAGTTTTCTTGAGCTCGGCTGTGCAGCCGATTACATGTTATGCACCAAACAACCAGCCAGCCATGGAAATATAATGAGTAGCGAGAGCAAGCCCCTATTTATTAGTCACGCAGTTGCTGATAGGCAACTAGTTAGTGCATTGGTTGAGTTTCTAGAGGATGGCATAGGCGTTCCTGAGAACGAAATCTTTTGCTCCTCACTGAAAGGCAAGGGCATACCGGCCGGTAAACGCTTTGTAGAATATATAAAAGATCAAATATCTGGCCCGAAGATCGTAATCCTGTTGCTTACAAATAATTATTACGAGAGCAATTTTTGCTTATCAGAGCTTGGGGCAGCATGGGTAAAATCCCATGACATTTACCCGATATTAGTTCCCCCATTGACCTATGGCGACGTTAAAGACGTTCTCCTGGGAACTCAGGTTACAAAAATCGCAGACTCTATTCAGCTTAATGAATTACGTGAAACCCTAGCTGAAAAGCTTGGGTTTAAGCTTAAGTCAGGTTTCAAATGGGATGCAAAGCGGGATTTATTCCTGGAAAACATTTCGAAAATCATACTAAAGCTGCCCAAGCCAAAGAAGGTTGACAGGGCTGAATATGAGAAGCTTGTTTCGAAGAACAAGGAGTATCTTGAGGGACTCAAAGAATACGAAGAAGAAGTAACTGCCTTGAAATCGCTTATAGAAAAGATCAAGAAGTCTAAAGACAAATCGGAGGTGTCTGCAATATTGCTTGCTGACGCAGGCGAGCAGGAAATTTACAATGAGCTACTAGCCGACACCCAAGCTCACCTAAATGAGCTGCCTACGATTGCCGTTTACATGTTATTCAAGCATTTTTCTGGTGAAAGCCAGGTGATTTTCAATGCCTTCGAGGAAAGGGATAAGCTTGATGATGCTTCTCAAGCTGTTGATGATGGCTACTTAATACACAACGGAGAGTCATTTGAGTTAAATCATGACGACCCATCAATATCGGAAGCTATCGATCAATTGAGTAAAACCAACGAGTTTCTCGAGACAGAGATAAGCGAAGAGTTTTATGAAGGATTAAAAAAAGAGCTTGGCTTTTTGCCACAAATCACCAATAGGCGATTCTGGAAGAAAGTGCTTTATGGTTCGTATTTGTATTAGAGGCATGCATAACGAATAAGGATAGATCGTGAGAGCGAAGCGAGCCACGATCTTATCCGGTTGTTGAACGAGCCCGAGCTTGGGGCCTTGCAACAACGGATCGACGCTCTTTAGAAAATTGATCGCAGAAGCCGCGGGTGGTCAGGGCAGGACTGGCGGCCAACCTGGCACCTGGAGCCGGCGAAAGGCTGGTGGTTTGGCCGTGGCCGGGCGCCTGGAGGCGGCTAAAGTGGCCACCCGGCGCCGGGATTTTAGCTGATTCTCGCCACGCAGGCACAGCCAAGCCCTGGCCGCGCACGGCCAGCGTGTCCGGCGCCCCAGGGCCCGGGGGAGGAGCTACACCGGCACGGCCAGCGGCGGTGGCCCCTGGCTCCCAGCCGGCTGAGGGTGACGGCCAAGGGGCGGATAAACGGCAACCACCCGCATTCGCCCGCCACAGGCGGGGCAGCAGAAGGTTGGGCGCTGCCGGGGCGCCACGGGCCGGATTACCACCTGCAGGATCAGCTGCAGCAGCTGCAAGGTCTTGCGGGCATTGTGGTGCAGGAAGCCGTAGTCGCGCACCCGGTGAAAGCCCCGCGGCAGCACGTGTTGGATGACCCGCCAGAGCAACACCTCCCCGGGCAGCGTCTCGATGCGCGTCTTCCCGGTCTGTGCGTCGGTGTAGCGAAAGCTCACCTGCCCGTCGTGCTCGGCGAGGAGGTTGGACTCGCTGATCACCCCGCGGTAGAGATAGCGCGAGAGGTACTCCAAAGCGGTGTCTCCGCGCCCCACGAGGCGGCAGTCGACCACCCAGCGCTCGGGCACGCGCTCGCCCGAGCGCAGCCCCGCCTGGGCGATCTCGTGCAGCAGCTTGCCCCGGAACACCTGGGCCAGGGCAAACGCGTTGAACAGATACCGATAGCGGGTACGCTTCCAGGCACGCTCGGCGAGATCGATCCCGCCGCCGGGCACCACCACATGCAGGTGGGGATGGTAGGTCAGACGCCGGCTGTGGGTATGCAGGACCGCGGTCATGCCGATCTGGCCTCCCAGATGCTTGGGGTTGAGCCCGAACTGCTGCAGTGTCTGGGTGGCGGCGCGGAACAGCGCCTCATAGACCGCGCGCTGATGCCGCCAGGCGAGCTCACGAAGCTGCGCCGGCAGCGCGAAGGTGACCAGGAAGTAGTCCACGGGCAGCAGCTTCTCGCGCTGGCGCGCCAGCCACTGGGAGGCCTCGTGGTGCTGGCAGCGCGGGCAGCTGCGATGCCCGCACGAGCAGGGCTGCCAGTGCAGCTCGCAGCACTCGCGCAGCGGCTGAGCACCTGCCCGGCCCCGGGCGTGCGACAGCGAGAGATCGCGTCCAAAGCCCGCTCATGGCCGGGCAGCAGCTGCCCGCCATAGCGGGCCTGCAGGGCCTCCCGGTAGGTCTCGATCAGGTTGGCCAGCTCCATGCTCAGAGCTTCCTGAGATCGACCCGCAGGGAGCCGACCAGGCGATTGAGCAGCGCCGAGGTCGACTGCTCGGTGGTCTCGGTGAGGTGGGCGTAGAGGGCGGTGGTGGTGGGGCTGGCGTGGCCGAGCAGCGCCTGAATATGGCGCAGGCTCAGGCCCTGCTCGAGCAGATGGGTGGCCAGGCTGTGGCGCAGCGAATGGACCGAGATCTTTTTTTTATTCCGCAATCGGCAAGCAGCGCCTTGACGGCCTGCTGGGCGCCGCCGCGGTCCATGTGGGTGGTGGCCTCACGGATGCGCTCGGGTGATCCGACCGGATTGGGAAACAGCAGACGCGGATGGCGATGCTTGGCCCAGAGCGCGCGCAGCCCCTGGTAGGTGAGCTCCGGCAGCGGCACCAAGCGGTCCTTGTGGCCCTTGCCGCGGCGGATATGCACCCGGCGGCGAGCAGCATCGATATCGCTGACCTCGAGCGCCAGCGTCTCGCTCAGGCGCAGGCCCATGGAGTAGGTGGCGAGCACAAAGACCCGGTAGCGCAGCTTGCGCGCCGCACCGATGAGCTGCTCGACCTCCGAGACGCTGAGCACATCGGGCAGCGAGCGCACCTGGGGAGGCTTGATCATCTCCACCCACTGCCAGTCGCGCTTGAGCACCTCGGCCCAGAAGAACTGCAGCCCGTTGCGATCCACGCGCACCGTGCTCCAGGAGTGGGAGTCGATCAGCTCGGAGAAGTACTCGGCGAGCTGATCCTCGCCCAGCTTGTCGGGGACGCAGTCGAAATGCTCGCTGACCCGGCGCACCGCCCGGGCATAGACGTCGATCGTGCTCTCGCTATAGCCTTGCAGCTTCAGGGCACGCAGGTGCTTGGCATACAGGCGGTCAAAGCGCTTCTGTTCGTTCGGATTCATGGGGTAAGCTCCTCAGCAGGACTGCCCAACATTGGGCAACCAGGGAGCATACGTGGGGATCAGGGGGTTTTCCTGCCGCGGAGCGGCTTCGTTCAACAATGCCATAAACTCGGACCCCAAAAAGCTGCGCTGCGCTTTTTGGGTCCGGTTATGGCAGCCGTTAGCGCGTGATCAACATGAAACTCATCGAAGACAACCACTATCACCTTTGGACAGATGCCCTGCACGCTCGGGAGCTTGCGCGAGAAACAAACAACAGGTGGGACCGCGGCACCTACGTTAGATGGGCTATTATCACTGCTTGGACCGTGCTCGAGATGGCATGCCAAGATGGCGTAGAAGACGGTGACATCTGAAGTTTTGTACTTTCTCAGTGTCGCAATTATCGACCGTCGGGAATGCGCGTGAAACAGTCGCGGTGACGTAGCGCGTCGGGATTTCTTCATCTTCAGAACGTTAGTATATTATTGACTACAGGATGGTCGCCATATTAGTGCATGCTTATAGATGATCAGCCGCCCGCAGAACGCGCTGACAGCCGCATAATTGCGAGAAAAAACAGTCGCTTAAACGTGAATAGGGGCTCGATTCGAGGTATAATCAAGGTTGCACAAGCCAATGATTTACCAACAAAAAGAGCCCCTACTCGATGCCTATCTTACGCACTCTCGCCAACGATTTCCAAGCCCTGTTTCCGGCCAACGACAAGGGTCAGGAGCGCTTTCGCTGGCTCATCCTGACATTGCAAGCGATCGTCGTGCCGATCACCGCCTCGCGCACCTCCAACTTGTTGCGGGCCATCGAGACACTGTTCGGTGTGAGTATCGCCGAGTGGCGCTACTACACCTTCATGGCTTCAGTGAAGCTGCCCTGGGAGCGGCTGTGGAATCTGCTCTGGCGGCGTATCCCCAGCCCGTTGAGCGATGGGCGTCTGCTGCTGGCGCTTGATGATTCCATCAACCCGAAGACCGGCAAACACATCTTCGGCTGCCAGCGTACCTTCGATCATGCGGCCAAGACCAACCAGACGCGCTATCCGTGGGCGCAGACCATCCTCACCGTGGGGCTGCTCAAGAAAATCCACGGGCGCTGGGCCTGCTTGCCGCTGGCCTTCGCTTTTTATCTGCGCCGCAAGAGCTTGGAGGGCGCCGATCTGAAACTGCGCCGCCAGTCGCTGGTCTTTCGCAGCAAGTTCGAGCAGGCCGTGCGGCTGATCGCACAGCTTGGCAGTGTCTTCAAGAACGCGCCGATGCTGATCGCCACTGACAGCTGGTTCGGCAACAACGGACTGTTCAAGCCGTTGCGAGAGCAGCTCGGTACGCGCGCCCATCTGCTCTCGCGGTTGCGGGTCAACTCCGCTCTCTACGCACTCCCCGAACCAGCGAAGAAGGGTAGCGGCGGAAGACCCAGGAAATATGGCAATCGTCTCGGTAACGCGACACAGTTGGCCGATGCGATGCGCAAGCATGCCAGCACCTATACGCTGCATGTGTACGGGGACCTGCGCGAGGTCGTGGCCGCCCAGCGTATCGTGATGCTCAAGACCTTGCGCTGCCGTGTGCGTGTCGTCTGGGTCTACCGCAAGAGCCAATGGGTTGCGCTGCTGACCACGGACCTTGATCTCAGCGTCGAGCAGATCATCGAATACTACTCGGCGCGGTGGAAAATCGAAGCGGGGTTCCGCGAGATCAAACAAGAGATCGGCAGCACCGAGACTCAGACGCGCAAACCCGAGTCGGTTACCAATCACCTGCATTTCTGCATGGCAGCCACCACCATCACCTGGATCTACGCCGAGCACTTGCCTCAAGCCCCGGCGCGGCGCTACGCTTCGCAAAAGACCACCGAGTTTGCCTTCGGGGACGCACGAAGGTCCCTCGCCAAACACCTGGCCAACGAGGGTTTTGGTATCAATTGCCAGAATTCGCGCAAACCGGATCGAAATCCTTTGATCTCAACTATCATGCGCCTCGTCGCGTGAGGAAAAACAAGAAACTTCAGGGTGACATTTCACGCCGTTTCAAGGATAACCTCGACAACGCGCTAGCCAATAAATCTTTCCAGCCGTTGGACTGGTCGCGCGGAATTTGGCAGCAAGTATTGAAAGTGCAAGACCTCAGAATAAGCTGCGTTCATCGCTTCGTCGCGGAAAATAGACTATTTCCGCCGGCAGAATTGGCCGAGACTTCTCTTTAGACAGTTCGCGACGCCGTTCTGGAGATCTACGTTCATGTGAATAAACGCCCCCCGACATGGCTAAGGGACGACCACGACCAGGGATGGGCTGTTCAATCAGGGTTTACCGTGGAAGGCTCAATGTACAACAGCAAGTACGAAGGAGTTCCAGGTGGAGTAAAGATTACTTATGTATATAAAGACCGCGAAAGAATATCCGAGATTCTCGCTCCAGGATCTCAGTGGCAGGAAGCTGTGCAGGATCTGATCGACAATCTGAATATGCCTGTCAGCGCGATCAAAGTTTATATAGACGGTGAGTTGGTGAGTGAAGAGGTCTTCGAGGTGTCGAAAATGCGGGGAAGCGCATAGCATGAAAGGCGCTAACGAATAAGGATAGATCGTGGGAGCGAAGCGAGCCACGATCTTATCCGGTTGTTGAACGAGCCCGAGCTTGGGGCCTTGCAACAACGGATCGACGCTCTTTAGAAAATTGATCGCAGAAGCCGCGGGTGGTCAGGGCAGGACTGGCGGCCAACCTGGCACCTGGAGCCGGCGAAAGGTTGGTGGTTTGGCCGTGGCCGGGCGCCTGGAGGCGGCCAAAGTGGCCACCCGGCGCCGGGATTTTAGCTGATTCTCGCCACGCAGGCACAGCCAAGCCCTGGCCGCGCACGGCCAGCGTGTCCGGCGCCCCAGGGCCCGGGGGAGGAGCTACACCGGCACTGCCAGCGGCGGTGGCCCCTGGCCCCCAGCCGGCTGAGGGTGACGGCCGGGGGGCGGATAAACGGCAACCACCCGCATTTGCCCGCCACAGGCTGGGCAGCAGAAGCTCGGGCGCTGGGGGGCGGCCACAGGTCGGATCACCACGTGCAGGATCAGCTGCAGCAGCTGCAAGGTGCGCCGCGCGTTGTGATGGAGGAAGCCGTAGTCGCGCACCCGGTGAAAGCCCCGGGGCAGCACGTGCTGGATGACCCGCCAGAGCAACACCTCCCCGGGCAGCGTCTCGATGCGTGTCTCCCCGATCTGTGCGTCGGTGTAGCGAAAGCTCACCTGCCCGTCGTGCTCGGCGAGGAGGTTGGACTCGCTGATCACCCCGCGGTAGAGATAGCGCGAGAGGTACTCCAAAGCGGTGTCTCCGCGCCCCACGAGGCGGCAGTCGACCACCCAGCGCTCGGGCACGCGCTCGCCCGAGCGCAGCCCCGCCTGGGCGATCTCGTGCAGCAGCTTGCCCCGGAACACCTGGGCCAGGGCAAACTCGTTGAACAGATACCGATAGCGGGTACGCTTCCAGGCACGCTCGGCGAGATCGATCCCGCCGCCGGGCACCACCACATGCAGGTGGGGATGGTAGGTCAGACGCCGGCTGTGGGTATGCAGGACCGCGGTCATGCCGATCTGGCCTCCCAGATGCTTGGGGTTGAGCCCGAACTGCTGCAGTGTCTGGGTGGCGGCGCGGAACAGCGCCTCATAGACCGCGCGCTGATGCCGCCAGGCGAGCTCACGAAGCTGCGCCGGCAGCGCGAAGGTGACCAGGAAGTAGTCCACGGGCAGCAGCTTCTCGCGCTGGCGCGCCAGCCACTGGGAGGCCTCGTGGTGCTGGCAGCGCGGGCAGCTGCGATGCCCGCACGAGCAGGGCTGCCAGTGCAGCTCGCAGCACTCGCTGCAGCGGCTGAGCACCTGCCCGGCCCCGGGCGTGCGACAGCGAGAGATCGCGTCCAAAGCCCGCTCATGGCCGGGCAGCAGCTGCCCGCCATAGCGGGCCTGCAGGGCCTCCCGGTAGGTCTCGATCAGGTTGGCCAGCTCCATCCTCAGAGCTTCCTGAGATCAACCCGCAGGGAGCCGACCAGGCGATTGAGCAGATCCGAGGTCGACTGCTCGGTGGTCTCGGTGAGGTGGGCGTAGAGGGCGGTGGTGGTGGGGCTGGCGTGGCCGAGCAGCGCCTGAATATGGCGCAGGCTCAGGCCCTGCTCGAGCAGATGGGTGGCCAGGCTGTGGCGCAGCGAATGGACCGAGATCTTTTTTTTATTCCGCAATCGGCAAGCAGCGCCTTGACGGCCTGCTGGGTACCGCCGCGGTCCATGTGGGTGCTGGCCTCACGGGCGCGCTCGGGCGATCCGACCGGGTTGGGAAACAGCAGACGCGGATGGCGATGCTTGGCCCAGAGCGCGCGCAGCCCCTGGTAGGTGAGCTCCGGCAGCGGCACCAAGCGGTCCTTGTGGCCCTTGCCGCGGCGGATATGCACCCGGCGGCGCGCCGCATCGATATCGCTGACCTCGAGCGCCAGCGTCTCGCTCAGGCGCAGGCCCATGGAGTAGGTGGCGAGCACAAAGACGCGGTAGCGCAGCTTGCGCGCCGCACCGATGAGCTGCTCGACCTCCGAGACGCTGAGCACATCGGGCAGCGAGCGCACCTGGGGCGGCTTGATCATCTCCACCCACTGCCAGTCGCGCTTGAGCACCTCGGCCCAGAAGAACTGCAGCCCGTTGCGATCCACGCGCACCGTGCTCCAGGAGTGGGAGTCGATCAGCTCGGAGAAATACTCGGCGAGCTGATCCTCGTTCAGCTTGTCGGGGACGCAGTCGAAATGCTCGCTGACCCGGCGCACCGCCCGGGCATAGACGTTGATCGTGCTCTCGCTATAGCCTTGCAGCTTCAGGGCACGCAGGTGCTTGGCATACAGGCGGTCAAAGCGCTTCTGTTCTTTCGGATTCATGGGGTAAGCTCCTCAGCAGGACTGCCCAACATTGGACAACCAGGGAGCATACGTGGGGATCAGGGGGTTTTCCTGCCGCGGAGCGGCTTCGTTCAACAAAAGCGTAAACTCGGACCCGGCAAAGTGGCGCGCCTTTCGCTGCGCTGCAGGTGCGCCACTTTGCCGGGCCGGTTACGCTTGCCGTTATGTTGCTTGAGGTTTTGTTATGACGTATTGCATAGGTTGGAAGTACGGGGGGTCCGCTTATCTGATCGCAGACAGCGCTGCCACCGGCCTTACTCCGCCACGTGCCAAACGATCCAGTTTCGATGAGCTGCATGACCGAGTGAGAGGCGAATACGTCCAAGAAACTTTGTTGAAACTAGTTAGGATTAACCATAGATGTGCTGCTGCATTCTCGGGAGACGTAACTACCGCAAGTAATGTTCTGTCTGTTTTGAAACAGCGTTTGGAGTACGGCGGGAGTATTCAAGGTGCTTTAAGTTCGGCCGCGGCCAGCGTTGGCCCGTTTGCACCGGAAAGACCTGTTTCTCTGTTAATTGCCGAACATGGAGATCAAGGAGCGAGCTTGAAACTATGGCGCTCAGATCAAGCTAACGACGCTGGCGAAGTTGATATTGGCGAAATAGGCAGCTTGCGGAGTTATCATTCAAATTTCGCAAAAACAGCTCTGTCGATTCTCTGCCAAGGAAAGATAGAAGAGCGGAGATTGCTACCCATCGTGAGTGCTGTCGTACAGACATATGGAGTCCACGACAATCTCATTCAGCAGAATATTGGTGGGCTAATATTCGGGCTTCAGGTATGCTCGGATGGTGTTCTATGGCAGGAAGATACAAACTATTTCTTGTACCCAGACTCGCTGGATTCTCTGACATATGTTTCGGCGTTTGCCCGCGATGATGTCGTAGTTGTAAATTCGTCAGTGACCAATGCAACTAATTGCTTTGCGAATTCGATCAACACAGAAAAAATATCTGAATGGAGTTCGAAGTGGCGCGGGTACATTCAAACTCACATAAACTCAAACCAATACAGATACTGGGTGTTTATTAGCTCTTCCAGAAAATCCATCACGATTATTCGCCTTGAAGATGTGGCGGCACCTAATAAGTACTTTTCATTAACTTTTCAAGGCAATGGGCAGTTTGATTTGGGTATGAGTCCGGTACTAAAGGGCACGCTCCTTGCGCCGATGGTGAAAGAAGACCGTGAAGGTATCCCATTCAGGTTAAACTTCCTCAATGGCCAGACAGCAACATAACATCAGCTTTGAGAAGGATGCTCATTACGCTGCGCTCCATTCGCACCTCTCAAGCTGAGCGTTAGGGGAGCAGCCGGCAAGGCTGCGAATCTAGGAGGGTGAAAGTCCCTCTACCGTCAGTTGCCCGATAACGGACGGTTAGCATATCCCCAGCTCGGGGAGGTAACGACCCGGGTTCTGCGGGGATGTAAAAGCCCTGTCTGCCTGGTGCCCATTGGCACTGCGGTAGGAGCGACATGGGGGGCGAGCAAATCTGCGGGCCTGAAGATAAACGAATAACTGCAGCCTCGATACAAGCTCCGCACGGAAGTCGCTGTGCGGGTGTTGCCAAGCGCCGACCGTGTCCTAACGTCGGGAAGGCCGTTGTCCTGTGGGAAGAAACGGGTAGATGCACCATGGGAGCAGCCGGGGTAGGGGTTCAAGCACGCAGAGAAAGATTCGCAGAGATAACGCCGGGAAGGTCCTACGCCCAGCAGGGGCTGACAGCAACCTGCAAGGACCCACCGACCAAGGCAGTGACCGTAGGCGGTGGAAGGGTGCGGGATCGGCGCATGAGCCCGTAGGAGCGATGAAGGTGGGGTAATGCCCGCCGACGGGACGCTGGACGTTCCGGCGCGAAAGGTAACACCTGGCGCGTGCAAAGGGGCTCTGGGCACCTGATGGCTCCATGAGTACCCGGACGTTGTAGGGCCGGGGAACATAGGGGAGCGACCGTGGAAGCAAACCATAGAGCGTAGGGGTGTATGTGAGTCAGCGCTTAAGCTTCATGCTATATGGGAAGGCGACCAATGGTAGATCAGGGTCAGAACCGGACCCGGGAAATCCGGCCGTCCGGGATCGCAGGGGGGCTTGTGGAATCGTGGTGTCATGGTCTGATGGCCTTTTGCTACGCAGCCGGAAACGGCGGATACTTCGGAAGTCATTGACCTAAAACATCATGCGCCACATTTCTATCCCGACCATTAGGATCTGAACATGCGGACCACCGATCTTCCCGTAATATGCGCCATAGAGTCAGGACTTCTCCTGTTCGCTCTGTACGCTGTATTTCGTGACGGCAGAATACGAACGCGGGAGAAAGAGCACGGCTCGGGATTTTCGGCAGAGGTTGTACGTGGCGATAAATCAATGACAGCTCTGTATACCGTATACGGAGCTACCGTTGCGTCATTCTTGGTCTTAATTAACAATGCATCCGGTATTGATGGAAACTGAAGTTTCTTGTTTTTCCTCACGCGACGAGGCGCATGATAGTTGAGATCAAAGGATTTCGATCCGGTTTGCGCGAATTCTGGCAATTGATACCAAAACCCTCGTTGGCCAGGTGTTTGGCGAGGGACCTTCGTGCGTCCCCGAAGGCAAACTCGGTGGTCTTTTGCGAAGCGTAGCGCCGCGCCGGGGCTTGAGGCAAGTGCTCGGCGTAGATCCAGGTGATGGTGGTGGCTGCCATGCAGAAATGCAGGTGATTGGTAACCGACTCGGGTTTGCGCGTCTGAGTCTCGGTGCTGCCGATCTCTTGTTTGATCTCGCGGAACCCCGCTTCGATTTTCCACCGCGCCGAGTAGTATTCGATGATCTGCTCGACGCTGAGATCAAGGTCCGTGGTCAGCAGCGCAACCCATTGGCTCTTGCGGTAGACCCAGACGACACGCACACGGCAGCGCAAGGTCTTGAGCATCACGATACGCTGGGCGGCCACGACCTCGCGCAGGTCCCCGTACACATGCAGCGTATAGGTGCTGGCATGCTTGCGCATCGCATCGGCCAACTGTGTCGCGTTACCGAGACGATTGCCATATTTCCTGGGTCTTCCGCCGCTACCCTTCTTCGCTGGTTCGGGGAGTGCGTAGAGAGCGGAGTTGACCCGCAACCGCGAGAGCAGATGGGCGCGCGTACCGAGCTGCTCTCGCAACGGCTTGAACAGTCCGTTGTTGCCGAACCAGCTGTCAGTGGCGATCAGCATCGGCGCGTTCTTGAAGACACTGCCAAGCTGTGCGATCAGCCGCACGGCCTGCTCGAACTTGCTGCGAAAGACCAGCGACTGGCGGCGCAGTTTCAGATCGGCGCCCTCCAAGCTCTTGCGGCGCAGATAAAAAGCGAAGGCCAGCGGCAAGCAGGCCCAGCGCCCGTGGATTTTCTTGAGCAGCCCCACGGTGAGGATGGTCTGCGCCCACGGATAGCGCGTCTGGTTGGTCTTGGCCGCATGATCGAAGGTACGCTGGCAGCCGAAGATGTGTTTGCCGGTCTTCGGGTTGATGGAATCATCAAGCGCCAGCAGCAGACGCCCATCGCTCAACGGGCTGGGGATACGCCGCCAGAGCAGATTCCACAGCCGCTCCCAGGGCAGCTTCACTGAAGCCATGAAGGTGTAGTAGCGCCACTCGGCGATACTCACACCGAACAGTGTCTCGATGGCCCGCAACAAGTTGGAGGTGCGCGAGGCGGTGATCGGCACGACGATCGCTTGCAATGTCAGGATGAGCCAGCGAAAGCGCTCCTGACCCTTGTCGTTGGCCGGAAACAGGGCTTGGAAATCGTTGGCGAGAGTGCGTAAGATAGGCATCGAGTAGGGGCTCTTTTTGTTGGTAAATCATTGGCTTGTGCAACCTTGATTATACCTCGAATCGAGCCCCTATTCACGTTTAAGCGACTGTTTTTTCTCGCAATTATGCGGCTGTCAGCGCGTTCTGCGGGCGGCTGATCATCTATAAGCATGCACTAATATGGCGACCATCCTGTAGTCAATAATATACTAACGTTCTGAAGATGAAGAAATCCCGACGCGCTACGTCACCGCGACTGTTTCACGCGCATTCCCGACGGTCGATAATTGCGACACTGAGAAAGTACAAAACTTCAGGATGGAAATAGGGTTGTCTTAATTGTCGTGAATTTCCTTTGTGTCACATACCTATTCTTTTTTAGCACTTGGTTTCGAAATTCTGTCTTTTTCCCACTCAATCAGAGGGTCAGGAAGGATTGAGCAATGCCTAACGAGTAAGGATAGATCGTGAGAGCGAAGCGAGCCACGATCTTATCCGGTTGTTGAACGAGCCCGAGCTCGGGGCCTCGCAACAGCGGATCGACGCTCTTTAGAAAATTGATCGCAGAAGCCGCGGGTGGTCAGGCCAGGACTGGCGGCCAACCTGGCACCTGGAGCCGGCGAAAGGCTGGTGGTTTGGCCGTGGCCGGGCGCCTGGAGGCGGCCAAAGTGGCCACCCGGCGCCGGGATTTTAGCTGATTCTCACCACATGGGCACAGCCAAGCCCTGGCCGCGCACGGCCAGCGTGTCCGGCGCCCCAGGGCCCGGGGGAGGAGCTACACCGGCACCGCCAGGGGCGGTGGCCCCTGGGCCGGGGTCGGCCGGGGCTTAGGGCCAAAGGGCGGATACACGGCAACCACCCGCATCGGCCCGCCACAGGCCGGGCAGCAGAAGCTTGGACGCTGCGGGGGAGCCACGGGCCGGATCACCACGTGCAGGATCAGCTGCAGCAGCTGCAAGGTACGCCGCGCGTTGTGATGGAGGAAGCCGTAGTCGCGCACCCGGTGAAAGCCCCGGGGCAGCACGTGCTGGATGACCCGCCAGAGCAACACCTCCCCGGGCAGCGTCTCGATGCGCGTCTCCCCGGTCTGTCCGTCGGTGTAGCGAAAGCTCACCTGCCCGTCGTGCTCGGCGAGGAGGTTGGACTCGCTGATCACCCCGCGGTAGAGATAGCGCGAGAGGTACTCCAAAGCGGTGTCCCCGCGCCCCACGAGGCGGCAGTCGACCACCCAGCGCTCGGGCACGCGCTCGCCCGAGCGCAGCCCCGCCTGGGCGATCTCGTGCAGCAGCTTGCCCCGGAACACCTGGGCCAGGGCAAACTCGTTGAACAGATACCGATAGCGGGTACGCTTCCAGGCACGCTCGGCGAGATCGATCCCGCCGCCGGGCACCACCACATGCAGGTGGGGATGGTAGGTCAGGCGCCGGCTGTGGGTATGCAGGACCGCGGTCATGCCCATCCGCCCGCCCAGATGCTTGGGGTTGAGGCCGAACTGCTGAAGGGTCTGGGTGGCGGCACGAAACAGCGCCTCATAGAGCGTACGCTGATGGCGCCAGGCCAGGTCACGAAGCTGCGCCGGCAGGGGGAAGGTGACCAGGAAATAGTCCACGGGCAGCAACTTCGCCCTCTGGCGCTCCAGCCACTGGGAGGCCTCGTGGTTCTGGCAGCGCGGGCAGCTGCGATGCCCGCACGAGCAGGGCTGCCAGTGCAGCTCGCAGCACTCGCTGCAGCGGCTGAGCACCTGCCCGGCCCCGGGCGTGCGACAGCGGGAGATCGCGTCCAAAGCCCGCTCATGGCCGGGCAGCAGCTGCCCGCCATAGCGGGCCTGCAGGGCCTCCCGGTAGGTCTCGATCAGGTTGGCCAGCTCCATGCTCAGAGCTTCCTGAGATCGACCCGCAGGGAGCCGACCAGGCGGTTGAGCAGATCGGAGGTCGCCTGCTCGGTAGTCTCGGTCAGATGGGCGTAGAGGGCGGTGGTGGTGGGGCTGGCGTGGCCGAGCAGCGCCTGGATATGGCGCAGGCTCAGACCCTGCTCGAGCAAATGGGTGGCCAGGCTGTGGCGCAGTGAATGGACCGAGATCTTTTTTTTATCCCGCAGTCGGCGAGCAGCGCCTTGACCGCCTGCTGGGTACCGCCGCGGTCCATGTGGGTGCTGGCCTCACGGATGCGCTCGGGCGATCCGACCGGGTTGGGAAACAGCAGACGCGGATGGCGATGCTTGGCCCAGAGCGCGCGCAGCCCCTGGTAGGTGAGCTCCGGCAGCGGCACCAAGCGGTCCTTGTGGCCCTTGCCGCGGCGGATATGCACCCGGCGGCGCGCCGCATCGATATCGCTGACCTCGAGCGCCAGCGTCTCGCTCAGGCGCAGGCCCATGGAGTAGGTGGCGAGCACAAAGACGCGGTAGCGCAGCTTGCGCGCCGCACCGATGAGCTGCTCGACCTCCGAGACGCTGAGCACATCGGGCAGCGAGCGCACCTGGGGCGGCTTGATCATCTCCACCCACTGCCAGTCGCGCTTGAGCACCTCGGCCCAGAAGAACTGCAGCCCGTTGCGATCCACGCGCACCGTGCTCCAGGAGTGGGAGTCGATCAGCTCGGAGAAGTACTCGGCGAGCTGATCCTCGCCCAGCTTGTCGGGGACGCAGTCGAAATGCTCGCTGACCCGGCGCACCGCCCGGGCATAAACGTCGATCGTGCTCTCGCTATAGCCTTGCAGCTTCAGGGCACGCAGGTGCTTGGCATACAGGCGGTCAAAGCGCTTCTGTTCTTTCGGATTCATGGGGTAAGCTCCTCAGCAGGACTGCCCAACATTGGGCAACCAGGGAGCATACGTGGGGATCAGGGGGTTTTCCTGCCGCGGAGCGGCTTCGTTCAACCAGCACTTCCAGCCGACCGCCTTAGTCGCTACCGCTCCCTCCGCGATCGGCTGAAGTGAACCGTTAGCTCCCATGGAGACCATGAAGATGGGGAAGCGCTCTGACTACGAGGAACGCGCCCACCGCCAGATCCAGGAGTGGAAGGATCCTAAACAGTCTTGGTTCGATCGAGCAATGGCGGTTGTTTCGTGGCCGCTGGACAAGGCCGGCGATGTCCTGATGAACACGCCCGGACTTGGGCCAGCGATTCAGAAGGCGTTCTCCGGCGTTGTCGGCAGCATCAACGACGCGTCTCAGTGGAGCGTGCGACCGCGAGCGATCCTGGAGGAGTATCGTCGCTTCGGGCATGAGGATGTCGTTGGTCGTCAGGACCTCTATCGTCTCGACCTATCCTCGGTGGACCGGGCCATCGGCTGGCTCGATACCAAGTACGAGGGCATTGCGTTGGTGGAGGGCGCCGCGGCCGGAGGGGACGTCCGTGCTGACGCCGGCGGCCGCTCTGGCTGTAATTCCGGCCGACGTTGCGGCGCTGCTCGCGCTAAATCTGCGAGCTTTGGGTGAATATGCAACCTACTGCGGCTTCGATGTATCCCTTCCCAAAGAGCGGCTCTTCGCGCTGAACGTTCTGGCTCTCGCCTCAAGCCCCTCCGACAGCTCCAAGCAGGTCGCGCTTGCGCAGCTCGTACGCATCGCCCGAGACGCAGCGTTGAAGAAGACCTGGCGGAACCTCGAAAGGCACGCAGGTGTGCGTGCCGTCCAACGAATCGCGCAGGCACTTAGCATCCGCCTCACGAAAGCGAAGCTTGCCCAGGTCGTTCCCGTCGCCGGAGCCGTGATCGGTGGCGGTTTCAATGCCTACTACACGGACAAGGTGTGCAAGGCAGCATTTTACCTCTATCGAGAACGCTTCCTGGCTGAGAAGTACGGAGTCGATGAGATCGAAGTCACTGTCGAGCCCGCCGCGACACTAGAGCCGGAATACGAGACAGAGCCGTGATCGTGGCAGCTAACCACCGCCTGCAGCCGACGCCTTACAGCGTCCGCTGCGCTCCCGCTTCTAGGCGCGGCTGAGGCACAACGTTATCGCGCCGAGCGAAGCTCGGCGTCTCTTGCGGGGTGAGAGTCCCCGTCGGGTAAGGGCTAGCCACCCACCCGTATTGAGTGTTGGTCCCATTGCGGAGTGGGGTAACCCGCGAACAACAGATGGGGCAAGCGTACACAGAGAATCCTGTAGGCCGTAGGGGTGGTCGCGCACCCTGAAGTACTGGAACAGCTTCGAAATAAGCATGTTGCGGATGCCGACAGTTTTAACGTGCTGGAAGGCAACACGAAGCGCTCGCAATGGCTTGAGCGTGGAGGTCCGCCGGAGTCCACAGGTCGTGGCATGCAGGAACAGAGAACGTCAGAGAACTCGGGAAGCCCCCAAGGCTCCTGGACGAGGTGAGACGATGAGACCGACTGGGTGGGGACACGAACGGGTGATGAGCCCTGAGACGGCGTGCGCTCGGGTGGAGTCGTCGAGCATGGAGCGTGCAGGCAGGCTGGAGCCGGCCGTATGCTGCGGGGGTGTCTTATCGGGCATAGTAGTCGGAGGTCGGGAAAGCCGGCCACAGGGCGAAGGACCCGACGGGAGTACGCAGCCCGCACAGGAAACTCATGCCGGACACGCTGGATCGGGTAACCATGAGCCAACCTCACTGCGGGCAATAGCCAATCGAGCGAAAGAGAGCAAACACCACCGCTTTCGCAACCTCTTCCGGGAGGTAAACGCCGAACTGCTGATGTATTGCTGGCAGGACTTGAACAAGGACGCGGCCAGCGGCGTCGACGGGCTGACGGCAGAGATCTACGCCGCCGACCTGCAGGGCAACATCACCGAGCTGGCGGAGCGAGTGAAAGCGGGGCGCTACCGGGCGAAGTTGGTCCGGCGCGTCTACATCCCCAAGGAGAACGGAAAGGCGAGACCGCTGGGCATCCCGGCGCTGGAAGACAAGCTCGTGCAACTGGCCTGTGCCAAGCTGCTGGGTGCAATCTACGAAGAAGACTTTCTGGAGTGCTCCCATGGCTACCGGCTGGGTCGAAGCGCCAAGGACGCGGTGTGTGAACTGACCTTCAGATTGCAGTTTGGCCCCTACGGGTATCTTGTAGAGGCCGACATCCGCGGGTTTTTGGATCCTGCTTCATAATGCCCCCCTATTCATGGTAGTGGATCGAAAAGATCAGAAACGGCGTCTATCACTTTGATCAATATGCCTTTTTGCTTGCCACGGCGGACATGAACGGCCTGGAGCTCGCCGCGCTTTACCCGCTGCAACACGGTCTGGCGAGAGACGCCGAGACGCTCGATGGCCTCGCGTATAGGCAGATAGCCCGCGGGAGCGTTCTCGACAAAGAGCGCTTTGAGCGCGCCGCTGATGCGGATGCGCCAGGGTGCGCCGGGCGTGACCTGCTCGCCGGCGACAAAGCCGTCATTGAGCCAACGGTGCAGGGTCGAGGGTGCGACGTCGAGGATTTTTGCGGCCTCTTGGATGGTGACCGGCTCGTTCTCCAACGGTTCGTCACACGGCTTGAAGCAGGGTATCTTGCGGTAGCGGCGTAGGTTGCCAACGAGGTCGGCGGTGAAACGCTCGCCGCGCGCACTCTTACGACCCTGGCGGTTGAGGATACCGGCGATGATCGCATCGGGGTAATGGACTGCCAGGCGACGCAGCAGCTCGACGGTGTCCTCGTCGGTACGGATAGACGGTGGATTCGCGCGCGCCAGGTGCAGGTCGATCTCGGTGATCAGCCCGCCTTTCCAACGCAGCGTCAGATGGGCGCTGCCCTGCTCACGCTGCACGCCGATGATGAGCTCCTCGAGCAAGGTGCGCAGAAGCTCCTTGCGGTCCCGGTCGGTCGTCGTCGGGGCCGACCATACCCGCCGGAGGTCGCCACCCAGAGCCTCGAGACGGTCGCGCTCCTGGGCGCTGAGGGAGCGGAAACGCTGTTGCTCGCCCCGAGCAAGCTCGGCTTCGGCGGCGGCCAGCTCGCGCAGGCATCGTTCCCATTGCGCCTCCAGTCCTCGGGCGACTAAGCGGTTTTCCGGCTCCACCGCCCGGTAGCGCCGTTCGGCCCGCTCAGCTTCATAGCGAGCTCGCTCCAGACCAAGGCGCCATTGCCCGAGTGCGGCATCATGGTCAGTTTCCAGCTGATCGGCAGCGACCACCACCGCCTGCAGCCCGGCGGGGCTCAGGGCCTCAAGAAAGGCCTCGGCAACGGCCTTATCGATTTGCACACCGCCGATATTCAGGCAATAGACGCCGCGGCCGTTGACCACGTGCTTGCCGGCACAATGGTAGCCGGGGGTGGAATTGCGCCCCCGATAATGGGTGCGTAATCGCCGCCCGCAGTGACCGCAGGTGGCGAGCCCCTGCAACAGCGCAGCGCCCTCTCTCACCACCTCGCCTCCCGGATGAGGTTGGGGCCGAGTATTCTGGCCGAGACGCCGCTGATTGGCCTCATAGGTGTCCCAATCGATAAAGCCGCGATGATGGTCACGGATCAACACCGCCCACTCGTTCTGGGGCAGATGGCGAACCCGCTTACGAATGTGACCCGACTCGTCCAGGTAGCGCTCCGTGCGGGTCTTGCCGTACACATAAGCTCCAGCATACACGGGATTGCTCAGCACGTGATGAATCGCGGTGTAGGTCGGGGCCACCCAGCGGATCTCTGGCAACGTAATCGCCTGCAACGGAAAGGATAGCGCCTCGGCGCGAAGCCAAAGCCAAACTCGGCGCGCCGAGCCGAGCTCGGCAAAACGCTCGAATACGGTTCGAATCGCTCCACACACCGCCTCGTCAGGATGAACCAACACTTCGCCATCGGACTCGCCCCAGACGAAGCCGACCGGCAGCCCACGACGCAGTTCCCCGCGGGCGGCTTTGTGGCGAATCCCCCCATCGAGCCGCGCCCGGATGATATGCAGCTCTGCCTCACTCATGGTCCCTTTGAGGCCCAGCACCAGCCGATCGTTAAATAGCGCCGGGTGATAAAGTCCATCGCTGTCACCGATGAGCGTATTGGTCATGGCGCAAAGATCGAGCAGACGGTACCAGTCGGCATTATTGCGTGCCAAGCGCGAGGCTTCGAGCCCTAATACGATACCGACCTGTCCCATGGCTACCTCAGCGGCCAAGCGCGAAAATCCAGAGCGCTCGACCATTCCGGCGCCGGACAGTCCGAGATCCTCGTCGACGACGCTGATTTGCTCTGCCCGCCAACCCAGCTCTATCGCACGATCGACCAAAGCATACTGGCGTCGCGTAGACTCGTGATTGTTTTGCAACTGCTGAGGTGTCGATTGTCGGATATAGATGAACGCGGCGCGCTGACGGTGTACCGGCTCGATTTTTGTTGTATCAATCATTGCTTTTCTCCTGTATGACCTCGGCCATCACGGCTTTTGCGAGCAGATCTGCCAACGCCTCGAGCGCTGCAGTTTGATCTCGCTCGCTGAGCTGCTCCCATACGCTTTTCAGTGGCAGTGGAATCTGAAGCAAGTTGAGATACAGCTGCATGCGGGCTCTCCTGTGTCAGTGGCTCGTGTTGGGCGCTCCCAAAGGCATCGAGACGGCCCAGCAAAGCGTCGACCAGGGTGCGGGTCTGCAGCAACTGCGAAAGGGTAGCGAGGCGGCAGTCCTGGGCATCGCCGGCGCCATCGTGCCCGTGCGCTGCACGGATCTTGGCCGGCAGCTTCACATCGGTCCACTCGGCGGGAATGAGAGACCGGCTCTGGTCAGGCAAGATCAGCAGCAAATACAGACGGCCATTGCGCTGCGACCAACCGAGGAGATCTAAGCGTTGACTCTCGAAGGGGTGGTGTGGTCGGATGATGCTAACCGAGGGTGGAAAGCCATCGAGGTGGGTAGTGTGTCGTGGTGTCGTTCGAGCACATGGACCACGACTGGCTCCTCAAGATGCTCAGGCTCAGGGTGGATGACCGATCCATGCTCAAGCTGATCCGTAAATGGCTGAAGGCCGGGGTACTGGACACCGACGGACAGGTGCTCCACCCCGGCGCAGGGGCCCCGCAAGGCGGGATCATCTCCCCGGTGCTGGCTAACCTCTACCTGCACCATGCCTTGGACCTGTGGTTCGAGCGTGTGGTGCAACCCCGATGCCGGGGCGAGGCGCTGCTGTGCCGGTATGCCGATGATTTTGTCTGCGCCTTCCGCTATCGCAAAGATGCGATGAGGTTTTACCGCACGCTACCGAAGCGACTGGCCAAGTTCGGCCTGGAGGTGGCGCCGGAGAAGACGCAGGTTGTGCGTTTCAGCCGATTCCATCCGAGCATGAAGCGGCGTATCACCTTTCTCGGTTTCGAGCTGTACTGGCTTGAAGACCGTCAGGGGGTACCGCGGGTACAGCGACGCACCGCGCGCAAGAAGCTGCAAGGGGCGGTGCGGCGCATCAAGGACTGGATCAAAAGCCACCGGCACCTGCCGGGAAGGGACTTCATCAAAGGGCTGAACCGGCGCCTGGTAGGGCACTACAATTACTACGGTCTGCGGGGTAACTCGCGCGGCCTGTGGCGCTTCTATCAGGAGGCCATCGCCAGTGCATTCAAGTGGCTGAATCGGCGCGGGGGTAAACGCAGGAGCTTCACCTGGGCGGACTTCACCCAGGCATTGAAGCGGCTCGGCGTTGCCAGGCCCCGTATCACCGAGCAGCCGCTGCCACGGCGGGTGTTTGCATGAGCTCAATCGCTCGCGCGAAAGCGAGTACAACCGAGGAACCGGATGCGGGAAAACCGCACGTCCGGGACTGTGCCGGGGGCGCCGGGTAACCGGCGTCCCTACGGCTAGATGCGCAGTTAGATCAACACTGCCAGTAATACCAAAATCGGAGAATGCTTACATCCGCCGCAGATAACACTTGGCGAATATAGGCACAAAAGTGTAAGTGGGGTATAAGTAGAATGGATCAGAAAGTATTAGTGATAATCGCCTTGAAAGAGGAGTTTGATGTCTTCCTTGAAAGGTTTCCCCTTAGTTTTTCCGCTAGTGAACAATACGAAGGACTTCAAGAAGGAAAATATACGGGTGGTGACAAATATGGTGTACTAACGATATATGTTTTTTGCATTTTCGATATGACATCCATGGAGTCATTCGATGCTACGTCGAAGTGGATGGGCATCTTGGTCCCGGATATCGTCCTTAGTGTGGGCATTGCAGGAGGATTATGGGATAAGAAAGACATGAGCCTCGGTGATGTTATCGTTGTACAGTCTGCGACTGAGGTAACACACAAAGGCAAAGTAGAAAAAGGAAGGTTAAGTCCTGGTGGAATAACTGAAAACACTGACAATAGCTTGGAGAATAGCTTTAAGGTATTGGCCAATCAACATTCTTTTGATAACAAATTACAATGTCGAGTACTTTTCGGTCCAATTGCGACCACTCCGTACGTTGTCGCGGATGATAGGGGGACTTCATCAATCCTCTCAGCAAATAGGAATTTCCATGCAGTCGATATGGAGGCATATGGTGTCGGGCGCGCTACAAACAAAACACGGGACGTAAAATTCTGGGCAGTTAAAGGCGTTTCCGATTATGCAGACAAGAACAAAAGTGTCCTAGAGGCTACGACGAAAGGACGCTTCAGAAGGAAGGCCATGGAAAATGCTGTCTCCGTTTCTAGTATGCTCTTACAAAAGGTAACCGGCCTGCATGTAAGTAAGAATAGCGACAGCCAGATTCCGGGGCTGACAGATCTTGAAAAGCGCTTTAGATCTAGAGGTAACCGCGGGGTTTTTGATGCGCTCAAGCGGGGTGCTGAGGATAGAAGACGCTGCGTAGAGTATTTAGATAATCTGATTGCCGGCTATTCGCTAGAAGAATTAATACAATACTTAACATCCGATGGTGAAGATAAATCGATGTCCGTCTCAGGTCAGGCCGGAGGCGGTGTTACCTCTGTCCTCACTGCGCTCGGCGTTGAGTTATTGGAGAAGGGTGTATCTGTCTTCTATATCTGAAGTTTTGTACTTTCTCAGTGTCGCAATTATCGACCGTCGGGAATGCGCGTGAAATAGTCGCGGTGACGTAGCGCGTCGGGATTTCTTCATCTTCAGAACGTTAGTATATTATTGACTACAGAATGGTCGCTATATTAGTGCATACTTATAGATGATCAGCCGCCCGCAGAGCGCGCTGGCAGCCGCATAATTGCGAGAAAAAACAGTCTGTTAAACGTGAATAGGGGCTCGATTCGAGGTATAATCAAGGTTGCACAAGCCAATGATTTACCAACAAAAAGAGCCCCTACTCGATGCCTATCTTACGCACTCTCGCCAACGATTTCCAAGCCCTGTTTCCGGCCAACGACAAGGGCCAGGAGCGCTTTCGCTGGCTCATCCTGACATTGCAAGCGATCGTCGTGCCGATCACCGCCTCGCGCACCTCCAACTTGTTGCGGGCCATCGAGACACTGTTCGGTGTGAGTATCGCCGAGTGGCGCTACTACACCTTCATGGCTTCAGTGAAGCTGCCCTGGGAGCGGCTGTGGAATCTGCTCTGGCAGCGTATCCCCAGCCCGTTGAGCGATGGGCGTCTGCTGCTGGCGCTTGATGATTCCATCAACCCGAAGACCGGCAAACACATCTTCGGCTGCCAGCGTACCTTCGATCATGCGGCCAAGACCAACCAGACGCGCTATCCGTGGGCGCAGACCATCCTCACCGTGGGGCTACTCAAGAAAATCCACGGGCGCTGGGCCTGCTTGCCGCTGGCCTTCGCTTTTTATCTGCGCCGCAAGAGCTTGGAGGGCGCCGATCTGAAACTGCGCCGCCAGGCGCTGGTCTTTCGCAGCAAGTTCGAGCAGGCCGTGCGGCTGATCGCACAGCTTGGCAGTGTCTTCAAGAACGCGCCGATGCTGATCGCCACTGACAGCTGGTTCGGCAACAACGGACTGTTCAAGCCGTTGCGAGAGCAGCTCGGTACGCGCGCCCATCTGCTCTCGCGCTTGCGGGTCAACTCCGCTCTCTACGCACTCCCCGAACCAGCGAAGAAGGGTAGCGGCGGAAGACCCAGGAAATATGGCAATCGTCTCGGTAACGCGACACAGTTGGCCGATGCGATGCGCAAGCATGCCAGCACCTATACGCTGCATGTGTACGGGGACCTGCGCGAGGTCGTGGCCGCCCAGCGTATCGTGATGCTCAAGACCTTGCGCTGCCGTGTGCGTGTCGTCTGGGTCTACCGCAAGAGCCAATGGGTTGCGCTGCTGACCACGGACCTTGATCTCAGCGTCGAGCAGATCATCGAATACTACTCGGCGCGGTGGAAAATCGAAGCGGGGTTCCGCGAGATCAAACAAGAGATCGGCAGCTCCGAGACTCAGACGCGCAAACCCGAGTCGGTGACCAATCATCTGAATTTCTGCATGGCAGCCACCACCATCACATGGATCTACGCCGAGCACTTGCCTCAAGCCCCGGCGCGGCGCTACGCTTCGCAAAACACCACCGAGTTTGCCTTCGGGGACGCACGAAGGTCCCTCGCCAAACACCTGGCCAACGAGGGTTTTGGTATCGATTGCCAGAATTCGCGTAAACCGGATCGAAATCCTTTGATCTCAACTATCATGCGCCTCGTCGCGTGAGGAAAAACAAGAAACTTCAGTTCTATATTAACTTAAAGGAGTACACGCTACACAGGAAATACGCCTCGGTGGATGCAGACATTATTCGTAACATTCATACCTCTCAACCAGACATCTTAATAATGGACGGATGGGATGGCTCACACGAGAATCGCAAACTGGTTGCTGAAGCCATTCAAGAAAAACTTGGAGTTATGAGTATAGCCATCGTGTATGGATTTAGAGATGATGGATTTCACGAGTTCTTCCCTCCGGCTATCGATTATGAGGTGCGAATTGCTAAATTGGATCCCTGCTGGATAAGCGCACATAAAGAATCAATTGAGGTTGTGTGTCGACCGAAAGACCCCGCTGCATTTTGGAAGCAAATTGATTCGCTTAGATATTTGAATTTAGACCCACTCATCTTACATGCGCTCGCTTCACGTTCGTTTGAGAATGAATTTGATTTCATTAGGAACTACTGTGGAAGGCGTGTAAATTATGTCTTGAGGGGTATAAGTGGAAATAGGCTTGAGACAATCATCAACAAAGCTTCTTCGATAGCTTACAGCCATTTTAAGAAAACGACGTTTAATCTTGAGGATGATGAAGACGATGACGATGATGATGAGAAAGATCATGCAAGACCGTTGGGCAAGAAAGGTGGCTTAGGCGTTAACAACGCGCTCGCTTGTGACTTGGCCTTCAGCCATGAATCAGTTTCTAACTTCCTTGTTGCTAAGCATGTGATAAATTCGTTTATCGCTTGGGAAAATGAATGGGAAAAGAAAGCATTGCCGGAAGTTCCTGAAGTTTTTCCGCAAACGATTAATCGATTTTGTAAAGCAATTATTCAGAGCGACAACCATATTCAGCGAAGTATCGTTTCAGCTGTTTCTAGAATTTTGGATTCCGACATGCATCCGTACATGAAGGCACATGGCTGCTATCTGTTAGGGCGTGTGACCGAACCGCAACTTAGAGAAGGTGCCGCAACACTGCTTGAAAAAACCGCGCGTAATCCTACGTACGTTAATGGCGAAGACAAGCCGATTCTAATGGTAGGAAGGTCGGCATATATCAGCTTGACATATTTAGAAAAAGAATCGATGGCGATTGAGTACGTCGATAAGCTTTTCGATAAGGAGTCATGGGATATGCTGAATAGAGGGTTCCACTTAGAGTACTACGGAGATAGAAGCTATGACCCAAGCCGACCATTAGAAAGTATGGATGACTTGCGGGATTGGGAAAAAACATATAGTCAATTGACGGGTCGGTCAAGAAAACTCAAGGACGGTGTTGCGAATATCGTCGATATTCACACACTTTTTTCCTTGGCATATCACCGACACAAGTCACGCTGTCTTCAGGATTCAAAAAAGGCCGAATTGATTTCGTTGGGTAGAGAGATAGCTCCAATACTTGGGCGCTATGAGAATCTTAAGCGCTATATAAATCGTTGTGTTGATAGCATGGAAAGTGGGACCGATCCAGATGTTCGTATATTCACGGAAAGATATTCCCTGCAGTTCAGGAAGCGGACGGGTTACACGAGTCGCGGATTGTTGATGGGGCAGTCGATTGCTGATCACATTCAAGGTGCTGTAACTATAGCGGAGCATTATTTGAGAGAAGTGTATGATGGCGTAAATTCATACTCGAGGGAAAGAGTAATTGCTCTAGTTCGGCTTCACGATGATGGAGAGGGGCGGTCTGGGGACTACGGTCCTGCTGACTTGGAAAGGTACGAAAAGAGGAGACTTGAGAATGAATATTTTCAAGATCTTCGCTTGATGCTTGGCAACTTTTCAAGTTATAGAGATCACCCCATGCTTTGGGAGGAATTCAAAACTGCCGAGACGATCAATGCGAAAATTGCGCGGAATATCGATAAATTGGAAAACTATTTATGTTTGCGGGTTTATCAAGCGTTCGGGTTCGAGCCCGGTGACTTAGAAGAGTGGATTCAGGGGCTAGAATCATCGTTAACAGGAATCGGAGATATCGTGTACCAGGAGATTAAGCGTGACGAGAACGAAATAATAGCGTATCTTAGCGTGTTGTTTAAACAAAACGATCCGTTATTCCTAGAAGAGTGGAATTCGCATGTGCAACGCACGAGAAGTTAACTGAAGTGGCGCGCCAACTAAGATTTGTGTGCAAATAAGATGATTCATCGTAGGTCCGGTTGAAAGTTGGGACAAGGAAAGATGTTCTATTTACACAGATCGGAACGTTTGACGCATCTCGCATAACGAATAAGCCCCAGCGTTGCAAAAAACCGGAGCGCCTGAGGTGCTACTAAGCAGCGGCACCTAAGGCGTCGAGGAAATGCAACAGATCGTTCTTAACGGCGTCGTTGAGGCTCATGGAGAGGGTCAGCTGCCCCTGGGGCCGGATCAGACGCCCAGCGCGCTGGATAATGTGATGACGCAGGGTAGCGATGGAAGCGAAAGCCCACAGCGGGGCGCGTTTGGCGGTGGTGTTGCGCGCTGGGGGCTGGGCGCGCGTCTGCAGCTCGCGGGCCAGGTTGTGGGCCATCAAGGCCGCGAGCAGATAGATCTGGTTGCCAACCCAGGTGCGGGTGGGCACGTAGGCCAAGGCGTTATCGGACTTGAGCTCGGCGAAGATCCCCTCCTGGGCTCCGCGCCCGTTGTGGAAGGCGAGCACTTTGGCGGGGGTCAGGCGCTTGTTGGTGAGGATCGCCCTGAATTCGTAGCCATACTGGTAGGGCACGAACAGATCCAGCTGCACGGGCTCCTTGTGCTGGAGCTTCACGCGCTTTCGGAAGACGAGGAAGCGGTAGCGCCGCTGCCAAGACTTGGGCTTCCAGGACAGCTCAAAGCTGTGGCAGTCGGCGCTGGCGCGCTGCCAGCGCTGGCGCTGCTCGATCTGCTGCTTGAGCCCGGGCAGACGCTCAAACGGCACCGAGATGGTGTACTGCACGCCCGCGGTATCGAGCATTTGCACGATGGCATCGCTGAAGAATGCCGCATCCATGCGGATCTCGATGCGCACCGGCCCAAGTGCGGCACGCACCGCCTCGATGCAGGCACCGATAAACGCCTGAGCCCCGTTGGAATCGTGCACGTTACCGCTGCGGTGCAACACATCGAGTACCTGGGCGCTCTGAGCGACGGTGCAGAACAGCGGGTAGTAGCTGCGCTGGCCCTTCTTCTTGCGGTTGAAGCCCACCGCAGTGCCCTCGGCGGCGCGACCCGTGCCGATCACCGAGCCATCGAAGTCCAGGGTGATGCTCGCCGGCGCGAGCACCACCAGGCGCTGCAGCACCAGCTCGCGCAGCAGCCGTTGCAGGGCGGCCACGCTCTTGGCATCGCAGCCGGCCAAGGCGCGGCTGACGGTGGCCACATCGGGCAGGCGCTTGAGCCCAACCACGCGCTTGACCAGAGGGTCGTCGCAATAGTAGCGCAGCTCCCGAAGCTGGCGATAGCCGAGCAGAAAGTGGATGATCAGCACCAGCACGATGCGGGCATGGCCGAAGATGGGGCTGAGATTGAGGTGGCGGAAGCAGCGGCGCAGTTGCTCGCGAAGATCGAGCAGCGCAAACAGCTGCTGGAAGACGATCAGCCCGGAGAAGGAGGTCAGCTGCTGCTCCTCGAAACGCAGTGCTGGCAGCCGGTGGGATTTATCAACGGTCTCAGTCCTGCTAAACTTCATGGTCAGCGGTCTCCGTTCTTTGGTGAATTGTTTTGGTCAGCACCTGCAATTCTACCAAAAAATGGCAGACCGCTTCTGCATTTGAGAGCTTTTCCAAAGAGAAGAAAATTCCAAAAACGCTTGTCGCAGGACTTCACCGCTGGTGAATTGCGCCAGCAGCCCAGAATACAAACAGAACCTTGGTTTTTACAGCGTGCGAAGCGCTAAACGGCGAAGATTTATGCAACTGGAGGGTAAGGTTAGATCGCGCGAAGCCGCGATCTGAACCGTTTGTGTACGCCCGGCATGGGCATGAGCTTATGGGGTGAAAGTCCCCTGTAGGAGTACCTGTGTCCACGAAGTGGACTGTAACTACTAGCCGACGGCAAGGGCAAACCCGCGAGGGGATGTCTGGAGGAAGCCCGAGCGCAAAGGTGCGAGCCGACGGACAGAAACCGCATAGAAGGCTTGGCCCCTGGGCGAGTCAGCACAAGATGACGAAGCCCAACAGGTGCGAGGGGTAGGGTAAATGCGGCGGTTGTGCACCGAAAGTTCATGTCCTTATCCGGGGAGATCTGCCTCACGAGCGGTCTGTGCCCCTACGGGAGCCGAACTGAGGCCCGGTCCGAAAGGGCCGGAATCGCCATCGAACCCTAAGGGGGCTGCGGTCGTCATGGGAGCCGGCCTGAGGCCCAGTGCGAAAGCGCTGGAATTGCCACCGGACCCTACAGCGACTCGGGCAGCGCGCCTGGCGGTAACGTCTGGCGTGATGGGGCAGAAGTCAGCAGACGGCATAGTAGCCAAACGCCCACCGCAATGGGTGGGACACGGTGAAGGCCTGAACCTTCGGCAACGAGAGAGACGGGCGGGCCTCAATGGGCGTATTGTACCCGACCGGGTGAAACGGTCTTGGCGGTTCGTCACGTAGCCAGCGTTGAAGGTCGCCATTTACTGGTGGTCCTTTGAACTCCGGAGGAAACGCCCCGTGCGGACCCGCATGCGGGGTGTTGTGGAGGCCGGGGGGAAAAACCCCCGGCTATCCGATTGGACGAGCCCGAGTGGCCCGGCACCAGGCGGCCGGTATAGAAAATATCTTTTGCTGAGCCAGGGGAATGCGATGGCCCCAGCCGAGCTGGATGCCATCGCCGCTGGTGTTTGGGGTCGCCGTTGCGGCGACCGAGCTGCTTAGAGGGCGCTGAGGGGGCGATTTTGGCCAAATTGCGGCCGAACGCCACCTTCAGCTTATGGACGCTGAAATTCCCGGGGTCTGGGCTGGAAGCTGGCGTTACATAGCCGCAACCTTCTGCGCCTGGCCGCCGGGGCGGATCGGGATCGAAGCGGGCGCAGGCAATGGCCGAGGGATGCCAGTCCTGACGATGATCATCTGGGCCCCGCAGCAGGAGCAGCGAAGCGCCGGGCGAGGCTTGCGCCGGGTCGGTGTCGGGCTGCGCTGCAAGCCCAGCAGGAACTGCAGCGTAGCGATCGAGCGCTTGCTGTTGGGGTGCAGGAAGCCGAAGTTGGGCGCCCGGCGAAAGCCTTTGGGCAGCACGTGCTGCAGCACCAGGGCCAGGAACTGCGCGCCGGGCAGCGTGCGGGTTTGGGTTTGCTGGGTCTTGCCGTGGCGGTAGCGGAAGCTGACCTGGCCGTCGTCACAGGCGAGGATGTCCTTCTCCTGGATCACCCCGCGATACAGGTAGCGCCCGAGATACACCAGGGCCTTCTCGCCGTTGCCCACGCAGCGGCAGTCCACGACCCAGGGCTTGGCACCCAGATCGGGCAGTGCCAAGCCCTCGTGGGCCAGGGTCTGCAGCAGCTTGGCGCGAAATACCTTGGCCAGCGCCTTGTGGCTGAACAGGTAAGGGTGACCCTTGTTGCTGCGCTTGGTGCGCCAGCGCCGGCGCTTGGGATCGATCGCCGCCGCGGGCATCGCCAGATGCACATGCGGGTGGTAGTCCAGGCGCCGGGAGTGGGTGTGCAGCACGCTGATGGCCCCGGCCTCGCCCTGGAGCTGGCGATCGTTGGCGGCGAAGCTCCGCAGCGTCTGCCAGCTGCAGCGGCTCATCAGGTCGTAGACCCGGCGCTGGTGGGCCCCCGCCAGCGGGCGCAGTGCCTCGGGCAGGGTGAAGGTCACCAGAAAGTAGCTGGCCGGCACCTGGCGTTGCAGCTGGCGCTCCAGCCACTGCTGGCTCTCGTGGTGCTGACAGTGAGGACAGGCGCGATGCCCGCACGAGTGCGGCACCAACTGCTGGTGGTCACACTCGATGCACTGGGCGAGCATCGAGGGGCTCGCCGAGCTGCGACAGCCCTTCAGGGCGGCGAGCGCCCGCTCCTGGCTCGGCAGCATGGTCGCGGCGTACTGGGCCCGATAGTCGGACTCGAAGGTGTCGATGATCGATGCGAGGCGGATCATTTCACCCGCCCCCAGTCGATGGTGAGCGAGCTGATCAGCTCGTTGATGGCCTGCTGGGCGTTATGGCCGGTGCGGGTGGTCAGATGAGTGTAGCGCGAGGTGGTCAGGATCGAGCGGTGCCCCAGGATCTGCTGCACCTCCAGCAGATCGACACCGGCCTCTACCAGATGAGTGGCGAAGCTGTGACGCAAGCTGTGCGGGGTGATCTTTTTTTATTCCGCGCGACTCCACCACCTTGCGCATCGCCAGCTGCACGCCGCCGCGATCCAGCGGCGTGCGCGCCGCAGCCGCCGCTTGTAGACCGCCACGGCGACTGGGAAACAGCAGCTGCGGGTGGCGATGCGCGCGCCAGAAACGGCGCAGCAGATCAAGGGTGGCCAGCGGCAGCGGCACCAGGCGATCCTTGTTGCCCTTGGCATCCCGCACGTGCACACCCTTTGGCGCACCGCATCGATATCGCCCACGTGCAGAGCGAGCCCCTCGCCCAGGCGCAGCCCCAGGCTGTAGAGGGTGAAGAAGAACACCTGGTAGCTCAAGGTGTAGGTCCCCTGGACCAGGCGCTGCACCTCCTCGACGGTGAGGATATCGGGCAGGCGCTGGCCCTTGGGCGGCTTGACCAGGTTGATGTCCATCCAGGGCTTGCGCAGCACATGGGTGTAGAAGAACCTCAGCCCGTACAGATCGAGCTTGACCGCGCTCCAGGAGTGGGTCTCCAGCAGATCGGTGAAGTAGTCGAGCAGCTGCGCCTCGGACAGGTCATCGATCTGGTGGTCGAAATATTCGCCGATGCGCCGGATCGCCCGCGCATAGGCCTCGATGGTCTTCGGCTGCAGACCTTTGAGCCGCAGGTGCTTGAGGTGGGACTGGTACTGGCGCTTGAAATGTGCGTCCGATGGTGCTGTCATGGGTAACTTCTCAATAAGTCACGGCCTAGCAGACACAGCGGCTGCCCGGTCGCGAATGATATCGGCTAATGGAGGAATTGAGCCGCATCGTTCGATCCGATCGGCAAGATAGTCCCAAAACGACACGCCGAGCTTGCGGCAGGTTTTGTTGAGGCTGGCCAGGCTGTCTCGACAGCGCTTTCCCAGATCACTGCGCGTTCCACCGCTGATCTTGCGCCATTTGACGTACACCCGAATATCGCCCTCGCTGTTGTTGGTATGCAGCGGGATGTCCGGGCGGCTCAGCACCAGCAGCAGCTTGGCCCTGTGCCCATGCAACCGCTTGAGCGTCTGGTTGAGCGTCTCAAAGGACGTGCGCTGCGTGAAGAGGGCGTCGAAGCGTGCCTCCAGGTCGGGCACCAACGCCGGATCGGGATGGCGCCGATAGGCCTTGAGATCGGCATACAGCGTCCAGATCTGGTCTCGGACCCGCTCCTGGTCCAGGCGATGGGTGTCGTTGAGTGGGATCAGCTTGTGCACGAGGCGCTCGGCGTGCACCCAGCACAAGGCGTGCAGCAGGATGGCAAACTGACCGGCCCCATCGCTGAGGATCACCAGCTCGAGCGAGAAGCCCTTTTCGATCAGCCCACCCAGCAAGGCCCCTTCGGTGGCGATGCGCCGATGGCGCTCGCTGTCGATTCCCAACGCGTCGAGGTGCTGGCTCCAGCTCTCGGCCCCGGTGATCGGCCCGCTCGTATCGCTGAGCAATCGACGCCGCGGTTGTTGGGGCAATCCTTCCTCAGTGAGGTACTCCAAGGCGTGCTCATTGAGATGGTAGGTGATGTCCCCGGCGTGCAGCAGCTGCAGAAAGTTGATGCGGCTCTTGCTGTAGGTGCTCGAAAACCACGCAAACCAGTCGTTGCCGATCTGCGTGACGTAGCCGTTCTTGCCCCGATGGCGTGCGCCGGAGTCGTCCACGCTGATGAAGGGGCTGACTTGCAGACCGGTTACCAGCAACTGGTCCTTCTCGGCGAAAAACACCTCGTTACGCTCGCTCAGCAGGGCATCGATCTGCCCCGCGGAAATGTCGATGCCAAACTCATTGAGCTGCTCACGCAGCAGCGGCTGGGTGACCTGGCAGTGGTGGTGTTGATAGAGCACGTAGCGGCGTAGCGACGCGCCGAAGTGTTTGCCATTGAGGCACGCCGGAAGCTCTCCGCTCAGCCACTTCCCGTCCGGCGTCTGCCAGACCTCCAGGCGATAGCGGGTATTGTGAGCCTCAATCCTCAGGTCCTGGACGACAAAATCTCGATATCCCTTGAAGCGCGACCCGCCCGGGGGCTCGATCGAGGGTCTGAGCTCCACCGTCTCATGAATCTCCAATTGCTGGGTCTTGCGGCGCTTGGCCGAGCCGGGGCGCTTGCGCTCTTTCGGCTCACCTTGCCGATCGCCCTGGCTCTTGTCGTCACCATGCGCTTCCTCACCGGATTCTGGATCGGTCCCTTTCTCCATTCCGCTCGCCTTGAACTTCGGCTTCGCCTTCTGCCCCTTGAGCACGGCCACTTCATCACGCAACTGCTGCACCAACTCGGCCTGCCTGAGGTTCTCCTGCACAAGACGCTCGATCTGCGCCAACAACTGCTCCACCAACTCGCTACGCTGAGCATCCGGGATATTTGGCAGTTGATGATCGCTCGGCATTTCATGCCACCCTCAAAGCGCTCGGAGTCCTCTCTCAGAACATTAACTCATGTCGCTAGCTGATTGATATAGTTGCCGTTGGTTATTGAGAAGTTACTGTCATGGCAGGTAACCTCATGATTAACGGAACAATACCCCCGCAAGCGGGGACGCGAGGCTACATTGTAGAGGCGACAGCGCCAGTGGGCTTTTCTCCGCGTAGCGGCTCCGTCCAACAACCGCTTCCAGCCAACGTCGTCGCTGACGCGCCGCCGTGCGTGAAGCGGAGCGTTACACGTGAAAAGCGATAATTATCGAAGAAAGGAACGGACATGCCATATCGACCAGAGCCACAATTTCGAAGAGACATTCATTGGGTAGTCTATCCACTAACAGAAGCGGTTCGGCGGTTGTATGGATGCCGTAACAGTGACGGCGCTTACCCCATTGGTGCTTTTTATCCAATAAATATAACGAATAAATCTTGGCGTCATTCAGATGGAATATGGTACGTCCCTTTATCTGTAGAGAAATTAGATGCGCGTAGTATCAAGGAGGATATAGTAGAGGAATATATGCGCAGCATACAGACAGGACGTTCAGTGACGCTCCCTAAAGGGAAGGTTATTTCCTGGGAGCCTATTCCGAGTGAAGAAACACAAGCTCTTCCACCTATTCAATCAAAGCGTGTAGCTCGTGTAACAATCGCCTAACCCGACCGGAAAAAGCGCTGCCGCGCTTTTTCCGGTCGGGTTAGGCGTACGTTAGCACCCAACATGAAACCAGAAGATAAGTGGATAGAGGACTGGCGCTACGGGGTAAAGCCAGATCTGGAAAGAAAGACATCGGAAGAGCTACTGATCGTCTTTCAAGAGTTTTGGGACTGGACCAATCTTGATAAAAAAAGCAAGAGTACGAAACAGCGTTACTCTGCAGCACTCCATGCACTAGGCGGATACCTTGTGGAATATGCTGGAGAAGGTCATAGAGGCAATAAATCGATTGGAGAATTCCTAAAAGACCGTGTGGATTCCGGGGGTGGTCCCTTAATTCATCACGATAACGAGGCATGGCAAAATGAGCTTGATACCGTGTGCCGTAAACTTTACAAGTATGTGGCCACTCTGTGCTAACGAGCACTTGCAGCCGACCGCCTCAGTCGCTACCGCTCCCTCGGCGAGGTTCCCCGGGGCGACTCGACTTGTCTGCGCCTTCCGCTATCGCAAAGATGCGATGAGGTTTTACCGCACGCTACCGAAGCGACTGGCCAAGTTCGGCCTGGAGGTGGCGCCGGAGAAGACGCAGGTTGTGCGTTTCAGCCGATTCCATCCGAGCATGAAGCGGCGTATCACCTTTCTCGGTTTCGAGCTGTACTGGCTTGAAGACCGTCAGGGGGTACCGCGGGTACAGCGACGCACCGCGCGCAAGAAGCTGCAAGGGGCGGTGCGGCGCATCAAGGACTGGATCAAAAGCCACCGGCACCTGCCGGGAAGGGACTTCATCAAAGGGCTGAACCGGCGCCTGGTAGGGCACTACAATTACTACGGTCTGCGGGGTAACTCGCGTGGCCTGTGGCGCTTCTATCAGGAGGCCATCGCCAGTGCATTCAAGTGGCTGAATCGGCGCGGGGGTAAACGCAGGAGCTTCACCTGGGCGGACTTCACCCAGGCATTGAAGCGGCTCGGCGTTGCCAGGCCCCGTATCACCGAGCAGCCGCTGCCACGGCGGGTGTTTGCATGAGCTCAATCGCTCGCGCGAAAGCGAGTACAACCGAGGAACCGGATGCGGGAAAACCGCACGTCCGGGACTGTGCCGGGGGCGCCGGGTAACCGGCGTCCCTACGGCTAGAGGCCAAACAAAAACCAGAATCGAGAGAGAGGACTTATGAGCAAGGTATTTGTGAACATCGGTCTTAGTCTTGACGGTTACATGGCACCGGAAGGGATGGCGATAGAAAACTGGAGTAAGCCAGAGTACAAAAACTGGGGCGCAAAGTGGGGCTCGCTGATGAGCTGGATCCTCAAGCAGCAATACTTCCGCGAGAACCTCATGTTCAGCTCGGGAGGAGAAACCGGTCCGGTTAATGACATGCTTCGTTACACCATGGAGCGTAGTGGAGCCAGCATCATGGGCAAGCGAATGTTTGAGCAAGGCGAAATATCATGGCCCGAGGAGGCTCCGTTTCACACGCCTGCATACGTTCTTACCCACGAAAAGCGCGATCCTTGGGTTCGGCCAGGCGGGACAACTTTCTACTTCGTCAACGACGGACCGGCGCACGCCCTTGAGCAGGCGAGAGAGTCTGCGGGTGGTCGTGATATTCGCATCTCTGGTGGAGCGGATGTGATACAGCAGTACTTTAACATGGGCGTCATCGACGAGTTAGAAATTGCCCTTGCTCCGGTACTATTTGGCAGCGGAAGACGCCTATTTGAGAACTTGCATGAGGCCTTGCCGCAGTTTCGAATCGACAAAGTGCTCAACACTCCAGATGCCGTACACTTGAGCTACGTGCGTGCGTAAATGGGGCCTAACAGGCACATATGGGGCGAAATGGTGACAGAATTATTGTTCGCGATAAGATGCTGCGAGTAAGGCTGACCTTCAAGGAGCGAGCAGATGCCAACGACGGGGCAAGTGGTTTTGGCGGGATATGCGCATCATATCGTTCAGCGTGGGCACAACCGGCAACCGGTGTTCGCCGAGGCGAGGGACTATCGGCGTTACTTGGGTATCTTGAGGGAGTTCAAGGAGGGGTACGCTATGAGAGGTCTACGCATTTTGTTTGATGACCAATCATGTTCACCTTCTGGTTGCTCCGAGCGATTGCGCGGGAAAACCGCTCGCCGGGATCTGCCGGGGGCGGTGCGTAAGCGGCGTCCCTACGGCGCCGCATTCTGGTCCCGCGCCGCAAAGCAACATCAACGTCTAACCGAGAGGAGCACCTGAGTGGCCGAACAACAACCCTCGTTCGACGCGGCGAAGTACAAGAACGCACAGCGAGAGCAGTGGAATAAGGACGGCGCGGCATGGCGACGCTGGAATCCCACTCTGGATCGCTGGTATGGCGACGTTACCCGCGAGATGCTCGACCTGACCCGTATTCTGCCTGGTCAGCGCGTCCTAGACGTCGCCGCCGGCGCGGGCGAACCGGCTGTCAGTGCCGCCGAACGAGTTGGTCCTGGAGGTTACGTGCTGGCGACCGACATCTCGGAAGGGATCGTCGAGCTTGCGCTCCAGGTAGCCCGTGAACGCGGACTCAGGCAGGTCGAGACGCGCGTGATGGATGGTGAGAATTTAGATCTCCCTGACGCTTCCTTTGATGTCGTGCTGTGTCGGCTCGGTCTGATGTATATGCCGCACCCTGTGACCGCGTTACGCGAGTGGCGCCGTGCTCTGAAAGCGGGCGGTCGGGTCGCCGTCGTCGTGTTTTCCACGCCTGATCGAAACAGTTGGGGTGCTGTGCCAGCTTCGATCATCCGCCGGCGGGCGCAACTCCCTCCTCCCGGTCTGGGGCAGCCCGGACCGTTCAGCCTTGGCGGTCCCGGGATGCTCGAAGGCATTTTCCGTCAAGCCGGATTTGCCAACCCCGAAGTCAGGGCCGTGCCGGTGCCCCACGGAATGACCAGCGCCGCCGAGTACGTGCACGTCGCCCGAGAAGCCTTCGGTGCATTCAATGCCATGATGGCCCACCTGCCCTCTCAAGAACGCGAGTCCGTGTGGAACGAAATAGAAGACTCAATGCGTTGCTTCGAATCGCCTGGTGGGTTTGAGGTGCCGGGCGAGTGCCTTGTCGGTGCGGCGACAAAGTGATCGTACGCAGACGACTAACCATCAGTTGCAGCTGACCCATTCGGGCGGCTGAACTGACACGTGCGTGCCGGGCATGGCGCGTAACTGTGTCGGTGCAAGTCCGACAGCCTGGCTTTCAAGAAAATATGGTGACAGAAATATTTTTCACGATAAGATGTCGTGAGTAAGGCTGATCTCCAAGGAGCGAGCAGATGCCACGGACGGGGCGAGTGGTTTTGGCGGGATATGCGCATCATATCGTTCAGCGTGGGCACAACCCGCAACCGGTGTTTGCCGAGGCGAGAGACTATCGGCGTTACTTGGATACCTTGAGGGAGTTCAAGGAGGGGTACGCTATGAGAGGTCTACGCATTTTGTTTGATGACCAATCATGTTCACCTTCTGGTTTCTCCGAGCGATTGCGCGGGGATAGGGAAGCTAATGAAGCGGCTTGCCGGAAGGCAGACGCGTAACCACAATTGCCCGGAGGGGCGCAGCGGCACGCTGTGGGAGGGGCGATACAAGTCAAGTACGGTCCAGACTGAGGCGTATTTGCTCGCCTGCTGCCGGTATATCGAGCTCAACCCAGTTAGGGCGCGTATGGTGAGCGAGCCGGAGAGGTTCCATGGTCGAGCTGTCGATACCGATTCGGTGACGAGGGGGGTGACTGGCTGGATTACGACGCGTGTTACCTCGCGTCAGGGCAAGGAGATGAGGAGCGCAGGGCGCGGTACGAGGCGTTCTTGCATTCAGCGATACCGGACGGGGAGTGGGCCCTGATACGGGAGGCGGCGCAGCGAGGGCAGTTGACCGGTTCGGGTCGATTTACGGAAGAGGTGGGGGCGATCATAGGGAAGCGAATGGAGAGGAGGGGCAAGGCCGCCCAAGAAAAGGTGACATCGGGCCCGAAAAATAGATCTGTCACCTTTTTCTGGTACGTCACTCGGGCCCATCGCCGAGCGGGCCGCTCTTTTATTGTTATATAGCAAAAGGTAAAGAAATGAATAACGAACCACGTACTATTAGCCAGCGGGACACGTCCGGTAACCCTGCACCGCTAGGGTTGATGGGCTTCGGCATGACCACCGTGCTGTTGAACTTCCATAATGCAGGCGTTTTCGAGCTGAACTCAATGATCCTGGCAATGGGCTTTTTTTATGGCGGATTTGCCCAGATCATAGCAGGCCTGATGGAGTGGAAAAAAGGCAACACCTTTGCATTGACGGCGTTTACGTCTTACGGGTTTTTCTGGCTCTCACTGGTTTTGTTGCTTGTGTTGCCTAAAATGGGTCTAGTCGAAGCGCCGGAAAAGTCTGCGATGGTCGTCTATTTGATCATGTGGGGCATCTTCACCGGTGTACTACTGATCGGCACCTTGAGGCTGAATCGCGCGCTGCAGGTCGTATTTGCGACTTTGACCCTGCTGTTTTTCCTGCTTGCGCTCGGCGACTACACCGGCAGCGGCACAATAAAGCTGATTGCAGGCTACGAGGGCATTTTCTGCGGCTTTTCCGCGATCTATACAGCCCTGGCCCAGGTTTTGAACGAAGTCTATGGCAAAGCCGTCGCGCCCATAGGTCCTGTGAAGAGTTGAGAGACGGAATGGGGTCGTGGCTGTTTACGCCGAGCGGGAAGGACGCGAAAGACGGAGTCTCAGCTCTCCCAAACGAAGGACGCAAAAAGAGGAAAGAAAGGAAATGGGTCAGGCCGACAACCGCCGGCATCATAAGGTCGGTCACCTGTTCCAGGGGCGCTTCAAGGCAATCCTGGTGGACCGGGATGCTTATCTGCTGACTGGTGGCCTCGGTGCCCGATGCAGTCTGTGGGACAGAGCGCTGCGCCAGTAGATCTATCTGGGCGACGAGAGCTTCGTCGAGCGCATGCAGGCACTGGCCGAACCGCGTAACAGCACTGACCGTGACATCCCCCGGGTTCAGCGCCGCAAGTCGCGCACCCTGGCCCAGTGGCTGGCAGGCTGCGAGAATCGGGAAGAGGCGCTATATCAGCACCCGCACGGAAAGCGCGCTCAGCATGAGCGTGATCGCACGCGAGCTGGGGTTGTCGGTATCGCGCGTGAGCCCGCTGATCGCGCGGGCACAGGGGGCGAAACACAAGGCCTGACCCCCAGCACCGGTATTGGATGCCGGCGCTCTCGGTCCGCGTCATTGTTCCCCGGGGCTATGCCCGCCCTCCATAGTGAATGAATTGCAAGAGACATGATGTGTTGGCGCGGCAGCCTGTGCGTCGCAAAACGAAGCCTGCGAGTTATCCCCGGTCAATATTTCGTCGCCGGAGGGCAGGGCGGCGCGGGGATCGGCCAGCCAGGCGGCGATGTCCGCCAGCACGGTTGCGCGGTGCAGGTCGCGGGTGAGCATGTGGTAGCCGTCGGGGTAGTAGGCCATGCGCCAGCCGCGCTGTGCGCCGCGGGGCAAGTCTTCCAGCATGTCGCACACCGGCGCTTTGGGGATGACCTCATCGTGTTGGCCGTAGAGGATAAGAGCCGGCATGAATAGCCCGGCTGCGGCGGCATTGGCCTGGTCCATCACGCGGGCCGTGCCGTATAGAACGTCGATGCGGGTGGCTTTGATCACCAAGGGATCATCATGCAAGGCGCCCAGCATTGGCTTGTTGTCGGAGGGCTTGATATGTAAGAACCGGCCGGTGACGGTTACTGCGGGTATGGTGTGCGCACCGAGCCAGAGCGTGATGCGTTGCAGCAGTGGCATGGTGGAGCGCGCCCACACCGCCGGCGCGGCGAGAATCATACCATCGATGTCGGGCGGCATCGGATGGAGCGCACTCAGCATTACGGCGCCGCCCAGGCTTTCGCCCATCGCATACAGGGGTCGGTCGGGATATGCCGCCCGCAACAGGGCCGCCATGCTTCGCAGGTCTTCTGCCAGGCGCCGGCCGCCGTGCCAGACGCCGGGCGCGTCGGTCGCGCCGAATCCGCGCAGGTCATAGGCATAGGTGGCGATGCCGCGCACTGCGAGATAGGGGCCGATCTCGGCGTAAGCGTGGCGGTAATCGTTTAACCCGTGCAGGGCGAGGATCACCGCGTGGATCGGCACGGTGGCCGGCGGGCGCCACACGGAGAGCGGCAATGTGTAGCCGTCCGCCATGACGGCGCGGTCATGGTATAAAGCCGGGGGCAGGATATCCGGCGCCGTGGGTACCACATAGGGTGTGGCGCATCCCCCCAACAGCAGCAGGCCCGCGGCGCACCATTTCAGGCGGAGCGGGACAAGATGAGAAAGTTGGGCCCGGTGCGTCGGGCAAGGCATGCGCAAGCCAGGTCCCGGCTCTAGTATCGTCGACAACGCGGAATGGAGGGGTTTCTGGACCCAGGGGTTTTGTTTATTGTCGTGTCAACAAGGGTGGCTCAGACGGTCCTTACGGGACCCGACGTTGTTCGGTGCTTGATGAGCCCCCCCAATGGCGATTCACGCCAGTGGGAGGCCCCGGTCCTGCCTGGCGCATGCTTGGAAGCACTGTCAACGAGGCCCACGGCTCTCGCGCAACACGACCATCCCATAAGGCGGAACGAAACCTGGGCAAAGGGATGCAGGGGTCTTGCCTTGTAGCATTCGATTGATTGATTTCTCAAGGGACGCACGGGAAGTCGTCAGCTCTCGCATCATAGCACGCTACAAACTGGGAACTGACCCCGACGCCTCCACTTGGCGCTCTACCCGAGCCGGAGCTCACCCACAGATTCTGCTGAGGAGGCCATTTGCCGTCTTTTTTGGCCCATCGGTATCAGCCGGCGGGATCGAGCAGGGTGAGGTCCCGTGTGGGCAGCAGCCGCTTGAAGTCCCGGTCGAAGGTTACCAAGTGTCCGCCGATTGCTTGGACCGAGGCAGCGATCCAGGCGTCGGTTACGAGATTTCCGCGTAGCCCGAGCGTCAGTAGCTTGTCGCGAAGCAGCGGCCACTCCTTTGTGCAGTCGCACATTTCCACGCCGGGCGAGTCGAGCAGCACATCGACGAACGCCACGGCATCTTCCATTGGGTCCGGTTCGCAAAATACCCGCGGATTGGTCACCAGCCTCAGGAATCCCGCTGTGATCATGGGCAGCAGGGTCAGGGATACGCTTCCCAAGGCGCAGTCGCGCCTTGCCTGGACGAGCCAGGTGTGCGCCAGTTCGTGATGGGGATGGTCGGTGCGGAACGCGGCGACCAATATGTTGAGGTCCGGAGTCACCCGTCGGCGGCGTCCAACAGCGAGCGGTTGCTGGCGCCGTCAATACCTTCCCGTAGACCGCCCTGGCGCCGGGAAAGCGGGAGCTCCTTCAAGGCACCCGTCGTCGGTGTTTTTCTCCGCCGCAATCTCAGAGCGAGCCCCTCTTCCACCAACCTCGTCAGTGTCGTGTGCTCCAGGGCCGCAAAAGCCTTCACCCTAGCCATCAGTTCGTTCTGCAGGTTCAGTGTGGTCTTCATAAGACCTACGGTACAGAAATCTGTATCGCCGATCAACTCCAACGAACAGGACACCTACCGTATGGGAATTAAAGCCAGGGTCGGATGAATTTCCAGACTTGGAGCCCCCGTCACAGCACGGACTGAGCTTACCTCAGTGCATGAGGTTGAACATCCGGGTGCGGTAGCGCTTGACGATATCGCCGGCCCCGCCGAGCAGGGCGAAAACCTCCAACATCGTCTTGCGCGCGGCGTCCTCGCCGTAGGCGCGGTCGCGCTGCATCAGGGACATCAGAAGATCCAGCGCGGCCTCGTAGTCCTTGGCCAGCACCTTGCGGATGGCGAGCTGATACTGGGCCTCGCTGTCGGCGGGGTCGGCCTGCAGGCGGGCGCTCAACTGCTCGGCGCCCGGAGCCCCGCGGACCTGACGCTCCAGGGCGATCTGGGCGCGCAGGGTGGTCACCTCGGGCTTGGACTGCTCCGTCGGCGGCAGCTGGGCGAGGGTCTGCTCGGCGGCCTCGTAGTCGCCGCCGGCGGACTGGAGCCGGGCCAGGGCGAACAGGGTCCGGGGGTTCCCGGGGTCTGCGGCACGGGCCTGGTTGATGAGCTCGATCGCGCCGGGGAGGTCGCCTTGCTGGGCGCGCTGCAGGGCGGGGGCCAGGACCGCGTCGGACTCCCGGGGGATGTGCTTGTCCAGGAAGGCGCGGATCTCGCTCTCGGGCAGGGCACCGAGGAACTCGTCCACTGCCTGGCCGTTGCGGAAGAGCTTCACCGTCGGCAGGCTGCGCACGCCGAAGTGGGCCGCCAGATCGCGCTCCTCCTCGGTATTGACCTTGGCCAGGACGAACTTGCCCCGGTACTCCTCGGCGAGCTTGGCGAGGATCGGCATCAGCACGCGGCAGGGCTGGCACCAGTCGGCCCAGAAATCGACCAGGACGGGCACGGAGCGCGAGCCGTTCAACACGATGTCGCGGAAGTTGGCGGCGGTGAGGGTATGGATGTTTTCGGCCATGGTCTCGGCGAGATCCTCGAGGTGCAAGAGCGCGCCATTCTACCCTCGACCCGCGCCCGCCCGAAAACCTTGGCCTTGAAAAGGGCTTGGCGTGGCGCCACCCTGGGGCCAGCGGTCGCGTTGGCTGTCCTGCGAGGTTGTCATGGCTGAATCCGTTCACGTCGTCTGTCCCGCCTGCGGTGGGGTGAACCGGGTGCCCGGAGATCGCCTCGGGCAGCACCCCAGCTGCGGCAAGTGTCACGAGCCGCTGTTCCTCGGCAGGCCCGTCGAGCTCGACGCCGAGGGCTTCAGCCGCCAGGTGCAGCGCGGGGATCTCCCGGTGCTCGTGGACTTCTGGGCCGCCTGGTGCGCGCCCTGCCGGATGATGGCTCCGGTGCTGGAAGAGGTGGCGCGGACGCTGGAGCCGCGTCTGAGGGTCGCCAAGGTCAACACCGAGCAGGAGCAGGGAATCGCGGCGGAGCTCGGGATCCGCGGCATTCCCACGCTCATACTGTTCAAGGGTGGCCGAGAGGCGGCGAGGGTGTCCGGGGCCATGGACGGGCGAGCCCTGAGGTCCTGGCTGCAGAGCCATCTCTGAGGTCCCGACGCGTCGCCGTCGAGCCGATGCGAACGGGGCGCTCGCCGCCCCGGCGCGGTTGGACAGGCCGCTGGCCCATCGATTAGAATCGCGGCGCCTTGCACCTGTGGGGAGTGGCACCGCCGGACCCCGGGTTGGAACACCAGCGGGATGGACCCGCCGAGCCCATCCTACCTGGCGTACTTGCGTCGGAGATCCCCTTGAGAAAGCGTGCAATCCTGGTCCTGGAAGACGGCAGCGTGTTCCGGGGGGAATCGATCGGTGCCGAGGGGCGCACCGTTGGCGAGGTGGTATTCAACACCGCGCTGACCGGCTATCAGGAGATCCTGACCGACCCTTCGTACCGGCGCCAGATCGTCACGCTGACCTATCCCCATATCGGCAACGTCGGTACCAATGACGACGACGAAGAATCGTCGTCCGTGCAAGCGGCCGGCCTGGTTATCCGCGATCTGTCGACCATTGCGAGCAACTGGCGCAGCGGGCAGCCCTTGGAGGCCTACCTCGTCCACCACGGCCTGGTGGCGATCGCCGACATCGACACGCGCAGGCTCACCCGGATACTGCGCGAGAAGGGCGCCCAGAACGGCTGCATCATCGCCGGGGACGCGCTCGACGAGGCCGCTGCACTGGAGGCCGCGCGCGCCTTCCCCGGCCTCAAGGGGATGGACCTCGCCAAGGAGGTGAGCACCCGCCGTCCCTACGAGTGGGCCCAGGGCAGCTGGACACTGAAGGACGGCATCCCCGAGGCGCCGCACCCGATCGCGGAGAAGCTGCCGCTGCACGTGGTGGCCTGTGACTACGGGGTGAAGCGCAATATCCTGCGCATGCTGGCGGATCGCGGCTGCCGGATCACGGTGGTCCCGGCCCAGACCCCTGCGCGTGAGGTGTTGGCGCTCGACCCCCACGGGGTCTTCCTGTCTAACGGCCCCGGTGATCCCGAGCCCTGTGACTATGCGATCGAGGCGATCCGCGAGATTGTGGACCGGGGGGTGCCGACCTTCGGCATCTGTCTCGGCCATCAGCTCCTCGGCCTCGCCAGCGGTGCCCGCACGGTGAAGATGAAGTTCGGCCACCACGGGGCCAATCACCCGGTGCAGGATCTGGATCGGGGCACGGTGATGATCAGCAGCCAGAACCACGGCTTCGCGGTGGACGAGGCCAGCCTGCCCGAGACCCTGCGTGCTACCCACCGCTCGTTGTTCGACGGGTCCCTGCAGGGGGTGCATCGCACCGACCGCCCGGCGTTCAGCTTCCAGGGGCATCCCGAGGCGAGTCCCGGACCGCATGACGTGTCGCCGCTGTTCGATCATTTCATCGAGCTGATGAGAGATGCGCGTTGATCGGAGCTCAGTCAGCGGCGGGGCCCTGTCCGAGGCACCTGTATGCCTTCGCCCGTCGCGACTGTCTGACTGAATATGCCAAAGCGCACTGACATCCAGAGCATCCTGATCATCGGTGCCGGGCCGATCGTGATCGGCCAGGCATGCGAGTTCGACTACTCGGGTGCCCAGGCCTGCAAGGCCCTGCGCGAAGAGGGCTACCGGGTCGTGCTGGTCAACTCCAATCCAGCGACGATCATGACCGACCCGGACACCGCGGATGCGGTCTACATCGAGCCCGTCAACTGGGAGACCGTCGCCCGGGTCATCGAGCAGGAGCGCCCCGACGCCCTGCTGCCTACCATGGGCGGTCAGACCGCGCTCAACTGCGCGCTGGATCTGGTGCGCGAGGGCGTGCTCGAGCGCTTTGGGGTGGAGATGATCGGCGCCTCCCGGGAGGCCATCGACAAGGCCGAGGACCGGGACCTGTTCCGCCAGGCGATGCGCAGGATCGGGCTGAAGATGCCCCGTTCGGCGGTCGCCCACAGCATGGAAGAGGCGCTGCAGGTCCAGGCGCAGATCGGCTTTCCGACCATCATTCGCCCCTCGTTCACCCTGGGCGGCTCGGGCGGGGGCATCGCCTATAACAAGGAGGAGCTGGTCGAGATCTGCGAGCGCGGGTTGGATCTCTCACCGACCAGCGAGCTGCTGATCGAGGAGTCGATTATCGGCTGGAAAGAGTTTGAGATGGAGGTGGTGCGTGACCACAAGGACAACTGCATCATCGTCTGCTCGATCGAGAACTTCGACCCCATGGGGGTGCACACCGGGGACTCGATCACGGTGGCGCCGGCCCAGACGCTCACCGACAAGGAATACCAGATCATGCGCGACGCATCCCTGGCGGTGCTGCGCGAGATCGGGGTCGACACCGGCGGCTCGAACGTGCAGTTCGCCATCAACCCGGCGGACGGGCGCCTGGTGATCATCGAGATGAACCCGCGCGTGTCGCGCTCCTCGGCGCTCGCCTCCAAGGCCACCGGCTTTCCCATCGCCAAGGTCGCCGCCAAGCTGGCGGTGGGCTATACGCTCGACGAGCTGCGCAACGACATCACCGGCGGGGCCACCCCGGCGTCCTTCGAGCCGACCATCGATTATGTGGTCACCAAGGTCCCGCGCTTTGCCTTCGAGAAGTTTCCCCAGGCCGACGCGCGCCTGACCACCCAGATGAAGTCGGTGGGTGAGGTGATGGCCATCGGGCGCACCTTCCAAGAGTCCCTGCAGAAGGCCCTGCGCGGGCTGGAGACCGGCAAGCACGGGCTGTGCGAGATCGTCGAGCCGGGCATGCCGGATGCCCTGGAGCGGATCCGCCACGAGCTGCGCCAGCCCGGTCCGGAGCGGCTCTGGTACCTGGCCGACGGCCTGCGCGCCGGGATGGGCATCGAGGAGATCCACGAGCTCTCGCGCATCGACCGCTGGTTCCTGGTGCAGCTCGATGAGCTGGTGGCCTTGGAGAAGGAGGCGGCGGCCCTGGGCCTGGAGGGGCTCGACGAGGCCTTCGTGCGCCTGCTCAAGCGCAAGGGCTTCTCCGACGGACGCCTGGCCAACCTTCTGGGGGTGTCCGAGGACGTGTTTCGCCGGCTGCGCCACGGTCACGGCATCCGCCCGGTGTTCAAGCGGGTGGATACCTGCGCCGCCGAATTCGCCACCAACACCGCCTACCTGTACTCCACCTACGAGGAGGAATGCGAGGCCGCGCCCACGGATAGGCGCAAGATCATGGTGCTCGGGGGCGGTCCCAACCGCATCGGCCAGGGGATCGAGTTCGACTACTGCTGCGTCCATGCCGCCTTCGCCATGCGCGAGGACGGCTACGAGACCATCATGGTCAACTGCAACCCGGAGACCGTCTCCACCGATTACGACACCTCCGACCGGCTGTATTTCGAGCCCCTGACGCTGGAGGACGTGCTCGAGATCATCGACAAGGAGCGGCCCGAGGGCGTCATCGTGCAGTACGGCGGGCAGACCCCGCTCAAGCTCGCGCGGGCCCTGGAGGCCGCCGGAGCGCCGATTATCGGCACCTCGCCGGACTCCATCGACGCGGCCGAGGACCGCGAGCGCTTCCAGAAGATTCTGGAGCGACTCGCGCTGAAGCAGCCCCCCAACCGCACCGCCACCGCGGCCGAGCAGGCGGTGGTGCTGGCCGAGCAGATCGGCTATCCGCTGGTGGTGCGCCCGTCCTACGTGCTGGGCGGACGGGCCATGGAGATCGTGTTCGACCAGGACGACCTGCGCCGCTACATGCGCGAGGCGGTCAAGGTCTCCAACGAGTCGCCGGTGCTGCTGGATCGCTTCCTGGACGATGCCATCGAGGTCGATGTGGACGCCGTGTGCGACGACGAGGGGCGGGTGTTGATCGGCGGTATCCTGGAGCACATCGAGCAGGCGGGCGTTCACTCGGGGGACTCGGCGTGCTCCCTGCCCGCGTACACCCTGTCACCGGCGCTGCAGCAGCGCATGCGCGAGCAGGTCGGTGCCATGGCCCGGGAGCTGCGGGTGGTCGGGCTGATGAACACCCAGTTCGCCATCAAGGGCAACGATATCTACGTGCTGGAGGTCAATCCCCGGGCCTCCCGCACCGTTCCTTTCGTCTCCAAGGCCACCGGCGTCCCCCTGGCCAAGGTGGCGGCCCGCTGCATGGCCGGGGTCGGCCTGGCGCGCCAGGGCTACACGGAAGAGCGGGTGCCGAGCAACTATTTCGTCAAGGAATCGGTCTTTCCCTTCATCAAGTTCCCCGGCGTCGATACGGTCCTCGGCCCGGAGATGAAGTCCACCGGCGAGGTGATGGGGGTCGGGCGCACCTTCGGCGAGGCCTTCGCCAAGGCGATGGAAGGCGCCGGGGCGGCCTTGCCCCGTGGCGGCAGGGCGCTGTTGTCGGTGCGCGATGAGGACAAGCGGCGGGTCGTGAAGGTGGCCCGTGATCTCGCGGACCTGGGCTTCGAGCTCTTCGCCACCCACGGTACCGCGCGGGTGGTGCGGGAGGCGGGTGTAGCCTGCACCGGGGTGGACAAGGTCAACGAAGGGCGGCCTCACGTCGTCGACATGATCAAGAACGACGAATTTGACTTGATCATTAACACCACCGAAGGTAAACAGGCGATAGCGGACTCGGCCACCATCCGGCGCAGCGCGTTGCAGCACAAGGTGAGCTACACGACCACGATCTCCGGCGCCGAGGCCTGCTGCCTGGCGCTGAAGGAGCCGGGGCCGTTCGGGGTCAACCGCCTGCAGACGCTGCACCAGGCGATGGCGCGCTGAGCGCGCCTCGTCCTTTTACCGGCCAACGAGGAGCCAGAGCCCATGAGTAAGGTGCCGCTCACCGTCAGGGGCGCGGAGAAGCTGCGCGAGGAGCTCAACGAGCTCAAGACGATCGCGCGTCCGCGGGTCATTCGCGCCATCGCCGACGCGCGCGAGCACGGGGATCTCAAGGAGAACGCCGAGTATCACGCGGCGCGTGAGCAACAGGGCTTCATCGAAGGGCGCATCCAGGAGCTGGAAGGCAAGCTCTCCAATGCCCAGATCATCGACGTGACCGCGCTCAACGCCGGGGGCCGGGTGGTGTTCGGCGCGACGGTGGACGTCGAGGATCTGGACAGCGAGGAGCAGCACCGCTATCAGATCGTCGGAGAGGACGAGTCGGACATTAAGCATGGCTTGCTGTCGATCTCCTCGCCCATCGCCCGGGCGCTGATCGGCAAACAGGCCGGCGACGTGGTGCAGGTCCAGACCCCGCGGGGCACCCGCGAGCTGGAGATCACCGAGGTTCAGTACCTCTAACGGGCGCCGGTCCCGGATCAGGCGCCGGGAAGGGCGATCTTTGGTCGCTTCGGGTTGCGCCGGAACAGCACGGCCATGTGCCCGATGCGCTGGACGAGCTCCGCATCGGTCTCGCTCATCAGACGCCCGATCAGCCCCGCTCGGGTATCGCGGTCCGCGGCGTTGACCTTCACCTTGATCAGCTCGTGGCTGTCCAGCGCGAGACCGACCTCGCCCAGCACCGGGTCGGTAACCCCGGCCTGGCCGACGATGACCACGGGTCTGAGGTGGTGGGCCAGGCCCCGAAGGTGGCGTTTCTGGCTCTCGGAAAGCGGCATCGGGGGCTCGGTGGGCGGCTTGGGAGCGCGCATTTTATCCCAAGCGCGCGGGCCTGGGGCACTGAGGCCCCGAGCTTGTGGCCGTGTCCGAAGTCTGTTCTGGGCTCCCATGGGCTGAATACGTCGGGGAGAGACGGTGCCGAGAAGCAAGAGCAGCCGCCGTTGGCTCGATCGCCATGTCAGCGACGAGTTCGTCAAGCGGGCCCAGCGCGAGGGCTATCGCTCGCGTGCCGCTTACAAGCTGCTCGAGATCCAGGAGCGCGACCGGATCTTCAAGCCCGGTCAGGTCGTGGTGGACCTGGGCGCCGCTCCCGGGGGTTGGTCCCAGGTGGCCCGCAGCCTGGTAGCGCCGGGCGGGCGCGTGCTGGCCCTGGACATCCTTCCGATGGAGCCGATGGCGGATGTCGAGGTCCTTGAAGGGGATTTTCGCGAGGATGCGGTGCTGCAGCACCTGCGCGAGGTCCTCGGGGAGCGCTCGATCGATCTTGTAATCTCCGACATGGCGCCCAATGTCAGCGGTGTCGCCGCTGTCGATCAGCCGCGCGCGATGCACCTGGCGGAGCTGGCGCTGGATTTTGCCCGGGAATCTCTCAAGCCAGGGGGCGCGCTGGTGCTCAAGGTGTTCCAGGGCGCGGGCTTCGATGAGCTGGTCCGGGCGCTGCGCCTGAGCTTTGTTCGGGTCGTGACACGCAAGCCCAAGGCGTCGCGGCCGGCGAGCCGCGAGGTGTATTTGGTGGCGGTGAGCTTCCGCCTGTAGTAGTGTTACCCTATATGATTTTGTGGGAAAGGCCGACGATGGGTGCCGAAGGTGGAGGTATAAAGCCTTGAATGACATGGCCAAGAACATCATCCTCTGGGTGATCATCGCTATCGTCCTGATGTCGGTGTTCAACAACTTCACCTCGCAGACCGCCAAGGCGCACACCGTCTCCTACTCCCAGTTTCTGCAGCAGGTCGATCAAGGGCAGGTCGAGCGCGTGACCATCAAGGGTAGCGAGATCTCCGGCGTTACCACCAGCGGCGTGCCATTCTCGACCTACAGCCCGGGCGATGACGGGTTGGTGACCGACCTCATCAACAAGAACGTCGAGATCGTTGCGGGCCCGCCCGACAAGCCCTCGGTGCTCATGTCGATCCTGATCAACTGGTTCCCGCTGTTCGTGTTGATCGGCCTGTGGATCTTCTTCATGCGCCAGATGCAAGGCGGGGGCGGTGGCCGCGGTGCCATGTCCTTCGGCAAGAGCCGTGCCCGGATGCTGAGCGAGGACCAGGTCAAGATCACCTTCGCGGATGTTGCGGGTGTCGAAGAGGCCAAGGAAGAGGTCGCCGAGCTGGTCGAGTTCCTGCGCGATCCGGGCAAGTTCCAGAAGCTCGGCGGCAAGATTCCCAAGGGTGTGCTCATGGTCGGGCAGCCGGGTACCGGCAAGACCTTGTTGGCTAAGGCCATCGCGGGTGAGGCCAAGGTGCCGTTCTTCACCATCTCCGGCTCGGACTTCGTGGAAATGTTCGTCGGCGTGGGCGCCTCTCGGGTGCGCGACATGTTCGAGCAGGCCAAAAAGCACGCCCCCTGCATCATCTTCATCGACGAGATCGACGCCGTGGGGCGCCATCGCGGCGCCGGCCTGGGTGGCGGGCACGACGAGCGCGAGCAGACCCTGAACCAGCTGCTGGTCGAGATGGACGGCTTCGAGGGCACCGAAGGCGTGATCGTGATCGCCGCGACCAACCGCCCGGACGTGCTGGACCCGGCGCTGCTGCGACCCGGTCGGTTCGATCGCCAGGTGGTGGTGCCGCTCCCCGACGTGCGCGGCCGCGAGCAGATCCTCAAGGTGCACATGCGCAAGGTGCCGCTGGCCGAGAACGTCAATGCGACGATCATCGCCCGCGGCACGCCGGGCTTCTCCGGGGCCGATCTCGCCAACCTGGTGAACGAGGCGGCGCTGTTCGCCGCGCGCGGCAACAAGCGTCTGGTGGATATGGACGACTTCGAGCGTGCCAAAGACAAGGTGATGATGGGTGCGGAGCGCCGCTCCATGGTGATGAACGAGCAGGAGAAGCGGCTCACGGCCTATCACGAGGCCGGTCACGCCATCGTCGGCCGCCTGGTGCCTTCGCACGACCCGGTCTACAAGGTGAGCATCATTCCGCGCGGACGGGCGCTGGGCGTGACCATGTTCCTGCCCGAGGAGGACCGTTACAGCTTCAGCAAGGAGCACCTGGAGAGTCAGATCTCCAGCCTGTTCGGCGGGCGGGTCGCCGAGGAGCTGGTCTTTGGCACCAGCAAGGTGACCACCGGCGCGCAGAACGACATCAAGAGGGCCACCGAGATCGCCCGCAGCATGGTGACCAAGTGGGGTCTGTCCGATCGCCTGGGACCCCTGACCTACAGCGAGGAGGAGGAAGAGGTCTTTCTCGGCAGGTCCGTCACCCAGCACAAGAACGTCTCGGACGGGACGGCACATACCATCGACGAAGAGATCCGTGCCTTTATCGACCGCAACTACGATCGTGCCAAGCAGATCCTGGTGGACAACTTCGATAAGCTGCACACCATGGCCGATGCGCTGATCAAGTACGAGACCATCGACGAAAAGCAGATCGACGACATCATGGCCGGACGGGCGCCGCGGGTGCCGGCCGATTGGGAAGATACCGCCCCGCCGTCCAGCGGTGCGCCTGCGACCACCGACCGGCCGAGCACGGGCAAGCCCGCTGACGGCAGCCCCATCGGGGGTCCTGCCAAGCAGCACTGATCTCCCCGAGCCCCCGGCGTGGCCGCGGCCGGCCCGGTCCTGGATTGCGCTGGTCGCCTGCTGGACCTGACCCGGCCCCGGGTCATGGGTATCCTCAACCTGACCCCCGATTCGTTCTCGGACGGGGGTCGTTTTTTTTCGGTCGGTGCCGCCGTGGGTCGCGCCCGGTGCATGGTCGAGGAGGGGGCGGACATCATCGATCTCGGCGGGGAGTCCACCCGCCCCGGCGCGAGCGAGGTCTCGGCGGCCGAGGAGATCGAGCGCGTGGTGCCCGTCATCGAGCGCCTCGTGCCGGAGCTGCCGGTGCCGTTGTCTATCGACACCTCCAAGCCGGAGGTCATGGCCGCGGCCGTCGCGGCCGGTGCCGGGATGATCAACGATGTGCGGGCGCTGCGATTGCCCGGTGCCCTGGACACCGCGACGGCGGCCGGCGTCCCTGTCTGCCTGATGCACATGCAGGGCGAGCCGCGTACGATGCAGGCCGCGCCCGCCTATGCCGACGTGGTGCAGGACGTGGCGCTTTTTCTGCGGGCCCGTATCGAGGCCTGCGTGGCGGCCGGTATCGCCCGCGGCCGGCTGCTGGTGGACCCCGGCTTCGGATTCGGCAAGACTCTGGCGCATAATATGGCATTGATGAAGCGCCTCGACGCGCTCGCCGCGCTGGGGGTGCCTTTGCTGGTGGGGATCTCCCGCAAGTCGATGATCGGCACCCTGCTCGGCGGGGCGCCCGTGGAGAGCCGGCTCTATGGGAGTCTGGCCGCGGCCGTGCTGGCCATCGAGCGGGGCGCGCGCATCGTGCGGGTGCACGACGTGGCCCCGACTGTCGAGGCCTTGCGGGTGGCCTGGGCCCTCACTGGATCAGAAACCGGGGACTGAGAGCAGATGCGCAGATACTTCGGTACCGACGGTATCCGGGGGCGGGTCGGAGAGGGCTGCATCACGCCGGAGTTTGTGCTCAAGCTCGGCTGGGCGGTCGGCCGAGTGCTCGGCAACGGACCGGGCAGCAAGGTGCTGATCGGCAAGGACACTCGAATCTCCGGGTATCTGTTCGAATCGGCCCTGGAGGCCGGTTTGGTCGCGGCGGGCATGGATATCCATTTGCTGGGCCCCATGCCGACGCCGGGGATCGCCTACCTGACGCGTACCCTGCATGCCCAAGCGGGTATCGTCATCAGCGCGTCGCACAACCCGCACTTCGACAACGGCATCAAGTTCTTCTCGGCCAACGGCAGCAAGCTGCCCGATGCCGTTGAGCACGAGATCGAGCGCAAGCTCGACGAGCCGCTGACCATGGTGGACTCCGAACAGCTCGGGAAGGCCTATCGGGTGGAGGACGCAGCGGGGCGTTACATCGAGTTCTGCAAGAGCAGCACGCCCCCGATGATGGAGCTGCGCGGCCTCAAGGTGGTGCTGGACTGCGCCCACGGCGCGACCTACCACGTCGCCCCGCACGTGTTCGACGAGCTCGGGGCGCAGGTCGATGCCATCGGGGTGGAGCCCGATGGCCTCAACATCAACGACGGGGTGGGCTCTACCCACCCCGAGCGTCTCAGCCGCGCGGTGGTGGCCCTGGGCGCGGACCTCGGGATCGCGTTCGACGGCGACGGCGACCGGCTCGTGATGGTCGACGACCAGGGAGGATTGGTCGACGGGGATGACATCCTCTATATCATCGCCCGCTCCCGGCAGGCCGAGGGCGCGCTGCGCGGGTCGGTGGTCGGCACCGTAATGACCAACCTGGGTCTCGAGCACGCCTTGGCGGCCCAGGGAATCGGGCTCGAGCGGACCCGGGTGGGCGACCGCTACATCCTGGAGCGGCTGCAGGCCGGAGGCTGGGTCCTCGGGGGGGAGCCTTCCGGACACATCATCTGCCTGGACCGCACCAGCACCGGCGACGGCATCATCTCGGCCCTGCAGGTGCTGGCCGAGATGCAGCGCAGCGGGCGCGGCCTGCGCGAGCTCTGCGACGGCCTCACCAAGTATCCGCAGAAACTGGTGAACGTGCGTCTGGAGCAGCAGGGCGACGTGATGGAGAATCTGGCGCTGCGGGCCGAGGTGGCGCACGCCGAAGCGGAGCTGGGCAACGGCGGCCGTGTGCTGATCCGCGCCTCGGGGACCGAGCCGCTGATCCGGATCATGGTCGAGGGCCGGGACGAATCCCAGGTATCCCGCCTGGCCGGCGAGCTGGCCGATACGGTCAGGAGCGCGGTAGCCTGAGGGGGGCGTTCGAGGCACCCGTGAAGCGCAGCGTCTATTTCGTTTCCGAGAGCACCGGCATCACCGCCAAGAAGGTGGGCGAGAGCCTGCTCTCGCAGTTCGACGGACTGGAGCTCGACAGCCATTACGTGCCGTTTCTCGACACCCCCGACAAGGCGCTGGCGCTCGCCCAACGCCTCGGCGAAGAGCGCTTGGAGTGCGGTGCGCGCCCCATCGTCTTCGCCACCCTCGTGGACAAGTCCCTGCGCCAGATCCTCAAGCAGTGCGCCTGTCTGTACATCGAGCTGTTCGACGCCTTCATCGACCCGCTGAGCGCCGAGCTCGGCATCCATCCCACCGGCCGCCCGGGCGTTGCGCACGGCCAGCGCGACCAGGGCCGGTACGATGCCCGCATCGACGCCATCAATTTCGCCATGGCCAACGACGATGGGATACGTCTGGACAAGTTCGACGAGGCCGACGTGATCCTAATCGGCGTTTCGCGCTCCGGCAAGACGCCCACCTGTCTGTACCTGGCGATGAACTTTGGCCTGCGCGCAGCGAACTATCCGCTGACCGCCGATGACTTCGACCGCGATGATATTCCATTCCAGCTACTGCCCTTTCGCCACAAGATCGTCGGCCTGACCATCGACCCGCTGCGTCTGCACCGCGTGCGCGAGGAGCGCCGTCCCGGCAGCACCTATGCCTGCCTCGAGCAATGCCAGCGGGAAGTGGCCGCGGCAATGCGCATCATGGGGCGGCTCAACGTCAATGTTCTGGACAGCACCAGTCGCTCGATCGAGGAGCTGGCCTCCCACATCGTCGAGGTGCCGGTGGGGGGGGCGGGATAATCGAGCCACAGCATGCCGTCCATGCTCGGTTCGGCTGGCTCCAAAGGGGGGTCGGTCGTGTCGCCCAGAGCGACCCATCGCGAAGATCATTCTGTCGGACTGTCGGACTGTCGGACTGTCGGACGGTGGAAAGGGGGAATGCACCATGAGAGCAATGATCCTGGCTCAGGCTTGGGGGCGTCCCCTCAACAGCTCGTCGTAGACCGCGAGATAGCGCGCGACCATGTGATCGAGGCTGAACAGACGCTCGGCCCTGACGCGACCCTCGGCGCCGGCTCGCCGGCGTTGCTCGGCATCTCGCAGGTAGGTCGCCATCGCCTCGGCCAGCAGCTCCGGGTCCCCCGGCGGGACCAATAATCCCGTGAGCCCGTGCTCGATCAGCTCGGCGTTGCCGCCGACGTCCGTGGCCACCACGGGCAGCCCGCAGGCCATGGCTTCGAGCAGGGTGTTGGAGATGCCCTCGGCCAGCGATGGCAGCACGAAGAGATCCAGACCCCGCATCAGCTCGGGCACGTCGTCACGGGCTCCGGCGAGCCAGACCCGCTCGCCGAGCCCGAGATCGCGCACCCGCTGCTCGACTTCCGGGCGCAGAGGGCCGTCGCCGATCAGGGCCAGGTGCACCCGCTCGCGCAGCTCGGGGTTTCGCTGGATCAGCAGCCCGAAGGCCTCGACCAGGGCGGTCTGGTTCTTTACCGCCTGCAGCCGGCCTACGGTGCCGATTACCAGGCGGCCTTCGTCGGAGAGCCTGGGTGCCGGCAGGGGCAGCCTGCCGCATCGGAACCGCTCGGTGTCTACGCCGTTGATGATGCGCGTGATGCGCTCGGGGGCGACCCCGATCCTCTCCACCAGGTAGCGCTCCAGCTCCCCCGAGAGCGCGATATAGCGGCTCACCAGCGGGCGGTGCAGGCGGCGCAGGCGCTGCAGCTTCGAGTTGCTGCCGTCCAGGTCGTCCTGGTCGCGCCCGTGCTCGCCGTGGATGCGCTGACGCACGCCGGCGAGCAGGGCCGGCACGAGCGCGTCCAGCCCGGCGAGATTGCGCGAGTGCACGATGGCGGGGCGCAGCCGCCTGAACAGCCGCAGCAGGCGCGGCAGCATCCGCAGATCGTGGCCGGGGCGCTTGTGCAGGGCGTAGACCGCGACGTCATCCCGCTCGATGCGCCGGCGAAACTCGGTGTAGTCGTTGATACAGACGACGGCGTGGCGGTAGCGCTCGCAAGGCATCCGGTTGATGAGGTTGACCAGGCCGTTCTCCAGCCCGCCGACGCCCAGTCGGTAGATGACGTGAACGACGAGCGGGGGCAGTGGGGCAGTCGCGAAAGCGGGACCCCGCCGCCCGGCCTGAGTCAATGCGCCCGCCCTATGATGTAGTCGGCGAGACGGCGCAGCGGGTCGGCACCGGCGTCGAATGTGTCCAGGCTCGCGAGTGCCTCGGCATGCAACTGCGCCGCCTTGTCCCGGGCACCGGCGAGCCCGAGCAGGGAGGCGTAGGTGGCCTTGGCCTGGGCCGCGTCCTTGCCCCGGGTCTTGCCCAGCAGCGCAGGATCGCCTTCCACGTCCAGGATGTCGTCGCGGATCTGGAACGCGAGCCCGATGCAGGCGCCGTAGTGCTCCAGGTGCTGCACCTGCAACGGATCGGCGGCGGGGGTACACAGGCTCGCCAGACGGACTGCGGCGCGGATCAGGGCGCCTGTCTTGTGGATGTGGATGTTCTCCAGCTCGATGAGGTCGAGCTCCCGGCCCTCGGCCTCCAGGTCGAGGCTCTGACCGCCGGCCATCCCGCGCGAGCCGCCGGCGCTGGCGAGCACCTCGATCATGCGCAGGCGCACCTCCGGATTCGGGTCGAGACTGTCGTCCACCGCAAGCACCCGGAAGGCCAGGGTCTGTAACGCGTCGCCGGCCAGGATCGCCGTGGCCTCGTCGAAGGCCTTGTGGCAGGTCGGTCGGCCTCGGCGCAGCGCGTCGTCGTCCATGGCGGGCAGATCGTCGTGGACCAGAGAGTAGGCGTGGATCAGCTCCAAGGCGCCGGCCGGGGCGTCGAGCCGGGCCATCGGCACGCCCAGGGCCCGGCCGCTGGCGTAGACCAATACGGGGCGCAGCCGTTTGCCCCCGCCGAGCACCGCATAGCGCATGGCCGAGTGCAGACGCGCCGGCAGGGTGATGGCCTCGGGCAGGTAGCGTTCCAGGGCGTCCTCGACGCGCTGGCGGCACTCGCGCAGGAAGGCCTCGAACAGAGGATCAGGTGTCGTCACTGGGAAACGGCTCCAGCTCGGCGTCGGCGCTCTTGCGGGTCAGGATCTCCACCTTCTGCTCGGCGTCGGCCAGCGCCTTCTGGCAGATCCGCGTCAGCTCTACCCCGCGCTCGAAGGACTTCAGTGAGTCCTCGAGGCTGAGCTCACCCTTTTCCATGGCGTCCACCAGGGCCTCCAGCTCGGCGAGGGCCTGTTCGAAGCTGAGGGTATCGGGCTTTTTTCGGGACACGGCAAGCGGGCTCTGCTGAGGGGCGCTTAACCTTACCGGGGGGCGATCCGAGGGTCAATCGGGCCGGCGCGCCGGCTCGTCAGCCAGGGGGCGACTGTGTACACTGTCGGCGCGTCAGATCCAAGGTGTGACCCCATGAGCGCAATGCGATCGCTGGTACTCGTTCCCGTGTTGTTGGCGGCCAGCCTGGCCCCGGCCCTCGCGCTGGCGGTTTCCGACGACAACCCGTACAAGGACATCATCCTCAACCGCAAGCCGACGTTCGACTATGACGAGTCCAAGGCGCCGAAGTGGCAGGAGCAGGAGATCCGGGCTCCCGAGCTCTACAACAAGCACGACCTCGGGGAGGTGGCGATCACCCGGATCCAGAAAGGATTCTCGGTGCTGATCGACAAGAAGCGGCTGGACATCGGCCCGGACGGCGTGCTGCGCTATTGGGTGGTGCTCAAGTCCGACGCGGGCGCGGTCAACGCGACCTACGAGGGAATGCGCTGCTCGACCTACGAGTACAAGGACTACGCCTTCTCGGTGGACGGCAGGACGGTGCAGCCCATGAAGGATGCGCAATGGCACAAGATTCACCGGGCCCTGGGCAACAATTTCCAGTACGAGCTCATGGATAACTATTTCTGTTATTACGGCCATCCCCGGCCGGTAGAGCAGATCGTCAAGCTCATCGAGCAGGGACCGGAAGTCGGCCCGACGCGCGACACGGATCTCTACTACTGATCAAGGCGGGCGCTCCATGAGCGGCTATGACGCCTCCGCCATAGAGGTCCTGAGCGGCCTGGAGCCGGTGCGCAAGCGCCCCGGCATGTACACCGATACCAGCCGTCCGAACCACCTCGCCCAGGAGGTGGTGGACAACAGCGTCGACGAGGCGATCGCGGGCTTCGCCGACCGCATCGAGGTGACGCTGTTCAAGGACGGGTCCCTGCAGGTCGAGGACAACGGCCGCGGCATGCCGGTGGACACCCACCCGGAGGAGGGCGTACCCGGGGTCGAGGTGATCCTCACCAAGCTGCACGCCGGCGGCAAGTTCTCCAACACCAGCTACCGTTTCTCCGGCGGTCTGCACGGGGTCGGCGTCTCGGTGGTCAATGCCCTCTCGCGCCATTTGGAGGTCTGGGTAAGGCGCGGCGGGGCCGAGTACAACATGGCCTGCGCCAACGGCGAGAAGGTGTCCGACCTGGAGGATGTCGGCAAGGTCGGCAAGAGCAACACCGGCACCACGCTGCGCTTCTGGCCCGACCCCCAGTATTTCGACAGCCCCAAGTTCTCGGTCAAGCCTCTGCTGCACGTGCTGCGGGCGAAGGCGGTGCTCTGTCCGGGCCTGACCATGCGCTTTCACGACGAGGCGAGCGGCGAGACCCAGGAGTGGCATTACGAGGCCGGCCTCAAGGACTACCTGCTCGATGCCATGCAGGGACAGGCGACGGTGCCCGAGGAGCCCTTCGTCGGCAGCATGGAGGGCAACCGCGAGGCCGCCGACTGGGCGGTGCTCTGGTTGCCCGAGGACGGCGAGGCGGTGGCCGAAAGCTACGTCAACCTGATCCCGACCACCCAGGGAGGCACCCACGTCAATGGCCTGCGCTCCGGGCTGACCGATGCGGTGCGCGAGCTCTGCGAGTTCCGCAACCTGCTGCCGCGCGGGGTCAAGCTCGCCCCGGAGGATGTCTGGGCGCGGGTCAGCTACGTGCTGTCGGTCAAGCTGATCGATCCCCAGTTCTCGGGCCAGACCAAGGAAAGGCTCTCCTCGCGCGAATGCGCAGCCTTCGTCTCGGGGGTGGTCAAGGACGCTTTGAGCCTCTGGCTCAACCAGCACACCGAGGCCGGGGAGCGCATCGCCGAGCTCTGCATCTCGGCGGCCCAGGCGCGTATGCGCGCCGGGCGCAAGGTGGTGCGCAAGAAGGTCACCCAGGGGCCCGCGTTGCCCGGGAAGCTCGCCGACTGCACCGCGCTCGACTCGGTTCGCAGCGAGCTGTTTCTGGTGGAGGGAGATTCCGCGGGCGGCTCCGCCAAGCAGGCCCGGGACAAGGAGTTCCAGGCCGTGATGCCTCTGCGCGGCAAGATCCTCAACACCTGGGAGGTGGATTCCGCGGAGGTGCTCGCCTCCCAGGAGGTGCACGACATCTCGGTCGCCATCGGGGTGGACCCGGGCTGCGACGACCTCTCGCGGTTGCGCTTCGGCAAGGTCTGCATCCTGGCCGACGCCGATTCGGACGGCGCCCACATCGCCACGCTGCTCTGTGCGCTTTTCTTACGGCATTTCCCGGCGCTGGTGAGAGACGGGCACGTGCACGTCGCGATGCCGCCGCTCTACCGCATCGATGTGGGCAAGCAGATCTATTACGCGCTGGACGATTCGGAGAAACAGGGGGTGCTGGATCGCATCGCCGCCGAGAAGCTCAAAGGCAAGGTCAGCATCCAGCGCTTCAAGGGTCTGGGGGAGATGAATCCCCAGCAGCTGCGCGAGACGACCATGCATCCGGATACCCGCCGTCTGGTGCAGCTCACCGTGGAGGCGGGCGATGACACCCACTCGCTGATGGACATGCTGCTCGCCAAGAAGCGCGCCCCCGACCGCAAGGCCTGGCTGCAGGAGAAGGGGGATCTGGCGGAGGTGATCTGATGGGTCGCCTCTGGGTTTGACGCGGAAAGGGTTGCGCGCTCTGTAGGAGTGACCTCCAGGTCGCGATGGATTATTGCCGGGTGTCTCTTCGCGAGCTGGAGCTCGCTCCGGCGCAGGCGCGGGGGTGCGCCGTTGCTTCGGATTCTCTCTATGGATTACACCGCCGCACTCTCTGCTTTCGCCTTGCTGTTCCTGGCCGAGATGGGGGACAAGACCCAGCTGATGGCGATGACGCTCGCCCACCGCTACCGGGCTGCGCCGGTCATCGCTGGCACCTTTCTCGCGTTCGTCGTGCTGGACCTGCTCGCCGTGTTGCTCGGCGGGGGACTCGCGAGCCTGGTGCCGCGGCAGCTGATCCTGCTGGTGGCCGGCCTGCTGTTCCTGGTGTTCGCCTGGCGCTCCTGGCGCGGCGCCGACGAGGAAGAGCCCGGGATCGACGAGAGCGGGCACCGGCGCGCTTTCGTCACCAGCTTCGGCCTGATCTTCGTCGCCGAGCTCGGGGACAAGACCCAGCTCGCCCTGATCGCCCTGGCCGCGAAGCTCGGCTCGATCTGGTCGGTCTTCGTGGGTGGGACACTCGCCCTTTGGGCCGTGTCCCTGATCGGCATCCTGGTGGGTGGGACCCTGCTGCGCCGAATACCCAAGGTCTGGGTGCATCGCGCAGCGGCCTCGCTGTTCGCGGCCTTCGGTGTGCTCGCGCTGGGGCAGGCCGCTTACGCGCTGGGCTGATCGGCCGATCTCCGGGTGTCGGGTAGGCGCTGCGCGCCTACCCGACTGTGGGAGCGACCCCCCGGTCGCGAATGATTGACCCCTGACCGGGGTGTCTGTTGCCGCGAGCTGCCGTAGCAGCTTGCTGCCTTGGTGCGCCGCTCGGCCCTTCGCTTACCGCCTTCTAGGCGGGTTCTGCCGTCTTACGGGGGGAAAAGTGCTCGCAGCTGGCCGAGGCCGACAGGTAGAGGTCCCGCTCGAGACAGATCCCGTCGTCCTTGCGAACCGACGCGTAGGCCGAGCTGAGGCTCGACAGCCCTTTGTAGGCCGCTTCCAGGTATCGCGGCGAATTGCGGAAGTGGCGGCAGTAGAGGCAGGTTTGCGTCTGTTTTTCCATCCTATCCTTCCAGTTGCATCGGGGAGCGGGGTGGCGCCGGCCAGGCCGGCGCCACCCCCGTGCGCTCCGTCAATGGGCCAGGTTCGTCCAGTAGGTACCGAACACGATGGCCGACAGAATGAAGCCCAACACCACGTTGAATCCCACCCCCGCGGTGAAGGCCCAGAACGGCTTTCCGGTGGCACTGGCCAGCTCGCGGAACCGGGTGGTCAGCCCGATCGAGAAGAAGCAGAAGATGAAGGCCCAGGTCCGCAAGGCCTTTACGGGACCTACGAGCTCCGGCTTGGCGATCTTGTTGAAGTCCTCGAACGAGTAGCCGCTGGTCACCACCGTGACGAGGATCGAGGCCAGTGCGAAGCCGATAACGAACTTGGGAAAGCGCCACCAGATCTCCGCCACGTGGGGCTTGCTCCCCGTCGCCGTCTCCCATCGCGTGGTGGCGATGATGGCCATCACGAAGGCCCAGATGCCGATCCAGATGTCGCGGCCCACCACCTTCATCAGGGTGAAGGCCCAGACCGACTGGTCCGCCGTGCCGGAGATCCCCTCCACGTGCCCAGCCAGGTTGCCGTAGGCCTGGGCGGCGGCGAAGCCCGCCGCATCGGCGAACTCCGAGGTGCCGATCCAGGCGCCCGCGACACCGGTGGACAGGTGCAATGCCCGAGAGACCAGCGGTAGGAAGAAGATCATCACGATCGCCCAGCCGATGACCATGGTGATGGCGATGGGCGCGTGCTCCTTCTTCGCCCCCACGGCTCCGGCGATGGCGATGGCCCCCGACACGCCGCAGACCGCTCCGCCGGCGCCCAGGGTGGCGCACAACCGCCTATCCAGACCGAACCGGCGTCCCACCATGAAGATCACCAGGAAGGTGGTGATCGAGACGATCGATGCCTGGAAGATCGCCACGGGTCCGGCCCAGATCACCAGCGTGAAGGGCAGGGTGGCACCCAGCAGCACGATACCGACCTTGATGTAGTACTCGACACGGAACCCCGTATCCATCCAACGCGGCAGGCCTATCAGATTCGAGATCAGCATTCCCAGAAGCAAGGCCACCAGCGGCGGCTCCAGGTTGTAGTGGTGAGCCTGGTCCCAAGCCCCGATCATGAAAATAATGATCGACACCACATAGATGAACACGAACGATGGGATGAACTCGCCGATCTTGTGCCCCATGATGCGCATGCTCACGCTGAGCACGATCAGCCACAAGATGAACTGCGCGATGTATTGGGTGATATGCGACGTGAAGTGGCCGATCAGCTCATCGAACGTCGACCATTTACCGGGCGTGATCGCGATCCATTTGATGGATGCGCCGTTGGCGAAGAACAAGTAGGCCACTACCACTATCCCCAGGCCGAGCCAGATGGCCCACCAGTCCTCCTTCAGCCAGATCTCCGACCATCCCATGCTCTTTAGGGACTCTTCGTCCTCTTCGACCATTACATTTTTTGGCATTCCCGGACTCCCCTTTGGTTTTGCTGACCTTGTCGTTATTCCCGGCACGGGCGCGAAGGCCCACGGCACGTTTGCACCCGTGTTCCTTCAGCCCGGCAAGGGCTGCTGTCGCAAGCTCACAGACGCTTTGAAGCCTAGAAGAATGACTACCCAGTGCGACCGGCGCAACGGCCCACACTGACCGCTCAATCGGCGATATCCGTTCAGGTTTGGGTCGAAAGCAGCATCAGGCGTCCCCATCGCTCATTTCCGAGTCTGTTTCCTCACAGCAGGACTGGAGCACGCCAAACGCCAACCCTGAGGCCCGCGGGACTGGAGTCCCCCGGGTCGATCTTCATCGCCCACCCTCATGCTTAGTGACGATGCACCCCCGCTCTGTATTCCATCGCTGACGGGATGAAGATCGAGTGCCCCCCCTCGGCGGCACTCGGTCCGAGTCTAGGCCAAGAATTCTGTGCCGGGTGGCGTTTTTCGGCCCATTAGGAATCTCCCTTATGTCGGAGTTTGTGGACAGGCGTCCATTTAACGGCCGGGTCCGCGCCCGGGGCAAGACCGCGAACGCCGCATTGCGCCCGTCTGGCGTCAGGACTTGATGCGGCGAGAACCGCACCGAGCGCGTCGCACGACGGCGACCATATCGAAGCGTTCTGGAAATGCACGATCCAATGGACAGCACGCCGTGCTCAGGCCTGCTCGGGCGCCGCCTGCGGCAGGGACCGGGCCTCGCGCCAGGCGCCGAAGCGGCGCAGGATGATCAGGCCGGGGATGGCCGCGGCCACGCACGTGGCGAAGAAACCCTGCCAGCCGAGCCATTCCGCCAGATAGCCCGCCGGGGCGGCGGCAAAGACCCTCGGCACGCCCATCAGCGAGCTGAGCAGGGCGTACTGGGTGGCGGTGAAGCGCTTGTTGGTCATGCTCGCCATGAAGGCGACGAAGGCAGCGGTGCCCATGCCGCCGGCCAGGTTCTCGCCGGCGATCACCACGGCCAGCGCCGGCACGCTGGCGCCGAACAGCGGCAGCAGGGCAAAGCCGGCGGTGGAGATGGCCTGGAGGAAGCCGAACACCCACAGGCCGCGGTAGATGCCGATGCGGATCAGCAGGGCACCACCGAGGCGATGGTGGCCCAGAAGCCGAACAGCTTGGCCACCTCGCCGATCACGCTCTTGCTGAAGCCGAGGTCGAGATAGAACGGGGTGGTGATGCTGGTGGCGATCACGTCGCCGATCTTGTAGAAAAGGATGAAGGCGAGGATGGTCCAGGCCTCCGGCCGGCGGAAGTATTCGACGAACGGCTGGACCACCGCCTCGGCCAGGGTGCTCGGCGCGCCCTCGGGCTTGTCCGGCTCGCGCGCCAGCAGGGTGGTGACGACGCCGGCCAGCAGGCTCGCACTCATCAGCAGGTACACCAGCCGAAAGCTCACGCCAGCATCTCAAATGAAGCCCCGGATCTTCGCAGCGAGCCAAGGTGAGATGAGTGTGGTGACCAGCACTATGGGCCATATGTTTCCTCCCTGAAAGGTGTACGCGTCAAATAGCTCGGCCCAGGTTTTGTGTTGCGCGAATCGCCCAAAGATAGATTCAAACACCACTGTGAGCAGGAGCCAAAACAAACCGACGAGCAACCATTGGCGAAAAGCCAACGGGCCGAGCCAAGGAACGGTGGCGAATGCCACGAGAAAAATGCAAATACAGAGAATGGTGCCGCTAGCGATAAGGCCTGTAAACCCGCCCAAGGCTGGAGCGAGCAGCGTTTCTCTCAATGTGCCGTTTAGGATGGCTAGCACGAGGATGGCTAACCAAAGCAACGCGGCCTTTAACCAGACTGATATTGTCATGTTCCGTCCTCTGGCGCTCAACCCGTGATTATCGGGCTCGCACCGACAGCGAGATTTCCCTGCCTGGAAGCCTACATCAGGTCGCTGCGCTCGGGTATCTTGGCCCGTGAGGCCGGGACTGACGGCCTGCGTCAGCCAATGTACCCGGGGATCGGCGGCTGATGGCGCGGCGCAAGAAACGCTGGCCTCAACAGCGCGCGCAGCGCACCGCCGTGGCAGTGCTACCATGCCCACAGGCGCAGGCCTCGGCCCGTGCGGGCGGGGACCGCTTCGACCAGAAGATGCGAGACTGAAGCGCTAACAGGGGCCAGGCGCGCAATTTCCAAGCTTGCAATGCACTCCGCGGTAGGGGTACGGCCTTGTCAGAATAGTGCGGGGCGAGCGTCGCGCCCCTGAGCTTGGGATGTTTGCGGGTTTCGACTAGCCTTGAGCGTGGTACGGTCCCATGAATCTGCTGGAAACGATCCGGATATCCTGTCCCTATTGCGGCGAGACCGTCGACCTGACGGTGGACTGCTCTTTGGAGCGGCAGCGCTACGTGGAGGACTGCCAGGTGTGCTGCAGCCCGATGGATCTGGACGTGATCGTCGGGGAGGACGGCAGGATCCAGGTGGAAGTGCATCAGGAGAACGAGTGACCGCCTGGAGCGCGCGCAATGAGCCTGAACTGTCGCGAAATCTAATCGATCTGAGCCGATTTATGCGCTTTGCGCCCACAAGCAGCCACGCTGCTGGCACAAGCTCTATCTGCAGGCGGGCCTCACCCGCTGTCAGAATCTCATGTCCGACAGCCGGCTCGCCTGGTCCGGCGTGCCGGGAGTCCGGAATGAACAGGCTTGCTGTTTTCCAGAGAGCGGCGGGGCCAATCGGGCCAGGCTGGCTCCGCTTTTAGGGCTTGGCCCGACTCCACCTGGACCTTTCAGGATCGGGCCGTAGAAAACAGCTCGAGCTCCGGCATCTCTCCGCGGGCCATCTGGACCGTGGGTCACGCGCTACGCCGTTCCTGGTACATTATCTTCCCTTCAGGTTTCTCCCACCAACGTCACCCCGGACCGCCATGACAGACCAAGAAGATTTCGCAGCACTCCTCGGCCAGCTCGATCGCCAGCACGCAACCAAGCCCAAGCGCTCGCCGCAGGTCGGCGATCTGGTCCATGGCACCGTAGCCTCCATTGGTCGCGAGCATGTCTACGTCGATCTGGGCGCCAAGACCGACGCCATCATCGACATCCAGGAGGTGACGGACGCGGACGGCAGCCTGACCCTCAAGGTGGGCGACGCGGTTGATATGGCCGTCAGCGCCATCAACGCCGACAGCGGCGCCCTGGTCCTGGGGAGCCGTCACGGGCAGCGCGTGCACGGGGCCGCGGGGCTGGAGGAGGCCTTCGAGCAAAGCCTCCCGGTGGAGGGGCAGGTCACCGGCGTCACCAAAGGTGGGATCGAGGTGAAGATCGCCGGGGTGAGGGCCTTTTGCCCCGCCTCCCAGGTCTCGCTGCATTTCGTCGAGGATCTCTCCACCTATATCGGCCAGCGCCTGGCCTTCCGCATCACCAAGTACGAGGGGGGCAGGTTCCCGAATCTGGTGCTCTCCCGGCGGGAGCTGCTGGAGGAGGAGCGCAAGGCCCAGGTGGTGGAGCTGCGGGCCAAGATAGCCCCGGGGGCCGTTCTGCCAGGGACCGTGACCTCGCTGCAGAGCTATGGGGCCTTCGTGGATTTGGGCGGGGTGGAAGGCATGGTCCACATCAGCGAGCTGGCCTTCGAGCGGGTGCGCCACCCAAGCGACCTGCTGAGCATCGGCCAGCAGGTGGAGGTGGCCGTGCTGCGGGTGGATCAGACGGATGACCCCAAGCGCCCGGAGAAGATCGCCCTGTCGCTGCGGACCCTGGCCCAGAATCCCTGGACGGATGCCGATCGGAAATTTCCGGTGGGCACCAAGGTGAAGGGCCGGGTGACCCGGGTGCAGCCCTTCGGGGCGTTCATCGAGCTGGCTCCGGGCGTGGAGGGCATGGTCCACATCAGCGAGCTGGGCGCCGGGCGGCGCGTGACTCACCCCAACGAGGTCCTCAACGCAGGGGACGAGGTGGAGGCGACGGTGCTGAGCGTGGATCTGGACAAACGCCGCATCGGGCTGTCCCTGGACCCGGCGCGTCAGGGCACGGCCGAGGGCGCTCCGCAGGCGGCAGACTACGCCAAGCCCAGCCAAAGCATGGGCACCCTGGGGGACCTGTTGCGCCAGAGCATGAGTCAGGCAAGCGGGCAGGATCAGTCGCGGGGAAAGGGCAAGCGACGCTAACGGTTGCGGCCGGATGGGGAAGGCGCTTCGCTTTTCCCGTTCGGCGGAAGGCGCTTCGCTTTTCCGCCCTACATGGGCTGCCAGCATTCGGTTCGGTGTGTGGGGTGCGCTACTGGCCCTGCCGTGCCTGCCGCTTGCGGTAAAGGTGCATCATCGGCCGCACGGAGATGCCGTGCAACAGGATGGAGACGGTCACTGTTGCCAGCGTGATGGCTGTGATCTGCTCCGCCATGGGGCGCGGGATGCCATGATGGATGGAGTACATCAGGTAGTAGACCGAGCCTATGCCCCGGATGCCGAACCAGGCGATCAGCGTGCGTTGGTCGCGGGAGACCGGTGCGCCGAGCAGGCCGAGCCACACCGAGGCAGGACGGATCGCCACGAACAACAGCGCGATGAGCGCTATGCTGCTGGCGGGCAGATGGGCGAATGGCAACATGGCCCCCACGACCAGCACGATGACCAATTCTCCGATGCGCTCCATCTGGCCGTTGAAGCCCCTGACTGCCTGCATCATGTAAGCGCTGGCATGATCGGCGTGGGTCGCGTGGGTAGCGTGGGCGACGGGCTCCTCGTCGGGCTGGCTGGCGGCTCCCGCGGCGGGCGGGTGAAGCTTGCCGGACTGCTCCTTCACCCTCTGCAGGGCGAGACCGGCGGCGAGCACGGCCAGAAAACCATAGGTGCGAGCGAGCACCGCGAGTCCGTAGGCGAGGGCGATGAGACCCAGGGCGAGAAACTCGTCCAAACCGACGGATTCCTGATGACGGGTGCGTAGATAGACCACCAGCCGGCCGACCAGCGCGCCCAGGGTGCCGCCGATCAGCAGGCCGCCGGCAATGGCCCAGACCAAGTCCATCGTCAGCCAGCGCCAGCCCCCTGCGCCCAGATCGTGCAGACCCAGCAGGCCCAGGCCAAGCATCACGAAGGGAAACGCGGTGCCGTCGTTCAGGCCGCCCTCGCCGGTGAGGCTGAATCGCAGCCGGTCGCGATCGCCAGACGACCCGACCTGGATGGCCAAGGCGAGCACCGGGTCGGTAGGGGCGAGAATCGCTCCCAGCAGGACCGCCCCGCCCAGCGGCAGACCAAGGCCCACCATGCCGAAGACGGCGACCAGGGCCACGGTCAGCGTCATGGACAGGAACGCCAGGCGCAGCGGCAACAACCAGTGCCGATTCGAGAGCGGCAGGCCCAGCTTCAGACCGGCCGAAAACAGCGAGATCAGCACCGCCACCTCGGCGACCCGTTCCAGGAGAGCGGCGTGGAGAAATGGGTGGGGCGTCAACACGGCCCAGCCGGCCGGACCCAGGCAGAAGCCCGTTGCCAGATAGAGCATGGCGGTGCTCAGGGGCAGCCTTTTCAACAGGGTGCCCGACAGAGCCATGGTGATCAGCAATCCACCGACGACGAGCGCCCAGGTTGCGAAGGTCATGGTGGATAGGGGTGGGCCCAATCAATCAACTCCTTGCCGGCGACCCTGTTTTCATTGTCATGGCTGCAATGCCGGCTCCCGATGCGCCCGGCGTTGCGCACCGCAGCACGCCCCCCGCGGGCACGGCAATCCGGAGGTTGCCGGGGACGTGGAGCTCAGTGCAGTCTGGTAAAGCGAGGGCCACTCGCAGGATGCCACCTGCTCCTGGGCTCGCCGGAGCAAGGGAAATCAAAAGATCCGATGGGGGGTAGGCGGTCGTCCAAGCGCTGACGGCATCTCGCGGGGTGGCCGTCAGTCGATCCAGCTTCCGTCGTAGTACTCCTGGCTGGAGTCGTTAAGCAGGTAGTAATGTGGCTGACCTATATGGTTGGCGCTTTCGCAAGCCTCCAGGGCGGCGTTGAACTGCTGAAAATGGCTCACCTCGGTGTGGCGGTATGACGAGAGCAGTCCAGAGACCAGATGCTCGAGGGTGAGCTTTTGGGACATCATCAAGCGATACATCGATAGCTCCTTGTCGGTGGGGGCAGCAGATCCGTTCGGCACCGGTGGGGTACGCGGGTCTTGATCTAGGCAAGTCGCAGCCGTTGGTCCATTGGCCCCAGCTTTGGCGGCGGCGCGAGTCGGAAGAGTGAGTCTAGGGTTGGCGTGCCCAAGAGTGCGGAACCGGGGAGGAACCGGCATCTTCCTGGCCGCGATGATCGAGTGGGCATCGTCAATGCTTGACCACAAATGGCACGAAATCGCCAGCATCTTTCTTTGCCTGTTTGGCCGCTTTCTTCTCCTTAGGGGTCCGTGAGGCCGGCTTTTTTGCCTCCTTGTTGGGCCGCTGAGATTTGGACATCGCATGTACTCCCATGTGTGTGGTCGGGGGACGAAAGGGCGGCGGTGGGGGGGGGCGGGACAGGCTCGATTCGGGACGCGTCCCGGTAACGAAATTCGATCCGGAGAACCCGTGTGCCCGGGGCGCACGCGGCGCGCCCTGTCATCAATGAAAGACCTGCTCCGGCGGCAACGCCTGGGGATGATGCTCTCCAGCCTTATCCGCCGCGGTCATCGCCATCTGCGGCTTCGAAGGGCAAGCGCAGATTCGGGTGGTCGAGCGGCACGGCGAGGTATGCCTCGCGAGTCGTCTCGGTGTCGAAATAGACGGTCAGGTCGCCGTCTACCACGCAAGGATGGCTTGCGGCGTCCTGGACATCGTTGCCGGTCATGGGGTCCGTGGTGCTGACGCGATGCTCCGGCTCGTGCAACCGGTGGCTCTGCGTTCGATCGCGGGGCAACGGGTCGGAAGCCACCCAGTTCAAGTATTCGTACTTGATGGGGGGCGTCGGTCTGGAAGGTGACGAAGTCGACATGCTGTTCTCCTGTGGCGCATCGCCGGTCGCCCGTAAGCTGCGCGGTGTGCGCTGCTCTGCGGCGAAGCTCCATCCTATTTGTGCTGACGCCAATCGCGGCATGGGATGTGGCGAATTGTCGACTTTGACGATAGGCCTTTCGTCCGGAAATAGCTCATCACATTAACTGATGGCGCGCGGACAAGCCCGCAGCCTGCGGTGTGAGGCCAGGGCGGCCTTGTCTCGGACCTGGATCAAAGGCCGACTCGGCGTAGCTCCGTGTTAGCAGAGCGGTCGGCACCGCTGCGGCCGTTCTGGCCGGATCGGACAACGCCGTCACCCCGCCGGAGCGGGGCTCGGGTCGCGGTAGTAGACTGGGTCGTGCCTGCCCGCTCCAGGGACTGGGGGGCGCTTCCCACAACCGACAACCAGGGGGACTTCCCGTGCGGCGTCTCCATATCAGACACCTGACCGAGTATCTGTTCTCCGCGCCTGTGTCGCTGCTCCCGCATCGGCTGCTGCTGCGCCCCAGGGAGAATCACAACGTGCGGATCGAATCGTCGATCCTGAATGTCGTTCCGGACCATACCCTGCAATGGAAGCGCGACGTGCTGGACAATTCGGTGGCGTTGTTGAGCTTCTCGCAGGCGTCGATGCGGCTGCGGATCGAGAGCAGCGTGGTCATCCACCACTATGAAGACAACCCCTTCGATTTTCTGTTGGACGACTATGCGGTGGTCCATCCCTTCGACTACGCTCCGGAGGAGCGGGCCGACCTCGCACCTTTCCAGCGGGCTGTCTATCCCTCCGACGCCGAGGCAGTCGAGGGTTGGCTCGGTGGCCTGGGCCTGCAGCGTCCCACGGAGACCTTTGCGCTGCTGGACCGGATGAATCGCGGGATTGCGGGCGGACTTCTGTATCAGATGCGCGAGGAGCCGGGTGTGCAGTCGCCCGCGCTGACGCTGGCGCTCCGCAGCGGCTCCTGTCGGGATTTTGCGGCCTTGCTCATGGAGGCGTGCCGCCACCTGGGCCTGGCGAGCCGTTTCGTGAGCGGCTATCTGTACGCACCGGGTATCGATGCGGGCCAGGGCTCGACCCATGCGTGGGCCGAGGTCTACCTTCCGGGCGCCGGTTGGAAGGGATTCGATCCCACCAGCGGCGAGGTGACCGGCAACCGGCATATCGCGGTGGCCGTGGCCCGCCATCCGGAGGCGGTGCCGCCGGTGGCGGGAAGCTACGTCGGTCCAACCGGGGAGGGCCCGGTGCTGAGGGTGGACGTGCAGGTCGGTGGGCTCTCTGAAGGAATCCCCGACGAAGGAGGCACGGCCGCCCGCCCATGAGCATCGAGGGGTCCTGGAGAGATGCTGCGCATTCACTTTCTGCAGCACTGGTTCAACCTCTCGGACCCCGCGGCAGAGGAAGTGCTGTACGACTGGCGGGCGTTGCGCCGTTTCGTGGGAACCGATCTGGGCCGCGAGCCGGCCCCCGCCGAGAATGAAGGCGCACATCGGAGTGGACAGCCGGCCCGAGCTGATCCACTCGGTGGTAGCCACGGCCGCGAACGTCCACGACAGCCGGGTGCTTGGGGACTTGCTGGACGGGGACGAAACCCGCGTGTGCGGAGACTCGGCCTACGCCAACCGAGGTGAGACGATTCGCGAGGCGGCGCCCAAGGCGCAGGACTTCACCCTCGAGAAGGGCCACCGCTGCCGGAAGCTGAGCGAGGAAGAGCGCGCGAAGAATCGCACCAAGTCGGCTTGGGCACGTTCCCCGGGAAAATCGAAGAACGCCTCTGTCGGCGTGGATAAATCAGCCCTTCCCTAAAGGCGTTGTCAAGCGATGGTCCAGTTACCGGCCATTTCGAGCGTAGCATTGAGTGTGGCCGGATCCGTCAGCTCTCCGATGCCGGATGCAGACAGGTGCGCGTTCATCCCAATGCGGCCAAAACGTTTGCCCAGTGATGCGATGTGCGCGCTTGCCGTTTGGTGCATCTCACCCGACAGCGTAGGGATTCCACGATGCGGCGCAAAAATCGCGAGGACATCCTGAAGGGTCAGGGCGAATTGGGCCACCTGCGTGCCCTCTTTGAACGACTCCGGCTTATCAAAAGAGGCCCCCGGCCCTTTACGCTGGTAGATGGTGAGAGTGCCCATCACATCGAGCACGCGCATCTTGCCTTCGATAATGCGCTCTCGCAACGTGCCCTCCGTGTACGTGGTCATCAGCGCCGTCGAGACATTGTGCGGCTGCCCGGCGAACAGATTACCGGCCGCGACTTCCGCCAGCTTGACGAGATAACCGAACGAGGTGAACGCTTCTCCTTTCGGACCACTCTGCAGGATCCGAGCAACAAATTCTCCCCCGCTGGCGCCAGTGGGTCCGCCGCCGACAAGACCATGGTGCGGTTCGCGGGCAGGCACTGCCGGCGCCGTGCCGGCGAGCATCGCGCCGACGGCGAGGGCGCCTGCTCCGGCGAGAACTTTCCGCCGGGACACTTCGCCAACTGTGTCCGAGTCGTCGGCGGCGGGCGTGGAGCTGTTATCGGTTTCCATCTGAATCTCCTCTTTCCCCAAACCTGGTACCAAGTGAGTGGTGGCGGGCTTCTCCGGAGCTCCATGGCTCCGCGCGCCGGTCCCCGGACAGAGGATATCGGGCGAGCCGTGACTCCGAACAAGTGCTCTCCAATCTAGTCAGCAATGTGCGCTGCGTCAACCTGGGATCAGTATTCGGGTCCCTGCAAAACGGTGCGGGGACTGGAAACGCTGCGCGTTCCGGGCTTCCCTCTGTGCGGACGGAGCTGATTGGCTACGGTGGCTTGCGCAAGGCTCCCAAAGCCCTGGCCCAGCTGTCGGCGGCCTTCCGCGTGACCAGGATCTGCCGCCGTGCCCGCGTGAGCGATGACAACCCTTTCTCCAAGGCCTAGTTCAGGACGCTTAAAGGCCGCCGGCTCGCTCCCCCCGCACCTCGGCTCCCTGGATAACGCCAGGGGCCAGGGTCGGGCTGTCGTCCACGGGTACAACCGCGACACCCAGGGAAAACGGGATCCGGCAAGCTCGGGCCAAGCCCTGGAGTCGCGTTCACAACCACTCCTACCGATCCCAGAAGCGGCGGCCCGAGCTTCAGAGGTCCCCAGCGGCGATCCGGATGAGCCCGGCCGCGAGCCCGCCGAATGACGAGCAGCCAGTTGCGTAGCCACGCTGGCATAGACGCCGTTCCCTCTCATTGACAAGCGCTGCTTTCCCTCTGATACCATCGACAAGACCTCCGGGACCGGGGCGACGGCGACATACACAGGCGGCACCGGCCAGGCGATGAGACCGGCTGGGCGGGGGCACGAATCCGGGAAGCGGGGCGGGAGCAGCACGGCGGGAACGTCGATAACGAGTTATCGTTGGCCAATTACCCAACAACAGCCGAGCGTTCCTCCGTGGGCGCGAATAGATCAGACCTTCCTTTAATTGAAGACCGCCGGCGTTGCTTCATCCGTAGCGCCCGGCGGATTGCCGGCGCTGGCGCGAAGGACCGGTTCCTGGGATGACGACTGAGCGTGCCCGGAGCGGTGTCGCCCTCGTAGGCATTGGATGCCGGCTGCCCGGACACTCGAATTCTCCGGAAGAGCTCTGGCAGTTCCTGTGCAGGGGCGGCGACGCGATCAGCGAGATTCCGGACGAACGCTTCGATGTCCAGCGATTCTACGATCCGGACCCATCCCGACCCGGCCGCTTGTATGTAAAGCGTGCGGGCATTGCCGACAACGTCGGCCGTTTTGATGCATCCTTCTTCGGTATCTCGCAGCGCGAGGCTGCCCAAATGGATCCTCAGCAGCGAATGCTGCTCGAGGTGGCTTGGGAAGCCCTCGAGGACGCGGGCATTCCGGCCGAGCGAATCGCCGGAACGCGCGCCGGCGTGTATGTGGGGATATCCAGCCACGATTTCGCCAGCAGGCTCGCGCGCGACGTGAACCGCAACCGCATCGAGTCCCACACCCTCACGGGCACCGCCTCGAGCATCGCGGCAAACCGGCTCTCGTATGCCTTCGATCTGCGCGGACCGAGCATGGCGATCGACACGGCGTGCTCGTCGTCACTGACGGCTGTTTATCTGGCCTGCCGTTCCCTGTCGGCTGGTGAGTGCGAGTTGGCTCTGGCTGGCGGAGTCAATCTTTTTCTGGCTCCGGAAACCGCGATTAGCATGGCCAAGGCGTCCATGCTCTCGCCGGACGGGCGCTCGAGGGCCTTCGACGCCCGGGCCGACGGCTATGTGCGGGGCGAAGGGGCTGGTGTGGTTGTCTTGAAGCCACTTGAGGCGGCACTGCGAGACCGGGACCGGATCTATGCGATCGTGCGCGGTTCGGCGGTCAATCAGGATGGACGCACCCTGGGCCTCACCGTTCCAAGCGCGAACGCGCAGGCGTGCATGATTCGAGAAGCTTTGCGGGAGGCCGACGTATCTCCCGCTGAGGTGCAATACGTGGAGGCGCACGGCACCGGGACGCCGATCGGCGATCCTATCGAGGCCGCGGCCATCGGCGAGGTATTCGGTGAGCGCGACGCCGACAGCACGTGCATTATTGGCTCGGTCAAGACCAACATCGGGCACCTGGAAGCGGCGGCCGGTATTGCGGGCCTGATCAAGGCGTCACTGGCCTTGAAGCACGGAGTTATTCCGCCAAGCCTGAATTTCGAAACCTGGAACCCCGCGATTCCATTCGACCGTCTGCGGCTGCGCGTGGCGACCGAGCTGCAGCCCTGGCCTACAGCAGCGGGCCGGCGCATGGCCGCCGTCAACTCCTTTGGCGTGGGTGGCGCCAATGCGCATGTGCTGCTCGAAGGGCCGCCCCCGGCCCGCGATGCTGGGCGTGGCTGCGAGGGGCCGCATGTGCTGTTGCTCTCGGCGAAGACGGTCGAAGCGCGGTCGCAAGCCGTGGGGTGCTACGCAACTTTCCTGCGCAATCGCGAAGCTCCGCTGAGCGATATTTGCTACAGCGCTGCCGTTCGACGAACCCATCATCAGCACCGAATGGCCGTTGTCGGCGGAACCGCCGAGGAACTGGCGAACCGGCTTGAGGCAGGTGCGACGGATGTGATCGCCGGGTCAGCTCCGCACGGTAGCGTGCCAAAGCTGGCGTTCGTCTACTCGGGCATGGGCTTGCAGCGGGCCGGCATGGGAAGGGAGCTGCTGCGCTCGGAGCCGGTCTTTCGCGAAGTGCTGGAAACGTGCGACGCGCTGTTGCAGCGGTGGGCGGGATGGTCACTGCTCCATGCGTTTGAGGACGACGACGAGGCGCGCGCCTCGGAGCCCGCAGTCGCGCAGGTGACGAACTTCGCGCTGCAGGCGGCCCTGACGAATCTGTGGAGCGCGTGGGGCGTGGTTCCGGATGCGGTCATTGGCCACAGTGTCGGGGAAGTCGCGGCGGCCTATGCGGCCGGAGCGTTGTCCCTCGAAGACGGCCTGCGGCTGGCCTATCATCGCGGGCGGTTGGCGCAGAGACTGCACGGAACCGGGAGCATGCTGGTGGCCGCGATGTCTGCCGCGCAGGCCACCGCGCTGCTCTCGGGGCGCGATTCGCACGCTGTGCTCGCCGCTGTCAACAGCCCGACGTCGGTGACGCTATCCGGCGACGCCGAGCTCTTGTCCGAAATCGCGGCGGGGCTCGAGCAGCAGCAGGTATTCGCGCGATTCGTGCCGGTGAATGTGCCGTATCACGGCCCGGCGCTCGATCCGTTCCGGGAGGAGTTGCTCGACAGCCTGCGGACGCTCGCGCCCCAGCGGTTGAGCATTCCGATGGTTTCGACGGCATCCGGGGAGTGGGTGAACGGCGTGCCGCTCGAAGCGGGGCACTGGTGGAACGAGCTCCGTAATCCGGTGCAATTCGCGCGCGCCCTGGATCTGCTGATCGAGGACCGCGTCGAATTGTTCCTGGAGGTAGGACCGCATTTCTCCCTGAAGGCCCCGATCTCCGAATGTCTGGCGCATCGATCTCGCCAAGGCACGGTGCTGTCATCGCTCCGGCGCGGGGAAGACGATCGCGCCTCCATGCTGCGGGCTGCCGCGAATCTACATGTTCGCGGCCGGCCCGTCGCATGGTCAGAGGTCTTCCCTCGACGGGGCTCCTGCACGGTTCTTCCTTTGTACCCGTGGCAGCGGGAACTTTTGGGAACAGGATGGGTCGGCGACGACTCAGCCTGCCAGGCCGCTGGGACCGAGAGCGGGCATCCTTTGTTAGGGGTGCGGATCCATTCGGCGCGGCCGTGCTGGCAGGTGAATCTGGCCGAGGATCGCTATGGTTATCTTGACGGACACCTGGTCCAGGATGCCGCTGTCGTGCCGGCGGCGGCGTACGTGGAGGCAAGCCTCGAAGCCGCCGCTGCGCTGTGGCCCGATACCGGAGGCCACATCGAGCAGATCGAATTTCGCACGATGCTCGTATTGCCCGCGGGCCGCGCGTCTTGGATGCAATGGACGTGCGACACCGATGGCGCGTTCGAGATCTTCTCGGCTCCGCACACCGACGCTTCCTGGACGGCGCATGCCGCCGGACGATTGCGCCGGCGGTCTCCGTCGGAGTGCGCCGGGGGGGTCGAATTGAGCGCGATCCGCGCGCGCTGTACCGAAGAGATCCCGCTGTCGGATTGGTACGAGTGGTATGCCCGGCGCGGCCTGCACTATCGAGGACCGTTTCGCGGTGTCGAGGCGGTGTGGAGGGGCAGGGGTGAAGCGCTCGCACGAATCAGTGTCAGCGAAGACGCCACGGGCTACCGTATCCATCCATGCCTGCTCGATGCGGCGTTTCAGGTGCTGGGCGCGGCCGTCCCGGCCCGCGTCGACGGCGCAGGGGGAAGTACGCTGTTGCCCGCGTCGGCAAGCGTGGTGCGTTGGTACGGACCAAGCTCAGTCGTCCTATGGGCTCATTCCACTCTGCGCAAGTCCCAAGACAATGCGTTTGAAGGCGATATTCGTTTGCTGGATGACGATGGACGCATTGTGGCCGTCGTCGAGCGTCTGCGTTGCCTGTTGATAGGTGAGCAGAGGATCAGCGCCGACGGAGACAGTCTGCTATACCGCGTGCGCTGGCAGACGCACATGGTTGAGCGAAGCCGGCATCTGGAATCCCCAGCCAGAGTGATCGGGCCCGCTGCCGAGGCGGCCGAGCGCAACGCGGCTGCGACGAGCCTGGCCGCCTACACGCCGCAGGTCGAAGCTCTGCTCAACAAGCTGGCGGCAGCCTTTATTCTTGCCGCGCGGCGGCGTCTATGCGAAGCCGCAGGGTTGGACGTGGACGAAGAAATTGCGCCGCAGCGGCTCGGCGTGGACCCACGCTACCACAGGCTGTTCCACCGGCTGATGGAAATCGCTGAAGCCTTCCCAAGTGGGTCGACGGACGCCGAAGGCTGCCGGCGCATGGCGGCAAGCCTCCGCGAAGCTCATCCGGGTGTCAGGTGTATGGTTGACCTCCTGTCTACCTGCGGAGAATCGCTGGACGCTGTACTTACGGGAAAGCTCGAAGCCCCGGAACTGCTGTTCAGTCCGGATTCGGTCGAACTGCTGAGCGACTTTTACTGCAAAGGTCCAGTGACCTCTTACTACAGCCAGTCGCTCGCCGAAGTTGTCGAGGAGATCGCGCGCACACACGTGGGGACGGCAAAGTTGCGCATCCTCGAGCTGGGCGCAGGTACCGGCGGTACAACCGCCTTTGTGCTTTCCAGGCTCGAGAAGGTTCCCGCGGATTATGTGTTCACGGATATCTCGCCGTTCTTCTTGACGCGTGCCCGCGAGTGCTTCGGTAATCGGCCCCACCTGCACTTCGCGGTGCTCGACATCGAAACCGGGCGGTCCGAGGGTCTGCCTCATGCCGAATTTGATGTCATCGTCGCAGCCGATATGCTCCACACGGCGAGGAACGTCGCCGGTGCCATACGTAATGTCCGCCGATGGCTCGCGCCGGGCGGACTGCTGGTACTGATCGAGCCGATCCGCATCACCGCCTGGATGGATGTCGTGTTCGGGCCTTTCCCCGGTTGGTGGCGGCCCGGCGAGCAACCGGGTCGCCTCGTCCATTCCTGCCTTTCGAGCCATCAATGGACAGAGGTGCTCGCAAGCGAGGACCTGGATGAAATCGCGGTCTTGCCTGTCCTCGAGTGCGAGCACCCGCGGGCACAGACGCTGTTCGTCGCACGGCGGGCGCAGGGGAGGGCCAAGGAGTGGTTGATTCTTGGGGATCAACAGGGTGCAGGCGAGCAGATCGCCAAGGCTCTTGGGCGACGCGGCGATGCCGTCCACCTGGTCCGCGACCGCCTGTCGGAGGACGTCGGCACGCGCGCCTGGGCGGGCGTCATCCATTGCGCGAGCCTCGATCAACCGTTAGCGCAGCATCTGACGGCGTCTGCGCTGTTGGACTATCAAACCGGGACTTACGCCGAGCTGGTCACGGCGTTGCGGCGCCTGAGCGAGCGGCGTCACGACTTGCCTCCCATTTGGTTGGTAACCGCGGGGGCTCAGGCCGCCGCCCCCGGAGACCTGGTGCCGAACACCGCCCAATCCGGTCTGTGGGGACTGGGGCGTGTATTGGGTGTCGAGTTTCCTGGCTCGGGTTGCCGCCTGGCCGATCTCAGCCCGACGTGGGACGTGCGGGAAATAGAAGCGCTGGCGGACTGCATCGCCAACCACACGCCGGAGGATGAGCTCGCTTTCCGCGGCGACGAGTGCTTCGTGGGGCGTGTGGAGCCCGCAACCCGGAACAGCTTTCGCGACGATGTCGAGCGTGTGGCCGCGGTCGAGTCCGCACAGGTGCGCCTTGAAGTGGGGGAGGTCGGGTCACTCGAGTCCCTCTCGTTGCGTGAAGCTCGCCCGGCGCGGCCTGGATCGAAGGAGCTGTTGATCCGGGTGCACGCTGCCGGGCTCAACTTCCGCGACATCATGCTGACCCTGGGCCTGCTGCCGGTAGGCGAGCCGATCTTCGACAGCCGCTTTCCGCTGGGCTTCGAGTGCTCCGGCGTGGTTTGCGCGGTCGGCGACAGCGTTCGCAATTTTAAACCGGGCGACGAAGTGATCGCGGTGACGCACGGGGCGTTTGCATCCCACGCGATCGTCCGCGCGGCCGCAGCGGTTTCCAAACCTGCTTCGATGAGTTTCGAAGATGCCGCAACGATTCTGGCCGCATTCACGACGGTCCAGCACGGACTTCACCACCTGGCGCGGATCGCTCCGGGCGAGCGGGTACTGATTCATTCGGCCACCGGCGGCGTCGGCCTGGCCGCAATCCAGATGTGCCGAGCTGTCGGCGCCGAGATATTCGCCACCGCCGGGAGTCCCGAGAAGCGCGCCTTGCTGCGCTCGATGGGTATAGCGCACGTGATGGATTCTCGTTCGCTGTCGTTTGCCGATGAGGTGCTGACGGCCACGGGAGGCGAGGGCGTCGACGTGGTTCTGAATTCGCTGCCCGGAGAAGCGATCTCCAGAGGCCTCTCAATCCTGCGGCCAGAGGGCCGTTTCGTGGAGCTTGGAAAGCGCGATCTGCTGGACAACACCCGTGTCGGGCTGGAGGTATTCGAGAAGACGCTGTCGTTTTTCACCGTCGATTTGGATCGAATGTTCTGCGAGCGTACCGAGAAGGTCGGGGAGCTGGCGGCGGAAGTCATGGCTGGATTCGCCGACGGGCGTTACCATCCTCTGCCGCGTACCGATTACCCGTTAAGCGAGGCTGCGGCGGCCTTTCGCTGCATGTCGCAAGCCAAACACGTGGGCAAGATCGTGCTGACCGCACGCGAAGCGCAGTATCGCGTGAAGCCGACCCGCGCGCAGCAGCTTTTCCGCAACGACGCAACCTATCTGATTACCGGCGGGCTGGGCGGTTTCGGTTTGGTAGTCGCAAAATGGCTGGTGGCGCAGGGCGCGCGGCATCTGGTATTGATGGGCCGCCAGGGCATCCCTAGTGCAGCGAATCAGGCTGATTACGAGCAGTTGTTGCGCACGGGCGCCGATGTGCGCATATTGACGGGCGACGTTTCGCTCGAGGCCGACGTGACGCGCGTCCTAGCCGAGATCCATGCCCAGATGCCTTCGCTGGGTGGTGTGTTTCATGCGGCGATGGCGCTTGCCGACAAAGCGCTGCTCGAGCTTACAGCCGACGATTGGCGCTGTGCCTTGGCGCCGAAGGTGTGCGGCGCGTGGCTGTTGCACCGGCTGACCGAGGGGGATAAGCTGGATTGCTTCGTGATGTTTTCCTCCGCGGCCTCCATCGTGGGCAGTTCCATGCAGGGCAACTACGCGGCGGCAAACGCCTACCTGGACGCTCTTGCACATCACCGGCGGGCGCGCGGTTTGGCCGGTGTTTCTATATGCTGGGGAATTCTGTCCGGCGCCGGATACGTCTCGCGCCAGCCCGAGGTCCGGCGATACTTGGAGCACATTGGTCTTCGCGGGATCTCCGTGACCGAAGCACTGGATGCGCTCGAAGTCTTGCTGCGCGGCGATCAGGCGCACGCGATCGTGGGTCGCATCGACTGGAGCGTTTTCTGGCGTTCCTTCTCGGCCGGAGCGCGCCGGTTTTCCGCACTACCGGGTGTTAGGGATGTGGAGCCGGCGGGGCAGGGGCGGGCCGAAGCGGGCTCGGCACTGGCGGAGTTTCAACAGGCCGAGCCTTCGTCCAGGCGCGAGGCCGCCCACAACTACGTGTTGCGACGTATCGCCGGGGTGTTGACGGAGCCGGAATCGAAACTTGATGCGGACGCACCGCTGACGAGCTTCGGGCTCGACTCGCTCATGGCCGTCGAGCTGCAAACCTTGTTTCATGCGGACTTGGGGATTCGCATCCCCGCCACCCGGTTCCTGCAAGGGGTAACGGTTCGGGGGCTGACTGACCTGATTCTCGCGCGTCTCGACGAGGAGCAAGCGCCGCTACAAGCGCCGGCCGGGGCGTCGCCGGGGGGAACTGGGGAGCAGATCCTGCCGCTGGCGCGTGAACAGCGACGCCTGTGGTTCCTGCAGCAGCTGCATCCGCACAGTCCGGTGTACAACATTCCCTTGGCGATGCGGCTGCAGGGCGACCTGAATGTAGCCTTGCTGGAGCAGGCCATCCGTGAGATGACGCAGCGTCATGAAGCGTTGCGGGCCACCGTCATCGCGCAGGACGGTAAGCCCGTGCAGCGGATCTCGCGGCGGCTCGACCTGAGGATGGAGCAGGTCGACTTATCGGCACTGCCGGGCGATTCCCGGGAGGCGGAGGTGTCGCGGTACAAGCGGGAAGAGGCCGAGCTTCCGTTCGCGTTCGACGGCGGTCCGTTGATTCGAGCAAGATTGCTGCGCATTGCTGCCCGCGACCACGTATTGCTGGTTACGATCCATCACCTGATCGTGGATGCATGGTCGGTGGCGATCATCGCGCGGGACCATGCGCTGATCTACCGCCAATTGATCGCGGGCCACTCGCCTGCGTTTCCCGCAGCCGCGCCTGGCTACGCGGACTTCATCGTGCGGCAGGCCTCGCACGACGATTCGAGACAGCTGGAGTACTGGACGAAGCAGCTCGACGGTGTGGTTCCGTTGCGATTGGCCACGGACCGCCGCCACCCACCGCAGCGGACTTTCAACGGCGCCCGGGTGGAATTGCCGATGGAGAGGGAAACCCTGGATCGCCTGGAGCGGTGTGGACGCACCGAGGGAGCCACGCTTTTCATGACGCTGCTCGCGGCGTTTGAAGTCCTCCTGTATCGCTATTCGGGGCAGGGTGATTTCTGTGTGGGCGCGCCCGTCGCTGCGCGGGCCCGGGAAGAAGCGATGGATCGGGTCGGCTGCCTGGTGAACACGTTGGCGATTCGCGCGGGGATCTCCGGCGATATGACGTTCCGCGAGCTGCTGCGCAGCGTGCGCGACACCGTGCTCGATGCCTACGCCCATCAGGACGTTACCTGGGAAAAGGTCGTAGAAGCGCTACACCCGGAACGCGACCCTGCTTCACTGCCGATCTTCCAAGTATTGTTGGTGGTGCACAGGGTGGCTGTAGAGCGGGCCGAATTACCGGGACTGGTGATAGTTCCCGAATACACCGGAAACCGCAGCACAACCTTCGATGTCGTGCTGTTGATCGACACGGCACGGCGCGAGGCGGCGATAGAGTACAACACGGACATCTTCGACGCGGCAACCATTGAGCGCATGAGCGGGCATCTACGAGAGCTGTGGGCGGCGATTCCAGATCGGATGGATACCGGCGTGCACGGGCTGCCGCTGTTGACCAAAGCCGAGCGCCAGCAACTGCTGGTGGAGTGGAATGCTACGGCGAGTGCATGGCCGAAAGACCGCTGCCTGCATCACTTGTTCGAGGCACAGACGCAACGCACGCCCGATGCGATCGCTGTGACAGATGCATTGCAGTCATTGACATACATGCAGTTGAACCGCGCCGCAAATCGCCTGGCGTCAGCCCTCCAGGCGCGGGGCGTGGGGCCGGAATCACGTGTCGCGATTTGTGCGGGGCGATCGCCGCTAGCCGTCGTCGGTATCGTGGCGATTCTGAAGGCCGGCGGTGCGTTCGTCCCCGTTGATCCATCCTACCCGGACGACCGCCTGGCGTTCATGCTGCGGGATTCAGCGCCGGGCCTCGTGCTGACGGAACTGCAACTCGCCGATCGCCTGAAAGAGCGGTTCTCGATCGAGGCATTGCCGATCGACTTGGCGGAACTGCTCCGAGGCCCCGAAAAAGGGCCGGAGCCGAAGGGCAGGGCGGAGAACCTTGCGTACCTGATGTACACCTCCGGGTCGACCGGACAACCCAAGGGCGTCATGATCGAGCATCGTGCGATCTGCAACCAGATTCAGTGGCGGCAAGGCGCGTTTGCCCTCGGTCCCGACGACGCGGTCCTGTTGTCCACCTCGCTGAGCTTCGACCCCTCGGTCTGGGAGATCTTCGGGCCGCTGTCGGCTGGCGCCGCAGTGGTGATCCCGGATCGTGCGACCGACGGTGAAGCGGTCCGGCGCATGATCCGTGATCATCGTGTGACTGTGCTCGAAGGGGTGCCGTCGCTGCTGCGGTCGCTGGTGGAACAGGGCGCATTCCACGGCTGCGATTCCGTGCGCCACATTTTCTGCGGCGGGGAGCCGCTGGAGAATGATCTCATCGAGGCGTTGCATGCCACTTCGAGGGCGTCGGTACACCAGCTCTATGGTTGTACCGAGGCGTCCATCGATGCAACGTTCATTGCCGCGGTGGATCCGGGCCAGTACAGCGTGCCTCCGGTCGGGCGGCCCATCGCGAACACACGTATCTACGTTCTTGACGAGTTTTTCCAGCCGGTGCCGTGCGGTGTTCCGGGTGAAGTCTATGTGAGTGGAGCGGGGATTGCTCGCGGCTACTGGAACCAGCCGGAGTTGACCGCAAGCTGCTTCCCGGCGGATCCGTTCGCAGATCATCCGGCGGGGCGCATGTACCGTACCGGGGACCGCGGGCGGTTTCTCGCGGACGGCTGCGTAGAGCTTGTGGGGCGCTCAGACCGGCAGATCAAGCTGCGCGGTCTTCGCATCGAGCCTGGGGAGGTCGAGGCCTCCCTGCGCCGGCATCCGTCGATTCGAGAGGCTGTGGTGGACGTTCGCACCGTCTCGGGTGAGGCCCGTTTGATTGCGTGGTGCGCACTGGCTCCCGGAAAGTCGTTGACGGCGGCGGAGGCCGGCCGTCACGCACGCCAACACCTGCCACGGTCAATGGTTCCTCAGCACTGGGTGTTCGTCGACGGCCTCCCATTAACGCCCGTGGGGAAAGTCAACGTCTCGGCGCTTCCAGAACCGGCAGGCGCTCAGACGGATTCCAAAACTGCTCCAGTGGCGGCTACGAGCCAGTTGCAGCGCCGCATCGCGCAGATCTGGGAAGACGCTCTCGCGGCTCGATCTATTGGCGTCGACGACAACTTTTTTGACATGGGCGGACACTCTCTGCTGGCCGCCTGGCTGGCGAATCGGCTGAGCTGCGATCTCGGAGTGAACGTTCCGGTCGCAGCGATCTTCAACAATCCCACGATTGCCGAGCTGGCTCAATTCGTGGCGAAGAGCGACAGCACAGGTGCCTAGCGGCGCAGTCCAGCGGACGGAGGTCCAATCAGGCCGCCTGCCGCCCGGGCCGGAGCCGCACTGGTTGTTGGGCAATCTTCCAGAGTTCCGCCGAGATCCTCTGGGGTTCTTCACCAGCTGTGCTCGTTATGGCGACGTCGTGCTCTATCGCATCCTGAGAATTCCGGTTTACCTGGTCAATCGGCCGGAGGACATCGAGTCTGTGCTTTCGACCAACAGCCGGAATTTCATCAAAGGCCGATTGGTGCGCGGCGCTGTGCCGTTGTTCGGGAAGGGATTATTCGTCAGCGAAGGTGCACGTTGGGCGCGTCTGCGCAAGCTCACTCAACCCGGATTCCGCCGCGATCGGATTCCTGCCTATGCGCGCGCCGTGCAGGAGTGTGCGCGGCGCATGGTGGGAGGTTGGCGTGGGGGCGACACACTCGACATCCACGGCGCGATGAACAACCTAACCGTGGAGATAGTCGCACGGGCCTTGTTCGGCCAGGATGTCGAGGAAGACGCGGCGGAGATCTCAGCATGCCTGCACGTTGTTCTGGAGCACATCCGGGCGCAGCTCGATACCGGCCGGTTGATCCCGCTTGGCGTCCCGACTCCCGGCAACCTGCGAATGAAACGCGCGCTCGCACGGTTGGACGCGGTGGTCGCCCGCATCATCGAGCGCCGCCGGGCGCCCTCGGGTCCGTCGGATGATCTACTCTCCAGGCTTCTGCATCCGGCGGACCCCGGTACGCAGCTCACAGCCGAGGACCTGCGTGACGAAGTGGTGGGTCTCATCGTCGCTGGACAGGAAACCATGGCCGTAACGATGACTTGGACATGGTACCTGCTCGCGCACCATCCGGAGTGCGAAGCACGTTTGGCCGCGGAGATCGATGCCGTGATCGGCAGTCGGGAGGTTGCCCTGGAAGACCTGCCGCGACTGACCCACGCGTTACATGTGCTGCTCGAGAGCCTGCGTCTGTACCCGCCTGCATGGACGATTCCGCGCTCGGCCGCAGTGGACTGCGTCGTGGGTGGATTTCGGGTTGCGCGCGGCTCGTCAGTCAACGTGTCGCCTTGGGTGGTTCATCGCGATCCCCGTTATTTCGTTGAGCCTGACGTATTCAATCCGGACCGCTGGGCGGGCGATCTCCGCGAACGATTGCCGCGGTACGCCTATTTCCCGTTCGGGGGTGGTCCGCGCGGCTGTATTGGCGAGCCCGTGGCGATGGTGGAGGCGCTGCTGATCCTCGTCACCGTCGCGCAGCGGTTTCGGCTGAGATTGACCGATCGCGAGCCGGTATTGCCGTGGCCGACGCTGACGTTACAGCCGCGGGGTCCGGTCAGGATGAGGCTGGAGCCACGGAGCAAAGAAGGCACCGGCTAGCCCGGATTTCTCTACGTGAGTCAGAGCTAAGGAAAGGGGTAACAAGGAAAGGGATCTTGTTTTTTGCTTGGGAAAAACAAGATTCAACCCTTTGGCTCGGGCGTCAACCCTTTGGCTCGGGTGTACGGAGAGCGCCAGCGCAACTTTGTTGGGCAGCACATCTGGGCGAGGGGGTACTTTGTCTCGACGGTCGGTCGAGACGAGGCGCTGATTCGCGAGTACATCCGAAACCAGGAGGCCGAGGACAATCGCCTGGGTCAGATGAGTCTGTGGCCGCTGATAGGCCACCGTTGAGGTGGGCTACAGATCTCGGGGCCGCGTTAGCGACCCCGTTTAGCCGCTTTGAGCGGCTCACATACTGATAGCCCTCGGCTTTGCCGGGGGATGGTTACTGCGGACCCGCATGCTAGGTGGTGTGGGAAGGGCGGGCTAAACACCCGCCCTTACCCGATTCTGGGCCACTCCTTGACGATCAGATCTGGGTGAGTTGGGGAGGAGCGGTCGGGATTGAACGGTTCGTCCAGACACGGGTAAGCTGGCGTCAAGACGGGGGTGTGGCTCTCGGGGTCCGGCAGGCACGGCGCAGGGGCGGGGGCGGGGCCCGTTACAAGCACCATGTTTTTTGAAAGAGCTCTGCATCCGGTGCCCACTTTCCCCAAGTCGTGGCCAGCAGCTCTTGGTTGAGCTTACGGGTTTTGCGGGCAGCAGGTACGCTCACGATCCCGCCGGCCTGGTACGTCGCGGTTTACGCTCGATGCCGTCGAGCGGGCTGCTGGCCACCGTAGCTCCCTTTCAGACCACGGCAAGAGCGGGGAAGTCCCTTGGATCGTTCGTACCAGGTGTCGCCCGACGTGCACGTGTTGCCCAGCCACTTGCGAATCCCCGGCGTTGGGGTTCTCCTGGTCAACTCGTTCGTGCTTCTGGCCCGTGAGCCGGTGCTGATCGACACCGGTTTGGCGATTGACCGCGCGGACTTCATGGCCGCGCTCGGAGCGATTGTTGACCCCGGCGACCTGCGCTGGGTCTGGATCACTCACGACGACGCCGACCACACCGGTAACCTCGAGGCGGTGATGAACGCGGCGCCGCGGGCGAAGATGCTCACGCATGGGTTGGGCGCGCTGCGCATGAGCACCTGGTGGCCTCGGGCCCTCGAGCGGGTCCACGCTATCACGCCCGGCGACCGTATCAACGTCGGTGACCGCATCCTCACGGTCTCGCGCCCGCCGCTCTTCGACAACCCGGTGTCGCTTGCCGTCCACGACACGAAGACCGCCACTTACTTCTCCGTCGACGCCTTCGGCGCCATCTTGCCATCGGCGGTTGAGGATGTCGCCGACCTGGCTCCGACGGATCTCGTCCGGGGCATGACCGTCTGGGCGACGTTCGACTCGCCGTGGGCCCACCTGAGCGACCGATCCCGCTTCGCCAAGATCCTGGACGACGTTCGGGCCCTTGCGCCGAGCCAGGTGTGCTCGTCGCACCTCCCCGTTCGCAACGCAAGGCTCGACCGGCTTATCAACGTCGTCGGTTCCGTGCCCGACGCCGAGCCGTTCACGCCGCCGAGCCAAGCGGCTTTCGCCGAGATCATCGCCCAGATGCGCGCCGGGTGACGCCACGGCGCTGCGCGCGCGAGTGCTCGGCTCTGCCGTAGCGCCAGGGAGTAGGCTTCCTTGGTCTGCTCGACCACGCTTTCCAGCGAACTGTACGGCACGTAGGCGTAGCCCGCCTGCAGGCGCAGGAGCGTGGTCAGCACGCGGCTTAACCGCCCGTTGCCGTCCTGGAACGGATGGATCTCCAGAAACGCGACGATGCACAGGGCGATGATCAGCAGCGGATGCCAACGGGCGGTTTCACGTTCCTGACTCACCCATGCCACGAGCTCCATCATCAGGCGGGGCGTATCGAAGGGCGAAGCGGTCTGGAACACGATGCCGATCTGCGTGCCGTGCGCATCGAACGCTGCGACGCTGTTCGAGTTGGTCTTGTAGTTTCCACGATGCCAAGTGTCCTTCTCGCTGTAGCGCAGCAGGATTTGGTGCAATTGCTTGATGTGGTTCTCGGTGAACGGGATGTCCTGCCAGGACGAAAACACCAGGTCCATCAGTTCGGCGTAACCGGCCACCTCCTGCTCGTCGCGGGTGGCCAAGCGCTTGATCTCCAGGTTCGACAGCAATCGCTCGACTTCCCGGTGTTACGTCCCCCGCTAAACGGGCCCTTGTGACCTGATTTGTCCCGCGGTCCGTCGGGCCCCTTTTTCTGAGCATCCCGCGCCGAGCCCGAGACAAGGGCGACAAAGGGCCAACCGATCCGTTTCAGCACCCTGGATTACACAGGGCTCCTGACGGTGCGAGATCCGGAGGCGTTCTTGCAGACTCTGTTGGCTGGCGTGGGCCATGCCAAGGCCTTCGGCTGCGGCTTGTTACTAGTGCGCACATCATAAGGGTCCCGCCAAAAAAAATTACGAGAAATGCAAAGCTCCCTCCGCACCCGAAGCAGGATCGTCGTGCCCAAGCCCGTCAAGGATGCGTCCCTTCCTACGCGATGGTCACAGCGCCCGATGGATCGAGTCTGCTCGATTGCTTCGGAATACCCCGTAAGCCACAATGGATACACATAACCCGTGTGTAATCGTGAGGCAAGAGCATGGCACACCGTGTCAACGTGATCTTGAAAGACGAGATCTGGGAGGCTCTCAAGACAATCCCCAAGGGGGAGCGGAGCGCCCTGATCAACGCCGCCCTCGCGCGTTGGATCGAGCTGCAGCAGCGGCGAATGGCCGCAACTGATCTGGACTGCTTGCGCAGCACACTGCCACCCGCAGCCGGTCGTTCGGAAGACTGGATTCGGGAAGACCGTAACCGGCACTGATGCCCGTCTTCGTCCCAGACGCATCGGTCATCCTCAAGTGGACACTGCCGCCAGAGAATGAGCCTTTCGCCGATCAGGCACTCGCCCTGCGCGAGAGTTTGATCTCCGGCATGGCCACCCCGGCGGTTCCAAGCCTGTGGTATTTCGAGGTCGGCAACACCCTGGCTCGCAAATACCCGGAAACCGCAGCGGAGCAACTGCGTCTCGGGATCCACCAAATGCGGGGATTCCCCGATCTCAAAAAGCGGCGGCGATGCCGTCCCAATATAAAGGAGCTGAAGTTTCTTGTTTTTCCTCACGCGACGAGGCGCATGATAGTTGAGATCAAAGGATTTCGATCCGGTTTGCGCGAATTCTGGCAATTGATACCAAAACCCTCGTTGGCCAGGTGTTTGGCGAGGGACCTTCGTGCGTCCCCGAAGGCAAACTCGGTGGTCTTTTGCGAAGCGTAGCGCCGCGCCGGGGCTTGAGGCAAGTGCTCGGCGTAGATCCAGGTGATGGTGGTGGCTGCCATGCAGAAATGCAGGTGATTGGTAACCGACTCGGGTTTGCGCGTCTGAGTCTCGGTGCTGCCGATCTCTTGTTTGATCTCGCGGAACCCCGCTTCGATTTTCCACCGCGCCGAGTAGTATTCGATGATCTGCTCGACGCTGAGATCAAGGTCCGTGGTCAGCAGCGCAACCCATTGGCTCTTGCGGTAGACCCAGACGACACGCACACGGCAGCGCAAGGTCTTGAGCATCACGATACGCTGGGCGGCCACGACCTCGCGCAGGTCCCCGTACACATGCAGCGTATAGGTGCTGGCATGCTTGCGCATCGCATCGGCCAACTGTGTCGCGTTACCGAGACGATTGCCATATTTCCTGGGTCTTCCGCCGCTACCCTTCTTCGCTGGTTCGGGGAGTGCGTAGAGAGCGGAGTTGACCCGCAACCGCGAGAGCAGATGGGCGCGCGTACCGAGCTGCTCTCGCAACGGCTTGAACAGTCCGTTGTTGCCGAACCAGCTGTCAGTGGCGATCAGCATCGGCGCGTTCTTGAAGACACTGCCAAGCTGTGCGATCAGCCGCACGGCCTGCTCGAACTTGCTGCGAAAGACCAGCGACTGGCGGCGCAGTTTCAGATCGGCGCCCTCCAAGCTCTTGCGGCGCAGATAAAAAGCGAAGGCCAGCGGCAAGCAGGCCCAGCGCCCGTGGATTTTCTTGAGCAGCCCCACGGTGAGGATGGTCTGCGCCCACGGATAGCGCGTCTGGTTGGTCTTGGCCGCATGATCGAAGGTACGCTGGCAGCCGAAGATGTGTTTGCCGGTCTTCGGGTTGATGGAATCATCAAGCGCCAGCAGCAGACGCCCATCGCTCAACGGGCTGGGGATACGCCGCCAGAGCAGATTCCACAGCCGCTCCCAGGGCAGCTTCACTGAAGCCATGAAGGTGTAGTAGCGCCACTCGGCGATACTCACACCGAACAGTGTCTCGATGGCCCGCAACAAGTTGGAGGTGCGCGAGGCGGTGATCGGCACGACGATCGCTTGCAATGTCAGGATGAGCCAGCGAAAGCGCTCCTGACCCTTGTCGTTGGCCGGAAACAGGGCTTGGAAATCGTTGGCGAGAGTGCGTAAGATAGGCATCGAGTAGGGGCTCTTTTTGTTGGTAAATCATTGGCTTGTGCAACCTTGATTATACCTCGAATCGAGCCCCTATTCACGTTTAAGCGACTGTTTTTTCTCGCAATTATGCGGCTGTCAGCGCGTTCTGCGGGCGGCTGATCATCTATAAGCATGCACTAATATGGCGACCATCCTGTAGTCAATAATATACTAACGTTCTGAAGATGAAGAAATCCCGACGCGCTACGTCACCGCGACTGTTTCACGCGCATTCCCGACGGTCGATAATTGCGACACTGAGAAAGTACAAAACTTCAGTAAAGGAGGTGAACAACACCATAGTGATCCCAGCCCTTGACAGGGCATACTGGTCTGCGTCGGCACGGCTCCCAACAGGGAAGCGCTGGCGTTGCCTGACAGACAGGCAGCTTCGGATCGAACGGGGTGGTGCCCATGACCTGAGCCGCGAATGCGGGCCAGAGACGCTACGGCTCTCCGGCGGTCAGAAACACTGATCAGACTGTCGTCACCAGACACGATCCGGACCACCAGCATCCAACTACCGCTGACCTGCCGATCTTGCCGGGGCCGCGTGGGCGAACCGCCTGCCTGGTGCCAGACCCGGGAGTGAAGGTGGTTTGACGACGCTTGGAACCGCAGGCTTTGTATGCAGATCGGGGACGGAAGATACGTCTTTTCAGTTTCTTAATGCCCCGCCCGTGAATCTTTTCAGCATCTTTATGGCCTGGGACATAGAGTGCAATTCATCAAGGCAACCCCGCGGAGACGGTATGGACCTGCTCTACCTGGGTCTGGGTGTCGGCTTCTTCGCCGCGACGGCGACGCTCGTACTCCTCTTCGAGAAGCTCAGGGGGCGTTGATGCACCCGCTCTACCTCGCCTTGCTGATCGTCACCCTCGCTGTACTCGTCTACCTGGTGGCTGTTCTCTTCTTTCCGGAGCGTTTCTCGTGACCGGCAATGGGTACCTGCAGCTCGCTCTGTACCTGGTCGCCCTGATCGGCCTTGCCTGGCCCCTGGGACTCTACATGGCCGATATCTACCGCGGTCATATTCCGGCCTGGATGCGCTGGCTGCGGCCGCTCGAGACAGGCCTGTACCGCCTCTGCGGAGTCGAGCCCGACGACGACATGGCCTGGACCCGGTATGCCTTCGCGATGCTGGCGCTCAACTTGCTCGGATTTCTGGCGGTCTATGGGCTGCTGCGCCTGCAGGTCTGGCTGCCCCTCAACCCCGAGGCACTACCCGGCACGACGCCTGACCTTGCGTTCAACACTGCGGCCAGCTTTGCCACGAACACCAACTGGCAAAGCTACGGGGGTGAGACCAGCCTCTCATACCTGACCCAGATGCTCGGCCTCACGGTGCAGAATTTCATCTCCGCGGCGACCGGTATGGCCGTGCTCGTGGCCCTGACGCGCGGTTTCGTCCGCCGGGAGGCGCCGGGCATCGGCAATTTCTGGGTGGATATAACGCGCTCTGTCCTCTACATTCTCCTGCCCCTGTCGCTGATCCTCGCCCTCGCGCTGGTGAGCCAGGGCGTGGTGCAGACCCTCTCGCCCTATGCCAGGGCGGAGCTGCTGCAGCCTGTCGAGTACGCACAGATCAGGACAGGACCGGACGGCAAGCCCCTGGTGGATGCGGCAGGCCAGCCTGCCATGGATCAGACCAGGGCCACCGAGCAGACCATCGCCCTGGGTCCGGCGGCTTCCCAGGTCGCCATCAAGCAGCTCGGTACCAACGGCGGGGGCTTTTTCAACGTCAACTCCTCCCATCCGTTCGAGAACCCCACGCCGCTTTCGAACCTGCTCGAGCTGGTTTCGATACTGCTCATCGCAGCGGCCCTGTGCTTCACATTCGGGAGCTGGGTCGGGGATATGCGGCAGGGTAGGGCGATCCTCGCTGCGATGACCCTGATCTTCACGGCCCTGCTGGCCGTGTGCGTTTGGGCGGAACAATCGGGTAACCCGCTATTCGATCGCCTTGGCCTGGCCACCGAGGCGTCGGACCTCCAGGCGGGCGGCAACATGGAGGGAAAGGAGACCCGCTTCGGCGTGGTCAACTCCGCCCTGTGGGCCACGGCAACCACGTCCGCCTCCAGCGGCTCCGTCAACTCCATGCATGACTCTTTCACCCCGATCGGCGGCCTGGTCCCCCTGGCGCTGATGCAGCTCGGCGAGGTCATCTACGGCGGCGTCGGCTCCGGCCTCTACGGCATGATTGTGTTCGCCCTGATCGGTGTGTTCATCGCCGGCCTCATGGTCGGGCGCACACCCGAGTATCTGGGCAAGAAGATCGAGGCCTTCGAGATGAAGATGGCCGTCGTCGCCATCCTGGTGCCGCCCCTGGTCGTGCTGGCGTTCACGGGCATCGCGGTCGTTCTGGACGTGGGTAAGGCCGGTATCTTGAACCCTGGGGCTCACGGCTTCTCCGAGGCTCTCTACGCCTTTTCCTCGGCCGGCAACAACAACGGCAGCGCCTTCGCTGGCTTGTCGGCCAATACGCCTTTCTATAACACCCTGTTGGGTCTCGCCGTGCTGCTCGCCCGCTATTGGCTGGCTGTGCCGGTGCTGGCCATCGCCGGTGCTCTTGCCGCCAAGAAGACTGTTCCGGCATCGGCCGGCACCCTGCCCACCCACACGCCGTTGTTCGTGGCACTGCTGGTCGGGACAGTGATCTTGGTCGGCGCGCTCACCTTCGTGCCCGCGCTGGCTCTGGGACCCGTGGTGGAGCACCTCCAGATGATCGGGGCCGGGGCCCGGTAGGTTGGCTCGGATCGGTACGGCGACGGCCGAGGCACTCGGCGCCCCGCGAGTCCTGTTCGGAGAACCGCGATGCACGCGACGCAGACCCTGCTTGACCCCGCGCTGCTCAGGGCTGCCGCCTGGGATGCCGTAAGACGGCTCAACCCGCGCCACCAGGTCAGGAACCCGGTGATGTTCCTGGTCTGGCTGGGCAGCCTGCTCACTGCCGCCCTGTTCGTCCAGGCCCTGGCGGGCCGGGGCGACGCCCCCGCCGGGTTCATCCTGGCGATCTCACTCTGGCTCTGGTTCACGGTGCTGTTCGCCAACTTCGCCGAGGCGGTGGCCGAGGGTCGCGGCAAGGCTCAGGCCGCCGCGCTCAAGGGTATCCGCAAGACCGTCCTGGCGAAAAAGCTGAAAGAGTCCCGCCACGATGCCCCCACCCACGTGGTTAACTCGGAGGACCTGCGCAAGGGCGACTGGGTCCTGGTCACCGCCGGCGAGCTGGTCCCGGGCGACGGGGAGGTGATCGAGGGCGTCGCCTCGGTCGACGAGTCGGCCATCACCGGCGAGTCGGCCCCGGTGATCCGCGAGTCGGGCGGGGACTTCTCCGCCGTCACCGGCGGCACCCGGGTCCTGTCGGACTGGCTGGTCATCCGTATTACGGTCGATCCCGGCGAGACCTTCCTGGACCGGATGATCGCGATGGTGGAGGGCGCAAAGCGCCAGAAGACCCCCAACGAGATCGCCCTGACCATCCTGCTGGTGGGCATGACGCTGATCTTCCTGCTGGCCACCGCCACGCTGCTTCCCTATTCCCTGTACAGCGTCGCGGCGGCTGGGAGCGGCCAGCCGGTGAGCATTACCGTGCTCACGGCCCTGCTCGTGTGTCTGATCCCCACCACCATCGGGGGGCTGCTCTCTGCCATCGGGGTGGCGGGCATGGGCCGGATGATGGAGAAGAATGTCATCGCCACGTCCGGGCGGGCCGTGGAGGCGGCCGGCAACGTCGATGTGCTGCTGCTCGACAAGACCGGCACCATCACGCTGGGCAATCGCCAGGCGACGGACTTCCTGCGTGCCTCCGGCGTCAAGGAGTCGGACCTGGCCGACGCCGCCCAGCTCGCTTCCCTCGCCGACGAGACCCCGGAAGGACGCAGCATTGTCGTGCTCGCCAAGCGCAGGTTCAATCTGCGCGCTCGCGACGTCCAGGAGCTCGGCGCCCACTTCATCCACTTTACCGCCCAGACCCGCATGAGCGGCGTGGACCTGGGCAGCCGGGAGATCCGCAAGGGGGCGGCCGACGCGATCCGTGCCTACGTCGCCGGGGCGGGGGGGCACTTCCCGGCCGAGGTGGATACGATCGTCGACCGGGTCGCCAAGCGCGGCTCCACGCCGCTGGTGGTTGCGGAGCGCGCCTCCGGGCGTACCCGGGTGCTGGGGGTCGTGGAGCTCAAGGATATCGTCAAGGGCGGCATCAAGGAGCGCTTCGCCGAGCTGCGCCGGATGGGCATCAAGACCGTGATGATCACCGGCGACAACCGCCTCACCGCGGCGGCGATCGCCGCCGAGGCCGGAGTGGACGACTTCCTGGCCGAGGCCACACCCGAGGCCAAGCTCAAGCTCATCCGCCAGTACCAGGCCGAGGGCCGGCTGGTGGCCATGACCGGCGACGGCACCAACGACGCCCCCGCGCTCGCCCAGGCGGACGTCGCGGTGGCCATGAACACCGGCACCCAGGCCGCGAAAGAGGCGGGCAACATGGTCGACCTGGACTCCAACCCCACGAAGCTGATCGAGGTGGTGGAGACCGGAAAGCAGATGTTGATGACGCGCGGCTCGGTGACCACCTTCAGCATCGCCAACGACGTGGCCAAGTATTTCGCCATCATCCCGGCCGCCTTCGCCAGCACCTACCCGGCGCTCGATGCGCTGAACATCATGGGGCTCGCGACCCCGGCGAGCGCCATCCTCTCGGCGGTGATCTTCAACGCCCTGATCATCGTCGCTCTGATCCCGCTGGCGTTGCGGGGCGTGAAGTACCGTCCCATGGGCGCCGCAGCGATCCTGCGGCGCAACCTGTGGATCTATGGCGCGGGAGGTTTGGTCGTGCCGTTCATCGGCATCAAGCTCATCGACCTGGCCCTGGTCGGTCTCCATCTTGCCTGAGGTGCCCGAAATGCTGAAACAGCTCAAGCCCGCACTGCTCATGCTGGTGGCGCTGACCGTCCTGACCGGCGTTGCCTATCCGTTGCTGGTGACGGCGATCGCCCAGACCGTCTTTCCGCACCAAGCCAATGGCAGCTTGATCGCGCGGGGGCACCGGGTGCTGGGCTCGGAATTGATCGGCCAACCTTTCAGCGACCCGAAGTATTTCTGGCCCCGTCCCTCGGCGACCAGCCCCATGCCCTACAACGCGGCCTCCTCCAGCGGCTCCAACCTGGGACCGACGAATCCGGCGCTGAAGGACGCGGTCCAGGCCAGGATCGAGGCCCTGAAGGCGTCCGATCCCGGTAACGTGGAACCCATCCCGGTGGACCTGGTCACCAGCTCGGCGAGCGGGCTGGACCCGCACATCAGCCCCGCGGGCGCCTATTGGGAGGCGGAGCGCGTGGCGCGTGCCCGCGGGCTGCAAGTCGACGAAGTGCGCGCCCTGATCGTCGATCACACGGAGGGTCGGGTGCTCGGCCTCCTGGGAGAGCCCCGCGTGAACGTCCTGGGGCTCAATCTCGCCCTCGACCACCCGGCGAGCCCCTAGACTGTGTGTCATGGCAGAGACGGAATCCCGCCCTGATCCCGATGCGCTGCTGGCCCGCATCGAAGCCGACGCCGAGCGTGCCCGCCGGGGAAAGCTGAGGATCTTCTTCGGGGCCTGCCCGGGCGTGGGCAAGACCTACGCGATGCTGACTGCCGCGCGCGTCCTGCACGACCAAGGCGGTGAGGTGGTGGTCGGTGTGGCCGAAACCCACGGCCGCGCCGAAACGGCTCGGCTGCTGGAGGGTCTTGAGCGTTTGCCGCCGAAGTTGGTCACCTACCGTGGGCGGCAGCTCGCCGAATTCGACCTGGATGCGGCCCTGGCACGCAAGCCGTCGTTGATCCTTGTCGACGAGCTGGCCCATACCAACCTGGCCGGCGCACGTCACCCGAAACGTTGGCAGGATGTGGAGGAGCTGCTCGCCGCGGGTGTAGATGTGTGGACCACGGTCAATGTGCAGCACCTGGAGAGTCTCAACGACGTGGTCGGGGGCATCACCGGCATCCAGGTGCGCGAGACCCTGCCCGACAAGGTGTTCGAGCGGGCCGACGAGATCGCCTTGGTGGACCTGCCGCCCGACGAGCTCCTGCAGCGCCTGAAAGAGGGCAAGGTCTACCTTCCCCACCAGGCCGAGCGGGCCATCCGCAATTTCTTTCGCAAGGGCAACCTGATCGCGTTCCGGGAGCTGTCCCTGCGCCGTACGGCCGACCGCGTGGATGCGCAGATGCGCGAATACCGCGCCGATCAGGCCATCCGGGAGGTATGGCAGGCCAAAGAACGATTGTTGGTGTGCGTCGGGCCGGGCGCCGGCGGCGAGCGCCTGGTGCGTGCGGCGGCGCGTCTCGCAGCCAGTCTGCGAGCCGACTGGATCGCGGCCTATGTCGAGACGCCCAGGCTGCAACGCCTGTCCGAGCGCAACCGCGACAAGATCCTCAAGACCCTCTCCCTGGCCCGGGAGCTTGGCGCGGAGACCGCCACCCTCTCCGGCCAGGACGAGGCCCAGTCGCTGCTCGCCTACGCGGTCAGCCGCAATACGTCCAAGCTGGTGGTCGGCAAGAGCCTGCGAACCGGCTTGTCCCGCATCCTGCGAGCACCCCTGTCGGACCGACTGTCCGCGCTCGCCGAGGATGTGGATGTCTACGTGGTGGCGCACGAGGACGAGGCCCGCCCGGGCGACAAGGCCGTGGCCATGCCGTTCGACCAGGAGCGCGAAAGGTCCGGCAAGTCGCGTTGGAGCAACTACGTCTGGGCCGTCGGCGCCTGCGTGACCGTCACCGTGATGGATCAGCTGCCGCTGCCCTGGTTCGATCTGGTGAACCTGATCATGTTCTATCTCGTCGCGGTGGTGTGGGTCGCCGCGAGCCAGGGGCGGGGACCCGCTGTGCTCAGCTCCTTACTCTCGGTGGTGGCGTTCGACTTCTTCTTCGTGCCCCCGCGTTTCTCGCTGACGGTGGCCGACACGCGCTACCTGCTGACGTTTCTGATTATGTTGGCCGTGGCGCTCACCATCAGCACGCTGGCGGCCAACCTGCGTTTTCAGGCGCGTGTGGCCAGGCACCGGGAGCAGCGCACGCGCGCCATGAACGAGCTGGGCAGGGAGCTCGCCGGCGCCCTGGTGGCCGAGCAGATTAGGGAGACCGCGCGGCACCATCTGGAGAGCTTGTTCCAGGCCAGAGTCTGCATCCTTCTGCCGGATGAGCAGGACAAGCTCCGCGCCCCCGAGGGCATACCGGAATCTGGAGAGCTGCCTCTCAACGTCGCCATCGCGCAGTGGGTGTACGACCACCAGGAGCCGGCGGGGATGGGCACCGAGAGCCTGGCGGGGACCCCGGTGCACTATATGCCGCTGAAGGCCCCCATGCGTACACGCGGGGTTCTGGCCCTGCTGCCCAGTCGGAAGCGCCTGCTCTTCGTGCCGGAGCAGGCCCGCCTCCTGGAGACCATGGCGGGCCAGATCGCTCTGGCCCTGGAGCGCGTGCACTATGTCGAGGTTGCCCGGAACGCTCTGGTGCGGATGGAGTCCGAGCGACTGCGCAACAACCTGCTCGCGGCCCTCTCGCATGATTTGCGCACGCCTCTGACGATCCTGGCGGGGCTGGCCGATTCCCTGTCTCTGGCGGGCCCACCGCTGCCCCCGGCGCAGGCTGAGATCGCCCAGGCCATCCGCGCCGAATCCCTGCGCACCAATCTGCTCGTGAGCAACCTGCTGGACATGGCCCGCCTGCAGGCCGGCAGTATCCGGCTCAAGCGGGAGTGGCAGCCCTTGGACGAAGTGATCGGGGCCGCCCTGCAGAGCCTGGCCGGACAGCTTGCGCGCCACAGCATCCACGTGGATCTGCCCGCCGATCTGCCGCTGCTGGAATTCGACTCCGTGCTGATGGAAAGGGTGTTCTGTAACTTGCTGGAGAATGCCGCGAAATACACGCCCCCCGGAAGTCGGATCGAGATCGCGGCTTATCCGGAGGGCGATGTGGTCGTCATCACGGTGACCGACAACGGTCCCGGTCTGCCGCCGGGCAAGGACGAGATGCTGTTCGAGAAATTCGCTCGCGGTCAGGATGAAACCTCGGTGACCGGGGTCGGCCTGGGCCTGGCCATCGCTCGGGCCATCGTCCAGGCGCACAAAGGGACGATCCGCGCCGGGAACCGACCCGAGGGCGGGGCTCGCTTCATCGTCTCGTTGCCCGCCGGCGAGGCGCCCCCTATGCCCCCGGAGACCTGATGGATCCGCTGCGCCCGACTTCGCCCACCGTGGTGCTCATCGAGGACGAGCCCCAGATCCGCCGCTTCGTCCGCACGGGACTTGAGGCCGAGGGTTGCACCGTGGTGGAAGCCGGAACGGGAGAGCGGGGCCTGGTGGAGGCGGGTACCCGCAAGCCCGATTTGGTGATTCTCGACCTGGGGTTGCCCGACCGGGACGGCGTCGAGGTGGTGCGGGACCTGCGGGCCTGGACCACCGTCCCGATTCTCATTCTGTCTGCACGGATCGACGAGGCCGACAAGGTGGCTGCGTTGGACGCGGGGGCGGACGATTATCTGACCAAACCCTTCGGTGTGGCCGAGTTGATGGCGCGGGCTCGGGCGCTCCTGCGTCGGTCGCGTCTGGCCGGCACCGAGCAGCCGCTTGTGCGATTTGCTGACATCGAGGTGGACCTGCCCCATAGGCGTGTGACCCGTAGCGGGCAGGAGGTGCATCTCACCCCCATCGAATATCGCCTGCTCGGCCTCTTGATCGCCAATGCAGGCCGGGTATTGACCCACAGGCAGATGTTGCGCGAAGTCTGGGGTCCGAGTCATGCCGAGGACACCCATTATTTGCGGGTCTACATGACCGGGCTGCGTCGCAAGCTCGAAGCCGATCCGACATTGCCCAAGCATCTGAAAACGGAGTCGGGCGTAGGCTATCGCTTTGTGCTGGAGCCGTAACGGAGGCCATTGGAACGAGATGCATACAGCGGCCATCTGCCGGGCAACGGGGCCGGGGTCGGCTCGGCTCCAGAGCCCGCTACTCGCCGTCGCCGCTGGTTTGCCGAGGAAGGTCCGTCGAGGATTTGCCGCAGTCATAGGGCCGAAACCATGCAAGAGCTGAGTCAATTCGAGCTGGATGGTCTTGAGGAGGTCTCTAGAGGCTCGATCGGCGTCAACACGGCGGACCACGTTTTGCAGCGTCTTCTGTCCTTGGGTTTGATAGAGCAAGTTCAACAGCTGTGGCTGCCGCTTGAAATGAAACGCACGACGTATCGGATTACGCCAGCGGGGCGCGATGTCTTGAAGGCACGCCCGACGAGTCGATAGGCTATCAGTTCAGTTCTGATTCTTGGTGGGATCTCAGTCCGACACGCCGCGCTCGACCGGGCGGGAAACCAATCGCAGCCCGACCGCAGCGGGCACGCGAAGCGCGTTCCTCGACAGGAACGCCGCCCGCTTCCCGATGCCGGCTCGATTGCCGCGCGCCGAGCTCCTCAGCGGTCCGTTACGGCGCGCCTGCACTGCGGAGAATAAGGATGATTTTCTCCGCACTATAAGCGGCGAATGTCTTGCGGAAGCGGCGAATGGCGCCCATAATCTCCGCATGATTAGCGGAGGTCACGTTTTCATCTGGCAGCTCGGCGACTGGCCCGAGTGGCGCTGTGACCTGGGCGCGCTTGCCGGCCCCCTGGCCGAGGTCAGTCGCGCCCAAGGCCTGCTGATGGGGCGCCTGGCCGATGTCGGCATGGCCCTGCGTGACCAGGCGAGCCTCTCGGCACTCACCGAGGACGTGGTCAAGACCAGCGAGATCGAGGGCGAGCAGCTCAACGTCGCGTCCGTGCGCTCGAGCATCGCCCGTCGCCTGGGTGTGGACATCGGATCCCTCGCACCCGTGGATCCGCACGTCGAAGGGGTGGTCGAGATGGTGGTCGACGCCACGGCCAACTGCGAGGCTCCTGTCACCCGCGAGCGACTGTTCGGCTGGCATGCGGCGCTATTTCCCACCGGCTGCTCTGGCCTCAGCGAGATCAGGGTCGCCGGCTGGCGGGACGATGCCAGCGGTCCCATGCAGGTGGTGTCCGGCCCCATCCGCCGTCAACGGCTGCACTTCGAGGCACCTCCAGCGGATCGCTTGGCAGCTGAAATGGCCCGGTTCCTTGAAAGGATCAACGCGGCGACGGGTGAGCCGCCGCTCATCAAGGCCGGACTGGCCCACCTGTGGTTCGTCACCCTGCATCCCTTCGACGACGGCAACGGCCGCATCGCCCGCGCCATCGGCGATCTGCTGTTGGCACGTGCCGACGGCAGCCCGCAACGCTTTTACAGCTTTTCGGCGCAGATCCGGCGGGAGCGCAAGGCCTACTACGACATTCTGGAGCGCACCCAGCGCGGGACGCTCGACGTCACCGAGTGGCTCGCCTGGTTCCTCGAAACCCTGCATCGCGCCATCGATCAGGCGCAACACACCCTCGATGCCGTTCTGGTGAAGGCACGTTTCTGGCGTCGTTTCGCAGAAACGCCGATGAACGAGCGCCAGGTGAAGCTGCTCAACCGTTTGCTGGACGGCTTCGAAGGCAAGCTCACGACCAGCAAGTGGGCGGCCATCGCCAAGTGCTCGCCTGATACCGCCCTGCGCGACATCAACGAGCTGCTGGCTCAGGGCGCATTGCGCAAATCCGCCGCGGGCGGGCGCAGCACCAGCTACGAAATGAACGAGCCACCGTCGGCATAGATGCGAATACCCGACGACCGACAGTATCGGATCTAGTAACATCGTAAGCGTCCGCCGCGGACCGCCTGGACGGTTACTGCTTGATCCTGTCAAGTGGTCGGTTGACCTGATCGATGTCGAAGGCGCGGGGGTCGAAGTGGCCGCCGCACTATGCCAACGTGTGCTCGTTGTCCGGATTCGTGGGGGCGCATGAAGTCCGCGTAGCCGAGCGCTGAGACCGTCAGGGTACGCACATTTTTGTGTGTGTTGGGTGGGTTGGCACTGCGGCGACCGGCTGGTGGATACCAAGGGAAGGTATTTGATGGATGATGCTCAAGAGACGGCGAGGTATTTTCGCTATTGGGGAAAGGCCGGGAAGGGTGATGCCGCCGAGCACTTCCACCTTCTGGCCTACCATGCGTTGGACGTCGCGGCCGTCGGCGAAGTGCTTCTGGCCCGCCACCGGCCCTGGCGAGAGATGTTGTCCACGCGGCTTGGGTTGCCCGCGGGCACCTTGAAGGCCTGGCATCGTTACTTTCTGGCCCTGCACGACCTCGGGAAATTCAGCTATCGCTTCCAGGGCTTGCGCCGCGACCTGGTGCATAGACTCCAAGGCAAGTCGACACTCGACCGCTATACCCAACGCCACGACAGCCTCGGCTGGCTGCTCTGGTCCGAGCACCTGAGCGGCGCCGTCGTCGATGCCGGGCGGCTCGGCACAGAGGCAAATCGCTCCTGGCGGCGGGCATTCGACACCTGGATCCAGGCCGTAACGGGCCACCATGGGCAGCCGCCCAAGGATCTGGTGCAGCAACGCGTCCTTGTCGGTGACCAGTTCCTGCCGGAGGACCGGGAGGCTGCGCGGCAGTTTGTCCTCGCCTGTGCCGACCTGCTGATGCCCGAAACGCCCGCAGGTCCCCTGCCAGATTCCAACGCTTTCCGCCAGGCCGTCACACCCCTGTCCTGGTGGCTTGCAGGGATCGCCATCCTATGCGATTGGTTGGGCTCGGGACGGGACCCGACAGAGTACCGTGCGGACCCGATGCCCTTACCTGCCTATTGGCACGAACACGCATTGCCCTTTGCGGAGCAAGCCCTGGAGCACAGCGGTGTAGTCCCCCTGGAACCGGTGGGCCGCAGTTTCAGCGCGCTGTTCGCCCCCGATATCGCCAAACCATCTGCCTTGCAGCAAATGGCGGAGCGGATCCCTCTGGAGAGCGGACCCGGCTTGTATATCGTCGAGGAGGTGACCGGGTCGGGAAAGACCGAGGCAGCCCTGATGCTGGCCCACCGGCTGATCACCGCTGGGAGAGCCGATGGTCTGTACATAGGGCTTCCGACCATGGCAACGTCCAACGCCATGTTCAAGCGAATCGTCGAGCGGAAAACACATCTCAAGTTGTACACCGAACGCCCCGCCCTGTTGCTCTCCCACAGCGCCAGCCGCATGCAGCAGCCGGCCGGGCGGCGAGACCCTTTAACCGCCTCCTACCCGGAAGCCGATTACTCCAAGGACGAGGAAAGCGCCGCTACCCAGCGCGGCGCCTGGCTGAGCGATCATCGCAAAACGGCGCTGCTTGCGGATCTGGGCGTTGGCACCCTCGACCAGGCACTGCTGGGCGCGATCTACTCCCGCCACCAGGCACTGCGGCTCCTGGGGCTTGCCCGCAAGGTCTTGATCGTCGACGAGGTGCATGCCTGTGACGACTACATGCAACGACTGTTGGAGGGACTGCTGCAGTTCCATGCGGCCATCGGAGGCAGCGCCATCCTGTTGTCGGCCACCTTGCCCGCCGAGAGCCGTCGGCGTCTGGCGGAGGCCTACTGCAAAGGATTGGGGCGGACGGCGCCGGAGTTGGGTGGCAAAGATTACCCTTTGTTGACGCGCGTCGCCGCGTCGGGGGCCGAGGAGATCCCTTTGCAGACCCGCCCCGAGGTGGCTCGCCGCGTGCAAGTCCGCCTGGTCCAGGATCGGACCCAGGTCCACGAGCACCTGGCAGCCGCCCACCGTGATGGTCGTTGCGCCTGCTGGATACGCAACACGGTGGGCGACGCCTTGACCGCGGTCGGCGAGCTTCTCGAGGCGGGCATCCCGTCCGATGCCGTCGATTTGTTCCACGCGCGCTTCGCCCTGGGCGACCGTTTGGACATCGAGGGCCGGGTTCTCGACCGCTTCGGCCTCGAGAGCGGCCCTGAGCAACGGAGCGGGCGCATTCTTGTTGCCACCCAGGTAGTGGAACAATCACTCGATCTCGATTTCGACCTGATGGTTTCCGATCTGGCCCCGATAGACCTGCTGATCCAGCGTGCCGGTCGCCTCCGCCGCCATCCTCGAACCGCCGACGGGCGATGGACGACCACCAAGGACGGGCGAGGTACGCCGACACTGTACGTCCTCAGCCCCGAGCCCACCGGCGAGCCGAAAACCGACTGGTACAGCGCCAGCTTTCCGGCCGCCGCCCATGTCTACAGGGATCACGGCAGGCTCTGGCTGACCGCACGACTGCTGCAGGACCTCGGGGGCATCGCCACGCCTGACGAGGCCCGGGTGCTGATCGAGGGCGTCTACGGCCCTGGGTTGAAAGGGTCAGGTCTTTCATTCACGCATTGCTTGATTGCAAGACCCCTTCTTCCGAACGGTCTGGTCTGACCGGCACCGACCTGAAGCCTACCGACAAGGCAGTTGGCACCTTCATCCATATCGGCCGGCGGACGGGATCGGCTGTGGTGGGCGTGCGCCCGGCTCAGCGCCACGGTCGGTTCGGGATCGGGGATAGTCGCGGCTAGCCATGATTTCGTCCCGCCGGGCAGCAATGCAGAGCGCACGCTTGGCCAGGTCGCGGCACTGCGAACAGGTGCGCCAGTCATTATCCGGGCGGGGCTCCTTCGCCTGGCACCATCGGAAGGAGACCAAGGGCGGCCGGCTCATGTTCAACCACAACGGCGTCGAGTCCGTCAAGAAGAACGCCCCGGACGCGGCAATCGTGGACCTGACCAAGGCTTGACTGGGCCCGACTCGGAGACCTGCGGACCGCGGCCCCAACATGAGCGGGCAGTAGGGATGGCTGCTCTCGACCCGCAGGAGACATCGTGGGGAGTCAGCAGGTGGTAGCCGCTACCTTCTCTCGACTCGTCGCCCCCATGCTGCGCGGTGTGGCAACGGCGGGCTAGGCCCCCGCCCTTACCCGATTCGCGGTCTCCCGTGTGTCTCGAGCATGACACGAAGCATCTTCTCAACCAGTTTCTTGCGCTCCAACTCATCGGGCTCTTTCTGGAGTTTCCCGCCCACGATGTTGTCCCTGGTCCACCGCATAATGAACTTGAAATCGTCTCCCAAGTCACCGGTCAAGTCAGGGTCTTCAAGCCGGATAAGGGCCGATACCGTAGCGTTTTCAAGACGCTCCACGAAGGCTCCTTTCCCACAGAGACAATCGATCGCTAAATACAACTTTTCCCACACATAGCCTGGTGAACTCATGTCAATCCCTCTCTCTACGAACGCCGTGTTGAGCCGAGCCGGGCGTGTCGCGTCAGGAAACGGGCCGTCGTCTCCCGGCGTCGGATCGAACACATAGTTTCCATCCTACCTTTCGAACTCGCGTCGCGGCCTTTGAGTGGGGCGGTAGACGTCCTGAACCGCTCGGCGAACCGCGTTTGCAAATCGCATCCCAGAGTCCGTGCAATAATATTCAAGCCGTTTGAGTATTGGAAAGTAAGGGTATTTTTCTGAAGGATCACTTTGTACATAATCGTTCAGACCCGTCATGTAACCAAGCATCCATTGGGTGAATGGCTCAAAGTCATCGTAGGAGCTTCTATCAACACGCAGGTAATCGGAGCAGAGTTTGTCACCGATTCCCCATTCAGCCTCTGATGCGGTGGAAGCTGCAAGCAAAACCGCGGCAATAGCGAACTTCTTCATGATCAATACCTGTCCAGAAAAGGAAGCCCAACGATAAAGCTCAGCGGGGCTGCGCGGTTTTATCGCGCAGCATCCGCTGTAGCGCAGTGGTACGCCCGGCATGGGCATGAGCTTATCGGGTGAGAGTCCCCTGTAGGAGTACCTGTGTAAGGTCCTTCGGGACCCATGTAACTAGTGTCTGAGCGGCATCCATTTTGAGCTGAGTTTTCATGGACTTGCCGCTACACGTAGAATCGAGTTTTTGAAATGGACCATCAAAGGTCTCACGGGGGATGTATCTTAACGTATTGATTATGCTGGTATTTTATTGTATCGTAGCGTTTGTTCCCGAGAGCCGATTCCCGAATAATTGCAGGAACTCGCTCTATGCGCCACACACAATGCCCACAGCTGGTGCTGGGCCAGACCCCCTTCGAAGACATCGAGATCGAGTGGGACTCGCGCGACGATATTCCAAAGATTCTCGCGGGGCTCAAGCATGTGCAGCAAGATGAGGAGCGTCGCGAAGCCATCCTGTGGCTGATCGCCCGCGACTTCGCCCAGACCGCAGCACTGGATAACGGGGCACCGGGCATGGACCTGTGGCAGGTGTTCGTGCTCGGGGCGTTTCGTCTGGGTCTGCACTGCGACTATGATCGCCTGAGCGAGTTGGCCAATCATCACGATACACTGCGCCAGATGCTGGGCCACGGGCCTTTCGATAGCGACCAGCGCTACCGGGTGCGCACCCTCGGGGAGAACCTCTCGCGGCTCCAGCCCGATACGCTGCAAATGATCAACTGGGTGATCGTCGGTGCCGCCCACGAGCAGCTGGGTGTCGGCGAAGAGACGCTCTTGCATGGACGTTGCGACTCGGCGGTGGTCAAGACCGACGTGCACTATCCGACCGATGCCAACCTGCTGGTCGATGCGATCCGCAAGATCCTGTACATCGGCGGGCGCGCCGCCGCTGAGCATCCGGCGCTCACGGGCTGGCGCGAGCACCACGCCAACTTCCTCAAGTTCAGACGCCTCTACCATCATGCGATCAAGCTCAAGCGATCGAGCTCGAGCGATGGGGCCAAGAAGCAGGCCAAGGAGCAAGCGATTAGCGAGGCCTATCTGAGCCTGCTCACCTTGGCCGAGCAGCATATCGGCCTGGCTGAGGCCTCGCTGGAGGCCATCGGGGCGTACGATCTGATCGCGGCGCACCAGATCGAGTTCTTCGTCGAGCATGCCAAGCGCCAGGTCGAGCAGATCCGTGCGCGCGTGATCCGCGGTGAGACCGTCCCCCACCACGAGAAGGTCTTCTCATTGTTCGAGCCGCACACCGAATGGATCGTCAAGGGCAAAGCCGGTGTGCCGGTGGAGCTGGGTGTGCGCACCGCCATTGTGGAAGATCAGTTCGGGTGTATCCTCAACTATCAGGTCATGCATGGGCTGACCGATGAGAAGATCACCGTCGAGCTCACCGAGCAGACCCGGGTCCTGTTTGCGAACCTGCGCACCCTCAGCTTCGACAAAGGTTTCTACAGCCCCGACAACCGCGACCGGCTCGATAAGCTGCTCGATCACGTCACCCTGCCGAAAAAGGGGCGGCTGAGTCAGGCCGACCAGGAGCGCGAGTCCAGTGAAGCGTTCGTCAACGCCCGCCAACAGCATCCGGCGGTCGAGTCGGCGATTCACGCCTTGCAAGTGCACGGCCTGGATCGCTGCCGCGACCGTGGCATTGAAGGATTCGACCGCTACATCGCCTGGGGTGTGGTCGGGTTCAACCTGCACAAGCTCGGTGCCATGGTCTTGGAGCGCGAGCGGCGCAAGCAGCAGCGAGCGCGTTCGCTCGCCGCCTGAGCCCCAGAACGCGCCTGTCAGATCGATGGCCAAGGGGAGCGTTTGGCGGGCGTTACGGAAGACTGGATATATATACAGTGACTGCGCCGCCGCATCCCTCCTCAATACCCCTTCTTCTGCTCTGTCGCGCGGAGATGCAGCTCTATACCCATTGCGCTCCGATGGGATTGCTTCAGGATTACGGGGTTTCCGCGCGGACACTAACTACTAGCCGACGGCAAGGGCAAACCCGCGAGGGGATGTCTGAAGGAAGCCTGAGCGCAAAAGTGCGAGCCGACGGACAGAAACCGCATAGAAGGCTCGGTCCCCGGGCGACTCAGCCACAGATGAGGGATAGGAATTTGCTTTCAGCCGCCGCAGGCGGAGAGCACGCCATCGGCCCAGAATCGGCGCCAACCACCCGCGATCTGCCACCCTTGTCGCACGAATCCATCCTCAATCTCCCCCGGTGATGCCGCCAAGAGCCGGACGTAGCCCTGCCCGACGGCCCTGTGCGCGATTTCCTTGACTTTTTCCTTGACTTTCTCGGGATTCTAGCGCGACCGACGCCCACGTCAAGGCTCAAGAACGCTCAGGCGATGGCGGGCAGAGACTCGTAGGTCAGAGGGATCTGACCATTGACCGGCCAGTCACCGTCTTCGGGCGGGCCCTGGCTGGGCGGGCGCGGGTCCCAGAGCCCCAGGTGGCGCAGGATGCGCTCGATCACGATGGGCGCCTCGATCACCGCAAGGAAGCGCATCTCCCCGCCGCAGTGGGGGCAGATCAAAGGATCGGCCTCGTACACTTTCTTGATCAACCGGGCCCAGGCGGCCCGAGCAGCACGGGAGGCTTCAGGATCGACCTGCTCGGGCACTCCTTCGGGCAGCGCCGGCGTCTCGGTGTCCGGGAAGACTTTATGCAGTGAACTCATGATCCACAGCTACTTGTATATGGTCCATTTGTTCAAATCGTAAAGATCATCGCCGCGGATGCCCAGTATCCTCTTGACGGCCCCTTTCAATTGTAAATGCCGCTGCGATCCGGTAGGCCTGGGTGGTCGAGGGCTATCCTGCCGTTTGACCATAACCATGAACTCGCGATGTAAGTTCCTGGATATCTGGGGACGTCCGGGATATTCAAACATTCCGCCCGAACCGACGAACAGAATTTCATGCCCGTAAGTGGTTGTTAGGCTCCAGTTCAGATAAGGGAGGCGTGTGGTGTAGATGAGATCGTAATCGTGCGTGTCCGCATCCGATATGGTTACCATGGAAGTTCGGATTTCCATGCCGGCCTTGGCGATGGCGAGACCGAAGTCGGAATTCCTGAATCGGATTAATAGGCGATAGTCCCCGTCATAGGATTTGAGATAGTCCGCGCACGTATCGATATTGCCCCGGAGGGCTTGTTGCACTTCCGCGACTTGGTCCTGATCGACGCGGCCGTAGCGATTCGCCCTTTCCACGAGGTCAGCGTCCTCTCGACGAATTTTTTCGGCGGACAAGGGTGCCCAACGCCGGTCAGCGAGTATTTCGTGGTTCGCGATGGCGAAGCCGGGTGCAATGTCGATAGCCGTCGTTGTGGAGTGAGGGTGGAGTGTCCTGAAAAGATCAGTGGGCCTCTCGGCGTTATGGGTGGGTTCATTGGACCAAAATAAATCGTCTTCGAGCAGCGCGACTCCCGCTGCGAATGGAAAGCTGTAGGTGGCGCTTATCCGGTGAATGATCGCAGCCCACTGAGCGTTGAAGTAGTGTTGGCGATTGGCGGCGGTGGCATTTTGATCCTTGCCTGGTATTCGGTAGCAGTTGGGAAAATGTGATGCTACGCCATACCCGCAAAATACATAGTCAATGGTCGGATACAGCGCTTTGAGCTTTTCAATATTGGTGTCCTGGATTTCGCGGGAGTAAGGATGCATGGCGTCATTCAGATTGACGCAGACCTCTTTCCCATCGGATAGGGTCATTATGGTATCCCCGCCGTATGTCTCCCAGATCCGGCAGGTGACAGAGTCCGCCAGGGCGAATTCCTGATCGGAGGAAAGTTCTATGACTTCGAAGCCAAGTTCGCGGATGGCCGGAGCGATATCGATGTCTTTGGATACCAGAATTCGCGTGTCTCTTGGAAAGGTCTTCAGAGTGCCGGGGTGATAGTGGTCATTGTGGCCGTGGGATATATAGATATAGTCAATCGGCCGCTCCGTGACGCTGTCGAGGTCCGGCACGGGATATATCCACCATTGGGCGCCGAAGCATGGTCCTTTCCACCAAGGATCGGATAACATACGTACCCCTTCCGCCTCCACCAAGATGGCGGCGTGCCCAATGAACGTTACTTTCACGGCATTTCCCCAGGCGGCCTGTCGGTCGTAATTCCCGGTCCGCGGCGATGGGTAATGCACTTTGGCAGTCCGTGGGAGAGGACCAAATCACAGTCCGTGGTCAAGCGATTGGCGCCGCACCCATTGGGCCGTGGTGGGGATGGCAACGGAAAACCGGGCATTAGACAAGCACCTCAGGCGGCATAGGGTGGCTCCAGAAAGCGGTAGGACTCGCGGTCAATCCATACGCTCCCGACTGAAATACCACAATCAGGTCGCCGGGCCCGGCGCTCGCCATCTCCATTCTCTCGGCCAGCACGTCCAAAGGTGTGAGGGATAGGAATTTGCTTTCAGCCGCCGCAGGCGGAGAGCACGCCATCGGCCCAGAATCGGCGCCAACCACGCGCGATCTGCCACCCTTGTCGCACGAATCCATCCTCAATCTCCCCTGGTGATGCCGCCAAGAGCCGGACGTAGCCCTGCCCGACGGCCCTGTGCGCGATTTCCTTGACTTTTCCCTTGACTTTCTCGGGATTCTAGCGCGACCGACGCCCACGTCAAGGCTCGAGAACGGTCAGGTGATGGCGGGCAGAGGCTCGTAGGTCAGAGGGATCTGACCATTGACCGGCCAGTCGCCGTCTTCGGGCGGGCCCTGGCTGGGCGGGCGCGGGTCCCAGAGCCCCAGGTGGCGCAGGATGCGCTCGATCACGATGGGCGCCTCGATCACCGCAAGGAAGCGCATCTCCCCGCCGCAGTGGGGGCAGATCAAAGGATCGGCCTCGTACACTTTCTTGATCAACCGGGCCCAGGCGGCCCGAGCAGCACGGGAGGCTTCAGGATCGACCTGCTCGGGCACTCCTTCGGGCAGCGCCGGCGTCTCGGTGTCCGCTACCTCGGCCTTGCGCTTGCCACGGGCTCGGTTGCTGTACCAAGCGTAGTAGCGGAAGCTTTTCTTCTGTTAAGACATCTTCAATCTGAGAACTGATATTCACACAAGGGTTCATTGTAACTGAAGTTTCTTGTTTTTCCTCACGCGACGAGGCGCATGATAGTGGAGATCAAAGGATTTCGATCCGGTTTACGCGAATTCTGGCAATCGATACCAAAACCCTCGTTGGCCAGGTGTTTGGCGAGGGACCTTCGTGCGTCCCCGAAGGCAAACTCGGTGGTCTTTTGCGAAGCGTAGCGCCGCGCCGGGGCTTGAGGCAAGTGCTCGGCGTAGATCCAGGTGATGGTGGTGGCTGCCATGCAGAAATGCAGGTGATTGGTAACCGACTCGGGTTTGCGCGTCTGAGTCTCGGTGCTGCCGATCTCTTGTTTGATCTCGCGGAACCCCGCTTCGATTTTCCACCGCGCCGAGTAGTATTCGATGATCTGCTCGACGCTGAGATCAAGGTCCGTGGTCAGCAGCGCAACCCATTGGCTCTTGCGGTAGACCCAGACGACACGCACACGGCAGCGCAAGGTCTTAAGCATCACGATACGCTGGGCGGCCACGACCTCGCGCAGGTCCCCGTACACATGCAGCGTATAGGTGCTGGCATGCTTGCGCATCGCATCGGCCAACTGTGTCGCGTTACCGAGACGATTGCCATATTTCCTGGGTCTTCCGCCGCTACCCTTCTTCGCTGGTTCGGGGAGTGCGTAGAGAGCGGAGTTGACCCGCAACCGCGAGAGCAGATGGGCGCGCGTACCGAGCTGCTCTCGCAACGGCTTGAACAGTCCGTTGTTGCCGAACCAGCTGTCAGTGGCGATCAGCATCGGCGCGTTCTTGAAGACACTGCCAAGCTGTGCGATCAGCTGCGCGGCCTGCTCGAACTTGCTGCGAAAGACCAGCGACTGGCGGCGCAGTTTCAGATCGGCGCCCTCCAAGCTCTTGCGGCGCAGATAAAAAGCGAAGGCCAGCGGCAAGCAGGCCCAGCGCCCGTGGATTTTCTTGAGCAGCCCCACGGTGAGGATGGTCTGCGCCCACGGATAGCGCGTCTGGTTGGTCTTGGCCGCATGATCGAAGGTACGCTGGCAGCCGAAGATGTGTTTGCCGGTCTTCGGGTTGATGGAATCATCAAGCGCCAGCAGCAGACGCCCATCGCTCAACGGGCTGGGGATACGCCGCCAGAGCAGATTCCACAGCCGCTCCCAGGGCAGCTTCACTGAAGCCATGAAGGTGTAGTAGCGCCACTCGGCGATACTCACACCGAACAGTGTCTCGATGGCCCGCAACAAGTTGGAGGTGCGCGAGGCGGTGATCGGCACGACGATCGCTTGCAATGTCAGGATGAGCCAGCGAAAGCGCTCCTGACCCTTGTCGTTGGCCGGAAACAGGGCTTGGAAATCGTTGGCGAGAGTGCGTAAGATCGGCATCGAGTAGGGGCTCTGAGAGGCGCCTGACTTCGGGATCGCGGCATTTTGGGGGATCCGCCCCATATCGTGGCGCCGGCCCCTTCCCCTAAACCCACTTCATCGGGCCGATGATCCTGGCCCTTGGGAAAGGGAATTGAAATGACAGCGATCTTCAGGAACAAGCTGGCGAGCTGCGGTGCGGCGATCTGCCTTTTTGCAGCAATGACCGCGCAGCCCGCTCAGGCCCAGCTCCCGGGCCAGCAAATCCCACAGGTGTCCCTGCTGCCGACCGTGGCACAAGTGCCTCCGGGACAGGCTCTCCCGATCGATGGCGTCTGGATGGTCCGCGAAAATGGCAAGCGCGTCTCCATCGATCATGGCCGTTCCATCGACATCGACCCCTGGGTTCACATGGTTGTGTTCAAGGTCGACCCTGGCCGCGTCACCATGAGGGACATTCATCCCGACGGATCGGGCGGCTATACCGGCTATGACCTCGTCCTGCTCCAGCAGGTTGACATGCATGTGGAACAGGATGGCTCGATCACGGCTCACGGCTCGGGCATTGCTCCGGCGACCTATCATCTCGATCGGGTGTCGCAGGCCGCCGTTGGTGCCCCCGCCGCGCCGCCGGCCTATGCGCCTCCGGCCGGTGCTCCGCCGACCTATGCGCCGCCGGCCGGCGCTCCCCCCGCTGATGCCCCGCCAAGCGCGGACACGCCGCCGTCCCAAAACGGCACTGTCGATCCCTGGGACAACTGAGCCCGCAAGACGCTCATTCGGCGCAACGGGCCACGTCTGTCGTGTCGATCCCATATGCGAGAAGGAAGGTATTCCGTCATGAACAAGTTCATCCTGCGCGGCCTGTTCGCATTCGGCATGGCCATCGTCTTCTCCCTCTTGCTGCCCAGCCAGGCCATGGCTGCCGGAAACTGCGGCGGCGAAGGCCAGAAAAGCTGCTGGAACATCAACCCGGCCAAATGGTGCGATCCTGGCCTCAAATATGAAACCAAGGGTCTCCCCGGTTCGGGTCGCTGTGTCCTCCCCGATATCAAGAAGACAACCAAGAGCGACTGTGGCGGCCTCAACCAGAAGAGCTGCTGGAACATCAACCCCGCCAAATGGTGCGATGAAGGGCTGCAATATCAGACCAAGGGCCTTCCCGGCACTGGCCGCTGCGTCCGCAAGGTCAACGAGGATCTGGTCAAGCAGGCGGCTGCCCAAGTCTCCGACCGGGCAAAGTCGATCGGCCCGAACAACCCGCTCTCAAACCTGATGAATTGTCTGCACAGCCCCGCCAATTTCGGCAGGCTGCGGGCAGCGATGAACGCCAGGTCGGAGAATGGCGTCAACAGCCTGATCGGAAGTTGCGGTGGCAATCGGGAAGGCTTGCGCGCCTTCGGCCAAAGCACCACCGGCCAGAGCTCCAACACGCTGCACATCGAACTGGGTGGCACGGCTGTCCTGATCGGCGGGGTCGAGGGCGCCATTGGCTACGCATTGGAGCTCAAGTCGCACCCCAAGGGCCGCTTCTATCTGACGGGCGGTCTGGGCGGGGGACCTGGCGGTGAAAATGCCTCGGCCGATCTTTCCGTGGGCGTCAGCGGCGACTCCCTGCCGACCGGGAAGTGGGCCAAGGACCAGGGCAAGAGCGTGGACTATAGCGGCCACTATATCGGCGGTGCCGGCCTCTCGATCGAGTTCCCGGGCGGCGCTGCCGTCAAGCCCAATGGGATCACGATTTCGGGCGGCGGCGGTTTCGGCGTGGAGATCAACACGATCTTCTACAGCTGGGATCTCTATCCCTTCTGACCCTCGCTTGCCAAACGATGGCCGGGATGTGTCCTCCCACATCCCGGCCGTTTCGCGTTCATTTCCGGCAGCTTCAGTCATTGCGGACTTGCCTAGCCCGACGGGAGAGTGAAAGTTGCTCCGGGGGAGTGTACTCGAGGGGGGTGCTAGTCATGCGGGGACGTGATGGGATATCGCGCGATCATTGCCGACGACCATGAGATCGTGCGGCGCGCCCTGGCGGGACTATTGGGCGAGATCGGGACCGTCACGCTGGTTGCCGAGGCGGACAATGGGATCGAGACGATCACACTGGTCAAGCAGCACAGGCCCGATCTGCTCCTGCTAGGGATAGGGATAGGAATTTGCTTTCAGCCGAGTTGCACTCCAAGCGGAACGCGCCCCGCATGGCCGGCCAGAGCCATACCGTGGGCGACGAGCGCCCAGCGTCGCCAGGTGTCGGGCTGCCACCTCTCGGGCTCCAGATCGGCCTGGATCAGGGCACGCGCGAGTGCACCGATCTGGTGCGGGCGTGGCTCGTCTGCATCCATACGCGCCAGGGCCGCCCTTTCGCCGGCCCCTAGCCCGAAGGCATTGCCCGGAAAGCGGGCCGACTGCCCGATCACCCGGGCCAGCCGGGTGATGGGGCTCGCATGAGCCTGAGCGGATGGCTCGGAATGCGCGTCCGGCTGACGGGCTTGGTCGGACTCAATCGTTGACATGGGCAGTCTCCTTTTGCAGGTTCCGTTCTCGGTAGTGGTCCCGGAGGGCGGGGAGCGGTGATTTCTCGCCGCGCAGGGTGCCGTGCAATCTCGACAGAGCGGCGGCACGGGCGCGATAGCGCTGCTCGCCGCTGCGGGGACCTGCGTCGAAGGCGAATCTCAGGGTCGATTCGGCGCGCTCGACCATGCCCAGGAGCCACCGCAGGTAAGCCGCGTCCGGATCGGCTGCCTCGATCTCCGCATTCAGCTCGGCAAAGAAGCGATGGTCTTCGCCGGCCTCGAAAGGCTTGGCAAAGGTATTGGCCTTGTCCTTGGCGCCGTCGGAAAAGCGGTCTTCCCCCGCCCCGTTGTCGAACAGGGCGGCCAGGGCACTCCAAAGCGTCGAGCGCATCCGAGCGATGGCCTGCACTCGCTTTCCCGCCACCGCGGCGAGCTGATCGGTCTTGCGCTCCATCAGCAGTCGGCGGACCTTCGGCGATATAGGAATGCGCCGCTCGTGATAGCCCTCGGTCTTACCCTGACCGCGCGTCACCCTTTGGGCCAGGATCACTATGCCTTGGGTCCCGTCGTCCGGAGTTAGCGTCTGCGCTACACAATGCTGATACTTACCGGACCCGTAGAGAAGCTCAGTCACCAGCTTGTAGTCAAACCCGCGAGCGGTGATGGTGAGCGCCTTGGCCGCGCTCACGTCGATCGGCGCCCAGGGATCGCCGGTTTGACCATTGAGCTGCTTGGCAGCAATGCGGGCCACCTTGCTGCCGGTTGCCCTGGCGATGATCCTCTCGCCCAGGAGGGTCAAACGAATTCGCCGACAAATCTCGATATAGAAGGGGTCCAGCGCGCTGAATGCCAGGCCCTTGGCCCCATCCCATGGCACCAGCCAAACCAACCCGATTCCATCATCCTTGAGGCCGTATCGCTCCACCGTATCGCGACGGTTTTCGAGCAGCAGACCGATGTCTCTTTGCCAACGCCTTCCCCAATGGCCATTCGGAACCGCCCCCAACGCTGGCCGGCTGGCAAAGCCCCCGTTCATCCTCGAGATGCCGTATTTGCCAGCGCCGAGCACCCCTTCCTGAGTTTGCAGGCTGACCAGGGCCATCATCCAGTCATCCGGCGCGTTGTTTGCCATGCGGGCGGCCTTGAGATCATGGTTCTTCGAGGTGATCAGCATGTCCAACTCGTCGGGCGCTGCAATGCGGTTCTTCCATCCGTCCAACTTTTCGCCGATCACTGGCGGTTGCATGAAAGCGCGATTGTCTTGGGGGATCTCGATCAGGGGACGTTGGGCGATCAGTCCACGGGTGGCCTGGACGATGCGTAGGTCAGGATAGACCCCGCCGCCGTCGCGGTGCCGTCCCAGTCCGTGAGCGGCCCGGGCCAGCATGGGGGACAGGTCATGGTTGGTTGGCGTCAGGATGCGGGCCTGCGGTGAGGCAAGCTCGGGCGGGCGCTCGCCTGTACCCCGCTGATGGCGATGCAATCGACCGATGCGTTGCAGCAGCACGTCCATGGGGCACAGATCGGTGATTAACAGATCGGCATCGATGTCTCAATCGTGCAGCGACCACTGAACGTGCTTGGCGAAACCGGTCCTGGCCATGGGACGCAAGCCGTTGCCATCGGAGAGGGCCGGATAGGCGGTGTTTCCGGCCTCGTCGAAGCTTGGCAGGGTCGCCGCCACTGACCGACCCAGGGCCAGATAGCGGGTACGGGCGCTGCTGCCGAGGGTGGCGGAGAGCAGCAGGGCATGGCCGCCATTGCCCAGGTGGGCCTCGAGCAGGCGTTCGAGCAACGCGGTCATGTAGACGTCAGAGGCATGGACCTCGTCCACCACCAACAGGCTTCTCGCCAGCAGCGCATAGCGCATATGGGCATGGCGCACCTTGAGGATGCCGAGCAGGGCCTGGTCGATGGTGCCGACGGCGATCGGCGCGGCAAGGAAGCGTTTTGGGGCCTCGGCGGCCCAGCGGCGGTGGGCCTTTTCGTCGTCTGGGTTGTCGTTCCACTGCACCTCGAACTTGGGCAGAATCACCGGCTCTTCCCCGTCTGCGGCGGCGTAGCCGGGCAGCGCGCGGAGCGTGACGGGCGGATGATCTGGCCATAGCCGCGCAATCGTCGCCCTTACCCGGTCATAGACCTGCTTGGCGGAGACGCGGGTGGGCAAGGCGAAATAGAGGCTGTCCACCTGCCCGGCACGAAACAGATAAACGAAGCGCCACAAGGCAGCCTCGGTCTTGCCGCTACCGGTCTCCGATTCGAGCAGCACCAGTGGTTCGAGGTCAGTCTGGGCCATGGCCGACTGAATGGGGTGCGGGGTTTCGATCCCGAAGGCTGTTTGAAAGGTGGGCGAGCTGGTCGATAAGGCCTCGCGCCAAGTCTGGGCGTCCACGCCAAGAGCGATAACGGCGTGCTCTGCGTAGCCGCGCGCCGATTCGCGTCGGTTCTCGTCGACCCGGATTGGGAAATGGCGCGTATCGGAGCCGAGCCAGTCGACAAATTGCACCAGACCCGCGAAGAGATGGCCGAAGGGCGGTGCGCTCGGCAGCGGCCGGCAAGCCTCTCGGAATGCAGGGGGGAACAGCAACCGAGCCCGCCGAGTCATGTCTTCGATGATCGACAGCGGGTCGTAGAGAATATTGCCGTCGGTATCCTTGACCGGCTTCCAGATCGTTTTGGATAGGCCGACCGCCAGGGTCGCCCCGTCGTCGATGATCGGTCGTCCGTGATGGCTGATGGTGGCCGCCAAGAGGGGGATCACTGCCTCTTGTCCCCATGACAGCATTTCGTCGATGGGCAAGGCATCGACAAGGGGTGCAAAGGCGTCCTCGCTCAGGAGATACATGGCCTCTCGCCCATGGCCGGCGGGAAAGGGCCAATCGGCTGGGCGATCTTCAGGGCGCCAACGCTTCGACTGAAAGCCGCTGTTGGCCTTGCCCAGATCGTGCAGAAAGACAAGCACTGCCAGTCGGGCAATGTCCAGTCCATCCAGGCTTCGCCCCGCCGCTCGCTCGAGGGCTCGATGCACCGACAGGCACTTGCACAGCCGCTCGAAGCACAGGGCTACGTCGGTCATGTGGTCGACCAGAGGCAACCATGCGATCACCCGACCGGTCTTGTCGTCTCGTCGGAGCTTTCCGAAGGCCTCGCCATCCTTCATCGTGGTGTGCAGCTGCGTGTTCCTGTCAGGAAGTCAGATAGACGGCTAAGCGCAGCCGCTCCCAGGGGCCGCCGCGGTCACTGAGGACGCTGATCCGGCCGTGCAACCGCTCTGCGTGGTCCATCAGTTGGGCGGCGGCAGTGTTCTCCACCCGCGGCAGGTAGCCGAGCTTGCGTGCCTGCCAATAGACGGCCACCGCGCGCGGATCAAATGGGTTGGCGGGGGCGCCCTCCAGTATCAGGGGGCCGCCGACGGCGAGGGCGGGCCAGACCCGGCTGCCGTCGTAATACTGGAAGCCGGCCAGGGGCGACTCATGGAGGAGTCGGCTGGGTGGCGCGCGTGCGCCGCTCACCGCGGTCGGGATGAGGGCGGAGCCGAGCAGGAACTTGAAAAAGGTGCGGCGCAACATAGCTGACCTCCTTATCGATTGGGGCTCCCTTTGTTTACCACGGGGGGTGGCTCAGGGAGTGAGCCTGTCTCCCACACTGCCGGATCGGCGGCTCGTCCGGGGGCGCGGCGTTGTACAGGTCCACCGCTTGTCGTATCCGCTGCATCACAGCTGTGCGAAGCGCCGCCGGTGCGATCACCTCCACCTCGGGGCCGTACTTGAGGATGTCCATGAGCAGCTCCCGCGGGTCCGAGTAGGGGACCTGCAGCTCGTAGCGTGCCGCGACCCACTGTCCGACCTGGTCCGGGTGCCAGGTCTCATCGGCCACCCAGCGGGAGGCATCGGGACTGAATCGCAATACGGCCCAGGCCGATGCATTGCCGGAGAAGATCCCGAAGCTGGCGCCGAGAAAGCGGTCCAGCTCGTCCGGGTCGCTAGCGTCGGCGGGGTCTACCAGGGCCTCGGCGTGGCGGATGCGGTCCAGGGAGAAGATGCGCAGCGCATCGGCCTGCTCGCAATGGGCCGCGAGGTACCAGTTGTCGCGGTAGCGCAGCAGGCGCTGCGGGTGGACGGTGCGGTCGGTCACGCGGTCTTTCTCGCGGCCGTGGTACCGGATCAGCAGCCGTCGGCCTTCCAGCACGGCCCCTGCGACCGTACCGAATCGCTCCGGGTGGCTGGAGCGCGCCGCCACGGGCTGCAACAGGATGCGCTCGCTGACGGTGGTCGCGCGGTGGCCGCTTTGCTCCAGCAGGCGGCGGATGCGCGCGCGTAGCGGCCCTACGTAGGGGGCCAGCAGGCCGGGCTGGATCTGATCGAGCAGTCACTCGCTGGCGAGCAGGGCGTGCAGCTCGCTCTCGGTGAGCCAGAGTCCGGGCAGCTCGAAGCGGGGCTCGGTGGGGCGATAGCCGTAGCCGTTTGCGGCGCGGTCCCACTCGATGGGTGCGCCCATGAAGTCCCTCATGTACCCGAGGTCACGCACCAAGGTGGCTCGGGATGCCTCCAGCTCCTGTTGTAGCCGGGCGAGGGACTGGGACTTGCCCTGAAGGAGAGCATGCAGGCGGTAGATGCGCTCGGCGCGATTCATTGGCCGGGACGAGTCATCCGAAGCCGATGTCGGGCTTCAATCGCTCAGGGGGGTACATCCTTGTGGCGGGGCTCATGCCGACTAGATTAGTCCACGGCGGGCGAGTTGCGATCTTGAGGGAAAGCTTGTGAGGACTAACGGCTTCGTTTCGAGAACACCCCAAACGGAATGACCGGGGACTGTCACCTTGTTCCAAGGTTGTCCCCAGCGTTGGTGTCGAAGGTCTTCAGCGAGCCCAGGTCGCCACCAGAAATACGATGTGCCCTCAAGCCGACATAGCGGGGCGGTTTCCCCTTGGTCGCTGACACTGCGCTGACACGTATAACCCGGTTGGCGAGCTTGCTATCGTATCTCGTTGATTTGATTGGTGGGCGATGCTGGGATCGAACCAGCGACCCCTGCCGTGTGAAGGCAGTGCTCTCCCGCTGAGCTAATCGCCCGCAGAAATCCCTAACGGGGTCAGGATGCTACAAGAATTGCGCCCACCCGGCAACCGTGGAGCCAACAGTGTGATTCGCAGATGCCCGAGGGGGTCGCGGAGCGCCGAGCGACCGCGGGTACCCAGCCCCGGGGCCGCGCAAGGGCTGTCGTGGAGGCCCCCGCGGCTGGCCGGGCCCTGGGCTGGGACCCAGCGGCCGCTGTGCGCCTACAAAAACCGCGGGGGGCTCCGTAAAATAGCGGGTGGAGCGATTGGGGGGGTCGCCTTTCCCGCTTCGAGGGCGAGCGGGAAAGTCGGCATCAAGAAGAATGACCAACGAAGGAAACATCATGCCATCGAATACCTTTTTATCCCCTTCGGCCGGACCCGCCATCCGGCAGCATGAGGTGGCCGATGCGGCCAATGCCACGCGTCTGATGAAGGCCGTCCGGCACGAGCCTGAGATCCTGGCGGCCCTTAGCGGTAAGCACATTGCGTCAATCCAGAGCTTCGACGCTGAACTGCTGAAGCAGCTGGTCCGTCGGGCGGCGGTCTTCGAGTCGAGCGCGAAGAAGGCCGCCTCGACCATGGCATGCAAGGTGATGGGCGGGAATTTCCTCGATGCCGGGCGACCCGAGGTCGAGCTCCCGTTCAGGCGGGCCTGGCAAGGGCTGGGCGGGGCCTTCATCGATCTGTCCGAGGCGGTCGAGGACATCCTGCGCCACCACCGCGACCCCTCCGAGATTGCCGCCGTCAACAATAACTACAGCGATTTCGCGGCCGTCAGTACGACGCGGGCCGACCTGTTTCCGGAGATGGTGAGGTATTCGCAGGTACCGTTGATCAATGCGGGCAACGGCGATGACGAGGCGCCGACCCAGGCGCTCGCCGATCTGTACGTCCTGTCCAAGTGGCGGCCGGACCTGCTCCAGAAAGACCCCCCCGTGCAAGACCGTTTGCGCATCGGCATCTTCGGCACGCCGGCAACCACCGGGACCCTGCGAAGCCTGCTGTCGGGACTTGCCCTGATGCCGCAGCTGGTCCAGGAGATCATCCTGCTCGATCGTGTTGCAGGGCCTTTTGCAGAGGGTCAGCGCGAGGAGTTGGCGCAGGCCGGCTTGAAGATCAGCACGATTTTAGAGCTCTATCCGCGTGAAACGGTCATGGGTAGTCAAAGCAAGGTGGTCCCCACCCTGGACGTTATCTACAGCCACCTCAAGCAGCAGCAGACTGTCAGCCGCATGGACATGCTGCAGTTCAAAAGCTTCTTCAAGCCAAACCTCCTCCTTCTGAGCCCGCAGCGGCAGCTGCCGGAGTTCGGGGCCATCGTTAACGACTCTACGAATAATGGCTTCTTCACCCAGGCGAAGGGTGCTGTCTATGTGCTGATGGCGCTGATGGAGGCGGTGATGGGGTGAAAGAAAGTAGACGGTAGACAGGGAAAGTCGCAGGGTCGGTGGGAGCGGCATTTTCCCGCGAATTGAAAGCGGTCGATCTTCACCCGGCTGTCGGCCTTGATGTTGAGCATCGAGTGGTCGGAAAAGATCAGCTGGGCGAGCGCCTTGGGGCCGGTCTCGACGATTTCCCCGACCTCGACGTGGCTGTCGCACTCCAGCGCCCGGCGCACCCCGCTCGACTCCTCCAGGGCAAACATCTGCCCGCGCAGGAAGCTCACGCGCGCACTCTGGCCCGCCGCCAGCACCCCCTGGGCCGCCCCGAGCAGCAGGATCAGCAGGGCGCGCAAAATCGCCATGGCCCCTTAGCGCGCTGCAGGTTGTTGTGGTTGTTCATCCCTTGCCCGTTCTCGTTGGTCTTCTCCCCTCACCCCGAGCCTCTCCCGCGGGGACCGGGGGTGGGAGCGAGCGCCAGTTCGCGACCGTTGAGGCTTCCGCTCCGAGCCCAGGTATCGCGACCTGGAGGTCGCTCCTACGGCGGGCTAGCCCGTCGGCCCCAATCAGTGCCCGCAATGCAGGTACTCCGTAGCCTCCTTGAGAGTCTGCAGGTTCTCGGCGGCCTCGGCGCTGAGCTGGCCCGCCTCGCCGGAGAGCGCATCGCTGAGTCCCACTCCCGTGCCGGCCGCCCCCTCGAAGGCTCTGATCACGGTGTCTTCGTTCTCCGGAACGATCCCGAGGTCCCAGTTGCCCGGGCTGTTCCAGTCGCCGTGCGCGGCCGCGTTGGTCCAGGTCAGCGTGTCGGGCTCGGGGTTGACCACCACGGAGAAGGTCGACTCGACCCAAAGGCCTCCCGAGTCGGTGCCGCGCACGACGATATCCGCGGTCCCGTAAGCATTGGCGGCGTAATCCAGGGTCAGCGTACCCGCCTGGATGTCCACTTGGCTGAACAGGGCGGGGTTGGTGTCGGACTGCACCGAATAGGTCAGTCCTCCGGCACCGTCCTCGGGGTTGGCCAAGGAGCCGGTGAGGTCAATGACCGTGTCGGAAGCGTCCTCGTCCACCCTGATGTTCGATAGCCCGGTTGTGGTAGGCGGCTCGTTGACATCGGTAACGGTGATGCTCATTGCCGCGGTGTCATCGGGGTTGCCTCCGAGGGCGGCATCATCCACTGCCACGGTCACATCGAGCACCGGCTTTGTCTCGTGATCCAGCGCCGTACCGGCCTTGAGATACAGCCCGGTGCCGTTGATCTGGAACAGGCTGGCATCGGCGCCCGTGAGCGAGAGGTCATTCGTCCCGAGCGCATCGTCGGTCAGGAGGATATCGGCGACGTTGATCTGGGCGCTGGTGTCGGTGTTCTCGGGCAGGGTGGTGAACGCGAAGCCGCTGTTGATGCCAGACGACGCGGTGAGGATGGTGAAGCTGTCGCCGGCCTGGGGGGCGAAGCCGTCGATCAGGCTGACGTTGAGGCCGCCGCCCGACGCGCTGATCGCGGCCGAGGCACTGGCGGCGGAGCCACCAGAAGGTGTACCTGCTCTACGAGGAGCGGGCCCGGGATCTCAAGGGCCAGGGCCTCGGCCCCGACTGGGACGGGGTGTTCACCCACACCAGCAAATAGCGGCCCTACTTGGGACGCAGAGCGATGCGAGTGCGGTACCGGCCCCGAATTTGCTAGAATCCGCGCCTTTCGCCGTGTCGCCGATCCCCATCATGACCATTGTTCGAACCCGCTTTGCGCCGAGCCCTACGGGCTACCTCCATGTGGGTGGCGCCCGGACCGCCTTGTATGCCTGGTTGCACGCCCGCAAGCACGGGGGCCGCTTTATCCTGCGGATCGAGGACACCGACCTGGAGCGCTCGACTGCGGAGTCGGTGAACGCCATTCTCGAAGGCATGACTTGGCTGGGGCTCGACTACGACGAAGGGCCCTTCTACCAGACCCACCGGTTCGATCGGTACAACCAGATCATCGACGAGCTGCTCGAGAAGGGCCGCGCCTACCGCTGCGACTGCTCCAAGGAGCGGCTGGAGGCGCTGCGCGAGGACCAGATGCAGCGCAAGGTCAAGCCGCGCTATGACGGTCACTGCCGTCATCGGCGCATCGACCCTGATACCCCGCACGTGATTCGTTTCCTGAATCCGGTCGATGGCATGGTAGCCGTGGATGATCTGGTGCGCGGACGGATGATCTTTCAGAACAGCGAGCTCGACGATCTCGTCATCCGGCGCAGCGACGGCTCTCCCACCTACAATCTGACCGTCGTGGTCGACGATCTGGACATGGGCATCACCCAGGTGATCCGCGGCGACGACCACATCAATAACACGCCCCGGCAGATCAATATTCTGCGCGCGCTAGGCCATGAGCCGCCGCTTTACGCCCACGTGCCGATGATCCTCGGCGATGATGGCGCGCGCCTGTCCAAACGCCATGGCGCGGTCAGTGTGATCCAGTACCGCGACGATGGCTTTCTGCCCGAGGCCCTGCTCAACTATCTGGTACGCCTCGGCTGGTCCCACGGAGACCAGGAGGTGTTCTCGATCGACGAGATGATCGAGCTGTTCGATATCTCCGCGGTGAACCGCGCTCCTTCGGCGTTCAACACCGAGAAGCTGCTGTGGCTGAACCACCACTACCTCAAAGCCGATGATCCGGCGCGGATCGCCCGGCTGATGAGCCCCCACCTGGGCGACCTGGGGATCGATCCGTCCCTGGGGCCCGATCTGGTGGCCGTGGTCGGTGCCCAGAGAGAGCGGGCGCGCACCTTGGTGGAGCTAGCCCGGATCAGCGCCTTCTACTACCGGGATTTCGACGATTACGACGAGCAGGCGGCCAAGAAGGTTTTCAAAGCCGCGGTCATCGATCCCTTGCAGCGCGTGCGCGAACGGCTGGAGAAGATCCCGGCCTGGGATCGCCTTTCCATCCACGGTGCGATGGACGAGACGGTGAGCGCGCTGGGCATCGGGTTCGGCAAGCTCGGCATGCCGCTGCGGTTGGCGGTAACCGGTGGGTCTCCCTCGCCGGAGCTCGATCTCACCCTGGAGCTGGCAGGGCGCGATACCACCTTGCGGCGCATCGACAAGGCGCTCGCCTACATCCGCGGCTTCGACGGCTGATCCATCGCGACCAATCCCGCGTGGGCCGTCGGGTGCCGCCCCTGTTTTCAGACCACGGACGCTTCCGGACAGCAGGCATGAGCGAAACAGAGACCCGAGTCCTCACCAACTTCATCCGCCAGATCATCGACAAGGATCTAGCCGAAGGGAAGCACGCGCGCATCATGACGCGCTTTCCCCCCGAGCCCAACGGCTACCTGCACATCGGCCATGCCAAGTCCATCGTGCTCAATTTCGGCATCGCCCTGGACTACAAGGGCGCCTGCAACCTGCGCTTCGACGACACCAACCCGCACAAGGAGAACGTGGAGTTCGTCGAGTCCATCAAGCAGGACGTGGCCTGGATGGGCTACGAATGGAAGGGCCTGTACTTCGCATCCGATTACTTCGAGCAGCTCTATCAGTTTGCCGAAGAGCTGATCCTCAAGGGCAAGGCGTTCGTGTGCGATCAGACCGCCGAGGAGATCCGCGATTATCGCGGCACCCTGACCGAGCCCGGCCGCGAGAGTCCGTGGCGCAACCGCCCCGTCGACGAGAATCTCGATCTGTTCCGGCGCATGCGCTCAGGGGAGTTTGCGGACGGCAGCCGCACCCTGCGGGCCAAGATCGACATGGCCTCGCCGAACGTGAACATGCGCGATCCCGTGATCTATCGCATCCGTCACGGCGTGCTGCACCATCAAACCGGCACCGAGTGGTGTCTGTACCCGATGTACGACTACACCCATCCGATCTCGGATGCGCTGGAGGGCATCACCCACTCGATCTGCACCCTGGAGTTCGAGGACCATCGTCCGCTCTACGACTGGGTGCTGGACAACGTCTCGGTTCCTTGTCACCCGCAGCAGATCGAGTTCTCCCGACTGAACCTGCAGTACACGGTAATGAGCAAGCGCCGGCTCACGCGCCTGGTCGACGAGGGCTTCGTCGAGGGCTGGGACGACCCGCGCATGCCCACGATTGCGGGGCTTCGCCGGCGCGGCTATACGCCCGAGGCCATCCGCGAGTTCTGCCAGCGTATCGGCGTGACCAAGGCCGACAACACGGTCGAGATGAGCTCCCTGGAGGACTGCATCCGCGACGACCTCAACACCCGCGCGCCGAGGCGCATGGCGGTGCTGCATCCGCTCAAGCTGGTGATCGAGAACTTTCCGGAGGAGCGGGTGGAGGAGTTGGTGGCGCCGAGCCACCCCAAAGACGAGTCCATGGGCTCGCGTCTCGTCCTTCTGACCCGCGAGATCTACATCGACCGGGATGATTTCCGCGAGGAGGCGCCGCGCAAGTACAAGCGCCTGGCCCTGAACGGCGAGGTGCGGCTGCGCAACGCCCATGTGATCCACTGCCACGAGGCGATCAAAGACAGTCGGGGCGAGATCGTCGAGCTGCGCTGCACCTACGACTCCGCCACTCTGGGGGCCAACCCGGAAGGGCGCAAGGTCGCTGGCGTGATCCACTGGGTGTCGGCCGAGCGCGCCGTTGCCGCCGAGGTGCGGCTCTACGATCGGCTGTTCCTACAGCCGGCCCCTGGTGCCGGGGGCAGTGAGCTCACCGACGACCTCAACCCCGACTCCCTGCGCACGTTGACCCGTTGCATGCTCGAGCCGAGCCTGGCCGGCGCAAAGCCCGGGGAGGGATTCCAGTTCGAGCGCGAGGGGTATTTCTGTGTCGATCGGGACTCGACGCGGGAACGCCTGGTGTTCAACCGTACCGTGACTCTGCGCGATACCTGGGCCAAGATCGAGCAGCGGGATTAGGCGCGGTCGCGCACTAGAGCTCCAGCTCGCGATAGAAAGGCTCCTGACCTGGCGGTAATCGCGACCTGGAGGTCGCTCCGATACTGGGGTCATTCGCGCTGTCCCCCCTGGCCTTCGGGGGCCCCGAGCCTACCCGACGCTGGGCTTGTTTCGCCGGTAGTCAGCTGTAGACAACCCGGAGCGATTTGCCTATCATTGCCGCTCTTTCGACGGGGGGCCATAGCTCAGCTGGGAGAGCGCAACACTGGCAGTGTTGAGGTCGGCGGTTCGATCCCGCCTGGCTCCACCAAACGGATGAGGGTACGGATGGGTCCTAGACACAGTCCGTCCCTGGAGCGGCGGTCCGGGCGCGCCTTCCATGGCGCGGCGCTCGCCGAGCAGCGAATGTCCACTTGGCATTCGGTCTCGGCTCACCCCGCCTGGCTCCACCAAATCGAAGGTCGGGCTCCGCAAGCATCCGGCCTCGAACGGTCCCGTCCCCTTCGTCTAGAGGCCTAGGACACCGCCCTTTCACGGCGGCGACAGGGGTTCGACTCCCCTAGGGGACGCCAATACTATCAATCGGTTATGGGAGAACGCCCTGCAAGGCGGTAACCGGCTCTGGATGTTCTCCGGAAAAGCCTCGCTAAATTCGCGGGGCTTTTGCTTTCTAGCGGGTCCGTCTGGTCGCCCAGGTGATCGGTGATGTCGGCCAAGGGGAGGGGGTCCCTGTCAGACCGAGACGGCTGCGTGCAGTCCTGGGCTCGCCACCCGCCCGGGACTCTGAACGGTTCGACGGACGACCCCGGCCCTGGGGTGTCCGTTTGCTCCGCCCCCATGCCTTACAATGGACCCCCGACCACGCCGATCGCGGACATGGCCGTTCTGAATTGCACCTTCGCCCCAGCGGAATCTCTTTGCACTTCCCCGGTCGAGTGTTCCATGCGCGGCATGGCGCGTGCCGAGTCCCTTCCACCCCATGAAAAGGGTCCGCGCATCCACAGCCCGCCCCCCGGGGGCGCGAGCCATTCTTTGCGTTGCCCGGCCCCGTATTGGGCGCCAGGCTCTGATGCCGAAAGACGGTAGCTACAAGGAGCCCTACCGATGTCCGACTCCGATCCATCGTTCTTCAGCCGCATCGGCCTCGCCTTCGGGGCCTTCTTCGGCGTCCTGCTCGATGCGGGCTTTGCCGGCCGCGTGCAGCGCCTGCGCCGCGCCGGCACCGAGGGGCCGCCTGCCCCCGTCCCCCCGATCCTCAAGGAGAGCGGCCCCGAGGCCGCTCTCCAGCTGCTCGGTCTGCTGCAGCGCGACGGGCGCTTCATCGATTTCATCGAGGAAGACGTCGCCGCCTATTCCGATGCCGACATAGGTGCGGCCACCCGCGTCGTGCACGCAGGCTGCCGCAAGGTGCTGCACGAGCATTTCACCCTGCAGGCGGTACGCACAGAGGCCGAGGGCAGCGTCATCACCCTCGAAGACGGCTTCGACGCATCGGCCATCCGGCTCACGGGAAATGTCGTGGGCCAGGCCCCGTTTCGCGGCAGCCTCGCCCACCGTGGCTGGCGGGTGACCCAGGTGCGGCTGCCCAAGCTCGCCGAGGGCCACGACGCCAGGGTCGTCGCAGCCGCGGAGGTGGAGCTATGAGCGAGGCGCGCTACGCCATCGGAATCGATCTGGGCACCACCCACTGCGCCCTGTCCTCGGTCGATCTGGACGCCAGCGAGGGCGAGCAGGCCAGTCAGGAGGTCATGGCCATCCCCCAGCTCACCGCCCCGGGCACGGTGGAGGAGCTTGCCCTGCTGCCGTCGTTCCTGTATCTGCCGCACCCCAGCGAGCTGGCCCCCGGCGATTTGAGCCTGCCCTGGTCTGCCGGGCAGGACTATGCGGTCGGTGAGATGGCACGCAGCCGCGGCAGCCAGACCCCGATCCGCCTGGTGTCCAGCGCCAAGAGCTGGCTGTGCCACGCCGGTGTGGACCGCCGTGCGCCCATCCTGCCCGGCGAAGCCCCCGAGGAGGTGGCGCGCATCTCGCCGCTCGAGGCCTCCGTGCGCTACCTCGCGCACCTGCGCGAGGCCTGGGATCACGCCCACCCCCAGGCGCCCTTCGAGCGGCAGGAGATCACCGTCACCATTCCCGCCTCTTTCGACCCGGCGGCCCGGGAGCTGACCGCCGAGGCGGCCGCGGCGGCCGGGTACCGGCACATGACCCTGCTGGAAGAGCCCCAGGCCGCACTCTACAGCTGGATTCAGGCCAGCGCGGGTCGCTGGCGCGAGCAGCTGAGGGTCCACGACATCATCCTGGTGGTGGATGTCGGCGGCGGCACTACGGATCTGTCCCTGATCGCCGCGGTGGAGCGCGAAGGCAACCTGGAGCCTCATCGGGTCGCGGTGGGCGATCACATCCTGCTGGGGGGCGACAACATGGACCTGGCCCTGGCCCACCTGGTGGCCGCCAAGCTCGCAGGCCAGGGCACGCGGCTCGATGCCTGGCAGCTGCGCGCCCTGACTCACGCCTGCCGCGGGGCCAAGGAGACCCTGCTCGGCGGATCCGACACCGAGGCGGTGCCGGTGGTCGTGCCCAGCCGTGGCTCCAAGCTGATCGGCGGGTCGATCCGCACCGAGCTGACCCGCGAGGAGGTCAGCCGCGCCGTCCTGGAGGGCTTCTTTCCGCGCGTGGACAGCGCCGCACGGCCTCTCAGCCGGGCGCGCACGGCGCTCACCCAGCTCGGTCTGCCCTATGCCCAGGATGCGGCCATCACCCGCCATCTGGCGGCATTCCTGGCCCGCCAACTGGGGGCCACGCAAGCGCTGGAGGGCTTCGCCGCGCCCCAGGTGCCCGGTGCGGCCTTGCTGCATCCGACTGCCGTCCTTTTCAACGGCGGCGTGCTGAAGTCCCGCATCCTGGTCGATCGCACCGTCGAGACCCTGAACGCCTGGCTCGCCGCCGAAGGGGCCCCGCCGGCCCGGGTGCTGGAGGGTGCCGACCTGGATCTCGCCGTCGCGCGCGGTGCGGCCTACTACAGCTACGTGCGCCGGGGCGGAGGCGTGCGCATCCGCGGCGGCACCGCCAGCGCCTTCTACGTGGGGGTCGAGTCCGCCATGCCGGCCGTGCCCGGCATGGAGCCGCCGGTGCAGGCCCTGTGCATCGCCCCGTTCGGCCTGGAAGAGGGGACCCAGGCGGATCTGCCGCCCCAGGAATTCGGCCTGGTGGTGGGCGCGCCGGTGCGCTTCCGCTTTTTCGGCTCGTCGGTGCGCCGCCAGGACCAGGTCGGCACCCTGATCGTGGACTGGGAGTCCGAAGAGATCCATGAGCTGGGCGAGATCGAGGCCAACCTGCCGGCGGAGGGCCGGGCCCCCGGTGAGATCGTCCCGGTCAGGCTGCGCGCCATGGTGACCGAGACCGGCACCCTGCGCCTCGAGGCCTTGCCGCGCAGCGGAGGCGAGCATTGGAAGGTGGAGCTCGAGGTGCGCGGCAGAATGCCATCCTGAGCGTCATGGGGGGCTATGTCGTTGGGATCGACCTGGGCACCACCAACACGGTGGTTGCCTATGCCGAGCCGGGTGCCGAGCAGATCCATCTGTTCGACATCGAGCAGCTGGTCAATCTCGGCGAGGTCGCCGCCCGTCCGCTCCTGCCCTCGGTGCGCTACCATCCCGCCGCCGGTGAGCTGAGCGCGGACGATCTGCACCTGCCCTGGGAGCAGGCTGATGTCGCCGGCCTGGGCCAGGTGGTCATGGGCAGCCTGGCGCGCGAGCTGGGGGCACAGGTCCCCGGCCGCATCCTGTCAAGCGCCAAGAGCTGGCTGTCCCATCCATCGGTCGATCGGATGGCGCCGATCCTACCCTGGGGGGCCGGCGAAGATGTGGCCAAGGTCTCGCCGATGGCCGCCAGCGCCAGCTATCTCGCCTATGTGCGCGCCGCCTGGAGCTGGCGTTTCCCCCAAGCCCCCTTGGCAGAGCAGGAGGTGGTGCTCACCGTGCCGGCGTCCTTCGACGAGGGTGCCCGCGCCCTGACCTTGGAGGCGGCGCGCTTGGCTGGCCTGGGCCGGGCGCGCCTGCTGGAAGAGCCCCAGGCGGTGTTCTACGATTGGCTGTTTCGCCACCGCGACAGCCTGGGCCAGGCCCTGGCCAAGACCCGCCTGGTGCTGGTGTGTGACGTCGGCGGAGGGACCACCGACCTGACCCTGATCCGCGTGGAGCTGCTCGACGGAGAGCCGCGCCTGACGCGCATCGGGGTGGGCGACCATCTGATGCTCGGCGGCGACAACATGGACCTGGCCCTGGCCCACGTGGCCGAGGCGCGCATGGCCACCGCGGGGGCGAAGCTGTCCGCGGCGAGATTGGCCCAGCTCGCCCAACAATGTCGCTCGGCCAAGGAGCGCCTGCTCGCGCCCGAGGCCCCGGAGAGCGTCGCTGTGACCCTGCTCGGCACGGGCGCCAGACTGGTCGGCGGCGCGCGCTCGGTGGAGCTGACCCGGGTCGAAGTGCAGCAGATGATCGTGGAAGGCTTCTTCCCCAGGGTCGGGTCGGATGAGCTGCCCAAGCGGGTGCGCGGCGGCATCGTCGAGTTCGGCCTGCCCTATGTCTCGGACCCGGCGGTCACCCGGCACATCGCGGCATTCCTGGCCCGTCACGCGGCTGCCTCGCGTGAGGCGCTCTGCGGGGACAGGGCGGACGAACGGACCCTGCCGGTACCGGACACCCTGCTACTCAATGGCGGGGTCTTCCGCGCCGGGACTCTGGCCATGCGCCTCCAGGAGACCCTGGCCGATTGGCGCCGGGCACCGCTGCACGTCCTGCACAACGACAACCCGGACCTGGCCGTGGCGCGTGGAGCCGTCGCCTACGCCCAGGCGCGCCGTGGTCTGGCCCCGCGGATCGGCGGCGGCTCGGCGCGCAGCTATTTTCTCGTCCTGGAGGAACAGCCAGGCCGCGCCCGCCGGGGCATCTGCGTGCTCCCGCGCGGCACGGAAGAGGGCAGGGAGATCCGCCTGGGTGAGCGCATCTTCGGCCTGCGTCTCGGGCAGCCGGTGCGCTTTGACCTGGTCTCCTCCAGCGCCGACACCCAATACCCGCCGGGCGCCCTGGCCGACATCGACACCGGGGATTTCGTGCACCTGCCCCCCATTGCCACGGTGGTGCCGTCCCAGAGCGGCGAGGCACGGGAGATCGCGGTGCAGCTGGGCAGCTCGCTCACCGAGCTGGGAACCTTGGAGGTGCACTGTGTGAGCGCCCGAGAGCCCGGCCGGCGCTGGCGGCTGGAATTCCAGCTGCGGGGCGAGCGCGCGAGCTCGCAGACCGGAGCGAGCGGCACGGTCCACCCGCGGTTCGCCGAGGCCGCGCAACGGATCGAGCGGGTGTTCGGCAGCAGCTCCGGGCAGGTCGGACCGAACGAGGTCAAGCAGCTCCGTGGCGAGCTGGAGCGCATCCTGGGTGAGCGCGATGGGTGGGAGACGCCGCTGTTGCGCGAGCTGTTCGGTACCCTGTGGGAGCGCGCCCGCCGACGGCGGCGCAGTGCCGGTCACGAGCGCCTGTGGCTGAATCTCACCGGCTATTGTCTGCGCCCGGGCTTCGGCTATCCCCTCGACGACTGGCGGGTCGAGCAGCTCTGGACCCTGTACGGACAAGGGATACAGCACGTCACGGAGAGCCAGGTCTGGTCGGAGTGGTGGACGCTCTGGCGCCGGGTGGCCGGGGGCCTGGACGAGCCGGCACAGCTTCGCATCCTGGAGGACATCGCCTTCGACCTGCAGCCCCAGGGCGCAGCGCGGGGCAATCGTCCGCCCGGCGGCAAGAAGCAGGGATACGACGACATGATGCGCCTGGCCGCCTCCCTGGAGCGCCTGCCGGTGGAGCGTAAGGTCGGGGTCGGCGAATGGCTGCTCGAACGCTTGCGCAAACCGGCCGAGAATCCGCAAACCTGGTGGGCGGTCGGCCGTATCGGCGCACGCGCGCCCTTCTACGGCAGTGCGCACAATGTCGTGCCCGCCGAGGAGGCGGCCCGCTGGCTGGAGCCGATCCTGGCCCTGGACTGGAAGAAGGTCGCGCCCGCGGCGTTTGCCGCGGTCCAGATCGCACGCCTGACCGGCGACCGCGCGCGGGACCTCCCCGACGATGCGCGCGCCAGGGTCGCGGCGCGGCTGGAGGCGAGCAGGACACCGCCCGGCTGGCTGTGCATGGTCCGTGAGGTCGTGGCGTTGGACGAGGCCGACGAGCGGCGGGTGTTCGGTGAATCGTTGCCGGCGGGGCTCCGGATGGGAGAGCCGCCGGCCGCCCCCGGGTCCTTGGTCCGGCGGTAGATGAGGGGCGCCTTGGACCGAAATCGTCGCGGTCGCGGTCGTGGCGAGCCATCAGATGGGCTCAGGCCTCAGGCCGGTGTGCAGCCGTCGCCGCGCAATTCCTGCAGAATGCCGACGCCTTTAGTGCGCTGGGCGTAGATGACGCGCAGCTTGGCGTCGATCTCGGCGCGCTTGTCGGGATCGTCCTCCTCGTCGAGCTTCTCCTTGAGATCGCGCTCCTTCTTCTTAAGTTTCTTTAATATCTCTTTGATACATCGCACATTTTCAATCTGAGCCCGCCGGTCCGCATTCAACAGATCGGCCAGCTTGCTGAGGAGCTTCTTGGTCTTCATGGCTGTGTCCGCGTCGATCGGTGTGCCGGGCGCTGGCGCTGCTAGCGCCGGGCACTGATCACCTTTTCGATATCCGTCTCGTCGAGGGTGAGTTTCTGCTCGGCGTCCTTGAGGCTGCGCTCGCGCAGAGCAAACAGGGTCTGCGCCATGTCCACGAGATTCTTGCCGATCCCGTAGGCATAGGCGCAATCGTTCATGAGTGACGTGGCCATGTGCGCGGTGATGCGCTGGTCGCGAATCAAACGCGTGAGCGTGATGTTAATCCGGCGGTCGGTCTCTTCCAGCCGGACCTTAGCCCCGTCCAATGACAGAATCGTGTCCGCGTCTCCGATCCCCGATGCCAGCTCGCCGATCTCCCGCAGGATCAGCGCGAGCTCGCTGCGCAGGCTGTCATACTGCTGCCGGATGTCGGGATAGGGGGAGGCCGCGAAACGCCGCAGGTTCTTGTACATATGCTTGGTGTCCTTGACGGCCTCGACGATGTTGCGGCTCGCCTCGCGCAGGGCGTTGAGCTCACGGGCCCGATACTCGGGCAGCTCTTGCGCCTGGACTCGACTGATGAACTCGATGATGGCGCTGTGCAGCCCCTTGACACGCTGCTCGTAGAGCTCGTCGATGTCGATGGGCTCGATGCGCGTCGTCGCGGCGACCGCCCGGGCGAGATCCTGGGTGGAGTCGATCGTCTCGGGACGCAGGGCCAGACCCTGCGCGATGATCTCGAACGCGTTCTGGTACAGATGACGGATCTCCTTGCGGGTCGCCTCGACGGCGGCCGCGGGGACCTGCAGGGCCGCTTCGTTGAGGTAGCGCGGCGCGTCGGCGCTGGGCTCGCGCATCTGAACGAAGCGCTGCAGGAAGCCCACGAGCTGGCCGATGAAGGGCAGCATCAACGCGACGCCGAGCAGGTTGAACAAGGTGTGGAACAGCGCGAGCTTGAGCGTGTAGTCATTCGCCGCTATCCCCAGCCCCTGGCTCAGGACGTCGACGCTCCAGCGCAGCTGCCGGATCAGCACGATAGCGACGATGGCCGTGGTGAGGTTGAACATCAGGTGGGACAGGGCCAGGCGCTTGCCGTCGATATTGGCGCCGAACGATCCGATGATCGCGGTCACGGTCGACCCGACGTTGGCGCCAATGGCCAACGCCAGGGCGTTGTCGTAGGTCAGCTGGTGGGACGCAAGGGCCGTGATGGTGATCAGCAGAGTGGCGTGGCTCGACTGCATGATGACGGTGGCGGCGATGCCGATGCCGGCGTACAGGAGCAAACCGAGCAATCCGGGCACGGCGTAAGCCGCCAGATCGAAGGTGTCCTTGAACGCGTCGAACCCCTCTTTCATGTAGTGGATGCCGAGAAACAGAAACCCGAGCCCGGTCAGCGTATAGCCGATCCCTTTGAGCCTCTTCGAGCGCTGAAACACCAGGATCACGCCGAACGCCAGCAACGGCATGGCATAGGCGGCTATCCTGACCTTGAGACCCAGGCCGGCAATGAGCCAGGCGCCCGTCGTGGTGCCGAGGTTGGCGCCGAAGATGATGCCGATGCCGCCGGCGAGCTCGATCAGGCCCGCGCTCAGGAACGAGATGGTAATGACCGACACCAGGCCGCTCGACTGCATGAGGGTGGTCGTGACAATGCCGAAGCCGATGCTCTTCCAGAGCCGATCGGTGGTCCCGCGCAGGAGCCCTTCGAGCATGCCGCCGGTGAAGGCCTTGAAACCCTCCTCCATGGCGAGCATTCCGAACAGGAAGACGGCCACACCGGCGGCGATCTGCTGGAAGTCTGCGCTCCGCCAGAAGCCGTAGGCGAGGATCGCGAAAGCCAGGGTGATCAGGATCCGCCTGCTCAAGCTCCGAGCCCTCGACGGCACACGCGCCCCTGGCACCCGATCGCCAACAAGGGCCCGCAGTCAGGGCTGGGCCGAGCGCCGATCGGCCCCGGGGGTTGGCACGGCCACCCGGGCGCGCATTCACTCATGAGTGTTTACTTTCATAAAAGTATATAACATTATAAAAAATAGATAGAAATACATCAAGAAGACTGCTCGCGCTGCCGGCCGGGAGATCCCTGCGGCCCCGGGAGTGGGCGACATGCGCAGCGGTTTCACCGGCTGCTTGTTCGTGCGTCGGAACGGTTTATCTCAATCAGGTGACAGCGGCCCTATTATGGTCTCCCCATTGTCCTGGGCAATCGGGATACCGCTCGCTTGGCGCCCTGTGCCGCACTCCGCGCGCATGGCGGTAGCATCGCCGCTGCGGATCTCATAGCATGGCCAGGCGGTCTGGGAGCCGGGTGCGGCTTTCGATGGGCCTGGGAGCGGAACACTGACTCGGTGGAGAGAGGAACCTATGCTGTGCAGTCGGCGAAGCATGTTGATGGGCTTGGCACTGTCGATCGTCTCTGGTATCGCCGGTGCTGCGGGCGAGCCGGCCATCGTCCCCGTGAAGGGGCAATCCCCGGCGCAGATGGAGCGCGACAAGGCCGAGTGTTTGGCCGCCGCCCTCCAGGCAAGTAGTGAGACCGCGTCGGCTGCCGCGCTCCAGGGGCGGGGCGACACGGCCATGGGGGAGGCGCCGCCCGGAGGATCAGCCGCGGCTCCCGGGGAGCACGGGCCAGCGGTGAAGAAGACTGAGCCAGCGGGTGTCGCACCCCAGCGCGCGGGTCTTTTTGGCGGTCTGGGCCGCCCTCAAGAGGCGGTGGGTAGCGCTTTGGAAACCACGGCCGACGAGGCAAGTGGATCCGCACAGACTCGGACGGTGCTCGATGGGGCCTATGTGGAGTGCCTGAAGGCCCGCGGCTATACCGTGAACTGACCACTCGAGGAGATAGATGTGACACGGCTGAAACACCTGGCTCTTGCCATCGGGTTGACGCTGGCCCTGCCGGCGGCGGCTGCGGAGGATCCGTTCTCCAGCCATGACGCTTTGCTGTGTGCGGTGTCATCGGCGTCAGAGTGCGCGCCCGACGGCGGCTGCGAGGCGACGACCCCGGATGAGATCAACTTTGCCCGCTTCGCGCGCGTCGACATCAAGAACAGACAGATGAAGGCCGTCTGGCCCAAGGAGATGAACCGCTCGACCCCCATCGAGCAGCTGGTAGAGTCCTCGGGGCTGATCGTGATGCAGGGCCTGGACCAGGGCGTTGCTTGGAGTCTGACCATCGACAAACCGTCGGGCGCCTTCGTCGCCGCTGCGACGGGCAAGTCGGTGGTGTACGTGCTCAACGGGACCTGCATGCCCGAGCTCCCGCAGTAATCGGTTGGGAGCGCAACCGGACCGCCGGCACGGGTGGGGTGCGGCAGGACTGTCCGCGGACAGACTCGGCCGCTGTAGGGGTGCGCGCCGGGCACGATCGAGCCTCGGCGAGCAGGCGCTGCCACAGAAGCGGGCCAGCGTCGCGGGTCGTCTGATCGTCAGGTCCCGGATGGCTGGTCGGCTCCCGAGTCGGGCGCTTGCTCCTCCTGGGCGGGCGCGAGGCGGGTAATCTCGATCAGGATCCCCATCGCCGGATGGTCGATGTAATGCAGCTCGCCGCTGCGCAGGCGCCGGCTGGCCTGGAGCCTGAAGATTCGCATGCCTTGGGGGTCGGTCGCAGTCCCGGGCCGACGAAGCAGCAGGTCGAACCGGGCATGAACGTAATGGTTGCGGATGAGTGTGATGATCCCCTCCATGCGCGCGCCCGTGCTTCCAGGGGCCGCGCTCCCGGCCGCTCCCTCATCAACGTCCACCGATCCCGAGCTTCGCAGGTACACGGGTCTTGCTGCGTGCCCCGAGGGGATCGGCTGCACCCAGGCCCGGTGGATCAGGGGTCGGACGCCGCTGCGCTCGCGTGACAGAGACCAGCTCTGCGGGCCCAGGGTGTAGTCCTTGGGCGAGAGCTGCTCGAATGCTGTTTCACCCCCCGAGCCGGCGGGTTGGAGGGTGACAGCATTGGCCCAGTCCGGGTGTCCCGGGTCCGCCGGCCAGAATTCGCCGGCAAGCGACCGGTCGCCCAGCCGCTCGAAGGCGATGAGCTCGATCTTGTACCAGCCGGAACGGGGGGCCGCGTGGGCTGTCGCGACAGCGGCCAGTGACAGCGCCACGCAGAGCAGGAACAGGGATCTGAGGCGAGGCATTGGGGCGCTCCGGGTTGGATCGCAGCATTGTAACCCCGGACGCCGGCTGCCCTGCAGGGCTGGGCATGGGGCCTGGCGACCGCACGCGGTGCGTCTTTCTCCGGCGTGCAGGCCCTGCGGACCGGTGTGGCGCCCCCGGGCCGGGGCTTGGCACCTCAGGGAAGGTCGCTGCGCCGGAAGATGTGAAAGCCCAATGCGGCACACAGGCTGCCGAGCAGGGTCGGATAGGTCAGGGCATAGGCCATGTAGCCCGACTGTCCGAAGTGGTCGAGGATCACGTAGGCGGTAGGGCCGAGCAGCACGAGCTGCGGGTCGAACAGCATCATGGTGGCAGTTCGGAAGACCTGCAGCGGGTTGGCGAGCGCGATCGCCACGGCCGTCTCTGGCGGGAGGGACTGCCGCACCATGACGCCGAGCAGGATCAGGTCCAGGAACAGCAGCAGGGTGAGCCAGACCACGAAGGCCGCGCCTTGGGCGACATCCGAGGAACGGGCCAGCGTGGACAGCAGCATGCCGATGCCGAGGAAGCACCAGGCGAGGACCATGAGCAGTCCGGTGTAATAGCCGAACAGCTCCCAGGGGACGGCCGCACCTTTGAGCGCACCCCAGACGACAGCCAGGGCCATGGCGAGAATCACCGGGAGAAATACCGTCAGAAAGCGCCCGATCATCTTGCCCCAGTACCAGTCCGCGAGCCCGATCGGCAGCGACAGCAGGTATTCGAAGACCCCGGCATCCCGATCCCCGGCGACCGAGCGCACTGTGGATACCAGGACGAAGACCGGCAGGATCGCCATCGCGAGCTGGATATACGTCACCATCAGGCGGGACAGCCCGGTGAAGCCCATGACCCGGGATTCGGTGACTCCGAAGGCGAACAGCAGAACCACCAGTCCGCCGAATACCAACGAATAGACCAGAAACCAACGGGCCCGCAGGGACTCGAGGATGTCGGTATAGGCGGCAAGCCAGAGGTGACGCATGGGCGTATATCCGGGCTATGTTCGAATCGAGTAGAGACCGACACCGATCGCCGAGGTGCTCCGAGCCCCGCACGGGGCCGGGCACCGGCCTCCCGCGGCATGCGGGAGCCCCCTCGCGGGATGTAGCCCGGCCGGGTGATCGAGGCTACACGTCATCGCGGCGCCGCGTCTTCGTGATTCGCGCCGTGGCCGTTCATATCCCGCTCCACCTGGAAGATGTGGGCCTTGGCCTGCTCGAAGCTCAGGGTCTTGGGGCCGGGATCGGGCTGGGCGCCCAGGCCATACTGCATGGGTGTTATCTGCCCCATTGCGTAGTGGGCCTTGCGGGCGTCGATCCAGTGGCCGTTACGCCAGTCGGCGACCCAGATCTCGGTGTCGGGGGCATCACGAAACGGCTTGTCTTCAAGCCAAACCACCGCGCACCCGATATCGTCGAAGAAATGCACTTTGGATCGCCCGCCGGACTCCTTGACGCGGATCTGGACGGCATGCTCGGGGTCCGAGACCATCATGCGGCAGCGCTCGCAGGGGTAGCGGTCCAATTTCATCGCTACGGGGCCGGTGCCGGGATCGCCCGAGCAGCCGACCAGGCCTTGTAGCATTAGCGTCAGGGCCAGGGCAGCGAGCCACGGCCATCGCCTCGTCGGTCCTTCAGTCATGGCCCACCCCTTGGTCGATACTCATCCGCCGGAGACCTTGAGCGCCGCACCGGCGTGCTGCGCCTCGTCCATGCGCACGTGGGCCAGCAGGGCGGCGTAGCGCGAGAGCACGCCCAGAAAACGCAGCCGGTCTGGTCCGGCGACGAGACCTTTCCACGTCAGGCCGCCGTCGCTGCTCGTGAAATGCCATTCCACGATGGCGTGGGCGAAGGCCTCGTCGGGGCGCAGAAGTCCCACCGAGCAGCCCAGGCGGCTCGCCAGATCCACGAGATCGGCGACGCGATCGTCGAGCACGACGCGACCCTGATCCAGCTCGATGACCCGGTTGACGAGCGCGGCGACCTCGTCCAGGCGATGGCTGGAGATGAGCATCACGGAGCTGCGCTGCTTCTCCGCCAGCAGCTGGAAGAAGATCCGGCGCGCCGCCGGGTCCAGGTTTGCCGCCGGCTCGTCGAGGACGAGCAGATCGCTGTCGCGGCCCAGGGCGATGGCGATGAGCAGCTTCTGCTTCTGGCCGCCCGAGAGCTTGACGAAAGGCTGGTGGGAGAATCGCTCGGGATCCAGCCCCAGCTCCCGGGCGACCTCGACCATGCGCCGCGGATCGGCGCCGCAGACACTGGCGGCAAAGCGGATAAGCTGCCTGACCGGCATCTTCAACGGGGGCGGCAACTGGGGCACGAAGCCCACGTGCGCTAGTACCTCCGCGCGTCGGACCCGCGGATCAAGGTCGTTCACCCGGACGCGTCCGGCGCAGGTGTACTCGCCGAGCAGGCAGCGAATCAGGGTGGTCTTGCCCGCGCCGTTGGAGCCCACCAGGGCGACCCGGTGGCCGCGCTCGATCACCAGATCCAGGGCCTGGAGGACCTCTTGGCGGCCGAAGCGTTTGATGACTTTGTCGAAGACGATCATGGGGCCTCACGTGGGGGTCGCCGAATGTTCCTACAGCATCCGATCCAGGCCCTTGACGTGATAAGTCAGGGAGCCGGTGGGGCACACGTCTACACATAGGCCGCAGCGAGTGCAGTCGGCCGCCACGTCGACGTTCGTATCGCGCGCCCGTCCCCTGACGGTGATGTCGAGGACGTGCGGCACCAGGCAGGCGTTGCGGCACTCGCCTTCGTGGTGGCAGCTCGCGACGTTGTACTGAACGCGCACCGGCGAGAGCAGACCCACCACGCCGTAGGTCATGCCGATCGGGCAGACGTAGCGGCACCAGGCCCGGCGCGAGACGAAGATCTCGAACAGGAGCAGCGCCAGCACCCATAGCACGGCCAGTCCGGGGCCATAGATCAGGGCCCGGCTGAGAATACCCGTGGGCGAGATGGTCTCGAATATCGTGTAGCCCGTGCCGGCCGTGAGCGCGACGAAGATGACATAGAACACCGTGCGCACGCCCCGGTGGAACTTCACGTCCTTCACCCACTTGCGGGCGGCAAGCTTCAAATGGACGGCCTCGGCCCACTCCGCGAGCAGGTGATAGGGACAGACCCAGGAGCAGAAGGTACGCCCCCCGAGCAGCCACCAGAGCACCAGCACCGTGGCGGTCCCGATGAGCAGGTTCGGCACCACGTGCTTGTAGGCCAGCATCACCTGCAGGGCCGAGTTGAGGTCCGCGAAGTGGAAGCCCACCACGCGCGAAGCCGTCATGGCCCCTTCCACCAGCTGCACGTCGAAGCGGTAGGAGACCACGAACAGCAGGTTCACGATGATCAGCGTGATCCAGCGACGGCGCCGCCACTTGTGACGATTGCCCCCTGCGGCGTGCTCGGCTATGGCCGCTTTCAGCGTATCCTTGGTCAGGCGCTCCTTGCGCTTCTCCAAATAGATTGCACGGACCTGGGGCGACTGCTGCTCGGCCGTCGGCCGCGCAGGCTTGAAGCCGATCAGCTGCCGAAACGACTCGACGATGTAGCTCATGCGGGCAGGTCCGTCACCCGGTCGATGTCGATCTGGATGGCCGTCGGCTCGACCGGGCAGATCATCTCGCACACCCCGCAGCCCACGCATCCGTCCTTGACCACGGGCCGCATGCCCGGTCCGTCTTCACGGGGCTCCAGCGCAATGGCGTGGCGAGGCGGGCACTGGTGCGGGTCTCCCGAGGGCGGTTGTCCCGCCGCGCACTGGCCGATCCGGATCTCGATGGGGCACTGGCGCACGCACAGGTCGCAGAGCTCGAGGTCGTAGGGATGTTCTGCGACCGGGATTGGATTCCAGCGGTCGATCTCCGAGTAGCGCAGCTTGCCGGTGAACGCCGCCCCGCGGGCCTGGCCCTTGAAGCCTTTGTTCTGCATCGCCAGGCAGGCCTCGGGCCGCGCCAGCCGGGCGAATCCCATGCGCCCCTGGGCGGGGTAATTGATCTCGTGGGTCAGCGCGCCGGTCGGGCAGGCGAGCACGCACTGCAGGCCGTCGCAGGAGAAGTCACAGGCCTGGCGCCGGGCCTCGATATGGGGTGTCCCGACGCCGACGCCATCGATGAGATCGGTGAGCTTGATGGCCTCCACCGGGCACACCTGCACGCACTGCCCGCACTTGATGCAGGAGGCGAGGAATTTCTGCTCGTCCAGCAAATGCTTTATCGCACCGGGCGGCCGCTGTCGGGCGACGGCTCCGCGGACGACGGGAATCAGTCCGAGCAAAGACACCGTGACGACCCCGGCGCTCAGCGCGGCGGTGCGCAGGAATTCGCGTCGGTTCTGCTCCCGGCGCACGGCCGTGATGGGCTTTTTGGCCGGCCTGGATGTCTTGGTCTCGCTCATTGTCATAGTGCGTCGCTCGTCTGGGCCGGTCATTCCCGACCCAAGGACTTTCGCAGCGCCTCCAAAGCATCGAAGCTTTTGCCGCCTGTCGCGGGTACGTGATGCCGTGCCTGGGCCATGCCGGCATCGGCGGTCATCATCGGCCGATCGTCGCGCAGCAGCAGGCTCGGGTCGCTGAAGGGCGCCAGCCGCTCGAGAAAATCCAGCATCTCGAGCATCGGTGTGCCCTTGAAGAACTGGGCGGCCGGTACGTCCATCCAGATACGGTCGGCGTATCCGTAGAGCTCGTAGGGCGTGTCGCCGATCCCGTCGTGGTTGCGGTCGAATCCTTCGTAGTCCTCCCAATAGTTGCCGGACCAGAGATTGCGTTTGGCCGTTTTGCCGCCTTCGACAGCCACTTGGGTCAGGTTGCCCTTGAATAGGTTGCCCTTGAAAACGTTGCCCTGCCAGTCGTTGAGGAAGCGCACCCCGATCCCGTTGTAGGCGATCAGGTTGTTGCTGATACGGTTCGTGGTGTCGGGTTGGTAGGGCGAGACGTCCAGGTACAGACCCACCGCGTTGTGCAGAAGCTGGTTGCCCTCGACGGTGACGTCGGAGGTCTCCTTGAAACCGATGCCGATGCCGGTAGGTCCCACGGCCTTGGCGATGTAGTTGCCCTTGATCACGACGCTGTCGCTGTACATGAGAAAGATGCCCACGGAGTTGTCTTCGTAATGGTTGTCCAGCACTTCGTTGTGCTGTGCGTACATGAAGTGCAGGGAATAGCGCCCGCGGCGCGCGTCGTTGTGGGCGATCAGGTTGTCTCGTGAGTACCAGACCACGGTGTCCCTTGAGTCGCGGATGATATTGTCGGTCACCCGATTGCGAAAGCTGTACCAGAGACGTATGGCATCCCCGCGGATCCCCAAGCTCACCGGCTTGGAGGAGATGCGGTTGTGCCTGACGATATTGTCCTCCGACTGCTGCAGATCGATACCGAACAGGCAATTGTCGATGACGTTGTCTTTGATGGTATTGAAATTCCCGCGTACCCGGATGCCGGCGTCGATGTCGTTGTGGTGGTCTCCGGAATTGGTCAGGTGCAGCCCTTTAAGGGTGGCGCCGCTGGTGTGCAGCACAATGACGGAGCCCTTGCCGCCGGCATCGACAGTGACCTGGCCCCTGCCATCGATGGTGAGCGGCTTGTCCAGGGTCACCGGGCCGGAATAGGTGCCCGGCGGCGGGGTCAGAACGGCCCCCGGTTTGGCGGCGTCGACCAATTTCTGCAGCGCCGGATAGGCGTGCCCAAAAACGGGCAGGGCGAGACACCACGCGAATAGGGCCATCGCCATTCCCCGCCGGCGGCGCGAAACCGCCGGCAAGGGAGGTTCGCCTTGATGCTGGCTTGTGGTCATGGTCGGACCGCAATGGCTCAGTGCGCCTTCCACTCCTTGCGCCGCAGCAGGGCCGCCAAGGCGAGGAGGGCGGACATGGCGAGCATCAAGCCGAACCCGACATACGGATAGGAGTGGGTGGCGAACTGGGCCACCTTCCCGTCGCCGAACACCGTGGGCATGAACGGCTTCACCGTGAAGGCGCCCATGGCGTTCAGGCGGTGCCCATACCACCAGAGCCAGGCCGAGTAGTCGATGACGAAGAAGAGCGGAAGGGCCAGCGGCACCAGTACCATCAGCCAATAGAGTGGGCCGCCGTTCCTCCGGGCGCCCCACACCAGCAGCGCCATGGCAGCGATCAGGGCCCAGAAGACGCCATGGGCGAAGCTGCTCATCCTGGCCACCATCGGGCGGATCTCTTGGGGATTGTTGAAATACCGCCCCAGACTCTTGGCGTAGTGCCACGCGAGCACTTGATTGCCGCTACCGGTCCAGGGTTGGTGGGCTCCCTGGTGTTCCTGGTCCGCTTCGAAGGTTGCCTCGAGGTTATCGATGTATCGCTGCTTTTCGGAGACGACGACCGGTGCGGGCTGAGCGGCGGGCTGCTCCCGCGCCTTGCTCTTTGCGAGCTCCTGCTTGAGCCGGGCGATCAAGGCCTGCCCCGGGGTGAGCTCCCGCGTCTCTTCCTCGTCGGCGGATTGATCCAGGGATGTTATCAGCGCCTTCAGATAGCCCTCGTTCTGGAATTTGAGGCCTCCGGCACCGTAGTAGTAAAGATACATCCAGGCCACCACGACCGCGAAGCCGGCGGCCAGCACGCCCATGCGCAGACGGGGCGCCGGTATCATGAACCCCAGCAACATGATCCCCAGCATCGATACCAGGAAAGGCGAGAAGGCCCGCTCGATCACGCCGCCTGCCGCGATGGGATACATGCCGACATAGTGGTTGATGGTGTCCATCTCGTGCACGCAGTCGAGGGCCTCCTCCTCGCTGACCTCGCGTTTGGCGACCTTCTTGCAGCCGTTGAACACCCCGTTCATGTGGAAGTGGATGCGCACCCCATCGGGAAAGGCCTCCGGCGGGTAGTTGGGCGCGGTGAGAGAGACCCACCAAATGGGCACATAGTAGATGGCCACCAGCAGCGCCAGGGCGCCGGCCACCAGCGCGAAAACCAAGGGATTGGATCTAGCCGTCATGATTCACTGACCTCTCACCGCGGTGCCGCTGGGCGCTATTTGAAGTCCGGGTTCTTCCAGTCCTTGGATGGGGCGAGCTGGTCCTTGGGCACCGGGACATGGGACACATAATTGATCACCTGCTTCATGTCGGCGTCCGAGAAGTTCTTGATCTGAGCGATCATGTCCGGGTTGGCGTTGCGCCGCTTGCCGTCGCGGATCCACTCGAACTGGCGCAGCATGTACTTGTAATGCTGCCCGTTGATGCGCGGGAAGAATTTCTCCTCGTCGCCCATGCCCTCCGGACCGTGGCATTTGACGCAATTGTCATGGAACAGCTGCTTGCCTCTTTCGTATTCCGGCGTGTCTGCGGCCCAGGGCCCCTTGCCCCAGTCCGGGTTCATGGGCAGCTTCGCGATATAGGCCGTGACGTCCGCCAGCGCCTGCTCATCGCCGATGGACTCCTTCAACGCGAAGGGATACATGGTCGGGTTGTCGCGGTTGCGCGCGCGGATGTCTGCGAGCTGCTTGATCAGCACCGAGCGATGCTGACCCGCCAGCTGCGGGAAGGTGCCGTCCTCGGTGCCCCAGCCCTCCGGTAGGTGGCAGGCCGAGCAGACCTCGAAGACATCCCTGCCATTCTCCAGATTCGGCTTGAGGGCCATGGCCTCCTGTTTCTCGCCGCCGGCCTCGTTCCAGGCATGCCCGGCGCTGCTGAGGGCCAGGCCCAGGGCAACCACCATGGTCTTGACTGCAGATCTCTTGTTCATCGATAACCTCCGCCCGTGTGCTTTCGGGTCGCGGTGCGCGGCCGTCCCGGCCGGGCTTCGCCAACCCCCTCGATGCCCTGGGACAGCAGCGCCGCTCCGCCACTCCTGCCCCGACTGTTGACCATCCTAGTGCTGCGCGCCGGCTTGGCCTTGATCATCATCAAATCGCGCCGACGCTTATTTCAGGGTCCCCAGCCAGTTGGCGATGGCCCGCAGCTCCTCGTCCGAGACCAGGTGCATCACCCCGCGCATGGCCGCGGTCTGGCCGTTGGTGCGCACGCCGTTCTTGATGTCGAGCATTTGGGCGTAGGCATAGTCCGGGCTCTGTCCGGCCAGCTTGGGATAGATGGGCAGAAGCGGGGTCTTGGCGTCCTTGCCGTGGCAGGCGAAGCAGGTCTTGGTCTTGAACAGCATCGCACCGTCGAGCGCCTGGACCGGGGAGACGCTCGCGAGGGCCAGCAGGCAAGCGGTGAGCAGAAGGATTCTTGGTCGCATGACATAACCTCATCGGGTTAGTGGAAGTGGGGTGGGCTCAGATCGTGAGGGGGGCCTGCGCCCCCCTCGTTTCATGGGTTACGACGGGCCAAGGGGGCTACTTGACCAACTTAGCGCCGTTCTGCTCCAGGTAAGTCTTGGCGCGCAGACCGAGATCCGCGGCCTTCACCTGGTATTGCCACCACTGGTTCGCCCAGAGCATGGCGTTCTGCCAGTCGGCCTTGGTCGCTGCGGCCTCGGCCTTCTCCTTGGCCCCCTTGGCAAAGCCGAGCTGGTCGGTAGCGTCATCGACCAGGGCCACCACCGTGGGGAAGTCTTTGAAGTTGCGGCTGGTGATGAAGGCCACGACCTGATCGATCACCCCCTGGGTCTCCAGGTTGGTCGCGACCTGCTTGTCGTAGTCGGCCTTCGTGTAGGTCGTGCCTTCCTGCATGGACACCTTCTCGGCCTTGTAGCCCTTAGGCCGGACCAGCAGATAGCCCTGCATCTCCAGGTGCAGCGCGGAGCAGAACTCCGTGCAGTAGTACGGATAGACACCGGCCTTATCTGCCACGAAGGTGGTGGACACGGTCTTGCCCGGCTCGACGGAGAGCTGCACGCTGTGACCGTACATCGCAAAGCCGTGCGTCTCGTCCTCGGCGCGCTCCAGATTGGTCAGGTGGATCTTGACCGTGTCTCCTTCGTCAGCCTCGATAATCTCGGGGTTGATGTGAGAGCGGATCAATGTGCCTTTGACCTCGACCGTGCAGTGGCCTGTCGTATCGCAGGTCCGCTCGGTGGTTTCGCGCCCGGCCCTCGTCGCGAACGCAGACCTTTCGTCGGAACGGCTGTCCCAGCCTGATTTGTAGCGCACCTCGGGTTTGAGCTTGTCGGCGGCGATCGCCACTGCATAGTGCGGCTCGCCCAGAGGCAGCGGCATGTCGTAGAGCAGCTGCATCTTGTCTCCACCGATGTCGATCAGCTGATGGTTCTGTGGATGCAGCGGGCCGACCGGGTTGAAGCGGTCGATGGCGAGCTTATTCAGCGCGACCAGGTAATGTCCTTTGGGATGGACCGTGTCGCCTTCCATGGTCATCAGGTGCCCGATGTTGTAGTTGATGGCGATCTTGTCGAGCACCTTGCCCTCACAATAGTTCCACTTGGCGACCATGGAGTCCACGTACAGCGAGGTGTAGGCCACGCAGGGCCGGGAGTCGAACTGGGTGTGCAGTGGGCCGAGGCCGAGCTCAGCCTGTACATGAAGCACGTCCTTCATGGCAATGATCGGAATCCCGTAGGGGTCCTTGCCTTCGAACTCCTTGGCTGCAATCGCCTTCTGGATCTTGTCGAAGCTGTAGACCGAGGCATGGCTGTCGAGCTTGCCTGCCACCACGATCAGCTTGCCGTCGGGCGACACATCCACCCCATGAGGGCTCTTGGGCTCTGGGATCAGATACAGCAGGCCGTTGTCGACCGCCTGCTTCAACGTGATCAGGTACATGCCGTTGCGCTTCGTGACCTGACCGGACTTGACCAGCTCTTCGGCTTTCTGCCAGTTGGTGACGTGGAGAAAGTCGGTGTCCTTGGACGAGCATCCGGCCTCGAAGGGCGGGCGTCCGCGCTCGATGCCACCGACGTAGCGCTCGCTGCAGAAGGAGTTGGTGAAGCCCCAGCCGTAGCTCGCTTTCTTGCCCGCGTCGGAGAGGTCTTGACTGTAGGGCGGCAGCTCGAAGGTAAAGGAGTTGTCCAGATCGATCCGGCCCTTCTGCCGGTCGAACTTCCAGTAGGTCAGACCCCCGCGGTACTTGTCATTGAACTGCTCGATGGGCACGTAGCCCACATCTTTGTAGGGTGCAGCGTACTGGGTGGCCTCCATCACATACTCGGTGTTGGGGGTCACGAAGGCACCGCCATGCTCGGAGCGGAACAGCGGGTTCACCACGATCTGCTTGGTCTCGAAATCTCGCAGATCGATCACGGCTACCCGTGGATTCGCCTTGTCGTTGATGAACAGATACTGCCCGTCGTAGTCACCGTTGGTCTCGGACAGAGCCGGGTGGTGGGTGTCCCCGTAGTTGAGGTCCTTTCCGTCGATGCGTCCCTCAGCCAGAATCGCTTTCGACTCGTCGTCGAAACCATAGCCTTGCCAGGGCTCTGGCGTGAACACGCCGATGTACTTCAGGATCCGCATCGAGGGGATCCCGTAGACGATCACCTGACCGGATTGACCGCCGGAGCTGAACACGATGAATTCGTCGCGTCCTCCGGAGGGTGTGTAGGTCTTGGCGGCCGCGAGAATGTCTTTCTGCGTCAGCCCGCGGCGCTTCATGACATCGTCCAGGGAATCGGCCGACCAGGCGCTGGCGACTGCCGCCAGCCCCACTCCGATCCCCAGCAGCAAGGTCAGCATTCTCCTTCGGGTGTTCATCGATTCGTGCCCTCTGGGTTCTCTGATAGACAGGCGGAGGCCGACCCACGGCGACAAGCCCTCCCGTCGGGTCTCCGCTACCAGCGACCGATATTAGGAGCCCCAAGGCGGGCCTCCTTGACTTTGGTCAAATCCCATAGGCGGACGTGGGATATCCCCCGTTGGAGGGCGTCTGCTGGGTGGCGAACGGGGGACTTACGTCGGGCGAAAACACCAAGCTGCGATGCGTAGCGCGGGCACAATAGCGAGGCGCTGGCGCGGCCGTCGTCCGACAACGCGTCGGGCGCGAGACCCGTGGCGCCGGCGCGATCCGGGTCCTGCGGATCCGCGGTGAGCGGCCCGGCGTCCTGAGGACGCGCGGCCCTCAGGCCCGCCGCACGTCGGCGACCCGGGATCAGGACAAAGGGAAATCTTGCACCTGATCAAGATCAAGGCAGAGCGCCACCACTTGCCAATAATCGCGGGACCTGATCGGAGAGCGGGCGGTGAAGCGATTCTTGGTGGTGGGTCTCAGGTTGCTGACGGTCGGACCGGTCCTGGCGGGAGGACTATGTCTAGCGCAGGCTTTTCCGGCGGGCGAAGCCCACTTCGTATTCGATCCCGAGTACGCAGAGGAGATCAACGGAACCTGCGCAGGCTGTCACGGTGAGAACGGTGCCGGAACCGCCGACGGCGTATACCCCAGGCTCGCGGGGCAGAGCGCCGGCTACCTGGCCAAGCAGCTACGCGCTTTTAAGGCCCGCACGCGCATCAACATACCCATGCTGCCATACACGACCGAGCGCGAGCTGCCTGAGGAGGATGTGCTGCAGATCATCGATTACCTGTCACGGATAGACCTGCCGACCAAGCTTTCAAGCATTGCACCCTCGAAGCGCTTCAACGCGCTGGACCGCCTGAGGGAAGCTGACAAGGTCCTCAATATCCCGCGCTACCCAGGTGATATAGCCGCGGGTGAGCGGCTGTACGCGCACGAGTGCCGCAGCTGTCACGGTACGGATGGGCGAAGGGACAAATCGCGCGGCATGCCCCTGCTCGCCGGGCAGCACAGCCTGTATCTGAAGCGCCAGATAGTGCATTTCCGCAAAGGCACGCGTGTGCACGACGACGACCCCGAAGACGCCAAGCTGTTCCAAAGCATCTCCGATGCGGATCTGGAGAACCTCCTGGCCTACCTATCCGTGCTCGACGATCGCTGATCTGGCTTTGCCCATGGGCCGCGCCTGCCGCGAAGAGGTCGCGGTCTTGCTCGGGTGCTGGAGTGCTTATCAGGCCGAGAGTCGTAAGATTGGTCTTCTTCGCAACGGCGGAGGCGGGTGATCTTGATCAGATCACTCCATGGCGGGAGGGCAGGTGAAACCGGGCTCGCCGGTGCGAGGAGCGGGTGGTCGGGAGGCCGACGGCCCGGGCGTCGGGTGCGGCCCCGGGGTGACGAGGCACCAGAGCAAGCCGAATAGTCCAGGCCCGCGAGCCCACGCGGACGCGGGTCATGCGGTTTATGTCCGAGCTCGACCCTGAGGAGACATCGGCCAAGAGGCACGCCTGAGCTCTCCGATCTGCTCTCACCGTCAAGGCGGATCGAGCCGGACCGACGGGGTCTCTCCGTTGGTGTTCGTGCATTGCGGGCCGGTCAACGGTCAGATCCCCCTCACCCACGAAGCCCTGCCTAGGGGCTGTTGACAATTGCCGTTCGCGGTCCGATTAGGGCCCTTTTCCGCGCTGACTGTGTTGCGGCTCGTCGCAATAGATCCACTATTCGTCCTCACCGCGCCTTGTCAGCACGAACAATCGCTCGCAATCGCCCTCGCTCAGACAAATGTCAACAGCCCCTGGCATCGCCTGATCGATCCCACGCCTTGACGCCGGCCTCGGTCGGGCTAGAATCGGGCAAAAGTCAAGGAAAATGCGCACAGAGCCGTTGGCCGGCGTCATACGAGGATGGCACGGGCCTTATCGCGGGAGAGTGGGCATCGGTTCGTACGGCGAGAGTGGTGGAAGACTGGCACTTGGTGCCGATTCCGGGCCGCTGGTGGGAACGAATAATTCCGCCCGGCGACTGCCGGACCCTGAGCACGGGAGAGGGACAATGGTATTTCTGTCGACACGTCGCAGGTTTCTTGCCTTGACCGGGCTGCTGGTCTCCGCCGCGGTGGTGCGGCCGGCGCGTGCTGACGACGAGCTTGACTACGGCCCCTGGCACATCGTATCGAAGGGGAACGTATCGAGGATCACGCTCATCCCGGACAAGGTGAAGGTCATGAGCGCGACGGACGCCGACGGGCGCACGGGGTCGGGGAACATCAGCCTCAGATATTCAAGCGCCACCTCCGACGTCGGTTTCATCGGAACGTTCGTTCTCACCTACGATAATCCCAACGCCAAGAATTCGCCTGACATGCACTTCGTAACGACGAAGGACCCGAAGACGGGCGAGTTTAAGACGGTCCTCGCCGGCCAGGACCCTGCGGCCGTCGCCCCCGCGACTATCTACATGGATGGGCAGAAGATTACGACGCTTACCCTGAGCGGCACGAACAGTCAGATCCTGAACGCCTTGTTCGGCCCCAAGCTTGCGAGTTTGGTCAGCGCGAAGAACGTCAAGGTTATCCTCGATCTGCCGACCGGTCCCCTGACGATCTTCGATATCAATCTCAAGGACACCGCCGGCATGCTGGCGGCGGCGCGCAAGGCTCCGGACGTGAACTATCAGAGATTCGGCGACGCCGGTTCTCCGCGTATCGTGCAGCCGAGCGGCAAGAGCAAGGACTGCTTCCTGACCACCGCTTGCTGTGAGCTGATCGGTCTGCCCCACGATTGCGCCGAGTTGACCGTGCTCCGTCGCTTCCGCGACGTGGTGATGATGCGGACTGCCGAGGGCCGCGCCGATGTGGCGCGCTACTATGCCGAAGCGCCGCTCATCCTTTCCGCCATCCGCAGCCGGAGCGAGGAGCGGGTTCTGCTGCGTCTCTACGTCACGCACATCCTGCCGAGCGTCGCGGCTGCAAGTCTCGGTCTCCACCGTCTTACCCGGCGCATTTACACGGCGATGATGACGAAGCTCTCGCGCCGCTATCTGGCGGAGCCCGCGGCCTGAGGCGCTAGCGGGAACAAACGGGGACGGAATAAACGGGCGGAATAAACGGGGACGTACCACGATTTCGGGGCGGGCGAGTATGTCCGGAGTTGGCCGAGCAGCGACCTTCACCTCGATCTAATATTAGCCATCACTGAAAGACTGCTGTCGACCCCTGAGCGGCCTGTTATTGTCTGACGTTCGTCCGCTCGCAATGCGGAGGCTGCAATCGTGCGATTCGAGGCACCGCCGGAGAACGCCTGACCGTGCCAAGGTCCCCTTGGGACTCGCATGTCGCCTTCAGGCCGCCTATGCTCCAGCGCCTGATCTTCCTACTTGATTTGCCCCCCACGCCTCAAGGGAGGACGCCCGATGACGATGCTCAAGGCCCAGTACGACCACCGCGGCGCGGTGCCACAGGACGTGATACGCGCGGTGCCGCTCGAATTGTCGCCACCGGCTGCCGGCCAGGTCCTGGTGGCCATGCTGGCCTCGCCGATCAATCCTTCGAACCTTCTGACGCTGACCGGCGAATACGCCGTGCTGCCGCCGCTTCCGGCGGTTGGCGGGAGCGAGGGCGTGGGCCGCATTGCTGCGCTGGGAGAGGGCGTCAACGACCTGTCGGTCGGGCAGTTGGTGCTGTTGCCGCGCGGCAGTGGTACCTGGGTCACGCACCTGCTGACCGAAGCGCGCTTGCTGGTACCGCTGCCAGAGGGCGCTGACCCGCTGCAACTGGCGATGCTAACGGTCAATCCGCCCACCGCGTCACTGATGCTCAGCGAGCTCGTACCCCTGGTCGCCGGCGACTGGGTGATCCAGAACGTCGCTAACTCGGGCGTTGGCGGCTACCTGATGCAGTTGGCCAAGCGGCGGGGTCTTCGCACCGTCAATCTGGTGCGGCGAGCATCGGCGGTAGCGGCGACAAAGGCACAGGGCGGCGAAGTCGTGCTTGTCGACGGTGAAGATATCGCTCGCCGCGTGAGCGAGGCAACCGGCGGTGCGGCGATCCGGTTGGGCATAGACGCGGTGGGCGGCGCTGCTACCGACCGGCTGGCGCAATGCCTGGCCGAAGGGGGCACGCTGGTCAACTACGGCATGATGAGCGGCGAGCCCTGTCGCCTGGCGCCGAGCTCCTTGGTCTTTCGCGACCTCACGCTAAGGGGCTTCTGGCTGGTGAAGTGGCTCCGCGACGCGAGCCGTGACGCGCAGCGGGCGTTGTACGGCGAGCTGATACAGCTGGTGGCCAGCGGGACGCTGCATGCCCGCATCCACGCGACCTACCCGGTCGAAAGAATCCGGGAGGCGGTGGCTGCCGCTAGCGCCGGCGAGCGCGACGGCAAGATCCTGGTCACCGGCGGCGCGGTCTGACCTCTATCGAATATCAGCACCACCGCTGAAGTCATTGCTCGACCGGGGTCGACTAACGACGGCTCATGGCCGGGAACCGACCTTCAGCCTGTCCATATATAAGCCGCCGCTAACGGACCGAGCTCGACCCCGAGGAGACATCGCCTGAAAGGTTGACCTGCGCCTCGATCGGCCTAGAATCCAGCGAGGACCCAGGGATTCGCCGCAGGGAGGGCCACCAAGGCCCGCAGATGGCGCAGCGATGCCTGCACCCGGGGGGGAACAGGGTGATGAGCGCAATCGGGGTGATGTCAAACCGTCTCAACCGGGCGGCGGCAGCGCGCCGGCCTCGCTTCAGCCCGGGTCGGCTGAAAGCACATTCCTACCCCTCGCCCGGTGCGGGCAGCATACCGCAGGACGGGGGACGGCCAAAAGGCCGTGGCTGGATGGCTCAAAGCGGCCAAGCCTATGCCAGAATGACCCGATCCAGAAAGATGCCGATGCACCGTGGAGGAGCCCGTGAACTGGACTGCCTTGCCTGTCATCGCCGCTACCGCGCTGGGCGTGATTTCGACGCCGGCACGGGCCGACGATTGCGCCCAAGTGGATGCCGCCATGAAGGGCGCGGCCACGACCCCTTACAGTTCGGTGATTACGCGGACCGATATGCAGGGCCACCCCGTCACAAGCCGCTTTGTGCAGACAAGCACTACGAAATATGTGGAAGTGCACGACAAATGGATGGCGATGAGCATTTCCAGCAAGGATTTGCTCGATACCCTGAACGAACAGCGCAAGACCGCCAAAATGACATGTGGCCGCGTCGGCAGCGGCCCGGTGAATGGCCAGACCGCGACCGTCTATGCCGTGCATACGGAAAACCAGGGCACTGTGAGTGACAGCAAGCTCTGGATTTCAGGACAGAACCTGCTGCTAAAGTCGGAGATTGGTGTTGGAGGCAAACAATACGTCGTTGTCTACGATTACAGCCATGTGGACCCGCCGAAGGATGCGACGCCGGTCGGTGTGAGATAGGCTGTAGCGCGGCAGTGGGGCGCGCGGACACGACACCGTCCTGCGCCGTCTGTCGAGCCCGCAAGCCGCTGGCGAGTCCCCGCGATCAGTGTGTCCGCCGGCATGTCGGCGAGCTCCGCAAGGCCGGGTGGGTCCACGGCGCGGTTCAGGACCAGGCCCTGGAGCGGCTTCTCGACTGCGGGGACCTGCACAAGGGTTTCGCCCGGGTGCACTGCGATGAGTGCCGTCACGAGTACCTGCTGGCCTTTTCCTGCACTACCCCTTTGTTTCTGTCCGTTCTGCCCCAGAAGCGGATGCTGCTCTACAGCGAGTGGGTCGAGGAGGAGGTCCTCGCCCCGCTGCCGCGCCGCCCGTATGTTTTCACCGTCCCGAGGGTCGTGCGCCCGTGTTCCGCCAGCGCCACCGCCGGGGCGGGCGCTGCCGCATCGTTGGCCGCCTGCGGTTCACCGCTTTTGGCCGAACACCGACCTCAAGGCCTGACGAATATCAGCCGCCGCTTATTAACCGTCTCGAAATTGTCCAGACGCTGTCATCCGAGCGTTTCCGGTCGGTCGCTGCCCAAATGCTCGCAAATGCGTCGCCATTACAATGAGGCGAGGTGACTCGCATGCGCATGACTACCCATTCGATGGAATTGGACATGTACCACAGTCTATAAGACCGATGGGGTCTTTACGGCTGAAACCCCGCAGTGGTTTCACCGCGGGCTTTTTTGGTTGCCCAAAACGCCACATGCGCCTACGCTATTAGCATGCGGGCGGCAATATTCATAACAGTGATTTTCTGGGTCTCTCCCGGCTTCGGGGCGACCTACAAGTGGTTCGACGAGAGCGGCGTGGTGCAATACAGCGACCGACCGATCGGCGAGGATGCTCAAGAGGTGAAGCTGCCTCCCGGTAGCCACCACAAGCCGGCGGAGTACACGCTTCCACCCGCTGCCGACGAGCCGGCTGATGAAGCTGATCCCTATGACGAGGTTACTCTCGTCACGCCCCAACCCGACGCGACTTTGCGTGACAATAGGGGCAATGTGGACGTCGAAGTCGCACTCAAGCCAACTCTGCGCAAAGGTGATACCCTGACCGTCCTGTTGGACGGCCAGACTTTCTCCGATGCCGTCACCAATGCCCGTATGATCCTGCAGAAAGTGGACCGGGGCACGCATCAATTGCAGGTTAAGGTGTTGGACCCGAAAGGTACAGAAGTGGCTGTCTCTCCCGTCGTGACCTTTCACCTTCATCGCGCCATCGCTCCAATGCCTCAGCCGAAGTAACCAAAGGCTTTTCGGTGTGCCGCCCCAGTTATGGGGCATACTCCTTCCTCAGGATTGGCGAAATAGCTGGCCCGGTTGGGTACATTCCTTGTGGGACGCGGCTGAAGCGGAACGTCCAGATTATGCCGGGCGCCAAGTGGCTGGAGCTGCTGCTCCAGCACGCGCCCGACCGGGGCGACCACATCGTCCGTTACGATGGCCGATACAGCAACCGCGCTCGCGGCATGGGCCGGGATAGCGGTGCTGCGGTGCACATGACCCCAGTTGGCCGACAAGAGACCAGCAGGTCCTTCTAATATTAGCTGTTCCTGAAGGACTCGTCTCGACCCGGAGCGGACATCCGGCCGCCCTCGGGTCTCCGAGGGGCTGCCCCTGGAGTGGCGGGAAAGCTGAAAGAGCTCCATGTATCGGCGGCGAACCCTTGACCCTGGTCATGTCTCCGGGCATTGACGACGGGGCGTTGGGGCGGTACAAGATCTGCGGGATCTTCCACCCTCGACGATGAATTCCTGGTAATGGACTACCGCCCAGCTTCCTTTCTTCAGCCCCGTCGCCGAGTCCGGCGCAGTCGTGGTAATCGCGCTGGCATAGGATCGCTTCGCCCAGGCTACGCTCGGCACCGGCACGCGCTAATCGGCGCCGCGCGTCGTTCTCCCCGTAGTCTGAAAGCGGCGGGGAGCGGCACACCTTGGTTTCTGCGCGTCGATCCATTCGGCTTCTATCGAGGGGTCCAGTGATGGCACTGACTTCGGATATATGGCCTTCCCGCTTTTTCGTCATCATCACCGCCGCCCTGGCCATGACCGGCTGCTCCCAGGCGCAACCGCCGCCGCCGCCCGCGATGAGTCCGCTCCCGCGCAATGACAGCGGCATCACCAGTTGCTCGGACAACGCCACCAACGGCCTGGCCTGCGACAGCGTACCGGCGTTTCCCGGCCAGGACGGCCAGTTCGGGCGTGACGTCACCGCCAACGACGACAGCGACGGCCACGCGGGCTTTCACTTCACCAAGCTCGGGGCGGACGGCCAGCCGCTGGCGATCCAGAATGGGGCGTGGGATGACGGAGGCTCGGAAGCGGCGGGAGCTAAGTGGTCATGCGTGCGTGACGAAGTTACGGGATTGACCTGGGAAATCAAGAACAACAATCCCATGAGTGTTCACTATAAGGATCACACGTACACTTGGTACAACCCTGATTCCAGCACGAACGGCGGCAGCGTAGGCACCTCCGGCGGTGGTTTATGTAACGGAACCCTCCCCGTGTCAGATGGTTTCACCGGCTGTGATACGTATACGCTCCCAAAGTACGTCAACGACAACGGCGGCCTGTGCGGCTATACCGACTGGCGTGTGCCCAGTCTCGAGGAGCTACGCTCTATCGTGGACTATGGCGTGCCTTACCCGGGCCTGACCATCGATACGGGCTATTTCCCTAACACTGGCGGCAGGTTCTGGTCGGCTTCGCCCTATGCCTACCACGCCGGCGTCGCGTGGCTCGTCAGCTTCGTCGGCCACTGGTCGGGCGATGGCCAATACTACAGCGAGTACGACACCTCCCCGGTGCGTCTTGTGCGCGGAGGACAGTGATCTTTAGCCCCTGCCATGAGAGACATAGGTGTGGGCGCCGATCCAGGAGTGCCGCCATGGGGTCTTTGCGCCGTGCCGATCTGTCACGATGCGTCACTCCTCACGGTGTTGCTGGAGGGGGCGGTGCGCAGCTTTCCCTGTTACAAAAAGTACCTGCTGGGCATGGATCTGCGCCGGGAGGGCCATGTGTGTGGCGCGCCAGGTTGGCCGTGCCCACCATGCCCGCGGAGCACGTGCCCCGGTGGCGGCACAGCCGGTCGAGGCGATGGACGATCTCAATGCTGACGAGAATACATAGATGAATAAGCGACATGGACTGATGCTGTCAGGCCTTCTGGCGATTGGGGCGGCGCAGGGGCAGACTTGCCGCACGGACATCTCGGAGAGCACACCGGCGGACCATTTTCAGATCCGTAACGGGGGCGCGACGGCGCTGGACACTAAGACGGGGCTGGAGTGGAAGCGCTGCCCGGAGGGTTATGTGTTCTCCGACAATGCTACGTCCAGCGAGTATGGCGACGATAGCTGCACCGACGGAGGGCCCTCGACCTTCAACTGGCAGCAGGCCCTGCAGAAAGCGCAGGCGGTGGACACGCCCCGGGGCCAGACCTCGCCCAACGGGCTGCCGGGGGAAGGGGGCTTTGCGGGCGCCAGCGACTGGCGGGTGCCCAATATCAAGGAGCTGGACTCCATCGCTGAGCGCGCCTGCTTCGACCCGGGGATCAACTTGCGGGTGTTTCCGGGCACGCCCGCGGAGCTGTTCTGGTCGGCTTCTCCGTATGCCAACGACACCGACGTCGCGTGGCTCGTCAGCTTCGACATCGGATTCGACGGTACCAACGTCAAGGCCTATCCCTCCAGGGTGCGTCTTGTGCGCGGCGGACAATGACGAACTACTGATCACCCCAACAACCAAGTCCGGTATGGGCCGGGAAGTGACCAAACGGCAGGCTGCTTCCGGCGAACGTGACTCGAACCTCGGTCTGCTCAGCCATCTCCAGGGCGTCGTCCACCTCGATCCCCAGGTATCGGACCCTGCTCTCCAGCTTGGTATGGCCCAGCAGTAGCTGCACTGCCCGCAGGTTCTTGGTCCGGCGGTAGATGAGCGTCGCCTTGGTTCGGCGCATCGAGTGGGCGCCGCACTCTCGGGGGTCCAGGCCGATCAATGCCGCTCACCCCTTGACGATTCGAGCCTATTGCCGGGTGGATAGGTGCTCGGACCCCGGCCGACGGCTCGGGAACAGGAACTGGTCCGGCCCGAGCCCGGCCTTGGCGATCCAGGCCTCGGCGGCCCGCCGGCCTCTTTTCAGCCCGCGACGGCCGAAAGCAAACGCCTACCGGTTTTCCGTTCTTCGACGCCGGGGGACAGGAGGTCTCTTGGACGGCTGGAGACCTGAAGGCCTTTCACATCCACGGGGCCCTGGACTACGTGGCCACAGCGGCCTATCGTTGGCAGCGCAATTTTCATTGCTATCTCGGGGCAAGGCGCGTCGCCCCGGGGGCCCGTGGCTTCAATGTCTATCTGATGCGGTAGCACGGTCCATCGGTCACGGTGGCCGAGACCCTCTCGATGCCAGACCAGCGCTTTTGGCCAAGGCAGGACCCTATGAACAAGACACTTGCGTCGGTCGTCCTCCTCGCCGTCTCCATCACGCCAGCGGCAGCCGACATACCCGCAACACCCGTGATGAGCCTCTACCAATTCAACGGGCCGCAGGACATTCCTTTCTACTCGGTGGACGGCTTCCGGGGCGCAAAGCCTGGGCCCCAGGCCGGGACACTGGCACAGGGGACCTCGCTGATCCCCTGTCTGGTGATTCGCAACGGCGAGGCCCTCACGGACGCCGGCGGGACCCCATACGTGGGCTTCGAGATCGTGGTGGACGCCCGAAAGGCCACCCGTTCCGACACCGAGACCTTCAAACGGGCCTTCGCGAAACGCCGGGGGCTGCGGGTGCCGAATCACCACTGCGGCCCGGGGGTGCGGTATGTCCTCGACGTGAGGAACCTCTATACACTAGACAAGGCGCCCTTTTTTGACCCACCCCGTCGTGGCACGCCCAAGCCGGACAGGGGTACGGGCGGTCTGGACGCCATTGTTCGGGCGTTTCACAATTCCGCCCAATGCGCGGACGCCAACCGTCGGCTGCCCGGCCGGCGTGCCGCGCTGGCGTCGGCATGGGCGAGCTTCACCCGGGCAAACCCGGGGCGTTGGTCCGCCGGCGAGCTGGAGCGGGCCCGGGGCCTCGACTATACGATGCGTACCGCCCTGTTCGAGGGTCATCTCCAGCGCGGCTGCAACGCCTATGGTGCCTGTGAGCGCAACATCGTCGCCCTTTCCATCCGCAATCGCGCCCGGGAGAGTTGCATCTCCCGCCAGGGGTGCCGACGCAACGGCGATCTCCAGGGCGTCGCATCCGAGCCCAGCCAGTACAACATCTGGGATGAGTACCTCACGGGGATCTCGGGGCTGACCTCCTGTTTCCTGCGCGATGACCTCGTCGGCGAGCCTTACTATGCCAAGCTCCGAACTATGTATGCCCAGAATTTGCCGGACATGGAGCGCATCCTGTTTGGCGACGATAGCGACCTGCGCGCGCTGTTCTCCGGCCCCTCGCTTTCCGACATCAAGAACCTGCGCCACTACTACCATGCCCCGGCCATGGGCAAGTGCTTCCCCAACTACGACAGGGTCGAGTACATCACCGGGGCGGTGGCCCGCAAGGGCGGCAACTTCGCCCTGATCGCCAACACCCGGATCAAGGTAGGCGAGAAGGTGGACGGAGGCTATCGCTTTCGGGAATTCCACGTCGATCAGAAGGAAGAGCGCGACGATATCCGCATCCTCGACAGCTACCCGGGCTTCGTCATCGACGCCCGCAAAGTCGACCTCAAACCGGCGAAGCGCTGCCCGCCCTACGGAATCCCTGGCGGGTGCAAGTTCAAGTCCGTGGGGCGCTACCGGACCGTACCGCCCTGGCTCAAGGCGGGTAAACCCTTGGGCATCACCTGTCGTATCCAGGACCGTGGGGAGTCCTGCAAGGGAGCGCCCCGCGCTCGGGAGACGACCGTAGGCGGCCTATGCGACACCCAAATGCGCCCCGTTTCCGGTGTCAACTGACCCAAAGCACGGTATCCGTGTTGTCACTGATCCCTTCGCGCCGCGAGGTTGGGCTCAGCGCCTCCCGGAGATCCGTCAGTAGCTCGACCTGACGGTGCGCACCATCGACACCAGTCTCCGGGCACAGCAGGATGACGGCCAGTTTCGGGTTGCAACTCTCCAAGCGGTCTTCCCCCTCACCGAGCCCTCTGTCTCGGCTCCCTGCCCGACGCTACTCGCTGAAGTGTTCCAGGATCAGGCTCTTCGCCTGTCGGGCGGCGTGCTCGACCGTTTCGAAGGTGAGGCTGCTGCCTACGAAGTAGGTCCCTCGGTGTCCCTGCATGCGGTCGATCACGTCATAGAAGCCGAGCTCGAGGGCTTGCGGCCCGACATGAGGGAAGTAGTTCGGCCATTCCTTCTGATCGAGGGCGACAAGATACCGGCCTCCGGCCGACCGCATATCCTCCCCCAGCAGGCTCCGGATTTCCCGCGGAGAACGGTTCCGCTCCACCACCTGATACGCGTTGCCCAGCGCAATAGACCCGAAATCGTACGGCGCGGCCAGCGCCCCGACATGGTTGATCCGATCGGGATTTGCGTTCTCACGGAAATAGAGGATCTGATTCTCGACGCCCAGGGCCGCGAACAGGGTGACGAAATAGCGGAGCGATTGCATCTGGGTGAACAACCGTTCTTCGGAAGGCGTCACGTCGAGAAACCGGGGAACAACGTTGAGCGGGGTCGCGATCACGACGGCGTCGAACCAATGCTGTTCGACGCCGTTTACGGTGACCCGCACCTGGCAGGATCGACACCCGGATGGGGGCCGCTGGATATGGGTGACTTCGGAACCGAGTCGCACGTCCAAGGTGGCGGCGAGGGCATCGAGCACGGACTGAAAGCCGCCCGGAAAGATACGACCCGACCCCGCCTCGAGCCCCGACGGCCCGAGCTTCACCAGAAACGGCAAGAACTTGATGTAGTAGGCCGCCGGAACGGTTTCGGAATAACCGTAGCCGAATCCGGTCAGCAGGGCCTTCATCCAGTCCTCCACCAAGCCGATCCCATAGCGCGTGGCGAATTCGGAAAAGGGTAGACTCAGATCGTCCGGCACCGAGACCAGCCCGGGTGCCTTGATGAACTCTGCAAATCGATCCAGCACCGCCGCGTAATTTCTTTCGGCCGCGGCAATTTCGGTCGCGCTGTAGCGGGCTTGCAGGAAATCCTGCAATGCGATCCTGTTGCCCGATTCGTCGAGGAGCGTAAAGCCGACCGGCGTCGGGATGCTGGGAATCCCGAATCTCTCGGCATAGCCCAACGTGATGGGGTAATCGTCTTCGGTGACCAGCACCGCGCCGAATTCAAGGGCGATATCGCCGACCGGGATGGAGAACACCTTGCCGCCGACACGCTTGTCCTTTTCAAACACGACGACCTCATGCCCCAGCGCGGTCAACTCATCGGCGGCAGTCAATCCCGCGACGCCTGCGCCCACCACCGCTACGCGGAGGGGTCGCTGCGGGGCCGCCCACAATGGTGACGTGCCCAGCAAAAAGCTGAGGGCAGACAGAATCGCGATTCGACCTACTCTGGCCATGACGATAGGTCTCATCTAGAAGCGCCTTTCGATGCATTCGCACGCATTCATATGATACCGACCGCGGGTCCCTACAGGGGATTCGGTGACATGACTCCAAATTCGACACCCGAGGTAGGCACCGCCAGGTCGAGGGGCTCAGAGTCGGTATGCTCTTCGAGTCGCGGGCGGGGGGTGTCTCAGGAACCTCCCGATCGCCGACGGAATTCGCACCTGCTTCGGCGGAGAGGGCAGCTGCGCGGGTCGGGATCACACCTCTCCAGTGCTGCACCAACGTTTTGGCGTGACCTGTCGCAGAGCATGAGGAGAGAGAGGCTGGAATCCGCTGAGGCCGAGCAGGGCGCCGGGGACATCGCGCAAGGCTCGCCGGCGCTGCGTGCCCTGGTGGTCGTAGCGGCCATCACCCGCCGGGGGACCATCAGGTTTGTTCGGCACCTCGGTCGAATCAATCACTTGATCGCTGCTCGAAGCGGTCAACTGCCCCTCGGTTTAATGCCTGTCCCCAGCTCCGCCTGCCCCGAGCTGATCGAGGATCTCCTCCGCTTGCCGTAAGCGATCCTCCGGGGCCGGCATCGGCGCAAAGAACTTGAGCGTGGTCGGCCCGTCGAGCCGGAAGGCTTTGGGCCGCGACTGGATCAGTCGAATAAGTTGTGCAGGATCGATGTTGGCTTGCTCCTCGAACAGCACGCGTCCGCCTTGGGGGCCGGCCTCGATCTTGCGGATGCCCATGGGGGTGGCCTTGAGCTTTAGACCGGTGATGGCGAACAGGCCCTTGGCGGGATCAGGGAGTAACCCGAAGCGATCGATCATCTCGACCTGCAGCTCGCGCAGCTCCCCTTCGTCGGGCGCGCTGGCGATTCGCTTGTACATCACCAGGCGGGTGTGCACGTCGGGCAGGTAGTCAGGCGGCAACAGGGCGGGGGTCTGCAGGTCGATCTCGGCGCCGTGGTCCAGGGGCCGGTCAAGCTCGGGCTGTTTGCCGGCTTTCAGTGCTCGCACTGCGCGCTCCAGAAGCTCGCTGTATAGGCTGAAGCCCACCTCTTGGATCTGTCCGCTCTGCTCGTCGCCCAGCAGCTCGCCGGCGCCGCGGATCTCCAGGTCATGAGTGGCCAGCGTGAAGCCGGCGCCCAGCTCCTCCAGGGCCTCTATGGCCTCCAGGCGCTTGACGGCGTCCGGCGTCATCGACTGGGGCGGAGGCGTGAGCAGGTACGCATAGGCCCGGTGGTGGGAGCGCCCGACCCGGCCACGCAGCTGGTGCAGCTGGGCCAGGCCGAGCTTGTCCGCGCGGTTGATGATGACGGTATTGGCGGTGGGCACGTCGATGCCGCTCTCGACGATGGTCGTGCACACCAGCAGGTTGGCGCGCTGGTGATAGAAATCGCGCATCACCTGCTCGAGGTCGCGCTCGCGCATCTGGCCGTGAGCCACTGCGATCCGCGCTTGCGGGACAAGGGCTTCGATGGCCGCGGCGGTCTTGGCGATGGTTTCCACCTCGTTGTGCAGGAAATAGATCTGGCCGCCGCGCTTGAGCTCGCGTTGGCAGGCCTCGACGATCAGGGCGTCGCTCCACTCGCTCACGAAGGTCTTGATGGGATGGCGGGCGGCCGGCGGCGTGGCGATGATCGACAGATCGCGCAGGCCCGACATGGCCATGTTCAGGGTACGCGGGATCGGGGTGGCAGTGAGGGTCAGCACGTCGACCTCGCTGCGCAGGGCCTTGAACTGCTCCTTGTGCCTGACCCCGAAGCGGTGCTCCTCGTCGATGATCACCAGCCCGAGATTCTTGAACCGGATGCTGGTCTGCAGCAGCTTGTGGGTCCCGATCACGATGTCCACGGTGCCGCTCTTGAGCCCGTCGACCACCTGTTTCTGATCCTTGGCGGAGCGGAAGCGCGACAGGCTCTCCACTCGCACCGGAGAGTCGGCGAAGCGGTCGGAGAAGTTGCGATAGTGCTGCTCGGCGAGCAGGGTGGTGGGGACGAGCACCGCCACCTGCCGCCCGGAATGCACGGCCAGAAATGCGGCGCGCATCGCCACCTCGGTCTTGCCGAAGCCCACGTCCCCGCAGACCACCCGGTCCATGGGCCGTGGCGATTCCATGTCCTCGAGGGTGGCATCGATCGCCTGCAGCTGGTCGGGGGTCTCCTCGAAGGGAAAGGCCGCTGCGAACGTCGCGTATTCCAGATCGGGAGCGGGGCAGGCCACGCCTTGGCGCGCTGCGCGTCGGGCGTAAATCTCCAGCAGCTCCGCGGCCACGTCACGGGCCTGCTGGGCGGCCTTGCGCTTGATCTTCTCCCACTGATCGCCCCCCAGCCGGTGCAAGGGCGCTCTTTCGGGCGCCCCCCCCGTATAGCGGCTGATCAGGTGCAGGGAGGCGACCGGGACGTATAGCTTGTCGCCCTGGGCATATTCGATGGTGAGAAACTCGGTCCGGGCGCCGCCGACATCGAGGGACTGCAGGCCCTTGTAGCGGCCCACGCCATGGTGCTCGTGAACCACGGGCGCCCCGACGCTCAGCTCGGTCAGATTGCGCACCACCTGGTCTGGATCACGGCCCGGTACCCGGCGACGTCGGGTCTGGCGCACTCGCTCGCCGAGCAGCTGGGTCTCGCTGATGACGGCGATACCCTTCCGGTCGGTCCAAACGCCCTCTTCGAGAGGGCCGATGGTAATGGCGGTACGCTCGTCGCTCACGAGGAACGCCGCCCAGTCCTCGACCGTGGTGGGTCGGATGTCGTAGCCCCGAAGCGTCCCGAGCAGCACCTCGCGGCGTCCCGCGCTCTCGGCGAGGAAGAGAACACGGCCATCGTGGTCGGCCAGGAAGGCCTCCAGCAGGCCTGCGGGCCGGGCGGTACGGGCCTGGATGCCCACCGGCGGCGGGAGCCGGGTCGCGAAGTTGGCCGTCTGCGTGTAGCCCCTCGGGCGCTCAACCACCTCTTCCCGCTGGATGCGTACGGCGGGAACGCCCTTCAGGCGGGACGAGATCTCCTCGCCGCGCAGGAACAGCGCCTCGGGGGGCAGCAGCGGACGCTCGATGTCGTGGCGGCGACTTTCGTAGCGCGCCTGGACCGCCTCGAGAAAGCTGTCGACATCCTGTGTGAGGCTGCCAAAATGGACGGCCATGAGCTGGGGCGGTAGATAATCGAAGAGGGTCGCGGTCTCCGCGAAGAACAGGGGCAGGTAGTACTCGATACCGCCCGGGGGGCCGCCCGCGGTTACCCCCCGGTAGATCAGGCTGCGCTGGGGGTCGCCTTCGAAGACGGTTCGGTACGACTTGCGGAATCGGCTGATGGCGGCCTCGTCGAGGGGGAACTCCCGCGCGGGAAGCAGGCGGACTTCCTCGACCTGTTCGAGCGAGCGCTGGGTCTCTGGGTCGAAGGTGCGTATCGACTCGATCTCCTGGTCGAAGAGATCGATGCGCAGAGGCGCCTCCGCGCCCATCGGGAACACATCGAGCAGCGATCCGCGCACAGCGAACTCGCCGTGGCCCATCACCTGGGAGACGCAGCTGTAGCCCGCCCGTTCCAAGCGTCCCCGGGTATCGTCAACGTCCAGCGTCTGACCCAGGTCGAGCAGGAAGCTGTGGGCATCCAGGTAGGCGGGGGGTGGAAGCCGTTGCAGCAGTGTGCCTACCGGCACCACCAGGACCCCCTTGCGAACCGTCCCCAGGCGATGCAGCGTGAGCAGCCGCTGCGAGACCAGCTCGGGCAACGGCGAGAAGACATCGTAAGGCAGGGTCTCCCAGTCGGGAAACTGCAGCACCGGCACGTCGCTGCCGGCGAGGAAGAACTCGAGCTCCTGCTGGAGGGCGGTGGCCTTCTGGACATCCGGGGCGATCAGGAGCAGCAGACCCTGGTGCCGGCGGGCGGCGGCCGTGACGGCCAGCGAAACGCTGGCACCATACAAGCGCCCCCATTGGATGCGCTCGCCGGCTCGCCGCGGCAGAGGCGGGTTGTCGAGGGGGCTCAGCGGCTCTTCGGCCAGGGATCGGACTGGGACTGTCATGGGCGTGGCGCGTTCCCCGTGCTCGGGAAAGTGCAGCGAATCCGAAGATACTCGCCCGCCGACTGGGTCCCGGGGCTCGAGGGCCCCCAGGGGCTCAGGCGGGCGGGCCGGAGGGGACGCCGCGCAGGGCGTCCGGCGACGCATAGGGGCTCCGTTCTATAGATCGGGCCAGCGTTGTTTGCCGGCCTGACCTCGGTGGACACAACCCCCTCCTGCTATGTCAGGTCGCTTGGCAACCCCACCTTACCCGGCGCGTCGGTTAAAGCTTCGCCGCGTTCTTCTGGTGGGCCGTTTCCAGGGCCTTGGCCACCTCGGGCGGCATGTAGTTCTCATCGTGCTTGGCCAGCACCTCATCGGCCACGAACTCTCCGTGGGGCCCCATCTTGCCCTGGGCGATCACCCCCTGGCCCTCCCGGAAGAGATCTGGGAGTATGCCCGTGTAGGCCACCTGGATGCTCTTGGCTGTATCGGTGACGGTGAAGTGCACCTTCAGGCTATTCCCCTCACGTTTCAGGGTGCCCTTCTCGACCAGTCCGCCGAGGCGGAACACATGGTTCGGCGGCGCCTTTCCTTCCGCCACGTCGGTGGGGGTAAAGAAGTAGGATATGCTGCCTTTCATGGCGTTGAGCACCAGGGCAGTCACCAGACCCAGGCCGACCAGCCCGGCCAGGATCAGCGCGAATCGTTTGTGTCTCGCCTTCATTACTTGCTCGATGCCTCCGCACGGGCTATGCGGGCCAGGCGCTGATACACGGCCCGCCGACGGTTTCTCACCAGGATGGGCTCGACGGCCATCAACAGCGCGGTCACACCGAAGGAGCCCCAAACGTATAGGGCGTAGCCGCCCATGTAGAAGAATTCAGACAGCCCTTTCATCGCGCCTCCTTGATCAGCTCGGCCACCCAAGTGGCGTTGCGCTCGCGCTCCAGGATGATGCAGCGCACCCGGGCCAGGACCACTGCAATGGAATACATCCAGAATCCCAGGGCCATGATCAGCAGGGTCCACAGCATGGTCACCGCCATGGTGGATTCCTGGCCGATACGGATGGACGCGCCCTGGTGCAGGGTGTTCCACCACTTCACGGAGAAATAGATGATGGGGATGTTCACCACTCCCACCAGCGCCAGGATGGCGCCGGCCCGGTCCGCCCGTCGGGGGTCTTCGATCGAGGCCTGCAGGGCCATGAATCCGATATAGAGGAACAGCAGGATCAGCTCGGAGGTCAGGCGCGCGTCCCACACCCACCAGGTGCCCCACATGGGCTTGCCCCAGAAGGAGCCGGTCCAGAGGGCAATAAAGGTGAACATGGCGCCGGTAGGGGCCAGGGCCTGGGCCATCATGCTGGACATCCGGGTGTTGAATATCAATCCGACCCCTGCCCAGCCGGCCATGACGACGTAGATGAACATGGACATCCAGGCCGCCGGCACATGGACGAAGATGATCCGGTAGCCCTCGCCCTGCTTGTAGTCCGTGGGGGCCACGCCGAAGCTCATGTAAAGCCCGACGGCGATCAGGATCACCGCCAGCCCGGTAAACCAGGGCACCAGACGCCCGGCCAGCGGATAAAAGGTAGCAGGCGACGAGAACTTGAATAAGCTGAAGCTACGGGAGCTCATGCAGTCGGGTTGCTCGGCGTTGACGATCCGCGGAAGGGTACCTCAAGAAGACTCCCTTCCGCAAAGGCGGTTCCCTGAACGGCTGATCGTTCCTCTCTTCAGGAGCCTGTCGGCTCCGGATACGTCTCGAAGCCCGTCACTCGGTCGACACCCGCAGGGCCGCCGCGGTAGCGAGCGGGGCCAGCACCAGGGCCAGCACCAGAATAGCCCCGAGCATCGACATGTGGCTCTGCGCGCCCAGCCCGGAAACGTTGGCCTCCACCGCGCCCGCCCCGAAGATCAGCACCGGGATGTACAGGGGCAAGACCAACAGGGACACCAGCACCCCCCCGCCACGGACCCCCAGGGTCAGGGCGGCGCCAATGGCCCCGATCAGGCTGAGCGCCGGTGTGCCTACCAGCAGGGAGGCGATGAGCACGCCGAGCGCCTGGGAGGACAGGTCATACTGAAGACCCAGCAGGGGGGCCATGAGCGCCAGCGGCAGACCCGTGACCAGCCAGTGGGCGATGACCTTGGCCAGGACCAGCAACGCAACCGGCTGGGGCGTGAGCAGCATCTGCTCCAGGGTGCCATCGGCGTAGTCGGCGGCGAACAGCCGCTCCAGCGACAGCATAGAGGCCAGCAGGGCCGCCACCCAGACCACACCCGGCGCGATCTTCCTCAACGTGTCGAGCTCCGGCCCGATCCCGAGCGGAAAGAGGCTGACCACGATCACGAAGAAGAAGAGCGCGGTGGCGACGTCGGAGCGCCGACGCATGCTCAGGATCAGGTCGCGTCTGACGACCCAGAGAAACACCTTCAGCATCGGCTCAATCCCTCCAGCCCAGCTTGAGCCGGCGAGCGCGACCGGAGGTCAAAGGCACCTCCTGATGGGTGGTCAGCACCACGAGCCCGCCTTTGTCCAGGTGTGCGCCGATGACCGACTGCAGCAGCGCTATTGCCCCCTTATCCAGGGCGGTGAAGGGCTCGTCCATGATCCAGAGCTTGGCTTGGTTGACCAGCAGCCTGGCCAAAGCGACTCGTCGCTTCTGCCCTTGAGACAGCACCTTGGTCGGCAGGTCCTCATGGCCGTCCAGCCCTATGTCCTCCAGCGCCTTCCAGGCGTCCGATTCGGCCAGCTCGAAGCCGTCCAAGATGGAGGAGATCCTCAGGTTCTCCAGTCCGGTGAGGTCGCCCTTGATGCCGTTCTTGTGACCGAGATAGAGGACGTCCTTGGTGTACTCCTCGCGCAGGCCGCGAACACTCGCGCCGTTCCAGCGTACTTCTCCCTCTTCCGGCAGCATTAGCCCGCACAGGATGCGCAGCAGGGTGGTCTTGCCGCTGCCGTTGTGACCATGCACGTAGAGCAGCTCGCCGCTCTCTAAGGAGAAATTCAGCTCCTTGAACAGACAGCGGTCACCGCGCACGGAGGATAAGTTTTCGACGGAAAGCATGAGGCAGCAGCCGCGCCCGGCGAGAGGAAGGGGCGATTGTAGCGGAAAACCCGCCGGGGAGCGGGTATGGGCGGAGGCCGACTGGACCAGCGTCAGCGGGCAGCACTCGGATCATTGGCAAGCTCCCGGAGAGGCGTGGCCCCGGGACCGCAGTATGCCAAGCATAGTGGCTCGGGAAGGCGGAGAGAATAGATAATCACTGAATAATGAAACACTTACATATCGATTCGGGCTTGACAGCAAGGACGGCCTGGCAGAAAGTCAGAATGCCAATCAGACAACAGGGCAGGGAGCGGCCCGAAGAGGAGCCCAGGTTGAGCCGCAAACCCCGAGAACCGTCCTGCCAGCAGGTGATCAACAGCTTTCCCGAGCCGTTCGTGGTCATCGACCGCAATTATCGCATCCTGGTGGCCAACAAGAGCTACGGCGAGCATTACGGCTACGGCGAGCAGGATACCGTCGGCCGGTGCTGCCACGAGGTGTCCCACCGGTCTTCGGAGCCCTGCAGCGCCCACGGAGAACACTGCCCGTTGGACGAGGTGCTCAGAACCGGCCAGGCCGTCCAGGTCATGCATGTCCACTACGACCAGCACGGCCACGAGGATCGCGTCCAGATCACGGCGACCCCTCTGCTGGACGCCCAGGGACACATCGAGTTCATCGGCGAATCGCTGTGCCCGGTGCGCAGTGTCACCGAGGAATCGGACTTGATCGGTCGGTCCAAGTGCATGCTCCGAATGATAAGCCTGCTGCAGCGCGTTGCGCCGACCCAGACCACGGTGCTGCTGCTCGGCGAGAGCGGGGTCGGCAAGGAATGCGCCGCGCAATATCTGCACCGTTACTCGGCCCGGGCGGACGGCCCGTTTGTCGTGGTGGACTGCGGCACCCTCGGAGAGAACCTCATCGAGAGCGAGCTCTTCGGCCACGAGAAGGGCTCGTTCACTGGCGCCGGCGCAAGCAAGGAGGGATTGTTCCAGGCAGCCAACGGGGGGACGCTGTTCATCGACGAGGTCTGTGAGCTGCCGTTGGAGCTTCAGACCAAGCTGCTTCGGGTGCTGGAAACCGGCACGATCCGTCGGATCGGCGGGACCTCCTATCGCAAGGTGGACGTGCGGGTCATCGCCGCCACCAACAGAGACCCCCAAGCCATGGTGAGAGAGAATCGCCTGCGCGAAGATCTGTATTATCGCCTTTCGGCTTTTCCCATCGTGATCCCACCGCTGCGGGATCGCAAGGACGATATCCCCGCTCTCGCCGAGCACCTCCTGGGGCGCATGGAGCGCGGTGACGTGCACCTCCCCCTGGCGCCGGATGTGATCGAAGCACTGCTCAATCAGGACTACCCCGGCAACGTGCGTGAGTTGCGCAATGTGCTCGAGCGGGCGGTGATACTGGCCGCCGGGGATGTTCTCTCCCCGCAGTACCTGGTGTCGCAAGACGCTGCCGAGCCTGCACGCGGATACCGCTCGCGCGAGCCGCAAGGCCCGCCCGAGTCGCTGTCAGGTGGAGCGGGCATGCGCCCGGAGCGTCTCATCTCGCGCAAGGGGGCGGTACCCGACGACCGGGAGGTGTTGGATGCGCTGGCCCACACGCAGGGCCATCGCGCCCGCGCTGCCGCCATGCTCGGCATCTCCGAACGAACGCTTTACCGGCATCTTCGGACGCTGCGCAGCCGGGCCGACGATCGGCGCAGCGCGGGCAGCTGACCCCGGCCTGGGTCGTCTCTCGCGGGCAAAAAAAGGGCGACCCAAAGGTCGCCCAAACGTCGCACGAGGATGCGATCCTGCGGAGTGCGCAATCGGCAGGCTTGCCGAAGCCGCCGGGCTGTTGATGTGAGCGCGTGTCCGAGTGTCGCAGTTGATACAAGCCAAAGTCGTGCCAGAATTTCGCCGACCGCAAGAGCTCCTCGTACCATCCGTATAGCAGGGTCGAAGGCCGGAGAACGGCTGAAATAGTGTGGTCTTCCTGCCCGGCAGGCCTTGCCGGGCTAGAGCACTTCGCCCGATCTGTCATGACATGCATGGCAGCTCTGGCGCATCAGGCAGTCGTGAGGGCTTCGACACAGCCACATCGGCCGGGCCTCGGCGCGGCAATCTGCGACTTTGGCTCCGCGAGCGAGGGTGGCGGGACCCGTCACGGGCGTGGAGCCGGGGCGGGGATGGGTGCGGGATAGGCGGGGATGGGAGGGCTGCTGCGGGGATCGCCATTCAGCTCGGATCGACCCAGATCTTACCGTCTGCCAGCTTGACCGGATAGGTCCGGATGGACTCAGAGGCGGGCTCGTCGGTCGGCGCGCCGGTGGCGAGGTCGAAATAGCTGCCGTGCAGCGAGCACTTGATGCGGCGTCCCTTGATGCACCCGAGCGCCAGCGAGTAGTCCTCGTGGCTGCACATCTCGTCGATGGCGTAGTAGACGCCCTCGGCGTTGGCCAGCAGCAGGCGCCGGCCCCCAATGTGGAAGGTCTTCATCTGCCCCGGCGCGAGCTCGCCGACCCGCGCAACGGCGACGTAATGGTCCTCGGCCATGCCAATGCCCTCAGCGGACCCGGGCTACGGCTTTGCCGGAGTCGAGCACTGCGCGGATGCGATCAGCGCCGGCGGCGAGGGAGGGGACCCTGCCCAGGTGCTGCAGTACCAACGCCCCTGAGTACACCAGGGAGTCGTAGGTCGGGCCGGTTTGGCCGCGCAGGGCGTCCATCCCGGCCCGGGCGGCGGACCGGGCCGTGGCTTCGATATCGACCGCGACAGCGATCTCGTCTCCGGGCCGGTTGGTCTTGGGGAGATCCTCGGGCAGCGGTACCGCGCGCACCGACTGATCGATGCCGATGCTGCTCGGCTCCACGTCCACGCCCTGCTCCTCGCCGCGGTCTTGGTAGTAGTAATAGCGGCCGGCCTGACGCAAAGACGGTGTGATGCCGCCCTCCACGCCCCGGATGATCAACGCGGAGTCGTAGCCCACATGGCGGGCGAGCATGGCATAGACCGGGGGGTAGGGCTTATGGACGTAACCGGTGACCAGATGGGTCTTTTTTCGGCCGGCGACGGGCTTGGCCAGGACCTCGACCGTGGTGAGCAGCGGCCGCTTGACGATCTTGGTCCGCAGACCCACCAGATCGTGGAGCTTCGGACAGAAGGCGCTCTGGTCGAGGTACGCCCAGCCGAGGGTGGGATCGCCCAGACGCTTGGCGGCCTCCTCGGGTGAGATGTCGACGTCCACGCCGACGGCGCGCAGCACGTGGCGGTGGGTGACCCCGTACTTGGGGCCCACCGCCTCCAGACCGTGGGTCAAGGCCGGCACGCGGCACTCGGCGAGCACGGCCGGCAGGAAAGGTGCCGGGGGAAGGGTGCGGTTGTAGCCGTCGTAAGGGTCGGCGATGTCCACCAGCTCGTCGACCTCGGCGGTCACGTTGTGGGTCGCCGCCCGGATCGCGTCGAGCACGCCCCGGTTTTCTTCCGCGGTCTCGCGCTTCATGCGCAGGGCGATGAAGAAGATGGCGGCCTGCACCTCGTCGACCTCTCCGTCGAGGATCGCCTTCATGGCGAGCCGGGCCTCGTCCCGGGAGATATCCTTGCTGAGCTCCGGCCCGGTGGCGATGCGCTGGATGATCGAGCGCATCGCGAGGTGGACGTCGGTATGCATGGCTTCGGCGGGCTTGCTCATGGACTACTCCTGACTCAGGTTGCGGCGAGTATAAGAGCTGAGACTCCAATATCAACAGGCCGTCGCTGGGAGAATCGTGCGAGGGGCCGCGAATCTTTCGTCGAGCCGAAAAGCGCTGCGGCTCAGTCGTCGTAGCGTTTGAGCAGCGCCTGATAGGCATCGATCCGGCGGTCGCGCAGGAAGGGCCAGATGCGACGCACGGTCTCACTGCGCCGGCGGTCGATCTCGGCGAGCAGAACCTGCGCAGTCTCGCCAGCCTGGGCGAGGATCTCCCCCTGGGGACCGCAGACGAAGGACGAGCCCCAGAACAGCGCGCCGGGGGTGCGCCCGGTCGGGTCCGCCTCGGCGCCCACCCGGTTGGTTGCCATCACCGGAAGGCCGTTGGCCACCGCATGGCCGCGCTGAACCGTCACCCAGGCGTCGCGCTGGCGCTCGCGCTCCGCCGCCTCGTCGGCCGGATCCCACCCGATGGCGGTGGGGTAGAGGAGCAGCTCGGCACCCGCCAGGGCCATCAGGCGTGCGGCCTCGGGGAACCATTGGTCCCAGCACACCAGGACCCCGAGGCGTCCCACCGAGGTGTCGAGCGGACGGAAACCGATGTCCCCGGGCGTGAAGAAGAACTTCTCGTAGTAGCCGGGATCATCCGGGATGTGCATCTTGCGATAGCGTCCCGCGATGCGTCCGTTTGCCTCCAGCACCACAGCCGTGTTGTGGTACAGACCCGGCGCGCGACGCTCGAACAGGGAGACGACGAGGACGATGCCGAGCTCGGCCGCCAGCTCCCCGAAGAACCGGGTGCTCGGGCCGGGGATCGGCTCTGCAAGCTCGAAGCGCGCGGTGTCCTCGGTCTGGCAGAAGTACAGGCTGTTGTGCAGCTCCTGCAGCAGGATCAATCGCGCCCCTTCCGCCGCTGCCTGGCGGATGCCTTCGGCGGAGGCGGCGCGGTTGGCGTCGGTGTCGCCGGTGCAGGCGTGCTGGACCAGGCCGACTCGTAGCGCGGGATCGGAAGCAGACATCGGGCTAGATTCGCTGGGACGACCTGATCCCAGTCTATCACGCAGGAACCGGAGCCGATCGCAGGCTCAGGGCCGCCGGCAGCTGCATGGTCACGCAGTGCAGACTGCCGTTTTGGCGGATCAGCGGGCGGCAGTCGATGGGAACCGCCCGGCGGTCGGGGAAGCAGCCGGAGATCGTCCGCACCGCTGCGTCGTCGGCGGGGTCGCCATAGACGGGCACGAGCACGGCCCCGTCGATGATCAGAAAGTTCGCATAGCTGGCGGCCAGGCGCCGCCCGTCGAACGTCGCGGTGATCTACGGGCGCCGGCAGGGCGACTAGGCGGTACGGCCGGCCGTCGGGGGTGCGAAACCCCTCGAGCTCCCGGATCATCGCCGCGATCTCCGGATAGTCCGGGTCCTGCGGGGCGCAGCTGACGTGCAAAATGGTCGCGGGATCGGCGAAGCGGGCTAGGGTGTCGATGTGCCCGTCGGTGTCGTCGCCACTCAGGCCGCCGTGGCGCAGCCAGAGAAAGCGGTCGATGCCCAGCAACTTGGCGAGGCGCCGCTCGATCGCCTCCAGGCTCAGGCCCGGATTGCGGGTTTCGGTCATAACCGAGGACAGGGTGGCGAGCAACGTGCCCTGGCCGTCGGTCTCGACGGCGCCGCCTTCCAGCACCAGGTCCACTTTCGAGTGCTTGGCCGGGCCGAACACGCCCTGGGCATGCAGAGTGCCGGTGATGCGGTCGTCGCGCCCCGCCTCGAGCTTGCCGCCCCAGCCGTTGAAGCGGAAATCGAGGATCCGGGCCGTGCCGGCGGCATCGATGACGGTGAGCGGTCCGTGGTCTCTGGCCCAGGTGTCGTTCGAGGGACTGGTTGCCCAGACGACACGCTGCCGGGGTACCTCCGCCCGGTCGAGGAGGCCACTTACGTGGGCACGGTGCGCATTGGTCTGACACACGATCAGGACCGCCTCCCGAGCCGCGATGCCGTGGGCGATCCGGACGTAGACCCCTTCGACCGCGTCCAGGTCGTCGGCCCAGTCGGTCTCCCCGTGGGGCCAGGTCAGCATTACAGCGGATTGGGCCGCCCATTCGGGCGGAAGACGGAACGGGGATCTCGGCATGAGGGCCTTGGCTGCGGAAACGGATCAGCGCCGGACGACGGATATGATTACACGGTCGCGCTCGAAATAGACGATGAAGCGGTCGTAGACCCAGCGGCTGATGGGCGGCTTACCCACGGCCGGGATGCGCCGTGTCGGCTCGCCGAAGCGCGCCAGCACCTGGTCGGCGGTCTCGCCGTTGACCGGGCGAAGCAACCCTTGCGGTGTGTTAGGGGGCTCGTGCTCAATGGCATCCAGAAGAAAGACGTCAGCCGGGGCAGGGGTGGCCATCAGGCTCAGTGCAAGAATCGCAAGAGGAGACGATTTCATGACATACCCCGTCCGCTTACCCGTTTCGCTCAGCTGCGATGGACGTCCGACCTTCGTATCCGCGGCCGGCACCGCGCGGGCCGTCCCCGACCCGTGAATTGTGGTTTAATGCACCGCCATGTACAAGCCCGTCGAGCTGTTCGTCGGCCTGCGCTACACGCGGGCCAAACGACGCAACCACTTCATCTCCTTCATCTCGCTGACCTCCATGCTGGGCATCATGCTGGGGGTGACGGCGTTGATCACCGTGATGTCCGTTATGAACGGGTTCCATAAGGAAATCCGTGAGCGCATTCTCGGTATGGCATCCCATGCCACGATCTACAGCTGGGACCCGGCCGGGATGCCGGACTGGCGCGAGGTGATGAGCCTGGTTGCCACACATCGGAGGGTGGTCGGGGTGGCGCCGTTCATCGAGGTCCAGGCGATGCTGGTCAACGGTGAGAACGTCAGCGGTGCCCTGGTTCGCGGGGTGCTGCCTGAGCAGGAGCCCAAGGTCTCCGACGTTCTCAGCCATCTGGTCTACGGCGCGGATACACCCCTCGAGGCGGGTGCCTTCCGGATCATCCTCGGCCGCGAGCTGGCCAATTCCCTGGGCGCCGGTCCCGGCGACAAGATCACCTTGGTCATCCCCCAGACCGTGGTTACTCCCGCGGGCAGCATCCCGAGGCTCAAGCGTTTCACCGTCTCGGGCGTCTTCGAGGTCGGGATGGGGGAGTACGACCGGGGGGTGGCGCTGATTCACATGGACGACGCGGCCAAGCTCATGCGGCTGGACGATCGAGTCACCGGTCTGCGGCTCAAGCTCGATGACCTCTACCAGGCGCCCGCGGTGATCCGGGATCTGGCCCGGGAGCTGCCATCGACCTATCGCCTCTCCGACTGGACTACGGAGCACCGCAACTTCTTCAGCGCCCTGCACATCGAGAAACGGATGATGACGATGATCCTGTTTCTGATCGTGGCGGTGGCGGCCTTCAACATCGTATCCACCCTGATCATGGTGGTCACCGACAAACGCAGTGACATCGCCATCCTGCGCACGCTGGGGGCGTCTGCCGGCACCGTGATGCGGATCTTCATCGTCCAGGGGGCGACCATCGGGGTGGTGGGGACCCTGCTCGGGGTGATCGGCGGCATCCTGTTGGCGCTGAACGTCGAGACCATCGTCGGCACGATTGAGAGCCTGTTCGGCGTCCATTTTCTCGACCCGAACATCTACTACATCAGCGAATTGCCCTCCGATCTGCACTGGGACGACGTTGCGCTGATCGGCGCGAGCGCCTTCGCCATCAGCCTGCTGGCGACCCTCTATCCGGCACGCCGGGCGGCGCGCACCCAGCCTGCCGAGGCCCTGCGGTATGAATGAATCGGTGGTCCTGGAGTGCCGGGGACTGGCGCGCACCTTTGCTCAGGGGCCGTTGCGCGTCGAGGTCCTCAAGGCGGTCGATCTGGCGGTCGGCGCGGGCGAGCAAGTCGCCGTGCTGGGCTCTTCGGGCTCCGGTAAGAGCACGCTGCTGCATTGTCTCGGCGGGCTCGATCGTCCGACGGCGGGCGAGGTGAGGCTGGACGACCGCGACATCTTCGCCCTGAGCGAGCGCGAGCGCGGCGCCGTGCGCAATCGCACTCTCGGTTTCGTCTACCAGTTCCACCACCTGCTGCCGGAGTTCACCGCCCTGGAGAACGTGGCCCTTCCGCTCTTGATCGGCGGCCAGAGCGCTGCCGAGGCGCAGCGCCGCTCGTCTGAGATGCTGGAGCGCGTGGGTCTCGGCCACCGATTGGCCCACAAGCCGTCGGAGCTGTCGGGCGGGGAGCGCCAGCGTGCCGCGGTCGCCCGGGCGCTGGTCAACCGACCCCGCTGCGTGCTCGCCGACGAGCCCACCGGCAACCTCGACCGGAACACCGCCGAGCATGTCTATGCCCTGATGTTGGAGCTCAACCGCGAGGAAGGCACCAGCTTCGTGGTGGTGACGCACGACGTGGAGCTGGCGAGCCGAATGGATCGCGTTCTGTATCTCGCCGACGGCGTGCTTGGGCCGGCAACGGACTGAGCTCACGCGCCCGCCGGCTCAGGCGGATTTGCTCAGAACCTTGTCCCGGGCGCGAAGGGTGCGCTTTGCTCGGCGCCGCTTCAGGTGTTGGGTCAGGCGCCAACGCCAGAGTCCGCGCACGACAAAAAACCCGAGCGCACCGAACACCAGCCCGCAGACCACCGAGCCCAGCAGCAGGGGCGCCCAGATACTTGCGAGGTTGGCCAGGATGGCATCGAGCGTCAGCTGGAACTGCAAGGCCCCGGGATGCCGGCCGAGCAGATGGGCTCCGACGACATAGTTGAGGTAGAAGACGGGCGGCATGGTGATCGGATTGGTGAGCCAGACCAGGGCCACGGAGATCGGCAGATTGACCCGGAAGACGATGGCCGCCGCCGCCGCTGCGACCATCTGGAACGGCATGGGTTGGAAGGCCCAGAACAGCCCGGCGAAGAAGGCCCCCGAGACCGACCGTCGGTTGAGGTGCCAGAGGTTTGGGTCATGCAGCAGGGACCCGAATATCCGCAGATGCTTGTGATTGCGGATCTTCTCGTGATCGGGATAGTAGCGCTTGATGAATCGCCGCGGCATGAGGGCGCCGCTCGGTTGCGGCATGACGAACTCTGCGCCGTATTGAAGCACGCCGCCTGCTGATTGGCTACTCTGTAACCTGAAGCGCCGGCGGCAATGCTCCTCGCTCGACGCTCTTGGCCAGGGAGGGTCAATGTTCGGCGTCCTCGTCCTCTGCTTCGTTTCAGGCATCGTCCTCCTGCAGCTCCAAAGTGAGCTGCCCCCGAACGCGCTGCTCATTGGCCTCGCGGTCTCGATTGCCGGGGCGCTGGTCTGTCGGCGCGTGGCCTGCACTGCCGTCGCGGCTTTCGCCGCAGGGTTCTTGTACGCCGCCCTTCGGGCTCACCTGGCCGGTGCCGGGCTACCCTGGCCTGCCGGGATCGAAGGGGCCGACTTGGACGTCGAGGGCGTCGTGGTCTCTCTGCCCGAGACGGATCCGGGGCGAGTGAGATTCGACTTCGAGATCCAGCGTGTCGCCGGCCCCCCCGCCGAAGCGGGCTTTGGTGGTCGCATCCGGCTCGGCTGGTACGAGACGTCGGCAGAGCCTCTCGTCGGCGAGCATTGGCGTTTGCGCGTGCGGCTCAAGCGCCCGCGCGGCTTCATGAACCCGGGAGGGTTCGACTATGAGGGTTGGCTGTTTCGCCAAGGGATTCGCGCGACCGGGTACGTGCGCCCCTGCGCGTGCAATGCCCGGCTTGCGGGACCGGATGCCGTTTTCGCACCGGATATCTGGCGCCAACGCATCCGGGACGGGCTGACAGGGCGCTTCACGGACACCTCAGCGCTCGGATTGGTCTCGGCTCTGAGCATCGGCGATCGCAGCCGCATTCCGGCTCGACTCTGGCGGGCCCTGCGGCGTACCGGGACCAGTCATCTGGTGGCCATCTCGGGCCTGCACATAGGGCTGATTGCCGGACTGGCATTCGCGGTCGGACAAGGGATCTGGCGCCGCCTGGGCTCTCTGCCGCTCCGCCTGCCGGCGCCTTTCGCCGGCGCCCTTGCGGGGATGGTCTGCGCGCTCCTGTATGCGGCGCTCGCCGGTTTCTCGGTGCCGACCCAACGAGCGTCGGTGATGGTCGCCGTTGGACTCGGCGCCCTGCTGCTGCGCCGGCGCACACGCCCGTTTCGGGTGTTGATGGTCGCGTTGCTGGGGGTCGTGCTGGTGGATCCGTTCAGCGTGCTCTCGGCCGGCCTCTGGCTCTCCTTCGGCGCCGTCGGCCTGCTCATCTATACCCTGGGGTCTCGGGTGGGAGAAGGGCCGGCCTGGCACCGCTGGGGGCGAGCTCAACTGTACATCGCGGTGGGGCTGGCACCGCTCGCGGTGGGCTGGTTTCAGCAGGCCTCGCTGATCTCGCCGGCGGTCAACCTGGTCGCCGTGCCCTGGTTCACGCTGATGCTGGTCCCGTTGGCACTGTGCTGTGCCCTGTGTGTGCTCGCGGGGGCAGGGGCGCTGCTCACGCCGCTGCTGGCGCTTACCGAGCTCTTGGCGCGGGTCACGATCAACGGCCTGGACTGGGCCTCCTCGACACCGCTGGCTGCGGTGCAGGCCGGTGCTGTACCTCTCTGGACTCTGGTCTCGGCCGGGCTCGGGGCCCTGGTGCTGCTCATTCCCGCGGGGATTCCCGGTCGCTGGTTAGGCATCGTCTTCTTTCTGCCACTGCTCGGCGTCCGGCCGCCGCAGCTCCCGTTCGGCGCCTACGAGCTGACGCTGCTCGACGTGGGGCAAGGGCTGGCAGCGGTCATGCGGACCCGAGGCCACACGCTGGTGTACGACACCGGACCGGCTTTTTCGGAGACCTTCGATGCTGGCGCCGCGGCGCTGGTGCCGTATCTCAGAGAGGTCGGCGTGCGCCATGTGGACCTGCTGGTGCTGAGCCACGGGGCCAATGACCATGCCGGCGGGGCACGGTCGCTGCGAGAGGCGCTTCCCGTGTATCGGGCGCTGAGCGGGGAGCCCGCCGCTGTCGCCTCGGTTGCCGCCGCCCCGTGCCTAGCGGGACAGGCCTGGCGGTGGGACGGCGTCACCTTCGAGATGCTCTCCCCGCCGGATGGCTCTCATTGGCGCGACAACAATGCCTCCTGCGTGCTGCGCATCGGCAACGATACGGCTGCGGCCCTGCTGACGGGTGATATCGAGAAGGAGGCGGAGCGGTCATTGATCGCGCGAGCCTCTGCGAAGCTCGACGTCGACCTGGTGCAAGTGCCGCACCATGGGAGCCATACCTCCTCAACACCGGGCTTCATCGAGCACACCCGCCCGACCTATGCGCTGGTATCCGCGGGCTACCACAATCGATTCGGCTTTCCCCGGCCCGATGTGGCGGAGCGTTGGCGCGCCGCCGGCGCCGCGCTACTCAACACAGTCGACAGCGGCGCGATCCGGGTCCTGGTGCCTGCAGGGGGAGGGGCGTTGTCTGTGGACCGGTACCGGGCGAGCGCTCGGCGGTATTGGCGCCAAAAGGACTGAGCCGCCCATAGGCCACCCCCTTGTTGCTGGTGTGGCTCGCGTCGGACTACGGTCGATCCCCGCCATCGACTAGGTCAACCGTCGCTTCCATATTGGCGAAGGGTCAAGGTGTCGCCTCGCTGGATGAGCTCCAGCCGACGCAAGAAGCTCATCCCGAGCAGTACCTCGTCAGCCGGGCCCTGGGGGTTGATGGAGGCGCGGACGTTATCCAGCTCGATGGCACCGAGACGAACCCGATCGAGGCGGGTGGCATAGCCGGTTATCAAGCCTCCGGCTGTCTGCAGGGTCAAGGGGACCCCGCGGTGCAGGCCGAGCTTCGCGGCGAGGTCGGACGGCACGGATACGTCGGTGGCGCCGGTGTCCAGGAGAAAGACCACCGACCGGCCGTTGATCGATCCACTCGCCACGTAGTGACCTTCGGGGTTGCGCTGCAGGACCACCTCGCGCATCGGGCCGGAGGTGCGGGAGCTGAGGTCGCGGTTGGGGTTGTGCTCGTGCGCCAGCCAGCGCGCGAAGCCCAGGGTGAGTAGGATCAGCACGCCGATCCACATGGCTACGATCATCCACTGGCCGAGCCGGCTGCGCTCGCGGACCGCTCTGTCTTCGTCCATGGCGCCATTGTAGCGGGCGGATTGCGCGCACGTATTCGATCCGTTTCGGTTGCAATCCGTAAGGCGATGAGGCCCGGTGCCGGTCAATCGGCCCTGCGAGGCTCCTCGCCAGCCGGATGCTGGCGCTCGACACGGCGGACCGCCTCGCTGCTGTCTTGTCTCAGCTCAAGCTTGCCGAACGGGCCGTTTCCGGGAAGCTCCATCTCGAACCGATCGGTCTCGTCGAGCGCGATCCGGCCGGAGCCGGTGGTGAGACCGAGGACGTGCCCACCGCGCTTGCGATCGTCGGACAGAAAATGGAAATGGAAGCCCGGGACGTTCAGCCCACCCATGAACCCAGGGGTGAAGAACCCGACGAGGGTCCCGGAGATGTGTTTGTAATCGAACACCGACTGGTTGTTGACGATCTCGGTCAGCGGCCGGTATGGCGGGGTCTGGGCCGGTACGCTGCGCACCTTCAGGGCGGGGAAAGTCCCGCGGATACGCAGGGCGTAGAAGTGATTGGGATTGCCGATGAGCCCTTCGATGTGTTGCTCCAGCCCCCCCAGGGTCAGGCCGGGGGGCAGTGCAACGACACGATTCGCCCGGAAAAAGGTGGCGACGGCGAACGGCGTGTGTACCGTCGGGTCCAACTCCAAGACGCGGCCGTCGGCGCGGGCCTGATAGAAGTGTCCGTCAAGGCCGATCAGCTCTCCGTCGAGCCTGTTGACCGTCCCGATGGCCAGATCGCCATGGCGGCCCAGCTCCGCGAGGGACAGGTCACCGTCGTAGTAGCCCTGCAGCAGCGCGGTGATGGTGGAGTACTGGAACAGCGCCGACGGAGCCGGGTCTGCGGCCCGTGCGCCGGTCGTCGGCAAGAGCAGTGCCAGTAGCAGAGGGCCGAGCAGTGCGGCCCAAAGCGAGGAGGCCAAGCGGAGCGATGTCTGGTTTGTTAACCTCATGGCGTGTCTGCATGCGCGAACGGTGTGCGAATCGCAAGGCAAGATTCTAGACGCAGAGACTGAGGGTCGTCACCGCGCCCTCCGGGGGGCTCGGTTTTCGGAACCGGTTCACTTTCGACCCCAAGTCCACATCCAGTATCATACCCGGCCACCATCGGGCCCTCTTCACCTGGGGGCAGGCACGGGCAAACGGGGCCTGCTCGATCTTCGGGCCGGTCCGCTCTCACCGGGGGAAACAGGTTAGTGTTCGAGATCCTCAAGGCCGGCGGCTTGGTGATCGTGCTGATCATCCTGTGCTCCATCGTTGCGATGGGCATAATCATCGAGCGGCTTTGGACGTTGCGCAGCCGCCGGGTCGTACCGGCGCATCTGGTCGCCCAGGTCTGGCAGCTGCATAAGAAGGGCAAGCTCACCCCGGGACACATCGCGACCGTGCGCGACGGCTCGCCGCTCGGTCGGATTCTGGCCGCGGGGCTGGTCAACCGGTTCCATACCCGGGAGGTGATGAAGGAGGCGATCGAGGAGACCGGCCGTCAGGTGGTCCACGAGCTCGAGCGGTATCTCAACACCCTGGGCACCATTGCATCCATCAGTCCCCTGCTCGGGCTGCTGGGTACGGTGTTGGGCATGATCAAGGTGTTCGCCTCCTTCAGCGCGCAGGGCGTGGGCGATGCGGCCTTGCTGGCCCACGGCGTCGCCGAGGCCCTGGTCAACACCGCAGCCGGACTTGCCGTGGCCATCCCCGCACTGGCCTTCTCCCGTTATTTCAATGGCCAGGTGGAGCGCTTGGTGGTTGCGATGGAGGAGGAGGCCTTGAAAATGGTGGAGGTCATGCACGGAGAGCGCGAGCAGGAGAAAGCGGAGCGGTGAACCTGCGACCCAAACGCAAGGATCCTCCCGAGATCAATCTCATTCCGTTGGTCGACGTGCTGTTCATCATGGTGCTCTTTCTCGCCGTGTCCACGACCTTCCAGCGCGAGACCCGGATCAAGGTGCAGCTTCCGGAGGCCAACGCCCAGGCGGCCACGGAGGAAAAGATCAAGCCTATCGATGTCACCATTGATGCCCAGGGCAACATCTACGTCGACCAGCGTGAGACGCTCAACACCCGGGTCGAGACCGTCAAGCGGGCCCTGGAGAAGATCAAGGGCAATCACGGCCCCGAGCCGACCCTGCTGATCACCGCAGACGGCAAGTCCCCCCACCAGGCGGTGATCACCACGATGGACGCCGCCAGTCAGTTGGGGATCTTCAACATGAGCTTCGCTGCGCGGCAACCCAACCCCGAGTGACCCTCGGCGGCGACCGTTTCCCCGACCCATGGCGTTCTGGTGGCGTTCCCGCGGTCTCCTCGCATTGGCCCTGCTTCCGTTGTCGTGGCTGTTCTGCCTGGTGGCTGACCTGCGCCGCCTGGCCTATCGTCGCGGATGGCTGCACTCGACGCGCGTGCCGGTGCCGGTCATTGTGGTGGGCAACATCACGGTCGGGGGCGCGGGCAAGACACCGCTGGTCCTGCACCTGATCGACCTGCTGCGCTCTCTGGGCCACCGGCCCGGTGTGATCTCGCGGGGTTACGGCGCTCGGAGCGCTCTGGGCCCGAGACCGGTGACCGGGGACAGCGATCCGCGGGAGCTGGGCGACGAGCCTGTGCTCGTCGCTCGACGCGCGGCATGTCCGGTCTGGGTCGCGCCGCGTCGAGCCGAGGCGGCACGGGCGCTGCTCGATCAGGGCGGTTGCGACGTGCTGATCTGCGACGACGGCCTGCAGCACTACGCGCTGCAACGGGACCTGGAGATCGCGCTGGTGGACAACCGGGGGCTCGGCAACGGGCTCTGTCTGCCAGCCGGTCCGCTGCGAGAGCGCGCCGCCCGGCTCGCGCGAGTCGACGCGGTGGTGGGCAACGGCACGGATTGGCCCGGGGCCTGGCGGATGGACCTCGAGCCGCAAAGACTGGTCGGAGTCTCCGGGTTGGCGGGGGAGCGGGCCCTGGACGAGCTTGTCGGCGAGCGCGTCCACGCCCTGGCGGGCATAGGGAGCCCGGCCCGGTTCTTCGCCACCCTGCGCGGCGCCGGGCTGCGTCCGCTGGAGCACCCATTGCCCGACCACCATGCTTTTCGGCCCACCGACATCGCTTTCGATGACGGCCTGGCGGTACTCATGACGGAGAAGGATGCCGTAAAATGCGCCCAATTCGCCGGCCCGCAACATTGGTATCTGCGGGTCGGTGCCCGGCTCGATGACGACGGCGAGCGCCGGTTGCGCGAGCTGCTGCGAGGATTGAATTATGGACAAGAGACTGCTCGAGATCCTGGTCTGCCCCCTGTGCCACGGTAAGCTGTACTACGACAAAGCGGCCCAGGAGCTGATCTGTCGAGCCGACCGCCTCGCCTATCCGGTGCGCGACGGCATCCCGGTGATGCTGGAGCAGGACGCCCGCCCCCTGGCAGCGGAAGAGGAAGTACCGTCGGACTGATCTGAGGCCGCGAAGTGGACTTCAGGGTTGTGATCCCGGCGCGCTACGGATCTTCACGCTTTCCGGGCAAGCCGCTCGCCCGGATCGGCGATAAGCCGATGGTGCAGCACGTCTACGAGCGCGCTGTCGCAAGCGGTGCCGCCGAGGTCATCGTCGCCACCGACGACGAGCGCATACGTGCGGCGGTCGTGGGCTTCGGCGGCTCGGTCTGCATGACGCGGTCGACCCATCAGAGCGGAACCGACCGGATTGCCGAGGTCGCCGAGATCCGAGGCTGGCCGGACGACTTGGGCGTCGTGAATCTGCAGGGCGACGAGCCGGCCATGCCTGCCTCCCTGGTGACCCAGGTGGCAAGGGACCTGGAGAGCCACTCCGAGGCGGGGATGACCACCCTGAGCACGCCGATCCGGGCGCGAGCCGAGCTGTTCAATCCCCACGTCGTCAAGGTCGTGACCGACTTGGCCGGCTATGCCCTCTATTTCAGTCGGGCGCCGATCCCTTGGCATCGCGACGAGCTCGCGGCGGGCGAGGGCCCGGTGCCGGCGGGCGTGGCCTTCGAGCGGCACATTGGCCTCTACGCCTACCGGGTCGGATTTCTCAAGCGATTCGTGTCCTGGGCCCCGGCGCCCATCGAGCGGGCCGAGTCACTCGAGCAGCTTCGGGTGCTCTGGCACGGCGGTTCGATTCACGTGAGCCGCGCGCTGGAGCTGCCGGGCCTCGGGGTCGATACGCCCGAAGACCTGCGCCAAGTGGAGGGGCTGCTGGGGAGCTAGACCTTGCCCGTGAGCAGGTCGGTCAGCTCGGGCGCCAGCCGCGCGTTCTCGCCGAAGACAGGGACCAGCAGCGTCTCTTCCCCGCGGCGGTTGGCCCGGCCATACTGGTCAACCTGGATCGCGGCGGCGCTCGCGAGGCGCAGCACGAGGAGCTGATCCTCCGCCAGTACCTCCACGAGGGTCCAGCGGCTTCCGAGATAGTCGAACCGACCCCCGATCAGGGAGCGCATGCGGGCGAGGATTTCCTGGCTCATGGGAGCGGTCGGCTGGGTGTCAGGGCCGAGCGTGCGTCGGCAACGGCCTGATTACGATGAAGCGAGAAGTATAGATGGTCAGAGTCTTGTTCGTGTGCATGGGCAATATCTGCAGGTCTCCTACTGCCCAGGGCGTGTTTCAGGCGTTGGTGAACGACGCCGGGCTGTCCGATCATGTCCACATCGATTCGGCCGGCACCCATGCCTACCATGAGGGGAAACCGCCGGATTTGCGTGCCCAAGAGACGGCGAGACGCCGCGGTTTGGATCTCAGCGATCTGCGTGCCCGCGCGGCCACGGATCTGGATCTGGAGCAGTTCGATTATGTCCTGGTGATGGATCAGGACAACTTCCACGACCTGTTGTCCATCTGCCCGCCGGAGCACGAGCGAAAGATCCACCTGCTCATGGACTTTGCCCCAGGGCTGCGGGTCCGGGAGGTGCCGGATCCGTATTACGGTGGCCCCAGCGGCTTCGAGCAGGTCTTCGATATGGTAGAAGCGGCCGCAGCAGGGCTGCTGGAGCACATCCGCAAGACCCACCTCTGAGACGGGGCGCTTCCTGCGCCCAGCCTGCGTGCAATGCTTATTCGGACTCTGCGGGGGTTTTTGACTCCGAGCGTGACGGATCGGGCGACGGGCTCGCCGGCTCGGCGGGCCGTGCGGCGGGGGATGGTTCCACCGAACCTGACACCGATCGCTGCGGGGCGGGGGCGGGCTCGCGAGCTTCCCGCACAGGCTCGTGCTCGGCTGCCGGAGCGCTGGGCGTGCGTTCGGTCGCCGTGGCAGCAGGGCTCGATCGGCTCTCGGCTCCTGCGGAGGAGGGTTCCTCTTCGCCCGCATGAGTCGGCTGATCGGCGCTCGACGCGCGATGCGGCTGACGCCTCCTCTGACCTCCAGACTCGCCCAGGCCCGAGCTTGGGTCGGTCTCGCCGATTGGCGGCTGCTGTTCGCTTGACTTGTTTGCCGGGACCGCGCGCTCGATGTCGGAGTCTGCCAGTGCCTCGGGCTGAGGCGTTGTAGCCGTGGAGCCTCCGCCCGGGGACGCTTCGGCGCCGCGCCCGGCCTGCTCCGACCGCGCGCCTGAGCGGCGGCGGCGGCCGCCGCGACGGCCGCGACGCGAGCTGCTGGATTTTCGCGCGCCCGGCTCTTCTTCCTCGGCCGCCGACGCCTCGGCGCCGACGGGCTCGGTCGGTAGCTTCGTCTGAGCTTCGGACTCCGGCGCCCGTTGGGGCGGGGTGGGCTTGGGCACCAGGGACTGAGGCGGCGGCGCCTTGACCGGTGGCTCCGCTCGGGACTCCGCTTGGGACTCCGCTTGGGACTCCGCTTGGGACTCCGCTTGGGACTCCGAGCGCGGCGGCCGTCGGGGAGATTCGCCGCGTCGCTCCTCGGGTCGGGCGCGCTGGGGGCTCGACTCCGGGCCGCGGCCCCGACCGCGTCGTTCCCTCGGCTCCTGACCCCGCTGGGGCCGTTCCCTCGGCTCCTGACCCCGCTGGGGCCGCGGCCGGGCCTCACTGACCGGGGCGGCCTCCGGCGGCGGCTGGATCTCATCGGGGTGGCGCGGGGCGAACAAGCTGGTCCAGACGCGCCGAAACAGTCCAGATTCCGTGGTCGTTGGCTTGGCTGCGGGGGGTGCGTCCGGCGCTTCCGGTCTTCCCGCAGGGGCCGGGGTGGCGGGCACTATGCCCCGCACGGCCGGCTCAGAGGCGGTGGGGCGGGCCGCCGAGCCCCGTCCCGGGGCCGACAGGTTCTTCTCAGGCTCCGCGACCATCTTGTAGCTGGCCCGGGTGTCTGGGCCCTGGGGCATCTCGCTGACGCGGACCCGTTGGATCTCATAGTTGGGCGTCTCGAGGAATCGGTTGGGCACGAGGACCACGGCGATCGACTGGCGCTGCTCGATCTCCGAGATCGCTATGCGCTTCTCGTTGAGCAGGTAGGTCGCCACCTCGACGGGCAGCTGGGCGACGATCTGGCCCGTGTTCTCCTTCATCGCCTGCTCTTCGACGATACGCAGGATCGCCAGCGCGAGGGACTCCACGCTGCGGATGGTCCCGTGACCGTTGCACCGCGGGCAGACGCTCTCCGTGGCCTCTCCCAGGGAGGGCCTGAGGCGCTGGCGCGACATCTCCAGCAGGCCGAACCGCGAGATGCGCCCGACCTGGACCCGTGCACGATCTTCCTTCAGGGCTTCCCGGAGACGGTTCTCTACCTCCCGCTGATTCTTCGGCGGCGTCATATCGATGAAATCGATGACGAACAGCCCCCCCAGGTCACGCAGGCGCAGCTGACGGGCGATCTCGTCGGCGGCCTCCAGGTTGGTGTTGAGAGCCGTTTCTTCGATGTCGGCGCCCTTGGTCGCCCGCGAGGAATTGACGTCAACCGCCGTGAGGGCCTCGCCGTGGTCAATGACGATGGAGCCGCCGGAGGGCAGCCGGACCTCCCGCTGAAAGGCCGACTCGATCTGGGTCTCGATCTGATAACGGGTGAACAGCGGAACCTCTTCTTCGTACAGCCGGATCTTCTTACCGTAGCTCGGCATGACGTGGACGATGAACTCCCGCGCCTCTTCGTAGACCGCCCGGCTGTCGACCACGATTTCGCCGATGTCGGCGCGCAGGTAGTCGCGGATGGAGCGAATGATGACGTTGCTTTCCTGGTAGATCAGCAACGGGGCGGTGCGCTCCTGCGAGGAGGTCTCGATGGCGTGCCAGAGCTGAATCAGGTAGTCGAGGTCCCACTGCAGCTCTTCGGCGCTCTTGCCCACACCGGCGGTACGCACGATGAGGCCCATGTCCTCCGGGATGTCCAGAGTCGCCATGGCCTCGCGCAGCTCGCCGCGCTCGGGCCCCTCGATCCGGCGAGACACCCCCCCGGCCCGCGGATTGTTCGGCATGAGGACGAGATAGCGCCCAGCGAGCGAGATGAAGGTGGTCAGGGCGGCGCCCTTGCTTCCGCGCTCCTCCTTCTCGATCTGGACGACGAGCTCCTGGCCCTCGCGGATGGCGTCCTTGATGCCGGCCCGTCCGCCGGCCTTCAGCGCCTCTTCGGAGAAATAGCTGCGCGCAATCTCCTTGAGCGGCAGGAAGCCGTGGCGCTCGGCGCCGTATTCCACGAAGGCTGCTTCGAGGCTGGGCTCGACCCGCGTCACCCGGCCCTTGTAGATGTTGGCCTTCTTCTGCTCGCGGCCAGGGGTTTCGATATCGAGGTTGTAGAGCTTTTGACCGTCTACGATGGCCACCCGCAACTCTTCTGGCTGAGTTGCGTTGATCAGCATTCTTTTCATGTTCTATTCGTCTCTAAGCGCGTCCTGGCACCGGCCCGTTCCGGCCGCCCATGCGGCTGTCGACGGCCCGGATGCCCGGCCTGCTCTGGGGAGCTGCGCCTAGCGACGCCGCGGATCAAGGGCAGGTGCGTCGCGCCGACGTGCTCTTACCCGGGGCCCAGGGCCAGGGGACACGCGTTGTTTTAGTCAGGCCGCCCGAGGCGGGCCAGTCAGCGACTGCACGACTGCCGCGTCCGTGCCGACGTTCAACGGAGAGCGCGAAAGACGAGGGATTAATGGCTCCCGCCGTTGAGAAGCTCGCCAGCATGGTGGAGCCGGCGCGGCAGTCGAACGGACAGTCACCGCGGGACGCCGTTGAAACCTATGGCCGGCAGTCCAGGTGTTGTCCCAGCGCACGACCATCCGAGGAATATATCAGCGCTCCCCGTCGGCTTCAACAGGAAACGAGCTGCTATCATGCGCCGATGGCCGATCCGAGCAACGATTTTCTCAGCGCGCGCCTCCTCCAGGTGGGCGAGGGCGAGGACGGTCAACGTATCGATAACTTCCTCGTGCGTCTCTTGAAGGGGGTGCCGCGCAGCCGCATCTACCGGATGGTGCGCAAAGGGGAGGTCAGGGTCAACGGCGGGAGAGTCGACGCCAGCTACCGGCTTTGTCCCGGCGACAAGCTGCGGTTACCCCCTGTCAGGACGGCTGAGCGTCCCGCGGCTCCCACTCCGGGCAGTCGCGTTCTGGATCAGCTGGCTCGGTCGATTATCTACGAGGATGATCGCGTGATTGTGCTCAATAAGCCCGCCGGGGTCGCGGTGCACGGCGGCAGCGGTATCGATTACGGCGTGATAGAGGCATTGCGCCTGCTGCGACCGAAGGACACCGGCCTGGAGTTGGTCCACCGCCTCGATCGGGAAACCTCGGGCTGCCTGGTGCTGGCCAAGCGACGCAGCGCCCTGCGTATCCTCCATGAGCTGTTTCGGGACGGCAAGGTCGACAAGCGCTATTGGGCCCTGCTCTCGGGCAGCCTCGACGGGGAGCACAGGGATGTCCGACTGGCCCTACGCAAGAACACCCTGCGCAGCGGCGAGCGGGTCGTGTGCCCGGACGTGACCGGCAAGCCCGCGCTGACTCGGTTCTGCGTGCGCCGGCGTTTCCCGACGGCTACCCTGGTGGAGGCCAGGCCGGAGACCGGTCGCACACATCAGATCCGGGTCCACGCGGCTGCCATCGGCGCCCCCATCCTGGGCGACGAAAAGTACGGCGACGCCGACGCGAATCGCGCGGCGCGCCACAACGGACTGAGACGGTTGTTCCTGCATGCCGCCTCGCTGGCATTCCGCTGGCCCGAAGAGGATCGGGGCCGGTCGTTCGAGGCGGAGCTCGACCCCGAGCTGCAACAGTATCTGGTCGCTCTAGGGCGGGCATCATGAGATTTCGACTGCTGGTATTCGATTGGGATGGGACGCTGATGGATTCCGCTGCCCGGATCGTCGCCTGCATGCAAGCGGCCGCACGGGACCGGGGCCGCGTCGTGCCCTCGGACAGCGCGGTGCGAAATATCATCGGGCTCGGCCTGGACGAGGCGGTCCATGCCTTGTTTCCTGACGCCCGGGACGGGGGCGAGGTCCGGGCGCTGGCCGAACGTTACCGCCACCACTTTCTGGGAGCTGACGCGACGCCCTCGGAGCTGTTTCCGGGGGCTGCACGGGCGCTGCGCAATCTGGAGCAAAAGGGTTACCTGCTCGCGGTCGCAACGGGCAAGGGCCGGCGCGGGCTTGACAGCGCCCTGCAGGCCACCGGACTCGCGGGCCTGTTTCATGCTACGCGCTGCGCGGACGAGACCTTCTCGAAGCCCGACCCGGCGATGCTGCTTGAGCTCATGAGCGAGCTGGGTGCCGCCCCCCACGAGACCCTGATGATCGGCGACACCGAGTATGATCTTGCAATGGCCGCCTACGCCGGAACGCCGGCGCTCGCGGTGAGCTACGGGGCACATGAGCCGGAACGGCTGCTTCGCCACGGGCCCCTGGGCTGTGTCGACTCCGTCGCTGAGATCGAGGCTTGGCTCGACGGCTCGGCGGCGGGCGCCGCCGTTCAACAATATGGGGAGAGGGAGAGCGCATGAGCGATCCCAAGGCACGCGACGACACGGGAAACGGGCGGTCTCCCGACGAGACCTGGGAGCGTGATCTGGTGCGCCAGCTGGCCACCGCGGCGCTGGCGGAGCAGCGCCGGGCGCGGCGCTGGGGTATCTTCTTCAAGCTCCTGACATTCGCCTACCTGGCCGTCGTGCTCGCGCTTTGGCTGCCTGCAGATCTGTCCGGCACCGTCACTGGGGGAAAGCACACGGCCTTGGTCAACGTCGAAGGGCTTATCGGCCCGGGCCAACAGGCCAGCGCGGACAACATCATCAAAGGGTTGCGCAATGCGTTCAAAGACAAGCAGAGCAAAGGGATCATCCTGCGCATCAACAGTCCGGGGGGGAGCCCTGTGCAGGCGGGATACGTCTATGACGAGATCCGCCGGCTGAAGGCCAAGCACAAAGGTGTTCCGGTCTACGCTGTGATCGCGGACATCGGCGCCTCGGGCGCCTACTACATCGCATCCGCTGCGGACAAGATCTACGTGAGCAAATCCAGCCTGGTGGGCTCCATCGGGGTTCTGATCAACGGATTCGGGTTCTCCGGGGCGATGGAGAAGCTGGGCATAGAGCGGCGGCTGCTGACTGCAGGAGAGAACAAGGGGCTGTTCGATCCCTTTTCCCCCTTGCGCACCCAGGACGTCGACTATCTGAAGGGCGTGCTCACCGAGCTGCACGGCCAGTTCATCGCGGCCGTCAAGGCCGGCAGGGGCGATCGCCTGAAAGACGATCCCAGCCTGTTCAGCGGGCTGATCTGGAGCGGGGAGCGAAGCGTCGCCCTCGGCCTGGCCGACGGGTTCGGCAGCAGCGATTACGTGGCGCGGGAGCTGATCGGGGCCGAGAAGACGGTCGACTTCACCGTCAAGAAGGATGTGTTCGAGCGCTTGGCAGAGCGGGTCGGCACGGGGGTGGGGGAGGCGCTGCGTGCCTGGGTCGGCGCGGAAACCCTCCCCAGTCTGCGTTGAGTTGACAGGCTGGTCCCGGTCCCGGGCGATCCTTGCAGCAGGGGTATTTTAATATATAACATTAAGAAATACATATAACAAATTGATTTAAAATAACTAACATATCCTCGGCAACGGGTCGTCCTCGAGCTCTTCCAGGACTCGCCGGCCGCCGAGCTCCGTCTCGAGCACGAGCAAGGGATTGCCGGCCTCGACGCGCCCGATCAGCGCGGCCTGCTCCCCAGCGGGCAGCGACCGCCAACGCCCCAGCACTTCCGAGGCGTCCTGCTGGGCCACGACCGCGACCACACGCCCCTCGCAGGCGAGCAGCAAAGGATCATAGCCGAGCATCTGGCAGACCGAGACGACGGGATCGCGCACTGGGATGGCCTGCTCGCTCAGCGTGATCCGCACCCCTGCGCCACGGCAGATCTCATGGCACACGGTGGCGAGCCCCCCTCGGGTCGGGTCCCGCATGAAGCGCAGCCCTTCGAGGTCGGCGAGCGCCCGGGTGAAGGGGAGCACGCTTGCCGCGTCCGAGCGCAGCCCCCCGCGCATACCGAACTGCTCCCGCGCCAGCATGACCGCGATGCCGTGGTCTCCGACCGGGCCGCTTACCAGCACCTGATCGCCCGGTCGGACACGGTCCACACCCAGGCGGGCCCGGTTGTCGAGAACCCCTATGCCGGTGGTGGCGAGATAGAGTCCGCCGCCTTCGCCGCGCCGGACCACCTTGGTGTCGCCGGCCACCACGCGGACCCCGGCGTCGGCGGCGGCGTGCGCGGCGCTGGCCACGATACGCTCGAGCAAGGCGATCTCCAGGCCTTCCTCGATGAAGGCGTTGAGGGTGAGGTAGCGGGGAACCGCGCCCGAGACCGCGAGATCGTTGACCGTCCCGTGGATGCAAAGAGAGCCGATATCGCCCCCGGGGAACTCCAACGGCTGCACCGTGAACCCGTCGGTAGTGACCAGGATCTCGCGGGCATCGAGCTCGAGCAGGGCCGCGTCCACCCGCACGTCGAGAGAAGGGTTGGCCAGGTGACGCGCGAAGATTTCGTCGATCAGCTCGCGCATGTAGCGGCCCCCGTTGCCGTGGGCCAGGGCGATATGGGTATAGTCCATCGGTGATCTCCGACCGGCGCGCCGTCCCGCGGGTGAACCGTTGCACAACCTCGGATGCTACCCCCAAGTGGTCAAGCCGGGACACTGCCGGCGCCGAGCGGGGTACGTCATGGTATTGTCACGGGCGCCCGGTGTAATCTGACCGCTCGGTCCGTCCGATCCGGAATTTAAGCGTAGAGCCGTGTCAGAGCCCAATATCCTTGTCGTCGAGGACGAGGACCCGATCCGCGAGATGCTGAGGGTGACCCTGGAGGGAGCGGGGTACAAGGTCCTCGAGGCACCCGACGCCCAGCAGGCAGAGCGCCTGATGGCGGATCAGCGTCCGTCCCTGATACTGATGGACTGGATGCTGCCGGGCGCCAGTGGCGTGGAGCTCACCCGCCGCATGAAGAAGGACCCGACGCTGCGCGAGATCCCGATCATCATGCTGACGGCCCGAGGGGAAGAGGGGAGCAAGGTCACCGGGCTGGAGGCGGGTGTCGACGATTACGTCACCAAGCCCTTCTCCACCCGCGAGCTGTTGGCCCGGATCAAGGCGGTGACGCGCCGGGTCCACGGTACTCAGGAGGAGACCATCGTCGCCGGCGAGGGGCTGAAGCTCGACCTGGCCCAGCACCGGGTGACGGCGGACAACCAGACGGTGGAGATGGGACCGACCGAGTTCCGGCTCCTGCATTTCTTCATGACGCACGCCGAGCGGGTATATTCCCGCGGCCAGCTGCTGGATCAGGTCTGGGGCCCGAGCGTGTACATCGAGGAGCGCACCGTGGACGTGCATATCCGGCGGCTGCGTAAGGCCCTCGAGGACTCGGGCTACGACCGGCTCGTACAGACCGTCCGGGGGGTAGGCTACAGATTCTCGATCCAAGGCTGAGCCCGGCATGATCGTGGCGGGCAAATGGTCGAAGGAGGCCTGGCGCTTCCTCGGCATCGCCGGTTTGGCGCTCGTGATCGGTCTGGCAACCGGCCGGATGCTGTTGTCGCTGCTCGTCGGCAGCCTACTCTACGCGGCGATCCAGCTCTGGAATCTGCGCCGGCTGCAGCGCTGGCTGCGCAGCGCCGGCACCCTGCATCCGCCGGATGCGCCTGGCGTCTGGGAGGATGTCTACACCCGGGTGTACGAGATCCAGCGGCGCAACCGGCATCAGAAGCGCCGGCTGGCCTCGCTGCTCAGTCAGTTCCGCTCCGCGACCGACGCCATGCCCGACGCGATCGTCGTGCTCGGCAGGGATGACGAGATCCAGTGGATGAACAGTGCGGCCCTGAGGCTGCTCGACCTGCGCCCCCGCGACCTGGGCCAGCCGATCGTGCACCTGATTCGCAGCCCCAGCGTCGCGCAGCACCTGCGTCACGGCCGCTACGAGATTCCGCTGCTGTACGCGCCGCCCCTGGAGGGAGACCTGCGACTGTCGCTGCGCATCATTCCTTACGGGACCGAACAGCGCCTGCTGGTCGCAGAGGACGTGACCGCCTTGCATCGGCTGGAACGAATCCGCAGCGATTTTGTCGCCAACGTGTCCCACGAGCTGCGAACGCCGCTGACCGTGCTTATCGGGTTCATCGAGAACCTGCAGCAGGACGAGAGCGGTTGCGCCGAGCGCTGGGTCCGTCCGTTGCAGCTCATGGAGCAGCAGTCGGCGCGGATGCGCCGGATCGTCACGGACCTGCTCTTGCTGGCCCGGCTGGAGGCCACGGAGAGCCCCGACGACACGGAAATGGTGGACATACCGGCGCTGCTCCGATCGATCCGGGAAGAGGCGCGGGCCCCGGACCCCGCTGCGGTAGCAGAGATCGAGGTCGATCGGGAGGACCCCGTCAGCCTGAGCGGCAACGCCCAGGAGCTACGCAGTGCCCTGTCCAACCTGGTTTTCAACGCCGTCCAATACACACCGGTGGGCGGGCAGATCCGGCTACGGGTCTACACGTGCGACAAAGGCGCTTGTGTCGAGGTCGAGGACAACGGAGAAGGCATAGCGGCAGAGCACATTCCGCGCTTGACCGAGCGATTCTACCGCGCGGATGTGGGCCGATCGCGGCGCAGCGGCGGCACCGGCCTGGGTCTTGCTATCGTCAAGCACGTGATGCAGCACCACAAGGGCCGGCTCGAGATCCAGAGCGAGCTCGGCCGGGGAAGCCTGTTCCGCTGCGTCTTCCCCCGCGAGCGTGTCGCGCTCTATGATCCTCGGGACGAACGGCCCATCGGCGAAGCCGCGAGCGGCGCCGGTGCCCCTTTCGCCTGAGCTCCCGGACCCTTTCGCCCCAGCCACCGCCATCTACGGAGCCCGCATCGTGGACCAATCCGACCTCTATCACCATATCTCCCACCGGTTCAACCAGGAGCTGGAGCAGGTGCGCACCCAGGTGCTCGGGATGGGGGGGCTGGTGGAGCAGCAGCTCACCGATGCAGCGCGCGCGCTGCTGACGGGCGACGCCCGTCTCGCCCAGGACGTGGTCGCCAACGACTACAAGGTCAACAGCATGGATGTGGCGATCGATGAGCTGTGCACGCTGATTCTGGTGCGCCGCCAGCCCACGGCGAGCGACCTGCGCATGGTGCTCACGGTGATCAAGACCACCGCCGATCTGGAGCGCATCGGCGACGAGGCCAAGCGTGTCGCCCGGATGGCGATCAGCCTGTCGAACAGCGGCTGCTCCCGATCCCTGCTCGTGGGCATAGAGCACTTGGCGGAGCTCGTCCAACGCATGTTGCACAACGCGCTCGATGCCCTGGCTCGGATGGATGTGGAGGCGGCGCTCTCCACCGCTGCCGAGGACCGGCGGGTGGACTCGGAGTATGAGAACATCATGCGTCAGGCGATGACCTACATGATGGAAGACCCGCGCTCCATCCCGAAGATCCTCGACGTCATCTGGTCGGCTCGGGCGTTGGAGAGGATCGGAGACCGCTGCTGCAACATCTCCGAGTACGTCATCTATTTCGTCGAGGGCAAGGACGTGCGGCACACCAGCCTCGAGACCATTGCCGCCAGCGCCCGGCCGAAGAAGGGTAAGTAGAACCTATCTCATCGTTTCCCGCGGCCGCGACCGCGGCGGCTCAGGAGGCCTCTGCCTCGGCGATGCGCACGCCGCCGGCCCACCAGATTCGGCAGGCGCCCTCGTCGGAGACCATGCAGGGACCTATGGGATTGCGGGGCGTGCACGCTCTGCCGTAGAGGCGGCATTCGTTCGGATAGATCTTGCCGAGGACGACCCGGGCGCAATCGCATCCGGGGGGCATCTCACCGATGCGTCGGTGTCCCTCGCGGGAGGGCGCCGGGTGACGCAGGCGTGTGTCCTGGACGGCCAGCTCCGGCTTGAGCCGGTAGCCCGAGGCGGGGATCGATCCTACGCCGCGCCAGTTTGCATCCACCACATCCATGACCTGCTCCAGCTGAGCCCGGGCCGTCGGGTTGCCCCCGGGGCGCACCAGCTCCGGATAGCAGTTGTCGAGAAAGGCCCGGCCATCGATGAGCTGGCGCAGCACCGAGTAGGTCGCAGCGAGCAGGCTCTCCGGCGTGAATCCGGCGACCGCGGCGGGGATCCCATGATCGCGCGGCACGAACTCCCACTCCTCGGGCCCCATGATGGTGGAGACGTGGCCTGGGGCGACGAGGGCGTCGAAGCCCGGTGACTCCACGTCCAGGAGCATGGCCACAGCCGGCCAGGTCCTGCGTCCCGAAAGCAGGATCGAGAGGTTGTCCGGAACCCCCTGGGCGAGCAGCGCGGCGACCGGAGCGGTCGTGGTCTCGAAACCGGCGGCGAAGAACACGATCTCGCGCCGCGGCTCGGCCTCGGCGATGTGCAAGGCCTCCAGCGGCGAGGCGATGGGGCGCACGTCCGCCCCGGCGGCTTGCGCTTGAGCCAGGGTTCGGACCTCGCCCTTGGGGACGTTCACCGGCACCCTCAGCATATCGCCGAAGGCGACCAGCGTGAGGCCCTCGCGAAGGCCGAGCTGCATCGCTTCGTAGATGTCTTCCTCGGGGCAGATGCAGACCGGGCATCCGGGGCCCGGGATGAGCTCGATCTGCCGGGGCAGGGCCGCACGCAGCCCGGCCATGGCGATCGAGCGCTCGTGGCCGCCGCAGACATTCATGATGCGGACGCGTTCCGGAAGGTCGAGCCCCCGGATCAGATCGAGCCACCCCCGCGCGCTACGAGCCATGGGACCGCCGGCCGCTAGAGGTGGCTGTGCAGCCACTGGCCGTCGGGCTGCAGCCGTGGCCGGGCGGTCGCACCGCTCGCCCGTCGCTCGGCCTGCGCTCGTACTTCGGCAAGCAGCCAATCCAGCCAAGCCTGAAGCCCTTCGCCGGTCTTGGCCGAAAGCTCGAGCACCGGGGCGGCGTTGGCCAGATCTCGCAGGGCCGCGGTCGCACGGGCCGGATCGAACTCCTCGATATAAGGCAGCAGATCGGCCTTGGACAGCAGAACCGCGTCGGCGGCGCGGAACATCACGGGGTACTTGGCGGGCTTGTCGTCGCCCTCGGTCACCGAGAGCAGGGTGACATTGCGGTGCTGACCCAGGTCGAAGCTCGCCGGACAGACCAGGTTTCCGACGTTCTCAATGAACAGCAGGTCCAGGTCCGCCAGCGCCATCTCGTGCAGGGCATGATGGATCATATGGGCGTCGAGGTGGCAGGCAGTGCCGGTGGTGATCTGCAGGGCGGGGACGCCCTGGGCGCGTATGCGGCGGGCGTCGTTCTCAGTCTCCAGGTCGCCCTCGATCACAGCGATGCGAAGGTCCCCCCGCAGCGCGGCGATCGTGGCCTCGAGCAGGCTGGTTTTGCCGCTGCCGGGCGATGACATCAGGTTCAAGACGAGCACACCATAGGTGTCGAAATGCTCGCGATTGTGCGCCGCCGCCCGATCGTTCTCGTCCAGCAGGCCCTTGAGCACGGTCACGGCTTCCCGGCCCCCGGCGGTATGCGCGAGCGGACCGTCCCCTTCGAGCAGATGCCGATTACCGGATGTGATGTTGCAGCCGCAGGTCTCGCACATGGATCGTTAGTCTAGCGGAAGAGGTGGACGGGTGCTCAGCTCGCGGCCGTGACCGGCGCACGCAACAGCTCTACGCTGGCCAACAACAGCTCGTCGCCGCTGGCCAGCACGGTCCGGAAGTCTCCGCAGACCCCGCACAGCAGCCGGCTGGGGCTCGCCTCGGACTCGGCCCCACACCGGGTACAGCGGACGCGCACCGGGGCTGCCTCGGTCAGCAGCTCGGCATCCTCGGCGAGGGTACCCGCAGCGGCGAGAGGAAACGCTTGGGCCAAGAGCTCAGCGACGATGCCGGACAGTGGGCCGATACGCAGGCGAACACTCGTGATGCGCTCCGCGGACTCGCGCTCACCGATCTCGATCAGCTGCCCGACCAGGGCCTGGCAGACCGAGAGCTCATGCATGGGCCCCACCAGGGTCCGCCGCCAGCATCTGGTCGTAGAGCTCCCAGGCCGAGCGCGCCTCCTGAGGCGTGACCTTCTGGATCGCGTAGCCCACGTGGACGACCACGTAGTCCCCGGGTCCGATCTCCTCGTGCTGAAGCATGAATAGGCTTACCTCGCGCTCCACGCCGCGTGCCTCGCAACGCGCCGCAAAACCGTCGATCTCTCTGACCTGCATGGGAATCCCAAGGCACATCGGTAAAGCTCTCTGAGCGTATATCCTGCGGCGCCGGGTCTCGAAAAGGGATCGCAAGATCCCCCATCTTCGCTATAGTGTAGCCATTGTGGCTGAGGGCACAGGCTTGTCAATCGGTAACACCCTCGTTCTCGGCATTGGTAATCGTCTCCTGACAGACGAGGGGGCCGGTATCCATGCCTTGGAGCTGCTGGCCCGCGAGCACCGAGACTCGACCGGCATCACCTATCTTGACGGCGGGACACTGAGCTTTACGTTGGCGGAGCCGATCGCTGCGCACGAGAATCTCATCGTGATCGACGCGGCGCGCTTCGGCGGTGTACCGGGCGCTGTCCGTTGCTTCGAGGGCCTCGAGATGACAACCTACCTGAAAGGGACGCGCAAGAGCGCGCATGAGGTCAGCCTGGTCGATCTGCTGGACATTGCGCGGTTGTCCGAAACCCTGCCTCGGCGCATGGCGCTGGTGGGGATAGAGCCGGCGGAGCTGGGCTGGGGGGAGCGCCCCAGCGAGCCCGTCGGCCGAGCGCTGCTGGACGTAGCCCGCACGGTGCGGGGCATCGTCGCGCGCTGGACGAGGAACGGATCCGGCAATGGCGCTGAGGCGCTTGATCCGAAGGCAAACCCCGCCGCGGAAACGCGGCTAAGCTGATGCATGTACCTGGGGCGAGGTCCGCGCGATGAGCTCGTGGGACGGGATTGATATCCGGGTCGAGTCGGCCGGGTCGGCACCTGACAGCTGGGGCAACGCGGTGCCGATCCTGCATGAGGTGTTACACGCATTGCGGCGCCTCGCCGAATCGGGCGAGTCGACGCTCATCGACGTGAAATCCCTGCCGTTCGGGCCCGGGGATGAGGAGCAGTTGCTTGCGGCCTTGGGAGAGGGGGAGGTGCAGGCGAAGCTCGACACCCTCGGCGAGAGCCGGATCTGGGAGTCGCGCTATGCCGGTGTCTGGCTCGTCGAGCACCTCAACGTCGACGGCGGTCGCGTCGCGTTTCATATCGAGATCACCGAAGTGCCCCAGATCCTGTGCTCCCAGGCTGACGATATCTCGGCGGCCGTGCGCAATCTGGAAACCGACCTGTCGCATCGGTCTTAAGTCCTTGTGAGGAGGAGCCATGGCCCAGTCGAAAACCCTCGGAGAACGGTTGCAGAGCCACGGAGTGTCGCGGAGGGGATTTCTCAAGTTTTGTGCCGCGACCGCCTCGCTGATGGCCCTGCCCCCGAGCATGATTCCGGCGATTGCGGCGGCATTGGAGAAGGCGAGACGGCCGTCGGTGATCTGGCTGTCGTTCCAGGAATGCACCGGCTGCACCGAGTCGCTGACGCGCAGCCATACGCCGACTATCGAGGGGCTGATTTTCGACCACATCTCCCTCGACTACCACCACACCCTCCAGGCGGCGGCGGGCGACGCTGCGGAGGCCGCCCGAAAGGCGGCTATGCAGGAGAACGAGGGCCAATATCTGGTGGTGGTCGACGGATCGATTCCGCTAGGCAACCCCGGGTTCTCGACGATCGCCGGGGTCAGCAATGTCGACATGTTGAAGGAGACGGTGGCGGGGGCCAAGGCGGTGATCGCGGTCGGCACCTGCGCCTCCTTCGGCGGCATTCCCCATGCATACCCCAATCCGACGGGAGCGGTCTCGGTCTCGGACCTGGTCAAGGACAAGCCCGTCATCAATGTCTCGGGATGCCCCCCGGTTCCGGTGGTGATCACCGGGGTGCTGTCGCAGTTTCTGACCTTTGGGACCCTTCCGGAGCTCGACCACTATGGAAGGCCCCTGGCGTTCTTCGGCCAGAGCATCCACGATCGCTGCTATCGGCGGCCCTTCTATGACAAAGGACTGTTTGCCGAGAGCTTCGATGACGAGGGGGCCCGCAAGGGCTGGTGCCTGTATCGGTTGGGGTGCAAGGGGCCCATGACCTACAACGCTTGCGCGACAGCCAAGTGGAACGAGGGCACCAGCTGGCCGGTGGAGTCCGGACATGGCTGCCTGGGCTGCTCCCAGCCGGATTTCTGGGACGCGGGCAGCTTCTACAAATCACTGTCGGTGCCCACCGGCGATGTGGCACGGAACGCCGGTTACGCCGTGGCCGCGGGTGTGGCGCTCGGTGCCGCGGCGGGCGTGCTGAATCGCGCCAAGCGTGCGGGTGCGATCAAGCGCCACGAGAAAGTGAACGTCGACGATCTGGGCGACGACCAGGGCTGAGAGGTGACGCCGATGGACTTACTGGCTTGGGTAAGAGGGCCTGCTTTCGACGCCGCGCTGGCGATCTTCATCGTCGGCGTGATCTGGCGCCTGATCGAGCTGCTGATGCTCGGACGTGGAGTCAGCCTGGCCGAGCCGCGCGGTGCGGAATTTCCCGCCGGGTTACGCACCATCGCCTTGCGCTCCTGGCCGAGCGCGGCCAACTTGAAGACGGGTGCGACGACCCTGATCCTCGGGTACGCCTTCCACATCGGGTTTTTTGTATGCCTGCTGCTGTTCGTGCCGCACATCGAGCTGGTCCACGCGACTTTCGGTCTGCGCTGGCCGGGACTTCCCACTCCTTTGGTTGATGCCGCGAGCGTGGTGGGTATCGTGGCCCTGGTCGCCGTGCTGGCTCATCGGCTCAGTCACCCGGTGATCCGGTTTCTCTCAACGTCGCAGGACTATTTAGTCTGGGTAGCGACCTTGTTGCCCCTGGTCACCGGCTACTTGGCATTTCACCGGATTGTCAATCCCTATCCGCTGGCGCTCAGCATCCACATCCTCTGCGTGGAGCTGCTGATGGTGGTCTTTCCGTTCACCAAGCTGATGCATGCGTTTACGTTGTTCGTCGCTCGTTGGTACAACGGCGCCATCGCCGGGCGCAGGGGGGTGCAGTCGTGAGCAAGCCAAGTCTGGAGCGCGGACTGAATGAGCTCAAGGCGCAGATCGACTCGGCCACGGCAATGTTCTTTCAAAGCTGCGTCCACTGCGGCATGTGCGCCGACGCCTGCCTGTTCTATACCGAGACGGGAGATCCCAAGTACACGCCCATCCATAAGCTGGAGCCCATGAGGCGCGTCTGGGAGCAGGAGTACACCCTCTGGGGCAGGCTCAAGCGGGCCGTCGGCATCTCCAAGCCTGTCACGGACGACGAGCTCGACGAGTGGGAAGAGCTGGTCTACGACAGCTGCACCATGTGCGGCCGATGCTCGATGGTCTGCCCGGTTGGTAATGACATCGCCTACATGATCCGGCGTATGCGCGAGGGCATGGTCGCCTCCGGGCATGCCCCTCCCGGTCTTATCGCTGCCAGCACCCGCGCGATCAAGGTCGGTAGCCCCATGGGAGTGAAGTATCAGGCCCTTGAAGCGCAGATCCGGCACATCGAGGCCGATACGGGGCTCAGCATCCCGGTCGATGTGGAGGGCGCCGACTACATGGCGCTGCTGTCCTCCATGGAGATCATGAATTTCCCGGAATATATCGAATCCCTGGCGCGCATCTTCAAGCAGGCAGGGCTATCGTGGACGCTTTGCTCGGAAGCGTTCGAGGCGACCAACAGCGGCGTGCAGATTGGCTCGAGCGACATCGCCCGCGAGCTGGTGCAGCGAGTCGTCGCCGGGGCCGAGAAGCTGAAGGTCAAGTACGTGATCAGTCCGGAGTGCGGGCATGCCTACTTCGCGATCCGTTGGGAGGGCCCCGATCTGATCGGCCGAAAGTACCCGTTCAAGGTGGTGCATATCCTCGAGCTGCTCGACGAGCTGCGGGTGAGCGGGCGGCTGAAGACGACGGGGGCCGAGACGGATCGCCTGACCTTCCACGATCCCTGTCAGATCGTGCGGCGCGGTGGCGTCGTACAGCCCCAGCGGAACTTGCTGAAGATGGTGGCACCGAACTTCGTGGAAATGACGGAGCACGGCACCATGAACTGGTGCTGCGGCGGCGGCGGTGGGGTCAGCACCAACGAGCGCGCGGACGAGCTGCGGATCAAGGCCTTCGCGCGGAAGAAGGCCCAGCTCGACGAGCTCGGCGTTTCTCGCCTGGTCACCGCCTGCGCGAACTGCCGCCTGATGCTTGAGGATGGAATCGAGCAGCACAACATGGACTTGCCAGTGGTCGGACTCACCGAGGTGATCGCGGACCATCTGCTCGAAGACGGCTCGAAATCCGGCAGTGCCGCGTAACAATCGGTCGGCCTGCCGCCGGGCGGCGGGTCCACAGGTGGAGATGAGTCAATGAGCGAACGCGTTGTCGTCGACCCGATTACCCGAATCGAAGGCCACTTGCGGATCGAGGCGCAAATGGACGGCAACAGGATCGCGCAGGCCTATTCCTCGGGAACCATGGTGCGCGGGATCGAGGTGATCCTGCGCGGTCGTGATCCGCGCGACGCCTGGGCCTTCGCCCAGCGGATCTGCGGCGTGTGCACGCTGGTCCACGGAATAGCATCGGTGCGGGCCGTCGAGGATGCCCTGAAGTACCAGATCCCCCACAACGCCGAGCTGATCCGCAACCTGATGATCGGGGCGCAGTACATCCACGATCACGTCATGCACTTCTATCACCTGCACGCGCTCGACTGGGTCGACGTGGTCTCCGCCCTCAAAGCCGATCCCAAGGCGACCTCGGAGCTGGCGCAGTCGCTCGGCAACTGGCCCAAGTCGTCACCGGGCTATTTCTCGGACATGAAGAAGAAGCTCGCGACCTTCGTGGACAGCGGGCAGCTCGGAATTTTTGCCAAGGCGTACTGGGGGCACCCGGCATACAAGCTGCCGCCCGAGGCGAATCTGATGGCCGTAGCCCACTACCTCGAGGCGCTGGCCTGGCAGCGTGACGTGGTGAAGCTCCACACCATCTTCGGTGGCAAGAACCCCCATCCGAATTTCGTGGTCGGAGGCGTGCCTTGTCCGATCGATCTGAACTCGGACTCGGCGATCAACGCCAAGCGGCTGGCCCAGGTTCAGGCCGTGATCGACCAGATGCGCGGATTCGTGGATCAGGTCTATCTGCCCGACACCCTTGCCATCGCCTCTTTCTACAAGGACTGGGCTGGCCGGGGAGAAGGCTTGGGCAACTTCCTGTGCTACGGCGATCTGCCGGCCAAGAGCATGAGCGACCCCAGCAGCTTTTTCCTGCCGGCCGGCGTCATCCTCAACCGCGATCTGTCCACCGTGCACGAGATCGACGTGCGCGACCGGAGCCAGGTTCAGGAGTCGGTCGCCCATTCCTGGTACGACTACAGCGGCGGTAACACGCAGGGCCTTCATCCGTTCGACGGGGAGACCAAGCTCAACTACACCGGGCCCACGCCACCCTATCGGCATCTGGACGTGGAGCAGCCGTACTCCTGGCTCAAGTCGCCGCGCTGGAACGGCAAGTCGATGGAGGTGGGGCCTCTGGCCCGGGTGCTCGTGCTCTACGCCAAGGGCCATGAACCGACCCGCGAGCTGGCCGGCACCGTCCTCAAGAAGCTCGACGTTCCGATCCGAGCCTTGTTCTCCACCCTCGGGCGCACCGCCGCGCGGACAATGGAGACCAAGATCATCGCCGACGCCATGCAGGGCTGGTATGACCAGCTGATCGCGAATATCAAAGCGGGCGACACCAAGACGTTCAACGAGGTGTTGTGGGAGCCCTCGACCTGGCCCAGGCACGCCGAGGGCGCGGGATATATGGAGGCTCCGCGCGGGGCCCTAGGCCACTGGGTCGTGATCGACGAGGGCAAGATCGCCAACTACCAGGCGGTGGTGCCCTCGACCTGGAACGCCGGCCCCCGGGACGCCCTCGGTCAGACGGGGGCCTACGAGGCGGCGTTGCAAGACAACCACGAGCTCTACGACCCGCAGCAGCCCGTGGAGATCCTGCGCACGATCCACAGCTTCGATCCGTGCATCGCCTGTGCCGTGCACATTACCGACGAGCGCGGCGAGGAGATGCTCCAGGTCAGACTGCGCTAGCCCCGGCATGGCCGGGGCCGACCTTCAGAGCACGCTGACGCCTTCCCGGGCGAGCATGTCGACCAGTCGAATCAGGGGCAGCCCGATCAGCGCATTCGGGTCGTCGCCGATCATCCGCTCGAACAGGGCTATTCCCAGGCCCTCGGAGCGGAAGCTACCGGCGCAATCGAACGGCCGTTCGCGGTCCACGTAGTGAGCGATCTGCTCGGGGGCCAGCTCCCGGAACTGGACATCGAAGGGCTCGCAGAGCAGCTGGATCCGGTCTGCCTCGCTGTTGTAAAGACACAGCCCGGTGAGGAAGGCGACGTGCCGGCCCGACAGGGAGGTCAGCTGCTCGATGGCCCGCACCCGGTCACCGGGCTTACCGAGGACCTTGTTCTCCACGCAGGCCACCTGATCGGAGCCGATCACGAGCGAGCCCGGGATCTGCTTGCCGACGGCCCTGGCCTTGGCCTCGGCCAGGCGCAGGACCAGCTGTGGTGGCGACTCGCCAGGTCGCGGACTTTCGTCTACCGCCGGGGAGGCCGTTTCGAAAGACAGGCCGAGGCGCTCGAGGAGCCTCTTGCGATAGGGAGAGGTAGAGCCTAGGACGAGTCGGAGGGGGCGCATAGGATGCTCCTGGCGGTGTCTGCGCCGGCTCTCCCGGTGGGCGTCCGGCTGGCGGAGGTCCGGTAGAGGCTAGCAGACTTCAGGGTCGGTTCGTCGCTCAGCCCCCGGCCGGCGGCGGGACCGCGGCGTTCTCGCGCTAAGGTCCCATGGCTGCAGTGTTTTTGACACATGGCCCGGCCCGAATTATTATTCCGCGCTTATGCCGCCGCACTTGCCAGAGCTGCTCGATCCATGGCGCTGGGCGGAGCTCGGCAAGCGCGTCTCCGGACGGATGGCGATGGCCCGGTTTACGCGCTTGGCCGGTTTGATCGCGGGTGGAGCCTCGGAGGTCGAGGTGGAGCTCGGGCTCGCGATCGACGCTCACGGGCGGGCCATAGTCAGTGGTCGGGCCCGTGCCGAGTTGTCGCTTCAGTGCCAGCGATGTCTGCGGCTGATGCCGTACCCGGTCGACGTCCGATTCCGCTTGGCGGTGGTTGGGAGTGCATCCGAAGCAGAACGCCTGCCGGACGATATCGATCCCTTGCTCCTCGGGGAAGGGCGGTTGAGCACGCTCGACCTCATCGAGGACGAGCTGATCTTGTCCCTGCCCCTGGTACCCAGGCACCTGCCGGAGCAGTGCGCCGTGCAGCAGGAGCGGCCCTCGGGTTCCTCCGACTCGGAGGCAGCGGGCCCTTTCGAGGTGCTGGGAGCGCTGAGGCAACAGCGCGATTGATACGTAACCAGATGATTCAGAGAGGCTTTTCCCATGGCAGTCCAGCAGAATAGAAAGACGGCTTCCAAGCGCGGCATGCGTCGCTCGCATGACGCCCTTGGTGATCGTGCGCTGTCCATCGACGCGACCTCCGGCGAGACCCACCTGCGCCATCATGTCACGCCAGACGGCTTTTACCGCGGTCGCAAGGTCATCGGCGGCAGCGGCTCCTGAGGCAACGGCTCGGCGGAGCGGCTGGGCGCATAAGCCCGTGTGATGGGTGAAGCCATCACCATAGCGCTCGATGCGATGGGCGGCGATCACGGCCCGCGGGTCGTCGTGCCCGCCGCTATCGATTTCCTGCGTCGCGATCCCGATACGCGGCTCATCCTCGTCGGGCAGGAGGCTGCGATATCGCGGTATCTCGCAGACGGCCGCTTCGGCGAGCGTCTTCGCGTGCACCCCGCCACGCAGGTGGTCGGCATGGACGAGCCGCCGTCGAAGGCACTGCGCGGTAAGAAGGATTCTTCCATGAGGGTCTCCATCGACCTCGTGAAGGAAGGGGAGGCCCATGCGGCGGTCAGCGCGGGCAACACCGGGGCCCTGATGGCCACAGCCCGGTTTGTGCTCAAGATGCTGCCCAATGTCGATCGGCCGGCCATCATCACGGCCATACCGACGGTCCATGGCCGTACCTGGGTGCTGGATCTGGGTGCCAACGTGGACTGCAGCGCAGAGCACCTGTTTCAGTTCGCCGTGATGGGCAGCGAGCTGGTCAGCGCGGTCGACGGCGCGAGCCGTCCACGGGTCGGACTCCTGAATATCGGTCAGGAGGAGATCAAGGGCAACGAGCAGGTGAAGCAGGCCCATGAGCTCATCGCGGCCAGCTCCCTCAATTATGCGGGCTACGTCGAGGGCGACGAGATCTACCTGGGCGATCTGGATGTCGTTGTCTGTGACGGATTCGTCGGGAACGTGGCGCTCAAGACCAGCGAGGGCGTGGCAAAGATGGTCCGACACAATCTGCGGAAGGAGTTCGGCAAGAATTTCCTGACGAAGATTGCTGCTCTCTGGGCCATGCCCGTGCTGCGCCGGTTCGGTCGCACCATGGACCCGCGTCGTTACAACGGCGCGAGCTTGCTCGGTCTGAAGGGAATTGTGGTGAAGAGCCACGGTGGGGCCGATGTGCTCGCCTTCGAGAACGCGATCCGCATCGCCAAGAAGGAGGTCGGCGCGGACGTCCCCAATCGGATCTCCGCCCAGGTCGGGCGGCATCTCGAGAGAGGGGCTGGCACGTGAAATTCGCCCGCATTGCCGGCACCGGCGGCTACCTCCCCGACAGGGTGCTGACCAACCACGACCTCGAAAAGATGGTCGACACCTCGGACCAATGGATCCGGGAGCGCACCGGAATCGTCAAGCGGCACGTCGCCGTCGAGGGCGAATCCACCTGCGATCTCGCCGAACGTGCTGCGCGTCTCGCCATGGAGGCGGCCGGCAAGGGACCGCAAGACATAGACCTCATCGTCGTGGCTACGACGACACCTGATCAGGTATTTCCCAGCACGGCCTGCCTGCTTCAGGGGCGCCTGGATGTGCATGGATGCGCCGCCTTCGATGTCCAGGCGGTATGCACAGGGTTCATCTACGCGGTCGGTGTGGCCGACAGCTTTATCCGCGCCGGTAACGCCCGCTGTGCGCTGGTGGTCGGAGCCGAGACCCTGTCCAAGATCATCGACTGGAGCGACCGTGGGACCTGCGTGCTGTTTGGGGACGGAGCCGGTGCGGTGGTGCTCGAAGCGAGTGACGAGCCCGGAATTCTATCGACGCACCTGCATGCCGATGGCGCATACGAGAACCTGCTGCGGGTTCCGGCGGGGGTCTCGAAGGGCTATGCGAAGGTGCAGGCCGGCGAGGCCTTTATCCAGATGAGGGGCAACGAGGTGTTCAAGATGGCCGTGCTCACCTTGGGGCGCATCGTCGACGAGACCCTCGAGAAGAACGGCCTGGACAAGTCCGATGTGGATTGGCTCATTCCGCATCAGGCCAACATCCGGATCATCAATGCCACCGCTCGGAAGCTGCGCATGCCCATGGACCGCGTGGTCGTGACGGTGGACACCCACGGCAATACCTCGGCGGCTTCGGTGCCGCTGGCCCTGGATACCGCTGTGCGGGACGGACGAATCCGACGGGGGGAGACCCTGCTCATGGAGGCCTTTGGTGGGGGATTCACCTGGGGCTCGGTGCTACTCAAGTACTGAGCGAGCCCGGCGATCGACTGGCCACCCGCTGATGCGAGACTGTGGACGGGCTGCCGAACGCGGCCTTTGAGACCGATGACATCGAGCTTCGCTTTCGTTTTCCCCGGACAAGGGTCTCAGTCGGTCGGAATGTTGTCCGCCCTCGCCCGGGTCCATCCGATCGTCGAGCGTACCTTCCAGGAGGCGTCCGACATGCTCGGCTTCGACCTCTGGCGTCTTACCCAGGATGGGCCTGCGGAGCTGCTCAATCTGACCGAGAATACCCAGCCCGCCATGCTCGCAGCCGGTGCCGCCGTTTGGCGCGTCTGGCAGGAGCAGGGAGGTCCTGCCCCTGGCTGGATGGCCGGCCACAGCCTGGGTGAGTACACCGCGCTGGTGTGCAGCGGAGGCTTGGATCTGTCTGATGCGGTCGCACTCGTTGCCCGGCGCGGCCGTCTTATGCAGGAGGCAGTGCCGGACGGGGAAGGCGCCATGGCGGCCATCCTGGGTCTGGAGGATGACCGAGTGGTGGCGGTCTGCCAGGTGGCCGCCGAAGGGCAGGTCGTGGAGGCGGTCAACTTCAACTCCCCGGGGCAGGTGGTGATCGCCGGCAACCGCGCGGCTGTGGAGCGGGCCATGGTGCAGGCCAAGGCGGCGGGCGCCAAGCGGGCCCTGCGGATTCCGGTGAGCGTGCCTTCCCATTGCGCATTGATGAGACCGGCGGCCCTGGGCCTCGTGGACCAGCTGCATCGGGCGCCGATCCGTCCGCCGACAATTCCGGTCATACACAATGCGAGCGTCGGCGTCAGCACCGACCCCGACGAGATCCGTGATTTGCTGGATCGGCAGCTTTACAGTCCGGTGCGCTGGGTCGAGACAATCCGGCGGATGGCTGCCGAAGGTGCGTCGAGCATCGTGGAGGCGGGGCCCGGAAGAGTCCTGGCCGGACTGGTCAAGCGGATCGACCGGAATCGGAATGGGCTGTCCATCCATGATCCGGACAGCCTCAACGCCGTGATGGGAGCTCTCAATGCCACTTGAAAATTCAGTAGCCTTGGTTACCGGCGCCAATCGCGGACTCGGCGAAGCGATCGCACGAGTCCTGGCACAGCGCGGAGCCATCGTCGTCGGGACGGCGACGAGCAATGCGGGCGCCGAGGCCATTACCGATCGGCTGGCTCAGGCGGGCTTGAAGGGGCGAGGGCTCGTCCTCGACGTCACCGATCCCGCCTCCGTCGATGCAGTCGTCCAGGCGGTAACCGATGCCTACGGGGCTCCGGCGATACTGGTGAACAATGCCGGCATCACGCGCGATAACCTGCTGATGCGGATGAAGGACGAGGAATGGCAGGCGATCATCGACACCAACCTGACGTCCGTGTTCCGGATGAGCCGCGCCTGTCTGCGCAGCATGATGAAAGCTCGCAAAGGCCGGATCGTCAACATCGCTTCAGTGGTCGGCGCGACCGGCAACCCCGGTCAGACCAATTACGCGGCGGCCAAGGCCGGCATGGTGGGTTTCACCAAGGCGCTGGCGCGGGAGGTGGGCTCTCGCGGGATCACGGTCAACGCCGTAGCTCCCGGCTTTATCGACACGGACATGACCCGCGCCCTGGGGGCGGAGCAGCGCGACGCGCTGCTGCGCACGATCCCCCTCGGTCGGCTGGGAGCGGCGGACGAAATTGGGCAGGCTGTCGCGTTTCTGGCTTCCGACGAGGCCGCTTACATCACCGGAGAGACCCTTCACGTGAACGGTGGGATGTTCATGGCTTGAGCGATTCTTGATCGCAAATTACATGCAGAATATGCTATAACTCATTGTTGTTTATGAATATTTTCATACGCTCCTCGGGCCTCCAATGGACTACGGCTCGCCTTTCCTCCCGAGGCGTTTGTGTCTAGAATAGCGCAGCGGTGTAACCTTGCGCCCGAGCATCCGATCCGGAGGACATAAGAAATCATGAGCAGCGTCGAAGAACGAGTTCGCAAGATTGTTGTCGAGCAGCTGGGTGTCAAAGAGGAAGAGGTCAGTTTGGAGTCTTCTTTCGTTGACGATCTGGGCGCGGATTCTCTCGACACCGTCGAGCTGGTGATGGCCCTCGAAGAGGAGTTCGAGACGGAGATTCCGGACGAGGAAGCCGAGAAGATCACGACCGTCCAGCAGGCCATCGACTACATCAACGCCCACAGCTGATCCGCCGATCGGAAAGATGACCCAGCCGGGCCGCAGTGTTCCGCTGAAGGCGGGCGGCGGCCCTTTGTTTTGCAACCGGGGAGTCTCGGAATGTCTCGCGCAAGAAGGGTAGTGATAACCGGTCTGGGCATGATTTCGCCCGTCGGACAGGACGTTGCGAGCGCTTGGGAGAACATCCTGGCGGGAAAGAGCGGTATCCAGCCCATCACGCATTTCGACATTGAGCCTTTCAGCACCCGCTTCGGGGGCCCCATCTACGGTTTCGACGTCACGGCGTATATCTCCAGGAAAGAAGCCCGCAAGATGGATGCGTTCATCCACTACGGCATCGCGGCGGGATGCCAGGCCTTAAAGGACAGTGGCCTGGAGATCACTGCGGAGAACGCCGGCCGGATCGGCGTGGCTGTGGGCTCCGGGATCGGTGGCGTCACCGGGATCGAGAACGGATACGGCTCCTATCTCAACGGTGGTCCCAGAAAGATCTCTCCTTTCTTTGTGCCGGCCAACATCATCAACATGGTGGCAGGAAACCTGTCGATTATGCACGGGTTGAAAGGACCTAACATCTCCATCGTATCGGCCTGTGCTACCGGTACGCACAACATCGGCGAGGCCGCCCGCATGATCGAGCGAGGCGATGCCGATGTGATGCTCGCGGGAGGGGCCGAGATGGCCACCTCGCCGACCGGTCTCGGGGGCTTTGCCGCGGCCAGGGCCCTTTCGACGCGCAACGACGATCCCCAGGGTGCAAGCCGTCCGTGGGACCGCGATCGGGACGGGTTTGTGCTCAGCGACGGGGCTGCGGTCATCGTGCTGGAAGAGCTGCAGTCGGCGCTGCAGCGCGGGGTGCGTATCTACGCCGAGCTCGTCGGGTCCGGCATGAATTCGGATGCCTACCACATGACCGCGCCGTCGGAGAACGGGGAGGGTGCCCGGGATTGCATGCTGCTGGCGCTGCACGACGCCGGTCTCAACCCCGAGCAGGTCGACTACATCAATGCTCATGGGACTTCGACGCCAGCCGGTAACGTCGCCGAGACCCGGGCCGTCAAAGGGGCCTTCGGTGACCATGCCTACAACCTCGCGGTGAGCAGCACCAAGTCTATGACGGGCCACATGCTGGGCGCCGCCGGGGGGGCTGAAGCCGTGTTCTCGATCCTGGCGATCCGGGATCAGGTTGCGCCACCCACGATCAACCTCGATAACCCGGACCCGGAGTGTGATCTTGATTATGTTCCGCATACCGCCCGAGAGATGAAGATCGATGTGGCCATCTCCAATTCCTTTGGTTTTGGTGGCACCAACGGGACCCTGGTGTTCAAGAAGTTCTCCGGATGATGGCCCTGCGGCCGACAAGTCCCAATCTTCCGAAGCGCGCCCGGACGGCCGTAGAGCAAGCGGTGGCGACTGCACGCGGCTAGGTGGCCCGGGTGCTGATCGATGGTGAGCGGCGGGAGCTGATTTCCGCGCGGGACAGGGGGCTGCAGTACGGCGACGGTCTATTCGAGACGATCGCAGTTCGCCGGCAACGTACCTGCCTGTGGCCTAGACACATGGCCCGACTCGAAGACGGCTGCCACCGCTTAGGCATCCCGATGCCCGACCCCGAGCGCCTGGCGGCGGAGGCGGCGACCGAAGTCGGTGATGCCACGCAGGGGGCCCTGAAGCTCATTCTGACACGAGGGCGGGGCCCACGCGGATATCGTGTGCCGGAGTCCGCCGTCCCCATGCGTGTCCTCGAATGCTCGCCAGCGCCGGACTTTCCGATCGCTTGGTGGTCGAGCGGCATTCGTCTGCGCTGGTGCAGCACCCGTCTGTCGATCAACCCTCAGACCGCGGGCCTCAAGCACCTCAACCGCCTGGAACAGGTGTTGGCCCGTAGCGAGTGGCGAGACCCGGCCATCGCCGAGGGTCTGATGCTCGACACCCAGGGCAGGGTGGTCGAAGGGACGATGAGCAACCTGTTCGTCATTACCGCGGGGCGGCTGGTCACGCCCGAGCTGTCCCAATGCGGCGTTGCCGGCGTGATGCGAGCCCTGGTGATCGATACCGCGCGGACGCTGGGCCTGTCCGTCAGTCCGGTGACCCTGCGACCGGCCGATCTCGAGCGCGCGGATGGCCTGTTTATGACCAACGCCCTGGTGGGCATCTGGCCGGTCCGCGAGCTGCAGGGCAGGGCGATGGACCCCACCGCGGTACCCGGCCCCTTGTTGGACGCCGTACGGGAGCAAGCGGGATTTGATTGACCATGGGTAAGACGCTGGCGCGCATCCTGGGCCTGGTCGCGATCCTCGGGGTGATCCTCGGGGGCGTCGCCGGCTGGGGTTACGCCGAGTACCGCCAATTCGTCGAGACGCCGCTGGCCCTGCCGAACGAAGGGGTCGTGTTCACGGTCGAGCCGCGCATGTCGGTCAGATCGATCAGCATGGAGCTCGAACATCGGGGCTACCTGTCCAACGCCTTGTATCTGCGGTTGTTGGCGCGCTGGACCGGACAGGCGGCTAAGCTCAAGGCGGGTGAATACTGGCTCGCTCGGGACACGACCCCGATCCAGCTGCTGGATCAGCTGGCGGCCGGGCGGGTCAAGCTCTACAGTCTGACCATCGTCGAGGGTTGGACTTTCCACCAGTTGCTCGCCGCGATCAGGGGCAAAGAGCCGGTGCGACAGAGGCTCGGCGGCTTGAGCGACGAGCAGATTATGGATCGGCTGGGACATCCCGGGGAGCAGCCGGAAGGGCGCTTTCTCCCGGAGACCTACCTGTTTCCCCGAGGCACCACCGATCTGGAGCTGCTGCGCCGGGCCTACACTGCCATGCACAAGGAGCTGGCGCAGGCCTGGGCTCAGCGCAGCGTTGGGCTGGCGCTGAGCTCACCGTACGACGCCCTCAAGCTGGCCTCGATCATAGAGAAGGAGACGGCCGTCCCGGCAGAGCGCGCAGCGATCGCCGGGGTGTTCATACGCCGCCTGGTCGACGGCATGAAGCTGCAGACGGACCCGACAGTCATCTATGGGCTCGGGGAACGGTTCGACGGCAACATCAGGCGTGCCGATCTGACGACCGACACGCCCTACAACACCTATACACGCGCCGGTCTGCCTCCGACGCCGATTTGCCTGCCCGGACGGGCATCGATCCAGGCTGCGGTGAATCCTGCCGCGGGAGACAGCCTCTACTTCGTGGCGCGGGGGGATGGTACCCACCAGTTTTCGCGCTCCCTGGTGGAGCACAACGCCGCGGTGCGCAAGTACCAGCTCCGAAAATGAACGATCGGGAGAACAAGACCGGGCGGTTCATCACGCTGGAGGGGGGCGAGGGCGCGGGCAAGTCCGTCAACCTGGAGCTCATGCGCGAGCGCCTGGTGGCGGCCGGCAAGGACGTGCTGGTCACGCGCGAGCCCGGGGAACCCCGGTGGGTGAGGAGATCCGGTCGCTGCTGTTGGGCCACCGCGAAGAGGGTATGTCCCGAGATGCGGAGCTACTGCTGCTGTTCGCAGCCCGGGCCGAGCACATCGAGCGCAAGATCCTCCCGGCGCTCCATGCGGGGCGATGGGTTCTGTGCGATCGCTTCACCGACGCCACCTTTGCTTACCAAGGCGGCGGACGGCGGATCTCCGCCGAGCGCATTGCGGTCCTGAAGGACTGGGTGCAGGGACCCCTGTCTCCCGATCTGACCATCTTGCTCGATATTCCCGAGGGGCTCGGATTGGAGCGTGCCGGTGCGCGTTCGACGCCGGACCGTTTCGAGCGAGAGACCGCCGACTTCTTCGAGCGCGTCCGCGGTGCCTATCTCGAGATCGCGCGGCGCGAGCCGGACCGCGTCAAGGTGATCGACGCCTCTCAGGATCTGCCGGCCGTGCAGGCACAGATCGCTCGGGTCTTGGACGGGATTCTCGCGACCTGATGGCAGAGACCTCGGAGCAGCACCCCGAACCGCCGGGGCGGACGCAGCCGCCCTTGCCCTGGCATCGGGAGCTATGGTCACGGCTGTCGACCGCCCGCCGGGGCGAGCGCTTTCCGCATGCCTTGCTTCTGGAGGGGTCGCCGGGGCTGGGCAAGCGCCGATTTGCACAGCGCCTGGCGGCCTCGCTCCTTTGCGCCGAGCCGGCGGGCGATCTCGAGCCCTGTGGGACCTGTCGCTCATGTCATCTGCTCGCGGTGGGCAATCATCCGGCGTTCCGCCTGATCGAGCCCGAGAAGGCGGGGGGGCAGATCCGGGTCGATGCGGTCCGCGAGTGCGTGGCCCGAGACGGGCTGACCTCGCAGTCCGGGGGCTATAAGGTCACAGTGATCCAACCGGCCGAGGCGATGAACGCGGCCGCAGCCAATGCTTTCCTGAAGACGCTGGAGGAGCCGGCCCCCTGGACTGCGATGCTGTTGGTCAGCGAGCAGCCGAGCCGCTTGCCGGCGACCATCCGGAGCCGCTGTCAGCGCGTCGGCTTCACCACACCCTCCGAGTCTGTCGCCTTGGCTTGGCTCGCCGAGAGAGCGACAGGCGTGGATGCTGGTTTGCTGCTTGCCCTGGCGGCGGGCTCGCCCTTGAAGGCCGAAGCACTGGCCCGGGCAGAAATTCTGAAGCTTCGCGAGCAGCGATTCGACGAATTCGTGGGCGTTCTGGCGGGGGGGCTCGACCCCGTGGCAACCGCCCAGAGCTGGCAGGGCCCAGATCTGCGGTTGAGCATCGAGTGGATGAGCGGCTGGGCGCTGGATCTTGCCCGCCTGCAGATCTCCGACGCGCCCCCCCGGGTCTTCAATCCGGACCGTCTCTCAGTGCTGGGGGCGACGGCCGCGAGCATCCCCCCGCAGCGTTTGCACCGCCTTCTGGCCAAGACACTGCATGCCCTCAGAGCCCTGGATACCCAGCTCAATCCCCACTTGCTGTTGGAAGACCTGCTGCTAGAATTGGCCACAGGGGTGTACGGGGCTCCGCGGCTCCCAAAGAGCGCAAGCGGCCACCACCCGAGATCCAAGCGAGAATCATGACCGCACCCAGCGTAGCCGCCACCGGCCGCCAAGGCATACTGTCCCTGACGATCAAGGACAAGAACGCCCTCTATGCGGCGTACATGCAGTTCGTCAAGAACGGCGGTCTGTTCATCCCGACCACGAAGAAATACCACCTGGGTGATGAAGTGTTCATGCTCCTGACACTCATGGACGAGGCCGAGCGGATCCCAGTGGCAGGCAAGGTCATCTGGGTCACACCGGTCGGTGCCGAGGGTAACCGGGCCGCCGGCATCGGCGTCCAGTTCAGCGATCAGGATGGGGGCATGGCCCAGAACAAGATCGAGACCTACCTTGCCGGCGCACTGAAGGCGGACCGTCCGACTCACACGATGTAGCGGCGTCCTGCGGTCGTGCTCCCGGGCTCCCGATGCTGATCGATTCCCACTGTCATCTCGACCGCCTCGATTTGGCCGTGTACGGCGGCGACTTTTCGGCCCTCATGCGGGCGACCCGCGAAGCCGGCGTGGGACATCTGCTGTGCGTCTGCATAGAGCTCGAGCAATACCCGTCGATGCTGGGATTGGTCGAAGGGCAGGCCGACGTCTCGATCTCCGTCGGCGTGCACCCCAACGAGCGCACGCGTCGCACTCCGGACCCGGCAGAGCTCGTCGAGCTGGCCCGGCACCCCAAGAACGTCGCGATCGGCGAGACGGGACTCGACTATTTTCATGGCGAAGGCGATCTGCAATGGCAGCGTGATCGCTTTCGGTGTCACATCGAGGCGGCCAAGGCCTGCCGCAAACCCCTCATCATCCACACGCGCGATGCGCGCGACGACACCCTGCGATTGATGCGCGAGGCGGGGGCGGCCTCGGTCGGCGGGGTAATGCATTGCTTCACCGAGAGCTGGGAGATGGCTAGCGAGGCCCTCGACATGGGCTTCTACATCTCTTTCTCAGGGATACTGACGTTTCGCAACGCAGACGCGCTGCGCGAGGTAGCCAAGAAGGTGCCCCTGGATCGGCTGCTGATAGAGACCGACGCCCCCTATCTGACACCGGTTCCCTACCGCGGCAAGCCGAATCGGCCGGCCTATGTGGCCCTGGTGGCTGAGCGGCTCGCCGGCCTGCGGGGGGTCGCACCGGAAGAGATTGCCCGCCTGACCTCCGAGAATTTCTTCAGGCTGTTTCCCTCGGCGGCCCAGGGCGCGACCCAGCATCTTCACCTGTAGTGCGCATTGCTCGCCGGCGCTCGTTCGTCGCGAGGCGTCCGAGGTGCGCGTGGCCACAAGAGCGAGCTGCCGTTTCTAGCATTATCGCCCGGAAGGGCCTCCGGAGCATGGGAGGTACCCGGTGCGCATCGCGTCCGTGTTTCCGAGGAAGTGCCGGATCCCCTCTGTGACCGCTTTGAGCACCGCGACCCGCGCGTAACGCTTGTCGTTGGCCGGGATGATCAGCCAAGGGGCATTCTCGGTGCTGGTCCGGATCACCATCTCGTTGACCGCCGGCTTGTAGACCTCCCACTTTTCGCGGTTGCGCCAGTCCTCGTCCGTGATCTTGTGCTGCTTGTAAGGCACCCGCTCACGCTCCTTGAATCGCTCGAGCTGCTCTTCCTGACTGATGTGCATCCAGAACTTGAGCAGCACCACGCCATTTTCGGTCAGCTGCTGCTCGAACTCGTTGATCTCCGCGTAGGCCCGGCGCCACTCGGCCTCTGCAGCGAATCCCTCGATGCGCTCCACGAGCACTCGGCCGTACCAGGACCGGTCGTAGATCGTGATCCGCCCCGCCCGCGGGATGTGCCTCCAGAATCGCCACAGGTAGTGATGGGCCTTTTCTTCGTCCGTCGGCGCCGCCACGGGAATGGTTCGATAAAGGCGTGAATCGATCGCATTGCTAATACGGCGGATCGCGCCTCCCTTGCCTCCCGCGTCGACCCCTTCGAACACCAGCACGGTGGAGCGCGAGCTCTTGTACGCTTGCCAGGCGAGCTCGTTGAGCTCCTGCTGCAACCGGGTCATGTCGTCACGGTAGGCCGATGGCGAGAGACCGTTTGAGAGGTCGACTTTGTCGAGAACCGTGATCTTCGCCGACTCGGAGATGGGCAAGCTGGGTGCGTGAGAGTGGGGCTCCGCAGGGGGATGGGCATCGCCCGAGTCGATCCGGGCCCGCAGGGCATCCAGCAAGGTGCGGCCCACCGTGAGGTCCCGATAGCGCTCGTCGGTAGCCTCGATCAAATACCAGGGCGAAACCCCCGAATCGGTCTGGCGTATAACCCGTTCGGCGATCTGCTCGAACCGCGAATAGTGGATAGAGAACTCCTTCTTCTTCGGCGGCAGCATCTTCCAGCGGCTGCGGTCATCCCGGGAGAGCTCTTTGAGCCGTTTTTTCTGGTCGCTCTCCGACATGTGAAACCAGAACTTGACGACCAAGGCGCCGTCGGAGATCAACATGCGCTCGAAATCCGAGATGCGAGTGAGCTCCGCATCCAGCTGGGCGTCATCGCAGCGCCCCGTGACCCGGTGCTCGACGGGCGCCTGGTACCAGGCACCGAACAGGATGCCGATCTCGCCGCGGGGGGGCAGGGCGCGCCAAAAACGCCAGTACCGCGGGCGCTGGCGCTCCTCATCGGTCTCGTCCCAGAAGGCGTGGGTCTGAACACCCCGGGTATCCAGCCAGGCGTTCAGGCGGTTGACCACCTCACCCTTACCGGCCCCCTCGACGCCCGCCACGATGATCACCACCGGGATATTCGTCTGACGTAGCCGGCGCTGCTCGCGCAACAGATCCGTACGCAAACCCGGCACTTGCTCCTTGAAGTCGGGCTTGGAGACCTTGCGGCCGAGCTTGCATCCCTCGAACATCGGGCGAATCCTGATTGTCGAACAAGGGCGGACAGGCGGGGATCGTTTGCCCGGTTATACCGCCTCGCGTGGAGCCCTGTCGACAGGGATGGGCTCCGCGGTCTATGCGCCGTGCCGGCGCCAGCGCCGCTTGAGTGCCTTGATGGCCAAATCGATGTCCCCCTCGTCGTTGTAGAAATGGGGCGAAAACCGCAGACCGCCCCCCCGAGCGGCGCAGATCACGCCTTCCTCCGCCAAAGATCGACGGAGGACCTCTGGGTCGATCCCTTCCAACCGCAGGGTCAGTATTCCGGAGCGGCGGGTGTCTTCTGTCGACGACAACAGCATGGCCTCCGGGAACGCAGATAAGAGTTTTTCCATTAATAATCTGTTTATTAGGAGAATGTTCTCATATATAACGTGAATTCCGACCTCTTCGATGAGGGAAAGACTGGCATCCAACGCGTGGGCAGCGAGCAGGTTCGGGCTGCCACACTCGAAGCGGCTCGCCGTCGTCGATTCGTGCCAATCCAGTGCGGCGAAATCACCGGGACGATCCGTCATGTGCCAGCCGTACTCGTGAAGCCGAAGGTCGGCGCGAAGCTCGGGGTGGCACCAGAACAGACCCAAGCCCTCCGGGCCCAGCATCCATTTATGCCCATCGGCGGCCACGAAGTCCGCTACATAGTCCTGCACGTCGAAAGGCAGCGCCCCCAGGCTCTGGATCGCATCCACGCAAAAGAAGATATTGCGGGAACGACAGACGTGCCCGATCAAGCCGAGATTCACCCTGAAGCCGGTGGCGTACTGAACCGAGCTGACCGATACAAGTCGGGTGCGCCCGTCGCATCGGGCAAGCAAATCCTCTTCGGGGGAGCCCCCCGGGTCGAGCGACACCTCGCGCAGCTCCACGCCCTGGCTTCGCAACGAGTCCCAGACGATACGGTTCGATGGAAACTCTCCCGCGAATATCACCACGTTGTCGCCAGGCGTCCACGCGAGGCCGTAAGCGACCATGGACAGCGCCTCGGAGGTGTTCTTCACCAGAGCGATATCGTTGGGCGATTGTGCGTTGATCAGGCGTGCCAGGCGCTCGCGTAGCCGTGCCTCCACGGCGAGCCACGCGGCGTAGTCCGCGGCCCCCCGGCGTCCGCACGCCTGGGCGAATTGCGTGACCGCTGCGACGGTACGGCGAGGCCAAGGTGCCACAGCGGCATGGTTCAGGTAGACGATTCCAGGAGCTAGAGCGAGCTCGGTCTTGAGTAGGTTTTCCATCAGCGCGCGCTTGGAAAGGCACAGTGATGCGAGGGTACAGACCCCGACGGGCCGATGCCAGGGCTACCGGATCAGCCCCGATGCGGGAGTGCGCATAATGTATATTATGTTAAAAGACATCAGCGCCGGCATCGTTTGGCTTGGTATCTCCACACCCTCCGCCGATGCTGATATCTGGGAAACTCGGCCAAACGGTCGGTCGAAACGACAGGGCTCGGCGCTCAAAGCCTCGATCGCGAGGCCCCACAGCCGGGATTCGCAGAGCGGGCGTCGCGCTGGATACCCGGCGGGGGTGTGCCGGGGGCTCCTGTCGGAGATGGAAAGAGTCTGGGGCCGGACGGGAGAGGTCGCAGCATCAATGGCCGGGCGGCAGGGGCGGCTGCGGGAGCAGCTCCGGGGCGAACACGCGCTCGATCGTACGCATCTCAGCGGGGGGCGCCGGGGGGAGCGGCGGTGGAGCGAAAGCGAGAGCAGCGGCTTGCGGTTGTGAAGGACTAGCGGGTGCCGGGGCTCTAGACACCTCCGGCGCTGCAGGCGCCTTCGGGCTTGTTTCCCGCGTAGGGGATGTCTCGCCCTGGGTACTGACCGTCTCCTGAGGCGCAGCAGGTGTGGTGCTCGCCGGTGGTTTCGGCGCCGCTTCGGGCGGAGTTGCGGCAGGCGGGGGAGGCGGAGCTTCTGCCTCGGTCAGCGCTTCGGGCGGCTGTGCCTCGGGCTTGGGCTCGGCGACGACGGTCCCCTGCCCCGCCGGAGCCGTTTTCGCGGCGCTCACATGGACAGGCGCCGCAGGCGATGCCGGCGCTTTCGCTACGGTGGGCGCAACCTGGGCAGCCGACTGCCCGGTCGCCTGCGTATGCTCGCTCGCGGGCGTGTGGGCCAGGGAGCGGATGTACATGAAGACCGCGACGACGATGACCAGGAAAAGGAGGATCGTGAGCGCAAAGGCTCTGCTCGAGGCGGGCTGTTCCTTCGGTACTTCTGACATGACGCTCCGCTCCGGCTCTTGAGGCAGCAGGCCCATGTCTGTCAGGCGCTGCTGGGCTTCTTGGATAGGCTTGTTTCCCGCGGATTCCTGCGTAGCGGTGCGCTCGGGGCCGGGTGTCGATGCCTGGGACGAGGCAGCTCCGACGCTTGCGGCGGGAGCAGGTGCCGGTTCGGCAGCTACATCGGATGCCGGGCGCGACGATGAGGGAGCGGCGGAGGCAACTGGAACGGCTTTGTCGCCCGGCTCGGACGGGGGCTGGGCAGTCCCCGCTGGCGGGGAGCTTGCCGGAGAAGAGGTCTGCGCCCGCGCCTCTTCGGGCGACTCTCGCGGCGCATGCCCGGGCTCGGGAGCCACTGAAGTGACGGAATGGACCGCCGCCGCCTCGGCCGCGCCGGCGCCTGAGGCCTGTTTGTCGGCGGGCTTCTTAGCCGCAACCTTCTTGTTCGCTGGGGCCTTTTTGGCAGCGGCCCTCTTGGCCGTCTTTTTCTTGGTCGTCTTCTTGGCCGTCGGCTCGGTTCCCTCCGGCCCGGCTACCGGTCGATGCTCAGTGTCCGCCATCCTGTGGGTCCTCCGGTGTTGACTGGATCATCGGTATCGCAGAACCTCCGGTCGAATCAATCCTAGCACAACTGAAGGACACAGCCGCCGGCGGCACCGTTCAGCGCTGCGCGTTCTTGTCCAGCAGCCTGTCCAGAACCCAGCCCGTATCGCCCTTGCGCGACAGCACGATCTGGGTCCAGCCAGCTGAGGAGCGCAAGGCGCGCACCTCGTCTCCGGCATTGAAGGTTGCAACGACCTTATGCCGGAGACCGGGTCCGTCCCGGACGTTGGTGGCGTTGCTCTTGACCGTACGACGAGTCGTGAGCCAATCGAGGTCGGATAGCTGGGCCAGATATGGCTCGATAACCGCGTCGTTCGCGGCAACCATCTTGCGAATGATGTCGCGGGCGTCCTCCTGGCCCTTCTTGGCGGCGGCCAGGTACCAGGTCAGCGCCTTTTCCGGGTCACGTTTGATCCCGTCGCCGTTGGTATAGGCAAGTCCCAGAGCCAGCTCGGCATCGACGTGTCCCTGCTTCGCGGCCTTGGTCCACCACTCGATCGCCGTCTTGACGTCCACAGGCATGCCGTGGCCGTTCGCGTGGAACCAGCCGATGCGATATTGAGCGTCGGCATAGCCCCTCTCGGCGAGGGGGTGCCAGTAGCAATAGGCCTCCGCATAATTGCCGCGATCGAGCGCTTGCAACCCGCGCGCGAAACGCTGCTCAAAGCTCGGTTGACCCGACTGGCCGCAAGCGGCCAGCGGTAGCAGGAGAAGCGCTGTGGAAAGCGCTCGCAGGCGCGTCTGCATAACGTGCATGCTCCGATCCTGGCCGCGGAGCGGTCCCGGTGCCGGTTCTAGTTGTTGACAGGCGAGCGACGACTTCGCGGCTCAGAGCCCGATGAGAAGCTGCGCCAGCAGCCTGCGAGCCTGGCCCATGGCGCCCGAGAGCGTTCGCTCGATCTCCTCCATGGTAATCGGTCCCTGTCCCTTGCCGGCGGCCCAATTGGCGACGAGGGCGCAGCAGGCGTAGCACAGACCCAGCTCTCGGGCGAGAGCGGCCTCGGGCATGCCGGTCATCCCGACGAGATCACAGCCATCGCGCTCGAGGCGCACGATCTCCATGGCTGATTCCAATCGCGGGCCTTGGGTAGCCGCGTAGGTCCCGGCCCCCACGATCTCGATGCCAGCGTGCCGGGCCGCGTCGATCAGGCTTGCCCGCAACTCCGGGCAGTAAGGCTCGGTAAAGTCGATATGGGTGACTTCGGTGAGATCCGTCTCGAAAACCGTATGATCGCGCCCGTAAGTGTAGTCGATGATCTGGTCGGGTATCACAATGGTCCCCGGTGCCATCACCGACGTGATGCCGCCCACGGCGGCCATGGCAACGACGCGGCTGACTCCGGCGTGCGCAAGGGCCCAGATGTTGGCTCGGTAGTTGATCTTATGCGGAGGAATCGTGTGTCCCGGCCCATGTCGCGGCAGGAACACGACGCTGCGACCTTGCAATGTTCCGCGGGTGAGCGGTGCGGAGGCCTCACCGAAGGGCGTGCGCACGACCTCGCGCGAGGTGATCTCGAGTCCTTCGAGCCGAGTGAATCCCGAGCCTCCGATAATCGCCAAGTCTGTCATCGTTATCTCTAGCAGCAAAATACCTGAGTTGGGTCAGATGCCCGGAAAGCTACGCTGCGGGGCCGCGTCCTGCCCGCAAAGGCAAGCAACGCAGGCAGCTCCCTCGCGCAGCGCGTCATTGACCGCGGGTCCGACGGCGCGGCGGGTCAACAGGCTTGGCGGTGCCGGCGCCAGGAGCGCTTGGGCAGCGGCCGGACTTCCGTCGAGCCAAAGGGCGAACCTTTCCCGTTCGAGGATGACGGGCATGCGCTCGTGCACTTCCGCGACGATCGCGTTGGCGGTCGTGGTCAAGATGGCGCAGGTCGCCAGATCCGCGCCGTCGGGCCCCCGCCAGGTTTCCCAGAGACCGGCGAAAACGCACAGGCGACCATCGGCGCGCGAGAAATAATAGGGCCTTCTCGCTGGACGGTCAGTCCACTCGAAAAATCCGCTTGCGGGCACGAGACAACGCCGTTGGCGGAACGCCTCCCGGAACGAAGGTTTCTGCGCGGCCGTTTCCGACCGCGCATTGATCAATCGGGAGCCCGCCGTCGCATCTCTGGTCCAGCTCGGGACCAGGCCCCAGCGCACCGGCACGCACTCCCGGGTCCCGCCTGCGAGCCGCACCACCAGGACTGACTGCCCCGGCGCAATGTTGTAACGCGGCGGCGGCGATCGGTCGAGCCCGACCCCGAGCTCCGTCTGGATCTCGCTATTCGAGGCGTATAGGGAAAACCTGCCGCACATAGCTCGGATGATATCCAAGGGCTGGCAGCCCTGCCAGGCGTTGCCGCCCTCCCCTCGTGCTCATTAGAACGTACCCCAGGATTCCCCGCGAGCCGCGTTTCGGACGCAACCCCTTGGGGACCGGGCGGGGCCTCGTTGCGGCTCGCGCCTGTAGCAATGGCTTCACCAGGCTCGGCGCGTCGCGCCATGGGCCAAACTCGCCGCGGTCGCGGCCCCGGGGAATGATGAGATACGTGCTACTCATTGACGGCAAAGATGCCGGGGGCGTTTCTGAGATAGCCCTTGTAATCCATCCCGTAGCCGAAGACGTAGCGGTCCTCGACCTCCACCCCGAAAAAGTCCGCCTTCACTCCGACGCCCCGGTCGTGGAGCTTGACGGCAAGCACGGCGGTGCAGATCTCGCTCGCTCCCTGGCTGTGGCATTCGCCGATCAGGGCATCAAGGGTGTATCCCTCGTCGAGGATGTCGTCGACGATCAACACCGACCGGCCCTGCATCGGCTCGTTCTGGCGTTTGACCCAGCGCAGCTCTCCGCCTTGGGTCTGGCCACGGTAGCGGGTCGCATGGATGTAGTCGAGCTGCATCGGGAAATCCAGCCGGCTCACCAGGCGCCCGAAAGGCACGAGCCCGCCGTTCATCACGCAGAGCACCAGCGGATTGCGGCCTTCCAGACGAGACCAGATCTCTCCGGCCATCCGGTCTAAGGCTTGCTCGAGCTGATCCAGGCTGTAGAGGCGATCGGCCTTGCGATAGACGGCGAGCGCCTCTTCCGGGGATATGGACATCATCCGTTCCTCAGGTCGGGTTGTGACACCGCAAGAGCCCGTGGCCGAGCTTTGCGCCGCCGCGGTTGTGCCGAGCCCGCATTTGTCGGCAAGCTGCCACCGTGGCGCGCGGTTTGTATGCCCGCGCATCTCGACCGCCGCACAATGAGCGCTGGTGAGAAATGCGAGCTAGAGATCCAGCGACATGGCCGGGGACTCGTCGTACTCGGCCAGCAGATGGATGGCGGACTGCCAGCGCGCATCCAGGTGCAGCTGCTCTCGGGTCATACCGGCGCGTCCGTGCATCCTCACCAAACGCATCTGGGCCACGGGATCTGCATAGTCGGCCAGCTCCTCCAACACCGCTATGGCCCCGGGGCGATCGTTGCAGACGAGAATCATATCGCAGCCCGCCTGCAGCGCCGCGCGAGCTCGGCTCCCGTAATCACCCGCCTCCGAAGCGGCCGCCATGCCGAGATCGTCGCTGAAGACCACGCCCTGGAATCCCAGGCGCTGACGAAGGATCCGCTGCAGCCAGTAGTGCGAAAAGCCCGCCGGGCGGCTGTCGGCCTGCTCGTAGATAACGTGGGCCGGCATGATCGCTTCCAGCCCCAGCCGAATCATTCGCTCGAAAGGGAGGAGATCGTCCGCGAGCAGGTCCTCGAGCCGACGCCGGTCCACCGGCAGCTCCAGGTGCGAGTCCTCCCCTACTCCACCGTGACCAGGAAAGTGCTTGGCCACGCTCGCCATCCCGGCCTCCCGGGCGCCGGTCTGCCAAGCATGGGCAAGCTCGGAGACTACTAGCGGGGCCGCGTGGAATGCCCGATCGCCGATGACGCGGCTGATGCCCCGCCCGAGGTCGAGGACCGGGGCCAAGCTGAAGTCGACCCCTACACAGCGCAGCTCCGCCGCCATGAGCCAGCCCAGCTCACGGGCAGCCTTGCGTGCCATGTCGGGGTGGCCGTCGTGCAGCTGTCCAAGCCAAGCGGCGGGGGGCAAACGGGTGAATCCGTCGCGAAAGCGCTGGACGCGACCGCCTTCCTGATCGACGGCAACCAACAGGGTCGGACGGCGCAATCCATGGATGTCGTCGACGAGCCGGCGAGCCTGCTCCGGGCTCTCGTAATTGCGGGAGAACAGGATGACGCCACCGACGGCTGGATGCAGCAACAGCTCGCGCTCTTCCGGCGTCAGCGTCTTGCCGTCGAGGTCCAGCATGAGTGGGCCGTGAGACATGGGGCGAGTATCCGGAAGGGAGACGGCGAAGTATGTTAGCGCTTTCTCAGGGCCCGTGGACCTGGCGGGCGGCGGCGGTCCTGGAGCGGCTAGGGAAATGGGTCCGCGAAGGACTCGCGGATGTCCACGGGGGTGCCCGCAGAAACCCGCTCGAACAAATCCAGCAGATCGTCATTGCGCATCCGGATGCAGCCGTGGGATCGGGGCGTGCCCATGGGCTCCGTGTCGGGACACCCATGGATGTAGATGAATCGCTTGAGGGTGTCGACCAGGCCGCCACGGTTGCGCCCGGGCTCGCTGCCGGTCAGCCAGAGAATGCGGGTCAGGATCCAATCGCGCCTGGGCTGGCGGGCTGCGAGCGCCTCGGAATAGATCTCGCCCGTGGGACGCCGCCCCACGAATACGGTCCCCGAGGGGCAATCGGCCCCGATCTTGATGCGGATGCGATGCAGACCGCAGGGCGTGCAGCCGCTGCCCACCGCCTCGCCGACACCCTTGGCGGCGGTGGAGACCCGGTAGATCCTCCGCAGCATCGAACCGTCGGCGAGGCGCAGCTCCTGCCGCGCGATATCGATCTCGAGGTGCTCAGTCATGGCGTTCGGCGGCTTCGGCACGCGATCGGAGGGGCCGCTTCGCCGGCCACGGACTACCAATCGCGAAACGGATGATGGACCAGGTTGACATTGAGATAGCGTGGGTCATGAGAGACCTCCTCGCCAGCCCAGTCGGGCAGCTCGAAAGGCTCGTCCTCGGACTGCAGCTCTATCTCGGCCACCACCAGACCTTCATTGGCCCCGGAAAAGACGTCGATCTCCCAGACGTGCTCGCCATGCCTGACCAGATAGCGAATCTTGTCGATACAAGGCTGCTGCACCAAAGTGTCGAACATCTCCTCGGCATCCTGGACCGGGATCGGGTATTCGAATTCGTCCCGGCGGATGCCCAGGTGGGCGCTCTTGACGTTGAGAAAGGCCTTGCCGCCGCCGATGCGCACGCGCACCGAGACATTGGACTGGTTGGCGAGGTAGCCCTGCCGGTAGCCGGTCTCGGAAAAGGCTTGGCCCCGCCATGCCTCGCCGATGACCAGGAACTTGCGCTCGATCTCCACGCCCATGGGTCGGTATTCCGCGGCCTCAGGCCCGCTCCAGCACCGCAATCGACTCGATATGTCCGGTGTGCGGAAACATGTCCATGACCCCTGCGGCAGTCAGCCTGAAGCCCAGGTCGCGGACCAGCGTTCCGAGGTCCCGGGCCAGGGTCCCCGGATAGCAGGAGATGTAGACCAGCCGCTCTGGCCCCAGCATGGGGATGTAGGGCAGTACCTCCGCGGCACCGCTGCGCGGCGGATCCAGCAGCAGCTTGTCGAAGCGCTGCCGCAGCCAGGGCTCGTTCTGCAGGGGCTGGTAGAGGTTGGCCGAGAAGAAGGCCACGTTGCCCAGGCCATTGGCGGTCGCATTCTCTCGCGCACGCGCGACCAGGCCCGGATCGCCCTCCACCCCGACGACCTCGCCCGCGCGGCGTGCGAGGGGCAGCGTGAAATTTCCGAGGCCGCAGAACAGATCCAGCACACGATCCTCCGGGGCTGGCGCGAGCAGCTCGATTGCGCGATCCACCATGACGTGGTTCAGATCCAGGTTGACCTGAGTGAAGTCCAGGGGCAGAAAATGCAGGCGCACGTCGAATGAGGGGAGCCGGTAGCTCAGCCGAACCCCGCGCCCGTCGAGGGGGCTCACCGTCTCTGGTCCCCCTTGCTGGAGGTAGATCTCGAGATCGTGGTCCTCGCCGAATGCCGCAAGGCGGGCGGTGTCGGACTGGGACAGCGGCGCGAGCAGGCGCAGCACCAACACCGCGTGCTCATCGCCGACGGCGACCTCGATCTGCGGAATGCGGTCCCGCACCGACAGGTCTGCCACCAGCTCGCCGAGCTGCCCGACGATCCCCCCGACCCGGGGATGGAGCACTTCGCAGCGAGCAACGTCCGTAACGAAGCTCGATCCGCGCTCCCGGAATCCGACCAACACCTTCCCCTTCTTCTCGACCAGCTTGACACCCAGGCGGGCCTTGCGCCGGTAGCCCCACAAGGTGTCGCCGGTCAGTGGCGGAAGGATCTCCTCGGGGATGACGCCGCCGATGCGCTCGAGCGCATCGAGCATGGCCCGCTGCTTGGCCGCGACCTGGGCGCGCGGCGCCAGGTGCTGCAGGCTGCAGCCGCCGCAGACTCCGAAGTGGGCGCAGCGCGGCTGGACCCTGTCGGGAGACGCCTCGAGGATCTGCTCGACCCGCCCTTCGTCGTACCGGCGCTGCAGCCGGGTGTATGCGAAGCGCACACGCTCACCCGCCAACGCCCCCTGGACGAACACGGCCTTGCCTTCGACATGGGTCACGCCGCGGCCGTCGTGACTCAGGGATTCTATGACCGCCTCGCGAGGCTCCGGCAGGGGCTTGCGGTGTCTGGCGCCCATATCAGGTCTGTGGCAGGGCCGCGGCCAGGGCGGACAGATGCGCGTGCTCGCTCCGGCTCAAACGATCGCGCAAGCGCAGAAGCTCTTCTCCATGCCGCTGGGCCGATAGCCGGCCTCGCGCCAGCTCCAGCCGCAGATAGACGATATAGGTGGTGAGGGCGCCGAAGTCACAGGCCTTGCTGATCGCGGCGACATCCCCCGCAAGCCAGAGGTCCGAGGTCTCGCCGGGACCAGGAGGCGCCGCTGCAGGAAGCCCGAGCATCACGCCGACCTCAGCGAGCGGCGCAACCTGCGCGCCGGCATGGGAGCCCAGGACTTGCCCGAGGTACACCGGCGGGTCCGCGGGTCGTCCCTGCGCGCCGATGGCCCCATCCGCCCAGTTCCAGTACCGCGGCGAGGAAACGCCATGGGCGAGCGCGCGGTATTGCAGCACCGACAGCTGCGGTGCCCTCCCGTCCCAGGACACAAGTGCGGGCATGCTGCGCTCAATCTGATGGAAGAACGCCTCGATCAGGGTCCGATCTTCATGCCGGGATGCCACCAGCGTCTCGACGTCGAGGCCGTCACCGTGACGCCTGACCAGGGTCAGGGCGGCGAGCCGACGCTGGTGTGCCGGTACTGGGTGCGCCTGGCCGGTGCGCTGGCGGGACCGGTGTTGCATCACCCGCACGACGTCGGCGTCGTCCAGGTCCTGCAGCCCGTAGAGCCGTCGACCACACTCCGGGTCCGGCACGGTCGCTATATCGAAGGCCATCAGGTTCATGCCCGCGTCCCCTCCTTCCGCCAATGGATGGCGGTGTACGCCCTGCGCTCGGGTCCATTAAGCGGGGGGCTGGCGCGAGGGTCGATGGGGGTCACAAGGCAAGACTTCCGGAAACCGTCTCCGGGGGCGCATCGAGCCCGGCTCGGCCGATCCTCCGCCTTGGGCGCGGATCCGGGGACAGAGCCGGCAAGCGGGCGTGCAGACCAAGTCCGAGGACTGCCCTTGGGGGGAATCATCGCCTATTCCGCCGGAAAGACACCGGTGGAGAGATAGCGGTCGCCGCGGTCGCAGATGATGGCGACGATGACCGCATCCCGAATCTCCGCCGAAAGATGCAACGCGGCGGCCACGGCGCCCCCGGACGACACCCCGGCAAAGATGCCTTCGCGGGCGGCCAGCTCCCGGGTCAGGTGCTCGGCCTCGGCCTGGTCCACGTCGATGATCCTGTCCACCCGCGCCGGGTCGTAGATCTTGGGCAGATAGGCCTGAGGCCAGCGCCGGATACCGGGGATGCTGGAGCCCTCGGTGGGCTGGACGCCGACGATCTGAACGGACGGGCTCACCTCCTTCAGATACTGGGAGGTTCCCATGATCGTCCCGGTCGTACCCATGGAGCTGACGAAATGGGTGACGCGCCCGCCGGTATCGCGCCAGATCTCCGGGCCGGTCCCTTCATAGTGGGCGCGCGGGTTGTCCGGATTTGAGAACTGATCGAGGATCCGCCCGCGGCCTCGCGCCTCCATGCTGCGGGCCTGGTCGATCGCCGCTTCCATGCTGCCCTCGCGCGGGGTGAGGACGATCTCCGCTCCAAAGGCGCGCATCACGGCCCGGCGTTCCGCGCTCATGTGCTCGGGCATCACCAGGATCATGCGATAGCCCTTGATGGCCGCCGCCATGGCCAGCGCGATCCCGGTGTTGCCGCTGGTCGCCTCGATCAGCGTATCCCCCGGGCGGATCTCGCCGCGCGCCTCCGCGTGCCTGATCATGGACAGCGCCGGACGGTCCTTGACCGAGCCAGCCGGATTGTTGCCCTCCAGCTTGACCAGGATCTGGTTGCTGGTCTCGCCGGGCAGCCGCCGCAACCGCACGAGCGGGGTATTGCCGACGAAGGATTCGATGGTCGGAAGCTGGTCCTGCATGGTGGGGTCCGATTCTTGAAGGGATGTCGTGCGCTGTGCCGATCATAGCCAGGTCCGGCTGCGCGGGATGGGCCGGGCAACCGGCCCGGTGACTCCGGCGCACCGGGCATCGACGATATACTCAGTTCCTCATCTGTGGCAAATCCCCAAGTGGCGCGCGCGACGGGAAAGCACAAGGCATGAAGCTGCGAATTTTCGCCCTGGGTCTGATCCCCGCTGCGGCGGCCACGGCGCTGTATGCGATAAGCCCCGCTTCTCGCTGGCTCATCGCCGGCTCTCTGGCGCTGGCGGCGGTGCTGGCATGGGGGCTTGCCCGCCCGTTGAGCCGCCGACTCGAGGCGGTGCACGCCGTGCTGCAGCGCCTGGTCGAGGGCGAATGGTCCGCACGTGTTGCGGAGAGCCGTTTCGACGCGTCCGGCGGTATCGCCCGAGACGTGAATGCGCTCGGTCGGGCGCTGGAGGAGACCAGCACGCGGATGAGATCAGAGATTGAGGAAACCACCTCCGATCTGCGCCAGACCATGGAGGCGCTGGAGATTCGCAATGTCGAGCTGGACCTGGCCCGCAAGCGTGCACTCGAAGCGAGCCGAGCCAAGTCCGAGTTTCTGGCCAGCATGAGCCACGAGATCCGTACACCGCTCAACGGCATCACGGGATTCTCCAGCCTTTTGGCCAAGACGAGCCTCACGGCCGATCAGCTCGACTATGTGGAGACGATCTCGCGCTCATCTCTCGACCTGCTCGACATCGTCAACGACATCCTGGATTTCTCCAAGCTCGAATCGGGCAAGCTGAACATCGAGCGCGAATTCTTCGACTTTCGCGAGTGTCTCGACGAGGCCATCGCGTTCATGGCTCCCCAGGCCCATGCCAAAGGCCTGGAGCTGGTGCTGATGATCTATAACGACTTGCCCGACTTTCTGGTCGGAGATCCCAGCCGCATCCGCCAGATCCTCATGAATCTGGTCGGCAACGCCGTCAAGTTCACCCCCCACGGAGAGATCGCAGTGAGGGCTATGTTGCTGGAGGAGCATGCGCGCGGCTGCAGCCTGGAGATCAGCGTGAGCGATACCGGGATCGGTATCCCCGCCGAGCTCCAGCCCGACCTGTTTCTGCCATTCAACCAAAGCAACTTCAATACCAGCCGGATGTACGGGGGGAGCGGACTGGGTCTGAGCATCTGCCGCAAGCTGGTCCAGTCCATGGGAGGCACCATTGCGGTTGAGAGCCGGGAGCGCCAAGGCTCCGTGTTCCGCTTCACCCTCCCCATGGACAAGCCGGCCTCGGACGAGCTGCCTCGCGCCCCGCTGTTCAAACAGGCGGGCACGCCGGTTGCTGTCTTGGACTCCAACCGCCTTTCGGCCGCGTGCATCCGGGGACGGCTGGAGCACGCGGGCCTGCAGGTCGGCGTGCTCGGCGGTCTCGATGATCTGCAGGCCCCGGGCTTGCCGGCGGGGGCGCCCGTGGTACTCGGCTTTTCGCCCGCGGAGCTCCGCTCCGGCCGGGTGGCTCAGGCGTTGGCCGCCCTGGGCGCCCCGGGGTCGCGCCCTACCCTCGTGCTGCTCGGCAGCTCCGATAGGGCGGAGCTCGACTGGGTCGTCCAGCTGGGTGCCGATCGTTGTATCTCGAAGCCCGCCAGCCAGGTTTCCCTGCTCGAGGCGCTCGAGTCGCTGATCGCCACGAGCCAGGTCCGGCGGCGCGAGGTAACCGCCCGCACGACGGCCCCCCCGAGGCTGTCTCACCGGCACTTTCTGGTGGCCGATGACAATCCGGTCAACCTCAAGCTCATCACCGCCTTGCTGGCCAGCAGCGGCGCTCATGTCACCCAGGCTACTAACGGGCGGGAGGTTCTGGAGCTGCTTGATACCGTGCGCTTCGACCTGCTGCTGCTGGACATCCACATGCCCGAGATGGACGGATTGCGCGCCACCGCGATCATCCGTGAGCGCGAACGGGGCTCCTCCACCAGGATCCCGATCATCGCACTGACCGCCGATGCGGCCCCAACGAATCAAGGGCGGGCCTTTCGGGCTGGCGTAGACGATGTGCTGGTGAAACCGGTCGATGAAGGACGACTGTGGGGCCTGATCACCCGGCTCCTCGGCGCGGGGGCGCTGACGATAGAAGAGGACCTCAATCAAGCGACAGAGCCGGTCCCGAGCGAGGCTGCGCCTTGCTCCGACGAGCAGGTCATTTGCGACAGGGAGAATGCCGTGCGCATCGCGGGAGGGAACCGCGAGCTCGCCGAGGAGATGTTCGAGATGCTGGTAAACGGGCTTCCCGACGAGCTGCAACAGCTGCGCCAATACGTGCGGCAGCGCAACTGGGAGGGGCTCTGCGCGGCGGCGCATCGCCTCAAGGGCTCCACTGCCGTGTGCAGCGTCCCGGCGCTGCATGCGTCCGTGAGCGGGTTGTTCCGCGCGGGCCAGCAGAAGGCCTTTGACGAGGCCCTCGCCTGGATGGACCGCGCCGACTCGGATGCTCGGGCGCTGCAGCGATTGATCAAACAGGCTCCGGTATCGCCGACCGAGCCCTAGCCCAGCGCCTTCGTCTGGGCGCCCGCGGGGTACGCGTCCAGCATTCCTGCCAGCGTCGAGGTTCTGGCCGCGTCGCGGGCGCCGTCGCGGGCATCGGACTGCCGGACGAGATTTTGGACGTTCCGGCCGGAAGCCCTGTCAAGTACTTCTCGAATGACTTTCCGGGGACCCGATATCGTTACGGGCGGCCTTCAAACAACGACCCCTCGGTCCGCAGGGACAGGCAGCCGCTTAATCTTCCGACACCTGAATTTCCACGGTGTAGTCGAGCGTGCTGCTCGCTCCCTCTGCGCTAAAACTCCCGCTTACCGGCAGGGTGTCGCGGGAGCTCGCCGCCGCCGCGATGGTCACATGCGTGTCGGCCACCGCCTCCCCATGGGTGGGATCGAATCCGCGCCAGCCGGCGCCGGGCAGATACACTTCCGGCCAGGCATGCAGATCACGTCGCTCGTTTCGGAGATCGCCCTTCTGGTAGCCACTGGCGAAGCGTGCGGCAATCCCCTCAGCCCGACAGCAATCGACGAACAACACGGCCAGATCTCGACATGCCCCGCGGCGACTCTGCAAGGTGAAAGCCGGGCTTTGTGGAGCGCCCGTATCACGATGCACAGGGTTAAACTCGGCAAACAGCTGGCGGTTCAGGCGATCGAGAAAGCCCAACGTGTCGCGTTTGACTTCCAGACTGAGTTTGGCGGCGAAGGCGGTAACTGCATCGTCGCGTTCGATACGCTCCAGATAGGCCCGCGCACAGATAACGTCATGCTCATGGTCGATGGGCAAAACCGCACCTTCCGACGCCAGTATGAAATCGAAGGCATTGTATCGCAAGGTTTCGACCTGCATGGTCACATCGATGTCTAAATAGTCCGTTTCCTCCTCGAACCAGACCTGGGTCGCCCGGTTTCCCTCGAGATCGAGATGTTCATTGCGCCCCACCGGCATCGGGGTGATGTTGAGCTGATGGTCGATGACTCGCTGCGCCCCATCGTCGCGAGGGTTGAAACGCAGCCGCTGCGGGCTTAACCGCACCGGATGCGAATAGCGGTAGTGTGTGTGATGGCGGATTGTGAAGTGCATAAAAATGCCTTAACGGAATGATCGGTAAATTCGAACACGGGTGCGCTTGGCTCCAGTTTGTACTCCTCGCGTGCGATCCATTGCTGGGCACCGCTGCGGGGCCGTAACATATTACTTGTCTCAAAGTTATCACGACGCTGTACCGCAGGTGTTTCCCGTCAGCCGAGGCTGGAATGCTCGCAGATATGTCGCGACTACGGTGAGACTATTAATAAGTACAAGTGGACGGGGCTGACGGCGTAGAGGAACAGGATGCGCGTTTGCTCGAACATGATGGAGGCTTCCTTATCGAGTTTCGTCGAATACGACCAAGGCGATGCGTCCAGCCGCAGCCCTGGCCAGCCTCATATCCCTGGTCCAGAGCTCGTCACAGCCGGAAAGGATGGCGGCGGCCAGATGCAGTGCGTCGGGGGTCTTGAGGCCGTGTTGCGCGCGCACTTCCGTGGCGAGGTCGAACACAGCCCCGCTCATGGGTGCATACCCGCAATCCGGCAGGCCGAAAAAGGCATCGTAGCGGGCAAGCAGTCGCTGGTCCTGTTGTCGCAGGGGCAAGACCCGGCATTCCATGCGCGTCAGGTCGGAGAACACGGGGACGGTGTTGTCCCCCGTGGCGTGAAACAGGGCGGCTTCCACGCGGGGGCACAGGGTCGGATGGCGCTCCACGTAGTAGATCGCCACACAGGCATCGAGATAGGCACGCCGCACGTTCAACCCCAGGAGGCCCGTTCGTCTTCGATCTGACGGTCCATCTCTTCCCTGCTGCGCTGGCTGGCGGGCTGCTGCTTGAGCCAGTCATCGAATTCACGCAGAGAGGCGAAGGCCCCGGGCTGGGCCGCCGCCTCCGGGAAAAGGACGATGACTTCCACATCCCCTTCCGGCATGTCGGGAGGCAAAGGCACGACCAGGGGCTGGTTGGGTGTGACATGGGCCTTTATTCGATGGGCGCGCATGGTTCATCTCCTTCAGTTTTGCGGCCACGCCGCCAGCAATGCGTTGTTGTAACCTTCAGCGCGGCGGCTCGAGTGGCTCGAGTGGCTCGAGTCGGGATTATGCGGCCACAGGCCGCCGGCAACCCACTCGGCAAGCTTGTCGGCGTCGCCTTCGAATCCTTCGAGCCAGTACACAGCCCCGGCCGGAGTGACCCGCTCGGCCGCCTTGGGCTTCCTGTTGGCCAGGTCCCAGCCGGAGATCACCTCGAAACGGGGCACCGCAGCGCAGACGAGCTTCGCCTTCAAGTCCTCGGGGACCGGCGGCCGCCAACCGTCGGGGAACAGGCCTGGCGTGAGCAGGACGAGCTTGAACCGGCGGGTTTGCCGGATGGCCTCCAGGGGCGAGGGCCAGGCCGGGGTCGGCATGGCCGCCATGGCGGCAGCGCGCCCGTCGCCCCCCAGGCGCAGGAAGCCGGTCTCCGGCAAACGGGCACCCACGCCCTCCACCTGCACCGCCAGTCCAACGGCCAGACCACCAAGCTCCGGCTGGCGGGCGACGGTATGCTCGACGGTGAACAGCTTGCCGTCCTCCGCTGTGCGGGAGCCGCGCGACAGGCCGATGCCCACCCGCGCCTCGCGGCCCCAGAGCTCGGATTGCCGGACCAGGTGCGCCGCCGTGACCGGCTGCCCGGCGAGATAGGCAGTGATACCCTCTTCGGACAGCAGCCAACCGTCTTCCGGCTTGGCCGCCGCGGGTTGGCGCAGGATGGCGGCCAGAGGCAGATCGGCAGGGATACTGGCGGATACGCCGTCGGGCAGAGGTTGAGGCTCTAGGATGCGAGCCACTCGGCCGTCCTCGAAGACCAGCAGGTCGGCGGGCAGGGGCATCAGCAGGCGCACTTTGCCGGAGACATCCCTGCAGGCCGGGTAGAGGCCGTGGAGCGCGAAGTCGCCGGGTACCTTGGGTGTGCCCAGGATGCGGTGGAGCTCCGAATCCGTCAGCCGCTGGTTGTCGCGGGCGAAGCCCTCGATCTCCCCATGGGCCTGGGTGAGCAACAGGGAGCGCAACGCCCCGGCGAGAACGGAAGGCCGGGGCGGAAATCCGGATTCGCCGAAGTCGCCGGCGGCACCGAACAACCTGTTGCCACGCAGCGAAAGGGTGTCCACGGGATGGACGAAGCGCCAGGTGCTCATTGCATCTCCTCCGTCATGCGGCTCGAGCGGGCGAGGAACTCGGCAGTCATGAGGAAATCCGTCAGGGTTCTAGCCGCCGTGTCGGGGTGGTGGCAGGTGGCGTATTCGGCCAGGCGACAGCCCAGCTCCCGGTCACCGCCTTGGCGCCCGAACTGATAGGCCAGGTTGGCGGCAAGCAGCCCGGAATCGGGCTTCTCGGGCAGAGTGGCGAGCCATTCGCCCGAGTTGTAGGCGGCGCGGCGCGATACTCCCTTGCGCGCCAGCATGTGCATGAGCTCGTCCAGCAGCCCGGCGGCACTGCATCCCTCTCCCGCTGGCGGCTGCGAGGCCGGGAGTGAGGGGGTCCGGAACCACTTGTCCGTCACCCCCACCTCGCCGCCGGCGCGTTTGAGGATGCGCAGGCAGAAGGCATCGCGCCCACCCTCATTCTTGGCCTTGCGCTCGGCCTGGCGCAACTCCCGCAGGACCATGGCCAGCGGTGCTTGGTGGTGGGCCACGACGGCCCCCATGCATGCACTGGCGCGGCTGCCCATCATTGGCATCAACCGAGCCCGTAGCTGCACGTAGCCCCGGCCCAGCTGCAAGCGCTTCAGATCGAGCCCGGCGCGCAGGCCCGCCACCCCGCCGCCAATACCGCTGTAGGCCGCGCGCAGCAGCAGCATGGCGGGCAGAAGGTCGTCCACCGACACCATGGCCAGCACGTCGTCTCCGCCCGCATAGAGCAGCTTGCCCTTGAACACCTCCTCGACGATGTGGCGGGCCACGTGGGTGGAGAAGTCGTTGAGCACCCGGGAGATGGCGGCGTGCCGGGCGGGCGAGGCAGGGCGCGGGGCGTCCATGTAGGCACGGATGGCATCGTTAGTGGCGAAGCGGGTGGCGACAGCGGACCGCACCTGCTCGTGCCAGGTCTTCGAGAACGGCAGTCGGAAAGCGGGCTCGTTGCCCGCCATCCAGGCGCCCATACGGTCGCCGTCCATCTGGATCAATGCATAGTAGGCCTCCGGCTTGTGGCCGAGCAGGCCGGCGACTTCTCTTTCGAGAAGACGCAGACGATCCTCGTCGCCAGCATCGCGCAGGCGGTTCAGTGCGGCCGGGATGCGGGCGGCGAGGGACTTCCTCAGTTTCACCAGCGAACACGGCAAGGCCGGTGCGCGGTCCTCGTCGACGAGGAGGGCCTCGATACGAGCCCGGGCATCCGGCGCGGCCAGCTTGGCGTCGAGCGCCTCCAGGTCGTTCGCCAACGCCATGGTGTGCGTGTTGACCACGAAGCGGCTTGGCCTCTCCTCCAGGAACGCCGCCACCTGCTCGACGAACAGACTCGGCCACAAGCGCTTCAGGCACGCCAACGCCCCCAGGTGCTCGCCCTCCTTGAGGCCGAACTGGCCGACGAGCCCGGACCAGACAGAGTTCCTCTTCTGTTCCGAATAGTCCGAATAGAGCCGCTCGAACAGCCGGGGGTCATCGGTCAGCCATTCCTGCTCGCCCGTGAGGGTGCAGCGGTAACCGTCCTGGCTGAACGCCTCGAAGCCCCGCAGGGTCTTGGCCGTGGCCAGACCGCGTTCCACCAGGTCGTGTACCGCCGGGTAGAGCAGGCCAGGGTTGGGGACGAAGAAGGCCGCGCCGCCGGGGAGAGCGAGCGCCTTCCAGGTGCGCTTCTGGCCCTGGGGCTTCACCACTTCGGCCGCGGTTATCAGATCCCAAAGAGGGCCGGAGAAGAAGCCCCCGGCCCCGCCGTCCGTGGGTCGAAACGCCGCCAGGGCTTGGTCCAGTGCCTTGGTGAGTGGAAAGCCGTCCGCGCCGGTGGCCGTGGGCCAGTCCGCCACCGACCAGTGAGCCTCGGGAAAGCCGCGCAGCTGCTCCGCGACCTGCCGGCGCCAATGGGCCGATTCGCCGGTGTCGCGCCCTGCCCCATCAAAGACCTTGAATGCGGCTTGCAGCGCCCATTCTAGTGCCTTGGCGCGCACGGTTTCGGTCACCTTCTCAGCCAGTTCCCGGGCGCGTCCGGCGGGCACGAGAGCCATGAACTTGTTGGGCAGGGTGGCCGCGAACAACGGGTTCGCGTCCGACACGGAATCGAGCCATTCCGCGCCGATCTCGGAAAAGCGCCGGCGCCAGACCTCGCGCCGGCCGTCGGGCACGACCGATAGCAGCCAGCGGTCGACCGCCGCCACGCCGCGCAGATGGGGGTACAGCAAGGCATCGGGCCCCAGTTCCTCGCAGACGACGCGCAGCCCTTCCCACACCAGGGAGGAAAGCAGGTGCGAGCCGGCCCACAGGTCGGAAGTGGATCGTGCCTGGGCGATGAAGCCCTGTACGGGGCCGAAGCTCATGGTGAGCAGGGCGGGCGATCCATCCGTCGTCGCACCGGCCAGGGCCGAGACCACGTCCAGGTGCGACCAGATGGAATGGTCCGGCACCCGGGTATCGGCGGGCAGCAGGCGCCAGAGCTCGCCAAGCTCCGGGGCGGCCAGCTTCGGTTCCGGGCCGAAACGCCAGAAGGCCAGCAGGGTCAAGCGGTGGTCGGGCCGGCCGTCCGCGTCGTGCTCGACCAGCTCGAGGAAGTGGCCCAGGCTGGCATTGCGGATGTGAGGCGCGGCGATCTCGGTGAGTTTCTCGAGGTCGATTTCCTCGCCGGAGAGGGGGTGAATGAGTACCGGACGTTCGACGAAACGCACGTTGGCCCACTCCGGGCGCGGCTTGCCGTCCTCGCAGGGCCATTGCGGCCGGTCGGCGGCGGCCGCCCAATGGTCCACGTCGCGCCGGAAATGGGACTTGGCGATGCCGAGCTCGTTGCGTAGTTGCGCGACCGAGCCTTCTTCGTGGCCGATGCGCTGCCCCCGGTTGTCCACGTCGCGCATCAACACCAGTGCCTTCTCAGCGGGGTCATGCAGCCAAGCGGCGAGCTTGGTTCTCCAGAGGTCCGCGCTCATTTCACCCCCCCAATGGGTCAAGCCGGCTGCTCCGGTTCAGCACGCTGTGTATTTCTTGCCAGACCGCCTGTTCGTTTGCGCGCAGCCAGGTTTGCTGGCCCGTGCTCAACCGGCCCATCAATTCATCGGGGAAACGGTGCGGCATGTGGAAGACCATAGCCACCACCTTTCCTCCCGGCGTATTGACCACCTTGAAGCGCAGTTGGGTTGCCAGTCTGCCCTCCTGGTTTTCGCGTCGGGGTTGTCCTTTCGACAGTTGGCGCAGTGTCCACTTATCGCCCGCCGGATAAGTCAAAAGGTGGATACCTCCGATGTTCTCTGGCCCCGAAAAGGACTTCGCGACACTTCTGATTTCCACGCGGATGTTTGCCAGACAGCCCAGGGCCTGTCTCCAGTCCTCGTAGGGCTGGCTGATCCAGATGAGTGGGACTCCTCCCGCGTGGCCCAGAGCATGGGGCCAGTCCAGTTCCAGACAATCGGTCCACTTTCTGCCGACGCGGGTGAGCAAGGCATCGGCTTTGCTCGGCCAGGCGCTCACTTGCGGCGTATCGGGTTTGGCGCTCAAAGCCAGCGCCCCCCATCCGTTGCGGGAGCGACTGCCCAGGGTGCCGAACCAGGCCATGAGCTGGACCGTATCGTGCAGGTCGCTCATGTCCGCGTCCGAGGGCTTGAGCTTATACAGACGCTCTGGCAGGAAACGAAGGACGGCTTCCTGGTCCGTGCCAATAGCGCCGCGTATGGTGATCGGGCGCCCCTCTTTCTTCTTTTCTGGTGAGACAGGGCCGAATCCCAGATAGACATCACTACGGACACTGCCTTTACCATTCTTGGTGGTGGGGACGTACTCCATTGCACCCCCGGGCCAACCCTGCGATGTGATCTCGCCGATCTTCCAATGGTCAAGGCGGATGGCTACCCGGCTTCTCCGGTGGAGCGGCTTGCCGTTGGGATCGCTCAGCCAAGCATTGCCGAACAGGTCGCCTTCATGCTGACGCAGATCAGCATGGTTGTAGCGGTAGTCCCTGGCCTTCACGACCCGCCACCTTTGCCGCAGCAGCGCCTTGAATGGTGGAGTGCGCCACTGCCCGGCCTGCTCGGCGTTGCCGAGGAACGCGGGGGTAGTGAAGCTGACCCTGTACTCGAGTTTCTGCATCATCGCTTGGTCCACTGGCGGCGATTCTCGTTCCTCAGCTCTTGCAGCCCACAACTTCGCAAGCTTGCCGGCTCCTCGTTCTCAATCATCACTCTGATCGCAATCACCGTACCGCAGCTCGGACACGTGATCACCGCATCAGCCATGTACTTCTCCCTGCCCAGTGCTGTGCGGCTGGTCTTTGGCCCCAGGCGCAGAGCCGAACCTTACCGAGCTGGCGGGTACGCCCAATCCATAGCGCTTGGGCCGCGGACCGTGCGCCGCGACTTGGTAGGGCTCCGCAGCCGGCCCGAGCCTGCGCGCGAGCCGCCGGTTCAGCTTCGATTTGGTCTGCTCGAAGAAATCCTTGGGCATACCAGCATCGAGGCGCGCCCTCGTTCTCTCGTCGTCGCCCATCTCGCCGATGATCCCGCGGTACTCGGCAAGGTACGCCTCTGCGTAGGCCGGCTCCGGAGCCCCCTCCACGGGACAGGGCAGTCCCGGCTCGCCTGCAACCCGACGCCGCGCGAACCAGGCGAGGAACGCCAGCTCGAAAGGCGGCACGGTCAGCGTCTCACCGCTGGCCCGAACGGTCCTCGCCATCAGATCGATCACCAGATCCGGAGGACCGAGGGCGCGGCGGGCGGCCGCCACCGTGCTCCCAAACGTAGTTTTCCCCTCCAACAGCGGCTCCGGAAGCCCGTGCCTGAGACTCACGAACGGAATCTCCGCCAAGGCCACTTCAGCCTCGGCCGTGTTCACGAGCTTGTTCTCCCGGGTCGTGATCACGCGGTTGTAGGGCGTGGGGTAGAAGAATTCCCAGCTCGACTCGAAGGGCTCGGAGACCAGGACGTGGGACAGGCGGTCCTGGGGGCGGCCGAACAGGGACAAGGCGTAGCCGAGGTAGAAGCCCATGGTCTTGCGGCCCCCCGCGATCGACACATGCAGGGCCGAGTCGGGATCCGATGTCAGCTCGCGAACCTGTTCGGTGATGAAATCGGCGGCACGCTCGTTGTCGGCCGGGGTGCGGATGTCCGCGAGCGGCAGACCCTCCCCATTCTTGAGTATCAAGATGTGGCTCTCGTCGAACGCGATGGGGGGAAGTCCATAGTCAGCCAAAAAACGGGTGAACCAGCCGGGCTCGTCCGAAAGCAGGGCCAGCCTGGCGCGCTCGGCCCCCTCCGCAGTAGTGATGACACGAACCTCCGTGGGCACGAGCCTGTGCCCGGCGGACTGGGTCAAGGCGTACAGCGTCTCGGTCACCACCTGGGGCGAAAGCCCAGTGACGGCGAGCAGGATGCGGCGAGGATAGCGGCCTGGGTTGTCGTGGCTTTCCATGGTCTTTGTTCGATCCTGAGCCCAAGGATAGTCGAGACGGAGACGTCCTTGTCCACTCCCTGGGCCGGCCCTGGCCCTCGTCTCGCTTCCTATTGTCGGCGGAGACCCTCCCGCCGTCCCGGGCGGCAAGCTTGCGGGCTACCGGCCGAGCCGGTACCGCCCCGGGCTCATGCTGGCCCCCTTGCCCAGATACACCCTTTGGCCGTACCAGAGGCCGGGCCAGAACGCGGCGAGACCGGGGGCGTGATGGCCGCGGCCGGTGCTGGCCCGAGGGTGGCACTCGTCGGATACGGGGGCGCTCTGATCCCTAAGGCCATCCAGGGGGGAGGCCTTCACCGAAAGTCGAGGAGGCGGTCGGCCCGCCCTCGCCCGTTTCGGTTCGTAGCCCCGGTCGTTTCGCGGGCATTGATCGGGGGTTGATCGGCCAGGGGGCTGGCCTCCTACGGCGGGCTTCGGTGCTCCGCGACCTTGGCTTCTTGAAACGGTAGCTTCGGCGGTGATGCAGAAGGCATCCCTGTCGGCACTCTACTGGCTCCGATGACCCCCAGCCCCGCCATCCTGGGCGGGGCGTTCGCCGAGCTGCGATTGTCCACCGGACAATCGGTCTCGGCTCACCCTTCCCGGGCTTCCATCCAGCCTCGATCGGCCAGGGGGCTGGCCTCCTACAAAGAGAAGGCCGGGGCGGTTGTTGTGGGAAGCGAGTCTCTCAGCCCAGCAGGGTGCCCAGGTCCACGACCACCTGAGCAAGCGACTGGGGCGACAGGGTCCCGCTGCGGTGCGAGCTGACTTCTCGATAGACGCCCGCCTGCGGCTTCCGGTACACCTCCATAGCGCCATCCTCCAGGTCCAGCAGCCACACCTCGGCAATGCCGTGGCGGGCATAGAGCGGGATCTTCACTTCCCGGTCGAAGCCGACGGTGGTGTCCGCAACCTCGATCAGCAGGAGAATATCGGCGGGACCGGGGTGCGCCGAGGCGTAGAAATCCTCCCGGTGACGGAGCACGGCCAGGTCCGGCTGGGGCTCGGACCGATCACCCAGGCGCACCGGGCTCTGTACCGCAACGACGGCCTTTCCGTGCAGATGGGTGGTCAGAAGATCCGCCAGGCGCATCACCCGGCTGGCGTGGCCGCTTCCGATCGGTGTCATGTGGATGATCTCTCCTTCGATCAGCTCCATCCGTGCCTCGGGCGCGAACAGGCCCGCCGCCCCCATGCGGTGGAAATCCTCCACGGTGAGCCGGTGCCGACGTCCGGCGATCGGATCAGCAGGGACGGTGCTCATGGCTGCGACAGCTCCACGTTACGGTTTCTCAATGATGGCCCCTGACCTTAGCCCCTGTGAAGGCCTGGTGGCAGAATGCGTGTCCGCGGCTCCACTCGGCGCCGATCGGCCAGAGGGCTGGCCTCCTACAGGGGGTATCGCGGCCGGGGCTCGGTTCTGGCAGACGGGCTTTTAGGGGAGATGCTGGGCTTCGATCAAGGCCCGATCGGCCAGAGGGCTGGCCTCCTACAGGGGGCGGAACCGCGTGTTGTGGGAGGCGAGCCCTCTCGGCGACTCTTTCCGGTGTTGATCGGTTTTTGCATCGGCCAGGGGGCGGGCCTCCTACAGGGGAGGTGGAGGCTCGCTTGCGGGCGGCGAGCCTTCTCGGCGATGGGATCAGAAACCGTCCCGCCCCGGGAGGCGGCACAGGGGACTGGGTGCCCCGGCCCTCGTCGATCAAAGGGCGTGGAACAGCAAGGGCATAGCCATGGTGTACGCCTCCGACAGCGTATCCCTGGCCGCCTTGGAGCCGCTGGTGCACCTGCATCGAAGCGCGGTGCTCAACGATTACGTCTTGTTCAGCCTGGATGTCTCGGACGAAGGCGTGATGTGGCTGGACGAGAGCGCGCTGCCCAAGGACTGGCGCGCCGATCCCCCGCCCTCGTCCACCGCCGTCATCGGGGACGAATGGATCGGCGGTGGCCTCTCCCCGGCGCTCTCCGTCCCGAGCACCCTGGTCCCGACGCAGCGCAACCTGCTGTTGAATCCGGCACACGGGGGATTCGGCGCGGTGGTCGCCGGGGCCTCGATGGAGCCGTTCAGCTTTGACCCGCGGCTGGCGAAATAGAGCGGCATCCGGCCCCGTCGACTGAGATGGACCCGTGCAACCACTGGCGCCGGCGGTCACCGGGGTGTGACTCGGCATTCGGTGCGCGGTACGGTCGACCCGCCCTCCGCCTTTCTCCCTACTTTTTGTACCACGCTGGAAACTGCGCTTTCAGGTGGTCCAGCTTGGGCCGGTCATTGATAGCGATGTACGGATCGTCAGGGTGGCGGGTGGCATAGTTCTGGTGGTATCCCTCGGCGGGGTAGAAGGCGGGCAGTGCGGCCACCTCGGTGACGATTTTTTTCGGATAGATCTGCGCGTTGTCGAGTTGGCGGATGTAGGCCCGGGCGATGCTGCTCTGTTCCGCATCGGTGGCGAAGATCTCCGAACGGTACTGCTTACCCTGGTCCGGTCCCTGGCGGTTGAGCTCGGTCGGGTCATGGGCGACGGCGAAATAGATCTTCAGCAGTTGGCCGTAGCTGATCCGGGAGGGGTCGTAGACCACCTGCACCGATTCGGCGTGGCCGGTGGTGCCGGTACTGACGGTCTCGTACTGTGCAGTGTCCGCCTTGCCGCCGGCGTAGCCGGAAGTGGCGGAGAGGACCCCTGTTACGTGCTGAAACACCAGCTGCATGCCCCAGAAGCAGCCGCCCGCCAACACCGCCGTCTGCCGCGCCGATCCCTTGGCGAGCGGGGCGTCAAGCGCCGGGTCTGGCAAGCTGCGCAGCTGGCCATCGGCCAGGGCCGTTGCCCCGAACAGCAGGGCGAGAATAAAAAACCCGGATTTACCCATGGCGTTGCCTCTCTTTCATGCGGGTTGTGCGTCCCAACGGAGCCAGCGGGTCACACTGTTTACAAGGACATCCACTGCAGAACCCCCTCTCTATCGAGCACCACTCCGCAACGCCCGCTGCTCCGGGACGACCGGGCCCGTATGGTGGACGCCCTCATAAGCGTCGCGATTCCCTAACCCCTTGACCTACCGGATTATGTTGTTCGCTTTCCCGATAGGGTGTCGGCCCTGACGTATCGCAGGACCAAGAACCCCTGCCAACGAAAGCCGATGGCAGGGGGAAGCGCAAGCTTCCGAGATTGCCGCTATGTGGGTTTTGCATACTTGCCGAAACCTGTCACGTCAATGAGTACGCAGCGCTCGTCGCCGACGATCCAGGCGTCGTGTCCAGGAGGCATATAGAATGCGTCCCCAGGACCGAATTCCACTTCCGAGCCGTCATCCATCTTGACGACCATACGCCCTTCTACAACGTAGCCTGTGTGCCCTGCCTGACAAGATGCGGTTCCTGCGATAGGCTTGACGTGTTTGCTCCAAACCCATCCGGGCTCGAAAATGCCCCTTCCGAGAATGGTCTCGCCGACGGTAACAATCTCCGCCCGACCCTTTCCGTCCTTGAACGGACGAACCTCGTCGGGATTGTCGAGAGGCTTCCGCTCGAGCTGTTTACTCATGATCTCCTCCGCGTGATGGATGTAAAATCCGCCAGCCGCATTCTCTGCGATTGCCGTGCACCCGCCCAGGTAAGACAGAACAGGTGGTGCTCGCGTTCTCCCCGGATATCGGCGGATGTTCGGTGAAAACACGAGGAGTTGCTCGTGATCTAACTGAGCCCCCAGCTTGCGTCACGCCGCCGGGAGAAAACAAACCCCGTGTCTGGCTCCGGAAACTCGCAGTCACGCCCGGCCGAGCCCCGTGCCATAGGTTTGTCGGTTGATCAGCGGTGGCTTGCCCCTGCGCCCGCTCGGCGATCGCCGCTAAGAACAATCGGACTTCGGGTTGCAACTGACATCACCCAGAGCCCGTGTAGCCCGGAAAACTGCCTACAGCCTGGACATCAAGACTGCCTTGCCGCCAGCTGCATACGTGCACGTCGCGCATATCCGAAACCACACGTCAAGAAGTCTAGTTCAACTCTCGGGAATGCGTTGGAGCTTTCTGCCCAATGGTCCGAACGACCGACCGGCGCGTTTCCGGGAGGTGGCGGTGTGGGCGGAACCGGAGCCGGTACCACCTTGGAAATGAGGCGAGATTGAGCACATGATCCATAACAAGGGACTGGTCCCCTGTCAGACGCGGCCCGAACGGTATGAGCCCCTGGCTCCTCAGGGCGCGACACCTCTACAGACGCGGATGCTCGGCAAGGAGTACGTCAGCCTCGAACCGACGGTCAAGATCGTCAAGGTCAACGGTTCACCCCAGCGTTGCAAAAACCAGAGAGCGTGAGCTGCTGCTGGCGGAACGGTTCCAGTGAGAGATCGGGGTGATTTCGGCGGATGAGCTGCGAATACGCCGACAGCACCGCCCGCGCTAACGGTAGAGGTGCTCGCGGGTGGGAGGGAGACCCGAACCGCCCTGCTTATCCCGCTTCACGGCCACTGCCTGGCAGATGTGCATCTTTCCTTCCTTGAAGCCGAAGGAGACCGCTGCCAGGTACAGGACCCACATGTTGTAGCGCTCGAGTCCGACCCGCTCAACCGCCTTGTCACGATTCGCGGTGAGCCGCCTGCACCAGTGCTCGGTGGTGAGTCCATAGTGCTCTCGCCAGGCCTCCACATCGCGGACCTCCAGGCCGGTCAGCTCCATCGACTGCAGCATGGTTCCTATGTCGGCCAGCTCGGATCCCGGGAAAATGTACTTCAGCAGTAATCGTTTCTCCCGCGAGATGCGCCGGGGGCTGAATCGCCGCTTCTTCTTGGTGCGATTGGTGATGCTGTGATTCAGGACGAGCCCCCGGTCCCGAAGCAGGGATCTCACCTTCCTGAAGTAGGTCGGGAAGTTGGCGATGCCAATGTGCTCGAACATGCCGATGCTGGCGATCTTGTCGTACGTCCCCATGACGTCGATGTAGTCCTTGAGCTCGACGCTGACCAAGTCTCCCAGCCCCATGCGCTTGATCTTCTCCCGAACAAACTGGTACTGCTTCTCGGACAGGGTGACCCCGTGGGCACGTACCCGGTAATTCCGCGCCGCGTAGCAGATCAGGCCACCCCAGCCGCAGCCAATGTCGAGCAGCCGCTCGCCCGGTTGCAGTTGCAGCTTGCGGCAGATCATCTCCAGCTTGTCGAGCTGGGCCTGTTCCAGGGAGTTGCCCCAATCGGTGAAGTAGCCGCAGGAGTACTGCATTTCCGGATCCAGGAACAGGCTGTAGAACTCATTGCTCACGTCGTAGTGGAACTGAATGAAGGCCTTGTTGTCTCTGCGAGCCTGTTGCCGGCCCGTCTCGTCGCGGGAATACCGGTGCTCCAGGTCGGGCTTGTGACCGGGGAACCGCAGAAACGGCAGAGCCAGGCGCAGCAGCTTCGCCTTGTTCAGCGCCCGGAGGTCTCTCTTGCTTGACTTCTCCCTGATCGTGGTGGCGAAGTCGATGAAGTCTCCGCCATGCAGGGAGATGTTCCCTGTCGCGTACTCCCTGGCCAGGCTTTCCGAGGTCGGCCTGCGAGCAATGGACCCAAGCACGGCCGGCGAAGCGATTCGAATGCAGAACCGCGGGTCCGCATCCCCGCCCAGCGCGATGGTGCTGCCATCCCAAAGCCCGATCGAGAAGCCCGCATCCCGCTGCGACGCCAGGTAATCGAAAAACCGCCGCGCGGCCTGAAGCTGCATGGTTTCGTCGGACATCAAAAAGGGCATGTTCGGTACAGCTCGGATGCGGGAAATCAGCCTGTTTCACGTTGCACGGAGTCGGAGTCACGCGACACCGGACCCTGTCGCGCACCCAAAGAGCACGGGCACTTGGATGAGGCCCGATATTGTCGGGGTTGGCCCACTCGGGTGCAACCGTCACAAAGGTACAAGGACACCCACCGTAGGACGCGCGCTGTCAGCCACCCGGAGGCGCTGTCGGAGCCGTCTCCAACACTGGGACCTCTTCGCCCAGGCAAGCCCAACTTCGAGCTTGATCGGAACCTTTTAGAGATTTCTTTACTGAAGTTTCTTGTTTTTCCTCACGCGACGAGGCGCATGATAGTTGAGATCAAAGGATTTCGATCCGGTTTGCGCGAATTCTGGCAATTGATACCAAAACCCTCGTTGGCCAGGTGTTTGGCGAGGGACCTTCGTGCGTCCCCGAAGGCAAACTCGGTGGTCTTTTGCGAAGCGTAGCGCCGCGCCGGGGCTTGAGGCAAGTGCTCGGCGTAGATCCAGGTGATGGTGGTGGCTGCCATGCAGAAATGCAGGTGATTGGTAACCGACTCGGGTTTGCGCGTCTGAGTCTCGGTGCTGCCGATCTCTTGTTTGATCTCGCGGAACCCCGCTTCGATTTTCCACCGCGCCGAGTAGTATTCGATGATCTGCTCGACGCTGAGATCAAGGTCCGTGGTCAGCAGCGCAACCCATTGGCTCTTGCGGTAGACCCAGACGACACGCACACGGCAGCGCAAGGTCTTGAGCATCACGATACGCTGGGCGGCCACGACCTCGCGCAGGTCCCCGTACACATGCAGCGTATAGGTGCTGGCATGCTTGCGCATCGCATCGGCCAACTGTGTCGCGTTACCGAGACGATTGCCATATTTCCTGGGTCTTCCGCCGCTACCCTTCTTCGCTGGTTCGGGGAGTGCGTAGAGAGCGGAGTTGACCCGCAACCGCGAGAGCAGATGGGCGCGCGTACCGAGCTGCTCTCGCAACGGCTTGAACAGTCCGTTGTTGCCGAACCAGCTGTCAGTGGCGATCAGCATCGGCGCGTTCTTGAAGACACTGCCAAGCTGTGCGATCAGCCGCACGGCCTGCTCGAACTTGCTGCGAAAGACCAGCGACTGGCGGCGCAGTTTCAGATCGGCGCCCTCCAAGCTCTTGCGGCGCAGATAAAAAGCGAAGGCCAGCGGCAAGCAGGCCCAGCGCCCGTGGATTTTCTTGAGCAGCCCCACGGTGAGGATGGTCTGCGCCCACGGATAGCGCGTCTGGTTGGTCTTGGCCGCATGATCGAAGGTACGCTGGCAGCCGAAGATGTGTTTGCCGGTCTTCGGGTTGATGGAATCATCAAGCGCCAGCAGCAGACGCCCATCGCTCAACGGGCTGGGGATACGCCGCCAGAGCAGATTCCACAGCCGCTCCCAGGGCAGCTTCACTGAAGCCATGAAGGTGTAGTAGCGCCACTCGGCGATACTCACACCGAACAGTGTCTCGATGGCCCGCAACAAGTTGGAGGTGCGCGAGGCGGTGATCGGCACGACGATCGCTTGCAATGTCAGGATGAGCCAGCGAAAGCGCTCCTGACCCTTGTCGTTGGCCGGAAACAGGGCTTGGAAATCGTTGGCGAGAGTGCGTAAGATAGGCATCGAGTAGGGGCTCTTTTTGTTGGTAAATCATTGGCTTGTGCAACCTTGATTATACCTCGAATCGAGCCCCTATTCACGTTTAAGCGACTGTTTTTTCTCGCAATTATGCGGCTGTCAGCGCGTTCTGCGGGCGGCTGATCATCTATAAGCATGCACTAATATGGCGACCATCCTGTAGTCAATAATATACTAACGTTCTGAAGATGAAGAAATCCCGACGCGCTACGTCACCGCGACTGTTTCACGCGCATTCCCGACGGTCGATAATTGCGACACTGAGAAAGTACAAAACTTCAGATTTCTTTATATTCCCATAGGTTAGGCTCGCGAAGAAGCCTAAGCCCGACAGGCCACTAGTCCCACTGTCCCGCGGTCCTACGTCACGCCGACCGCCGCTACCCTTACATCCTGTCCCGGCTGCGCGCGCCGCAAATGCTCAAGAAAAGCCCGCGCCACCACGGAGAGCTGTTTTCCGCCAGGGTATACCACGTACCAGTGGCGCTGGATCGGGAAGTCCACCACGTCGAGCACCGCCAGCTGCCCCGCGGGGGCGTCCATCACCAGCGTGTGCTCGGAGAGCACCGCGAGGCCCAGGCCGCCGACGATGGCTTGTTTGATTGCCTCGTTGCTGCCCAGCTCCATGCGCACCTTTATCTTCAGTCCCTGCTCCGCGAATAGCCGCTCCGTGGCGATGCGGGTGCCGGAGCCGTGCTCGCGAAAGAGGAAGGGCTCCTCCGCCAGGCGGGCAAGGGCGATGCGTTTCACGCCAGTGAGGGGATGAGCCGCCGGGGCCAGCACGACTAGCGGGTTCGGCAGAAAGGGCTCAGCGATCAGGTCGAGGTCGTCCGGCGGCTGCCCCAGGATGTACAGGTCGTCCTCGTTGTCGGCCATTCTCCCGAGGATGCGCTCGCGGTTCGACACTTTCAGGGAGGCGTCGATGCCGGGGTGCAGCTGGCAGAACGATCCCAGCAGCCGAGGGATGAAGTACTTGGCGGTGGTCACCACGGCGATGCGCAGATTGCCGGTGGCCAAGCCCTTGAGGTCGGCAACGTACATCTCGAAACGCCCCAGGGAGGCGAACACCTCGCGGCAGGTCCGCTGCAGCTCGCGGCCTGCGTCAGTGAGCTGGATCTTCTTGCCTACCTGCTCGAACAGGGGCAGGCCCACCGCATCGGTGAGCTTCTTAATCTGCATCGAGACCGTAGGCTGGGTGAGAAACAACTCTTCGGCAGCGCGGGTGAAGCTGCCGAGCCGGGCGATGGCGGAGAACACCTCCAGTTGCCGCAGGGTGCTGTAGCGCATGTCGTCACCGTCGGGCGATAGATAGACGATAGTCTATCTTAGATATCAAAAATATTGACTGTCATCGATGCTTGATTTTGCTCACCATCATGGCCGTGCACCGAAGGTCGGTCCCCGCACGGCCGGGGCCGGCCCGGCGCGGACCAGCTCCGCCGCCTGGGCGCACACCTTAACCCTTTCGATTCAATCGCTTTGGAGGCTGCAATGGGTGGTGAAACGATCAAAGAAGGGAAAGAGCGCTACAAGTCCGGCGTCATGCCCTACAAGAAGATGGGCTACTGGGAACCGGACTACGTCCCCAAAGAAACCGACGTGATCGCGCTGTTCCGCATCACCCCGCAAGCCGGGGTGGACCCGGAGGAGGCCGCCGCGGCGGTTGCCGGAGAGTCCTCGACCGCGACCTGGACTGTGGTGTGGACGGATCGGCTCACCGCCTGCGAGCTGTACCGCGCCAAGGCCTATCGGGTCGACCCAGTGCCGAATACCGGCGAGGGGACCAATGTCGACAAGCAGTACTTCGCCTACATCGCCTACGACCTCGACCTGTTCGAGCCGGGCTCCATCGCGAACCTGACCGCGTCCATCATCGGTAACGTGTTCGGGTTCAAGGCGGTCAAGGCTCTGCGCCTGGAGGACATGCGCATCCCGGTCGCGTACCTGAAGACCTTCCAGGGCCCTGCCACAGGCATCGTCGTGGAGCGCGAGCGCCTGGACAAGTTCGGTCGCCCGCTGCTGGGCGCGACGACCAAGCCCAAGCTGGGCCTCTCCGGGCGCAATTACGGGCGCGTGGTGTACGAGGCACTGAAGGGTGGCCTGGACTTCGTGAAGGATGACGAGAACATCAACTCGCAGCCGTTCATGCACTGGCGCGACCGCTTCCTGTACTGCATGGAGGCCGTGAACAAGGCCTCCGCCGCCACCGGCGAGGTCAAGGGGCACTACCTCAACGTCACCGCCGCGACCATGGACGAGATGATCGAGCGAGCCGAGCTCGCCCGGAGCCTGGGCTCGGTGATCGTCATGATTGACCTGGTTATCGGCTACACCGCCATCCAGACCATGGCCAAGTGGGCGCGCAAGAACGACATGATCCTGCACCTGCACCGTGCCGGAAACTCGACCTACTCGCGCCAGAAGAACCACGGCATGAACTTCCGCGTCATCTGCAAGTGGATGCGCATGGCAGGCGTGGACCACATCCACGCAGGCACCGTGGTGGGCAAGCTGGAAGGCGACCCGCTGATGATCAAGGGCTTCTACGACACCCTGCGTGAGACGCACACCCCCATGTCTCTCGAGAACGGCCTGTTCTTCGAGCAGGACTGGGCCTCGTTGAACAAGGTCATGCCAGTGGCCTCCGGCGGCATCCACGCCGGCCAGATGCACCAGTTGCTAACCTACCTGGGCGAGGACGTCGTGCTGCAGTTCGGTGGCGGTACCATCGGTCACCCCATGGGCATACAGGCGGGTGCCACTGCCAACCGCGTGGCCTTGGAGGCCATGGTGTTGGCCCGCAACGAGGGTCGCGATATCTGGAACGAAGGTCCCCAGATTCTCGCGGATGCCGCCAAGTCCTGCTCGCCCCTGCAGGCCGCGCTGGATACGTGGAAGGACATCACCTTCAACTACGAGTCCACCGACACCGCCGACTTCGTGCCCACCACCACCGCCAGCGTCTGAACTACGGAGGCAATACCACCATGATGACCAATCACGGCAACCGTCTGACCCAGGGACAGTTCTCGTTCCTGCCGGACCTGACCGACGAGCAGATCACCAAGCAGATCAAATACGCGCTGAATCACGGCTGGGCCGTCAGCATCGAGTACACCGACGACCCGCACCCGCGCAACACCTACTGGGAGATGTTCGGCATGCCCATGTTCGACCTGAAGGACCCCGCGGGCATCCTGATGGAGGTGAACAACTGCCGCAAGACCTTCCCGAGCCACTACGTTCGTGTCACCGCGTTCAGCTCGACGCGGGGCACGGAGAGTCCGGCGATGTCCTATATCGTCAACCGTCCTACCAATGAGCCCGGCTTCGGCCTGGTCCGGCAGGAGTCGGAAGGGCGGATGATCCGCTACACCGTGCACTCCTACGCCACGGACAAGGCGGAGAACGAACGCTACTGAGGTCGCCCCGGCGTTTGGCGCGGACGGCTTGCTGCCGTCCGCGCTGCGGGCCAGGTACGAGAACCACCAATGAATGAATCAGTGAAAATGAGCGACGACACCCAGAATGCCGTGGACCTCGAAGGCGAGCTCCGCTCGTCCAACGTCCAGGAGGTGCTGGACAAGCTCGACCGCGAGCTCGTGGGCCTGGTACCGGTCAAGACGCGTATCCGCGAGATCGCCGCCCTGCTGCTGGTCGACCGGCTACGACGGCAGTTCGAGCTGACCTCCCAGACGCCGACGTTGCACATGTGCTTCACCGGCAACCCCGGCACCGGAAAGACTACCGTGGCCATGCGCATGGGCCAGATCCTCAAGCGCCTCGGCTATGTACGCGAGGGGCACCTGGTGACGGTCACCCGCGACGACCTCGTGGGCCAGTACATCGGCCACACCGCACCCAAGACCAAGGAAGTGATCAAGAAGGCGATGGGCGGGGTGCTGTTCATCGACGAGGCCTACTACCTCTACAAGCCGGAGAACGAGCGCGACTACGGCGCCGAATCCATCGAGATCCTGCTCCAGGTGATGGAGAACAACCGCGACGACCTGGTTGTCATCCTGGCGGGGTACAGGGACAAGATGGACAGGTTCTTCCAATCGAACCCCGGCATGCGCTCGCGCATCGCCCACCACGTCGACTTCCCGGACTACCAGCCCGAAGAGCTGCTTGCAATCGCGGAGCTGATGTTGGCGGACCAGAGCTACCGCTTCAGCCCCGCCGCAAGGGAGGCGTTCACCCGCTATCTCGAGCTGCGCATGACCCTGGAGCATTTCGCCAATGCCCGTTCGGTCCGCAACGCCCTGGACCGCGCCCGTCTGCGCCAGGCGAATCGCCTGTTCGGCCGCCGCACCGGCCTCATAACCCGGGGAGACCTAATGACACTGGAGGCCGAGGACATACTGGCAAGCCGGGTTTTCCAGGAGGGCCAGCTGGATCAGGCTCCGGCCCGGTAGCGTGGCCAGAGCTCGCCGGTATTCGCCGTCCAGCTGAGAACTGCCTAGGGGGAGACCACGCGATGCAACTGCCCGAACTGCTGCGGGCCATCCACACGCTTGCCCAGACCGGCGGGACTCCAGCCCAGTGCGAGGCGCTGGCGCGCAAGGCCATGGCCTTTGCAGATATGGTCGGTTGGGCGGGTAGCCCCATCGACCCCAAGGGGATGCTTCTCAACCGGCTGGCGGCCCTGCAGTCGGATCTGGAGCTGCGCTACGCCCAGACCCGCAGCGCGGCGATCGCGGCGGTACACGACTCGCTCACCGACCTCGGCCGGGCCATCGCGCGCCACGACGACGACCTGCGCGGCGAGAGCCTGGGCGACGAGGGAGACGAGGACGTTCTGGTAAGCGCAGGGAGCCCCGAGCCGAAATCCATAATCTGACCCCAACGGGGGCACCATGCCACTGGTCAATATGCGCGACATGCTCAACCATGCCCACCGCAACGAGTATGCAATCGGAGGGTTTCACGTGCTCGGCATCGGTTTCCTGGACGCCATCCTGCAGGCTGCAGAGAATTGCCGCTCGCCCGTCATCCTGAGCCTGGCTGAGCCCCACTTCGGGTACTATGACTTCGAATTGGCGATGGCGGCGGCCGAACGGGGCGCGCGGCGCGCCAGTGTGCCGGTGGCGATCCAATTCGAGCACGGGACCAGTGGCGAGTCGGCGAAGCGCGCCATCAGTCTGGGGTGCAACGGCGTCATGGTTGACCATTCCAATGAGGACTTTTCCACCAACGTATCCCGCACCCGACAGGTAGTGGAGCTCGCCCACCGCTGCGGCGTTACCGTAGAGGGCGAGCTCGGGTGTGTCGCGGGCGTGGTGGGGGAGGACCCCGCCAACGGCGCCGAGGAGGCGGAACAGGCCGGCGATACGGTCTACACCTCCGTGGCAGAAGCCGAGGCCTACGCGGAGCGTACCGGCGTCGACTGCCTCGCCGTCTCCGTGGGCACGGTGCACGGACATGTTCGCCGACGCCCCAAGCTGGATTTCGAACGGCTGCGCAAGATTCGCGCCGCAGTGAGCTTGCCTCTGGTGATCCACGGCGGCAGCGGTCTGACCGACGATCAATACCGGCGGCTGATCCAATGCGGCGCGGCGAAGATCAATTACTTTACGGCCCTGGCTGATGTGGCCGCGGACAGCATCCGCGGGAATGCCAGCACAGACGCCCGCTGCGGGTATACAACCCTGGTGTCTGATGTACGTTCCCGCATTCGCGCGGAGGTCGAGCGCTGTATGCGCCTGTGGGGCTCGGCCGGCCGCGCAGCCGAGGTCATGATGCAGTGCCGGCCATGGTGTTCCGTGCAGCACGTGGTCATTTGCAGCCTGGACCGCCCGCCCGACACCCAGGTGGAACAGATGGTGGGACGCGGCAGCGAAGCGCTCGCCGAAATTCCCGGGGTGCGGCGCGTCATCTCAGGCTGGACGGTACGTGAGGCGCTGCGCTTCCGGCTCTGCTGGCTGGTAGAAGTCGCACACGAGAGCGTCATCTCGAGCTGGCGCGAGCGCCCCGACCACGCGGCCCTCGCCGGCAAGTTGCTGCGGCCCATCGCCGGGGACCGCCTCTCCGTCGAGCTCGCCCCGGTGGCCGCCGCCCCGGCCATGCGCGAGCCGGAGGTGCGGCAAAGCATCCAGTGAGGCCGGGCACTGATCTGGGGCACAACGGTTGTGAATCTCCGCGGTGTTTTCGCCGCGAGCCGCTGGGCCCCATGGCTGCGGCAACAGACCGCGCCCGCAGCGAAATCGCACGGGCAAGGCCGGCGGCTACACGTATAGCCATCCGAAGTGGTTCCGAGACATGGATCTGAAGCTGCGCGAGATGTTCGATAAGGTGATCAAGGGATCGCGGGACGCAAAGGCCGGTGAGAAGGCTCACCAGGACTGGGAGGTCAAGAGCGAGTGTTTGGACACGTCGGAGCAGGGCGTCGACGGTATCCGCTATCCTGGACAAATACGTCGAGCAGTTGGGCTTGAACTTTCTGGAGGACGCCGGGAAGCACCGCAATCATCCGTACTTTATCGACATCAATTTGATGAAGAACCACCGGCCCATCACCGGTCTCGAAGCCGAGAACCCGAGCTGCGGCGCTCGGTGTATTCGCGGAAGACCTTTCCACACATGCGGCTGGAATCCGTACCGAATAAATCGTGCTATTAGATCGGATTTTCCGAAGGATTGTGCATTGCTCCAATTGTTTCTGACCAATAGCATCAGGTTTGTCTTCGTTGCCACCCTTGTGAGGAGACTGGTTCATGGTCGAGTTCCCTCTGCACTCGCTGGAGTCTGCCCCCGCAGGGGCGCGCGCTTCCCTACTCCGGGCACGGGACGCCTACGGAGCCATACCTAACATGTACCGGGTGCTGGCCGACTCTCCGGTCGCGCTGGATGCGTACGAGCGGCTCTCGGAGAGCTTCGCGGAGTCCAGCCTGACGCCCCTGGAGCAACAGGTCGTCTATCTGACAGCAGCGCACAAGAACAAGTGCCATTACTGCACAACGCTCAAACCCGCCCTGAGCGCAGGCGAGGAAGCGATCGCGGTCTTGGACGCAATCCGCGAAGAGCGCCTGTTATCCGACCGACGGCTTCAGGCTCTGCGCAGCCTTACCGCTGCGCTCGTCGAGCAGCGCGGCTGGGTGTCGGAGGCAATGGTCGAGATGTTCTTGGATGCCGGATTCGACCGCTCGCAGATTCTGGAGGTCATCACGGGAATCGCGCTGGTGACCATGAGCAGCTACTCGAACCACGTCGCGGCAACCCCGGTCGATGATGTCGACTGGCCGTCGCCGCGCTTCGGATACTGAGCCGAGCAAGGACGGGGGGTGTGCCCCTTGTTCGCGCAAGGCAGCCGCGACGGAGGGCCTCTTGGGAACGCATGAAACCGTATCCGCCTCCTGCTGGAAATTGGAGCGATCTTGGGGGTGGCTGCTTGTGCATTGCCCGTCGGGGGCGACGTTTGGCAGGGCAAGACGACTTCGGGCGCTCCAGAGTGGATGCAAACAGCATTTGGTTGCGGTTGCTGTAAGCAATCCGGGCTGTCTGCTTTCGAACATCGAGCAAACGCTCGCGGCGCTCGAGTCGGTGACCGGATCTGGCCGAACTCGGACATCTCGTCGACGACGCCCTACCCGTGCGCCCCGCCCCGCAAGCCAGGGTCGGCGACCGTACCGGCCCGCCCTCCGCCCCAAGCCGCCAGCGGCGCCCAGAGCAGAGCTGGCCTGCCTCCCCCGGCCGGCAGGCCGGGAGATCAGAACCAAGCCCGGGCTGCCGAGCGGGGACGGAGGGACGGCGGCCTTTTGCCGGCCCGACCCCGCGCAGGCAGACCCGCCGCCTCGGCTAAGAGGACACCCACCGCAGGAACCCCACCGTAGGCGCCGGCGGCATGGGGAGAGGGCCATGTGCTCGCTTTGTAGCAACGACCGCTCGCGAGCCGGCTCATGGCAGAGGCCCACCTGCTATGGATTGGGGCGTCTCGCTGACCGACGCCGAGTCGTTGCCCGCCATCTGGGCGTTATGAGAGGGCGCGTAGGGTGGGTGTCCAGATAGGGCGCCGAAGAACTACCCTGCCTCGACCCGTTTCCGAAGCTCCGCCGGGGTTACGATGGCGACACCCACTTGTCCGGCCAGGGCAAGCAAGTCAGCGTCGCCGGTAACAAGAAGATCCGCGCCCGACCCGATCGCGAGGTCAAGGAACACCTGGTCGTGAGGGTCTCTGCACTCGACGTTGCCGAGGTGGCGCGCCGGCTCCGGACAGACCTCCGCATACGGCAGGAAGTCCGCCAGGAGCTCTTCTCGGTCTTGCCGGCTCAACGCGAACTTCGGGTACTCGAGGACACGCAGCAGCTCTTGCACCGTCGCCCGCGACTCCAGCGGAACAATCCCGCGGGACCTCACGGCCATACGCAACCAGCTCACCCGCCCTCGGGCGAACAGGAGGGCGGAGACGATGACATTCGTATCGATGACGACCCTCAGCGGCGCTACTGTCTTGCCCACCGGAGCGCATCCGCCACATCGTCCTCGGTGACTCCCAGCTCGTGGAGCCTGGCCCTGACCTCGTCGGCTCTGCTCTCACGCAGGGGCACCAACACGATTCGCCCGTCCTCCTCCCGGATATCGAAATAGTCGACCCCCGGGAAACGACTCGCGATCGCCTTCGGCAATGTGATCTGGTTCTTGGAGGTCTTCTTCGCCAACATTGGCTCACCCGCACCCAAGTAAGGAAACAAGGATACAAGAATTCTGTCCCCACTACGCTTGGAACGCAAGGTCGTGAGCCGACCCCTTTTGGCGACGCTACAGCGGCACCGGCTTTCGCTGCTACGGATGCTCTTCGTGCACTGGGCTAACGGCTAAGCGGCTAAGAGGCTAAGAGGACGCCCACCGCAGGAGCCCCACCGTAAGCGCTGGCGGCATGGGGCGAGGGCCAGGTGCTCCCTTTGTAGCAACGACCGCTCGCGAGCGGACTCTTGGCAGAGGCCCACCTGCTATGGACTGGGCGTCTCGCTGACCGACGCCGAGTCGTTGCCCGCCATCTGGGCGTTATGAGAGGGCGCGCAAGGGTGGGTGTCTTGATAGGGCGTCGCCACGCCTTCCCAGCGGGTATCGGGCAGGTACCTGGTGCAGATCGCTTCCGGCTCGGCGCCCTATCCCGAGAGTGGGCTGGACAACTGGCCGGCGGTGGGCTCCAACGGCGCTCGTAGGGCGGACCGTGCCCTGCCCTGCCCGTGGACACACCGACCCCCAACTAGCGGAGTAGGCGGTTGATCAACCCAAGGAATCATATATATTGTGAGTATATACTCCGACAGGACCAAGACGATGGAAACGGCAAAACTCTTTCTAAACGGCAACAGCCAGGCAGTCCGCCTGCCCAAGGAGTATCGATTCCGGGGTGACGAAGTGGTGATCAAGCGCCTCCGCAATGCCGTGGTGCTGTTGCCCAAGGACGATCCCTGGCAGGTCATGTTCGACGCTCTGGCGGAGTTTCCGGAGGACTTCACCCTCTCGCGTGACCAGCCGGAGCCCCAGGAGCGGGAGTCCATCGCGTGAAGATCGTCCTGGACACGGACATCTGCATCTATGCGATCAACCGCAAGTGCCCCGAAATCCTGTCGCGCGTCAGGGACTATGACATCGGCCAGGTAGGTATCTCCTCCATCAGCTGTGCGGAGCTGCGTTTCGGTGTGGCGAACAGCGCCAAGCCAGAGGAGAACCTGGACCGGCTGGAGCGCTTCCTGCTGCCGCTGGAGATCGTCCCGTTCGACGCCGAGGCGGGCCGGCATTACGGCAGGATACGCAGCGAGCTCAAGCGTCTGGGCTGCCCCATCGGGTCGAACGACCTCTTGATCGCGTCCCACGCCCTTGCCCTCGACGCCACCTTGGCGACCAACAATGTCCGGGAATTCTCTCGCGTCGGCGGCCTGCGGGTGGAGCAATGGGACTGACTCGGGGCCCTGACCGCGGCTATCGGGACCCACCGTAGGACACGCGCTGGTGGGTGCCCTCGCAGGCCCCCCAGGGAATGCGCTCCTGCTCCAAAGAACAGTGCCCCAGGGCGCGAGCGGGCAAATCAGTGCGCCTGGCGGCCACGGTGGGTCCCCCGGGAGTGGCGTTGGTGCGCGTGGCTAAGTTGGGTGTCCGGGTAGGGCCGCAAAGGGACCACAGGTTTGTTCCCTCCGCGGAGGCCAGACCGTGGAATCGTGTCGCGCGGTTGTCCTGCGGCCACCAAGAGGCCCGGCGTTCAGCCCGTCCCGGCCTCGCCGATGGTCGAAAGGATCTGCCGAAACGCCGCCAGATCGACGGGCGTACGCGCAGCGAGCTCCGCAAGCAGGGACCGGTAGCTCCCCGCGGCCGACCCACCAACAATGAGGGATACCGAAGGCGGAAGCACCAGGACCAACTGCCTCAGCTCGACCGAGAGCACCTGGTCGTCGGCGACGCACTGGAGACTGAGTCCGACAGCCCGGGCCTTCCACTGAATGGCCGCGGCGGCGATCTCCGCGGCCGGAAGATTGGGCCCCAGATACAAAGCCCGCCAGCCCTCGGATTCCGCGGTGATCGCCGCCACCAGGGCCCCGATCTCGTGTTGCTGGCCCGCGGGAGTCGTCAGCAGGATCACCGGGCCGCTCCGATTCTGCCCCCTGAGCAGCCCGAACAGGTGATGGCGGACCACCACGCTGGCCATGTGCTCCTGGCAGATTCTGAGCCTGCCCTGCTCCCAGGCGTGGCCGACCTGCCGCATCAGGGTCGAGACCACTTCTTCCAGAAAGATCGGCAGCGGCAGGTCGGCCTCTGCGGCGGCCAGGCTGCGGCGCAGTCGCTCGGGGTCCATCTCCCGCAAGGCACGGAGACAGCTTTGTACATGCGCAGGCGCACCCTGTAAGCCCGCGGACGCGAACAGCAGGTCTCCTGTGCCCTGCCGGTCTTCCCGGATCAAGGCCGCCAGATCCTCATCGGTCAATTCGGCGGCCTCGCTGATCCGCCGACCGGCGCTGGTGACCTCCTGAAGGAGCGCCAGGCGCTTGATGTCGTTGTCCGAATAGAGGCGTCGCCCCCCCGCAACGCGCTTTGGCGCCACCGCGCCGTATCGCCTTTCCCAGACCCGAATCACATCCGCGCTCAACCCAGTGCGACGGGCCACCACCTGAATGGGGTGTCTGGCCTCCTCGGCGCTCGGATCCCCGGGTTGTCGCGAGCTCAGTTCCATGGGCACTAAGTGTATTTCAATTCTTGTCTAGGACAAAGCTTGACAAGTCCGCTATGTCCGTCTATTGTCCTAGACACGCACGAGACATGCGTACCCAATCAACCGTCGTTTTAGAGGATCTGAATCATGAGCAAGCGCAACGTCTCCGGCTGTCCCGCCGTTTCGGCACTGCTGGCCGCCGTTTTTTCGCTCGTTGTCGTCGGCTGCACCACGGCCGCAGCGCGCCCGGACAAGATGGACATCGTCGACACCGCGGTGTCCGCCGGCAGCTTCAATACCCTGGTAACGGCCGTGAAGCAGGCGGGACTGGTGGAGACACTGAAGGGGAAAGGGCCGTTCACCGTATTTGCGCCCACCGACGAGGCCTTCGCCAAGATCCCGCAGGACCAGCTCAATGCCCTGCTCGCCGACAAGGCGGCCCTGACCAAGGTGCTGACCTACCACGTCGTGCCGGGGAAGCTGATGTCCGGCGACATCGCCAAGCTTGCCTCCGCTCAGACCGTGCAGGGCCAGTCGATCACCATCGACACCAGCTTGGGGGTGATGGTGGACAACGCCAGGGTGGTGAAGGCGGATATCGAGGCCAGCAATGGCGTGATCCACGTGATCGATTCGGTGATCTTGCCCGACTGAGGCCTTGGTGCGAGAAGGCCGGGGCCTGATCCCGGCCTTCTTTTTCGCGTGGCGGCTCCACTGGCCACCCGGACGGCGCCTGGCCGCTGACGGGCCTGAAGATCGGGGAAAAGGCCGATCTGACTATCCGGACTCAGGCCCATCTTGCATCTCTCACCCCGCTGTGTCGCGAGAATCGAGCGGCCAGAGAGCCGTCCGCGGGGCGACCTTATAGGCGGTTCGGCAGGGATGTCAGTGAGCGGGCAGTCGGGGCCGATTCCCGGTCGGTCGCCTGCTCTGCGGCCATGGCGGCTGAAAGCAATCTGCTGCCCCTGTGCATTCTCGCTTTCTGGGGAGAGTGCATTGATCGACAGCTCTTCCACACATGCCCTCGAACCGAAACAAGAGGACGAACAACATCATGAGCACTCACCGATTTCTGCGGTACATCGGCGCGGCGACCCTGGCCGCGGCCTCCCTTCTGACAGCAGCGCCCACGGTCGCGCAATTTGAGGATTTGCGCCTGCCCCCGGTACAGGTCGTGGACTATGTCGACATAGACCGTTACGTCGGACTCTGGTACGAGGTTGCGCGGTTTCCCAATTACTTCGAGATCGGATGTGTTTGCACCACGGCCATCTACGGGATCATCGATGCGGGCACGATCAGCGTGCTGAACACCTGCAACCGTTTTGGTCCGCGACGACCCGCCAGTACGATCAGGGGCGAGGCGACGGTGACTGATCCCGACACTCGGGCAAAGCTCAGCGTCGCTTTTGCCAAGGTGCCGTTTCCCGGGAGCTACTGGATCATTGATCTGGTGGACGACCCGAAGAGCCCGACTGGTCCTTATGCCTTTGCGGTGGTGAGCGACCCCGCGAGACGCTCGCTCTTCATCCTGGCCCGGGGGCCTCGGATCGACACCGAGGAAAAGGCCGCGATGTATGCCGGCATACTGGGGCGCCTCAAGGACCAGTATTACGACACGGGCCGAATCAGGGTGACACGTCAGCCCCAGAGCTGCGCGTATCCTGCTGCCCCGAGTGAGTGAGGACCGGCGCCGGCTTTTCAAGTCTCCAGCTCGGTTACGGGCTCGTGCCAGATGGCAAACTTACAAGGACCCACCCGACGATCACCTACGCCAACTCCGGCCTGTTGACGGTTGATCAAACCTGCGCATAAACGGTGAACGATGTGGAGAGTTTTGCGCGAGGAGATGCGCGATCTCGACGCTTGGCATCAGTGTCTGGCGCAAGTCTCAGAATGGAATCTCGTCGTCGAGCTCAAAGAGGTCGGGCTGCGCATCGTCGTGCTCGCCGCGCTCGGTGCGGTAGTATTGCTGGATTTGCTCGCCGTACTGGTCCCAGACGCGCTCGTGCAGCTCGTCGAGCCATTCGTAGACAGCCAAGGCCTGTTCGGGCGTCCAATAGTGCGGGATGTGGGGGTCGGGGAGCATGGGAACCTCCATTGAGGGGAATCACGGATCGGTGCGAGATTTGGTTTTGCGTACCGCGCGCTGTTTGCGCCGCGCCTCGCTGCGCTCCTTGGCCTCCTTGAGGCGGTAGGACTCGCCGTCGATCTGAATGATCTCGGCGTTGTGTACGAGCCGGTCGACCAGAGAGACGACACAGGCGGCGTTGGGGAAGACCTCGCCCCATTCGGAGAACGGGCGGTTGGTGGTCACCAGGGTGGATTTCTCTTGATAGCGACGCGAGACGATCTCAAAGAGCAGATCGGCATGGCGGTTGGAGTAGGACAGATAGCCGATCTCATCGATCAGCAACAGGCGCGGGCGCGCATACACCGAGAGTCGATGACGTAGGGCATGGTCGCCATCGGCACCGGCCAGCTCGTTGAGCATCTGTGCGGCGCTGGTGCACAGCACCGTGTGACCGGCCAGCACCGCCTGATAGGCGATGTTGCGGGCGATGGTGGACTTACCCACGCCGTTGGGACCGACCAAGATGGCGTTGGCCGCCTCTTGGAGAAAGGCCAGGCCCATCAACTCCTCGATGGCCTCGCGGTCACAGCGCTTGGGCCAATGCCAATCGAAGTCGGCCAAGGCGCGGAAGCGGCCCAGGTGGGCGTTGGCGAGGCGACGCTCGAGCGAACGCCGCGCCCGTTCTTCTTCCTCCCACTGGATCAGGGACGTGATCGAGCCGGTCTCGGCGATTTCTTCCCAATGGGCCAGCATGCCGTAGAGCTTGAGCGCCTTGGCGCGCGCCAGGAGGGGATCATCGATGGCCGGGGTGCTCATGGTCGTCCTCCGGGTGGGCTTGGAGCTGATCGTAGTCCTCGAGCTTGTGGGGGCAGACCACCAGCTCGCGCACCCGCCGGTCCGCCGGCAGTGCGATCGGCAACGGTGGGGGTTGGTCGCGTTGCTCGCGCACCCGCTGCAGGGCCAAGCGCACCGCGTTGGGATGGGGCACGTCACGGGCCAGGGCCTCGGCGATGGCCGCTTCGAGCTCGGTGGCGCCGTAGCGATCGAGCAGACGCAGTAGGGCGGCGGTGATCGAGCCCAAGTTATCGCCCCGCTCGGCGGCGCGGCTGAGCAGCTCGGCGCTGTGGGGTGCGGCCCGGGCGAGCCGATCGGTGCCGCGATGCGCTCGCGCTTGGCGTTTGCGTGCCGCCAGCTCGGCGATGTGAGCCGGATTCTCCACCTGCTGGCCCTTATCGTAGCTGCGCGCATGCGCGGCGATGACCTCGGCCCCGTCCAGGACCCGCACCTCGGTGGGGCTGGCCAGCACCGTGAGCGTGCGCCGTACCTGAGTGAAGGGAATGCTGTAGTCGTTGCGGTCGAAGCGCACGTAGGGGGTCTTACCGACACGCACCGCCTCGCGCTCGTCGGTGGGAAACGGATTGTCCGGTAGGGCGAGCAGCTTGGGCTGCTCCTGGGCAAAGGCCTCGCGTACGCTCATTGAGCGATCTTCCGGACAAGGTCGATCAGCGGCCAGGCCCTCACACCAAGCCGCTGCCTGGGCGTTGAGATCGTCCAGATCGGTCCATTGACGGGCGGCAAAGAAGCTGTCTCGCGCATAGCGAATGGCCCGCTCCACGCGCCCTTTTTCATTGCCGCGGGCCACCGCCACCGGGCGTGGATCGAAACGATAGTGAGCCGCCAATTCCAGCAGGGTGGGGTGGAAGCGGATCGCATCGCCTTGACGCTCCAGCACCGCGCTCTTGAGGTTATCGTACAGCAGCACCCTGGGCACCCCGCCCCAGGCGGTGAAGGCCGCCTCGTGTCCGCGCAGGAAGTTGGCCATGCGCGCATCGAGGAAGAAGCGCAGGAAGATCCACCGCGAGAAGCTCAGCACCATGACAAAGGCCATCAGCGTGCGCTCGGCCTTGCCGATGGAGACCTTGCCGAAGTGTGCCCAGTCCACTTGGGCTTGCTCGCCCGGCAGCGTTTTCAGGCGTAGATAGGCCTCGGGCTGCGGGCGAGGCCGGTGATGGGCGATCAGGTGGCGAAAGTGATCCTCACCGCCGTTGTAGCCCCGCTCGCACACCATGGCGTAGAGGCGACTGGCGGTGAGCTTGGGGTACAGCTGCAGTGTCTTGCGCACGAACGCCACGTAGGGGTCGATCAGCGAGGCCCTATGGGGACGTTCGGCCTTGGGCAGCCCGGCCTGTGAGAGGACCCGGTCAACGGTACCGTGGTGGAGGCCCAGCTGGCGGGAGATAGTACCCACCTTCCACTTCTCCACATGGAAGTAGCGCAGGATCTTCGCTTCGAGCTCTTTGGGTATGGTCAAGGTTGTCTGCTCCTCGTTTCGAGGCCACCTCGGCCACGGGTTCAGGGACCCGTGCGCTGCACCCAAGCCGGGGGTGGCAAGTCAATCGCTTCACGAGTCGCACGCCGGTGCAGGAATGACGGGCGCAACCGGTGCGAGCACACCCGAGCGCAGAAGTGGCAACGAATGCCATCGGCGACATCCGTCGCCGACACCTCGCTGCGCTGAACCGGTGCCTTCGACTCGGCGGACAGTGTTTCATCGGCCAGGACGGGAGGTGAACCCTGATGCGTCACTTTCGTTGTTCGCCGTTGGCGATAGCGACGCTGGCGCTCGGCATGGCATGAACGACCGCGACGCGTTCTCTGGTAGCGCCGAGCGGCCTCGCGCTGGGATTGACCGCGGGCGGCTTGCGAACATCGCTGACCGCAGTAGATGTTGCCGCGGTCGCAGTGGCTGCAGATCACCACCTGACAGCGGCAACCGGCACAGCTGAACAGGCGCGCGCTGCTCTGCATCGGTCGCTCCTGCCGATGAGAGCTGGATTAAAACCCACGGGAAAGAGATACTCTCCAGTGGGCCGTGCACCGCACGGTTTGGGGGCGCGGCATCCGGTGGACTGTGGCGGTCAAGGCCGGTGCCGCGCCTTTCTCAACGGCCCTGACGATTTAGCCGACTTGTGCTCCGCTTGTCACCCCCGCGACTCGCTGGTCACCCTCCAACACCCTCCTGGCCTTCCTCGGCTTCAGCGATAGCTATTCGCCACCCTCATTGGCGGTTCTTCGCGGTATTCACCGACTAGGCGCAGGTTTCGGAAACCATCCACACGGCCATACGCCCGCGCCCAGGCGCACCGGGGACTACGCGCCTTCGCTTCGCTCTCCATGGCGCGCAGCGTGGGTCCACGCCGCGAGATCGGCGTGCCAGAGGGTGTGACGCATGGTTGGCCAATCCTTGCTGTCGAGCGGCATGAAGAGCGGGCAACCGCGTTGTTCCGGACCCACCCCGACCCTACAATACACATCAGGAGGTGTATCCGATGCGCACGAATATTGTTCTCGATGATGAGTTGGTGGCCGCTGCCATGCAGGCTTCCGGGGCCAAAACGAAGCGCGAGGTGGTCGATCTCGCGCTGCGGGAGCTGATCACGCGCCACCGGCAACGAAACCTCAAGCGATTGGTCGGGCGCGACCTCATCGACCCTGCCTACGACGTGCGCCGGGTGCGGCGGGACATGGGGCGTGATTCTGGTTGACACCACCGTCTGGATCGACTGGCTGCGCGCCACACCCACACCTGCTACCGGCAGGCTGGCCGCGCTGCTAGAGGACGGCGAGGCGGCCCTGGCGCCGGTGATCCTGCAGGAGCTGTTGCAGGGTGCCGCCTCGCCGCGGGCGCTGCTTACGCTGCGCCGGCAGTTCGAGGCCCTGCCCATGCTCATGCCTCGAGCCGGTACGGCCACGTATGCCGAGGCGGGGACGCTGTACGCCCGCTGCCGATGGCAGGGAGTCACGCCGCGCAGCCCCCATGACTGCCTGATCGCCCAACTCGCCATCGAGCGCCAGGTGGCGCTGTTGCACGACGACCGCGACTTCGAGCAGATCGCCCGGGTCCAGCCCGCGCTGATGCTGATACGGACCTGAGCGAGGCCGGGCGGCGACCGGTCGTACCTTCCCCAGACCATCGGCCGACCCGCTCCAGCTCGCCCGCTGCACGGCTCCGCAAGCTTGCCGACCCGGTAAGCTCAATCATCGCTCCGATCCTCCAGCAAGTCCCCATCCAGGGCGAGCGCCGGGATTTCGGGCATGGACGAGCCGATCAGTCCGCGCATCTCGCCGTACATGCCGACCGTGTTGGTCACCACTCGCTCGATCTGCTTTTCGCGCTCGCGCCAGAGCCTTTCCATGGCGCGCCACTCCCGGGCGAGCTGGTCCTGCCCGGTGAAGGCCTCGACGATACCCTGCACCCGGTGCCTGAACTGATCCCCTGCAAGGTAGCGGTAAAGCAGCTCCATCTCCTCGCTCATTCCTGCCGAGGCGGCCCCCCGTGGACGAACGCCACCTGGACAAGCTGCTCGCGCACGGTGAGTCGGTGCCGGCGTCCGGTGATCGGATCGGCTGGGACAGATCTCTGGTGAAGCGCCTTGCCTATCACCTCACCTTGGCCCTGGCACACACCCGCGCCAAGGCGCTGTGTTGAAGGGGTGGGCAGCGATCGGGCACACGCGACCAGCCGGCCAAACGGATGCCGCGCTACACGGGGGGAGCCGAGCCCGGCGACTCGATGCGGTACGCTCCCAGCCCGAAGCTGGTCCCCTTGCCCAAGTGCACCCACTGGCCGTGCCGCAGCGCCGGCCAGAAGGCGGCGAGGCCGGGGCCGTGCAGGCGCAGCTCGCCCACCAGTCCGCCCATCTTCATCGTTCCATGCTGGCGACCGGAATAGCGGGTCCAGTCGAGCCAGTGGAGTCCGGGCCCTTTCTCGATCTCCACCGATTCGGCGGGAGGTCCCAGGCGACCCCAGTCGAAGGCGTCGGGCGCGCCGCCGTAGTGCCTCGCCAGCAGGGCGAGACGGGCGCAGAGGTTGCGTAGCAGATCATGGGCGTCGAGCTCGGCAACACCGACCAGATGCCCCTGCCGCTTCAGCCGCAGGGGGGTGTCCAGGCAGATCTGCACGACATCTGGCACGGGCGGTGCTGGCGGGGAGCCGCTCACCGCGAGCGGCGTGTATGCGCCCTGCTCGGCTTCGTAGACGCGCAGCCAGTCCGCTTGCCCCAGGTTGGCCTCGCGCTCCAGGGCAAGCACGGTGAAGCGCCCGCGCGACTGCCCTGCCCCGTGCTGCCCCGCGATCTGCATGGCCTGGATCAGATAGGGCATCTGCCCGATAGCGGGTCCGATCAGATTGATGCCCAGCAGGATCGGCTCTCCCGCGGCCATCGCGCTCTCGGCCGCGGGCGGGATCTCCAGGGCGAAGGGATGGGGCAGCTCTTTGTAGCGGCGCTCCTCGGCCGGATCTCTTGCCGGGCTCTCGAAGATGACGGAGTAGACGCAGGCGTGCTGAAGCAGGCAGCCCTCGCAGCTCGGCTGGCGGGTCACACAGGCGGCGCGCCGCAGCCCGAGGCCGAGCAGCCCGCGCCACAAGGAGCCCGCATAGGGCGGCAGGCGCACGGGCTCCAGGGCCTGGAGCAGGAAGCGAAAGCGCGCGACCCTGGGCAGCGGGGACGGCCGGATGCGGTCGGCGGCGGTGGTTTCTTCCATTGGGGCACCTGCGGGGCCAGCTGGGGTCGGTCCTGACGCGATGCTATGCATAGCAGGACGTTGGCTGGAAGCCAAGGGGGTGTGGTGACGGGACACGAATTGATGGGGTCGGATTGCGATGGCCAGGGGGCTCGCTTCCTACGGGGGGCGAGGCTGTGGCGGGTCACACCCAGCTGTCCAACTGCAATCCTGCCAGCCTTTCGAAATTGCGCAGATTATTGCCGACCAGCACCAGCCCCTCGCTGCGAGCGTGGCCCGCAATCATCAGGTCATAGGGCCCGATGGGCGTGCCGGCCCGTTCCAGCTCGGCGCGGACCTGGCCGTAGTGGGCGGCGGCCTTGTCGCCAAAGCCCAATACTTCCAGCCGGGCGGCGAAAGTTTCGACCACCACAACGTTGGCGACCGGAAGGGCCGATTGCTCGCCGCCGTAGATGAGCTCGGCCAGGGTGACGGAGGAGATGCAGAGCTGTGAGGCCCTTTCATTGAAAATCTCACGCAGATGCGGGGGGCGTTGCTTGATGACGTAGATACAGATATCGGCGATCCATGGGGTTAGACTCCATTGGTCCACATCAACCCCGTCGTGTATTTTCTCAGCGGGTTCCGTTGGAGCTTTTATGAGACCTAGGACGTTGGCCTGGGGCTGTGCCTGGGGATGATCATCTTTTTCCTGTTCACGAACAAAAAAAACAGGAGAAATCTCCTGTCCTTTTTACGATGTCCGCTTTCCCGCCAGCGCGTCCCTTGGTGAAGGACGGAGCGGAATTAAATTGATCCGCCTTAGGGCTCGCGAATTAATAACTTCCGGTTTTGGGACGTCGAGGCGCCCATCTGGCAAGGCGCGGAAAGGGGCGCATACTCGCGGTATGTAACCCTTTCCGCAACACAGCCAGGCGAGATGAATCGCCGGTCCAAGTTCGGGAGTTATTGTTTCGCGAGCCCTTAAGCGGCCGTTGTGCCAAGCCGGCGTTTCACAAACACCAGCCCGCCGATAAGACCGATAGCGAACAACCAGATCGTGCCCGGTTCGGGAATGACGCTTGCTCCGCCACAGCCCGCCTGGCCGCAGTCCACCGCACAGTTGAACGCCTGGTCGGAGCTTGTGTTATCGGCGAGGAAACCCGCATTGTCGGACAATGTGATGCTGTTGTTGTTGGACTGGTACGCGGCCAGCGCAGCCGAGCCTCCTGTCGGCGTGTAAGTGGCGAGTATGAAATTGAACGATCTACAGATGGCCTTTTTATAGGACAAAGTGGATTTGAAATAATTTTTAGTGAAGGGATAGGAATTTGCTCTAATTTGCTTTCGGCCGCCGCAGGCGGAGAGCAAGCCGACGACCCAGAAACGGCGCAAACCACCGGTCCTCTGCCAATCTTTCCGCACGAAGCCATCCCCAATGTACCCTGGTGAGGCTATCGGGAGTCGGACGCAGCCCGATCCGAAAAGCTCTTACACTTTCTTGATCAGACGAGCCCAAGCGCCGCGTGAGGCCTCGGGGTCGACCTGCTCGGACACCCCTTCGCACAGCCGCGGCGTCTCAGCGTCCGCCATCTCGGCCTTGCGCCTACCACGGGCCCGGTTGCTGTACCAGCCATAGTAGCGCACCAGATGCTCGCCCCGGTCGGGCACATGCTGGAGCAGCATCTCCAGCTACTTGGCCCCGGACACGATCCGGAAATTTCGCTTCGAGGTCGCATACAGCTTGGACCGGTAGACGATAACCCCCGCCTCGGGCTTGTACTCGATCTTGTCCAGCGAGAACGGCGCCCTTGGGCATCTCTGGCCTCGATACGGACCTGGTTGTCCACCGAGAGGCCGCTGTGCTGCCAGCTCAGCAACCTGGCCTCCAGGTCCTCGTCGATGGCTTCATCGGCGAGACCGCGTTCATAATTATATAGCAAATACGTCTCTTTCTAAGGTTACAATTAGCACAGCCGAAGGTTACAATTCACACGGCACTTTACTGTCTGATTTGACGCGCTTTCGCATCGCCGGCCGACACCATGGTGACGATGGACCGCCGCCCTCTCGGCTGGAAGCGTCGCCGGGGGGCGACACGTTTTTGCGCGCCATACTGAATTCGTCCAACGTCCACGGTGACAACCGCTCAATACGCCCTCGCTTCACGGGCTGGTATAATCAGAAACGACGCCGCTTGAACCTTGTTTAATCAGTCGCGTTTGGAGACGACTCGTTGACCACCCCTCAAGAACACAAAGACGAAGCGACGGACGGGCATTGGGAGCACTCGTCACATCGGGCGTTTTTCGAGTATTACCGTGATGAAAGCGTAAGTCCGCAGGCCCTGGAACGCTTCACGGCGATTCGCAAGAAACTCCTGGACACCCTCGCCGCCGACCGCGGCGCGGAACCGCGGGACCTGGACGTGGCGGACGTCGGATGCGGTGCAGGGACACAATGCATGCTCTGGGCGGAGCTCGGCCACCGGGTGAACGGCATAGACATCAACGGTCCCCTGATCGAGCTGGCGCGCCGGCGCTTTGCCGAGGCGAATACCCCAGCCCGGTTCTGGGTCGGCTCCGCAACGGAGCTCCCTTGGGATGACGCATCGATGGACGTGTGCATCATGCCGGAACTCCTGGAACACGTAGTGCAATGGCGACAATGCCTCGATGAAGGGGCCCGCATCCTGCGCCTCGGCGGAATTCTCTATTTGACGACCACTAACCGGCTGTGCCCCATCCAGCAAGAATTCAATTTGCCGCTATACAGCTGGTATCCCGCCCCCCTGAAGCGATACTGCGAAAATCTCGCAAGGACGACGCGACCCGGTCTCGCCGGATACGCCACGTACCCCGCCGTCAACTGGTTCACGTTCCACCAGTTGACGGCCGAGCTTAAAGGGCGCGGCCTGGACGCAGCGGACCGCTTCGAGACGATAGACACAACGGGATTCAACCTTCCCAAGAAGCTGCTCATATCGGGCATTCGGCGATTCGCTTTGCTCCGCTGGCTGGCATTGGCCGCCACCCCCGCCACCCATGTCATTGCCATAAAGAGGGTGGGCTAGCAAACGACGACGATTTATCCGCGGGACCCTGATCGCCCCCGGGAAATTCTATCGCAGGACGCGCAGGACGGGGTTTCGAGTAGGCCGGGTACTCCTCGAACGGTAGGGCGAAGTTTGTGTTCTCTGTTGCCCGCCTGGTTTCCCGGCGGTGCCCTATGATCTGGCCCATGGTCCGAGTTGTAGCCCGGCCCCTCTCAGAACCGAACAAGCGGCTTTCCCACATCCGGCTCCTCGCTCGGTCATTCAGCAAGCCTCCGCTCTTCGACAGGGATTGAGGTCCTTTCGGAAGCGCGCCGAGGGCCAGCCCACCGCAGCCTAGGCTCGGTTCTACTGTAACCGTTCAAACCGAACCGTTCTTCCGCGGCGCGTGGTGTGGATGGTTTCCGAAACCTGCGCCTAGTCGGTGAATACCGCGAAGAACCGCCAATGAGGGTGGCGAATAGCTATCGCTGAAGCCGAGGAAGGCCAGGAGGGTGTTGGAGGGTGACCAGCGAGTCGCGGGGGTGACAAGCGGAGCACAAGTCGGCTAAATCGTCAGGGCCGTTGAGAAAGGCGCGGCACCGGCCTTGACCGCCACAGTCCACCGGATGCCGCGCCCCCAAACCGTGCGGTGCACGGCCCACTGGAGAGTATCTCTTTCCCGTGGGTTTTAATCCAGCTCTCATCGGCAGGAGCGACCGATGCAGAGCAGCGCGCGCCTGTTCAGCTGTGCCGGTTGCCGCTGTCAGGTGGTGATCTGCAGCCACTGCGACCGCGGCAACATCTACTGCGGTCAGCGATGTTCGCAAGCCGCCCGCGGTCAATCCCAGCGCGAGGCCGCTCGGCGCTACCAGAGAACGCGTCGCGGTCGTTCATGCCATGCCGAGCGCCAGCGTCGCTATCGCCAACGGCGAACAACGAAAGTGACGCATCAGGGTTCACCTCCCGTCCTGGCCGATGAAACACTGTCCGCCGAGTCGAAGGCACCGGTTCAGCGCAGCGAGGTGTCGGCGACGGATGTCGCCGATGGCATTCGTTGCCACTTCTGCGCTCGGGTGTGCTCGCACCGGTTGCGCCCGTCATTCCTGCACCGGCGTGCGACTCGTGAAGCGATTGACTTGCCACCCCCGGCTTGGGTGCAGCGCACGGGTCCCTGAACCCGTGGCCGAGGTGGCCTCGAAACGAGGAGCAGACAACCTTGACCATACCCAAAGAGCTCGAAGCGAAGATCCTGCGCTACTTCCATGTGGAGAAGTGGAAGGTGGGTACTATCTCCCGCCAGCTGGGCCTCCACCACGGTACCGTTGACCGGGTCCTCTCACAGGCCGGGCTGCCCAAGGCCGAACGTCCCCATAGGGCCTCGCTGATCGACCCCTACGTGGCGTTCGTGCGCAAGACACTGCAGCTGTACCCCAAGCTCACCGCCAGTCGCCTCTACGCCATGGTGTGCGAGCGGGGCTACAACGGCGGTGAGGATCACTTTCGCCACCTGATCGCCCATCACCGGCCTCGCCCGCAGCCCGAGGCCTATCTACGCCTGAAAACGCTGCCGGGCGAGCAAGCCCAAGTGGACTGGGCACACTTCGGCAAGGTCTCCATCGGCAAGGCCGAGCGCACGCTGATGGCCTTTGTCATGGTGCTGAGCTTCTCGCGGTGGATCTTCCTGCGCTTCTTCCTCGATGCGCGCATGGCCAACTTCCTGCGCGGACACGAGGCGGCCTTCACCGCCTGGGGCGGGGTGCCCAGGGTGCTGCTGTACGATAACCTCAAGAGCGCGGTGCTGGAGCGTCAAGGCGATGCGATCCGCTTCCACCCCACCCTGCTGGAATTGGCGGCTCACTATCGTTTCGATCCACGCCCGGTGGCGGTGGCCCGCGGCAATGAAAAAGGGCGCGTGGAGCGGGCCATTCGCTATGCGCGAGACAGCTTCTTTGCCGCCCGTCAATGGACCGATCTGGACGATCTCAACGCCCAGGCAGCGGCTTGGTGTGAGGGCCTGGCCGCTGATCGACCTTGTCCGGAAGATCGCTCAATGAGCGTACGCGAGGCCTTTGCCCAGGAGCAGCCCAAGCTGCTCGCCCTACCGGACAATCCGTTTCCCACCGACGAGCGCGAGGCGGTGCGTGTCGGTAAGACCCCCTACGTGCGCTTCGACCGCAACGACTACAGCATTCCCTTCACTCAGGTACGGCGCACGCTCACGGTGCTGGCCAGCCCCACCGAGGTGCGGGTCCTGGACGGGGCCGAGGTCATCGCCGCGCATGCGCGCAGCTACGATAAGGGCCAGCAGGTGGAGAATCCGGCTCACATCGCCGAGCTGGCGGCACGCAAACGCCAAGCGCGAGCGCATCGCGGCACCGATCGGCTCGCCCGGGCCGCACCCCACAGCGCCGAGCTGCTCAGCCGCGCCGCCGAGCGGGGCGATAACTTGGGCTCGATCACCGCCGCCCTACTGCGTCTGCTCGATCGCTACGGCGCCACCGAGCTCGAAGCGGCCATCGCCGAGGCCCTGGCCCGTGACGTGCCCCATCCCAACGCGGTGCGCTTGGCCCTGCAGCGGGTGCGCGAGCAACGCGACCAACCCCCACCGTTGCCGATCGCACTGCCGGCGGACCGGCGGGTGCGCGAGCTGGTGGTCTGCCCCCACAAGCTCGAGGACTACGATCAGCTCCAAGCCCACCCGGAGGACGACCATGAGCACCCCGGCCATCGATGATCCCCTCCTGGCGCGCGCCAAGGCGCTCAAGCTCTACGGCATGCTGGCCCATTGGGAAGAAATCGCCGAGACCGGCTCGATCACGTCCCTGATCCAGTGGGAGGAAGAAGAACGGGCGCGGCGTTCGCTCGAGCGTCGCCTCGCCAACGCCCACCTGGGCCGCTTCCGCGCCTTGGCCGACTTCGATTGGCATTGGCCCAAGCGCTGTGACCGCGAGGCCATCGAGGAGTTGATGGGCCTGGCCTTTCTCCAAGAGGCGGCCAACGCCATCTTGGTCGGTCCCAACGGCGTGGGTAAGTCCACCATCGCCCGCAACATCGCCTATCAGGCGGTGCTGGCCGGTCACACGGTGCTGTGCACCAGCGCCGCACAGATGCTCAACGAGCTGGCCGGTGCCGATGGCGACCATGCCCTACGTCATCGACTCTCGGTGTATGCGCGCCCGCGCCTGTTGCTGATCGATGAGATCGGCTATCTGTCCTACTCCAACCGCCATGCCGATCTGCTCTTTGAGATCGTCTCGCGTCGCTATCAAGAGAAATCCACCCTGGTGACCACCAACCGCCCGTTCTCCGAATGGGGCGAGGTCTTCCCCAACGCCGCCTGTGTCGTCTCTCTGGTCGACCGGCTCGTACACAACGCCGAGATCATTCAGATCGACGGCGAGTCCTACCGCCTCAAGGAGGCCAAGGAGCGCAGCGAGGCGCGGCGCAAACAGCGCGCGGTACGCAAAACCAAATCTCGCACCGATCCGTGATTCCCCTCAATGGAGGTTCCCATGCTCCCCGACCCCCACATCCCGCACTATTGGACGCCCGAACAGGCCTTGGCTGTCTACGAATGGCTCGACGAGCTGCACGAGCGCGTCTGGGACCAGTACGGCGAGCAAATCCAGCAATACTACCGCACCGAGCGCGGCGAGCACGACGATGCGCAGCCCGACCTCTTTGAGCTCGACGACGAGATTCCATTCTGAGACTTGCGCCAGACACTGATGCCAAGCGTCGAGATCGCGCATCTCCTCGCGCAAAACTCTCCACATCGTTCACCGTTTATGCGCAGGTTTGATCAACCGTCAACACGTGGCGCCGCCCTATCGTAGCCCGGCTGATCCACCACCGGTGCCGCTGTTGCGTGACGAAGTGGCCGTGCTCAAGGGGCGGAAGGCGAAGCCGAAGTTCTAGGCGAGCGGAATGGAGAAAGGGACCGAAGACGGTGGAGCTCAGACCCTCGATCGAGCCCCCGGGCGGGTGGCGCTTCGATGGATACCGAGATTTTGTCGTCCAGGACCTGAGGATTGAGGCTCACAATTAGACAAGACGCCCCAGTAGTTTTCTTTGAGCCAGGACATTCTTGATGAGGTAAGCTTCTCCCCCCTCTCGTTTACCTGTCACAACCCACATAAGTAGAATGCATATTGTGTACATGATGCCGCCCGCGCAAACTTCAATGAGCAAGCGCCCCCAGGGGACAACACTGGACATCATGGGCTGCAACTCATGCAGAAGCAGCGCCATGAGTCCCGCGGCAATCAATGGCCGAATCAATGGGCCAAAGAAGGCACGCATGCTCAATGCCTTAATCTGTGTCAACACAATACCAATTGATGTCATGCTGCCCACTGTGACGGCAGCCAAGCGAATTAAAGCAAGCTCATTAGCTCCTGCATGCGGCAGGAGTATGATCGCAGTGAACAAGAATAACCCAGCCTGCAACCAAGAGACAGCGGCGAGCATTCTTACTTGACCTATTGCAAGTAATGCATACCCAGTGGAGTGGATCAGCGCAACAATAAGATTGACCATGGCCAACACCTGAATCAACGGTATAGAAGCAAGCCATTTTTGCCCTAGCAAGACCCACACCGCGTCATGCGCAACCGTCGCCAGGCCGGCACAAGCTGGGATCGCCACCAGAGCCTGCACGCCAATCGCAGTTGAGATGCTCCGTGCGAACGCCTCAGGATCGCCGCGTTTTAGAACAAAGGCCGGAAAGAGCACGCGGCCAAGTGGCGCAAGCAATTCGGACGTAGGCATCGCGGCAATTTCATCCGCAATGGCATACTCGCCCGTCATCCCGGCGCTGGTGCGGCCCCCTACCAGCAGCTTGTCGGTGCGGCTGTCCAGATAACTACCTATATTGCGAACCAAGACCCATTGCGAGAATGACCAAATGTGCGATAGCCGTGTGAGGCAAAATCTTGGCCGGTGCTTGTGCATGCCATAGCTGAGGAAAACACCCATTACCCGACCGGCCAACGCGCCAAACACCATCGCCCAATAGGTATGAAGCACGAAGGCGCCGACCAGGGTGACGAGAAAGCCAGTAACGCGCTTGTAAAAAAAGAACTTGAAGTCAATGCCGAACTCCATGTTCTTTTGGAATGTGACGATACCAATATTCTCCAGGCCCCCAATGACAACGTTGAGCGACATGACCCGCAACACATCGGTGACGAGGGGGTTATGGTAATAGTCGGCGGCAAGGGGGGAGAAAACAAAGATTGACAGAGCCACGATGCCGGCCTGGATCAGGCGCAACGTCCATGCCGTGTCGTAGTCTTCATGCTCAGCCGTATGGTTGTGAATCAGGGCAATATTGACACCAAGATCGAGCAGCACATCGACCAGCCCCACTACGACAGTGGCCATGGCGATGATGCCAAAGTCTGCCGGCGTGAGCAGGCGAGCAAGAATCATCATGCTGATCAGACCGATCAGGCGATCGGACCAGCGCATGGCGACGGTCAGCAGGGCGCTGTGAAAGACGGATTTAGTACGCACCGGTCATCGGGTGTGGCTGGTGAATTGCATGCTTACGTCCAACATGCGTCAATGTCTAAACATAAATCATCGCTTTATTGCAGCCGCAACGATGTGCCAGGAAAATGGCAGAAAACACCAACCGGAGCGGACTTTAAGGCTGAACAGATGATGGCGAATCGCAATGCGAATTTCGCCTTCCCCCAGGTACCACGCGGATAGATCGTGATGGGCTTGGGAAAGCCGCTTTCTGAGGATCTTGCGAATGTGCTTGGGTGGATGTGAATCCAGCATTCGATGATAAAGGCTAACGTAAGTATTTTTATATTCTGGCGATTTCGACAAAGATAACGGCGTGTCGGCATGAACTCTAAAAGTAGGCTCATTCAGCACGCAAAATCGCTTCTGATCCATGGCTAACCGAAATGCAAGCCAAGACCATTCAGCGTATGGATGGTAATTCTCGAAGTATTTTTTTCCCACAGAAGAAGAGCGGAATAGCGCACCACAAGAGGGTAGCCAGTTTTCCGTGAAGAACGCTTCAAGCGGGTTTTCTGGAACCGTGTCCAAGTGATGAAGACAAAGGCTATCACTGCCGTCCTTTCGAAAATAGCCATTGGACAGCAGAATGTCGGCATCTGGATTATTTTGAATCGCTGCCAAGCGCCGGGTCAAGCCACTTGGAAGCAATTCGTCGTCATCGTCCAGAAAACCAAAGTATTCGGTGTCCAGGAGAGGCACAGCGGAAGCTAAAGTCTTAGGTGAGGATCCCTCGTCAAAATAGACGTAGCGCACATCGAATTCCTCGCGCAGCTCAACGGCCAAATCAGCATCTACGTTGGGGCCGTTTGCGGCAACTAGGATCTTGGCTATGCCGACCGCGCCCATTTGAATGGACGAAATGGCCCTGCGAAGGGAATCTGCTCTCCGGGCTGTGCACGCAGTAGGGATGATGATGGTAATTAGGGGCGGATGCGTCAGCATCGTCTATTACGCGATTTGTAGTGGGGAGGGCTCATATGAGATATGCGCATTTGTTAAGTTGGTGGTATTGCGACTTATTCGCGCGACGGCCAGAAATGGTCATAATCGCCCGAACCGTCTCTCAACAGATAGGCTAGATTGCCCCGATTTTGTCTTCACTACGATGACCCACTTAGATTCAAACGCCATGTTGGGTTAAGGCTAAAAAGGCTATCGTTTCGAACTGCGGCCGATCATGGTCATGATTTCTAGCCCTCCCCACTCTTTCCATTGTTTATGCCCCGCCACCAATTGTCGGTGGCGACGAAAAGCACCTATGCAATCACTCGGGTTCTTGAGAATGGCTTTTACTAGACGGAACAAGCGGGGTTGGGGAATCTCTTTATGTCCCTTCCACCAAGGGCGTAGCACTCGATCGGCCAAGTGAATATCTGTAAGCCCGGCATTGGCCATCATCTCTTTTAGTTGGGGGGGGGCCAGATACCATCGATGATCGAGTTGATAATTCCACCACTTTCCTCCCGCGGTTATTCTCCCGACTGACTGATAATTCCCCGTTTCGATGACAACCAAACCGTTCGGCGCAAGCCAGTGAGTTGCTTCAACAATTAACGCAAGTGGATTTTCCACATGCTCAACTACATCCCATAGAGTAATTACGTCGTAATATTCATTCTTCTTTGAGAGATCGGAAAATGTTCCTTGGATAAAGCTTACTGTCCCGGATTCAGTTGAGAGTGGTAACGCAGGATCTAGCCCGGTCACCTGCCAACCGTGGTTAGCCATGATTTTTGCAAAACAGCCATCGCCACACCCGACATCGAGTAGCTTTCCAGACCCCACAGCATTCGCGCTTACAAATTGCCGATGAAGTTCGCCAATAGCTACACGTTTGGCAGGATCAAAATAGCTTTCTTCCGCCCGGGTTGCATACGCGGCCTCAAATACAGAGACGCTCTCTTCTGTTGTCCTCTGAAATGGCCACTGCCAAGCAGCGATGCAGTTAGTGCATTCAGTTATGCTGACTTTTCCTGCCGATTGACCTGTCGCGTCGTAGGGTGTGGCGGTAAAGTGCCTCAACGCGCTCCCTTCACAGAAAGGGCACAGTGATCCAGATACTTTCATTTACAACGTTCCGAGTAAGGACGCCAGGTGGCTCGTGCGATTTTTGCGGGAGCAGGAAACAACCTCATCCACCATAGCCAAAGTCACTTTATCGGGCGCCGCGAGGACGCCAACCAGCTTGTCGGCAATCAAGCCCGCTTGGTAGAGCGGCGCGATGGCGCTGATGCCAACTTCCCCGAGGACTTTCGCAGTATCCCCCAGCGGGTCCGTCAGCGCAAGTATCGGGCGCTTCGCCCGCAAGTATTCGTAGAGCTTGGCAGGAATTTGGTCGTTGCAGTTCGAAGCCTGCAAGATGAGCAATACATCGGCGCGCATCATTTCGTCGATCGCGTCTTTGTATGGAATCGGTGGGAGCAATTCGATGCACTCGGCTAAGCCGAATTTATCCGTCAGTGCGCGCAAGAAATCCTCATGCATGGAGGCGCGAAAGCGTACGCGAAGTTGATCGGCGGAAATACGCCCGAACGTCGATCAGGGTGCGAATGGCCTGCAGGAATTGTGTCGGATCGCGTTCACTCGGATAGACAATGCCGCTATGCAGCAGGGTGATTTTGCCGGGGTTGAGGGGCGCGCCGCCGGGCGTTAATCCAGCGAAGGCTTCTTCATCATAGCCATTCTCGATCACCTTGAAACGTCTTGAAGCAAGGGGGTAGCGCTCGCAATAGAGTCGGAAGGTGCCGGGAGTGGTAAAGGTGCATACTGACGCTTTCTTTGCTGCGTGTTCTTCGATGCGCTTGAAGCTTTTCCATGTGGGTGGGTTGCTGGGATAGCCATCCTGCGCCATGGGGTCGCGGAAGTCAGCCACCCAGGGTAACCCGGAGAGTTTGTGTAGAGCTGCACCGATCAAGTGAGCCGTGGCGATCGGGTAAGTGGACCAGATCACATCGGGCCGGTAACGCCGAATCATCAATAGCCCTGAGAGGGTCGCGCCGGGTAGCCAGCTTATCCATCGATCGGGGCGAGCCAGAAAACCGGGGTAGCGCCCCGCGATGGAGAAATGGCGCGCGGTGTCGAGCGCCGACGCACGAACGACGACAGTTTCTTGGGATATCTCGGTCAGCAAGTCGGGGGCGGTTTGTTCGTACGCACGTGGATGTGCCGTGAGCACCAGCGGCTCCCAGCCAAATTCCGGCAGGTGATTGGCGAATCGCAAGGTACGCTGTATGCCGCTGCTTCCTGCAAACGGCGGGAAGTGATAGGCGATCATCAAGATGCGCTTCATGATGCCGAGCTCATGGGATATTGAGGTTTAGGGGCAAAAACGGCAGCGCAACGATCCAGCGGCTGGCGCGCAACGTCCGCCTCGTCTTCGACTACCTACGCATGACCGACAACTCCCGCTTGCGCCCGGGGCCCTCCAAGCGCAGGCGGGCTAGAACGGATTTGCTGTGACCCCTGGCCCTCGTTTCATCGCCAATCGTCCGGAAAGCCCCTCCCGCCGTCTGGCGCGACAGGCTTGCGGGCTGGCGGCCGAATAGGCACTACCGGAACACCCACCCTAGGTGCCCCTATGGCTGAGCGGGGCGTCCCTGTCCCCGTGGCCACTAGCGTGAGCTTCCGGCTATTGGCCGCTCTGGTGAATCTGCTTCAGACGCTCTTGCGTATCGGCAAGATAGTCGCGCGCGCTCTGCTCCAATTGCGCCAGGTCTGTCGCGGAGCTGTCCCCCAAGTCCGCCTTTGCCATTTCGAAGGATCGAATCGCCTTCTCGAAATTCGCCTTCGCCCGCTCGGCGGCGCCAGGGTGGATCAAGCTGACCTTCCACTCTGCGACACCCCGGGCGAGCCATTCCTTGCCATATTTGAAATTCGGGCTCTTGGTGTCCAGTGGGTCCGCGGACTGGGGACCAGCAGCCGGCCGTATCTGTGCCATGGGCGGCGGGGCGACGGCCCCCGAAGAGGAGGGCTGGGCGGCAGGCTTTTCTTCGTCGGTGTAACCGAGCCGGGCCAACAGCGCATTGGACTTGTCGAACAGGGCCGGCGTGTTCTTGCCCACCCAACGCCAGGTGCTCTGGCCACCCTCCTTGGCGCGCATGCCAAGCTCTTGGCCCTCGTGCTTGGTAAATGTGATCCAGTCATTCCAGTCCTGACCAGTCCACTTCCAAGGTGCCCGTCCGGTGTTCTGGCTGTACTGCCACATGGTGAAGCCAGCGGCAGCCAGCACAATGAGAACGACGATCAACAATAACTTCTTCATGAGCTTGCATCCTCGCTGTCTACAGATTCACGATGATCTGGGGTGGCATCCCGATCTTCGGTGCCATTCCCACCGGTCTTCGACGCCCCCGCTGGCTTGCGCTCATTGAAGTAACGCGCCTCGACCTTGGAGCTGATCTCATTGACTATAATGTTGAACTCGGTCTCCCGCTGCATTTCCGCTGCGGGCCTGTCGGGCCGCGGTACGGGCACTTCTTCCACGAGTGTGCCGGGTGCGTCCGAGAACACGAAGACCCGGTCACCCAAATACACCGCCTCGGCCAAATCGTGGGTGACCAGGAACACGGTGGCCTCTACCTCATTCCAGATGCTGACGAGGAGATCCTGCATCTCCCAACGGGTTACCCGATCGAGGGCACCAAAAGGCTCATCCATGAGCAGCACCCGCGGCTTGACGGCCAGCGTGCGCGCCAAGGCGACGCGCTGCCGCATGCCTCCGGATAACTCGTGGGGATACTTGTCCTGGCTGCCCGTCAGCCCCACCCGCTCAATCCAATGCATTGCCTCGTTCTTGAGCGCGCGGCGGCGCGCGCCCCGAATACCGATGACCCGATCGATCACGCCGACGATGGGATTCTTGGGACGGTTCAGCTCTTTGAACATGATCCCAAGGGCGACGTTCTGCCAGATCTTGAGGTACGGGAACGAGCTGTAGCTCTGAAACACCATGCCGCGGTCGGAGCCCGGGCCGGGGACCGGCTTTCCCTTGATAAGGATGCGTCCCTCGGTCGGTCGGTAGAACCCCGCGATCATATTGAGGATGGTCGACTTGCCACACCCGCTCGGGCCGAGCACGCTGATGAACTCGCCCCCGCCGGCAACATCGTAGATCTTGAAATCGACGTCGCGAACGGCGGTGTAGCGGCCGAATCGCTTGGTCACGTGATCGAAGCTGATAACCCAGTCCTCGGCGACCGCATCCGTTGGATAATGATCGCGCGAGAATTTCTGCAGCAGGCTCTGGTCCAGATGTTTGTCCAGGCCCATCTGACGCTCCAGTAGCGCGTCCAGCTGGCTCGGCGTCAGAACACCCTCCTTGACCAACAACTCCCCCAGACGACGGCCGTGATCGTGCCCGGGCGCATCGGCGGGCGGTCGCAGCACCGGTGTCGCCGACGAGGGTTTGTCTGTGCTCACGGCCTATTCCTCGCTCTCTTCGTAGGGGAAGAGCACCCGACTCAGCAGATTCCACAAGGCATTGCTGAGGAAGGCCATGGCGATGACCAGCGCAATAACCAGGTATACATGCTCGATATAACCGCGCCGCTGCGAGGTGTTGATGATGTACCCGAGGCCATTGTTGACGCCAACGACCTCCGCCAGCATTATCCAGGTCCAGCCTACCGCGAAGCTGATCCTCAGCCCGCGAAACAGCGTTGGCCAGGAGATGGCCACCAAGACATAGCGAAAGATCTGTCCGCGACTGGCCCCTAACGTCCTGGCCGTATCCAGGTAGACGGAGGGGACCGCCTGAACCGCCGCGACGACGAACGGCAGCAGTACGACCCCCATGCAGATCGCCAGGAACAGCACGATTTGCGGCTCGCCTATGCCCACCCACGCAATGGTCAGCGGAATGAGCGCCGGCAAGGGAATATACATACCGGTGAGCCGTAGCGGATCGAAGACCATGCCAATACGGGTAAAGGCGCCCATGAGCAGACCAAGCGGCAGGGTCACCACCACCGCCCAAGCGAATCCCTGCAATATGCGCGACAGCGTGAGCCAGGCCGCGCCGGGCAGGTTGCGCTCGCTCCACAGCACGGGCAGGCTGTCGATCAGCTCGCTTGGGCTCGGCAACGAGCCGCGCGACAACAGCCGCAGCTCGGGAGGACGACCCAGGCCCAGGCCTGCCGCCTGCGCCCGTTCCACATCGGTGATCCGCCAGGCAGCATCGCCGCTGCCCGAGGCGCTCCCCACACCCGCGCCGGCGAGCGCCGGCGCCAGGCCGGGATAGGCACTCGTCGACAGGGGCGGGATCGCACTCGGGGTGAGCAGCGAGGGGGTGAAGGGTATAGGCATGCTCTTGCCGGTACGTTCCAGTGTCAGCATCACGCGGTGGCCAGCGGGATTCTCGGTGTCGCGGTCCAGACGCAGCAACACAGTCTCCCCTCCCGCAAGCGGCCCAACCGGGGAGCGGGGCCCCAGGCCCGCGACCTGGGCGCGCTGGGCATCGCTCACTGTCCCCTGGAACAAACGCTTCCCCTCGGGCTGCGGGCTGGCCCGCAGATTGGCCACCCCGATACCCGCGGCGAGGCCGGCCAGCCCCCGGTATTGGTCCGGGCGAGCCGGTGTGCCGGGCGCTGCCGCCGGGATCTCCAGGGGTGCAAGCACCCCGCCCACGGGCACCCGCTCGAGCCGAAACAGGGCCTGACCCGTCGAGGCGTCTATCTCGACATCCACCGCCTCTCCCACGGAGACGGGCAACTGATAGGGCAGCGGCCCCAGGTCCTTGAGCCGCTCGCCGGCCCGGTCCGCGTCGACGATGCGGCCGGTGTAGGACCAGTCGTCGTGGCGCTCGAAGGCGCCCAGGCCGTCGTCCCCCAAACGGCGAAACAGCCCTTCGTAGTTGGCCGGCGTAAACTCAGGCAGCGCGACTGCGGCCAGCGGCGGCAGATCGCGCGAGATGGTGCGGCCGGACCCGCCCTTGATGATCTCGAGCAGCCGGTGATCGCGGTCCAAGCGCAGGTCGATGACATCGCCGCGCTGAACTTGATAGTGGGGGAACACGTCGATGATCAGCCGCTTCATCCACTGAGGGTAGTCGGTCGCGAACACCCACAGTCCGAACACGCCGGCCAGAAATGCCGCCGACAAGACGACGCGGGTAGCGGGCGCGGATTCGGCACGAATCGCGAACAGCCACCCCAGAGGAGACAACACGCTCAACGGATTCTCCTGGTGACGGCGGCGGGGTCCGTATCTTCCGGGTCAGTCAGAGACGGACCCCGCCTGCGTCGATGGCTACTCCGCTTCAGGGGACAGCACGCTGACCTCTACCCGACGGCTGAGGGCGTCGCTGGCAAGCGGCTTGTCCCAACCCTCTCCCCGTACGATAAAGCGGTCTTTCTGCTCCTTGAAGCCGGGATACTTCAGCTTCAGCGCGGTGACCACCCCCTGGGCACGGCGCTCGGAGAGATCCTTCACCAGTTTGGCGTGGTGCTCGAGGGCCGCATCGCCGAGCGCCTTCACCTCCGCATAGCGTGACCGGTCGGCAAACCCGCTGATGACGATCGTGGAGCTGCCGAACTGGGAGGCGAGACGGCCGATCTCCTTGATCACCTCATCGGCGTTCGGGTCGTAGGTGGCGCTTACGTCGGCGCGATTGGGCGCAAAGTGGATATACACTGTGCGCGTCAGTATCTGCTTGGCGGCATTCGGGTCGAAGCCGACTTTCAGCGGCGCGAAGGCATCAACGTACTCGTTCTTGCTTTCGCGATAGTCCGGTGCGATCTTCTCGATCACTCGGGGATCCATCACCTGATTGAAGGCTACCGGATCCTTGAGGTACCCGGCGAGGCGATAGATGTTGTTGATATTGTCCCAGGTATTCTCGAAGTTACTGGGGTTGTTCTGGTTCAGGAAGAACTCGACATTCTCCGCATAATTGGTCGAGTGGGCATCGCCCATCATGCCCAGGGCTTCGCCCTTGGGCAGGTTGAAGGCTTTCTCGAACAGCGCCGCAGCCTTCTCCTTGTCGGCCTTCACCATCTGCATCCCGTCGAAGATACCGCGCACCAGGCCCTCGATGACCTCCGGATGATCCTTCGCGAAGTCTGCGCGGGCGGCCCAGACATCGGTAATTACCCGCTTGGCGTCGGCGGTGGAGGAGATCAGCTTTACATCCTTGATGCCGCTCTTCTTGGGATCGGAGATGTTATAGATGTCCGGCGCCCAGCTGACGGCCGCATCGACCGACGCATCGTTGACGAAGGCGGCCGCTGCCTGGAAGGCGTCTCCGGTGAAGTTGAACACAACCTCATCAGGCTTGATACCGGCATAGTACAGCAGGTTGAGCAGGTAATAATGGGACGGCGAATTCTGCGCCAGCGCGATCACCTTCTTCTTGCCTTCGACCGGCTTGAGATCGTTGATGCTCGCGATCCCACCCCGTGCGACGACGCCGTCGCCGCCGTTGGACCAGTCGATCTGCTGGAACACCCGCAATCCGGAGCGCGTGTCCTTGGCCAGGGATGGCGCGAACAAAGCCATCATGTCCAAGGTGCCCCACAGGATCTGTGACTCACCGGCGGCGAAGGCATCGCGTGCCAACACTGGGTCGTCGATAACCGGCAGTTTCAGCTTGAAGCCGTATCGCTTGTAGAAGACGCTGTCTTCGCTGGGCTCAGTACCCCCGTTTGCCATGATGATCGGAGCCCAACCGATCCACAGATTGATCGGAAAGACGACCGTCTTGTCTTCCCACTTGTATCCGCTGACGCCCTTCACCGGCGGTAAGGCCTCCGAAGGCACGTAGGTGTATTTCTGCATGGTCGTGATCGGCGAGCTGTTGGGATCTTCGAGCGTCTCGGCTCCGACCCAACCGCCAGTCAGTGTCATCAGCAGGGCGGCTGTCCAGACAGCTAGCGAGCGCCCAAAGCGTCTTGAATGCTGGAGCATACGTCTTCTCCTTGAGGTGGTTGACAGTCTTTCGTTGTGCGGCGACGTAAGTCGTTGGTAACCTTCGCGGCGACATGAGACCCCGGGTGGCGTCGCAGCTCAGTGCCCCGGCAATAACATGGCGAGTCAGCAGGATACCACCCTGTGCCCCAGCCGCCGGTCGAACCGGGGCAGCCGCCCAGGCTGTCACGTAGCGGCCGCGGCACGGCGAAACCTGCAGAATAGAGCATCATGGACCCGAAGGACAGGGTACACGGTGTGGACGCCCGAGGACATACGGGGGCACCAACGGGGAGGTATCTTCCACCCTGACGCGTGCCTATGGATAGCAGGACCTTGGGCGGAAACCAAGGGGGCGCGGTGCTCGGTTGAACGGGGAAGCGCTCCAGGATTCTAGCTTCGGGGATGGTAGCGCAGGCATCCTTGCCGAGAGAGCGGCGGCCCCGACGACCCCCAGCCCGCGCCTCCTGTGCGGGCGTGCGGCGTGGTTTTGGGAGATCCTGATCAAGTACTTCGCGATCTCCACTGCTTCTGCAGCGTCGCGCGGCCGGCCCCAATCGAGCGCGCCGGGATCTCCGCCGTAATGCGTGGCCAGCAGCCCGAGACGGGCGCAGCGAGCCGCCGCTACTCGGTCCCCCTACCCCTCCATGCTCGCCCAAGTGCAGCCTTCTTGCATCAGGCGTTTCATCTCTCGGACGGCACGCTCCAATCCGTCGAACAGGGCGCGAGCGATGATGGCGTGGCCGATGTTGAGCTCGCGGACCCCGGCAATGGCCGCGATAGCCTTCACGTTGTGGTAATCCAGGCCGTGTCCGGCGTTGACCTGCAGGCCGAGGGCGAGGCCATGGGCCAGGGTTTGGCGGATGCGCTCCAGCTCGGAGGCCCGGGCGTCGCGGGACGGTGCGTCGGCATAGTGCCCGGTGTGGATCTCCACCACCGGTGCGCCGGCCTCGGCCGCCGCGTCGAGTTGCGCCCGGTCTGCGTCGATGAAGAGCGAGACGCGCACGCCCCCGGCAGCCAGCGTGGCACACACTTCTTTGATCCGGGGCAGATTTCCCGCCACGTCGAGTCCGCCCTCGGTAGTGAGCTCCCGGCGGCGCTCTGGCACCAGGCAGCAGTCCTGCGGACGGTGCCGCAGCGCGATTGCGACCATCTCATCCGTGGCGGCCATCTCCAGGTTCATGCGGGTCTGCAGCATGCCCCGGAGGATCTCCACGTCACGGTCCTGGATGTGACGGCGATCCTCTCGCAGGTGCAGCGTAATGGCGTCGGCACCGGCCTGCTCGGCCACCAGGGCCGCCTGAACCGGCTCCGGGTAGAGGGTGTGGCGGGCCTGACGCAGAGTCGCGACGTGATCGATGTTGACGCCCAGCAGGATCTCGTGATTTCGGCTCATCCGTACGTCTCGGTATAGGTTCCGGTTGGGGGCTGTCGCCCTGCTCAGTGAGGCCCGAACAGCTCACGGCTCTTGAGTGGGCGCTCGCCGAGATAGTGCCCCAGCACGCTACGCATCAACGCCCGGGACTCGCGAAGCTCGCTCTCGTCGCCCGGGCCCGCGCCCGCCAAGGCGAGCAACGTCCTGCCGGAATAGGCCCCCTGCGGATCCTCCTTGGGTCCGACCTCTACCTCATATCGGTAGCGTTTGGCCGGATCGATCGTGGTGCCGCCCGACCCCACCGTGCTCAGCTGAAGCCCATAGCCGAGCCCTTCGAGCAGACGCACTTCGAAACGGCGCAGGCACGGCTCGGCGGTACCGCTGTGGGCAATACAGCCAAGGGCGTCACCATAGCGGTCGAATATCTCCGGATGGACATCGTAGCGGGCGGACAGGCGCATAAGTAGCTCGTTGAGATAGAACCCGCAATAGAGCGCCGTGCCGCGCAGCACCGGCGGTGTGTCACCGGCGTCGAATCGCCGAAGCGTACGCACCTCCCCGCGACCCGAGCAGCTCACCAGCAAGGGCGTGAAAGGCTGCAGCAATGCGGAGACGCTCGGCGCCCCCGATCGCGCGCCTTTCGCCACCGCGGGGAAGCGCCCCAACTCGCGGGTGAACAGCTCGAGCAGCAGGCTGGTGTTTCGGTAAGGCCGCCGGTGGAGGACGTAAGCGGGTTGAAGGGGTTCGTCGGCACTCATCGACCAAGGCATCGGCCTTCATTCGACGTAGCCGAGGCGTCCCAGCGCGCCCTCATCGCTGGACCAGCTGCGCTTGACCTTGATCCAAACCTCCAAATGCACCTTGTGCTCGAATAGCTTCTCCATCTCGAGGCGGGCCTCGCTTGCCGCGTCTCTCAACGCCAAGCCTTTTTCGCCCAGCAGGATCTTCTTCTGTCCCTCGCGCTCGACCCAAACGATGGCGCCGATGCGATACAGCCTGCCCTCCTCCTCGAATCGCTCGATCTCGACCGTGACTGCGTAAGGGATCTCGGCCGCATAACGGCGCGTGAGCTGCTCGCGGAGCAGCTCGGCCGCGAAGAACCGCTGCGAGCGGTCGGTAAGCTGGTCGTCCGGGTAGGCATTCGGGCCCTCGGGCAAGGCGGCGAGGACAGCGGTCTCCAGACGGTCGAGGTTGATGCCCGTCCGGGCGGATATCGGAACCACCGCCAGGAATCCGAGGGTCTCACCCATCTTGGCGAGAAACGGTAGCAGCTGCTCCTTGTTCTTGACCCGATCCACTTTGCTCACCGCGAGTATCACCGCGGTCGTTGTCTTGCGCAGGACTTCCAGAACCAGCTCATCCTCTTCGCCCCAGCCCAGCGCCTCGACCACAAATAGGATGAGATCCGCGCCGTCCAGGACTGAACGGGCCGCTCGATTGAGATACCGGTTCAGGGCATCGTGGCCGCGCCGATGGATACCCGGTGTGTCGACATACAGGATCTGCCCGTCCTGGAGCGTCTTCACGCCGAGGATGCTGTGGCGCGTGGTCTGCGGCTTGTGGGAGGTGATCGCCAGCTTCTGACCGATCATCCGATTGAGCAGTGTCGATTTGCCGACGTTCGGTCGGCCGACGATCGCTACGGTGCCACAGCGATTTGGGCTAGGGGCTGTTGACATTTGTCTGAGCGAGGGCGATTGCGAGCGATTTTTCGTGCTGGCAAGGCGCGGTGAGGAGGAATAGTGGACCTATTGCGACGAGCCGCAACACAGTCAGCGCGCAAAAGGGCCGTAATCGGACTGCGAACGGCAATTGTCAACAACCCCTAGGCACCTTGGCCGGCCTCACCGAGCTTCTCGATCGCCCTTTCCGCTGCGGTCTGCTCGGCGATGCGCCGGCTGCGTCCACTCGCCTCGACCTCGATAGCCAGGTCGGTGATCCGACAGAGCACCCGAAAGGTCTGGCGGTGCTGCTCGCCCTGAGTCTCGATCACTTCATACACCGGCAGGGCGAGGCGCCGCCCCTGCAGATGCTCCTGAAGCCGGGTCTTGGGGTCCTTGCCCTGTCTGCCCGGGTCGAGCGCCGAGATCCGCTGATCGAACAGCCGCAGGATCACCGTTCTCGCTGCCTCGGAACCTGCATCCAGGTAAACGCCGGCGAGCAAAGCCTCGAAGGCGTCGGCCAAAATGGAGCTGCGCGCCTGACCGCCACTTCGCAGCTCGCCGGGCCCAAGTGTCAGGTAGCTGCCCAGGTCGAGCTCGCGGGCAATCTCGGCGAGAGAGTCTTTGTTGACCAGCGCCGCGCGCAGTCGACTCAGCTGCCCTTCATCCGCCTCGGGAAAGGCCGCGAACAAGGCTTCGGCGATCACAAGCCCCAACAGGGCATCCCCCAGAAACTCCAATCGCTCGTTGTTGTCCCTGCCGGTGCTTCGATGACGCAGTGCCCGCTCGGCAAGTGCCGGACTCCTGAAGACGTGGCCGATGGCGCCGAACAGTCGCGCAGTCGGCTGCTTCAATGGGCCACCACCTCCAGCTTGTCGTCGAAGGACATCACCACATCGATGTTGCCGAACATCGGCTTGCGCACTTCGTAGGCGATCTCCACACGCAAGACGCCGGAGCTCTTCTCGATATGGATCGAGCTGTCCTTCATGTCGTAGACGCTGTTGATCTGCAGCCGGTGGTGGAGAATCTCGCGGATGTGCGCCGGACTCTGCTGTGTGATCAGGGGATCTTCATTCAGGGAGTGCAGGATTGTCCTGATCGAGTAGTGCTCGATGTAGGTCGGGACGAGCTTGACAATGAGCAGGGCGAAAAAGAGCACCAGCGCAATGACCGTAAGCCAGCCCAGGCCCGTCATGCCCTTCTGCGTTGTTGGCGTGTTCCAATGCTTCATCGTGTCGGCTCCTTTCTGGCTCAGTGGACGCGGTCCCCAATGCGGTGCCAATTGACGGGGAACCCGGACCGATCGAGATCCCAGCTCATCCAGATAGCGAAGGCCTTTCCGACCAGATTCTGTCGTGGCACGAGGCCCCAGCAACGACTGTCATTACTGTTGTCGCGGTTGTCACCCATCATGAAGAAATGATCTTTGGGCACCGTCACGGGGCCGTCGGCCAGAACCCGGCAACCGGGACCGAAATCCGGGTACTGGGGCTTGATAAGGACCGCGTGCTTGACGCCGTCGATACGCTCCTTGTCCTCGAACGAGCCTGTCTCGCGGGCTCCGGCGCCGCTCCCGACGTAGATTCCCACGGGGGTCTGAGGTGCAGGAACGCCGTTGACGTACAGAGTCTTGTTCCGGTAGTCGATGCGATCCCCGGGCACCCCGACCACACGCTTAATATAGTCGACGCTCTCATCCTGCGGATAGCGAAACACCACCACGTCGCCACGCTTCGGGCTGCCGACCTTCAGGATTTCGGTGTTCAGCACCGGAAGGCGGAGTCCATAGGCGAACTTGTTCACGAGGATGAAATCGCCGACCAACAGAGTCGGCATCATGGAGCCCGAAGGGATCCGGAACGGCTCGACTACGAAAGAGCGCAGGAGAAGGACGATCAGGATCACCGGGAAGAACGAGCGCGCATACTCGACGAGCACCGGCTCTTTCGCCGGCGCTGCCTCGCCCGCGTCGGCGGCGAGCCTGCGACGGCGCGGGGCGAAGGCCAGGGCGTCGATCAACCAGATGCCGCCAGTGACGAAGGTTGCGAGAACCAGGATCATGGGGAAATCGAAAGTCATGTCGTCGATGAGCTCCTAGTGGGGCGTTTCAAGACCGGCCGGATGGTCATCAATTATCTTTTCCGACCTTGAGCACCGCAAGAAAGGCATCCTGCGGGATCTCGACCCTGCCAACCTGCTTCATGCGCTTCTTACCCGCTTTCTGCTTTTCCAGCAGCTTGCGCTTGCGGGTCACATCCCCTCCGTAGCATTTGGCCAGAACGTTCTTGCGCAACGCCTTGACGGTCGTGCGCGCAATGATCTTGCTGCCGACGGCGGCCTGGATCGCGACCTCATACATCTGTCTCGGGATCAGATCCTTCATCCGCTCGGCGAGGTCGCGCCCCCGCGACTGGGATTGGGATTGATGCACGATGAGGGAGAGCGCATCCACTTTCTCGCCGTTGATCAGGATATCGAGCTTGACCAGAGGGGCGGGGTCGAAGCGCTTGAGCGCATAGTCGAAGGAGGCAAAGCCGCGGCTCACCGACTTGAGCCGGTCGAAAAAATCCAATACCACCTCGTTGAGCGGCAGCTCATAGTGCAGCTGGACCTGCCCTGCGACGTACTGCATGTTCTTCTGACTACCACGTTTCTCGATACAGAGATTGATCACGTTGCCGAGATAGTCCTGTGGCACGAGGATGTGCGCATCGATGATCGGCTCGCGGATCTCATCGATCCTGCTCGGATCCGGAAGCGCTGCGGGATTGTCCACCATCATGACCTTGCCGTCGCGCGTCTGAACTTGGTAGGCCACCGTCGGGGCCGTGGTGATCAGATCGAGATCGTATTCGCGCTCGAGCCGCTCCTGGACGATCTCCATGTGCAGCAGGCCGAGGAATCCGCAGCGGAATCCGAACCCCAGGGCCTGCGAGGTCTCCGGCTCGAAGAACAGGGCCGCGTCGTTGAGCCGCAATTTCTGCAACGCGTCGCGAAGGTCCTCGTAGTCATCCGAGGATACCGGATAGAGGCCTGCGAACACCCTCGGCTGAATGGCCCGAAATCCTGGTAGCGGGCTGAGCGCCCTGCGATCGGCGTGGGTCACCGTGTCGCCGACGGGGGCGCCGTCGATCTCCTTGATCCCGGCGATGAGAAAACCGACCTCGCCCGGGCCCAGGCTGCCACGATCGGTCGGCTTGGGCGTGAAGGCCCCCAGCTTGTCGGCCGAGTAGGCTCTGCCCGTCGACATTACGAGGATCTTGTCGCGTCGGCGGATGGTCCCGTTCTTCACGCGGATGAGAGAGACCACACCCACGTAGGGGTCGAACCAAGAATCGATAATCAGTGCCTGCAGTGCTGCTTGGGGGTCACCTTCCGGAGGCGGGACGCGCCGGATCAGGGTCTCCAGCAACTCGGGAATGCCCTCTCCGGTCTTGGCGCTGACCCGTACCGCGTTCTCGGCCTCCAAGCCGATGATTTCCTCGATCTCCCTGATCACCCGTTGGGGCTCCGCCGAAGGCAGGTCGATCTTGTTTAGCACCGGGACTACTTCGAGATTCTGCTCGATGGCCGTGTAGCAGTTGGCTACGCTCTGGGCCTCGACCCCCTGGGCCGCATCCACGACCAGCAAGGCCCCCTCGCAGGCGGACAGCGAGCGCGAGACCTCGTAAGAGAAGTCTACGTGGCCGGGCGTGTCGATGAAATTGAGCTGGTAGATCTCGCCGTTCGCGGCCCGGTAATCCAGGGTCACGCTCTGGGCCTTGATGGTGATCCCGCGCTCACGCTCGAGGTCCATAGAGTCGAGCACTTGCTCGGCCATCTCCCGCTCGCTCAGTCCCCCGCACACCTGGATGAACCGGTCCGCGATGGTCGATTTGCCGTGATCGATGTGCGCGATGATCGAGAAATTACGTATGTGTCGGGTATCGGTCATGGTCAGCCGGCTTGGGGAAACGCAGCGACAGGCGAATTTTTGTTCGCATAATCCCTAACAAAGTTATCCCAACACATTGAAAAAGCGGGGCTTTCCTGTTCGGAAAGTCCCGCTAGGTGCTGCAGGGAGCCCCCGCTTTCGAAGGCGCCATCATACCCCAACCCGTGGCCTCTCCCAACCACAGGGGCCCTCCTCGCTCGTCAGCCGCTGGGAGCGGTGGCCGCCCAGCGTCTCAGCGCGACTTCGTCGAGGAAATAGCGGCAGATCTCGGTGTCGCCATCGGTGAGAACCGGCACGAGCACCTGGTAGCGGGCCTGCAAGCCAGAGTCCCCGTCCACATCGATCAGGTCAACGGAGAAGCGCAAATCGGCGCCCAGTCCAAGGAGCTGGCCCAGCATGTCCTCGCAGAGATGGCACCCGTGGCGGTAATAGAGCTGCAGCCGTCGCGGGCCGGTGCTCACTCAGGAACCCGCATCGCCACGAAGATGGGTCCAGTGCTGCGCCGAAGCAAGACCGCCACACTCTTGCCCGCAGGCAGCTCCCCTACGAGCTGCCGGAACTGATCGGCGTTCTCGACCTTGTGATTGTTGATCATCAGGATCACGTCCTGCTCGCGCACGCCCGCTGCTCGCGCGACCCCGCGCGCCACCTCGGTGACGAGCACGCCTTTGGTGGACTCGAGCCCCAAGGCTGCGCGCTGGTCTTCGCCGATATCGGTCACCAGGAGCCCCAGACGGTCCGTTCGCTTCTGCTCGATCGGAGGCTGGGGCCCGCCTGCCAGGCTCTCCTCGGCATTTTCCGGAAGCTCCCCGATCAGGACCTGGATCTGCTTGCGCTCGCCGGCGCGCAGCACATCCAGCTTCGCGGGCGCGTCGACGGTACTCGTACCCACCAGCGGCGGCAGAGCGGCAGAGTTGGCAATCTCGGTACCGTTGAAGCGCAGAATGACGTCACCGGGCTGAAGGCCCGCCTTCTGGGCCGGGCTTCCGGGCAGCACCTGGGAGACCAGGGCGCCGCGCGGGCGCGTCATGCCAAAGGAATCCGCCAGATCCCGGGTCACGTCCTGAATCAGCACGCCCAGCCACCCGCGCACCACATGCCCTTTGGTGCGCAGCTGCTGCACCACGTTCATCGCCATCTCGATGGGAATGGCGAACGAAAGGCCCATGAACCCCCCAGTTCGGCTATAGATCTGGGAGTTCACTCCGATCACCTCGCCGTCGAGGTTGAACAGCGGGCCACCGGAGTTGCCCGGGTTGATGGCGACATCGGTCTGTATGAAAGGGATGTAGTTCTCGCTGGGGAGGCTGCGCCCCTTGGCGCTTACGATGCCGGCGGTCGCCGAATGATCGAAGCCGAAGGGCGAGCCGATCGCCAGGACCCATTCGCCGACTTCGACCGGTTTGTCGGGAGGGGCAATGCGCACGGTCGGCAGATCTTTCGCGTCGATCTTGAGCAGCGCGATGTCGCTCTGCTCGTCGCTGCCGACAACCTCGGCGACGAATTCCCGCCGGTCCGACAGACGCACCATGATCTGGTCCGCTTTGTCGACCACGTGGTGATTGGTAACGATATAGCCATCCGAGGAGATGATGAAGCCCGATCCCAGAGACTGGGTATCGATCTCTGCCCCGCCCTGTTCCTGCTCTTCGAGGAAGCGGCGGAAGAAATCATGGAATGGGCTGTTTTGCGGCAGGTCGGGCATCGAGAACCCGTGGATCCGCCCCAGGGCCTTCGTTCGCTGCTCCGTGCTGATGTTCACGACGGCGGGGCTGACCTGCTTGACGAGCGTCGTGAAATCCGGGAGCGTGACCGTGGCGCAGCTACCCTGAGCGGCGATGCCGAAGTTGAGGGTGACCAACGCCGCTGCGAATAGCAACCGACGGTGCCAATGGTTGACCGGATTTGGCATCGAATGACTCCTCAGGAAACAGCTCGGTTCGAACGGCTCGGAAATCGGATCGGCAGGGACGCGCGCCCGATGCTCAGGCTGCGAATAACGGTGGCCTGAAAACGCGGATTGCGTTGAGCCCGGGTGCTGAACCTCCGTGCCCAAAGCAGGCCCCCGACGAGCCCCAATGCGCCCGCAACGATGCTGGAGAGCTCTGCATGCCCACCCGGGCCTTTGGCACCCAGGGCTGCGCCGAGCAGCAGGCCAAGGATCGGTATCAGGTACAGGACGACGGAGCTTTGCAGAAAGGCCGCTTCCTCGAGGCCAATAACGACCAGCTCGCCGGTGTCCGCGCCTACGGGGTTCTTGGCGCGGACCCTGACCGGGCGGCTGCCGAAAACCTGTGCGAGCAGGCCGGTACCACAGCCCTTCTCGGACTCGCAGCCGCCGCAGGCGCTGCGACGCTCTGTCTCTACCCAGACAGAGTCGCCCTCCCGAGCCACGACGACACCGGTCTCCTCTATCACGGCTGTCCTGTCTCGTTGCCAAGCCGCATCCCTTCGGCCACTCGCTGGACTGTTGCCGCCGGGACCTCGCCGACGACCGTTACCTGATGCCCGGACAGCTGATGACCGAAAGCGTTAACAGCGCCGATCGCTGCGGGCCCCTGCAGATCGTGGTCGTCCTTCGCCTCTTCGGGCTCGTCGGCATCCTCGATGTAGACCGAGATGCTCGCCAGCCCGTCGCTCAGAACAAAGTGCTCCAACGCGGAGCCGTCGGCCTGCTCGCGCACGTCGTGGATGCTGGGGCGAAACCCCGCCGGCAGGTCGGCGAAGACCCAACGGTCCGCGCCATGCTGCATCGGCCGTATCGTCGGCACGGGCGGCCGTCGCTCGGTGAACCCCTCGGCGTTGATGCGCGGAGCCGACGCCGAATGCGCCAGGCTCGGATCGATCTGCAGGTGCGTGTACATGATCTGCGCGATCGGCGTGCCATCCGGGGTCAGGGTGTCGGTCTTCAGCGGCAGCCCGCTCTCCTTGTCCAGCTGGATCCGATAGCCGTAGCGGAACGGGTCCCTCGGCGCGATGGAAATCACCTCGGTCGGGCGATCGGCGACTCTCCCGTCGGCTTCCGCCCGGAACTCATAGTAGTGGCCCAGCTCGTCGGCCCGCCCGGGCAGCAGGCTCGGTATGCCGAGGTGCGCTGGGCGCTTGTCCACCGAGACGAATCTGCTATGGGGGGACACGCAGGTGATGCTGTCACTGTCGAGCACGACTTCCCGAGGGTCGCCATTGAGGGAGCTCAGCCGCTCTCGCTCCTGGTTACCCGCTGTCGTGTGGACGACCTGCATGGCCTCCAGCTGATTGCCGTGGAGATAGACGAGCGTGCCTTCGTAGCTGAGCGCCCGGATGGCATGCCCCATCTTACCCATCCATTGGAGGATCTTCTGGCTCCCTTCATCAGCTCTGAGCTGCGGCGTCGCCATCCAGAAAAGGAGAACACCCACCAGCAGGGGAACGACGCCCACCATTCCACTCACCGTGTCGCGTCGTAGCTCACGAGACTGACATAGGGAAGCACCCGCGGGACCGACGCCGGTGTGACGTACTCGCCGTGGTCGACGAGAAAGCGGTTGAGCTTCGCCTCCACCAGGGGGTCCACATGCCGCCAACCGCCGCTGAAGACGCCGCCCTGGGCACCGGAGAGGTTGACGGCCACGGAGCCCTGGATCGGGCGTTCCAACCCAAGGAAGCGCGGGACGGCCAGCACCGCCAGGATGGCGACACCTGCCGCCAAGGCCCCGCCCGCCGCGGGGCGAGCCCAATACACGGCTCTCCTCAGGCGATGTCCGCGATCGGGGACGAGAACGGTAGGCTCGGCGGAGAGCCGCCGCGATACCTCCTGGGCGACGCTACGGCCGGCGAAACGGGTCGCTTCTCCGCGAATCGCATCTCCGATCAGGTGATAGCGCTCCCACACACCGCGCAGCTCCGAGTCTTCTGTCAGGTGCTTGATCGTCTGCCAGGAGCCCGTGCCAGACAAATCGCCGTCCGCGAGCGCCGAGATCTTCTGCTTCTTGTCGTCCGCATTCATCGCACGTGCTCCTAATCGTTGCGTAACAGCGGTTGCAGCTTGGCGTCGATGGCCTCGCGCGCACGAAAAATGCGCGAGCGCACCGTCCCGATCGGACAGGACATCGCGTTGGCGATCTCCTCATAGCTCAGCCCCTCGAGCTCCCTGAGCGTGATCGCCGTGCGCAGGTCCTCGGGGAGCTCATCCAGGGCCTCCTGGACCGCGAGGGCGATCTCGTGCTCGAAGAGATGACTCTCGGGTGTGGCGTGCTCCTTGAGGCGGACGCCCACATCGAGCTGCTCAGCCACCTCCGAGTCCAGATCCGCGTCCGGTGGGCGTCGGTTCTGGGCCACCAGGAAATTCTTCGCCGTGTTGATCGCGATTCGGTACAGCCAAGTGTAGAAGGCGCTGTCACCGCGGAAATTGTCCAGCGCGCGGTACGCCTTGATGAACGCCTCCTGGGTCACGTCGAGAGCCTCCGTGGGGTCCCGCACGTAACGCGATACCAGGTTCGTCACCTTGTGCTGATACTTGAGTACCAGCAAGTCGAACGCCCTCTTGTCTCCGCGCTTGGCACGCGCGACCAACTCTTGATCTACTACCCGCTCGCCCACTGCTACGCCTCACCCGAGGACGACAGCGAGAGGCATCGATCCCGCTCTGGCTGAATGGACAACCCAGGCCCGGAATAGTTCGGACAATCGCTGATCGCCCGACGGATGGCCGTCTGGTTCTCGGCTTGGAGAATTTCGGTTAGGATTCGGGTGCCCACGCATCGGGTTCAAGGCCATTGCGACGCGAAGAGCTCAGCGCCAATGTCGGACGAGATTATGACGACAAAGCCGAAGGGCGGCAAATCGGCCGGGCGGACCGGGGAGGAGCTGGACCACGACGTCCTTATCCTGGGCAGCGGTGCGGCCGGACTGAGCCTGGCGCTTCGCCTGCCTTCGGACCTTCGCGTGGCGGTGGTCTCCAAGCGCGAGCTGACCGAGGGCAACACCTTGTACGCCCAGGGTGGTATATCGGCGGTCCTGCACGAGACCGACTCAATCGCCTCCCACATCGAGGACACCCTGGACGCCGGTGCGGGGCTCTGTGACCCCGATGTGGTGAAGGTCGTGGTCGAGCGGGGGCCCGATAACGTCCGCTGGCTGCTCGAGCAGGGCGTGCAGTTCACCCGGGAGAGGGAGGCCGGGGGCGCGCTGGCCTACCACCTCACGCGCGAGGGGGGGCATTCTCACCGACGTGTGGTTCACGCCGCAGACGCCACCGGTCGGGAGGTGGAGACCACCCTGGGGGAGATGGTACGCGCACGCCCCAACGTCGAGATCTTCGAGCGGCATATCGCCGTCGACCTGATCAACGCAGCCAAGCTCGGTGCGGCGGATAACCGATGCCTTGGGGCCTATGTGCTGGACCTTGACGCCCAGCGCGTCAAGGCCTGCCGGGCCCGTTTCGTGGTGTTGGCCACCGGAGGGGCCAGCAAGGTCTATCTGTTCACCACCAACCCCGATGTGTCCACCGGGGACGGCATTGCGATGGCCTGGAGGTCCGGCTGCCGAGTGGCGAACATGGAGTTCATCCAATTCCACCCCACCTGTCTCTATCACCCCGAGGCGAAATCGTTCCTGATCACCGAGGCGCTGCGCGGCGAAGGCGCGCGCTTGCTGCTGCCCGACGGCAGTCGATTCATGCCCCGATTCGATGAGCGCGCCGAGCTGGCCCCCCGGGACATAGTGGCCAGGGCCATCGACCACGAGATGAAGCGCCTCGGGGCGGAGTGCGTGTACCTCGACATCAGCCACAAAGATCCCGCCTTCATCAAGGAGCACTTCCCCACCATCTATGCCCGTTGTCTGGACTTCGGGATCGATATGACCCGCGAGCCAATCCCAGTGGTGCCGGCGGCACACTACACCTGCGGAGGAGTCCTGTGCGACCTCAACGCCCAGACCGACCTGCCCGGGCTTTACGCCATCGGTGAGACGGCCTACACAGGGTTGCACGGTGCCAACCGCATGGCCAGCAATTCGCTGTTGGAGTGTCTGGTGTTCGCCGAGCTGGCCGCAGCCCACATTCGACGGATGGCCCCGCAGGTCCCACCGCCGCCCGCGGCCCGGCCTTGGGACGAGAGTCGAGTAACCGACTCCGACGAGGAGGTGGTGGTCGCCCACAACTGGGACGAGCTGCGACGTTTCATGTGGGACTACGTGGGCATAGTGCGGAGCAACAAACGTCTGGAGCGGGCCAAGCGACGCGTCGACCTCCTGCGCTACGAGATCCGCGAGTATTACAGCAGCTTCCGGGTGAGCAATGACCTACTGGAGCTGCGCAACCTGGTCGAGGTGGCCGACCTGATCATCCGTTCGGCCCAGAGTCGCCGCGAGAGCCGCGGGCTGCACTACAACCTCGATTTTCCCAAGACCGACGATGCCTTCCAGCGCAAGCCCACGGTGCTGATCCCGGACAACTATTCCCCGCGTGCGCCCTGACCGCAGGCGGGACTGCCGCCGCGCAGCAACAGTGTGCGCAAACGGCGGTGGACATCGGACGGCAACGCGTCTGCCGGTAGGATCAGGGTGCGCCGTCGCCACCGCCCGAGCGAGAAGCGCAGAACGACGAGCGCCGGAATGACCAGGCAGCCCGGCGCCAGGCAGGCCTCGGTGCGGTGCCCGTTTCCCAGCGTCAGGGTCCAGTCCGCGCCACCCAGCCAGCGGGCCGCGCGCACGGCCGCACGGCCCCTGCGCAGCACATGCACCCGCACCGTGTCCGCCAGCCCCAGGGCGATCAGAGCCCCCAGCAGGACGCGGCCACCAGAGTCCAGCGGTGCCACCGCCGCAGCGACCATGGCCAGTCCATGCACCGCGGAGACCGCGGCGGCCAAGCTGGCCGAGCGGCCCGGCTCAACGAGTAGCAAGCCAGCTTCTGACGAGATCGACGCCATGCCTAAGCCCCGGGTCCTCGGGGCTGCCCTGCCCCATAAACCAATCGAGCAGGACCTGATCCGGGGTGTCCAGAAGACGGACGAATATCGCTTGGTCCTCGACCGGAAGACCGGTGTAGGCGCCGTCCAGAAACGCTTCCAAGATAAGATCGAGCTCCAGCAGCCCGCGCCGGCACTGCCAGCGGAGCCGTTCCATATCGGTATCGTGGCCAGCGGTGGCAGGGGTCTGCCCATCGGCAGCCTCGGCCACAGCCTCGCTCGGGCCTTGATGCCCCCTTTCGGCCAGGCTGCGCAAGTGTCGGAACAGCCGGCGGGCCGACGCCGGCGCGCTGTCCTGCGCCTGCTCCCGCTGGGCAGCGCGCGCAAGCTGCCGGATTTGCTGGGCGTCGGCCCCGGGATATTCCCGGATCAGCGCTGCCAGGGCGACGTCCCCCTCGGCGAGCAGGCGGTCACGCCAACGCTCGAACACCTTGAAGCGCGCCCGCTCTAATGGGCTCTGGCGGTCCTCTTCCCCAATCAGATCTTCGATCGCCCGCAGGCTGTCCGGGGTCTCGGTCAGCAGCCGGGTCAGGTAGCGCAGGTGACGTTGCTGTGCCGGCTTCCCCCTGACGCGACCGTACTCCGCGATGGCCGAGCGCAGCCTGGCGTCGATCTCCAGCCGTGCCAGCACGCCTCCACCGAGGGCAACCAAGCGCTCTGCGGTACGCTGCAGCGCCAGCATGTCGCGTTTGAGCTGCGACTTGTTCGGGCGCTCCTTCAGGTCCGTGCCATGGCTCATGAGCGGATGGTAAGGGCTGGCCCCGTGATCGGCCAGGGTTCCAGGCCGCATTTCTCACCAAGCTCTTGCTGCGGCGCCCGGTCTGGCGCGCGCCTCGTATCCCCGAGAATCTCGGAGCTCTCACGCCGAGCGTCGTTGGGAAATGCGGGCTAAGGCCCCGACGGCTCCAGATACTCGACCACCAGCTGGGGGGTCTCGATCCCCCGGTATGCGTTGACGGCCAAACGAAACGCGGCGCGGACAGGTCGATCGGTCAGATCGCCCGGTCCGAGTCGCTCCGCTTGCCCGAACGCGATGCCGTCCACCAGGATCTCCGTGTCGGGGACGCGGAGCCTGAGCTTGAGATGGTCCTCACCTACGACGCGCCGAGCGGCGATGATCAGCTCGTTGTCGAACAGCGGCTCGGGGAATCCCTGGCCCCAAGGTCCCCCGTCGGTGAGCTGGCGGGCCAGGTCCAGGGAGAAGTCTTCCGGCTCCAGGGGACCGTCGGATTGCAGCACGCCCTCCAGGGCGTCCGCCCCGACACGGGCCCTCACCTGGGCATCGAAGGCCCGCTGGAACACCCGGAGATCGCTGGCACGCAAGGTCAGACCGGCGGCGCGGGCATGACCGCCGAAACGTTGGATCAATCCCGGATGATGGCTGTCCACTCCTGCCAGCGCATCCCGGATGTGCAGGGCATCGATCGAGCGGGCGGAGCCCCTGAGCAGACCGCCTCCGGCCGGAGCGAAGGCGACGGTGGGCCTCTGAAACTGCTCCCGGATGCGTGCGGCGAGGATGCCGATCACACCCTGATGCCAGTCCTCCTGATAGACGCACAGGCCGAAAGGCAGCTCACCGCCCTCCTCCAGGCTCAGTCGCGTCAGGGACTCCTCGGCCTGGGCACGCATACGGGCCTCGATACTGCGTCTTTCGCGGTTGAGCGCATCGAGGCGGAGGGCGAGCGCGTGGGCCCGGGCGGGGTCTTCGGCCAACAGGCATTCGATGCCCAGGGACATGTCTTCGATCCGGCCCGCGGCGTTGAGGCGCGGCCCGACCACGAAACCGAGATCGGTGGCGGTGGCACGGCAAGGCTCGCGCCCGCCGACGGCGAGCAACGCCAGCACGCCGGGTCGGGCCCGCCTGGCCCGGATCCTGCGCAGGCCCTGCTCGACGAGGATGCGGTTATTGGCGTCCAGGCAGACCAGATCCGCGACCGAGCCGAGCGCGACCAGGTCGAGCAAGTCCGTCAGCGCGGGCTGCGGCTCGGCGCCTGTCGCATGCCAGCCACTCTCCCGAAGCCTCGCCCGCAGCGCGGCCATCACATAGAAGATGACTCCGACCCCGGCCAGATGCTTGCTGGCGAAGCCGTTGCCCGGCAGGTTCGGATTGACGATGACGGCCGCATCCGGCAGGCAGTCCCCGGGCAGATGGTGATCGGTAACGATCACGGGGACGCCCGCGGCCTTGGCGGCGGCGACCCCGGCGAGGCTCGAGATCCCGTTGTCCACGGTGACGATAAGATCCGGCCGGCGCCGCAGGCCCTCCTCCACGAGTGCCGGCGTGAGACCATAGCCGTGACGGAAACGGTCGGGGACTAGGTAGCCGGGATCGCGGGCACCCAGGGCACGCAAGGCCAGTACGCCAAGGGTGCAGCCGGTCGCGCCGTCCGCGTCGAAGTCTCCCGCCAGCAGGATGCGGCCGCCTCGCTCGATACGGTCGCTAAGCAACTCCGCGGCCTCGATTGCGCCGCCAAGGGATGAGACCGGGAGCAAATCCCCGAGGGCGAGGTGAAGCTCCTGGGCCGAGTCCAGGCCGCGCGCCGAATACACCCGCCGCAGCACCGGGTGCAGGGTCCGGGGCAGACCCTGGCCGTCCCGGGCGGAGCGGCGCAGGATTCTCCTGCCGTTGAGCTGTGCAGATCTGGCCAAACCCCGGTCTCCCCCGCCCCCCTGATCGAGGCGCCCTCGATCTTAGGCAACCGGCTGCGCCCGTTCAACCTGTTGTCCGGCTCGGTGGAGCCTTGCGCAAGAGGCTGATAGGATTACCCGCCTCGTGTCCCCATTTGCCGCCTCATGTCTTTTCCGCCGACCTGGTCATCCCCCCCGCAGGTCCCAACCCTCGCCGCGGATGAGATTCACCTCTGGTGGATCGATGCCGAGCGCTGCGCCTGGGAGCTGCCGGAATGGCTGTCGGCCGACGAGCGGGCCCGAGCGCGGCGCCAGGGTGACGGTTCGCAGTTCGCCTATTTCCGCTGCGCCCTGCGCGCGCTGCTCGCCTTCTATCTGGACGCCGAGCCCGAGGACCTGTGCTTCGCCTATGGGCCACACGGCAAGCCACAGCTGCGCTCGCCGTTCCGCTCGCTTGCTTTCAACCTGGCCCATTCCCAGGGGCATGGACTGCTGGCAATCCGCTCCGAAGGCGAGCTGGGGATCGATCTGGAGCGGGTGAGGCCCTTCGAGCGGACGCTGCAGATCGCCCGCCGACAGCTCGGACCCCAAGCGGAGCGCGAGCTGTCGCTGTTGCCGGAGCCAAGGCGGACCGAGCTGTTCTTCGAGCACTGGGCACGCATGGAGGCATGCACCAAGGCCTTGGGAGGCAGTGTCTTCGATGCCCCCAGCGCCGCGCTCGACTGCCTGAGCTTCGTTCCCCGCCCGGGCTGGCGGGCAGCGCTGGCGTCGGTTGAACCCCTGCCCGCCCTCGCCGCTTGGCGAACATTCGCGTTTCCTCCTCACCCGGGGGAATGGCGAGCAGGAACATCTAGGTTCCAGAGACGGCGCAACGATGCCCGAGGGCTCTCCCGAGCTTCAAGAAACGGAGTCGCTGATGAGTAAGGGTATTCTGGTCACCGGCGGGGCCGGCTACATCGGCAGTCACGTGGTGCTGCAGCTCGGCCTGGCCGGCGAGGCCGTGGTGACGCTGGACAATCTCAGCACCGGATTTGCCGAGGCGGTGCTTCATGGGGAGCTCGTGGTGGGCGATACGGGTGATTGCGCGACCGTCGCCCGCATCCTTCGGGAGCATGATGTGGACACGGTGATGCACTTCGCCGCCCACACCGTGGTGCCCGAGTCCGTCGCAGACCCGCTCAAGTATTACGCCAACAATACCTGCGCCACCCAGCGGCTGTTGCGCTGCTGTGCCGAGGCAGGCGTGGACCACTTCGTGTTCTCTTCGACCGCGGCAGTCTACGGCATACCGCTCGAGGGTCGGGCATCCGAGGACTCCCCAACCGTCCCCATCAATCCCTACGGGACCTCGAAGCTGATGGCCGAGTGGATGCTCCGGGACCTGTGCCGGGCGGAGGCGATGCGTCACGTCATCCTGCGCTATTTCAATGTCGCCGGCTCCGATCCGGAAGGCCGCGTCGGCCAGTCCACACGCAGCGCCACCCTGCTGACCAAGGTGGCGTGCGAGGCGGCCGTGGGCAAACGCGAGGCGGTATCCATCTTCGGTACCGACTATCCGACCCCCGACGGAACGGGCATCCGGGATTACATCCATGTCCATGACTTGGCAAAGGCCCACGTCCAAGCGCTGCACTACTTGCGTGCGGGCGATCCCTCGGCCACTCTCAACTGCGGCTACGGCCACGGCTACAGCGTGCGTGAAGTCCTGGATGCGGTGGGGCGCGCCAATGATGGACGGCCTCTCAGGGTCCGGGAAGCAGCGCGGCGCGCGGGCGATCCTCCCAGCCTGGTCGCCGAGGCCACTCGGATCCGCGAGGTGCTCCGCTGGCATCCCGAGCTCGACGACTTAGATGCGATCGTGCGCAGCTCGCTCGCCTGGGAGAGAAGGCTGGCTGCGAGACCGGTGCGGTGAATGACCGCCGAGCGCCAGGCCCCTGGCCGGTCAATGCGCTTTGCGGTACGAGTCGATCAGCTCGCGCACGTAGCGCCCCGGGATCGCGTAGCTGATGCCGGTCGGCCGGGTGAGGGCCGATTCCTTGCTTTCTTTGACCAGCACGCTGTTGATGACCCCGACGACCTTGCCGGTGTCGATCTCGTAGAGCGGGCTCCCGCTGTTGCCCGGGTAGGCGGTGGCGTCCAGCTGGTAGACATCGTAGGGCGCACGCATCTGGCGAATCATCTTGGCGGTGAGACGCTCCGGGCTCGTTGTCGGGATCACGATCGGGGTGATCGCCGAAACGATCCCGCGGTGGGTCACCGGCGTCAGGCCGAGGATCATGCCGATCGGGAAGCCGGTGAAGGCATACCGGGCTCCCTCCCGCACCTCGTCGGTCGCCAACTGCATGGGCTTCAGCGGAGCGCCGGAGACCTTGAGCAGACAGAGATCATGCACCGGGTCTCTTGCAACGATCTCTGCAGTGCGCAGCTCGATCCTGCCCCCAGAGCGGAAAAAGACGGCATGGGATTCGCGGTGCTCGCGGTCGAGCAGCTCGGAGATCACATGCAGGTTGGTGACCACCAGCGTGCCGTCGGCGACGACGAAGCCGGTACCCCGGAAATCCGCCGGCGGAGAGCGTATCGGCAGCTCGGTGCCGACTGCCACGACGCTCGCTTTGATCCGGGCCACCGTGTCGGGCAGCCCCTCGGCCAGGCAGGACCCCTGGGCGGTCACCCAGATCACCAAGGCCAACGCCAGTCTATACATGGATCTGCTCGCCTCGAGGGGGTTTTTGGCTATCCTGTGAGCGGCCCACCCGGCCCCGGATCACCTTCCCAGGACCCCATGACGACCCGCCTACCGCATACTGCCGATCCCGATGACCAGCGACAGCGGGACGCTGCGTGGGCAGGCCGAGTCGTGCTCGTCGGCTGCTTAGCATACGCGCTGTTCGTGGTGTACGGCAGTCTCGTGCCCTTGAACTTCCGGCCTATGCCTCTGGCGGAGGCCTGGCAGTCGTTCCGCAAGATCCCGTTCTTGCATCTGGGGATCGGTCAGCGGGCCGACTGGGTGGCCAATGTCCTGCTGTTCATACCCCTGAGCTTCCTGTGGCTCGAAGCTCTGGCGCCCAGGCGTTTTTCACCGCGCCTCGCCGCTGCCACGGCGGTCTTGTTGATCTGCGCCGCCCTGAGCGTGCTCATAGAGTTCGTGCAGCTGTTCTTTCCGCCGAGGACGGTGTCCCAGAACGATATCTACGCAGAGACTCTCGGTGCCCTGATCGGGGTATTGGGGTGGTGGTGGCTTGGTGGGCGGCTCAGGCTCTGGCTTGCCGCCTGGAAGGCCGAGCGGGCCGCCACGTCTCTGGCCGAGCAGGCGCTCTGGACCTACCTCGCCGGGGTCTTCGTCTACAATGTCCTGCCGCTGGACCTGACCATCAGTCCGGTGGAGATCTACCACAAATGGTCGCACGGAGCCATCCGCCTGGTGCCGTTCTCACACCTGGATGCCAACCTGGCACAGGCCCTTTATGGGCTCGGGACCGACGCGATGATCTGGATGCCCGTCCCCGTGCTCTGGGTGCTCGCTGGGCGGAGATCCGTCGTTCATGCCTGGCTCCTGGCGACCGGGGCGGCCGCTATGCTGGAGGTGGCCCAGCTCTTTGTCTGGTCGCGAATCACCGATCTCACCCAGATCCTTACCGCGAGTACCGGGGCCGGGTTGGCCGCCGTCGGCATGCACTGGGTCAAGCACCCGCCGCCGGTGGAAGCGAGCGGCCGCGGCATCACCCTGTCTCCCTTTCTTTGGGTCGTCATCGGAATTGCGGTCTGGTCGGCGACGCTTCTAATGATCTTCTGGTACCCGTTTGATTTCCATATCGATCGGGCGTATCTCACAACACGCGTGCCGATGCTGTTCAGGGTGCCTTTCTACAACTACTACTACGGCAGCGAATATCGTGCCGCCACCGAGGTGCTCCACAAGATGTTGTTCCCCGCCCCTCTCGGCGCGCTCCTCGCCCTGGGCTTGAGGCGATTGCCGCGAAGCTTTCCGCGCAATCTTTATGGCGTCCTGACGGTGATCTTCATCCCGGCGTTGCCCCTGGCCATCGAGGTCGGAAAGCTGGCCCTGCCGAACAAATTTCCAGACAGCACCAACTGGGCGCTGGAAACGATTTCCATCGTCGCAGTCTACGCGGCCACCCGCTGGGTCGAGAACCGCCTGCGCGGGCGCCGCCGCGCGTTGACTCCGGGCCTGGTACTGCGTCGCTGAGCCGGTGTGCCGCCCTGCCCTGCCTGGTAACATACCGACCGATCTTCAGCCCGGTCCGATCCCTTGAGCGATCTACTCGCACATCTCATCCGACGCCAGGCCCGGCTTTGCCCCGACGCGCCGGCGTTGCGCCATAGCCGGCAGCAGCTGAGCTATGGCGACCTTTGGAGCCTGATCGAGGCCACGGCCGGTGGGCTGGTCGCCGGCGCTCTGGGTCCCGGCGAGCGGGTTGCGGTCTATCTGCCCAAGCGCATCGAGACCGTGGCGGGGCTGTTTGCGGCTGCCGCCGCCGGCGGTGTTCTTGTGCCCGTCAATCCCCTGCTCAAGCCGCGCCAGGTCGGCTACATCCTGCGCGACTGTAACGTGCGGGTCCTCATCACCTCGATCGACCGCGCCAAGCTGCTCGCCGAGGAGCTGGAGCAATGTCACGACCTGCGCACTCTCGTCCTCGTCGACGGCGCCGAGGCGGGACCGCCCAGCCCGCGGCACGTCTTGACCCTGTCCTGGGAACAGCTGCTCGCGGGTGCCGCGCCCGGCTGCCGGCCGCACCGTCGCATCGACCAGGACATGGCCGCCATCCTCTACACCTCCGGGAGCACCGGCCGCCCGAAAGGGGTAGTGCTGTCCCACCGCAATCTGGCCGCCGGCGCGGCCAGCGTGACCCAGTACCTGGAGAACCAGCCGACCGATCGAATATTGGCGGTGCTGCCGTTCAGCTTCGACTACGGCCTCAGCCAACTGACCACCGCATTTCAGGCTGGCGCCTGCGCGGTGCTCATGGACTACCTGCTGCCCCGGGATGTCCCGAAGGCGGTGGCTGAGCATGGCATCACCGGACTCGCCGCAGTGCCGCCGCTTTGGACGCAGCTCGCGGCGCTCCGATGGCCATCGGAGGCGGTGCGCAGTCTGCGCTACATCACCAACTCCGGCGGCGCCATGCCCCGGGCCGTCACGGCCTCCTTGCGCCGGGCGCTGCCCCACACCCGCGTCTTCCTCATGTATGGCCTCACCGAAGCCTTCCGCTCTACCTACCTGCCTCCGGAGCTGGTCGACAGCCACCCCGACTCCATGGGGCAGGCCATACCGAACGCCGAGATCCTCGTGGTACGGGAAGATGGCAGTCTCTGCGCCCCCGGGGAGCCCGGCGAGCTGGTGCACCGTGGAGCCCTGGTGGGGCTCGGCTATTGGAACGACCCCGAGCGCACGTTGGAGCGGTTCCGAGCCGCTCCGGGGCAACCGCCGGAGCTCACCAATCCAGAGATAGCGGTCTGGTCGGGAGATCAGGTGCGCCGCGACGAGGCGGGTCTGCTCTACTTCGTCGGTCGCAAGGACGAGATGATCAAGACCTCGGGATATCGGGTGAGTCCGACCGAGGTCGAGGAAATTGTCTACGCCGGCGGTCAGATAGCCGAAGCGGCGGCCCTGGGCGTTGTGCACGGCGAGCTCGGCCAAGCGATCGTCGTGGTGGCGGTACCGTTGGAGCAGGCACAGGCCACTGAGGACGAGATCGTCCAGCACTGCCGGCGGGAGCTGCCTAATTTCATGGTGCCTCAGCGGGTCCTGTTCCGTGACGCGCTGCCCCGCAACCCCAACGGCAAGATCGACCGCCGCTCGCTTGCCGAGGAGCTCAAGAACCTGTTCGTCTCGGAGCCGCCATGAGTCGCCCCAAGCTCGATCATGCGCCCTGCGCCTTGGACGTCGTGGCTGGCCACCTGATGCTCGGCGGCGTTCCGGTCGCCGCGCTCGCGGCCCGGGGCGGAGGAACGCCTTTCTACGCTTACGATCGGGCCAAGATCAGTGAGCGTATCGCCCGCCTGCGCGCCAGCCTTCCCGAGACCTTACGGCTGCACTATGCCGTGAAGGCCAATCCCATGCCAGCGGTGGTGCACCATCTCGCTTGTCTGGTAGATGGACTCGATGTGGCTTCCGTGGGGGAGCTGCGCATCGCGCTGGATACGGGAAAGGCGCCAAGGACGATCAGCTTCGCTGGACCGGGCAAGACCGATCTGGAGCTGCGGGCGTCCGCAGCCTCGGGCATCACCGTGAACCTCGAGTCCGCCGCCGAGGCCGGGCGCCTGGCCAGCGCCGGTGAGGCCGTTGCCGGGCGCCCCCGGGCGGCCCTGCGCGTCAACCCGGATTTCGAAGTGAAGTCCTCCGGGATGAAGATGGGCGGCGGCGCCCGCCCCTTTGGGGTGGACACCGAGCTTGCCCCGGGCGTGCTCCGGCGGATCGGCGAGCTGGGGCTCGATTTCCGGGGGCTGCACATGTTCAGCGGCTCCCAGGCACTGCGCGTCGAGAGCCTCGTCGAGGCCCAGAACGCGACCTTCGATTTGGCGTTGCGTCTGGCGGGGGCCTGCCCCGAGCCCATCCGGACCCTCAATATAGGGGGTGGCTTCGGCATCCCTTATTTCCCCGGTGAACGGCGACTCGATCTCGCCCCGATCGCCGAGAATCTGGCCAGCAGGGTCGAGCAGGCGCGGCGGGAGCTCGGCGACGTGGAGATCATCATCGAGCTCGGACGTTATCTGGTCGGGGAGGCAGGGGTCTACGTCTGCGAGGTGATCGAGCGCAAGGAGTCCCGGGGCCAGGTCTACCTGGTCACCAACGGCGGTCTGCACCACCACTTGGCGGCTTCGGGCAACTTCGGCCAGGTGATCCGCAAGAATTATCCGGTCGTGTTGGCCGATCGAGTGGATTCCGGTGAACGGGAGACCGTGACGGTCGTCGGGCCGCTGTGCACTCCCCTGGATCTGATCGCCGACCGCGTCGAGCTTCCGCCGGCCGCACCAGGCGACCTGATCGCGGTGCTGCAGTCCGGCGCCTACGGCCGCTCCGCCAGCCCGCTGGGCTTCCTCAGCCACCCCGCCCCGGTGGAGATGCTGGTCTGAGGGGTCAACCGCGGTCCAACGCTTTGACCCACTCCAGCGTCCAGCTGGCCACCTGATCGCGCCAGCGGGCACTGGAGAAGGTGTGATCCGCGTCTTCGAGTCTGCGCTGGCTGACGCGTGCCGCACCCATCAGGCGCCGCCACGGGCGGGATCCGGCCGCTACGCGCGCAAATTCGGCGGCCGTCAGATCCCTGCCGCTGAGGATGACCAGGACGGGGCCGCGAAACCGCTGCAGGCTCGAGAGGAGCCGGTCCGGCAATGGACGCGCGGCCGGGCCGGGCGTCGCGCGGCCCGCGGTGGAGGCGGTAGGGGGGCGCCCGCCCGAGCTGCTCCGCGCCAGGGCCCGGCGCAAGAAGGTCAGCAAAGACGAGAACGAGGCGCGCGGGTCGAATTGTCCGCAAAAGATCTTCTTCCAGAGGCCTCGACTGAATAGGCGGTCAACGTAGTAGCGCCCCAGCATGACTCGGGCCTCGCCCTGCTCGGTGCGAGCCCATGGGTTCACCAGGACCAAACCTTTCACCCTGGGGTCCTGTGGCGCATAGAAGGACGCGGCGGTCGCCGCGTCGCACAGCCCCCAGAGCACGGCGCCGGACAGGCCTGGCTGGGCCGCAAGAAAGGCGTCCAGTGCTCGCTCGATGTCCTCGTGGACGTCTTCGAAGCTGCGCATCTCGCCCTCGCTGTCGCCCATGCCGCGATAGTCGAACCGGAGAACGGAAATGCCCTGAAGGGCCAGCGCACGGGCGAGCAGCACGAACTGACGATGGCTTCCCACCCGTGTCTGCGGACCTCCGACCACGACCAGGACCCCCAGACCGTCGGCCCCGGGTACCACGCCGTGCAGAATTCCGTACAGGCGCTCGCCTTCGCATTCGAAGACCAGCGGTCGCTCCAGGGCGATCCCCCCCTCGTCCGTCATCGACCAAGCGCCCGACAGGTCCGATCGATCAGAGCCGGCGCCTCGGCAATCTCCTGGGTCGCCCAGAACTGGGGCCCCGGCACCGACTCCCAGGTCAGAGGGACACCGGTGGCTCTCCACGCCTCGATCTGCCGCTCGGAAGCGGGACCGAGATCCCCCCCGAAGGAGCCGCCCAGCTCGAGCCAAACCACCCCCCGGGGTGGCCGTGCCCGCAGCTCACCGAGCCGCAGGGAGCCCAGCCCGGCCGCCAGCGCAGAGGACAGGCGGTAGCCCGCGATCTCGATGGACCCGGCCTGCTCCAGCTCCCGGCGCAACTCCCGCGTCGACGAAGCTCCGCCCTCCCGCTGAAGCCCGGCCGCCAGCTTGAGTCTCAGGAACTGGTTGAGAATCGCCTCTCCACTCAGCGCCGGCTGCCACAACACCAGCTGTGAAGCGTGCAGGAAACCGCCGTTGAGAGCGTCGGCGGCAAGCAGGGCGCCCGCGCGCATCGCCCAGACGATCAAGCTATCGGCCGCGCCACCGAGGTGATCGGCACAGGCGCGCAGGTCCTCCCTCCAGAGCTCGAGGGTCGCGTCGGCGAAATCGCCCGCGCTGTCGCCGGTCCCATACAGGTCCGGAACGAGGACAGCGAATCCGGTCCGCGCGAGCGCTCTCGCCTGGAGGGCTAGCATGCGGCGCGCCTTGTTCATCTCTTCGGCAAACGGCGGGACGAAAAGGACTCTCGCCACCGCCGGATCCTCGCGGGGCGGACCGTAGATCAGGGCGAACACTCGACGCTCTCCCACATCGAGGTACGTGGGGCGCCCGGCTGACTCGAGGCGGCGGACAGACTCATCCAAGATTGCGGTCGACGAGCTGCGCGAGGGTTCCCAGGGTCTCGAACACGTCGGCGGTGATCTGGTCGTCCTCAATGGTAAGGCCGAACGCATCTTCCAGAGCGGTGATGACGGAGACCACTGCCATGGAATCGAACTCGGGCACGGCACCCAGAAGCGGCGAGTCGGGGGTCATGGCGAGCGTACGCTCGCCGAGCTGGAGCACATCGCCGACGATGGCTCGCACTTGTTCGAAGGTCGACATCTCAGCCTTGATCCCCATGGGTATCTTGGCCCCAGCACATGCAGGCCGATTTGTATTGACCCGGGAATCCCCCAGGCGCGGAGCGATGGCGTCCATGCGATGGCTAACGGGAACATTCCCCTCGACTATCGCTGCTCTGGCCATCACCGCAGGGGCCGGATCGATCGGTGCGAGGCCCTTCGCTGGATCGATCAACACGTCTGCGGACGGATTGTAGCGAATCCGGCTGCGTTGCAGAGGAGCTTACGGTTCAGACCAGCGATTCAGGCCGTCTCAGCTGCAAGATGGCGTTTCTACGGAGAGGTTCGAGCCAAACTTCTGAATCCCTACGAATCCGGTTGCGGATTGTAGGCCACTCGCATAGGATACCTCGGTAGTCCAGGCCACGCCTATTGCGCCATGGGGTCCGTGAGATCGTCCGCCACTACCGCTTTCGTGCTCGGGGCTCTGTTGCTGCCCTTGACCGGACCCGCGTTCGCAGTTGGGTGGTACGGGAAAACACTGGAGGGTCAACCATGTTCCGGAGGGGGGCAGGGATATGGCCCCTACGACTATTCCGATCCGGCCACCCACGGCCCTCCGCTCCAGATCGTCGAAGCCTATCATTTCACGAAAGACGTTCAGCAGGGGAATCCCTCGGGGCCACGGATTGGAAACTTGGACTATACGCTGCGCGCGTTTCCCAACCACTATCCGGCCCTGGACACCTTGGTCCGCGATTACTTTATCGACAAAAAGCTCCTGCCAACTCCGCCTGAGTGTTATTTTTATCGGGCCATCGTATTCAAACCCAATGACGCTAATGTCTATGCGCTGTTCGGCGTCTACATGCAACGCCGCGGCAAGGTCGCGGATGCCGTGAAACTATACCAGCAATCGTTGGCCCTGCGCCCGAGCAACCCGGAGGTCCATTACGACCTGGGTCTCGCGCTGGCCAAGCTAGGTCGCTATGCAGAGGCCCGCAGCCAGGCGCAGCTGGCCTATGCGGGCGGGTACCCTTTGCCGGGATTGAGAAACATCCTCAAACGTGCCGGACAGTGGACCGACTCGTCCAAAGGGCGCGCCCCGCAGCACGGATCCCACTGAACGATCTTTGCCCGATAGGCTCGATGACCCCCTTCTCTGGGCTCTACTGTCCCGGACGCTCCGCGACGGACATCTGCGGCATGCTTGCCCGTTTGGAGCCCGCTCGGCCCTTGGATCAGCCCCTCGGGGTCGCTTCGGCCGGCTTGCTCGCCGCCCAGGGGCAAACGTCCGAGCGGGACGGCCTGCTCGCGGCCTGGAACGGAGCTCTGCGCTGGTCGAGCACTGCGCCCTTGGCGGTTTTGGAGGCGCCCTCACCCGGAGCGGCAATCCGCGAGGCCTACCAGGCCCTGGGTGTCGAGTTCCCCCGTGTCATCGGTGGCCATTTCGCCTGCGCCCTCATCGATACGGCTGAGAGACGGGCCGTCTTGGCGATCGATCGGACCGGCGTCCAACCGATCTATTTTGCCTCCCTCCCCGACGGCGGGCTTGTTTTCGGTCAACGCCTCGCCTCAGTGATCCGCGTCGGGGCCGTGCCCCGGACGCTCTCGGAGCAATCCCTGTACGACTACGTCTATTTCCACATGATCCCGAGCCCGTACACGGTGCTTGAGGGAGTGCGCAAGCTCGCCCCGGGCTCGTTCCTGGTGCTCGAGGAAGGCCATCTTCAGACTCGGGATCATTGGCGACCTCAGTTTACCTTAACCGGGGGCACGGCCAAGCTCTCCGAGGCGCTCCTCCCCACCTTGGAGACGGCGGTCAGAGACAGCTGCGAAGGGGCGGTCGCCCCCGGTGCCTTTCTGAGCGGGGGGCTCGACAGCTCGAGCGTTGCCGGACTGATGGCCCGGACGCCGACGCGACAGCCTGTCGACACGTTCTCGATCGGCTTCGACGCCGCCGGGTATGACGAGATGGCTTACGCCCGCATTGCGTCACGGCATTTCGGGACCCGCCAGCACGAGCTCTACGTAAGACCCGAGGACCTCGAGGCCGCGCTGCCCGCTATCCTCACCGCGTTCGACGAGCCCTTCGGCAATTCCTCGGCGCTGCCCGCCTATCTGTGCGCCCGGCTGGCCGCGGACGCCGGGATCGACCGTCTGATCGCCGGTGACGGTGGTGACGAACTGTTCGGCGGCAACGAGCGCTATCGCACCCAGTTGATCTTCGAATGTTACGGACGCACGCCTGTCGGCCTACGCTCGCGCATCGTCGAGCCGCTGGTGCAACGCACCGAGCTGGGCACGCGACTCCCGCTGTGGCGCAAGGCGCGCAGCTATGTAACACAGGCTGCCGTCCCCCTGCCCGACCGACTCGAGGCTTACAACTTTCTGCACCGCCATCAACCGGAGGAGATGTTCGACCCCGGATTCCTGGCCGCCGTGGATACGGCCCGGCCGCTTTCACTGCTGCGCACTCGGTTCAACGCTCTGGGTGCGGAGGTCGGCGCGATTAATCGCATGCTCTACCTCGACTGGAAGTTCACACTGGCGGACAACGATCTCCCCAAAGTTCGCACGACCTGCGCCCTGGCCGGCGTCGACGTGGCCTTCCCCATGCTCGACGATCGGGTCATCGACCTGTCCTGCCGTGTTCCGGGTCCCGCAAAGCTGGACCTTCTACGCCTTCGCCGATTCTACAAGGGGGCGGTACGCGGGTTTCTTCCCCGGGAGATCCTCAAGAAACGCAAGCACGGCTTCGGGCTGCCTTTCGGACTCTGGATGCGAACCCATGAGCCGTTGCGTGCCCTCGCATATGACAGCCTCGCCAGCCTGAAGCGCCGAAACATCGTGCGAGCCGACTTCATCGACCGCGCCATGGCGCTGCACCGCGCCAGCCACGCCCCGTATTTCGGTGAGCTGATCTGGATTCTGATGGCCCTGGAGATCTGGCTGACCGGCTTCCTCGCCCCGTAGGGCCGGCCGCCGCGCGCGCGGTCGCTGCTATCGGCCCGCCCGACAATTGAGGGCCATGCGGACAACGAATCGCGCGGGCGCCCTGTCCCAAGGTGTGAACCGCTTGAGCGCCCAAGCGGAGGTGGAGCTGATGGACACGCCCGGCTCGGTGGTCACCGCAGCCCTGAAACCGAGATCCGCGACCAGGCGGGCATCCCGCTCCGAGAAATCCATCCCCGGTTTGCCGTTTGGATAGGCGAAAAGGTCAATGGGCCTGTCCAGAAGGTGCTGGAGATCCTCGCGACCACCCGCGATCTCCTCATGGGCCTGCGCGTCGGTGAGCCGCGCCAGGATCGGGTGAGAGCGCGTGTGCGCCCCGATGTCCATACCCTGTGCCACCAGCGAGCGAAGCTGCCCGGAGCTCATCATCAGGTTGTCCGGGAGATTCGCCCCCACCCGCCTTTCCAGCCACCGTACCTTGGTTGCCCGCTCGTGCGGCGCGAGGTGCTTCAGGCGTCGGATCAGCCCCTCCGCGATCCTGGCTCGCTCCGCGGGCCCCGCCAGGCTCATCACCCCCAGCCCCACTTTCAGCGGGCTCAGATCAATTTCCGACCCCTGGGCCGCGCGCATGGCCTCGATGATCGTATCGTTCCACATTCGCCCGCCGTCCAGATACCCGCTCGCCACGAAGAACGTCGCGGGCAGACCCAGAGACGCCAAGACAGGCAGAGCGACATCGTGGTTGTCGGCATAGCCGTCGTCGAACGTGATGCAGACGCTGCGCTCCGGCAGCTTGCGCATGGGGAGAAGCTCGACTGCTTCCGCCAGTGGCAGAACCTGAAAGCGCCCCGCAAGGGTCTGCATCTGGCGCAGGAATTCCCCGGAAGTGATCTCCTCGGGGCGCATCGGGTCCGGTAGCCGGAGCACCCGATGGTAGATCAGGATCGACAGGCAAGTCTCGCCCCGCACCCGGAACGCCGGCGACAGGGCCGCATCGATCCAGGAGCGCACTAACCCTGTTCCCGGCGGGGGGTAGGCAACCCTGCGGAGTGCGAAGCGCCGATCTTGGCCGTCGCGGCCGCTCGGGTCTTGCCGGCGATTTGTGCTCGGGTGATCTCCGCCAGCATGACTATGATGGATACGTAGTGCCAGGGAAGGTCGAAATAGGAAAGGCTCAGGAACGCGCCCCCAGTGGCGTAGGCCACCAGACCAACTTGCATCATCCGGGCCAGCCTCACGGCCCAGTCCAGCTCGGTGAGCTCCCGACCGCGCCTGATCACCCAGGACGCGGAGAACCAGCTCAGTAGGTAGATGGTGAACCAGAGCACGAACCCGATCCATCCGTGATCCGCGATGACGCTGAAGTAGATACTGTGGGCAGCGTGCACATTGGTGGGCTCCGGTGCGTAGCGTGCGAACGACCCCCGCTGCCAAGACTCCAGCCCCGCGCCGGTAATCCGACCGTTAGCTACGGCCACTGCATAGTGCCAGGCGTTTATTCGGCCCATCGCCGACTGGTCTTGCTCGTAGTTGCCTATACTCGCCATTCGGTCGTGCCACTCCTGGGGCATGAACATAAACACGGCGGGCAATATGATCAGCAACCCAAGTGCCCAGGCCAGCTTGTTGCGGCTTTTGGCCCAGAAGAACCCGGACACCGCGAATAGGGCGAGAAAAGCCCCGCGCGACTGAGAGCCCGCGACCGCCACCAGGCTGAGCCCCATGGCGAGCAGCAGACCGCGCTTGACCCGGGGATCGGGCGAGATCTGACGCAGATACTCCATCAGCGGCAGGATCATCAGGACGGCCAGTGCCAGGCTGTTATTGTCCTGAATGAATGATCCGGGTGGTCCCCAGACGCGGTCTCCGCCGCCGTGCACGAGTGTGAAAAGGCCGCCTTTGAGGCCGAAATACCCGATGGACACGACAATGACCCAGATCAGCTGAATGATCCGTTCTCGGTCGTTGATCAGCATCATCGTGATGAAGGTGAGCAGCTGGATCTTGAGTATCTTGATGTACTCATGCAGGGCATTGTCCGGATACAGGGCGAACAGGGTCGTGATGCCCATCCAGGCGATGAAGACGATCCAGACAATCACCACGGGCCGCATCGGAATTCTGAGGCGCTCTTTGGTGAAGAACAGCGACGCGAAAAGGGTCAGCGCTACGATCTGGGCATAAGGGAAGTTGACGGCGAAGCCCCAGGCGAGCCGGTGCGGATTCATGTAGCTCAGCCATGCCCATGTGAGTATCCCCACGTACGGCCGCCTGAGGATCAACGGAAGCAGGCCGAAGACGATCAGCGTGACGGTGATGTCGCGAAGGGGCATGCCTCAGCGCTCCCGCCTCATGCCCGTCCGGGACGCTCAGCGCCCCCCCGGGGCGATGGACGGCAGGCGGCAGTCATGAGATATCTGCCAGGCGGGCATAGATGCTCGCGTAGCGAGCGACGCTCGCCACCCACGTACGCTCGGTCTCCACGTACTGTCGGCCGCGCTCGATGAGCGGTGGCCAGCGATCCCGATGCAAAAGGAGAGCGGCCAGGACATCGGCCAACGCCCCCGGCTCGCCGGCCTTGAAAAGGCAGCCGGTCTCGCCGTCTCGGATCAGCTCGCGGTGTCCTCCGACATCGGAGGCAACGACCAGCCTGCGCTGTGCCATAGCCTCGAGGGGCTTGAGCGGAGTGACCAGATCGGTCAGGCGCATGTGCATTCGCGGATAGACCAGGATATCGACCAAATCGTAATAGAGGCTCACCTCGTCATGGGGTACGCGCCCGGCGAAGACCACCCGGTCGCGCAGGTCCGGATCGCGCGCCTGATTACGAAGCGACGCCTCCTCCGGTCCCCCGCCGACCAGCAAAACGCGGATCTCTGGGCAGAATTGCGTAAGCCGGGGCAAAGACCGCAGCAGTACCTGGAGGCCCTCGTAGGCATAGAAAGAGCCGATGAAGCCCACCACGGGATGGCCAGCCAGGCCGAGCCGTGCCGCCAGCCCGGGGTCAGGTCGCCGAGTGCCGGCAAAGTGCGCCAGATCGACCGCATTGGGGATCACCGTCACCTTCTCGGCAGGAACACCTCGCGCCACTATGTCCCGGCACAGTCCTTCGCAGATCGTGGTCACGGCGTCGGCCCGGCGAAACACATAGCTCTCCATAGCCCGAGTCGCCCGATAGCGCAGGCCGCCCACGCTGCTCGATCCGTGATCGACGGCGGCGTCCTCCCAGAACGCCCGACACTCGTAGACCAACGGTAAGCCGTGGCGCCGCGCCACCGCCAGACCGGCCACGCCGTTGAGCGCAGGCGAATGGGCATGCAGGATATCGGGCCGCTCCAGAGCGATGACCTCGTCGAGACGCCGGATCAGCGAGCGGATGACCTCCATCTGGTTGAGCAGCGGCAGCCGGGCCAGAGCACCTCGACCGGGATTGGTGCGGTAGAAATGCAGACCGTCGACGGTCTCTTCGGGCGCCGCCGCCAGGCGATGTTTGGCGCTGGTGATCTGGACCGTGTCCCAGCCTCGCGCCCGTTGCTGCTCGATGATCGCGCCGGAGCGAAAGGCATAGCCGCTGTGCAGCGGAATCGAGTGGTCGAGGATGTGAAGAACGCGCACTTCGGACAAGGCTCTGGAAACGGCCGGGCGGTTGCTGGCTCAGCGAGAGCCGAGCACCGATCCGACGGGACCCCGGGGATCTGAAAACCCGGTCATATTAACCCGATCCGCGCAAGAAGGCCTCGAACATCAGCAGGGTCCAGATCGGAACGCTGTGGTCACGGATACCCGAGTCGTGCTGATCGAGCAGCCGTTTCATCACGCCGCGCTCGAAATAGCCGCTGTCGGCCAGCAGCGGTCCCAGTATGGCGGCCCGGACCCGCTTCCGCAGCGGCCCCCGGAACCAGCTCGCCAGCGGCACGGCAAACCCCATCTTCTGGCGGTAGAGCACCTCCCGAGGCAGCAGGGACTCCATGGAGCGCTTCAGGAGGTACTTGCCTTCGCCGCGCCTGAGCTTCAGGTCGGGGGGCAGGCGGGAGATCCACTCGACGAGCTTGTGGTCCAGGAGCGGCACCCGGACCTCGAGGGCATGGGCCATGCTCGCGCGGTCTACCTTGGTGAGGATGTCCCCCGTCAGGTAGGTCTTGAGGTCCAGATACTGGACGAGAGACAGCGGATGGCCCGTGGGCGCCTGCAACGCGTAGCCGCGCATGACCTCGATGGCGTGGTAGCCGCCGAGGGCTCGCTTGAAGCCCGGGCTGTACAACGCGGCTCGCAGGTCGTCCTTCAGCACCGACACGCCATGGAAATATCCCTCGACGCTATCCCGGGCCAACGCCTGAAAGGTGCTCTTCGCCCGCAAGACCCTCGGGGCCCAGTCGGCCTTGGGATACAGGCGCCCGAGCAGCCCGAACAGCGGGCGGCGAGCCCGTTCCGGCAGCAGCGCACGCAGACGCTCTTCGTGGCCATGCCACTTGTAGCGCCGATAGCCCGCCAGGTTCTCGTCACCCCCGTCCCCGGACAGGGCGACCGTGACGCGTTTCCTGGCCAGCTGACAAACCCGGTAGGTCGGGATCGCGGAGCTGTCCGCGTAAGGCTCGTCATAGAGGCCCGCCAGGGCATCGACCAGACTGAAATCATCCGGATCGACCTGCCCCACTTGGTGGCTCGTCGCGTAGCGCGCGGCGACCATAGCCGCATAGTGCGATTCGTTGAACCTGGGATCTCCGAAAGAGATCGAGCAGGTATTGACCGGTTCGGGCGATTCCTGGGCCATCAGGGCGACCACCGAGCTGGAGTCCACCCCGCCCGACAGGAACGCACCGAGCGGAACCTCGGCGATCAAGCGGATGCGCACCGCCTCCCGAAGCCGCTCGATAAGCTCCGCCTGGGCGTCGGCCCGGCCGATCACTAGGGGCTCCCCAAAGGGTACATCCCAGTAACGTACGGGCGCCGCGGGAGATTCCCCGCGGCGCAACATCAGCCAATGGCCGGGGGACAGCTTGCGGGCCCCGGCGAAAATAGTGCGCGGCTCCGGGATATAGCCGTAGCCGAAATACTCCTCGACGGCCTGCGGATCGATGCGCCGCCCCAGACCGGGGTGTGCCAGCAACACCTTGAGCTCCGAGCCGAACAGCACCTGTCCGTCGGGGAGCAACGCGTAATGCAGCGGTTTGATGCCCAGGCGGTCGCGGGCGAGAAAAAGCGTCTCACGGGGGCGGTCCCAGATCGCGAACGCGAACATGCCGCGAAAGCGGTCGACGCAGCGCTCGCCCCATTCCTCCCAGGCATGAACGATGACTTCCGTGTCGCAATGCGTGCGGAACCGATGTCCCACGGCGGCGAGCTCGGCGAACAGCTCGTGAAAGTTGTAGATCTCCCCGTTGTAGACGACCACCACGCTCTCGTCTTCGTTGAAGAGCGGCTGATGACCACCCGAGAGGTCGATGATCGAAAGCCTGCGGTGGGCCAGCCCGGCCCCTGGCTCGAGAAACACCCCCCCATCGTCAGGTCCCCGGTGGCTCTGGGTGTCGTTCATGGCGACCAGCAGGTCGCGCGAGAGCTCGCGCCGTCCGCGCAGGTCGACTATGCCCGCAACGCCGCACATCCGAATTTCTTCCTCAACGAGTCCTGCCTGCCCCGGGAGACCCAGGTCCCTCGAGCCCCGCGGCCCTCGCCATCTTCAGCTCCAGCTCCCCGAGGGAGTCCCGCAGGAACGCGGAGAGCCGGTCCCGGGCCTGGGCTCGGTCCGGGTCCTCGACGGTGGCCACCACTATCACCGCCGTATCCCGACGGCCGAAGCTCAAGCGGGAGAGGACCTCGAAGGTCTTGGCGAGATAGGGATTGGTGAAGTAGCGGTCGCCGATCCGATCCCAGTGCCAGACGAGCAGCCTTCCCGCCGCCCCGACGATCTCCGATTCCGTCACGCCGAGAGCCCGCGCACCGAGCGAAACCTGCCGATGCACGGTCGACACCTCCCGCCACTCCTTGTCTGACGCTGCCACCATGAAGTTGCTCTCGCTGACCGCCTCGGCGCCTTGCTGCGGGTGGTCGTATTGGGCGATGTGCACTGCCACCCTGTCGGAGCCCCGGGAATAGAGTGCGTCGATCTGCGCATTGGCTCCCCCGATGTGGGGCCGCCAGTCCCAAGCCCGGACGGGGCTCAGGCGCCAACCTTGCAGCGTTTGCGGTGCAACGAGCACCGTCCCGCCGCGGGGCCCTTGGTCATGATTCATAGCCCATCCGAGACCACTCCAGAGTCCGGCGAGCAGCACCAACAGGATCGGCGCAGTGCTGGACGGATAGGCGCTGCCGAGCCCCTCGGCCGGGGCTTCGACAATCGGTCTCGGTGTCCCGTCTTCTCGCCAGATGGCGCCGATGCCGAACAGCAGCAGCATGACGAAGCCGAAGAACAGCCAACCGTAGATGAGATGATCTACCCCAACGGCCAGCCGGTAATCGGAAAGATGAGCGATCATCACGATCATATAGGCCCGCAGACCGTTGGCCACGATCGGAACCACGATCGAGATCAGAATGAACACCAGGCGCTTCCAGAGCGTGCGGTAGGTCAGGTAGGCGTAGAGACTGCCCAGAGTGACCGCAGCGATCAGGTAACGTACCCCAGAGCAGGCCTCGACCACCGACCAGTTGCCGCTGGGGATGGAGAAAGACAGCCCTTCCCGGAAGACCGGTATCCCGGTGAGTCTGAGCATCTCGACGGTGAAGCTGGCCGTGAACTCCATCATGGGGGGCACCAGATCCTCCCCCATGGGTACGGAAAAGAACAGGAACAGCAGCGGGAACAGCATGGTGCGCGTCGGCCGATCGCCGAGCATGACCCAAACCGCCGCGACCAGCATGGCAATCAAAGCGAGCTGCTCCACCACCAGCGCCTGCGCCAGTACCCCCGCAAGCCAAAGCGCCCCTGCCAGCCCGAAAACCCAGATGCGTCGCGGCCGGGGCGAGGGCGTCGACGCCTGCAGCGCCTGACGCCGCTCCCAGATCAGCCACAGTGAGATCGGCAGGATCAGAAACCCGTGCGCAAACGTCTCGGATCTGAGCCAGATCGATATCATGGACCAGAGGGTATCCCTGAACAGCACTAGGATCACAAGAAGGACCGGAACGACCTGCCAAAGCGTGCGCCGCCACGCAGAGCCTGCCGTCCGGTCGACGCCGATCACCGCCATGTCAGCCTCCGCCGCCCACCGCAAGTAGAAGCGGACCCGCCCCCAGGCCCTCGCCCTCCAGAGCAGCCACCAGCCGTGGCAGCTGGGCGTCCCAGCTGAAGTCCTGCATCACGCGCTCGCGCGCGCTTTGGCCGAGCTCCGACAAACCGCCGCCGAGCGCCAGCAAAGTCTGCGTCGCGAAGGTCTCGGCCCCGTCCGCCACCAGGACCTCGCGGCCGACCACCGCATCGATCCCTTCCAAGGCCGCTGGCGTGGCGATGACGACCTTGGCCATCGCCATCGCTTCCAGTACCTTGTTCTGAATTCCGCGAGCCACCCGCAGCGGCGCTACGGATGCGACGGCGTGCCGCACATGCGGGCGCACGTCCGGAATGGCCCCGGTCACCACCACGCCGGGGCCATGGGCGAGTCGCCGGACCGCCGGGGTAGGGTTCCGTCCGACGATGTAGAAGCACGCCTTCGGCCGACGAGCGCGGACCTGTGGAAACACGGCCTCCGCAAACCACACAGCCGCATCTGCGTTGGGCCAGTAATCCATGGCCCCCGTGAACACCAGCGCCTGTTCGTCGGGTCCGTAGGGGGTAGGCAAATCCAACGCCGGGGAAAAGCGCTTCGGGTCGACTCCGTTGGAGAACACATCGACCCGCTGGGCTGCTTCCGGTGCAAGGGACCGGAACAACGCCGCCTCGGCGGCCGAGACGAAGAAGGAACGGCGAAATTGGCTAGCCACCGTGCGCTCATAGGCGAGCAAACGGCGGCCCTCGCGCCGGTACAGCCAGCGCTCCGGACCGAACTTACGCTCGGCATACTGACCCCACTTATCGGAGTCCACATCGACGAAATCGATCACCCGCATCAGAGGCGCTAGCTCCGGGTCCATGGCATATTGGGCCATCGATGAGGAGAAGACCAGAATTCTCGACAACCCTTCCCGCCGCACGACTTCATCGACCCATTCGGCCATCTCTGCGGATCGGTAATATGGCAAGGTCATGGGCTCTCCCCGCACCAATCCGATCAGGCTACGCAATCGGGCTCGGTGGGGTGCGAGTCGCAACAGTTTGGACTCTTCGCACCAGCATTTGAGCTTGGGGGCATGCTCCCAATCCCTTTCGTCATCGACAAATGCACCGAGAAACACACGGTAGCGCTCGCTCAGGAACCGCAGGATATGGAATGAGCGTATCTTGTCACCTTTATCCGGTGGATAGGGGAAGCGATGACACAGGAACAGCAGGCCGGGCTTCATGCGGAGCAGATCCTGAGGAGGCCTCTCAACCGAGATCCCTGGCCAACCAGGGACCGATCCGATTTGCGACGGTTAAAGGCAGCCTTTTCCAGGCGCGGATGAATGCCTGATACTTCGGGTTGAGCGGATTAATCTCCGGGACAGTCTTGGCGCGTACCAGAAAATATTCGTAGCACAGGGGTTGGGGCTCGAATCCCCAGTTCTTCTTGAAACTGAATGATCCAGTGCCCTGTTTGCTGCGCCCGTAATCGAAGATCTTGACGCCTTCCTCGGCCGAACGGCGCATCAACTCCCAGTACATGAAATCGTTACCCTTGACTTCGCGTGCGACCGGGATGCTGCCACCGTAGTAAGGCAGAATCTGATCGCGGAAGTAGAAGCTCATCACCGCAGCGATGTCCTGCCCGGCGTGGCGCACCAAGAGCAGTCGACACCGGGGCCCGAACAACTCCATGAGGCGGGCAAAATAGCCCCGACCGAGCACCGGCGTCCCCAGGTTGCGCAAGCTTTCGGCGTAGATGCGGTAAAATCGATCAACGTCATCGCTCCACTCCCCGCACAGGCCGGCCTCTATGCCCTTGCGCACCATAGCGCGTTGCTTGCGAGGTATCGCCTTGAGGTTGACCCCGGGATCTGGGTCTATATTCTTGGTAAAGCTGACGTAGAGGTCCTTGACCGGCCAGCCTTCACGCCGGCGCGCGCGGTTTCGCAGCTCCAGTGCTTCCACCCCAAGGCCGGTCGCAAGCTCGCAGGCGGCCTCCTCCAGCACGCGTCGCGCTGCTTCTGAAGTCCCAGCGACGCCCCCATACACGCAGAACGGCGATGAGACCAAGTGGTCCCCGAACAGTCGGCTCTTGACACGGGCGAGCGGCAAAATCCCTTCGATCCGGCCGGCGGTCTCGGCGACAAGATAGTGAGTACGGTGCCCGAGCTGCTCGATGAGGTCCCGCCATTGCGCGCGGTGAAAGAAGCTGGCCTCGGGACAGGCATCCACGAAGGCGTTCCACCTGGCATAGTCCGCCGGCTCCAGGCTGCGCACCCTCAGCGCACCGCCATCAACCACCGGCCGCTCCCAGAAACACCTCGTCGATCCGGGACCAGCGAAAATCCGTGAGTAGCCGCCGCAGTCGCCCTTCGGTACGGTCGAGATTGAGGTAGTGCCTGAATCGAGCCTTGCGGCTCGCCCCCCCCACTCGGGGCTGTTCGGGATCGATCTCCCAAGGGTGGAAGTAGAACACGCACGACTGGCCGTCAGCGCGGTTCACACGGCGTATTGCCCAACGAGACAGTTCATAGGGTGCAAGCCGGAACCAGCCTCCGCCGGCGCAAGGGAAATTGCGTCCCCCCAAGCGAACAGTGGTTGCCGGAATCTCCAGGAAGGCTGTGCCTTGCGGTCGAAACGCGAAGCGCGACGCCTCCGGCATGCCGTACAGGTCGTGGCGTATCGGAAAGATGCTGGAGCTGTAGGCATAGCCGCTTCGCTCGAGCACTTCCAACGCCCATAGAGTCCGCTGATCGATCGAGTAGCTCGCGGCCCTGTATCCCCTGACCGGCGTGCCCGAAAGATCCTCGAGAAAGGACTTGGTCCGCCGCACGTCGTCTCGGAACTCCTCGCGCCCCTGCTCGGACACCCGCACATGCGCCCAACCGTGGCTGGCCAGCTCGTGACCCTGCGCGACGATCTGGCGCACCATGCCGGGGCGGCGCTCGGCCACGCAGCCCAGCGTAAAGAAGGTCGCCCGAACGCCCGTCTCATGGAACAATCCCAGAATGCGATCGACGTTGGCCTCGACGCGGCTGGGCATGCTGGCCCACTGCTCTCTTGTGAGACAGTGCTCGAAGGCAGAGACCTGGAAATAGTCCTCAACGTCCACGCTGATCGCGTTGACCGGGGACACTCCGGGGTTGCGAAAGACCTGCGACGCACTCATGCGGCGGTCGAAGCTCCGAGCGTCAGGCCGGCCCAGTGCGCCAGGACCTCGGTGATGCGCCGGGCTGCGTAGCCATCCCAGAGATCGGGGACTCTGCCGCGCTTTCCGCCCGTGGTCAGGATGTCGTCGACCGCCTGCCGGATCTTCGCCGGGCTCGTCCCCACCAGCACGTTGGTGCCCTCTTCGATGGTGACTGGCCGCTCGGTGTTCTCGCGCAGCGTGACGCAGGGCACTCCCAGCGCGGTGGACTCCTCCTGCAGCCCGCCCGAATCGGTGAGCACCAGCCGCGCTTGACGCATCAATCCCAGCAGCTCCAGATATCCGAGGGGTGGAAGGCCGAAAATCCCATGCTGCGTCAGCTTGGCCCGCAGCCCGGTATCCATGATGCGTTGCCGGGTCCGGGGGTGGACCGGAAACACCACCGGAACGCGCTCGCTCAGCTCCGCCAGAGTCGAGAGCAGGCGCGCGAGGACCGCCGGATCGTCCACGTTGGACGGGCGGTGCAGCGTCAGGACGGCATATCCGGGCTCGGCAAGCATCTCTGGGGGCAGCCCATGGTCGGCCAGGACCTTTTCAGCCGGGGTCGCGCGCGGCAGATTGTGCCTGAGGGTGTCGATCATCACGTTGCCGACGAAATGGATCTGCGCGGGCTCGATCCCCTCACGCAGCAGATTGTCCATCGCGGTCCGCTCGGTGATGAACAACAGGTCCGAGAGACGGTCGGTGAGCACCCGATTGACCTCTTCGGGCATGCTCCGATCGAAACTGCGCAACCCCGCCTCCACGTGGGCGACAGGCACGCCGAGCTTCGCGGCCACCAGCGCGCAGGCGAGGGTCGAATTGACGTCGCCCACGACGAGCACCAGATCCGGGCGCAGGCGGACCAGCGCATCCTCGAAGCGGATCATTACCTGGGCCGTTTGAACCGCATGACTGCCCGATCCGACCTCCAGGTCCAGATCGGGCTCCGGGATATCCAGCTGCTGGAAGAACGACGCCTTCATCGCAACATCGTAATGCTGCCCCGTGTGTACCAGGGTGGCGCGAAACGGCGAGCCGTTGCGCGGCAGTTCCCGCATCAGCGGTGCGATCTTGATGAAGTTGGGTCTTGCACCCACAACGCACAAGATGTGGAATCGCTTGGAGGCCATCTCAATCCCCGCCCTGCCTCTGTCCCGCGGCCCGCTTCAAGGCCTCGTTGAGCAGTCGGTGGTCTTTGGCCAGGATCCGCCTGAGGGTCAGCATCTCCCGCTCGAGGGATGCAAGCCGGTCGTCTAAATCGACGGTCCCTGGTGAGGGCGAAATGGGGCCGTCCCCGGAGGTTTCCGGCCAGAGCTCCTCCCTCAACTCGTCGATCACCGCACCGACGGCCGCCGCGTCGAGCCCGTGAAGCCCTTCGAGATAGCCGAACAGAAGGACGCGGTCAAACAAGGTGTTGATCTTTCGCGGCGTTCCTCCAGAGAACTCGAAGACACGATCGAATGCCGTCTCATCGACGGCGGGATCTCCATTCCACCCGACTCGGGCGAGACGATGCGCGATATATTCCTCGGTCTCTTGCCGATCCAGGGGCCTCAGATGGTAGGCTGCAATGATCCTTTGCCGGAACTGCTCCATGTGGGGATGTCGCAGGGTACGCTTGAGCTCGTCTTGCCCGAGCAGGAAGCTCTGCAGCAGTGGCCGGCCACCGTGCTCGAAATTGGACAGCATGCGCAGCTCTTCCAAGGAGCGCACCGGCAGACCCTGGGCCTCGTCCACGACCAGAAGCACGCGTTTCCCTTCGGCTTGGCGCGCCTTGAAAAAGCTCTCTAAGCTGGCGAGCAACGCGCCTTTGGTCTGCCCTGCGTGGGCCAGCCCAAACGACGCCGCGACCGTGCGCACCATGTCCTCCGCCTCGAGCTGGGTCGTCACCAGCTGGGCCGCCACGAAACGTGCTTGATCCAGCTCTCCGAACAGGTTGCGCACCAGCATGGTCTTGCCGGTCCCGATGCCCCCTGTGACGACGATGAATCCCTCGCCCTGCGTAAGACCGTAGCGCAAATAGGCCATAGCCCGATGGTGGGCCTTGCTGTCGAAGAAGAAACGGTGGTCGGCGGTCAGCTGAAACGGCTTGGCGCTGAGACCGTAGAAATCGCTGTACATGGTTACCAGCTCGCGGACAGAGTCAGAGAGATTCGGTTTTCTCGATAGCTGTCCGTCGAAGTACCACCGGCGTTCCTGGTCGCGTGCTGCACACGCACTGCCGCCGTGGTGTGGGTGCTGAGCCTCCGAGACAACGCTGCGGCGACGGCGATTTGACTCGCGCGAGCAGTACCCTGGTCAGTCTGCTGCCAGCTGGTGCTGAGCTGACCGGACACGTGTGGCCCAAGCTGTCGAGAGATGCTTAGGCTAGCGGCGTCGACGGTCTCTGTCGGCGCGGTTCCAGCTAGCAATGCAGAAACCCCAGAGCTGAGCAGCCCGGCGGAGCGCAAAAGGCCGGCCCCTGTGGACGGTGCGGCCCCGCCATTGGCGATCCGATTCGAGATCCGGGTGGCCAGCTGCCCCGACAGGCTGTTGAGCACCGCGCCATTGCCGACCAAAGGCTGCCCCGACGCCGCGGATATCCGCTCGGTATGTATCAGGCTGAGTCCGATCGCCGTCCTGCCCGTATTCAGCCCGTATCTGAGGGAAAGCCGCTTTTCCAGGAAGTTCCCCGAATTAAGACTCGGCGAGCTTCCCGAGAACAGCTGCAGGGCCTGCTCGACCGCTTGGGCGGATTGAGTCGGGAGGCCCGGGACGAGGATGCCCAGAATCTGGTCCGCGATCGCGGAGGAACTGGTCGGCAGATTCGGAAATGCCTGGCCGAGCAGCGCCCCCGAGCCGAGTGTCGGTAAAGTGGGCAGGGTCGGCAGAGTCGGCAGAGTCGGTACACTGGGCAGGCCAGGAAACAGTTGGCCGAGCAGTGCCCCCGACCCTGGCGTCCCCGTGGGGAGGCCCGGCACCAGGAGTCCGGCTATCTCCTGGGGAGTCGCCAGCGTCGTGCCGAGGATGCTGTTCCGTGCGCTGTTCAGCGCTTCGTCATAACCCAGACCGAAAACCGAGTGTCGGCTGCGGTGACTGATCGCGGTACTCCAGGTGTCTCCGAACGGCTGTTGTGCGTAGCTCAACGACCCGTTGGTCCGCTCGTTCGGCGTCCAAGTGACCGATGTTCCCCAGGCGATGCCTTTGCCCGAGCCATAGCCGCTTCCCAGGGCGTTGTTCTCCCAGCCGCCCCGAACATCGGCCCGCCATTCACGGTTGAACAAATATCCGACCTGCGCCAGATAGCCCTGGGTCACATCGTTGCTGGTGGCCTGATTGACGGCGCTCTGGTTGCCAACCTTCTGCCAGTTCAGCGACAGGTTCCAGGGTACCCGGGCGAACTCTGGACCGCTGTTTAGCGCGTACGTCGCGCCCAGCCCGGTGCTATCTCTGGCGCTGGAACTGTTGTAAGTGAGGAGATTCGAGGTGAGCGATAAAGTGGAAGTAGCGAAGTTGCCGTGATGAAGACGCAAATAGGGGTTGATCTCACCCGCCCAGCTCTGGGTCGTGTTGCCCGTGAGGTTGAGCGCGTCGCCGCTGGCTCTGGAGATATCGATGGTTTGAGTACCGCCCCCGAGGCGGGCGTTCAGGTAAAGTGTGTCCTCGACCAGCTGGAATAGGCCATTGGCATTGAGGTTGTGACGGACGCCGTCGGCTGAGCTGTTCTTTAGATAGGCCAGGCCGCTCGGCGAGTAGCTGAGAGACACGGTGGCCCGCCGGCCCGCGCCCTCCAGGCTCAGGGTGGGACTCACCTGGGTGACCAGATCACTTTGCGGGGCGCTCGCCGACAGCGCGATATTGTCCGAATATTCGGCGCTGACGCCGATCCCTCTGGTGAAGGTCCAGTCCCCCGCCCATGCCGCTACCGGCCCGAGGAGCAGTGCGCAGACCGCAGCGTGAGGAAGCCCCAACAAGCGCCTCTGACCGCTGTGGCCGCCGTGCCGGAGCCTACTCGCCATACTGTCCGTAGTAACGGCCGTAATAGTAGGAATAACCGCCGTAGTAGCTGCGCAGCCCGAATTTGGGGCGGGTCTTGTTCAGCACGAGAGCGACGTTCTCGGTCGAATCCAGCTGGCCAATCGCCTCCTTGACCAGAGATCTGGCAGTGCGCTCGGCCTCGACCACCAGCACGACCTGACCCATCTGGCGGGCCAGCACTCTGGCCTCGGTGGTGGGCAGCATCGGTGGCGAATCGAACAGCACCAAACGATCCGGATAGCGTTGGGCCAGCTCGAGCAAGAACTGCTTCATCCCGTTGCTCGCCAGTAGCTCAGTCGCATGACGATGCCGCCCACCCGCGGGAATGACCGACAGCTTGGGCATGTCGGTGGCGATCAGGACGTCGGACACCGTACAACCGGGACGGCTGAGCACGTCGAGCAGCCCAGGCCGATCCTCGAGCTGCATCAGTCTGGACAGCCCCGGTTTGGCTACGTCGGCGTCGATCAGCAGGATCCAGCGATCGAACTCCTGGGCGATCGAGATCGCCATGTTGAGGGAGACGAACGTCTTGCCCTCGCTCGCGACGGCGCTGGTCACCATCACGAGATTTCCCGGCTTTTCGGAGGCGGCGGACTGCTCAAAGGCGCTGATCAGGATAGGGCGCTTGATGACCCGGAAGGTGTCGGCCATACGACCGCGATCCCCCTCCGGCGAAATAAACCCGTCAAGGTGCAGGTCGGCCAGAGAAATCGTGCGCTCGGGCTTGCGGTGGGTGAAGTCGGTCGCTCCGCCCGTGTCTGCCCGCTCGATCGAGCCATCCCCGCTATCCCAGCGGTCGGCTGGGGCTGCCGCCGGCGGCATCTCGGGCCCCACAGCGGACTCCGCCGACATGGGCCCGCCAGGCGGCGCGACGCCCGGCCCGGGGGATTCGGGCGACGGTTGTACCGGCCGGTCGGCCTCCGGCCGTGCCGCCTTTTCCAGGGCCTTCTCGATGATGCTCACTATGTAGTCGCTCCCGCGTCAGATGATCCCGGCTTGGAGCGCGTAATTCGCCATGAGACTACCGTAGGCGGCAAACAATAGCAGCAGGATGGACGCATAGGCGATGTGCCCGAACCGCTGTTTGCGCACCTGCCGCTCGGTCCAGACCATGTCGATGCTGCCCAGCACCAGGATCTCGGCTCCTTCAGCCAGCGTGCGTCGGTCGTAGAACACCGGAATCAGCTGCGAGAGCCCTAGAGTGAGCCCCAGACCGAGCGCAATCGCTACGCCAAATGCGATACTCGCGAACAGCAGACGATTCGGGCCGCTCGGAAGAACCGGCACCCGGGGAGGGTCGATGACCCGGAAGGTCACGACATCCCCGGTCGTATCGACCTTTTCCGAAAGCTTCAGCGATTCATTGCGTTGTACCAGCTGGTTGTAGTTTCCCTTGAGCATCCCATAGTCGCGGTTGAGGCGGGCATACTCCGCCTCCACCTCCAGGGTACGATCCAGGTATTTCTGCATCTCGGCGACCTGCTTCTTCTGATTCTCGGCCAATACCCTCTTGGCGGCGATATCCGCCTCGGCATCACCGAGCCTCAGCTTGAGCTCCTGATAGACAGGGTTCTTGTTCGGATCCGTGTCAGTCAGGTAGCTCAGCAGCGGGTTCTTGCTCCCCGGTTGGTATTGCGCCCGCTCGGCGGTCAGCTGGTCGATGCTCCGCTGCAGGGCGATCACATCCGGATGCTTTTCCGTGTACTTCGTCAGAAGCTCGTCGCGCTTCTGCTCCAGCTCTCCGATGCGTCTATCAAACGGCGTAGTCGGGGCCTCTCCCCCGGGGCCCACGAGCCCGAAACTGGGGGACTCGCCCTCGACCTGGCGTTTGAGCTCGTCGCGCCGGTTCTCGGCCACACGCACGGCCAGCTCGGCCTGCTCCAGTGCTTGCTTGGCCGCGTGGAGCCGCTCCGAGTAACCACCGGCCCCACCCATGACCGCAATATTCTTCTGTTTAAAATCCTTTACCCGCTCTTCGGCTGCGCTCAGTCGCTGCTCGTAATCTCGGATCTGGTCCTCGAGAAAGCGGCCCGCAGAATCCGCTTCCTTGCGCTTGTCTCCCAGGTTGCCTTCCACGAATAGGGTCAATAGCGACTGAGCCACCAGCTTGGCCCGGTCAGGGGAGCTGTCCGTATAGCTGATGGTATACAGGTTGGTGCGCCCGGCCGCGCCGATCGCCAAGCGCTTGGACAGCCCGTCGATCAGCGCGTCCAGCTGCTCGGGCGTCTTGGCCTCCAGGTCGAGATCCGTCATCCGAGCCAGCTTCTCGAGCGTCGGTCGGCTCATCAGGGTGCGAGTCATGAGGTCTATGCGCTGCTGGTCATTCGTCTGCACGGCCAATCCATGGAGCAAAGGCTTCAGCAGGGTCTCGGTATCCACGTAGACGCGCGCAGACGAGCTGTATACGTCGGGCTGCAGGGCCACCCAGCTCCAGCCGACCAAGGCCACCAGCCACGCCAGGGAGGCTCCGTACCACCGATAACGCCAGGCCCCGTAGAGGATGGCGATGATCTTCTCGATCAGCTCCTGCAGCACGGGAGTACGCTCGCCTCAGAACCAAGCCTCGGGGATGATCAGGATGTCCCCGGGCTTCATGTCGACATTCGCGGTGATGTCACCGTCCTTCACCAGATCTTTGATCCGCACGCGATACTGCATCTGCTTACCGTCGACCTTGCGCACGATCGTAGCGTCGTTTCCGTCCGCGAACTGGGTGAGACCGCCGACTTGTATCATCACATCCAGCAAGGTCATGCTGTCACGATAGAGCAGCGCCTTCGGTGTCGACGCCTCGCCGATGACCCGAATCTGGTCTTTGTAGTCGCCGACGAATCCGTTGACCATCACGGTGACCAGGGGATCCCGGAGATAGACCGAAAGGACCTGCTCCAGATCTCGGGCAAGCTCGACCGGCGTCTTGCCGGCAGCCGGAACCTCTTCCATCAAAGGGGCCGATAGATAGCCATCCGGGCGCACCGGCACGCTGGTGGAAACCTCGGGGTTGCGCCAAACGAAGACGTTGACGCTATCCCCGGGAGCGATGCGATAACGGGTTGCATAACGCTTGTCCCCGGTGGCCGACGGCAGCTGCGGAAGCTTGGACCAGCAGCCGTCGAGTCCCAGCACACCCACGAGCACTACGGCCAGTCCGAGGGCCCGCGCGATCAATCTCAATGTGCTCACGATCCCCCTCCTTTCGGATACCCAATTCTATAATTTGATTCTAAAACAGCCCGCTGCTGCCGAGGCCTCCGAGTCGATCGAGCAAACGGTCGGGGCACCGAGGCAGTTTTTCCGGCAACGCTGCTTGAGCGATGTCGAACCGCTGATGGCGGGTGTGTGTTTCGGACCAACCGACCAGCATCGAGGGAGGTGGGATGATACCAAACTCCCTGGGGATGTCCCATAGCATTCCGGCGAGGCCAACGCCGGCGCAGGGCCGATTCGGGCCCGGATGCAAGACAACCCCCTCTCGCCCCGCTATGATCCCAGACTCCTTGGCTGGCCGTAACCCTCATGAGCAGACCATCCGGCTTTTTCGACGGAGCCGCCTACGCTAGCCGGGGGCTCGGCCTGATCTTCCGCCCCGGCCTGCGTCGGTTTGTTTGGGCGCCCCTCGGGGTCAATGTCCTGGTTTTCTCGATGCTGATCTGGCTCGGCCTGTCCGAATTCGGCGGCCTGCTCGATCGCCTGCTTCCGCACACCGGCTGGCTCGCGTACCTGCGCTGGGCGATCTGGCCGCTGTTCACCCTGACCCTGGCCCTCGCCGTCTTCTATTCGTTTACCCTCGTGGCCAATCTGATCGCCGCGCCATTCAACAGCATACTCGCCGAGCGGGTTGAGTACCTGCTCACAGGTCGCGCACCGCCCGGCGGCTTCGAGCCGTTCTGGAGACAGATCCTGCCGACCCTGCGCTCGGAGCTGCGTAAGGCGTCCTATATGCTCGTGCGCGCCCTGCCCCTGCTCCTGCTGTTCGTCGTCCCCGGTCTGAACCTGCTCGCACCGTTTCTCTGGGCGTTGCTCGGCGCCTGGTTTCTTGCCATCGAGTACGGAGATTACCCGATGGGCAACCACGGGTTGAGCTTCATGGAGCAGCATCGGCGCCTCAAGGCCGCGCGGCCGGCCGCCCTGGGCTTCGGCCTGGGAGTCAGCCTGTTGATGCTGGTGCCTGGCTTGAGCTTCCTGGCAATGCCCGCCGCAGTCGCCGGGGCGACCGCCTGGTGGTGTGACAGTCTGGGCCTCCCCGCCGCATCGGGGCCGTCCCCTGGTCGCTGACCCTCATCCGCCCGCCGCCAAGAACCGCCGGATACGCCTTACTCCCTCCTCCAGCTGATCCATGGCCGTGGTGTAGGCGAAGCGCAGATGGCGGGCGGGAGCATTGTTCCCGAAATCCAGCCCCGGAGTGACCGCAACCCCTGCGTCCTCCAGGAGTGCCCCGGCGAATTCGAAGCTGTCTCGCGCCAGCGCAGAGCAGTCGCCATAGAGATAGAACGCCCCGTCGGGAGCGCAGGGGAAGACGAATCCCAGCTCGCGCAGGGCCGGGAGCAGGAAATCCCGACGGGCGCGAAAGGCCTCCCGCCTCTCCTCCAGGATGCCGATCGTCTGCGGCGCGAACGCGGCCAGGGCCGCGTGCTGGGACAGCGTGGGGGCGGCCAGAAACAGGTTCTGCGCCAGGCGCTCCAGCGGCTCCACGTATTGACGAGGCGCTACCAGCCAACCGAGCCGCCAGCCCGTCATGCCGAAATACTTGGAGAAGCTGTTCACCACGAAGACGTTGGGAGCCACCTCCAATACCGACGCGGGCCTTCCTTCGTACACTAACCCCTGATAGATCTCGTCGACGAGCAGCAGACCGCCCCGCCTCGCACAGACCCCCTCGATCGCCGCGAGTGCATCCAGCGACAGGCTGGTACCTGTCGGATTCGAGGGTGTGGCGACTAGCGCCGCCCTGGTGTCAGTCCTCCAGGCGGCCTCGACCGTCTCGGCATCGAGTTGGTAGCCAGTCGCGGCACCGACCGGAACCTGTATGGGCACCCCTTCGGCCAACCTCACGAAATGTCGGTTGCAGGGGTACCCGGGGTCGGCCATGAGCACACTGTCGCCGGGACCGACGAGGGTCGCGACCAGCAGCTGCAGGGCGCCCGACGCCCCGGGCGTGACCAGCACGCGATCCGGGCCCAGGGAGACACCGAACAGATCCCCGTAATGTCCCGCAATGGCCTCGCGCAGGGCCGGCAAACCGGCCGCAGGGGTGTAGTGGGTCGCTCCTCCCTCGAGCGCTCGATGGGCGGCCTCGACGATCGACGCCGGCGTCGGGAAATCGGGCTCACCGATCTCCAGGTGGACGATCGACCGGCCGCGGCTCTCCAGCTCGCGGGCTCGCCCCAGGAGCTTCATCACGTGAAACGGCTGAATCTGGGCCATCCTTGGCGCCAGGGCAGGTATCCCAGCCTCAGGCATCGGCCGCGGCCAAGCGGTGCAGCTCCCGCAGAAGGCTCACGTCGACGGGACCTATATCCTGCATCGGCCCCGCCAGGACCTCCGGCCGCTCGCCGGGCTCGCCCAGGGTGTCGAGCACCAGCGTGGCGCCCGTGAAATCCTCGTTCCGCGTGTAATCATTGACCGTCACCACCAGGGCGCGAATGCCCGCGTCACGGACAGACCTGACACCATTGAGCGAATCCTCGAAGGCCAGGCACTCCTCAGCGCTCAGCCCCATGCGCTCCATCGCCCAGAGGTAGATATCCGGGGCCGGCTTCTTCTGGGGAACCAGGTCCCCGGCGGCGATCAGCTCGAACATGGAACGGGCATCCACCCCCAGGGTGCTGTCCAGTAACGCGGTCACGTTCTCGGGGGTCGTGGTGGTCGCGACGGCCAGGCGCAGACCTGCGCCCCTGGCCTCATCGAGCAGACGCCTGACGCCGGGTCGCAGCGGAATAGCGCCTTCCCGCAGCATCTCCGTATAGTGCCGAGTCTTGGCCTTGTGGAGCTCGGCGACGAAGCCTGCGAGATCGTCGGGACGGGGCCAGTCCGGGCGGAAACGCTCCAGGTAGAACAGCATCCGCTCCTTGCCCCCGGTAACGGCAAGCAAGCGGCCATAAAGCTCCACTCCCCAGTCCCAATCGAGTCCCCGTTCCCTGAAAGCGTGGTTGAAGGCGAGCCTGTGGCCGTCGCGCTCCGTATCGGCCAAGGTCCCGTCCACGTCGAACAGCAATGCGCGTAGATCCGCCACTGAGTCGCTCCCCTGATTCGGCGCGGATAGATTAGCGGAACCCTTCCCGCTGTTCACCCCGCGGAGAGCGGGCACCACGGGACGCGTTGCCTTGCCCTCCCGATGCCGAATCTGGTATAGATACCCGGCTTTGAAACGGCATCGCCGGTGTATCCAGGAGTCTTTGAATGCCCTCGGACACGAAAACCGAACGCGCTCCGTCTCCTTTCGGCTTCCAGCCTTATGAGCTCAAGGAAGGGGAGGAGTACATGAGCGAGGAGCAGGAAGCGCACTTTCGCGCGATCCTGGCCGCTTGGAAGACCGAGTTGATGGAAGAGGTCGACCGCACCGTCCACCACATGCAGGACGAAGCCGCCAATTTCCCGGACCCCAACGATCGCGCCTCCCAGGAATCGGAGTTCAGCCTTGAGCTGCGCGCCCGGGACCGCGAGCGTAAGCTGATCAAGAAGATCGACGAAGCCCTCGCCCGGATCGACACCGGAGACTACGGCTTCTGCGAATCCTGCGGCGTCGAGATCGGCATCCGTCGGCTCGAGGCCAGACCGACTGCAACCCTGTGCATCGACTGCAAGACCCTCGACGAGATCCGCGAGAAGCAGATGGGCTGACCCCAGCCAGCCGCCTTAGCGAATCGATCGCAGGCCGGCCTTCGCCGGCCTTTTGCTTTTCGAGTCATAGAGCGCCCGGATGATCTACCGCGGTCGCTTTGCGCCATCTCCCACCGGAGACCTCCATTTCGGCTCCCTGGTCACCGCGGTGGCGAGCTTCCTCGATGCGCGGACCCGCAGGCACGGAGAATGGCTGGTCCGCATCGAAGACCTCGACCCCCTGCGTGAGGTGCCCGGCGCCGCTGACCGCATCCTGGGGACGCTGGAGGCTTTCGGGCTGGAGTGGGATGGGGAGGTGCTGTGTCAGAGCCGCCGTGCGGACGCCTATCGCGAGGTCCTCGAGCAGCTGATCGGCGACGGCCTGTGCTACCGCTGCGGCTGCACCCGAAGCGAGATCCTGGAGGCCGCGCTCCCCGGTGCGGAGGGCCCCATATATCCCGGTACCTGCCGGACCCGTCCGCCGCCGCTGAGCCGCCGTCATGCCTACCGCCTGCTCACCCTGGGCGCCGCGGTGGTGTATCGCGACCGGGTCCAAGGGGAGCGGCGTCAGCATCTCGAGACCGAGGTGGGCGACTTCGTCGTCCGTCGCTCTGACGGCCTCTACGCTTACCAGCTGGCCGTGGTGGTGGACGATGCCTATCAAGGCATTAATCAGGTGGTGCGGGGGGCGGATCTGCTCGCATCCACGCCCAGACAGATCTATCTGCAGCGACTGTGCGGCCTGCCCCAGCCCGAATACGCCCACGTTCCCCTGGCCGTGGGGGCGGATGGCAGGAAGCTGAGCAAGCAGCTCGCCTCCTTCCCCGTCGACCCGGCGCACCCGGCACCGGCTCTCAGGGCCGCCCTGAGGTTTCTGGGCCAGTCCCTGCCCGAGGAGCCGGGCCTCGGCCTCGGCGAGCTGTGGGCCTGGGCGCGGGTCCATTGGGATCTCACCCGAGTCCCACGGGTGCAGGCACTGTCCGCCGCGGCCGATCCCACTTCTCCCCGCGATGACGCTAACCAGGAGCCCCGGTGATCCAGACGACCCCTATGAGCTGATCGGCGGCGAGCCGGGCGTGCGCTCGCTGGTGAGCCTGTTCTACGACCAGATGGACAGCCTGCCCGAGGCGCAGGGTATGCGGGCCCTGCACGCCCGCAGCCTCAAGGCGTCGCCAGACAAGCTGTTCCTGTTTCTCTCGGGCTGGCTCGGCGGACCGGCACTCTATGTGAAGCGCTACGGCCATCCGATGCTGAGACGCCGCCATCTGCCGTTTCCCATCGGGCGGGCGGAGCGCGACCAATCGATGCTGTGCATGCAGAAGGCGCTCGATGCGATGGAGATGGCGCCCGGGCTGCAAGAGCAGCTAATGACGGCGTATTTTCGGACCGCCGATCACATGCGCAAACGGCTCGAGCCGGGCGACGCGCACACTGTTCCGCAGGTAGCGGCACCCGTCCGGAATTTGGCTCAGCAGTAACCGACCTCGAAGTGCTGCGCCGCCCGCATCATCGCCGAGGCCTTGTCGAAGGTCTCGCGGTACTCGCCTTCCAGCGAGGAGTCGGCGACGATCCCCCCGCCCGCCCAGAAACGCAACAGGTTCCGGGAGCACACCATGGTGCGGATGGCGATGTTGCTATCCATCTCGCCATCATAGCCGATGTAGCCGATGCTGCCGCAGTAGACCCCGCGCCGGTTGGGCTCCAGCTCCTCGATGATCTGCATGGCGCGCAGCTTGGGTGCCCCGGTCACCGAGCCGCCGGGGAAACAGGCCCTCAGCAGGTCCAGGGCATCCCTTCCGGGGGCCAGCCGGCCGGTCACGGTGCTCACCAAGTGGTGCACGTTGGAGTAGCTCTCGATCTCGAACAGCTGCGGCACCTCGATGCTGCCGATCGCGCAGACCTTTCCGAGATCGTTGCGCAGCAGGTCGACGATCATGAGATTCTCGGCCCGATCCTTGGCGCTGCGCCCGAGTGCCAGGGCAGCCTCCCGGTCGCGGGCGGGATCGGCGTCCCGAGGGCTGGTCCCCTTGATCGGCCGCGTCTGGACGCGACCGCTCCTGAGATGCAGAAACTGCTCAGGAGACGAGCACAGGACCTGCGCGCGGCCCAGGCTGAGGTAGGCGCCGAAAGGGGCCGGCGCGAGCCGGCGCAGGACGCGGTACAACGCCCAGGGCGAGCCCGCCGCCGGCGCCGCGAAGCGCTGGGCGAAGTTGACCTGATAACAATCGCCGTCCCGCAGGTAGGCCTGGATGCGACGAAAGCGCTCGGCGTATGCCTGCTTGCTCAGATTCGACTCGATCGGTCCCGCGACCGAAAACGGGAGCCCGCTCTCCTCCGTTGACGGCGAGCTGAATAGTTGCTGAAGCTCTCTCCAGCACCGTCTCGTGGCCTCGCGTGGATTCGAGCCCACCAGCCAGCTTCGGCAAAGCCCGTGATCCACCACCAGGGCCCAATCGTAGAGGCCCACGGCGAGCTCGGGGAGCGCTTCCTCGTCACGGGCCAACGCCGGGAGGCGCGTCAGGCGGCGCGCGAGGTCGTATCCAAAGTAGCCCAGGGCGCCGCCGGCGAACGGGATGTCCGGCAGTGCGGTGGCGCGCGTTGTCCCGAGCAAAGCGCGCAGCAGATCAAGAGGGTGCTCGCGAGACCGCTCTACCCGCCCATCGCTGGACAGCGCCGTCCACTCGCCCCGGGTCTCTACCGTCAGCCAGGGGTCGCAGGCGAGGATGTCGAACCGACCCTGACGCGCCTCCGGCGGTCCGCTGTCCAGGAGAACGGCGCCGGGATGGTCCGCAACGGCTGCAAAGACGGCCGCGGAGTCCGTGTGATAGGCCAGCTCGACGATCAGCGGCTCGCACTTATCCACTCAGAGTCCCTTGGAGCGAGCGCGACCCAGGGGGCCGCCCCGGCGGGAAGCGGGCGAAGCGATGAGGGCCGAGATGGTGCCCGGGGCCGGACTTGAACCGGCACGGCCTCAACGGCCGGCGGATTTTAAGTCCGCTGCGTCTACCGATTCCGCCACCCGGGCAAGGGGTCGGATGGACCTGCGGGAAAGGGATGGAGGCTGAGCCCGGAATCGAACCGAGGTACACGGCTTTGCAGGCCGCTGCATGACCACTCTGCCACTCAGCCTTCGACTTTGAAATCTTCAGCTTCTTTTCGCAAAAAACCCCGCTTTTTTTGGAGCGGGGTTCATGGCAATCTGGAGCGGGAAACGAGACTCGAACTCGCGACCCCAACCTTGGCAAGGTTGTGCTCTACCAACTGAGCTATTCCCGCCTGCTGGAACGGAGCGTATTGTAGACGTTGCTCCCCGAGTGTCAAGCCGATGCGCGTTACGTCGGACCGTCCGGCGTGCCCGGACTGAGCATGGGCCAGGCACCTCGCAAATACACGAGCATGGACCAGAGAGTGAGGATCACGGCGACGTAGAGCAGCACGTAGCCGATGGTGTACGAGGGGGCGCCGAGCAAGGGCTCGCGGTGGATCATGAGAAAGATCGCCACCATTTGGGCCGCGGTCTTGAACTTGCCGACGACTGAAACCGCCACGCGGGCGCGCTCGCCGACCTCGGCCATCCATTCGCGAAGGGCCGAGACCGTGATCTCCCGTCCGATGATGACCAGCGCCGGGATCGCGAGCAACGGGGTCGGCTCGCGCTCCACGAGGAGGATCAGCGCCGCAGCGACCATCAGCTTATCGGCCACCGGGTCGAGAAAGGCCCCGAAGGAGGACATCTGACCGAGCCGACGGGCCAGATACCCATCGAGCCAGTCGGTCACCGCCGCGGCCGCGAAGACGTAGGCACTGGCCTCGGCGGCCCAGCTCACGGGCAGATAGAAGATCCCGAGAAACACCGGGATCAGCAGGATGCGCAGCAGAGTAAGGATATTTGGAATGCTCAGGATCATCGCGCGGGTCAGCCGTCGCCGTGAAAAACCTCGTAGATCTGCTCCGCGAGCCGCGGGCTGATTCCCTCCACCCGCGCCAGATCCTCTTTGCCCGCCCGCGCGATGCCCTGGAGTCCGCCGAACTGCTGGAGCAACCGTTGGCGCCGCTTGGGTCCAACGCCCGCAAGCCCTTCGAGGGGCGATGTCTTGCGTCTGCGACCGCGCCGTTGACGGTGCCCGGTGATCGCGAATCGATGCGCTTCGTCGCGAATCTGCTGGATCAGATGCAGCCCCGGAGAGTCCGCCGGCAGTATAAAGGGCGCCTCCCGGCCCAACAAGAACAGCCGCTCCATCCCGGGCTTGCGCGTCGAGCCCTTGGCCACTCCCACCATCGTCACCCCCGCCACACCGAGCTCTGTCAGGACGGCCGCGGCGGCGTTGAGCTGGCCTTTGCCGCCGTCGATGAGCAGCAGGTCCGGCAGGCGACCCTCCCCTGCCACCAGGCGCCGATAGCGGCGCATCAGGGCCTGCCCCATGGCCCCATAGTCGTCTCCCGGTGCGATACCCGCGATGTTGAAGCGGCGGTAATCCGCTTTCACCGGACCTTCGGCATCGAACACCACGCAGGAGGCGACTGCAAGCTCCCCCGCCGTGTGACTGATGTCGAAGCACTCCAGCCGGCACGGCGTCTCCTCCAGACCAAGGGATGCCTGAACCGCTTGGAGACGCTCGCGCATGCCCGAGCGATTGGCCAAATGAGCTTCCAATGCCAGCTCCGCGTTCTGCTCTGCCATCGCAAGCCAGCGTGCGCGCTCGCCCCGTAGGCGGGAGCGGATGCGCACCCTGCGGCCGGCCTGGGCGCCCAATGCCGCCTCGAGAACCGCCGCGTCTTCCGGAACTTGGCCGGTCAGGATCTCGCCGGGCACATCCGCCCCGAGATAGTGCTGGGCGATGAACGCGGAGATCACCGCGCCGGCGTCCGTCTCTTCGGGAACCCTGGGGAAGAACGGCTTGTTGCCCAGGTTGCGCCCGCCGCGCACGAAGAACAGCTGTACGCACGCCATCCCACCCCGAGTAACGCACGCGAGGATGTCCAAGTCCCCTTTCTCGCCGCTCACGTACTGGCGCTCCTGCACCCGCTGCAGCATCGCAATCTGGTCCCTGAATCGGGCGGCCTGTTCGAACTCGAGCCGCTGCGCGGCGTCCTCCATGCGTTGCACCAGTCCTTCTACGACCTGGCTCGTCTTGCCTTCGAGAAACAGCACCGTGTCCTTCACGTCGGCGCCGTAATCGGCCGGGGCGACCAGGCCGACACAGGGCGCCGTGCACCGCTGGATCTGGTGCTGCAGGCAGGGCCGCGAGCGGTTCTGAAAGAAGCTGTCCTCGCATTGACGCACAGGAAACAGCTTCTGCAATAGCTGCAACGTCTGGCGGACCGCGCCGGCGCTCGGATAGGGGCCGAAATAGCGGCCGGGGGCTCGCCTGCTGCCCCGGTGGAATTCGAGCCTCGGATAGGGGCCGTCGGATAGATGGATATACGGATAGGTCTTATCGTCTCTCAGCAGCACGTTGTAACGCGGCTTGAGGGACTTGATCAGATTGTTCTCGAGCAGCAGGGCCTCGGCTTCGGTCTGCGTGACCGTTACCTCGATATTGCGGACCTGGCTGACCATCAGCTGCAGGCGCGTCGTCAGGGAGCGCGAGAAATAGCTGCTCACCCGCCGCTTCAGGCTCTTGGCCTTGCCGACGTAGAGCATCTGGCCGCCGCCGTCGATCATGCGATAGACGCCCGGGAGACAGGGCAGCCGCTTCACCAGAGATTGAAGATCAAGCTTCTGGTCGGGACCTGTGGCTGGCATGGACACGAGTATAGTTTCTCGCCCCCTCTGGCTCCGCTGGGCAGAACGAGGCCGACTCGCGGGATCGGAGACAGGCTCGGTGGCCGCGAGCCCCCGCCGGAAGGGCCCAAGAGTACCATCGCGCTCGCTGGGGGGCTCGCGGGCCGGTCCAGAACCGGCGCAGGGCGTGCAGACGGCTCGTGCGGCGGCCTATCCCTCGCGGCTCAAGCGAGCCGGGCGCCGCCGGGCGCTGCGCCGCAGGCATTCCCGCGCTCCATGCTGCGCCTGGCAGCATAAGGCTCCGAATGCCTCAGGCGGTCCTCACAGGCTGATCCTCGAGCGGGATCAGTCCATGACGAATGGCCAGATGGGTGAGCTCGACATCGTTCTCCACACCGAGCTTCTCGTATAGCCGCTGGCGATAGGTGCTGATCGTCTTGGGGCTGAGACAGAGCGCATCCGCAACGTCTTGATTCTTCTGCCCCTGGACGATCATCATCATCACCTGGAGCTCGCGGCTGGAGAGCGTGTGAAACGGCGCTCCGGTGGGCTGGCCCCGGAGATGCGCAAGGGTGAGGCGGCGCGCCACGTCGGCCGAGATGAACGGCTTGCCGCCGGCCACGCAGCGAATGGCCTCGAGCATCTCCCCCGCGCTGCACCCTTTGGTGACGTAGCCTAGGGCACCGGCCTCGTGCAGCTGGCTGGGGAAAGGGTCGTCGGTATGGATGGTGACGGCAATGACCTGGGTTCCGGGGTAGAACCGCCTGATGCGTCGCGTGGCCTCGATCCCGCCGATGCCCGGCATGTTGACGTCCATGAGGACCAAGTCCGGCAGACTTGCCTTGACCCGTTCGATGGACTCCTCGCCGCTCGCCGCCTCTCCCACGACGGAGACATCGGGCGCCCCCTCCAGGATGCGGCGAAAGCCAGTGCGGACCAGCTCGTGGTCATCGACCAGGAGAACCTTGATCATGAGCTGTCAAATCGTCGATGGTTGCCTGCCACGGCACCGCCCAAAACGCACGGCGCCTCCCCGTAGCAAGGCCGTCTCCGCGGCCTCTACCTCGGTCAGACCCTCAAAACGGCTTGCCGAACAGCGTTCGTTCTCTGTCTGCTGCGTTGGCGGAGAGGGTGGGATTCGAGCCCACGGAGGGTCGCCCCTCAACGGTTTTCACGTGTTTCTTTCCCACACCTCGACGCACAGCAAATCATTGTCCTCATGGCGCTCTCGCATGCCCCTTGAGCGCGACTCGGTCCGCGGTCCGAACGTGCCGACTTGTGCCCGGCGATGGAGCCAATTTTGGGTCCAAACCGCGTCGACCGTAAGGGGAGTCTACTCGGTTAGAGTCGAAAACAGAACTCTCTCACCCCGCGGGGCGGGGTTGCTGGCTCGGCGAGTATCTCATCCGTTCGGTGGCCCCCGAGGCAAGGCCGTCGGCGGTCGCGCTCGCGGGGATCCCGGGCCGTCGCCGCCAGATCGCCCGTCGAGCGTTTCCAGTACCCGCTCGGTGCCGAGGTGGCCGCCCAGCGCTCGGCACACCCAGGGTCGGTGGCAGGGGGCACGGCCACCACCAGCTGCACCAGCGCGCCATCGGCGACCCTGGGGCGGTCCGCAGCCTGGTCCTCCGGGCGTCCTCCCCCCGGTTTCATCACTGGCCTAGCCTAACTACCGGTCAGAAAAGGAAAACCCGCGGCGGTTCGGGGGGCTGATGGAGCGGCTCAACGCGATGTCACACGCAGCGGGATGCCAGGCGGGGCTCGGGCCGACCTGCGCATTTGTGCTTAGGGTGCGCCGTGAGCAGTTCTTGAAGGCGTGCCGTGGTATGCGTAGATTCACAGATCGGTGGTACGAAATCGGCGATACTGCCTCCCGCGAAACGCTTCGGAACCACTGCGCTCCGAGCGCGTCGAACGCAGGCCGGGCGCATGCGGAGCTCTCGGCTGGCAGCACCCGACCTGACTTTGCAGACAATGGAGTTGGCATGCGCGCAAGAGTCGTAGTGGTCATCCCAACATACAACGAAAGAGCGAACGTCGGGGCATTGATCGATGCCCTGCAGAGGGCGTTTCGGCGCATGTCCGGGGACATGCGCATCCTCGTGGTCGATGACAATTCGCCTGACGGTACGGCGGATGTAGTCCGGGACAAACAGGGTCAGTACGACAATATCGACCTGCTCACGGGGGAGAAGGCGGGTCTGGGCGCCGCATACATCCGCGGGATGCGCCATGCGCTCTCGGAGCTGGACGCAGCGGTGGTGTGCGAGATGGATGCGGATTTTTCGCATGATCCCGAGGATGTGCCGCGGCTCGTCGCGGGACTGGAGCAGGGGGCGGATTTCGTTATCGGCAGTCGGTATGTCCGGGGTGGCTCGATCCCCGGCGACTGGGGTCTATTCCGGCGGCTCAACTCGACGCTCGGGAACCTGGTTGCGCGCCGTGTCGCCGGGCTGAGCGGGGTGCAAGACTGCACGGCCGGATTTCGCGCCATCCGCGGTTCTCTGCTGCGGCGCATCGATCTCGAGGCGCTGGAGGCCAGGGGATACGCTTTTCAGGTTGACCTGCTCAATCAGTCGCTGCTCCAAGGCGGCAGGGTCCTGGAGCTCCCGGTGGAATTCGCCGATCGCAAGGTCGGCGATTCCAAGCTCGGCATGGGGGACATCCTCGAGTTTTTCTGGATCGCGTCGCGGATCCGCTGGCGCAGGTCGACGCGGTTTCTCAAGTTCTGCGCCGTTGGCGCCTCGGGGGCCGCGGTCAACCTGGGGGTGTTCTCGACACTGTTGCTGGCGGGGCTCGGACCCTATGTCGCCTCGCCCATCGCCATCGAGACGTCCATCGTGTCGAATTTCCTGTTCAACGACCAATGGACGTTCCGCGGCGGCGGTCCCACCGGGGTGCCCAGGCGGGCGTTGCGGTTCAACCTGATCTCGGTGTTGGCCCTGGGCATCAGCTACACGACGTTCGTCTTGCTCAGCCTGTGGTTTCCCCGGCTGGCCCCGCAGCTCCGCCAGCTGATCGGCATAGGCCCCCCCGCGGCGCTGAGCTATCTGCTCAATTCAAGATGGACGTTCGGGGCCCGGGGCGAAGCCGGGGGCAGACGGGACGTCCCCGCCGCAGCGGCGGACTGATCGCCCCGGAAGCACCGCCGTTTGCCGCAGTCCGGGGTGCGCGCCTTGCAGGGCGGGTCCTGGATTGCGCTGCGCTCCTTCCGCCTGCGATCCGGGGTCCGGCTGCCGAGCGGGCTCGACTCTGGTGATCCCTGCCGACAGGCGCGGGCAGAGCTCCAGCCAGCCCGAAACAGTGTGCCAGTAGGGGCGTCAGCTCGATACCTGGCTCGTCGGTGGCGAAGCGCCGGATGCTCCTCGGTCCACCCGATGTGCTCCCTTCGCATAACGCCCGTAGACCGCCGCTTCGGCGATCAAACGCAGGATGTCTCCATTTTATAACTATATATTTCTCAATATATTATCGATATTAGTTGAGAAAAAAGATTACATTTGACTCTATCCCGTGGGGGGCCATTAGCCTCGGGCTGGCGACGCTTTACTGCGGGGCTGGGGCTTGATCAGCAGGAAGCGTTCTCCCCTCGCGACGATCGGTCCTGCCAGCGCCGCCGCTCCCTCGGGCAGTACGCCAGGGTCCAGCACCAGCAGGAAGACGCGTGAGGCGTCGAGGTCGGCAGCCGTCGCGAGATCCCGGAAATGGGCAGCGACGCTGTCAAGGGCCGGAAGCTTATTGACTTGGAGGCCCCAGCGGCGTTCGAACGCCTCGGTCGCGATTCGCGTGGACGGGCGGCTGTCAACGGAAATCGGGTTGTTGTCCTGATACGCGTAGATGTCGGCGAAACGGTCGGAGATTGTCAGTGGCTGCTGCCCCGGAAGGGCATGCATCTCGGGAACGAAGGCCTGGCGACGCAGGACGGCGAGGTCCGCCCAGTGCCAGATCGGCGGCTGCATCCATGACCTAGGCCCGAAATGCCCGGGTGTGAATAGCCCGGTGGTGGCGCTGAACACAGTCGAGCCTCGCGGCAGGGCATCAAGCGTGCTGGTGAGTCCATGAGTGAGCCGGTCGTACGAGCGCCACTCCACCGCGAGCACGAGTGACCGGTAGACGACGAACACGGCGAGGGCCAGCGTCAGCCAGGGGCTCCCGGCGGTTGTGCCTGGGGCGGGCTCGCTGGAAGCGAGCAGCATCAGCCATGCGGCAATGATGAGTCGGGAGGCCACGTAGAAGCCGGTCATCATGCCTTCGGGCAATACCAGGAAGGCAAACAACACGAGCAGCAGGGGTAGACGCATGTCGGGATCGACACGCAGGCTCCGTCGGCTGACCCAGACAGCGATCAGGACGATCAGCGGACCGATGAAGACGTTCAGCGGCAGATCAGCGGACAGGAGCGTACGTAAAGCAAGAGGCTTCGAGATCCACATGAAGGTGATCTGCGCCCCGGCTTTCGCCCCTGTGGAAGAGAGCAGGAAGAGCGCCATCGGGGCGGCAAAGACGGCGACCAGGGATGCTGCGCTCAGGGCCAGGGCCCCGATGCTGCGCCCCGACTCGCGCAGGGTGCGTGCAAGCGTATACCCGCCCACGGCCAAGGCGAAGAGTCCGAAGGCCGACAGGTGGCAGAAGAATATCGTCAGCGCGAAAGCCGCACCAACGAGGGTGCGCTTGAGATGGCTGGCTTCGTAAAGCGCGATCCAGGCCCCCAGTCCCCAGAGCGTGACCGCCACCCCGAGGAGGTAGTTGAGAAACCCGTCGAGCAGTATCCAGTTGTACAGAAAAACGGCGCCGGCCAGCGGCCAGAGGCTGAGGCGGCGTTGGATGCTCCAGTAGAGAAAAGCCGAGCCACCCAAGGTCAGGAGGAACAGCAGAGCGACGAACACTCGTCCCGCGATGTCGACCGGCATCATCTCGGACAGGGTCAGCATCACCAGGTCCATGCCGATGTTGGGGAGCAAGAAGATCGGCGGATTGTAGGCCGCGCGCAACAGGGGGACCTCGCCCCGGTGCGCCAGCACGTACACCCTGGCCAGATGGGACGGATAGTCGAGGAGCGGCGGATAGGACGTGAAGGCCAGGGGCAGGATAGAGATCGCCCATACGGCGAGCAGTATGGCGGCGAAGCGCCCCGCGCCGATCGGCGCCCCGAGGGAGGGAATGAAAGGCAGGAGCTTGCTTGCGGCCGCCGACGGCGGAACGGAGGCCGGTGGCCCCGAAACGACTCTGTACGCTCGTCCGTCACAAGGTTTGCCGAACAATACCATCCCCTTCTCCCGTGATGAGGCCGGCGCGAGCCGGACTTGGCCCCCTGGGACCTCTCCGTACACAATTTCCGAAAAGGTGGCGGAGTTTAGCCCGATCGAGCCTCCGGTCAAAACCGGGTGGGCGATGGCGGGCAGGGGCTCACGCTCGGGGGATCTGCCCGGTGGCCTCGGCCCGACCTTGACGCTGCGCCGCACGTGCGCGCGCCGGCAGGTCAGCGTCGATCGGCCTGGCGCGACCGTGCAAACGCCTAGAAGCCTGTCCGGAGTGCGGCCAAGGGCCGCTCCGAGACCCGTGTCACGTACTATCGGGGGCGCACGGGCAATGCGGCGGAGAGGGTGGGATTGACTCGGGCCATCCATGGCCCTCGCCCTTCGGGCGCTGCTGCGCCGCGTCCAAAACGGCATTCCTGGCGTTTTGTCGAACCCAACGTGGGTTCTCACCCACCCTCAAAAATGCAGAAAGCCCCACACGGAGGCCTTCTGCATTTTGGCGGAGAGGGTGTCCGTTACTCCACCGTCCGGGGCCTTCCGACGTTGTCCAGACTCCCCAGATCTTTCAACCACTTACGATCCACCCTTGTCCGAGAAAGTCCGCTATAATCCTAGCAGATTGGGGGACCCGTTGGGGGACTGCCCCTCGGTCCGTGGGCTACTGCGAGGACTGCAACATGGCCATTCACAAGCTCAGCCCGCGGAAGGTCGAGACCGCCCGCCCGGGCAAGCACGAAGACGAGGGGTGCGCATGAATTCCGACGACGCCCAGACGGCCGCTGTCGAAGCCGCGCTCTATCAGATTCGACGTGCCAAGCACGGAAAGCAGGAAGCTATCAAATACGTTCTCGATGAAGCAGCAGGCGCTTTGCAGCACGTGATCAACGGGCAGCCCTGTTCCCCAGACGCGGCACAGCGCGAGTATTTGCAGTTCGTTTTGGAGGCCTTGAAGTTCATCGTCGCCAGTGTCGATGCCAGGAAGGCGTTTGGGTTGTCCGAGGGAGGCCGTCCGAGCCGGGGTCCGCCTTGGCCTTTGTTCAAGTACTTTTTCTTCGTGGGGATGGAATACAACGATCAGCCGAAGGGGCAGAAATGCATGAAGGCGGCCAAGCAAACCGTCGCGCATTGCTATGACGTGGGGTTCGCAACGGTCGAAAAAGCTTGGACCTACTACGGCTCATGGGCGGGCTGGAAGCAGTCCTTTCCCGAGGAGTTGGAAGAAACCCCCCGCTGATTTTCCAACTGCGCTTTGCCAGGATGTGCCTGGACTCATCCAAATACGTTTGAACCCAGGAGCATTCAATGTTGGCTTTTCTCCGGCTTCCACGCGTGTTAGAGGCGAGGGGCACCTCGCGCAGTAAGTTCTACCTGGATATCTCAGAGCGCCTATTCACCCGGCCCATAAAGCCCGGAGAAGGCGGCCGCCTTGCCATATGGCCCAGCTACGAAGTAGAGGCGTTGAACGCGGCGGATCTTGCTGGCGCGTCCAGGGACGAAATCAAGAAGCTGGTGGCCCATCTGGAGGCCGCACGCACGGGGCCCGACCCCGAAGCGGGGGCAAAGCGGCTGCTCGCGGATATGCTCGCCGCGCGCAAATCTACGGCCTGAGGTGCGCCATGGCAGACAACAAAATGCCCCGGGCTGGCGGGCCACGGGGCGATGAGCACTCGGGGGAGCGCGTCACGATCATACCGCAGATGCGGCCCGGATCGTACGCCTGGCGCCGCTCCTGCGGTTTGCTCGTGCTTTCCGATTGGGTGCAGCTTTACCAGGCCGTGCGCTGGCCGCGGGGACCCTACCGGACGGCGCTCCCCGAGGATCGGCTGAGGGCGGCGCCATGAGCCCCGAGGATCAATTCCGCGATGCCATACAGGCCGCCGGCTTGACCCCGCCGGATGAAATCGAGCCGGGCCGGCTGCATAGATTTTCCAGCAACGGAAAGCGCGCCGACGATGCCGGATGGTGCAAGCTGTTTCCCGACCTGGCGGGGGGAGTATTCGGCGACCATCGGACCGGCCTTTCCGAAACCTGGCAGGCCGAGCGCGCGCAGCCGTACACCGCGGCGGAGCGCGAAGCCTTCCGGCTGCGCTGCGAGTCGGACCGCAGGGAACGTGAAGCCGAGACCGCCCGCCGACAAGCCGGAGCGGCAACCGCGGCGGCTGCTATCTGGCGCGCGGCGAAACCGGCCGGCGCGGGTCATCCGTATTTGGTGCGCAAGGGCGTGAAGCCTGTTCAAACGCTGCGCGAGCTGCCCGCCGAGGCGCTGGCGTCGGTTCTCGGGTATGTGCCGAGGTCGAAGGGCGAGCCGCTGGCAGGGCGCGTGCTGGTCGCTCCGGTCAAGGTCGGCGGCAAGGCTTCAACGGCTGAGCTGATCGACGAGACCGGGCGCAAGTCGGCGGTCGCCGGCGGACGGAAGACGGGAGGTTTTTGGGCGGCGCAGGCCCTGCCCGCTGCCGTCGAGGTTCTGCTGATCGGCGAAGGCGTGGCGACGGTGCTATCCGCTGCGGAGGCGACCGGGAACCCCGTTGTCGCGGCGCTGTCGAGCTCGAACCTGCCAGCGGTGGCGCGGACCATGCGCGAACGCTTCCCCGCGGCCCGGCTGATTCTCCTGGCCGATCTGGTGAAGTCGAGCGGCGAGCCCGACCCGCACGCGGTCGAGGCGGCGCAAGCCGTCGGCGGGCTGCTGGCCGTGCCAGACTTCGGACCGGACAGGCTGGAAGGCGAAACGGACTTCAACGACTTGGCCCTGGCCCGGGGCTTGGAAGCCGTTGCCCGCTGCATTGCATCGGCGGAGGTATCACGGGTATCAGGGGTGCAGCCCAGCAATGGCGGGCTTTCCGCTGATACCCCGGCGGAAAATGCAGAGGTATCACAGGTATCAGGGCCGGCGGCAAATCCTGTTCCAGGCATGACCGAACGCCCGTCCTTCCGCGTTTTCGATGATTGGCTTGAGCACGGCGACGCAAAGTTCAGGCCGGGCGTCTGGTACTTCGGCACCGACAAGGAGGGCAGCGGGACACAGAGCTGGATCTGTTCCCCGCTGCACGTCTTGGCCGTGACCTTCGACGGGCAGGATAACAATTTCGGGCGGCTGCTCCGGTTCAAGAACAGCCTGGGCCGGTGGCGCGAATGGGCGATGCCGTGTGAATTCCTTTCGGGGCTGGGCAACGAGATCCGCGGCGAGCTGCTGGCAATGGGTGTTGAGATCGACCCCGGGACCAAGGCGCGCAACTTGCTCGCCACGTATTTGCAGGCGCGGCCGCCGAAACGCCGAATGCGCTGCGCCCTGCAAGTCGGCTGGTGCAGCAACTCCTTCGTATTGCCTGATGCCGTAATAGGGCCAGGCGCGTCTGGCGTGATTTTCCAGAGCGGCGAACGCGGGCACGACGAATACACACGGGGCGGCACGCTGAAAGGCTGGAGGGCTGAAATCGCCGCGCGTGCTGTTGGGAATCCGATTTTTGTCCTTGGCATAAGCGGAGCCTTCGCCGGACCGCTTCTCGCGCTATGCAATGCCGAGAGTGGCGGAATTCACTTCGACGGCGATTCGTCCACCGGGAAAACCACAGCGATTGAAGCCGCCTGCTCAGTATGGGGCGGGCCGAATTACAAACGGAGCTGGCGAGCGACGGCGAACGGCATGGAAGGTGCGGCGGCCCTATTCAATGACAATCTGCTGGCATTGGACGAAATCAGCGAGTGTGACCCGCGCGAAGTCGGGGCCATCGTTTACGCCCTGGGCAACGGGCGAGGCAAGCAGCGGGCGGGGCGCACCGGTGCTGCGCGAGCCGTCACGCGCTGGCGCTGTTTCGTGCTGTCGAGCGGCGAGCGCACCATTGAAACGACGATGGCGGAGGGCGGGCACCGCGCGAAGGCCGGGCAATCGGTGCGGCTGCTCGATGTCCCCGTTGCCCGGCTCTTCGGCTGCTTCGACACCCTGCACCGTATGCCGACCGGCGCGGCGTTGTCGGATGCCATCAAGCGAGCGGCGGCTACCCACTACGGGCACGCAGGCCGGGCCTTTCTGGAACGGCTGACCCACGACACCCGCGACTTTTGCGCACTGCTGGAGCGCATCAAGAGCCTGCCCGAGTTTTCCGCCGATGGTGGTGAAGGTCAGGACAAGCGCGCGGGCGGCCGCTTCGCCCTGCTGGCCCTGGCTGGCGAGCTGGCGACGGAATACGACATAACGGGGTGGTCGGAAGGCGAAGCGACCAAAACGGCGGCGGAAGGTTTCAAGCTGTGGCGATCCCGGCGCGGGCGCGGCAATGATGAGCGGCGCCAGATCCTTGAGCGGGTTTCCGGGTTCATCGAGCGGCACGGCGACGGGCGCTTTTCTTCTGATGCGGCCGAGGACCGCGAAGCCCAGGTCCGTGACCGCGCCGGCTGGTGGCGTGATAGCGACGAAGGTCGCGAGTATCTGTTCAACGCGGACGGTATGCGCGAGGCGCTCAAGGGGTTCGACTTCACTCGCGCTCTCGACGTGTTGCAGGAGGCCGGGGCGCTACCCAAGCCCGGAGCCGATGGCAAGCGCGCCAGGTTCAACCGCATCGGCAGACGGGGCGTGAAGCTGTACCAGATCAACCCGGACAAGCTGGGGAGCGACCATGGGGCTTGATTCCCTGCTGGCTAGGCTCGAAAGCCGGATGCCCGATACCCCCGATACCCCATGCAACCCGGCTGGGGTATCAGCGAAACCCTTGCAGCATAAGGCTTGCACCCCTGATACCCCTGATACCCCGCAAAACTGCAATGGCAGAGGCAATGCACCAAAAGCCGAACCGGAGCGCCATCGGCGATGGTGGATCACCTACCCGGACGGCTCGGTTGATTCGCTGACCTGCACCCCTCCGGCCACCGGGGCGGAGATTGTGGCCAGGTATCCGGGCGCGGTGGTGGCGGAGCCCGTCGAGCCGACGCGCGAGCCGCGGAGGCATATGACCAGATGAACCCTACGCCGATCACCGCTCCTGCGCCCGCTCAGGCGCCCACGGGATCGCCGACCCGAGCTGCCGCTGGTGCGCTCGCGCTGAAAACAATCAAACCAGAGCGGCTAGACTTTCTCGCAATGCAGGGGCTATCAGGAGCGCACGCCGATGAAGGGCGGACAGAGAGAAGGGGCGGGGCGCAAGTCGGGCGCGGCAACCAAGAAGACCCGGGACATTGCGGACAAGCTGGCAGCGGATGCCGAGATCACGCCGCTGGAGGTCATGGTGCAGACCATGCGCGAGCTTTGGGCCCAGGCGCAAGCCGCCCGGGGAGAGCACCGGGGTTCCCGCATGGTTGCAGCCGCGCAGATCGCCGAGAAGGCCGCTCCGTATGTCCACCCCCGGCTCTCCGCGCTGAAGGTGGACGCTGACATCGAGTCTCGCATTCAACGCCAGTTGGGCAGCCTCAGTGACGAAGAGCTGTTTGCGGAGATGGGTGCCCTTACGAAACAGCTTGGCTGGAGTCTGGTTCGGACCGATGACGATACCCACCACTGAAGACCCATGGCCGGCTTTCTCGGTGGAACCCCGTGGACTGCTGTCTGTTGCTCATATTCGAGCCGCCGTTCAATGCACTGTTAGGCAATTTATCAGCGCTGTTTATTGGAGAAACCATGAACAAGAATCTTTCAGCAGTTGTATCAATGTTGTTATTGGCAGGCTGTGCCACAACTAGCGGGGTCATGGAAGTTGAGGGCGGCGCTTACATGATTTCTGCGAGTGCGGCACCCGCTCGTGGAGGAACCGCAGGGGCCAACGCTGTTGCATACGAAGAGGCCCAAAAATTCTGCGCCGGTAAAAGCGGCCGGGCTGTCCTAGTCGATGCGAAAGAACGTGATGTGTACCAAAGCGCAGCCGGTGCGTCTTGGAATTCCTACGGCGGCAGTGCTGGTGGTGGAACATTTGCTGCCGGCCGCACAACCATCCTCTTTAAGTGTGTGCAATGAAGATTGCCCTGGGCCACTCAGTTCTAACCGCAGTGCCCACAGCACCGCTCGGCAGTCACGGCGCCGCCTTTGTCCCGGCTCCCGAGCCCTGCTCGCGAGCAAGCGCATGGTCCGCGGGGCCTGCCCACTGCAGCTTATCCCGCCTGCACCTCGGACGACCCGCTCGGCGCCCTGATGGATGTCATGGCGGGCGCACTGAAGCGATTGCCAAGCGTGCGTATTCCGCCCCGGGACCGGCCCCGGCTCGCTGAGTTCGCCAGCCTCGGGGTGGCGGTCGCTGAAACACAGGGCATCCCGGGCTCCACGTTCCTACAGCAGCTTAACGAGGCCAGGCAGGAAAGCATCGCCCGGACCATCGACGCGAGCCCGGTCGCATCAGCGCTGATCGAGTGGTTCGAGGGCGACGGGAGGCGCGAGGTAGTCATGGCCGTCAAGGATCTCTTCACCGAGGTGGAGCGCCGGCGACCGCCGGGCACCGACGCGTGGCCCAAGTCCGCCAAGGGCTTCGCAGACGCCCTGCGACGGGCTGCACCCGCGCTCCGACAGCTCGGGATCGAGGTTCGGAGCCTCGGGAAGGTCGGCGGAACCATCGAGGCGGACCCGGCCCAGCAATCCGCGCCATCGAGATCCCGACCCCATGTCGAATGGGTGAGCCGGGAGGAGGCTGCCCGCTGGCTGCTGGTCAACGAGCATGAGCTGCCCGAGGATGTGGTTTTTCCGTTTTGCCTACCTTTTTCTAGCGCTCCGCAAAAATCGGGGTCATCCCTTACCCGGTTCTGGCGGACCTGGCAGACAGTGCAAATTTGCACTATTTGACCGGAGCAGAGGTGCTGGAGTAGCGCGCCGACCGAGCGCATCCAGTGAGCGGGCGCAGCGCCGCCAACCGTCGGGCCCACCTGGCCGCGCTGTTGCCCATCTGGCCCGCCATGGTGGCGTGAGGCTCCCCGAGCTGCTGGGGATGCTCCGGGATCGGGGGCTACCCGTCTCGCGCGCCACACTGAACCGCACCCTGCCCGAGGGCAAGCGGATGGTCGGCGCCTCGCTCCTGCGTTGTTGCCCGTCCTAAAACGCGCGCACGCGCGCGCGAGGCCGACCTGCCGGCGACATACCCAGCACGGCGTCTACATGTAGATCGCTGTCGCGCTCGGGCGCTCGCCGCTGACCCAGAAGCAGACCCCTTTGGGGGACTGTTTGGGGGACCGACGCTCGATCACTCAAAGAAAAAGCCCCGTAAATCAGGGGCTTAGTCTTTGCGCATGGCGGAGAGGGTGGGATTCGAACCCACGGAGGGTCGCCCCTCAACGGTTTTCAAGACCGCCGCATTCGGCCGCTCTGCCACCTCTCCTGTGGGTGGATCCGGCCGGATCCCTCACCGCAGGGCTCCCGGCCCGGCCCTAAGCGGCGAGCGAGAGCAGGGTGAGCTTGGTCGCAGGATAACTGAGGGGGGGATGAAAAAACCAGCCACGCCCCCACATTGGCATCAGCAATTGCACTTTCCCTATGCTCGGGTATTCTTGCGGAACCCGGTGGGCAAACGGGCAGTCAGAAAGAGACGATTCGGCAACACGAAGGAGCCAGTAAATCAATGAATCGCTTAGATTACTCGGTCATGCACCCGATCGAGGGTGCCATCACGAGCAACAAGCTCATCAAGAACACCTATCTGCTGCTGTCGGCCAGCCTCATCTGGAGCGCGGTGATGGCGGCAGTCTCCATGACCATCGCACCGCCCCCTGGGATCTCGATGATCGCATCCCTGGGTGCGCTCGGCCTGTTGTGGCTGGTGCTGCCGCGCGCGGCAAACTCCTCTGCGGGGCTCTGGGTCGTGTTTGGCGTCACGGGGCTACTGGGTTTCGGGCTCGGGCCGATGCTGAACTACTATGCGAGCCTGTCCCATGGCCCGCAGATCATCGCCACCTCCCTCGGCGGGACGGGCATCATCTTCCTCGGCCTGTCCGGCTATGCCCTGACCACGAAGCGTGACTTCAGCTTCATGGGCGGATTCATCTTCGCCGGCATGCTGGTCATGATGATCGCGGCCTTGGCCAACATCTTCCTCGCGATGCCGGCCCTGCAGCTGGCGATCGCGGCGGGCGTGATGCTGCTGATGTCGGGCTACATCCTGTTTCAAACCAGCCAGATGGTCAACGGCGGCGAGACCAATTACATCGTGGCCACGGTCAGCCTGTATCTCGCCATCCTGAACATCTTCACCAGCCTGCTGCAGCTGCTGGGCGCCTTCAGCGACGAGTGAGCCGCTCCCAGGTGGTATATTCTTGAGAGCCCCGGTCCGTCCGGGGTTTTTCTTGCCGAGAGGAAGTGCGATGGGCGGCATGTGGATCAAGATCCTATCCGCGGTGATGATGGCGGCGTGGATCATCTACCTTTGGCCCCGGGCCAAGTACTGGCTGAGCAACAGCCCGGCGCCCAAAGAGGGAGACTGGACGGCGGCGATGCTGCCGCTGGGGGCGGTGGTGCTTTTTGTGATCCTGCTGATCATGATGGTGCGCTGAGCGTCCCGCCCGCCGGCGGCGCCCGCGCCTCAGCCCTGGAAATCGATCTCGACGTGTGAGCCGTCGCAGAACGGCTTGTTCTGCGACTGCCCACAGCGGCACAGGGCGACCCGGTTGCGCATCTCCACCGGGCGCCCATCGGCCCTCTCGATCGGGATCCCGCCGGTGACCCACAACGGTCCTCTGGCCGTCACAGCGATGGCCTGGGGCAGATCCGGCTCCACCGGGACGAAGACGTTGGCGCCCGTCGCGTCTTTGGTACGGATCTCGCAGCACAGGGACCCGGACGGGCAATGCTCGATGATGGCGATCACCTGGGATCTTACCCGCACGTCCTCGGCATCGAGCAGCAGTTGGGGCAGCTTGCCGAAGCGGTTGATGCAGAAGGCGGCGGCGGAGCAGAGACTGCGATCGCGTTTCACGCGAAGTGGTCCCTCCTCCTGGACAACCTGACGCTCGGCGCTGGGGGCCGTATCCGCGGTCTCGGTGCCGTCGAACCCGATTCTGGCGTGGCTGCCGTCGCAGAATGGCTTGCGCGCCGATCCGCCACATCGGCACAGGGCGTAGGTGGAGCCCGTCTCCAGCCACCCCTCCTTGCTCCAGGCCAGGGACTCGTTGCGCTCGGACTGGATGATCCATTTTCGTACCACAGGCACCCCGCCCTTGACGATGTACGGCCCGTGAGGCCGCACCGAGATGCTCATCTGCGCCACCGCGCCCGAGCGATGCTCGGGCGCCACGTACTCGAAGCTCGGCCCGGCGGTGGCCGAGACCTTCCCCAGGGGCATCCGCATCAGCTCCTGGGCCATATCGCGCACGGCATACATGGCACCCAGGGAGCCCGCCAGCTGCTCCGGATTGCCGTCGAGGGCACGCTGCAGGCTGCCGAGAACGGCGCTGTAGGTCTGGTTGAAGCCTGACATGGCAAGCCTGATGGGGCTGCCTTCGGGGTGATCGCTGGAGCGCGGATTGGGATGCATCTGGAACACCGCATCCCAGTCGACCTCGAAGCGTGCCCCACTCGGCCCGCTTTGCGGCGTATCCCCGCGCTGGTAGTAACGGCCCGCCAGGATCTGCTCGAGGCGGAAATAGTGGCCCACCTCGTCGCGCTCGGGATGGAACATGTTGCGATCCTGGTCCCAGACCGAGCCGTGGTCGAACCCCTCCCCCTGCTCCACGATCTCCAGCAGGGCCTCCAGGGCCGAGCCTAGATCCGTGACCCCGATGACCTTGCCGCTCCCGGGATAGGGAAAGCTGCTCGCGCGGATCTGGCGGGCAGGATCACCGATGAAGACCTGGTCGGGCCCCAGCTCGCGGCAAAGGTCCGTGAAACCCCGCTCGATGGCCTCGTAGAACTGGGCGATGGTCTCGTAGCGGTCGTCCTCCGGCGGCGCCCCCTTCTCCTCGGGCCTTTCGATCTGCATCAGACCGAAGACACAGTCCGGCGAGAAATGCATCAAACCGACCCGGAAGGCCCGATTGCTGTGGGGCAGATAGCTGGGATAGCTCGGGATGAATCCGGCCTTGTCCAGCTGTGGCGCCCCGCCCACCGCATTGAGCAGATTCCCGGCGAGCGTCATGTGCAGCATCTCTTCTACCAGGAGACTGCGCAGAATCTCGGCGGCCTCGCGATTGGCGCCCGGTCGGATCGAATACAGGGCGCAGAGATACGGCGGCAGTGTGGAATGCTCGAGCTCGATGGCCCACTGCAGATGCTTGCGCAGCCCGTCCAGATCGGTGATCGCCATCGATCAATGCCCCTGTCGGCGACGCGGGCGCGCGAGGCAACCTGCGTCTGGATCTGGTAAGAATCGCGGGTGTCGCTCGTCGCTGGCGATGCCCCGCTGACCGACGCCGGCCGGCCCTCAGGCTAGCACCTCAAGCCCGCCCAGGTAAGGGCGTAGCGCTTCGGGGACCCGAATGCCGCCATCGGCCTGCTGGTAGTTCTCCATCACCGCGACCAGGGTGCGGCCCACCGCCAGTCCCGACCCGTTGAGGGTGTGCAGCAGCTCGGGCTTGCCGGTCTCGGGGTTGCGCCAGCGCGCCTGCAGGCGCCGCGCCTGAAAGTCCTCGAAGTTGCTGCAAGAGGAGATCTCCCGGTACCTGCCCTGCCCCGGCAGCCAGACCTCGATGTCGTAGGTCTTGGCGGAGGAGAATCCCAGGTCACCGGTACACAACGTGACCACGCGATACGGGAGTCCGAGCTTGCGCAGGATCGTCTCGGCGTGCCCCGTCAGCGCCTCCAACGCGGCGTAGGATTCCTCGGGACGCACCGCCTGGACCAACTCGACCTTCTCGAACTGGTGCTGACGGATCATCCCGCGGGTGTCCTTGCCATAGGAGCCGGCCTCGCTGCGAAAGCAAGGCGTATGGGCCACCCATTTGCGCGGCATGCAGTCGTTCTCGACGATGAGGTCGCGCACCAGGTTGGTCACGGGCACTTCGGCGGTGGGAATCAAATAGAGATTCCGGGCCCCTGGGTCCTGGCCCTGCTCCGTCGCCTCCCTGGGTACCTTGAAGAGATCGGCCTCGAACTTGGGGAGCTGCCCGGTGCCCTGGAGGCTGTCGGCGTTGACGAGATAAGGGACATAGGCCTCGGTGTAGCCGTGCTCGAGGGTATGGGTATCGAGCATCAGCTGGATCAGGGCGCGGTGCATACGGGCTAGGGGGCCGCTCAGCACGGTGAAGCGCGCGCCGGAGATCTTGGCGGCGGACTCGAAATCCATCCAACCGCTTGCCATGCCCAGGTCGACATGGTCCTTGGGCTCGAAGGCAAACCGCGGCGGCTCGCCCCAGCGCCGCTCCTCCCGATTGTCGGACTCCTCACGCCCGCTGGGCACCGAGGCGTGGGGGATGTTGGGAAGGCCCAGACCGATGGCCCGCAGCTCCTCCTGGACTTGGCCGAATTCGTCCTCGGCGGCCTTCAAGCGATCGCCCAGATCGGCGACCTCGGCCAGCAGCGGGGCCAGATCCTGCCCCGCGGCCTTGGCCTTACCGATGCCCTTGGAGCGGGCATTGCGCTCGCTCTGCAGCTCCTGGGTCTGGACCTGAAGTACCTTGCGCCGTTCCTCCAACTCGCCCAGCATTTCGACATCGAGCCGCACGCCCCTGCGGGCAAGCCCTTGTGCCACGCCCTGAAGATCGGTTCTCAGCAGCCGCGGATCCAGCATGGCTCAAGTACCTTTACCGCAATCGCCTCTGTTGACCTCCGCCGACCAGGTGAGCAGATGGCCGGGCTTGACGAGCTGGTCCAGGCGATCGAGCACCCGTTCGACCTTCCCCGGCTCGTCGAAGAACTCGAGCACCAGCGGCAGATCCAGCGAGACGTCGAGGAGGGTCGAGGAGTGCATCCTGCCGGAGCGGCCGAACCCGGCTATGCCCCGGAACGCCGTCACGCCGCACACCTTCTCTTCGTCGTGCAGGATACCCATCAGGCGCTGAAACTGGTGCTGTCCTTCGGTGAGGTAGATACGCACCACAGTGACCTCGCACACATTCATAACGACCTCGCCGCCAGCAGGCCAAGCCAGGCCGCAGGAACGCAGATCAGCACGCTCAGTAACATGTTGAGAATCGCCTTTAGATACTCCGCCTGCTCGATCAGGTTCATCGTCTCGATCGAGAAGGAAGAGAAGGTTGTAAATCCGCCGAGCAGGCCGATGAGCACCGCGGCGCGTGCCTCCGGCCCGACGCTCATGCGCTCGATCAGCAGCACGTACAGAAATCCCATTGCCAGGGAGCCTACCACGTTGACCGTCAAGGTCCCGTAGGGAAAGGCCCGCCCCAACAGGGCATAGACCCCGTTGGACGCCCAGAACCGCAGCAGCGATCCCAAGGCGCCGCCGGCTGCGATCGCAATCACTTGTAGCAAATTCGGGTCCCCGATGAGCGTCGTAGAATTGTACACGCGCGCCCGCGGCTGGTTGAGCTCCCACGGAGCCCGCGCGCCTACGCCTTGGGCTTGCGGGCACGCTCATCGAGATTGCGCAGATAGGCGAGCCGCTCGGCGATCTTGGTCTCCAGGCCGCGGTCGACCGGCTCGTAATAGCGGCGCGATCCGATCTCCGCGGGGAAATACGCCTCCCCCGCCGCATAGCCGTCGACCTCGTCATGGGCATAGCGGTAGTCCCGACCGTAGCCCAGGTTTTTCATCAGGCGCGTAGGTGCGTTTCGCAGATGCATCGGCACCTCCAGCGACCCCGAGGAACGGGCGTCTTCCATCGCGGCATCGAACGCCCGATACACCGCGTTGCTCTTGGGGGCACAGGCGGCATAGACGACCGCTTGGGCGAGCGCCAGCTCCCCTTCCGGGCTGCCGAGCCGCTCGTACGCATCCCAGGCATCGAGGGCCAGCTGCAGGGCGCGCGGGTCGGCATTGCCCAGGTCCTCGGAGGCCATGCGCACGATGCGTCGCGCGAGATAGACCGGATCACAGCCACCGTCGAGCATCCGCGCGAGCCAATAGAGCGCCGCATCCGGATTGGAGCCCCGCACCGACTTGTGCAGGGCCGAGATCTGGTCGTAGAAGGCCTCGCCTCCCTTGTCGAACCGGCGCACCCCGCCGCTGACCACGTCGGCGACTGTCTGCTCCGGGATCTCGGGCCCCTCGGTCAGGTCCGCGGCAAGCTCGAGCAGGCTCAACGCCCGGCGCGCATCGCCGTCCGCCGCCTCGGCGAGCCTCCTGCGCAGACCCTCCGTCAAGCGCAGCCCATGTCCGCCGAGCCCCTGCTCCTTATCCTGAAGCGCCCGCTCGATCACCCGCTCCAGATCGGCCACGCCGAGCGCCTTCAGCACATACACCCGCGCCCTCGACAGCAACGCGTTGTTCAGCTCGAAGGAAGGATTCTCCGTGGTGGCCCCAACGAACACCAGGGTACCGTCCTCCACATGGGGCAGGAACGCGTCCTGTTGGGCCTTGTTGAACCGGTGTACCTCATCGATGAACAGCAGCGTGCGCCGCTGCTCGGCGGCACGCGCCTCCCGCGCCCGCTCGACCGCGGCGCGGATCTCCTTAACGCCCGAGAGCACAGCAGAGAGGCTGAGGAACAGGGCCCCGGAATGGAGCGCGATGAGACGGGCAAGGGTGGTCTTGCCGGTCCCCGGCGGGCCCCAGAAGACCATCGAGTGCAAACGATCGGCCTCGATCGCACGCCTCAGGGGCTTGCCCATCCCGAGGAGATGATCCTGACCCACGAAATCCGCCAGGGTCCGGGGACGCATCCGGTCGGCCAGGGGCCGGCCCGCGTCGGGCAGGGCCGCATCGAACAGATCGCCGCGGGGATCCACCGGAACGGTTACTGGCTGAGCACGTCGACGCCCGGCGGCGGGTCGAAATGGAAGAGACCCGGGTCCAGCTTGGGGTTGCGCTTCAGCTGGGAGAGCTCGATCCGGGTGTGCTGCCCGAGCTTGTCGCTCATGTCGAGCACCTTCAGTCCGCGCGCATCCAGCCCCAGGGCGATGTGCTCGAACTGGCTGCTCTGGTCGCGGGGCCGCAGCTCCACCCAGTCCAGATCGCCGTCGCGCCCACGGTCGATCACCTGGAAGCTCTCCGTCAGGGGACGCTCCTCGCTCAGCACCTGGGCGGGGCTGCCCCGGAGCGCTTGGGCCTGACTCTGTCGCGTCACCTGCGCCAGATCGGGGTCATACATCCAGATCGTCTCCCCGTCGGCCAGGATCTCCTGGACGTAGGGGGTGCGATAGTCCCAACGAAAACGGCCCGGCCGCTCGATGACCAGGGTTCCGCTCGAGCGACGCGGGTTTGCGCCTTTGCCGCCATCCAGCGTCTGCTCGAACTTCGCCTGTAACGTATGGAGGCCATCGAGAAACGCCTGCAAGCGTTGCGGCCCGGAGTCCGCGGCCCCGGCCATCCCGGGGACCAAGACGCAGGCCGCAAACACGAGGGATTGGCCAAGCACGGAAGAAAAGCGGTGCATATCAATCATCGGGAGGCGCCGGCGCAAGTACATCTCTGTTGCCGTTGGACTCGGGGGGGCTGACGATCCCGGTGCGCTCCATCTCCTCGATCAGCCGGGCGGCCCGGTTATAGCCGATCTTCAGGCGGCGTTGCACGCCGGAGATGGAGGCACGGCGCGTCTCGGTGACGATCCGCACCGCTTCGTCGTAAAGGGGGTCCTCGTCCTCGATATCCCCGCCCAGTGCCCCGATGAGACCGCCGTTCGCATCCAAGGGTTCCCGCAGGACCTCGTCGATGTAATCGGGCTCGCCGGTAGTCCTCAGATATTCGACGACCCGGTGGACCTCGTTGTCGTCGACGAAGGCGCCGTGGATGCGTTGCGGGATGCTGCCGCCGGGGGCGAGATAGAGCATGTCCCCGTGGCCGAGCAGGTGCTCGGCCCCCATCTGGTCGAGTATGGTGCGCGAGTCGACCCGCGCGGAGACCTGGAAGGCGATGCGGGTGGGGATGTTCGCCTTGATCAGCCCGGTGATCACGTCCACGGAGGGTCGCTGGGTGGCGAGCAGCAGGTGAATGCCCGAGGCCCGCGCCTTCTGGGCGAGCCTGGCGATCAGCTCCTCCACCTTCTTGCCCACCACCATCATCATGTCCGCGAGCTCGTCCACGATGACCACGACGTACGGCAGTGTTGCCAACGGCGGCGCCGACTGCGGCCCTTCGGCCAGCGGACTCGGCTCGAACAGGGGATCGACCATCGGCGTGCCGGCCTTATCGGCGTCCAGGACCTTGCGGTTGAACCCGGCGATATTGCGTACGCCCAGCGCGGCCATCAGCCGGTAGCGCCGCTCCATCTCCGCCACGCACCAGCGCAGCGCGTTCGCCGCCTCCTTCATGTCCGTCACGACGGGGGTGAGCAGATGCGGGATGCCCTCGTAGACCGAGAGCTCAAGCATCTTCGGATCGATCATGATCAGCCGGACCTCGTCGGGCTTGGCCTTGTAGAGCAGGCTGAGCACCATGGCGTTGATCGCGACCGACTTGCCCGACCCGGTCGTCCCGGCAATCAGCCCGTGGGGCATGCGCCCGAGGTCGGCGACCACCGGATTGCCGGAGATGTCCTTGCCCAGCGCCAGCGTCAAGGGGGAGCGGGCTTTGTCATAGACTTCGGATCTCAGGACCTCGCTCAGATAGACGATCTCACGTTTCTCGTTCGGGATCTCCAGCCCAATGGTGGACTTGCCCGGGATCACCTCGACCACACGCACGCTGATCGTCGAGAGCGCCCGGGCAAGGTCCTTCGCCAGGTTAGTGACCCGGCTCGCCTTGGTCCCCGGGGCCAGATGCAGCTCGAACAATGTGATGACCGGGCCGGGATGGACCGCCACGACCTCGGCCTCGATGCCGAAATCCTTGAGCTTCATCTCGACCTGACGGGACAGGGCCTGCAGCGCCTCCGGCGAATAGCCGGCATCCCTGCGCCCGGGCTCGCTCAGCAGGGACAAGGCGGGTAGCCCACCCTCGCCTCCCGCGGGCTCGAACAGCGGGACTTGGCGCTCGCGCTCCACCCGCGGGCTCGTCTTCACCTGCGTGATGACCGGCTCGATCTTGGGGGGCCTGCGCTTCTCGGCCTTCTTCTTCTCGACCCTGACGGCCTCGGAGCGTTTGTGCCTGGCGCGGCGCGCGCTCAAGATCTCGGCGAGCCGCCGGGGCAGGGCCGCGATCCGGTCGACCAGGTCCAGGGTGAGCCCGCCCACGGCATCCATCACGCCCAACCAGGACAGACCCGTGAACAGGGTGAACCCGCTGAGGAAGACCGCGAGCAGCAGCAGCGTGCTACCCGCCAAGCTGAACAGCGCCACCAGCTGGGCACGCAGCAGCTCGCCGAGCACCCCGCCCGCGCCCATGGGCAGGGCCCGCCCGGCCCCATGGACATAGATGGCCGCAAGCACGCTGCCGGCCCCCACCGTGAGCAGGAAGCCGATCCAGCGCAGCGCCATCAAGTGCAGGTTGATGCTGTCGTCGGGATTGCTCTGGCGAAACACCAGCCAACCGCTCCACCCGACCATCAGCGGGAACAGGTACGCCAACAGTCCGAACAGGTACAGAAGCACGTCGGCGAACCAGGCGCCCGCAGGTCCGGCCGCGTTCTGTACCTCCTCGACCGGGCCGGTGTAGGACCATCCGGGATCTTGCGGCGAGTACGTCAGCAGCGCGAGCAGGAAATAGCCCGCCGCGAAGACCAGCAGCAGCAGGACCCCTTCGCGGATCCGATGGCCGACCTGGGCGCTGAGCGGAGTGCCCTGATCACGTTTTTCAGCCTGTGCAGCCAACTGAGCCGTTCTCAACAAAATATCTTTAGATTAATCAGTTATGTTACTTATTTAGACTCGTTTAGCAAGATCTCACGCAGCGCCGGATAGACAACTTCACCCCGCTCCACGTTGATCCCCGCCGCGAGCGCGGGGTTGGCCTTCCAACCGCCGCCGGCCAGCTCCAAGACATAGCGGCACAGGCTCGCGGACAGCGCCAGCGAGGCGGTGCGAGGAACCACGCCAGGCATGTTCGTCACGGCAAAATGCACTACGCCGTGCTGGACATAGGTCGGGTCGTCATAGGTCGTCGGTCGAATCGTCTCGACGCATCCTCCCTGGTCGACCGACACATCGACAATCACGCTGCCCGGCTCCATGCCCGCCACCTGAGCGGCGCTGACCAGATGCGGCGCCTCGGCCCCCGGACGCAACACCGCCCCCACCAGGATGTCGGTCTGGCGCACCGCCATCTCGATCCGCTCCCGATAAGGGTAAAGCGCCGTGACATTGGGCCCCAGGGCATGCATGGCCCGCAAACGCTCCGGGTCGCTCTCGAGAACCAACACCTCGGCCCCGAGGGCCGCCGCCACCCGCGCGGCGTTGCCGCCCACGTGACCGGCCCCGAGCACCAGCACCCGGCCACGCTCGGCAGCTGGGACCCCGCCGAGCAGTGTCCCCTTTCCGCCGTGGTGCCGATGCAACAATGTCGTCCCGATCTGCACGGCCAGGCGCCCGGCGATGTCGCTCATCGGCGCGAGGATCGGGAGCCCAGCCCCCTCGGCGACGGTCTCAAACGCCACGGCCGTCAGCCCGATCCGGCACAGCCGGTCCATCAGCTCGCGATTGGCCGCCAAGTGCAGGAAGCAGAACAACAGATGGTCCGGACGCAGCAGGCCTAGCTCCGGCTCCACCGGCTCCTTGACCTTGACCACCAGCTCGGCCGCGCCGTAGAGGCTGGCGGCATCCGGGGCGATCTCGACCCCGAAGGCCCGGAAACGCTCGTCGTCGAACCCGCTAGCCATCCCCGCCCCGGTCTCCAGCAGCACCCGATGGCCGGCCCGGACCATCTCTGCGCAGGCGCAGGGCACCAGTGCCACGCGGCCTTCTCGCGGCTTGATCTCTCTGGGGATGCCGATCCGCATGCGGACTCCTTTGCCCCGACAGGGGGCATACTTTACTATCTGAGCCCTTCGCGCTCCCGGGAGGCCGCCCGGCCACCTGCGCCGGGGAACTCGCTCCCGCCTCCGTGGGGTCGGAATAGCGGCAAGGGCCCGCGCAACCGGTGAGCCATCATAGCCCCTTCGGATTGGATTCAGGAGTAGTCCGAGTCATGAGCGAGACCAAGCACTGCCGACTGTTGATCCTCGGCTCCGGGCCGGCGGGGTACACCGCCGCCGTCTATGCCGCCCGCGCCAACCTGAGCCCGGTCATGATCACGGGCCTGGAGCAAGGCGGCCAGCTCATGACCACCACGGACGTGGACAACTGGCCCGGCGATGTCGACGGGGTCCAGGGTCCGGACCTCATGGAGCGGATGCGCCGGCATTCCGAGCGCTTCAACACAGAGATCGTCTTCGACCACATCAGCAAGGCTGATCTGTCCCGGCGACCCTTCACCCTCACCGGCGACTCCGGGGCTTACACCTGCGATGCATTGATCATCGCCACCGGCGCCTCCGCGAAATACCTGGGACTGCCCTCCGAGGAGGCATTCCGGGGCCGTGGCGTGTCGGCCTGCGCAACCTGCGACGGCTTCTTCTACCGCGGCCAGAAGGTCGCCGTGATCGGCGGCGGCAACACAGCCGTGGAGGAGACCCTGTACCTGTCGAACATCGCCGACGAGGTGACGCTGGTGCACCGGCGCGATGCCCTGCGCGGCGAGAAGATCCTCCAGGACAAGCTGTTCGAGAAGGCCCGGAGCGGCAATGTGCGCATCGAGTGGAGCCAAGTGCTGGACGAGATTTTGGGTGACCGCAGCGGGGTCACCGGGATTCGGATTCGCCACGTAAAAGACGGCACCACCAAGGACATCGACGTACACGGGGTCTTCATCGCCATCGGCCACCAGCCCAACACCGCCATCTTCCAAGGGCAGCTGGAGATGGCCAACGGCTGGATTAAGGTCCTCAGCGGCACCGAAGGTGGGGCCACGGCCACTTCGGTCGAGGGGGTCTTCGCGGCGGGCGACGTGATGGACCACGTCTACCGTCAGGCGGTCACCTCGGCCGGCACCGGCTGCATGGCGGCGCTCGACGCGGAGAAATATCTGGATGCACTGGAGTCGAACGCGAAGTAGACCGGCTGCCCGACCGCCCTCGGCGCCGCCCGGGGCCGCAGGTGCTCGCCCGGGCAGCACTCGGGAGCGCGCGCCGGAAGGATGTGCTCCATGAAAGTCGAGGTCGTGCCGTCCCTGGAGGCGGTTCCCGCAGCGGACTGGAATCGGCTTTCCGGAACAGACAACCCCTTCCTGCGACACGAGTTTCTGGTCGCCTTGGAGCGCCACGGCTGTGTCGGCGAGCGCTACGGATGGCTCCCGCAGCATCTGCTGGTGCGCGACGGCACCGGCACCCTGGTCGGCGCCGCGCCGTTGTACATCAAGTGGAACTCCTACGGCGAGCTCGTCTTCGACTGGTCCTGGGCCGACGCCTATCGGCGGGCGGGACTGGCCTACTATCCCAAGCTTGTCGGGGCCGTGCCCTACAGCCCGGTCACTGGCCGCCGGCTACTGGTCAACGCCTCCGCCGACCCCGAAGCCGTAACCGAGGCGCTGATCGAGGGCGCCCTGGACCTCGGCCGGCGTGGCGGCGTGTCCTCCCTGCACTGGCTGTTCACTCCCGCGGATCAGACCCGGCGTCTGGAGTCGAGCGGCTTCCTAACCCGCACCGGGTGCCAATACCATTGGCACAATGCCGGGTATGCGGATTTCGAGGATTTTCTCGCCGGGCTGAGGTCCGAGCGGCGTAAGAAGATTCGACGTGAGCGTCGCAAGGTCGGCGAGGCCGGCGTGGAACTGGGCCTGTATCGGGGGGCGGCCGCGGCCCGGGCCGATTGGGGCTGCTTCCACGATCTCTATACCTCGACCTTCCAGCGCCGCGGCGGTATCGCCACCCTGTCCCAAGGCTTCTTCGAAGAGATCGCCGCAACCATGGCCGAGCAGGTCCTCCTCGTGCTCGCCCGGCACGGGGGTCGCACGGTGGCGGCCGCCTTCTGTCTGGTCGGGCCGGATACCCTTTACGGCCGGCACTGGGGCTGCCGGGAGACCTTCGACAGCCTGCACTTCGAAACCTGCTACTACCAGGGGATCGACTACTGTATCCGCGAAGGACTTGCCCGATTCGAGCCAGGCGCCCAGGGCGAGCACAAGGTCTGGAGGGGTTTCGTGCCGACCTACACTTGGTCGAGCCACTGGATCGCCGACACCGCCCTGCGGTCCGGCATCCAGCGGTTTGTCAAGATGGAGTCCCGTGCCGTGACGGAGCAGGTGGAGGACCTCAATTCCCACAGCCCCTATCGGCTGAGTGCCGACTCAGGCGCCGACTGAGCGTGCTGTACCTGCTCGACGCCACACCACCGAGCGCACCCTTCCCGGACCCCGCGCGGGCGGAGCGCGAGCCCAACGGGCTGTTGGCGTTCGGCGGCGACCTGAGCCCCGTACGTCTTCTCAACGCCTACCGGGCGGGCATCTTCCCCTGGTACGGTCCCGGTCAGCCGATCCTCTGGTGGTCGCCGGACCCGCGTACCGTGCTCTATCCCGAGCGCCTGCGCGTCACGCGCAGCCTGCACAAGAGCCTGCGAAACGGCGGCTTTCTGGCCAGTGTGGATCGGGCCTTCGAGGCAGTGGTCGAGGCCTGCGCCGCGCCCCGCGAGGGGACGCAAGGGACCTGGATCACTCCCGAGATGGCCACGGCCTATGCCCGCCTGGCCGCTGCCGGACATGCCCACTCGGTGGAGGTCTGGCGCGACAATGAGCTCGTAGGCGGGCTCTACGGTGTCGCCCTGGGCCGGGTCTTCTTCGGTGAATCCATGTTCAGCCGGGTCCGCGACGCCTCCAAGGTCGCCCTCGCACACCTGGTCGATCGCCTCCTGCAGGCGGGCTTCCGGCTGATCGATTGCCAGGTCGCCTCGGCCCATCTGACCAGTCTGGGAGCCGAGCTGATCCCGCGGCGCGAGTTCAATCGGATGCTGGAGCGCTGGGCGGTGGAGGCCGATCCGCCGGGGGCATGGACGGCGCCGGACCCGAGGCCAGCGCGGGTCCCGGCAACGCTTGATCGTCGCGGCGGCTGAGCGAGCAACATGGCGAACGACGCCCCGGGCGAGCAGCAAGTCCGCCTCTACCGGACGCCTCTACACCCCTGCCCCTACCTCCCCGACCGACAGGCGTCGAACCTGGTCGTAGACCCCGTCGCTTGTCTCCGCCCCGGGCTCTACCAACGGCTGCTGGAGCTCGGATTTCGCCGCAGCGGCGAGCACGTGTATCGGCCGGACTGCCCCGCCTGCCGCCGCTGCATCGCGACCCGCATCCCGACTCGGGATTTTCGGCCCAGGCGCAGCCAGCGGCGGGCCTGGAAGGCGGCAATCGGGCGTTTGAGCTGGATCGAGCGCCCGGCATCGATCGACCCTGAGCACTATGCGCTGTATCGACGCTATCTGTCGTCACGTCACCCGGGCGGGGAGATGGCTAAAGGCGCCCCCGAGGATTATCTGAGCTTTCTGACCTCCTCCTGGGGCGAGACGCGGTTCTTCGAGCTCAGAGAGGGCAAGCGGCTGCTGGCGGTGGCCGTATCCGATCTCACGGATGCCTGCCTGTCGTCGGTCTACACCTTCTTCGATCCCGGCGCCCAGGTTTTCAGTCCGGGGGTCCTGTGCATCCTCTGGCAGGTGCGAGAGGCGCTGGCACGGGGCAAGGATTGGGTGTATCTCGGATTCTGGGTTCCGGGGTGTCGCAAGATGGAATACAAGCTCGAGTTCCGACCCGTCGAGATCCTCAGTGAGCAGCGCTGGCGCCACCTGGACAGACGGGAGCCGATCGACCTGCCCGAGCTGCGTTAGGCCGCACTCCTCACCGGCGTTCGCCGCCCGGGGCCCAGGCGTAATCGGCCGTAGGTCCAGCACCCGGGCCGAGCGCAACGGCGCAGACGTGCGCAGGTCCGGTGCCGCGCCGGGACGTCAGTGAGAGACGCCGGCCAAACCGATCTCCCCGGTCAGCCGGAGCGTTCCCGGCAGCGAGCTCGCCCGGCCAGCACTGAGGTGGCTGCGGCCCCCCGGGCCTGTGCTATACTCGCGCGCCAAGTTTCCCCACCCGTCGTACAACGTCGCATCGAAGCAGGTTATGGCCAGAGAAGATTTCATCGAGATGGAGGGCACGGTGGTCGAGACGCTGCCCAACACCATGTTTCGCGTAGAGCTCGAGAACGGGCACGTCGTGACGGCCCACATCTCAGGCAAGATGCGCAAGCACTACATCCGCATCCTGACCGGTGACAAGGTCACCGTCCAGCTCACCCCTTACGATCTATCCAAGGGACGCATCACCTACCGTGCCCGCTGATCTCCCGCAGGCACGTCTAGTGCAAGCGTTCCTTCTCGCGCTCGACCTCGAATTCGAACGTTAACGCGTCGTCCTCGACGTCGACCCGCACCAGTCCGCCCTCGGCCAGCTTACCGAACAACAGCTCCTCGGCCAGGGGTTTCTTGATGTGCTCCTGGATCACCCGCGCCATAGGCCGCGCACCCATCTGCGGGTCGTAGCCCCGCTCGGCGAGCCAGACCTTGGCGTCGGGGCTGACCACAAGCGCCACTCCCTTGTCTTGAAGCTGGCCTTCCAGCTCGAACAGGAACTTGTCCACGACGCTCGCCACCACGTCGCCGGAGAGCGCATCGAATTGGATGATTGCGTCCAGACGGTTGCGGAACTCCGGCGTGAAGGCCTTGCGGATCACGGTCATGGCGTCGCTCGAATGATCCTGGGTGGTGAAGCCGATCGACGGGCGGCTCATCGCCTCGGCGCCGGCATTGGTCGTCATGACCAGAATCACGTTGCGGAAATCCGCCTTGCGACCATTGTTGTCGGTGAGAGTCCCGTGGTCCATCACCTGCAGCAGCAGGTTGAATACGTCAGGGTGGGCCTTCTCGATCTCGTCCAACAGCAGCACCGAATGCGGATGCTTGGTGATCTCTTCGGTGAGCAGCCCTCCCTGATCGAAGCCCACGTAGCCCGGCGGCGCTCCGATGAGCCTGGATACGGTGTGCCGCTCCATATACTCGGACATATCGAAACGGATGAGCTCGACACCGAGGATACGAGCCAGCTGGCGGGTCACTTCGGTCTTGCCGACGCCAGTGGGGCCGGCAAACAGGAAGCTTCCGACCGGCTTGTCCTCGTTGCCCAGCCCGGAGCGGTTCATCCGGATCGCCGCCGCCAGGGTCTCGATCGCCCGGTCCTGCCCGTAGACGACCATCTGCAGGTCCCGGACCAGGTGCTTCAGAACCTCGGTGTCCGATGCGCTGACGCTCTTCGGTGGGATGCGGGCGATCTTGGCGACGATGTTCTCGATGTCGGTCACGCCCACGGTCTTGCGTCGGCGCGACGCCGGCTGCAGCTGGACGTAGGCCCCCGCCTCGTCGATCACGTCGATCGCCTTGTCGGGCAGGTGGCGATCGTTGATGTACTTGCTGGAGAGCTCCGCCGCGGCCTGGAGCGCCTTGACCGAGTAACGGACCCGGTGATGCTCCTCGAAGCGGGTCTTGAGCCCCTTGAGGATCTCCACCGTCTCCCCCACCGTCGGCTCGCTGATATCGATCTTCTGAAAGCGTCGGGCCAGCGCCCGGTCCTTCTCGAAGATACCGCGGAACTCCTGGTACGTGGTCGAGCCGATGCAGCGCAAGTCCCCGGAGGCGAGCACCGGCTTGATCAGGTTGGAGGCGTCCATCACCCCACCGGAGGCCGCACCGGCACCGATGATCGTGTGGATCTCGTCGATGAAGAGGATCGCCCCGCGCTGCTTCTTCAGCTGCGCGAGCACCGCCTTCAGTCGCTTCTCGAAGTCTCCACGGTACTTGGTGCCGGCGACCAGAGAGCCCAGGTCCAGGGCGTAGATCGTGGCGCCGCTGAGCACCTCGGGGACCTCGTGCTCCACGATCTTCTTGGCGAGGCCCTCGGCGATGGCGGTCTTGCCCACCCCCGCCTCGCCCACCAGCAGGGGGTTGTTCTTGCGCCGCCGGCACAGAATCTGAATGGTACGCTCGACCTCCAGCCGACGACCGATCAACGGGTCTATCTTGCCCTTTCTGGCCAGCTCGTTGAGGTTCGCGGCATAGCTGTCCAACGGACTCCGGCCCGCACTCTCCGGAGCTTCGTCGTCATCCTGCGGAGCGGCGTTCTCCGGCTGCTCCGATTCGCCGTGCACCTTCGAGATTCCGTGGGAGATGTAGTTCACCACGTCCAGGCGGGTGATGCCCTGCTGATCCAGGAAGTAAACGGCCTGAGACTCGCGCTCGCTGAAGATGGCCACCAGTACGTTGACACCAGTCACCTCCTTCTTGCCGGCGGACTGGACGTGAAACACCGCCCGCTGGAGCACCCGCTGGAACCCGAGCGTCGGCTGGGTCTCGCGGCTGTCCTCATGCGGGATGACCGGAGTGGTCGCCTCGATGAACTCGTCGATGTCCTTGCGCAGCTTGTCGATGTCGGCGCCGCAGGCCCGCAGGACCTCGATCGCTGCAAGGTTATCGAGCAGCGCGAGCAACAGGTGCTCCACGGTCATGAACTCGTGCTTTTTGACCTTCGCTTCCTTAAAGGCCTGGTTCAGGGTGAATTCGAGCTCTTTGCTCAACATGGTGGCAACTCGTTTCAAATGAAGGCTGAAGTCCGGCCCGTGCTGCTTTAGATACCCCGCTGCACGCTCCCCTAATGGACATCCCGATGGCCGAGGGAGTTCGCCCAGGCCCTCACGCCTCCTCCATGGTGCACAGCAGCGGATGATGATGATTCCGCGAGTATTCGTTCACCTGCACAACCTTGGTCTCGGCAATGTCCCGCGTATACACGCCGCAGACCCCCATCCCGCGCGTGTGCACGTGCAGCATCACCTGGGTTGCCTTCTCCCGCCCCATCTGGAAAAAGGTCTCCAGCACCTGCACGACAAACTCCATCGGGGTGTAATCGTCGTTCAGCAAGAGCACCTTGTACAACGGCGGCCGCTTGAGCTTGGGCCGACTCTCCTGCACCGCCAAGCCGTGATCGTCATGGTCGCTCTGAATTGTCATTGCTATCGATTCTAGACGAGATCCGGTGCTCACGCCTTTGACCGTCGCCTCGGCAATTCAGCTGCGGCGGGGTCTGGCCATTGAGCGCCAGCTACCTGTAACCCATTGAAATACTGACGGTTAACCTTCCAGAACCCGGCGACACAGCAGCCCCGCCGGCAAGCGTCCGATTCCCCTCATAACTATACTGCAGTAGTTCGATTGGGTAAAAATTGACCGCTCCGCCCGGGACGCTATACTTCCGGCTAGCGGAGTCCAGCTACTCGGCGCCTCGTGGTATGCCTGACAGGCCCGATCGGCGCCCAGAAGAACAATAAGCTGGCGCCCGCGGTTCCCATCCAGTCGGAGGAGTGCAGCGATGGCCACCGGTGTCGTTAAATGGTTCAACAACGCAAAGGGTTACGGGTTCGTTACACCCGACGAGGGCGACAATGACGTGTTCGTCCATTTCTCGTCGATCACCATGGACGGTTACAAGACCCTCAAAGAGGGTCAGAAAGTGGTGTTCGAGATCGGTGAAGGCCCCAAAGGACTGCACGCGACGAACCTGCACGCCGTGCCCGAGTAAGCGCGCCTCCCCGGTAGCGCCCACCGGTCGGCGACCGGGATGGGCGTCCCCCGGAGGGTTACATGCGGGACACCATCGCCTCGCCAAAGCCCGAGCAGCTCATCAGCTTGGCTCCTTCCATTAGTCTTTCCAGATCGTAGGTCACGGTCTTGGCGGCAATCGCCGCCGACATGCCCTTGACGATCAAGTCGGCGGCTTCCGACCACCCGAGGTGGCGCAGCAGCATCTCCGCCGACAAGATCAGAGAGCCGGGATTGACCTTATCCTGGCCCGCGTACTTGGGCGCAGTGCCGTGAGTCGCCTCGAACATGGCCACGCTGTCCGACAGATTCGCCCCTGGCGCGATGCCGATCCCTCCGACCTGGGCGGCCAGGGCGTCGGAGATGTAGTCGCCGTTGAGATTCAGGGTAGCGATGACGTCGTACTCCGCGGGCCGCAGCAGGATCTGCTGCAGGAAGGCATCGGCGATCACGTCCTTGATGAGAATGCGCTTGCCGGTCCTCGGATTGGCGAACGCGCACCAGGGGCCTCCATCGACCTCCTGGGCTCCGAACTCCTCTTTGGCGAGCTCGTAGCCCCAGGACTTGAACGCCCCTTCGGTAAACTTCATGATATTGCCTTTGTGCACCAGGGTGACCGAGGCGCGGTCGTTGTCGACAGCGTATTGGATTGCCTTGCGCACCAGACGCTTGGTGCCTTCGCTGGATACCGGCTTGATGCCGATGCCGGAGGTGCCGGGGAAGCGGATCTTGGTGACCCCCATCTCCTCCTGCAGGAAACGAATCAGCTTTTGCGCGTCCGCGGAACCGGACGCCCACTCGATGCCCGCGTAGATGTCCTCGGAGTTCTCCCGGAAGATGACCATATCGGTCCGCTCCGGATTCTTGACCGGGCTCGGCGTACCCTCGTAATAGCGGATCGGACGTAGGCAGACGTAGAGATCGAGCTGCTGGCGCAGCGCCACGTTGAGCGAGCGGATGCCGCCCCCCACCGGTGTCGTAAGCGGGCCCTTGATGGACACGGTGAAATCCTTGACCGCCTCCAGGGTCTCCTCGGGGAGCCAGACGTCCTGGCCATAGATCCGATTGGCCTTCTCGCCCGCGTAGACCTCCATCCAGGCGATCCGCCGGCCCCCTCCGTAGGCCTTCTGCACGGCCGCGTCCACCACGCGCTTCATCACGGGGGTGATGTCCACGCCGATGCCATCGCCCTCGATGAACGGTACGATAGGCACGTCCGGCACGCTCAGGGAAAAATCCGCGTTGACGCCGATGCGCTCCCCCTGCGCCGGCACTTCGATCTTGTCGTAAGCCATGTTTCACCCCATTTTGGATGCCGCAAAATGGGCGCAGTTTACCACCCGCCCCGGACGATCGGCTAACCGCTCACGGCTTTCCCGATGCCCCGCCTGATCTTGTTCAACAAGCCCTTCGGCGTCCTGTGCCAGTTTTCCGGGAGCGGGGAGGTCCCGACCCTCGCCGACTTCATCCCGGTGCCCGGCGTCTACCCCGCCGGGCGTCTCGACCGCGACAGCGAGGGACTGCTGCTGCTCACCGATGACGGCGCCCTGCAACACCGATTGAGCCATCCCCGGCACAAGACGTGGAAAACCTATTGGGTACAGGTAGAGCGCGAGCCCGATGCGGCTGCCCTGGAGCGGCTGCGCATTGGGCTCGACCTGCAGGATGGACTCACGCTGCCGGCCAGGGTGCGGCCCCTGGCCGAGCCAGCCCTCTGGCCGCGGGATCCGCCGATCCGCTTCCGCGAGAGTGTGCCCACCCGTTGGCTGGAAATCTCGATCCGCGAAGGCCGCAACCGTCAAGTGCGGCGCATGACCGCCGCCCTGGGCCACCCGACCCTGCGTCTGGTGCGCGTCGCCGTGGGTCGCTGGAGCCTCGGCTCCCTTCAGCCCGGCGAATGGACTTCCCTCGACTCCCGCGCACGATCCGAGACTCCGGCTGCCGCGCGGAAAGCCCGTCGGATAAGATAGACCCCATGGACTGGTGCCCCAGCCTGCACTTCTCACCAGGATTCGTCGCGAGACGTCCGAGGTGCGCGTGGGTACAAGGCGCACGAGCGATCGGGCGCCGCAGCAGGAGGTTGGTGAAAGATGAGCGTTAGGACCACCGTTGCCGCGGTGATCGAGCGTGACGACCGGTTCTTGCTGGTGGAGGAGCGCGCCGGCGGGCGCCAGGTGCTCAACCAGCCGGCCGGACACCTGGAGGTAGCCGAGTCCTTCCAGCAGGCGGTGATCCGGGAGGTGCGCGAGGAGACCGCCTGGCGGTTCTCTCCCCAAGGACTGGTGGGTATCTACCGTTGGCAGGTCTCCCCGGGCGACGACACCTACGTGCGATTCTGCTTTTTCGGCACCGTCGACGACCACCGGCCCGAGATGGGTCTCGACCCGGACATCCTGCGTACCTGCTGGATGAGCCCTGCCGAGATCCGGGCAGCGGCCGAGCGCCTGCGCAGCCCGCTGGTGCTGCGGGCCCTGGAGGACTATCTGGCCGGCATCCGTCACCCTCTCGGACTGATCGTCGAGATGGATTGACCCTGCCCTCACTCCGAGTGCCGGACTTCCAAGTGAGCGACTCCCATCATCGACTGGTCTTCGTCGGTCTCTCCGGGGGGGTGGATTCGGCCGTAGCCGCCCTCTTGCTGCGCGAGCAAGGCTGGCGTGTGCGCGGCTTGTTCATGAAGAACTGGGAGGAAGACGACACCAAGGACTACTGCTCGGCCGCCGAAGACCTCGCCGATGCCCGCGCCGTGGCCGGGCATCTCGACATCCCTTTGGCGACCGTGAACTTCAGCACCGAGTACTGGGATCGCGTGTTCAGCTATTTCCTCAACGAGTATCACGCCGGGCGCACACCCAACCCGGACGTGCTCTGCAACCGGGAGATCAAGTTCCGCGCCTTCCTCGATCACGCGCTGGCGGCGGGGGCCGACTGCATCGCCACCGGACACTATGCGCTCATCCACAGCGAGGCGGACGCTCACCGGCTCCGCCGCGCCCGCGACGAGGCAAAGGACCAGACCTATTTTCTCCACCAACTCGATCAGGACCAGCTGGCGCGAAGCCGGTTTCCCTTGGGCGAGCTTACCAAGCCTGAGGTCCGCGCCCTCGCCCGCTCCGCGGGGCTGCCCAACCACGCCAGAAAAGACAGTACGGGCATCTGCTTCATCGGGGAGCGGCGCTTGCGAGACTTCTTGAGCCGGTATCTCCCCGCGCGCCCCGGGCCGATCGCCACGGCCGACGACGGACGGGTCGTCGGCGAGCACCAGGGGCTGATGTATTACACTCTGGGCCAGCGCAAAGGCCTGGGCCTCGGCGGCATGGCGAGCGCCCGGGAGGCGCCCTGGTTCGTGGTCGCCAAGGACCTGGAGCGCAACCGCCTCGTGGTGGCCCAAGAACACGACCATCCACTGCTCATGTCCGCAGGCCTGAGCGCCTCGCGGCTGCACTGGATTGCCGGTCGTCCGCCGGCGGCGGGTGCCTTCGACTGTCAGGCCCGCATCCGCCACCGCCAGCCCCTGGAGGCCTGTACCGTGCACCTGCTGCCCGGCGAGCGCTGCCAGGTCCGGTTCGCCAGGAGCCAACGCGCCATCACCCCGGGCCAATCGGTGGTGCTGTATCGCGGCCAGGACTGCCTGGGAGGAGGCGTCATCGAGGCGGCCGATCGGGGAAGCTGCGAAGCATGAAGACCGAGCGAGACAGGATCATCGCCCTGGCAGGCATCTTCCAGGCCGCCTCGTTGGTCGAGGGTATTGCCCGGCGCGGCAACGTTCCGGCGGAGCCGCTCAAGGCGAGCATCTACAGCTTGTTTCAGGTCGAGGCGCCGAGCGTCGAGGCCGTGTACGGCAGCCTGGCCGGCCTCACCAGGGGCCTGACCTGTCTGCGCGACCAGCTGGTCGGCGGCACGGGGCGCAGCATCGAGATCGTCCGCTACGTGCTGAGCCTGCTGGATCTGGAGCGAAAGGCCGCCAAGAGCCCGCAGCTCATGGACAGGATAGCTCAAGGCATAGGCCGCGCCGGCGCTCACCTGGAGCTGCTGGACTTGACCCATCACGCCATGCTCTCCGATCTGGCCGAGATCTACAGTGCCAGCATCGGCACCCTGCAGCCGCGCATCATGGTCCACGGAGAGCCGCGCTATCTGAGCGATTCGATCAACGTCGCCCGCGTTCGCTCGCTGCTGCTCGCGGGAATCCGCTCCGTACTGCTCTGGCGCCAATGCGGTGGGACGCGCCTGGGCGTCCTGTTTCAGCGCCGGCGCCTGCTGCGTGGCTGTGAGCGCCTGTTGGTGGAGGTGTGAGCGCTGAGGTCACAGGACGTTAACGAAAGTTTCGTCCGCCTGTCATGATCCTGCCCCGGCGCTGACACGCGCCGGACCTAGCATCCCTTCCATCGAAGAGGGAGTCCAGGTCCGTGAGCGCCATCATCATCCCGGAGTCCAAGCGTCCCGGACGCGCAGGTCGCCTGTTCGTCGAGCTCGCCGCGAGCGACACCGAGGTGCGGGAGTCTCAGGCGCTGCGCTATCGGGTATTCGCCGAAGAGCTAGGCGCCCGTTTAGAGAGAGCGGTTGCAAGGCTCGACCGAGACCCCTACGATGATTACTGCCATCACCTGCTCGTGCGCGAGCTGGACTCGGGCGAGGTGGTCGCCTCGACGCGACTGCTGTCCGAGCCCAAGGCAGTCGAAGCGGGAGGCTTCTATTCGGAAAGCGAGCTCGATCTCACCAACATCCGGCGCCTGGGCGCCCAGGGGGCTCGTCTGCTCGAGATCGGACGCACCTGTGTCGATCCCGCCTTCCGCAGCGGCGCCGCAATCGCCGTGCTCTGGTCGGATCTCGCGGAGTACATAAAGCTGCACGGCTTCGACTACCTGTCCGGCTGCGGCAGCGGTCGTCATCGACCGTCTGTGCGAGCACGCACTGAGCGGACCCCAGCTGCGGGTCTTTCCCCGGCGGGCCGTCGATCTGCTGTCCGTCGCGGACGACACCCTCACCGCCCCCATGCCGCCGCTGCTCAAGGCCTATGCGCGCCTCGGCGCACGCGTCTGCGGCGGGCCCTGCCTCGATCCGGATCTTGAAGTGGCGGACCTGTTGATGCTGCTGGACATGAACGACCTTAGCCCAACCTACGAGCGCCACTTCCGCTTGCGGGAGAGTTGAGCCGAGATGGTCAAGCTGCAGGTCCTCTGGCGTCTGTGCCGGGTCGGCGAGCACCTGATGCTCGGTGCACTGCTCACCCTGGCCCTGGGCCTTGTCCGGCACCCGCCCGCGCGTATCGTGCGCTGGTGGCACAGCCGGCTCTGCCGGATCCTGCGTGTCAGCGTCCTGCTGGAAGATGAGGCCAGCGAGACCGGCGGCCTGCTGGTGTGCAACCACGTGTCCTGGCTGGATATCCCGGTACTCGGGTCGCTGCGCAGCCTGCGCTTCATTGCCAAGTCCGAGGTACGACGCTGGCCGCTCGCCGGCTGGCTGGCCGCCCGGGTCGGGACCCTGTTCATCCGCCGCGGCGCAGGCGACCTCAAGCGGATCGGCCAGGAGATGGCCGGGCTTCTCAACCGGGGTTGCGATCTGGCGCTTTTTCCCGAGGGAACGACCACCGACGGCCGCGACCTGCGGCCTTTCTTCCCCCGACTGCTGGCCCCCGCCCTCGAGGCCAGCCGCCCGATCATCCCCGTAGCGATCCGCTACACCCAAACAGGGGTGCTCAGCCCTGCCGCCCCGTTCGTCGGTGAGGATGCGCTCCTGCCCCACCTGGTGAGGCTGCTGCGCGGCCCTCCGATCGAGGCCTGGGTGCGGTTTTGCCCGCCCCTGCCCACCGCGGGTCGGGACCGCCGCAGCCTAGCCCTGGAGGCCCGGCGATCCATCCGCCAAGGCCTGGCCAGTATGCCCGGCGGGCTCTCCGCCACCGGGCGATACGAGCGCAAGGCCGGGCCCGATTCCGTTGCACCCCAACCGCAGCCCCGCTCATGGACATAGCCGTCATCACCGAGACCTATCCGCCGGAGATCAACGGCGTCGCCCGCACCCTGCGCGCCATGGTGGAGGGGCTGCGCGGGCAGGGTCATAGCCTCACCCTGATCCGCCCCAGCCAGGGCCGCGGCGACCAGCCCGACACCGAAAGCGGCCTGCGCCAGATCCTGGCGCCGGGGCTGCCCATTCCGCGCTACCCGGAGCTGCGATTTGGCCTTCCGATCCCGCGGCGGCTGAGACGCGCCTGGGCGGAGCGCTCGCCTGACGCGATCTACATCGCCACCGAAGGCCCCTTGGGGCGCTGTGCACTGAGGATCGCGCGCGAGCTGGGCATCCCCGCGGTCTCCGGCTATCACACCAACTTTCAGCAGTACTGCCGACACTATGGCCTCGGCCTGATCGAGCCCGCCGTCTGGGGCTCCCTGAAACGGTTCCACAATCGGTCCCGGCTCACCCTGGTGCCGACCCGAGACCTGGCTGCCCAGCTCGGGCAGCGCGGCATCGAGCGCCTGCGCGTCTTTCCCCGCGGCGTCGACACCGAGCTCTTCAACCCGGCGCGCCGCTCCGATGCGCTGCGCGCCGCCTGGGACGTTACGAGCGGCGAGCCCGTCGTCCTTTACGTCGGCCGCCTGGCCGCCGAGAAGAACCTCGGGCTGGCCATGCGAGCGTTCGATGCTCTGCGGACCAGACTCGGGCGCGGCCGCTTCGTGCTCGTCGGCGATGGCCCCGAGCTCGCACGGCTGAAGAGACGGCACCGGGACTTCGTGTTCACCGGCCCCAAGACGGGCATCGAGCTCGCCGAGTACTACGCCTCGGGGGATCTGTTCCTGTTTCCGAGCACCACTGAGACGTTCGGCAACGTGGTCCTGGAGGCTATGGCCAGCGGGCTGGCGATCGCCGCCTACGACTATGCCGCCGCCCGTCAGCACATCCGAAACGGGCGCGACGGCATGCTGGCGCGCTTCGGCGACGACGCCGATTTCGTGCGTTGTGCGCTCGCGCTCGCCGAGAGCCCCGCGTTGGCCGCCAAGGCGGCAGCCGGCGCCCGGGCGACCGCCGAGACCCTGGGGTGGCCCCGGCTTATCGGCGAGCTTGAAGAGCTGTTGTACCAGGTTTCCGACCAGCCTCGGGCGAAGGAGGTGTCCCATGCGCGCCTTGCTGCGACGAATGAATGAGTCCGAAGTGGTGCTCTGCCTTGCCTGGAACCGTTGGACCCGCTACGGGCCGGTGCTGCTGCTGTTCAGGATCGTCAGCCGGCTCGGCAACGGCATCTTCTGGTACAGCCTGATGGCCAGCCTGGCCCTCAGCCAGGGGCGGGTCGGAGCCACCGCAGCCCTGCACATGCTGCTCGTGGGCGGGATCTCGTTGGCGCTCTACAAGCTGCTGAAAAGCAACACCATCCGGGAGCGCCCCTGCGATTTCGAGGCCGCCATCCGTCCCGGCGTGCCGCCGCTCGACCACTACAGCTTCCCCTCCGGGCATACGCTGCATGCGGTGGGCTTCACCCTGGTCGCTCTCTCGTACTTCCCGGCACTGGGGGCGCTGCTCGTGCCCTTTACGCTGCTCACCGCCGCCTCGCGCGTGGCGCTCGGCCTGCACTACCCTAGCGACGTTCTGATCGGCGCCCTGCTCGGGGCCACCGTCGCCTCGGCGAGTCTCGTCCTCCCCTGGCCCGCTTAAGGCACGGCTCGGGCCAAGACGCACGAGCGCGAAAAATTCCGCTGCCTGTCCGATAGCCCCCCCGCGCGAAGCCAGTCCTCGACGCTGTCTGCGCGGGCGAGACTCCAGGGCCCGCTGGTGCCCTCGTCCTGCGCCGGGTGATTTTCGGCATTCCCGCCGGTAAACTTCGTGCTCTTGCGGCGCTGCCCCATACCGTTCGGCTCCCCGCTGATCGCGCGCCCGGCCGCCGGCAGCATCCCCGTCCAGCTTTTAGCGGAGTCTCGATTCATGAGCGACAGTTTCAGTGCCCGGTCCACCCTCGACGTCGACGGCACGTCTTACGAGATCTTCCGCGTCGATCGAGTGGCCGGTAGCGATCGCCTGCCCTTCTCACTGAAGGTCCTCCTCGAGAACCTGTTGCGCCACGAAGACGGCGTCACCGTGACCATGGCCGATATCGAGAAGCTGGCCGCCTGGGATCCCCAGGCCGAGCCCGCGGACGAGATCCAGTACCGCCCCGCGCGGGTGCTGATGCAGGACTTCACCGGCGTGCCGGCCGTGGTCGACCTGGCCGCCATGCGCGACGCCATGGAAGCCCTGGGGGGCGATCCGCAGAAGATCAATCCGCTGCAGGCCGCCGAGCTGGTCATCGACCACTCGGTGCAGGTCGACAAGTTCGGCAGCGACGCCGCCGCCGACCTGAACGCCGCCATCGAGTTCTCACGCAACAAGGAGCGGTACCAATTTCTTAAGTGGGGGCAGCAAGCGTTTGATAATTTTAAGGTTGTTCCACCAGATACCGGCATCGTCCATCAGGTGAACGTCGAATATCTGTCCCGGGTGGTGTTCTCCAAGGAGGTCGACGGCATGACCCAGGCCTACCCGGACACCGTGGTCGGCACCGACTCCCACACCACCATGGTCAACGGCATCGGCGTGCTGGGCTGGGGCGTGGGCGGCATCGAGGCCGAGGCCGCCATGCTGGGCCAGCCCGTCTCCATGCTGGTGCCCAAAGTGGTCGGCATGAAGCTCACCGGCCGGCTGCCCGAAGGCGCCACCGCCACCGACCTGGTGCTGACCATCGTCCAGATGCTGCGCAAGCACGGCGTGGTCGGCAAGTTCGTGGAGTTCTACGGCGACGCGCTGTCCCACCTCCCCATGGGAGACCGCGCCACGATCGCCAACATGGGGCCCGAGTACGGGGCCACCTGCGGCCTGTTCCCCATCGACGACGAGACCCTGGCTTACATGCGCCTGACCGGCCGCTCCGAAGAGCAGATCGCCCTGACCGAGGCCTACGCCAAGGCCCAGGGCATGTGGCGCGACGACAGCCAGGTGGCCGACTACTCCGAGTCCCTCCAGCTGGACGTCTCCACCGTCGTACCCTCGTTGGCCGGCCCCAAGCGCCCCCAGGACCGGATCAAGCTGGCGCATGCCAAGGCGGCGTTCCGCCACGACATCGCGGCCCTCAAGCAGGAGCGTCATATCCCGGAGGTGGAGCCGGTTCCCGTCGAAATTCACGGTGAGCGCTGCGAGATCGCCGATGGTCACGTGGTCATCGCCGCCATCACCTCCTGCACCAACACCTCCAATCCGTCGGTGATGATCGGCGCCGGCCTGGTCGCGCGAAAGGCCCGCGCCCAGGGCTTGCGGGCCAAGCCCTGGGTTAAGACCTCGCTCGCCCCCGGCTCTCTGGTGGTCACCGCCTACCTGAAGAGCGCCAACCTGCTCGACGACCTGAAGGCCCTGGGCTTCCATGTCGTCGGCTACGGCTGCACCACCTGTATCGGCAACTCCGGACCCCTGCCCGACCCGGTCGCCAGGGCCATCGAGCAAGGCGATCTGACCGTGGCCGCCGTCCTGTCGGGAAACCGCAACTTCGAAGGGCGGGTGCATCCCCTGGCTCGGATGAACTACCTTGCTTCTCCGCCGCTGGTGGTCGCCTACGCGATCGCCGGGACCATGGACATCGATCTCTACAACGAGCCGCTGGGAACGGATGCCAACGGGCGGCGGGTCTTCCTGCGCGATATCTGGCCAACGCAGCACGAGATCGCCGAGGTAATGAAATCGAACGTCACCGCCGAGGGCTTCCGTCAAGCCTATGCAGAAGTATTCAAGGGGGACTCCAAATGGAATCACCTGGCCGGCGCCGAGGGCGAGCGTTTTGGCTGGGACGACGACTCGACCTACATCCGCAACCCACCCTATTTCACCGGGATGACCATGGCGGTCGGCGCAGTACCCGACATCCACGGCGCCCGTGCCCTGGCGCTGCTAGGCGATTCGGTCACCACCGACCACATCTCCCCCGCGGGCTCGATCAAGACGGAGTCCCCGGCCGGGAGCTACCTGATCCGGCACGGCGTGCCGCCGGAGGACTTCAACTCCTACGGCTCGCGCCGCGGCAACCACGAGGTGATGATGCGCGGCACCTTCGCCAACATCCGCCTGCGCAACCTGATGGCTCCCGGCACCGAGGGCGGGGTCACTCTGCACCAGCCGAGCGGCGAGCAGATGAGCATCTACGATGCCGCCATGCGCTACCAGGCCGAGGGCGTGCCCGCGGTGGTGATCGCCGGCAAGGAGTACGGCTCGGGCTCATCCCGGGACTGGGCCGCCAAGGGACCGCGCCTGCTCGGGGTCAGGGCGGTGATCGCCGAGAGCTACGAGCGCATCCACCGCACCAACCTGGTGTGCATGGGCGTGCTGCCCCTGCAGTTCCGCGACGGCGAGAACACCAAGAGCCTGGGCCTCACCGGCTACGAGACCTACGACATCACCGGCCTGGGCGACGGCTCGGCCAAGGCCGTGGAGGTCACAGCGATCGCGCCGGACGGCTCGAAGAAGCCGTTCCAGGCCCGGGTGCGCATCGATACCCCCAACGAGGTGGATTACTACCGCCACGGCGGCATCCTGCACTACGTGCTGCGCAAGCTGGCGGCCTGAGGCCGGCAGAGCCCGCATCCGAGAGTAGGATGTGGTGGGGTGCGAACCGCATCGATCGCGACAGATGCGGTTCCTTCGTCACCGCATCCTACGAAATTCCGATCTGCCACCGTTCTCCGGATCTTTCTACCGCCCGGCTCGCCAGAGGATGACTCCTATCAGACAGCCAGGGCTGCGCCCCTGTAGGAGGCCAGCCCCTGGCGCATCCGCTCCATCCCGGCGAGGCACCTCTCCCACACCTTATGCCACCGTCAGAAGCCCCCCGACCGATCGCCAGTGGGAGCGCCGCCCCCGGCGGGATCTGCCGGCACTCAATCCAGTCGGCTAGGCCAGAACCGCCCGCTTTACATCGGATCAAGACATACCCCATACTTGTACAATATATAGCACAGGTCTGCCTCCATGCGCATCGTAAATTTCTCTGAGGCACGTAACAACCTCAAGAAAGTCATTGACCAGGTCATAGACGATGCCGACTACACGGTCATCGCGCGGCGAGATGCATCCGACGCCGTCGTGATGTCACTCGACACCTTCAACAGCCTCATGGAGACCGTCCACCTCTTGAGGTCACCGGCCAACGCAGCCCACTTGACGAGGTCTATCGAGCAATATCGTCAGGGAAAGATCACCGAGCAGGCACTGCAGGATGCCGAATGACGGGTTAACGCGAATAACCTGGACAGTTGCCGCTTGGGAAGACTATCAGTACTGGCAGCGCCAAGACCGAAAGACGCTCAACCGCGTCAATGCGCTGATCTACGACTCCTTGCGCAATCCGTTTGGTGGCATCGCCAAGCCCGAGCCGTTGAGAGAGAACCTTTCCGGATTCTGGTCTCGCCGCATCGATGAAGCCAACCGCCTCGTATACTGCGTCGACGGCAAGGACCTCGTCGTCATTGCCTGTCGTTATCATTACACGTGAGCGGAATCGGGGACAGGAATCGTGGGTCGGTTCCGCTGCCTGGATGCGCTTGGCCACGGAACTCCGGTCCAGCTTCGGCACGGGGGTAGGACGGCCTGATCGGGTCCACCGGACCTGCCAGCGGCAGGAGGTCACAGGGTATAACCCTCCGGCGAGCTCGATGCGCAACGGCCTGGCCATACTTGAAGCTTATTCCAAGAGTGCTTGATTGAAAGACCCCGCCTTTTTGATAACGCCGGATTTCAGCAGTAGGGAATAAAAAAGGCAACCGAAGTTGCCTTTTTTACGCCCAACGAAACCGGAAGGCTATCAGCCGCGATCCGGTTTTGGCTGGTAGACAGGTTCCGGAGCTGGCGGCGGAGGCGTCGGCTGAGGTGGTGGCTCGTAGGAGGGCTGTGGAGCTGCAGGCGCCGGCCGTACTTTCGTGGTGCTGCAACCCCCGAGCCCGAGTACCATTAATGCGGCCACGGAGGTAAGGATAAGTCTGGAAATATTGTTCATTTGTCGTTTTGCTCCTTTTCCAAATTTCCAGTGGTTCCTGCGGAGAGTTGCATGTCGATATTCTGGCGCATTATCCCGTTTTCGCGCCTGATTGTCAATAGCCAGGTTTAAAGTGGTGATCGGCCTGTTCTCGCGCCCGGTGTTCGGCTTACACCTGGATCGTTGCCTGCGAGGGTGCCAACTGCCGCTGCACCTAGCTCTGATCTTGCTCCGACCTGGCCTTGCCCCGCCAGGCGTAGAGCTGCGATTCATGCAGCCGGAGCTGCTGGGCCGCCGCGCCTACCCCCACCCGCGCCGCGAGCGCCAACGCTTCGGACTTGTACTCCGGCAAATACCTGGTGCGGGACGCCTTACTCTGCTTTGCTTGTCTTGTCATGGGTCACCTCTGTCGCGTAGCTTACTCGCTTGACAGGGTGTCCACCGTTGCTGGGCAGGATCAGTTGACCAGGTCCTCGGGTTTGTTATCCTTATTTTCGCCATTAACCCTTTGATACGCTATATGTACGCCATTTCTACAAGAGTGAAGCATGATCTGGTGTGCTTGAATGCGACCAGAATAGCTCTATACCTGTGTCTTGGTCTGTTCGGTACCGACTGTATCTCTCAGTCCCTGGTGACGAAGGCGGGCCATGCCGCCCATGAGTCCAGCCCGATGGTCAATACCGCCCACGATCCCAGCCCGATGTTCAATGCGGCACTTTCTGAAAAAGCAGATGCCGCGAAGGAAATGGCAGATTGGGTTGTCCGTTCAAGAGACAATCAAAACATGCCGTTCGCAATTATCGATAAAGTAAAGGCCAGGGTTTATGTATATGACGCGGACGGAAAGCCACAAGGTGAAGCGCCCGTACTGCTTGGGCTGGCGAAAGGCGATTACTCCATGCCAGGCATTGGTGACAAGCCGTTGTCACAAATCCCACCCGCGGAACGTATCACGCCAGCGGGGCGTTTTGTGGCAAGAATGGGCCGCAATCACAAGGGGAAGGAAATACTCTGGGTGGATTACGCACAGTCCCTCTCTATGCATCCTGTCATTAAGGGTGTACCCCGAGACCGTCGGGCACAACGTCTGGCATCTGCAACACCGCTTGATAACCGTATCTCATTTGGCTGCATCAATGTTCCAAAGCGATTTTTCCAGGACGTGATACATCCCAAGTTTTCCGGGACGGCCAGCGTTGTTTATATATTGCCGGAAACCAAAGGGTTCAGAAAATTATAATCCGGAAAATGCCACTGGCTCCAAGAGGCCGGGCTACTGCGTATTACATAGCCCGTAGATTGAATGCGGGATGGCATTTTCCTGTTCGAAAGGCGGTTCCCAAGCGTTCTTGTCGTCGATCCAGCCCTGCAAGGGCATGACCATTGGTAGATGACCGTTCGGACGATACCAGGAGTCAACGCTCCACGGAACGCCACTATCCGCGTCGATGATTACGGCTGTCCAGTGTACAGCGGTGACATCGAAACGATTGCGCACATGGGGCGACGAGACCGTCCACCCGGGCAGTTCTCCCATATCCCGGAGGATATGCAGGTAATTAGTGGTATTGGTGGAGTTGTCGACACAATCCGTTCGCCCCGGGATACCCTCTTCAAATTTATTAATGGCGCGGTCGTTGGCCAATAACGGCTGGTACTTTTGTGCCAGTAATTCCATTTGCCAGATACCGATACGCACGCGCTGCAATCTATCGTGAAGCGTTGTACCCTGGCAAGTGGCCATGCGATTTTTCAGAAGCTTCATATCGTCCGGAGTGAACCTCATGGTTTGTCTGGTCGCACATGACCAGTTAAAGCAGACACGCAAGGTTACGGAACCGTCCGGCTCGATCACATATTCAGGCGGGAGTGGAGACCCAACCGATCCTTGATGTTCGTCCCCAGGGGGATCAAATAGTGACGAGGTAGCGCCAGCCAGATTCGCATAACTGACGAGCGCGATGAAAAAAGTGATTACAGCGGATCGGAACAGCATAATGGTTACGGAAAGCCTGATCAGGTCCCGCCACAGCGGAAAAAATCGACCACTTTCATAATACATTCCATCCAAGTTTACTTCATTAGGAGGGATGGGAATTTGCTTTCAGCCGCCCCAGGCGGAAGAGCGTCTGGCGCGCCCAAGCCGCTGGCTCGATACGGTTTGACATAACCGAGGTTGCACGACATTGCCCCGATTCCCTCGCTGTATCGGCCCCGCCGCCGGCTGGGCAGGAATCTCTGCCCGTTCTGCCCGTAGCGTCGATGAACCCCTCGCTTGCCGCCCATTCTTCGCCCACTCGGGGTCCGCGTCAATCTGTCAGCGAATGTCTCCTCCGGGTCGGGAGCGGTCCTTTAGGAGATGATTATATTCGCGAAACCTGCTGCTCTGTTGTCGGCCAAGAGGAGTCCTTCGGAGACTGCTTATATACTGGGCGCCGAAGCGCGGTCCCGGCCAAAAGCGGGCATCCTCCCCGTCCGATGATACCCGATCGCTCAATGACCAGATCACCTTGCTGCTATGACAGGGGTCAGACTCCTTTTCTTGGCTGGCTTGGGCTCTCGCGATTACCTCAGACTGCTTCGTTTTGGTTAATTCAAGGCGCTGGAGTCGCCGACCCGGCTTTTGGCTGTCCCTGAGCCTTGGCGGGTTGCTTGCGTGGAGTGAGCCGCACCAACGCCTCCCCTATCCCCCGAGGATCGCTTGCCGCGGTCAGGGTGCCCTTCTGCCGGTCCCAGACCACCGCCTGCATGTTGCCGTAGCCGTCCTCGCTTTTCCGCAGGGCGTAGCCCATCCCCTCCAACGCCTCCAGGGTCGCCTGGGAGAAGGCGCCGCGCTCGTAGAGGACCTCGTCGGGGAGGTACTGGTGATGGAAGCGCGGCCGATCGACGATGGCCTGGGCGTCGCCGCCGTGCAGATATTCGAGGACCCCGAGCAGCACCATGGTGATGATGCGGCTGCCCCCCGGGGTGCCCAAGATCGCGGCCCCACGGGGGCTCTCCACGAAGGTGGGGGTCATGCTGGACAGGGGGCGCTTGCCCGGCTCGATGGCATTGGCCTCGCCGCCGATCAGCCCGTAGACATTGGGCACCCCGGGCTTGGCCACGAAGTCGTCCATCTCGTCGTTGACCAGCACCCCGGTGCCGGGTGCGACGAACCCTGATCCGAACAGGTAGTTGCTGCTGAGCGTCGCCGCCACCCGGTTGCCCTGACGGTCGATAATCGAGAAATGCGTGGTGTTCGACCCGCCCGGCGCATCCACGGGCACGGGAGGCAGCGAGGCGCTCGGTGTTGCCTTGTCCAGGTGGATCATCGCCCGCCGGCTCTGGGCATGCTCCTCGCTCAGCAGGCGCGCGACGGGCACCGGCCAGAAGTCCGGGTCACCCAGATACTCGGCCCGGTCGCGGTAGGCCTGGCGCATCCCCTCGATGATCAGATGGACCCGGGTGGGCTCGGCGAGGTGATCGAGGTCATAGCCGGAGAGAATCCTCAGCATGGTCCCTATCGCCACTCCGCCGGAGGAGGGCGGGGAGGCCGCGACAATGGTCGCACCGCGGTATGAGATCCTGATGGGCTTGCGCTCGACGACCCGGTAGGTGTGCAGATCATCCAGGCTCCAGATGCCGCCGCCGGCACGTACCCCGTCGACCAGGCGCCGCGCCAGCTCGCCGTCGTAGAAGCCGGCCGCCCCCCGCTCGGCGATCCTTTGAAGGCTATCGGCGAGCGCCGGCTGCTTCAGGTTCGAGCCCACAGCCGGCGGCTCCCCGCCGGGGAGAAAGATCCGGGCCGCTTCGGGCGATGCCTCCAGCACCTTGCGGCGAATCTCGGCGAAGCGGTGCAGCCGCTCATCCACCGCAAAGCCCGAGCGCGCGAGCCGGATTGCCGGGGCGAGGCTGTGCTGGAGCGGGAGTGCGCCATACTGCTCCGCCACGTAGGCCAGTGCGGCCGGGATGCCGGGAATGCCTCCCGCCAGCGGGCCATCGAGGGAAGCCCCGGGGATCACCTGACCCTTGGCATCCAGGTACATGCCCGGGCGCGCCGCCAGCGGGGCCCGCTCCCGGGCGTCGACCATCAGGTCCCGACCGTCGGACTGACGGTGCAGCAGCCAGAATCCGCCTCCGCCCAGTCCGCTGCTGTACGGCTCCACCACCGCCAGCGCCGCGGCCACCGCCACCGCGGCGTCGAACGCGTTGCCCCCGGCATCGAGAATCTCCATCCCCGCGCGGGTAGCCAGAGGGTGCGCGCTGGCGATTGCCGCCCCGGGCGGTGCCTCGGCGGCCGAGGCGAAGGGCGCCAACAGGGCCAGAATCAGCACGGACAGCCAGGGGGCCGGGCACCGATGACCGAGCAGGCGCGGGCCGGTATGTATAATTCGCGTTCTCACGGTTGCCTCTTCATCTCAGGGGCCGACGTCGGCAGCCAACGCGAGCGCCGAGACGGCGACGCCCGACCCACGAGCCAAGATCCGGAGTACACAAGGTGCCCATGGAGCTCACGACACTGACCGCCGTCTCCCCCGTGGACGGACGCTACGGCGCCCGGACCGCGGATCTGCGTCCCATTTTCAGTGAATTCGGACTGATCCGCCATCGCGTGCTGGTGGAGGTGCGTTGGCTGCAGGCGCTCGCCGCCCACCCCGGCGTCGCCGAGGTACGCACCTTCAGCGAGCATGCCCGGAAGATACTCGAAGGGATCGTCGAGAACTTCAGCGAAGAGGACGCCCACCGGGTCAAGAACATCGAGCGCACCACCAATCACGACGTCAAGGCGGTGGAGTATCTCCTCAAGGAGAAGGTGGCGGGCAACCAGGAGCTGGAGGCAGTCAGCGAATTCATCCACTTCGCCTGCACCTCCGAAGACGTCAACAACCTGTCCCACGCCCTGATGCTGCGCGAAGGCCGCGGACAGGTGCTGTTGCCCCTGATGGACGAGGTGATCACCGGGGTGCGCGCGCTCGCCCAGGCCCACGCGGACAAGCCCATGCTCTCGCGCACCCACGGCCAGCCCGCCTCCCCCACCACCCTGGGCAAGGAGATGGCCAACTTCGTCCATCGGCTGCACCGCCAGCGCGAGCAGGTGGCGGCGGTGCCCCTGCTGGGCAAGATCAACGGCGCGGTCGGCAACTACAATGCCCACCTCGTCGCCTATCCGGAGCTTGACTGGAGCGCCTTCGCCCGGGAATTCGTCGAGGGCTTGGGGCTGGCCTGGAATCCTTACACCACTCAGATCGAGCCCCACGACTACATCGCCGAGCTGTTCGATGCCGTCGCCCGCTTCAACGGCGTGCTGATCGATTTCTGCCGCAACGTCTGGGGCTATATCTCGCTCGGCTACTTCAAGCAGAAGACCATCGCCGGCGAGGTGGGCTCATCCACCATGCCGCACAAGGTCAACCCGATCGACTTCGAGAACGCCGAGGGCAATCTGGGCATCGCCAACGCCTTGTTCGACCACCTGGCCGGCAAGCTGCCCATCTCGCGCTGGCAGCGCGACCTGACCGACTCGACTGCGCTGCGCAACCTCGGTGTGGGCCTGGCCCACACCAGTATCGCCCTGCAGTCCGCGATCCGGGGTATGTCCAAGCTGGAGGCCGACGAGGCGCGGCTGGCCGCCGACCTGGATGCCAACTGGGAGGTGTTGGCCGAGCCGATCCAGACGGTGATGCGCCGCTACGGCATCGACAAGCCCTACGAGCGGCTCAAGGAGCTCAGTCGCGGTCACCGGCTGTGCGCGGAGGACATTCGTAAGTTCATCGACGGCCTGGATCTCCCGGATTCCGCGAAGGCGTCTCTGCGCGCTCTGACGCCGGCCGGCTACACCGGCAACGCCGAAGACCAGGCCCGGAGCATCTGACCGGCAATCCCCCGCTGCGGCGCGCGATCCGCCGGCGTTCCCGGCGTCGCTCGGCCCGGAGGCTCGACGGACTGTCGAGCACGCCGGCGCGTCCGGTTTTTCGCGCGCCCTGTATCCAACAAGCGGCTCGCGGCAGCCTCCGAACGAACGCTGGTGAACAGAGCGGGCCGGAGACGGAGGCTATCCCGCGCCGATCCCCTCCGGCGATCCGGGAATTCGTGACCTTGCGCACGGTCCCTGGGAATCGAATCTGGGATAAAAGAGCCCATTGATTGGGCTGGGGCGCCCCGAGAACCCGCCGAACCGCATCCCCAGGGGAGCCCTACGCAACCGTCCAATCCGCCCGGCCTACCGACCCCCAGCTATGGTAGGACGGGTTTTTTTTGCGCGTCCGCCCCCCGGACGTCCCGCCCGTCGCGCTCGTGAGCCTCTGCGCCGAATTGCTACACTTGCCCGCACCAGCTGCGCACACGGAAGCCGTTGATGCTCAAGCTCCGCCTGCCCGAAGACCTAGACCCCGAGCGGTTCCTGCACACCTATTGGCAGAAGAAGCCCCTGCTGATCCGTGGCGCCCTCCCTGGATTCGTCTCGCCGCTGGAGCCCGGTGAGCTGGCGGGTCTCGCCTGTGAGGAGGAGCCCGAATCGCGCATCGTGCTGCAGCAGGCCGGTGATCCCGCTTGGGTGCTGCGTCACGGCCCCTTCACCGAGGCCGATTTCGAGGCATTACCCGAGACCCATTGGACCCTGCTCGTCCAGGACGTGGACAAGCTCATCCCGGAGGTCGCCGATCTCCTGGAGCCGTTCCGGTTCCTGCCGGATTGGCGTGTCGACGATGTCATGATCAGCTACGCTGCAGACCAGGGCTCCGTTGGGCCGCACACGGACGACTATGACGTGTTCCTGATCCAGGGCGCGGGACGGCGCCGCTGGCAGATCCACCATCGGCCAACCTCCGATGCCGACCTGATGCCGGGTCTGGACCTGCGCATCCTCTCGGATTTTGAGGCCGCCGAGGAATGGGTTCTGGTGCCGGGCGACCTGCTCTACCTGCCACCCGGCGTCGCCCATTGGGGCCTCGCCCAAGGAGCCGGCTGCATGACCTACTCGGTCGGCTTCAGGGCCCCCACGTTGCGCGAGCTGGCGGGTGCCTACTGCGAGGATCTGATCCAGCGCAGCGTCCCGTCGCAGCGATACCGGGACGCTGAGCTGCATCCCACGCGCACCAGCGCCGAGATATCGGCCGGCGTCCTGACCGAGATTCGCGGCCTGCTGGACCGATCGCTCACGGACTCGCCTGCCGAGCGCGATCGATGGTTCGGCCGGTTCATCACCGAGCCCAAGCCGCGATTGCTCGTGCAGCCGGCGGAAGAGCCGCTGGACGCGCGGACCCTCTATACGCTGCTGCAGGAGCGCGCACTGCTTCTCAGAAACGGGCTCTCCCGGATGGCCTTCATCCGCGGATCGGAGGGTCGGGACTATCTTTACGTGAATGGCGAAGAGCTCCCGTTTCCGTCCGATCAGAGCGGGTTTCTGGAGATTCTCACCCAGCAACGACGCCTGCATTTCGGCTACCTGGCCGACTGGCTCGCACGCGGCGAGTGCCTGGGGCTGCTCACCGAGCTGTACAACCGCGGGCACCTGCACTTCGATGAAGAATGAGGTCCGTATCCGCGTCGCCGACTGGCACCGCGACGCCGAGGCACTGAAGGGTATCCGCTGGGCCGTCTTCGTGCAGGAGCAAGGCGTGCCCCCGGACCTCGAGTGGGACGAGCAGGACCCCGTCTCGCTGCACCTGCTGGCGGAGGATGGCGCCGGACGGCCGATCGCCACCGCCCGGCTACTGCCGCACGGCCACGTCGGCCGCATGGCAGTGAGCCGCGACTGGCGACGCCGGGGGATAGGCAGCGCGCTGGTGCGCAAAGCGCTGGATGAGGCGCGGTGGCGGGGGCTAGCACAGGTGATCGTGAACGCCCAGACTTATGTGGTGGAGTTTTACGCGCGTCACGGTTTCGTCCCGGAGGGCGAAGCGTTCATGGACGCCGGCATCCCCCACCAGCGAATGACCCGATCGGTAGCGGAGTGAGCCATGGGAACGACCGAAGACAGACTGGCTTGGATCGAGCAGGGGCAGCTCGGGGAGACTCAGGGCAGCCTGGAGCTCGAGCGCCGGGAAGAGCTGGCACTTGCCGTCGTCCGGCTCGCCACCGCTGCGCAACGCGAGATCCTGATATTCAGCTGGGATCTCGACGCCCCGCTGTACAACCGAACCGCCTTCCTCGACGCCGTCCGCGCGCTCGCCGTCGGAGGCCGCGCGGCCCAGGTCCGGATCCTGCTCCAGACCAACGAACGGGTGCAGCGCGAAGGACACCGCCTCGTGGATCTGGCCCGGCGCCTGTCCAGCCGTATGGAGATCCGCAAGGTCGATCCCGAGCACGCCGGACACCCGGAGAACTTCCTGTTGGTGGACGGAATGGGCTATCTGCGCAAGCGCTTGCACACCCGCCTCGAGGCCGTTGTCAGCTTCCACGCGCCGCTGGACGTCCGGCATTTCCGGGACTTCTTCAACGGCGTCTGGAACGCTAGCGAGCAGGACTACGAGCTGAGGCGCCTGCACCTGTGATCGGGCCGCGCCGCAGCCGCTCGCGGTTCATGGCGAGCCACTGCAGCGTGATCACGATGCTGGTGGAGTCCGCCCGGCCTGTATAGAGCTCGGCAATGGCCTGATCGGCCGGCATCACCAGGACGCGGATGTCCTCTCCCTCATGTTCCAGCCCGTGCACGCCTCCGGCGCCATCCGTATCCACCAGCCCGACGAACAGGCTGATGCGCTCGGCCGAGAGCCCAGGACTCACCCAGAGACGACAGACCGGGATCAGCTCGCCGACCTCACATCCGGCCTCCTCCCGAACCTCGCGCCGAGCCACCTCCTCGGCGCTCTCGCCGGGACCAACGTAGCCGCCCACCGTCTCCAGCAGCCAGCAGCCCTCCCCCGCTTCCAGGGTACCGATCCGGAACTGCTCGATCAGCACCACGCGGTCACGACTCGGATCGTAGAGCAGCACGGAGACCGCCCCCAGCCCCTCCAGGCGCTCGCGCACGATCTCGCGGCTCCACCCGCCCTCGAACAGACTGTGCCGCAGCCGATAGCGGTCGACGTGGAAGAAACCCCGGAAAACCGCCTCGCGCTGCAGGATCTCGGTCTTGTATTCCATGGTGCCTCCGGGCCGGATCCCGACATCGTGAGGAAAGGCGCCATGTTAGGACGATGGTCCAGGCCTGTCGATCGGGCCTGGCCGGCCCATGCCGATCCTCCCGACGATCCAGCCCGGCCTGCACGGGCGACATACCGGGCCCCCAGTCGCCATCGCCCTCTTACGCCCTTGCCGTAAGGCCGGGGATCTATTTAGACTGCGCCAATGACAGGATCCCGCCCTCGCCTGCCCACCGCGGTTGTGCGACGATCTCCGACCTAACGCCCGAAGAGGCGGCCCAACAACAAGACCAAGCTATCCCGGGAGCAGCAACATGGTGGAAATCCGAGAAAAGAAATCCGGCACCGTGATCGCCCGCCTGGAGGGCGACAGCCTCGCGGGCGCCGACCTTCGGGAGATGGACCTGGTTGGCGCCGATCTTCGAGGAGCCGATCTCCAGGGGGCTCGTTTGGACAACGCCTATCTGATGAACGCGGATCTCAGCGGGGCCAACCTCGCCAGCGCGACCCTGATCGGGGCCAACCTGGAAGAAGCCAACCTCTCGGGCGCCAATCTCACTTCGGCGCGAATCGGATTCGAGACGCGCTCCCGGGCCGCCCTGATGCTCGGCGCCAATCTTTCCGGGGCCGACCTGACCCGCGCCGACATCCGCCATGTCGAGCTGCGCCGCGCGAATCTCTCCGACGCCATCATGACCTACGTCGACGCCGAAGGAACCGATTTCAGCCGTGCCAATCTCGACCGCATCTCGGCGACCAACGGACTGTTCATCAAGGCGGTGATGCGCCAGGCCTCGCTGCGTAACGCGGATCTGCGCGAATGCCACCTCAATGATGCCAACCTGGTGCGCGCCGACATGAGCGGCGTAAACCTCGAAGGGCTCTCCGAAGCGGGGTTCGCCGTGATCAACCGTGCGCACATGGAGCACGCCATCCTGAGAGGCGCCCGGATGTGCTCGGTATCGGCCGAAGAGGCCGATTTGAAGCGCGCGGATCTCACCGGCGCCGACCTACGGGGTGCAGTGCTGGGCGGCGTGATCCTGCGCGATGCCAATGTGCGCGACGCCGACTTCGAGGGCGTCGAGCTCGCCTCAGTCACCATGGACTTCGCCAACTTCTCCGAGGCCCGCAACGCCGTGATTCCGCCCTACAAGGGCAACCTGCGCTGATCACACCTGGTGCCGGGTAGGCGCGACGCGCCAACCCAGGATTGATCCGGAGGGACCAGGCAAAAGGCCCGCCCCTTTCTCGGGGCGGGCCTTTTCCGGTTGAGCCTGAGAACCGGCGAAGGGAGTGCGGAACGCCCCCCGCCGGATCAACTCAGTTCAGTGACTGATAGTAGTCCATCAGGATCTTCGCCACTTCCGGCCGCGAGAACTCCGGCGGCGGAGCGATACCGTTGCCGAGCATTTCGCGCACCTTGGTGCCGGACAGCAGCACGAAGTCTTCTTTGGTGTGGTCCGGCGCCTCGCACATCATCACCACCTTGTTCAGCTTCTTCGAGTAGGCGGTGTGGTCGGCCTTGAAGATCTCGATGTCGAGCGCGCCCTCGGGCACCTCTTGCTCGAAGATGGTCTGGGCGTCGAAAGCACCGTAGTAGTCGCCGACGCCAGCATGGTCGCGGCCGATGATGAAGTGGGTCGCACCCATGTTCTGACGGAAGTAGGCGTGCAGCACCGCCTCACGCGGGCCGGCGTAGAGCATGTCGAAGCCGTAGCCGGTGACCATCGCGCTATTGGGCTTGAAGTACAGCTCCACCATCTTACGGATCGCCGCGTCGCGCACCGGCGCGGGAATATCGCCCTTCTTCAGCTTGCCCAACAGCATGTGGATCACCAGGCCGTCGCAGTCGAGACGGTCCATGGCCATGTGGCATAGCTCTTCGTGGGCCAGGTGCATGGGGTTGCGGGTCTGAAACGCTACCACGCGCTTCCAGCCGCGCTCGGCGATGTCGTTGCGGATCTCCACCGCCGTGCGGAAGGTGTCCGGGAAATCGTCCTGGAAGTAGCTGAAATGCAGCACGTCGATAGGGCCGGAGACGGCATAACGGCCCTGGGAGTTGAAGGTCGCGACGCCGGGGTGCTCGGCATCGGAGGTGCGGTAGACCTTCTCCGTCATGAACGCCATCTGGGCGTCGGTGACCTGCTCGATGGCCTCGACCTGCATCACCGCCAGCACCGGATTGCCCTCGACGTTGGGATCGCGCAGGGCGATGCGCTTGGCGCCCTTGATCGCGTCCACGGTCTCGAGCAGGCACATGACGGGGACCGGGAAGAACGCGCCGTCGGTCATGCGCATGCTCTCGCAGGTGCCCATGGCGTCGGCCACGTTTATGAAGCCCTTGAGCGGGCTGAAGTAGCCGCCGCCCATCATCACCGCATTACCGGCCGACTGAGAACTGATCACGACGGAGGGCAGGGAAGCGGACTCGTGCATGAGCTCATGGTGCTTGTCCGGATCGTAGACGAACCGCGGCTGCAGAGTGTCGGAACCAACGGGCTTGATCATCTTGCTGTTTCTCCTTCATTGAATTCTCGGACCGGGGCCGGCGCAGGTCTCCGGCCGCCGATCAAGATCGACAGGGATAATTTACCTTCAAATCATTCTTTTTCTTGTTGTTTTAGAAGGATTTTCAGGCAACAGAATGGGTCCTGGGTGCGTGCAGCGCAATATGGTACCGCAGCAAAACCTTTGAGTACCCAAGTTTATTTTTATGGGGACGCAAATTCGCTTTTCTGCCGTGCCGCCTTTCGCATGCTCGGCGAGCGCGCCGCCCACTATGCCCTGCAGCGCACCATACATGGCGCTGGTGCCGCCGATCACGCGCTGGATCTGCTTCTCGCGCTCGGCCCACTGCTTCTCCATGGCACGGCGCTCGCGCTGGATCTGACCCTGCATGGCGCTGAAGGCCTCGACGATGGCCTCGACGCGGTGGCGGAGCTCGTCTCCCGAGAGGTACTGGTAGAGCAGCTCCATCTTCTCGCCCTTCCCGGCCGAGGCGGCGCTCGCCTGGGCGATGCGCTCGGCCTGCTCCTTGTCCATGCGCGCCTCGATCTCGGCGCGAATCCTGTCGGCCTGGAGCCTCTGCTCTTCCTCCAGTGCACGGGCCTTGCGGCGCAGCTCGAGCTCCCGGGCGGCGCCATCCTGGGCCTGCCGGGCCCGCTCAGCGATTTGCGCCTTGAGGTCCGCAAGCTCGATGTCGAGAGCACCGCGGGCTCGCTGCTCCGCCTCCGCGACAGCCCGTTTGAGCCGTTCCTCACCCTCCGCCTTGAAGCTCGCAGAAAGCTCTTCGCGTATCTGGGCGCTGAGCGCCTCGGACACGGGGATCTGATAGCCGCAGTTGGGGCACTTGATGTGGGTATCGGCCATGGTGGTCCGCGAACCGCTCCGGCGTGGTGGTCTAAGTGCTCGGTGCCTGATCTTCCCAGTCTGCCGGGAAAAACGGCAACGTCGCAACCCGACGCCTCCGACGCCGATCGGGAACAGCCGAGGGGAGGCCACGCGACGGGATGTGCAAAGATCGATCCGGACGCCGTGCCTTTGCTAGCACATATTAATCGTCTTATTGTAGTCGCGACGCATCTGCGAGCATTGGGGCGGCGACCGACCGGAAACGCTCGGTTGGCAGCGTCTGGACAATTTCGAGACGAGTAAGATTGGAGCTCGGAATCCCTCCGGGCGGAAGAACAAGCTCGCGCCGCGCTCGGTGACACCCGGAAGGGGCGGCGCGCCCGACCCCCTCGGCTGGCCAAGCGGGATACGGGTCGATTGCGTGGAGCATCCGATTGCCGCCTCGTACGGAATTCGGGTCTCGGTTTCACGGCCAGGACTCACGCAGTGCTGCCGAATCGGCCGAGAGCCTTGTCGGCGGGGCTCATCTAAGATCTTGTATGAACACGCTTATCCTGTTGGCCACTCACAATGGCGCGCGATTCCTGCCGCAGCAACTCGCGAGCCTTGCTGCCCAGTCCGACCCAGACTGGCGCCTGCTGGTGCGGGATGACGGCTCCACGGACGGCACGCAAGACGTGCTGGCGGGCGCCGCGCGCACCGACGGGCGCATTGAGCTGATGACCGGACACGGGCGGCGCACCGGGCCTACCGGCAACTTTGGCCAGCTGATGCAGGCAGCGTTGGCCCGCGACGAGCCGGCGATCGCCCTCTGCGATCAGGACGATGTCTGGCTGCCCGACAAGATCGCCCGGCAGCGCGAGCGTCTCGCGACGGTGGAGGCCGAGCGGGGCGCCGCTTGCCCGCTGCTCGTCCATGGCGATCTCGAGGTCGTCGACGAACGGCTGAGAAGGATCCATCGGTCCCTGATGCGCCTCCAGCTGATCAGACATCCCGGCTGCCCTGCGCCGTTGACCCTGCTGGCCCAGAACCACGTCGTCGGCTGCACTCTGATGATGAACCGTGCGCTGCTGGCATTGGCGACACCGGTCCCCGAGCAGATCTACATGCACGACTGGTGGATCGCGCTGTGCGCGGCTTTCGCGGGCCACCTGTCCTATGTTGCCCAGCCACTGGTGCGCTACCGTCAGCATCGGGACAATCTGGTCGGGGCCCAGGGCGTGGTCCGACGCATTGCGCGTCCCTGGCTGCTCGGCCACTGGGTTGCCAAGATGAACGCTATCCATCGTGCAACCTGGCTCCAGGCTGAGCACCTGTGCCGACGCCTGCGGGAGCGTCCCGACGACTGGTACGATCGCCCCCAATTGATCCAGCGTCTGGAGCAGCTGGAACGATTCGTCGCTCTTCAGGACCTTCCCTCTCACCGGCGGGCTTGGCGCCTGCGTCGCATGGGGATGCGCAGCCAAAATATCGTCATGACGACCCTCTATCTCACGCAGGCGCTGCTGCTCCGGATTGATTCGCCAGAACGACCGGCGGAGTCCAGATGAAGGCGGGGACGGCGCTTGTGCGCTCGTTTCGCAGCCTGAATCCGCGGCCGCGGAGCACGGGAGGCATGATTGGTGCCCAACAGGTGGAGATGCAGTACAGCTGCCTGGGCCGCAGCGGCCTGCGGGCCATCGTCGCCGGTCTCGGAGCCGGAGGCTATAGCCGGTTGGGCCGGAATACCGGGCGCAGCCTGCGCGAATCCGTAAACCTGGTGCGACGTGCCTACGAGCTGGGGATCAATGTATTCGACACTTGCGACAGCTACGGCACCTTCCACATCCTGCGAAAGGCCTTCGAGCACCGACCGAGAGACAGTTACCTGATCTCCTGCAGGATCCGGTCATCCGAGGGGGGCCGCGTCATCGATGCGGCCCGCTTGGAAGAGAGCCTGCACAGCGAGCTTGGCAACCTGCGCACCGACTACGTCGACCTGCTCCAGGTCGGGCCCGTGTAACCGGCGCATTACGACCAGGTGGAGAGGCTCGTGCTGCCAGCGATGCAGCGGCTCCGCGCCCACGGCAAGGCGCGGCTGCTGGGCATCGGCGAAGCCTTTCCGCGGGACCCCGGGCATAGCATGCTCGTCCGCGCGCTGGCCACCGGGCACTGGGCTTTGGTCCTCACCGGGTTCAACGTCTTCAACCAGAGCGCCCGGGACCGGGTGCTGCCCGCGGCCCGCTCCGACTCCGTGGGTGTGCTGAGCGCGTTCGCCGTGCGCCGCGCGCTGTGCGGCATGCGAAGGCTTCGGGCGGCACTGAGGAAGCTGGCGTCGGCTGGGCTGCTGGAGCAAGATCACGAGGCGTTCGAGGCGCTCCAGGCGATGGTCTGAGAGGACGGGGCCCGATCCTTGCCGGACCTGGGCTATCGCTTCGTGCGCCACGAGCCAGGCATCCACGTCACCCTATTCGGTACCGGAGACATCGACCACCTGGAGGCCGACATCCTGGCCCTGCCGCGCCCGCCGCTGCCTGAGATCGACCGGGCGCGCCTGATTGAGCTGTTCGGCCACATCGAGTCGCTGACCCCGAACTGACATCACCACAGCGAGACCGCCGTCATGACCCATCCTGAGCCCGGACCCGTTACGCCGCTGGTAGTGAACATCCACGCCGAGCCGGATGGCGTCTTTCACTTGGAGGCCGATGGCGCCCTCTGGCACGGCTTCGAGATGGCGACGCGCCTGATGTCGGAGCTGCGCTCCCGCATCGAGGAGCGCACCAGTCGTCCGGCGCACTTCTCCTGGCAGTTTCGGGCCGATGGGCAGATCGCGCGGACCTGCGGCAAGCCGGGCTGGGCTTTCGTCCGCTACGCCAAGGAGATCGAGGCGTTGATGCGGGCAGGCGACGACATCGGCCTGCATCAGCATGGATATCGCTGGGACGCGAGCAACGGCGTCTGGACCGAGGACTACGGAAACCAGCCGTGGATGGAAGAGGTGGTCTCCCTAGGGTTCGCGGCCTATCGCGGGGTTTTCGGTCGCCCGCCGGAGAGTTTCACGGCCGGGGTCAGCTGGACCAACAGTGCCATGGTGCGCCTCGTCGAGAGCCTCGGCGCCCGCTATGAGCTGACCGCGGGGCCCGGGTGCGACAAGCCGTTCCCGAGCTCGATGGGGCAGTTCACGGGCCGGCCGCCCGACACGAGGCGCATGCCTCTGTATCCCTATCGCCCGTCCGCGGCCGATTTCCAGGTGCCCGATCTCGATCGCGAGGACGGGCTCTGGATCATTCCCTTGACCACCGGCCGCCAATCATCCGGCGGGAAGCTCAGGCGGACCTTCAGGCGCCTGACCGGCACAATGGCCCGTCACGAATTCATCACGAAACTGTTCCTGCAATCGCCCACGGAATACCTGGGTCCGGTGTTCCATGCTGCGCCGGATCCGATCGAACGGACTCATTTCACCCTGGACATCCGCAGCAACGCCTTCCGCAAGACGAAGAACCGTGCCGCCGTGCGCCGCAACATCGACTATCTGACCAGCCCCGAGCGACCCTGGCAGTTGCTGTTCACGACCCCGCGGGAGCTCGTGGCCCACTACCTGGCCGTAACCCGCCCGGGACGGGATCCGCGGTGGCCGACTGACGACGAGTCGCTCGGCTCTACGGCTTTCACGATTCGCGGGCCGTGACAGCAATGGGCTCCATCGAGTCGGCTCGGACGCGGACCGTCGGCGGCGGAGAGATCTCCCTCTCCGGACACAAGCCGCGAATGACAGGCCCGGAGAAGCACCGGCGCGGCATCCGCGCCGGCAGAAATATCTCGGGCAGGTGCAGCTCGATGATTATGCCCCCGGGGGAGGATGAGGCACCCCGGACCGGATTGGTGAAATGGGCACCGACGGCGCGGTTGCATTGCGCCCGCTGCCGAGGCCGGGGACTGTATTAAGATGCCGGTGTTTCGAGGTTGCGGATGCTATCCGATGACCCTTCGCGCCGGCACGCCGAACAAGACACGCCCGAGCCCCGACGGTCCGCCCCTGTGCGCCGCCGTCCTCGCCTATAATCCGGACGCGGGCTTCACTTCTCGCCTCGCGCGGGTCCTCGCCGAGGTCCCGCGCTGCCTGATCGTCGACAACAGCGAATGCCCGCTGGGCCAGGGCCCCGCGGTCGAAGCGGCGCGGGCGGTCGGTGCCGACTACATCGCCAATGCCTCGAATCGCGGCGTCGCCGCGTCGATCAATCAGTCCCTTGCCTGGGCAAGAGATCAAGGGATGGCCTGGCTGCTCTTGCTCGATCAGGATACCCAGCTGACGGACGCTGGCCTGCTGGGCCCCTATCGTGCCGCCTTGGATGCCGCCGGTGACGACCTGGCGGGCATAGGTCTGGCCAAGCCGCACTACGCTCGAGACCCTCGCCCTGGAGCGGTAGAGACCGAGCGGATCCTGACCTCGGGCAGCCTTTTGCGAGTAGAAGCGGTCGCCGCGGCGGGCGGCGCCTGGGAGGAGTTGTTCGTCGACGGCGTTGACACCGAGCTGTGTCTGCGCCTGCGGGCTCGGGGCCTGCGCCTCTTGGCCATCCATCACCCGGGCCTGGAGCACCGCATCGGCACCGGCCGTGCGGTGCGCGTGGCCGGGCGCACCCTATTCGTCACTGACCACCCTCCGGTGAGGCGCTATTACGGCGCCCGCAACCGGATACTGATAGCGCGGCGTCATCGCCTTCCCTTCGACTGGTATCTGAGTCTGCGAGAAGACTTTGTGGCGCCGCTGTTCGAGCGGCGCCGTTTCGCCAAGCTGCGGGCCAGCGTGCTCGGTCTCTGGCATGGCGTTCGCGGCAGATCCGGTCCGGCGCCCCCGCGACTGCTGCCCCGATCGAGCGGGGAGCTGTGCTGACCGATCCCCCCGGGCAGCTGGGGTCCGCTGCGCACCGGCGCGCCGCTGGCTCACATTCACCTGCCCAAAACCGCGGGCAGCACCTTCAACGCGATCCTCAGGCGCTGCTTCCCCGCGGATCGGATCTACGAGCACCAATCCTATTTCAACGACAGTGGCGCCAACGGCCCCGCCTTGTCCACCGCATCCCGCACGAGTCTCGTCATCCTGGGGCACCTGGACTTTCGCTGTCGCCTTTATCTGCCACAAGAAGCAGTCTTTGTCTCGTTTCTTCGCGATCCCGTGCAGCGGGTCGTTTCGGGCTACCACAACCTCCTGCGCGACGCCACCAATCCGGCCCATGCGCAGGTCAGCCGCATGGATCTCGCCGAATACGTGCGGAGCGGAGCCGTCCGCGACGTGGACAACGGCCAGGTGCGGCGACTCGCCGGCGTTGGTATGGATCCGCCGAGGCGCCACCCGGGCACGAGATCGCCGACGCCGTGCTGCCCGGCTGCGAGCACCTCATGGAATACCACATCATGCCCAAGGGAAACGGTTGGGCGGCGGTCTTCGGTGAGCCACCTGTAAAGCTCGCGGCCGGAGACATCGTGGTGTTTCCACAGGGTGATCGCGCAGACCACGATGGCACCCATCGGCTTTCGCGAAGACTCGTCCTCACCCGACACGAGGTTCCGTCATGCAGAAACCCGTCATCAATATCGCCAACGTCGAGCTGCAGCCGCGCCCCCAGGCCTTCTCCCCCACCGGCGAGACGGCTGAACGCTTCGACGCCCGCATGGGCCAGATCGCCCCGCTGATCGGCGCCCGCAAGCTCGGCTATAACATCACCGCGGTGTCGCCGGGCAAGCGGGCCTTTCCCCTGCACAACCACCGGGTGAACGAGGAGATGTTCTTCATCTTGGAAGGCACGGGCGAGCTGCGCTTCGGCAAGGAAACCTATCCGGTGCGGCCGGGCGACCTGATCGCCTGTCCGCCGGGCGGGCCGGACAAGGCTCACCAAATCATCAACACCGGCGAGTGCGAGATGCGCTATCTGGCGGTCAGCACCAAGCTGTCACCCGAGGTCGCCGAGTACCCCGATTCGGGCAAGTTCGGTGTGCTCGCAGAGTTTCCCGACGAGCCGGCTCGCAGATTCATTTTCGTCGGCAGAGAAGGCGAGAGCCTCGATTACTGGGAAGGCGAGTAACGCCGATATGGGCGAGCAGGAGACGACCCGCTGCGCCTGGGTCGGCAACGACCCCCTGTACCGCGTCTACCACGACACCGAGTGGGGCGTGCCGCTGCACGACGAGCGCGCCCTGCTCGAATTCCTGATCCTCGAAGGCGCCCAGGCCGGTCTGTCCTGGCTGACCATCCTGAAGAAGCGCGAGGGCTACCGGCGAGCCTTCGACGACTTCAACGTCGAGCGCATCGCCCGCTACGGCGAGGCGGACATAACGCGCCTGCTGGCTGATCCCGGCATCGTGCGCAACCGGCTTAAGATCGCGGCGACCATCGGCAACGCCCGCGCGACCCTGGCGGTCCGCGAGGAATTCGGCGGGCTGGATGCGTATTTCTGGCGCTTCGTCGATGGCCGCCCCATCGTCAACGCCTGGCGATCTATCTCTCAGGTGCCGGCCCGCACGCCCCTGTCGGACACCATCAGCAAGGACCTACAGAACCGCGGCTTCAAGTTCGTCGGCTCCACCATCATCTACGCCCACATGCAGGCCACCGGCATGGTCAACGACCACACCGTCGACTGTTACCGGCACGGGCCACTGGCGAGCGACAAGCCTTGAGCCGCGGGACCCTCAGGGTGCATCTGCCCTCCCTGCAGGGACGCACCAACTATTGCACCCGCCCGGACCTGGCGACCAACGAGCTCAGCACCTGCAAACGCATCGACGATGCGTCGAGCAAATCCGACGGGCTCCTAGCGGCCCAGGACCTTCGTCTCCCCGGAGGCACTTGTTATCCTACCGCACCGATCGCGCCGCCCCCCCAAGAGCCTCCCCATGACACCGAAGCTACCCAACCCCAAAGCGTCCACTCCGCCGGCCGGGGACGCCGAGGACCCGTTTCTCTACGACACCGACGCCCTCCACGCCATCGCCTCGGAGTCCGTGGTCCGCCAGGGCCTGCGCTATTTCAACGAGAACCGGGTGATGGACCTGCACTGGGAGGGCCCGAGCCTGTGCGCGCTGGTGGAGGGCTCCCGCACAGACATGCCTTACCGGGTCGAGCTGGGCAACGACCGGGAGGTGCTGCAGGTGGGCTGCGAGTGCGGTTTCGCCGAAGCGCCCGTGTGCAAGCATGCGGTGGCGGTGCTCTATGCCTATGCGGCCCAGGCCTCGGGGCCGGCCGACGCCCTGGGCGGGGCCCGGGACCAGGCGATCCGGGAGCGCAGCCAGCGCGGGCGCAGCGAGGTGCGGGTGCGCCATGTCTCCGGGAAGCCCTGGTTCGGCACCTGGCAGGCATCCTCCATCGCCTCGGCCACCCATCACCCGCAGAGCTACACGGTGCACCTGCGCTCCCTGCAGGGGCGCGGCAACTACTGCACCTGCCCGGATCTGGCCACCAACCAGCTCGGCACCTGCAAGCACATCGAGGCGGTGCTGCATCAGCTAGGCAAGCGCCGCGACTACGCCCGGCTCAAGGACCAGCCCCCGCCTTTTGCGTTCGTGTATCTGGCCTGGGATGTGGCCGAGGCGCCTAGGCTGCGGCTGCAGAGGGTCCCCCGCATGGAGCGGGAGCTGGCCAGGCTCTGTGACGAGCACTTCGACGCCGCCGGGCTGTTCCAGGGCCGTCTGCCGGAGGCATTCTTCCGCTTCGCCGACCAGGTCTACGGGCGTAGCGATATCCATCTGGGCGAGGACGCCCAGCTGCACGTGCGCCGGCTCGCCGCGGAGGCCGCCCACCAGCTGCGCGCCGAGCAGATTCTCGCCGAGATCACCCGCTTCGGTGGCCACCTGCCGGGCATCCGTGCGCGGCTCTACCCCTATCAGGTGGAAGGGGTCGCCTTTCTGGCCGCCACCGGGCGGGCGCTGCTCGCCGACGACATGGGCCTGGGCAAGACCCTGCAGGCGATCAGCGCGGCGGCCTGGCTGGCCCGCCACGAGGGCGTGCAGCGGGTGCTGGTGGTCTGCCCGGCCTCGCTCAAGCACCAGTGGGCCCGGGAGATCGAGCGCTTCACCGAGCACCAGGCCGAGGTGGTGCAAGGCGGGGCGGCGCTGCGCCATGCCCAGTACCGCAAGCCCAAGACCTTCGTGGTGATCAACTACGAGCTGGTGCTGCGCGATCTCTCGGTGATCAACGAGCAGCTCCGCCCGGACCTGCTGATCCTGGACGAGGCCCAGCGCATCAAGAACTGGCGCACCAAGATCGCCTCCAGCATCAAGCTGATCGCCAGCCGCTATGCCTTCGTGCTGAGCGGCACGCCCCTGGAGAACCGCCTGGAGGATCTGTACAGCCTGATGCAGGTGGTGGACGCGCGGGTGCTCGGCCCGCTGTGGCGCTATCTTATCGACTTCCACGTCACCGACGAGCGCGGCAAGGTGCTCGGCTACCGCAACCTCTCGGAGCTGCGCCGGCGCATCGCTTCGGTGATGCTGCGCCGCGACCGCTCCCTGGTGCGCGAGCAGCTGCCCGAGCGCATCGAGCAGCGCCTGGACGTGCCGCTGACCCCCACGCAGTGGGAACTGCACGACTCGGCGCTCAGCACCGCCGGCCAGCTGGCGCACATCGCCCGGCGTCGGCCCCTGACCCCCTCGGAGCAGCACCGCCTGATGGCCGCCCTGCAGCAGGCGCGCATGGCCTGCAATGCCGCCGGGCTGGTGGACAAAGAGACCCAGGGCTCGCCCAAGCTCGACGAGCTCAAGGGGCTGCTGGAGGACCTGTGCCTGCAGGGCGGGCTCAAGGCGGTGATCTTTTCCCAGTGGGAGCGCATGACCGCCATGGCCGAAGAGCTGGTGCGAGGCCTGGGCATCGGCTGCGTGCGCTTGCACGGGGGCGTGCCCAGCAACCGGCGCGGCGACCTCATGGAGCGCTTTCGCGAGGACGAGGCGACCCGGGTGTTCATCTCTACCGACGCCGGCGGCACCGGGCTCAACCTGCAGTCCGCCTCGGTGCTGATCAACCTGGACATCCCCTGGAACCCGGCGGTGCTGGAGCAGCGCATCGCCCGCATCCATCGGCTCGGCCAGAGCCAGACCGTGCAGGTCATCCTTCTGGTGGCCGAGAACGCCTACGAGGAGCGCGTGCTGGGGCTCAGCGAGGGCAAGCGCGAGCTGTTCGCCAACGTCGTCAGCCCCGAGGCCAAGGAGGACGTGGTGGGGATCTCGCGCAAGCTGCTGGAGACCCTGGCGGAGGATCTGCTCGGGCCCGAGGCCGAGCCGCGACCGGCAGCCGTGGAGGAGCAGGCAGCGGCCGCCGCGGCGCCGGCGGGTGCCGAGGAGCGGCCCGCCCCGGAACCGACCGGGACGGCGGAAGATGCGTCTCTGGCGGCCTGCATCACCGAGATCCAGGCCGCCTTCGGGGCGCGCATCGAGCGCATCGTCGGCAGCCAGAGCGGGCTGATCGTGGTCATGGAGCCCATCGACGCCGAGGCCGACCGGATTAGCGAAGAACTGTCCGGGGTCGTTCCGGTCGCCTTGCTCGACCCGCGCAGCTTCAACGCCCTGCGCCGGCTGGGGACCGCCTCGCCCCTGGGGGAGACCCGCAGCCTGTATGTATCGGAGCAGGAGGTAGCGCCATCGCCTGGTGCCGCCCTGCTCGCCCGGGCGCGGGAGAATCTGCGGGCGGCCGAGACCCTCTTCGGCCAGGGCTGCCCGGGTGCGGCGGCGGAGCTGCTGGGCTCGGCCATGCTCTCGGCGGTCGCGGCCCGGGGCGGGCTCGCCCAGCCGCCGGCGGCGCAGGAGGCGGCGGTCTGGATCTATGGCGAGGCGGTGCCCAAGGGCCTGCTGAGCCTGGAGCAGGCCGCCGCCGTGGTGCGCGCCGGGGCGCTGGGCGGCGCTCCGCAGGTGCCCGGGGCGCTGCTGGAGCAGGTGCTGGAGGATGCCCGAGGGTTGGTGGACGCGGCCGGCGCCTGATGAGACGCCGGGTGCTTCCCCAGCTGGACTCGGTCTCAAAGGCCTTGTGGTGGGATGCGCTTCGCTTTCCCGCCCTACCAGCTGCTGGAAGCCGCGGGGGGAACCTGAGCCGTCGATCGCTTGCGGGCGCGGCTGGCCCCTAGGCTGATCGCGGGGACTGGCCGGCGTCCTGGGCGGCAAGCTGGCTGATCGCGGCCCAATCGAGCCGCTCGCCGCCCTGGGCCAGCAGCGACAGCAGGCGGTCCCGCAGCAGGCTCCCCACCGGCATGGGCACGCGCAGCGCTTCCGCAGCAGCGAGGGTCAGACGGATGTCCTTGAGCCCCAGGGGCGCGGCAAAGGCGGCTGGCTCGAAGCGGCCGTCAGCGATCAGTCCGCCGTAGATCTTGTAGACCGGGGCGCCGAACAGCGTGGAGGTCAGAATCTCCAGATACTGGTGCCGGTCGATGCCCGCCTGGCTTACCAACGCCATGGCCTCGCCCAGCGTCTCGATCACCGACGCGATCAGGTAGTTACCGCTGAGCTTCACCAAGCTGGCCAGCTGCGGCCGCTCACCCACGACGAAGGTCCTCTGTCCCATGGCATCGAACAGGGGCCGGCAGCGTTCGATCGCATCAGGCGCGCCCGCGGCGACGATGAAGAGCCTCCCGCTGCCCGCGGCGTCGGGGCGCCCGAATACCGGCGCGGCCACATAGCCCTGGCCTGCCTCGGCATGCAGTGCCGTGAGCCGTTCCGACAGATCGACGCTGATCGTCGCCATGCAGACGTGGATGGCGCCCTTGCCCAGGGCGCCGACCATGCCCTGCTCGCCGAGCAGGACGCTCTCGAGGACCGGATCGTCTGCCAGCATGCTGATCACGACATCGCCGCGGCAGGCATCCGCAGGCCGGTCGCAGAGACGGGCGCCCCGCTCGATCAGGGGCCGGGTCTTGTCGGCCGTGCGATTGAAGACTGCGACCTCGTGGCCGGCCTTGAGCAAGTTGGCCGCCATGCCCGCCCCCATCTGACCCAATCCGATGAATCCAACCTTCATTCGGTTTCCTCCGCAGAATGGAAACGGTACCGACAAGAGGTGGCTTGCACGATACCGATCACCTCGCCTTGGGCCAGGCCTCCTCGACCTATGCCCTCTGGACGTGCTTGAGGTGTCGCCAGATGTATAAGGCGAGTCCGGCGACGAGAACGATGCCGATCAAGGCGTCGAAGCGGTGGAAGTATACGCCGAGGGTGCTCCAGTTCTGCCCGAGCTTCTCACCGATCCAGGCCAGCACCCAGCACCAGATGAACGATCCGACGAACGTATAGACGACGAACCGCCCCATCGACATGCGCGCCACGCCGGCGGGAAAGGCGATGAAAGTGCGCACCACCGGGAGAAGGCGTCCGAACGAAGATGGTGATATCGCCATGGCGCTGGAACCAGCGATCGGCCAGGTCCAGGTCATGGTGGGAGATGAGCACGTACTTGCCGTAGCTCTCGATCAGGGGTCTCCCGCCCCGGGCGCCCAGCGCATAGGCCACGAGGGAGCCCAGCACGCAGCCCAGGGCCCCGGCCGTGGCCACCGCCCATAGGCTCATGGCCCCGGTGAACACCAGGTAGCCCGAGAAGGGCATGATGATCTCGGAGGGCAAGGGGATACAGGCACTCTCTACCGCCATGAGCAGCACGATGCCGCTGTAGCCCAGATGGGAGATGGTGGCGATGATGAATCCGGCCAACAGACCGATGAGCTTCTCGACCATGGGTATCCCGGCGATGGCGTGTGTAAACGGCCCGCCGCGGGCGCGCCGGTGTCATCGATTGACGAGGCGCCCTTGCTGGCGACGGCGGGATGCGCTTTGCTTTCCCGCCCTACGAGCCTGAGGCATCGCGGCAGGAATGCCGCTCCTACAAATTCCTCGGTATTGCTTTTCTCTGTCTACCGTCTACCGCATTTCTACATGCGGCTCGGTCTCAGACCCTCGCGCTGGAGCTGCGCAGGATGGTCTCGGTCGAGCCGGTGGTCGGGATGTAACCGCGCTGCTCGAGGTAGAGCACCACCTGGCTGACCGACTCCTGCAGCGACTGCCGGTCGGTGGGCAGGACCAGCTCGGGGTTGTCGGGCGCTTCGTAGGGCGAGGTGATGCCCGTGAACTCCTTGATCAGTCCGGCACGCGCCTTCTTGTACAGGCCTTTGACGTCGCGCTCCTCGCAGACGGCGATCGAGCAGTCGCAGAAGATCTCGATGAAATCGCCCTCGGCCAGCAGATCGCGGGCCCGGGCGCGGTCCTGGCGCAGCGGGGAGATGAAGGCACTGATAGCGATCAGCCCGGCGTCCACGAAGAGCTTTACCAGCTCGCCGATACGGCGGATGTTCTCGTGCCGATCCTCGACGCTGAAGCCCAGATCCCCGCACAGCCCGTGGCGCACGTTGTCACCGTCCAGCACGTACGGATGGAAGCCCCGCTCGAAGAGCTCCTTCTGGACGGCCTGGGCGACGGTGGACTTGCCCGCACCGGACAGCCCGGTAAACCACAGGCCGAAGCTGCGGTGTCCATAGCGTGTCTCGCGCTCGGGACGGGTGACGCTCTCGTTGTGCCAGACGATATTATCGGCCATCACTCAGTTCCATCGGGCGCAACGGCCCTACGCGTGTGAAAAAAAGCGGGTGCCCGCAGGGCACCCGCAACGTCCGTATCGCGTGAAGGGCTCAGTGTGTCGGATCGGTGACCAGAATCGAGTCCCGATTCCGGTCGACCAGCTTCTGTCCGATCCCCTTTACCTTAGTCAGGTCTTCGGGCTTCGCGAAGGGTCCGTTGGCCTGTCTGTAGGCGACGATCGCCTCCGCGCGGGCGGCCCCTACCCCCTTGAGCTCCGCGGCCAGCTTGCCGGCATCGGCGGTGTTGATGTTCACCGGTCCGGCGCAGGCCCAGCCAGCCACCGCGCAAAGCAACAACCCTATCAAGCTCCGTTTGCGAACAACCATGTCCGTTCTCCTTTGATTTCGGTTCCATTGGATCGCCGGCCGAACCGGCACGCACCCGTGTCCGGGTACGCGTAGGGCAGGTTATATGCTGGCCTCGAAGCTTGTCAAATCAGCGCGCTGTCGATCTCGCTGCGGATCATACGCAGGCTGGCCAACGGGTCCGCAGCGGCCGTGATGGGACGGCCGACGACCAGGTAATCCGCCCCCGCCCGCATGGCCTTCTCCGGGGTCATGACACGCCGCTGATCGCCCTGGTCCGCCCCCGCGGGACGCACACCCGGGGTGACTAGGAGAAATTCCCCGCGGACCGAGCGGCGCACCTCCGTTGCCTCCTGAGCCGAGCACACCACGCCGTCCAGGCCCGCCGAGTCGGCCAGCCGGGCGAGCCGCAGCACGTTCTCCAAGGCCGAGCCCGGATAGCCGATCTCGGCCAGATCCTCCGGGCCCAGACTGGTGAGGATGGTCACCGCGACCAACAGCGGGCGGGCCCGAAATCGCACCAGCGCCTCTCGCGCGGCCTCCATCATGCGTCGCCCGCCCGAGGCGTGCAGGTTGATCATCCAGACCCCCAGATCAGCGGCGGCAGCGCAGGCCGCCGCCACGGTATTGGGGATGTCGTGAAACTTGAGGTCGAGGAATACGTCGAATCCGCGCCCGACCAGCCGCTCGACGAAGGCCGGCCCGAGACGGGTGAATATCTCCTTGCCGACCTTGAGCCGGCACAGGGCCGGATCGACCCGCTCCACCAACGCCCAGGCGGGCTCGGCCTCGGGGAAGTCCAGGGCCACGATGACCCGGGGCGCCTTGGGGTCCTGTGTCGTCATGGCGGGTCCTTCAACCCAGATCGCTTCGAGCTACCATCAAGCGTTTGATCCTGGAAAAAGCAGTTAGCCATTAGCTGTTGGCGATTAGCTTAGCCAAATTAGCCAGTTATCTCGCTCGGAGTCCGCCGCAGGCCTCACCCGCCGGGTGAGCGGCCGAGGTCGCCAATTTGGCAATTCAATCAATAGCTAACGGCTAATTGCTAACAGCTAACTGCGCTTTTCAGTTTGATTGGTCCATGGTAATGGAGAATCCTCATGTCCACCCGCTGGGTGATGGTCGCTACGACCACTAGGGCGCGCACTGCGCGGCTCCTGGCTGCGTTATAACTCGTTGGAATAGCCCGGCTATGCCGCCTCGTTATGCCTTGCCAGACACCACGCGGCACGGACCCTGGCGGCCGTTCAACTACCGTTTCCAGGTTCAACGCAGCTCGCAGTTGAGATCGGTCGTGGGCCTGATGCTACCCCAGGCCTTGCAGCCCGGACACTGCCAGTGCAGGGTCTTGGCCGCAAAGCCGCAGCGCTGACACTGGTACCCGGGCCGGTTGGCGAGCAGGTGACCCACCAGCTCGTGCAGAATCGCCAGCACGTCGCCGTCGCCGTGCCCGCTCGAGGAATGCAGCGAGATCAGGCGGTTGAGCCCTTCGAGGCTGGGCGCGGCGCGCAGCCGCTCGGTGAGGAAGGTCACGGCGTCGGCCGCGCCCTGGTCGTCCTGGATGACCCTGGCCAGTGCAAGCATCACGGGGGTCGCGTGGGTCTTCGCCAGGGCGCTTTCGAGAAAAGCGGTCCAATCCTTGCGGGCGCCGACCCGTGCATAACACCCCGCCAGCCCCGGGAGGATCTCGGCGATGTAGGCAGGGTCTTGTTGCTCGACCTTGCGGAAGGTCTTGATGGCGCTGCGGCAATCTCCCTTGGCCGACTCCATCTCGCCCTGCAAGATGGTCGCGCGCACGCAATCCGCATCGGCGCTCTGGGCCTGTCTGAGATAGGCCAGGGCGCCGGCCGTGTCGTTCGCGCCCCGCGCGACCTCAGCGAGCTCGCAGTAATAATGGGCGCGCTCGGCGCCGAGCGATTCCCCGCTCTTCGCCTCCAGCTGGCCGCTGACGCTCAGGCACTTCTCCCAGTCTTTCTCCTGCTGGTAGATGGTCTTGAGTCCCCGCAAGGCCTGCTCCAGAAACAGGCTCATCTCCACCAGCTCGCTGAACAGGCTCTCGGCACGGTCGAACAGACCCGCGCGCATGTAGTCCTGCCCCAGCTCCAGCAGCGCCTGAGCCCGCTGGTCGCGGTTCAGGGTCGGGCGGGCGATCAGGTTCTGGTGGATGCGAATGGCCCGATCGACCTCCCCGCGACGGCGGAACAGGTTCCCCAGGGCCAGGTGGGTCTCGACCGTGTCGCTGTCCACCTCGAGCATCCGGATGAAGACGTCGATGGCCTTGTCCGGCTGCTCATTCAGCAGAAAGTTGAGCCCCCGGAAATAGGCCGCCCGGGGATCGCTGCCGGGCGTGTCCTCCGGGGTCGTCTTTTCGCTGCGCTTGGCCGCGACCCACCCGGAGGCGGCGGCAACGGGCAGCAACAGCAGCAGCCACTCCATCACGGCCGTCACTGATCCTTGATCGGGATCGAACGCAGGTTGTTGATCTCCTCGGCAGCCAGCCGGGCCTGGCGCCTCAGCTCGGCGTTCTCCCGTTTCAGGCGGAGCACCAGTCCGAGACCGGCCAGGATACCCAGCAGGGCCCCGGCGATCAGGGCCCCGGTGAGGGCGAGCGCCAATGGTGGATGCGAAACTCCGTAGTAGTAGTCGAGGTCCACCGGGTGCGGGTTGCGCCACCCGAAGGCGAGCCCGAGGACGACGACGACCAGGAAGGCCAGGAACTTCAGCAGACGCACTCGGCTCGATCTCCCTCGGTGCGCGCCGGCGAAGACCGGCGCTCGGCGGCTAACATACTATCCCGCATCAGGGAGCGGGTCATCTCGGCTAGATCCTGTCCGTATTGGCCATGTTCTCACGCGCGCCGATTCGCTAACCTTGACGCCAATCGCGCTACGACGACTGAGGAGCACCCATGAGCGAGTTTTCGGGCAGGAACGTGGTGGTCACCGGCGCGGCCGGCAACGTCGGACGGGCGGTCGCAGCGGCCTTCGCGCAGCTCGGTGCCAACTTGGTGCTGCTCGACCATGACCGGCACCGGCTGGAGAGCAGCTCGGAGTCTCTCGCAACGGCCAAGCCGCCGCTAATCCTGCCGACGGACCTGATCGACCCGGGATCGGTCTCGGCCATGGCCGAGGCACTGGCCGAAGCCTATGGGGGCGCAGACGTCGTGGCCAACATCGCGGGCGGATTCACCATGGGGCCCCTGCTCTACGAGACCGAGGACGCGGACTGGACCCACATGCTCGATCTGAACGCCCGCTCGGTATTCAATGTCTGCCGCGCCCTCGTGCCTCAGATGCTGCAGCGCGGCGGGGGGCGGATCGTCAATGTCTCGGCCCGCGCCGCCCGGGAAGGCAAGGCCAGAATGGGACCCTACTGCGCCTCCAAGGCGGCCGTGATAACCCTTACCGAGACCCTGGCCGCCGAGCACAAGCACGCCGGGATCAACGTCAACTGCATACTGCCGGGCACCGTGGACACGCCCCAGAACCGCGAGGCCATGCCGGATGCGGATCATGGGAGCTGGGTCCCCCCCGCCGCCCTCGCCGACGTGGTGGTGTTCCTGTGCTCCGCCGGGGCCCGCTGCGTGACCGGGGCAGCCATCCCGGTATACGGGCGCAGCTGAGCCGGCCGCCAGGCCGGCTATCGGAGCAGACGCTTGAGGATCTCGCTCTGTTCGGCACGGCGCCAACGCGCGCTGAGCACTCGCCAGTCGCCGTCCTCGCGCACGACCACCATCTCCACCCGGAACAGGTCCGCGTGCAGCGGGATCAGGGCTTCGACGTCGTCGATGTGCTGCCCTGCCGCCCCCAGATAGAACACGACGTCGGCCCGATCGGGAGCCTCCAGACGGATCTCTTCCACCCGCGTGAGGAGGTGTATGGTCTTGTTGCGCAGGAAATAGGCGGCAATCAGGCTCACGAGCCCCCGGCGATCCCTCTGGGCCTCGTCACGGTAATGCTCCGAGATCAGTCCCTGGACGGCAAAGAGCTGCTTGGCCTCGGCAGCGTTCTCGCCCGCCGAGATCAGGGCGCGGATCTCGTCCTCGGGGGATTTCTGCGCCGAGCAGCCGCCGAGCAGGAGAATCCCGATCGTCAGCGCGAAACAGCCAAGAGCGCTACCGCGAGCCACCTATCTGTACCCCGTAAGACCGCGACCGATTTTCGCGCCAAGCCGCAAAGGCGCCAGGGGATCAGGAAATGGCTCACGGACCCGAGAAGCAGCAGTGATCCCCATGGCCTTATGTCCTCTCTCAGCTCCCTCCGACAGGACTAGGTTGGCGCGCAGCGCCTACCCGCGCCCGTGCGGCGTCAGGTAGGCGTATCCCAACACGAGCCTCGGCGGACCCTTCAACCTAGAAAAAGCAGTTAGCCATTAGCTGTTAGCGATTAGCTTAGCCAAATTAGCAAGCTAGCTCGCTCGGAGTCCACCGCAGGCCTCACCCGCCGGGTGAGCGGCTGAGGTCGCCAATTTGGCAATTCAATCAGTAGCTAACGGCTAATTGCTAACAGGTAACTGCGCTTTTCAGGTTCAACCTAGAAACGGCAGTTGACCGCTTGTTCTGCTTCGCGTGCTTTGCGCCTTTGCCTGAGGCCCCCCGCGGGTCAGCGCAGTCCGAGCACGTCCTGCATGTCGAACAGGCCGGACTCGCGAGCGGAGATCCAGCGCGCCGCGCGTACCGCGCCGCGGGCAAAGGTCATGCGGCTGGCGGCCTTGTGAACGATCTCCACCCGTTCGCCTTCGGTGGCAAACCACACCGAGTGCTCACCGACAACGTCTCCGGCCCGGATGGTCTCGAAGCCGATGGTGCGCCGATCGCGCTCACCGGTCAGGCCCTGGCGACCGTACACGGCGACCTCGGAGAGGTCTCGCCCGAGCGCCGAAGCGACCACCTCGCCCATGCGCAGCGCCGTGCCCGACGGGGCATCCCCCTTGTGGCGGTGATGGGCCTCGATGATCTCGATGTCGGCATCCTCGCCCATCACCCGCGCAGCCAGGTCGAGCAGCCGGAAGCACAGATTGACCCCAACGCTCATGTTCGGGGCAAACACGATGCCGATATCCCGGGCGGCCTCGGCGACGGCGGCCTTCTGGGCGTCATCGAATCCGGTGGTGCCGAGCACCAGCCGCTTGCCCGCGGCGCGGCAGATCTCGAGGTGCTCCAGGCTGGCGGCTGGGCGGGTGAAGTCGATCAACACATCGAACGCCTCGGCGACCTGGGACAGGCCTCCCGCGACGGTGACGTTGAGTCGTCCGACACCAGCCAGCTCGCCAGCGTCACTGCCGATGAGCGTGCTGTCCAGCCGCTCGGTGGCGGCCGACACCGTCATTCCTTCGGCCCCGCTGACCGCCTGGATCAGCGTCTTGCCCATGCGCCCACCGGCGCCCGCGACAGCCACTCGGATCATGCATTTTCCCCTACAGAGGCACTGAACGGACGCCCGAGCGGCCCGGCTCGAGTCTCAGAATCCCATACCTTCAAAGAATTTCTTCACTCCGTCCAGCCAGGACGAAGAATGCGGGTTGTGCTTCTTGCCGCCCTGGGCCAGGGTCTGCTCGAACTGGCGCAGCAGCTCCTCCTGCTCAGTCGTGAGATTGACCGGAGTCTCCACCAGCACCCGGCAGAGCAGGTCGCCGGCGGGACCGCCGCGCACCGGCGTGACGCCCTTGGCGCGCAGTCGGAACAGCTTGCCGGTTTGCGTCCCCGCGGGGATCTTCAGGACGACCTTGCCGTCCAGGGTGGGCACCTCCAGCTCGCCGCCCAGGGCCGCGGTCGTGAAGCCGATGGGCACCTCGCAGAACAGGTTGCTGTCCTCCCGGGTGAAGATGTCGTGGGGCTTGATCTGCACCTGGACATAGAGGTCGCCGGGGCGCCCGCCTTTGGCAGCGGCCTCTCCCTCCCCGGCGAGGCGGATACGGTCTCCCGTGTCCACCCCGGCGGGGATCTTCACCGAAAGGGTCTTCTGCTCTTGCACCCGGCCCTGCCCGCCGCAGGCGGAGCAGGGCTCATCGATCACGCTGCCCCGGCCGTGGCAGCGCGGACAGGTCTGCTGGACGGAGAAGAAGCCTTGCTGCATTCGCACCTGGCCCATCCCGCCGCAGGTCGGGCAGGTGCGGGGTTGGGTGCCGGGCTTGGCTCCGGTTCCCCCGCAGACCGTGCATTCGGCCAGGGTCGGCACCCTGATCTTCACGGTAGTGCCCGCGACGGCCTCCTCGAGGCTGATCTCGAGGTTGTACCTCAGGTCGGCGCCCCGGTTGCTGCGCGCGCCCCCGCCCCTTCCGCCACCGAAGATGTCGCCGAAGACGTCACCGAAGATGTCGCTGAACGAGCCTCCGCCGAAGCCGCCGAAGCCCGCCCCGCCGGCACCCATGGAGGGATCGACCCCGGCATGACCGAATTGGTCGTACGCCGCCCGCTTCTGGGCGTCGCTCAGAACATCGTAGGCCTCCTTGGCCTCCTTGAACCTCTCCAGGGACTCCGGTGCATCCGGGTTGCGGTCCGGATGGTGCTTCATCGCCAGGCGCTTGAAGGCCTTCTTGATATCGGCCTCACTCGCGTTCTTGCTTAGTCCCAGGACCTCGTAATAGTCGCGTTTGGACATGGTGATTAGCTGTTAGCCATTAGTAATTAGCTGTTAGCGAAAAACATGAGCTGCTCAGGCGTCAAAAAAACCTGAGCAGCGTCGGTTGCCGTCAGCTAACCGCTAACCGCTAACGGCTAACGGCTAACAGCCTATTTTTTATCGTCCTTCACTTCCTCGAACTCGGCATCCACCACGTCGTCGCCGGAGCCGCCGCCCTTGCCCTTACCCTCGCCGGCGTCGCCGGCGGCCGCACCCTCGGCCGCACCCTGCTGGGCGTAGAGACGCTCGGCCATCTTGGCGGACGCATCGGTCAGGGTCTTGGTCTTGGCCTCGATACGCTCCTTGTCCTCGCTCTTCATCGCCTCTTCGAGATCCTTGATGGCGCCCTCAATGCTCTGCTTCTCGCCCGCCTCCAGCTTGTCGCCGATCTGCTCCATGGACTTGCGGGTGGCGTGGATCAGGCCGTCGGCACGGTTGCGGGCGTTGACCACCTCGTGGAACTTGCGGTCCTCGTCGCGATGGGCCTCCGCGTCACGCACCATCCGGTCGATCTCACCGTCGGAAAGACCCGAGGAGGCCTTGATCACGATGGACTGGGCCTTACCGGTCGCCTTGTCCTTGGCATGCACGTTCAGGATGCCGTTGGCGTCGATGTCGAACTTGACCTCGATCTGCGGCACGCCGCGCGGGGCCGGCGGAATGTCGCCGAGGTCGAAGCGGCCCAGCGACTTGTTGTCGGCGGCGCGCTCGCGCTCGCCCTGCAGCACATGTACGGTCACCGCTGTCTGGCTATCGTCGGCGGTGGAGAACACCTGGGAAGCGGAGGTCGGGATGGTGGTGTTCTTCTCGATCAGCTTGGTCATGACGCCCCCGAGGGTCTCGATGCCCAGGGAGAGCGGGGTCACGTCGAGCAGCAGCACGTCCTTGACCTCGCCGCCCAACACGCCGCCCTGGATCGCCGCACCCACGGCCACAGCCTCGTCCGGGTTAACGTCCTTGCGCGGCTCCTTGCCGAAGAACGACTTGACCGTGTCCTGGACCCGGGGCATGCGCGTCTGGCCGCCGACCAGGATCACCTCGTCGACGTCGGAGGCGGAAAGCCCGGCGTCCTTGAGTGCGGTACGGCAGGGACCGATGGTCTTCTCGACCAGATCCTCGACCAGCCCTTCGAGCTTGGAGCGGGTGAGCTTGACGTTGAGGTGCTTCGGCCCGCTCTGGTCCGCCGTGATGTACGGCAGGTTGATATCGGTCTGCTGGCTGGAGGACAGCTCGATCTTGGCCTTTTCGGCGGACTCCTTCAGGCGCTGCAGGGCGAGCGGATCGTTGCGCAGGTCCACACCCTGGCCCTTCTTGAACTCGGTGACCAGCCAATCGATGATGCGCTTGTCGAAGTCCTCGCCGCCCAGGAAGGTGTCACCGTTGGTGGAGAGCACCTCGAACTGGTGCTCACCTTCGATCTCAGCGATCTCGATGATCGAGATGTCGAAGGTGCCGCCGCCCAGGTCGTAGACCGCGATCTTCTGGTCGCCGCGCTTCTTGTCCATGCCGTAGGCCAGCGCTGCGGCGGTCGGCTCGTTGATGATGCGCTTGACCTCCAGCCCGGCGATGCGCCCGGCGTCCTTGGTGGCCTGGCGCTGGGAATCGTCGAAATACGCCGGCACGGTGATGACCGCGGACCTGACCTCTTCCCCGAGATAGTCCTCGGCGGTCTTCTTCATCTTCTGCAGGACCTTCGCCGAGATCTCCGGCGGGGCCATCTTCTTGCCGCCGGCATCGACCCAGGCATCGCCGTTGTCGGCCTTGACGATCTTGTAGGGCACCATGTCCATGTCGCGCTGCACCACGCCATCCTGGAAGCGCCGCCCGATCAGGCGCTTGATCGCGAACAGGGTGTTCGCGGGGTTGGTGACCGCCTGGCGCTTGGCCGACTGACCCACCAGGGTGTCGCCGTCGCCGGTGAACGCCACGATCGACGGCGTGGTGCGATCACCCTCCGAATTCTCGATGACCCGGACCTTGTCGCCCTCCATGACGGCGACGCAGGAGTTGGTGGTGCCCAGGTCGATGCCGATGATCTTGGCCATGGTTCCTTATCTCCGGTGAAATGGTCGTAAGCTGCAAATGTCGTGTAGGGATTCAGTGGGGCAAAACCCCTTGAGTTTCAAGCCTGTCAGGTCCGATCAGGGGGCACTCGAGACGATCACCATCGCCGGGCGCACCAGACGGCCGTTCAGCGTGTAGCCTTTCTGGACGACGGTCACCACCGTGCCCGCCGGCACGTCGCCGCGCGGCTGCATGGATATGGCCTGGTGGAGCTCCGGATTGAACGGCTGCCCGTCGGGGGCGACCTCCTCGATGCCGAATTTCCCGAGCACGTCGGTCAGCAACTTCAGGGTCAGCTGCTTGCCCTCGCGCAGCTTGGCGACGTCGGCCGCATCTCCCTGGGCCGCGCTCAACCCCAGCTCCAGGCTGTCTCGCACCGGCAGGAGCTCCGCGACGAAGCGATCCAGAGCGAACTTGCGGGCACCCTCCAGCTCCCGCTCGTGACGCTTGCGCAGGTTGTCCAGCTCGGCGCGGGCCCGCAGGAGTTTTTCCAGATTGTCCTGGGCCTCGCGGCGGGCGAGATCGAGCTGCGCAGCCACCTCTTCGACGATCGACCGCTGAACGGGCTGGCGCTCCTGGCTCTCGTCGACCTGGCCCGGCGCTGCCTCCGGAGCCTCAGCGGGCGCCCCGGCGTCGGCCTGCGCTTCGGGTCCCGCCGGCCCCTGCTCATGCTCGTTCATCATGCTGCTGCACCTCCGGATACAGACTGCTTTGGCAACATCTGAGCCGCGGACCCACGGGCTGGGACCCGAAAGCGGCGCGCCGAAAACGGACCGGGTCTCGGAGACCCGGCGGATACCCCCAGGTTGGGGGTGGTTATGACTGTTTCAAGGCCGCGCCAACGAGGCGCGCAGTCAGGTCGACGATAGGGATGATCCGGTCGTAGGCCATGCGCGTCGGACCGATCACGCCGAGCACGCCCACCACCTCGTGATTCATCTCATAGGGGGCGGTCACCACACTGCAATAGTCGAGCTCGCGGTAGCCCGTCTCTTTGCCAATAAAGATCTGCAGGCCCTCCGCCTTCATGCACGCTTCGAGCAGGCGCAGGATGTCGTGCTTGCGGGCAAACGCGTCGAACAGCACCCGAAGCCGTCTCATATCGGCCAGATCGTTGAAATCCATGAGGTTCGTCTGGCCGGAGATGATGCACTCGTCGGGACCGGCGTCATCCCCGAGGGCCTCGCTGCCCATCTCCACCGCCAAGGACATCAGCCGATCCATGCGTCGGCGATCCTCGCGCATCTCGCGCACCAGCTCCTGACGCATCTCATGCAGGGTACGTCCGGCATAGGTCCGGTTGAGATAGTTCGCCGTCTGCTCCAGCTCCGAACGGGAGAACTCTCGGGGGGCATGGATGATCCGGTTGAGCACCTCGCCTCGGCTGGTGACCAGGATCGCGAGGGTGCGCACGCCCGAGAGCGGGAGAAACTCGATCTGCCGGAACGCTACCGCGTCGCGGCGCGAGAGCATAACGACCCCTGCCATATGGGTCAGCCCGGAGAGGACCTCGGAGACCGCCTCGACGAGCTTCCCCGCATCTTGGGCGGCGTCCACCTGCTCGCGCAGCCGCTCGATCTCCAGGGAGACCAAGGGCTTGACCGTGATCAGGGAGTCGACGAAAAACCGGTAGCCCTCCTCGGTGGGGATACGCCCCGCGGAGGTGTGCGGCGCGGTGATCAGACCCAGGTCCTCCAGATCCGCCATTACGTTGCGTACCGTCGCCGGACTGAGGTCTAGCCCCGCATCCCGCGCCAGCGTCCGGGACCCGACCGGCTCGCCGTCCTGGATGTGGCGCTCGACCAGCACCTTCAGAAAGTGCCGGGCGCGCTCATCCAGCGTTGCTTTGGTCAACCCCTTGCTGCCAGCCACCTTTGCCACGGTCTGGGTAATGGAGCCACTCGGCTGGCACTCTGCCTATGCGAGTGCCAAACCCGCAACGTAACAACGCCCGTCGACCCCTGTCAAGGCAACCGATCTGCGGCTGGCACCCCTGCGGAGACCCGTGATAATTTCGCCGCAGAATGAGAGTGGCGGTGAGCCCCGTCACCGCTATGGAGCCGCTCCCGAGCATGCCCGACATCTTCCCGACTATCGGCATCGCCGCCAAGCAGGGCAGCGATGCCGTGTGCGCCACACTGCTGCGGCTGGTCCGGTTCATCAAGACCCGGGGCCATCGCGTGATCATCGAGCGCGAATCCATGGCCCTGATGGCCGGGGAGGAGGCCGACAGCGCCACCCTCGAGGAGATCGCCCGCCGGGCAGACCTGGCGATCTCCGTGGGCGGGGACGGCACCCTGTTGCACGTGGCCCGAACCCTGGCACAGCACGGCGTACCCCTGGTCGGCATCAACCTGGGTCGACTGGGCTTTCTCGCCGACATCCCGTCGCACGAGATGATCGATGCCCTGGAGCAGATCCTGCAGGGACGGTACCTGGAGGACAGACGCTTCCTGGTCCGGGTCGAGATCGGCAAGAACGGGGACGTGCGCTGCGGCGCGACGGCCGTCAACGACGTCGTCGTCCACAAATGGAACCTGGCTCGGCTGATCGAGCTGGAGACCTGGATCGGCGGCAGGTTCTTCGACACCCAGCGCTCCGACGGGCTCATCATCTCCACCCCGACCGGCTCCACCGCCTACGCGCTCTCGGGCGGCGGGCCCCTGCTGCTGCCCTCCCTCAACGCGCTGGTCCTGGTCCCGATCTGTCCGCACCGTCTCGGCAACCGGCCCACCGTGGTAGACGCGGACAGCAAGATCGAGATCCTGGTGTGCGGGCAGACCGAGCCCGAGCATGTCCGGGTCAGCTGCGATGGGCAGACCCTGCTGAGCGTCGAGCGAGGCGAGCGTATCCGTATCCGTAAGGACAGACATCCCATCCGACTGATCCACCCGACACAGCACGACCACTTCGGCATTCTGCGTGCGAAGCTCGGCTGGGGCGACCCCCCGCTCTGAGGCTCCGCGTCCATGCTGATCCGCATCCACGTACGCAATCTCGCCATCGTCTCGGAGCTGCATCTGGAGCTCGGGCCCGGGATGAGCGCCCTGACCGGCGAGACCGGCGCCGGAAAATCCATTCTCATCGATGCCCTCGGTCTGGCGCTGGGCGACCGTGGCGACACGGCCATGATCCGCGCGGGGGAGGAGCGGGCCGAGATCACGGCCGTGTTCGAAATCTCGCGGGTGCCCGGGATCACGGCCTGGCTCGAGGCCCAGGCGGTCGATTGCGACGGCGAGCTGGTGGTACGCCGGATCATCTCCCGGGAGGGCCGCTCCCGTGCCTTCATCAACGGGACCCCCGTGCCGGTGCAGACCCTCCAGCAGGCAGGCGAGGTTCTGGCCGACATCCACGGCCAGCATGCTCACCAGTCTCTGCTTCGACGCGCCCAGCAACGCCAGCTGCTCGATGATCACGGGGCCCTCGGCGCCGACACGCGTCGCGTCGCCGAGACCTTCGAGGCCTGGAGCGCGGCCCGCGAGGAGCTCGAGCAGCTCAGCGCCCGGGCCGTCGATCGGGCCGACCGACTGGATCTTCTGCGCTTCCAGGAGCACGAGCTGGAGGCGCTCGGGCTCGCCGAGGGCGAGCTGGAGCGGCTGAACGAAGAGCACGCGCGCCTCGCCAATGCTGAGCGTCTGCTGGAAACCTGCGGTCGCCTCACCGCCCTGCTCTACGAAGACGAATCCTCCGTACAGTCCCAGCTCGGCCGAGCGGGACAAGAGCTCGAGGCCCTGAGCGCCCTCGACGCGGGCCTCTCCGAGCCGCACCAGCTCCTGGAGACCGCTCTGATTCAGGTGCAGGAAGCGAGCAACGCCCTGCGCGGCTATCTCGATACCGTGGACCTCGACCCCGATCGGCTGGCCGCCGTGGAGCAGCGCCTCGACAGCATCCACTCGCTGGCCCGCAAGTACCGTACGGCACCGGACGCGCTCGCCCAGCTCCTCGAGCAGCTGCGCACCGAGCGCCAGCGGCTCGATAACGCCGAGGTCCATCTGGAGGCCCTCGGCCGCGAGGCCCGGCAGCGGAAGGAGGCGTTTGTCGAGGCCGCGGGACGGCTCTCGGCGTTGCGCCGCGAGGCGGCCCAGACGCTGTCGGCGACGGTGTCCGAGACCATGCAGCGGCTCGGCATGCCGGGGGGCTGCTTCAAGGTGGAGGTCGAGGCGATGCCCGCGGAGCAAGCCGGCGCGAGCGGCCTCGATCGGGTCGAGCTCCTGGTCAGCGCCAATCCCGGACAGCCCCTGCAGCCGCTGGCCAGGGTCGCCTCCGGGGGCGAGCTCTCACGCATCAGCCTCGCCATCCAGGTCGCCGCCGTGGGGGCCGGAGAGATCCCCACCTTGGTGTTCGACGAGGTCGATGTGGGCATAGGCGGCGCCGTAGCTGAGATCGTGGGTCAGCTGCTGCGCCGACTCGGGGAGCATCGTCAGGTCCTGTGCGTGACCCACCTCCCCCAAGTCGCCTCCCAGGGCCATCACCACTTGCGGGTGCGCAAGCACACCGACGGACAGACCACCGTCACCGACATCCAGGCCTTGGAGGGCGATTCCCGGGTCTGGGAGATCGCACGCATGCTCGGCGGGGTGGAGATCACCGAGAGTACCCTCGCCCACGCCCGGGAGATGATCCGGCTCGCCACGCGCTGAGCCACCCGGCTGGCACGCGTGACGCCCTCGACAGCGGCGGCACGCTGCTTGGCTCACGCAAGCGCCAGGACGTAAAGGGATCGTGCGATCCGACACAAAGGTCTGATGCTGCGTTTTCCCGTCTACTGTCTACCGGCTACTGTCTCCTTCCCCTCACGCCTTTCCCTTGAGGTTCGGGCAGTTCTGGCGCAGGCAGCGTCCGTAGATGATCAACGAGTGGTCGTCGATGGCGAATCCGAGCTTCTCCGCCACCGAGCGTTGACGCTCTTCGATCACGTCATCGAAGAACTCTTCGACGTGACCGCAGCGGCCGCAAACGATGTGGTCGTGGTGCCCTCCCCGATTGAGCTCGAACACGGACTGGCCGCCCTCGAAGTGGTGTCGGCGTACCAGGCCTGCCGACTCGAACTGGGTGAGCACTCGGTAGACCGTCGCCAGACCGATCTCTTCGCGGTTGTCCAGCAGCAGCCGGTAGACATCCTCGGCGCTGAGGTGCCCCTCGGCATGTTGCTCGAGCACTTCGAGGATCTTCACCCTCGGCAGAGTCACCTTCAGCCCGGCCTTGCGGATCTCCTGGTTCTCCATTGGGGCCCTCGCCAAACCGTGTCAATCAATTGCCGGATACGTTATGATCGTCGCCCGACGATACCGGGTCGAGCGGGTTTCAACGAATGCAAAAGCTTCTCATTTCCTCCGTATGCGGTGCAACCCTGGCGCTTAGCGCCTGCTCGACCGTCGACAGAATCGGAGCGGCCATTCCGGATGCCCTCGCCCGCACCCCACTGATGTACAGGGTCGATATACAGCAGGGCAACGTGGTTACCCAGGAGATGGTGAGCCAGCTGCACCCGGGTATGACCAAATCCCAAGTCCGGTTCCTGATGGGCACGCCGATGATCGTCGACCCCTTCCACCAGGAGCGCTGGGACTACGTCTATACGATGCGCAAAGGCAACGGCAAGAAGAGCCGCCAGCAGGTGTCGGTGTTCTTCGAGAACGAGAAGCTGGCCCGAATCACCGGCGACCTGAAGCCCGAGGCGGCCGACGAGGCGAAGACCCCGCCCAAGGAGCAGGTCGTCGAGGTGCCCGATTACAAGGGCAGCGACAAGGGCCTGATCACCCGAGCGCTGGAGAAGGTCGGCCTCGAGGGCGACGGCCATCCACTAGCACCGAAACCCACGTCGGCACCGGAAGCCAAACCGGCAGCTGAATCAGCGCCAGCCACCGAAGCCACACCGGCACCGGAACCCAAGCCAGCGGCTGACTCCGCACCGGCATCTCGCTGACCTGCATTCCCGGTCACTCCGGCTGCTCTTCCTTCGCGGCGCCCTTGCGCATCGGCTTGCCTTCAGCGGCGCGGCGCTTACGCGCCTCCTTCGGATCGGCGATCAGCGGGCGATAAATCTCCACCCGATCACCCACCGCGACCTCGGCTTCCAGGGTCGTCGCCTTGCCGAACACGCCGACCTTGCTCACGGCGAGGTCGATCTCCGGAAACTGCTCGAGGATGCCGGAGCGCCCGATGGCCTCTCGCACCGTCAGTCCCGGCACGCCTTCGACCTTCAGGATCATCTGGCGCTCCGGAAGCGCATAGGCAACCTCCACTTCCCACTTCTGCTCAGCCACCGAACAGCCCCTTGGCGCGTTTGACAAAGGCGTCGACCAGGGTGCTGGCGACATGGTTGAAGACCGGCCCGAACGCTGCGCTGATCAGCCTGCCGGCGAACTCGAATTCCAGCGTCAGCTCCACCTTGCAGGCCTCCTCGCCTAGCGCGGTGAACACCCAGTCGCCCTCGAGCTTGCGGAATGGCCCCTCCTCCAGGCTGATCTCTATGCGCTGGTTCTCCACCAAGCGGTTGCGGGTCGAGAATGCCTGATGTATGCCGGCCCGGCGCACCTCGATGCGGCCCCGGAGCTCATCGTCCGTGCGGGACAACAGCTTCGACCCGGCGCACCAGGGCAAGAACTTGGGATACGACTCCACGTCGTTGACCAGCGCATACATCCGGGCGGCGGAGAACGGCACCAGGGCGCTCTTGCGGACCCTACCCAAGAGGGATCAACCCAACACCGCGCAGGAACACGAGTATGACCGCGACCGGTGTGACGTATCGGACCACAACATACCAGACACGAAAGACGCGCCCGTCGGCCATCTCCAGCTCATCGCGCGTGGACTCCCTGGACATGAACCAGCCGGCGAATACCGCCATCGCGAGACCGCCCAGCGGCAGCATGAAATTGGCGGTCAGAATGTCGAGGACGTCGAACGGGCCGTTGGTCTTGAGCTCTCCCCCGAAGCTGAAATCGAAGGCCCAGGCCGAGAATGACATGATCGTGACGATTCCCAGCGCCCAGGCCGTCAGGCAGACTGCCGTTGTCGCCTGAGCTCGGCTCCAGCCGCGGTTCTCCACCAGCCAGGCCACCGCCGGCTCCACCAGGGAGATGGCGGAAGTCCAGGCCGCAAACACGACGAGGACGAAGAACAGCGTCCCGAACAGGATCCCGCCGGTCATATGCCCGAAGGCCGTCGGCAAGGTCTGAAAGATGAGCCCCGGTCCGGCGCTCGGCTCCAGGCCATTGGCGAACACCAGGGGGAATATCGCCATGCCGGCAAGCAGCGCCACCGCCGTATCCATCAGCGCAATGACCACGGACGTTCTTGAAGATCGAGGTGTGCTTGGGCATGTACGATCCGTAGACCATGATCGCGCCCATGCCCAGACTCAGGGTGAAGAAGGCGTGGCCCATCGCGGTGAGCACCCCGCCCGCGCTGATCTTCGAGAAGTCGGGCTTGAACAGAAACTGCAGCCCTTCGGCGAATTTGTCGGTGCGCGTCGCATAGCCGACGAGCACGAGAAGGATCACGAACAAGGCGGGCATCATGATCTTCACCGCCTGCTCCAGACCGGACCTGACGCCCCGCGCCACGACGATGCCCGTCATACCGATGAAGATGGTGTGCCAGGCCAAGAGACGCTCGGGATCGGAGACGAGCCGGCCGAAGACCGCGCGGGCATCCTCTCCGGAGATATTGACGAATACCCCGCCGGCCATCCGAATCACGTACGCGACCGCCCAGCCGGCGATCACGCTGTAATAGGACATGATCAGGAATCCTGCGATCATCCCGGCCCAGCCGATCAGCTGCCAGACCCCATGGCGGCTCTCTTCGTGGGCCAGGGTCCGCATCGTATTGATAGGGCTCTGGCGGCCACGCCGCCCGATGAGCAGCTCCGACATCATGACCGGAATACCGATCACGGCGACGCAGACCAGGTATACGATGACGAACGCACCGCCCCCGTTCTCGCCCGCAATGTAGGGAAACTTCCAGATATTGCCGAGGCCGATGGCCGAGCCCGACGCGGCCAGGACGAACATCAGGCGCGAGGACCACTGCCCGTGAATCGAGGTGCGCTCTGCCATGCCGGCCCCCATGGTTCTCGCGGCCTCGCGGCCGTCGCTGATGTCCCGGCACCCTGCGCCTACCGGGGCCCCGAACGGCGCCCCATTCTCGGTGAATTCCGGGCCGAGAACAAGGAAGCGCGCCTCGGCGGCCGCGCCTTGGCGGGCGCCAAGCCCTCCCCTACAATGCGGCGCCATGGCCAAGAAGCAGAACCAGCCGGGCAGCGCGACCATCGCGCTCAACAAGAAGGCCCGTCACGACTACTTCATCGAGCAGACCTACGAGGCGGGAATCGCGCTGGAGGGCTGGGAGGTGAAGAGCCTGCGTGCCGGTCGTGCGCAGATCGGCGAGAGCTACGTCACGGTCAAACAGGGCGAGGCGTTCCTGTTCGGGGCCCACATCACGCCCCTGCCGACCGCCTCCACCCACGTCAGCCCGGACCCGACGCGGACTCGCAAGCTGCTGCTGCACCGCGAAGAGCTCGACAAGCTGATCGGTCTGGCCGAGCGGCGGGGCTACACCCTGGTGCCGCTGGCCCTGTACTGGAAGCGCGGCAGGGCGAAGATGGAGATCGGGCTCGCCAAGGGCAAGAAGCTGCACGACAAGCGCGCCACCGACAAGGAGCGGGACTGGCAGCGCGAGAAAGACCGCCTCGTCAGGCATGCCTGAGGTCAGCCTTGCCCGGGAACCCCCCACACCTCTAGACTGTCATACTGTTAGCTCTAGGGGGCGACTTGGCTTCGACGTGGGTCGCGAAACCTGAGAGGCATGCCGAGGGGCGGAGCACCTCGTAAATCCAGCCGCAAAATGATAGTTGCCAACGACGACAACTACGCGCTTGCCGCTTAAAACCCGGTAGGGTGCCGTCTGACCGGAGCCGTGCTTGTGCGTCCGGACATCAGGCGTCGATTCTCACAAGATCGCGGTGAAGCTCGTCCGGGGCCGACCCGCTAAAACCTTACCGGAATCGCCGCTCGCAGGCCCTGTCGGTCGGGCAGTGAGGGGTTAAACACAGTAGACTCGACTAAGCATGTAGAGCCTCAGGCGGAGGGCTTGCGGACGCGGGTTCGATTCCCGCCGCCTCCACCATTTCAACATCCAAGCAGTTCCAGCAACATCCAGAAGCCCGCGTAACTGCGGGCTTTTTCTTTGGTTTCCCGTCCAGCAAGGGGCAACACTGTCCATTGACATCCGGGGGCAAGTGGGGGCAACCTTGGGGGCAAGTGAGTTGCCCCTACATGGAGTTGCCCCCATGCCGCTGACCGATACCGCGATCCGCAACGCCAAGCCCGGCGAGAAAACCATCAAGCTGTTCGATGAGCGCGGGCTTTATCTGGAAGTTTCCCCCGCCGGCGGGAAGTGGTGGCGGCTCAAGTACCGCTTCGACGGCAAGGAAAAGCGGCTGTCCCTGGGCGTGTACCCCGACGTGAGCCTGAAGGATGCCCGCGAGCGGCGGGACGCGGCGCGCAAGCTGCTGGCCGACGGCACCGACCCGAGCGAGAACCGCAAGGCGCAGAAGTCGGCGCGGGCCGACCGGGCGGCGAACAGCTTCGAGGTGGTGGCGCGGGAGTGGTTCGCCAAATATTCCGCCACTTGGGCGAAGGACCACGGCAACCGCATCATCCGGCGCTTCGAGCGCGACATCTTCCCTTGGATCGGCGGGCGACCCATCGCCGAGGTCGCCGCCCCCGAGTTGCTGACCGTGGTACGGCGCATCGAGGATCGGGGCGCGCTGGAGACCGCCCACCGCGCCCTGGGCAACTGCGGGCAGGTGTTCCGCTATTCCGTCGCCACCGGCCGCGCCGAACGTGATCCCTCCGGCGACCTGCGCGGCGCCCTGCCGCCGGTGAAGGGCGAGCACTTCGCGGCGACCACCGACCCGAAACGGGTGGGCGAAATCCTGCGGGCGCTGGACGGCTACCAAGGCACCCTCACCGTGCGCTGCGCCCTGCGCCTGGCCCCGCTGGTCTTCGTGCGCCCCGGCGAGCTGCGCAAGGCCGAATGGGCGGACATCGACCTGGACGCGGCGGAGTGGCGCTACACCGTCACCAAGACCAACACCCCGCACATCGTCCCCCTCTCCCGCCAAGCCGTGACGATCCTGCACGAACTGCAACCGCTCACGGGGCGCGGGCAGTTCATTTTTCCCGGAGCGCGCAGCAACGGGCGGCCGATGAGCGACAACGCGATTCTCGCCGCCATGCGGCGCATGGGGATCGGCAAGGAGGAAATGAGCGGCCACGGCTTCCGCGCTGTGGCGCGAACCATCCTCGATGAGGTGCTGGGCGTGCGCCCCGACTACATCGAACACCAGTTGGCCCACGCGGTGCGCGACCCGAACGGGCGCGCCTACAACCGCACCGCGCACCTGCCCGAGCGGCGAAAGATGATGCAGCAGTGGGCGGACTACCTCGACAAACTCAAGGCCGGGGCTGAGGTTATCCCGTTACCGCAAGGCGCCTGACTGCTCCCAGGGGGCCCGATGGGCGGTGGGCAGCAAGTGCTCGCGCGGTGCGTATTGCCTCTGTCCGGGCCCCCTTCTGAACCACGCCAAGCTCGCTGTATATCCAAGCAAAGCTCTCCCCTTTCTCTCGCTACCTACAAGCATTTCTTGGAATTTTTTCCAGTCCGTTGCCTGATCACACGTTGCACACCATCAGCCGATCAGATCGCCAACGCCTTCAGCAATGCATCCCGAGGGTCGAGGTAGTAATGGATGGTAATCCTGGCCGCGAGATCGTCGGGCAGGTCATTCAACTGCCTCCGGCTGTTGATCGGCATCAGGATGCTGCCGGCACCTTTCTCGATGGCTGTTTCAACGACCGCCACGGGGTTGAAGATGGTTTCGAGGGAGCCACCCAGGTTCAGGCCACCGCTGACAGCGAAACCGCCCTTGATGCTCTTCTGGAGGAGCGATGAGCACAGCGCGAGCAGCACGCCGACACCGACCGCAGAACCACTCTTGGCGCTGTCGAATGCCCGCAATTGAACCGTAAACTCGTGCTGGCGCGGCTCGCGATCACCGACCAGCTCCTTCGCCCGAGCGTAGAGGTTTTGCTCGGCACACCGGACGCTTTCCTTGAACGGCGGTGGTGCAGGCTGGTTCAGAATCTTCACTCCGCTGCCCGGTCCTTCCGCGATGTCCACCTGATACAGGCCAGGGTTTTCATCGCCACCACCGCCAGAAATTACCCAGATCTGCCCCGGCGGCAGAGGATCGCTGCCGATACTGTTCTCGCTGTAAACCTCCGGCGTGGCCACGAACTTCTCCACCCCGTCTTCACCGATCGTATAACTGAACTGGGTGTTGCGAAACTCGGCGGAACCGATGCGCTTTTGCTGCTCCTTGACCCGCCGGCGGCACTCCAGCGCCAGACGCAGCGCCCACTCCAGCACCTCGTCGGCAACGGGGATCTCCGGATTCGGCGATACCAGCTTGATCAGGCCGCTGACGGTCTTCTGCACGCCCGTCGTATCGCGTCCGCTCAGGGCACCCCCCAGGTGCATGCGCCCCTGGAGGACACTTTGCCGGCTCTGGCGCCGCAACTGGCTCCAGCATTCGGACAGGAAGTCGCTGACCAGGCCGAAGTGATTGGTCAGCAGATCGCGGTTCACTTTGGGCAAATCCCAGCCGGGCAGATAGGCGTGGATGCGGTCCATAAACGCCGTGTCGTCGCGCATCTCGGGCGGCAGCGGGCCGAACAGGTGGCCCACCCGCTGCTGATGCTGCACGTCCACCTCGAAGTTGCCCACCATCACCACGCCGCCATCGGCGCGGATGCTCTCCTTGCCTCGACTGAACTCACCGGACTCCATGTAGCCCTTCATGATGTTCACGCCATCCTTCTGGTCGAAGGAGACCCCGGAAATCTCGTCGAAGCAGACCACGTCGTACTGGCAGACCAAACCGCGCTGGCCGTTCGCGTTGTTCACAAACATGCGCGCGACCGTCGCTTTGCCGCCCGAGATCAGGTGGGCATACGGCGAGACCTGCTGGAACAGGTGGCTCTTGCCGGTGCCACGGGGCCCGAGCTCCACCAGGTTGTAGTTGCGCTCCACGAACGGCACCATGCGCAGCAGCATCATGTCGCGGGCACGGGGGCTGAGTTGTTCCGGCTCTATGCCCACGCTGCGGATCAGGAACCCCTTCCACTCCTCGGTGGCAAATGCCTCGCGGCCCTCGTAGAGCGCGGGCAGCACTTCGCGCTTGGACAACTGGATCTCGCGCAGCGAGTCAATGCCGAACGGGCGGCCATTCTTCTCCTGGGCGATGGTCGGATCGTAGCCAAGCTCTACCTCGGCATAGAAGCCCCCCGTCAGCATGCGCTCGTTGGCGTGGACCATCGATTCGCTGATGCGCACGTCCTTCAATTGCAGGCTCGGCAAGGTCGCCACGAAGGAATCGGTCCCGGCATCCAGCCGCGCGGTGATGATGTCGATCAGCTTCACGTGCCCCCTTTCCTTGGCGCGCGCCTTGAACAGCTCGTGCTCGCCGGCGCGGATGGTCTTTTCTCCGAGCTGGCGCTCGACAATCTTGAGACCTTCGGCGATTTCGTCCTCGTCCACCGAGGCGCAATAGCGGCCCAGAAGAAACTCGGCCACGTAGGTTGGGACGGGGTATTGCCCCTTGAATTTGCGCACCAGATCCTTGCGCACCACGTAGCCTTCAAAGACTTTGGTCGCAATCCTATCGATGGAATCCAATTGCTGGCTCATAAGGTCATTGTCCAAGCGTGGTGGACAGGGCACCGATCACCTGTCCGGAACTATCCAAGAGCACGACCTCGGCCCGCCGACCGATGTCAGCATCGTCTTCGAGGAACACCGTCACCCTGCCGTCGGGTGTGGTTTCGCGCGCCTGCTTGTCCGTTAGCAGCGACGTGTTGGCGTCGGATTGGCTGGTGCGGACATCGACCCGCACGCCCGCAGAGGCGCCACCGACCAACACCCGGCATTTCGCCCCGGTCCACTTGGCTTCCAGCAGCCGGGCCGAAGCCCCCGTCGGCTGCGCGGCCTTCACGCGCAGCACGGGGGTCACCATTTCCTGCAGCGACACGCCGCCATGGGAATACTCTATGGATGCGCGGAAGCTGCCGGCCCCCGGCGGGCTGGCCATCATGACCGACGGGTTCCAGTGCCACTTGAACGCCAGTGCATCGGTCTGCGCATCGGCCTTCAACGCGGCGCAGCGACTCCAGCGGGTTTCGGTCAGAAATGCCTTCAGTTCGACCTTCGGCAGGCCATTGGGCACCAGTAGCCAGCCGTGATCCGTCACCACCACCACCTCCGTCCAGCCAGCCTTGAGCAGTGCGCCGACCCGGCTGACCAGATCGCGGATTTCCGCTTCAACGCTGCGCGCGAGCTTCCAGCCTTCCGTGTGACCGCGTTTGTCGAGCGCGCCGGCTTCCGTCCAGGCCGAACCGGCAGGGTCGCCGGTTTCGTCCGACCCAAGGACCTGCCATCCTCGGTCTCTCAGGGTGGCCGTAAAACGGTCCTGCGTCAGGAGTTGCCCTGTGGAAACAAGCCGTGTGGCGAGCTCATCGCTCGCATCGCCACCCTGAACAGCGTCGGCGATGGGAGACGCCGCAGGCTTGGCGGTGGCCGTCACCGACGGGATGGCCGACCACTCCCAGTCCTGCGTGGATTCGATGCCTGCCGCCGCCAGCTTCTCGGCCAACTGCTGAGCCACATCCATGCGTAGTCCGTCGGCAAACACGACGAGCCGCCCCGCCGCCGCTTCGATGGGCTTGGCGCGCCTGGGCACCGACTGTCCGTTGGCGTGAATCAGTTGTTGCAGGTGGCGGGCGGTCGTTTCCAGCCACGGCAGATAAAGGGCCCGCAACGTCCCCAGCACGGCACCATGCTGCTCCGGCGAGCCACAGGCGGCCATGGTCGCCAGGGCGGCGGCATCCACACGCCAGCCGTCGCTGGCATAAGACGCTGCATAGGCTTCCGGAGTGGGCGCTCCAGGCGCGCTCTGGCACAGACCGGCCAATTGCGCCAGCGGCCGCAGCGCCGTTGCCAGAGGGCTGAGCCCGAGTCTTTGCCACGGGTAAGCGCGCCGCTCTGCGTGCTGCGCTTCGAGCTCAGCCACCCGGTGGATCACCTCATCCTGCGGGCGATCCACCAGCGACTCCAGCGCCTGCTGCAACTTCCGCTCTTCACTCTCGTTGAGGCTCGGCCAGACCTCCGCGGAATCGAACATGCCGGGCTGCTTCGGGGCGGCGCGCTTCAGCCATTCCAGGACTCCGGGATAATTCGCCGGTGCCTCGGCAAAGCGCTTCCAGACCTTACTCCAGTTATTGACACGCGCAGCGAGCAATCCGGCCGCTTTCAGCGGGCCGTCCTTGACCGGATCTAAGCCGGCATCCGCCTTGCATCGCTGGCAGAAGGCCTTCCATTCGGCGCCCGAGCGGGCCTGTTTGAAGGCCTCGGGATCGCTCAGCCAGCGCAGCAGAAGCCCGGTCGCATCCGGCGCCACCAAGGCATTGAAAAACTCTGAATCCAGCCGTCGCCCCTGCAACTGGGTGATCGGTTCCGTCAGCAGCGAGGGCAATGTACCCGCCAGCGCGTCGAGCGCCGCCTGATCCTTGGCCACATCGAGATCGAGCCCGCCGTGTTTTGAAACCAGAAAGGCATAAGGTGTCCATTCCTTACCGTTCACATGGAGCCACATCACACCTCGGTACTGCAACTCCACCAGGGCGGCGAGCTCCTGTGGGCAATCCTCCGCGGCACGCAGCCGCTCGCGGCTGATGCCCGGCAGGTAAAAGATCGGCGCGGTTCCCGCCGGCGGTGCACCGTCAACCACACGCGCCTCGATGCAGCGCAACCATAGCGACGGCCCAGTGCGTTTGCCCGGGGCATAACCGCCGAGCAGAAACAGCTCCGGGAGCATCGCCCGCAAGTCGGGAATCACTGCTTCCCACAAGCGCTCGGGGTCAGTCCAAAGCACAGCACAAGGCGCAACCTGATCGCCGGCGGCGTAGGACTGGGCGATGGTTCGCAAGGCCGCCGCCAAGCGTTGAGCGAGCGTCTCACTCATGCTTCATGCACCGGTCCTGATACCCACCCAGCGTCGTTCCTCGACCCGCAACTCCTGGCGGCTGGTGTGCACGAAGACAAACTCGCGGGCGGGATAAGCCCGATGAAGACGCCGGTAGGCGGCAAATGCGGCGGCGCCATCCGGACATTTTTCCACCACGGTCATGTCATCGCCGACGAAGACGTCTCCCTCCTCATGGAATTGGATTGCCTCGACGACCAGCCATGCGTTTGGATACTCGGCTCGAACCTCTGCCCACTTCATTCGTACCTCCTGGCGCTACCGCCAAGTGATCGATCGCTTTGGCGTCATGTTGCGGATGTCCGTGCCGCCTGTTTGACCGAGTTGCTGTAGTGGCAGCCGTTCCAGCGATTGCCGTCCGGCTCTTTGCCGACGCCGGTGAAGTCTTGCGTCACCCCGTCCCAGCCCCAGAACCACGGAAACTCGGCCTTGTCGCGCGCGGGCTCCTTGCCGCGATCCTTCTCCCACTTGATGTTGGGCTTGACGCGCAGAATGCCGGCGCCTTTCTTGCCCACGTCCGGGGCCTTCATGAAGGGACGGATGTTCATCCGCACGCCGTCGTTGAGATCGGGATGCCAGCCGATGGCCTGCTGGGAGAGCGGCTTCCAGCGGACGAAGAGGTCGTAGGGTGGCTCGCCTTCGAGGATGAGCTTGAGCGTGGCCTGCAATTGCCTGGCGGCTTGCAGCCTGGCGTCGCTGCCGGCTTCCTCCGCGGCGACGGCTGCTTGCTGGCGGCGAATCCTATCGCCGAGATAGGAATAGGTCAGCTTCTCCAGGTTAGCATAAGTGAGCTTGTGATAATTCACCAGCACGCTGAACCCGTTCTTAAGACCGTCCCAGATGTGCCAGATAAAGGGGCGGTTGTGGAAGAGCTTGCAATGCTGCTCGAAGAAGCCGTTGCGCAGCCAATCCTCAAGCGACGCCCCGGCGTAACCCGCTTGGGCGAGCAATTCCTCCTGCTGGGTGGCGTTCCAATCCTCACCAAAGGCGCGGGCGAGGAGCTCGCGCAGACGTTCAGCGGCAGCGGCTTCGCCTTTGGCGGGACTGATGGGCACGATGCCATCGTCATCCGCCAGCGTTTCCAGGCCATCCGGGCCGAGTGCCGGGCAATCGGGAAAGCTGGAACCGGTCTGACGCGGCCACTGGTAGCCGAGCAACCGCGCCACGGCGACGTTGAGAGTAGCCAGACCGGTAGCCAGACCGTCCCGGTCTGGTTCTTCGGAAAACCCAGACCGGGACGGTCTGGCTACTTCCCGGGACGGTCTGGCTACTTTCCCATCAAACAGCCATTGCGTCGGGTCGCTGGAAAACGGCTTCGGCAATCCGTGCGGATATTTCTCCGCCGCTACCTTCTCCCAGTGGGCTAGGTCGAAGGGGACTGTGACCAATGTGGCATTTGTGATGTTGAGTTTCTGATCTATCTCCCGCAGATCAGCCTCATACTGCTTCGAGCTACAGTAACTCCAAATGGCAGGCAAGTGGTTCGGAGAAATGGGAACAACCGTTGCAACATTTTGATCATACAAATCACCACTGTAGAGCGACGCCTTAATTTCCCCCATTCGACAGACAGCCACACCATTGCATCCGTATGCCCGGTTTCTTGTGCCTGGCCGCAGCATCCCTTGTCCTTCAGTTGACCAGTTGATCGCAAGAGTGCGCCCTGCGTAATGACTCTGGTTCTTGAAAGTAGTTTGGAGAAATCTCCAATGACTGCCGGTAACCGGGACTTCCCAAAAGTTGCGATTCCAAAAGTCTAAGTCTCCAGCGACAATTCCACGCATCGCAAACGCATACTTTTCCAAGCGTTCTCCCGATGATGTGGAAAATGTTATCCGGCAGTCGGGATTTTCTTTCTGCGCCGACTGCATCGCGACCTGACAAACTGCATCGCGGAGTCGTTTGCTTTTCTCCTCAATCGTTGTGACTGATGCCGCGTCAATGCCGCAGATTTCCACATCTTCCTTTGGAGCACCCTTTGACAGAACAGCGAGGCACACACTGAAATCCCACATCGGGGTAACAAATGCTTTTGCGCCCAGTGGAGCGATCAATTGAAGAGAGGTAGTCTCCAACAATCGTTCGCGCAGAGCCTTGTATGACCCCAAAAAGAGAAAGTTTTGCTGAGTCACGACCGCAGTTGTGCCGGCACTTGAAGAGAAGTTTAAGCACCTTTGCACGAATACTGTGGCGAGGTTGTGTTTTGCATCATCCGCATATCTCTCGGTGTAATCGGCCAAGACCGGATGCTGCTTTTTGAAGCCGACATAAGGCACATTGGTGGCGACGAGCGTGAACTGGCCGGCAAGAATTTCTGCCGCCTTGGCCAGGCCGCGCGCGGTCACGGCCATTTCATGCGCGGTGTCGTCCTTGGTCTCCTGCGCCAGCGCCTTTTCCAGGAGCGGCTGGAGCTCATGGAACCCGGCCTCCAGCAGATCGCCCTCGGCGGAGCGCGGGTTGATGAGGCTGCCCAGCACGGCCGCCTGTTGGAACAGCCGGTAAAGCCGCTCCATGCCATTCCTGAGCTTCTCATCGTCGCCAGCAATCGCCAGCCAGTCGGCTTCGCGGGTGTTCGGTGCGAGGCCGGAGCAGGCCAGATTCATCGCCGGGAGTTTGCAGTGGCCCAGGCGCCGCCACGCGGCCAGCGCCAGGTTGAACGCGCCGATCTGCGTGCAGCGCGGGTCGATCTCGAGGCCGAACAGGTTGTCGTGGATGACCGCCGCCACCGCGGCCGCTTCGTCCAGATCTTCCTCGGCCAAGCGCAAGGCCACCAGCCGCTCGAACATTGCCACCACGAAATGGCCGCTGCCCATGCAGGGGTCGAGGCACTTGATCTCCTTCGCCGTCGTCGGCCAGCCGTCGAAGGTGCCGGCGGCGGGAAGCCAAGACGATTTAACCGCAGAGATCGCAGAGGACGCAGAGACGGATTCCGATTTTATGAAACGAAGATATTTCCACTGGCATCCCGGCAGCGCGCAGAACTGGCGGACTTCTTCTTCCGATTTAAACTCTGCGTTCTCTGCGATCTCTGCGGTTAATTTCTTCCCGGCCCACCACGCGCCGAGGGTGTTGTCCAACAGGAAGTCCACCATGTAGTCCTCGGTGAACAACTGCGTGACGGCCGGCAGCTCATCCGCGCCGACCTTGTTGCCGGCCGCGTTGACCTGAGCCTTCCGCTCCGCCTGCCAGAATTGATAGCACCAGCCGAGGCTGTCGCTGGCGGTGAACACCTCCACCGGCAGACCGGTAACGAGTTGGATAAGACCCTTGCGATCCTCCACGGGCAGTTCCACCCCGCCCGCCGGGTCGTCGGCGCGGAAAATCTCCGGCAGCTCGACGGCGGCAAAGCGGGCGGCGACCGCCCAGGCATCCTTCAAGCCCAGCGAGGGACTCAGCTCCTCACAGTCGTACAGCGACACGGACACGCCATGCTCGGGCGAGATGAGGAGATCGTTCTCCAGCAGAAACCGGGCGAACAGCAGCCGGTGCCACTGGTCGTACGCGAGCTTCTCGACGAGATGCTTGATCTCATATGCGCCGCGCCTGGTCTGGCTCTCGCGATCGCCCATTTGCCTCGCCTGCGCCCGCAGCTTGCATCGCAAATCGCGCTGCGCCTCGTCCATGTGCTTGTAAGGATCAGGCTCATGCATCGCCAGCGCTTCGAGCGCCTTGCGTGCACCAGCCTCGGCAAGCATGCGGGCCTCACGTGCAGCACGTTCCAGCTGGCGGCGCAGGGGGGTGGCCAGGCTGCTCATAAGATCACCGGACCGTCCTCGAGTTTGGCTTCCACCTCCTGGCGCACGCCGGCGAGCCATTGGTCGAGCTCGTCGGTGTTGTTGATGAGGGCGCCGGGCAGCACGACGCGCACGGCCTCGGGGGTGGCCAGCCTGGCGGCTTCTTCGAGCGCGCGCGCGAAACGCTGCGGCACGGCGTCGAGCAGGTTGCGCCGATCGGCCAGGGTGCGGGCTTGCAGGGCGGCGAGAATCTCGTCATCGGTGCCGATAGGGGCTTTGGGCGGCGGGATGAGCTGGCAGGTCGTGGCAATCGCGGCACGCTGTTCGTCCGTCCGGCCGCCCCAGACGACTGATGCGGCCAGCTTGGCATCGCCGGCCTCGAAGGCGGCGGCGAGGTCGTCCTGCAATTTGCCTAGGGCGATGCGCAGCGCCGTCGTGAGCTGTTTGGTCAGCTCGGGTACGGGGTCGGGCTCCGCCAGCAGCGTGCGGCCGCTGGTGATGGCGGCGATGGAGACGGCAGAAGCGTTGGCTTCCGGTAGGCCGGTGGCGAAGTTGTGGAAATCGAGCAGGTGTTCCCATGCGGGCCAGCGCTTGGTGATGGCCTCAGAGCTCTTCTTCCAAGCGGCGAGCTTGGCGGAGAGCCCGTCTTTTTGCTCGTGGAGCTTGAGCAGTTGCGCATTGCCGCTGAGCATTTGCAGGGCGCGCACGTCCTGGGTATCCGGCGTGTCAGGCCGGGGGGCAGTGCCTCCGGCGGATTCCGCCAGGGCGAGCAGCTTCTTCAGGGCCTCGGCGGCGGCTTCGGACTCCTTGCCGTTCTGGGTGGTGATGCCGAGCCTCTGGAACAGCGCCTTCAGGTCGAGTCGCTGCTGCACGGTGAGCGGCGGCACATCGACGTAGAAGTGGGCGACGCCCACCTGGTTCTGCGGCAGCGATGCCTGTACCGGCTGGCCATTGTTGGTGGCGCGCAGGTTGCCGGCAACCAGCATGACGAATAGCGCGCCGTCGATGGCGTCCTGCGGCCAGCCATAGGGGGCGGCCTTGAAATGCTCGCGCAGCTCCTTGCCTTTCTTGCCGGCGCCAACGAGATCGAGCACACGGCGGCAGACCGGGTGCTGGGTGGGGTTGCCGGGGTAGCCCACTTGCGCGAGCGCGCCGACATCACCGCCGCGGGCACGGCTGACGACCTGGCCCCAGTTGGCGTGGTCCGCCTCCGAGAATTGCGGGAACAGCCGCACTAAGGCGCTGTCAGCCGAGTCCTGCACCTTGTCGGCCAGCTCAACGCCGTTGGCCTCCTGCCCGCCGCCGAGAAAGACCTTGGCGCCGCCGATGATGTGACCGAGCAAACCCTGAATGCGGTGCTGCGCCACCGCCAGATGGGTCTCGACGGCCTTGCGGGCCTCGATGGCCTCGGGCGTGCCGGCCGGCCCATGCGCGTCCAGCGTCTCCTGGGCGGCGACCTGGGAGGCAATGGCCTGCTTCAATTCCTCGTGGTGGATGCGCGGCAGGTAGCCGAACAGCATGGGGCTATCGACACCGGCGGCACGCGCGTCGTTCAGCACCGACTTTTCGTCGTCGCTCCAGCCATCCCGCACCCACAGGGTGACCTCGTCGCTGCTGCTGGTGGGCCGGCTGGAGGAAAGCTCGAAGGCGAGCTTGCGCGGCTGGCGGGAAGTGCCCTGCTGCAAGGATACGGGCTTGAGCGCCTGCCTGGTGCCCTCGCGAAGCAGTTCCGCGCGCCGGGAATTGATCCTCTGGTCGTCGTTTTGCGCTGCGGTGCGGCGGCGGTTGAAGTCGTGCGTCCAGAGGGCGCCCTCTCGGGTCTGGAGGCGGTATTCGGTTTCCACCGCCATGAGTTGGCCGGCATCGACGAGCTGCTTGAGCTGCTTGGGGACTTGCTGCTCCAGCTCCTGACGGTCGGTCTTCAGGTCGCTGACGAGCAGATCCACCAGCGTTTCGGCATTCGCCCGCACGCCGTCGTCGGCACCCGGCGTGCGGGGCAGTTTGCCGATCAGGAAGATCAGGGCGCACAGGCTGGAACGGAGATCGCCGTCCGGGGTGCCGTTGCGCTGCTTGCGGATGATCTCGTCGTACTCGCGCTCCAGCTCGCCGGAGTTGAGGAGATCGGTGGAAATCTGGTCGTAGATGAAGTCCGCCGGCACCACCGTGCCTACGGCAGCCGCCGCGGTTTGGCGCGTCGCCTCGAAGACGATCTGCAACTGGGAGCGCAACTGCGCCTTGGTCCCGGAGTGGTCGGTGTTTCGCAGTACCTTCTCCCAGAATCGGCGCCGGGTGGGCAATAGCGGGTAATCGGCGACGAAGAACTTGTCGTCTTCGTGGGTGGCGGCGAGGCGGGTGTTCTGGAGATGGCGGGCCAGCTCGCCTTGGTTGGCGTCCCGGCAATTCGCGATGCTTGACTCTTGCTCGGGCTTTTTTCGCAGGACGGTCTTGCGGATGACGCTTTCGACATCAGTGTCTGAGAGTTGCACCTTGACCGCAAAGCGGGCCTGAAGCCGTTGCAAGCTGGGCATGGTGTTCAACGCGGACTGGCCGGTGCCGACAAACAGCAGGCGACTCCCCAGATCGGTGCAGACATGCTCGGCGATTTCCTGGACGTCATTCGCGCGTTGGATCTTGTCACCGATGAACTGTTGGACTTCGTCAACAACGAGCAGCGTGCAGGCGAGCTGGCCGCCATGCCCGAAGATCTGCTTCACAATCTCCAATGCGTCATCGACGGTGGGGGAGTTGTTGTCTTTGAACTGGTCCCGAATGGCCGCCTGGGCGTTGGCGGCGGTGGCGTACTTGGGCTCGGCACTGACCAGCGCGTCGGCCAGTGGGACGGAGAGCTTCAAGGCACGGACTTCGCGGGCTAGCGCGCGATTCTGCTGCTTGAGTGCCGCCTCGACCTTGGCCTCCAGCCCGGATGAGCGCAGCCAGAGGATGAATCTGGCCTGCGCGAGGTTCTCCGGCAAGCCGGCGGCGCGCAGCAGCAGCTGGATAAATGCGAGGCGGATATTGTCCATGGAGCCCGCGCCGAGCGTTCCCGCCGCGGCGCGCAAGCCGCCCAGTGGCTTGGTGCGGTTGGTCAACTCGGTGAGCAGATCGGTGATTTCCGTTGGCAGCGTCACCAGCGAGCGGGCGGTAGCGCCGTCGGCGAAGTGGTAATCCTCCCAGAGGTAGCGCAGCACCTTGACGAGGTGGGACTTGCCACTGCCGAAGAAGCCGCTGACCCAGGCCGCCTTCTGCTCTTCGCGCCCCAGTCCATCGAGGAACGCCTTGAGAATTCGCTCCATCCCGCGCGCGTATTCGCCGTCGCAGACAAAATTCTGTAGCTCGAAGCGGAGCGTCTTGATCTGTCCCGCGTCGTGGCCGATCTCGGAGACCTTCGAGACGCCGTTGTTGAGCAGCTCAAGCGTGGTGGGATCACGGAAGTACAGGTCGCGGTTCGTCATGGGGTGAGGAAGCTTTCGGCTGAGGTGATGGGAACGGCCATGTAGTTGAAGCCGTCGCGCGCGTCCATGAAGCGATAGACATTGCCGGCGTATTCGCCCGGGAAGAGGACCAGCAGGCGACCTCGAACGCAGTCTTCGACTCGCTCGATCAGGCTGGATACCCGCATGAAGTCGAACAGCGTCGCCAGCCCGGTGACAGCCACGACACTAGCGGCATTGACGTCCTCGCCGGCCCAGGCCTGACGCACCCTCTCAACGGCCAGGTCTTCGAGCTCGCTGTTGACGCTGAACTGCTCCGGCTCGGCGAAGATGGCTTCGCGATACTCGTGCGCGGAGATCCATTTCGGCAGCAGGTCGGTGAGGTCAACGGTGGCCCAGCCATGGTTGGCTTCAAGCGTGAGTGCTTCAAACTGCGGCAGTCGCGCCCGGACCCGCCGTTCTTCTGCCGGCGGATACACCGCAAACCAGACGCGCTGCTTGCCCGAGGTGTGGGCTGCCCAGGGCAAGCGCACCTGGCGGGAGTAGTTGGAAAGCAGGCGGTCGATGGCGCTCATGATGGCTCGGTTTGGAATTCCGCGAGCAGCGGGAAGCTCAGCTCAACGACTTCACCCACCGCACGCAGGTTGAGCAGCCCGGCCCGATGGGCTTCCTGGGCCATGACCCTGGCACGGTCGGCATTCAGATCAAGGAGCGCGCACCAGGGGTTGGAAAACACCAACGCACCGCGGTAGCCCGCGATATTCCCGAGGAAGAAGGCCATGGTGACGGCCACTGCTTTCGGCGTGATGCGCTGGCGCGTCTTGTTCGCGTGACCGGTGAGGTGCCCGGACTGGGTCCAAGAGGAGGCGGCATTTCGCGCGGCCGTGTTACGGCTCACTTGTGAATACTGATTCGAAAATGCGGCTTCAAACGCCTGCGCCAGACTGGCCGTTTCAACTCGCTCGCCTTCCGATGCGTCCATAACCGGTGGGGTCGTGGACCGGAAAAGTGGATCACGCGCCCAGGCCACCTGGAGGGCCAGGAGCGGCAGGCTCGACGCATCCAATGTGTGGAGCTTTCTCAGGAGTCCGAAAATCGGTGTGGCCTCACTGAGCCCATACAGCTCGCGCAAGTGACGAAACGACTTCTGCCGCGTACTGTCCGTAACCTTGCTCAGCACGTTCCTCTGAAGAATGGCCTCGCGGTAATCGGCGGCAGCGGAGCCAACAGGAACCGCCGACAGCACCGCGTCAAGCTCTGCCAGCATCAGGGTCCGGCTGATATGCGCGCCGCCGGGAGACAACTTGAGGCCGAAGGTCTCCAAAGCGGGCACGGCCGCGGGAAAGCCATGCGCGGAAGGGCTACTGGCTCGCACTATTTCGAATCGGTAGAAGGATACATCGACTCTTTGTGTTGCTCATGCATAGCGATCAATAGGCGCGTTGACGGTGTGTCGCCGAACCTCGGCAAGCTCCCGCTGCCCCGCTCGTCGCAAGACTCCCGGAGGGAAGACGCCATATTGATTTTCTGTTCTATGCGGCAGTGCCGCACTGGATGTCGCCCGCGGGCATCATTGTTCGGGCGGCATGCACGCATGCTTCTCCCGAATCCAGTGAATTCCCACTTGTTGCCGGGATCCTTGAAGATGCGGCCGATGACATCCTTGGTGTTCATGAATTGTTCTTCGCTCATGACGTGCCCTCGTGCTCCAAAGAACCTATTTGCCACGCTTGGTCGGGCTCTGGCTGTCGTCAAATCCGTTGCCCCGCTCGGGCATCGGGATGCCGGCGCGACCGCAGTAGTCCCGGATCAGCACCTCCACCATGTTGGCGATGGAGCGATGCTCCCGTACGGCCGCGGTGCGCAGCGCCTCCTTCAGGCCAGGGTCGATGCGAAAGCTCAGCGTAGCGGTCTTGACACTGGCCATGTCTCTCCTCTGGGTGCACGTGCTGTGAACGTACTGCAATGTACAGTAACGTCTGGCATAATCCAATCACCTACTATGGTGCACCAGGGTGGGGGCTGCGTCCGCCTCGAGAGGGTGGGTTAACCCCCTACCGGGGTTCCTCGTCGGCTCGAACCCGCGCCAGCGCTAGCGCCCGCGGTCCGGCAGCGGTGGCGCGGCTCACGAACTTGGGGGATCGAAGGGACAGAAATGAAGCAGAAGACCAAGAGAAATCGTGCGCCAGCCGGGTGGCAGCGCTACGAGGATTTGGCGGGGATTGAGAAGATCACGGTAGGCGAAGGCATCGATCTACTCATTCGGAACTGGCCGAAAAAAGAGAGTGAGTCGCCCACGGGCATTAGGAAGCGGCTCCGCCAAAGGGTTGTCACCGCGATCAGGAAGGGCGATCTCCGAGCGGCTGGTAACAGTCTGGATGCTCGCATGAGCCCCGAGGCGTTCTTTGAATGGGCTGTCTGCTGGAAAGATGGCCGTGCGTCTGCGCACCAGGAGAGTCCCATGCAGGCCGCCGCCTTTAACTTCGGTGCACCCAGAATATCCCGACCAAGCGTCGAATTGCTGAGCTGTTCAATCGACATGGTGATCTTGGAGGCGCCGCGGGACTGCGAGGAGGCCAAAGCGATGGCGACGAGGTATCAAATCAAATACCAGGAGGCCCTACAAGCGGCGAACGAACAGCGGAAGGAGATCTTCGAGCTCAAACCTGATGCTGAAGCCTACCGAAAACGGAAGACGAAGCAACGCCAAGACGGAAAGCAGTCAGGAGGGAAGAGATACCCCTACTAGGCACGCTTTCCCGGTTCCAAAGCGCGCATCTTGATCCTGGGGAAGCGCGCTGACAATCCGGAGCAGCACCAGACCTGCCAGAGAGATTCGACAGAATATCGCCGAGGGTATTCGAGCCGTATTCTGTCAGTATTGTTGAAGTCCTCGTATTTCGACAGGGGACTATTCCATGAGCACCAGGATTGTTCGGCTTCCCGAGGTACTGCGAGAGCGGGGCCGTTCTCGGAGCGCGCACTACTCTGACATTCAGGAAAGACTGTTCACTCTGCCCGTATCGATTGGCGCGCGGGCGGTGGGCTGGCCCGCCGATGAGGTCTCGGTGCTCAACGCCGCACGGATCGCCGGCAAGAGCGACGACCAAATCCGGGAACTGGTCGCCAAGCTCCAAGCCGCGCGAAAGCAGTTGGCGTAAGGAGCCCCTGGCCATGGCTGCGACCGTTGTTCCCCGGGCAAACGAGGCCGACGCCGAGGCCATGCTCCGGTGCATCCCGGCGGACGACCGGGACCTCTGGGTGAAGATCGGCGGCATCCTCAAGGACGAGTTCGGCGACACGGGCTTCCCCATCTGGGACGATTGGAGCCAAAGCAGCGACCGCTACCGGGCGCGCGATGCTCGGGAAGTGTGGCGCAGCCTAGGCAGGAACTCCACACGCGCCGGCATCGGCACCTTGATCTATTTGGCGCGGGAACATGGGTGGAAACCGGGCCCACGAGTCCTGGGGACGACGCCTAAGCCCCGATCTGCTCCGAGTCCGAACGCTGACACCATTGCCTATTCAGCGCGCCTCTGGCTGGCGTCTCGGGTCGATGACTCGACGGTGGGCGACCACCCCTACGCCGTTCGGAAAGGTATCACGTGGGCAGCGGGAGCGGGCCGTGGGCTCGTCGACGGCAATATCGTCGGACGCGGCGCAGACTGCCTGATCGTCCCCATCCGCGCCGACGGCACCGGAAAAGTTCAGGGCGTCCAGTGCATCAACCCGGAGGGTCGCAAACAGACGTTCGGACAGATCAGCCGCGGCTGCCTGTTGCTCGGAAACACGCTGGACCTTGATACCGACTGGTACGTCGCCGAGGGCTGGGCGAGCGCAGTCAGTGTGGTATTCCACCACCGACTCGGCAAAGCGGTCTGCGCGTCTGCGTTCGGGAAGGGAAACATGGAAAAGACGGCAGAGTTGCTGAGCCTCCGGTTTAATCCTCGCCGAATCATCATCCTGCGCGAGGAGGACTGAGATGTCGCAGATCCTGCGCGCCGACCTACCGAAGAGCGACAAGGGCAACGACCCGAACGACCACCGGGATGACCCCACCTATCTCAACGACATCCGCTTCATAGTGCCCCCGATGACGCCGCCGCCCAGGGACTCGTTGGTCATCACCGACGACGAGTTGCAGCGGGCGGAGCTGACGCCGAAATGCATCGTCGACCACCACCTTTACGCCGACGTGGCGCAGAAGATCGCTCCCGGAGGCACCGGCAAGACCACCCTCACACTGTGGGAAGCGGTTCATGTCGTGCTGGGGTTGGACCTCTACGGGAGCCGCGTGGTCACCCCCGGCTGGGTGTTAATCGTCACCGCCGAGGATCGGCGCGATCGATTGGTAGCGCGACTGCGACGGATCATGGACGCCATGGGACTCACTCCTGACCAGCGACGAAAAGTCCAGGGCGGCATCATCATTTGGGACGTGACCGGCGAGCAGGCCAAGTTGATACATGAGATCGATGGGAACCTCGCCCTTACGCCACTGGCCGACCGCATAATCCAGGCCTATCGCGACGATCCCCCGGTGCTGGTGGAGTTCGATCCGCTGGTCTCGTTCGGGGCCGCAGAGAACCGCGTGAACGATAACGAGCAAGCTCTGGTGCTGGCGGCCAGGCGGATCGTAAACGGTCTCGGCTGCTGTGTCCGCTACATCCACCACACCGGAAAGCTCAACGCACGGGAAAAGAACCTGGACCAATATTCTGGGCGGGGTGGCTCGGCTCTTCCAGACGGGAGCCGGATCACCGCCGTGCTGCAGTCCTGGAGCCCAAGGGACGCGGCCGGACGCACTCCCCCGGCGACCCTCCGCTTGGCCCCCGAATCACAAGTGACTCTCTACGCCCGCGCCAAGCTGTCGTATTGCGCGCCGAACCTGCCGCTGATCTGGATCAAGCGCGACGGTTTCGCGTTCGAATGGTTCGAGGAGCGGAGGATTTCTCATGAAGAGGCCAAAGCCACTAGGGCAGACCAACTACTGCGTTTCCTCGCCAGCGAGATCAAGCTGGGCCGCTTCCACACCAAGACCGGTCTGCGCACGATGAACAGTGCTTTCAGCATGACTGTAAAGCACATCACCGAGGCGATCGAAGACTCGTTGGTATCTGGCCAGCTGGTGACCTACCCGCTGCCAGAGGACCAAAGGCACGGTGGCCGCAAGGACTACCTGAGCCCCCGAGATCTCGAACCAGTCGTTTCAAGCGGGTGCAAACGGGTTGCGAAAAAACGAGCGCAGAGATGACCTTCGACCAGTTCGCTCTTACTACCCGTTTGCCTATAGGGAAAGAACCCCCAAACGGGTTGGTTTGGGGTTCATCCCTGCTCTCCGGAGTACCCGTTCAAGCCGGTTCAAACGGGTGCAAACGGGTTGAACGAGTTGTCTCGATGACGTGCGTTCTGTGGACCTCGGCGGGGAGTAGGCAGCGGGCACGCCTTCCGATGGAAGTCTGCGGCGGAGGCGGCTCGGCTCTGGGAGATTGCACGGCTATTGGCGGGAATGGCGATGAATCCGTCTCACGGTGCACCCCTACCAGCCGGGCGCGGGAACTCCGAGCCTTAGCTCCATCGGCATCGCCGGCTGATTGGGCAAGCCCTACCTCCGCCCCCTTATGCTCGACACCTGGTGGCCGCTGTTTCGAGCGAACAAAACGTCCAGGTCTTTACGAAGGCCGGAGCCAGCCCACAACGGCCAGTAAAGCCCGGAAAGGGCCAAGGCAAAGAGCTAAATCTCCCAAATGATTTTGGCAATATCTGGAGGCGAACATGGGCGGCATGGGTAGCGGGCGACGCTGGCATTACGGCGCGAATGACACCACTGACGATTACCGGGCCATCGACATTCGACGCTGGCAGCGGGACGGCCTCCTGGCACCGGGCAATGCCTTCGGCTGGCAGTGGAGCCGCAGGGGCGAAGTGGTGGCATCCATCCAGGCGCGGGCTGAAGTGGGTCGCGTCATTCTGAGTTATCGCCACCGGAGCGGCGGCGGAGAGTGGAAGGACGCAAGCTACCCGGTCTATCTGGACTGGACACCCTGCAACCTTGGCGGATCGCGCCCCTGGTTCCTCTGCCCCGCCATTGGCTGCGGCCGCCGAGTCGCCATCCTCTACGGCGGATCCATATTCGCTTGCCGGCACTGTCATGAACTGGTCTACCCGAGCCAGCGGGAGCCAGATTACGACCGCCTCGCAAGACGAGCGGACAAGACCCGTGAGCGGTTGGGACGGGAGCCGGGCATCCTCAACGGCGGCGGCCTGAAGCCCAAGGGGATGCATTGGCGCACCTTCGAGCGGCTGGAGGCCCAGCATGACGCGTTCGCAAGGCGGTCGCTGGCCTGGGTGGACCGAAGACTCTGCCTGCTGAAGCAACTGGGGGTGAAGGACCCGAGTCTTTACTCCCTGCTGGACGGGCTGCGCGGCGAACGGTGAATCTGTTTCGCGAAATCGAGTAACCGCGGAGCCGAGGGGGCAACTATAGGGGCAACAACGAAACCGCTGCTCCCGAAAGACTTGCCGTAACAGTTAGTTGTATGTCGTTTTCGGTAGCCGCCGCCCCACCAATATCCGGCCCTGGCACCACGCCAGGGCCAATTTTTTCCCTACGCCAGAGTCACGGATGGCCGCGTAGAAGAATATCAATCCGCTCAACGACATAGATCCTGCCTACATCGCCGGCCTGATCCTCGCTGGAGCCACCCTCACGCTCACCTACAGAAAAGCCCGCGGCAAAACGAAGCCGCGGGTCTTCTCGGATCGCCACCAGGCGATCTTTGTGCGCTCTCAGTACGGAGGGAACGCTAACGGAGTCCCAAGTCCGAATGGATGCGTGAGCATCACATCATCGCGGTACTCTTCATAAGCGAGGTTGGTGAGACATCGGGACTCATGGCAACTGATTGATATGTTTGCATTAAGAAGAAGCCGCCTCCACCGGCCAGCGTCCCCTGCCAACCGGAGCTTTCTTTCTTGCCCCCTCCTCAAGCAAGACCATAGGCTCTTTCTGTGTGTAAGATCTCACGGATCACCGCTACGCCACCAAGCGGCATCTCCTGCCCGACCGGAGCTGCCGTCGGTCAACGCCGGGCACTGGCGAAGGCCGGACTTTTCGCGGCGGTTATGTGAGAATCGGCCCCGCCGGGATCGCTGTGACATCCAAGGGAGGCAAGATGCTGAACACGGACGAGGTGCTGAGGGTTTCGGTCCTTCCCCTGCCCAAGCGCACCAAACCCGACAAAGGGTCTTTCGACATCTCGCCGGGCCATCTAAGGCGCTGGATCGCCGCACTTCCTTCGGATGATCTCAGCCGGGCCGCCCGCGGACTCTACGAGCTGCTCGTCGAGCTGAGCACCTTGGAGATCGACCCGACCGAGCGGTTCCGGGTCCTGGAGGATCTGCGCGATCCGGTGAGAGAGGTGTCGCAACGGCTCGCGCAGAGCTACGCGGGAGCGAACTTCCCCCTCCCTGCCCAACGATACCGCGCCGCGTCCCTGAACCGCAGGTTCCAGGACCTCATGGCCACCGGTTACAAGCAAGTAACCGAGGACGTCCTCGCGCATCGCGAGCGGGCCCATCGGCGGCTCTTCGGAACGTCGCTCCACTGTACGGCCCTGCATCGTGCCCTTCGCTACATGGGCCGGCTCCTGTTGACCTGCTATGAGATCTACGCCCCCTATCCCGAGAACAGCTGGAGGGACATCCATCACCTCTACGGGCTCTCCGTGCGACTCGATTGCCAGGGCCAGCCAATAGCCGACAGCCATTGTGCGCTCGTGCCGGAAGCCAATCTGGAGGAGGCCTACAAGCAGATCCTGCTCTTCGCCCTGGCCTCTCCCTATCGTCTGCGCCCGGGAGAAAGCGCCCAGGTCTACGCTGCCCTCGAGGTCTGGTCCGCCAGCTGCCGACTGGGGTCGCTCGGCGGGGAGGCCCGTCCGGCCCGGGGCCTCTTCTCGGTCGAGCCCGACAGCGACCACCAGCCCCGCCACCTGGATCTGCCGTCGAAACACCAGGGAGAGCCGGCCCTGATCCTCGACACGACGACCCTCGGTGGCCTGCTGCGCCATCGTCTGCACCGGATGAAGTACGGTCAGGCCGAGGACGAGGGGGCCGCCCTTCCGGTCCCGGGGATGACGGCAGACCTCCTTCGCAGACTCATGCGCAGCTGGGGCATGCTGATCGAGCGCCGATTCAAGCGGGAACGGGGGCCATCCCACGCGGAGGTGGTACTCGGCCTGGCCGCCGTGCATCGGGTGCTCTCGAAAGCCGCCAGGCCGGGCTCGCCCGCCCCGGTCGATGTCGTCGCGACGGCGCTGCCCGACGAGGCGACGCTCGGACAACCCGCCCCGGCGGACAGCCAGATCTGCGTGATCCGGGACGAGTCTCGGGGCGGGGCTCGCCTGCAGTGGCATGGCAGCGATCAGATCCAGGTCGCCCTAGGAAGCCTGATCGCCGTGCGCCGCGCCGACAGGCAGCGCACCCCCAGCGAGTGGAGGATCGGCACCGTCCGGTGGATGCATTACAAGCGCTCTGATCTGCTCCAGTTTGGCGTCCAGCTGCTCGCGGTCGAAGCCGAGGCTGTGACCATCCAGCCTTGCCCTGCGCGCGGCATCTGCGCCCGGCCCGTCAACGGCTTGCGGCTCTCGGCTTCCGAGGCCCTGGGGCTGTCCCCGATGCTCCTCGGCCCGGATTTCCTCGAGCACTTTGAGGGCCCGGAAGTGGTGGTGATCGGCGCCGAGGACAAGCAGAGATGCAGGCTCTCGACCCTGGTGGAGAGCACCGGGAGCTTCGCCCGGTTCGAGTACGAGGAGATCGGCGGGCGAGAGAGTCTTGCAGACGAAGAGAGCCTGGAAGGCGACACCGATTTCACGAGGATCTGGGACGACCTCTGACTGAGCGCCCGGCAGCTCCAACGATTCGTGAAGGTCTCCCGAACCAGTCTCCGGGAGACCCAAAGAACTAGGAGCCGCCCGGGGCGGGCGGCTCGATCGCAGCGGGTCCCCCTGCCCCGTTCAGTCCGTGCGCACCTCGATCTTGCGCGGCTGGTGCTCGGCGCGCTTGGCGATGCGCAGGGTGAGCACCCCGTCTTTGAGGCTCGCCTGGACGTTGTCGCCGTCGAGCTCGCGGCTCAGCGAGAAGCTGCGCTGGTAACGGGTGGAGCGCACGTCGGCATAGAGCGGCTGCATGCCTTCGGGGATCGGGATGGTGATCCGGCCCTCGATGGAAAGCGTGTCGCTGTCGACCTTCACCTCCAGCCCCTCGCGTGCCACGCCGGGCATGTCCGCTCGCACCGTGATGCCACCGCTATCCTCGTAGATGTCCACCGCGGGACGGATCGGATGCTCGATCTCATGCTGCTCCCGCACGGCCTTGCCCTGAGGGTTGGTCACGTCTTTCTGCTCGGTCATCTCATCGTCCTCCGCTCGCTCACCGTACCTCGATCTGCCGGGGCTTGGCAGACCCGCGCCGCTCAACAGCCACGTGCAGGACGCCGTCGCGATAGGCCGCCTCCACCTTGTCGGGGTCGACATCCTCCGGCAGGGTCACAACGCGGCGGAACTCGCCCTCGAAGCGCTCGTTACGGTAATAGTTGGCCGATTCCTCCACGACGGGCTTGCGCTCGCCGGCTACGATCAGCAGGTTCTGCTGAATGGAGATATCCAGGCTCTTGGAGTCCAAGCCCGCCGCGAACAGGTAGATATCGACTCGATCGGGGGTGCTTCCGATGTTGACGGGCGGAAAGCTCCCTCTGGCCACCGCGCGGATGCCGGCCGGCCAAGGCGCGGCCCCGAACAGCTGATCCATCTCACGCTCGAGCCGCCTGAACTCATCGAGCAGGCCGCTTTCGAAACTGCCGAACATGTCAGGTCCTCCTCTGCACGTTGATTCACACGACAAGCACTACCACTGGCAATCTAGGGGCTCTCTGTGCCTTTTCAACACCACCCGCGCAGCCGACCCTCTCGGCCGGGCGGCCTCCGGCTCCAGGCACGGACCTGCGGCAATGGCACCGCGCTGTCGGTGGAGCTGGCGGTCGATCTGCTCACAGCCCGGGACCCGAGCGGCCGAGCTCGACGCATCGCCTGCGTTGGGGCGTTGTCTGTCACCCTCACCGTCTCCCTCGAGACAGAGGGGGTCGGGATCTTCCCGGAATCGTCATTATTATTTTTAGACCATCTATCCCCTGAGCGAGGGCCTTCCCCCCGGCAGAAACGATCCGTATTTCCCCGCGTTCCGGGACGACTGCCTATCCTGAATGAGACAGGCGCGATCCATTGGCAGCGGGTCGCCCAGTCCCCTTGAGACCAGCAACGCCCTGGGGTAGCCTGCCGGAGCGCCCTTCGGGGCCGCAGTCCGCCGCGACCGCGACTGCCCTGGGCGCTCTTGATGCCCGGCGAGCCGAATCCTCGGACGCGTCGGGACCGTCGTAGACGATCCGCGCGATGCCGAGCCCGCTCGCGCCAGTCCATCCGCAACGTGTCGCCAGAGAAGGATGTTAGATGGCCACTGAGACCGATCCCGTCATACGTCGGCTGCGCTGGATCACCTGGAGCACCGTCCTGATCATCATCGTCTGGCAGCTCCTTCCATGGATCGAGCACTACCTCATCGGCCTGACCGCCGAGCCCCGCCCGGTAACTGCACGCGGTGATCTGGCGGCCGACGAAAAGGCAACCATCGAGATCTTCCGGCGCGCCAGCCCCTCGGTGGTGTTCATCACTACACGCTCTCGGGTCGTCGACCTGTGGACGCGCAACCTGCTCAGCGTGCGTACGGGCACCGGATCGGGCCTGATCTGGGACGACCTGGGCGACGTGGTCACCAACGATCATGTGATCGAAGGGGCCTCCGAGGCCACCGTGAGGCTCAACGACGGGCGCACCTACCACGCGGTGTTGGTCGGCGCGAGCAAGGCCTACGATCTCGCCGTGCTGCGCATCAACGTGCCTTTCGACCGCCCCCCACCCGTGCCCGTGGGAACGAGCGGCGACCTGAAAGTCGGCCAGAAGGTTTTTGCGATTGGCAACCCCTTCGGTCTCGACTACACCCTGACCAGCGGGATCGTCTCGGCCCTGGATCGCTCGCTCGAAGAAGAGAACGGCGCGACCATCCAGCATCTGATTCAAACCGACGCGGCGATCAACCCAGGCAACTCGGGCGGTCCGCTGCTCGATAGCGCAGGGCGCCTCATCGGCATCAATACCGCGATCTACAGCCCCTCCGGGGCCTACGCCGGCATCGGATTCGCCGTGCCGGTGGACACCGTCAACCGGGTCGTGCCGCAGCTGATCGCCCGGGGCAAGTACGTTCCGCCGAGCCTCGGCGTGTCAGTCGACGCCGACATCAATCGCCTGGTGACGGCCAAGCTCGGGGTCAAGGGCGTGCTGGTGCTGAACGTCGAGCCCGGCTCCAGCGCCGAGGCAGCCGGCCTGCGGGCGACCCAAGTGGACGACCAGGGCAACGTCACGCCGGGAGACATCATCCTGGCCATCGACGGCAAACCGGTGGACAGCGTCGCCGCCCTGATGTCGCGTCTGGACAACTACCACGTCGGAGACCAGGTGAAGCTGCACATCTGGCGTGCGGGGACCGAGCTGGATGTCAAGCTGACCCTGCAGGCCGGGGGCTGACTGCGCGCCGTGCCGGCCAGCGAGCACCCGCAGCGGGCGCCAGAGTTGAAAGCGGCCGGAACGGGTCGGCGAGACCCCAGGGCCGCGCGACGCTGAAGAAATGGGGGCACCCGTGGCGATCGAATCTCCCCTGCTCACCGAGATCAAAGGCTACGTGAACGGCCGCTGGGTCGAGGCCGATTCCGGCGAGCGCTTTCCGGTCTCGAACCCCGCCACTCGCGAGCGCCTCGCGCAGGTCCCTGCCATGGGTGCGCAGGAGACGGCGCGGGCGATCGAGGCGGCCGCCAGCTCTCTGGGCAGCCCCGCCCCGATCACCCAGCGCCGAGCCTGGCTGCAGAGGATCGCGGATGTCCTGGCCGACGAGCGTCGGGAGATCGGCCGCATCCTGACGCTTGAGCACGGCAAGCCCTGGCCGGAGGCCCAGGGCGAGGTCGACTACGCCGCCGGGTTCTTCCGTTTCTGCGCGGCGAACGTCGAGCGCCTCAGCCCCTACACCCTGACCGAGCACCCCCGCGGGTGCAGCTGGACCGTGCACTACCGGCCCGCGGGCGTGGTCGGGCTGATCACGCCCTGGAACTTCCCGATCGGGATGATCGCCAAGAAGCTTTCGTCCGCGCTCGCGGCGGACTGCGCCTGTGTAGTCAAGCCCTCTGCCAAGACGCCGCTCACCATGATCGCCCTGTTCTCCTTGATCCACGAGCGGCTCGATCTGCCGCGGGGAAAGGTGAACCTGGTGACGGGCCCGGCGCAGCCGATCGCCGACGAGCTGCTGCGCAACCCGGCGGTGCGCGCACTCAGCTTCACCGGCTCCACGGAGGTCGGCAAGGAACTGATCCGCAAGAGCGCCGAAGGGGTCAAGCGGCTCACCCTCGAGCTCGGTGGGAATGCCCCGTTCCTGGTGTTCCGCGATGCGGACCTCGACCAAGCGGTCGAGCAACTCGTCGCCAACAAGCTCCGGGGTAGCGGCCAGACCTGTGTATGCTCGAACCGCGTCCTGGTAGAGCGCCCGGTGGCGACGGCGTTCTCCGAGCGGCTCGCCCGCCGGCTGAGCAGACTGCGGGTGGGCAACGGAATGGACAGCGGCGTCGACATGGGCCCCCTGGTGGATCGCCACGCTTACGAGAAGGTCCGCCTGCATCTGACCGACGCGCTGGCGAAGGGTGCCATCTTGGTCGCCGGGGCCGATCCGGGAGAGTGGAGCGAAGCCAAGGGCACGTTCTTCGCCCCGGCGGTCGTACGCGGTGTCCGGCCGGCCATGCTCGCGACCAGGGAGGAGACCTTCGGACCCCTGATACCGATCATGGAGCTCGACAACGAGGCCGAAGCGATCCACGTCGCCAACGACACGGAGCAGGGCCTGGCGGCCTATGTCTTTACCGCCGACGAGGATCGCGCCGAACGAGTCATCGCCGCCCTGCAGTTCGCCCACGTCGGACACAACACGGCCACCGGCCCGACCGCTGAGGCACCCTTCGGCGGAATGAAGCAGTCCGGGTTCGGGCGCGAGGGAGGCCGGGAGGGTCTGTTCGAGTTTGTCGAGCCCCAGACTGTACCGCGCGCCCGCTGAAGCCCCGAGCCCCTGTCGACCCTGGCCCGCGCGGCCGCGTTGGCCCCCGCCCCCGGGAGCCCGCGCGCCTTGGTTGTTCGGGACAGCACGGCTAGACTTTGCCTTAATCCGGCCCGCCGGCGGCTCTGTTTTCATCTCCCCTACAGGCCAACCCACAGAGTGAGAGCATGAGCGCAGTCCCGATCACCCTCGACCAGCTCGAGCGGGCCGTCGAGAATGACGAGCTGAGCTTCCACTATCAGCCGTTCGTCTCGCTGCTCACCGGGCGCATCGCGGGAGCCGAGGCCCTGCTGCGCTGGACCCCGCCAAGCGGGGAGCTGGTGCTCCCCGACCGATTCGTCCCGGTCGCCGAGGAGAAGGGATTCATCACGGAGATCACCCTGCACATGCTGCCGCGGCTGCTCGCGGACTGGTTCGTGATCGACGGAACCGACCCCCACGCGGGCCTCAGCGTCAACATCTCCTCCCAGGACCTGCAGAGCAACCGCGTCGTGAGGCTCATCGAGGCCGCCATCGATCGCGAGGAGCTCGATCCCGAGCGCTTGGGCATAGAGGTCACGGAGAGCTCTCTGCTCCAGGCCAATGCCGACGTCCAGCGTCACCTGACCGCCCTCGTCGAGATGGGCGTCACCCTGATCATGGACGATTACGGAACCGGCTTCTCCTCCATAGACACCCTCAGCCAATGGCCGTTCAGCTGCATCAAGCTGGACCGCGCGCTGATTTCCCGCATGGAGACCTCGCGCAAGAGTACGCGCATCGTCGCGGCGAGCGTGCGCATGGCTCACGAGCTCGGGCTGAGCGTGGTCGCGGAAGGCGTGCACTCGCTGGACTGCTACGAGTTTCTGATGCGCACGGGCTGCTCCCGGGCCCAGGGCAACTGGATCTCGCCGGCCTTGCCGCTGCCCGACCTGCTCGGATTCATGCAGCAGCACCACAGCTGGAGCGCACTGCCGGAGGGCCTGCTGTACCTGGCCCAGCTCGACCACATCGAGTGGCGGCGCATGTTGATCACCGCCGTGACCCGCATGACCTTCGGCCAGGGCTCGCCGTCGGAGCCGCTTTGCGAAACCCCGGAGATGGATCACCGCCGATGCGGCCTGGGCCGGTGGTACTACGGCAGCGGTCAGGCCTTTTCTGAGAACCCCGCCTTCACGCGGCTCGAGCCGGTGCATCGTCAGCTGCACGAGCTGGGCTCCGAGCTGCTGGCGGCCGCCGAGAATCGGGCGAGCCGGCCCCTCCTGACCCACCTCATGCAGCGCGTCTCGGACACCTCACTGCGGGTGATCTCCCTGCTTCAGGAGATGGAGAACGGCGCCGCCCTGAGCGGCCGGCGACCGGGCTACCAGAGCCGGGTCTGCGGCCCACCCTGAAGACAGGCCCTGGGCAGACCCGTGGAATAAATTGGCGTCCCTGCGCGTCATGTATGACGATAGCCGCCTGACCAGGCCGAGGATCCGAAGATTCATGCACCTGCCGTGGCTGCCATTCGATGCGCACCGCAAGCTCAAGCAGAAGCGAGAGCGACTGTACCGCATCGCCTACGCCTGGTGCCACGAGTCCGCCCTGGCCGATGACCTGGTGGCCGAGAGCCTCTACAAGGCCCTGCGCAGCAAGGCGGTGCTGAAGGAGACCGAGCGGCTGGACGCCTGGCTGTTCCGCATCCTTGCAAACTGCTGGAAAGATCACCTGCGCAGCGTCCGCCACGTCGAGAACGTCGATCATTGCGTGCTGATCAGCCCCGACAACCCGGAGGACTCGCATCAGCGCCAGGAGATCGTCACCCGGGTGCGGGAGGCCGTCGCCTGTCTGAAGATGGGGCAGCGCCAGGTGCTCACGCTGGTGGATCTCGAGGGATTCAGCTACGAAGAGGTCTCGGTCGCACTCGAGATTCCGATCGGCACCGTGATGAGCCGCCTGAGCCGCGCCCGGGAGGCGCTGCGCCAGCGGCTCACCCAAAGGGACGATACGGCAACGGCCTCTTCCCGCGCCGCGGCCCGGTTGAGGAGCGTCAAGTGAGCGACGCCAACGACCTGCCCCGCGACCTCATCAACGCGTTCGTCGACGGTGAGCTGTCCGCCGACGATCGCGCACGCCTGCTCGAGGCCGCCGAAGGGCACGCCGAGCTATCGGAGCGGATCTGCCAGCTGCGGATGACCAAGGACATGCTGCGCGTCGCTTATCAGGACCCGCCCGGCTCGGCCGGTCCCAAAGAAACGCGCCGTCGGCGTGCGGCCTGGATCGCCCGCGCGGTAGCCGCCGCTCTCCTGCTCAGCCTCGGAGGCGGAACGGGCTGGTACGCCAATTCAGCCTTCGGACCTTCCGGGGAAAATCCCATCTTCTCGGCGCAAGCGCTGAGGGTGGACCCGGCTCGCTCGGATTACCGGCATGTACTGCTGCACATCCCCACGGCCGACCCCCGTCGGGTCGACGCGGCGCTGAACGGCGCCGAGCATCTCCTCGCCACCTCTGAGCGCGAGCACAAGTCGATCACGGTGGAGGTCATCTTCAACTCGGAGGGGATACAGATCCTGCGCGCCGACGCCTCTCCCTATGTCGCCCGGATCCGCTCCCTGGCCGCCCGTTACGACAACATCTCGTTCCTGGCCTGCAGCCGATCGATAGAGCGACTTCGCATGAAGGGGGTCAAGGTCCACCTCATCAAGGAGGCGCAGGTGGTCCCGGAGGCGTTGGACACGATCGTAACCAAGCTGGAGGAGGGCTGGGTCTATATCCGGGCCTGAGGCGGTGACGCCGTTTCACGCTGGCGATAGACACAAAAGCCCTGCTCAGCAGCAGGGCAAGCAGGAGGCATACCAGATCGATCTCTGGTAGAGGCCAAAAGCCCCGGCACTCACCCGGGGCCCTGGATTAGTCATTCGTTCTGTTCGCCGTTATTCCAACCCGTTATTCCGACGCCAGACGGCTGGTGTCCGGCAGACCGGCCTGAGTCGTCTGAAGGTCCTGGACCTCAATGGCCGGATGCTGCTGCAGATATCCGCGTTCAGCTTCGATCATACCGGGCGTACTCACCGCACCCACCAAGAAGAACACCGCTGCGAGTGGAGCCCACATGGCACACCTCCTTTCCATGGCATCCGTGCCGCCTACTGCTTCTACCTTCCCTATTCGCATATTAGCAGTCGCTGATGTTTTTACAAATATATCCTCTTGATGTTTCAATACCTTTTTTGAATCGGCCCATCGCCATTCATCATTGACAATCCCATTTTGCCACCAGGGACCCGCCCGCAAGGGTGGCCAGAGTCCACCGGGACCCATACCCTTCACCCTGGAAAAAGCAGTTAGTCAGTAGCTGTTAGCGATTGGCTTAGCCAACTTAGCCAGTTAGCTCGCTCGGAGTCCGCCGCAGGTCTCACCCGCCGGGTGAGTGGCCGAGGTCGCAAATTCGGCAATTTAACCAATAGCTAACGGCTAATTGCTAACAGCTAACTGCGCTTTTCAGGTTCACCGGTACGTCCAAGCGCCGCGACAGGCAGCAGCCACAGTCCGGCCCTCCGCGATATGGCTCCCTGCGCCACAACTCGATCGACCAACGGCCGCGCGAGCCCGCCCCGAGACCCGAGGGACGGATCGCGCGCGACCCGGCCGATCATTGATGGGGCGGGTCGTCGTACGGACCGCGGTCGTATGGACCCGGATAGGTCTGCCCAGGCGGCGGATAGACCCCGGAACCGGCCGGCTGCTGGTACGGCCCCTGGCCATACGGGCCTCCCTGATCGGGCCCCGGCTGGCCGGGCCCTTCCTGATAGGGCCCCTGATCGTAGGGGCCTCCCTGATCGGGCCCACCTTGGTAGGGCCCTTGATCGTAGGGGCCTCCCTGATCGGGTCCCGGCTGCCCGGGCCCACCTTGGTAGGGCCCCTGATCGGGCCCCGGCTGGGGCGGGCCCTGATAAGGCGACTGCTGCTGGTACGGACTGCCTTGGTCGTAGGGACCGTGCTGATAGAGTCCGCTCCCCGAATAAGCGCCTCCGCGCTGAGCGGGCCCCTGCTGATAGGGAGATTGAGGCTGGTTGCCGGGTCCTTGGTAACCGCCCTGCGCGGGATAGGCGCCGTTCTGCTGGCCTTCGACGATAGGCGTCACGAAGATCTCGACCCGGCGGTTGAGCTGCCGACCAGCCTCGGTGGCGTTGCTGGCCCGCGGCTCGCGTTTGCCCTGCCCTTCCGCGGTGAGCCGCCTGGGATCTACGCCTCGGTTCGCCAGATAATCCGCCACCGCGTAGGCGCGGCGCTCGGATAGATCCTGGTTATATTGATCCGAGCCCACGGCGTCGGTGTGGCCGACGATCCTAACGGTCGTCTTGTTGTACTTGCTCAGCAGCGCTGCGAGCTTGTCCAGGGACGGCTGAAAAGCCGGCTTGATCTCCGCACTGTCGAAGGCGAACGATACCTCGCTGTCCAGCGTCACCTTGAGCGAGTTGTCGCCCATGCGCTGGATCTGGATCTGGTTCCGCCGGCGCTCCTCCTCCAGCGACTGCCGGAGCTCCTGCTGCTGTCTATCCATGTAGTGGCCAACCGCACCGCCGGCCAAGGCACCGATGGCCGCGCCGTAGTAGGCTCCGTTTCTGTGATTGAGCTGATGGCCGACAACCGCGCCCGTGATGGCGCCGACGGTCGCCCCCGCGGCGGCCCGCTGGTGGGGATAGTCCGTAGCGCACCCCTGCAGCACCGTCGTCCCGGCAAGCACTAGCACCAAAGGCAACGCACTTCTCATGGGAAATCTCCGTTTGGATACAACCGCTCGATGCGGGCGGTAGACCGCCCCCCATCCTGACCACCTGGGTCCGCTTCCTGCGCGGGTCGCGCTTGGCAAGCACGCCTGGCACACGAAATCCCGGTCACCACCCCACATGAAGCGGGTTTCAGCCGCAACGGGGCTCGCCGGCCGATCCGTCTGCCAAGAACTCTAGCCCAAAGACCGCGCGCCCTACCCCGGGTTCCGCGAAACCCGTCACAGGCTACTGCCATGCGAACGGGCAAGACGCGCGCTATAGTGGCCCGGGTACCCTGCTTTCACAAGAATCCGCCGATGCACATCAAGTCCAACCCCTGGAAGGCCCGGATCGCTTGGGCGATCCTGGCGTTGATCGCCGTCGGCTGGCTGGCGACGCACTACTATCTGCACCCGGACGAGCTGCCGGAATGGGCTGCGCGCACCCCGGTGGGACGCGAGCTGCAGACGACCACCGTGTACAAATGGCAGGACGCCAAGGGAGGGTGGCACATCACCAACAAGCCACCTGCAGCGGGCACCAAGTACCAGGTCGATCATTACTCCCACGACACGAACGTGCTACCCCCGCTCGTGCAGGAGCGCGAGGACTGATCGCTCAAGACAGCAGTGCAGGCTGGGGCGCCGAGCGGGCGAGCTTGGCCTCCAGACGCCGGCGCCGGTGCTCGTTCTGCGGCGCTCCCGGCAGCCGGTTGGCATAGTCCAAGGCCCGGGGGTAATCCCGCGCGACATGCTCATGGTACTTGGCGAGCTGCTCGCAGGCTTCGGCATTGCGCTGGGCCGACAGCGGCCGCCAGATCTCACAGGCCAGGTCCCAGGCACCCCGGCGCCGGTACAGGCGCGCCAGCTCCAGCAGTCCCTCCGCGGAGAGCTCGCTGCGGTGGGCCTCCAACAGCCCGCGGGCCTGCTCCGCCCTCCCCCTGAGCTCCCAGGCCCGGGCGGCGGCCAGGGCATCGGCTCCCCAGAGGCCGGGCTCCCGGTACGCCTGCCCGAGACGCAAGGCGAGGGCCGCGAGCGAGACCAGATCCCAATGGTTGTGGCGCAGCAGGGCCCCCATCCGCGATCCGTCGCCGCGGCGAACCCAGTCGAGCCAGACCGCAGGTGCCTCGGCGCCCGGCAGGTCGTCCGCGCGCTCGAAGCCGAGCAGGCAGCGCTCGGCAGTGCCCAGCCGGCAGTCGCTCCAGCGCCGGGCATAGACCCGACGGGTAGCGTGCAGCAGGTCCAGGTGAGCCAGGCCGGCGAAGGGATCGCATACCCGCGCCATGCGCGCGCGGGCAGCCAGCAGGGGCAGATCGAAGCTCTTGCCGTTGAAGCTCAGCAGGGTGCGGCCCGCGCCGAGCCAGGCGCCGGCATGCTCGTAGAGGGCCGCCTCGCCCGCGAAGGCGCTGAGCAGATACTGGCGTGTCTCCAGCGCATCGCCGTCCAGACGAGCGAGCCCCAGCAGAAAAACGATGGTGCCGGTCCCGCCGGCCAGCCCGCTGGTCTCGGTATCGACGAGCAGCCAACGCTCGGGCGCACCGTCCTCGGGGTCGGGCAGCAGAGCCGAACGGCCTGGCAGCTCGGCGAGGCACACGTTTCCGTGATGGCTGGCCAAAGGCACCCGGCGGGTCACGAGAATCAGGCCCGCCGCCAGCCGCTCGCCACCGAGGTGCTCGGCCAAGGCGGGTTCATCCGTGCGCGAACGCGACGAGGAGCCCCGCCTCCCGGTAGGAGCGACCTCCAGGTCGCGATCCGGCTTTTCCATCCTCTCCACACCCTCGGGTCGCGAGCGGGAGCTCGCTCCTACAGCAGGGGGCAAAGGCCGCAGCCGGCGGATGCGCTCGGCAACGCTGGACACAACGGGAGCCTGCGGCTCCGCCGCCGCTCCGCTCTGGCGCCGAAGGATGGTGAGTCGCTGTTTAACGTCCATCGCGCAGCACCTCCAGCACCTGCAGGGCCATCGCCTTGGGCGAGTAGCCGCGCTGCTCGTCGGAAGCGAGGATCGGGCCGATGCACGCCGGGCAGCCCCAGCGACAGCCGCAGTGCTCGATCAGGGCGTGCGCCTGCTCGACCACAGCCTGGCGCTGATCGAACAGCGGGGCCGAGAGTCCCACCCCGCCCGGATAGTTGTCGTAGAGAAAGACCGCCGGGCGGAACCGGCCCTCTGCCTCGGGGCTGAGCTCCCCGCCCTCGAAGCTTCGCATCTGCCCTCGCCCGTTGGGTCCGACCGTGGCGAACCAGCGCGCATCGCCGTCGCCCACCGCCCGGCCCAGATCCCGCGGCTCGGACATCATGCGCAGGGCCGCCACGTTGTGCATGGCATAGGCTGCGCCGAGAAAGCCGTCCAGGGCCTGCTGGCGCCCCGGGAAGCGGCTCTCCAGCAGCCCGGGGGCGAGCTGCCACCAGGCCGCGGTGGTGTGCATCTCCTGATCCGGCAGATTGATGTTGCCGTAGCCCACGTTCTCGTGGGTGTAGTAGCGGATCTTCTTGTAGCCGGCGATGCGCCGCACCAGGTGCACCTCGCCGTGGGCGGCCTCGCCGCCCCCCTGGCCCGCGCGCTCGAAGTCCGCCAGGATCTTGAGCTTCGTATAGTCGATGGCGTCGGTGTAGTAGTCGGCGCGGGTGCGGGTCACGAAGGCCTTGCGCCCCTCCCAGTCCAGGTGCTCGACCTGCCAGGGGCTCGCCTGGACCATGTAGATCGCGCCCTCGTAGAGCGTCATCGGCGCGCTGGAGAAATCCACCTCGGCGATGACATTCTGTCCGCCCCCGGTGGTGTCGATGACCGTGAAGTTGCCCTCGGCCACCGAGCGCAGGGACACCGCGTTGGCCGGATAGCTGTCGGCGATCCAATACCACTGATCGCCTTCGGCGTGCAGCACCCCCTCCTCTTGCAGATAGGCCAGCAGCTCGGCAGTGGGCGCCGTGGTGCCGCCGAACGCCTCGCCCGTGCGAAACGGCAGCTCGAAGGCCGCGCAGCGCACGTGATCCAGCAGAATCAGCAGCTGGTCCGGGTCGATGCGCGCGTGCTCGGGCGAGGCGCCGAGAAAGAACTCGGGATTGCGCACGATGTACTGATCGAGCGGCTCGCTGGAGGCAACCAGCACGCCCAACGAGGTGCGGTTGCGCCGCCCCGCCCGCCCGAGTCGCTGCCAGGTCCCGGCGATGGTGCCGGGATAGCCGTTCAGCACGCAGACGTCCAGCGCGCCTATGTCCACCCCCAGCTCCAAGGCCGAGGTGGCGACCACGCAGTCCAGGTCCCCGGCGCGCAGGCGCCGCTCGGTGGCCCGCCGCTCCGTAGGCAGATAGCCGCCTCGGTAGGCCGCCACCCGGGGCGGCTTTCGCGGGTCCTTGTCGAACACGTCTTTCAGGTACTTGGTCAGCACCTCCACCATCAGGCGCGTGCGGGCGAAGACGATGTTCTTGAGCCCCATGCGCGTGGCGAGGCGCGCCACCCGCGTCGCCTGGGAGCGGGCCGAGGCGCGGATGCCGAGATCGGGATTGATCACCGGCGGGTTCCAGAGCAGCAGCTGGCGCTCGCCCTGGGGTGCGCCGCTCTCGGTGATCGCCTGTACCGGCCCCCCGACGAGCCGCTCGGCCAGCTCTCCGGGATTGGCGATGGTCGCCGAGGCGAATATGAACACCGGGTCGGCCCCATAGAACCGGCACACTCGGCACAGGCGCCGCAGCACGTTCGCCACGTGGGAGCCGAGAACGCCACGGTAGCTGTGCATCTCATCGATGACCACGTAGCGCAGCCCTTCGAAGAACTGCGCCCATTTGGTGTGGTGCGGCAAGATGCCCTGGTGGAGCATGTCCGGGTTCGATACCACGATGTCGCCCCGGGTGCGCACGGCCTTGCGCGCATCGCCGGGCGTGTCGCCATCAAAGGTGTAGGCCCGCACCCCGAGCCCGCCGGCCTGGTTGAGCTCGACGATCTCCGCCACCTGGTCCTGGGACAGCGCCTTGGTCGGAAACAGATAGAGCGCTTTGGTCCGCTCGGTGAGCGCCGCGTGCAATACCGGGAGGTTGTAGCAGAGCGTCTTGCCCGAGGCGGTGGGCGTCACCACCACGAACGAGCGTCCCGCCCGCGCCGCATCCCAGGCCTCGCGCTGGTGCGTGTACAGACGATCGACGCCGCGCCGCCGCAGCGCCTCGGCAAGCCGCCCGGCCAGCTCGGGCGGCAGCGCCGCGAACCGCCCCTCCCGCGACGGGATCACCAGCTCCCCCGTAATCCGCGCCTTGTACTTGCGCCGCAGATAGACCGCTAGTCGCTCCACGCCGCCCGATCCGTCGGGCGACGCCAATTCCTCGGCGGGCATGCTCATGGGCAGTATTCTCATTATGTTCTATACTCCGCTCAACTATAGAACAGATCGGAAACGATCGACAGTGTTTTATATCCCCTCCGTCAGCCCGACTCTGGTCGTTCCCTCTCCCCCAGGAAGACCGCGAAAGTGCCGAGACCCCATCTTGTCCCCTCTCCCCCAGGGAGACCCCGAAGGTGCGCCGAGACACCATCCTGTCCCCTCTCCCCCAGGGAGACCCCGAAGGTGCGCCGAGACGCCATCCTGTCCCCTCTCCCCCAGGGCTGTCTATTGGACACACTGGACACAGTTATTGATTGGCGGTATTGTCCTGCCCCATGCGACTTTTCGGGCAGACCTTCACCGCCTCGCTCATCGAGCGCGTGCGCACGGCAGCGGCGGAGCCTGGCGTGACGCGTAGCGGACTGTCGCGGCGGGTCTGCGCTTGGCTCAATTGGCGAGGTGCCAACGGCAAGCCACAGGAGGTCAGCAGCCGCAAAGCGTTGGTGGAATTGCAGCGGCGTGGTCTGCTCACATTGCCCGAAGCGCAGCGGACTGCGCCGCAGGGGCGCGCTGGGGTCGCGCCCGAGCCGTTCGAGGCGCCGGTGTTCGCCGGTGCGCTCGAGGAGCTTGGGGCACTGGAGCTGGTCGCGGTGGAGGGACGGCGCCTCTCGGCGTTGTACCGCGCGATGATGGCAGGCTACCATCCGTTGGGCGGCGGGCCGCTGTGCGGGGCGCAGCGGCGCTACCTGATCCGCTCGCCGGTGGCCGGCTGGCTGGGTGCGTTGGCATTCAGCGCTGCGGCCTGGCAGTTGAAGGCGCGCGATGAGTGGATCGGCTGGTGCGCCCACGCGCGCCGGGCCAATCTCACGCGGGTGGTAGCCAACAGTCGCTTTCTGATCCTGCCCACCATCGAGGTGCCCAACCTGGGCTCGCATGTGCTGGCGCTGGCCGCGGCACGGGTGCGCAGCGATTGGCCGCCGCGCTACGGGTATGCGCCGCTGCTGCTGGAGACCTTCGTCGATGAGCAGCACTTTGCTGGGACGGTGTACAAGGCGGCCAATTGGCGGCGCCTGGGCGAGAGTGCCGGACGCGGTCGCCAGGACCGGGCGAACCGCGCTGGGACCGGGGTCAAGGCCGTGTATGTCTTGCCCTTGCAGCGCGACTGGCGCGCACCCCTGTGCCAGCGTCCGGCGCCGGTGCTGCGCCTGGCGCCGCCGGGCGAGCACTCTGCCTCCTGGGCCGAGCAGGAATTCGGCCAGGTGGACTTTCCCGATGCGCGGCTGCGCCCGCGCTTGCTGCAGTTGGCGCAGGCGTTTGGCGAGCACCCCACCGCCCCCATCAGTGCGGCGCTGAACGGCGCGGCCAGTGCGACCAAAGCCGCCTATCGGTTCTTGCACAACGCGCAAGTGAATCTGCAAACGCTGCTGCATCCCCATTACGAGGCAACCGCCGGGCGTATCGGCGAGCACCCGCTGGTGCTGGTCGCCCAAGACACCACCAGCCTCAACTACGAGGCCCATGCGGCCACGCGCGAGCTGGGGCCGATCAACACCCGTGCCGACGCCGCGCAGGGACTGAAGCTGCACGAGAGCCTGGCGTTGACCCCCGAGGGGGTAGCGCTGGGGCTGATCAACGTCCAGGTCTGGGCGCGCGACCCGCAGCAGATCGGCCAGGCCAAACAGCGCAAGAAACGCCCCATCGAGGAGAAGGAAAGCCAACGCTGGCTCACCAGCCTGCAGCGCACCGCAGAGCTCCAGCGCCTGTGCCCGCACACCCGTTTGGTCAATATCGCCGACCGCGAGGCCGATATCTACGAGCTGTTTGCGGCGCCGCTCCAGCGCCCCGCGGGTCCGGATCTGCTGGTGCGCGCCAGCCGCACCACCCAGCGCCAGGTCGAGGAGACGCACGAGCACAAGCTCTTGTGGGAGCTCCTGCCCGCTCAGCCGGTGCTCGGCGGCTGCACGCTGTGCATCCCCGCCCGCGGCGGGCGCAAGGCGCGCCGCGCCACGCTGCAGGTCCGCTGTGCGCCGATCCAGCTGTGCCCCCCAAACCGGCTCAGTGCCGCCCCGCTGCTGGGGCTGTGGGGCATCCATGCCATCGAGCTCGAGGCGCCTGCCGATAGCGATCCCGTCGAATGGCTGCTGCTCACCACGGTGCCGACCGCGACCTTGGAGGAGGCGATCGAGCGCCTGGGCTGGTACGCGGCGCGCTGGAATATCGAGGTGTTTCATCGCACCCTCAAAAGCGGCTGCCGCATCGAGGACCGTCGCCTCGGCGATAGCGCCAGCCTGCAGGCCTGTCTGGCCATCGATCTGGTGGTCGCCTGGCGCGTCATGCACCTCACCAAGCTCGGCCGCGAGACCCCCGAGATCCCCTGCTCGGTGTTCTTCGAGGAGGCCGAGTGGAAGGCGCTGGTCTGCCATCAGCAGCGCTCGCCCACACCGCCCGAAACGCCGCCGACCCTGGGCGAGGCGATGCGCATGGTGGCCAAGCTCGGTGGTTTTCTCGGGCGCAAAGGCGACGGCCATCCCGGCGCCACCGTACTCTGGCGCGGTCTCAATCGCCTTGCTGACATCACCGAGACCTTCACCATCTTCCACCCCTCGATTCCGGGCGGCCCGTAGCGGCTGTCTCCGGTATGGGTAATAGACAGCCCCCAGGGAGAGGGCTAGCGTGAAGGGATCTAAACAGGACCACCGGCCAATGAAGTCACTCACAAGGACCCTGCGAAGGAACCAAACCGACGCCGAGCAACTCCTCTGGCACTCCCTGCGCAACCGCCAGCTCGCAGGCCACAAATTCCGCCGCCAAGAGCCCATCGGCCCTTACATCGTCGATTTCCTCTGCCTGGAGCAACAGCTGATCGTCGAGATCGACGGCGGCCAGCATGCCGATACTGTGGAACACGACCAGCAGCGCACCACCTCTCTCGAATCTCTCGGCCACCGCGTCGTCCGTTTCTGGAACAACGAGGTCATGCAGAACCACGAAGGCGTACGAGAACGCATTCGCCAGGAATTGGCCGCCCGTGCGCAACTCGGTGACGAAACAGCCCCACCCGCCACCGAGCCACCCCCTCTCCCCGGCGGGGAGATGGCCAGGGTGAGGGCGACCAGAAACACCATTCATCAATCCCCTCACCCACACCCTCTCCCTGAGGGCTGTCTATTACCCATACCGGAGACAGCCGCTACGGGCCGCCCGGAATCGAGGGGTGGAAGATGGTGAAGGTCTCGGTGATGTCAGCAAGGCGATTGAGACCGCGCCAGAGTACGGTGGCGCCGGGATGGCCGTCGCCTTTGCGCCCGAGAAAACCACCGAGCTTGGCCACCATGCGCATCGCCTCGCCCAGGGTCGGCGGCGTTTCGGGCGGTGTGGGCGAGCGCTGCTGATGGCAGACCAGCGCCTTCCACTCGGCCTCCTCGAAGAACACCGAGCAGGGGATCTCGGGGGTCTCGCGGCCGAGCTTGGTGAGGTGCATGACGCGCCAGGCGACCACCAGATCGATGGCCAGACAGGCCTGCAGGCTGGCGCTATCGCCGAGGCGACGGTCCTCGATGCGGCAGCCGCTTTTGAGGGTGCGATGAAACACCTCGATATTCCAGCGCGCCGCGTACCAGCCCAGGCGCTCGATCGCCTCCTCCAAGGTCGCGGTCGGCACCGTGGTGAGCAGCAGCCATTCGACGGGATCGCTATCGGCAGGCGCCTCGACCTCGATGGCATGGATGCCCCACAGCCCCAGCAGCGGGGCGGCACTGAGCCGGTTTGGGGGGCACAGCTGGATCGGCGCACAGCGGACCTGCAGCGTGGCGCGGCGCGCCTTGCGCCCGCCGCGGGCGGGGATGCACAGCGTGCAGCCGCCGAGCACCGGCTGAGCGGGCAGGAGCTCCCACAAGAGCTTGTGCTCGTGCGTCTCCTCGACCTGGCGCTGGGTGGTGCGGCTGGCGCGCACCAGCAGATCCGGACCCGCGGGGCGCTGGAGCGGCGCCGCAAACAGCTCGTAGATATCGGCCTCGCGGTCGGCGATATTGACCAAACGGGTGTGCGGGCACAGGCGCTGGAGCTCTGCGGTGCGCTGCAGGCTGGTGAGCCAGCGTTGGCTTTCCTTCTCCTCGATGGGGCGTTTCTTGCGCTGTTTGGCCTGGCCGATCTGCTGCGGGTCGCGCGCCCAGACCTGGACGTCGATCAGCCCCAGCGCTACCCCCTCGGGGGTCAACGCCAGGCTCTCGTGCAGCTTCAGTCCCTGCGCGGCGTCGGCACGGGTGTTGATCGGCCCCAGCTCGCGCGTGGCCGCATGGGCCTCGTAGTTGAGGCTGGTGGTGTCTTGGGCGACCAGCACCAGCGGGTGCTCGCCGATACGCCCGGCGGTTGCCTCGTAATGGGGATGCAGCAGCGTTTGCAGATTCACTTGCGCGTTGTGCAAGAACCGATAGGCGGCTTTGGTCGCACTGGCCGCGCCGTTCAGCGCCGCACTGATGGGGGCGGTGGGGTGCTCGCCAAACGCCTGCGCCAACTGCAGCAAGCGCGGGCGCAGCCGCGCATCGGGAAAGTCCACCTGGCCGAATTCCTGCTCGGCCCAGGAGGCAGAGTGCTCGCCCGGCGGCGCCAGGCGCAGCACCGGCGCCGGACGCTGGCACAGGGGTGCGCGCCAGTCGCGCTGCAAGGGCAAGACATACACGGCCTTGACCCCGGTCCCAGCGCTGTTCGCCCGGTCCTGGCGACCGCGTCCGGCACTCTCGCCCAGGCGCCGCCAATTGGCCGCCTTGTACACCGTCCCAGCAAAGTGCCGCTCATCGACGAAGGTCTCCAGCAGCAGCGGCGCATACCCGTAGCGCGGCGGCCAATCGCTGCGCACCCGTGCCGCGGCCAGCGCCAGCACATGCGAGCCCAGGTTGGGCACCTCGATGGTGGGCAGGATCAGAAAGCGACTGTTGGCTACCACCCGCGTGAGATTGGCCCGGCGCGCGTGGGCGCACCAGCCGATCCACTCATCGCGCGCCTTCAACTGCCAGGCCGCAGCGCTGAATGCCAACGCACCCAGCCAGCCGGCCACCGGCGAGCGGATCAGGTAGCGCCGCTGCGCCCCGCACAGCGGCCCGCCGCCCAACGGATGGTAGCCTGCCATCATCGCGCGGTACAACGCCGAGAGACGCCGTCCCTCCACCGCGACCAGCTCCAGTGCCCCAAGCTCCTCGAGCGCACCGGCGAACACCGGCGCCTCGAACGGCTCGGGCGCGACCCCAGCGCGCCCCTGCGGCGCAGTCCGCTGCGCTTCGGGCAATGTGAGCAGACCACGCCGCTGCAATTCCACCAACGCTTTGCGGCTGCTGACCTCCTGTGGCTTGCCGTTGGCACCTCGCCAATTGAGCCAAGCGCAGACCCGCCGCGACAGTCCGCTACGCGTCACGCCAGGCTCCGCCGCTGCCGTGCGCACGCGCTCGATGAGCGAGGCGGTGAAGGTCTGCCCGAAAAGTCGCATGGGGCAGGACAATACCGCCAATCAATAACTGTGTCCAGTGTGTCCAATAGACAGCCCTGAGGGAGAGGGCTTCTGAAATCAGACAAGGAACCCGAAACCATGTCGATAGACCACCTCACCCGCCGCCAGCGCGACATCTACGAGTACCTCAAAGAGAGCGAGGATCTCTACGAGCACCCCCCCACCCTGGACGAGCTCTGCCAGGCGCTCGGGCTCAGCTCCCGCGGCTCCATGCACAAGCAGATCCAGGCCCTGATCGAGGCCGGGCTGGTGGAGCCCATGAATCACCTCCACCGCGGCGTCCGCCTAACCCACCGCGAAGGGGAGGACGAGAACGCCCTTCCACTGCTCGGTTACATCGCCGCCGGCCGACCCATCGAGGCCATCGAGAACGCTGAGCCGGTCCACGTGCCTCCGGCCCTGCGCACCGACCGGCCCTGCTACGTACTGCAGGTGCGTGGCGACTCCATGATCGAGGAAGGCATCCTCGACGGCGACTGGGTGGTCATCGAGCAACGCGAGCAAGCGCGCAACGGCGAGATCGTCGTCGCGCTCATCGACAACGAGGAGGCCACCCTCAAGCGCATCCAGCAGAAGCGCGGCAAGGTCATCCTGCATCCCGCCAACGCCGCCATGCAGCCCATGGAGTTTCGCCCCTCCCAGGTGCGCATCCAGGGGATCCTGGTCGGACAGATGCGGAGATACCACTGACAGAGCCCGGCGCTCACACTAACTGCCCGCCGCTCCAGTCCCGCCCCTTGCCTTCCGTCCACCCGCAGGTACACTCAGGAAATCCACGGAGGACCCCATGGAAGTGGAAAAGACGCTCCAGCCCGGAGCCCCCGGGACTCTCAAGTACGCCGAGCGGTTCGGCGAGCGCCTCGTCTGCGTCCGCCACCGCCGCGACAACGTCCGCGGCCGGCGCATTACCACCGCCGAGGTCGTCGTCAACGAGCGCCCTTTCCCCCCGACATCCCTGCACTGGCCCGCCAATCCACCTCGCAAGCTCCTGGTGCGCATTGCCTTTGACGAATCCGCCCTGAGCCGCGCCGTCAAGGAGGCCGGGGGACGCTGGCTGCCTGATCTGAAGCTGTGGGAGCTTCCCCGCGAGCAGGTCCTGAAGCTCGACCTTGAGGGGCGCATTGTCAGCTCACCATCAGCCAGATCTGGGCTTACCGCCGACGCGTCACCCAACAGTAGGCGCTGTCGCCCAGATCTAGGCAAGACCCAGATATAGGCATCCGTCTATTCAACTGTTACGCAAAAACCATGGAAAATTGGGATCTTGTTAAACTTTATGGTAGAGCAATGCGGAGCCAGCACTATATTGAGGCGCTATCCTTAGGCTACCAAATGCTGGAGTATATTTTTGAACTGAAGTTTTGTGCTTTCTCAGCGTCGCAATTATTGACCGTCGCAAATACGCCCGAAATAGTCGCGGTGACGTAGCGCGTCGGAATTCCTTCATCTTCAGAACGTTCGTATATTATTGACTACAGGATGGTCGCCATATTAGTGCATACTTATAGATGATCAGCCGCCCGCAGAGCGCGCTGACAGCCGCATAATTGCGAGAAAAAACAGTCTGTTAAACGTGAATAGGGGCTCGATTCGAGGTATAATCAAGGTTGCACAAGCCAATGATTTACCAACAAAAAGAGCCCCTACTCGATGCCTATCTTACGCACTCTCGCCAACGATTTCCAAGCCCTGTTTCCGGCCAACGACAAGGGCCAGGAGCGCTTTCGCTGGCTCATCCTGACATTGCAAGCGATCATCGTACCGATCACCGCCTCGCGCACCTCCAACTTGTTGCGGGCCATCGAGACACTGTTCGGTGTGAGTATCGCCGAGTGGCGCTACTACACCTTCATGGCTTCAGTGAAGCTGCCCTGGGAGCGGCTGTGGAATCTGCTCTGGCAGCGTATCCCCAGCCCGTTGAGCGATGGGCGTCTGCTGCTGGCGCTTGATGATTCCATCAACCCGAAGACCGGCAAACACATCTTCGGCTGCCAGCGTACCTTCGATCATGCGGCCAAGACCAACCAGACGCGCTATCCGTGGGCGCAGACCATCCTCACCGTGGGGCTGCTCAAGAAAATCCACGGGCGCTGGGCCTGCTTGCCGCTGGCCTTCGCTTTTTATCTGCGCCGCAAGAGCTTGGAGGGCGCCGATCTGAAACTGCGCCGCCAGTCGCTGGTCTTTCGCAGCAAGTTCGAGCAGGCCGTGCGGCTGATCGCACAGCTTGGCAGTGTCTTCAAGAACGCGCCGATGCTGATCGCCACTGACAGCTGGTTCGGCAACAACGGACTGTTCAAGCCGTTGCGAGAGCAGCTCGGTACGCGCGCCCATCTGCTCTCGCGGTTGCGGGTCAACTCCGCTCTCTACGCACTCCCCGAACCAGCGAAGAAGGGTAGCGGCGGAAGACCCAGGAAATATGGTGTTGGGGTGCAGTTAAAGGTGCGACAGCTCGGTAATGATCCTTCATTTGAGACCGACCGGGGTGTCCGCCTCAGATGGCAACAGGCAACAGGCATTCGATCTAGCAGATAGAGCCGGCTGTACGTTGTAGACATCTTCGATAACTCCTCTTTATCTCCGATCCAAACAAAAGAATAGGACAGGCATCTTTTAAGAGACGCCTCAACAGAGTTCCCACTCAAGCCCAATCTCGTGGCCGGAAAACGCGATCGGCGCTTACGAGCAAGGACGCGAAACACGAAACAAAGGGGTCTTGACTTTTGCCTTCCCTGGCTGACCCATAATTTAAAATCGACTAACACTCGCCTCAGCGCCGACCCAATACCGCGCGCACACAGCGGTGCTATTCTGCAACCTCGTACCGGCGCGGTATTGGGCCGGCTAGGCAGAACGTTATAGGTTGCTAGCCAGGGCAACTGGTAGCCATAAAATATGCCATATGAATATATGGACATATAACCAGAAGTATGCTAGCGTTTCCGCATAAGCATGGAAAGCTTTGACTGGGATCCGGAGAAGGATCTTGTCAATCAAGCCAAGCACGGCGTTTGCTTCTCTGAAGCACAGGCTGCTTTCGCTGATCTGGATCGCGTTATTGCTGAAGACCTGTCCCACAGCCATAGTGAAAGACGGTACTACTGTTTCGGAAAGGCCGCGGACGGCATCTTGACTGTCAGATTTACATACCGCCGCGGTCTTAGCCGGATTATTGGTGCGGGTTATTGGCGTAAAGGTAAGCATATTTATGAGCGCGAAAATCAAATACACTGACGAACCCGTTGGCCCATTAAAGATTGTGCCGGATTTCCTGCCCGCTCCGGAAGAGCTTGTGTTCAAGGAGGATACGGTAAAAGTTACGATTGCCTTGAGCAAGGAAAGCGTTGAGTTTTTTAAGCATGAGGCGGAAAAGCATCATACCCAGTACCAGAAGATGATCCGCCGGTTGCTGGATGCGTATACGTTGGCACATAAGCAACCTCTAGCAAAGCGGTCCAGCCGACGCAAAAAGCGCGTGGCTGAACGCTGATGTTAGGTTCACGACGAAAGGAGATCGCATCCTGCGCCACCTGGGGCTCTGGGACCCGCGCCCGCCCAGCAAGCCCCGCCCGGGAACGACTGGCCGGTCGACGGCCAGATGCCCTCGACCTACGAGCCCCTGCCCGCGATCGCCTGAATGTTCCCAAGCCTTGACGTGGGCCGTTGTCGGACTAAAATCGGGCGGAAGTCAAGGACATCGCGCATAAAGCCGTCCGCCGGGGCCAAGCGGGGCCGTCGGCGGTGTCGTCAACGGGGACTGGGGATGGTTTCGTGCGGTAAAGGTCACGGCAGACAGGCGCGCGGGCGCTCGCTCTCGCTCCGCCTTCGGCGGCTGACAGCCAACTCCTATCTTCTATTCTCCGCCTTCGGCGGCTGAAAGCAAATTCCTATCCTCCGCAGTGACAGTAGGATTGAGGGCCGGCATTTGTCGCGCGCTGCGCGAGGGAGGAGCCGGTTCCTAATGGCGCGAAGTAAACTTATCGACGATCCACAGGAGTCCATTGCAATGCCCAAGAGACACTTAGCACTGCTTGCCAACGCTATCCTGATATTCGGCCTGTGCGCATCGGGCCTGACCGTATCTGCGGCGGATGAAACCCCGGCTTCCGCGTCCCATGTGCTGGCCAGTGCGGACGGCGAGCAATCGGGGACGCGCGTGGAGATCACCAAACTGAAGCGTAGCAGCGGGGATACCGTCACCCTGAACTACGTGTTGGTGAATGACTCCGACGCGAACCTGGCCACAACCGATCTCTTGAAAGCGGTTGAATACAACAGCAGCGACGGCGTCACGCTGATCGATGCGGCGGGCAAGAAAAAATACCTTGTTATTCGGGACAGCGATAGAAAATGCCTGTGCAGCTCCAATCTCCATGGCGTTCCGGCAAAGTCCCGCATCAATCTCTGGGCGAAATTCCCCGCGCCACCAGCGGACGTGAAGGAGATCTCCATCGCGTTTCCGCACTTCCAGCCCATCGATGATGTACCGATCGGCCAGTGAGCGTGTTTGTTCGGAGAAGAACAATGAAACACTGTGCGCAATGGCTGCTCGCGCTGCTCTTCTTGTCGCCGTATCCAGCCTGTGCCGAGACTGGATCGACACCCGCGGCAAATATGGGAAGCAGTACTCGTAGCCTAAAATTCTCCACCCTCGATCTTGATTTTAAGATTGAGGATCTGGGCAGCAAGGTCCAGAGCCTGGAGATCAAGGAGACGCCCACCGAGATCCGCATCGAGCTGGCCGCGGACGTGCTGTTCGACTTCGACAAAGCCACGCTCCTGCCAAAGGCGCAAGAGGCATTGAAGCAAGCGGAAGCGGTGATTCGCGACAAGGCGAAGGGCACGGTGCGTATCGACGGTTATACGGACGCCAAGGGTTCCGCAGCATACAACCAGAAACTCTCTGACAAGCGCGCCAAAGCCGTGCGGGATTGGTTTGTCAGGCAGGGAGGTTTGACGGGCGTCAGATTCGCCACGCAAGGCTTTGGTGCCAGGAACCCGGTCGCGCCCAACACTCACCCGGACGGCTCCGACAATCCGGAAGGTCGTCAGAAGAACCGCAGAGTGGAGATTACGCTGGGGAAGTAATTCGAATCCGCGGGACAGTGCTCGTCTCAGCTTCGCGGCTGGGGAAAGGGCGGGGTCTCCCATGTCCCATTCGGCCGGGAGATGCTACTCTTTGAAAGTCTGACAGGACAGCGAAGACAGGGAAGGGGGCTCACATTACAACAATCAAGGGAAGGAACGAGAAGGAAAGAAGGAGGGGGTCTAGCATCGGAATTACAGGTGGATAGTGGCCCACGTAAGGCGCAATAGCCGAAAGACGTTGCGCCGCATGCATTGCGGGCTCAAACGACATCCCATGGGCTCACTTGTTTAGTCGCCAGATCCCGGCCGCCGTGGATGATGGTAGCGATGAAAACCCGCTCGGGGCGGGTCAAATAGATGATCCGGTAGCCCTGGTAGATCAGCTCGCGCACGTCGTCCCGGTCTTCGGCCTCGGGCACGGCCGATCTTCGGAAACTCCGCCAGCTTCAGCACTGACGCAAGGATCCGCTCCGTAAAGCGCAGGGCGTAGTACGGCGAGTCCTTGGCGATGTAGGCGTTCAGGTCCCGGATGTCGGCTTTAGCCCGATATGACCACTCCATCACCACGGCCCAGCAGTTCCGCCTTTAGTTCTTCGTGAGAGATGGTGCGGCCGGCCTCGATGTCGGCGAGTCCTTCCTCGATCTTCTGCTTCACGTACAGCTCGTACATGATGTCGTCCCAGGTGGCTTGTTCCGGCAGGTGCTCAATGATCTGCCGGGCAGCGTCTTTGGCGCTTGGCATGGCCGGGTTCTCCGTCGTCGTTTAACGGCTCACTTGGCAGCGGCGGTTCTGGCCGTGTCCCACCGCCGGGCCTGGTACTTGATGATCAATCCTGCCAAGACCTCCATGGCCACGCGTTGCTCGTCCGGCGGCAAGTGGCGGACCGCCTGGTACGAAGGATACTACCTTGTAGCATGCCACAATCTCGACGGGAAGGCTGGGGTCTACCATGGGATTTGGGTGTGGCTCTTCTGGAAAGGACGGCGTCAGGTCTCCCATGTCCCATTCAGCCGGGAGGTGCTACTCTTTGAAAGTCGGACAGGACAGCAAAGGATTGCTCCATGGCCAGGCCATTACGTCTCGAGCTCGCGGGCACTCTGTATCACGTTACCGCACGGGGCAACGAACGCAAGTCTATCTTTCTTCAGGATGGCGAGGGCGACAGAACGGCGTTTCTGGAGATCCTCGGTGCAATCCGCGATCGTTTCAACTGGATTTGTCATGCCTATTGTCTGATGACGAACCATTATCATGTGGTGCTCGAAACGCCTGATGCGAACCTCTCCAAAGGGATGCGGCAACTGAACGGGGTCTACACGCAGTACGTCAATCGGACCCATCGCCGAGCGGGCCACCTCTTGCAAGGGCGCTTCAAGGGGATACTGGTTGAGAAGGACAGCTATTTGTTGGAGCTGGCTCGGTATGTGGTGCTCAATCCAGTGCGCGCCGGCAGGGTGCGCGGTCCGGAAGCATGGCCCTGGAGCAGCTACAGGGCGACCATTGGGATGGATCCATTCTGCGGGAGCAGAGGATGGGACATGGGAGATCTGACCCCGATCGTTCGTTCAACCCGGCGTAACGGTCTGGTGGTTTGTTCTCGGGGGGCCGTTCCGTACCGCTCCCTACTCGGTGAGCGGGATTGCGCTCGCAGCGGTGGCCAACGCCCTATTCTGGTCTCTCCTGTTAAGGCTTGCGGCTACCCTGTTTCGCGCCTAAGCTCCCCCGTCAAGTAGACAACCCAGAAGTGGAGACGGCGGCCTGTTGAAGAACCTCGACGGGCGTGAGTCCGCCGGCAACCCGGTGTTTCGGCCCTGCGCTTGGAGAACTTCCGACGTTGGCGCGCAGTCTACGGCTGGCAAGAGCTGCGCGCTCGGGCACCGGGGTGGGAGCCACCAAGTGTTTGCGAGGCCACCGGGGCCAAGCGCCGAAGCACTGCGGCGCGGGGGGCCCGGTGCCGGTCCGCCTCGAAAGTCCGCGAATCCCAGCACAGATCCGGCTCGGCTGCCATGATTCGATTGCAGGCTGATCGGGTGTCGGCCCCGAATCTTCAGAGGGGCCGGCCCCGGAATCTCAAAGGAGAGGAGACTATGAAGCTGAATACACGTCTGGTCGTTCCCCTGCTGTTCGCTCTGTCTGCGGCTCCGCTGTCCCCGCTGGCGGCGCAGGAGATGCACCTGGACCAGGGCACTTACGAGGGCGTGCCCTACCTGAGCGGCGGCGTGGGCGAACGTGAGCGGGCATACATCGTGAACAACCTGGCCAGCCACTACAACGTAAAGATGGAATTCGCGGCCTCCAACGGCGAGTACCTGTCCTCGGTCACAGTCAATGTTATCGACCCGACTGGGAGAAAGGTGCTCGTGGCGGAGGCGCAGGGACCCTGGCTCTTCGCCAAGCTCACCCCGGGAAAATATCGGGTCGAAGCGACGGCGGATGGTCGGACCTTTACCAACTCACTGGTCGTCAACGACCAGCGCACCGCACGGATCGTGTTCACAGGATGGCGCCCGGAATAAGTTCCGCCCGACCGCGCTTGCACCTCGCTCCTGGGGCGGATTGCCGGGGACCCGGCGGGCCTTCCCCGGGGCGCCCCCGAGCGCGCCGGATTGGTGGTCCTGCTATGAGCGACCCTTGCCGGAACCCTTGAGGGACCTCGACGGGAGTGAGCGGCCCTGACGGAGCTGATCGAGCACCTGGCAGACGTCTTCGCGGGCTTGGGACCGATCCGCGCCCGCCGTATGTTCGGCGGCTACGGCGTCTACGACGAAGATCTGATGTTCGCCCTGGTGGTGGATGAGCTGCTGTATCTCAAGGCCGACGAGGCGAGCGCCGCAGAGCTCAGGGCTCGGGGATCGGCGCCTTTCGAGTATGAACGGCGGGGCAAGCGGGTAAGCCTTTCCTTTTACGCAGCCCCCTCGGAGCTGTTCGAGGACCCGAGCCTGGCGACGCGCTGGGGCCGACGTGCCTTGGAGGCCGCTGTCCGGAGCAAGGCACGCAGATCCGGCAAAGCCAGGCCCGGAACCTCTCCGCGACGGCGGACGAATCTCTGAAGCCTGCCGGGGCGCCCGTGCCGAGGGCCTTCTCGGTCGAAGGGACGGTCTTCCGGGCGAGCGCGCTATCGGGCGCTGCCCACCCGAACCGTGCGGCTGATCCGGCTCGCCCTTTGCTCGGACGGGCTGCCGGCGATTATGCTCTGGGCCGTCCAACATGGGGCGGCATCGGCCAGGGCGCCCCGACCGTAGAGGGAGCCATCGTGGACAGTCAGGCGCAACTGCTCTGGGGGCTGCTGTTCGGCTCGATCGGCGTCGGCTTTTTCGTGTACGGAAAGCAGCAGCGGGCGGTGGTGCCTCTCGCGTGCGGGGTGGCCCTGATCGTCTTCCCGTACTTCATGCCGAACACGATCGCACTGGTCGGCGTAGGCATCGCCTTGACGGCCGTGCCCTACTTCGTGCGGCTCTGAAGCCGATGCAGGCCTTCGCCCAAGAGCAGAGAGAGCGCGGCGGGTAGAACCTTTATCACCCAGGAGCGAACACGTCATCGACCCATGGGACCGGCACCCGCCGAGCTTGCGGATCCGAGTCCCTACCATCCCCATCCCAACCAGGAGCAGACCCCGATGAAATCCCAACCAGTCCTGTTCAGCCTGTTCGTTGCGGCAGTCACGCTCACGATTGCGTTGCCTGCCGTCGCCGCCGATTCGCCGTCTCCGGACCGGCACGAGCGTGCGATGCAGCAGGCGAGAGAGATGTTCACGCCGCTCTCGGGACAGACCGCTCGCATCATGATGGAGACCCAGCTGGAGGTCCTGGCCCACCCGGAGACCGCCGCCAAGCTGGCGGCCTTCAGCCGCAACTATTACAAGGCGCTGGTCAAAGAAGGGTTTACGGAGGCCCAGGCGTTTGACCTGGTGAAAAGCATCGGCCGTCCGCTGGTCCCGATGACGGGAGCGACGACTCAGTAACGCCGTCACCGCGGAGCCTCGCCGGCCCGGTAAGGCGAGTTTGCGAGCATACTGTCCGCTCCCGCACTCGACACCCTGCCCACTGGCGCCGGAGCCGTGATTCACACCACACCCAATCCCGGAGGGGCTGCCCTGATCTGCATCAACGTGCCGCAGGACTTCACGCTGCCGGGCGCCACCGCCGAGATCCCCGGCACCGAGGAGCGGCTCCCGGAGATGAGACGGCTCGCCCAGGCGTTTCGCAACGCCGGGCGTCCCGTCATCCACGTGGTACGTCTGTCTCTGGAGGACGGCAGGAACGTGGACCCCGTCCGGCGCGAAGCGGTCGAGCGCCGGCTGCAATTGGTCGCACCGGGCGACGAGCCAAGAGCCAGGGGTCGGATCAGCCTGGACATCAATCTGCTGCTCAAGGGCGGCTTCCAGCCCCTTGGCCCCGACGAATGGGCCATGTACAAACCGCGCTGGGACGCCTTCTACGCAACCGCGCTGGAGACCCATCTGCGCGGCCTGGGCGTGGACAGTCTGGCGTTCTGCGGGTGCGACTTTCCGAACTGCGCACGCACCTCGATCTACGGCGCGCGTATGCGGGACTTTCGCATCCTGATGGTGACCGATGCGGTATCCGGGGTGTACGAGCGGGGCCTGGAAGAGCTGAAGCATATCGGCGTGACGGTGATGGACACGGTCGGATGCATCCGGTGGCTGAACGAAGAGAACCTGCCTGGGTGAGGCCCCCAGGCCATCTCCCGCGCCGGCGTTCCAAGCTCCCGACATCGAGGCGACGCCCTTGCCCGAAGACGCCGAATACCAACCGGTCACCGGGGTGATCCTGGCCGGCGGCCGTGGACAGCGACTGGGCGGCGAGGACAAGGGCTGGGTCGAGGTCGCGGGCCGCCCGTTGATCGTTCAGGTGCTGGAGGCCCTGGGTCCCCAGGTCGATGCGCTGTTGATCAACGCCAACCGCTCCCGCGACAGGTACCTCGGGCTCGGCTTTCCCGTGATCGACGACGCCCTGGAAGGGTTTCAGGGCCCCCTGTCAGGCATCGCCAGCGCCCTGTCCGCAGCCGCCACACCCCTGGTGCTGGTGGTCCCTTGCGACGGACCGCGGCTGCCCCCGGATCTGGCCCGCAGGCTGCGCCGGGCATTGCTCGATGCCGATGCCGAGATCGCCGTGGCGCATGACGGAGCACAGCTGCAGCCCACTCACGCCCTGCTGCGCCGCGAGCTCCACCCGAACCTACGGGCAAGCCTCGAGGCGGGAGAGCGTGCGGTCCACCGTTGGTACGCCCAACACAAGAGCGTCACCGTCGACTTCAGCGACTGGCGCGAGGCCTTTCGCAACGTCAATACCGAGCCGGACCGGCAGGCACTGGAGCGGGCACTCGGCTCCGGCCCTTAGGGCGGATCCCTGGGAGATCACTTGCACGTCGGCCCGGAGGCCCATGTCTTCGCGGCCGGGCGGCCGGTCCTACCGGGGGGGGCGGTTCGGGTTCGGGCGTGGGAGCGAGCGCTGTCGAGACACCCGGACCCGCGCCCGGGCGCGGACGGCCAATACCGTTAGAAACACAAAGGGAACGACGCCGGTCCTTCAGGTAGACAATGGACGGGCGAGCCGGTGCCGTCCGCCGGTGGCACTCGTGCTGGGCTGTCTCGAAGAGGTCGGACAGCGACACGCGTCGGAGAAACATCGGGTTGACGAGCGAACCGCGCCGGGCCGAAGCCGATCTACCCACAGTGCTGCAGGACCGTTTCGGCCGCACGGTGAGCTACGTGCGCCTGTCGGTCACCGACCGCTGCGACATGCGTTGTGTCTATTGCATGGCGAAGGACGTGCGGTTCCTGCCGTGCCAGCAGGTGCTGACCCTGGAGGAAATCGCCCGCCTGGGGCGGATCTTCACCGAGCTGGGGGTGACCAAGCTGCGGGTGACCGGCGGTGAGCCCCTGGTGCGCAGGGACGTGCTCTGGCTGTTCGAGCAGCTCGGTGCCCTGCCCGGCTTGCGCGAGCTGGTCCTCACCACCAACGGCTCCCAGCTCGCCCGTTTCGCCGCCCTCCTGAAGGCTGCGGGCGTGGCGCGCATCAACATCTCGTTGGATTCGTTGCGCCCCGAGCGATTCAGCCGCATCACCCGCACCGGCGACCTGGCCCGAACCCTTGCGGGCATAGACGCGGCCCTCGCGGCCGGCTTTTCCCGGCTGAAGCTCAACAGCGTCGTCCTGCGCGGCTTCAACGAGGACGAGATTCCTTATCTGGCCCGCTTCGCGCTGGATCGCGATATGGACATCAGCTTCATCGAGGAGATGCCGCTCGGGATCGTCAGTGATCACGATCGCGCGGGCGTCTATTACTCCTCCGACGCGGTGCTGCGGGATCTGGGCACCCATTTTGATCTGGTCCCCACCACCGAGACCACCGGCGGGCCGTCGCGCTACTACCGGGTACGAGGCCGTAGCGGCCGTATCGGCCTGATCTCTCCCCACAGCCACAATTTCTGCGGCAGCTGCAACCGCGTGCGGGTGACGGCCGAGGGACGCCTCCTGCTCTGTCTCGGCCAGGAGCATTCGATGGATTTGCGGCGGGTGCTGCGGGCCAACCCGAGCGATGATCTCCCTCTGAAGCGGGCCCTCGTCCGCGCCATGGACATCAAGCCCGCGGGCCACGAGTTCGACCTGAGGGTCGAGCCGGTCATCTTCCGGCACATGAACGTCACAGGGGGCTGAGTCGGCGACCGGGGGACCCGACCCGCCGTCGCCGCCGGCGCGTAGCCCGGATGGAGTGCAACGCAATCCGGGGCCTCTCCCGGAGAAGGCCTGCGCGTCTCCCGGATTTCGCTACGCTGCGCCCCGGGCGACGATCGTCGCGTGTCCCGGTACCGAGCGGCGGATCATGTCCGGAAACACCGCTGCCACTCGCTGGTCAAACACGAAGCCCGTGATCTCGTTGCGGGGCTCGGCGTAGAGAGAATCGGTCTGCGAATCCATGATCCTGGCGCGAGAGATCAGTGCGGCCCCGGGCTCGTCCCGGAGGGACAGGCGCCGGCGCCTTCAAGGCGCCGTCACCGCTTGGCTGTCGTCGGCCCCGGCGGAATGGGCGTAATGGTCCCGGCACTCCAGCTCGCGGCCCCGCACCACCCGTCGGCCGACCAACGGGCCCGAGGTTTCCGTGACCACCGTGTACTGCCCCTCGTGGTGCTCGTCGTCGTAGTAGTAGACCACCACCCAGTCACTGGTGCGCCCCAGCTCGTGGGCGCGGGCCGTGTTCGAATAGAGCGCGGTGAAATGCCAGCCGGAGCGCGTCGTGTGCAGGATCGGCAGCCAGGACTCCGCCTGCGGATTGAAGCGCCGGGGGGCGATCTTCGGCAGTGCGCCTCCGGCGGCCTTGTGGCGATATTCCCGGTCGACCGCCAGCAAAGCCTCCACCGGCGGGCCTTCGCCCGGTGCCAGCCCGCGTCGGCGGATACGCCGCGAGAGCATCTTGTCCAACGCCGCGCGGATCCCGTCCGCCCGCCTGTGGCCCACGCCCGGGACTTGCTCCAAGCGGCCGTCGTGGGCGGCCACCTCCAGAGCCTCGAGGCTGTCGACCTGGAGCTCGTCGTGGATGCGTCGGGCGATGCCGACCCCAACCCCCGGGATGGTGCAGAACAGTCTCTCGGGATCGATGGAGCCGCGCAGAGTCTCGAGCCGGCTGGACCAGCCGAGGCTGATGATCTCGTAGATCGCCCTGGCAATGCCGCGGCCCACGTTCGGAAGCGCGGTCAGACCGTCCATCCCCTCGCGCCGGAACAGCGCCTCCAGGTCTTCGCCCAAGGCGTCGACAGTGTCGGCCGCCCGTCGGAAGGCATTCACGCGATACCGATTGGCCTGCTGCTGCTCCAGCAGATCGGCGGTCTGGCGGAGGATCTCCGCTACCTGTCTATTCAGGGGCGTCGGCATCGGAGTTGTCAAAGACGCCTCGGGACCGGACAGCCGCCGCGCGCCTGGGCCGGGCAAGCCCGTACGCGGCCGGACATCGGTTCTCGCGACAGTAACAGTATAAGCATTCGCGGCTGTGAGCCGGGATCGCTGGTAAGATCAACAGTAGGCGCAAGAGAGTTATGACGATGAGGTCGCGTGCCCTGCGATTGCGCAATGTGCTTCGGGCTGCCGTGGCGCTCGGACTTCTGTTCGTGGCCGAGTCGGCCTTCGCGCAAGTCAGCGCGCGAGTCTCGCAGGATCGCGTCCATGTCAACGAGCCCTTCGAGCTGATCCTCGACTCCTCGGATGAGAATGGCGGCTCCCCCGACCTGTCGGCGCTGCGCGCCAAGTTCGCTGTGCTGTCCCAGGCCACCAGCGAGACGATGCGGGTGGTCAACGGACACCGCAGCAGCCGCAGCGAGCTCCGGCTGACGCTGATGGCCCGGGAAGCCGGGGACCTCAGCATCCCTGCAATCCGCTTCGGTAGCGAAGAGACCCAGCCGATCCCCCTCAAGGTGCTCAAGGCAAGTACCGAGGAGGTCGCGCAAACCTCCGACAGAGTCTTCGTCGAGGTGAGTGCCGAGCCCACTACCGCCCTGGTGCAGAGCCAAATCGTCTACACGGTGCGGCTATATTGGGCCAGCCAGCTCGCCGACCTGCGTCAGGTCGCCGCTCCGGAGACCGAAGGCCCCTATACGGTCACCGAGCCTCTGGGAAACGCTCGGGTCTACGAGCAGGTCGTCAAAGGCGTGCGCTACCGGGTCTCCGAGCTGCGCTATGCCCTCTTCCCCCAAACCCCCGGCGTGCTGACCATCAAGCCGTCTACGTTTACCGCTCTGGAGCTCGATCAGGCCCAGGGAGGCTTCAATCCCTACGGCTATGGAGCGGCGCCCAGCGGCAAGCCGATCAGCGCCAGCTCCGAGTCGCTGCAGATCACGGTCAAGCCGATCCCCGCCAAAGCCCCGAGCAAACCCTGGCTGCCCGCCTCCAATGTGCAGATCACAGAGGCCTGGCCTACCAGCGAGCCCGAGCTGCGCGTCGGGGAGCCGACCACCCGGACCCTGATGGTGGTCGCCCAAGGGCTTCCGGCCGCGAAGCTCCCGGCCCTGGAGCCGCAATACCCCAAGGGGCTCAAGACCTACAGCGAGAATCCAACGCTGGAGAACCGCCCGACCGAGAAGGGCCTGACCGGCATACGCCGCGAGCGCACCACCATCGTGCCCACCGAGGACGGACGCTTTCGGTTGCCGCCGATCCAGCTGCGCTGGTGGAACACCGCCCTGAGCCGCGCGGAGTCGGCCGAGGTACCCGCCCGCTCGATCCGGGTGCTGCCCGCGCTTCCGGGCGAATCCACTCCGACCCGGCCGCAGGCTCCCGCCCATGGGCAGCAATACCCCCTGATGGCTCCCCCGGCCGCTCCCTGGAGCGCGATGAATGAGCCTCCCGTCGAGCCTCAGCCCCTCCCCGCCAGCCCTGGCCGGAAACCGCGGGCGGAAGAGGAGCCGTCCTGGCTGGTCTGGCTGTCGCTGGTCCTCGGCATGGGATGGCTGGGCACCGCGGCGACCTGGTGGCTAAGCCGGCGGGGAGCACGCGCTACCCCGTCCTCGCCCGAGCCCTCCCCGGCACGTCCGGCGAAGCCCAAGCCGCTGCCGCCGGCGCTTCAGGCCTTGCGGACCGCCTGCGAGCAGGGAGACCGCCACGCCGCCCAGGACGCCCTGCTGACCTGGGGCCGCCAGACCTGGCCCGCCGAGGCCGTCACCAGCCTTGGTATACTGGCGACCTTGACCACTCCTCCCCTGACCGAAGAGATCCAGGCCCTGGATCGCTCGCTCTACGGCGCTCAGGGCACCCTCTGGAGCGCCCAGCGGCTGTGGGATGCCCTGCGTTCCTTCCGTCCTCCACAGTCCGATCGCCCTGGCATCTCGGATGAGATGATGACCCCGCTGAACCCAAGCGAGTGACCTTTCAGCAACAAACGAGACCGCCTAGCCAGGGCGAGGCTCAGTCCGCCGCCGCTCATTTGTATGCCGGCCTTAGGCAGAACAGCATCGTAACTCACTGTTTCTTCTGGTAATATAAAATATCAATCCGCCCATCAAAAGATTTTGTCGAACTTTAGTATTTTAGTATTATCTTATGTGCTAACATGCATGTTGTGTCAGAGTAACAAGCGATACTGTTTCAAGAGGTGAGATTTATGAACTTCGATATCTGGACCTGGATCATGGCCGGGATCGTCCTTCTGATCAGCGTCCTGCTCGTCGGTAGCGCCGATGAGCGAGCCGCTGACAAGATCCGTATCCTGTTCCGTCACGAGGCCCGCAGGCCCCACCGGGAGCTGGACGACTGAGCGCCGCGTCAGCTTACTCGTCCGGCCATTCCTCTCCGTAGTCGAAGGTGATCTCTTCGCCCGCCCGGATCATCCGGCGGGCGAAGAGGTCGTAACCGTCGAACTCGGCATTCCCCGGTCTCGCATGATTGAGAAAACGCAGTAGGTTCCTTCCGCTGCGCCCCACCGGAGCCCCTTCGTCCCCATAGACCCAGAGCACGTAGGTCCCGTTTCGGCTTGCCGTCGGACCTTCGTAGGTGCCGATCTGCTCGCCGCGCAGAATGACCCTTCTTGCAAACAGCCCCTTGCCGTGAATCGGGGAAGGTGCGGCGTAGACCGTCTGGCTCAATTGCGGCTTCTTGATCGTCATCCTGTGGCCTTCAGTAACCTCGCGAGCTATCCCGGTGCGCCGCCCCCCGGACGGCCCGCACCACGAGCCAGCTCGGCGAGCCGTTGCCCCTGCATGGCAACGTAACCCGCGCGCCCGTCCACCTGGCCCCAACCCACCCGGTGCCGTGGCAGCCGTCCCAGATCGAGCCGGCCAACCAGCTCCCGCGCCGGAACCGGGTCGCGCTGGCAGCCGCGCCACATCACGATCAGCTTCTCCATGAGCGGCAGCCGCCACCGCCCCTCCACTTCCGCCTGGGCGGTAAACAGGTGCCCCGCCGCCAGGTTCTTCTGGCTGGCGAAGAACAGATGCTCGTGGACGTTGTCTTCGGCGACTTCACCCCTGCCGACCAGCTCACTGCTGGTCGGCAGGGTCGTGGGGAACTGGGGGCAACGCGGCGCCGCACCGAGCAGCTCTGGGTAATACGGAGACAGACCCCGCGTGTCGAGCCCATAGCGGAATCCCAGCTCATCCTCCAGATTCAACAGGTGGGGATTGACCTGCCAGTCGGCCGCGCCGTGGACCTCGGAGCGATGCCCGAAGACGCGTTGGAATTCCTCTTGCGCCGCCTCGAGCTGAAGCCGGGTCCAGCGTCGGTCCGCGTGCGGCGCACGGGCCGCCCAGACGCCAACGTCCCAGCCCAGGATCCCGACTTCGTGACCCGCGTCGGCAACCCGACGCATCAGGGAGCGACCGCGGCGTCCAAGCGGGACGCGCCACGCCCAGAGCCGCTGCGCTCTCCCACTGAGCGTGGCACCACCTGCGGGTCGCAGGCCGTCCAGGATCGCCTGGAGTGGCCTCTGCGGACCCAGTGCGAACAGGAACGTCGCCTGAATCTTGTACTGCTCGAACAAGCCGACCAAGGCCGGGACCCCCTCCTCCAAGCCGTGCAGGCTCCTCACTTCAATCTTAATTCCTATTGGCAACTATATTTCCTTACTTATTATTTTATATACTTTTTTTACATGTAGTCGATCGCTCTTATCCCCGGGACGGCACTGCCGCCTGGGCTACTTGCGCTGTAGGGCCCGGCTCAGGGCGTCTGCGAGGGCCCCAGACCCCGACTCCCGCTTCGCCTCTCGTGCCGGGGCCCGATCCGAGTCGTTCCGACGACCTTTGGGCCCCTGACCCGAAACCGGCCGCCCCCCGGGCCGTCCCGGAGCGCCAGCCTCGTCGTTCAGGCGCATGCTCAAGGAGATGCGGCCGCGCTGCACGTCCACCTCCATCACCTTGACCTTCACCAGGTCGCCCGCCTTGACCACCTGACGTGGATCACGCACGAACTGCTCGGACAGGGCGGAGATGTGCACCAGCCCGTCCTGGTGGACGCCGATATCGACGAACGCGCCGAATCCGGCGACATTGGTGACCGTGCCTTCGAGCACCATCCCCGGCTCCAGGTCGCCGATCTTCTCGACGCCGTCGCGCAGCGTCGCAGTACGAAACGTCGGGCGGGGGTCCCGACCGGGCTTCTCCAGCTCCTTGAGGATATCGACGATCGTGGGCAGGCCGAACCGCTCGTCGGTGAACCCTGCGGGATTCAGCGAGCTCAGCAACGAGCCATCACCGATCAGCCCCCGGATCTCCCGGCCGGTCTCCCGCAGGATGCGCTCGACCACGGGATAGGCCTCCGGGTGGACCCCCGAGGCGTCCAAGGGGTTCTGGCCATCGATGATCCGCAGAAAGCCCGCGGCCTGCTCGAACGCCTTGGGGCCGAGCCGGGGCACCTCCTTGAGTGCCGCGCGGCTCGGAAAGGCACCCCGGCTGTCCCGGAAGGCGACGATGTTCTCCGCCAGGGTGCCGCTCAGGCCGGAGACGTGGCTCAACAGGGCCGGTGATGCGGTGTTCACGTCGACGCCTACCGCGTTCACGCAGTCCTCCACCACGTTGCCCAGGGTCCGGGCCAGGCGGGCCTGATTGACGTCGTGCTGGTACTGACCGACGCCGATGGACTTGGGGTCGATCTTCACCAGCTCGGCCAGCGGGTCCTGGACCCGCCGCGCGATCGACACCGCCCCCCGCAGGGAAACGTCCAGTGTGGGGAGCTCCCGGGAGGCGAGCTCCGAGGCCGAGTACACCGAGGCGCCCGCTTCGCTCACCACAAGCTTGTGCAGCCCCAGGGATGGATGACGGCGCTGCAGCTCCGCGGCCAGCCGATCGGTCTCCCGAGAGGCGGTGCCGTTGCCGATAGCGATCAGCCGAACGACGTGCCTCTCAGCCAGGCGCCCCAGCACGGCGATCGCCTCGTCCCAGCGCTTGTGGGGTGCGTGCGGATAGACCGTCGCGGTCTCCACGACCTTGCCGGTCCCGTCCACAACGGCCACCTTGACCCCGGTGCGTAGCCCGGGATCGAGACCGATGATCGGAAGACGCCCCGCCGGCGCGGCCAGCAGTAGGTCTTTGAGATTGCCGGCGAAGACCCGGATCGCCTCTTTCTCGGCGGCCTCCATGAGCCGATTCTTCAGCTCCAGCTCGAGGCGCGGAAAGACCTTCACGCGCCAGGCCCAACGCACCGTCTCCAGCAGCCAGCCATCGGCCGGTCGACCTCGGTCCTCGACGCCCCGGCGACGCGCCAGCCTCAGCTCGCAGGCGCTGAGTCCGTCAGCGGGCGACGCGAGCACGAGGTCGAGGCTCAGAACCCCCTCATTGCGACCCCTGAACAGGGCCAGCGCCCGATGCGAGGGCACCTTGCGGATCGGCTCGGCGTACTCGAAATAGTCGGCGTACTTGACACCCTGCCCGGCCTTGCCCTCCACCACGGTGGAGCTCAAGTGCGCGTTGTGCCACAGGTAATCCCGCAGCTGTCCGAGCAGCTCGGCGTCCTCGGCGAAGACCTCCATCAGGATCTGGCGGGCCCCATCCAGCGCGGCTTTGCTATCGGGCACACCCTTGTCGGGCGCCAAGAACGCCAGTGCGGCCTGCTCTGGCCCCTGGCGTGGGTCCTGCAGAAGCGTGGAGGCCAGGGGCTCGAGGCCCGCCTCACGCGCCAGCTGGGCCTTGGTGCGGCGTTTGGGGCGGTACGGGAGATAGAGATCCTCAAGGCGCGTCTTGGTGTCGGCCGCCTGGATCTCGGCCGCAAGCTCCGGGGTCAGCTTGCCCTGCCCGACGATGCTCTCCAGGATGGTCTCCCGGCGGGCCTGCAGATCGCGCAGATAGCCGAGGCGCTCCTCCAGCCGGCGTAGCTGGGCATCGTCCAGCCCCCCTGTGATCTCTTTGCGATAGCGTGCGATGAACGGCACCGTCGCTCCTTCGTCGAGCAGCCGCGCTGCGGCGGCCACCTGGGCCGGGCGCACGGCAAGCTCGCGGGCAATCGTGTCACTGACACTGCTCATGATATCGGTCCTGGAATAGGAAACCGGGCCGGGCGCAGATCGCGGCCTGCGCCGGCACGCGAGTCGTGCTTCAGCTCGGGGAGCGACAGAACGTCGCCGTAGACGGCCATGATCGATTTCAGCTCGGCCAGCACCGCGCGAACCTCTTCCGCGCGCAGCTCCCGGGTCTCCGGAAGCCCCTGCCCGCTCTCCAGGGCCGCAATATCGTCGCGTACGGCCTTGCAGCCCTTGTTGCACAGGGTCTCCACGCAGCATGCGACGTTCGAATCAAGCATCTCGCCGGCGCCATTCAATACCGGCGCCCGATTATAGCCGAGGCCGGGCCCGGATCGAGTCGACGCAATTGTTTTACTTTTGCTCTCCACCTGCTAGAGTAGAACCTATAGAGAACGTTTGCGCCTTCCACCGTCCCCCACGCCGACGGGCGGGGGCACCTCCGAAATCGATCGGGAGAGCACCGATGCGCGTTCAGAGCCGCTACCTCATGCGCGACCAAGTCCGCAACCAAATCAGATCCATCATGGGCGAGGAGACAAGCAGATCCGAGCGCCGGAGGCTGGGCAATCATCTATTCGTCTCCGGCGTTCTGACCTTTTACTGCGCGCTGCTGGTGATCCTGGCCCATTAACCCGCCTTCGGCCAGCAATCTCAGATCCCGACGCTTTGCCGGGGCTCAGTCTTGGCGGCCGAGTCGTGCTCGGGGGACCCGCCAACCAGACCGTTCACCCGATCGCGCAGCTCTTTGCCGGGCTTGAAATGCGGCACATGCTTACCGGCCAGGGCGACCGCGTCGCCGGTCTTGGGATTGCGCCCCATGCGTGCGGGGCGAAAGTGAAGGGAGAAGCTGCCGAATCCCCGGATCTCGATGCGCTCTCCGGAGGAAAGTGCCTGGCTCATCTGCTCCAGGATGCATTTGACCGCCAGCTCCACGTCCTTGTAGGCCAGGTGGCTCTGCTCGCGGGCGATGATCTCGATCAGCTCTGACTTTGTCATTCTTTTTGGTCCTGGTTAGGGCGGGGCCGACAGCTGCCGGCCCCGCACTATGCCGGGGAATGACTCCCGGGGCTCGGGATCACTCCTCGCTTTGCCGCTCGCTCATCTGCTCCTTGAAGATGTCTCCCAGGGTCGCGGTGCCGGTCGATGCATCCCGGCTGAAGCTCTTGACCGCCGCTTTCTCCTCATCCTGGTCCTTGGCCTTGACGGACAGGGACAGGGTGCGGTTCTTGCGGTCCACGCCCATGAACTTGGCTTCCACCTCGTCACCTTCATGCAGCACGCTGCGCGCATCTTCCACGCGATCACGGGACAGCTCGGACGCCCGGATGTAGCCTTCCACGCCTTCGTCCAAGGTGACCACGGCGCCCTTGGCATCGACTTCCTTGACCACCCCGGTGACGATACTGCCCTTCTCGTGGGTCGCCACGTAGCTGGAGAACGGGTCCTTGTCGAGCTGTTTGACGCCGAGCGAGATGCGCTCGCGCTCCGGATCGACCGAGAGCACCACCGTCTCGATCTCGTCGCCCTTCTTGTAATTGCGGATCGCCTCTTCCCCGGGGATGTCCCAGGAAATGTCAGACAGGTGGACCAGGCCGTCTATGCCGCCGTCCAGGCCGATGAAGATGCCGAAATCGGTGATCGACTTGATATTGCCGCGGACGTGGTCGCCCTTGTTGTGATTCTCGGCGAAGTCGTCCCACGGATTGGCCTGGCACTGCTTCATGCCCAGGGAGATACGGCGACGCTCTTCGTCGATGTCGAGCACCATCACCTCGACCTCGTCGCCCACCTGCACGACCTTGGATGGATGGACGTTCTTGTTGGTCCAGTCCATCTCGGAGACATGGACCAGCCCCTCGACGCCCTCTTCGATCTCAACGAAGCAGCCGTAATCGGCGATGTTGGTGACCTTGCCGAACAGACGGGTGTGCTCCGGGTAGCGGCGCGCGATATCAACCCAGGGATCCTCTCCCATCTGCTTGAGGCCGAGGGAAACGCGCTGACGCTCGCGATCGAACTTGAGCACCTTGACGTTGATCTCGTCCCCGATGTTGACCACCTCGGAGGGGTGCTTGACCCGCTTCCAGGCCATGTCGGTGATGTGCAGCAGACCGTCGATGCCGCCGAGGTCGACGAACGCACCATAGTCGGTGAGGTTCTTGACCACACCCTTGACCTCCATGCCCTCCTGCAGATTCTCCAGCAGCTTTTCGCGCTCTTCGCTGTGTTCCTCTTCCACCACCGCGCGGCGCGAGACCACGACGTTGTTGCGGCGGCGGTCCAGCTTGATGACCTTGAACTCCAGATCCTTGCCTTCGAGGTAAGCGGTATCGCGCACCGGGCGCACATCGACCAACGACCCCGGCAGGAACGCGCGGATCTCGCCGACGTCCACCGTGAAGCCGCCCTTGACCTTGCCGCTGATGCGACCGACCACGGTCTCCTCGGCCCCGAAGGCCTTCTCCAGATCCTGCCAGGCCTGGTGGCGCTTGGCCTTCTCTCGGGACAGTCGGGTGGCGCCCCAGCCGTCCTCGACCGTATCGAGCGCAACCTCCACCTGGTCGCCCACGGCCACTTCGAGGTCGCCCGCGGCGTTCAGGAACTGGATTTTGGGAATGACCCCTTCGGACTTCAGACCGGCGTTGACGATCACCATGTCGTCGGTGACGCCGACCACGGTGCCGATGACGATCGCCCCAGGGCGCAGCTCGGTGCTGGCAAGACTTTGTTCAAAGAGCTCTGCAAAAGATTCGGACATGAGTTTGGGTTTCCTGTGACACGCCGCATTGGCGTCGCCGCTCACCGCGTCGACGGTTGTCGGTTGAACACAAGGCCCGGCGGCGCCGGACCAGCCTCAGATATCGAGCCCTGGTAAGACCTCTCGGATCCTGGCCAGAACTCGGTCAAGCACCTCGTCGATGCCGAGGTGACTCGACTCCACCTCTAACGCTGCGGCCGGCGCTTTGAGGGGAGCCACGGCGCGGCCCCGGTCACGCTCATCGCGCTCCCGGATGTCCGCAATCAGGTCGGGAAGGCTAACACTCATTCCCTTTCCTTTCAACTGCTTATAGCGTCTCCGGGCCCTCTCTTCGGCGCTTGCGGTGAGGAAGATCTTCACCGGCGCATCGGGAAATACCACGCTGCCCATGTCCCGGCCGTCGGCGACCAAGCCCGCGCCCCGGGCGCAGCCGCGCTGCCACTCCAGCAGCGCCTGACGAACCTGAGGCACGGCCGCGACCTTGGAAGCGGCGTTGCCCGCCGCCTCCGTGCGGATCGCATCGCTGACGTCCTCGCCGTCCAGAAAGACTCGCTCTCCCCGGAAACGCAGGTCCATCGAGCGCGCCAGCGCCGCCAGCGCCTCGGGCCGTTCAGGCGTCAATCCACGCTGCTCCGCCGCCAGGCCGAGCACCCGATAGAGCGCGCCGCTGTCCAGGAATTCCCACCCCAGACGCTGGGCGAGCATGCGCCCGATGGTGCCTTTTCCGGAGCCGCTGGGCCCGTCGATGGTGATGACCGGAGCCACGCTCAGCACCGCCCTTCGGCGCGCACGTCCAGTCCCACCCCGGCGGCGAGTGCCACAAAGCCGGGGAAGGAGGTGTTGACATTGGCGCAGTCATCGATCGCGATCGGCCCGGCCGAGCGTAGCGCCGCCACGGCGAAGGACATGGCGATCCGATGATCGCCCTGGCTGTCGATCGCCCCGCCCCCGATAGCGCCGCCCCGGATACGGATCCCGTCAGGGGTCGGCTCGGCATCCACCCCGAGGCGGCGCAATCCATCGGCCATGACCTCGATGCGGTCCGATTCCTTGACCCTCAGCTCCTCGGCACCGGTGAGCACGGTCTCACCCTCGGCGCAGGCGGCCGCCACGAACAGGGCCGGAAATTCGTCGATCGCCAGGGGAACCAGCTCCTCGGGAATCCGGATAGCTCGCAGACGCGCCGCGCGCACCCGCAGATCCGCGACCGGCTCGCCGCCGACCTCCCGGCTGTTGGAGACTTCGATATCCGCCCCCATCAGACGCAGGATCTGGATCACCCCGTCCCGCGTCGGGCTCATACCGACGTGCTCCAGGGTCAGATCGGAGCCCGGGGCGATGCTGGCGCCGACCAGAAAAAAGGCGGCAGAGGAGATGTCGGCGGGCACATCGATCCGGCAGGCGCGAAGCGCCCCACCGCCGCTGAGGCAGGCGCGCGGGCCGTCGCGGCGCACCGGGTAGCCGAAGCCGGCCAGCATGCGCTCGGTATGGTCCCGGGTCGGCGCGGGCTCGGTGACACAGGTCTCGCCCTCGGCATAGAGGCCGGCCAGCAACAGGCAGGACTTCACCTGGGCGCTGGCCACCGCCAGCTTGTAGTCGATACCGCTCAGCCGGTTGCCGGGCCTGATCACCAACGGGGCCGTCCCGCCGACGCTGGTCTCGATCCGCGCGCCCATCAGGGCGAGCGGCTCGGTCACCCGGCGCATGGGCCGTTTGGACAAGGAGGCATCGCCCGTCAGGGTGACCGCGAACCCCTGACCGGCGAGCAGGCCACACAGCAAGCGCATGGAAGTGCCGGAATTGCCCAGGTCCAGCGGGCCCTCGGGTGCCCGCAGACCGCGCAGCCCGACCCCGTGCACCCGGACCTGCCCCTCCCGTGGCGCATCGATGCTCACGCCCATCCGACGAAATGCGTTGAGGGTCGCGAGGCTGTCCTCGCCTTGGAGAAAACCGTGGATCTCGGTCAGGCCGTCGGCGATAGCGCCCAGCATGATGGAGCGATGCGAGATCGACTTGTCGCCGGGCACGCGCAGGCGCCCCCGTAGCGCCCCCCCCGGCTGCACGATGAAGCGGACATTGTCTTGACCGGCCAAGTTTGCCCTCGCTGCGACCCGGGGAATCGAGAAAGCCGGAAAAGATACCGGCCCGACGCGTTGATGTAAACCGATCCCGCCTGGCAAAACAGACGCTTATGGACATCGGCCCGAACGGTCGGTGCAGAGAAGCGAGCGTCGCGCTCATCAGCGCGGTTCGGAGTGGGAAACGGCCCCGTCCACGAACCTGTCTCGGGCGGCCTTGGCGCGCTCGAAGATCTCGAGCAGATGCTCGCCGTCGGCGGCGCGAATGCTGCGCGCGAGCTCCGCCATCTCCTCACTGAATCGCTCCAGCACGCCGCTCAAGGCCTCGCGGTTGGCGATACAGATGTCGCGCCACATCACCGGGCTGCTCGAGGCGATGCGGGTGAAGTCGCGGAAGCCGCCCGCCGCGTAGCGAAAGATCTCCTGCTTCTCCTTCATCCGCGCCAGGGCGTCCACCAGACCGAAAGCGAGCATGTGCGGCAGATGACTCGTGGCGGCCAACACCTCGTCGTGGTGCTCCACGCTCATCCGCGTCACCTCGGCGCCGCAGTGGCGCCAAGCCGACTCGACCCGCTCGACCGCCGCCGGGTCGGTGCACTCCACCGGGGTGAGGATGACCCGCCGATTGCGGAACAGCTCCGGGAACGCGGCCTCGACTCCGGTGCGCTCGGTCCCGGCGATCGGGTGGCCCGGAACGAAGAACGCCGGCGGACCACCGAACGCGGCCTCGGCGTCGCGGACCACGCTCGCCTTGGCGCTGCCCACATCGGTGACTACCGCGCTTTCCCGCAGGTGACCCCGCATGGCTGAAAACGTCTCGCGCATGGCCCCGAGCGGAACGGCGACCAACACGAAGTCGGCGCCTTCCACTGCCGTCCCGACATCGTGGGTGTAGTGATCCACGACCCCGAGCGCGAGCGCACGCTCGAGATTCGACCGGCCCCGCCCGCAGCCGACGACCTCTCGTACCAGCCCCTCCTGACGCAGCGCGCGCGCCATGGAGCCGCCGATCAGCCCCACCCCGATGACGGCCAGCTTCTCGATCATGCTCAGAGCACCTTGCGCAGGGCGGTGATGAAACGTGTGTTCTCTTCGGGCAGGCCCACGGTCACCCGCAGGTGGTTGGGCAGGCCGTAGCCTTCTATGGTCCGGGCGATCACACCCTCGCGCAGCAGCGCGCGGTCGACCTCGGCCGCGGGCCGCCCCAGATCCACGGTCACGAAATTACCTACCGAGGGGATGTACTCCAGCCCCAATCCTTCGAAGGCCCGGGTGAGCTGAGCCATGCCCTCACGGTTCAGCACCCGCGAGCGATGCAGATGGTCCCGGTCGTGCAGCGCGGCCCGCGCCGCCACCTGGGCCAGAACATTGACGTTGAACGGCTGGCGCGCCCGATTGAGCAGGTCGGCGACGTGCGGGTGCGAGAGGCCGTAGCCTACCCGCAAGGCCGCGAGTCCATAGGCCTTGGAGAAGGTGCGGGTCACGATCAGGTTGGGAAATCGCTCGAGCCAGCGGGTCGCGTCGGGGTACTCGGCCTCATCGACGTATTCGAAATAGGCCTCGTCGATCACCGTGATGATCGTCTTGGGCAACCCCTCGAGGAATTCCAATAGGTCGTCGCTCGGCAGCCAGGTCCCGGTGGGGTTGTTCGGATTAGCGATGAATATCACCCGCGTACGCTCGCCCACCAGGGCACGCAACGCGGCAAGATCATGTCCGTAGCGTGGCCCGGCACTGCCGTCGTGGGCGCCCGCGACCCGGGCCTGCGCCCCCACGAGCTGAGTACAAATGGGATAGACCGCAAAGGCGTGCTCCGAGAACACCGCCTCCGTCCCCGAACTGAGAAACGTGCGGGCGATGATGTCGAGCACGTCGTTGGAGCCGTTGCCGAGCGTCACCCCGGCGGGCTCCACGTCGTGATGCTCGGCGAGCCCCTGGCGCAACAGGAAGCCGCCGCCGTCCGGGTAGCGCGCGAGCTCGCTCATCGCCTCAGCGATGGCGGCCATCGCTTTGGGGCTCGGGCCGAGCGGGTTCTCGTTCGAGGCAAGCTTCAGAGCACCGCTGATGCGGAGCTCGCGCTCGAGCTCCGAGACCGGCTTGCCGGGCACATAGGGCTTGAGTCCGCGAACCCCGGGCGCCGCGATGTGGAGAAAGAGGTTTTCCATCTGGTCGGTCTTGTCTCGGCGATAGGGTACGGAATGCCCGGGAGCCCCCAAGCGACTCAAGTGAATCCGTGCTGGGCCAGAAACTCCCGGGTCAGCCCTGCGCCGGCAGCCGGGTCCGCCGCGCGCTCCCCGAGGATCAGCCGCTCGAGGTAGCGCGCAATCAGATCGACCTCGAGATTGACCGGGGTGCCGGCCAGATAGTCGCCGATGATCGTTTCGGCGAGAGTGTGGGGCACGATGTTGAGATCGAACCGCGCGCCCTCCACCGTATTGACCGTCAGACTGGTCCCGTCGACGCAGATCGAGCCCTTGGAGGCGATATAGCGCGCGAGCGGCGCCGGCGCCTCGATGCGAAAGCGTACGGAGCGCGCATCCTCCCAGCGCTCCGCTACCCGGCCGACCCCGTCGACATGGCCGCTGACCAGGTGGCCACCCAACGGGGTGGCGAGCGTGAGGGCCTTCTCCAAGTTGACCCGGCTGCCCACACCCAGGCGCCCGATGGTCGTCAGCGATAGAGTCTCGCGCGAGACGTCCGCCGAGAAACCGTCACCCGGCAGCTCGACCGCCGTCAGGCAGACCCCGTTGACCGCGATGCTATCGCCAAGGGCCAGCCCCGAGAGGCCAAGCTTGCCAGCGCTGATCCTCAGGCGCACATCCCCGCCGCGCAACTCGGTCGCCGCCACCGTCCCGACCGCCTGGATGATCCCCGTGAACATCGATCGCCTTCCCCGACTCGATCAGGCCGCGGCCGGAGACGCCGTGATGCGGATGTCGCGCCCGACGAGGCGCAGGTCGCGGATCTCCAACGGCACCCGATCGCGCATGCGCGCGAGCCCCGGCAGGCTCAACAGGCCGCGGGCCCCGTCGCCCATGAGGTGCGGTGCGACGTAGACGACGAGCTCGTCCACCAGCCCCGCCGCGAGCGCAGCACCGGCCAGGGTCGGCCCCGCCTCGATCAGGACCTCGTTAATCTCCTCGCCGGCGAGAAACTCCAACGCCGAGCGTAGATCGACCCGTCCGCCCCCGTCTTTGGGCAGCACCACGACCCGAGCACCGGCGGCCTCCAGGGCCGCGGCATGCTCGCGATGATCGTCTGCAGAGAGTACGACGGTCTGGCCCGGCAGCTTGAGCATCCGGGCGCCCGGCGGCGTGCGAAGGCTCGAATCGAGTATCACCCGCACCGGCTGGCGCACGCCCTGGCCGTCGTCGACGCCCGACAGCTGCGCCGGATCGAGCCGCACATTGAGAGATGGATCGTCCGCCAGCACCGTCAGAACGCCGGTCAGGATCGCGGAGCTTCGGGCGCGCAGACGCTGCACGTCCCGACGGGCCTCCTGCTCGGTGATCCACTGACTTTCGCCACTCGCCATGGCGGTGCGCCCGTCCAGGCTCATGGCCAGCTTGCAGCGCACCCAGGGCAGACCGGAGGTCATCCGCTTGATGAAACCCGGATTCAGCGCCCTCGCTTGGACCTCCAGGACCCCGACCTCGACATCGATCCCCGCCTCATCCAATCGGCGGAGCCCTTTCCCGCCCACGAGGGGATTCGGGTCCGTCATGGCCGCCACGACCCGGGCGACGCCGGCCTCGACCAGAGCGTCCGCACAGGGCGGCGTACGGCCATGGTGAGCGCAGGGCTCCAGCGTCACGTAGGCCGTCGCCCCGCGGGCGCGCTCGCCAGCCGCCGCCAGGGCTTGGCGCTCGGCATGAGGGCCGCCGACCCGGCGGTGCCAGCCCTCGCCGATAAGCTCACCGTCGCGCACCAGCACGCAGCCTACCCGGGGGTTGGGATCCGTGGTGTAGAGCCCCAGCTGCGCGAGCTGCAGCGCGCGTGCCATATAGGCGTAGTCCGGCGCCTGCGCCATCAGCTCTTCTCTTCTCCCTCGAGTAGATCCATCTGCTGGCGTCGCGCCTCGGGGCTGGGCTGGCGCTCCAGGCGCTCGATCTCCTCGCGAAAGGCGTTGACGTCCTGGAAGCTGCGGTAGACCGAGGCAAAGCGCACGTAGGCCACCTGGTCCAGCCCCCGTAGCTCTTCCATTACCAGCTCGCCGATGACGCGGCTGGGGATCTCCCGGTCGCCTCGCGACAGCAGCTTGCGGCGGATACGCGACAGTGCGGCATCCACTCGTTCGGTGCTCACCGGGCGCTTCTCCAGGGCCCGCGACATCCCGGACGCCATCTTTCGAGCGTCGAACGGCTCGCGGGTCCCGTCGCTCTTGACCACCCGAGGCAGGTTGAGCTCCGCACTCTCGTAGGTGGTGAAGCGCTCCTTGCAGACCAGACACTCGCGGCGGCGGCGCACCTGATCGCCCTCTCCGGACAGACGGGAGTCGATCACCTTGGTATCCTGGGCGCCGCAGTAGGGACAACGCATGGCTTGGCTCGCAGCGAGCGCTCAGCGGTGGCCGAGGCCGGTCCGGGTCCGGAGCCCCATTCAACGCTCGTAGACCGGATACCGGGCGCAGATGTCCAGGACCTTTGCCTTAACCGCCTCGACAGCGCCCGGCTCGCCGCGCGCGTCGATGACGTCGCACATCCACCGGGTGAGCTCGCGTACCTCGGCCTCCCCGAAACCGCGGGTGGTGACCGCTGGCGTGCCCACCCGGATGCCGCTGGTTACGAACGGCGATTGCGGGTCGTTCGGCACGGCGTTCTTGTTGACGGTAATGTTGGCGGCGCCGAGCCAGGCATCCACGTCCTTGCCGGTCAGGCCGTTCTCGATGAAGCTGACCAGGAACAGATGGTTGTCCGTGCCGCCCGAGACGACCTGGTAGCCACGGTCGGCGAATTCCTCCGCCATCGCCCGCGCATTGGCGACGACCTGGGTCTGATATTCGCGGAACTGGGGCTCCATCGCCTCCTTGAAAGCCACCGCCTTGGCCGCGATCACATGCATCAAGGGCCCCCCCTGGGTACCGGGGAACACCAGCGAGCTAAGGCTCTTCTCGACGTCGGGATTCGAGCGGGCCAGAATCAGGCCGCCGCGCGGACCGCGCAGGGTCTTGTGAGTGGTGCTGGTGGTCACGTCGGCGATCTGCACCGGACTGGGGTAGACCCCGACGGCGATCAGGCCGGCCACGTGGGCCATGTCTACCATGAGATAGGCGCCGACCTCGTCGGCGATCGCCCGGAAGCGCGCCCAGTCCACCACGCGGGAGTAAGCGGAAAAGCCCGCTACGATCATCCGCGGCTTGTGCTCGCGCGCCAGGGCCTCGACTTCGACGTAGTCGATCTCCCCGGTCCGGAGATCCAGGCCATACTGCAGGGCGTTATAGAGCTTGCCCGAGAAGTTGACCTTGGCTCCATGGGTCAGGTGACCGCCGTGGGCCAGGCTCATACCCAGCACGGTGTCACCGGGCTGGCACAGCGCCATGTAAACCGCGGCGTTGGCCTGGGAGCCGGAATGCGGCTGGACGTTCGCGTAATCGGCGCCGAAGAGCTCGCGGGCCCGCTCGATGGCCAGGCGCTCGGCTACATCGACATATTCGCAGCCGCCGTAGTAGCGCTTCGCGGGATAGCCCTCGGCGTACTTGTTGGTGAGCACCGTGCCCTGGGCCTCCAACACGCGGGGGCTGGCGTAGTTCTCCGAGGCGATCAGCTCGATGTGCTCCTCCTGGCGGCGCTCCTCGCCGCGGATCGCCTCCGAGAGCTCGTCATCGAACCCGCTGATGTGCATGTCTTTGCTGAACATTACGCCGCCTCCGACTACGGAAACCCAGCCACCGGAAACGCGTAATGGTATCAGGAACGCCCCGTCCTTCGTAGGCCGATGTCCGCACGGGCGAGCCTGGTTTTACCCCCGTCCGCTTTCAACAGTTGCGATTCGGATATCGGTCTCCAGGGTGCTGGTGAGACGCTCGCCTCGACAGGTGTAGCCGCCCTCGACGGGCGTCGTGTCCGCGGGCACTCCCATAGCCGGTGCGGGCCCAGCGCCACCGGCAGGCTGTAGCGATAGGTCGTGCGGCGGGTAAGCTCGAAGTCCACGGTTCTGCCGTGCGGGGCCGGCGCCGCCCCGAAGCCTGCGATTCGCCATTGTCGCCCATGCGACGCGAGCCCGCATCCCCCGCCCTCCCGCCAGGCGAGTTGAGCGGCCCTGGCCAAAGTGCTTGAATGCGGCTTCGTCACCGCCCTGGAGATCGAGCCTCGATGCCCGAATCCAACCCCCTGCCAGTCGAGTCGCGCTGCTTCTGCGACGACTACCGATTCCCCGCCGGCGGCTATGACGAGATGTGCATCGATGTCGGGCGGCTGCGTGCACATTGGGAATATCCCATGCGGGCTCTCTGCCAGCTCGCGCCAGAGGCGCTTCAGGCTCGGCGCGCAGAGATCCGCCAGCTGATACGCCAGAACGGCGTCACCTACAACGTCTATGGGGACCCGCGCGGCGCCAGCCGGGCCTGGGAGCTCGACCTCATCCCCTTGATCCTCGAGAGCAAGAACTGGGCACCGATCGAGCGTGCATTGATCCAGCGCGGCGAGTTGCTGAGCCTGATACTGCACGATATCTACGGCGAGCAGACGCTGCTGCGCACCGGTCGGCTTCCCGCGCAGGTCGTTTTCCGCCACCCCGGCTATCTGCGCCCCTGCGCCGGCATCCAGGTGCCGCGGCGGCATTGTCTGCCGCTCTACGCCGCCGACCTCGCCAGGGCGCCCGACGGCACCCTGCACGTGATCGGCGACCGGACCCAGGCGCCGTCGGGCGCCGGCTACGCCCTGGAGAATCGAATCGTCGCGTCCCGCGTCCTTCCCAGCCTGTTCCGGGACGCGAACGTGCACCGCCTGGCCGGCTTCTTCCGCACCATGCGCTCCACCCTGGCCGCCCTGGCCCCGGACCGGAGGGATCAGCCGAACGTCATGGTGCTCACGCCGGGTCCCCGCAACGAGGCCTACTTCGAGCACGCCTACCTGGCGGGCTACCTGGGCTACACCCTCGTCCAGGGAGAAGACCTCCTCGTCAGCAAGGGATCCGTCTGGCTCAAGACCCTGGACGGGCTTCAGCCGGTCGACGTAATCCTCCGGCGCCTGGATGACGAGTACTGCGACCCGATGGAGCTTCGCGAGGACTCTTTCCTGGGCGTACCCGGGCTTGTCCAAGCGGCTCGCTCCGGTCGGGTCGCCATCGCCAACCCGCTGGGCAGCGGCGTGCTCGAAAATCCCGCTCTGCACGCCTTCATGCCGGCACTGGCCCGCCATTTGCTCGGTCAGGACCTGCAGCTGCCGTCTGCGCCGACCTGGTGGTGCGGCACCAAGACCGGCCGAAGCCATGTGCTCTCGCAGCTGAATCGCATGGCGATCAAGATGCTGCACCCCAGCCTGGGCGCCCGCACGATATTCCCTCGCCTGCTCGACACGGGTGCCCGATCGCAGCTGCGCGAGCGCATCCAGGCCGATCCCGACCTGTTCGTCGGCCAAGAGTATGTCACGCCCTCGACGGGACCGGTGCTGAGCGCCACCGGGCTGGAGGCGCGCCACATGGTGCTGCGCACCTTCCTGGTCGCCAGCGACGAGTCCTTCGTGATTATGCCCGGCGGCCTCACCCGGACCTCCGCCGACCCCCAGGACCCGATCATTTCCAACCAGCGAGGAGGCATCAACAAGGACACCTGGCTGGTAGCATCCGAGCCTGTCCGACCCCAAACCCTGCTCAGCCCGACCCGCAGATCCACGGAGATGCTCAGCGTCTCCGCCCAGATATCCAGCCGCACTGCGGACGATCTGTTTTGGTTGGGCCGGTACGCCGAGCGTGCCGAGAGCACCGTGCGGTTGCTGCGCGTCGTGCTGCTGCAGGTGATCGATCCGAGCGAAGGGGGGGGCGCATCGTGTCTAGAGCATCTGCTCCAGGCGACGACCCATCAGACCATGACCTACCCCGGGTTTGTCGGCGAAGGAAGCGCGGCGCGACTCGCCGCGCCCGAGGCGGAGCTGCACCACTTGACCTCGGATCCGGCGCTGCCCGGCAGCCTCGCCCAAACCCTGGCAGCACTGGTCCAGGCGGCCCGGGCGACCCGCGACCGCCTCTCTCCGGATACCTGGCGGGTGATCAACCATATCGAAGGAAGATCCGCAGCCCTCCAGGCCGCGGCTATCCCTGACTTGAGCACCAAGCTCGACGAGCTCGACGCGCTGGTCCCGACGCTGATCGCGCTATCCGGCGTGTTCAGCGAGACGATGGTCCGAGGCCAAGGTTGGCTGTTCCTGGAGATCGGCCGGCGCCTGGAGCGCGCCCTGCACACCTGCCGCCTCCTGCGGGCAACCTTGGCCGTCGCCGCGGAGCCGGCGGGGGCCTCCCAGCTGGCAGAAGCCGTCCTCGCAACCACCGACAACACCCTCGCCTATCGCCGGCGCTATCCCTTTGGCACCGACGTTCGTGCCGCACTCGAGCTGATCCTGGCCGACGAGGCCAACCCCAGGGCCCTGATGTTTCAGCTCGAGGAGCTGGAGAGACAGCTCAAGCAGCTGCCCGGCACGGGTCCGGGCGCCTACCGTCGACGAGAGGCCCGTCTACTGCTCGACGCGCTTACCCAGGTCCGGCTCGCCAATTGTGCGACCTTGGCGGAGGTTCCGCCCGACGCGCCCCATCTCGGCCCCCTGCACGAGCTGATGCGCCGCCTGGAGGAACTGCTGGTCGATCTGGCGGAGGCACTTGCGGACCGCTATTTCAGGCACACCGAGCGGCCTCAGCAGCTCGCCCCCACGCTGGCGGAGTAGAGCGATGCGGTTCAAGGTCAGTCACCGGACCCAATATGCCTACTCGGAGCCCGTGTCCCGGGGCTACAACCTGGCGCACCTCCACCCGCGCAGTTTCGGCCGTCAGAGCTGTCGGGATGTCCAGATCAGCATAGAGCCGGAGCCGGCCCACAGGGCCGAGTGGACGGACCTGTTCGGTAACCGGGTGCTGCATTTCGCGGTGGAGCAGCCGCACAAGCGTCTGGTCGTGACCGCGACCAGCGAGGTCGAGATCGAGCCCGACGACGTTGCACCGGACCTGGACCATCCCCTGCCCTGGGAAAAGGCACGGGATCACCTGCGCAGGCACCATAACAGTGCCCAGGACCTGGAAGCGCACCACTATCTCCCCGCTTCCCCTCTGGTGCCGGCCAGCCCCGAGCTCGGCACCTATGCGACCGCGTCCTTCCCCGAGGGCAGATCGCTCCTGAGCGCCGTGCAGGACCTCATGGGCCGAATCCACGCCGATTTTGTCTACGACCCCGGCTTCACCAGCGTCGCTACCGCGCTCGAGGAGGTGCTGGCCCACCGCCGAGGCGTCTGCCAGGATTTTGCACACCTGGCGATCGGCGCGCTACGCTCCCAGGGGCTCGCTGCCCGCTACGTCAGCGGCTATCTGGAGACCGAGCCGCCACCCGGACAGCCGCGCCTGCGGGGTGCCGACGCCTCCCACGCCTGGTTCTCGGTGTACGTGCCCGGACTCGGGTGGGTCGATTTCGACCCCACGAACAACCAGGTTCCCATGGATCGGCACATCACCACCGCCTGGGGGCGGGACTACGCCGACGTGGCCCCGCTGAGAGGAGTGATCTTCGGCGGCGGCGCCCGGCACCATCTCGCGGTCGCGGTCGACGTGGAGCGGATCGACCCAGCCGGCTAGACCGAGGTGCGCGTAGATACAAGGCTCTCAGGCGCATTTGACGGTACGTCCAGCGGGGGCCGAGCGCAACGCGGTAGACGCGGCCAGATCGGGAGCCCCATCGGGGCTTAGGTGAGTATGGGGTCTAGGAGCCCGTCTGAAAGAAGGAGCCCTGGATCTCCCATTCGAACCGCGGCAGCGCCCGGAACCCCGCCTGAATCCCCGCCTGCCAAGCCGCGGCCGTCTCTTTCATGAACGGATCTTCTGCCGCGAACTTCATGTGCCGGCCGATCTCCAGGCTGTCCCCGTAGTACAGGGCGAGCTCGAAAGGCGGTCCAACCGTGATGTTCGAGCGCGCCGTGGCATCCAGGGAGACCAGCAGCAGGCGCCCGCCCTCTTCCACTGAGAGTCCGGGCCGGGCGATCCGATCCAGGGCCGGTTTGCCGTACTTGCTCTCGCCGATCTGCAGATAGGGCGTCTCCGGAGAGGCAGTGATGTAGTTTCCCTGAGGGTAGATGAGGATGAGACCGTGGGGCTGTCCCTTGATCTGCCCTCCGATGATCAGGGTCGTCTCGCCGCTCACCCCACTTTGGTGCAACGCCGGCCCGTGCTGGTTCTGAACCTTGACGCTGAGCTTGCCGACATACTCCGCGGCCTCGAACAGATAGCGAACGTTCGCCAGGTTGCAGCCATCACCCGGGTAATCCAGGTCCCGTTGGATATGGTTCATCACCTCCTGGGTCGTCGCCAGGTTTCCGGCCGAGAGAATGACGAATACCCGGTCCGGGGCGGGCCTGAACACCCGCATCTTGCTGTAGGTAGTGACGTAATCCACGCCAGCGTTGGTGCGGGAATCCGAGGCGAAGGCCAGACCACCGTCCAGGCAGATACCGACACAATAGGTCATAAAAACGTCCAGCGATCGGAGCAGAAACCGTCTCAGTATGGGCCTTTGGGTCCCCTCGGGAAAGCCTCGCCCTCTCTCCGGCCATAGGTCACCAACAGGCCGCCGGCGAAGAGCAGAGGATGCTCGAGATCGGTTGGCCCGGATGCTGCATACTAGCGTGCTTGAAGATCCCTGCTCTCTCAACCCGGGCGTCCCATGTCGATCCGCGTAGCCATTCACCACCGCACCGAATATCTCTACGACCGCCTGGTATCCCTGGGCCCTCATCTGGTGCGCCTGCGTCCGGCGCCCCACGTGCGGACACCGATCCACCAGTACTCGCTGCGCGTCGAGCCGGCCAAGCACTTCGTCAACTGGCAGCAAGACCCGTTCGGAAACCACGTCGGGCGCTTCGTCTTCCCGGACAAGACGCGCCGGTTCTCCGTGGAGGTGGACCTGGTCGCCGAGATGGTGACCGTCAACCCCTTCGACTTCTTCGTCGAGGACCACGCCCAGCGTTGGCCGTTCGAGTACGAGCCGCAGCTGCGCAAGGAGCTGACACCTTACTTCGAGATTCTGGAGGCAGGTCCCAAGCTGCTGGAATGGCTCGACGGGGTCGCCCGCGAGCCGGTCAACACGGTGAATTTCCTCGTCGATCTCAACCAGCGCCTTCAGGAAGACATCGGCTACGTGATCCGCATGGAGCCCGGCGTGCAGGCCTGCGAGCAGACCCTCGGGTCGGCAAAGGGCTCGTGCCGGGATACGGGCTGGTTGCTGGTGCAGATCCTGCGCCACCTCGGGCTCGCCGCGCGCTTCGTCTCCGGCTACCTGGTTCAGCTCGCGGCGGACGTGAAATCCCTCGACGGACCGTCCGGGCCCGAGATCGACTTCACCGACCTGCACGCCTGGACGGAGGTCTTCGTCCCGGGGGCCGGCTGGCTGGGTCTTGACCCGACCTCGGGTCTGTTCGCCGGCGAGGGCCATATCCCGCTGGCTTGCACCCCCGATCCGGTCAGCGCCGCACCCATCTCGGGCGCCGTGGAAGAGAGCAAGGTCGAATTCCGCTTCGAGAACCGTGTGACCCGCATCCACGAGGACCCGCGCGTGACGCGCCCCTACACCGACCAGCAATGGTCGGAGATCGTAAATCTAGGCCACAGAGTCGACGAGACCCTGCAGAGCGGAGACGTGCGCTTGACCCTGGGGGGGGAGCCCACGTTCGTCTCCATCGACGACATGGACTCGGCCCAGTGGAACACCGCAGCGTTGGGCACGCACAAGCGGGAGCGTGCCGAGGTGTTGCTGCGCAGCCTCTGGCAGCGCTTCGCCCCGGGCGGCCTGCTTCACCACGGACAGGGCAAGTGGTATCCGGGAGAGCCCTTGCCCCGTTGGGCCCTGGGCTGCTATTGGCGCAGCGACGGCCAGGCGGTGTGGACCCGGCCAGAGCTGCTGGCGGATCCCACCGGGCACCAAGGGGCGGACGCATCCCAGGCGCTTGCGTTCATCACAGCGCTGGCCGCGCGCCTCGGCCTGACCCCCGAGCACGCGACGGCCGGTTACGAGGATGTCCTTTACTACCTGTGGAAGGAGGGCACCCTACCCTCCAACGTCGAGGTGCTCGACTCGCGCTTGCGCGATCCCATGGAGCGCGCCAGGCTGCTGCGCCTGTTCCAGCAGGGACTCGATCAGGTGATCGGTTACGCCCTCCCCATCGCCTGGGATGGCCAGAACGGCCGCTGGGTCTCCAGTCACTGGAAGTTCCGGCGCGGCCATATGTTCCTCATCCCGGGGGACTCGCCGATGGGCCTGCGTCTGCCGTTGGATTCCCTGCTGTGGGAGGCGGAAGGCCTGCGCCAGCCGCTGATCCCGGTCGATCCATTCGCGCCGCGCGAGGTGCTGCCGACGGAATTCGGCGAGGTGCACGCCCGCTATGCGGGACCGCTCGAGGCGGGACCCGGGCGGGCCGATGTCCGCGAGCAAGGCTTCGCGGATGCGCCCCGCACCCAGGACGGCTATCTGGTGCGAACCGCTCTATGCGTCGAGCCGCGGGGAGGAAGCATCCATATCTTCCTCCCCCCCCTCATGGGGCTCGCTAACTGGCTGGACCTGATCGCTTCGCTGGAGGCCACTGCGGCGGAGACCGGCACCCAGATCGTACTGGAGGGTTACGCGCCGCCCCGCGACGAGCGCCTGCGGCAGCTGCACATCACGCCCGACCCGGGGGTGATCGAGGTCAACGTCCCTCCGGTTTCCAGCTGGGACGAGCTCCTGACCCAGACCGAGACGCTGTACGAAGAGGCGCGCCAAGCCCGCCTGGCGACAGAAAAATTCATGCTCGACGGCCGGCATACCGGCACCGGCGGGGGCAATCACGTCACCCTGGGCGGCCCCACGGCCGCGGACTCGCCGCTGCTGCGCCGACCCGAGGTGCTGTCCTCCCTGCTCAACTACTGGCAGAACCACCCGAGCCTGTCCTATCTGTTCTCCGGCCTGTTCATCGGCCCCACGTCCCAGGCCCCTCGAGTGGACGAGGCCCGCGACGACACGCTTTATGAGCTCTCCATCGCTTTTCAGCAGTTGCCGACCGGCGAGGCCCCGGTGCCCTGGCTGGTGGATCGCGTGCTGCGCAACCTGCTGGTGGACGTCACCGGCAACACCCATCGTGCGGAGTTCTGCATCGATAAGCTGTATTCGCCGGACAGCCCCACCGGCCGGCTCGGCCTGGTGGAGTTCCGGGGCTTCGAGATGCCGCCGCACTGGCGCATGAGCGCGGTGCAGATACTGCTGCTCCGCGCCCTCGTGGCACACTTCTGGGACAACCCTTACCGCCGGTCCCTGGTGCGCTGGGGCACCGAGCTGCACGACCGGTTCATGCTGCCCCATTACGTGGAGACGGACTTCGGCGACGTGGTAGATGACCTCAATCGCTGGGGCTTCAAGTTCCGCAAGAGCTGGTTCGACCCGTTCTTCGAATTCCGCTTCCCGCGCTACGGCACGATCAACGTGGGCGACGCGGAGCTGGAGCTGCGCTTCGCCGTGGAGCCCTGGCACGTGCTGGGCGAGGAGGTCACCGCCCAAGGCACCGCCCGCTTCGTCGACTCGTCGGTGGAGCGCCTGCAGGTGCGCGTCCGGGGTATTACCGAGGGGCGCCATCTGGTGACCTGCAACGGCCGCCGGGTACCTCTGCGGCGCACCGGCACGCGCGGTGAGCTGGTGGCAGGGGTGCGCTATAAGGCCTGGCAGCCACCCGCCGGCCTGCATCCGACCATCCCCAAGCACGCGCCCCTGGTGTTCGACCTGGTCGACGCCTGGAACGAGCATTCGCTCGGCGGCTGCACCTATCACGTGGCCCATCCCGGCGGGCGCAATTACGAGACCTTCCCGGTCAACGCCAGCGAGGCCGAATCGCGCCGTCTCGCCCGGTTCTGGGCCCTGGGGCACACCCCCGGGCCCTTGGCGCCGCCGCCCGAGGAGCCCTCAGGCGACCACCCCTATACGTTGGACCTGCGTTACGGTCCGGACAGGCGCTGAGCGACGGAATTCTGCCGAGGACTGAGCGAGCGAGACCTTTATGACCATCGACTGGAAGCAATACCCCGTCGCCGACTTTCACGACGAGCTGGTGACCCGCTCCAACCGACCACGGGCCCACACCAAGCAGATGCTGCGCCACCTTGCGTCCATGGACGAGAATGATCTCGCCGCCCGCCAGGCCGCCGCGGAGCTGGCCATCAAGGAGATGGGCATCACCTTCACGGTTTACTCCCAGGAAGGGGGAGCCATCGACCGGGCCTGGCCCTTCGACATCATTCCCAGGATCATCTCCAAGAAAGAGTGGGACCGGGTGGAGGCCGGCCTCAAACAGCGGGTACGCGCGCTCAACCTGTTCATCGACGACCTCTACCACGACCAGAAGATCATCAAGGACAAGGTCTTCCCGGCGGAGGTGCTCGGCGACTCCCAGAACTTCCGGCCCCAGTGCGTGGGCATCAACCCCCCGTTCGGCGTCTGGGCGCACATCTGCGGCTCGGACCTGGTGCGGGACAAGGACGGGACCATCTACGTGCTGGAGGACAACCTGCGGGTTCCCTCAGGGGTCTCCTACATGCTGGAGAACCGCTTGGTGACCAAGCGGGTGTTCCCGGAGCTGTTCGAGGACTATGCGCCTCTGCCGGTGGACGGCTATCCCTCGCAGCTGTTCGACGCCCTGGCCGCCCTCTCCCCGCGGCCGTCGGCGTATCCGGAGGTGGTGGTGCTGACTCCGGGCATCTACAACTCCGCTTATTTCGAGCACAGCTATCTGGCCCAGCAGATGGGCTGCGAGCTGGTGGAGGGACGGGATCTGTTCGTCGACGCGGACGACTACGTGTACATGCGCACGGTCGAGGGCCCCGCCCGGGTGGACGTGATCTACCGGCGCATCGACGACTTGTTCATCGACCCGGAGGCATTCATACCGGATTCGGTGCTCGGCGTGCCCGGCCTGCTCAGGGCCTGGAAGGCCGGCAACGTCGCCCTGGCCAACGCACCCGGGGCTGGCGTGGCCGACGACAAGGTCGTCTACGCCTTCGTGCCGCAGATCATCAAGTACTACCTCGACGAAACCACGATCATCCCCAACGTGCCAACCTATCGGTGCATGTACGAGGCCGAGCGCGAGCACGTGTTGGCGAACCTCGACAAGCTGGTGGTCAAGCCGGCCAACGAATCCGGCGGCTACGGCATGCTGATGGGCCCCCAATCGAGCAAGGCCGAGCGCGACAAGTTCGCTGAGCTGATCCGCAAGAATCCCCGCAATTACGTCGCCCAGCCCGTGCTCACGCTGTCCACCGTCCCCACGGTGGTGGGCAAGACCGTCGAGCCGCGCCACGTCGACCTGCGCCCCTTCATCCTGAGCGCCGACAAGATACAGGTAACCACGGGCGGCTTGACGCGGGTCGCCCTGCGCAAGGGATCCCTGGTGGTCAATTCTTCGCAGGGCGGCGGCAGCAAGGATACTTGGATCGTCGATGAGGAGAACCGCTGATGCTCTCCCGAGTAGCCGAGAACATGTACTGGATGGCGCGCTACGTCGAGCGCGCCGAGGACACCGCCCGCCTGGTCACGGTGAATGCCAACCTCCTGCTCGACCTGCCCCGGGGCATCGCGCCGGGCTGGCGTCCCATGGTCGACATCTGCGGCGCCAACGCCCAGTTCGAGGAGCGCTACGGCGAGTATTCCGAGCGCCACGTGCTGCGCTTCCTGCTGGGCGACACCGACAATCCCGGCTCGGTGCTCTCGGCGCTGACGGCCGCACGCGAGAGCTGTCGCACTATCCGCGACGCCGTGCCACGCGAGGGCTGGGAGCAGATCAACGAGTTGTACCTGTTCGCCAAGGACAACCTGGCCGCCGGCATCACCAAGGGCGGTCGCCACACCTATCTGAAGCGGATCGTGGTCGGGGCGCAGACCATAACCGGGCTGCTCGCCGGCACCATGAGCCACGATCTCGGCTACGACTTCATCCGCATCGGCCGCAACCTGGAGCGCGCCGATATGACCTCCCGTATCATCGACGTGCGCTCGGCGGACCTGCTCCAGACCACCTCCGATCTGCGTCCGTTCGACACCATCCAGTGGGTCAGCGTGCTGAAATCGCTCACGGGCTACCAGATGTACCGGCGCAGCATGCAGGTCGCGGTAAGCCGCGCCCAAGTCCTGAAATTTCTATTCCAGGGCCGGGACTTCCCGCGGGCGTTCTTGCATTGCGTCGACGCCGTGGAGGTGAGCATCGCGCCTCTGCCCAAGCCGGATGCCCCGCTACGGGTGGTCGCGCGCGTCAAGCGCACCGTGCAGGAGACCGACGTCGGCCAGCTCGAGCTCGCTGCCCTGCATCAATTCGTCGACGACCTGCAGCTCGGTCTGACCGAATTACACACCGAGCTTGCAGGGGCCTATTTCCTGCCCGAGGCCGGCCTTCGGACTGCCGCCGCGGCCTGAGGGTCGGCGGTGGTACCGGATACCGGCGGGAGGCGCTTCGCTTGCCCGCGCGGCAGTCCGGCGTCCGCCAAGCTCGTGCTGCGCGCCGTCCGGGCTTTCTTGCGACCCCGCATTCCGCTGTCCTTCATCCGGGCTACGGGCTGTCTACCGTCTTTCGCCTTCGACCTTCTCACCGGCGCCCCACCCGCCGCTCCAGCAGCACGACGTCGTCGTCGAGGTGTACCTCGTAGGTGAATCCGCGCCTCTTGAACGCGTCAAGCATACGTGTGTTCTGGGGATCGGTCTCGGCAGTCACCCGCTGTATGCCCCATTTCTCGGCTAGCACCAAACAATAGTCGAGCAACATCCCGCCCAGCCGCTTGCCCTGCCAGGGGTCTGGCACGAGCACGGCGAACTCCGCCGTCTCGTGATTGGCATCGGCCAGCAGGTGCGCTATACCGACCAGCTCCCGCTGACCGTGGGCCTCGGTCTCGGCCACGATGGAGATCTGACGCTCGTAGTCGATCACGCACTGAGCTACCGCCATCTGGTGGGTCGTGCGCTTGAGCAGGGAGCGGAAGCGGAAGCGAATGGACTCCTGGGACGAGCTCGCTACCAGCGCGTGCCAGAGGGGCTCGTCCTCGGCGCGCACGGCCCGCAGGACGATCGTTGTACCATCGGCGGCGGTCAGGTGACGGACAAAATCTTCCGGATAGGGCCTGATCGCCAGGTGAGGATACTGGTGCGCGATACCGACCACGGCATCGTCCAGCACCATCCCGGCGTCCAGGGCGACGATGTCGGTCGCCGTGACCCGCAGGGGGTTTACGTCGAACTCGCGGATCTCGGGATAGTCAGCGATCAGCAGGGAGAAACGAATGATGACCTCGATCAGCCGGTCGACATTGGCCGGCGGCTGGCCACGGTAGCCCTGCAGCATCGGCCAGGCGCGCAGGGACTCCAGCATGCGCCGGGCCAGACGCTCGTTGAGCGGCGGCAGCGCAACCGCGCGATCCTTGAGCACGCTCGTCGTCACCCCCCCGAGCCCCACCATGATCACGGCGCCGAAGGTGGGGTCCTTCTTGGCCCCCAGGATCAGCTCCAGACCCTGATCCCCCATCATGCTCTGCACGCGCACGCCGTGGATCTGCGCGTCGGCGCGATGGGCCCGAGTCGAGCGGATCACCCGGTCGAACGCCGCTCGGACCTCCTCGGGCGCCTTGAGATCGAGCGCCACGCCGCCCACGTCCGTCTTGTGCAGGATCTGCGGCGACAGGACCTTGACGGCCACCGGATAGCCGATGTGCTCTGCCGCGCGCACCGCCTCGTCCGGCGTCGTCACCATGCAGCTGTCGCAGACCGAAATGCCGTAGGCCTTGAGAAACGCCCAGGCTTGATTGTCCGCCGCCTCGCGACGTCGGGTTAGCAAGGGCTGTAGACGCTTGCGCAGCTTGCGCCGATTGAGATCGAAGCGCAGCGGCATCTCGCGCGGCGTCTCGTAGAGCACCTCCAGATTGCGGGCGTAGGTGACCAGGTGCATGAATGCCCGTACCCCTTGCTCCGGCGTATTGTGCGTCGGCAGGCCCGCCTCGTTGAGGATCCGTATACCGGGCTGCGCGCGCTTGCCGCCCATCCAGGCCGCCAACACCGGTTTGGTCGCGCGACGCGCCACCGCGCCCACCAGCCGTGCCGTCTCCTCCGCGTCGACATCCGTCTGGATGGCGAAGATCACCAGCAGCGCGTCGACGTGCGGGTCGGCCAGTAGCAGGGAGGCGGCCTGCTCGAACCGCTTCGGGGGTGCGTCATCCAGGACGTCCACGGGGTTGCTGTGGATGCCCTCCGGAGGCAAGGCGGCATCGAGCGACGCCACCGTCTCCGGAGTGAATCGGGCGAGCTCCCCGCCGCGCATCACCAAGGCATCGGTGGCGATGATCGCGGGTCCGCCCGCGTTGCTCAGGATAGCGAGCCGCGCGCCCTTCGGCAGGCGCTGGGAGGCGAGCACCTCGGCGATGTCGAATACGTCGTCCAGCTCGTCGACCCGCACCACCCCGCAGCGCTGGAAGGCCGCCTGAAATACCACGTCCTCCCCCACCAGATCGCCGGTATGGGAGCTCACGGCCGCCGCCGACTCCGCGAAACGTCCCGCCTTGCAGACCACGATCGGTTTGTTCAGGGCGAAGGCTCGCGCCGCCGACATGAACGACCGCGCATGGTCGACCGACTGCATATAGATGATGATCGCGCGGGTCCGAGGGTCGTTGCCGAAATAATCGATGAGGTCCCCGAATCCGATGTTGATGCGGTTGCCCGTGGAAACAAAGGCCGAGAAACCGATGCCCTTCTCGGTCGCCCAGTCGATCACCGAATTGCACAGGCCGCGGGACTCGGAGATGAAGGCCAGGTGTCCGCCACGCGGCAGGGTGACGGCGTGGCTGGCGTTGAGCCCTGCATCGGGCACGATGACGCCCAGGGAGTTGGGGCCCAGCACCCGCATGTCCTCGTAGCACTCGGCCACCGCTACGATCTCCGACTCCAGGGCCGCGCCGGAAGCCCCGGTCTCGCGAAACCCCCCGGAGAGGATCAGGGCGCCCTTGATGCCGAAGCGGCCGGCTTCCTCGATCACCCGCGCCACCTCATCCGCGGGGTTGCAGATGACGGCGAGGTCGGGGAGATGGGGCAGCCGGTCGAGCTGGGCGTAGGTCGCCACGCCGCGGATGGATTCGCAGTCCGAGCTCATGGGATAGACGACGCCGCGAAAGCCCGCCGTCAGGAGGTTGGTCAGAACCGCGGCACCGAGGTTGCCCTTGACGTCGCACGCGCCGAACAGGGCGATGCGGCGAGGGCCGAAGATCTTGTCGAGATTACGCACGGACATGCAGCGACTTCCCCGCGAAGAGCCGAGCCCTAGAGGCCGGCGCGACGGCCGCTCAGGCGAGCACAGCCTCCTCCGGGGAGTCTAAGACCTTAACGCCGGGCCTGTCGATTGGACCCGGCTCGACGCACCGACGACGGGAGAGCGGCAGTCCTGTCGCGTTCCCACGCGGGCGGTCGCACGACCGCTCCCGGGCCGACCCGCTTCAGGCCTCGCCGTTGTCTTTCGAGGGATTCTCCTTGGAGGGAAAGCCGTAGGCCTTGAGCAGACTGTCCTGCATCTGCTGCCAGAGCTCCAGATTGCGCCCGAGCATGTCCTGCAACGCCGCGCCCGGCGCCTGACCCATCAGGACGGCCATCTGCTTGTAGAACGCGGCCTGCTGATCGACGAAGCGGTCCACGCTCTTGTCGAGATAGGTCGCCATGAACACCTGCATGGCGTCCCCGTAGAACCGGATGATCTTGCGCAGCAGGTCCGCCGAGAGAATAGGCTGCCCGTGCTCCTCCTGCTCGACGATGATCTGCAGGAGGATGGCCCGCGTGATGTCCGCCCCGCTCTTGGCGTCGGCGACGCGGAAATCCACGCCGTCGACCACCAGCTTGCGAATATCGTCGAGCGCGATGTACTGGCTGGCGGTGGTGTCGTAAAGCCGCCGGTTCGGGTACTTCTTGATGATGCGCTCTTCGCTCATCGCGCCCAGGCGACTTCAGCCCATGTGCAGACCACCGTTGATCGAGAAGTCGGCCCCGGTCATGTAGCCCGACTCGTCGGCGGCGAGGAAGGCCACCAGATGCGCAATCTCCGAGGGCTCGCCGAAGCGCCCGACCGGAATCTGGGCGATGATGCCCTTACGGATCTCCTCGGGCACCGCCATCACCATGGGAGTGCCGATATAGCCGGGGGAAACCGTATTGACGGTCACGCCCTTGCGCGCGCCTTCCTGGGCGATGGACATGGTGAAGCCGTGGATGCCGGCCTTGGTCGCCGCGTAGTTCGCCTGACCGAATTGCCCCTTCTGACCGTTGACCGACGAGATGTTCACGATCCGGCCGAAGCCGCGATCCAGCATCCCCGTGAACACCTGCCGAGTGGTGTTGAAGACGCTGTACAGATTCGACTTCATTACCTCGTCCCACTGCTCGGGGGTCATCTTGCGCAGCGAGGCATCGCGGGTGATGCCGGCGGCGTTGACCAGGATGTCCACCGGGCCCAACGCGGCCTCGATCTGCTGCAGGGCTTCGCCAGTGGCAGCGAAATCGGACAGTTCCGCCGGCACGTACATAAAATCGTAGCCCTCACCCTTGCACCGCTCCTGCCACTGCTTGGCGACGGTGTCGGCCTCCACAGGGAGGCAGGTGGCGGCCACGGCGCATCCGGCGTCAGCCAGCTTCTTGCAGATCTCGGTACCGATGGAGCCGGTGCCCCCAGTAACCACGGCTACTCTCTTCGACATGTCTTGGTCTCCTTTGAGAAGTTATCGGCCCAGCGGTCAGCGCTCGACGGCGATCGCCACGCCCTGGCCGCCGCCGATGCAGAGCGTCGCCAGACCGCGACGGGCGTCGCGCTTCCTCATCTCGTGCAGCAGGGTGACCAGAATACGGGCGCCCGAGGCCCCGATGGGATGGCCCAGAGCAATGGCGCCCCCGTTGACGTTGACGACATTGGCGTCCCACCCCATGTCGCGATTGACCGCCAGGGCCTGAACGGCGAACGCCTCGTTGGCCTCGACCAGATCGAGCTGATCCACGCTCCAGCCCGCCTTCTCCAGACACTTGCGGCTCGCCGGGATGGGCCCTAGCCCCATGACCGACGGATCGACCCCCGCGCTTGCGTAGGCGACGATGCGGGCCAGGGGCTCGATGCCGAGCTCCTCGGCCTTGCGGGCGGAGGCAATCAAGAGCGCCGCCGCGCCGTCATTGATTCCGGATGCGTTGCCGGCCGTGACGGTGCCGTCCTTGGAGAACGCCGGCCTGAGGGCCGCCAACGTCTGGACCGTGGTGCCGTGGCGGGGAAACTCGTCGGTATCGAACACCGTCGGGGGACCCTTGCGCTGCGGGATCTCCACGCCGACGACCTCTTCACGGAAGCGGCCCGCTTTCTGGGCGGCCTCGGTCTTGTTCTGGGAGGCGGCGGCGAAGGCGTCCTGCTCCTCGCGGCCGATGCCGTACTGCCGGGCGACATTCTCGGCGGTGCAGCCCATGTGGTAGTCGTTAAAGATGTCCCAGAGACCATCCTTGATCATGCTGTCGACGAGGCACCAATCGCCCATGCGGAGCCCGTTGCGCGAGTTGGGCAGCACGTGGGGAGCTAGGTTCATGTTCTCCTGGCCACCGGCGATCACCAGATCGTTGTCACCGCAGCGGATCGACTGAGCGGCCAGGTGCACCGCCTTGAGTCCGCTGCCGCACACCTTGTTGAGGGTCAGTGCCGGGACCTCGATAGGCAACCCCGCCCCGAGGCTGGCCTGCCGGGCGGCGTTCATGCCGACACCCGCCGCCAGGACCTGTCCCATGATCACTTCGTCGATGTCCTTCCCGTCGAGGCCGGTCTCCTCCAGCAGGGCCCGGATGACCGTCGAGCCCAGAGCGCTCGCCGGCGTGCCCGCCAGCGTGCCACCGAATTTGCCGATCGCCGTCCGGCGCGCGGCGAGAATCACAGCTTCGTGCATAGCTCCACCCTGGTGTCGTTATGGCGCGAGCGGCCCGCGCCGATTGGAATCGGGCCGGTAGTGTAAAGGCTCGAACGAACGGCTGTCACGGAGTCGCGAGGAATCGGCTCTCCCCGGCCAGTTCTCGGTCGATGAAAATAGACCCGGGGATCCCGCCGCGAAGGCGGGATCCCCGGGGCTTGGCCCGCCTCACTGGGCCGGCGGAGTGGCCTTCTTTGCGGCCTCTTCGATCCAGGCGGTCATTTCCTTCTGCGTCTGGGTGGCGAGATCGACCATCTCCTGGGCCCGGGCCATCATCTTCTTGCCGAACTCGGTGGCCATCTCACCCTGGCCCTGGATCCATTTCTGCGGGTCCTTGGCCTCGCTGAGCAGCTGGACCTGGCGGGCGCCCAGATCCATGTAATCGCGGGCAAGATCGAACTGTTGGCGAGCGACCTTTTCAAGGGCGCGCGCGGTGATCTCGTTGAACTTCATCATCGGCTCGGTGGCATTCTTGGTGAGCTCGAGCCATTGGTCGTAGACTTCGTTGGCCATGTCAGCCTCCTCATGATCAGGGCAGCGGCAAGGGAATCTTGCTGCATTGCAGCATAGCTGCCCTGTTGAGCACTGTCAAGTGGTTGATGCAGTTACCCTGCGCATACGGTTAATGTTTATTAATTGTTTGCTTTTTAATAGCTTTTTATAACAACCCGCGAAGCCTGCTGCCCGGCCCCCGGGCCCGTTTATCCGCAGAAGCCAAATTGTTGCAGCGCAGAATACTGCCGCTATACTTGCGGCCAGATACACAGTGGATCCGGACGGAGGAGACGAGACCCATGAACGACGCCACCAAAGACCCGACGGGCACAGGCCCCGGCTGGACCGATGTCTGGGCAGACGCCCAAAAGAGGTATATGGAGGCCTGGTCCCGGCTCACCCCGTCGCCTTCGGGCGCCGACCCTTCGGCCCCTTGGACCGGCCCGGTCGCCCAGGGCCTGGAGTACTGGACCAATCTGGCCCGGGACGCCCTGCCTGAGCAGAGCCGTGGCCTCGCCGAGCGCCTCGACGAGCTCAGCCGCGGCTACCTTCAGGTGGCGCAGGGCATCTGGAAGCTTGCCGAGGGTGCCCAACAGGCGACCAACGCCGGCGCCGACTGGCAGAAGGCCTGGCAGGACCAGATCTGTAACCTGCAACGCTCCTTTGGGGCGCTCGGAGGCAACTTCGCGCCCTCTGTCGGGCTGGCCACGTTCTGCGGGCTTCCGCTGCAGCATTTCCGCCAGCTCGCCTCGTCTCTGTCGTCCCTGCCGGGCGATGTGGAGAAGGCCCTGCAGGAGGGGGGGCCGCTGAGCCCCGAGACCCTGCGCCGGGCTATGGGCTCGATGCTGGCCGCCCCCACGCTGGGCTACACGCGGGAATGGCAGGAGGACCTTCAGCAATGGATGGCGTTGTGGCTTGATCATCTCCAGGCGCTGCGCACCTACGAGGAGGTCTTCACCAACGTCGGCGGCCGGGCGACAGAGCTGTTCGGCTCCAAGCTGCTGGAGATGGCCGGCGAGGGCAAGAACCTCGGGGGCCTGCGCGATGCCTACAACCTCTCGGTGGACTGCGCCGAGGCCGCGTACGGGGAGATCGCCCAGACAGCTGAATTCGCCCGTACCCAGGCCCAGCTCACCAACACACTGATGGCGTTGAAACGCCATGAGCAGCATCTGATGACCAAGCTGCAGGGCTCACTCAACATACCGACCCGCAGGGAGCTGGACACCACCCATTGCCGGGTGCACCACTTGCGCCGCGAGCTGCGGGTGGCAAGCAGCCGTATCGCGGATCTCGAAGCGACCGTCGAACAGCTGCAGGCCCTGAAGGAGGCGATCCTCCCGCTGCAAGGTGGCGCACCCGCCGTGCAGATCGCCGATCCGCCGCCCGAGGCGCGCGAATCAAAAAAGGGTCACAGCAAAAAGAAGCATGCCGGTCGCACCGGCAAGGGGGACTGACCCATGTTCACGATGCCGATTCGACCCGACCAGATCCTCGGCGAGGTGATGGAGTTCAACGCCAAGCTCGCCAACGGGCTCACCACGCTCAAGGACATAGGTGACGTTGATGTAGGGGTGAGCCCTAAGGAGGGAGTCTACAGCGAGGACAAGCTGGTCCTGTACCGCTACAAACCCGCGGTAAAGAAGCCCGCGCGCATCCCTTTGCTCATCGTCTATGCGCTGGTCAACCGCCCCTATATGACCGACCTGCAGAAGGACCGATCCCTGATCCGGGGGCTCCTCGATGCCGGTCAGGACGTGTATCTGATCGACTGGGGCTACCCTGACGGCGCCGACCGTTTCCTGGACCTTCGTGACTACATCGACGGTTACATCCGCCACTGCGTGGACTTTATCTGCAAAGAGCACGAGCTGCCGAAGATCAACCTGCTCGGCATCTGCCAGGGCGGTACCTTCAGTCTCTGCTTCGCCGCCATGTATCCCAACCGGGTTCAGAACCTGGTGACCATGGTCACACCGGTCGACTTCCAAACCCCGAGCAACATGCTGAGCACCTGGGCCCGGAACCTCGATGCGGATCTCATGGTGGACACCCTGGGGAACATCCCCGGCGAGCTGCTCAACTGGGCCTTCCTCTCGCTGAAGCCGTTCCGGCTCACCGGCCAGAAATACCTCGACATGGCCGATCTGCTCGATGATCCGAAGAAGCTGCGCAATTTCTTGCGAATGGAGAAGTGGATCTTCGACAGCCCAGACCAGGCCGGCGAGGCCTTCCGCGAGTTCGTCAAGTGGTTCTTCCAGGAGAACCGGCTGATCGCCGGGAACCTGGAGATTGCCGGCATACCCGTGAAGCTCGACAACCTGACCATGCCGATCTTCAACGTCTATGCGTCCCAGGACCACCTGGTGCCGCCCGATGCCTCCATCGCGCTGGAGAAGTACGCCGGGTCCAAGGACTACTCCAGCTTCATTTTCAAGGGAGGGCATATCGGCATCTACGTGAGCTCAAGGGCCCAGCGGGAGATCCCCGCCGCGATCGGCGCCTGGCTCGACAAGCGCGCCTGATGTCCTGACTCTTGGCCCCGGAGCACGATGCATGAGCGTGGGCTTGATCGGCCATCCTCTGTGCGCGCTCCACGACATGGGCGAGGCCCACCCGGACCGCCCGGCGCGCCTGGGCGCCATCCAGGACGCCCTGGTGCAGATGGGCCTCGATCTGGCCCTGCGCCAGTTCGATGCCCCCGAAGCGACCCGCGAGCAGCTGCTGCGGGTCCACTCCCCCGAGTACCTCGATCGCATCCAGGCCTTGAGCCCGCAGGAAGGGCTCGTCGACCTCGGCGACGAGACCCTCATGAACCCCTTCAGCTACCGGGCGGCGTTGCGCGCCGCCGGCGCGGTGGTGCACGGCGTGGACCTGGTGCTGGCCGGCGAGATCGAATGTGCCTTCTGCAGCGTACGCCCGCCCGGCCACCACGCCGGGCACGCCCAGGCGCGCGGATTCTGCCTGTTCAACAACGTTGCGGTGGGGGCGGCCCATGCGCTGGCGGCCCACGGCCTGGAGCGTGTCGCTATCGTGGACTTCGACGTACACCATGGCAACGGCACCGAGGAGACCTTCGGGAACGATTCGCGGGTACTCTTCTTCTCCGCCTTTCAGCATCCGCTGTACCCCCACAGCGGCGCCAACACCGACCTGCCCAACGTCCACAACATCCCCCTGCCCGCGGGCACTCGGGGCTCGGATTTCCGCCGGGCGGTCGAGGAGCGCTGGGCCGAGCCGATGGACGCCTTCCGCCCTCAGCTGATCTTGTTCTCGGCCGGCTTCGACGGCCACGCCGCCGACGACATGGCCCAATGGCAGCTGCACGAGGCGGACTTCCGCTGGATCACCAGCATCATCAAGTGCGCCGCCGACGCCCACGCCCAGGGGCGTATCGTCTCCACCCTGGAAGGCGGCTACGCGTTGCACGCCCTGGGGCGCAGCGCCGCCGCCCACATCGATGTGTTGCTCGGGCAGGGCTGGCGGTCGCTGTACGGCTGATGTCGAGTCCGACGAACTGCTCGACTTCTGGTATTCGGCCGAAAAGCCACGTCACTTGCGGACGACCTGGGATGAGTCTGTCGTGATCGTCGGCCACCTGGGTGAGGCGGATCAGGACAAGCCCACAGGGCTTCCCCGGCCGAACGGGCTCGCCAGTGAAGCGGGATTGCGCGGCGCCTGCAAGTATTCACGGCCTGTCCCGACAGGCTTATCCCCGGGGCGTGTGCCATGACTTGCGTAGCGCTTAGTCTGTGCCGCGGGCGGGCGGGCGGCGTCGTTCGCCACTGAACAGCGTGCCGTCGCCGAGGCCAAGCGGGCCATGGCAGTCGGCTTCGCTCATGGCCTTCCTGATATGCGTGCTTTACCCGGGTCCGCTCCGCATGCGCGGTATTACTTGGCAAATTCCCAAATAGGTCGACCCAAAAACGAGAACTGGGAGGTGGACAACTCGAATATCTGCTGGCTAAAGTACCCAAGAGAGGCCCCGCGCTCTGCTATTGCCGCTTGCCACCCGAACTTCTCGATGTGCGGGACGAGCTTGACATATCCTTGTACCGCGCCTTCATTTGGAACATTCAACCCCACGGAGCCTACCAATCTAACGTCGAAGACCAAGTCGAGAACTCTCTGTCCGCAGGCCGTGCCGGTAACGATCGTATATTCGCTATCGCCCTGAACGAGGCCTTCAACGCTAAATGATTTTCCGCACTGGTAGGAGATTTTGACACCTCCTTTAAACTTCTTCTGCCCATCGAAACTCGTCCCCCATTTTTTGTACTTGTTACTGTTCGCGAGTCCTACAAACACATTGAAGCCTGGCTGAGGACCGTCGGAAAGCTGACCTTCCATCCTTAAGGCGACAGTTTTCGATAGGTCAGACGGGCTGTAGCTGATAGGCCAGGAGTATTGGAATTTGTAGGATCCCCCACCGACATGAGCACCGAGAGCATCAGCGGCGAATGTCGCCGCCGCATCCACTAATCCTGCAGCCGCGGAGGTCAGATTCCTGATGGCTTCTATAGTATCCAGGGTGCTCTGTGCCTCGCAGTATGCCCCTACGGCAGAAGTGGCATTGATTTTCTCGACGGGCGCAGCAATGGCTATATCCGCTTCTAAACCTAAAAGCGTTGTTTCCTCCTCGCCGGTTGGGTCGGCGCCGTTGACCGGATCGTCATAGGCGTAAGCGTAAGGATTGAGCGAGCGTGGCTCACTGATGTCGCCCGCGAGGGGGTCGCGCGCCAGGAAACGGCCGGCGTCGGGGTCATAGAAGCGGGCGCGCAGGTCATAGAGGCCGATGCTCGCGTCGTAACGCTGGCCGTTGTAGCCATAGACGTTGTCGCCACCGAGCGTGCCCGCCTCCATGCGGCCAAAGGCGTCATAGCGATAATTCTGGCTGACGGCGCCGCTTGACGTGGTCAGGAGACGCAGGTTGTCGTGCGCGTCATAGGCGGGGAAGTGTGTCGTGCCCCCGCTGGTCTCGGCCAGGAACTGGTTGCCGTAGGCAAAATCGGTCCGGCCGGCGGCACTCGTCGCCGTGACAACCTGCGACAAGCCGGTCGGATTGTGGCTGTCGACCAGAAAGCGGGTGTCCGTGCCGTTCACCCCCTGGTCCACCCGGTGGCCATCCACGTCGTAGGTGTAGGTCAGGGTACTTGAAGGGGTTTGCACTTCGCTCAAACGATTGAATGCGTCCCATAGATAAAGGGTCGTCGAGCCAGCGGCGGTTCGGCTGGTGACGTTGCCGCCGGCGTCATAGGTGTAGGTGGCGGTGTTGTCGCCGCTGGTCGAAAGCAGACGATCGTCCGCATCGTACGTGTAATCCGTGACCAATGATCCGTTCGTGCGGCGCAGCCGGTTGCCCACGGCGTCGTATTCGTAGCCGATGTCGCGCGCTGAAGCGCCCGTCCTCTGTTCGGAGATCAGACGGCCCAGGCCGTCATAACCGTAGGACTCGACCGAGCCATCGGCCTCGGTTACCGTGGTCCGCCGGCCGTCCGGACGATAGGTATAGGCATAGCTTGCGAGCAGGGAGCTGGCCGGCAGAGGGCTCCGGATATCAATCTGGGTCGGCCGGTGCAGGGCGTCGAACGTCGCGCTCGTGGTGATCCCATTGGGCAGGCCGGCACTCACCAGGTTGCCGGCCGCGTCGTAGCCATAGGTGGAATCGCCCTGCGCACTCGTCACCCGCACCAGGCGGTCGAGGGCGTCGTACGCATACTGGGTGGTCACGCCGTCGGCAGTCAGGCTGGCCAGGTTGCCGTTGGCATCGTAGCTGTAGGCGAGGGTTTCGCCGCCGGGCCCGGTGATGCCGATCAGCTGGCCGTCCACATCGTAGCTGTACTGGGTCGTCCCGCGCGCATCGGTGGCCGTCGCCCGCTTACCGGTGGAGGTATAGGTCAGGTCGTTGGACTCGCTGCCGGCCTGGCGTTTCAAGAGTCGGCCCAGTGCGTCGTAGGTGAAGCTCGTGGTGTTGCCCTTGAAGTCCTGGTAGGTGGCCATTCGGCCTGCCGCGTCGTAGGTCAGGTGATCGGATTCCCCACCGGGCAGCGTGTGGCCGTTGTAGCGGCCCAGGGCGTCGTAGGCGAAGCGGGTGGTATGGCCCAAGGCGTCGGTCTGCGAGATGCGGTGGCCGGCCTGGTCGTAGGCATAGGTGGTGACCGGGCGGGGCTGGCCCGCAGCGGGCGCGGGTTGGACGACGCGCACCAGGTTTCCGCTGCCATCGTAGGCGAAGTCGGTCGCCTCGCCCATCTCGTCGATCTGCTCGGCCAGCCTGCCCTTGGCATCGTAGCGGCGCTGGCGCGTCGAGCCATCGGGCAGGGTGATCGTGCTCAGTCGGCCGTTGCTGTCATAGGTCATCTCGGTGCGAGCCCCCGACGGACCGACGATGGCGGTGGGCTCCCCGGCGGCATTGAGCTCGCGCGTCACGCTCGGACGGAATGGATTGCCGGTCGAGGCATCGACCACCTGCGGCGCGGTCGTCGAGATCAGCCGGCCAGCCGCATCGTAGGCAAAGTCGGTCCGGTTGCCGTTCGCGTCGATGGTCGCCGCGCTTCGGCCACCGGCGGTATAGACGTTTCGCGAGCTGCTGCCGTCCGGCAGCGTGGTCGCCACTACCCGGCCGACCTCATCACGGGTGGCCGTGGTCGTGTGGCCCGCAGCGTCGGTGACCGTGACGAGGTTGCCAGCGGCGTCGTAGGTGCGGGTTTCTGTACTGCCGTCGGGGAACCTGGTCTGGGTAAGGAGCCCGCGGGGGTCGTACGTGTAGGTCGTCTTCTCGCCCAGTTCGTTGATCGTGGCCGTGACCTCACCGTCGGCGTCGTACTCCGTGCTCGACGCTTTCCCGTCCGGATCGACAGTCTTGATCAGCCTGCCTATGGCGTCGTAGGTGAAGGTCGTGGTCAGGCTCTGGGTGGTCCCGTCGACCAGCCGCTCGATCGTCTGGCTGGTCGGATGGCCGTCGGCGTCGTAGCTGAAGCTCTTGTGGATAGTCGCCCCGGCATCAGCGGGCACTTCTTCGCTGCTTGCGATCTGCCCGGCCGAGGTGTAAGCGAAGGTCGTCACGGTGCCGACCGCGTCGATCGTCTTTAACAGCCTGCCCGCCCCGTCGTAGGCGAACCGTTGGCTCTGCCCGTCCGGGCCAGTAATCGTCACCGGGTTGCCCCTGGCGTCATAGGCATAGGTCGTCGTATGGCCGCGTGCATCCGTCCGGGTGAGGGGGTGGCCGTTGGCGTCGAACGTGGCGCTTCGCACGATGTCGAGACCACTCGGGTCGACCACGGTGCCGGTGACATCCCCATTGGCGTCATAGCTCGTCTGCGCCTTCACCCCGTCGCTGTCGACGTGCTCGATCTCCCGATCCAGGGAATCGTAGGCGGCGGTCTCGGTCACCAGCGTCGGCGTGCCGTCCAGGGTGATCGTCTGCGCGCGGCTCAGCACGTTGCCGTGATCGTCATAGGTGACCGAGGAGACATGGCCGAGCGGGTCGGTCGTGGTCACCTTGCGCCCGCCCAGGTCATAGCTGAAGGTGCTTTTGTTACCGTCGGCGTCGGTGATGGCGATCAGCCGACCCTGGTCGTCGTAGTCGTTACGCGCCACCGGCTCGCCAAGTGGGTCCTCAATTCGCAGCAGGCCGTGGCTGCGGTTGTAGAAGAAGCGGGTCACCTCGCCCGCGGCGTCGGTCACGGCCGCCAAGTCCCCGGCAGCCGAGTAGGTGTAGGTGCGGGTCTTGCCCATCGGGTCGGTGACGGCGGTGATCCGGCCGAGGCTATCGCGCGCAAAGCTCACCGCTGGCCCCGCAGAGGACACCAGGCCGTTGGCGCCGATGGTCAATACGGCGCCATTGGGGTCCTCGACCTTTTGCACGCCGGCGCTGAGATTAATCGTATAACGGATTCCGCCGACCGTCGTATAAACGAAGTTCTGCGGATCGAACACGTTCCCAGTGGAGTCATCGCGAAGCTCGACGGGTCCCGGCTGTGGGTCGAGAATCTCGAAATTCGTGTTGTCGAGAGAGGTCAAGATCCCCACCGTCCCCGTTTCGGGCACGAACTTGCCGCGCAACAGCGAGAACGGCTCCAGCACCGAGCTGGCGGGATCCGGCACGAAATCGAAGGCCTCGACCTTGCCGCTCGGTAAGGTCAGGCTGCAGATCTTGGTTTGATCGGAGTAAAGGACGTAATAGAGGCTCGATTTGGCAACAGTCCAGCCATCACCCAGGGGGCCGCCCGAGCAGCGCAGCTCGAGCGTCTGGAAGCCCAGCCGCCAGCCGACGCCGAAGTCCCCCTGACGCTTGTCGCGGCTGTCATAGGTACGGGTCACCTGGATCGGGAGGCCTATCATGGGGATGGAAAAGTCGGTGAAGCTGAGCGTGAACAGCCCCACCTTCTGCTCGCCTTCGATCTTCACCGTCGTCTCGGCACTCGCCTGGTTGCCGCCAGCGTCGAACACGGTGACCCGCAGGGTGTAAAGCCCGTTCAGCATCAGGGTCGGATCGAGCTGGCCCAGGGTGCCGTCGGTGACCGGTGCGGTGCCGGTGCTGAGCAGCGTGAAGTTATGCTGGTCGGCGGGCGAGATGGCGAGCTCGTAGCGCAGGAAGTTGGCATCGGCGGCGGTGCCAGTGATGGTGATCGGGCCGTAGATCGCCTGGCCGTCGGTCGGCGAGCTGATGGCAATCGACGGCGGGGCGGTGTCGCCCGACACCGCGGCCAGGACGGTCACGCTGGCGGTGCCGCTCTTGCCCTGGTAGGAGGCGGTGATGGTCACCGTTCCGGCGGCAAGCGCTGTAACCCGACCGCTCGCATCCACGCTCGCGGCCACACCCGAGCTCGACCAAGTGGCGAGCGCGTCCACCACCCGGCTGGTACCGTCGGTAGCGATGCCGTAGGCGGTCAGATCCATCGACTCACCGGCAACCAGGGTGAGCGACGAGGGATCGAGGACGATGGAGCTCAACGCCAGCGTGGCGTCCGAGCCGTCGCAGTTCTGGTCCACTCCGTCGCCTGGAACGTCGGTCGCGCCTGGGTGGATGGTCGGGTCGTTGTCGTTGCAGTCGCCCTGGCGCGGCGTGAAACCGTCGTGGTCGGCGTCGATGTCCTCCGGGCCCGGGCCCTGGGAGATCACCAGAGCCACGGCGCTGCCCGCCGCCGCTGCGGTCTTCGCCGAGGGTTGCTGCGAGGCGACGCTGCCGGGCGGGATGCTGGGATCGGTGGCCTGGCTGACGCTGCCCACGGTCAGTCCGGCGCCAGTGATGGTGCTCTCGGCCACCGCCTGGCTCACGCCGACGACGTCCGGCACCGGTATCGGCTCGACCACCGTCAGGGTGTAGACCTGATGCGCGATATGCCCGGCGGCGTCGCTCACCTGCAGGGCAATCGTATGATCGCCCAGGTCCGCTTCGGCGGGCGTCCAGCGCACGATGCCGTAGGCGTCGATGGTCATTCCCGCCGGATCGCCGGCATCGAGCGCATAGCTCAGCCTGTCGCCCACGTCGGGGTCGCGGGCCAGCAGGCCGTATCGATAGGGCACAGAAACGGTAGCCCGGGTGATAGGTGAGGAGATGATCTCCGGCGGGTTGTCGGCGTTCTTGACCGGCAAGCTCACCGTGGCGACGTTCGAGTCGAGGGTGCCGTCGCTCACCTTGTAGGTGAAGCTGTCGGTAGTGCCCGCTTCACCCGGCAACGGCACGTTGGCGATGTAATTGTTCAGCCCCGGCTGTAGCCAGTTGGGGAGCTCATGGGCCGGAATGGTGCCGTCCGGATTGACGTCGGTGACGTGGTAATCATATTCGTTCCACACTGGCCGGGAAGGCATCCAGACGCCACTTGCCGCGGCGTAGACGGAAATCGACGGGACCCCGTCCGCGGCCAGGACGACCTCGGCCGCCCCGTCGGCGTTGACGTTGGCAACCACCGGGCCGTCTTGATTGCGCTGTAGGGGCTGGTCGTGTTGGATGCTGTTCAGGGTGCTGCCGTTGGCCCCGTCGAGCACATAGAGGGTCCCGGTGCTGCCTGCGTTTTTGAGATTCCACAGCACCTCGGGGTGGCCATCGCCGTTGAGGTCGAACACCGTGGCATAGGAATCCGTAGCTCCTCCGGGCATCTGGCGTTGCCACAACAGATTCCCGTCACCCTTGTAGACTTGCAGGGTGTCATTCCAGGTCCGCAGGACCTCAGGCCGGCCGTCACCGTCAACGTCGCCGATCGACACCCGGCGGACGCCCCCGCCGCCCACGACCCACCTGGCATGGCCCTCGTGGTCGACGACTACGATGTTCCCGTCCGTGTGGTAGATGATCTCCGGGTAGGGGTCATCGTCCAGGTTGGCGACCGCTATGGAGACGACCCGTATCCCGAATCCAAGGCTCGCGCGCTCGGTCGCACTCCACAGGTAGTTACCGTGGGCGTCGTAGACGTCGTCGTCGTACAGGACCTCGGGCTTGCCGTCCAGGTCGAGGTCGGCGGTGGTGACGTCCCCGGTGGCGGGGTTGGCGCTCTCACCCGTGGCGTTCCCGTATGCGGTCCAACGGATGGTGCCATCGTGGTTGAAGGCGGTGACAACATACTCGTGTCCGGACGGAATGCCGGGCCCACTTGCCGAGTAACCCACCAGCACCTCAGGCAGTCCGTCGCCGTCCAGATCGGCGAGCTTCAGCTTGGTGAAGCCGGAGGTCGAGGAGACTATCGTCGGTTGATCGTCGACCACGTCCTGACTGGTCCAGAGGTAGTGGCCGTTGTGGTCGAAGGCATAAAAGTGGGTACCTTGGTTGTCCCCAGGGTTGGCGGGATCGGAGCTGATGGACCCGTCGTAACCGTCGATGACCAGGATCTCCGGCTTGCCGTCACCATCCAGGTCGCCTGCGGCTATGTCAGCGGCACGCCCGAACACGATGCGCTTACGGTGGACCGGGCTCGAGCAATCCGAGGGGGTCTCGAACATGGGCGACCCATCCTTACCATGTACGGCTTTGAGCACGGAATCGCACCCGCCGGCAACGTTGAGGTAGACGATCTCGGGAGCTCCGTCTCCGTCCAGATCGACGACCAGCGGTTCGACGGGAACGAACGAATTTCCGCTGTTACCGTACTTGCTGGCCACGGAATACAAGAGCTTGGGCTCGGTCGTGCCGGCAGTCCGCTGATAAGTGAACGAGCCGTCCGGACGGAGATCGACCGTGCCGTAGCTCGCGCCGCTCACCAGCAGCGCCGTGAGCGCATCGTTGTTGGGATCGCTGTCGTTGCTCATCACGCCCGGGGCCGGGACGCTCAGCTGCAGACCGCCGGGCACGTCATACTGGTCGTTGACCGCCACCGGCGCCCCGTTGGCCGCAACCACGCTCACCGTGAACGAGGTGAACGCGCTCAGGCCGGTCGAGTCGGTCACATCCACCGTCACGTCGGAGGCGCCCGCCTGGCTCGGCGTCCAGGCGAAGGCGCCCGTTGCCGGATCGATGCTCATCCCGCTCGGGGCGAGGCCCAGGGAAAAGCTGAGCGGGTCGTTAGCGTCGGGATCGGAGGCGCTCGCGCTGAGGCTCAGGCTGTCGCCGAGACGCAGCGTCTGATCCGCGATCGGCTGGATGACCGGCGGCGCACCGTTGGGGCCCGACAGCCCGGGTAGTGCCGACAGCGGCGGCGAGACGTGCACGTTGAAGCTGCCCTGATCGGCGAGCTGCCCGTCGCTCACGCGCACCTCAACCGGGTGGTCGCCCTCGCCCGCGGTGGTCGGGGTCCAGCTCAGCATCCCACCGGGGGTGACCGTCATGCCCTGGGGTCCGCTGACCAGCGAGAAGCTGAGCGGATCGCCTTCCGGATCGATGGCGAACAGGGTCATCGCAAAGCCCTGCCCCGCCAGGATGTCCCGATCGCCCGGCGGTACCAGCTGGGGCGCCAGATCCGTGGGGGTCAGGCTGATGTCCAGGGTCGCCGGGGTGCTGTCGAGCTCGCCGTCGCTGACCACCAGGCTCACCTTATAGGTCCCGCTGACGTCGGCGGTGAAGGCCGGCGTCGGGCTGGTGGCGTTATCGAGCACGGCACTGCTGCCCGCCGGCGGGGTCAGTTGCCACGCATAGGTCAGCGTCTGACCGTCGGCATCGGTGCTGGCGCTGCCGTCGAGCTCGACCGTCTGGCCCAGGCTCGGCTGGGTGGGGTTGGCGCTGATCTGAGCGATGGGGCGGCTGTTGGCCACCACCACCGCAGTGTCGGGCACGCTCGAGAGGCTCCCGTCGCTGACCAGCAGCTGGGCCAGGTAGGTGCCGCACTTGTCCGGGGTGAGCTGGGGCTTGTCCAGGGTCGGCGAGACCAGGGTGGCGCTGCTGCCGGGCGGGCGCACTAGCAGCGACCAGTCGAAGCTCAGCGGATCGGCGTCGGCATCCCGGGAGGCACTGCCGTCGAGCTGCACCTGCTGGCCGGTGACCGCCGAGAGGTCCGGGCCGGCGTCGGCCACCGGGCGGGTGTTGCCGGTGCTGATCACTACCTCGTCCGGGGCGCTCTCGACGAGCCCGTCGCTGACGATCAGCTGCGCCACGTAGGTGCCGGGGACATCGAGCGTGAGCTGGGGGCTCACCGAGCTGGGGTTGGACAGGCTGGCGAGGCTGTCCGCAGGCCGGGCAATCAGCGACCAGCTGTAGCTCAGGGGGTCGCCGTTGGGGTCGTGGGAGCCGCTGCCGTCCAGCACCACCGGGGTCGCTACGCTGGTGCTGCGGTCGGGGCCGGCATCGGCCACCGGCGGGGCGTTGCCGGTGGTGATCAGTACCTGATCGGGCTCGCTGCCGAGCGCACCATCGCTGACCTGCAGCTGCACCAGATAGTCCCCGGGCTGATCGAGGCTCAGGTGGGGGCGCACCGCCGAGGGGTCCGAGAGGCTTGCCGCACTGCCCGGCGGCACCTGCACCAGGCTCCAGACGAAGCTGAGGGGATCGCCGTCGGCGTCGCTGGAGCCGCTACCGTCCAGGGTGACCGTCTGGCCCGCCGCGGCCACCTGATCGGCACCGGCGTCGGCCACCGGGGCGACGTTCTGGGTGCTCAGCACCACCTGGTCGGCGGCGCTGTCCTGCTGGCCGTCATTCACCACCAGCTGGGCGACATACTTCCCCTCGGCATCGACAATGAAGTCCGGCTGGATCGCCGCCGGGTCGGAGAGCGCGGCGGTGCTCCCGCTCGGGCGAGTCACCAGCGACCAGAGATAGCTCAGACGGTTGCCATCCGCGTCCGAGGAGCCGCTGCCATCGAGGATCAGCTTCTGCCAGGGGACGATCTCCTGGTCCCGGCCTGCGTCCGCCACGGGCGCCTGACCCTGCGCCGGGCAGAGGATCTCGATCTGCACACAGCTGCCGAGGCGGCCTTGGACCTTGACCTTGAGCTCGTTGTCGGCCGCCAGCTGCACCGGCTTCTCGACCTTGGTCCCGCGCGGGGGGATCTCCCAGCGGCCGAAAACCGACTCCTGGTTCAGCTCGACGCTTGCCCGGAACACGGGCCCGCAGGTCCCGAATTCGCCTTCCGTGCCATCGGTCCCGATCGCGGATGTCGCGCCGGACGTTGCGGCGCTGTCCCCTGGGGGGCGATTCCCGCGGCCCCACCCCCGGAGCAGGCGGTCCAGCCATCCACCGTCGTGCCCGGACCCGTCGTCGCCGTCGTCGGTGGGAGGTGGCTCGGCGGTATCCAGCCCGTTGCGGGCCTGCAGCAGACAGCCCCCCTTCGTGCCGGAGAAAGAGAGATGATCGACCTGCCAGCCTTGATGCTTGGTTCCTACCCGATAGATCTTGGGTCCGAACAGGGTGGCATAGTCGCCCGACTGGCCGGCCGATTGTCCCGCCGCTGCGACCGAGCAGAGGGCGAACAACACTGCGCCGAGGAGACTTCGAGCGGCCGCGCCCCCGCTGCGGCCGTTGCGACACTCCCCTGCCACAATGCGTCTTTCGTGGATCGAGAATTCCCGAGCTCTTGGCAACGCTGAGCCCCCCGGCAGCGCTCCGGCCGGCCGCGCTGCGGCCGGCAACCAAAACAGTTCTTGTTCGTGTCCTCATTACATCAGGAGGAGGCTTCGCTTTCCATCGGGACATTCCCGAACCGGACATCGACGCCGTTTCCGGGTCCACCCAGCCGTCCGGGGAGCAAGTCCGGGCAAGGGCGGAGCGCGACCAATCCCCCACACGTCGATGCGCCCAGACTCGATCCGAGACATCAGGCTAGGCACGCGGAATGGCTGTGGCGCGCGCCATCGACAGGGACTCCACTCCCGAGCCCGGTGGCGACCGCTTTCGGAAACCGCCGGACTCCACTTTTTGGACGCGACATCCGCCCTACTCCGGACGCGGCCGACTATATTCGTGTCTTGGTCAATCGCGCGCCGCCCGGGCGCAGCGCAATCGCAGCCCCTAGAACCGATAAGTCAAGGAGGCCCCACCGCGATGTCTACCGTCCCTGAAGAACAGCACAGCCTAAGCAGCCGGGCCGCCCGTAAGCTGGCCCACACGACCGTCACCCCGCCGCAGATGGTGGGGATTACGCCACGCTGGCTGCTCAAGCTTCTGCCCTGGGTGCGGGTCGAGGCCGGCACGTACCGTGTCAACCGCAAACGGGTGGTCCTGCGACAGGAGGAGCGGATCCAGGTGGCCGTCGTGGATGGGCGCGCCGCCGTCGAGCCGAGGAACCTGCGCTCGGCCGCTCTGTTCCAGCACGTGGACGAACGGCTGATCGAGTCCATCGCCGATCAATTCGTCAACGAGTCTTTCGATGCCGGGCAGGTGATCGTCGAGGAAGACGACAAGGGCGACCGCTTCTACATCATCGCGGAGGGCAAAGTCGAGGTGTCGTCCCGGGGCCCCCACGGGGAGAAGCTGCGACTGGGCGTGCTCGCCGACGGCGAGTACTTCGGCGAGATTGCCCTGGTGGAGGACGGTCGGCGGATCGCCACCGTACAGGCGCTCACGCCCTGTCTGTTGCTCAGTTTGGACCGGGCGCGCTTCGAGCAGGCGCTCAGTGCGGCGCCGGAGCTGCGCGAGAACTTCCGGCGTGTGATCGAGGAGCGCCGGGAGGCACAGAAGCGCATCAACGAATTCGGCGAGGAGCGCATTGAGGCGGGGACCGCTGGCGAGAACGAGGCAGATGTCTCCCAGACCTTCGTCGACTATGCCGATGAGCCCCGCGAGTATCCGCTCAGCGTCATCCAGACCATCCTGCGGGTTCACACCCGGGTGACTGACCTCTACAACCAGCCCATCGACCAGCTGCGCGAGCAACTTCGACTGACCGTGGAGGGCATCAAGGAGAAACAGGAAGAGGAGATCATCAACAACCCGGTTTTCGGACTGCTCCATAACGTCGCCCCGTCCATGCGGCTGCAGCCGCGTTACGGGCCGCCGACCCCGGATGACATGGACGAGCTGCTCTCCAAGGTGTGGAAAAAACCCGCCTTCTTTCTTGCCCATCCGAAGGCAATTGCCGCCTTCGGTCGGGAATGTACCCGCCGGGGCGTGCCCCCGCCCACGGTGCAGCTGTTTGGCTCGCCCTTCCTCACCTGGCGCGGCGTCCCCGTCGTGCCCTGCGACAAGCTGTTCGTGAGCCGTCGCGGCGACGGGACGGGCACCACCAGCATTCTGCTCATGCGGGTGGGTGAGGCCGAGCAGGGCGTGGTCGGCCTGCACCAGCCCGGCATCCCCGGCGAGCAGCAGACCCCGAGCCTGTCGGTTCGGCTGATGGACATCGACCATCGGGCGATCGCGTCGTACCTGGTCACGCTGTACTACTCGGCGGCCGCCCTCGTGGACGACGCCCTGGGTGTCCTGGAGAACATCGAGGTGGGCTTCTTCCATGAGTACCGGTAGCGAGGACGGCCTCGAGGCACCGATAGCGCCCGCCGTCCCGGGATGGGACGGTGACACGATAGGCCGGCTGGTCAATCAGCTCTATGCCGATCATCCGCGGGCCGCCGGCTTGGCCGAGACCCTGGCAGGCGGCGTGGCCGGGCTGCTTGGCGGGCCAACCGAATCGGCGTCGGCACCCGAATGGGGTGCATTAGCAACGCCGGGCGCCCCGCAATACCGGCAACCCCAGCGTCCCTACCCGTTTCGGGACTCCCGCCCAGCGGACCGGGAGACCGCCTCCCGCGATCTGCCCGGATGTGCCGAGTCCGCGGCGCTCGCCGCCCTGGCCTTGGGCCTGTCCACCGACATCCTCGAAGCGCGAAGCTCAGCACCCAGGGCCGACCAGGCGATGCAGGACTGGGGGGCCGATCGCGGCGAGCCCCGACCCCGAGAACACGGGGACAGCCAAGCGGCCGATTACTACTTCCTTCGCCCGACGGGCCCCTCGCTGGCTGGCACAGGCCCTGTCACACCGTTCGACCTGGCCGGGGTCCGCGCGGAATTTCCCGCCCTGAATCAGCGGGTCCACGGCCGCCCGCTGATCTGGATGGACAACGCCGCCACCACCCAGAAACCGCGGTGCGTGATCGATGCGGTGGCGCAGTTCTACGCCCGGGACAACTCCAACATCCACCGCGGCGCCCACGCCCTGGCCGCCCGTGCCACGGAGACCTACGAGGGAGCGCGCGAGAAAGTGCGCGCCCTGCTCGGCGCGACGCGCACCGAGGAGATCGTCTTCCTGCGCGGCACCACCGAAGCCATCAATCTGGTGGCCCAATCCTGGGGCGGCGCCAATGTAGGGCCCGGGGACGAGATCGTCCTGACCACTATGGAGCACCACGCCAACATCGTGCCCTGGCAGATGCTGTGCGAGCGCACCGGCGCGCACCTGCGGGTCGCGCCCATCGATGACCGGGGCGAGGTGATCCTGGAGCGGTACGCGGCCCTGCTCGGGCCGCGAACGAAGATGGTGGCCATCACCCAGGTCTCCAACGTACTGGGTACGGTCAATCCGGTAGAGGCGATGACCCGCATGGCCCAGGCCGTCGGCGCCAAGGTGCTGATCGACGGCGCCCAGTCCGTCCCCCACTTCCCGGTCGACGTGCAGGCCATCGGCTGCGATTTCTTCGCCTTCTCCGGCCACAAGCTTTTCGGACCGACCGGCATAGGCGTGCTCTACGGCAAGGCCGACCTGCTCGAAGAGATGCCTCCCTGGCAGGGCGGCGGCATGATGATCGCCGACGTGACCTTCGAGAAGACCACCTACAACGACCTACCCTACAAGTTCGAGGCCGGCACCAACCACATTGCCGGGGCCGCAGGCCTCGGCGCCGCCATCGATTTTCTCGGGCGCGTCGACTTCCAGGCGGCGGCTCGCCACGAGCACGCCGTGCTGGCCTACGCCATGGCGGCCCTGGTGCGGGTCCCCGGCCTGCGCCTCATCGGCACCTCGCCCAGCAAGGTAAGCACCCTGTCGTTCGTGCTCGACGGCATTCCCAACGAGGCCGTCGGCCGGCACCTCGACCGCTCCGGCATCGCCGTGCGGGCCAGCCACCATTGCGCCCAGCCGACCTTGCGTCGATACGGCCTGGAGACCTCGGTGCGGCCTTCTCTGGCGTTCTACAACACCTGCGAGGAAGTCGACAGGCTGGTCGAGGCGATCCGCCAGCTCGTGCCCTGACGGGCGGCGGCCACAGCCCGTGACGAGGACTCGGCCAAGAGGCGCGGCCCTCAAGGGTCCCGATATTCAGGACTAGGGCTCGGCAAGAAGGGCGCGCTAGACTCATCTCAGGGCACACCCTGCTCGATCTGCACACCGATCCGCCATGGTCAACACCACAGACATCGCAAACCACCTCCAGCACATGGTCGAGGCCGACGCCTCGGACCTCTACTTCAGCGCCGGCGCCCCGATCTGCATGAAGGTCGAGGGCGTGACCTCGCCCGTGGACCCGCGTGTGCTGAGCGCAGCCGAGGTCCAGAAGCTCGCCTACTCGGTCATGAGCGACAAGCAGACCAAGGTCTTCGAGGAGTTCATGGAGCTGGACTTGGGCATTACCGTGACCCAGCTCGGGCGCTTCCGCATCAATGTCTACCGCCAACGCGGGGACGTCTCCATGGTGGTGCGCTACATCAAGAGCCGCATCCCCAGCATCGAGGAGCTCCACCTGCCGCAGACCCTGGCCGACCTGGTAAGCGAGCCGCGCGGACTGATCCTGGTGGTCGGCCCGGCCGGCTCGGGCAAGTCGACCAGCCTGGCCTCGCTGATCCAGTACCGCAATCGGCACCAGTCCGGACACATCCTCACCATCGAGGACCCGATCGAGTACCTGCACGAGTATCACCGATCGATCGTCAGTCAGCGTGAGGTCGGGGTCGACACCTCCTCCTTCTCTGACGCCCTGCGCCGGGCGATGCGCCAGGCCCCGGACGTGATCATGATCGGCGAGATCCGCGACCGCGAGACCATGGAGCAGGCCATCTCCTACGCCAACTCGGGCCACCTGTGCCTGTCCACCCTACACGCGATCAACGCCAACCAGGCCATGGAGCGCATCGTCAACTTCTTCCCCGAGCACACCCACCACCAGCTGTTCATGGACCTGTCGCTGAACTTGCGGGCCATCGTCTCCCAGCGTCTGGTCATCGGGAAGGACGGCAAGCTGCTGCCGGCGGTCGAGCTGATGCTGAACACCCCCTACGTCGCCGAGCTCATCCAGCGCGGCAAGATCGACACCCTGCGCGAGCCCATGCAGAACGTCGAGGCAGGCATGCAGACCTTCGACCAAGCCCTGTTCAATCTCTACAAGGAAGGCAAGATCTCCCTGCAGGAAGCCTTACGCAACGCCGAGTCGCGCAACAACCTCAGCTTGCGCGTGCGCCTGGACGAGAGCGGCAAGACACCGGCCCCCAATGTCGTGCTGACCGACGACAGGACCCGGTGATGCCGAAGATCGCGACTGTTGGCCTTCAGCGCCCCCGGTACCCGGCGCGGCCGCGCCCCTGACCCCTCGGAGCCGAAAACCATGGACACAGTCCCCGCTGAGGTGGAGATCACCGGCACCCCTAACTACGTCGAGGCCTGGAGCGCCGCGCGCATCCCGGGCTTCGTCCCGGCCGTGCTCAAGCGCTGGCAACGCGAGCATGGGCGGCTCCCCGCCCGCCTCTACATAACCCTGTGCCCGCAGGTCGAGATCAACGCCCGGGGCGGCCTTCCCGACCGGGTCCGGGAGCTGACCGACCCGCGCCTGCGCTGCCGGCACTTCACCGGCTGCCATAAGCCCTATTTCGTCATTCTGTTCACCGGCGAGGACGCCGCCGAGCGCCAGGCCGAGGTCCAGCAGTTGCTGGCCTGGTCGGAGAGCTACGCGGTCAGCATCGAGCCGGAGCGACTGCGGCTGGAATTCCTCGATGCCACCGAGGATCTCGACGATGAAGCGGAGCCCGCCCGACCCGGGCGCACCCTACAGGAGCTGCTACGGACGGGCGAGCTGATTCACATACTGGAGTGAGGGGCAGGCAATACAGCCAACACCGGCTTGCGCTCACGCCGCCAAGAGCATATCGATCTCGGTCTCACAAAGGCGATTCAGCCACGGCCCCAAAGGCGCGACCACGCGAGGTATAGTGGGTCGGTTTCGCCAGGAGCCAAGATGCACGACTCCCCCCTCGGCCAAGTGCTCGTCCTGCTGGCGCTCTCCGTGGCGGCCGTCGCCCTGGTGCGCCGCGCTCAGCTCCCCCCTATCCTCGGCTATCTCTTCGTCGGCATCGCCGCCGGCCCGCACGCCCTGGGCTGGATTGCCGAAGGCGAAACCGTGCATCTGCTCGGGGAGATCGGCGTCGTCTTCCTGCTGTTCATGATCGGCCTGGAGATCTCCATTCCCCATCTCATGGCCATGCGTCAGGCGGTGCTCGTATTTGGCGGGGCCCAGGTGGTGCTCACCACCTTGATCGCCGTGGCCATCGCCTCCGCCAACGGCATCCCGTGGCAGGGCGCCCTCGTGGTGGGCGGGGCCCTGGCGCTCTCCTCCACCGCCATCGTCGCCCGACAGCTCACCGAGCAGGTGGAGATGCAGAGCCGCCATGGCAGGCTCGCCCTGGGGATACTCCTGTTCCAGGATCTCGCCGTGGTGCCCTTCCTGGTGATCATACCCATCCTGGGCGGAGACGGCTCCGGAGACATGGCCGGGCCGCTCCTGCTCGCCCTGGCTAAGGGGGTAGCCGTGCTCCTGGCCATGCTGGTGGCGGGCCGCTGGCTATCCCGGCCGCTGCTCCATTGGGTGGCTTCGGCCCATTCGGTGGAGCTGTTCACCCTGGGCATGCTGCTGGTCTCGCTCACCGCCGCCTGGCTGACCTATACCGCCGGTCTGTCTTTGGCACTCGGGGCCTTCATCGCGGGCATGCTGATCGGTGATACCGAATACCGTCACCATGTCGAGACCGAGATCCGGCCGTTCCGGGACGTCCTGATGGGCCTGTTCTTCATCACGGTCGGAATGCAGCTCGATCTCGCGGCCCTGCCCGGAATGCTGCACTGGGTTCTGCTGCTGGTGGCCGGGCTGGTCCTGGGCAAAGGCTTGCTGATCGCCGGGCTGATCCGGCTGGGCGGCTACGAGACTGGGGTCGCGCTGCGCACCGGAATCGTGCTGGCCCAAGGCGGCGAGTTCGGATTCGCCCTGCTCGCCCTGGCCCTGGCCGAGCGCCTTCTTGCCCCCGCTCAGTCGCAGCCCGTGCTCGCGGCCGCGGTGATCTCCATGGCCATCGCCCCGCTGCTGATCCGCAGAAACGGCCCACTGGCCGCCTGGGCCAGCCGCTCCTATCGAGAGCGCAGGGCGAGCGACGCCAATCTCATCGAAGAGCAGGCCGCGCAGCTCGCGCGGCACGTGATCATCTGCGGATTCGGCCGCATCGGACAGAACCTGGCGCTGTTCCTGGATACCGAGCGAATCGACTATCTCGCCCTGGACATGGACCCCGCCCTGATCGGGGAGGCCTGGGAGGCGGGGCAGCGGGTCTTCTTCGGTAACGCCGCGCACCCCCAGATCCTGGAGGCAGCGGGTATACGCAAAGCAGCGGCGCTCGTCATCGCCTTTGACGATCACCGCGCCGCCGGGCACATCATCCCGGCTGCCCGCGGTCTCAACCCGGACCTTCCCATCCTCGTGCGCGCTCGCGACGACCGGCACCTGGAAGAGCTCGAGACCACCGGCGCCACCAACGTCGTACCCGAATCGGTCGAGGCCAGCCTGGTGCTGGCGACCCGCCTCCTGCACCGCCTCGGCGTGGACCTCGACGAGATCCAGCGCCTCGTCGAACAGGCACGCACCGACCACTATCGGCGCGTGCGTGGCTATTTTCATGGTCGCGAGGAGGTCGACGAGGCCGAAAAGATCGAAGACCACTTCCGGCTGCACACCTTGGTGCTCAAGCCCGGCGACCGGGCCGTCGGGATGGTCATCCACGACCTGGAGCTCAAGGCGCTCGGGGTGCGCATCGTCAGCGTACGCCGCGCCGGCATCTGCGGGGAGCAACCCGACCCGGCCATGCGCCTGCGAAGCGGCGACGCGCTCATCCTCCAGGGCGACGCCGAGCATTTGCTGAGCGCGGAGACTCGGCTGCTCAGGGGACCGGAGCCCCTCGCTCAAGGCTAATGGGCGCAAGACCATTAGTCCGGCGCGCCTCCGGAGCTGGCTTGCCTACTCGTCGCTGCCTCCGTCGCCCGCCTCCTGCTCCAGCAGGAGTCCGAGCGCTCGGGCCTCCTCCCTGGCCGACTGGGCCTTGGCCGCCATGCGCGCGGCACGGCGCCGGGCTTTCTCTGCCTGCCGCTCCAGCTCGCGCAGCTGCGCGGTTAATGTGTCGATGCGCTCCGTATCCCCCGGTGGCTCGGTCGTGAGCTCCAGCTCCTTGCGCTTGTTCTCGGCCGCCGCCCCGGCCACCTGGGCATCGTGGGCCGTCAGCTCGGCAAGGCGCTCCGCATCCGTCAGCGAGTCCAGGAGCCGGGCCTTCTCGGCCGCAGTCCCCTGCTCCGGCTCGGCGTCGAGGTCGATGTCCTCGGCCGCCAGCACCAGCGCCGTCACGGGAAGAGGTGCCAACAGGTCTTCCAATGGGCCGTCGAAGGGCCCCAGGGGCTGGTTGCCCCGAAGGTGAAACGGCAGAAAGACCAGTGACGCGTCCGCCGAATAGGCCGCGACCACCTCGGGCCCTGCGTGCTCCACCAGCTTGGCCTCCGCCTGGATGCGCACCTCCTCCAAGGTCCTATGAAGCGTTTCGGCGGTTTCGGACGCGTCCGCTTCACAGCACATGCCCAGCAGGCGAATGCGGGCGCCCTCCCAGTCTTGGGTACGAGTCATCAGATGGGCGAGCAGGAGCATGAGGCGACTGCTCGCGTCGCCTCGCCACCAAACATCGATGCGCCGCGTATCGGACGCGACCTGACCCAGTGCTGCCCACTCCGGATCTTCCCCGTCGAGCACCACCAGGTTGCACCCGAGCCGGAACGCTGTACGCAGATGCCGGCCGTAGATCAGCTCCCGATGATTTTCGGTGGATTCCGGCGCGCGCTCCAGCCAGTTGAGCAGAATGATGTTGGGCCGCAGATGCCCGATGCCAAAGCCTTGCACCAGGGTATGGATACCCAGATTCAGATCCGGTACCACCATGGCGAGTGGAAATACCTGTACGCCGGCCTGCCTGATGTCCTGGGCCAACGCCTCCTCGGCCTCTCGCTTGCCCCGGAGCAAGGCCGGGCCCCGACCCTCCAGGATCTTGACCACCGTGGCGAATCCACTGTCGCCCTCGAGCCAGGAGGCAAACTGCAGCAGCTGGGCACGACGCTCTCTATCATCCGAGAACAGCAGCATGTTTGGCCGCCAGTCTCTGGGATGCTCGGCCTCCCTGGCGGCGGCCAGTAGATGGGCTCGCACTCTCTGAGTGTGGTAGGAGCGGCGCCCATCAGCCCACCGGGCCTGGGGGGTCACACGGCGCAGATACTCGTAGATGGCAAACAGCGCGGCTATGGCAGTCAGCCCCGCCCCGAGATCGATGGCTAGCATGGCTGCCAGGCAGGCCAGTGCCCCCAGCAGGCTCAGGTGGCGGTGATAGAACCTGAACCGAGGCCGGAACGAAGGGCTGGCCGCGCTCGCCTCGAAGAACGTGGCGTGGTTAATCAGTCCGTAAGAGACAAGAAAGAACATGGAGACCACCGGGGCGATCAGGTCGAGCTGGCCCAGGCTGATGGTGGCCAGGGCGATCGCGCCTGACAGCAGAATGCCGCGGCGCGGGTTGTGCGAGGGACCGCTCCCCTTGGCGAAGGGCAGCAGGAACGGGAACAGGCGGTCTGCGGCCAGGGACTGCAAGATTCGCGGAGCGCCCATGAATGAGGCCATAGCCGAGGACAGGGTGGCGGCAAAGACGCCGGCCACGATCAAAGGCCGAAACATTGCGACCCGGCCCATGGCCGCGTAGTCGCGCACAAGCTCCTCCTGGGTCAGCGTGCCGGCAAAGACCACCGCGGCAAGCAGGTAGATCAAGATCGACAATGCCACTGCCAGCAGGGTACCCAGAGGCAGGCTGCGACCCGGATCCTTGAGGTCCCCTGACATACTGACGCCCTGGGTGAAACCGGTCACCGCGGGGAAGAACAGGGCAAACAACACCCAGAAGCCCAGCGCCGGACTCGGCGCTAGCCAGTTCTGCTCCAGCAGCGCGCCGTCCCAATGCGCCACGCCTCCGGCGAAGAACGAAGCCAGGGCAGCGGCCAAGATGGCCATGACCACGTATTGGAAGCGTGTCGCCCAATCCGCCCCCAGCCAGGCGAAGACAAACAGCAGGCTCGCCGCACCGGCGGCTATCAAGTGAGGATGAGCGGCGAGCGGCGCGGGGAGCATCCCGTCCAGAACCTCCGCGAAGCCGATGCAGTAGAAGCCGATGGAGATCGCCTGTGCCAGGAATAGCACCAGCCCGATGGCACCGCCGAACTCGTGGCCAAGGGTCCGCGAGATGAGGTAATAGTCGCCGCCGCGCTTGACTCGCAGATTGGTGGCGACCGCCGACAGGGAGAGACTGGTTAGAACCGATATGCCATTCGCCAGCGCCAGAATCAGCAGTGCCCTGCCCAGGCCCGCTGCGCCCACGACGTAGCCCAGGCGCAGGAACAGAATGATCCCGAGGATCGTGAGAATGCTCGGCGTAAAGACCCCGCCGAAGGTGCCCAGAGTGCCTGGGTGGGGATCGCTGGGCGTGCTCGATACAGGGCCGTCCATCATGGATGCCGTAGGTCGAGCGGCCACCGCAGCAGGGAGGTGGCCGTGGGCGACAAGCCGGTAACCGCCAGGGGACCGGCAGAAGGTCGGGAGATTGACAACATGGGGCGCAGTTTAGCGAAATTTCCAGCGGCGGGCGCCCAGGATCCGCGTCGAGGTTGGGCTTCCAAGCACTTGCCCTCGAGAGCGGAAAGTCGGTTAACGGGCTCGCGACCGAAGTCGATCCTGGCCCGCCTCCGGTTAGAGTGCGTAAAGTCCGCTCGGGGCCGAGCCCGGGCATCAGTAGACCAGCCACCTTTCGTGGCCAAGCCGGGCGGAGAGCCCATCTTACGCCGCTCGTCCAAGGTGGCGATTTGTCGCCGGTTCTTATCGTCTAGTGCGCCAACATGACGCAGCGCAAAGAAAGAGGGGCAAACAGAAAATGCCGGGTTTGGCCGGCCATTGTTTGCAACAACTATTCGTCACGAGCTTCTAAGATTCTCCCCGCTTGGAGCATCGGTTTGCTGTCCCAGACATTCTCTACATGGTGCGAGCCGGTGTCATCAACGTCGAGACAGCCCGCGATCACAGACGGCCACCGCGCGCTCGAATCGCGGCGTCCATTTCTTCGAGCGTAACCCCATGTGGCGCCTTCAGTATGCCGCACGCTCGCTCGATGCCACCCTCGGTAATGGAGGGGGGCGGCGTCTCTTTCCGCTCAGCGTAACGGGCCTCAAGGAAGCAAACAAAGTCCAACACCTCCTTCTGCAAAGACTCCGGCAACCTGCGGCTATGCAGCGAGATGAGATCTAAATGATTTTCTTCTTTGGTGCGCGGGCTCGATCGAGAAGACGGCTGGCGCGAGTAGCGCCTCATCCCACGGTTCGGCGCCTTTTCGCTGTGGTTCGGCGTCCTTTTGCCGGCGCCTTTGTCGAGGCCTGCGGAGGCGCAATCTCCGTCGATTGCGTAACTCCGCGATCCTCGCGAGGTACAATCTGCGCTCCTTGCTGACTCGTTTCATTAGATGGTTCGCGCCTGGGAGAGGTCACCCGTCGATTGCCGGCGAGGAGCATTGACGGTCCCTGGGGAAATCGCAATATCACGGACATAGCACGGTCTGGCTGCTCGAGATCCGCCCCACGCTTCCGCTGGCCGCATGACTGCGAGCGCGTCCTGCTATGGGCCAATCGGGGCGTCGGCGGCCCCCGCCGCTCCCGGCCCTGCCCCTGCCCCTGCCCGCACCGACCACCCCCTCGGGCCGAGCCCAAACCCTCGCTGCGATCCCTGGAGGCCCTGCTGGGTGCCTGTGGAGGTCGGCGCCGATCGCCTGGGCTGACCCTGACCCTGACCCTGACCCTGACCCTGACCCTGACCCTGACCCTGACCCTGACCCTGACCCTGACCCTGACCCTGACCCTGACCCTGACCCTGACCCTGGGTGCGGCATGGTGCCGACCTAAACCATAAGCCCGGCACCATCAGACCGGTCCGAGACCGTCCTCGATACCCCGCCCCCGGACTGATACCCCGGCGATACCCCGAAAACAAAAGAGCCGATCCGGCGGTACCGACCCTTCATAGTGATCGGTCTGGAGACGTCCATGCGCCTCATGGACATCCTCTCCATACGCAAGGAGGACATCCACCTGGACCGGCGAATCATCTACATCCCCAAAGCCAAAGGGGGTGCGCGGGAACAGCCGATCACCGGCCACCTCGCCGAGTTCCTGGCGGGCTACCTGGAGGTCCTGCCCCCTGGGACAAGCTGGCTGTTCCCCTCCCCGGCGGCCAAGTGCGGACACACCACCACGATCACGCGCCCCTTTCGCCGCGTCGTTGCCGCAGCAGGCCTCGACCCCGACCAGGTGGTGCGTCACACCCTGCGGCATATGGCCATCACCCACCTGGTTCAGGCCGGGGTCGACCTCCCGACGGTGTAGCGCATCAGCGGCCACAAGAGTCTCGTGATGGTCGAAAGATATGCCCATGCCAACGGGGAGCACATTCAGACCGCGATGGATAAGCTGGAATCGCGGCTACGCGGCGGGCAAGACAGGCGCTAACCGCCAAATGCCCGACAAGATCCCAACGACCCAAGCACCAATTACTTCCATAGAATCAGATAGCTGATCTCATTAACAAGCAGTTCCCACCTGCGATCGGCGATCAACTAGGCAGGCGCTGTGGTTTACAAATACAAGAATTCTTACAATACTTGTAAACCCAGATCAGGAGGATCTCTATGCTGGCCGATCGAATCAAGCTGGCCCGAAAAGCGGCGGACCTATCCCAGCGCGCCCTAGCCAAGCAGGCAGGGGTCAGCGCGATGGCCATATCCAAGTACGAGAACGGTCAGGCCATGCCTTCATCCGGTGTGTTGCTGGCGCTCGCCCGCGCCCTCGGGTTGCGCGTGGAGTTCTTCTTCCGCACCAGCACCGTGGAGCTGAAGGAGGTGGAATACCGAAAGCACTCCCGGCTGCCCAAGAAGGTCCTCGCTGCCATCGAGGGTGACGTTGTCGAGCAGGTGGAGCGCTTCCTGGAGCTGGAGACGTACCTTCCGACACGGCACGTGCCCCCCTTCGCGGTGCCGGAGGGGCTGCCCGGGCGGGTCCGATCCGAGGACCGGATAGAGCAAGTCGCACTTGAGGTGCGAAGTGCTTGGGGCCTGGGAACCAATCCGGTGCCCGTCCTAACGGACACGCTCGAAGAGCGCGGCATCCTCGTCTTCCAGACCGAAGCCCTGCACGACGGCAAGTTCGACGGCTTGGCGGCCACCGTCAACGGGACCCCGGTAATCGTGGTCGGCCGGGACTGGCCTGGGGACCGCCAGCGGTTTACCTTGGCCCATGAATTGGGGCACCTCGTCCTGAAGGGCCGGCTGGCACCCGACTTGGACGAGGAGAAAGCTGCCCACCGCTTCGCCGGAGCTTTCCTGGCACCCGAGCCCGAGGTTCGCAAGGAATTGGGCCCAACCCGCACCTGGCTCGAGCCCCGGGAACTGTGCGTGCTCAAGCAGGCCTACGGCCTGAGCATGCAAGGTTGGATCTTTCGAGCCCGAGATCTCGGCATACTCACCCCTGCCAGCCATAGCAAGTTGATGGGATTCTTCCGAAAGCGTGGCTGGCACAAGCGAGAGCCCTGCGGCGGGGTACCCAAGGAGAATCCCCAGCTCTTCGAGCAGATGATCTTCCATGCCTTAGCAGAGGATCTGATCGGAGAGTCCAAGGCAGCGGAGCTAATGCGCCTGCCGCTGGTAGAGTTCCACGCCTTACGGAGCATGGAAGGTCCCGGTGCAGCTGCTCATCAGTGACGCCAACATACTGATAGACGTGGAAGTCGGCGGCCTCTTGGAGGCTATGCTCCGCCTAGAGCATCGGTTTGCTGTCCCGGACATTCTCTACGCTGAGGAACTATCGGCCCATCATCCCGACCTACCGGACCGCGGCCTTGAGGTGCTCGAGCTCGCGGAGGAGGCAATCGCGGACGCCGTGGGTCTTCTGGAACGCCACGCCGACAAAGGCGTAAGCCGCAACGACATCTTCGCCCTCGCCCTGGCGCGCCAAGAGAGACGTCCGCTGCTGACTGGCGATCACGCGCTGCGGATGGCCAGCGAGGAGGAGAACGCGGAGGTCTATGGCACCGTCTGGCTAGTCGAAGAAATGGTGCGAGCCGGCCTCATCGACGTGGATACCGCCCGAGACGCCTACGCGGCCATGCGGGCCGGCGGCCGCCGCCTGCCTTGGGCCGCCGCCTGCCTTGGGCCGACGCTCTCAGGCGGCTGGCGCGCATAGCCCGGGGCGAGTTGGAATGACAGACTTGACAGGCCACTCCCACCCGGCGCGCTGTGCAAGGAGTGAACTTCCTACTCCACCCCCAGCGCCTTGAACACCGCGTCCACGGGATCGGCATAGAACGACGTCTGGAACTTGGCGAACAGCTCGCCCGGCACGCTGGGAATGTCGCCGACGCTGGCCATCGGCAGGAGGATGCGCCTGGCCCCCGAGTCGAACGCCACCTGCAGGCATTCGGCGAGGTTCTCCACTGGGATGACGCTGCCTCCGAGGCTCATGTCGCCGAGAACGACCATCTGGCCCTGGATCGGTTTCTGCAGGATGCCCGAGCAGAGGGCCACGAAGCTCGGCAGGGTCATGGCTCGCGTAGCCCCGGTGTTGTGGAGCTCGACGGTGTGCAGGTGGTAGTCGTGATCCCCGGCCTTGGCGGAGCCGCTCACCCGGCTGATATTGGCCTTGAAGTAGTCGTAGGCTACCTTGACCGCCTCCTTGGCGATGCTGCTCGATCCCAGCCCTGAAACGTTGAACTTGCCGCTGCCGGCCGTCGTCTGGGTCTCCAGTCTGTAGAGCCCCAGGTGGCCGCTGGCGCCCGTCGCGACCGTGTGGAGGACGCCCGGATTTAGCGGCCCGTCCGGAATCAGCTTGTCTCCCCCCTGTTCGGGCACGCTGATGAACTTCTCCTCGCGCGTCTCCTGGTCGATGTAGGAGAAGTGCACGTCGAAGAACTCCATGCCGCCGATCTTCTTGAGCTGCTCTTTGACGCGGCGCCTGGCTTCGAGGGCATATTCGAGGCATCGGCGTACGGCTTCCTTGTCATACTCGCCGTGGGGATACAGTAGCTTCAGCAGGCCGGATACGGTGCGTCGCACCGCGATGGTGTCGCGCTGGTTGAGGTCCCGGCCGAGCTTGAAGTAGCGGTCGATGGCGTCGGAGAAGTTCCGCTTGCGCATCTCCCGCATGAACTCCGCCAGGTAATCGGTGATGAGGCCGTACTGGTTGGTGAAGAACTCCGGGCGCATCTTCGGAACCTCCCAGCCGGGGATGTAGGCGTGGAACCGGTCGAAGAAAGCAGAGTCGATCATCGTCTCCGGAAACGGGGCCAGGAGGTGGCTTGTCTTGACCAGGGTATCGACGGGCTGGTTGATGTTTCCTACGAAGACCATGCTGGCCGAGGCCTGGATGGCATCGCGCCCGCGGGCGAAGGACCCCGAGGCCATGAAGTCCTTCATGATCTGCACCCCGTCCTTGTCCTTGAAGGACATCCCCGCCACCTCGTCGAAGGCCACCACGTCCCACAGGCCCACCAAGCCGACGATGCGGCGCGCCATGTTGTAGAAGAGGTTGGCGACCGTGGTCTGGCCGCCGGAGATCAAGATGCTGTTGGGGCTGATCTCCTTGTAGATGTGGCTCTTGCCGGTCCCGCGGGGCCCCAGCTCGCAGCAGTTGTAGTTGTTCTCGACGAACGGGACCATCCGCACCAGCAGGTGCCACTTGACCCGCTCGGAGAGGTTCGCCGGCTCCATGCCCGTGGAGCGGCAGAGCACATCGACCCACTGCCCCTCGGAGAAGGCCTTGCGCCCTTCGAACAGCCCCTCCAGATCCATGTTCGGAAGCTGGATGGGCTTGAGATCCCCGATGGCGAAAGGCGAGCCCTTCTGGCCCTCCTCGAAGAAGTAGTGCACGGTGACGATGCACCAGATCCCCCCCACCAGAAGCTTCTCGAACTGCTTGACATAGCTGCCCGAGATCTCCGCATCCTTGACGCCCAGGTTCGACAGCAGTGCCTCGTAGACGTCCCGCCGCTCGTTAAGCCGCACCGTCACCTTGTCGATGACCTTGTAGCTTCCCCGTTCCTTGATCTTGGACTTGACCTTCTCCGCCTCGTCGGGCCGCACGTAGTTCTCGGCCAAGATGGTCTTCACCGTCTCCATGCCGTCCCTGATGATCTCCTCGTCGTCGGAAGCGCAGTACATGCCGAGCAGGTACTCGAGCACGTACACGGGCACGTTCGCCCCTTCCTTGATCAGCTTGGTCAGGTCCTTGCGGACCACCTTGCCCGCGAAGTGGCGGTTCAGCAGGTCATCGATGCCGCCGTCGATCGGAGTATCGAGAGGGTTAGAAGTCATTGATGAAGGCCAAGTCGATGGTGACGTCGAAACGCGCCTCTTCCACGCCGGTCTCGGCGTCGCGCAGGATGAGCTGGAACACCTTCTTGCTGTCGAAGCGACGCCCCTCCAGGGTCAGGCTCACGGATCTCTTCCACTGGTTCATGTCACCCGAAGTGCTGTCGAAGGTCAGGGTCTCGACGTTGGTCACAGGCTCGTCACCGTCGTAGATCCCGACCTTGACCGTCAGGGGCCTGACGCGGTCGCCCACCGGTTCGGTCTGCATCAGCTGGAAGCGGTGTCGATTCGTGGTGATCTTGAAGTGACTGCCCAGGACACTCACGCCCACGGTGCGTGTCTTGGTTTTGGCCGCCTTCGCGCCTTCCTTGACGTGGTGCACCCGGATCACCGGGACGACGACCTCCTGCGGCATGGCCCCGCCGTGCACGAATCGGGAGCCCCCGACGAAGTGGAAGCGATTCGCCCCCTTCGGCACCCAGAACTCCATCCCGCAGGCCGCACCCGCCGTGACAGCGGTCGAACCGTGAAAGGCCCTGTCGTTGTCGGGGAGCCCCCGGCCCAGGAGATAACGCTTCTTCGCCAGGAGGGTCCCGGGCGGCTTGGTGCCCAAGCTGCTCTTGTCGATCGCCCCCGGCGGCGTCTCGTGAAACAGGAAGCCGTGGTCCGCGGTGATGAGCAGATGGTTGCCGTTCAAGCTGTTGATGATCTTGCTCGTCAGATCGGTCAGCTCGTCGATGGCCTTGCGCACCGCCGCGAAGGTCTGCTCCTCCGTGGAAGCGCTGTCTCCGACCGCGTCGACCTGGTTGTGGTAGACATAGACTGCCCGGTAAGGCTTGATGAAGGCCCGTCCCTCGTCCTTCTTCATGGCCATGAAGCTCTCCGCCTTCACCGCCACGCCCTGAACCGACTCCAGCACCTTCCCTCGCTGCTCCAACGAGCTGCACGGCAGGCCATTCACCCGGATGGCTCCACCCTCGGTGTACTCAAGCAAATCGTGCGGTAGCAGCGCCGCCATGCCCAGGCCGGTATAGGAAGGCAACACGCCGAGCTGAGCCGACAACTCGGCGTCGAAGCGATACTTGGCGTTGAGATGCTCCGCCAACTCCTGCGCCGCCTCGTAGCGGAACGCGTCGCTGACGATGACGAAGACCCGGCGGTCGGCTCCCTTGGCCAAAACGGGCGCCACTTCGCGCTCGAAAAAGGTTTGCTGGCTCGGGACTCCGTCGATCCGCCACACGCCGAGCAGGCCATTCTCCAGGTGCCTGTTCCATTCCAGGGCCAGCTCCGCCACGAAGCCGTTGCCGTATGCCTTCTCCACCCTCTCGCGAACGGACTTGAGGACGTCCCAGTCACGGGACTCCGCATAGTCGGCGGCCTCGCAGAACTGCCGATAGAGCTGGTCGAACCGGTACAAGCGGTCCGTATAGGCGGAGAATGCCGCTTCCACCGCCGAATGACCCGACGCGCCAGCCTGCTCGTTGCGCTGGGCGAAGAGGTCGGCCGCGGTCTGCAGGGCCTGGTAGACCGCATACAGCGCCCGGCGCGGAGCGAACGGGGTATCCGGCAGCCCGGGCGCGGCCCAGTACCCGTCCTGGCGGCCCGAGGCGATGCCGCGCACGGCATCGGGCTTGATCGCGTCGGCGGTCTCCAGCACCCGATCGCGAAGGCGGCTGGCGACCGTCTTCTCGACCAGCAGGAAGGTCTTGACCTCCGCCAGATCCTCGATCTCCAAACTGCCCAGATGGTGCGCGAGTTTAATTGCCTAGGCCACCGCCCCCGACAGGGCCTCGTAGGACTCGCCCCGGGTGCTGCTGTCGCGCCACTGGGCGAGGCAGACCACCGCGTTGGCGGTGCCCTGGCGGGAGAGTGCGAGGTGCTTAAGGCCGTCGGGTAAGGCTGCGCGGCAGGCGTGCCCTAGATCGGCCACCAGGAGCCGGATCAGAAGGTTTTTCAGGGTGGGCGCATCGTCCCGATAGCCGAAGTGGCTCGCCGCGAGATCCCAGAAGGCCTGCTGAACGCCGTACTTCTCCATCTCGGCCCAGGCGGGCGGGACGTCATCCAGGTCGCTCCCGGGGATCGAGTCGTACAGCGAGATCAGGATGTTGAAGAACTCGGGCTGGTCCGCCCTGGCCAGCACCGGATGATCTTGCGGTCGATGTCACGCTCGTCGTCCGTTGGGCTCACCAGCTTCTTCAGCCGCTCCAGTCGATCCCGGCTGGCGAAGAACTTGGCACGCTCGGCGAGGTGCTGGCGGACGGACTGCTGAGTGAGCCCGAGCTCGGAGAGCAACATCGAGGCCCGGTCCGCGCTGAAGCTCGCGCTGTACAGGCGCATGTCGAGCAGCCAGTCTTGGGCCGGGGCCGGAGGCTCGAAGGGGGCGTACAGCAGATAGCGCCCGGTGGGGTCCTCCTGCTCCAGGCGAACCTTAACTGCCAGCGCGGGGTGCTCGTCGAGGCGCAGCAACGAGACGCCTTCCAAGCAAAGCTCGTCCAGCACCTCTTCGAAGTCCCGATCGGGGTCGTGCCAGAATACGATCCTGGACTGCTCTCGGACAATCTCCTTCAGGGCCAAACCAATCCGCACCACCTCCACACTCACCGAAGGCTCCCAAGACACTTGTCGTATGCTTCGGAATACGTCCCCGCGCTGTGATCTAGGACTTCTACGCCTAGCGCCCTCAGTATTGAGAGCCTCGCCTCATCGAAGATGGATTGTTTGCTGTTTGAGCAGCGATGGAAGACAGTGTGCCCCACTGCAGAACTCCTGACATGCCGGTTGCAACCTACTGATAAAACAATATAATGAGATCCGGACTCGAGAAATAAATACGCGACGCAGGTGGAGCATGCCAGGCACGATAGAGCTTCCGCTTTTGCCCGAAGGGGCGCTGACATTGGGTCCGCGGTTGGCGGTGCTCAAGACCGCCGAGGAGATCATTTTCATGAATGCCTCGGGCCCCCTGATGAGCTGCGCACGCGAGGATGCGACGGCCAAGCGTTATCTCGGAGCGGTGCTGATGAGGCAGGGCTTGGCCAAAGCCGCAGAACTGGCCGAGGTCCTCGAGGTCGACCGGGCCACCTTGTTTCGCAATCAAAAGCTTTACCGGGCAGGTGGCCTTGAGGCGCTACGTGATGGGCGAGGTCGGGGGGCGGCACGCCGCCCCCATAAGCTCACCGATGAGGTGCTAGCGGTTGCACAGCAGCACCTGGACGAATGCGCCTCACAGTCGGCGACTGCCCGAGCGGTGGGGGTGAGCGAAGCCACGATTCGCCATGCGATCAAGACCGCTCGCTTGCGTCGGCCCCGCCCGGCGCACCAGTACCCTGCCAAGGTCTCGCCGAGAGAGCGGGCTGAGCGTGATGCGCTCCAGGGGCAAGGGGCCGGCACCGCGGTCAAGCGCATCCTCGAGCGCAATCTCGCCTACGCAGGCCGGCTTGGCGAAGCGGCGCCACAATTCGAGTCTGTCGAAGGCGTGGCCAATGCCGGGATATTGCTCGCCCTGCCGGCCATTGTCGGGGAAGGTCTGCTGCGCAACGCCGAGCAAATCTACGGGTCGCTGAAGGTGGGATTCGATGGTCTGCAGTCGATCCTGTTATGCCTGGTCATGATGGCGTTGTTACGGATCAAGAATATCGAGCAATTGAGTACCCACCAGCCCGGGGAGCTGGGCCTGCTGCTGGGGCTTGATCGGGTGCCGGAAGTCAAGACCCTGCGGCGCAAGCTACGCGAGCTCGGAGAGCGAGAGCAGGCAGCGCAGCTGGCGGCGGCGTTGACGGCCGAGTGGTCCCGGGGTGAGCCCGATGAGCTCGGTGTGCTCTATGTCGACGGTCACGTGAGCACCTACACCGGGCGCAAGCACGCCCTACCCAAGACGTTCGTGCAGAAACGTCGGCAGTGCCAAGCGGCGAGCACCGACGCCTGGGTGCACAACGGTGCGGCACAACCCTTGTTGTTCGTCACCAGTCCGATCAATGCCCATCTGTTGACCTTGCTCGACGATCAGATCATTGCACAGGCTCGCCAGCAGATCGGCCCGCAAAGGCGCCTGACCTTGATCTTCGACCGCGAGGCTTGGAGCCCGAAGACCTTTCGGCGCTGGCACGGGGAGAAGATCGATGTCATCACCTATCGCAAGGGCAAGCAGCTACCCTGGGATAGTGCCGACTTTCAGCCCTGCTGCAGCCAGCGCGACGGCCACCCGCAGCGCTATTGGCTGGCCCAGCGTAGCGTGCTGGTCATCCCCGCCAGCCGAAGGGGTCCGGCCTTTTGGATGCGTGAAGTGCGCCGCTTGTGCAGCAACGGCCATCAAACCGCGATTCTGACCACCCGCCAAGATCTGCCGGTCGAGCAGATCGCCGATCTGATGTTCGCGCGCTGGCGCCAAGAGAACTTCTTCAAGTACATGCAGAGCGAATTCGACCTCGATCACTTGAGCAGCTACGCGACCGAGCCGGGCGATGCCGAGCGTAGTGTTGTCAATCCTGAGCGAAGAGCACTGGAAAAGAAGCTCAAGGCGAGCCGGGCGCAGCTCGGTCGTGCTTATACGAAACAGGCGAATCAACAACGCGGAGGCAAATCGACGAGCATCCTGGAGAAATGCGCAGAGACGATCGAGCGGTTGGAGAAACAATGCGCCCAGCTCAGCGCACACATCCAAGCGCTGGACGAGCGCGTGCCCTTGAGTCAGACCCGCGATCCGAGCACGATCGTTCATCACGAGCGCGAGCGAAAGACGATCACCCATTTGCTCAAGATTGTCGCTTACCGAAGTGAGACGTGTCTGGCGAGCCTCGTCGGGCCGCATTTCGCTCGCCACGACGAGGAAGTGCGTGCTTTTCTCAAAGCCGCATTCAAGCTACCCGGTGACATTGTTCCAGATTACCAGCGCCGTGAGCTTCGAGTGCATCTCTACGGAATGGCAAACAATCGATCCCAGCAGGCCATCGCCGCGCTCTGCGAATGCCTCAATGCCCAGCAGGTCAACTACCCCGGCACCGACCTTCGCCTGGTCTACGACGTGATCCAGTCGCATTGAATTTGACGACATGTCAGGAGTTCTGCACTGCGCCCCCAGCGAGTTCTGGACCATGTACTTCACGATCCAGTTGGGGGTAAACAGCTGCGTCGCCGCCGGAATGTCTGCTGAGGCCACTACCTTGCCGATGACCTGGTCCTTCTTCTCGGAGATGTAGAACTGGTAGAGCCAGCCGATGATCTCGATTTCCTGCCAGTTCTCCTCGGGGATGGCAGTGACCAGCTCACGGATCAGGGAGTCGGTCTGCAGCAGATTGTCCGGCAGCAGGAGCTCGGTCTCGTCGTCCACCGGCTCGAACAGGAAAGGCATGGCCCGGTGCAGGGCGTGGCACTGGGCAAGCAGCAGGTCCCGGTACAGCTCCTCGTCCCGGGTGCCGTCCATCTTCAGCTCGACGACCCGCTCGCGGTCGAGACCCGGGAGGTCGACCTCGTAGGCGTGGTTGAGGATTTCGGGCATGCCGGCGGGTGTATCCCCCTCACCCCTGCCCTCTCCCCGCTGGGGCGAGGGTGACAGGACGCGGACGCTGTGGTCCAGGTAGCCATGCAGCTCCATGAAGCGGATGGCCGCGAAGCGGTTGAACCAGGTGTAGGCCGCGGCCTCCATGACCTGCTGAAAGCCCTGCTGCTGGATGCGGGCGGCGAGCTTGGCGCGCTGCGTGCCGACGCGCTTCGGGTACGGCTGCCCTTCGATGAAGACGAGTTGGCCCTCCTCGCGCACCGAAGAGGCACCTTTGGCCGTGAGTCCGAACCTGGCGGCACGCCGCGTCACGGCAGCGATGAAGTCCCGCCGGGCCTTGGGGGCATAGCGCTTGAGGCTGCTGGTGTCCATGGGGTGATCAGGCTTCCTTTTTCGGGAAATAGGTGACCCCCGGCAGACCCTCGAAGTGGTCGTCGGAGGTGACCAGCTCGGCCTCGTGCTTGCGCGCGCTGGCATAGATCACCGCATCGGCGAAGGCCAGCTTGTGGGCAAGCGCGAGATCCGCGGCCAGAAGTGCGATCTCGGTTGTCAATGGCACGATCAGGCTGTCGTCGGCGAGGGCGATGGTGTCGTGGGCGGTGGTTTCGTCGGATTCACGCTTCACCCACTTATACAGCTCGTACTGCACCGTGGTCGGCACGAGCAGATCGGAGGGGGCCTTCATGTAGGGCGCGAAGCTGTCCGCCAGCGCGCCCTCCGTGAGCCACTCGATCCAGCCGCAGGTGTCGACCAGGATCACTCGTAACGTTCCAGGCGGTCCGTGCGGTCCCGGTAGTTACCGGAATCGGCGCCTTTCAGCACGCCCCGCATCTCGTCCAAGGGGCGGATGGGCGCGAGGACGATGGTGTCCCCCTTGGGGATGATGGCGAACTTCTGGCCCGCCTTTAGGTGCATCTGCTCGCGGATGGCTTTGGGGATGGACAGCTGAAACTTGCTGGACAGGGTAACCGAGGCCATGGCCTTCTCCTTGCGACTAGCCGATCGATCGACAGTTCGTAAAATATATCACCTTTCGGGTTGCCGATTGGGGCTGGCACTTCGCGGGCTAACGGATCTCGACCCTCTCGTTGCTGTTGATCGCCGATTCCAGCTCCTGGCGGAGCTTGCTGAGGTAGTCGTCGACATCGGATTGGGTCTCGAGAAAGCCCGTCGGAGCAAACCGTGCCGCCTGCACGACGCGCCGCTTCTTCACGTACACCGGGGGCTCAGGCTCTCCAGCTGACTGTTCTTGCTTCTGTTTCGACGCCGCCTCGATCCGATCGAAGGCATCGTCCGCGGCCTCGACGGCGCTCTGCTGTGCCTGATTGATGTGCGCGATGCTGGTCTGCGCTTCGACATGCCGCTTCAGCGCCTGCAGGGGGTAGAGGCACTGGTTGCGAAGGTCCGGGGATGCCTCGGCCGCGTCGAGCTCCGATTCGATCTTGGCGATGTGGGCGTCGATACGCTCCAGCACGTGGCTTCGGCGCTTCGTGACCAGCGCAGTGTCGATGCCCTCCGCCGTTCGGATCAGCGACTCGGCGTCCTTGACCATCCCGTAGGGTGCCGGGGCGTCGAGGATGTCTTTCATTCGCTTCAATGCGGCAGAGGCCGTCTCGTCCTTGTCCAGCCAGGTCCGGTTGAGCTGGAATCGGGCGTAGGCCTTGCGCAGCTTCTCCCAGGTCGGGCGCTGGGTCTCGTAGAAGTTCTCCAGCTCGTGGACGTCGTCGGACAGGTCGAGCAGGTCGTCCTCGCGCTCCAGGAACTTGCCGATCAGGGCGAAGCTCTCCTTCTCAGCGAGTAGCTTGGCAATGACGCCGAGTGCATCCGCGATCTCCTGACCGCCCGGATAGTCCCCGGTGTCGGCGAGCGTCTTGTACTGCCCGAGGTTGCTGCGCCATCCCTCCAGGCTCTCGCGCAGGAAGGCGTCCAGCTCGTCCTCGCCGTCGGGGGCGATCTTCCCGAAGACCTCCTTGGCGAGGTTGCGCGCCGCCTGGAGCTGCCCCTTGTCAACGGTCTGTCGCTTCACCACCGAGATCCGACGCCACTTGCTCGGGGTGACGACCGCGTCGTAGATCTTGTCGATGGACAGCGTGGCACCGTCCATCACCAGGCTGATCTCGCCCTTGCGGACCAGACGGGCCACCAGCAGCACGACCTCCCAGTCCGGCCACCCGTAGGGACGCCGCCCGAAGCGCTCGTCCACCATGTCCTGCAGGATCACCTGGCGGCTGGCACTGGCCGCCAGATTGACGTAGCTCTGGACCTCGTCGAGCGCCTGCTGGTTGCCCTGCCCCGCCTCCAGGGAGAATCCAAGGTCGTCGACGTCGGTGGCGCTGAGCACCGCCTTGACCTCGGCCTGGGGGTTCGCGGACAGCTGGGTCAGGTAGCCGAGCTTGTTGAAGCTGTTGCGGACGAGGTAGTTGAGGGACTCTGCCACCGCCGCGGCCGCTGTGCCGCCCTTCGGTTGGACCGGCTGCCCGGCGGCGTAGTACCGGGCCTCCTTGCCGAGCCGCTCGAGCTGCAGGACCAGCCGCTGGCGGCGCTCCCGGTTCTCCTCCTGGCGCTCGCGCAGGATGCGCAGGGTGCTGGGGGAGGCGGTGCCGTCGTTCTTCCGGCTGAAGTACTTGTCGGTCTGCAGATAAGTGCGAAGCTCGCGCTGCAGCGTCTTGTCGTCGTCGAGCCGCAGGATGAGCTGGCCGCCCTCGGCGGCGCTCTGCAGGGTGCACTTGCCGTCGTCGTACAGACCGTACTCGTCGGCCAGGGGGGTGACTACGGACAGCACCAGGTCGCCGTCGGTTCGAGTTCCGTGCGGGTGCAGGTCGCACAGACGGTTGATGCCGAAGTCCTTGTTGTTGTCCGGGAAGCGGTGCTTGCGGACGCCCTTCAGGACGTCCTCGAAGATCAGCTCGCCGAGGAACTTCGCCTCCTCCGCGGAGCTCAGGTCGACATCCTTGATCTCGCGGCTGATGTCGCGCTCCTCGTTGGTGAGGAAGAAAAACTCCTCACCGTTGCGCCCGATCAGCGTCTCCTTCTCCAGGCGCTGGAGGCCGGCCTCGATGCGGTGGCGCAGATCCAGGCGATCCGCGTCGATGCGGTCCACGAAGAGGGTGACCAGATTGTCCACGTTGCCGCGGATCTCTTCGACGTAGCGGACCAGGAACAGGGCCTTCAAAACCAGAACGTCGAAGGATTCCAGTTTCTGGTTGCCGGCGGCGTTGTCGATGGTGGACTTGACGATGCCCTCGAGGAAGCTCTCGATCGAAGGGTAGAAGCGGTGCAGCGGGGCCAGGACGCCGATTTCCTCTTCGGCGAGCTGGACGGCGGCCGACTGGAAGGCGTCGAGCATGGAGCGCTCCCCCCGGGCCAGATGAAGGCCCGTTACGCCGTGACGGCGGATCGCCTCGAACACCTTCTGCACCAGCTGGAACTGGTAGGGGGCGAAGGGATAGACGCTGATGAAGTCCGACTCGTCGGCGTAGGGCTTGAAGGTCATGCCGGCGTTGCTGAAGCTCAGCTGGTTCTTGAGGATGTCCGCCTTAGAGCGATAGACATCGGCGAGAGCCGAACGGGCTGCGTCGGTCTTGCCCAGGAGGCGCTTCTGGATGACCTCGTCGACGTTGGCGCTGGACAGGGACAGGCGGGTCCTGAAACGGCCCTGGATCTTCGAGAAGTCGTTCGCCTTGGAGGCACGCACCTCGCCGAGCACCGCGTCTATGTCCTCCTGGGATGTGACCACCACCCAGGCCCGGCCGCCGCACGCGGTGCCCAGGTTCTCGGTGATGGTCTGCAGGTTGAGCATCAGGTGGGTATCCTGGCCGATGAACTGGCCGATCTCGTCCACCAGGAAGATGATGCGATGATCCGGGCCCCGCCCGTCCAGGTACTCCCGGACCCAGCGGGCGAAGTTCTCGACCGTCAGGAGCGACTTGAAGTCCTCCTCCGCCTTCTCCAGCCAAGCCCGCGCCCCCTCCGGGGTCTTCCGCAGCGCCTCCGAGAGGGCCTGCACCAGCTCGTCGGCGTAGAAGCTGTAGCCGTCGCGTTCGAGCTCCCACTCGACGCCGGCGGCCGAGCGGAAGGCCGTCTTGAAGGCTTCGAGCTTCCCCTGGGCCTCCAGGCGGCGTTCGAGATCGGCGATGTGGGGATGATCTCCGCTGTAGCCGAGCTTCTCGTTGAACACCTTCAAGAAGACCCGCAGGATGGCATCGCGCCCGCTGCTGCTGTCCGCCTTGCTGTCGATGTTGAAGAGGATCACATCGAACGTCGGTCCCGACCGCGCGCTTGATGTCGCCGGCCAGCATCGCGTCCTGGATCTTGCCGTCGAAGAACTCAATGGCTCGCCTGCTGTCGCCCGCCCGGGTGACCTGCCGGTTCTCGAGGAGGTAGGAAAGGATCTTCAGAAAGTGGGACTTCCCCGATCCGAAGAAGCCGGAGATCCACACCCCGACCTTCCCGGTGACGTGAGGGTCTCCCGCGCTGTCGATCGCATCGAGGTAGGCCCCGAAGAACTTGCGGAAGTGGATGTCCAGCTCCTTGGTGACGACGTATTCGTCGAGCTCCTGCCAGACGGACTCGCTGTCGGCCTGGTCCGCCTTGATGACCCCGTTGATGGGGCGGTCGATTTGTCTGGCGAAGAGCTCCCTAATCAGCATTGCGCGCAACTCCTAGTCGACGAGTCTGAAAGCCCGATAGTACGGCTTGTCCGGCAGGATGCCGAACAGGCGTAGGGACTGCCCGTCGTAACGCCCGGGGTAGAACAGCACGAGCGGCGTGTGTCCCATACGATGATGAAGGTTGTTCAGAAGATTATGGGTGCGGAGTAGTGGGTAGGCGCTGCCCACGCCCGATACGAGCACGAGGTCCTGCTCCTCGGGTTTCACCTGATCGGCGAACACCCCTGCCAGCTTCCCCGCGTCGAGCGGAGCTGCGAGCGCCTTCAGCAGGGTCCCGTCCCCTTTCTTCTTCTGCAGGTCCAGGGCCTTCTCGTAGAACCCCCGTTCCTTGAGATGCCGGATGATCAGGTCGAACAGGTTGACGTGCACGAAGCGCAGGGCCGGACGCCGCTTGGGGATCTGCGCCAGGAGGAATCGGACGTGCTCTCGCACCTCCAGCTCGCGCTCCGGAGGGTAGTCGAAGGCGTAGAACGGGATCTCGTTGCCCAGCCCCTTGCCGTGCAGGAAGTCGTCCGACGTGATCCGGTCGAGAATCCTGTCCAGCCGGGCGGAGAAATCGTCGCTCATTGGCTTACCCGGATGCACCGCAGCACGTACTCTTCCTTGTGGTCGTTCAGATAGTGCAACACCTCGGGGGACAGATCGACCGCCTGGAGTCTCAGGGACCGGGTGTCCGCGAGATAGCCCGCCTCCGCGAGCATCCGAATGGCATTTTGCCGCAGCTTCGATCGGGTGCTCTGCGCCCACCCGGCCATCCCCGGGCAGAGATCATAGCAGGCCTCCATATAGGCATCCCACAGGGCGGGACGGAGCCGATCCTTGAACTGCCGGACCTGCTCGCGAACGACAAGGTCAAGGAAGTCGCCGAAGAGGGGCGAAAACTTGACCGTCGTGGTCAGGACCGCGTGGGTTGCGACGGGCTTAGGACCTGTGCTCACCAACCGCCACAGATCCGGGCCCATGGTCCGCAAGCGGCTGCGCACGAGATTGGCATGGGTGGTAGCTGTGTTGAGCGCGCGCTTCTGGAGCCGGTTCTCGACCACGATGGCCTGATGCCATTCCGCGGCGGAGCAGCCGCGGAGCAGGAGGCCGGAGACCACCCGGCTCTCGGGCACGAGCAGCGAGCCCTTGGTGAAATTGGCCTCGTACCGACACGCCGGCGCGCTCATCGGGTCGCTGGTGTTCTTGCTGGCTCTTTCATCGGGGGCATGATACCCGGCCCCACCCGGCTTCTCGTCTCAAGGGGGGCCGGCGGACCAACCGCAACAAGACGTGGGGCCGGAGTCGCCCCTAGGACCAGCGGACCGGGAGCACGGCCATACCATGGGGGGTATTTCCCTGGCCGAGTTACACCAAAATTACACAAAAGAAAAAGGCCTACGGCCGGGTTGGCACGTAAGCCTTTGATTTATTGGTGGGCCGTCTAGGGCTCGAACCTAGGACCTATGGATTAAGAGTCCACTGCTCTACCAACTGAGCTAACGGCCCGAAACTAACTTGTCTTCGTGGCTGCCCTCCCTGGCGATGTTGCAGCGGCCTGCCCAACACCGGCCCGAACATCCTGTCCGGGCGTTCGCTGCGCTGCGAAGGTCCACCGGACCTTCGGTCGCAGCTTACCCAACTGAGCTAACGGCCCGAATCGAATCTATCTTCCGCGAACTTGGGGTGAGCGATGGGTCTCGAACCCACGACCGCTGGAACCACAATCCAGAGCTCTACCAACTGAGCTACGCTCACCATAAACCAATCTGTCACCTGCCATCCATGGCGCGAGGTGAGCGTCCCACCCAGCCCCGGCCCGCCCATCCCTGGCCGGGCGTTCGCTGCGCTGCGAAGGTCCACCGGACCTTCGGTCGCGGCTCACCCAACTGAGCTACGCTCACCATAAACCAATCTGTCACCTGCCATCCATGGCGCGAGGTGAGCGTCCCACCCAGCCCCGGCCCGCCCATCCCTGGCCGGGCATTCGCTGCGCTGCGAAGGTCCACCGGACCTTCGGTCGCGGCTCACCCAACTGAGCTACGCTCACCATAAACCAGTCTGTGACCTGCCATCCATAGCGCCAAAAGCCCCGGCGCTCCTCGCCAGCCGCCCGGTCCCGCGTCTGGCGCGCCCGGCAGGATTCGAACCTGCTACCCTCGGCTTAGAAGGCCGATGCTCTATCCGATTGAGCTACGGGCGCAGTCTGTCGATCAAGCCCTGATCCTGCCCTCCATGGCGAAGCGCCGAGACGATCTCCGGCCCCGGCCCGTTCGTCCATGGCCGGGCGTTCGGCCGACTGCGAAGGTCCACTGGACCTTCGGTTCGGCCTCACCCTGCCCGGCAGGATTACGTCGGGCCTCCTGCCCTCCGCCCTTCGGGCCGCGCTTCGCGCGTTCCGGATCGTTCCCGACGATCCGGTCGAACCTGCTACCCTCGGCTTAGAAGGCCGATGCTCTATCCGATTGAGCTACGGGCGCAGTCTGTCGATCAAGCCCTGATCCTGCCCTCCATGGCGAAGCGCCGAGGCGATCTCCGGCCCCGGCTCGTCCATCCATGGTCGGGCGTCCTGCCCTCCGCGTACGGGGCGTTGCGTTGGTCGGGGTAGAGGGATTCGAACCCCCGACATCCTGCTCCCAAAGCAGGCGCGCTACCAGACTGCGCTATACCCCGCGATCCGAGCCGCCCGGCGCAGCAAGACCGCGGATAATACGTGCCCCAGCCTGCACGGTCAATCCGACCGAGCGCGCTCCGGGCGCCGTGAACCGCCCGCCGGATCGGGTTATTATGCGCCCTCCCGCGACCACCCGGAAGACAGGCATGAGCGCACAGATTCTCGACGGCAACGCGATCGCCGCAGAGATCAGGGGATCGATCAAGGCTACCGTCGCCGAGCGCACTGCGGCCGGCCGGCGCCCGCCCGGACTTGCGGTGGTGCTGGTCGGCGAGAATCCGGCGTCGCAGCTCTACGTGCGGCACAAGCGCAACGATTGCGCCCAGGTGGGGTTCTATTCCGAGCTTCACGAGCTGCCTGCGGACCTCAGCCAGGCAGGGCTACTCGCGTTGATCGACCGCCTGAATGAGAGCCCGGAGATCGACGGGATCCTGGTACAGCTGCCGTTGCCGTCGCAGATCGACGAAGAGACGGTGATCGAGCGCATCGCCCCGACCAAGGACGTGGACGGCTTCCACCCCTACAACGTCGGGCGCCTGGCGCTGCGTATGCCGACCCTGCGCCCCTGCACGCCCAAGGGGGTTATGTCCCTGTTGGAGCGCACCGGCCAGAGGCTGGAAGGGTTGGACGCGGTGGTCATCGGCCAGTCCAACATCGTGGGTCGCCCCATGGCTCTGGAGCTGCTGGCCGCACGCTGCACCATCCAGGTCTGCCATAGCCGCACCAAGCACCTGGTCGAGAAGGCCCGCCAGGCGGATGTGCTGGTCGCCGCGGTTGGCCGCCCGCGCTTCGTCCAGGGCGACTGGATCAAAGAGGGCGCCCTGGTCATCGACGTGGGCATCAATCGCCTGGAGGATGGCTCTCTGTGTGGCGACGTGGACACCGCGGCAGCCACCCGGCGAGCCGCCTGGATCACACCGGTGCCCGGCGGGGTCGGCCCCATGACCCGCGCCTCGCTCCTGGAGAACACGTTGCAGGCGGCCGACCTACATGCCCGGCGCCCGCGCTGAGGCTTTACGCCCTGGGTCTTTCGGACAGATTCACCGGGCTCGGCGTGGCGCGGGACTCGGCTTGACGGCCGATGTTTCGGCGCACACTGGCGCCCCGCCTCCCTCCTCTTGAAGCTCAGCGCCCGTATAGGGCGACAATGCGCTTGACCCGGGCGGCGAGCCCCGGTTTGACGACCGACCATTCGAACCGCCAGCTCCAGTTGCCCTCCGCAGTGCCCGGCAGGTTCATCCGGTGATCCCCGTTTAGCTCCAGCAGGTCCTGCATCGGCACCATGGCAAGCCGGGCACGCGACGCCAATGTCGCGCGCACCAGCGCCCAGGGCATAGGCTCGTCGGGGTGGCCCAGAAACTCCTGGACGTAGGCCTTGGAGCCCTCAGTGAGGGACTCGTACCAGCCAAGGGTGGTGTCATTGTCGTGCGTGCCCGTGTACACCACCGAGTTCTGTGGATGCTGGAACGGCAGATACGGGTTTTCTGCCCCGCCGGAGAAGGCGAACTGGAGAATCTTCATGCCGGGCAGGCCGAACTTGCGCCTCAGCGCGGTCACTTCGGGAGTGATCAGGCCGAGATCCTCGGCCACCAACGGGAGGGGATCGTAGACCTCGTGCAGCCGATCGAAGAGTGCATCCCCGGGCGCCTCGACCCAGCGACCATGGATCGCGTATTTCTCCTCCGCCGGGATCTCCCAGTAAGACTCGAAGCCCCGGAAGTGATCGATCCGCACCAGATCGAAAAGCTCGACCTGGGTCTTCATGCGCTCGACCCAGAAAGCGAAGCGGTTCGTCTCCATCCGGTCCCAGCGATAGAGCGGATTACCCCAGCGCTGCCCGGTGGCCGAGAAATAGTCCGGCGGCACCCCCGCGACCACCGTCGGGATGCCCTTGGCGTCGAGATAGAACAGCTCCTGCCGGGCCCAGACTTCCGCACTGTCATGGGCGACAAAGATCGGCATGTCACCGAACAAACGGATGCCCCGTCCGTTGGCGTATGCCTTGAGGGCGTGCCATTGCCGAAAGAACAGGAACTGCTCGAAGTTGAGAAAGTCGAGCTTCCTGGCAAGCCGGGCCCTGGCCTCGGCCAGCGCCTGAGGCTCCCGGACCCGCAGGCCCTCGGGCCATTCCCACCAGGGCTCACGCAGCTCGTTGTGCAGCGCCTGGAACAATACGTAGTCGTCCAGCCAGTGCCTGCGGGCGGCAAGGAACACATCGTAGGCGTGCCGGTCACCGGCCGCCGCCCGGTCGCGAAACGCGGACCAGGCGTGGCAAAGGGCCTCCGCCTTGTCCTCCTCGCTAAACGCTGCGGCATCTTTCAGCTGAGCGGGCAGCCAACCAGCATCCACCAAGGGATCAATGGCGATCAGCCGCGGATTGCCGGCGTGCACCGAGGTCGACTGATAGGGCGAAAGGCCATTGTTGATCGGACCGACCGGAAGCATCTGCCAAACCGAAAGACCGGCCTCGGCCAGAAGATCCACGAAACGACGGGCGTGAGCCCCGAGATCACCGCATGGTCCCGGACCCGGCAAGGAGGTAATGTGCAGGAGAACGCCGGCGCGACGCCTCTCGAGACAGGGTTTGCAGACGGCCTGCGTCATACGCAGGTCAAACCCAAGACGGACTGCTCCACGGGACTACCTCCAGTGCGACTAACGCCGGCCAGGCCCAAGGCCGCCGGCGGAATCATTTCTTATACGTTCTGACGCATGACGCCGCCCATGGCGGGCTTGCCGCTGCCTCGGGCGAACACCTGCGACAGATACTCGGGCGGCGCCTCCCCGATGAGCACATAGAGGTGGGCGAGCTGGTGCCGGAACAGGCTCTCGAAATCGGAGACCGTGGCAGCCGGATTATAGTCGCCAAACCACCAGAACCAATCGGAGCCCTCACAGCGCGCGAGCTGCATGCCGGCCGCCTCCCGGGCCTTCGTATCCAGTCGACCCGAGGCCATGGCCCGGTCGAAGGCCACTTTCGCGGCCCCGAGCATGTCCCAGGCGCGATTCTTGTCCGTATCGCCGATCCAGGTCGAAAAGGTACCGTAGACCCAGCTTCCGGCGACCAGCCCGGAAAGTGCCTTGGCGTTCGAGCGGCCATCCAGATAGGCCGAGAAGGTGCTGAGCTCCAGCAGCGGATGATCGCCCAGGCGTTTGTAGAGAGCGCTGAGGAAGTAGTACCCATTGCGCGGGTAATACTCCCAGGCGTTCTCCCCGTCCATGATAATGGAGACGACCGTATCCGGGCTGTCGGCATTGGCAAGAGCGATGTTCTGAAGGTGATCGATGAGGTTGCTCACTGCATCATCGGCATGCCAGCTGGCATAGGTGAAGCCGATGAGGTCCGAGAGGCCGTCGTCGCGAAAGAAGCAGCTGAGCTTTCCCTTGCCGACCCGGTAAGGCGTGTGATTCCAGTGCGGCGGCAAGGCGCTCTGACCAGCGTCCACCTTCAGACTGTTGAACAGCACCTGCTGACCGCTGGCAGCCCAGCGAAACCCCTCCCTCTCCAGCATCGCCACGGTCTCGGTGCTGACGGCGCCTTCCGAGGGCCAGCAGCCCGCGGGCCGAGCTCCGAAGTGGTCCTCGAACACTTTGATCCCGTGCTCGAGGTGCCAGCGAGCCCGCTCCTGGCCCCCGGGATAGCGCTGCAGCGCGGGCATGCGCGCCTCCGGCATCGCCTGACGTGCGCTCTGCAGATCGAGCAGCAGCGGCACGATGGGGTGGGCGTAGGGGGAGACCGAGAGCTCCACCCGACCGGCCTCGGCCAGGCGGCGGTAGCGCGCCGTCACTCCGGCGACCTGCTCGCCGATGACCTGGACGAGTCGACGGCGATCCTCCGCGTCGAACCCCCTGGCCTTCTTCTCCAGGGAGTGGACCCGCATGTCGTTGATGCGGACACTCTCTCCCATCCAGGCCAGGTGGTACCAGACCAGCAGGTCGGCGAGGAACTGGTCGCCGATATAGGCGTCGGTTTCCTCGTGCGACACCAACCAGCGAGCCAGCTCCGCCAGCTCCCTGAACGGCTTGAACGGGTTGATCAGGTGCTCCTGGTTGGCACGTAGACAAGCCGTCAGGAGCCCCCTCCTGGTCGGGCCGTCCAGCGGCAGGCCCGGCCCAGCCAGGGCGGCCAACAGAGGATCGCGGACCATACGGCCGTTGTAAAGCCAGCCCGAAATCTGCTCGGCGTAATCGGCGAGCTGCTCGAGCAGCACCGGTGCGAAATTGACCACGGCCCGCGCCCCCGGAGCCTCCTCCATGTGATAGGCCATGTCGCTGTAGTCTTTGACCGCGTGGAGGTAGACCCAAGGCAGCTTGTAGTCGCTGTGATCCGCCCCACGGTAATCGGGCTGGTGCATGTGCCAGCACAGGACCACTTTGAGCCGGGACCCCTCCTTATCTGACATAGTGCCGATCCTGGCCTAGCATGTCAGGGGTTACGAGGGTCACGCCGCCGGGGCTCACGAAGAAGCGCTCGGCGTCGGCCTCCGGATCCTCGCCGATGACCGTCCCTTCGGGGATGCGGCACCCACGGTCGATGACTGCCTTGTAAACGCGGCAATTGCGTCCGATATTGACGTCGGGCATGACCACCGTGTCCTCCATATATGAGTAGGAATTGATCCGCACGTTGGAGAACAGGAGGGAATGGCGCACGACCGCCCCGGAGATGATGCAGCCGCCCGACACCATGGAATCCACCGCCATGCCCCGACGGTCGTCGTCGTCGAACACGAACTTGGCCGGCGGTAGCTGCTCCTGGTAGGTCCAGATCGGCCAGGCGTCATCGTAGAGATTGAGCGGGGGCGTCACACCGATCAGCTCCAGGTTGGCCTCCCAGAAGGCGTCTATCGTCCCAACGTCCCGCCAATAGGCCTGGTGACCGGTCTTGGCATCGCGGAATGGATAGGCCATCACGCGATAACGGTCGATGACCTTGGGGATGAGGTCCTTGCCGAAATCATGGGTCGACGAGCCGGTGTCCGCGTCCCTGATCAGCTGCTCGAACAGGAATCCTTTGTTGAACACGTAGATGCCCATGGACGCGAGCGCCAGGTCGGGCTGGCCCGGCAGGGGCTCGGGGTGCTCGGGCTTCTCCTGGAAATTGCGGATCCGGTTCTCCTCGTCGATCCCCATGACACCGAATTCCTTGGCCGTCTCGAGATCCACCTCGATACAGCCTACGGTCATATCGGCACCGTTCTCTACATGATGGGCGATCATGGCGCCATAGTCCATCTTGTAGATGTGGTCTCCCGCCAGGACGAGCACATAATCCGGGTCGTGATTGCGGATGATGTCCAGGTTCTGATAGACCGCATCTGCGGTGCCGGCGTACCAGTTGGACTCGATACGCTGCTGGGCCGGCAGCAGCTCGACGAACTCCCCGAACTCGCCCCGCAGAAAACCCCAGCCGCGCTGGATATGCAGGATCAGCGAGTGGGCCTTGTACTGGGTCAGTACCCCTATGCGCCGGATGCCGGAGTTCATGCAGTTCGACAGCGGGAAATCGATGATCCGGAACTTGCCGGCGAAGGGCACGCCCGGCTTGGCCCGCCACATGGTCAGATGCTTGAGTCTCGAGCCCCGACCTCCCGCGAGGATGAGCGCCAGCGTGTTTCGAGTGAGACGACTTACGAAACGCGGGTTTTGATCAGGGTTCATCGCGAAGATTCCTAAATTCGGATTTACCGCTCGGACACCGCATTCGGGAGTCGGGCGGGGCCGGTCGTATGTTACCATTTCATCGTTCGCGGAGTGGGATCATTCCACATCCGGCCTGGGGCAGCAACTGTCGATCCAGGTCGCTGTAGTCTTCGTCCTCGCACCCGCATGACAGTGTCGTTCGCCGGGAGAAACCATGCTCAATCAAGGCCTTCAACGTATCCTTGAAGCGCGCCATCACGACCCGTTCTCGGTGCTCGGGCGCCATACCACGGGCGACCGCGCCACGCTCCGTGTCCTGCTGCCGGGCGCCGCAGCGGTGCGCATCGCGGGCCCCGATCTGGCCATGCAGCGCATCGAAGGCACCGACTTTTTCATCTGGGAGGGTGAGTCTTCCACCCTGCCAGAGCGCTGCCGTCTGATCTGGACAGACAGCGCGGGCCATCAGCATCACCTCGTCGACCCTTATTGCTTTCCGCCTCAGCTCGGGGACTTCGATCTCCACCTCTTCGGAGAGGGCGGTCACTGGCATGCATACCGGTTCCTGGGGGCCCACCCGCACACCGCCGATGACGTCGATGGCGTCCTGTTCGCCGTATGGGCCCCCAACGCCGCGCGGGTGAGCGTCGTGGGCGACTTCAACCACTGGGACGGGCGCGTCCACCCGATGCGGGTGCGGGGCGGCTCGGGGGTCTGGGAGCTGTTCATCCCGGGAATGTCAACTGGGGCGTTCTACAAGTACGAGATCCGCACCCAGGCCGGCCACGTCATTCTGAAATCCGATCCGTATGCGGCCCAGTACCAGCTGCGCCCGAACACGGCCGCGGTGGTGGTGGCACCCTCGGTGCACACCTGGGGCGACCAGGACTGGATGTCCCGGCGGGAGAGGGCCGATTGGCAGCACGCGGCGATGTCGATCTACGAGGTGCATCTGGGATCCTGGGCACGTACCGACGACGGGGGCTTCCTCAACTACAGAGCGCTGGCCCACCGGCTGGCCGACTACGTGACGGACATGGGGTTCACCCACATCGAGCTGCTGCCCGTCACCGAGCACCCCTTCGACGCCTCCTGGGGCTACCAGAGCACAGGCTACTTCGCCCCGACCAGCCGCTCCGGCACACCGGATGACTTCCGGTATTTCGTGGACCATCTGCACCAGCGCGGCATCGGCATCATCCTGGATTGGGTCCCCGCACACTTCCCCCGTGACGAGCATGCGCTGGCGCGCTTCGACGGCACCGCGCTCTACGAGCACGAGGACCCGCGCCGCGGCGAGCACCAGGACTGGGGCACGCTGATCTTCAACTATGGCCGCAACGAGGTGAGCAACTTCCTGTTGGCCAGTGCCATATGCTGGCTGGAGGAGTTCCATCTCGACGGGCTGCGGGTCGACGCGGTCGCGTCCATGCTGTATCTGGACTACTCGCGCGACCCCGGGGAGTGGCTACCCAACAAGTACGGCGGCCGGGAGAACCTCGAGGCCGTGGACTTCCTGCGCCACCTCAACCGGGTGACCCACGAGCAGTACCCGGGCTCGCTGGTGATCGCCGAGGAGTCCACCGCCTGGCCCCAGGTCTCACGCCCGACCTGGCTGGGGGGCCTGGGCTTCAGCATGAAGTGGAACATGGGCTGGATGCACGACACCCTGTCCTACATCAGCAAGGACCCCGTGTTCCGCCATTACCACCACGACCTGCTCACCTTCGGACTGCTCTACGCGTTCACGGAGAATTTCGTCCTGCCCTTCTCCCATGACGAGGTGGTACACGGCAAACGCTCGATGCTCGACAAGATGCCCGGCGACGCCTGGCAGAAGTTCGCCTCGCTGCGCCTGCTCTACACGTTCATGTTCACCTATCCCGGCAAGAAGTTGCTCTTCATGGGCAACGAGTTCGCCCACGGCCGGGAATGGAGCGAGGCAGAGGTGCTCGACTGGTGGCTGCTGGAGCGCAGCGAGCACCGCACCGTCCAAACCCTGGTGCGGGAGCTCAACCGCCTGTACAAGACCCTGCCGGCTTTGCACGAGCAGGATTTCGAGTACATGGGCTTCTCATGGATCGACTGTCACGACGCAAGCCAATCGGTGCTCAGCTATCAACGCATCGCCCGCGACGGGACTGTGGCAGTGGTCGTGCTGAACTTCACCCCCGTCCCGCGCCAGGGCTATCGCATCGGGGTGCCCAGGCCCGGTTTCTACCGCGAAACGCTCAACTCGGACTCCGAGTATTACGGCGGGTCCAATGTCGGCAATTCCGGCGGCATGGCCGCCGACCCGGTCCCGTGGATGGGACAGGAGCAGTCGATCAGCCTGACGATCCCGCCCCTGGCCGGCGTGATCCTGACCTGGGAGCCCTAAACGGGAATCCGGGCAGCGCTCAGCCTTGTTTGCCCCATCGCAGCCGAGCCCCTTCGGCGGTCGGTAGACGGTAGAAAGGAGAGGGCAGACAGGGAAAGCCGAAAAGCGGTCGCGATTCGCAGCCGCGGAGCGAGGCCCCTCACCGATACGGAGTCCGGCGAGGGCAAGCGGCGCGGGGCTACGGCCTACCCTTGCGTTGCCGGCGAGGGCGCGTTCTCACGAGCGCAACTGCCGGCACCGCTCGATCAAACCCGCCGTGGAGGCATCGTGGGCGCCGCGGGTCTCGCCCTTGAGCTCCGGGAGGATGGCCGCGGCCAGCTCCTTGCCCAGCTCCACCCCCCACTGGTCGAAGGAGTTGACCTGCCAGACGACGCCCTGGACGAAGATCTTGTGCTCGTAGAGCGCGATCAGGGCACCGAGGGTGGTAGGGGTGAGACACTCGGTGAGCAGGGTGTTGGTCGGTCGGTTGCCGGGGAAGACCTTGTGCGGCAACAACGCGACGACCTCCTCGACACCCAGCCGCGCACGCTCGAGCTCCACGCGCACCTCGTCGCGGGTTTTGCCGCGCATCAGCGCTTCGGGCTGGGCAAGGAAGTTCGCAAGCAGTTTCAGATGCTGGTCGTCGAGCTCGTTGTGGCTACGGGCAGCAGCGATGAAATCTGCCGGAATAAGCTGGGTGCCCTGGTGGATCAGCTGGTAAAACGCGTGCTGCCCGTCCGTTCCGGCCGCTCCCCAGACCACTGGACCGGTCTGGTAGTCCACCACCCGCCCGCCCCGGGTAACCCGCTTGCCGTTGCTCTCCATGTCGGCCTGCTGCAGGTAGGCCGGCAGATATTGCAGATACTGGTCGTACGGAAGCACGGCATGAGTGGCGGCACCGGCAAAGTCGCGGTACCAGACACCTAGCAGGCCGAGGATGACCGGCATATTCTCGGCCGGCTCAGCGGTTCGGAAATGCTCGTCCATGGCGTGGGCACCCGCCAGGAGCTCCTCGAACCTGTCCATGCCCACGGCCAAGGCGATGGGAAGACCGATCGCGGACCAGAGCGAGTAGCGCCCCCCCACCCAGTCCCAGAAACCGAACATGTGATCGGTGTCGATCCCGAAGGCGCGCACCCTCTCGGCCGCAGTGGATACCGCGACGAAGTGCCGCTGCACCGCATTGTCATCCCCCAGGGCGGCCACCAGCCAGCGCCGTGCGGCCTGAGCGTTGGTCAGGGTCTCCAGGGTGGTGAAGGTCTTGGAGGCAACCACGAAGAGCGTCCGGCGCGCGTCCAGTCCCTTAAGCGTCTCCGCCAGATGGGAGGGGTCCACGTTGGACACGAAGTGCACCCTCAGGGATAGCGACTGGTACGGAAGCAAGGCCTCGCACACCATCAGGGGACCCAGATTCGACCCACCGATACCGATGTTGACTACGTCGGTGATCACCTCACCGGTGTGCCCCCGCCAGTCCCCGGAGCGGACCCGCTCGGTGAACACCCGCATCCGAGCGAGAACGTCACGCACTTCGGGCATGATGTCCTGACCGTCCACCCAAATCGAGGGATGGGTGCGATTGCGAAGGGCCACATGGAGCACGGAGCGGTGCTCGGTGGTATTGATCCGGTCCCCGGCGAACATGCGCCGAGCCCAGCCCCGCAGATCGGCTTCGTCGGCAAGCTCCAGCAGTAGAGCCAGGGTACGTTGGGTTATCCTATTCTTGGAATAATCAAGCAGAATTCCGCAGGCTTCGAGAGAGAAAGTGTCTAACCGCTCCGGATCCTGGGCGAATAGATCGCGCATCTGCAGGGGCTCGATATCGCGCCAATGGGCCTCGAGATCCTGCCAAACTTTGAGCTCGGTGGGCAAAGTCATTGTTCGGAAACAGCTCGCTGTGAAAGGTTGTTATTCGTCCACCCGGTTTCGCCAGACCTGATCCTCGCGATCGAACAGCCGCTCGCTCTCGCGGGGGCCCCAGCTCCCGGCTGGATAGGTCTGGATGAACTCGCGCTCGGTGGCCCAGACCTTGAGCACGGGATCGACCGCGCGCCAGGCCCAATTGACCTCGTCGTAGCGCAGGAACAAGGAGTGATCGCCTTCGATCACGTCGAGGATCAGCGCCTCATAGGCATCGATCTGGGTCTCCTTGATACTGCACTGGCCCGCGTCGAGGCGCGTCGTGCGGGAACGCATCTCCAGGCCCGCCTGTTTGACCTGCAACTCGATGCGCAGGCATTCTTCGGGCTGGATCTTCAGTAGTATCCAGTTGGGGCTCAACTTCTCGATCGGGGTATCCCGGAACAGCTGCTGCGGCGGGTGCTTGAAACGGATGGCGATCATCGAGGTGTTCTCGGCCAACCGCTTGCCGGTACGTAGATAAAAGGGGACGTTGCGCCAGCGCCAGTTGTCGATATAGAGCTTGAGCGCGGCGTAGGTCTCGGTGGTGCTGCCCGCCGGCACGCCCACCTCTTCCAAATAGCCCGGCAGCACCTGGCCGTCCTGCCGCGAGCCGGAGTATTGGGCACGCAGCGCCTGGGCATGCACCGCGCCCTTGGGAATGGGTCGGATCGAGCGCAGCACCTTTACCTTTTCGTCGCGCAGCGATTCGGCGTCCAGGTTGGCCGGCGGCTCCATTGCGACCAGGGTCAGCATCTGGAGCAGATGGCTCTGGATCATGTCACGCAGCGCGCCCACGCCCTCGTAATAGCCTGAGCGCTCTTCGATGCCCCGCGTCTCCGAATGGGTGATCTGTACCTCATCGATATAGTTTCGGTTCCACAAGGGCTCGAGCATCAGGTTGGCGAAACGAAACACCAGCACGTTCTGCACGGTGCTCTTGCCCAGATAGTGGTCGATCCGGAAGATCTGGTCTTCACTGAAATGGCGATGCAGCGACTGATCCAGCATCCGCGCGCTTTCCAGGTCGTAGCCGAAAGGCTTCTCCACCACGATCCTCGACCAGCCCCTGACCTGGGCGTTGAGCCCCTGCTCGGCCAGGCGGTTGGCCACGGGGGCATACTGGTCTGGCCCGACCGCCATGTAAAAGACCCGATTGGCGGGCAGCTCGGGCGCCTCCAGACGCGCGGCCAATCTCTCGAAGCCCTCCGGGCTCTCCAGGTCGCCGCGGTGGAACGCGAGCCTCGTTTCGAGCTGTGCCGAGATCGTCGTGTCCAAGCCGCCGCGCGCCCGGCCCTCGAGGCCGGAGCGTACCCGCGTGCGCCACTCCTCGTCGGACCAGTCCCGGCGGCCGAAGCCCAGGATTCGGGTCTGGGGGTGAAGGCGACCAGCCGCCTCTAAGTGATATAGGGCGGGCAACAACTTGGTAACCGCCAGATTTCCGGTCGATCCGAAAATGACCAGCGTGCATGGGTCCAACATGAAAAAATGCTCCTCGGGCCCTTCGCCCCCCGGCGGGGCCGGACAGCGGCATGAAAGATTGATCGATGGCCGACAGGCGCTATGCCGTCGCGCTGCGGTCGATTCGAGCCCCGCAGATCGGATAAAGTATACCAATCCGTCCAGCCATCCCGTGAATCATCCAATGCAGCAGGAGACCCTCTCTGCGGCCGCGCCGCGTGCCGGACGCAAGATTCTTTTCGCGGCGAGCGAGGCTCAGCCCCTGATCAAGACGGGGGGCCTTGCCGACGTAGCGGGTAGCCTGCCCCAGGCACTGCGCCAGTTGGGACACGACGTGCGCCTGTTTCTACCGGCCTACCCTCAGGCCGTGGAGCGCGCACGCCAGGTGGAGAAGGTCGCAGAGCTGGAGATCCGGGAGTACAGGGCGCACTGCGCAATCCTCAGCGCGCGGCTGGGCCCGGACGAGGTTCCCGTCTATCTGCTTCATGCCCCGGGCATCTTCGACCGGGCGGGCAATCCGTACACGGGACACGACGGTCACGACTGGCCGGACAATGCATTTCGCTTCACCCTGTTCAGCAAGGCCGCGGTGGCCATCGCGAGGAACCGTGCAGGGCTTGACTGGGCGCCCGACCTGGTGCATGCCAACGACTGGCAGACCGGCCTGATCCCTGCCTTGCTGGCTCTGGAGCCCGAGCGTCCGGCCACCCTGTTCACGATTCACAACCTGGCCTACCAGGGCGTTTTCGACCGATACACCTTCGACGGGCTGGGGCTGCCACGCCAGCTCTGGTCTGTGCACGGCATGGAGTTCCACGGGCACGTCTCGTTCATCAAGGGCGGCATTTCCTTCGCCGATTGGGTGACCACGGTGAGTCCGACCTATGCCCGCGAGATCTGCTCCCCGGCCCTGGGCTACGGACTGGAGGGATTGCTGCAGCACCGCGGAGAGCGGCTGAGCGGGGTCCTCAACGGCATCGACTACCTCGAATGGAACCCGGCCAGCGACCCCGCGCTGGATCAGACCTACGATGCCGAGCGCTTCGAGCTCAAGGCGGCCAATCAGGCTGCCCTGCAGCGCGACCTAGGTCTCCCCGAGCGGGGGGATGCGCTGGTGCTCGGGTACGTGGGCCGCTTGGTGGAGCAGAAAGGGGTCGACCTGATCCTCAGTATCCTGCCGAGAGTGCTGGCCCACGAGCAGGTCCAGCTCGTTATGCTGGGCAGCGGTCACGCCGCCCTGGAGGATGCCCTAAGCTCGGCGGCCGCTGCCCATCCGGGGCGCGTCGCCGCTTATGTCGGCTACGACGAGCGGCTGTCCCACCGCATCGAGGCCGGCAGCGACTGCTTCCTGATGCCCTCGCGCTTCGAGCCCTGCGGGCTCAACCAGCTTTACAGCCTGCGCTACGGCACCGTGCCGATCGTCCACCGCACCGGCGGGCTCGCCGATACGGTGATCGACGCCACTCCCAAGAACCTCCTGCGCGGCACTGCCACCGGATTCGTTTTCGAGCATGCCGACCCAAACGGCCTCTGGTACGCGGTGGATCGGGCCATCGAGCTGGCCGGCAGACCGCCGGCCTGGTGGCACAAACTGGCGGTCACCGGGATGGCAAAGGATTTCAGCTGGACCTCTAGTGCCCGCCAGTACGAAGCGCTCTACGAGAAGGCCATCGCGGACCCTGTTCCGAGCCCCCTGCGCTGAGCCCCGGCGGTTCCGACGAGCCCGCAAGCGTGGAATACGACTCCTTCACCGCCCAGTGCCTGGCCAAGGACCGCGAGCTGCGCTCCCGGGTCAAGCTGCTCGGCTCCCTGTTGGGCAATGTGATACGCAGCCAGGCGGGGCCCGAGGTGCTGCGCGTGGTCGAGCGCCTGCGCAAGGGCTTCATCGCCCTGCGCGAGCGCGAGGACCCGGCCCGGCGGCGCCGGCTGCGGAGCCTGATCGCCGCGCTCTCGCCCGACACGGTCACCCACGTGGTACGGGCCTTCACCACCTATTTCCAGGTGGTCAGCATAGCCGAGGAAGCCTTTCATCACCGCCAGCGCCACCGCTTGATGAGCACCGGCGACCCCCTCTGGCCCGGCTCCTTCGACCACAGCCTGCGCGGACTCAGAGCCCGGGGCATCACGCCCGCAGAGCTGCAGCGGCTGCTTGAGTCGCTGGTGTACTACCCAGTGTTCACCGCCCATCCCACCGAGGCCAAGCGCCGGGCCGTGATGTACCGCCTGCGCCGCATCTTCCTGGCCAACCAGGGGCTCGACCAGCGCGAGATCAGCGCCGAGGAGCGCAATCGGTTGATCGAGGACCTCCAGGCCGAGATCCAGATCCTGTGGAAGACCAATGAGGTCCGCCCACAACGCCCCGAAGTGCGCGACGAGATCCGCAACGGCCTCTACTATTTCCACTCCTGTCTGTTCGAGGCGGTGCCCTTGATGTATCGCCGCCTGGAGCAGGCCATCGCCCGCAGCTACGCCGATGCGCCCGACTACGCATGCATCCGCGTCCCGGCGCTGCTGCGCTTCGGCTCCTGGATCGGTGGCGATCGGGACGGCAACCCCAACGTCACCCCGGCGGTGACCGAGCTGGCCGTAAGGATGCACCAGCAGACCATCCTGATGGAGTATGTGACGCGGGTCGATCGGCTGATCCGCAGCCTCACCTACTCACGCCTGTTCGCCCCACCCTCCGCGGCCTTCGAGGAGAGTCTGGCGCGAGATCTCGACCGCTGTGCCCGGCTCTGCGAGCGCCAGCCCAACCGCTTCGCCGAGGAGCCATACCGGCTCAAGCTCTACGTCATGCGCCACCGGCTGGAAGAGGATCTCGCGCGGGTCGGCGCCCATGTCGAGGGCGGGACCCCGCCGCCGGAGAAGATCGGCTACGGCCAGGCACGGGGCTTTCTCGCAGATCTGTACCTGATCCGCGACTCGCTGATCAGCCACGGCGACCGCCAAGTGGCCGAGGGCGAGCTGCAGGACCTGATCCGGCTGGCCGAGACCTTTGGCTTCTTTCTCGCCCACCTGGACGTGCGCCAGGAATCCGCAGTGCATTCCGCGGCAGTGGCCGAGATCTTCGAGCAGCTGCCGGGCGCCCCCGACTACCCGGCGCTGGCGGAGTCCCAGCGCCTGGAGTGGCTCGGCCGGCTGATCCGCGAGGGGGTCCCTGCGCTGGATCGCACCCGCCTGGGTGAGGCGACACGCCAGACCCTGGAGCTCTTCGAGGTGATGGCCCGCCTGGGCAGGGAAATCGACCCACGGGTGTTCGGCGGCTACGTGATCTCCATGACCCATGCCGCGAGCCACGTGATGGAGGTCATGCTGCTGGGCAGCGTCGCAGGCCTGGCGGGGCACACCCCTGAAGGGTGGCACTGTGCGCTGCGGGTCTCTCCGCTGTTCGAGACCATCGAAGATCTGGAGCACATCGACCGGGTGCTCGAGGCCCTGCTGGACGATCCGGTATATCGGGCCCTGCTGAGCGCCTCGGGCACCCTCCAGGAAGTGATGCTCGGCTATTCGGACTCGGCCAAGGACGGGGGCATCCTGGCCTCGGCCTGGAATCTCTACGAGGCCCAGAAGAAGATCATCCGGCTGACCCGTGAGCGCGGCCTAGCCTGCCGGTTGTTCCATGGCCGAGGGGGGACTGTCGGCCGCGGCGGCGGCCCCACCCACGACTCGATCCTGGCCCAGCCCGCGGGCACCGTCGATGGCCAGATCAAGTTCACCGAGCAGGGCGAGGTGCTGTCCTACAAGTACAGCAACCGCGAGACTGCCCTTTTCGAGCTGACCATGGGGGTCACCGGCCTGCTCAAGGCCAGCCTGGGTCTGGTGCGCGAGCCCGAGCCGGAGCGGCGCGATTACCTGGGCACCCTGGACGAGCTCTCGGCCATCGGCGAGCGGCATTTCCGCGACCTCACCGACCGGACCGACGGCCTTCTCGACTATTTCTACGAGGCTACCCCGGTCAACGAGATCGCGCTGATGAACATCGGCTCGCGACCCTCGCACCGCAACAAAGGCGACCGCTCCAAGGCCTCTGTGCGCGCCATCGCCTGGGTGTTCGGCTGGGCCCAGTCCCGTCACACCCTGCCTGCATGGTACGGCGTGGGCACGGCTCTGGAGCAGTGGCGGCATGCCGAGCCCCAGCGGCTCGCCCAGATGCAGCGCATGTACCAGGAATGGCCGTTCTTTCGCAGCCTGCTGGGGAACGTGCAGATGTCATTGGCCAAGGCGGACATGGACGCGGCCCGCGAATACGCCGAGCTCTGCCGGGACCAGCCGACCGCGATGCTGATCTACAACCGGATCCGCGAGGAGCTGCTGCGCACCCGGCGCCAGATCATGGAGATCGCGGGGATCCAGGGCCTGCTGGAGGAGAACCCGACGTTGAGGCTCTCGATCCTTCGCCGCGGCCCCTATCTGGACCCCCTGAACCACCTGCAGCTGGTGCTGCTGCGCCGCTGCCGCGACCCCACACTCGCCGAGGCGGAGCGCAGCCGCTGGCTCTCGCCGCTCCTGCGAACCATCAATGCCATCTCTGCGGGGATGCGCAACACCGGCTGACACCGGCAAGACGGGGAGCCGGAGTCAAGCGGCCTGGGTCGGGATCTGCTGGCCGGTACGAACGATACGGTTGCGCTCATCCAGATAGACGAGGCACGGATGGAAGGCTTCGGCCGCCGCCGCATCCATCCCGGCGTAGGCGCAGATGATCACCCGATCGCCCGGTTTGGCCCGGTGCGCTGCGGCGCCGTTTACCGAGATGATCCGGGAGCCGCGCTCGGCCTCGATTGCATAGGTTGTCAAGCGCTCGCCGTTGGTGACGTTGTAGATCTGAATCTGCTCATAGGCCAGGATCCCTGCCGCCTCCAGCAGGTCGAACGTCGATCGCACACGACCCTTCGTACTCCACCTCGGAGTGGGTCACGCAGGCGCGGTGGAGCTTGCACTTGAGAAGGGTCAACTGCATCCCGGAATCACCCCCAGTCAATCGAGCCGCGTATTATGCCGGCTTGGCGGGACGCCAGCAATCCGACGGGCCTCAGTGTGGGTCCATGGCTTGGATGTTGCCGAACCGACGAATCCAGGTCTCGATCTTGTTGCCCATATCGACCAGGCGCTCGACCGCCCGGTTGGCAAGATCCTCTGTCGGATAGCTGCCGTAGACCACGGCGTACCAGAGCGCGTCCTTGCGCTTGAAGCTGAAGACGGCGGTGTCTTCGGTGCCGTTGAAGCCCAGCAGAAACTGCCGGGCCGACTCGGGCGCGCGTGAGGTGAACACCTGAACCGTGTAGCTCGTGGGCGCCTGGGCGTTGATCCAAGAGGCATCGTGCACCTGCTGGAGCGCCTCCGCGGCCTGCTTCGGATTGACCCCGCGGTCCAACGGCGACCCGGGCGCGATACCGATGTCCGGCCCCCCGCCCGCCCCCCGCCCGGCCGACTGTGTCTTGCTCAGGCGCTGGCGATCGGCACGAAGCTGGGTCAGGCCCTGCTGAGCCCAGGTGCTCCCGCGCTCGGCGGCAGCCTTATAGAGCTGCTCGGCGCGGTCCAGGTCGATCTTCACACCTTCTCCGGTGTGATAGAGGCGCGCCAGGCTGTACAGGGAGTTGGCGTCCCCCTGCAGCGCCGCCTTCTCCCACCAGGCCCGCGCCTGATCGAGGTCCCGGGGCACGACTTGTCCCTGGTAGTAGTCCATGGCCAGGCGGTACTGGGCCTCCACGAGACCAGAAGTCGCCGCTCGCGTCAGCCAGAACACCGCTCGCACGGGGTTCAGCTCCACGCCCTTGCCCTCGGCGAACAAGTCGCTTACCAGTAGCTGGGCCTGCGCATTATCGGCTTCCGCCAGGGGTCGCCAAAGCTCGTACGCCTTGGCGTAGTCCCCCAGCTGGTAGGCGCCATTGCCGTCCTCCAGCGGCCCGGCCGCCGCTACACCGGGTGCAGCGATCGTGAAGGCGACCAGCAGGAGCTTGAGCCCTGCCCGGATCCGGGCACGATAGGCTAGCCGGTGCGGCGGTGCGGGCCAAATGCGCGGGAGCACAAGTCTCATGATCTCGAATCGGATGTGCCGTCGGCTCACCAGGCCTGCCCAGATACGCGGGCCGGTCACATCCGACGACGAGGTGAAATTCTAACCACCCTGGTCGGGCCTGTCTAAGTGTCCGACAGACTGACCCGCAGATTGTCGATCAGGCGCGTGCGTCCCACGAAGGCCGCGGCCAGTACCACCAAGTCCCGGTCGCTCCCCTCGGGCGGCGCGAGATCCACGGCGCGACGGATGCGCAGGTAATCCGTCGTCAACCCGGTCTCGCCAAGCCGATTGCCGCCCTCCTGCTCCAGGCGGGCGAAGTCGCGTCGGCCGCTCCGCAGGGCCGCGGCAGTCTCTTGCAGGGCTCGGTAGAGGGCGGGGGCGCGGCGGCGCTCTTCCTCGCTCAGATAGCCGTTGCGCGAGCTCAGCGCCAGACCGTCGCCCTCGCGCACAGTGGGAACACCGACCAGCTCTATCGGCAGGGACAGATCCTCGACCATCCGCCGCAACACGAGCAGCTGCTGAAAGTCCTTCTCGCCGAACAACGCCAGGTCGGGCCGTACCATGTTGAAGAGCTTGCAGACCACCGTCGCCACGCCCGCGAAATGGCCTGGGCGCGATGCGCCGCACAGAATGTCGGAGAGCCCCGGCACCTCCACTCGGGTCTGCTGCTCGGCAGGTCGCGGATACATCTCGGCGACGCTCGGTGCGAACAGAAGTTGCGCGCCCCCGGCATCCAGCATGGCGCTATCTCGCTCCAGGGTCCGAGGGTAGCGATCGAAGTCCTCGCCCTGCCTGAACTGCAGGGGGTTGACGAAGACGCTCACCACGACTCGCTGCGCGAGCTCGCGGGCCCGGCGCACCAGCTCCAGATGACCACGATGCAAATTGCCCATGGTGGGAACGAAGCCCACGGAGAGATCGTCGCGGCGCCAGCGCCCGATCCAATGCCTGAGCTCGGCGACGGTGTCGACACGGATCATTCGAAGCAGTGCTCCGGACCGGGGAACCTGCCATCGCGCACGGCGCTCACATAGGCCACGACCGCCGCCCGTACCGAGTCACAGCCTCGGTGGAAGTCCGCCGCGAACCGCGGTAGCGGCGGCGTCGTGATACCGAGGATGTCATACAGCACCAGCACCTGGCCGTCGCAGCCGGGGCCGGCGCCGATACCGATCACCGGGATCGCGAGCGCGCTCGCGATCTGCCTGCCCAATGGGCTGGGGACACACTCGAGCACCAACATCTGGGCGCCAGCCGCTTGCAGGGCCCGGGAATCGGAGACCATGGCCTCGGCCACACGCGTCTCGCGTCCCTGGACCCTGTAGCCTCCCAGACGGTGCACGGATTGCGGCTGCAGACCCAGATGGGCGCACACCGGCACACCTTGTCCGGTCAGCCGTTCCACCGTCTCAAGCTGGGTCGCCCCGCCTTCGAGCTTGACCATGTGCGCCCCGCCTTCGCCCATCAGGCGCGAGGCGGTGAGCAGCGCGATCTCCGGACTGCTGTAGCTCATGAACGGCATATCGGCCACCAGGAAGGACCTGCGCCGGGCCCGAGCTACATTCGCGGTGTGATAGACCATGTGGTCGACGGTCACCGGCAGCGTGCTGTCGCGTCCCTGGATCACCATGCCCAGGGAATCGCCGACCAGCATCACGTCCACGCCGCCCGCCTCGACGACCTGGGCAAAGCCCGCGTCGTAGCAGGTCAGCATCGCGATCTTCTCGCCCTGCGCCTTCATGCGCAGCAGCGTGCTGATGGTCACGTGGGTCATGGCGTTACCGGGTCCGAGACGGCCGTCATTGTTCCAGAAGGCTCCGGAGGGCGCCAGTGAAGACACCGGTCGAAGCTGTCACGCCAGGCGCTCCACGCCTTCCGAATCGAGGCCGTCGCGAAGCTGCCGAACCGGGCCCAGGCCAGGGACGACGAGGTCGGGGGCGATCTCGGCGAGGGGATGGAGCACGAAGGGACGCAGGTGCAGACCCGGGTGCGGCACAATGAGGCGTTGCGTCGCGATGCACAGGTCGTCGTAGAGCAGGATGTCCAGATCCAGGGTCCGCGGGCCCCAGCGCTCCGGGCCCCTCACCCGGCCCTGGCGTGCTTCAATCGCCTGCAGGGCGTCGAGCAGCGCCTCCGGCGTGAGGCAGGTCTCCAGAAGCGCGACGGCGTTGACGTATTCGGGCTGGTCCGCGGGCCCGAGGGGGCGGGTGAGATACAGGGACGAACGACGCAGATCCCCCGCCCCGTCGATCCTCTGCAGGGCGTCCAGGGCCCGAGTAACTTGGGCGACCGGGTCTTCGAGGTTGCTGCCCAGGGCGATATATACGCGGTGCCTGGCGCTCTTCGTAATTGGCGTCATTCCGCCGGAGCCGCAGGAGGACTCGCGGGTCGCCTGCGCCGGCGACGCCGTTTCCTCGGGGCGCCTTCCGGCCGGAGCGCGCTTGCCCGCTCGGCTTCGCCGAGCCCTTGAAAGTCGGTCCACCAGTCGGCGAGATCCCCGGGGATCTCGCCGGACTGGGCCCTCAGCAGCAGGAAATCATAGGCCGCGCGAAACCGTGGATGCTCCATTAGCCGCAACGCACGCTTGCCACTGCGCTGCTCGAAACGCGGCTGCAGCTGCCAGATCTCCCCCATGGGCAAGGCGAAGCGCTTGGGAATGGTGACGCGCTGCGCTTGCACCGCCAGAACCTCGCTTCCGGCCTGCTGAAAGGCCGCATAGGGGTGATCCGCAGCTCCTTCGGCCATCAAGCGCTCGGCGCGCAGGCGCACGGGCTCCCAGAGCAGGAAGGCGAAGAGAAATGCCGGGGTCACCGGCTTGCCCTCGCTCACCCTGGCGTCGGTGTTTTCGAGCCCGTGGTAGACCAGCGTGATCGGGAAGGCATTCTCCTCCCGGGCCAGGCTCGCCTCGGTCTCGGGGAAGAGCTTGCCGAACAGGTTGTAATGGCGCAGCTTTTCGAAGGCTTCGACCCCCGTACCCGCCAGGAACAGCTTCAGCACCTCGTCGAACAGCCGAGCGGGCGGCACCCCTTCTAGCAGACCGCCCATCGTGAGCAGAGGCGCCTCGCAGACGGAATCGATCCTGAAGCCCAGCTTGGCTGCGAAGCGCACCGCCCGGAGCATGCGCACCGGGTCCTCCCGATAACGCACCAGCGGATCACCGAGCATTCGCAGCACACCTTCCTTGAGGTCATCCATCCCACCCGTGTAGTCGATGACCGAGAAATCCTCGATGTTGTAGTAGAGGGCGTTGACCGTGAAGTCCCGGCGTAGCGCATCCTGCTCTATGGTGCCGTATACGTTGTCGCGCACGATCATACCGTTCTCGAGCTCGTGCTCGTCGGACACCTCATCGGTGTTCACGCCGCGAAAGGTCGCGACCTCGATGATCTCGGACCCGAAGTGCACGTGGGCCAGACGGAAGCGTCGCCCGATCAGCCGGCAGTTGCGAAACACCCGGCGCACGTCTTCGGGCCGCGCGTCCGTGGCCACGTCAAAGTCCTTGGGCTCGCGCCCGAGCAGCAGGTCGCGCACACCGCCGCCGACCAGATGCGCCTGATAGCCGGCAGCCCTCAGCCGATAGAGAACCTTGAGCGCGAACTCGCTGATGTTGGCCCGGGAAATGATGTGATCCGGGCGCGAGATAATTGTGGGGCTGACGATGTTCTTATCCTGCCTGGCTGTGCCGTCTCGGAGACTTCCCGCGCTGTCGGCACCCCTCCTCTGGAAGCGATCTTCGTCGGAACTTGCCGGGATCCTGCGCAGCAAGCCCGAGAACCGCCGTGTATGATACAACGCCCGGCCCGCTTCCGTAGAGTCGCATCGGGCGGCCCGATCTGGATCATCGACGGGCTATCGCGCCGGCATCGTCGCTGAGCGAGGCAGCGTGGATCGGACCGGCCGGCTCGGTCGCTGTGACCCGGGCGGACTCGCGCGGGGTCCGGCTACTCCCGCTTGAGCCCGTACATCACCTCGAAGGTCGGGCACAGATAATGCTCGTCCACGAAGCCGCCTTCGACGCACACCTTCTTGGTGTCCAGAAAGTGCAAATCGAAGAGCTTGCTGTAGAGCTCGAACAGATACAGCGGCTGCCAACAGGTCATGACCTGCCAGGGCGAGTCCCGGAACGAGAAGACCCCCCGCGTGCAACGGTGGGTGGAGTCGTACCACGCTTGGCGCCACGCGAGCCGGGACACATAGTCCTTGGTCTTCTCCGAGGTGAAGCCATCGCTGGGGAACAGGAAGACCACGGCGCCCCCCTCGTTCAGCGCCCCGGCGATCTTGAGAAGGACCCCCTGCTGGTCTTGCTCGCTGTGGACGAAGTTATGGAACCAGGCGGCAGTGATCAGATCGTAGCGGCGCTCCAACGGGTACTCCAGGAAATCGCCGTGATGAAACTGGATCGCCTTCAGGCGGGGGCTCGCCCTGGCCTCGTCGATCAGCGCGAGGGAGAGATCGATCCCCTCTACACGCTCGGCGTACTTCGCCAGAACCGCCGTGGAATCGCCGGCGCCACAGGCAACATCCAATGCCGCTGGCACCCGCCTCGACCCGGCCGCGGCCCGAATACCCTGCTCGAAGCACGCAGTAACGAAGCCGTAATAGCGGTCCGAGAACGCGCTGTTTGTCTTGTACGCGCTGTACTGCGCCCACGCATCGTCCATCGCCCGTCTCGCTCTGATCGATCGGCTCAGACCTGCCCGCACCCCACCCCGAGCCCCGTGGCGCTCGGCCCATAGTCCCACCCAGGCGATAGACGCCCGGGCCATCGGCGGCGGCACCCGGCCCCCCCTTGGACCAGGGTCGGCGCGTTCTGCGAGCACGTCGGTACCGCTCAGTCACCCCGCAGCAGATCCTGCAGGAAGTCCGCCGCCCGGGCGTAAATCCCGGGGCAACGGGACTCGCGGGGTCCGGCGACATTGAGCACCCCCACGCCGCGCTGTCTCAACCAGTCCCGCACGGCGGCCACGTCGGGCGGGCGTTCCAGATCGACGATCAAACGGGGGCGGCCAAGCCTCCGAGCGACCTCCCAGGTCAGGGCCGTCCCTCCCTGCGACGCACCCGCGGTCAATATGAGGGTCGCCTGGGAGTCCCGGACGTTGCGCTCCGTGCGCACGGCATACTCCGCCTCGGCGGTCTCCCGTAAAGGATACCGTGGGGCTATGGGCCCGTCTTCGGCCCGGCGCCCCGCCGGACACCAGCCGCCGCAGGGCAGGCCGAGGGCCAGCGCCACATCGAGCGCCGCCCGGTCGACACCGGTCTGGCCGCCCGAAATAATCCGCTCGATCGGCATCGCGGAGAGGGACATCGACTTTGGTCCCCAGGCTTCAGCTCACCAGCAAGGCGGACTTCGCGAGGTTGCGCAGCGCCTGGTCCACGACGCTCTCGATGGTGCGCCGCGCCTCATCCGGCCTGGCCAGCAGTGCCTCCTTGTCGCGCAAAGGCAGATCGCCGTCACGAGCCAGGGTCATGGCGTGCTCCACCAAGGCGGCCCGTTCATGGGTGCCATCCAGCACCGGTGCCAGCAGCCGGGCCACGGGGCCGATTCGGGTCTGGCGATGCTGCATGTCGACCACCGTGGTCTTGCCGTTCTTGACCTGATACGCGGCGACCGGGCTCAGCCGCGGCCTCGCGGACACCTCGACCTCGCAGGGCACCTGCCAGGTTCGCAGATCCAGAGCCCCAAGTCCGTAGACACTCAGCAGATCCGCGAGAAGCAATCCCCGCTGGGTCCCGGCATCGGAGCGCTGCCACCGGTCGGGAAGCCGCTCCATGACGGATTCGAACAGCTCGCTCAGGGACAGCGCCCGAGGGCTCTGCTCGGCAAGCACCACAAGGGCCTCTTTGGTAGCCGGGCGCCGTACGCGCACGCTGGCGCCGCGCGGGGTCCGGAAATGACAGACCTTCTGGGGGTCGTGGTCGATCTGCGGCTCCATCGGCTGGCAGTTCGACAGCAGCAACAGGGACTCCAAGGCCTCGGCGTCCACCCGGCGTCGGATCTTGGCTTCGCCGTGACAAAGCAGCGTCTGGCGGAAGGATCGGTTTCGCAGGAAGTCCATGTACTGCTCCATGTGTACAACGTCCGGGCTGATCCGTCCCAGGGTCTCGCGCACTTCAGAGGAATGGACGCCATGCATCAGCATGCCCCCGAAATCCGCCTCTCCCAGGTACTGCAGCCCCTGGGCAGCGGCCATGCCCATGAACTGATGGAAATACATCGGCTCGTTAACATCCTCCAGATGATCGTGGAAGAGATAATTGTCTTCCTGCCGGTCGAGCAGCGCCAGCTCCTGCCGCAGGTACAGGGCATATGGCTGGTTGTCCTTCGGCAGCTGGTCGGTCATGAACTTGAGCAGCGCCTTCGACTGGCTGATGCGCATCTGCGGCTGCTCGAACTGCTGGGCATGGTAGAGCATCATGTGGCGGACCATCTCGCGCATGTGCCAGGCCGGATACGTGTTGTAGCTGATATAGGCGACACCGTTGGACTCGAGATTCCGCCCACTGATCTCGAGGATGCGTTGGCGAATCGGTGCCGGCACCCAGGACAAGACACCGTGGCAGATGATGTAATCGAACTTGCCCCAGGAGGCGTCCACGTCCCCTATGTTGGCGTGCTCCAGGCGGATGTTGGCCAGTCCCGCTGCCGCCGCAGCCTTGCGCCCCTCCTCGATCTGGCGTTTCGACAGGTCGACGCCCACGAATTCACTACCCGGCATCTGCAACGCCATGGGAATGAGGTTGTAGCCCAGACCGCAGCCCAGCTCGAGGACCCGACAGCCATCGACGGGCGCCGAAGCGAGACCGAACAGGCGCGCCATGGTAGCCAGGCGATCCGGATGGGTCTGCGGAAAGGCATGTGCCGTGTAAGGAACGAGATCGTAGCTGTAGGCGGGCTCCCCGGTCTCGCCGGTCTGCTCCGGCAACGCTGCGGCGGTCTCCGTCTCGGTCTCCGCGGCGACCTCGACAGCCGGTTCCGCGGGCGCCTCGTCGGCGACTTCCGGTTCGGCATTGGCCGCCCCGGTCTCTTCCAGCTCGGACGCTGCCCTCATCATCTCCGCCCGTATTTCTGCCCCTTTACCTACCTTCGAGACCGTCTTGGGTGCCATGGCGTGGGTGACCTTGGTTGTCCAGATCGAAACTATGAAGCGGCGCCGCGGGAGGGATCAAAAGACATCGAGATCCCGTCCTGAGACCACCGGCCCGTCGTAGCCTTCCCTGATCTCCGCGATCAGTCCCTCGTCCGTCGTGCCCCAGAACAGCTGGTGGTGGAGCACCAGCAGGCCAGGCCGAGCGGCGGCGGCAATCTCGGCCAGCTCCCGGGTGGAGGTGTGCATGCGCGCGTGGTAGCGCTGCCACCCGGGCGGACGCTTGGCGAAACCGGCGCCCGAGTACACCTCGTGAAGCAGCAGGTCGCAACCGCGCGCCTGCGCGATCAGGGTCGGGGTCGGCGCCGTATCACCGGAAATTACCACGCTTCGCCCCGGCGCATCGAACCGAAAACCGAAGGCCGGCCAGTCTCCGTGGTCCACGGGGAACGCAGTGACCCTTAACCCGCCGACGCGACAAACCTCCCCCGCCCCGATCTCATGGGCCTCCACCTGCCAGCCGGTGTCGTTGCAAGGCTCGAGACCCCGTGTGCGCTCGCGGATGTCCTCCCGGTACGCCTCAATCAGGTGCTCGAGCATGGCCACCGTGCCCATGGGCCCGAACACCTGCAAGGCCGCTTCGCGACCGAGGGTCCAAGGCGAGAGGATCAGATCCGGGAGCCCGGCCGTGTGGTCCGAGTGCAGATGGGTGAGAAACAGGTGGCGCAGGCGGCGCGGCGCCAGGGACTCGACGCCCCGCAGGGCGGCCGCGGCCGCGCGGCGCACTACGCCAGGGCCGCAATCCACCAGATACGCCTCTTCGCCGACGACCACTGCCGAGGCCGGCCCCGCCCGCTGCGGATCGGCATTGGGCGTTCCGGTGCCCAGGAGCACGAGCCGCACCGTTCGGCCTTGGCCTCTCTCGCCTTGAGATTGCATGTCGCCCCGTGCGCTGCCCCTCGGCGAGAGACTCCCGCCGGCCGAGCTATTCGAACGGGAAAGCGCCCGCGGCGCAAGACGCCGAGCTGGGCTGTTTTGCGCTCTCTGCCTTTGTGGCATAGTGGCCGCTGCTTCGCGCCCGGCCCTGCGCCGCAGCATCGCCGATCCGAGGCGACCAGAAGAACGAGCCCACCAGGGAAACGACCCGCCTTGCTTACGAAGAAGCTGATCTGCGTCACGGGCCTGCCGCGCGCGGGCTCCACTCTGCTCTGTCAGCTCCTCGGCCTGCACCCCGAGATCTACAGCCCAGGCCACAGCTCGCCGCTGAACGAGGCACTGCGCAAGGTGCGCCAGGAGCTGAGCGACTCCACCTTTTTTGCTTCCCAGCTGGATGTCGATGCAGACCTCGTCCACCGGCGCCTGCTCACTGCCTTCCGGGGCTTCGTCGAGGGCTGGTTTGCCGAGGCCCCGCAACGCCTCGTGGTGGACAAGAACCGCGCCTGGCTGCGCAGCATTGAGCTCGCCCACCTGCTCGACCCCAATGTGAAGATGGTCGTCTGCATCCGAGATCTGGGGCAGATCTTCGGCTCCGTGGAGGCCCAGCACCAGAAGACGCTCCTGTTCGAGTTTCCCGATCACCTCGACCCGGACAGCCCCTTGGTGCGGGCCAACCGGATCTTCGGCGACGGCGGCATCGTGGGCTGGCCGTTACGCTCGATGGAAGGACTACAGGACATCCAGAGCATGGAGCTGAGGCCGCATCTGTACTACCTGGCCTTCGAGAAGCTGATGGAGGACCCAGTGGACGCGATGGAGCGGCTCTGGCATTGGATCGGCGTGCGCCCTGTGTCCTGGGACCCCAACAATCTCCCGGTAAAGCCCGGTGAGTCCGACAGCTATTACCGAATGAAGTACCGACACAGCACCTACCCGAGCATCCGCACGCCGGGGCTCCACCGGATCTCCTCGCGCATCGAGGATAGCCTCAAGCAGAGGTTCCGCTGGTATTACCAGCAGTTCTATCCCCACCTGCTACCCAAACCGGCCCCCCGTCAGACGCCGGACACGCCCTCCCAGGCGCCGGCCCCGTCTCAACCCGGGCAGGGGCGACCCGACCGAGAGTCTCAGGGCCGGGGGAAGCAGAAAGGCGCACCGGGCGGAGAGCGTAAAGGCTGAGCCCGATTCTGCCGGGGTCGGACGGGTCAGCGAGCGCTGTGAGCGGAGGCGAGGCTAACGTCCCGGCGGGGCATCCGCGCTGACCGAGTAGAGCCGACGATACTCGCCGAGCACCCGCTCGGTGGTGAAGGTCCTGGCAGCCTGCCGGCACCCGGTGGCCATGGATGGGACCAGGTCCCGAGCCCGCAAGACGCCCAGCACCGTGTCCCGCAGAGCATCCGGGGCCTCGGCAGGATAGATCCAGCCCGTTCGCCCGGGGACGAGCAGCTCGGGGAGCCCGCCCAAGTTGCTGACAACGGCGGGAACGCCATAGGCGAACCCTTCGATCACGCCGCGTCCGAAGGTCTCCTCGCACAGGGATGGGAAGACCAGCACGTCGATCCGCGGGAAGAACTGCTCCGGATCCGTGTACCCCAGGAACCGCACCCTCGGACCCTCGAAACGGCGCCGCGCCTCCTGAGCGAACGCACTGTCGACCCGCCCGGCGACCAGGAGCTCCGCCGGGAGGTGGGAGGGAAGGCCAACCACGGTCTCCAGCAACCTCATCAGGCCCTTCTCCTCGGCCAGTCGGCCAAGGTAGCCGAAGCGCAGTGCCGGGCCGAGCGGGGACCGATGAAACGCACCCGCCGGCGGATCATACGCGTTGGGAATGACGCAGACTCGCCTCGCATCTCCGAACAGACCCGCCGCGCGGTGCCGCTCGAGCACATGGCGGCTCACCCCAGCGACGACATCGACGCGTGCCACGAAAGGGCGCGCCGTTTCCGCGACCAACCGGCAGCCGGGGCAGACCGTCTCGCATATCCGTCCATCCCGAAACAGCAGGCCCTGAGCACACAGCAGCGAGTACTCGTGGAGGGTGTGCACGACCCGACCCGCATAGTCGGCGAGGATCTGCGCCAACCGGGGCCTATCGAAACCCTTCAGGAAATTGGTATGGACGGCGTCCGGCCGCTCCTGTGCCACCAGGCTACCCACCGCTTGCGCGGCCTCCACATCCGTCATCGCAAACGGCAGGCGCCAGACGACCACACCGTTGAGCTCGTGGCGCAGCGGCCGCGGCACGGCACCGCGGCACGCGACTAACACGCTGTCACCGGCTCGCGCCATGGCCTCGGCCAGGATCTGGACGAAACGCGCGGCACCCCCGATGCCGCCCGGATGATAGCGGGCGTTGACGAGCAGGACCTTGATCATGGCGGACGGCGGGGAAACCCCGTGGTCACTGGCGGATCCGACCGCCCCACAGCGACAGGGCCTCTACCTTTCAATCTAGTTTCAACGGAACCGGGACAGGAGACCCTGTCCGATCAGCTCTCGGCGCAAGTCTTTGAATAACGTCTCCGCCAGGTCTCTGTCCACCGACCGAGCCGCCTCCTGCAGCGCGGACAATCGCCGCACGGCCTCCCTATCGCCTTGCCGGGCGGCGAGGACTCGCCTCATCTGGCCCGCCCGGTCGTCGACATCCATGGCGGTGAGAACCCCCGGGTCGGCTAGAAACATCTCGACGGATTTCTCGAAACGGTCATAGGCCTGCTGCAAATCGTCGCCAATCATGGCCACCCCGCGGAGATAGCCGTTCCAAGGGCTTGTTGTAACGGTTCGGCCCCCGGGATTTCCAGGCCCCGGGGTTTCCCGATCTTTTCTCGGGGCAGGACGCTGCTAAAATCGGTTCCCCAACGAACGCGTGCCTTCGGCCTCGGCAAGCTCGATCCTCTGCCCGTGAGGTGAACAGGAGATGGCTCAATCGACTCCCCGCGCCCGCCGGATCCCAATGCCCGCCGTAGTCGACCCGCGACTGCGGCTCCTGCTGCGACTGGTCTTTCTTCTGTTCGCACTGCTGGTGGTCAATTCCGTCTATCTGGGCGGGATCAGTATCGCCGAGTATCTCAGCCAGCGGATACTGGAAGACCGGTTCTATCTCTCGATGTTCCTGGTGCACCTGGCGCTGGGCCTACTGCTGATCCTGCCGGTGCTGGCGTTTGGCATCGCGCACATGCGCCGGGCCTGGCGACGGCCGAACCGTTATGCGGTGGCGGCCGGGCTGGGCGTTTTCATCACCGCGCTCCTGCTGCTCGGCTCCGGTGTCCTGCTCACCCGCTTCGGATTCTTCGAGGTCAACGACCCCGAGGTCCGGAGCATCGCCTACTGGATGCATGTGGTCACGCCGGTGCTGGTGGCCTGGCTGTTCGTGCTGCACCGCTTGGCGGGACCGCGCATCCACTGGCGTGTCGGCGGATACTGGGCGGCATTCGCGGGGGTGTTCGCGCTCGCCATGCTGGGCCTGCATCTGGTGACCCGGGCGCCGGCGGCGGCGGCCGAGTCCCGGCCGTTTCCCCCGGCGCTGGTCAAGACGTCGGCGGGCGCTCGGATTCCGGCTTCCCACCTCATGCAAGACAAGGTCTGCGCCGAGTGTCATGCCGACATCGCCCGTCAGCTCGCCGAGAGCGTGCATCGCTTCAGCTCGTTCAACAACCCGGCCTACCGGTTCAGCGTCGACGAGGCGCGGGAGGTGTTTCTCAAGCGTGACGGCAATGTCGAGGCCAGCCGCTTCTGCGCGGGCTGCCATGACATAGTGCCGCTGCTGAGCGGTGCCTTCGACAACCCCCGATACAACGCGGATACCGATCCATCAGCGAATGCCGGCATCACCTGCGTCGCCTGTCACGCCATCGACCGCATCAACAGCCCTCGCGGCAACGGCGACTACACCCTGCTCGACCCGCCGCGCTATCCCTTCGCTTTCAGCGACAATCCCCTGCTACGCTCCGTCAACCGCCTGCTGATCAGGGCCAAGCCCGAGCTGCATAAGGCGACCTTCCTCAAGCCGCTGCACAAGACCGCGGAATTCTGCTCGGTCTGTCACAAGGTCCACCTGCCTTACGAGCTCAACCACTACAAATGGCTGCGCGGCCAGGATCATTACGACAGCTTCCTGCTGAGCGGGGTCTCCGGGCACAGCGTCCAGAGCTTCTACTACCCCGACCGGGCAGCACCCAATTGCGCCCATTGCCACATGCCGCTGACTGCCTCCGACGATCCGGCGGCTCGACGTTATGACGGCGCGGGCGAGCCCAGCGTGCACGATCATCTGTTCGCGGGGGCCAACACCGCGGTCCCCGTCATGATGGGCCTCAAAGACACCGGCAACGATGCACGTACCAAGCGACTGCAAGGGGCAGCCCGGGTGGACATCTTCGGCATCCACGCCAGCGCCAGCCCCGATGGCAAGCTGCTGGCGCCGCTGCGGCCGGCCCTGCCCGCGCTTCAGCCCGGAGGGCACTACCTGATCGACACCGTGGTGCGCACCCTCAAGGTCGGCCACCAGCTCACCCAGGGCACCATAGACTCCAACGAGCTCTGGCTGGACCTGGTGGTGCGCGACGGCGATCGTGTGATCGGACGCAGCGGCGGCCAGGACGCCCGCGGCACCGTCGACCCCTGGTCCTACTTCCTCAACGGCTACATCCTTGACCGTCACGGCAACCGGATCGACCGGCGCAACGCTCAGGACATCTTCGTCCCGCTCTACAATCATCAGATCCCTCCCGGGGCCGCGGCGGTGGTTCACTATGCCCTGACCGTGCCCGCCGATGCCAAAGGTCCGATCAGCATCGAGGCGCGGCTGCAGTATCGCAAGTTCGATACCCGTTACATGGAATATGTCGAAGGCAAGGGCTTCCGGCACAACGACCTGCCGATCACCACCCTGGGCTCCGACCGGGTGACCCTGCCGCTGCAGGGCGGCAGCGGCGCAGTCGCCGCCCAGACCGCGGACATCCCCCTGTGGCAGCGCTGGAACGATTACGGCATCGGGCTGTTGCTCGAAGGCAACCAGGGCTCCGCCTCCAAGGGGGAGCTGCGCCAGGCTGAGGCGGCCTTCGCCGAGGTCGAGAGACTGGAACGGGCCGATGGGCCGCTGAATCTCGCCCGGGTCTATTTCAAGGAGGGGAGCCTGGATCAAGCGGCGGCGGCGCTGCAGCGCGCCGCCGCCTGCAAGCCTCCGGCCCACCCCTGGACGCTCGCCTGGTTCTCCGCCCAGGTCGAGCATCAGTACGGCAACCTGGATCGGGCGATCGAGCTCATGGAAGACCTGGCCGGCACGCGCTTTGTCGAGGCGAGGCGCCGTGGCTTCGACTTCTCCCAGGACTACCGGCTCCTGGATGAGCTGGGCAACACCCTGTTCGAGCGCGCCCGTCAAGCCCGCAGCCCGGCCGAGAAGGACAAACGCCTGGGCCTGTTGCGCGAGGCCCGTGACTGGTTTAACAAGGCGCTCGCCCTCGATCCCGAGAACCTCGCGGCCCATTATGGGCTTTCCCAGGTGCTCACCGAGCTGGGCGACCCGGATGGGGCGGCCCGCCACCGGGCGCTGCACGACAAGTACCGCCCGGATGACCAGGCCATCGAGCGCGCCGTGACCGCCGAGCGCAGCCGCAACCCCGCGGCCAACCATGCCGCCGAGCCGGTTACCGTCTATGACCTACAACGCCCCGGCACCTACGGACTCCCATCCGAGAAAATCGAGCGCACCGCCGCCCTCGCCGACAGGCGACATTGACAAATTATTTTAGATAAATATCTTAACATAATGACAAATAAAGAAATAAAAGATCAGGCGGCGGCCGGAGAAGCGGTCATCCGCAAGGCCTTCATCACCTCGACGGTGGCCATCATCATCCTCGCCGGCCTGGCCGCCCTGGCCTTTCTGGCGCTGCGCGTGCACCGCGCGCCCCCCGCGCCGCCGGAGGCCCAAGTGCAGGCACCGAGCATCCCCGCAGCACAGTCCTCTGGCACCACCCCACCGGCGGTCAAGTTCACCGCCATCACCGCCCAGGCGGGGATCGATTTCGTGCACGTGAACGGCGCCTACGGCGAGCGCCTGATGCCCGAGACCATCGGCAGCGGCGCGGCCTTCTTCGACTGCGACAACGACGGCAAGCCCGACCTGTTCCTGGTCAACTCCACCTACTGGCCCGGGCGGCGTCAGGGCAAGCCCGAGCCGCATCAGGCGCTCTATCGGAACGAGGGCTCCGGGCATTTCACCGACATCACGGCCCGGGCGGGCCTCGCTGTCGATATGTATGGCATGGGGGCGGCCGTCGGTGACTACGACAACGACGGTAACGTCGACCTTTTCATTACCGGACTGAGGGGCAACCGGCTCTTTCACAACGAAGGCGGTTGTCGTTTCAAGGAGGTGACGGCCAAGGCCGGCGTGGGCGGGCGGGCGGACACCTGGAGCACCTCTGCCGCCTTTGTCGACTACGACAACGATGGCCGTCTGGACCTGTTCGTCGTCAACTACGTCCAATGGTCGCGAAAGATCGATCTCGAGATCGACTTCCGTCTTACCGGACTAGGCCGCGCCTACGGCGCCCCGAACCACTTCAGCGGTACCGATTCCTATCTGTATCACAACAACGGCGACGGCACCTTCACCGACGTGAGCCGCACTGCCGGGATCAGCGTCACCGATGTCCACTCCGGGACGCCGGTGGGCAAGGGACTGGGGGTCGCTCCCGTGGACTACGACGGAGACGGCTGGATCGATCTGATCGTCGCCAACGACACGGTCCGCAAGTTTCTCTTCCATAACCGCCGTGACGGCACCTTCGAAGAGGTCGGCAGCTTCGAGGGCATTGCCTACGATCGAAACGGCAAAGCCACCAGCGGCATGGGGATAGACGCCGCGCAGTTCCGCAATGACAGCGATCTGGGTGTCGCCATGGGCAACTTCGCCAATGAGATGACATCCCTGTTTGTCAACAGCCCGGGGAAGGGGCCGTTCTCCGACGACGCCGTCCTGGAGGGCATAGGGCCGGCTTCCCGCATGGCCCTGACCTTCGGCGTGGTTTTCCTCGACTACGACCTGGACGGCCGCCTGGATCTGCTGCAGGCCGACGGCCACCTGGAGCCCGAGATCAACAAGGTCCAGCCCGGCCAGACGTACGCCCAGCCGGCCGAGCTGTTCTGGAACTGTGGGTCCGCCTGCAAGGAGACGTTTGTCCACGTCGAGCAAGCGGGGGATCTTTACAAGCCCCTGGTGGGACGGGGCGTCGCCTATGCCGATATCGATGGCGACGGCGATCTCGACCTGTTGATCACCCAGAACGGGAGACGGCCGATACTCTTGCGCAACGACCAGAAGCTGGGCCACCACTGGCTGCGGGTACGCCTCGTGGGTCGTCGCTGCAACCGCGACGCCATCGGCGCCCGCTTGACCCTGCGTGCCGGCGGCGTCACCCAGGAGCGGGTGGTGATGCCCACCCGGGGCTATCTCTCGCAGGTGGAGCTACCGGTCACCTTCGGGCTGGGGTCCTCGAGCCACGTCGACTCGCTCACCGTGCAGTGGCCGGGCGGTGGGAGCCAGCGGATCCCCGTAGACCGCGTGGACACCCAGCTCGTCGTCGAGCAACAAGCCAAGGATTGAATAGTGACCTCAATCGCCACCCCCGGGGTCAACCCGGCCCCGGACATGACCTGGAGATCGATCCTGCTGCTCCTGCTGGGTGCGATTCTGATGGCCCTGACGCCCTGGAGCGCAAACGCCGATGCGCTCTCGGAACCACCTCGGGCCTGGGTCGGGCGGGTCCAGCCGGTGCCGGAGCCAGACATCCTGGGGGCGGATTCCGTCGCCCAGAAGACCCTGGCGGCGACCCGAGCACAGGTCGCTGCGCGACTCATCGACCCTGCGACCCAGGCCGAGCAGCTCGGCCGTGCCTTCGGGGACCTGGGGGCGCTCTATCACGTCTATGGCATCAATCGGGGCGCCAAGGACTGCTACGCCAATGCAATGGCACTTGAGCCCGGCAACTTCCGCTGGCCATATTACGCGGGGTATCTCGCCCTGCGCTCCGGCCGGTTGGATGCGGCGCTCCAGCATTTCGCGCGGGCCGAAAAGCTCGATCCGAGCTATGCCGCTCTGAAGCTGCGCAGGGCCGAGGCCTATGTAGAGCTCGACCGTACCGCAGAGGCCAAGCCATTGCTCGAGTCGGCCGCCAAGGAGCCCGGACTGCGTACCGCGGCGCTGTTCCATCTGGGGCAGATCAACCTGCTCGAGCGCGACCCGAAGAGCGCCGTCGCCCGCTTCGAAGAAGCCCTGAAGCTCGACCCCCAGGCAAGCCAGATCCACTATCCCCTGGGGCAGGCCCTGCGTGCCCTGGGAGAGACCGAGAAGGCCCGCGAGGAGCTCGATCAGCACGGCACCAAGGAGCCGCGGGTCGCCGACCCCCTGATCGACGAGCTCAATGCCCTGGAGAACGGCTCCCGCCCCCATTTCATCGCCGGCATGCAGGCGATGCACAGCGGCGACTACGCGGCGGCGACCGAAGCCTTCGAGCGCGGGCTGGCTCTGGAGCCCGGCAACCGGGACGCCCGGGTCAGCTACGCCAGGGTCCTGTTCCTCAAGGGCGATACCGACGCCGCGCGCAGGGAGCTGCTGAAGGTCTTGGATGCCGAGCCGAAGCACCCCTTGGCCAACTTTCTGGTGGCTCTGATCTACGAGGCCGGCGGCCAAACGGACCTCGCCATGAAGCGCTACGAGAAGATCCTCGCCGCCAAGCCCGACGAGGCGGGGGCTCAGTACTTCCTGGCCAACCTCCTGTTTCGGGCGGGTGACTTCACCGAGGCCGCCGCCCACTACCATGCGGCGTTCGTCGCGACCCCCGACGCAGAGCCGGCCGGCCTCCTGTATCTCGTCGCGAAAAAGCGCGGCGGCACTCCCGATCGCGTCCTACGCAAAGAGCTCGAGGCGATGCTCAAAGAAGACCCGAACCGTCAGCTGTTGCGCTATGCCTTGATACGGCTGTTGGTGGCGAGCGACGACCCGACCGTGCGGGATGCCAAAGACGCCAAGGAGCAGGCGGGCATACTCGCCGCAGGCGCTCCGCCGACCCTCTCCAATCGCGAGGCATCCGCGCTGGCGCGCGCCGCCGCGGGGGAGACTGCGCAGGCCGTCCAGGATCTGGGCCAGGTCATCGACATGGCGCGATGGGGCGGCCAGTGGGACCAGATCGAGCGCCTGGAGGCGGCCCAAAAGACGATTCGGGAGGGCAAAATGCCGGAGCCCGCCTGGCCGCAAAAGGACCCCCTGCTCAATCCGCAGCCGTTCGACCCCAAGACCTCTTTCACCTACTACCCGGCCTCGCGCGCCTATTGAGCGATCCCGGTCGATTCGGTCAACCCGGCCCGGCTCGCACCGGCTACGATTGCGCTTCGACACCCCCGGCCCACCACGAGGGCCCGGGTCCAAAAAAACGGCGGCCCGAAGGCCGCCGTTTCATCCGAAAAGCACTCCTACTTGCTTTCCGGGGTCTTCGGTTGAGCGGGCTGCGTAACGGCATACGGGTAGCCCCAGCCACCCCAGCCGGGATAGCCGCCCCAGCCGCCATACGGGTAGCCCCAGCCACCATAGGGATAGCCCCCACCGCCCCACCCGTAGCCGCCCCAGCCCGGGTAGCCACCCCAGCCGGGATAGCCACCCCAGCCGGGATAACCACCCCAAGGGCCGCCCCAGCCATAGCCCGGGCCATACCAGGGCCCACCACCCCAACCATCGCCCCACCCACTACCCCACCACGCATCGGCGGCGGTCATACCGCCGGCGAGAACAACGGCAGCGACTGCGAGGGAAATCTTCTTCATGTTGCTACTCCTCGTGTTCGGGTTGACCAACTTCCGAAAGAGTCGTCGAATAGCCTCGACAGTGACAATTCTAGGCACGTTTTTGCCCTCTTGCTGATAGGGAAATCCCTCATGTCCCTTAAGCCGAGCGCGGCGTCGGGGCGGCGCCAGCCGTTGCGAGGCCTCCCAGGTGAGCGCCGAATCGATCCTCCGCAATCTCGCCCCCCAAGCCCTCGCCGCCTGCGCCGCTCCGGGCCAGCAGTCCGAGCCCATACCGCCTATTGCCCCCATGCTCTTCTGTTGGCTCAAGGACCCGGGAAACACGGACCAGCGTCGGCGCGTGATAATAGATGCGACGAAAAAGCTGCGATACGTACCGGGCGTGCTCGACCTGCGCACCGGACCGCCCCTGCCCAGTGATCGGCCGATCGCAGACGACAGTTTCGACGTCGGCGTCTACCTGCGCTTCGACGACAAGCAGGCTATCCAGCGATACCTTGCCGATCCGGTGCACAGGCGCACCGTGCGGGATGCGCTCGCGCCACGGTGCGGCCGAATCCAGGCTTACGATTTCTACGTCCCTTGACCGACGCCCCGCGCTCGGGCTTCTGCGCCCCCAGGCTCAGGGGTGCCGCCGGGAACAGGGACCCGCCGCGGGATCAAACGACCAGTCGGCGGCGCACGAAGACCACTGCGAGATAGAAGCCCAAGGAGGCGTAGGCGGCAAGCACCGCAACGTGGACCAGGGGATGGGTCAGCGCGCCGCCTGCCACCAGGGGTCTCGACAGGGCCACGGCGTGGGTGAGCGGCAGCACCTGGACCAGACCCTGGAGCGCGTGCGGCAGCGAGGAGATCGGGTAGAAGACGCCCGAGAGCAGGAACATGGGCGTGATCACCATCACCGTGTAATAGTTGAAGAAATCGTAGCCGGGCGACAGGGCGCTCATGACGATGGCGGGTCCGGCGAAGCACAGGCCCGTGAGCAGGATCACCGGCAGCGCCCAGAGCGCCTGCCAGCCGACCACCACCCCCAGCAGGGCGGCGACGACGAGGATGGCTGCGCCGCTGAACAGGGCCTTGGTGGCACACCAGATCATCTCGCCCGCGATGATGTCGTCGATCTCCAACGGCGTCGCCAACAGCGCCTCGTAGGTGCGCTGGGGCTCCATGCGCGTGTAGACCGAATACATCCCCTCGAAGCTGGCGGTGGTCATGGCCGAGGACGCGATGATGCCCGAGGCAAGAAACGCAAGGTAGGGCATGTCGCCCATCTTGCCGATGAAGAAGCCCAAGCCGTAGCCCAGCCCCAGGAGATAGAGTGCGGGCTCGCCGAAGTTCATGACGATGGCGGGCCCGATGAGCTTGCGCCAGACCAGCATGTTTCGCTGCCAAACCGCCAGCGCACTCATTCGAACCTTGGGGGCACGCCAGTCCATCAGTCCCTGAGCTCCCGACCGGTCAGCTTCAAGAACACGTCTTCTAGGTCCGCCGGGCGGTGCAGAAAGGTCAGACCGTGCTTGGCGCGCAGCTCTTGCAGGAGCCCCGTGGCGCTTCGCGTATAGCAATAGAGGCTGGTGCCGAAGCGCTCGACCCGGCAGCCGGTACGCTCCCCCAGGGCGGCGATCGCCGCGTTGGTCACCCCGCGGATCTCGATGACCTCCGGCTCGACGTGACGCTCGATCAGCTCGCGGGGCGAGCCCTGGTCCAGGATGCGCCCGTCGTCCATCACGACCAGCTCGTCGCAGAGGCGCTCGGCCTCCTCCATGTAATGGGTGGTTAGGATGAGGGTGGTGCCGTGATCCTTCAGGTCGGTGAGACGTGCCCAGATGACGTGTCGGGCCTGGGGGTCGAGGCCGGTGGTGGGCTCATCGAGCACCACCAGCTCGGGCTCGTTGATCAAAGCGCGGGCGATGGTGAGACGCCTTTTCATCCCCCCGGAGAGGGGGTCCGTCTTGGAGTCGGCCCGCTCGGCGAGATTCGAAAGGTCCAGCAGCTGCCGGATACGCTCTTCGACCATCGGGCCGCGCTGGCCGAAGTAGGTGGCGTAGACCCGTAGGTTCTCGACCACGGTAAAGTCCGGGTCCAGGTTATCAAGCTGGGGAACGACCCCCACCCTGGCCCGCACCTCCGCTGCCCGCTCGGGTATCGGCAGCCCGAAAACGCTGAGCGAGCCAGCGTCGCGCGGCGTGAGCCCAAGCACCATACGCAGGGTGGTCGTCTTGCCCGCCCCGTTGGGCCCGAGAAATCCAAAGCAGCGCCCCCTTTGGATGCGGAAGCGCACGTCGTCCACCACCAGGCGGCGACCGTAGCGCTTCCGCAGTCCTTCGGCGACGACCACCGGGTCCGGCAGGCTGGCGGTTGTCAGGGGGGCTGAGGTCATGGTCCGGGCATTATCCGCCAAAGCGCGGCGCCCGCGCACGCCTCCCCGGATGCGCTCAGTCGCAGGCCGCCCGCTCTCTCGCCCCGGGCGAGCACCGCCCGCACCCGCGGCGCCAGCAACCCGCATACCTCCGTATAGGCAAGCCACCGATATTTTTGGAGAGCTGCTCCGGATGCGACCGGGCCCGATCGATCGGTCTCTCAGCCCCCATAATCCTCTTCTACCCCGCCTTTTTGCCTTCCTCGTGCTGGCAGACCCTCGCGCAAAAGGCGAAATTTTCGTTAGGATTCCCAAAGTGCGACATTGAAGGGAAGCCTGCCTCCCCACCGTTGACCCGAGCCAGCCGCGGCACGGCGAATCCGGAGCCAATCGCCAGATGTACCCTTCCGCCCAGCAAAGCCCAGTCGCATCACTCGAGCCCGCGCCTCTCAAGGAGCTGCCAGGGCCGCCCCGAATCCTCGCCGAGCTGGCGGCTGAGGCGGACATCCGCTTCAACGGTAGCCGGCCTTGGGATATTCGGGTCTACCAGAGGGAGGTCTACCGGCGCATCCTTACCCGGGGCTCCCTGGGCTTCGGCGAGGCCTATATGGACGGGCACTGGGACGCCGAGCGCCTCGACGAGACCTTCGAGCATTTGCTCGGTGCCGATATCGATCAGAAGATCAAAGGCCCGGCGCGCCTGCGCCTGGCCGCCATGATCCTACGATATTGGATCTTCAACCTCCAATCCCCATCGCGCGCCTTCGAGGTGGGACGACGCCACTACGACATCGGCAACAACGTCTACCAGGCGATGCTGGACCCGACCATGAGCTACAGCTGCGGCTACTGGAAGGACGCCGCAACCCTGGAGCAGGCGCAGCTCGCCAAGCTCGATCTGGTCTGTCGCAAGCTGGACCTCGCGCCCGGGCAACGCCTTCTCGATATCGGCTGCGGCTGGGGTGGGCTGGCCGAGCACGCCGCTCGACACTATCGGGTGGAAGTGTTCGGCGTGACCGTCTCGGAGCGCCAGCTCACGCTCGCCCGAGAGCGCTGCCGCAACCTACCCGTGCGCATCGAGCTGATGGACTACCGCGATATCTCGGGGCGTTTCGACCGAGTGGTCTCGGTCGGCATGTTCGAGCACGTGGGCACGAAGAATTTCGGCCCCTATTTCGAGAAGGTCTGTCAGGTGATGGACGACGCGGGCCTGTTTCTACTCCACACCATCGGCGATTGGATCAGCACGAAGATCCCCGATCCCTGGATCGAGCGCTACATCTTCCCCAACGGCAAGGTTCCTTCGGCCCGGCAGCTGAGCTCTGCCTTGGAGGGGCGGATGCTATTGGAGGATTGGCACAACTTCGGTCCGGACTATGACCGCACCCTGATGGCCTGGTGGGACAACTTCGACGCCGCCTGGCCTGCACTGCGTGAGGAAGGCTACGACGAGCGCTTCTACCGCATGTGGAAGTACTACTTGCACTGCTGCGCCGGCTATTTCCGCTCGCGCCAGGGCCAGCTCTGGCAACTGGTCCTCGCAAAACGCGCACGAAGAACGCCCTACCGCTCCATCCGCTGAGCGATCCGGGTCATCCTGGCGAATCATCCGTCGAACGCCGGGTAGCTGACCTCGATCACCCAGTACAGTCTCTCCCCGCTCGGGGTATGTACCTGCACCTCGTCGTCGATTGCACGTCGCAGCAGCGCCCGCGCCATCGGAGAGTCCATGCTGATGTAAGCCCTGGCGGGATCGAATTCGTCCGGACCCACAATGCGATACCGGCTCTGGACACCCTCTCCGTCCTCGAGGGTCACCCAGGCACCGAAGAACACCCGCTGGCGATCGGTCGGGGGCTGCGAGACCACCTTCAGCTCGGGAAGGCGCCGCTGGAGGTACCCGATACGCCGGTCGATCCCTCGCAGCTCCTTCTTTCGGTAGATGTATTCGGCGTTCTCCGAGCGGTCGCCCTCGGCCGCGGCGGCAGCCAGGGCCCGCGTGACCTCGTCCCGGCGCGTCCACAGCCCCTGAAGCTCGGCCTGCAGGCTGCGAAATCCCTCGGCGGTGATGTAGGGAGACTTCACGGGCTTCGATTCCGGCTCGCTCATGGCCGATGGCGCTCCAGAAAGACCGAGCTGCGCCAGAGGCTGACTCGGTCTCCGCGGTAGGCCTGGCTGTATTCGGCACCGGGGGGAACGGGCTTTTTTCCGGACTGATACAGGATCAGGTAACCGTCCGGATGCTGCTTCGCCCAGGCGCCAGCGGCGTCCGAGTCCGCCTCCCCTAAGGGGTGGGTCAGGCGCCCAAGGAATTGATACTGCCCGTGGTATTTGCCGACGTTGAGCACCGGTCGGCCCTCCGCCTGGCAGGCGGCGACGCGGCGTGCCACCTCGCTGAGATCATAGGCCTGACCCACGCCCTCGGCTAGCGCCAAGTGCAGACCGCCGCCCCCGACCGTGGCAGCCAGCGTAAACGCCGGCACCAAACGGCGCGAGGGCTGCGGCGGAAGGCGCAGCGCCAACGCCCCGAGCAGGACGAGCAACAGCCCCCAGGCAGGATGCACCGCGCTCAGCCACGCAGGGACCTTGGTGGCCGGCACCCATCCCACCGTCGCGATCACCAGACCGACCGTCAGCAATCCGAGGCCCGGCACCACCAGACGCTCCCGCCCCGCGAAGCCCGGGGCCCCGACGAGCCACCGCGCGGCCATGATCGCAAGCGCCGGAATGATCGGCAGCAGATACTTGACCTGCTTACCGCTCACCAGACTGAATAGAATCAGCACGGGCACCGCCCAGGCGATCAGAAACCGTCCCGCGGACTCCCCCAGGCAGCCGCAGGCGCGGGCGGAGCGCCAAAGCCTCGGCCAGGCGACCCAAGGTAGGAGGGCCGGCGGAAGCACCGCCAGATACCACCACCAGGGCTCGGCATGCGCAAAGGAATCGCGCAGGCGACCGGCAGTCTGCCCCCAGAGGATGGCATTGCGGTAGGCCTCGCCGCCTGCCTGGGCGGCGGGCAGCGCCCAGGCCAGGGTGACGCCGACCCCGAGCACCACCGCGAAAGCGATTCCGGCATACCACCGAGGCCAGGCCGGATGGGAAGCTCCCCTCAGCCACCAGGGCGCGAGCAGCGCTGCCGGCAGCACGTGGAGCAGAATCACCGGCCCCTTGGCGAGGCCACCCAGCCCCAGGGCCAGCCCCACGCCGGCCCAAGCGCGCCAGAAGAGCGCCTCTGCGCGGGCCGCTCTGAGCAGACCGAGCATGCCCAGCAAAGTCGCAACGACCAGCAGCAGATCGAACTGCACCACGGTCAGAAAGAGCAGCCACAGAATCGTCCCTGCGAGTAGCCCCGCAGCGCAGCTGGGCAGCGGCCTCACATCCGACCAGAGGCGCCCGCCAAGGCGGGCCGTGAGAATCAGCGCCAAGGCGCCGAACAGGGGACCGATCAGGCGCGGCCACCATTCGTTGACACCGAACAACCACCACCCCGCGTGCATGAGCCAGAACAGCAACGGCGGCTTGTCGCTGTACGGGTCACCGTTGAGGTAGGGGACCAGAAAGTCCCCGCGCCGCCACATTTCCCAAGCGACGGACAGATAGCGCGTCTCATCGATCGGCAGCAAAGGGCGGGTAAGCAAGGCAACCCCGACGAAAAGGGCCCAGAGTGACGCCCAGAGAAGCCCCTCGGAGAGGGCTTCGCGACGCTGATCCGCCCTCACCTGGACGACCCGCCCGCGGTGCCGGACGCTCCTTCGGCGTCCATGTGCAGCTCGGCGTCGAGCTCGCGCTCCAGGTCCGGGCTCAGCCGGTGGGCACGCCGGTAGTGGCGCAACAGATAGAGCCCCAGGGCCCCGGAAGCCAAGAACAGGACGACCGCCGACCCGGTGCGCCACAGCGGGTTCAGGTTAATCCCGCTGCCCACCAGGGCGAATACGAGGGTCTGGGGGATGAATCCGACCGCAGAGCCGAGAAAGAAGGGCACGGCAGGGACCATGCTGACGCCGGCGGCCAGATTGGTGAAGACGTTGCTGCCCGCGGGCAGAAAGCGGATCAGCACTGTTGCGGTAAAGGTATTTGCGCTAACAAACGCGTCCAGACCGCGGAACTTGGCGGAGAGCCTGCCCGCCGCTTTGCTCCCGATCAAGCGTGCAGCATAAAAGCTGAGGATGCAGCCCAGCTCGGTCGCGATCAGACCGAGGAGACTCCCGACCATGAGACCGAAACCGTAGCCGCCCAGGAAGCAAACAAACTGGCGTGGCAGCCCGACGGCCGTGAACCCGGCTCCGACCGCAAGAAACAGCAGCTCGCCGACGACTCCCTGCCCGCGCACCTGGGCATCGATCCAGGCTTGGTTGAACAGCCCGGCATGCTGGCTGAGCTCGAACAGGTACCCCAGGCCCGCCAGGGCCGCGATCGTCAGTAGCCCCCGCAGTATCGAGCCCCATCTCATCCGGCGGCGTCTCCGATACGCCTCGTCGCCGGCTCGCTCACCTCCGGTATCCGGGCACGGCGTTGCAGCCAGATAACGCCGAGGAGGTCCACCAGCCCCACCCAAAGACGATTGTGGAGGCCGTACTTGGACCGGCCGCGCTCCCTGGGACGGTGGTTGACCGCCACAGAGCGCACGGAGCCGCCGTTGCGAATCACCAGCGCAGGGAGGAAGCGGTGCATGTGATCAAAGTACGGCAGCTGCAGAAAGGTCTCCCGCGAGAAGACCTTGAGACCGCACCCGGTATCGGGGGTACGGTCCCCTAGCAGGCGGCTGCGCACGCCGTTGGCGACTTTGGAAGAGAGCCGCTTCACCCAGGTGTCGCGCCGTTTTCGCCGGTACCCGGCGATCAGCTGAAGCTCAGGCGGACGATCGGGGGCCAGGGCGGCGGCGAGCAGCTTGGGGACATCCGCCGGATCGTTCTGGCCGTCACCGTCCAGGGTCGCGATCCAAGGTGCACGCGCCGCCCGGACCCCGGTGCGGATCGCAGTGGTCTGGCCGCAGCTCCGGGCATGGCGCAGCACGCGTAGCGCCGGGAGATCCTGCGCGGCCTCGGCCAGACGCTCCGCGGTGGCGTCGGTGCTCCCGTCGTCGACGTAGATCAATTCGTAGTCGACCCGGCGGTCCAGAGCAGCGCGGATCTCGCCGACCAAGGGCAGAATGTTGTCCTGCTCGTTGTAAACCGGGATGACGACCGAGAGTTCCATGGATGGGGCTGCCCGCGTGCTGAGGACGCCCCCACGGGACGCGCTGCGGCTGAATCGACCGCGAAGGTCCACCCCTCTGCGGCAGATGATCCCGGGCCACACGAATCTGGCTGTGCCCCCGGACCGGGCTGCGCAATATAGCAGGGTTTACCGCGCATGGACCAGCGCGAGCGGACAAAGGGGCCCAGCGACAGACGGGGCGCCGGAGCATACGGGACCGCGGGTCCAGCGGCGCGGCCGAGCGCAACGCTGTAGAACCGGGCGGATCGCGCGCCGGAGCAGAAGGTCGGCGGGTAAGAGGGTTAGAGCACCGCGCGCGGATAGGATCCGAGCACCTTGTAGAGCGCGGCCTCCTGCTGGAGCACCCGAAGCGCTTCGGCCACGTGCGGGTCGTCCTGGTGACCCTCCACATCGACGAAGAAGACATACTCCCAGATCCCGCGCCGCGAGGGGCGTGACTCGATGCGGGTCATGCTGATGCTGTACTCGGCAAACGGGGCGAGCAACCGGTAAAGGCTCCCCGCCTGATTGCGGGCCGCTACCAGCAGGCTGGTCTTGTCGTGGCCGCTGGGCGCCACGGCCCGCTTGCCGATCACCAGGAACCGGGTGGTATTCCCCGGCTCGTCCTCGATGTTACGCGCGAGGATCTGCAGCCCGTAGATCTCCGCCGCGGTCTCGCCGGCGATCGCCGCAGCCGACATCGTCTCCTTGGCCCGTCGGGCCGCCTCGGCGTTGCTCCCCACCGCGATACGCTCCGCATGGGGAAGATGGCGATCCAGCCAGCCCCGACACTGTGCCAGCGACTGCTGGTGGGAATAGACCACAGTCACGTCGGCCGGCGAGCCCCCAGCGGCCATCAGGTTGTGGTTGATCCTCAACATCACCTCGCCGCAGATATGAAGCGGCGAGGCGAGGAACATGTCCAGGGTATGGCTGACCACCCCCTCGGTGGAGTTCTCGACCGGCACCACGCCGTACTGGCACTCCCCCGATTCGACCTCGCGGAACACGTCCGGTATGGCCCCGAAGGGCTGGGTGCGCACCGAATGGCCGAAATGCTTGAGGGCGGCGGCTTGGGTGAAGGTGCCTTCGGGTCCGAAAAAGGCGACCGTAAGGGGCTGCTCCAGGGCCAGACAAGCGGACATGATCTCGCGGAACAGCCGAGCCAGCTCCTCGCCGTCCAGGGGGCCCTCATTCTGGGCCTGGACCCGCCGCAGGATCTCCGACTCACGCTCCGGGCGATAGAAGTTGGTGGCCGGGTCCTCGACCAGCTTGATGCGGGCCACCTCCTGGGCGAGGCACGCACGCTCGTTGATCAGGCGGCGCAGCTCGTCGTCCACCGCATCGATGCGTTCGCGGATCTCCTTCAGCTTGCCGTCGTCATTCATCGAATGTGGCTGTCCCTCAGCGCGCCCCAGGCGGCAGCCGCGCGAGTCGGATCACTTGTCGGCGGGTCCCAGATAGCGCACCGAGAGCACCCCGTCGATGGCCCCCATATCCCCGATCAGCTGCTGGTCCGGCTCGCGGTCCACGTCGAGCAGGGTCACGGCGATCTGGTCCCTGGACCTGTTGAGCATGTCGATGATGTTGATTCCCGCCTTGCCCAAATCGCTGGAGATCTGCCCCACCATGTTCGGTACGTTGCTGTTGACCACCGCGATGCGGTGTCCGGCGTTGCGGGGCAGATTGATCTCCGGGAAGTTCACCGCGTTGGTGACGTTGCCGTCTTCCAGATAGGCCTTCACTTGCTCGGCCACCATGATCGCGCAGTTGTCCTCGGCCTCGCTGGTCGAGGCGCCCAGGTGCGGCAAGGTGATCACCCAGGGATGGTCCTTCAGCAGGTTGCTCGGGAAATCGCAAACGTAGGCATGGAGTCGGCGGTCGTTGAGGGCGACCACCGCCGCCTCGTCATCGACGATGCCGTTCCGCGAAAAGTTCAGCAACACCGCGCCCTTCTTCATCAACTTGATGCGGTCCAGGTTGACCATGTTCCGGGTAGAGTCCGTGAGCGGCACGTGGAAGCTGACAAAGTCGGACCTGGAGAGCAGGTCGTCGACACTGAGTGCCTGTTTGACCTCGGAGGCCAACTGCCAGGCCCTGCGCACAGTGATGGTGGGGTCGTAGCCGATCACTGCCATCCCGAGGGCCCGGGCCGCGTTCGCGACCTGCACTCCGATGGCCCCCAACCCGATCACTCCGAGGGTGCGGCCAGGCAGCTCGAAGCCCACGAACTGCTTCTTGCCCGACTCCACGGCCTTGTGGATCTCTTCGTCGCTGCCACGCAGGCCGGTGGCGAACCGCCAGGCCTGGGGAATGTTCCGCGCCGCCAGCAGCATGCCCGCCAGCACCAGCTCCTTCACGGCGTTCGCATTCGCCCCCGGGGCGTTGAACACCGGCACACCGCGCGTCGTCAGCTGGGCTACCGGGATGTTGTTCACCCCCGCACCCGCCCGGCCGATCGCCTTTATCGTGTCCGGAATTTCCATGTTGTGCATGTTGAACGAGCGCAGCAGGATCGCGTCGGGGTGCGAGATCTCCGAAGCGACCTCGTAGCCCTCGCGCGGCAGCCGCAGCAGGCCGGCAACGGAGATATTGTTGAGCGTCAGGATATTGAACATGGTTGTTTGAGTAGACAGTAGATAGTAGACCGTAGACAGGCGAACGCGGAGACACGGCTCGGAGATGGTACGCCCGGAGTCCCCGCAGGTCGTGAGGCCAGACGGATGGCTTCGAAGCTGACAGTAGACAGTAGACAGGGTAAAACCAAGAGCACCCACGCCACAGCGACGGCAGCCGTGGGCCTTTGCGTCTGGGTCCATCACGCGTCGCCCAAGACGGCGCGGCGTCGACTTCACCAATCCGTGCTTGCAAACAGGTCTTAATCCGCCAGCTAGCAACAACACCGCACGAAGCCCCGAAGCTCTTCCCTGTCTACCGTCTACCGGTTCTTCACCCCTTTCTCCTCTCGAAATCGGCCATGAGATCGATCAGCGCCTTCACGCCCGCTTCGGGCATAGCGTTGTAGATGCTTGCGCGCATTCCCCCGACCGATCGGTGACCCTTCAGGGTAGTTAGACCCGCGGCCTTGGCCTCCTTGAGGAAGGCCTCGTCCAGCTGCGGGTCAGCAAGCACGAAGGGCACGTTCATCCAAGACCGCGAGGCCCGCTCGACCGGGTTGGAATAGAAATCCGACCCGTCGATGGCCGCGTAGAGAGCCTTCGCCTTGCGCTGGTTGATCTCGGCCATTCCGGCCAGACCGCCCTTGCCCTTCAGCCATTGGAGCACCAGACCGGCCAGATACCAGGCGTAGGTCGGCGGCGTGTTGTACATCGAGTCGTTCTCGGCGTGGATCTTGTAGTCGAGCATCGTCGGGGTGCCCGCACGGGCCTCACCCATCAGATCCTCGCGCACGATGACCAGCGTGAGCCCGGCGGGCCCGATGTTCTTCTGGGCACCCGCGTAGATCAGCCCGTAGCGCGAGACGTCGATGGGGCGCGACAGCAGGGTCGATGACATGTCCGCCACCAGCGGCACCCCCGCGGTATCTGGCACGTACGAAAACTCGACCCCGCCGATCGTCTCGTTCGGGGTGTAGTGCACGTATGCGGCATCGGGATTGAGCTTGAGCTCGCCCTGGGCAGGCGCAGCGGTGAACTTGCCCGCCTCGGTGGTGGCAGCCACGTTCACTGCGCAGTACCGCTTGGCCTCCGAGATGGCCTTCTTCGACCAGGCGCCGGTGTTGACGTAGTCGGCCGTGCTCTTGCCCCGCAGCAGGTTCATCGGCACCATCGCGAACTGAGTGGAGGCCCCACCCTGCAGGAACAGCACCTTATATCCTTCGGGGACGGCCAGCAGCTCACGCAGATCGACCTCGGCCTGGGCCGCGATCGACATGAACTCCTTGCCGCGGTGACTCATCTCCGCGACGCACATCCCGGATCCGTGCCAGTCCAGCATCTCCTCGCGGGCCCGCTCCAGAACCTCCGCCGGCAGCATCGCGGGGCCCGCACTGAAGTTGAATACGCGTGACATGTTCGGCTTCACCTTGTCGATGATCAAAAATCCGCCCTGCGCGGCATACCTCCGCGGCCGCTTGAGATGCAGCGACAGGAGGCGCGTCCGCGGTGATTCACTCCCCTTCCGGCGGGGCCGCCTCGTCGCCCAACGGCTCGGCCTCGGCCTCGAGCGCGTCGACGCGCTCGAGGCCGATGAGGCGCTCGTTTCCGCTCAGGCGGATCAGCGTGACCCCCTGGGTGTTGCGCCCGAGCACCGACACGTCGGAGGCGCGCGTGCGCACCAGCGTGCCGCCGTCGGTGATCAGCATGATCTCGTCACTGTCCTCGACCAGCACCGCGCCGACCACCAGGCCGTTGCGCTCCGTGGTCTGGATGGATATGACACCCTGCCCCCCGCGCCCGTGGACCGGGTACTCGTCCACCCGGCTGCGCTTGCCGAAGCCGTTGGCGGTCGCGGTGAGCACGGTGCCCTCCTTGGCCACGATGAGCGAGATGACCCGCTGGCCCTGGCCGAGCCGGATGCCGCGCACCCCGCAGGCCGTCCGGCCCATGGGCCGGACGTGATCCTCGTTGAAGCGCACCGCCTTGCCAGCGTCCGTGAACAGCATGATGTCCTGGGTGCCGTCGGTCAGTGCGACCCCGACGAGGCGATCGTCCTCGCGCAGGTCCACCGCGATGATTCCGGTGGAGCGGGGCCGGGAGAAGGCCTCGAGCGGCGTCTTCTTGACCACCCCGGAGCTGCTCACCATCAGCACGAACTGATCGTCGCGATATTCGCGCACCGGCAGGATCGCATTGATCCGCTCGTCCGATTCCAGGGGAAGCAGGTTGACCATGGGCCGCCCGCGGGCCACCCGTCCGGCCTGGGGCAGCTCGTAGACCTTGAGCCAGTAGACTTTGCCCCGGCTGGAGAAGCACAAGATGGTATCGTGGGTGCTGGCCACGAACAGCTTCTCGATGAAGTCCTCTTCGCGGGTGGTCGCCGCGGCCTTGCCTTTGCCGCCCCTGCGCTGCGCCTGATAGACGGACAGCGGCTGCGCCTTGGCATAGCCGGCGTGGGACAGGGTGACCACCACGTCCTCCTCGGTGATCAGGTCTTCCAGCGTGAGATCGAGCCGGTCGCTCAGGATCTCGGTGCGGCGCGGATCGGCGAATTGCTCCCGGATCTCCGCCAGCTCGCGGCGGATCACGGCCATCAGCTGATCAGAGCTCGAGAGGATCGCCAGCAGGTCGCGGATGCGCTCCAGGATGTCGCTGTACTCCTGGATGATCTTCTCCTGCTCCAGCCCGGTGAGCTTCTGCAGACGAAGGTCCAGGATCGCCTGGGCCTGGGTCTCGGTCAGGCGATAGCCCTGCTCGCCGAGCCCGAACTCCAGCGCTATGTCCTCGGGGCGGGACGCCTGCGCGCCCGCCTTCTCGAGCATTGCCTCCACCGCGCCGGACTTCCAGGTCCTGGCCACCAGCCCGGCCTTGGCCGCCGCCGGGCTGGAGGCGGCACGGATCAACGCGATCACCTCGTCGATGTTGGCGAGCGCGACCGCCAGGCCTTCCAGGATGTGGGCCCGATCGCGCGCTTTGCGCAGCTCGTAGAGGGTGCGGCGGGTCACCACCTCGCGACGGTGGCGCAGGAAGTACTCCAGGAACTGCTTGAGGTTGAGTGTGCGCGGCTGGCCGTCGACCAGGGCGACCATATTGATACCGAACACGCTCTGCATCTGGGTGTGCTGGAACAGGTTGTTCAGCACGATCTCGGCCACCTCGCCGCGGCGCAGCTCGATGACCATTCGCATGCCGTCCTTGTCGGACTCGTCACGCAGCTCCGAGATGCCCTCGATCTTCCTGTCCTTGACCAGCTCGGCGATCTTCTCCAGCAACCGGGCCTTGTTGACCTGGTACGGCAGCTCGTCGACCACGATGGTCTGGCGCCCGGTCGCCTCGTCGGTCTCGATGCGGGCGCGGGCGCGCACGTAGATGCGACCGCGCCCGGTCTTGTAACCCTCGACGATCCCGCCGGCCCCGTTGATCAGCGCCGCGGTAGGGAAATCGGGGCCGGGGATGTACTCCATCAGCCCGTCAATGTCGATCCTCGGGTCGTCGATGAGCGCCACACAGCCGTCGATGATCTCGCCCAGGTTGTGGGGCGGGATGTTGGTCGCCATGCCGACGGCAATACCGGCCGAGCCGTTGACCAGCAGGTTGGGAAAGCGCGCAGGCAGCACGACCGGCTCGTGCTCCGAGCCGTCGTAGTTGTCGATGAAATCGACGGTCTCCTTGTCGATGTCGGCCAGCAGCTCATGGGCGATCTTCGCCATGCGCACTTCGGTGTAGCGCATCGCTGCCGGGGCATCCCCATCCACGGAGCCGAAATTGCCCTGCCCGTCCACCAGCATGTAACGCATGGAGAAAGGCTGGGCCATGCGCACGATGGTGTCGTAGACCGCCGTGTCACCGTGGGGGTGATACTTGCCGATCACGTCGCCGACGACGCGGGCGGACTTCTTATAGGCCTTGTTCCAGTCGTTGCCCAGCTCGCTCATCGCGAACAGGACGCGTCGGTGCACAGGCTTGAGACCGTCTCGCACATCCGGGAGGGCCCTGCCCACGATCACGCTCATGGCGTAGTCGAGGTAGGACTGCTGCATCTCGTCTTCGAGATTGACCGGCAGGACTTCTTTGGCGAATTCGGTCATGGACCCTTTAATTGTCTTCTTGCTGGCTGAGCGGATCTCCCGGCGGGACCGGGTGGCCGTGCCGAGGGCGAAGCCGGCGAGTCTGGCAAGGCCCCAGGCAGCGGTGCCGCCCGCGATCGGGAGCCGGCCAGGGGCGATCTTGAAGCCGAAATCATATCACGGCGGGACCTACGACCGCACCCCGAAAACCGTCCAGAGCGCCCCGCAGGGGCTCTGGCGCTAGCAGCCCATGAGCTCGGCCATCTTTTCCCCGGTTGGCTGAGTCACGACACCCCGCTCGGTCACGATGGCATCGATGAGTGCCGCCGGGGTGACGTCGAACACCGGGTTCCAGGCATCGACCCCCGGGGGCCCCACCCGTCGCCCCGCACAGGAGAGCACCTCATGGGGATCGCGCTCCTCGATCGGGATCGCCGCGCCGCTCGGCACCGACATGTCCACCGTCGAGGTAGGCGCCACGACCATGAAGCGCACGCCGTGATGGCGGGCCGCTACCGCCAGGCCGTAGGTACCGATCTTGTTCGCCACGTCGCCGTTGGCCGCGATCCGGTCGGAGCCCACGATCGCCCAGCCGATCCCGCCGCGGGTCATGCAGGCGGCGGCCGCCCCATCGGTTATCAGCGTCACGGGAATCCCGTCGCGCTGAAGCTCCCAGGCGGTCAGGCGCGAGCCCTGAAGCCAGGGGCGGGTCTCGTCGGCGAAGACACCCTGGATGCGCCCTTGATCCCAGGCGCTGCGGATCACGCCCAAGGCGGTGCCGTGCCCCCCCGTGGCCAACCCGCCGGTGTTGCAATGGGTAATCACCCGGGTGGGCCCGTCGATGAGCGCGGCCCCCAGCTCGCCCATGCGCCGGTTCGCCTCCAGGTCCTCACGGTGGATCGCCTGGGCCTCCGTGAGCAGACGCCGCACCGGATCGCCGTGGCCGATAGACGCGACAGAGCGGCCCATCCGCTCCAGCGCCCAGAACAGGTTGACCGCCGTAGGCCGCGATGCCGCCAGCGCGGCCAGGTCGCCCTCCAGGGCGGCCCGCCAGCCGCCGGGGCTCTGCGCAAACCGGGCGCGGGCAGCCAACACTACCCCGTAGGCAGCAGTGATACCGATGGCCGGGGCCCCGCGCACCACCATCGCCCGGATGGCCGCCGCGCAGTCCTCCGCGTCGACGATGTGCAGATAGATCTCCTCGGCCGGGAGCCGGCGCTGATCCAGAAGGTAGAGACGATCGTCGCGCCAGACGATCGCGTGATCCGCGTCGGCGCGGATGTCAAGCTCGGCGGCTTCCATCGTGCAGGCTCCCGTGGCAAAGTGCCGCTATTTTACGCACGCTGATCAGGCCTCCCCAAAATCCACTGCGGGACTCGACCCTTGAAGATCGACACCCTCATCCAGGCTCGCTGGATCATCCCGGTGGAGCCTGACGGCCTCCTCCTGGAACGCCATGCCCTGGCGGTCAAGGACGGGCGCATCGTCGGCATCGTCCCAAGCACCGAGGCAGCCGGCCTCTACCAGCCCGAGGAGACCGTCGATCTGCCGACCCACGCCCTGATCCCCGGTCTGATCAACGCCCACACCCACGCCGCCATGACCCTGTTCCGTGGGCTGGCGGACGATCTGCCGCTCATGGCTTGGCTGAACGAGCACATCTGGCCCGCCGAGAGGCACTGGGTGAGCGAAGAGTTCGTAGCAGACGGCACCCGGCTGGCGCTGGCGGAGATGCTGCGCGGCGGCACCACGTGCTTCAATGACATGTACTTCTTCCCGGACGTCACCGCCCGGGTGAGCGCCGCCGCCGGCCTGCGCGCCATGGTGGGACTCATCGTCATCGATTTCCCCTCGGCCTGGGCCGACGGGCCGGATGCCTACCTGGCCCGCGGCCTCGAGGTCCACGACCAGTACCGCAGTCATCCGCTGATCCATACCGCCTTCGCCCCGCACGCACCCTACTCCGTTTCCGCCGGGCCTCTGGAGCGCATCCGAGTCCTGGCCGACGAGCTGGACATCCCGGTGCACATCCACGTGCACGAGACCCGCGAGGAGGTGGAGGAGAGCCTCAAGCAGTGGGGCAAGCTGCCCATCGAACGGCTGGCGGAGATGGGGCTGCTCAATCCAGCGCTCATGGCTGTGCACATGACCCAGCTCACCGACAAGGAGATCCGGCTGTTCGCCGACTCCGGCGGCCACGTGATCCACTGCCCCGAGTCCAATCTCAAGCTCGCCAACGGCTTCTGTCCCGTCGCGCGCCTAGCTCGGGCCGGCGCCGGCCTCGCGCTCGGCACCGACGGAGCGGCCAGCAACAATGATTTGGACATGTTCGGCGAGATGCGGACCGCTTCCCTACTCGCCAAGGGGCTGGAGCGCGACGCCGAGGCCGTTCCGGCCGCTGCCGCCCTTCGCATGGCGACCCTCAATGGCGCCATCGCCATGGGGATCGCCGAGGAGACCGGCTCCCTGGTCGAAGGCAAGTCCGCGGATCTGACCGCCGTCGATCTGGGCGGCATCGAGAGCGCCCCCGTCTACAACGCCGTCTCCCATCTCGTCTATGCCACCGGCCGCCACCAGGTCAGCAACGTCTGGGTGGCGGGCAGGCGGCTGCTGCGGGAGCGCCGGCTCACGACCCTCGACGAGGCAGAGATCCTCGCACGCGCCGATGAGTGGCGGCGGCGCATCGCGGCGGGCCGATGAGGTTCCTGGGATATAATCCAGCGTGACCGGCTTCGGACGCGAAGGTTCATCCCGGGCCGGACTCGGAGAGACTATGCCGCACTCGCACAACATCGATCACGCCGAGATCAACAAATTCGAGGAGCTGGCCTCGCGCTGGTGGGACCCCCACAGCGAGTTCAAGACCCTCCACGAGATCAACCCGCTGCGTCTGGAGTGGATCGACCAGCGGGCGGGCATCGCCGGCAAGCAGGTGCTCGACGTCGGCTGCGGCGGCGGCATCCTCTCCGAGAGCATGGCCGCACGCGGCGCTCAAGTGACGGGGATCGACATGGGCGAAGGCCCCCTGGAGGTCGCACGGCTACACCTGCTCGAATCGGGTCTTCATGTGCTCTACGAGCGCATCCCGGTGGAGCGCCTGGCCGCCGAGCGCCCCGGCACGTTCGACGTCGTGACCTGCATGGAGCTGCTCGAGCACGTACCGGACCCCTGCTCCGTTGTCGCGGCCTGCGCGCGCCTGGTGCGCCCCGGCGGGTGGGTGTTCTTCTCCACCATCAACCGCAACCCCAGGTCCTACCTGTTCGCGATCCTCGGCGCCGAGTACGTGCTCAGGCTGCTGCCCAGGGGCACCCACGACTTCGCCAAGTTCATCCGCCCCTCGGAGCTGCTGCGCTGGATCGACGATGCCGGCCTCGCAGCCGAGGAGATGACCGGACTCACCTACAACCCGCTGACCCACCGCTACCGCCTGGAGCGGGACGTCCAGGTCAACTATATGGTCTACTGCCAGCGCGATGTGGATGCCTAACCCGCATTGCTCACTGGCGTTCGTCGCGAGGCGTCGCCCGCCACACTCGGCTGTTTTCCGACATGGATCGAGTGCTCGCCCTCCTGGAGACCAACGGCCTCGGCTGGGGCATGGTGACACCAATACGCCCAGCTGGCTCACCAACCCGCTGCTCGATGCCCTGGGGCTGAGGAGCCGGGCCATCTGCGTGGTCTGCGGCGACACCCTGGAGAAGAGCAAGCCCCACCCGGAGGCGATCCTGCATGGCTGCATGCTCGCGGACAGCCGGGCAGATCAGTGTCTATACGTGGGTGACGCCGAGCGCGACATCAATCCGGAAGCCAAACCATGCTCGATTACAACCCGCCCAAGGATCTGCTCGCCGGCCGCACCATCCTGGTGACCGGCGCCGGTGACGGCATCGGGCGCGCCGTCTCAAAGGGCCTGGCCGCCCACGGTGCGACCGTCGTGCTGCTCGGGCGCACCGTCGCCAAGCTCGAAGCCGTGTACGATGAGATCGAGGCCGCCGGCGACCCGCAGCCCGCCATCTATCCGATCAACTTCGAAGGGGCGACGGAGCGCGAATACGAGCAGCTCGGCGAGACCCTCGACCGCGAGCTCGGAAGCCTCGATGGCCTGGTCAACAACGCCGCCCAACTGCGCCTGCTGAGCCGCATCGATGACTACGACGCCGCCACCTGGCTGCGGGTCATGCACGTCAACCTCAACGCCCCGTTTATGCTCACCCAGGCCTGCCTGCCCCTGCTGCGCAAGGCGAGCCAGGCCTCGGTGGTCTTCGTCTCGGACACCGTCGGGCGGCGCGCCAAGGCCTACTGGGGCGCCTACGCGGCCTCCAAGTTCGGCCTCGAAGGACTGATGCAGGTCCTCGCCGAAGAGCTGAGCGCGGACCAGCGCATCCGGGTCAACAGCCTTGACCCCGGCCCCTGTAGGACCAACCTGCGCCATTACGCCTACCCCGGCGAAGACCCCGACACCCTCCCCCTGCCCGACTCGGTCGTGCCCTGGTTCCTTTGGCTGTTGGGCCCCGACAGCGAGGGCACCCACGGACAGGCGCTGACCGTCGAGACCTAAACGCTGCCCAGCCGTTCGAGCGGCTGGAGCACCACCACGGATGCACGCACCCTGCCAGCACTCCATCGGCACATCCCAACCTCCGGCGCGGATGGCTGACCTCGACCCCGACTGAACATCGTGCCAATCGCGAGGTCACTGCAATGGGGACGATCGTTTTTGTTCATACCTCGGGATTATCGCGACGCTGGCCACTGGGACCTTTCCGTGACACGAAACGAATACTCGCCGACCCTGCGCTCTGACTTCGGGATTGGCGTCGCGATGATTGACTCTGCGCTCTGCGAGCCTCGCTTCAACCTAGCGGTCAACTGCCGTTTCTAGGTTCAAGCACCGGGGTGTGCTGCAAGCTGTCGGTTCGCCCGGATTGGCTCCGCCGCGGCCCGGGGCGACCGTCAGGCGGTCGATTCGGTCGAGCCTGGCCACCACGCCTTCTATCGCCCTTCAGGGTGTAGCTGCGAGACCCGCCATGTCACATATCCAGCTCATTGTTCCGCCCATCCCCCGCCACCGCCGGCTACCTTGCGCCGCGCCGCTACGCTGGCTCCTGGTGAGCTTTCTGGCAGCAGGTCTCGCCCTGGCATCCGGGGCGCGGGCCGCCGCCACGAAGCCACCTGAAAACGCCGTGTTGCGCGCCAGGCTGGACAACGGTCTGCGCGTGGTCATCGTTCGCGACACCTTGGCGCCGGTCGTCTCCGTGGTGGTCAACTACCTGGCGGGCTCCAACGAGGCGCCGGCGGGATTTCCAGGGATGGCCCATGCCCAGGAGCACATGATGTTTCGCGGCAGCCCGGGTCTTTCGGGGGACCAGCTCTCGTATCTCGACGCCGCGTTGGGGGGCATGGCCAATGCGGACACTCAGCAGAGCGTCACCCAGTACCAGAACACGGTCCCGGCCAAGGACCTGGAGATCGCCCTGCGCATTGAGGCGATCCGGATGCGGGGGGTTTCCGACGACCAGGACGCCTGGGTCAAAGAGCGCGGGGCCATCGAGGAGGAGGTAGGCAGGGACCTGTCCGATCCCGAGTACGTGCTCTACACCAAGCTCCTCGAGGCGCTGTTTGACGGTACCCCCTATGCCCACGATGCCTTGGGAACTCGCGGGTCCTTCGACAAGACCACGGGCGCGATGCTCAAGGCCTACCATGACCGCTGGTACGCACCGAACAACGCCATCCTGGTGGTGGCCGGCGATATCGCGCCGAAGGCGGTCCTCGCTCAGGTGAAGACGCTGTTCGCCGGTATTCCGAAAAAGACGCTGCCCCAGCGTCCGGCCATTCATCCAGGTGCGGTGCACGTCCAGACCATCCGGGGCGCGACCGACCGGGCCAACGGCATGGTGGTGGTCGCCTTCCGGCTCCCCGGCTACGATAGTCCGGACTATGCGGCGGTGAGCCTGCTCGCCGACGTGCTGGACAGCGAGCGGGGCAATCTGTACGCACTGGCGGCCGACGGCAAGGCGCTCGCCACCGAAGTGGAGGCGAACTTTCTGCGCCACGCCGGCCTGGCCTACATCGTCGCGGAGTTTCCCAAAGGGGGCGACCCCGACCTTTTGCTCGACCAGGTCAAGAAGGTCCTGCGGAACTATGTCGAGCGCGGTCTTCCCGACGACCTGGTGGCCGCTGCCAAGCGCCGGGAGGTCCTGGAGCTCGAGCTCCGGAAGACCTCGGTTCGCAAGCTCGCCGCCACCTGGTCCGAAGCCCTGGCGGTGGAGGGTCGTCGCTCCCCGCAGGACGACATCGACGCCATGCAGCGGCTGTCCGCCGTCAACGTCGACCGAGCCGCCCACAAGTACCTGGACCTGAAGCAGGCCGTTTTTGCCGTGCTCACCCCCGAGACCTCCGGCAAGCCGGTGGCCGGAAAAGGCTTCGGGGGCGCCGAGTCCTTTGCACCCGCGCACCCGGGCTCCGTGGAGCTGCCGGACTGGGCGCGGCACGCACTGGAATCGGTGTCGGCGCCATCCTCCAAGGTCCACCCTGTCGACACGATCCTGCCCAACGGTCTGAGGCTCATTGTCCAGCCCACCCTCATCAGCAACACCGTCAGCATCTACGGGCGCGTGAACAGCGAGCCGCTGTTGCAGCAGGCCCCCGGCACGGACGGTGTCGACCGGGTGATGGATCGCCTGTTCAGTTACGGGACCGCGACCCAGGGTCGCCTCGCCTTCCAGCGCGCATTGGACGCGATCGGTGCGGAGGAGTCCGCCGGCACGCACTTCTCCGTGATCGTACTGCGGGAGCATCTCGGCCGTGCCCTGGACCTGCTCGCGGACAACGAGCTCCATCCCGCTTTCCGGCAGCGGGAGGTGGACGTGGTGCGCCGGCAGGTCGCGGCCCAGGTGGCCGGCGAGCTCGACAGCCCGGCGTACCTCACCCGGCGTGCCCTGCTGCGGGCCCTCTATCCGGCCGGTGACCCCAAGTTAAGGGAGGCGACCCCCAAGACCGTCCTGGGGCTCAGCGTTGCGGACATCCAGCCTTACTATCGCCGCGTCTTCCGGCCGGACATGACGACCATCGTGGTGATCGGCAAAGTCGACCCTGACGAGGTGAAGGGGTTGGTCACCCATTACTTCGGGGACTGGAAGGCCGATGGACCTAAGCCCGATGTCGAGCTTCCGCGGGTGCCCCGCAGCCACGCCTCCGCGACGACCGTGCCCGACCGGAGCCGCGTCCAGGACCAAGTGGTTCTTGCCGAGACGTTGGGCATGGATCGCCTCGATCCCGATTATTACCCCCTGGAGCTCGGCAACCACGTCCTGGGCGGCGGCTTCTATGCCACGCGCCTGTACCGCGATCTGCGTGAGCGCAACGGCCTCGTCTACACGGTAAATGTCGACATCTCCTCGAGCAGAACCCGGGCCGTCTACCTGGTGGAATATGCCTGCGACCCGCAAAACGTCTCGCGCGCCCGCGGGATCGTGGAGCGGGATCTCGCGGCCATGCGCGCCGAACCGGTTAGCCCCTCCGAGCTGAAGCAGGCGAAGGCCCTGCTGATGACGGAAACCGCATTGGATGAAGCCAGCGTCAGCGACATCGCCGACGGCCTGCTCGAGCGGGCGACCCTCGGCCTACCTCTCGACGAGCCGACGCGAGCGGCTCACCGCTACCTGGCCCTGGGCGCCGATCAGGTCAAGGCGACCTTTGCCCGCCGGCTACGGCTCAAGGACCTCGCCGAGGTAACCCAAGGACCAGAGCCGCATTGAGATTGGAACGCCCGGGCGCCTGTACCGCCTCACCCAGAGCTGGCACCGCTGAGTGAAAGCGCGCGCCCAAAGCGTACCGCGAAAATCCGATCTCGCCAGAAGGCCGCGGAGGCACGATCGGCACCCACCGAGGGGTTTTGGTGCCCCCATTTCGGCGACGGATTTGAGTATTCACACGGCCTGGACCCCGAGGAGTCATTGCAGGGGTCGAGAACGAGAGTGTCAGGATTCGTTGCAGCGTCCTGCCGGCCCCGGTGCCGAAATGGCTCCCTTCGACCCCGAGGAGACATCGGCGAGGGTCGAGAAGAAGGTTTTGGCGAATCTTTGCTTTACACCTTCCGGTCGGCTCCCGAGGCGGAAGGGCCTCTTTGGACCCGCCGTGGTCAGGCCGAGCGCCTGAGAGATCGGCAGTTGGTACCGCCTGACGGTTCGACGCGAACTATGACTCGCCTGGGATCCGCGGCAACCATCAGTCACGGGGAGAGATCCGGGGCATCGTCCACGTCTGGCACATTACGGCTGATGGCTCCACCACACCAGAGCCTCGTCGGGCTGACGTCAGACCTGACTCGCGCTGAGGGGTCGGGCTCGCGTATCATTAGGGAGCGCCCTCGACAGACGGCTATCGCTGAGAGTGTCCGTGTGCTCGGGCCCAGGGATGGCGCCCCCGATGTGGTGACCCGTCCATCGTCGCGGCCAGATCCCGATCAGGCCTCTTCCCCCAACGCGATCATGCAATCCGCCAGTATTTCCATACCCCAACTCGGGGAACCGATCACCCCGCGGCGCTTCATCCCCATCCTGCTGGCGGTGTGGGTAGTCTGCTCTCTGCCCCTGGCCTTCACCAGCTACCCGCCGCTGATGGATTACCCGTCTCATCTGGCCAGGATGTACGTTCTGGCCCATTGGCAGGAAGTCGGCCTGTTCCGTGAGGTCTACAACCCCCCGGTCTTTCTGATCCCCAACGTCGGCATGGACGTTCTTGATGCTCGCGCTGAGCAAGGTGATGCGGGTGGATATCGCGGGTCGAGTGTTCGTCGCCCTGCTGTTTCTCCTGACGCTTAGCGGCTCGGCGTTCCTCTATTGGAGCCTCGGGCGCCGCCTCACCCTGTGGCCGTTGGTAGGCGCAGCGTTTCTATACAATTGGATACTGCTCGACGGTTTCCTCAGCTACCTCCTCGGGGTCTCTCTGGTGCTCTGGGGCCTCGGCGCATGGATTGCGGTCTACGACGGCCCTTACGCCAAGCGGCTTCTCGTCGGTGCTGGGTGCGCGCTGGTCATATTCTTCTGTCACCTCGCAGCGTTCGGACTTTTCGGTCTTACGGTGAGCGGGTACACCCTCGCTCGCACGTTGCGCGAGCGCGGCCGCAGCATCCGGCCACTCGCTCGCAACGCAGCCTTGCTGTTTGCCATCTTCTTGGCCCCGATCGTTCTCCTGGCGTTGTCTCCTACGGGTGGACAAGCGCACGCGCCGACGGCCTACGTGTGGATTGCCCGGTTGGTTGCCTTGCGCACGCTGTTCTCGGACGACGTGTTGCTGGATATCTGCCTCCTGCTTCTGATTGTGTTGATCGTGTTTTCGTTTACGCGGCGGTACCTGCGCATCGACCCCGACATGCGCCTGCCTCTGACGCTCGTGTTGTTGGCGTTCCTGCTCATGCCCGAAACCATCATGACCAGCTGGTACGTCGCCTCCCGCCTGCTAATCGCCGGCTGGCTACTGCTTCTCGCCTCCAGCACGCCCGCGCGAGGCGGTCCCGCTGAAAAGCGCTGGCTAACCCTGGCCGTTGCCGTGTTCATCATTGGCCGATCGGGCGTGTTCGCAGTGGAATGGCACTCCTACGACGCTCTCTCTGTAGAGCTCACTGCTGCGTTCGATGCACTGCCGCCGAACTCTGTCGTGTTCAGCGCGACCACGCAGCCCTACGGGCCGGGACACTATTCAAGCAAAACGTCGATGCATCCGCCGATCTGGCACTGGGCGGACCTGGCCGTTCTGCGCAGGCAGGCATTCGTCCCGGCCATGCATGCTCAGCCCGGACAGCAACCGCTGACGATCTCCCGGCGATTCGCGGATATTTATGCCTATCAGGGCAACAACCCAATCTCGGTGCAGGCTGGCCCGTCCGTCGGGGTCGACGCCTGGCTCGAGACCCTCATCCGGTACTGGGGTTTTGCCAAGGGCGAGCCTCCGCCCCTCGAAACTGTCGTCGCCCGCATTCGGGATCTCGCAACAGCCGCCGGTCTGGATCCGGCGCGCGTTTTTCTGCTCGTCCTCGACCCCGCTGCATTGCCCAAAGGGGCGGCGACAGGTGGACGGATTGTCGCGAGAGGCGACCGTTTTATCCTGCTCAAGGCCTGACCTGCCTTTCTCACCCAGGTCCCGCTGCGGCGCCCGATTTTCCGCCGTTTACCGAGCAACGCTCGCTCCGGGTGTTCATCGCACCGGCGAGTGCCGCACCCCGGAACGCCGCCCCACGGGCTCACGGTTTTCGTTCCCAAGCAACCGGGCACATGCTGCCGGAGCTTGTTGCCGGGTAAATGTCTGGCGTTGGCCCAACTGAGACAAGGCATGGGCACCCCCCGCCCGGAAGCCCCGATGATCGGCTCTTCGGTGGGTCCAGCCGCCCCATCAACTCTCTGCCCTCGTTCCGAGGGCTAGCGCGCGGGATCCGGAGCGCCCTCACCCCTGTTCAGATGGGGTGGCTCGAAGAGGCTGCAAAGGCGAGCATGTCATGCGGCCCACCCAGCAGAGAGGAGCGCGGCCTGCTCCAGTACGGTTTGGGTGGCCTTCTCCTGCTTGTCCGGCGGGTAACCGTGCTTGCGCAGGATGCGCTTGACCAGCACCCGGAGTTGCGCCCGCACGTTCTCCCGAAGGGTCCAGTCGATGGTCACGTTGTTGCGTACAGTCTCGACCAGGTCTCGCGCGATGCCGCGCAGCGTCTCGTCGCCGAGCACCTTCACCGCGCTGTCGTTCGTCTCCAGGGCGTCGTAGAAGGCGAGCTCGTCCTCGGTGAGGCCGAGCGCTTCGCCGCGGGCGTTTGCCTCGCGCATCTGCTTCGCGAGCTGGATCAGCTCCTCGATCACTTGGGCCGCCTCGATGGCGCGGTTCTGGTAGCGGCGGATGGTCTGCTCCAGCATCTCGGCGAAGGAGCGCGCCTGGACGACGTTCTTGCGCCGCCGAGTGGCCAGCTCGCCCTTCAAGAGCTTCTGCAGGAGCTCCACCGCCAAGTTCCGCTGGGGCATCCCGCGCACCTCGGCGAGGAACTCGTCGGAGAGGATGGAGATGTCGGGCTTTGCGAGGCCCGCGGCGGCGAAGATGTCGATCACGCCCTCGGGCGCTACGGCCCGTGAGATGATCTGCCGGACCGCGTGCTCGATGTCCTCCTCGGGCCGCGCATCGTTGGGCGCGCGCTTGGCGAGCACGGCCTGCACCGCCTGGAAGAACGCCACGTCGTCGCGGATGCGTAGCGCCTCGGCATGCGGCACCGCCAGCGCGAAGGCCTGCGAGAGCTCGCGCACCGCACGAACGCACCGGTCCTTGCCGTTCTCCTGCTTCAGGATGTGCTCCTGCGCGGGGGGAAGCAGGCCGAGCCGCTCCTGCGGTGTGCCGGTGGTCCACTTCGACCAGTCGAAGCCGTGGAAGAGGCCGGCGCACACTTCGTACTTCTCCAGCATGACGGCGACCGCCTCGTCCTGATCGAGCGCCGTGCGCCCGGTGCCGCCGCTCTCGGTGTAGGTGGCGAGCGCCTGCTTCAGTTCCTGGGCGAGGCCCAGGTAGTCCACGACCAGCCCGCCAGGCTTGTCTCGGAACACCCGGTTGACCCGCGCGATCGCCTGCATCAGCCCGTGCCCGCGCATCGGCTTGTCGATGTACATGGTGTGCAGGCTCGGCGCGTCGAAGCCGGTGAGCCACATGTCACGCACCAGAACGAGCCTGAACGGGTCCTTCGGATCGCGGAAGCGGTTGGCGAGCGCCTCGCGCCTCGGCTTGTTGCGGATGTGCGCCTGCCAATCGGCCGGATCGGAGGCCGAGCCGGTCATCACCACCTTGAGCGCGCCGCGCTCGTCCTCCGCGCTCTCCCATTGCGGCCGCAGCTTCACGATCTCGCGGTACAGCTCCACGCAGATGCGCCGGCTCATGCAGACGATCATCGCCTTGCCGTCCATCGCTTCGAGGCGCTTCTCGAAGTGCTCGACGATGTCCTTGGCAACCAGCTCCAGCCGCTTTTCCGCGCCGACCACCGCCTCAAGCTGCGCCCACTTGGTCTTCAGCTTTTCCTTGCGCTCGACCTCCTCGCCCTCGGTCGCCTCCTCGAACTCGGGGTCGATCTTCGGCCGCTCGGCCTCGTCGAGCGCGAGCTTGGCCAGCCGGCTCTCGTAGTAGATCGGCACCGTGGCACCGTCCTCCACGGCCCGTTGGATGTCGTAGACGCTGATGTAGTCGCCGAACACCGCGCGCGTGTTGGCGTCCTGCAGCTCGATCGGCGTGCCGGTGAAGCCGATGAACGAGGCGTGCGGCAGCGCGTCGCGCATGTGGCGCGCATAGCCGTCGATGAAGTCGTACTGGCTGCGGTGCGCCTCGTCAGCAATCACCACGATGTTGCGCCGCTCCGAAAGCGTCCCGATTGTTCCGCCTCGCCCCCTTGGGGGAGAGGGCTGGGGTGAGGGGGTCTCCGGGAAGAACTTGTGGATGGTGGTGAACACCACCCCGCCCGCCGCCACGCTCAACAGCTCGCGCAGGTGCGCGCGGCTCTCGGCCTGCACCGGAGGCTGCCGCAGCAGGTCCTGGCAGCGCGAGAAGGTGCCGAAGAGCTGGTCGTCCAGGTCGTTGCGATCGGTGAGCACGACGAGGGTCGGGTTCTGCATCGCCGGCTCGCGGATGATGCGGCCGGCGTAGAACGCCATCGTCAGGCTCTTGCCCGAGCCTTGCGTGTGCCACACCACGCCCACGCGCCGGTCGCCGGGCTTGCCTCCCGGCTTGCGGCCAGACTCATACCGACCCTGGTCCTCCAACGTCTTTTGCAGCTCCACGGCGCGCAGCGTCTCGCCCACCGCCACCTGCACGGCGTGGAACTGGTGGTAGCCGGCCATCTTCTTGGCAATGCGGCCGCCGTCATCCTCGAACACGATGAAGTCGCGCAGCAGGTCGAGAAAGCGTCGCGGCGCACACAGGCCCTCGATCACCACCTGCAGCTGCGGCAAGTGCGCGTCGGCCAAGGTCTCGCCCGCGATGGTCCGCCACGGCTTGAACCACTCGCGCCCGGCGGTGAGCGTGCCCACGCGCGCCTCCACCCCGTCGGAGACGGCGAGTAGTGCGTTCGTCGCGAACAGCGACGGCACCTCCGCCTTGTAGGTCTGCAGTTGCTGGAAGGCGCTCCAGATCGTGGCGCTCTCGTCGGCGGCGTTCTTGAGCTCCAGCACCGCTAGCGGCAGGCCGTTGACGAAGAGCACCATATCCGGCCGCCGCGAGTGCTTGTTCTCCACGACGCTGAACTGGCTCACCGCCAGCCAGTCGTTGGCCGCCGGGTCGTCGAAGTCGATCACCCGGGCCTGCGCACCGCGGATGCTGCCCTCGGCATCGCGGTACTCGACCGTCACGCCATCCACCAGCAGGCGGTGCAGCGCGCGGTTGCGCACAATGAGGTCGGTGCCCTCAGGCCGCGTCAGCTTGCGAAAGGCGTCCTCCAGCGCCTCGGCGGGCAGCGCGGGGTTGAGCCACGCGAGCGCATCGCGCAGGCGCTGGGTCAGGACCACCTGCCCGTAGTCGTCGCGCTCGGCGCCGGATTCACCGGGGGCGATCTCGGCGCCGTTGCGAACCTGCCAGCCGACGCTTTCGAGCCACGCGAGCGCGGCTGCCTCGACAACGGATTCGCGGAAGCCCTGACTCACACCACCGCCTCACCAATGGCGCTGCAGAGCACCTGAAAGCTCCTCGACTGGCTGCGAAGGGGATCCATGTGTACGCCAATCGCGCGCGCGGCCTCGATCTTGGCCAATCCGCCCTTGAAGTAGCCATGCCTCTGCATGACACGCTCGAACGCTTCCCACGTGCCGCCCGCAACGGCATCGGGGTCACGAAAGCCCTGGCGTTGGGGCAGGTTCCCCGACACGCGCGGATACACCGCACGCACGGCCTCCCAATCCCCGAAATACCAGGCTTCGAACTCTTCGATGGCGATGCGGTTTACGAGCTGCCACTGCATAGCGCCGGCGCGGGCTCGCGTGCGCAAACCGGTACGTGCTGCCATGTCTTCGAGCCGTTGTTTAAGCTCCCGGCAGTCGTCGTGATCCCGATCGACCACGACCACGATGCGCCAGTCCTCGGGTAGCCAGGAGGCATAGCCGCGCAATCGTGCTTCGATCTTGCCGAGCAGATCGCTCTTACCCTGGAATGGGTGCACCTCGAACGTCCGGTCCTGCGGCAGCAGCCGCGGCAGTAGGGCGTGCAAGAAGACCTCCATCGACGGCTCCTCGACCAGCACCACCAGATGAGCGGCGGCCATGCTCAGTGCCCCCCGCGCCGGGGGGTCGGCGCCCCCTGATTGACCAGCGGATCACCCACGCCAAGGTGCCCCTCCATCCATAGATGCCCGAGCAAGGCGCCGTGCTCGACAAACTCGGGCACCCCAGTCAGATCGGCTACGCGCCGGGTCTGCGTGTAACTGGCCTCGTCGCGCCACAGTACGCGGACCTCCTTGGGCCGCAGGGCATTCAGGAAAAATGGGGAGTGCGTCGTGACTAAAAGCTGCGTGCGGTCACTGGCTGCGCGGCACTCCTCCGCCAGCTCGGGCAGCAGCCGCGGATGCAGGAAGTTCTCGGGCTCCTCGATACCGATGAACGGTGGAGGTGCGGGGTCGTACAGCAGCACCAGGTAGGCCAGCATCTTGAGCGTGCCGTCCGATGCGAAGCGGGCCAGCACCGGGTGGCTGAACGGCGCGTCCTTGATTTGCAACAGCAACCGGCCGTCCGGCATCGTCTCGGCCAGCACCCGCTCGATGCGCGGCACGCGCCGGCGCAGGACGTCGAAGATCTGCTCCAGGCGATCACCGTGCTGCTCAGCCAGGTATTGGATCACGTTGGCCAGGTTGTCACCCGTCTTGGTCAGCCGTTCCTGCGGCCCGGCTTCGGGCTGGCCGCGAGCGCTGTCGGCCGACAGATACGACACATACCAGCCGGTGATGAAGTCGCGTAGCGCTGCCACGCGCGGATGATCTGCGAATTGTCCCAGGGCGTTGACCGCTAGTAGGTCAAAGGACTTGAGCGGAACCTCCACCCGCCGGTCCTGCTCGTCAGGTAGTTCTCCACTGACTGCACGGCCCTGCCCCTCGTGATAGTCGAGGAACCGGAACGGTTTGCCGTGCTCACCGCGGCGCCATTGCAACCACTCCTCGACGACCACTGGCGCGTTGCCGCGTTCGTCCACGGCCAAATGATAGGTGATGAGCGGGTACCCAGGCTCACGATACTTGATCTCGATCACCACCGGCCCTTCGCTGCCGCGTGTCTTGAGCTCCTTGGCCCGCCCGCGCTTGTCCCAGGCGCGGCGCAAACCCAGCTCGAAACTTTCGGCCAGAAACGCGAACACATCGAACACCGTGGACTTGCCGCTGCCGTTCGGCCCCAGCAACACAGTCAGCGGCGTCAGGTCCTTGAGCTCCACCTCACGCAGGGCGCGGAAGTTCTCCACCCTGACGTACTCGATGCGCGCTGGAGCACGCGGCTTGTCTTGCGGCTTCTTCATGAATTCGCCTCGAGAAATGGTTTGGTGTCTTTCAGCCGCAGGTCGGCGGAGATGAGCTTCGGGAGCAGTGCATCGCGCAGCCGCTGCGCACCAAGCGGCCAACGCCTTCGAGCCACGCGAGTGCGGCTTCCTCGACGACGGATTCGTCGAAAGCCGTCATCGCGGATAAGCGGCTTCAATCAATTGGTCGCTGATCTGCACGCGCATCCAGCCGAGCAGCACCAGATTCCGAATTGTGCTGGCCACGGCGCGCCTCTTGTCCTCGGACTGCCAGGCCTTCTTCCATTCCATCACATAGTCATAGATGTCCTGCTCCGCCACTGCTTCGGCACCCTTGGCCCGCTTGAGCTGGCGGCTGGCGTACAGAACGGTCATGACCTCTTCCGCCTGCTCAGTCGTCTTGATGCGGCTGAACAGATCCACTGCCTTCGCGATCTTCTTCTGGTGGGCTTCGATCTGCGCTGAGAAATTGCGCCGGTCCGCTTCGTACTGAGGGCCGACGGTCAGGGCCACCATTCGACCCAGGCGCTTCTCCTGCAGCCAGTTGCGGTTCGCCAGTTCATGCAGCGCCGCCTTAACGTCCCCCGAGAAGGGCCCATAACTGCCCTTGCCGAACGTAAACCCCGTCGGCACGCCCATTTCGGTCAGGACATAGCAGAGCTTCTGAAAAATCGTCCGCCCCACCGGGCTCGCATACGGCTGGGCTTGCAGTTCACGCAGCACCTCCAGAAGCGCCACCCAGTCCGGATTCAGCTTGTCCGCGCGGCGGCCTTTCCCCGAGAGGGACATCTGCGCGGGCCCCGCCAGAAACGCCGCAGTGAGCTGCCGACTCGGCGTGCCGTACGGGGCGAAGACCTCCACGTCGATCGGCAAGCCATGCAGCTTACGATAGATCAGCGGCCCGACTTCGGCCCACTCCAGTCCGCCGTTCCCGCAACCCAGTGGCGGAATGGCCAAGCTCGTGACACCCCATTCCCCGACGTGCTCAACCAAGTAATCCAGTCCCCGCTCGATGTCTGCGATCCGGGACGGCGAGCGCCAATGGTCCTTCGTCGGAAAGTTGATGATCGAGGCGCCGGCAGCATCGCGATAGAGGTACGGCTCGCCCAGGCGGACCTGTTGGCGCTCACACCGGCGCTGGTAGTCTGCGAACATTGCCGGCCAGCGCTTCTTGAACTCAAGTGCAACACCCTTGCCCATCACGCCAACGCAGTTGACGGTGTTGACAAGCGCCTGCGCGCGGCTTGCGAAGAGATCGCCAATCAGTGCTCTGAACATGCCCATAGTTTGAACCTGTCAGCGAAAGAATAGAACGGGATCGACAGCGACCGGCAACGTGCAGCCTAACCCTGCGAGGCGTGTTGCAGCCGCCGCATCGACGACATACGCGCCCGCCAGGAGTGGAGAAAACCGACGATCATGTCCGCCGCCTCGGCCGCCGGCAATGCCTGCACCGACTCCAACAGAGGGCGCGGGGCACCGGCGCCATGCGACGCGAAGCCGCACTGGCTGCGCCGTGCGCAGATGCCCTGGATGGCGGTACTCAGACCTCCGAGCGTCCGCTTGAGACCGTCACGGACCTCGGCTTCCCCGCTCGCCCTCAAAGGCAGAAATGGCAGATGCTGGGAGGCCGTCTTGAACAGCTTGGGAAGGTCATCGTCTTCGCCGAAACCGACGTTTCGTTCGCCGATAACCGCCCGGCACGCGCTCTCGACCAGTGTCTTGGCGAGATCGAATGCCAAGCTGGGATTCTCAACAACGGCCAGCTCGATGCCCTTCACCTGCTGCTCGACATGCGTCAGCCCGCACGCGGTCGCTTCGCAGGCGCCGTGCATGACGAAGGGCGTGCTGAGCAACTCGGCCATCAGACGTACCAGACGTTGGTCATGCCGCCAGTTCCTCCCTCACGCTCTCACGCTGGCTCCACGGCACAGGCCTCACGTCGTAGCTCCTGAGGGCATCGAGGACGTTCGGGGACACCGCTTGCTCGGCGTCGTTCAGCAACGCATAGGCGCGAGACTCCGGGGCCCGGACTTCCTTCGTATCAATCCACGAAAGAACAACCGCCTGCGCAGTGTCGCGATTCGGCCGGTTGATCGTCTGGATGATGCGCTCCGGCTGACGGCGCGACTTCGGGATGACGAAGTCAAAGAGATGGTCGTACCCAGTCTTGCCGGTGAATTTGACCTTTGGCGTGTAGCGGATGTCATGCACATCGAGCCAAGCCACAACATCCTCATAGAACAAGCTCGCCACCATTGGCACAGCCAGATAGAACATGTCGTTGACGGCGAGCATGGCCTGCACGAGGTTGTGCTTGCGCAGCGCGAAGTTGTCCGGTGAGGCGTGAACTTCGAGCGCACTGTCGTGGAGCTGAACGCCGAAGCCATTCAACGTCATCCTCAGTAAGTCCTGGCGCTTCGGACTATTCAGCTTGCAGCCGCTCTGCTCCAAGTCGTTGATCGTGTAGCCGTCGTCGGTCAGCACGAACCTACCGTTGGTTTTCCTGGCGTAGATCTGGACGTAGTCGTTGTGTCGGTCGAGGTAAGGAGTCGTGATCTCGATCCACTGGTCAAGCTGGCGCAGAACGGTCTTGTCCTTCAGCCACGCGTGATAGGCGTCAAGCAGGCGCTGAATCTCCTGGATCATGTGAACAGCCCCCGTTCAATGTGCGGCGGCTGCGTGACATTGCAGAACCCCAGGAACTCTTCGAGCGTCCGCCAAGCATCGTTCGTCGCCGTGAAGCGGTCAGCCGGAACAGGGACGGCCCACTTGTCTCCGAAACCCTCCCGATAGACATGCAAGTGCGGCACGGGAATCTCCTCGCCATCTGGGTTCCGGTGGGGCGCGCCGCCCAGATCGAGCCGGACAAGCACCACCACTTGGCGCCCGCGGTTCTGCATCTTCACCTTCAGCAGGTCTATACGACCCCGGCTCAGATCAAGCAGGAACTGCTCGCGGCGATCGACGGACTGAAGGGGCAGTGCGAGCGATTGGCCGCCCATGGGAAAGTCGCTTCGATCCTCAGTGACGCGGTGTTTCTCCATGGCGATCAATGCATTGGCCTCCGCTTGAGTCAGATTCATGTCAGCCATCAGATCGCCCTCCCGATGAACTTCTCGGCTGCCTTCACCCGCAGCTCACCGGATATGAGCTTGGGCAGAAGCGTGTCACGCAGCGCGGCGAGGACTCTCGATTGCACATCCCGCTTCCAGAGGCTCTCAACGATCGGCGAAATGGCAGTGTTCATTGCGTCGAGAAGAGACTTTGTGGGGACTGCAAGCTTGGCGTCCGCAAGATGATGGCGCTGGATGTGGCCCATCGTCGTTGCCTTGCCCGCGGCGATGTGACGGAAGTCGTCGAGGTGGGCATGAACGCCGAGATAGCAGAGCCACCGCGGGTAATCGCCCGAACGTCACCTTGAAGAGGTGCTGATTCAAGGCACCCGGTCCGCCAGCCCATAGGACACATTCCAGCGAACCCGACCACGAGAAGAGGATGTCCCCATCATTGACGACATAGTCCGAGTTCAAATCGGCGCTGGCTCGATCCGCTCCGCTCGTGTTGCCGGCGCGGAGCTGGGCGATCTTGATGACCGGAAGAGATCGGCCGTCCGTAGGCGGGTACTGCTGGAGCGCCAGTCCGTTCAAGAAGCGCGCGATCTCATCGAGACTCTTCACCTCCCACCCCTCCGGAATCTCGCCGAGCTCGGAGTCGACGAGGCGGGCGGGAAAGAGGTCCGCGAGGGGCTTGGGGAGGCGCAATCTCCCCTCTCCCACCGGGCTGTCTATTGGACACACTGGACACAGTTATTGATTGGCGGTATTGTCCTGCCCCATGCGACTTTTCGGGCAGACCTTCACCGCCTCGCTCATCGAGCGCGTGCGCACGGCAGCGGCGGAGCCTGGCGTGACGCGTAGCGGACTGTCGCGGCGGGTCTGCGCTTGGCTCAATTGGCGAGGTGCCAACGGCAAGCCACAGGAGGTCAGCAGCCGCAAAGCGTTGGTGGAATTGCAGCGGCGTGGTCTGCTCACATTGCCCGAAGCGCAGCGGACTGCGCCGCAGGGGCGCGCTGGGGTCGCGCCCGAGCCGTTCGAGGCGCCGGTGTTCGCCGGTGCGCTCGAGGAGCTTGGGGCACTGGAGCTGGTCGCGGTGGAGGGACGGCGTCTCTCGGCGTTGTACCGCGCGATGATGGCAGGCTACCATCCGTTGGGCGGCGGGCCGCTGTGCGGGGCGCAGCGGCGCTACCTGATCCGCTCGCCGGTGGCCGGCTGGCTGGGTGCGTTGGCATTCAGCGCTGCGGCCTGGCAGTTGAAGGCGCGCGATGAGTGGATCGGCTGGTGCGCCCACGCGCGCCGGGCCAATCTCACGCGGGTGGTAGCCAACAGTCGCTTTCTGATCCTGCCCACCATCGAGGTGCCCAACCTGGGCTCGCATGTGCTGGCGCTGGCCGCGGCACGGGTGCGCAGCGATTGGCCGCCGCGCTACGGGTATGCGCCGCTGCTGCTGGAGACCTTCGTCGATGAGCAGCACTTTGCTGGGACGGTGTACAAGGCGGCCAATTGGCGGCGCCTGGGCGAGAGTGCCGGACGCGGTCGCCAGGACCGGGCGAACCGCGCTGGGACCGGGGTCAAGGCCGTGTATGTCTTGCCCTTGCAGCGCGACTGGCGCGCACCCCTGTGCCAGCGTCCGGCGCCGGTGCTGCGCCTGGCGCCGCCGGGCGAGCACTCTGCCTCCTGGGCCGAGCAGGAATTCGGCCAGGTGGACTTTCCCGATGCGCGGCTGCGCCCGCGCTTGCTGCAGTTGGCGCAGGCGTTTGGCGAGCACCCCACCGCCCCCATCAGTGCGGCGCTGAACGGCGCGGCCAGTGCGACCAAAGCCGCCTATCGGTTCTTGCACAACGCGCAAGTGAATCTGCAAACGCTGCTGCATCCCCATTACGAGGCAACCGCCGGGCGTATCGGCGAGCACCCGCTGGTGCTGGTCGCCCAAGACACCACCAGCCTCAACTACGAGGCCCATGCGGCCACGCGCGAGCTGGGGCCGATCAACACCCGTGCCGACGCCGCGCAGGGACTGAAGCTGCACGAGAGCCTGGCGTTGACCCCCGAGGGGGTAGCGCTGGGGCTGATCAACGTCCAGGTCTGGGCGCGCGACCCGCAGCAGATCGGCCAGGCCAAACAGCGCAAGAAACGCCCCATCGAGGAGAAGGAAAGCCAACGCTGGCTCACCAGCCTGCAGCGCACCGCAGAGCTCCAGCGCCTGTGCCCGCACACCCGTTTGGTCAATATCGCCGACCGCGAGGCCGATATCTACGAGCTGTTTGCGGCGGCGCTCCAGCGCCCCGCGGGTCCGGATCTGCTGGTGCGCGCCAGCCGCACCACCCAGCGCCAGGTCGAGGAGACGCACGAGCACAAGCTCTTGTGGGAGCTCCTGCCCGCTCAGCCGGTGCTCGGCGGCTGCACGCTGTGCATCCCCGCCCGCGGCGGGCGCAAGGCGCGCCGCGCCACGCTGCAGGTCCGCTGTGCGCCGATCCAGCTGTGCCCCCCAAACCGGCTCAGTGCCGCCCCGCTGCTGGGGCTGTGGGGCATCCATGCCATCGAGCTCGAGGCGCCTGCCGACAGCGATCCCGTCGAATGGCTGCTGCTCACCACGGTGCCGACCGCGACCTTGGAGGAGGCGATCGAGCGCCTGGGCTGGTACGCGGCGCGCTGGAATATCGAGGTGTTTCATCGCACCCTCAAAAGCGGCTGCCGCATCGAGGACCGTCGCCTCGGCGATAGCGCCAGCCTGCAGGCCTGTCTGGCCATCGATCTGGTGGTCGCCTGGCGCGTCATGCACCTCACCAAGCTCGGCCGCGAGACCCCCGAGATCCCCTGCTCGGTGTTCTTCGAGGAGGCCGAGTGGAAGGCGCTGGTCTGCCATCAGCAGCGCTCGCCCACACCGCCCGAAACGCCGCCGACCCTGGGCGAGGCGATGCGCATGGTGGCCAAGCTCGGTGGTTTTCTCGGGCGCAAAGGCGACGGCCATCCCGGCGCCACCGTACTCTGGCGCGGTCTCAATCGCCTTGCTGACATCACCGAGACCTTCACCATCTTCCACCCCTCGATTCCGGGCGGCCCGTAGCGGCTGTCTCCGGTATGGGTAATAGACAGCCCGGGGGGAGAGGGGAGGAAACGCTTGTTGCGGCGCAGAAACCACAGACACGCGGGGATCTGGGTCGAGTAGAAGAGCTGGCCCGGCAGCGCGACCATGCAGTCGACGAGGTCGGCCTCGATCAGGCTTTTGCGGATCTGGCCCTCGCCGGACTGGTTCGACGACATCGAGCCGTTGGCGAGCACGAAGCCGGCGACGCCCGCCGGCGCGAGGTGGTGGACGATGTGCTGTACCCAGGCGAAGTTGGCGTTGCCGGGGGGCGGTGTGCCGTACTGCCAGCGCTTGTCGCCCTGCAGGCGCTCGCCGCCCCAGTCGGAGATGTTGAAGGGCGGATTGGCGAGGATGAAGTCGGCCTTCAGATCCGGGTGGCGGTCGTTGTGGAAGGTATCGCCCTGTGCGATCTGTCCGGAGTCGATGCCGCGGATGGCGAGGTTCATGCGGGCGAGCCGCCAGGTGGTGTAGTTCGATTCCTGGCCGTAGATCGAGATGTCGGGCCGTGCTCCCTTGGGGGCCTTGCCGCCGTTGCCGTTGCCCGATGCATGGGCACGGATGAACTCCACCGACTGCACGAACATGCCCGAGGAGCCGCAGCAGGGGTCGTACACCCGGCCGCGGTAGGGCTCAAGCATCTCGACCAGCAGCTTGACCACGCAGCGCGGCGTGTAGAACTCGCCGCCCTTCTTGCCTTCGGCGCTCGCGAACTGCGAGAGGAAGTACTCGTAGACGCGGCCTAGCACGTCCTTGGCGCGGCTGGCCTCGTCGCCGACCTTGATGTTGCTGATCATGTCGATCAACTGGCCGAGGCGGTGCTTGTCGAGCGCGGGGCGGGCGTAGTCTTTGGGCAGCACGCCCTTGAGCGCCGGGTTGTCGCGCTCGATGCCGGCCATGGCGTCGTCCACGAGCTGACCGATGGTGCTCTGGCGGGCCTGCGCCTTCAGGTGCGGCCAGCGCGCCTCGGGCGGCACCCAGAAGATGCTCAGGGCGCGGTACTCGTCGGGGTCTTCGGGGTCGGCACCCTGGGCCCGCTCGGCCAGCAGCGCAGCGTGCTTCTCCTCGAAGGCGTCGGAGATGTACTTCAGGAACAGCAGGCCGAGGCAGACGTGCTTGTACTCGGCGGCGTCCATGCTGCCGCGCAGGGCGTCGGCCATCTGCCAGAGCTGGGCTTCGTAGCCGACCGTAGCAGCCGATGCGCTCGCCTTAGCCTTCTTTGGGGGTGTCCCTTTCGATGCCGCCACGGTTGGGACTGGAGCTGCCGGCTGCGCGCCAGCGATCGAGACCGAGCCGCCCCGGCCGCGCCCCGGAACGATGATGCCATCGTCGATCAGCGCCTGCTTGACCGCGTCATAGGTCGCTTCATCCCATCCGAGGGCCTCGCGCAGCCTGCCGTTACCGGCGGACCCGCCCATGTGAGTCAGCACCCCTACGAGGCTGTTCTTCTGGGCCTGATCGGCCATCGTGACCTCCTCCTTCAATCCTGCCGCGTTTTCCTCGACGAGACAGTGTCCCGCGCCTGCAGCGCCCCTATTCCTCGACCGACGGCACCAGGGGGAGCTTGCCGGGTCGGGCGGAGCCTCCACCGTTCTTCTTGGCGGCCTTTCTCGAAGCCGTACCGGGTGCCTGAGGCCAGCTTCCACTGGGTCGGGCTCGCCGAGCAGGCAGCCGTCGTCGAAACACCGTTGAGTCGCAGAGCGCTCCTTCAGCTCCCTTCCCCACTTGACGGTGAAGGCTTACGGGGCCATGGGCCGACCCTCGGGTTGGGCATCCTGGGGGTGCAGCGATATTACACCGCCTGTGGGTTGAGAACCCGGGGTTGATGCCCGTGGCTGGGCCGGCCCGGCGGCGCCGACCAAGTGCCGAAATCGCAAGCCCTGCTCTATCCGGCGGGACCATTCGCGAGTTTCCTTTCGTTCGTCTACGGCACTTGCAAGCAATCGGAATCACCCACTTTCAGGGCCGGCCCGCGGTCCTCGAAGCAGGTGGGCGCCTGGAGCCCCCAGGATGGCCATGGAGCGGCGATGCAGGGACCAGGCGAAACACCCCCTCGGGGCCACAAAGGGGCGCTCGGCGCGGACGCCGTAGCCCCACCCCCGGGCCACCAGGGTCTCCGCGCAGAGCTCGCCCTCCGGTGGCCGCCCTCCACGGCGCGAAGGTCCAGCACCACCTTGCCGTCCACCTCCACCAGTCAGCGGTCGGCAACCCTCGTCGCTAGTCCCTCGGGACCATGATGAGGGTCTCGATGGTCGGGGCGCTCCGGGCCGGTCTCAAGCCTGCACCGCTGGGAGCTCCCCCCGGCAGGATGGCTGAGCTCGGCCCGGAGGGGATACCGCCCGAACCGAGGGACACTGTCAGGATTCCTTAAACTCTCTGGTTGCTGCCTGCCCTCAGGAAGGCTGGTCTGGACCCGGTGCGTCATTCGCCACGAAAACGTGGATGGCCGCACCCCGCCCCCGACCGGTCGTGGAAGTCCCGAGCTTCGAATATGACGCCAGGCCTGCACACTTGCTGTCCGTGCCACCTGATCCCCTTTCGTTACTTCACTTCAGGTTCTTGTTGGTCACTCATGCCAACAATTGCGGTCACCCGTAGTTTCTGGTAGATTCCTATCTGCGTGTTATCCTCAGATAGGAATCATACGTGCTAGTAGAAGCTCAAGAGGTCGAGCGGCGGCTTGAGCAGTTCAAGGAGGTCGCCAAGGGGGCGGGCGTCAAGCTCACGCATCAGCGCCTTGAGATCTTTCGAGCCGTCGCTTCGAGCGCAGGGCATCCCAGCGCAGAAGCGGTTTACAGGGCGGTGCAGGCAGCGATGCCGACGGTTTCCCTCGACACGGTGTACCGGACGCTTTGGCTGCTCACCGACCTTGGGCTTCTCAAAACCCTCGGTCCGAGGCAGGACAGCGTCCGCTTCGATGCGAATTTGCAGCACCACCACCACTACCTGTGCGTTCGATGTGGCTTGGTGCGAGACTTCGAAAGTACCGAGCTCAACGCCCTACGAATTCCCGACTCTGTGAGTCGTTTAGGCCAGGTGGTGAGCGCCCACGTCGAGGTCCGAGGTGTCTGCGCCAGATGCGCGAGCGAGTTGGCTGAGGCCCCGGCCCCAGAAACCTCCAATCGTCAAGAGGTAAGAGAAGGGGCAGACGATGAGTGAGAAGAGCACGCCGACGACCATTGGAGCCATGATTGGAGTGAAAGATGAGCGCAAACACTGACACGAATGCGGGCAAGTGCCCGGTCATGCACACCACGAGTGGAGTGAAATCGAATCGGGACTGGTGGCCAAACCAGCTGAACCTGAAGCTTCTCCAGCAGAACTGCCCCCAGTCCAACCCGTTGGGCGCGTCGTTCAACTACGCCGAGGAGTTCAAGAAGCTCGACCTCGAGGCCGTGAAGAAGGACCTTTACGCACTGATGACCGACTCGCAGGACTGGTGGCCCGCGGACTACGGTCACTATGGGCCGCTGTTCATCCGGATGGCGTGGCACGGCGCGGGCACCTACCGCATGGGAGACGGCCGTGGCGGAGCAGGCTCGGGCCAGCAACGCTTCGCCCCGCTCAACAGCTGGCCCGACAACGTGAATCTTGACAAGGCGCGCCGGCTCCTCTGGCCGATCAAGCAGAAGTATGGCAACAAGATCTCCTGGGCCGACCTCATGATCCTCACCGGCAACTGCGCCTTGGAGTCGATGGGCTTCAAGACCTTCGGCTTCGGCGGCGGGCGCGCGGACGTCTATGAGCCCGAAGAAGACACCTACTGGGGATCTGAGACCGAGTGGCTTGCCGACAAGCGCCACGCAGGTGATCGGGACCTCGAGAATCCCCTCGCCGCCGTTCAGATGGGTCTGATCTACGTGAACCCGGAAGGGCCGGGCGGCAACCCGGATCCGCTCGCGTCCGGCCGGGACGTTCGGGAGACCTTCGCGCGCATGGCGATGAACGACTACGAGACCGTCGCGCTCACCGTCGGCGGCCACACCTTCGGCAAATGCCACGGCGCCGGCCCGGCAACCGACGTGGGGCCCGAACCCGAAGCGGCCCCCCTCGAACAGATGGGCTTGGGCTGGAAGAGCAGTTTTGGCAGCGGCAAAGGCGGCGATCAGATCGGCAGCGGTCTGGAAGGTTCATGGACGCCGACCCCGACCCGGTGGGACAACAGTTATCTGGACATGCTGTTCGGCAACGATTGGGTCGTGGAGAAAAGCCCCGCCGGTGCCTGGCAGTGGACGCCGAAGCGGGAGACCGACAGTAACCAGGCACCGGCTGCCGACCATCCCTCGAAGCGGGTACAGATCATCATGACCACCGCGGACATGGCGATGCGTTACGACCCGGCCTACGAGCCGATTGCGCGGCATTTCCACGCACACCCCGATGAGTTGGCGGACGCCTTCGCCCGCGCCTGGTTCAAGCTGACCCACCGCGACATGGGCCCGCGCTCGCGCTATCTCGGCCCGGAGGTCCCGGCAGAGGAATTGGTCTGGCAAGACCCCGTGCCAAAGGTCGATCACGAGTTGGTCGACGCGGCCGACATCGCGGACCTCAAGGCGAAGATCCTCGCCTCGGGGCTGTCCATCTCCGAGATGGTCTCGACCGCCTGGGCCTCGGCGGCAACCTTCCGCGGCTCCGACAAGCGCGGTGGGGCGAACGGGGCGCGCATCCGTCTCGCGCCGCAGAGGGACTGGGAGGTCAATCAGCCTGCCCAGTTGGCGAAGGTGCTGAAGGCCTTCGAGGGCGTCCAGAAGGCATTCAACGCCGCGCAGGCTGGCGGCAAGCAGGTATCGCTCGCCGACCTGATCGTTCTCGGCGGTTGCGCGGCCATCGAGCAGGCGGCGAAGAACGCCGGACAGGATGTGGAGGTGCCCTTCGCGCCGGGGCGCACGGATGCCACCCAGGAGCAGACCGATGTGGACTCCTTCGCTGTGCTCGAACCGATCGCGGACGGGTTCCGCAATTACCAGAAGGCCAATTACAGCGTGTCGGCTGGGGATCTGCTGGTCGACAAGGCGCAGCTCCTGACGCTGACCGCGCCTGAGATGACGGTTCTCGTCGGTGGCATGCGCGTGCTGAACGCAAATGTCGGACGGGCTCAACACGGCGTCTTCACCAAGCGCCCCGAGACACTGACCAACGACTTCTTCGTCAACCTGCTCGACATGAGCACCGAGTGGAAGGCGACCTCCCAAGACGAGGATGCGTTCGAAGGACGCGACCGCGCAACGGGCGAGCTGAAGTGGACCGGTACCCGCGTCGACCTCATCTTCGGCTCCAACTCGCAGCTCCGGGCGATTGCAGAGGTCTACGGGCAGGACGATGCACAAGAGAAACTCGTGCAGGACTTCGTGGCAGCCTGGAACAAGGTCATGAACGCGGACCGCTTCGACCTTGCCTGATCCTGGCTGAACGGGCTTCCTTCCAGAACGACCAGAGCGCAGCCTCGACCGAGTATTTGGTGATCAGAACCCGGTCGCGGCTACGCAAATCCAACGCAAGCCCGCGGAAGCCTTGATTAAAAAGTGCTTAGGGGGTGCGTAAGAGTGGCAAAGATGGAGCGGAAGGTGGCCAAGCGGACGTTCTCGAGCTGGCCGACAGTTGCCAACCAGCGAAACCCGGATTGGCCGGGGTTTTCTGTACATAGCCATGTCCGGAGTTGGGCGACAAGAGACCAATAGGCTTCTCTAATATAAGTCGCTCCTGAAGGACTGCTGTCGACCCGGCGCGGCCCATTCCTCGCGAGCGTTGGAGAAGCAGCGATGCCTGGGACATCGATGTTGCCCCAGGCATCGGGATGAGGTCAGAGAGCCGCCCATTTTCTCCAGATGTCGGGCTTCATCATCTCATGGTCGGCCGCCGTCAACTTCCCGTGGTTGGGACTGTCCGGGTTGTTGCACCAGCCCATGCTCTGCGCAGTCACATGCTTCTTATCATCGGAGACCTTGCGCATGCCCCCCCAGAACTGGCAGGTTGCACACCGGTTTTCCTCCGCGGAAGCGACCACGAGGCCTTCGCCGGAGCCCTCCTGCATGTGCTCTTCCGCGGCATAGGCGCCCATCGCGCCGAACGCGATCGTACCCGCAATCAACTTACCTGACGTGGCGAGGAAATTGCGGCGGGATTCTGATGACATGGGACACCTCCTAGGCTCAAATGATTCTTACGTCTCCGTTCGGCAGGTTTGCTACCGCCCCGGCGATGGCTCGTAAACGGCCACCAAACAATGCTAGCATTTCGGGCCGACAAGCGCCTCGGCTCAGACGAGTCCGCTAGACTGCGGCCTGGGGCCTGGCTTAGGAAGGCACTTGCCCACTCGTTTGGGTAGACTGGCCCACAATCGCCTATAGCCCGCGGTGCCCCAATACTCCCAGGGCGTTTTTTCGGGTCTGCGGTCAGCCCGTCTCGCACATCAGCCGCTCGATCAACACCCTTCCTCCATTCCGAGAGCTGTTGACCGCTTTTGGCCGGGACCGCGCTTCCGCACCGGCAATATGAGCAGATGCTGAAGGACTCCTCTTGGCCGTTATGCAAAGCTTTGCATAATGGCCGAACCGAGACATGTCGGTCGAGTCGGATTATGTTTCAGCATTGGCTGCCACCAGCCTCGCGTCGGTAGGGGAATACCGAGACCGAGCTGGTGCACGCGTCGGCATCGTGCTCGGCGTCGCAAGCACCCGGCCCCTAATCCTATGTGGTATGGAGCGCGCCTGAGCGGGGTCCGCGCGCTCCTGTGGGCGAATTGCACCGTCTGGGAGCGCGACCCCACCCTTTGCAGGGAGCTGCGTGACACGCCCAGTGCTCCGCGGCAAGAAATCTCCCGAGGGCCGCAGACCCGCGGGAGATCTTGCTCTCGCGCCTCAGCGCACGAAGGCGCCCCGCCCGGCGTAGACCGCCGACGCGCCTAGATATTCTTCGATGCGCAGCAGCTGGTTATACTTCTCCACCCGCTCACCCCGGCAGGGGGCGCCGGTCTTGAGGTGGCCCGTGCCGAGCGCCACGGTCAGGTCGGCGATGAAGCTGTCCAGGGTCTCGCCGCTGCGGTGCGACACCATCGCGCCCCAGTTGGCGCGGTAGGCCAGGTTGACCGCGGCGATGGTCTCGCTCAGCGAGCCGATCTGGTTGAGCTTGATCAACACGGCGTTGGCTACCTGCTCGTCGATGCCGCGCTGGATGCGCTCGACGTTAGTGACGAAGAGGTCGTCGCCCACCAGCTCGATGCGATCCCCCAGACTGGCGTTGAGCAGCTTCCATCCGGCCCAGTCGTCCTCGGCCAGGCCGTCTTCCAGGACCACGATGGGGAAGCGGCCCACCCAGTCGGCGTAGATCGCCACCATCTCGGCGGCCTCTACCTTACGACCCTCGGTACGCAGGTGGTACAAGCCGTCCTCGAAGAAGCCGCTGGAGGCGGGGTCCAGGGCGATGGCCACGTCGTCGCCGGGGCGGTAGCCAGCGGCCTCGATGGCCTGGACGATCAGCTCGAGAGCCTCGACGTTGCGCTTGAGTGCCGGTGCAAAGCCGCCCTCGTCGCCTACGCCCACGGAGTGACCGGCGTCCTTGAGCACCTTCTTCAAGGCGTGATAGACCTCCGCTCCCCAGCGCAGCGCCTCGGCGAAGCTGGGGGCTCCGACCGGGGCGATCATGAACTCTTGCAGGTCGGTGCCCTGCCAGTTGGCGTGGACGCCGCCGTTCAGAATATTGAACATGGGCACCGGCAGTCGGCAAGCCGCCGCACCGCCCAGATAGCGAAACAGCGGCAGGTGACACGCGACTGCGCCGGCGCGAGCCACGGCCAGGCTGACTCCCAGGATCGCGTTGGCACCCAGGCGTGATTTGAGCGGCGTGCCGTCTAGCGTGAGCATGGCCCGGTCTACGGCGCCTTGATCGAGGGCGTCCATACCGATCAGCGCGGCGGCGATCTCGCCGTTGACATGGCCCACGGCCTTTTTCACGCCCTTGCCGCCGTAGCGCGCCTCGTCGCCGTCGCGCAGCTCCAGGGCTTCGTGCACTCCGGTGGACGCTCCGGAGGGGACGGCGGCGCGGGCCGCGGCCCCGTTGCCCAGCGTGACGTCTACTTCAACAGTGGGATTGCCCCGTGAGTCGAGGATCTCGCGGGCGTGAAGCATTTGAATAGTGGTGGTCATGGGAGGACTCCTTGGGGTTGAGGAACGGCCGATGGCGATCTCCGGCGGGAGGCTTTCCGGCGGATCGGTGGCGAGAATGGAGGGCCGCATGAACTGTCCTCAGTCGGATCAGGCAATCCGCGGACAGCATGGAGAGGCCCGCAAACGCCCACACCGCCCGCGATCATCGGCCCGGGGGTCCAGGCGGTTCGGCGGGGCCACCCGCGCGGGAGGCATGCCATCTCCTGGGGGGGCATTGTGCCATCAGTCGGCGAAGGCCGGAAAGTGTCGGTTGGTTGGACAGCTTGGGCAACGCTTGGCCATAGGTCGCGGCCCCGCGCCAGCCCCGCTTGCATTCTGCTCTTGCCGGGTGGGGTATCACCGCTTACGAGAAGCCGGTGAGGCCCGAGCCATATAGCGGCATAACGTGGCAACCTTTGACCTGCGGGACCTTGCAAGAGCGGTCCGAAAAACGGAGCAGGAGTTGAGTGGAAACGAGCCCGGTCGCGTCCCCGCCGGGGGCACTTTCCCGGGACCAGACGCCGCGCGACGGTTCCGCGGGGTCCTTTCCCGTTTCTCAGGTCGCGGGGAGAGCCTCGCCACGTGAGCCCAAGCGCTGCCGGACGAGCGCCGCAGCGGCTTGATAACCGATATCGAAGCCGGCTCGAAGATCAGCCGTAGGACCTGAGGCGGGCAGTCGGCGCGTACCATGCACGACGAATATCGAGGAGGGGTTGGTTATGGCGAGTCTCGAAGCACACTATTCGGCCCACGACATGGAGGCGCGAATCCTGGCTGCCCTCCGCGCGGCCGGCTTGAATCCTGAGAAACGACTGTCGCCACAGGAGCTGGGCGCACTGGACCATTTCCACACCGGCGGGTTACGGGCTTCACTCGTGTTGCAGGACCTGGCGCAGATTCGGGCCGAAGATCGCGTCCTCGATATCGGAGCCGGGCTGGCCGGCGCCGCCCGGATGCTCGCTGCCTCGCCCGGCTGCCACGTCGACTGCCTCGAATTGTCGCCTGATTACTGTGCCGGCGCGGCGCTGCTGAATCGGCTGACCGGCCTTGACGATCGAATCGAAGTGCATATGGGCAGTGCTCTCGATCTACCCTTCCCCCACGATTCTTTCGATGCCGTCTGGATGCAGAACGTCGGCATGAACATCGCGGACAAGCGCAGGCTCTACGCGGAGATCTACCGGGTCCTCAAGCCGCACGGCCGGCTCGCCTTCCAAGAAATGACCGCTGGGGAGAGGGCCACGTCCTACTTTCCGCTTCCCTGGGCTACCGACCCTGTCCACAACATCCTTGTTTCGGCCGAAGAGATGCATGCGATTCTCGGCCAGAGTGGATTCATCGCTGAATACTTCGAGGATGTTAGCGACACTCAATTGAGTCCGCCCGCGAGCGGGACTCCCGAAAGCGCCGCGCGGGTACAACTGAGCTTGTCGGTGTACGTCGACAATCTCGCGCAAAAGGCCGAGAACGCGACGCGTAGCCTTCGGGAGGGCCAGATCCGCTTCGTCAGAGGGGTCTTCCGGGCCAGATGAGCAGGCGCGCGGCCGGGTGAGAGAGATTCATGCCATGACGCGGCTTTGTACCTCCCCAGGGGCGGCTCCGGCCCTCAAAGACGGAAGCTTACGACGGGCTCCGGTGGCCGGTGGCCGTGCTCGGACATTCTCCGCCCGCCACTCTCCACTTGAGCTATCGGAAGAACGCGCTCAGATTATTCGCGCTGCAGCTCAGAGCGAGACACTTCAGGCCCCAGGCATCCTCGATGGTTCTCAGCAGCGAGTAGTGCGTGTAGGCGGCATCTGACCGAAAGCCCGGCCGAACGCGGGGACCCATCACGAGCGTCGCCACCCGCCCGCCGCCGCCCCGCATCGACGTGCCCTCGTCCCAGGTAAGAAAGAGCACGCTGTCGGCCATTGCCGGGCTGTCGAGGATGCGCGGCAGGAAAGTCTCCAGGAACCGGTCGCCGGTCCGGGTCGAGCAGTCGTGCATGTCGTTGCACAGGTTCGGGACGATCAGGGCGAAGTCACTGGCTGCCGGGTCGAAATGGCTGAAGTCCGTGATCTTGGCGCAGCGACGGGGATTACCGCTGATCGAGGAGAAGCTGATCGCGGGGTTGTGCTTGCGCGCATAGGTCCCGCTGCCATCCTCGCCTGCGCTCGCGTAGGCGCCGCGAAAGCAATGAGGCGGGACGTTCTGGGCATAGACGCGCCAGTCGCGCCCCTGGGCCTCGAGCCGATCGGCTAGTGTCTGTCCAGACAGATCGTGGAGAGCGTCGTCCGTCACTCCCTGGGTCGAGCCGCTGAAAAGGGCCAGATAGTTCGGCTCGGAGGGATGAGCGACCGCGGTATAGCTCGTGGCGAGCCCATAGCGCTCGATCAGGCCGTTGATATAGCGCGCTTCCGGGTTGCCGACGATGCGGCCCGCCTCTCGATTTTCCATGACGATCAGGTAGACGTGGCGGAACGCCGGGACAGGCCCGTTCCCATCTGACAGTGCGGGAGCACCCGGGGCTTCGCCGGCAGAGGCAGCCGAGACGACCGTCAGGATGGCAGCTCCCATCAGCCGGGCACGCACATGGCGCCAAATGGCTCGCGCGCCACGGGGGCGCACCGCCGCGGTGCCAACGACATGCGTTCCGGGTCCATGGTTGGCAGGATTCGCTGCCTGGTCCACCGCTATGGTCCTCTGGGACATTCGCTGCGCGCAGTCGACTCGCGGATCGCGGCCATGGGCGTGGCTCGTCATCCGCACGCCTCCTTGGTCCAGATACTGGAGCCCGGCACGTTGCTGCTCCACATATGGCAGGCGATGAGCCACGAGCCATCCGGCTGGCGAGCCAGGGTGTCGATGTATTTCAGATCGTAGGGCACCGCTTCGCCGCCCGCCGTCGGAACGAAGTCGCCGACTCCCCGGTAACGGCTGAAGGCGACGTTGGCTCCGACCCGTTGGTCGTCCATCGAGACGGTGTGGCCTCTCATGCGCCAGGTGCCGAACAGGGCTTCCGCCCATTTCCGCACCTGCTCTCTTCCCTGTATCGGCCCATCGTGCGGGGGCAACAGAACGGCATCCTGAGCGTAGCAGGTCGCATATTCCGCCGCGTTTCCCAGGGTAGCGGCGACCGCCATGCGTCGGTACAGCCGGCCGATAGCGCGCCGCTCGTCTGCGTCGCTCATGAATAACCTCCCTCCGCGGTCTCGGAGCGCCCGGTCTGTCGCGCGCCTTGCATCCACGCGCAGCTCGGACGCCTCGCGACGAACTGTCCGGCACCCCGGCTCCAACGTCCCCGAATCACGCCAGCGCGAACCGAATTATCACTGCCGTGGCGTGCGTCGGCTACCCCCGAAAAGGCATCGACCTCGCAACGGGACCACCGGAATCGACCTATCCGATCTGGGATGTCGGTCAAACCCATCCGGGAGAAACATTGATGGGCTTCACACCGGCTGTCGCCCGGGGGCCCTAAGCTTAAGTTCGCAACAGCCAGGCCCCGCAGACCATCCATGGATCTTTGTCAAGCCGTCACAGAGCTCATCGAGTCCGGCCTCCCGCTCGGCACCATCGAAACCCCCTCGGTCGAGCGGGTCGTCAGGCTGTTCAGGCGTCACGAGCTGGCTACGGGTCAGGCGCTCTATGCCTGGAGACCCGGAGCCGGTCTGTGCCGCTTGGGCATGGAGAACATTCGGATTCCGAGAACCCTGACCCTGGGCGAGGCCCTCGATTTCATCGGCGGAAGCATCCACTTCGGGATCTATCTCATCCTGGGTGCCGGCGACGCCCTACGGCGGGAGCGGGTCATAGAGCGCCTGCGCCGTTTCGCGCGCTCCCCGGCGCGCGTGCGCCGCTTGGTCGTGCTGGTCGACGGCAGCATCCCCCAGGTGCCCGAGCTGCGACCCCTGACCCTCCAGCTTCGCCACGGGGTGCGTCGAGCGCGGCAAAAGGCTGGGTGATCGCCACCCCCCGTCGCGCTGAGCTGCTTCCTCCCGGGTAGGGGCGACCTCCGGGTCGCGACCTGGCCGAGCCGCGACTATCGCGAGCTGGAGCTCGCTCCCACCCTTCCTCCCCGGGTTTTATCGCAGCGGCTGCCAGATCTCGTGGGATGCGGTGGCGAAGGCGCTGCATCGGCCGAGAACCGCGATCGATGCAACTCGCGTCGCGCATTGCATCCTACCGGATCCGTCCCCGGCTTGGGCAGATCGTGCCCAGGCAGCACGCCTCGCACAGCGGGCGCTTGCGACAGGCCTGCTTGGCGTGGCGAACGATCAGCGCATGCAGCTCGTTGAAGCCCTGGGCGTCGGGCCCGAGCGCCCGCTCGACCCCATGCCTGAGGGCCTCGTAGGCCTCTCTATTCCTGCTCAGCCCCAATCGCTCGAAGAGCCGCCGGGTGTAGGCGTCGATGACGAAGACGGGGCGATCGAAGGCGTAGAGCAGGATATCGTCCGCAGTCTCCGGGCCTATGCCGTGCACCCCGAGCAGTGCCTGACGCAGTCCGGCGGTATCCCGGGCAGCCAGACCGCGCTCGCCGCCGGCCTCCAGCCAGAATCGGCAGAAGGCCTGCAGTCTCCGGGCTTTGACGTTGAAGTAGCCCGCAGACCGGATGCGCTCGGCGAGCCGGGCCTGGTCGGCGCGGGCGATGGCGCGGGCGTCCAGGAGCCGCGCCTCCTTGAGGCGGGCTATCGCTCGCTCGACGTTGGTCCAGGCGGTGTTCTGGGTGAGAACCGCGCCGACCGAGATCTCGAAGGCCCCGTCCCCCGGCCACCAGTGCTGGGGGCCGTAGGCGTAGAGCATCAGGTCGAAGGCGGCCCTCAGCGGCGCCTCGCCCGGCTCGAAGGTCACCGGCGCCGGCCCTTCCCCGCAGGCGCTCGCCGTGGGCGTCTCGCCCGTGTTCTCTCCGAGACCTCCTTCGGCAGACCGGCCATGTCCAGCAAGGCGGTCCGCTCACGGGGCTCCAGCTCCCGCCAACGTCCTCGTGCGAGGCGTCGAGACAGCATGACCGGTCCATAGCGCAGCCGGATGAGGCGGCTCACGCGCACCCCCACGGCCTCCCAGAGTCGGCGCACCTCGCGGTTGCGCCCCTCGACGATAACGGCGTGAAACCAGCGGTTCGCCCCCTGCCCGCCCGCATCGTTAATGCGCTCGAAGTGCGCGGGGCCATCCTCCAGCTCTACGCCAGCCAGAAGCCGGTCGATCTGGCTGCGATCCACCTCGCCCAACACGCGCACCGCATATTCCCGCTCCACCTCCCGGGAGGGATGCATGAGACGGTTGGCCAGCTCACCGTCGGTGGTCAGCAGCAGCAGACCGGAGGTGTTGAGGTCCAGGCGCCCCACGGCCACCCAGCGCCCCTTCTTCAGCACGGGCAGCCGTTCGAAGACCGTCGGCCGCCCCTCGGGATCGATGCGCGACACCACCTGTCCCTCGGGCTTGTTGTAGACGATGATGCGCCGCGCCGGCCTGGCATCGGCCTCCACGCGTAGCGTACGGCGATCCATCGTGATGCGGTCCCCCGGCAGAACCCGATCGCCCAGGGAGGCTGACCGGCCGTTGACGCGGATCTGCCCGGCGGCGATCCATTGCTCGAGCTCCCGCCGCGAGCCCCAGCCGCGGGCGGCGAGGAACTTCTGCAAGCGCTCGCCCTTGAGCGGAGCGCCCTCAGTCACGGGCGGACTCTGGGTCGTGCGCTTCGCCGCGGCTGATCAGCGCCTCGGCTTCGGACGCTTGCGGCTCGGCGTCGAGCGGGCCCTGCGGCGCCGACGCCGAGGGGCCGGAGACCGATTCGCTCGGCGTTTCGGTCGGCCCTGACGGCTCGTCGCCCTCGGACGGCTCGTCATCGCCGGGGACCACTACCCCTTCCCCTTCCGCCGGCAAGCCCGCAGCGCCCACGGCCGCAGCGAGATCCGGGTCCGTCAGCTCCAGCTCGCGGTTGATCGAGTCCAGATCCCGCAGCTCCGCCAGCGTGGGCAGATCGTCCAAGGAGCTCAGCCCGAAATAATCCAGGAAGGTCCGCGTGGTGGCATAGAGCGCCGGGCGCCCCGGCACGTCGCGGTGCCCCACGACCCGGACCCAGTCGCGCTCATCCAGGGTCTTGATGATGTTGGTGCTCACGCTCACGCCGCGGATGTCCTCGATCTCCCCGCGGGTGATCGGCTGCCGGTAGGCGATCAGGGCCAGCGTCTCCATCAGGGCACGGGAGTAGCGGCCAGGCTTCTCGTCCCAGAGTCGCGACACCCAGGGCGCGCACTGGGCGCGGATCTGGACGCGATACCCGCTGCTCACCTCGGCAAGCTCGATGCCGCGGCCTTCGTAGTCCGCTTGCAGAGCGGTGAGCGCCTCGCGCAGCTCGGCCGCGTCGCGCCGCTCGCCTTCCTCGAACAGCGCCCCGAGCTGCTCGAGAGACAAGGGACGACCCGCCGCCAACAGCGCCGCCTCGAGAATCTGCTTCAGCCCCGGTGGCCCCGACATCTCAGGACGCGACCCCTTTGATGTGGATGGGGCCAAAGGGCTCGGCCTGCACCAGCTCGATCAGCGCTCCCTTGATCAGCTCCAGGACCGCGAGAAAGCTCACCACCACCCCGAGGCGACCCTCCTCGAGGGTGAACAGCCGCGTGAACTCCACGAAGCCCTCGCCGCGCAGGGACTCCAGGATGCGCGACATGCGCTCGCGCACCGAGAGCGGCTCGCGCTGGATACGGTGGCTGGAGAACATGTCCGCCCGCTGGAGCACCTCCCGCAGGGCGAGCAGCAGCTCTCTGAGATCGAGGTCCGGGTCGCGTCTGCGCACCACCCGGTCGGGCACGGGCACGAGGGTGGGATAGACGTCGCGTCCGAGCTGGGGCAGCGCGTCCAGATCCTCCGCGGCCTGCTTGTAACGCTCGTACTCCTGGAGCCTGCGGATCAGCTCGGTGCGCGGATCGCCTTCCTCTTCATCGGCGCTCTCGGGCCGGGGCAGCAACATCCGCGACTTGATCTCCGCCAGCATGGCGGCCATGACCAGATATTCCGCGGCGAGCTCCAGACGAAGCTCCTTCATCAGCTCGATGTACTCCATGTACTGGGCGGTGATCTCGGCGATGGGGATGTCGAGGATATCCAGATTCTGGCGCTTGATCAGGTACAGGAGCAGATCCAGGGGGCCCTCGAAGGCGTCCAGGAAGACCTCCAGGGCGTCCGGCGGGATGTAAAGATCCTTGGGGAGAACGAGCAGCGGCTCGCCCTGGACCACCGCGAAGGGCATCTCCTCCTGGGCGGGGTGCACCGGGCCGTGCAGCGGCGCGGCCTCGTCCTGCCCCGGGGCCTGGGGCTCGCTCACCGGTACCCCAGAGACATGGCGTGACGGACCTCCTCGAGGGTGCTGCGGGCGACCTCGCGCGCACCTTCGCAGCCTTCGGCGATGATATTGCGGACCACGTTGGGCTGGGCCTCGTACTCGCGGGCCCGCTCCTGCAGCGGCATCAGCTCCCGGCGCACGGCGTCGATCACCGGCTGCTTGCACTCGATGCAGCCGATGCCGGCCGTGCGGCAGCCCTCCTGCACCCATTGGCGCACGCCGTCGTCGGAATAGACCTGATGAAACTGCCAGACCGGGCACTTCTCGGGATCGCCGGGGTCGCTCCGGCGCACCCGCGCGGGATCGGTCGGCATGGTGCGCAGGCGCTTCTCGACCTCCGCCGGATCGTCGCGCAGCGCGATGGTGTTGCCATACGACTTGGACATCTTCTGCCCATCCAGTCCCGGCATCTTGGAGGACTTGGTAAGCAGCGGCTGGGGCTCGGGCAGGATGATGCGGCCGCTGCCTTCGAGGTAGCCGAACAGGCGCTCGCGCTCGCTCATGGTGATGTTCTGCTGCTCCTCCAGCAGGGCGCGCGCCGCGTGCAGCGCCTCCTCGTCACCGCGCTCCTGGAACGCCTTTCGGTACTGGCTGTAGAGCTTGCCGGCCTTCTTGCCCATCTTCTTGACCGCCGCTTCGGCAAGCTCCTCGAAATGCGGCTCGCGACCGTACAGATGGTTGAAGCGGCGGGCGACCTCCCGGGTCAGCTCGACGTGCGCCACCTGATCCTCGCCCACCGGCACCAGACCGGCCTTGTAGATCAGGATGTCGGCGCTCTGTAGCAGCGGATAGCCAAGAAAGCCGTAGGTCGAAAGATCCTTGTCCCGAAGCTTGTCCTGCTGGTCCTTGTAAGTGGGCACCCGTTCGAGCCAGCCCAGCGGCGTGATCATCGACAGCAGCAGGTGCAGCTCTGCATGCTCGGGCACCTTGGACTGGATGAACAGGCGCGCCTGCTTGGGGTTGACGCCGGCCGCCAGCCAGTCGACGACCATGTCCCAGACGCTGGCCGGGACGATGGTGGGATCCTCGTAGTGGGTCGTCAGGGCGTGCCAGTCGGCAACGAAGAAGAAGCACTCGTAGGCGAGCTGCAGCTCCACCCAGCTCTTCAGCACCCCATGGTAGTGCCCGAGGTGCAGCCGCCCTGTGGGGCGCATGCCGGAAAGTACACGAGAAGACTGCGAAGGCGCGAAGGTCAAGAGGTCCCCCAAAAGACTCAATACCCGATTAATGGTGTCTCGCTCAGTGCAGGCCGGCGATCGTCGCAATGAGATTGACGATGGCCCCGTACATCGGGGTGAGCACGGCGCTCAGTATACCGGTGGCGAGCAGCCCCACCACGATGAACAGACCCCAGGGCTCGAGCCGGCCGAAGCGCGCGGACACCCGCGGCGGCAACAGGGCGGCCAGCACCCGCCCCCCGTCGAGCGGCAGGATAGGCAGCAGGTTGAGCAGCATCAGGATGACGTTGATCGAGACCCCGGCCCCCCCCATCGCCAACAGGGGCTGCGCGACCCAGGGACTCACCCCGCCCAGAGCGTACCCGAGGTGGGCGATGATGGCCCACAGCAAAGCCATCAGCAGATTGGCCCCCGGCCCGGCCGCCGCGACCAGCGCCATGTCTCGGCGCGGATTGCGCAGGTTCTGCCAGGTCACCGGGACCGGCTTGGCCCAGCCGAACACGAAATGCGTCGTCAGGTACATCAGCGCCGGAATGATCACGGTGCCCAGCGGGTCGATGTGGCGTACGGGATTGAGCGTGACGCGCCCCAGCATCTCGGCGGTGCGATCCCCCAACAGGCGCGCCACCCAGCCGTGGGCCGCCTCGTGCAGGGTGATGCCGAAGATCAGCGGCAACGCGAGGGCCGCGAGCTCCTGGACGATGCTGAGATCCTGCATGGTCGGGATTGTCTCCGGGAGATCCAGGGTCGAGGGCCACGCGGGATCACCCCCGCCCGAACAGCCCCGCGTCGCCCTTACCCAGGCGCCGTACCTCGGGCACGTCCTCGCAAAGATCCACCACCGTGGTAGGCTCGATCCCGCAGTACCCACCGTCGATGACCAGATCCACCTCGTGCTCGAGGATGTCTCGGATATCGTAGGGATCGCTCAGGGGCAGCTCGTCGCCCGGGAGGATCAGGGTCGAGCTCATGATCGGCTCGTCGAGCTCCTCCAGCAGAGCGTGGGCAATACGGTTGTCCGGCACGCGGATCCCGATCGTCTTGCGCTTGGGATGCTGGAGCCGGCGCGGCACCTGCTTGGTCGCCTGGGCGATGAAGGTGTAAGGGCCCGGCGTGAGGCTCCTCAACAGCCGGTAGCTCTCGTTACCGACCTTGGCATAGCTGGCGATCTCCGACAGATCCCGGCAAACCAGCGTGAAGTTCTTCTTATCGTCCAGGCGACGGATGCGTCGGATACGCTCCATCGCTGTCTTGTCGCCGATCTGACAGCCCAGCGCGTAGCAGGAGTCGGTCGGATAGGCGATCAGCCCGCCCTGGCGCAGCACCTCGACGGCCTGGCGGATCAGCCGCGGCTGGGGATTGTCGGGGTGGATCTGAAAGAACTGGGCCATAGACTCGTCGGCGGGAGCGGAGAAATGATTGTCAGGCACTGGCCCACCGCAGCGCCGGGAAAGACGCCCACCCCTGCCAGATCGGCTTGCACCCCGGCGGCAGCGGGGGAATCGCACCCAGATCGATCCAGGGCTCTTGCGGGCCATGATAATCGGAGCCGGCGGAGGCGAGCAGACCGAGCCGGGTGGCATGTGCGGCCATCGCGAAGCACTCGTCGCGGCTGTGGCTGCCGGAGACGACCTCCAACCCCACACCCCCGGCGCTGCGAAACTCGTTCAAGAGACGCAGCAGCTTCGAGCGCGTGAGGCGATAGCGCGCGGGATGGGCGATCACCCCCTGGCCGCCTGCGCCGCGGATCCAGCTCACCGCCTCCTCGAGGGACGCCCAGGCGCCGGGGACGTGCCCGGGGCGCCCCTGGGTCAGGTAGCGCTTGAACACCCCCCGCACGTTGCGCTCGACGCCGCGCTCCACCAGGTGGCGCGCAAAGTGCGTGCGGCTCACCAGGGTGCCATTCGACAGCGCTCTGGCACCCTTGAGGGTGTCCGCGATTCCCGCGTCGCGCTCAAGGCGCCGGCCGATCTCCTCGGCCCGCCAATCGCGGAACTCCCGCAGGCGAGCGAGGCCGGCCTGCAGCGTACGATCGTCCGGGTCCACGCCCAGCCCGACCAAGTGCACCGTAAGCTGCTCCCATGTCACGGAGATTTCCACCCCGGCCAGGAAGCCGATACCCCACCGACGTGCCTCGCCCGCCGCCTCGGCAACGCCCTGGGTGGTGTCGTGATCGGTCAGGGCAATGAGCTCGACGCCGGCTTGGGCGGCACGGCTGATCAGCTGCCGAGGCTCCAGGGTGCCATCGGACGCGGTCGAATGGGTATGAAGGTCGATCCGCAGAGGCATCCGCGGATTGTACCCCAAGTCTCCAAGCTTCCCGTGCCGGCGGCGCAGACGCGGTGGCCAACGGCTGCTAGAATCGCGCCCATGAACGAGTCCGAGGTCGACATCCAGTCCATCGAGCGCAGCCTGGTGCAGGCATCTGAGCGCCTGGCCGCGAGCTGGAGCAAGATGGACGGTGCGACCTACGGTTTGTCGGTGACTCCCGAGGAGCTCGAGTCGACCCTGGAGCAGCTGTTCGTCGTGCTCACGCGCTGGGAAGAGGTCGAGCCCGAAGACCGTCCCGGCCTGGACCGACTGGGGACCTACGTGCTCGGCCTGGTCGCCGAGCTTTCCTCCGCGGCGGCCCTGCTGCAGCTGGAGGACCTGAGCCGCGAGATCGAGCTCCAAGCCTACCCGCTCGGGGTCTGGCTGGCCCGCCGGGGCGGACGGCTCGAACAGATAGACCCGATCGTCAATGCGGTGGCCTTTCTGGCAAACCACACCCACGACCCCCAGGACCTCGAGCGGCTGTTCCTGGGTGTTTCCGAGATCGTCGAGGCGGTCTCACCGGCCATCCGCGACGACCTGACCGAAAGCGGCCCGGGCCGCCCCTGGCGCCTGCTACTGCTCAACCGCGCCATTGTCGCGACCCGCAGCCACGACCCCGATCTGATGGAGGCGGCGTTCTCCGCGGTGGTAGAGCACCTGCCTGACGATGCCCAGCGCTTCTTCGCCGAAGGTATGGAGCAGATGGACCTTCTGGGCTATCCGCCCCAGGTCCGCCGGGTTATGCAACGCTACCATGAGCGCTGGAGTACCGGCCGGCGCATGCACTGAGCCATTCTCACGATGAAGTTCCTGATCGATTTCTTGCCTATCCTGCTGTTCTTTGCCGCCTATCAGCTCAAGGGTATCTACGTAGCGACCGCCGTCGCCATCGCCGCAGGCGTCGCCCAGGCCCTGTGGCAGAAGTTGCGTCACGGTCAGGTCGAGAAGATGCAGCGGTACACCTTGGCGGCACTGCTGGTGCTCGGCGGCATGACGCTGGTGCTGCACAATCCCGTGTTCATCAAGTGGAAGCCCACGGTGGTCTACTGGCTCATGGCCGCTGGGTTCCTGGTGACCCAATTCATCGGTCCCGCCCCCCTGGTCAAACGCATGCTGGGGCACGCCCTGAGCCTGCCGGGGCCGATCTGGCTGCGTCTGAATCTCGCTTGGTCCGTCTTCTTCGTCGCCATGGGGTTTCTCAACCTCTACGTGGCGTTCAACTACCCGGAGCCGGTCTGGGTCAATTTCAAGCTGTTCGGCCTCATGGGGCTGACCCTGGGCTTCGTCGTCGCCCAGAGCTTTTATATGGCCCGGCATACCCAGGATGAGCCCGCGGTGGAAAAGGCCGAGGAGGAGACCTGAGTGTATTACGTCATCTTCGGCGAGGACCGCGAAAACAGCCTCGAGGCACGCCTTCGAGCCCGACCGGACCACCTGGCGCGTCTTCAGACGCTGAAATCCGAGGGACGTCTGCTGACCGCCGGACCTTTCCCGGCGATCGACAGTGAGGACCCGGGGCCGGCAGGGTTTACCGGGAGCCTGATCATTGCCGAATTCCCGGACCAAGCAGCGGCAAAGGCCTGGGCCCACTTGGACCCGTACATGACCACTGGGGTCTACGCCCGCGTCAGCGTCCTCCCGTTCAAGAAAGTGCTCCCCTAAGAAGAAACGCCCTCCGACCGCGGCGGCATATCCACGCCCTGTTCTCCCAACCAAGGACCACTCGATGAAGACAAAGCTTGTTGCAACCCTCGGCCTCTCAACCCTGTTGCTCCTGACCGGCTGTGGTCAGAAGGCACCGACGACGGCAACGGGCGACAAGACCGCCGCGCCAGGGTCGACGCCGGGAGAGGCGCCGAGCGAATCCACGCCCGCCGATGCCCTGGCCACCGTCAACGGTCGGCCGCTGACGCGCATGGAGTTTGCTGCGATGCTGATGGAATGGCAGCGTCGGCGCCCCGATGCGTCGATCAACTCGCCGCAGATCCAGTCGCAGCTGTTCAACGAGATGATCAACCTCATGCTGGTCAGCCAAGACGCCGAGGCCAAGGGCGTCGACAAGTCCCCGCAGGTCCAGGCCGCCCTGACCTGGGCCCGCACCCGGGTGCTCGCCGAGACCATGCTCGCGCAGCACCTGCAGAGCCATCCGATCACGGACGAAGAGCTCAAGAAGGTCTACGACGAGCGCTACGCCGGCAAATCCCAGAAGGAGTACAAGGCCAGCCACATCCTCCTCAAGACCGAGGCGGAGGCCAAGGCGGTTATCGATGAGCTGGCCAAGGGGGCGGACTTCGCGCAGCTGGCCAAACAGCGCTCGACCGGCCCTTCGGCGTCCAAGGGCGGAGACCTCGGCTGGTTCAGTGCATCGGACATGGTCCCGCCCTTCGCCGACGCGCTAGCGACCATGGAAAAAGGCTCGACATCCAAGACCCCGGTCAAGACCCAGTTCGGCTGGCACGTGATCCGGCTCGAGGACGTGCGCGAAACAGCGCCTCCGTCATTCGAGGCGGTCAAGGACGACCTGCTCACCGAGCTGCGCCAGAAGGTGATCAACGACTATGTGGCATCACTGCGCAAGGGCGCCGAGATCAAGCCAGTAGCGCATCCCAACGCAGCCAAGCCAGAAGCGGCCGGCACCCCCTCCAACCCCGAGCACAGCGAGGCGCCCACGGCAACGCCCGCAGCAGCGGCCCCCGAAGGGGCAGCACCGGCGAAAGAACCCGAGACCGCACCCAAAGAAGCCCCCAAGAAGGCGTCCGCGGGCTAGATGGACCCCCGAAGTTCCGCCCCTCCCCCGCGTGCGGGGGAGGGTTGCTTCCCCGTCTACTGTCTACTTTCTACCGCCCCGCCCCTTCACTCCTCTTCCCCGGGCGCCCGACGCTTCTTGACGCTATCGAGGGAAACCACGCTGGCGGCGGGGGGCTCGTCGGTGTAATAAGGGCGCTCCTGGGCGATACCAGCCTCGTCAGCCAGCTCCCGCTCGCGGGCGGAGATCAGGCCAAGACAGAGTCGCACATCCTCGATGGTCTTGTCGGACAAGGGGTGCTTGATGCCTCGCTGGGGCGGAGTGGTGTCCTTGATGATGGCTGCGAGGACCTTGCGCATCACCATCAAGATCTCTCGTTCCTTACTCGACGGGGTATTCATTTTGCCTCCAGGTGCAGACCCTCGGGCCCGCGGCTGATCGGTCGGTCGCGCGACGGGCCGGACAAACGTGTCGTCGCAGGAAGGCGACAGAGCATAGCCCATGCGAGGCTTCGGATCCCAACGACGCGCCCAGGGGCTCTCGGCGACCAAGCTCAGCCAGTCGGCATCGGCGCGCTCGCGGCGGGGCCCGATCCCATCAGGCGCTGCTGGATGCGGTCCTTCCCCGCCCGTTTGGCTTCATAGGCCAGGGCGTCGGCCTCCCTCACCAAGGACTCCACATCGGGTGGCGCCCGATCGGCCGTCGCAAGACCCATGCTGAAAGACACCGGCCAGCCGGCCTCTCTCATCGTCTCCCTCAGGCGGGCCTGGAGCTTTTCTGCCGCCGCCAGAGCATCCTGCTCACCAGCCTCCGGAAGGATCACCACAAATTCGTCCCCTCCGAGCCGCGCCACGAAATCGGTCTTTCGCACGGCCGCGCGCAAGGCAGTGGCAATCGCGACGAGCAGATCGTCCCCGGCCTTGTGACCCCGGGTGTCGTTGACGCCTTTGAACCCGTCAACGTCCATGTAGATCAGGCTCACCGGGCGCTTGAACCGACGCGCCCTCTCCAGCTCCAACTCGGCAGTCTCGAAGAACGCCCGGGAATTGGCGACACCGGTGAGAAAATCCGCCCGGGCGAGGGCCCGCTGTTGCTCGTAGGCGCCGCGCCAGGCGGTCAGGACGACCGTCATCAGCCCGAAGAAGACCAACCGCGTGAACGCATTCCAATAGTGGATGAGCGGACTGGAGAGCTGAGGCCCATCGGCCACGTCGGCCGCAAGCCAGACGATTGCCGACAGCACTGCGATCGCGAGCCCGGGACGGCGCCCGAGGAAGTAGGCGGCGCAAGACACCGGAACGAGATAGAACACGCTGAAAGCGATCTCAGGACCGGTGAGGTAGTCGATGGCGCCCAGTACAAGCGTTAGCCCGAGGCTAAGCAGCCAAAGGCCCGCCGGTCCCGCGCCGTCGAGGGAGGCCAACAAACGCTTTCCGATCAAGGAACGGGTATCCTCGGTGTACGGTGGACGTAGAGCCTATCTCATAAATCCCTCACGGCCGCGACCACGGCGATTTTGGCCCATGGCGCCACCCCGGCGAGCCTAGGGGCTGTTGACAATTGCCGTTCGCGGTCCGATTACGGCCCTTTTGCGCGCTGACTGTGTTGCGGCTCGTCGCCATGGATCCACTATTCCTCCTCCCCGCGCCTTGTCAGCACGAAAAATCGCTCGCAATCGCCCTCGCTCAGACAAATGTCAACAGCCCCTAGTGTAGCCGACAGCGTATCGGTGAGCCGCAACAAAGCCTGGGGTCGGCATCCCCCGGTCCCTGAACCGTTGCGCCCGAAACGCGCACCTGCGACGAGGCGGAGGCCGCAAACGAGGTCTGCCCGTGCAACTTTAGGCCTCCTCCATGATCCATGTAGTTACTGGTGTTCAGCTCGCGACTTCCCGCACCGCTGTGACATCGAAGAGCGCGAAGCCATGCTCAGGTCCCGCGGCGGGGCCCAGGGTTGTGAGCTCTTCCGCGGGCTGCGCACCTGTCCCCAAGCTCCAGCGCGCGCGGTAGTTAAGGGAGACCCTTGAATCAATGATGAGCCACGCCTCCGCGATCAGATTCGCGTTTTGTCTCTTGGCCGCCGGGATTCCGCTGGCGCTGGCCCTAGCTCTCAGAGCCCATCCGGACCCGGCCATTCGACCTTCCGGGGACCAAGCCCGGGGCGCTTTGGTCGATGCCCGGGAGAACCTGTCGATGTCCCTCAGCCACGAGCACAGCGTGCTGAGCCAGTCCAAGGCCGCTCGCGCGCATCTGCGGAAAGCCCTCGCATTGCTGGCTCAAGCCAAACAGGCCGACCCCGAGATCCAGGCCCAGATCGACCGGCTCAGCGCCAGCCTGAGTCGGTTGGGAGCCGAGGCGCGCACGCCACCTTCGCCGCCCGGCGATCTCAATGCTTCGTACCGCAAGCTTGGCGACAACATCGAAGAGCTGATCGACACGCTCTGATCCGCGGCTCGCGCTTGTCTTTTCGCGGCCGCTTGATTACTTTCGCGCGACGGGCCGCTGGGGTCCCGCACGTCCCGAGCACCGATGAGCATCCTGCAGAATCCGACCCTTTGGCTTCGAGGCCTACTCTCCCGCACCGCGGAATCGGTCGTCGCATTCCTCCCCGACTTGGTCGCCGCCCTCGGGATCATGCTTCTCGGCTGGCTTGCCGGCCGTCTGGTCCGCTGGATGATCCTGCGCTTCGGTACCGGGTTGGACGCCCTCATGGCGACCCTGTACCGGCGCACCGGCCGTGCCCCTATCCACACCCCGTGGAACGTCTCACGGGTGCTGGCGGTCCTGGCTTTCTGGACCGTGCTCCTGCTGGCGTTCACGGCGGCCTCGGACACCCTCGGTCTCAACGCATTGGCGCAGTGGCTGCGCGACCTCGCCTTCTACCTGCCTCGGGTCCTGATCAGTGGCGTAACGCTGTTCCTCGGCTACATGCTCGCCGGCCTGATCCGCGAGCTGGTGATGGCGGTGACGGAAACCTCGGGCATCAAGTACCCGGACTACCTCGGCCAGCTGGCGGGCGGCCTGGTCGTGGTGCTTGCGCTGCTGCTCGCACTCACCCAGCTGGGACTGGACATCAGCCTGCTCACCACCTTTCTTGCGCTTGCGGTGGCTGGACTTTTCGGGGGGGTCGCACTCGCCTTCGGCCTGGGCGCGGGCGACATGGTCCGCAACATCCTGGCGGGCCACTACGTGCGCAAGACCTTCCACCCGGGACAGCGCGTCCGCATTCAGGCGCTCGACGGCGAGATCATCGAGCTGACGCCCGTTGCGGTGGTCCTGGATACGGACCAGGGCTCCGCAGTGGTACCCGCACGGATCTTCACCGAGCAGGTGTCCGTCGTCCTGGACGACGGGGAGGAATCCAATGATTGACTCGGTTGCAGCGGCCTATCTGGAGCTTTACCCCAGGGAGGCCGCCCGCACCCTCTCCCGGGTCAACGACGAGCAGCTCCTGGAGGTCGTCGGCGCGGTCTCGGCCGATATCGCAGCCGGCGTCCTGCAACATCTTTCCCCCAGCACGGCGCGATTCTGCCTGGAGCAGCTTCCACAGGCGAGCGCCGTCTCCGTCCTGGAGCGCATGGCGACGGCACCCGCTGCTGAGCGACTTCGGGGCATGGACCGCCACCGGGTCCAGACGCTGCTGGGCCTGCTGCCCCGGCTATCGGCCATACGATTGCGTATCCGCATGCGCCACCCGGAGGGGACCGTCGGCTCCCTGGTGGACACCGACGTGCTCACCCTCGCCTCGGATCTCAAGGTGGCGGAGGCCGTGCGCCTGGTGCGCTCCAGCCACGACCGCCTGATCCACGATCTGTACGTGGTCGACGACCGCGGGCGGCTGAAAAGCGTGGTGGACATCTGCGACCTGCTCGCCGAGAAGGATCGCTCGCCACTGACCCGCATCAGCCGCCGGGTTCCGGTGGTGCTCTATGCACGGGCCAGCCTGCGCTCCGTCGAGACCCACCCCGCGTGGCTTACCCGGGACCATCTCCCCGTCATCGACCGCGACGGCGTGCTCCAGGGCGTGCTGCCGCGCGCCCTGCTGCAGGACGAGGAGCACGGCGTCAATCCGAATCGCGCCGACGCGGAAGAGCTGGCGAGCACCCAGCACGCACTCGCCGATATCTTCTGGCTGGCCCTGTCCCCCCTGTTCAGCGGATCATCTTCGGCCCGCTCGCGCGGGCGGAGCAACGTGCCATGAGCGAAACCGCCCCCAGCGCCGCCCAGCTGCTGCACCAGGATCTGTTCGCCAATCATCCGTTGGACGCCGTCGGCTACCTGGAACGGCTTCCCCCGGAGGACATGGCGCGCATCCTCTGCGCCCAGGAGCTGGACATCACAGCACCCATCTGGGAGCGGCTGTCCCCGGACGTGGCCAATCAGACCCTGGCCCATCTGAGCGAGGCCGAGTCGACGGCTCTGCTCAACCACATGGATCCCAACCGCGCCGCCGCACTGCTGGCCGCCCAGGCGCCGGACCGGCGCGACAGCCTGCTCGAGCAGCTCGATCCCGAGGCAGCCCGGGACCTGCGCTTTATCCTGACCTATCCCGCAGACAGTGCCGGTGCCCTGATGGACCCACGCATCTTGCTGCTGCGCAACGAGACCACGGTGCGCGAGGCCCTGGAGCGCATCCGGGGCATCCGCCGGCGCGGCGTGCGCGTGGTGTTCGTGGTCGACGAGGACAACCGCCCCGACGGCTTGGTGGAGATCCAGGACCTCGCCACGGCCAAGACCACCACGACGCTGGGCGAGATCAAGCGGCCCGTGCGGGCCACCGTGAACGCGCTGGCCCCGCGCGAAGAGGTGGTGGAGATCCTCGACGAGCGGCGCCTCACCGACCTGGCCGTGGTGGACATCGACGGGCGCCTGATCGGGGTGGTGCGCTACCGCAACCTCATGGCGGTAGCCGAGGACGAGGCCACGGTGGCCATGCAGACCATGGTGGGTGCGAGCAAGGACGAGCGGGCGCTCTCCAAGGTCTCGTTCGCGGTGCGCAAGCGCCTGCCCTGGCTGCTAATCAACCTCGCCACCGCCTTCCTGGCAGCGTCCGTCGTAGGACTCTTCCAGGGGACGATCGCCAAATACACCGCACTCGCCGTGCTGTTGCCGGTGGTCGCCGGCCAGTCCGGCAACACCGGCGCCCAGGCGCTGGCAGTGACCATGCGCGGCCTGGCGCTGCGCGAGATCCGCACCCGCCACTGGCTGCGAGTCATGTTCAAGGAGATCTCGACAGGCTTTCTCAGCGGAGTCGCCGTGGCGCTCACCACCGGGTTGGCCGTCTGGCTGTGGAGCGGCTCCAACGGCCTCGCCGTGATCATCGCCTTGTCGATGATCCTCTCCATGGTGATCGCCGCCGTCGCCGGCGCCGGCATCCCGATCATGCTGACCGTGCTCGGTCAGGACCCGGCCCAGTCTTCGACTATCGTGCTGACCACCGTCACCGACGTCACGGGCTTCTTCAGCTTCCTCGGCATCGCGACCCTGCTGCTCGCGTACATCTGAGCCGGCCAGGTAGACGGTAGACGGTAGACGGTAGACGGTAGACGGTAGACGGTAGACGGGGATTATCGCTCGTAGGGCGGGAAAGCGCAGCGCATTCCGCCAAACGAAGCTATGGAGCGCCGCGCCCGGACGCCAGAGACCGCGTCGCACCGGGCACGACGCGCGTTTCAGGGACAAAGCCGCCTAGCCGTTATTTCAGGCCGAGCTTCTCGCGCATCGATCTGGTGCTGATCCCCAACAACGAATAGGCCGGACAGATCCCGGCAATGCCGGTCACGATCAGGATCAGTCCGATCCAGCCGATCGGTGTCCTGAGCCCGTAGAACACATTGCCGACGAGCAACAGGCCGACGACGATGCGGATAATGCGGTCGATCTTGCCGACGTTGTTCTTGAGCAGATTCATGGCATGCCTTTCCCGGAGGGTGAACGCCGATTTTCCCATCATCCTAGGATCATAGCTCACCAGCCCACCGACGCGAGCCGTGCGATGGCGCCGGACGAGCCCATGGACCCAGCACCCGGTGTCGACGCCCGTCTCTCAGCAGGCTCGCCCAGTCGCGGACTCGGTCGAATCCGGAAAAATGCAGCGCAAACGGGCCGGGGGAGCCCGGAGCAAAGACGAGACAGGCAATAGGGAGGGATCGTGAGATCGGATCTACCGCCCATGGCGACGCCCGGAACAGGTCCGACGCCGAGGTCCAGGACCCCATTTTCAGATTACCCGCCCCGGCCTGCCCGCTGTGCCTCTCTGAGCACCTTCTCGATCCGTCGATCGGGTATCAGCCACAGGAGCGCGACGAGTACGTAGAGCGTCAAGGCGGCCCATCGCCAAACGAAGGCCAACGGAATCGCAACCGCGTAAAGGACCGGTGACAGCTTGCCCTTCCAATCGCCTTTGATGGCCCTCTTGAGAACCGATCCCGGGCCCTGGGAGGCGATGATCGACTGCTGCAGTATCCAGTAGGCGATCGCTGCCATGAGCAGTACCACTCCGTAAAGCGCCGAAGGCGCCGAGGCGAAGTGATTTTCGCCCACCCAGCCCGTGGCAAAGGGGATCAGGGACAGCCAGAACAAGAGGTGCAGGTTGGCCCAAAGCATAGCCCCCGTCGCCTTTTCGGAGGCATGCAGCATGTGGTGATGGTTGTTCCAATAGATGCCGAGGTAAACGAAGCTCAGGACATAGCTCAGGAACACCGGGATCACCGGCACCAAGGCTTCGATCCCTTCACCGCGGGGCACCTTCATCTCTAATACCATGACGGTGATGATGATGGCGATCACGCCGTCGCTGAATGCTTCCAGCCGATTGGTCCCCATTGGCAATATTCTCGTGGGCAAGCGGTCAGACGGTACGCCCGCCTTCATGTTGGGCGGGAAGGCCTTCCCGCGGAAAACAATAGCCGAGTTGTCGATCGGCTGGTGGACTGGGCTGCGACTCAGGCCAGGCGAGACGGGGCCATAGAAGCCGAGTCCTGTCGGCGCTCGGTGGACGGTCGACAGGGAAAACCGAGAACGCCTGACAGAACGTCCTTGCGGCAGCGGCTCAGGCCTCGCTTACAGGCCGTCGAGGAGCCGGTGGAGCCCGGCCTCGTCGAGGACGACGACCCCCAGCGTCCGGGCCTTGTCGAGCTTGGAGCCGGGGTCCTGGCCGGCGACCACATAGGCCGTCTTCTTGGAGACGCTGCCGCTGACCTTGGCTCCGAGGGCTTCCAGCTCTTCCTTGATCGCTTCGCGGGGGCGGCTGAGGGTGCCGGTGACGACGAAGGTCTTGCCGGCGAGCGGCGGGGCCTCCCGTCTCCGGGGCTCGCCCTCGGACCACTGCACGCCGGCGCGGCGCAGCTTCTCGATGACCTCGCGGTTGTGGGGCTGACGGAAGAAGGCGGCGACGTGGCTCGCAACGACCGGGCCGACGTCGGGCACCTGCTGGAGGCGCTCTTCGTCGGCATCCTCGATTGCGGAAAGATTGCCGAAGTCCGCAGCGAGGAGCTTGGCGGTGGCCTCCCCCACCTCGCGGATGCCGAGGGCGTAGAGAAAGCGCGCCAGGGTGGTCTGCTTGCTCCGCCGCAGGGAGTCGACCAGGTTCTGGGCGGACTTGTCCGCCATGCGATCGAGGTCGGCGAAGCGCTCCTTCTCCAGGTAATAGAGATCAGCGGGGTCGAGAGCCAACTCGCGCTCGACCAGCTGATCGACCAGCTTGTCGCCCAGACCCTCGATATCCATGGCCCTGCGCGAGGCGAAGTGCTTGATGGCCTCCTTGCGCTGGGCGGGGCAGTAGAGCCCCCCGGAGCATCGTGCGATCGCCTCGCCCTCAGGACGCACGATCTCCGAGCCGCAGACCGGACAAGTCCGGGGCAGCTCGATCCTGCGGGCGCCTTCGGGGCGGCGCTCGGGCAGCACACGCACGACCTCTGGGATGACATCGCCGGCGCGGCGGACGAACACGGTGTCCCCGGGGCGCACGTCCTTGCGCTCGACCTCGTCCATGTTGTGCAGGGTGGCGTTGCTGACGGTCACTCCCCCGACGAAGACCGGCCTGAGACGGGCGACAGGGGTCAGGGCGCCGGTGCGCCCCACCTGGAACTCCACCGCCTCGACCATGGTGAGCTCCTCCTGGGCGGGGAACTTGAAGGCCACTGCCCAGCGGGGCGCACGCGAGACAAAGCCCAGGCGCTCCTGGGCGGCCAGATCGTCGACCTTGAAGACGATGCCGTCGATGTCGTAGTCGAGCCCGTCGCGGCGCCGGGCCAACTCCTCATGGTAGGCGAGACACGCCTGCACGCCCTCGAGCACCTGCCGCTCGGCAGAGACCGGCAGCCCCCAGTCCCGGAGCTGTCCGATGACGGCGCTCTGGCTCTCACCCGGCGGCCGGCCGCTGATCTCGCCCCAGCCGTAGCAGAGGAACTGCAGCGGTCGATCCGCCGTGATGCGGGGATCGAGCTGGCGCAGACTGCCGGCAGCGGCGTTTCTCGGGTTGACGAAGGTCTTCTCGCCCTGGCGCGCCTGACGCTCGTTGAGCGCCAGAAACCCCTTCTTGGACATGAAGACCTCGCCGCGCACCTCCAGGCGCTCCGGCCAGCCCGGGCCGCGCAGCCGAAGGGGGATGGCGCCGATGGTGCGCAGGTTCTGGGTGACGTTCTCGCCGCGGCTGCCGTCGCCTCGAGTCGCCCCTTCCACGAGCAGCCCCTGCTCGTAGCGCAGGCTGACGGCCAGCCCGTCGAGCTTGGGCTCGGCCTCGTAGACGACGGGGCCATCGGCGCCGAGGCGCTCGCGCACCCGGCGGTCGAAGTCGCGCAGCTCCTGCTCGTCCAGGGCGTTGGCGAGAGAGAGCATCGGCACCCGGTGGACGACCTCTTCGAAGGCGTCCATGGGTGCGGCCCCCACCCGCTGAGTCGGAGAATCCGGGGTCACCAGCTCGGGGTACTCGCCCTCCAGGGCCTGTAGATCCCGCAGCAGTCGGTCGTACTCGCTGTCCGGGATCTCGGGGCGGTCGAGGACGTAGTAGAGGTAGTTGTGGTGCTCGAGCTGCTCGTGAAGGGAGGCGATGCGCTCGCGGACACTCTTTGGGGCGGTCATAACAGGGACCCCCTGTCGATCCCCTCACCCCCGCCCTCTCCCTCAGGCAGAGGGAGCACTTGCCCGGGACCTTGGCACCGGAGCTGCGTCCAGGCGTGCCCGTGCCGGCTCACACCTTCTTCTTCCGTGCGAGCTGGATCTGGCGGCGGTGCTCCAGGATCTGCTCGCGGGTGTGCTCGATGGTCTGACGGGTCAAGACGCTGTGGGTCTCGTCTTGCAGGTCGCCGTCGAGGACCGCCGCCAGCCGCTCGGCGGTGAACAGCATGTCAGAGAAGATCGCCAAGCTGTCGCGCGGTCCCGGCAGCTGGGCGAATAGGGTCAACCCCGGAGTCGAGAAGCCCCCCATTTTCCCCAGGGGGAAGTGCCCCGGCTCCAGCATGTTGGCCAGGCTGAACAGCACCTTCGGTTTGCGGCCGCTGCGATCGTAGCGATGGTAGATCTGCATGTCGCCGACCACGAGCTCCACCTCCCGGCAGGCCGATTCGATACGCAGACCACTGAACGGAAGCTTGCGGCAGACCAAGTTGATCTGGATGATCTTCGAGGGCACCGAGGGCGGCACATCGAGCCAATACGCATCGGCGTCGAGCGGCAGCTCGCCCTGCCCGCCCGTGAGCGGCGAATTGCCGAGCCCGGCGCTGCCCTTGGCAGGCTTCTCGCCCCGTGCCCGCTTCTTCTCCTTGCGCGCAGATACCGGAGGCTCAGCGGGCTCGGCCACTGGCTCCGCGGGCTTGGTCTCGGCGACGATCCGGTCGAGTCGCTCGAGCTCCCGGGTCACGCTGTCCGCGCCCTCACCGCCCGGCGCCGCCGCGGGATTGGTGGCCTCTTCCTGGGCCCGGCGGATCGCCTGCACCCGCGCCTCGATGCGCCGGTGCCGCTCCCAAAGATAGACGCCGAGCACCACCACCGCGCCCGCCGCCGCCAGGATCAGTCGCAGTACGTCCGCCGTCATCCTCTACCACCAAGGCCCTCCGGGACCAACCTGAATCTCACACCGCCGCCAGCTGGGCCGCCTCGTCGACATCCACCGATACCAAGCGCGATACGCCAGGCTCCTGCATGGTCACTCCGGTGAGCTGGTCCGCCAGCTCCATGGTGATCTTGTTATGGGTGATGAAAATGAACTGAACCCGCGAGGACATAGTGCGCACCATGTCGCAAAAGCGCCCCACATTGGCGTCGTCCAACGGGGCGTCCACCTCGTCGAGCATACAGAAAGGCGCCGGGCTCAGCTCGAAGATCGCAAATACCAGCGCCACCGCAGTCAGCGCCTTTTCCCCGCCGGAGAGCAGGTGGATGCTGGAGTTGCGCTTGCCCGGCGGACGCGCCATCACGGCGACGCCGGTGTCGAGCAGATCCTCGCCGGTGAGCTGCAGATAGGCGTGGCCGCCGCCGAACAGCCGGGGAAACAGTGCCTGCAGACCCGAGTTTACCCGGTCGAAGGTCTCTTTGAACCGGGTCCGGGTCTCGCGATCGATCTTACGGATGGCGTTCTCGAGGGTATCGAGTGACGTTGTGATGTCCGCATGCTGGGCATCGAGATAGCGCATGCGCTCGGATTGCTCCTGAAACTCCTCGATGGCGGCCAGGTTGATCGGACCCAGACGCTGGATCCGCTGGCCGACGCGCTCGACCTGCTCCTGCCAGTCATTGGCTACCGCGCCGCCCGGCAGACCCGCAAACAGATCCTCGCGGCTGTATCCGCTCTCGCGGAGTTGCTCGTCGATAGTCTGCTCGCGCACCGCCACCTCCTGACGCTCCATGCGCAAGCGCTCCAGCTCCGAGCGGACGCCCTCGACCGCCTGCTCGGCCTCGTGGCGTTTGTGCTCGAGCTCGCGCAGGGACTGATCGATGACCTCCATGTGCTCGCGTGCCTGGGAGAGCTGCGCCTCCACCTCGAGGCGCTCACGCAGGCGAGCCTCTATCTCCTCGGTCTGCCCCTGCAGCGGCCGCTCGGTCTGCTCGACCAGCCGGATCAGCTCCTCGCGGCGCTGCAACATCTGGGCGAGCTGGGTGTGCACCCGCTCCAGACCCTGGCGCAGCGAGCGCTGCGAGGAGCGCATCGACTCGATGCGCAGCGCCACCTCATGGGCCCGCGCCCGTTGCTGGGCGGATTCCTGGCGCGCTAGGTCGAGATCCCTGCGCAAAGCATCGCGACGCTCGATCAGCAGATCACGGCTCGTGCTCAGGCCCTCCATCGCCTCCAGAGCGGCATGCAGGCGATCCCGGGCCTCGTCGGCCTGGGCCTGGGCCTCCGCCTGACGCTCGCGCAGCTCTGCGGTCTCGGTGCCCACCCGCTCGCGGCGCAGGCGCAGGTGCTCGGAGCGCGTGCGCTTACCGGTGAGCGCGGCGCGCAGCTCGGCCAGACGCCGGTTGATCTCGTCGAGCTGGCCCTGGAGCTGATCCCGCTCGGCTTCCGCGCCGTGCAGCGCGGCCTGATGCGCGGCAAGCCGGCCCGCCAGCTCCTCGGAGCGCTGCTCCAGACCAGCCATCTCCCGGTCCAGGGCGTGGATCTCCTCTGCCCGCGCGAGCACGCCCAGGGTCTTGTCCTGCCGCCGACCGGCGCGCATCCAGCCAGGCCCGACCCAGACGCCCTCAGGGGTGATCGCCGATTCGTGCCGCTCCAGGGAGGCCCTGGCCGCGAGGGCGGCATCCAGATCAGCCGCGGTCCGCACCGAGCCCAGCAAGGCACCGAGGGACCAGGGGGCGCGAGCCTTCGCCCCCAGAGACCCCTCTGAATCGACCGTGGAGACGTCGGCGGATGTGTCGAACAGGCTGACCTCGGCCTCGTCCAGGGCCCTGAGGGCCGGTGCCAGCGCATCGAGACCGTCGACGCAGACCGCCTGGAGATGGTGACCCAACACCGTCTCCACGGCCTGCTCCCATCCCGGCTCGACCTTCAGCAGTTCGGCAAGGCGCTGCGCGCGCTCCAGACCTTGCCGTTGCAGCCAGGCCACGGCGGCGGCCTCGTCCTTGCCCAGGGCCGCTTGCTGCAGGGCGAGCAGCGAGGCGTGGCGGCCGCGGGTCGCCTGCAGGCGCTGGCGCGCTTCATCCAGCTCGCGCTGCACCACCCCTATGCCCTCGCGGTGCTCCGAGATCCGGGCGCTCACGTCGAGGATCCGCGCCTGCAGGTCCTCGCTCTGCTCGAGCCGGCCCGCTTCCTGGGCCTCCAGCTCGCCGATCTCGGTCTGCAGACCGCAGTCGTCGAGCTGCTGCAGCTCCTCGACGTGCCGCGCGATACGCCGCGCCAGCTCCCGGTCCTGACCCTCCAGATGGTTGATGCGCGTACGCTCTACCTGGGCGGTCTGGGCAGGCTCGGCAGCACGTTCGTTGAAGGCCTCCCACTCGAACTGCCAAGCGTGCATGGCCTCCTCGCACTCGGCGAGACGCTCCGCGCCCGCCTCCGCCGTCGCCTGCAGCTCCAGGTGCCGGGGCTCCTGCTCCGCCAGCCCGGCCTCCAGCTCCGCCAAGCGGCCCTCATCGCCGGCACGGTGGTCCTGGGCCTCCTCCAGGCCCGACTCGAGCTGACGCAGGTCCTGGCGCTGCTGGGCCAGGGTGTCGCGCACGAACTGGATGGACTGCTCCAGACGGGCGATGGCGGACCCGACCGCGTAATAGCGACCCTGGACCTCGTTGAACCGGTCGTTGACCTCGATATGGCGCTCCCGCTCGCCTTCGATCTGCGCCTCCAGTCTGCGCTGAGCGGCCAACGTCGCCTGGACGGCCGTGTCCTGCTCCTGGATGCGCCGCTCGCGTACCTGCAGCTCCTCGTCCAGACCCCGCCAACGCAGGGCCAGCAGCTCCGCCCTCAGGCGGCGCTCGGTCTGCTTGTACTCCTTATACTTTTCGGCGGTGGCCGCCTGGCGCTCCAGGTGGCGCAGCTGCTTCTGGACCTCCTCGCGCAAGTCGTCCAGGCGCTCCAGGTTCTCCCGAGTATGGCGGATGCGGGTCTCGGTCTCGCGGCGCCGCTCCTTGTACTTGGAGATACCCGCCGCCTCTTCGAGAAACAGCCGCAGATCCTCGGGCCGCGCCTCGATGAGGCGCGAGATCATGCCCTGCTCGATGATCGAGTAGCTGCGCGGACCGAGACCTGTGCCGAGAAAGAGATCCTGGACGTCGCGCCGCCGGCAGCGCACGCCGTTCAGAAAATAGCCGGACTGACCGTCGCGTGAAACCTGGCGCTTGACCGAAATCTGGGCATAGCGGGCGTACTGCCCCCCGGCGCCGCCGTCACCGTTGTCGAACAGCAACTCGATGGTGGCGGTGCCGACCGGCTTGCGGCCGGTCGAGCCGTTGAAGATGACGTCCGTCATCGACTCGCCGCGCAGGGTCTTGGCGGACATCTCCCCCATGACCCAGCGCACGGCATCGATGACATTGGACTTACCGCAGCCGTTCGGCCCCACGATTCCGACCAGGTTGCCGGGAAAGTGGACCGCCGTCGGGTCGACGAACGACTTGAAGCCCGAGAGCTTGATCTTTTCCAGGCGCATGGCCGGCTAATGTACAGCCAGCAAGTCGGGGAAACAAGCGAGCGCACATTAAATCTAATACCTTATAAAAACTATCTTATGAATTGTTTTTCTTAACTTTTTGTCGGAGACAATTCTACCACTCTGCCGCTCGAGAGGCGAGGTCTGGAGCCACCCGTATAATGATGCCTGTCTTGTCTGCCCTCGGGTCCCTCCATGAGCACGCGACCGACCAAACAGCTCGAAACGTTTGACAGTCCGCAGCCGGGACGCGACTACACGGTGCGCATCCGCATCCCGGAGTTCACCTGCCTCTGCCCCAAGACCGGTCAGCCCGACTTCGCGACCCTGCACCTGGAGTATGTGCCGGATCGCCTCTGCGTAGAGCTCAAGTCCCTCAAGCTGTATCTGTGGTCATTCCGGGACGAGGGGACCTTCCACGAGGCCGTAACGAACCGGATGCTCGACGATCTGGTCGCAGCAACGGCACCCCGGTTCATGCGCATGACGGCGGAGTTCAACGTGCGCGGGGGGCTCTACACCACCGTGGTCGCGGAGCATCGTGCGCCGGGCTGGCAGCCTCAGAGCGCGGTTCACCTACCCTAAGCGACGACCTTGGCGGTACGAACCGCGTATATCGGCATCGACCTGGGCACTTCCGGCTGCCGGGCGGTCGCGATTGACAGTCGGGCCCGGGAGCTACTCCAGGCCTCGCGGCCTTTGCCCGCAACTCGCCGCGGACCGGCCGGTGAGTCGGAGCAGGAGCCCGAAGCCTGGTGGCGAGCCGTCGTCGAGGTCCTCCAAGAGGTTCAAGCGAAACTAGCGCATTACCAGCTGGCCGCACTCGCAGTCGACGGAACCTCGGGCACGCTGCTGGTGGCAGACGAGATGGGCAACCCCCTGGGTGCGGCGCTCCTGTACGACGACGCGCGCCACGGCGCACAGCTCGCGCGCATCGCGGCGGCAGCCCCGCCCGAGGCCACAGTGCACAGCGCATCCTCCGGGCTCGCCAAGCTCCTCGGCCTCGCCGCCACCCCTATTCAAGGACGCATCCGCTATGCCATGCATCAGGCCGACTGGGTCCTGGGCCGACTCACGGGGCGATTCGGGATCAGCGACGAGAACAACGCCCTGAAGCTCGGCTACGACGCAGTGGCGCGTCGCTGGCCTGGCTGGCTCGGGACCTCGGGCCTCGGGGTGCCGGGCGAGTGGCTCCCCCAGGTGCTGCCCTCAGGCACCGCCGTCGCCACGCTCCAACGAAGCGTCGCACGACGGATCGGCTTGCCCGAGGGGATGTTGGTCTGCACGGGCACCACGGACAGCACCGCCGCCAGCCTCGCCGCCGGCGTCCGAGCCCCGGGGGACGGATTGACCGCCCTGGGCACCACGCTAGTCGTCAAAGTACTTTCTTGGAGACCGGTGTCGGCGCCCGAATACGGGGTCTACAGCCATCGCCTCGGTGAGTACTGGCTGGCCGGGGGCGCCTCCAACAGCGGCGGCGGTGTGCTCGACAAGTTCTTCAGCCCGGAAGAAATGACCCGGCTGTCTGCCCAGCTGCGGCCGGACGCACCGACGGGCCTCGACTACTATCCACTTGCCCGCCCCGGCGAGCGCTTCCCATTCAATGACCGCGCCAAACAGCCACGGCTGGAGCCCCGACCACAGGACCGGGGCCGCTTCTTTCAAGCGTTGCTGGAGGGCATCGCGGAGATCGAGCGCCAGGGTTACGAGCGCCTGCGCCTGCTCGGCGCGCCCCCTCCCCGACAGATCCGTACCATCGGGGGAGGCGCCCGCAATGACGCCTGGCGCCAGATCCGCCAGGCCCTCCTCGGCGTGCCCGTGATCGGCGCCGCCCATTCACAGGCGGCCTACGGCAGTGCGCTGCTGGCCCTCGCCGGACGCGAGCGCTTGTCCCTGGAAGAGGTCTCAGAGCTGCTCGAGTAACTTTCGGACATCCGGGATCACCTTGCTCTGGGGCTGCTCGGCGAGCAGTGTCTGGAGAATCTTCCGCGCCTCGGCATCCCGCCCAGCAGCGTGTAACGCGAAGGCGGTGTGGTAGGCGATCGAGGGGTCGTGAGGTGCGGTGAGCATCGCCTGCTGGAGCAGGTTCACCGCCTTGGCGGCGTCGCCGCCCTTGTGCGCCAGGACCCAGCCGTAGGTGTCCAGAACCTCGGGGTGATTGGGGGCAAGCTGATAGGCCTGGCCCGCCGTCTCCACGGCCCGGGGATCCCCGATCTGGAAATAGAGCCAGGCGAGATTGTTGGCGACCACGGCATCGTCCGGCGCGATCTCGCGAATCCGCTCGTACAGCCGCTGGGCCTCCTTGGGCTTCTGGCCGAGCTGGTAAAGGATGGCCAGACGCCTGAGCGCATCGGTATCCTCGGGTCGCTGCTCGAGCCAGCTCTTGAGCGCGGCCTCGGCCTCGGCCGGGTTGTCGAGCTTGGAATACAGGCCGCTCAGGTTGAGCGCCGCCTGCCGGCTCGGCCGAATCTCGTAGCTCTTGCGGTACATAGCCGCCGCCTCCGAGGCCTTGCCACTCTGGGTCAGGGCGGCACCGGCGATGTCGTAGCCTAACGGCAGATCGGGCTTCGCGGACTGGAGGGCCCGCGCGACCTCGACGGCGCGCTGCGTATCCCCTTCCGCGAGGGCGAGTCTGGCCAGCGCTGTCTGGGCCGGAACGTAGTGGGGGTCGATCTTCAGGGCACGCTCCAAACTCTCTTTCGCGCGCGCCCGGTTGCCCGCCTTCTCATCGGCCAGGGCGCCGAGCAGCCACACCTCCGCCGAGTCCGGGTGACGGCCGGCAAGGGTCTGAAAGGTCGCTGCTGCGCTGGCCGCGTGATCCGCCGCCAGCTGCGCCCGTCCGAGCACCTCCAGCACCTGTAGATCCTTCGGGAACCTGTGGGAGAGATCCTCGGCCGCGCCCAAAGCCTTGATCTCCTCTTTCTTGGAGAGCAGATAGCGCACCTCGATGACACCGAATGCAGCTATGCCCGGCTGGCGCTTGCGGGCTTCGGCGACCCAATGACCTAGAGCTGCCGTGTCTCCGCGCTCCTCGGCAATGGTCAGCATGCCGAGCAGTGCCTGGCGATTGTCGGGATGCTTTTCGAGCACCTTCTTGAAATGCGTCTCTGCTCGATCGGGGTCCTTGTCAAGCAGAGCTAGCCGCGCGAGGTTGAGGTCTGCACCGAAGAAGCTGGGATCAATCCGCAGCGCTTTGCGAAATTGTTCTTTCGCCTTGGCCTGGTCCCCTCTGGCCATCAGCGCCACGCCGGCCAGGTTGTAGGCGAAGGGATCTTTGGGGCGGCGCGTCACCAAGCCTTGAGCCGTGGAGACCGCTCTGTCGTAGTCCTTCTGACGGATCTGTGAAAACACCAGCAGCGCCTCGGCCTGCAGTAGGTTGTCGTCGAGCTTCACCGCCGACTGCAGCTCGCTCACCGCGGCGCCCGCCTCTCCCTTTATCAACAGGCTAAGGGCGAGCTCGGTCCGCAGGCTTGCCACGTTCGGCGCGGCCTTCACGGCGCGGCCTAGCACCTCGATACCCCGATCGGTATCACCGGAGCGCAGATACGCCGATCCAAGCAGAGCCAGCAGCTGGGCATCGTCGGGATGTTTGCGGGCCGCCGCTTCCAGATCCGGCACGGCCTGGTCCGGCTTGCCCGCGCGGAGCCGGACAGCCCCGAGGAGCTTGGACAGCTGGGCGCTTTCGGGGAGCTTCGCCACCGCGCGCGTGAGCATGTCAACGGCCAGATCCAGCTTGCCCTCGTCGTAGGCCAGCACACCGTACAGCAGCTGCGCCTGGGTGTTCTCGGGGGCCACACGCAGAATGAGCTGCACCTGTTCCTCGGCATCCGCGAAACGACCCTGCTTGGCGTAGACGAGGGCCCGCAGTAATACAACCTGCCCGAGCCCCTGGGCTCCCGCCGGCAGCGCAGCGAGCTGTGCCAAGGCTCCTTTGAGGTCGTTCTGCGCGAATTGAACTGCGGCCAGCGCGACACGGGCCTGAACGTGACCGGGATCGAGCTCCAGCAGCCGCGTATAGTCGGTGGCCATCCCCGCCAGGTCCCCTTTGCGTCGGCGCAGCTCGCCCCGCACCAGCAGGCCATCGACACTGTTGGGCGCCTTGGCCAGCGCCTCATTCACCAGCTTCATGGCCGCATCGAGTTGGCCGCGGAGCCCCTCGATCCGCGCCTTCGCGACCAACACATCCGAGTCCCCGGGAGCAAGCGCGAGCGCTGCGTCGAGACTCTTATCGGCGTCATCAAGCTGCTTGGCTCCGATCTGTGCCTTTCCGCGCAGGAGCAACTCCGCTTCGCGGTTCCCGACAGGCTGACTCTCATCCACCTTGATGGTGGAGAGGAGATCCGCGAACCGTCCCTGGCGCAGCAGCGCCTCGCCCAGACCGGGCTCCCAGCGCGGCTTGGCCGCGTGCAGTCCCTCGGCGCGGCGAAACTCCTGCTCCGCCGCCTGCGGCTGATCCATCCGCAGATACACCTCGCCCAACAGGAGCCTCGCCTCCAAATCGGCCGGATCCTGCTGCAGCGCGTTCTTCAGCTGAATGACTGCGGCCTTCGGCTCTCCCTTATCGAGCTCGGCGCGCGCCTTGGTCAAGAAGGCCGTGTCGTCATCCGCGCGGCCGGTCGCCGAGCCGAGCAGCAGGACCGAGGCGCAGGCAAGCCTGAGGATCTGGCGCAGTGTCATCATGATGGCAGTTTCCCAACTGGGTGAAGACCGGCAAGACGCCGATCATTCTTGGATGTCGAACTTCTTCATCAGGTTGTACATGGTCGGCCGGGTCACCCCGAGCAGATCGGCGGCCCGAGAGACATTGTGATCCGCGTGCGCCCAAGCGCGCAGCGTCGCCGCCCGCTCGGCAGTCTCACGGACCTCGCGTAGGTTGAACGGCTGCCGATCGCCGGCGCCCGGCTCCAGCTCGAGGTCCTGGGACGTGACGCTGGCACCTTCGGTCATGATCACCGCCCGTTTGACGCGGTTCTCCAGCTCCCTGACGTTCCCGGGCCAGGAATAGACTTCGATAGCGCGCAGGGCATCCTCGGAGAATGCCAGCACGCTACGGTTCAGGGCCACCGCAAAACGCTTCAGGAACGCGCGGGCGAGCACCGCCGGGTCGCCCTGACGCTCGCGCACCGGCGGGACCTTGATCACCGCCTCGTTGATCCTGTAATAGAGGTCTTCCCGAAACCTGCCCTCGCGAATCAAGGCCGGCAGATCCCGGTGTGTGGCGCAGACGACCCGGACGTCCACCGGTATCTCGGTGCGCCCGCCTACGCGCTCGATGACGCGCTCCTGGAGAAAGCGCAGCAGCTTGGCCTGCAAGGAAAGGGGAAGATCCCCCACTTCGTCGAGGAACAGTATGCCGCCATCGGCCACCTCGATCTTTCCGAGCGTGGTCTTGGCGGCACCCGTAAAGGCGCCTTTCTCGTAGCCGAACAGCTCGCTCTCCAGGAGATTCTCCGGGATCGCCGCACAGTTGATCGCCACGAGCCTGTCTTTCGATCTGCCGCTCAGCCGATGCAGGGCCCGCACCAAGAGCTCCTTGCCGGTACCGCTCTCACCGAGAATGAGGGTCGTCACATCCACCGGCGCCAGCTTCTCCACCGCCCGGCAGACCTTTAGCATCTCCGGGCTTGCGGCGATCAGCTCCTCCAAGGCGAAGCGGGTCTGGTGCTCCGCAAGCCGGCGGTTCTCCTGCTCCAGGTGGTGGAGACGGTAGGCGCGGTCGACCGTCAACGACAGCAGGTCCGGATCTATGGGCTTCTCATAGAAATCGTACGCCCCCATGCCCACGGCGCGCACAGCGTTACGTGCATCGTCGTGGCCGGTTACCACGATGACCTTGGTATCCGGAGCCAGCGCGAGCATCTCCTGCAGCAGCGCAAATCCCTCGCTCACACCTCCGGGATCCGGCGGCAATCCGAGGTCCAGGGTCACCACCGCCGGAACGGCGCGCCGCAGCTGAGCGATGGCCGACGCACGATCCCCCGCAAGATGCACGTCGAATCCGTCGAAGCTCCAGCGCAATTGGCTCTGCAGCCCGGGATCGTCCTCGACCACCAGCAGGCACTTGTCTTGTGCCTTCACGGCTCGATGTTCCGCGCGCCGGGGGGCATCGCGGCCGCCCGCGACGTCGACTCGAGCAGGGGCAGCCGAATCGTGAATCCAGTCCCCTCGCCGGGGGCGCTGACCACCTCCACGCTCCCACCTGCAGACTGCACGAAATCCCGGCACTCGTAGGCCCCTATGCCCATCCCGGTCAAGCCTTTGGTCGAGTAGAAAGGCTGGAACAGGCGCTCACGAATGAATGCTTCGTCCATGCCCTGCCCCGTGTCACGGACCTCTACTATAGCCTCGGCGGCGGCGCATCGCAGCTCGACCCGCACGGAGCCGTCGGGAGGCGTCGCATCCTGTGCATTCTGCACCACGTGCCCCAGCACCGCCGCAAGGCGATCCGCTTCGCAGCGGACCCAAACCGGCTCGTCCGCGCATATCAGGACCGGGACAGGACATTGCCCGGAGCGCTCGCGCACTACCCCTCTCAGCATTCTGCCCAGCTCAACGGGCAGCTCCTCACCACGACTGGCGCTGCGCAGCTGGGCCATCAACCGGCTCATCTTGGTCACCGCGTTCTCGACGGTCTTGATGGCATCGTCGAAGAATGCAGGGTTGTCACGATGACGCGGCGCGTTCTTGGCGACCAGCGATAGCTGGGCAATCAGGTTCTTCAGATCGTGTATCACATAGGCCGAGAGCCGGTTGAACCCCTCGAACTGGCGAGCCTCCGACAAGGCCTTGGCGGCCCGATACTGGGCGAGATAGCTTGCCGCCTGGCGTGCCGCGGTCTTGATCAGGTCGAGCGCCTCCCAGTTCAGGCTGACCCGCGCTCGGGGACGCGTCAGCACGACGAAACCCTGCAGCGAGTCCTCGTGGAGGAGGGGCACGATCAGCCAGGCCTCCTCGATCTCGCACACCCAGGCGGGCCAGGGAACCTCGTCCTTGATCGCCGGGTCGTCTTGCAGGTCCGACAGATTGACGATCCACTCGCTGGCCCGGAGGGACTCCGCCAACCCCCCGGGGAGCGCGCTGCCGTGCCCGGTCGGCACCGCCCGATTCCAACCCGCCACAGCATTGCAGACGCGCCCATGGCAAAGCCAGAGAAGACCGGCCGGGCTCTCGACGATCTCCGCCAAGGCCCTGATCACGCGCTCGAACAGGTGCGCCTCGGTGTCCTTCCCCGTGAGGGTGCGAACCAGGCGCAGCCACTCATCGCGGTAGTCGAAGCGCGAGCGGTGGAAATGCTTGATGAGGAACAGCTTGAGCCTGGTCCGTACCTGACCCGAGAACAGCAGGGCCAGTAGAACCAGACCGGCGGCGAAGAGAAAAACGGTGCGCAGGACGCCCCCCCACTCCCCTCCCTGAGCCTGGATGTAGTAACCAGCCAGCGCCATCGCCAGCAGATAGGTACCGGCCCCCACGACAGCGGTGGTGTGAAACACCGCCTGGCGCGAGACGAAAGGACTGACCGACCACTGCGGGTTGCGCGAGGCCGAAACGGCGACGAACGGGACGATCAGCGCATTCACCGCTCCGCGGGCATTCCAGAGGTCGGAGTCCAACCGGTTGAAGAGCACGGCGTCGGCATAAAGGGCGAGGTCATAGGCGAACATCGCACCCAGCCCTATGCACATATGCTTCAACCCCCAGCGCTGCTCCTGGGGCGCATTGCGGTAGAGCTGCTCGACGAAGGCAAGCCCCGCCACCGCCACCACCAGCTGTCCGAGAAAACGCAGGTCCTGGACGTGAAGCCACCCTTGCAAGGGCATGTCGAAGAGGGGATCGCGGTCGAAAGGGATGAGCAGAACAAGACACAGGCCCGTCACCCCGTAGCGCAGCGCAGAGATCACTCGGGCGTAGGCGCGCTGCCGATCCAGAGTCAGCGTCAGCACCCGGCCGAGAAAGACGACCCAGCCCAGGTCACGTGCCGCCTCGGCCGCCCAGATCAGACTGGAAGGCAGGATACGATAACCCGCCTGCACCGCGAACATCCCGGCCCAGAGCGCGGACCCCAGCACCGCCAGGGTGAGCAACCCACCCTGCAGGCGCCCCCTCCAGCTGGTCAGGAGCAGGACGGCGAGGGCCCCGAACAGTAATGCGGCGGCGAGGTGCCCCAGGGAGACGAGCAGACTCATCCGAGGGCGCCGGGGGCAAAGTCATCCGGCATTCGATGAGACCCTGGTGTCTCCATCGCGCGGCTTCAGCGGGCCCCCTTTCCCAGCAATATGACCTCGACGGTCTCCAACAGGATCAGGAGATCGAGAAACGGACTGGCGTTCTTCACGTAATATAGGTCGTACTGCAGTTTGCTTTTCGCGTCTTCGGTCGAAGATCCGTACTCGTATAGCAGCTGGGCCCAGCCGGTGATACCCGGCTTCACCCGATGGCGCTCTCGGTAGTAGGGGATCTCCGCATCAAGGATCTCGACGAACTCCGGGCGCTCGGGGCGAGGACCGACCAGGCTCATCTCGCCCCGCAGGACGTTGAACAGTTGGGGAAGCTCATCCAGACGGGTCTTGCGGATGAGCCGCCCGAGCGGCGTGATCCGGGCATCCTGGGGCTCGGCCCAGCGGGCCACACCGTCGGCCTCGGCGTCCGGACGCATGCTTCGGACCTTGTACAACCGGAAGGGCTTGCCGTGCCGCCCGATCCGCACCTGGTGATAGAGCACCGCATGACGGCCCCGGGATTCCAGCAGACTGGCAAGGCCGACCAACCCCATGAGCAGGCTCCCCGGGACCAGCAGGACCAGGGAGAGCGTCACGTCCAGAAAACGCTTCCACTGCTCGGCAAAAGTACCGACGAAGAAACCGTCGCAGAAAAAGATCCAGCTGGGATCGATCAGGTCCGTATTGATCCGGGCGGTCTCCTTCTCGAAGAACGTGAGCAGATCCAGCACGGCGAACCCGTTCATCTTGCAGTCGAGGATGACGTCGACGGGAAGCCGATGGTTCCTGTCGTCCGGAGCCACGACGACCTCGGCCACATTCAGGGCCACGGCGAGCTCGAGCAGCGTCCCCTCAGCCTCCGCGCTGGCCTGAAGCTCTTCGGGAACACGGCTTTCTTCCTCACCCAGGCCCACGAACCTCACCACTGTGAAGCGCGCCCCGGACTTCTCCAGAGCGTGTATCGCGGCGGCGTTCCGCCCCGTCCCGAGCACCAACAGCCGGTGCTTGCTCGCGTTCGAGCCGAACACCCGATGGAACAGTGCCCGCAAGAACAGGACCCCTGCAAAGGAGATAATCAGAGCCGAGCCGACCACCTTGCGCCCCAGGAACAGGGGCTGGAAGGCGTAGAACACCAGACTGAGCGCCATGGTGGCGAGGATCAGGCTGATGGCCAAACGCAGGATCAGCCCGGCGGCGCCCTCGCCGCTCGTGCGTTGGGTGCGCTGGTACAGACCCATGGCCATCATGGCCGAGAACATGACGATCCCGTACAGGGCGGCCACCCAAAGAACAGGTGCAGCGGGGTGGCCATTCTCCAGGGTATTGCCCGGGTGGCCGATCTCGAACCCGGCGAGCAGAGCGATGAAGAAGAGCGCGAGCTCCAGCCCCCCCAGCAACAAATATCGCTTCGAGACGTAGTGTCCGAACAGCCTGATCATGTCTCGTCGATCATTTCCATGGGTGGCGCCCAGATTGCCTGCCTGACCAGTGCGCCGCTCCGGGGGTCAAACCCCAGCCGTGTCCATGGATCGGGCCCGGATGGTCGTGAAGAAGCACCCGACAGTATACATGAAAGGCGCCGCACGATTCAGCGAAGAGCGGCCTCTCCGGAAGCGCTCCACCGGCGCGCCGACGGCTCGAATTCGCTGCCCCGCGGAGGTATCATGCGCTCGCTCTTGGGCCGGTAGCGGCCCTTCAACGGCGTTCCACCGGATCCGTACCACCAATGCTCTCCCTACAGCACACCACCATCGCCGTCCTGGGGCTCGGTTACGTGGGCCTGCCTCTCGCGGTCGAATTCGGCAAGAAGTTTCCGACCCTTGGGTTCGACATCAACGCCCGGCGCATCGCGGAGCTGCGCCAGGGCCGCGACGGCTCCCTGGAGGTCGAGCCCGCTGAGCTCGCCCATTGTGAGCATCTGCGCTACACGAACGTCCTCGAAGACCTGGCCGAGTGCAACACGTTCATCGTCACGGTACCCACCCCCATCGATGAGTACAAGCAGCCCGACCTGTCTCCCCTGCGATCCGCGAGCCAGATGCTCGGGACGGTGCTCAAGGCGGGAGATGTTGCGATCTTCGAGTCGACCGTCTACCCCGGCGCCACCGAAGAGGTGTGCGTGCCGATCATGGAAGAGGCCTCCGGACTCACCTGCAACCGCGACTTCTTCGTCGGCTACAGCCCCGAGCGCATCAACCCGGGGGACAAGCAGCATCGCCTGCCCAGCATCGTCAAGGTGACCTCGGGATCTACCCCCGAGTGCGCCGCCTACGTGGACGAATTGTACCGCTCGATCATCACCGCCGGCACGCACCGGGCGAGCAGCATTCGAGTCGCCGAGGCGGCCAAGGTGATCGAGAATACCCAGCGCGATGTCAACATCGCGCTGATCAACGAGCTGGCGATCCTGTTCAACCGCCTGGGCATCAGTACCGAAGAGGTCCTGGACGCCGCCGGCACCAAGTGGAACTTTCTGCCGTTTCGCCCCGGTCTGGTCGGAGGCCACTGCATCGGCGTGGACCCCTATTACCTGACCTACAAGGCCCAGGCGGTGGGGCATCACCCCGAGATCATCCTCGCCGGGCGGCGCATCAACGACCGCATGGGCGCCTACGTCGCCAGCGGCGTCGTGAAGCTCATGGTCCGCAAAGGACTGCCCTGCGCGGGCACCCGCGCCCTGGTCATGGGATTGACGTTCAAGGAGGACTGCCCCGACTTGCGGAACACCCGCGTTGTCGACATCGTCAACGAGCTGCAAGGCTACGGGCTCGCTGTCGATGTCTACGATCCCTGGGCCGATCCCACCGAGGCCGACGCCGAGTACGGCATCCGCCCGCTGAGGGCCCCGGAGCCGGGCACGTACCACGCCGTCATCATTGCGGTGGCCCACCGGCAGTTCCGCGCCATGGAAGCGGCCGAATTCCGGGACCTCTGCGTCGGCAACGGCGTCATCTACAACGTCAAGCACGTGCTCGGCGACAACGAGGCCGACGGCCGTCTGTAGGGCGCCGCCGCAAACACCCGAGGCACGCGACCCCATGAAGGTCCTGATCACCGGCAGCGCCGGATTCATCGGCTCCGCTCTGGCCCTGCGCCTGCTGGAGCGCGGCGATGAGGTCATCGGCATCGACAACCTCAACGACTACTACGACGTCGCGCTCAAGCGGGCGCGCCTGGCTCGCACCCTGGCCCACCCCGGCTACGTCGACGTACGAATGGACCTGGAGAACCGCGATGGGATGCGTGAGTTGTTCGCGCGCCACAGACCTCATCGCGTCGTGAACCTGGCGGCCCAGGCGGGCGTCCGCTATTCCCTGGAAAACCCTCTGGCCTACGTCGACACCAACCTGCTGGGCTTCGCCAACGTGCTGGAAGGCTGCCGACACAACGGCGTCGAGCATCTGGTGTATGCATCTAGCAGCTCGGTTTACGGCGCCAACACCAACATGCCCTTCTCGGTCCATCACAACGTAGACCACCCGCTCAGTATCTACGCTGCCACCAAGAAGGCCAATGAGCTGATGGCCCACACCTACAGCCATCTCTACGGGCTTCCAGCGACCGGGCTGCGATTCTTTACGGTGTACGGCCCCTGGGGTCGCCCGGACATGGCGCTGTTCAAGTTTACCCGCAGCATCCTCTCCGGCGAGCCGATCAACGTCTTCAACTACGGAAAGCATCGGCGCGACTTCACCTACATCGACGACATCGTCGAGGGCGTGATACGCACCCTGGACCGCGTCGCCCGGCCCAACGCGGCCTGGTCCGGCGAGCAGCCCGACTCGGCGACCAGTCTCGCCCCCTACCGCCTCTACAACATCGGCAACCACCAGCCGGTGGAGCTCATGCACTACATCGAAGTCTTGGAGCAGTGCCTCGGACGCAGGGCCGATATGAACCTGCTGCCGTTGCAGCCGGGGGACGTGCCCGATACCTATGCGGATGTCGACGACCTGATCCGGGACACCGGCTATAAGCCGGCCACTCCGGTAGAGGAAGGTGTAGCGCGGTTCGTCGACTGGTATCGGGATTACTACGGCGTCTGACGAGCCTCCGGGCGAACCGGGCGGGGAAGCCCCCGAAAAAAGAGCGGGCCGAGCGACGAGCGCCGGGAGGCAATCAGCGCCACGCTCTCGGCCCGCAGGCTAGCGCTTGCTATAGCGGGGGAAGAACGAGCCACTTCCCATTCGCAGCCTAGCCTGCGAGCCCCCGAGGGACATTGACATTTGTCAAGAAAACCGAGCTGCCATCACTGGCTCCGCGACGCCGCCGCGGCCCGTGCGCAATCTCGCCAGCGAGACCCGGCGCTCGCCGACCAGCCGCTCGTAGAAACGGGTCATCGCCCGCTCGTAGGCGCAGTCGCCCAGGTCCCCCATCTGCTCGAGGCGCGCCTCAAAATAGGCGATGTCCTCGATCAAGGCCTGCTCTTCGTGCTTATCGATATGGCTCGGATAGGCGTGAAAGGCCGCTTGCGTCATCGTCTCGCTCTCCAGTCTCCTTTTGTCTGAGGCCAGACTAGCCTCGGCCTGTTAAAGCAATGTGACGCCGCCAGGTCGCCGGGTCGCGGGCCCTCGATCCCCAGGGCAGCGGGCTGACGCGTCTCAGGAATCGGGCGCCTCGCCGCCGAATGCATCCAGCAGGCTGGGAATGAAATGCTCGAGCTCCAGGGCCATCAGGGCAAAATCGGCATCGAAGCGCGCCGCCGCGTCCTCACCGACCTCGGCCGCCTCTTCCAGCAGGACGTCGGAGAAGCGCAGACGCTTGACCGACAGGTCCTCGTCGAGGCGACAGGTCAGGCGCTCGTTCCAGCTCACCGCGAGCCGGCGCACCTGCTTGCCGGCCTCCAGATGCGCCCGGATCTCCTCGGCGTCCAGCTCCTGGCGCCGACAGCGGGCCACTGCCCCCTCGCTGGAGGGATCGCGCAGCTCGCACTCGTCCCCGGGCGCGAACGGCGCGGGGTCGGCCTGGCCGAGCAGCCAGCCGGTCATCACTGCCGCCTGGGACTCGCGGGCCTCGAGCGGACGCACCGGCAGCGAGCCGAGGCTCTCGCGCAGCAGCGTCAGAACCTCCTCGGCACGCCGCGCCGTCCCACTGTCCACCAGGATCCAGCCGTTGCGCGGATCGATATAGGCGTAGATCCGTACCGAACGGGCAAAGGCCCGGGGCAGCAGATCCTGAACGAGCTCATCGCGCAGGGCCGCCTTGGCCCGGCGCCCCGGTGGATGCCCTTCGCGGGCCCGGATCTCCGCCACCCGCTCCTCGAGGCGCTCCCGGATCACCGCCGCCGGCAACACCTTGTCCTCGCGCCGCACACACAGCATGAGACGCCCGCCCGCCGCATGCACCAGTGCAGCGCCCTCGGGCCCGAGCGGGGACTCCCAGCCGATGCGAAACGCCTCGAGCCCGCCGCAAGGCCGGAACGCGTGCGGTTCCAGTGCGGCGTGCAGCTCTTCAGGGGAGACGACGAAAGGCTGGGTAAGGCGATAGATGCGCAGGTTCCTGAACCACATAGATGACTGCCGCTAGCCGCAAAAGGCGGGGATTATCCGCCATCGATCGGCGCGGGACCACCCTCAATGCGCCTCAGGTACTGAACCCGGAATCACGCCGGGCACCTTCCAGGCGCGAGCGCTCGAACTCGGCGATCACCTGAGCGCCCAGCAGCACGATCAGGGCCGCTGCCTCGAAGCTGAGCAGGGCGATGATTGCGGTCCCGAGCGATCCGTACACCACGTTGACCAGAGACAGGGTGGAGAAATACCAGACCAGCAGGTGGCGGGTGAGCTCCCAGAGCAGCGCCGCGGTGGCGCCACCGATGAGCGCATGGCGCGCCGCGATTCTGCCCACCGGCATGACCAAGTACAGGGAGGTCATCAGCAGCACCAGTCCGAAGACGCCGAGCAGGTAGAGCAGCGTATGGGACATGCCCCCGAGGCCCCAGGTCAGGCCAAACAGGTGGATCTCCCGGGTTGCCAGGGTCTGCAGCGCCGCGGAGATGAAGGTCACGAGCAGCACGCCGGTGCCCACCAACGCGATGAAGAGGAACGGGATGGTGGCCGAGACCAGGAAACGCCGCCGGTAGATCGCCACGCGATGAAAGAAGATCACCGACATCGCATTCTCGAGCACCGTGAACGCCAGCGTCGAGAAGAAGACCACCACCCCAAGACCGACCCATCCCACCACCTGACGCACCGCGAGAAAGGCTGCAACCTGGCGGGTGAGCTCCGGAGCCTCGCTGGGCACCACCAGCTCCAGGTGGGCCTGAACGGCCGCCAGCAGTGCCCGTTGATCGACGAAATGCGATAGCCCGATCAGCAACAGCGCAAGCAGCGGCACGATGGAAAGCAAGGTGTAGTAGGCCACCGCACCCGAGAGCAGCAGGCCCTGATTGCGCCGGAAGCCGCCCACAACGCGCAGCAGGAACCGGCCGAGGCTGGGTAGCACACCCCCTACACGACCAATAAGCCCCGTCGCCAACTCCCCCCCTCCGTCGCCTCAGGACCCGGGCGCCCGCTAATGAATCGCCCGAGCCGCCCCCCAAGCGAGGATAGCCGATTAGAATTATGCAGGGGCGCTACCCTTCGCGCCCAGCCAGGCTATCGGAGGACATCGCAGATGCATCGCATACAGCCACCGAACGTGGCCGGACTGTTCTACCCGGCCGACCCCTCGGAGCTCAGGCGCGAGGTCCAGAGCTTCCTCGCCGAGGCCGAGCCGGCTCGGGTGCAGCGACCGAAGGCCCTGATCGCGCCACACGCCGGCTACGTCTACTCGGGCCCGATCGCCGCCCAGGCTTACGCCCAGCTCGCCTCGGTCTGCGATCGGATCCAGCGGGTCGTCATGTTGGCTCCGTCGCATCGCTATCCGCTGCGCGGCCTGGCGCGCCCCCTCGCCGAGGCATTCCGGACGCCGCTCGGAGAGGTACCGGTCGATGCTGCCGCCCTGGAATCGATCGCCGACCTTCCCCAGGTGCGGTTGCTCGACGCCCCGTTCCAGGGAGAGCACAGCCTGGAGGTCCATCTGCCATTCCTTCAGACGACCCTGGAAGGGTTTCGCATCGCGCCCCTGCTGGTGGGCGATGCCAGCGCCGCCGAGGTGGCCGAGGTGCTGGAGCGCCTCTGGGGAGGCGACGAGACGCTGATCGTCATCAGCTCCGACCTGAGTCACTATCTCGACTACGCCTCGGCCAAGGCCATGGACGCGGAGGCGACCCACGCCATTGAGACCCTCGACCCCCAGGCGCTGGGCTATCACCACGCCTGCGGCAGAGTGCCGGTCGGCGGGTTGCTGCTGGCGGCCCGGCACCATCACCTGAAAGCCGTCACGCTGGACCTTCGCAACTCCGGAGACACGGCCGGCCCGCGCGATCAGGTCGTAGGATATGGGGCCTATGCCTTCCACTGATCCGCCGACACGCGCGCTCGGCCCCCAGGCCCGTCAGACCCTGCTCCGGATCGCCGAGCGCTCGATTCGCCATGGACTGGAGCGGGGAACGTCGCTGACAGTCGATCCGCTCGAATTCGACCCGGAGCTTCGCGAGCGCCGGGCGAGCTTCGTCACCCTGCACCGGGGCGGGCAGCTGCGTGGCTGCATCGGACACCTGGAGGCCATCGAGCCCCTGGTCGCCGACGTGGCGGAGAACGCGTATTCGGCCGCGTTCCGCGACCACCGTTTTCCCCGGCTGAGAGCGGCCGAGCTCGTCGAGCTGGATGTCGAGATCTCCATCCTGACCCCTGAGACGCCCCTGAGCTTCGCCTCGGAGCAGGACCTGATCGCCCAGCTAGAGCCGGGTCTCGACGGACTGATCCTGCGCGATGGGGCTTTTCGGGGTACCTTCCTGCCCTCGGTGTGGGAGGCTCTGCCCGATCGGGCGGTCTTCCTCCATCACCTCAAAGCCAAGGCCGGGCTGCCCGGCAACTATTGGTCCGACACCCTCCAGGTCTCCCGCTACCGCACCGAGTCGTTCTCCCGCGCTCTTCACCCGGGTCCGGGGCGAGTTGACAGGTCGCCGCGCCCGGCTTAGAAAGGCCATTGGCATAAATCTGGGGCCCCTGTCTTGACCGATGCTCACCTCGGTGTACTTATCGGTGCACTGGCTGTCCTGATCCTGGTTTCCGCGTTCTTCTCCGGCTCCGAGACGGCCCTGATGGCGCTCAACCGCTACCGGTTGAAGCACCTAGCCGATCAGGGCCACCGGGGGGCCAAGCTCACCCACCGGCTGCTCAGGCGCACCGACCGCCTGATCGGTCTGATCCTGCTCGGCAATACCGGGGCCAACATCTTCCTCTCGTCGCTGGCGACGGTCATCGTCATCCGGATCTGGGGCGAAGGGGCCATCGGCTGGACCTGGGTACCCCTGACCCTGATCGTGCTGATCTTCGCCGAGGTGACCCCCAAGACCTTCGCCGCCCTGCACCCGGACCGCGTCGCCTACCTCTCCGCGTGGGTCTATACACCGCTGCTGCGCATCACCTATCCGCTGGTCTGGGCGGTCAACGCCCTCGCCACGGGCATCCTCAAGCTGCTGCGCCTCTATCCCGACGAAGAGGAAGGCGGCGCCACGGCGCTGAGCAAGGAGGAGCTGCGTACCGTGCTGCACGAGGCCGGTGCCATGATCCCCAAGCGCCACAAGCGCATGCTGCTGGCCATCCTGGATCTGGAGCGGGTCAAGGTCGAGGACATTATGGTGCCGCGCAACGAGATCGTCGGCATCGACCTCGCGGAGCCGATGGATACGATCACGGAGCAGTTCAAGCACAGCTACTACACCCGCCTCCCGGTCTTCGAGGCCACCATCGACAAGGTGATCGGCGTAGTCCACGTGCGCCGGGCCATGCAGGCCCTGATGGCGGGCAGCCTGACCAAGGAAGGGATCCGGGGGATCTGCCGCGCCCCTTACTTCATCCCTGAGGGAACCCCGCTCAATGTGCAGCTGGTGAACTTCCAGCGCGAGAAGCGCCAAGTCGGGCTCGTGGTGGACGAGTACGGCGACATCCAAGGCATGCTCACGCTACCCGACCTGCTGGAAGAGATCGTCGGAGAGTTCACGACGGACCCCGGCGAGACGAGCCCGGACGTCACGCCCGAGCCCGACGGCAGCTACCTGGTCGACGGCGGGACCCCGGTACGGGACCTGGTGCGCGGCATGCACTGGAATCTGCCCACCGACGGACCCAAGACCCTGAACGGGCTCATCACCGAGTATCTGGAGAACATCCCGGAGCCCGGCACCAGCCTGCTGCTGCACGGCTACCCGGTCGAGGTTCTGCAGATCAAAGGCAATGCCGTCAAGACGGTACGCATACACCCCAAGCTCTACCGCGCATCCCGCCAGGAAGAGCCCGGGGCCGACTGACCGGGATTTCCGGGAGGCCCTGCGGCGCCGTTCCGGCCTTTGATCGAGACCTTGACCGTGACGATCCCGGTCAACCCGCACCCTCCATCGCACGGCATGACTCGAGGGTCATTGGAATTTCATGGGCCTCTGCTTGCCGGTCAGGGCGCGTAGGAAGGCGACCAGGTCGTGGCGCTCCCCGTCGCTCAGCCCCAAAGACTTGAGCAGCGGGCTCTTGTTTGGGTCATCGCCACCGCCCCGATTGTAGAAAGCGACCACGTCGTCGAGCGTCGCCAGCGCGCCGTTGTGCATATAGGGTGCAGAGCTCGCGATGTTACGCAGTCCCATGGTGCGAAACTTACCCCGGTCCGCTCGGTCCTTGGTCACCAGCTCACGGCCGGGGTCGTGGCGAAGCGCCGCCCAGTCGGGCAGCCCCATGCGCCGGGCGTCGAACCGAATCGAGGCCAGGATCTGTGGATTGCTTGTGATCGCCGCGTCCGGAACACCGAGGTCGTGGAACTGGTTATCCGTGAGATCGGGCCCGCGATGACACTGGATGCAGCCCGCTTTGCCAAAGAACAGTCCGAGCCCCCGCTTTTGCGCGGCGTTGAGCGCCGCCTGGTCGCCGTCCATATAACGGTCCAGGGGGCTGTCATCGAAGACCAGGGTCCGCTCGTAGCTGGCAATGGCATGGCCGATCCGTTCGCCGGTGATCTCGGCATCGCCGTAGACCCTGGCAAACGCCTTGGGATAGTCGCCATCCGCCTTCAGCTGCTCCACCAGCAGGTCGACATTGTTGTTCATGTGCAGGATGTTGGTGACCGGACCCAGCGCCTGCCGATCGAGGTTCGGCGCGCGCCCGTCCCAGATCAACGGCTGGTTATATGCCACGTTCACCAGGGACGGCGAGTTGCGCCGTTCTTGCTGCGTGGGGTAAGCCGGTCCGAGCGCCAAGGGCACGGCGAAACCGTGCTCGGGCAGATGGCAGTCCTGACAGGAGCGGCTGCTGTCCGCCGAGAGCCGCCTGTCCGTGAACAGCTTGCGGCCGAGCGCGATCTTGGCCGCGCCCAGGGGGTTGTCATCCGGCACCGGCACCGGCCCGAGATGCCCAACGGTCGCCTTGACCTGCTCCGGCGAGGGCACCGATTCGGCGGCTCGCGCCGCTGCGCTCCACCCGAGCGCCGTGATCAGCGATACGGCCAGGCTGAGCCCGATAGGAGCTTGCAGCCACCGCGCGCCCGACCCTTCTGTCCCCGCCTCGCTCGTCCGGCGGTGTCCCAACAGCGAAACCCTCACCATGATGGCTTGCCCTCCTTCATCAAGAACCCGGCACCTTCGTCCTGGAGGTCATCTTTCCCTTGATCCACCCGGCCGTGACCAAGTCTAGGCCGGAAAACCCGATCGTCTCAGGCGGACGGCGAGCACCCAGATCAAAGCGCCGCGCCGAATCGGGCCGAACCGCTCGGCCATGGGGCGCCTCCGAATGAGATCTCCGCTGAGGTCGCCGCTTCCTCGAGTCCGTCGGCGGAGCGACCGAGTCATTGCGGAATCTGCATGGTTTTTGCCAGGCTGCGGACCTCACCCTACTCATAGACGAAGCCAAGAACCAGATCTACGCTTCAGTCAGCAAACGCAGCGAATTTACACCAACCGCGAGGCATAGAGTCGACGGTGACAGGCGGAACCGCGGCACATTGGAGCAATTTCAGCTCAATACAACCTGCTTGCGGGTTGCCTCAAGGATTACGCCTGATCTAGTTGCCCTTGGGCTCGTTCTTGAAGTGCAGCTTCCAGATCACGCCGGGCAGGGTGTCACCATAGGAAATCGCCTTGCGCGGCAGCGCCAGCGGATCATCGCCGAGGCGGGCCGGGGCACGCACGCAGGTCGTGGCGCTCAGATAGCCGGCCTCAGCGACCGCCTCCAGGGTGCGCCGATCGTAGCTGCCATAAGGGTAGCAAAAATGATCCACCCGCTCGCCGAGCATGTCCTCCAGATCGGCCTTGGATCTCGTCACCTCGTCGCGGATTGTCGGCTCATCCTGCAAGGCCAGCCTGACATGGGATACCGAGTGGGACCCGAAGTCCACCCCGGCGCGGTGCAGCGCGCGGATACGCTCGGCGCTCATCAACAGCGGGGTGTCGCGGCCGTCCGTCGCAAACCAGGATGCCGGCTTGCCGATCAAACCGGAAATCATATAGACCGTGGCCGCAAACCCGTATTTTTCCAGCTCCGGCCAGGCATATTCGTAGAAATTCTCGTAGCCGTCGTCGAAAGTCAGGGCCACCGCCCTGGAGGGAAACGGCCGCTCGCCACGCAGACATGCGAGTACCTCGCCGAGCCCGAGCGCCCGATAGCCGAAACGATGGAGGTAGGCCATTTGCCCCGCAAAGCGGCGATAGTGGCAATAGGTCGAGCGATGACCCCGCATGGGCTTGAAATCGCCCACTTGGTGATACATCAGGATGTTGATGACAGGCTTCATGGTCTCAGCCGGTCCACGAGATCCTGGTACAGCGTCCGGTACTGGCCGATGATCGGCGCCTCGCCGAAATCCCTCTCGACCCGGCGCAGGCCCGCCTCGACCATGGCCTCCCCGATCTCTGGGTCGCGCAAGACCGCCTCTATCCCGTGCGCCAGCGCGGCCGCATCTCCACAGGGCACGACCCATGCATCCTCGCCATGACGGGCAATCTCACGCGCCCCGCGAAACGCGGTGCAGACCAACGGTTTGCCGTAGGCCCAGGCCTCCAGGATTACGTTGCCCAGGGTCTCCGCGTCATTCGACGGGAACGCCACCATATCGGCGAGGTGAAACCAGGGCGATGGATCGTACTGCCACCCCGCCCAATGGATACGCCCCGCAACGCCCAGCTCCTGCGCCTGCTGCTCGAGGCGCTCGCGCAACTCCCCGTCCCCCAGGATGATCAGCCGGGGGCGCCTGCCGGCGACCTCATGCGGCAGCCGAGCCAAGGCGTCGATCAAGTGACGATGACCCTTCACCTCGATCATTCGCCCGGCAGTGACGATGACCCAATCCTCCGGGCGGATATCCAGGCGATGCCGCATGTCCATCAGCTGGGTCGCATCGGCCTCCACGACGGATTCCGCGAAATTGTAGATGTGAAAGATCCGGTCGGCCGGCAGCCCCTGCTGGACCATCCAGTCGCACAATCCCTTGGTATTGCCGACCCAAGCATGGGCGTGACGAAACGGACCGACTTTGTAATATCCACCCAGACGGGATAGGTGGACCACCCCCCGCCCCGGCTCGAGGCGAGTCAAGCGGGTGGCGCGCCCCATGTAGGTCTGCACGATGGGTGCACCCGACTTGCGAATGAGCTTCGACAGGACCGCCCTGGACAAGGGGTCCCAGACGGTACGCATGGGCACCGCGTGCAGCGGCAGGTTGATTACGCCGGGGCGAGCCAGCTCGCTGCCGCGGCGCACCACGGCCTCGACCGACTCGCCGTAACGCGCCATTGCGGCCGGAAACCGCAGGAACCAGCGCTCTGCGCCCCCCATGGTCTTGCTGCCGATGACATGCAGTGACTTCAACCGAGCGGTTCCAGCATGAAGGACTTCGATGTATTCAGGAATTGCCGTCGACTATGGTATCCGCCGCAGGCCCCAGCTGCATCGGGGCCCGGCGCCGTTGAGCCAAGCCGAGATGTAAAGATCGGCCAGCGGCGGCGAACGGTTGCGGTTGCGGTGTCGCTCTCGAGCCCGAAGGAGCCGATCGGCGCAAAGTTTGAACTGGGTCTCGCCGCGCCGACCTTTGCCAGGCCGGGCGCAACTACCCTTGCGGGGTCTGGCCTGGCAAGATCACCAAGCGGTGGAAGAGGATACCCCGCCCGGAACATGCGGCATCCGGGAGGAAGGGGCCGTCTTGCCATCCCCGACGAAGAGCCCACGAACATCAAGGAGTCGATTCATGTACGAAGGATTTGGCGCAAGGCAGGTCGACACGAACAGTCAGGAAGGCCGGGTGGCATTCCGCCTGTTCATCCCGGACACCGCGAAAGACCCCGGCCAATATCAGGGCCGCCGCGATCCGCACATCAAGGGCATCCAGGTGGTAGGCACCTTCCAGTCTAAGCTCGACCCGGCGCAGCCCGACTGGGACCCAGGCAGCGCCCCTCAGCTGGTTAAGACACCCCACGCCAAGGGTTGGATGTGGGAATATGTCACCAACGTCGCCCTGCCGACCGATTACTACGAATACAAGTACTACGTTACCTTCGACGACCCGAGCGTCGAGGCGCGCTGGTGCACCGACCCCTGCGCCCGGTACGGCGGACGCTCCGACCGGAACTCGGCCTTTGTGGTCGGCGGCAGCTTTCCCGATGTGCAGCCCCTGCAGGGCGGCCGCAAGCCTCTGCGCGACCTCGTGGTCTATGAGCTAAACATCGACGACTTCACCGCCGAATATCGCGGATCCCGGGCGCCGATCGAGGCGACCAAGGAGAAGATCGATCACCTGCGCGGCCTTGGCATCAACGCGATCCTGTTCATGCCCTGGACGGCCTGGCCCACCAACGGCTACAGCTGGGGCTACACGCCCTTCCAGTATTTCTCCGTGGAGTACCGCTACGCCAATTCGCTCGAGCGGCCCGCCGAAAAGCTCTCGCTGCTGAAGGGGCTAATCAGCGCCTGCCATGAAGCGGGCATCCAGGTCATCATGGACGGTGTCTTCAACCACGCCGCCGACAGCGCCAACCAGCTGCCCTACACCCATTACTACCAGAACCGCGACGACTGCCCGTACACGGGCGCCTTCGGCGGCACTTTCGCCGGCCTGACGGACCTGAACTACGCCAATGGCTGCACCCAGGAGCTGATCCAGGACGTCTGCTTCTACTGGATCGACACGTTCAGGATCGATGGCATCCGCTTCGACAATACGGTGAACTACTACGTCCCCGGGACCACCAACGGCCTGCCCGGCCTGCTGACCGCCATCCGCGACCACACGGATCGGGACTTCCCCCTCATCCTCGAGCACATCGACCTGAGCGCCGCGGCCGTCACCAGGTCCACGGATGCCACCAGCTACTGGGACAACTCGCTTTATGGCGCGACCTTCGACGGCCTGTGGAACCGCTCGGTGAGCCCCCAACTGTTCATGGCGTTGAACGCCAACCAATGGCTCAAACACCCCTCCGTGCTCGGTGACAAGCTCGCGACCACGTACCTGACCAACCACGACCACTCCCACGTTGCCTGGCAGGCCGGCGCTCGGGACAACGCCGGCTCCATGGAGAGCTACCGGACCAATCCTTACGTCATCGCCTTGCTGAGCATGCCGGGCGCCCCCATGATCCTCAACGGCCAGGAGTTCGGCGAGGACGCCTGGGTGATGGAAGACGACCAGGGCTCGGGCCGCCGCGTGATCCCCCGCCCCCTGCGCTGGCAGCTGGTCACCGACCCCATCGGCTCTGCTTTGAGCAGGCTCTATCAGCGCTTGATCGCCATACGCGGGGACCATCCCGCACTGCGCACAGACAACTTCTATCCGGATTGGGAAGCATGGATGACCAAGCCCAACCAGGAGGGCTACGGCCTCGATGCAGAGCGACAGACCGCCGTCTTCCATCGCTGGGGAAATACCGCTGACGGCACCCTCGATCGCATCACGGTGGTGCTGAATTTTTCCGATCAGCGGCAAACCATCGCAGTACCGTTCTCCGTGGACGGCACCTGGGTCCAGCTCAACGCCGACGCGCCTTGGTCGATCAACGTCGCCGGCAACTGGCACACCCTGAGCCTCGATTCCCACTGGGGCCACATATTCTGGAAAATGGGCTGAACTGAAGATGTGACCGGAGGCGGGCGCCCGGCCCGCCTCGCCATCGCTGGGGGGCAAGGACGGAGCCGTCTACCTGCTCAATCGCGACGACCGCTCGGTCACCGTCTCGCTCTCGCGACACACGTCTCCCGGCCTGTCTTCTCTGCCTCTGATCGGTTAGGATTGCTTCGGCTTACCACAGCGCTCGATGATCGAGGCCCTCCTGATCCATTGCTGGGCCTATCCCCGGCGGAGCCCCGGCATCGACCATAGTGGCGTCGGCAGGCCGACGACCGAAATGGTACCCTTGCGCATCTGCCAAGATGCGGTCCACATCGGCATGCCCGCCCCCACCGGGGCGAGCGACGAAGTGGAAATCCAGCGCCAACGGATCTGGCAGCGAACCCTGTAGCGGCTAGTACGCGGATGGCGGAGTGGTCGCCCGCACCGACCCGGAGGTTGCAGTCATGGGCAATGTCAGCGTTCCCGGCACCAAGGCAAGGTCTTCCCTGTTCAACAAGATCCCCTGGACCTTCCTGATCATCGTCTACATGGTGGCGGTCCAGGCGACGGAGCTGAGCATGAGCAGCGTCCCAGGCTACGTCTTTCTCGGCCTGTGCGTGGTCGTGCTGTTCGCCGAGTTCTTCAAGTCGGGCGACATAGATACCGCGGTCTTCCTGATCGATGTCATCACCTCGGTGCTGGCCGTCATAGTCGCCACGGCCCTGATGACTTATCTGATCGTCGGTCTCCACCAGACCCCGACCTTTTTTCACTGGTTCGGCTGCGCCGTCATTCTGGGGGACGCGATCCTCAGCCCCTTCAACTCCTTCCGCACGGCCTTACGGAATTTCGGTCTGGGCAGTTAGCGTATCGCGGAGGCATCGGTGGGCCACTGCGCTGCGTGTCCGGATCGATGATCGGAGCCGGAATCCCCTCTCGCGACCACTCCCATCTTAGCCCGGAGGGAGCGCAGCGAAATCCGGGAACCGCGCGAACCGACCCTCGCCCCCTGATCGGCTTTGCCGAAGCCCTGCCACGAGCCCGCCTGTCCGAGCCGAGGCCCCGCGACGATTCCGGCCCCGGGCGCACCCTGCCCAGGTACTAGCCTGGCCGCTTAGCCCCGGTCTCCACATAATTCCTGTCGCCCGTGTCCGGATCGAAATAGACCTGGATCTCCTTTCCGGTCCCCGGATCGAAGAAGCGCTCGCCGGTGGAGCGCCAGCGCGCACCCGGGCGGCCGCGGACCGCAGGCTTGTACCGCCACCGCTCGAAAACGACCCCGCCGGCGAGCACCAGACCGACGATCGCCATCTCGATGCCCGCCGGCTGCAGGTTCACTATCCCCGCCACGAGCCCGCCGAACAACAGCAGACAGCCCGTGACAAAGACCATCCCCCGCAGCATCAGACGCGCTCAACAACCACCGCGGTCCCATAGGCGACGATCTCGCTCATGGTCTGGCCGATCTCCGCCGAATCGAACCGCATCATGATGATGCCGTTCGCCCCCATGGCCGTGGCGTTCTGCACCAACCGATCCACGGCATGGCGCCGCGCCTCTTCCAGGAGCTGGGTGTACTCGTGGATCTCACCCCCCACCAGGGAGCGCAGCCCGGCCATGATGTTCCCGCCGAGTCCTCGGCTGCGCACCACGACGCCGAAGCACTGTCCTTTGGTCTCCTTGATCCGATGTCCCGCAATCTGCTCGCTGGTCACAATGATCACAAAATCTCTCCTTCACCGAAAAAAGGACCATGTCTTGCATACTCAGCCGCTGTTGTCCTCCAGGCAGTCAACGAAAACGTCCGACCGGCGACCCACCACGCCGGCATTTTCCCGCGGCCCCGATTAACGTCCCCGCCCAGTGACCGCGAGCGCGATCATGGTTGAATGGCACTTATGCAACCCATACCCGGCTGGATATACACATTGCAGAGGCCGAGAATATTCCTATCTCCGCTCCCTTGGCCACCGCGAAGCTTCTCATTCCCTCTCCCTTGAGGGAGAGGGTCAGGGTTAGGGTGAGGGTGGTACCACCCTGCAGGTGATCCTAACTCCCTCCCGACGCCCTGCTACCCCGCCGACCCTTGGGCGGAAAGTAATACCAGACTGCCACAACCGCAAGCCCGAATATCGTGTACAGCATCGTAAATACCCAAGGCGGACCCTCGTAGAAGATCAGCTTCTGAACCCAGTGCTCGATGAAGCTTCCTTCATATGAGCGCAATCCTCCCTGGGCTCGCAGCCACGCCTCCAGTGTCGTCAGGGGGCACGTCGTGCCGAGCCAGGACCCTCCGACCACCACAGCGATCGCGCTGAGGTGCACGACACGGAGCCAAAGTCTGTTTACCCAGGCCCACGAGAGCAGATTGCCCGAGACGATAAGCAAAAGACCACCGACGACGAACATCACAATGCAGAAATGCAGAGCCAGAACGAAGTCAGCCGAGATCTGATAGAGCTGCGCCCCGTTCATCACTGACGCACCTGTACGGAGAGGACTTGTTCACCGCCTATCAGTCAGGCGTTAAGTAAGTGCCATTCGTGCTCGAGGCTCACTTCGCCAGTCTGTTGTATATCCAGGCAATTACGACACCGGCGACGTAGCCGTCGACAAAGCCCCAGGCCGCTCCGATAACGGCGCCGAGGATCGAGGGGGCGTAACCGATGTAGAGCGAGGAAAGCGCGTCGACGAGGGCAACCCCCCAGCCGAACATGGCGGTGATGCCGCAGAAAAAAACATAGGCAGCCCACAGAACGCCGATCGCGACACCAAGGGCATGAGGCGCGCATTTGTTCATGCATGTTCTCGACGTGGCCGAATTGCCCGCGTTTCCGGATTCATCATTTCAGCGATACCCGCCGCGCTGTCGCTGTTGCAATGTGTCCGCGACGCCCTCAACATGAAGCATTGTAGCATTGGGTGGCGGATGATCCGGTCGACCGCTCCCCACGAATACCGAAGTACCGGGCGAGCCGTCCGCAGACGTTCGCCTGACCGCCACGCTAGAGCAGCATCGCGGCCCGAACAACTTCCTGGCTCAGTACTCCCGACAGACCTCTCGCCGGTGTCCGACCTTCACGATCTCGACCACCACATCTGCGTCGAGGATCGTGTACAGGATGCGGTAATCGCCTTGGCGTATAGGATAACGCTCCTGCGCGGAAAGCTGTTCCGCCCCGGGTGGACGGCGATTCTCGCGAAGCCCATCGATGCGGGCCGGGATACGACGTAGATCGTTTTCCGAGATACCGCGCAAATCCTTGGCGACCGAGGCCTTCTCGAGGGAGAGGGGTTTAGAACCTCGCCCGAGCCCAATTATTGTGTAGTGTCAGTGTGTTGCGCGTTGCGGAAGCGCCATTCGCCCATCACCCGTTAATGCGTTGGGACGCGAAAGGCGTAGGGTGTTCAAGCGCCCTACCCGAGCGCATCCAGCGCCTGCCCCAGGCGCTCCACCGCGATCACCTCCAGCCCCTCCACGCCGCCCTTGGGCGCATTGGCCTTGGGCACCAGGGCGCGGCGGAAGCCGTGCTTGGCGATCTCTCGCAGGCGGTCTGCGCCGTTGGGGACGGGGCGGATCTCGCCGGCGAGTCCGATCTCGCCGAAGGCGGCGAGTCCCCCAGGCAGCGCTCGGTCGCGGTAGCTGGAGAGCACCGCGAGCAGGAGCGGCAGGTCGGCGGCGGTCTCGGTGATGCGCACGCCGCCCACCACGTTGACGTAGAACGTCCTGGTTGAACATGGCCACCCCGGCGTGGCGGTGCAGCACGGCGAGCAGCATGGCCAGCCGATTCTGCTCCAGGCCCAGGGCGACGCGCCGGGGATTGGCAAGCTGGCTCTCGTCCACCAGGGCCTGGACCTCCACCAACAGCGGCCGGCTGCCCTCCCAGGTCACCAGCACGGCGCTGCCGGGCACCTCCTGCTGGTGGCCGGAGAGGAAGATCGCCGAGGGGTTGCTCACCTCGCGCAGCCCCTTGTCGGTCATGGCGAACACACCCAGCTCGTTGACCGCGCCGAAGCGGTTCTTGATGGCGCGCACCAGGCGGAAGCGCGAGCCGAGCTCGCCCTCGAAGTAGAGCACCGTGTCGACCATGTGCTCCAGCACCCGGGGGCCGGCCAGCGCGCCCTCCTTGGTGACGTGACCGACCAGAAACAGCGCGGTGCCGCTCTGCTTGGCGAAGCGCACCAGCTGGGCGGCCCCCTCGCGCACCTGGGCGACCGAGCCGGGGGCGGACTGGAGCAGCTCGGTGAAGATGGTCTGCACCGAGTCGATGACCATCACCGCGGGGCGCTCCCGCTCGGCCACCGCCAGGATGCGCTCCACGCAGGTCTCGGCGAGCAGCAGTAGCTCCGCGCCGCCCAGACCGAGCCGGTGGGCGCGCAGGCTGACCTGCTGGGGGGATTCTTCGCCGCTAACGTAGAGACAGCGCGCGCTCGCCGAGAGCGCCACCAGGGTCTGCAGCAGCAGGGTGGACTTCCCTACCCCGGGATCACCGCCGATCAGCACCACCGAGCCGCGCACCAGGCCGCCGCCGAGCACCCGGTCGAGCTCGCCGATCCCGGTCGCCTGCTTTGGCTCGGCGCTCGCCTCCACCGCGCCGAGGCGCTGCACCTCGGCGGCCCCGGCCTCCCCGGCAAAGCCGCCGAAGCGCCCCTGGCGAATCGGCGCAGGCTCGTCGATGGCCTCCTGCAGGCTGTTCCAGGCCAGGCAGTCGGGGCACTGGCCGGCCCATTTGGGCTGGCGGGCGCCGCAGGCGGAGCAGACGTAGACCGTCTTGCCGCCGCGGCGCGCGCCAGGCTTGGTCACCCGCTGGCCTCCTGCAGGGCGGTCGCGGCGTCGGACTCCAGGATGTCCACCCGCGAGGTCACGCCGCAGACCAGCTCGTAGGCGATGGTGCCCGCATGCTCGGCGATCTCCTCGGCGGGCAGTCCGTCGCCCCAGAGCACCACCGGATCGCCGACCCGGGCCCCTGGGCAGCCGCGCAGGTCCACGCTGATCATGTCCATGGAGACCCGCCCGACGATGGGGGCCCTACGGCCGCCCACCAGCACGGGGGTGCCCGAGCCGGCATGGCGCGGGTAGCCGTCACCGTAGCCGATGGCCACCACCCCCACGGGCATGTCCTCCGGGCAGGTCCAGGTGCCGGCATAGCCGACGCGGTCACCGCCCTCGAAGCGCGTCACCGCGATCAGCCGGCTCATCAGGGTCATGACCGGGCGCAGATCCCAGTCCGTCCCCCGCCCGCCCAGCATGGGCGAGATGCCGTAGAGCATCAGCCCCGGACGGGCCCAGTCCAGGCGGGTCTCCGGCCAGCAGAGGATACCGGCGGAGTTGGCCATGCTGAGCTCTGCCGCGCCCGTCCCCCGGGCCACCCGATGCAGGCGCCGGGTCTGCTCGCGCGTCAGCTCATTGGCCGCGTCATCGGCGCTGGCGAGATGGGACATGAGGCCGGGACGGCCCTTGACCGAGGGGCTGGCGCAGAGCGTCCGGTAGGCGTCGTCCGCACGGTCCCAGCGAAACCCGATGCGGTGCATGCCGGTGTCCACCTTGAGCCAGCAGGCCACTGGGCGCGCCAGGCGCTCGCCGCCGAGCAGCCGCAGCTGCTCCTCGCTGTGGATGACGAGGGTCAGGTTGTGCTCGGCGGCGGCGCGCAGCTCGCGCGACTCGAAGCAGCCCTCCAGCACCACCAGGGTCCCGACGAAGCCGCTGCGGCGCAGCCCCAGCGCCTCGGGCACCCGGGCCACGGCGAGCGCATCCGCGCGGCCCAGGGCGCCGGCGATGCGCGCCAGCCCGTGACCGTAGGCGTTGGCCTTGATGACCGCCATCACCCGGCTGCCGGGGGCGGCCTGGCGGACTCGCTCAAGATTGTGTCGAACGGCGGAGAGGTCGATGAGCGCCCGGGGCCCGAAGTCCATCAATAGACGTTCCCGTAGACATCGTCGATGAAGTTCTCGAACTTGGTGTACTGGCCGAGGAAGGCCAGGCGCACCACCCCGGTGGGGCCGTTGCGCTGCTTGCCGATGATGATCTCGGCCATGCCCTTGTCGGAGCTGTCCTCGTTATAGACCTCGTCGCGGTAGATGAACACCACCAGGTCCGCGTCCTGCTCAATGCTGCCGGACTCGCGCAGGTCCGACATCACCGGGCGCTTGTTCGGGCGCTGCTCCAGGTTGCGGTTGAGCTGGGAGAGCGCGATCACCGGCACGTTGAGCTCCTTGGCCAGGGCCTTGAGGCTGCGCGAGATCAGCGAGATCTCGTTGGTGCGGTTCTCGCCCCCGGGTGCCTGCATCAGCTGCAGATAGTCCACCACGATGAGACCCAGGTCGCCGAGCTCGCGCTTGAGCCGGCGCGAGCGCGCCCGAAGCTCGGTGGGGGTGAGCGCCGCGGTGTCATCGATGTGCAGCGGTGCGCCGGAGAGCATGGACACCGCCCCAGTGAGCCGCGGCCACTCGTCCTCCTCCAGCCGCCCGGTGCGCACCCGGTGCTGATCGATGCGCCCCAGGGACGCCATCATGCGCATCGCCAGCGCCTCCCCGGGCATCTCCATGCTGAACACCGCCACTGGCCGCCGCACAGCGATCGCCACGTTCTCGGCGACGTTCATCGCGAAACTGGTTTTGCCCATCGACGGCCTCCCGGCCACGATGATCAGGTCCGCGGGCTGCAGCCCCGAGGTCTTGGCGTCGAAGTCGCTGAACCCGGTGCCGAGTCCGGTGATCGGGTCGTCCTGCTGGAACAGGGTCTCGATGCGATCCACCGCCTTGGTGAGCAGCGTGCGGATGGGCTGGAAGCCCTCGCCCCCGCGGGTGCGCTGCTCGGCGATCTCGAACACGTCGCGCTCGGCCTCGTCGAGCAGCTCGACGCTGGTCCTGCCCTCCGGGTTGAAGCCGCGATCCGCGATGCCTGTGCCCACCCGGATCATCTGGCGCATCACCGAGTGCTCGCGCACGATGTCGGCGTAGGCGCGGATGTTGGCCGCACTGGGGGTGTCCTTGGCGAGGGTGCCGAGGTAAGCGAGTCCGCCGGCCTCCTCCAGCTCGCCGCGGCGCTCCAGCTCCTCGGAGAGGGTCACCACGTCGAAGGGCTGGCTACGCTCCGCCAGGGCCTCCACGGCCCGAAAGATCAGCTGGTGCTCGCGCCGATAGAAGTCCTTTCGGGTCACCCGGTCGGCGACCTGGTCCCAGGTGCTGTTGTCGAGCATCAGGCCGCCTAGCACCGACTGCTCGCCCTGAATCGAGTGCGGCGGCACGCGCAGGGCCTCGGTCTGAGAGAGCCTCGCGTTCGCGATGGAGGAGCCGATCGAATCGGGCATGGATGGAGAGCCGCAGGGGGAAGCCTGGGGCAAGAATACAGTCAATCGACGTGGGGGGAAAACCGCGCGCCCGCCGGGCAGGCGGGCGCACGATTCGACGGCGGCGCCGATCGCGAGCACGCGGCCGGCAGCGGCGTCAACGGCGGGCCTCACCCGCCGGGATCGGTCACTCCGGAACGATGACCAGCTTGATCCGGGCGTTGACGTCGGTGTGCAGGTGCAGGTCAACGTCGAACTCTCCACAGGCGTGGAGGGGACCTCCCGGCAGACGGACTTCCTTCTTCGCCAACGAGACGCCGGCGGCAGTGACTGCCTCGGCGATGTCGATGGTTCCCACGGAGCCGAACAGCCGGCCCTGCTCGCCCGCCTTGCGCGCGATGGTCAGGGTCAGCGCCTCGAGCTGCTCCTTACGGGAGCGGGCCACGGACAGCGAATCCGCCGCGTGCTTCTCCAGCTCGGCGCGGCGCGCCTCGAAGGCCTCGACATTGGCCGGGGTCGCCGCAACGGCACGGCCGGTCGGCACCAGGAAGTTACGCCCGTAGCCGTTCTTGACCCGGACCTTGTCCCCGAGATCCCCGAGGTTCTCGACTTTCTGCAGCAGAATGACTTGCATCTTACCTACCCCCGTGAATTTCGATCAGTCTTTTGGGCCCGCATCCGCCCCGCCCCCGCGGGGGGGCCCGGAACGCGCCCGAAAATCCATCCAGGTATCCGCCAGCCCCGTGGCCGCCAGGGCCGAGCCCAGGTACTGCAACGCGATCACCAGCAACACATACAACCCGACCAGCCAGGCGGGGCTCGCTCCGGCCTGGGCGACCATGGCATGAGCGACCGCCAGGCCATGGAGGAGATACAGGCTCAGCAACAGGACCAGAATGTCCCTCACCCAGCTCCAGTCCGCGCCGAAGCCGAAGTGGATCCCCAGGACCCCCAGCGACAGGTAGCCCAGCAACCGCGACGCGCGCAGCGCGTGGAACTCCTCCCTGAACCCGCCGGGGTTATACAGCAGCGACTGCCACCAGCGGCCCAGGAACAGGGACAGGGCCAGCTGCAGGAAGAACACCGCCGCCACCCCGCCGGTCATCCATCGTGCCATGCCCGCAAGCACCTGGGTGGCCTCCGACTCGTCGACCACCTGCGATTCGACCAGTGACTGCTTCAGCGGCGCCAGCAGCCGCAGCCACGCGGCGGCCGGGTCCGGGAACAGCCCATGGTAGACGACGATCATGGCGACGCCGAACACCAGCCCGGCCTGCACGGTCAACGACAGCGACCGGGTATTGCGCAGCACAGTCCCCAGCAGCCACATCGGCACCCAGGACATCAGAGCCAGGCCGATGAACGGCAGCGGGCTGCCCAGGGCGACCAGACCCAGTACCCCGGTCGCGGCGGCGGCCAGCGCCACCGTCAACATGCCTTCGCGCTCCCCATGGCGCAGGGTCACCAGGGCGACGGCGGCCGAGCTCACCAGGCTCAGCGGCCAGACCAGCAGCGAGAGCATCCCCATCACGGCCACCACCATCACCGCCTGGGACCGGCCGGCCATCACGAAGGACGCCAGGGCACGCATGGTGTCAGCGGGGTCGCGGGCGGACTGCCGGGGCGCCGACGCGGCGCCTGCCGGTCAGTGTGAGTCGCTGAACGGCAGCAGGGCCAGATACCGGGCGTGCTTGATCGCGGTGGCGAGCTGACGCTGGTACTTGGAGCTGGTGCCGGTGATGCGGCTCGGGACGATCTTGCCCGTCTCGCTCACAAACGCCTTGAGCAGGTTGAGATCCTTGAAGTCGATCTCGGTGATGCCTTCGGCAGTGAAGCGGCAATACTTTCTACGGCGGAAGAAACGGGACATGTTCTGAAATCTCCGATCGGTGTCTGGGCAGGATCCGGGGCTCAGGAGGCCCGGGCTTCCGCGGGGGGCTCGGACCTGTGGCTCTCCTCCTGACCCTTGGCCAGCGGGGACGCCGCGGTGACCGCGCTGTGGCGCTTGACGACGAGGTTGCGCAGCACTGCGTCGTTGAAGCGGAAGGCGCTCTCGAGCTCGCCAAGGGTTTCACCGTCGCACTCGATGTTCATGAGCACGTAGTGGGCCTTGTGCACCTTGTTGATCGGATAGGCGAGCTGGCGGCGGCCCCAATCCTCCAGGCGATGGATCTTGCCGCCCTTGCCCTCGATGGTTCCGCGATAACGCTCGATCATCGCGGGCACCTGCTCGCTCTGGTCCGGATGGACCAGGAACACGATTTCGTAATGTCTCATTGTGGCTCCTCACGGATTAACAGCCTCCCGGCAATCTCCGGTGAGGCAAGGAGTAGCCCCGGGGAATGACCCCGAGGGTAAAGAAAGCGCGGAATGATACCCGCCCGAGGCGGCGATATCAAGGCAATTGCCTGGGAGGCCAGTCACTTGCGAGGGCGCGCTGGCCGGTGCGCTGGCGAAGGGCCTCGAACAGGCACACCCCGGCGGCGACCGAGACGTTGAGGCTCTCCACGGTGCCGCGCATCGGCAGGCTCACCAACAGGTCGCAGGCCTCCCGGGTCAGCCGGCGCATCCCCTTCTCCTCGCCGCCCATCACCAGCACCAGGCCGCCGGTGAGATCGGCCACGAAGAGCGGGGTCTCGGCGTCGCCGGCCGTGCCCACCACGCGGAGCCCCAGCTCGTCCTTCAGCCGTTGCAGGGTGCGCACCAGGTTGGTCACCTGTACGAAGAGCAGGCTCTCGGCGGCGCCGCTCGCCACCTTGCAGGCGGTCGGCGTAAGCCCGGCGCTGCGGTCCTTGGGGGCGATCACCGCATGCACGCCGGCAGCATCGGCGCTGCGCAGACAGGCCCCGAGGTTGTGCGGGTCCTGGACCCCGTCGAGCACCAGCAGGAACGGCGTCTCCCGCAGGCTCGCCACCAACTCGAACAGCGAGACCTCGTCGCGCCCCGCCGGCACCCACACCCGCGCCACCGCGCCCTGGTGGTTGACGCCGGGGACCAAGGCATCGAGCTCGTCGCGGTCCGCCATGCTCAGCGCGACCTTCGCGTCCCGGGCGAGATCCAGCAGCGGGCGCAGCCGCGCATCGCGCAGCCGGCGGGCGTCGACCCAGAGGTGCTCGACGCCGGCGGAGCCGTAGCGCAGGGCGGTACGCACGGCGTGCAGCCCGCCGATCAGCTGCCCCGAGCTGCGCTGCCCGCCTCGGCTCATCGGCGGGATTTCTTGGCCGAAGAGCCTCCGAGCTGCCGGGGCTTGCCGGCCCGCGCGGTCTTCTTGCTGGCCGGCTTCCGCTCCGCCTCGCGGGCCGGCTCGGCCTTGGGCCTGCGCCGGCTACCCTGTTCGGCCGCCACCTCGGCCTTGGACCGGGGTGCGCCCTTGGGGCCCGGCTGCGACGACGCCGTTCGTGCGCCACCACCCCGGGTAGGAGCGACCTCCAGGTCGCGACCCGTCACCTCGGCCGCCGGCCCATCCCGCCGCCCCGCACGATGCAGACCGGAGCCACCGCGCCCGCGCACCCGCGGGGCGGCCTCCGCTTCTTCCGGCAGCACGAAGTCGATCTTGCGATCGTCCAGGTTGACCGCGGCCAGGCGCACCCGGATCGGATCGCCGAGCCGGTAGGTCAGTCCGGAGCGCGCGCCGGTCAGACGATGATGCACCGGGTCGAAATGGAAGAAATCGCGCTCCAGGGACGTGATGTGCAGCAGCCCGTCGATGTAGATGCCCTGGAGCTCGACGAACAGCCCGAAGGAGGTCACCCCGGAGATGAGGCCGTCGAAGTCCTGGCCCTCGCGGCCCATCATGTACTCACACTTCAGCCAGTTGACCACGTCTCGGGTGACATCGTCGGCCCGCCGCTCGGTGAACGAGCAGTGCTCCCCGAGGGACTGCAGCTGGGCGACTCCGTAGTCGAAGTCATGGGGCTTGCCCCCGACGATCAGGTGCTTGAGCGCGCGGTGCACGATCAGGTCGGGATAGCGGCGAATCGGCGAGGTGAAGTGCGTGTAGGCGTCGTAAGACAGCCCGAAGTGACCCAGGTTGTCCGCGGTGTACAGGGCCTGGGAGAGCGAGCGCAGCATCACGGTCTGGATCAGGTGGGCATCCGGGCGGCCCTTCACCCGCGCCAGCAGCTGGGCGTAGTCCTGAGCGCTCGGCTCATCCCCGCCTCCGAGCCTCAGGCCCAGCTCACCGAGGAACGCGCGCAGATCGGCGAGCTTCTCCTTGCGCGGACCCTCATGTATCCGATAGAGCGCCGGCTGGCGCTTGCGCAGCAGCCGCCGCGCCGCGGCCACGTTGGCCGCAAGCATGCACTCCTCGATCAGGCGATGCGCATCGTTGCGCTGCACCGGCACGATGCGCTCGACCTTGCGTTCGGCGTTGAACAGAATGCGGGTCTCGGTGGACTCGAAATCGATCGCGCCGCGCTGCTCGCGCGTGCCGAGCAGGACCTTGTAGAGGGCACGCAGACTCTCCAGGTGCGGCACCAGCGCCGCGTACTGCTTGCGAAGCGCCTTGTCGCCCCCCACCAGCATCGCCGCCACCTGGGTGTAGGTGAGGCGTGCCTGGGAGCGCATCACGGCCTCGAAGAAGCGCGAGCGCAGGACCGAGCCGTCGCCGTTGAGGTAGAGCTCGCAGGTCATGCACAGACGATCGACCTGCGGGTTGAGCGAGCACAGGCCGTTGGAGAGCACCTCCGGCAGCATCGGGATCACGCGGTCCGGGAAGTACACCGAGTTGCCGCGGTTGCGTGCCTCCTCGTCGAGCGCGGTGCCCGGGCTCACATAGGCCGACACATCGGCAATGCTCACCAGCAGCCGCCAGCCCTTGGGGGTGGACTCGCAGTAGACCGCATCGTCGAAGTCGCGCGCGTCCTCGCCGTCGATGGTGACCAGCGGCAATTTGCGCAGATCGACCCGCCCCGTCTTGGCGGACTCCTCGACCTCGGTGCTAAGCCCGGCAATCTCTTGCAGCACCGCCTCGGGCCAGGTATCGGGCAGCTCATAGGCCCGGATGGCGACGTCGATCTCCATACCGGGGGCCATGTGCTCGCCCAGCACCTCGACGATGCGCCCGACCGGGCGGGCACGAGCGCTGGGCTGCTCGACGATCTCGGCGACCACCATCTGGCCGTGGGCGGCACCGCGCAGATCCGCGTCCGGGATCATCAGGTCGTGGAGCTGGCGCTTGTTGTCCGGCACCACGAAGGCCACCCCGGTCTCCCAAAACAGACGCCCGACGATCTGGTGCGTGTTACGCTCGATGACCTCCACCAGCGCCCCTTCCCGGCGGCCCCGGCGGTCGATCCCAGAGACCCGCATCACGGCGCGGTCGTCGTGCCAGAGCGAGCGCATCTCGCGCGGCGAGAGAAACAGGTCCTCGCCCTCCTCGTCCGGCTTGAGGAAGCCGAATCCGTCCGGATGGGCGATCACGCGCCCGGCGATCAGATCCTTGCTGTTGACGGGGCAGTAGCCGCCGCGGCGATTGCGCACCAGCTGGCCGTCGCGCTCCATCGCGTTGAGCCGCCGCTGCAGCGCTTCGAGCCGATCGTCGCCCTCCAGGTGCAGGGCCTCGCTCAGCTGGCGGAAATTCATCGGACCGCCCAGCTCCTGCAGGGTCTGCAGGATGAACTCCCGACTCTGAATGGGATTCTCGTACTTGCGCGCCTCTCGGGCCGCAAACGGGTCGCCCGCGGTCGGGGCTTGGGTCTTGTTGCGTCTCGCCACTAGGGATTCCTGGGGGTGAAAAATGTGCAATATTGTAGCGTTGACAGCCAGAGCCTGTCCCTGTAAATTGCCCGTCCTTCCGGGGCCCCCGGACCGACACCGAGCCGAGGTGGCGGAATTGGTAGACGCGCATGGTTCAGGTCCATGTCGGGGAAACCCGGTGGAGGTTCAAGTCCTCTCCTCGGCACCATTCGAGAAACGCGCTCGAAAATCAACAGGTTACGTGAGCATGGAAGGGAATTCTAGCCACGTTTCTAGCCACGCTCCGCTGATCCCCGACCGCCGCCCAGAGCACCACCGATAGCCCTGCTCGGTGCCCGACCCGCTGTCCGCCTTCAGGCGCTCAATCGGGTCCACGCCTTCCCTGGTCTACCCGCCCCACCGTTGGGCTGCCTCACCCCGCCTCGTCTCTAGACTAGGTCACTAGGTCGGAAAGCTTGACCAAGCAGGCCTTCGGTTTAGAATCGATCACAATGAGAGGGTTCGCGTAACCTACCGTAAAGTCAAGAGACCTGCGGTGATGCCAGCCGGGGCCTGTTCTCGGGCGTCAGATTTCGCAGTTGGAGGGGAGGATGGCTGATCGAACAGACGAAAGCCCAGCAAAGAAGAGCACCCGAGCGAAGAAAGCAGTTGCGAGAACAAGAAAAACTACTGCGGCGAAAGCGAAGCGGCATGGCCAGGAAGATGTGGCGACGTTCTCGTCAGGCCTCGCCACCAGAAGTAGTTGAGTACAAGTATATCTTCGCGGATGACTACAATCCTGTTTACGCTAACGGTGCGGTCGGCGGACCCGGTACGCGTGGAGAGATTGCGATTAATTTCTTTGTCGAGAGGCCCGCAGTTCCGCGCTCTCATGTTCAATCACTCATACCGATAGAACAGGACTCCAACACGTTCCGTTCACTCTCGGGGAGATTCGCAAAACTCCCGAACATGATCATCCGCTCATCATCCGCTACGTCTCGACGGGTGTCATGCTGACGCTGCAGAACGCTAAAATCATTCATGCATGGCTCGGAGCACATATTCGGCGCATGGAGGAACGGGAAGATGAGAATGCAGCGATCGATTGAACGTCAGAAGAGACTCACTTTCGGAGCCTTGACTACATCAACCGTTGCAGCGGCGGTATCGGTCTGGACACTGACAAGCTCGGACACGCTGGCGAGCGCTACCCCCGAGCATGACATTGTGTTGGGCACGGAGAACGTGGTAACAGGTCCGATACGTCTAGTCCGTCACACTGATACGCCGACGTCCGGCTCCGCAAGGATTGCACCACCAACTGGACAAGGAACTTCTTCGGGCAACGAGGAACCCGACATGCTGGCTTTCGGCGCTGAGGTCGTACGGCTAGATGAAGTCTTGACGCGAATTGAGGAGAAGGGCCGTTCGGCGGCCAAGCAATTTGAGGAACTGAGTAGGAAGATCGACCATACGCTAGGCCAGCTTCAGGCTTGGCTTGAAGAGGAGTAGAACGTGCAGCGTGATCAAGCTGGCGACGCTCCCGTTATTGCGGCTCTTGCCAGGAAGGCGAAGAGTTGGGCCGAGTGGGCGGAGGTAGTGGCATCGCTCGGAACCCGATTTGAAGCAGTGGACAACCGTCTGACGAAGCTCGAGGAATGCTGCAACAAAGTGCAAGAGGAAGTCGACAGAGCGACTAGCTTGATGGCAACAGTCCCTGCCAAGGTCGAGAAACTCGTCCGTCGGATTCAAGCACAGCAACTCACATCGGATCTACCAGCACAAACGCCGTTGCCCGCGCCGAAGAAAAGCCGTAATCGCAACCCAGTGTAAGCCTCGCGGACTTGGCGACCCACCGATAAGCCCATCGGGGTCGGACCACGCTAACCGCATGATGGTCAATCAAATTCGTCCCAGAATTACTCGTTATTGGCTCTTAGATTGCCCATTTCGCCATCAGAATTGGCGTTGTAAGCGGCTTCCGGCTCCCTCAGGTGGTAGTAGTCGCCCGCATCTCTGACCGGCCTTCCCCCGGCGAGAAGCTTCCGGGCATCCGGGTCAGGGCATCGGGGTCTCGCCTTGTTGCATCCGATCACGAATGACAATAAGGCGAGATCCCCCTTTTCCGCATCTGATCGCAAATAATGCATCTACGGTTGCAGGATGAAGCCGCTGTAGGATGCCGTAAGCCCGTGACCCGCATCGCTCGCGCATATCATCAAACGTCTCGGCATTTTCGTCTTTCGTGCAACCTGATCGGTGCGGTTCGCTCCTCACCCCTTCCTACTCGTTGCGAGCGAAGGGCTCTCCGCGGACCAAGCTCCCAGTGACCGGCCTTATGCGGGCGCGACATTGCCTCTCACATCGAAACCGGAAGTCGAGCAAAGACCGCGTTCCGCCGTCCGGAGCGGTGATGAAATGCAACGCCGGACTCCGGCCCGGACCCTATGCGCCCCCGGGTCTCTACTGGGCTCGCCGAGTCATCGGAGCGACTGTGCTCGGCCTTCCATGCTCGCGGTCGATTGGCCGTGCTTGACGGCACAAATACACCTGTGGCAATTAACCCACCGCGGCGCCGGCCAATGCACCGATCGAAGTATAAACCCCGCGCGCCCTGTTCCATGTGTATACTCTACTGCAATAGTCTTAACATCGACGGCGGAGTCGCTGACCGGGAACATAGGTCACGAGCGCTGCCGGGCACACAGATCCAGACTTATCGGAAGCCGAGGAGAATGACCTCGGTGATCGGGCCACAGGCATTCGAGCGGAAAGAAGTGACTCGCTATGCCGTTCTCGGTAAAGCCGTTGTGGAGTCCCGGCACGGCTGACCGGGGGCTGAAGGCTCGACATTATTATTAGATGAATGATTCAGGCGCGGAGCACTACGCTACGCCGAACACCTGGATCGATTGACCGCGATCTGCGAGATGTCGACAGCGGCTGAGTAGGCCGCTTTCTCCGCCTTTGGATCCTCCCACGCTGCTCCGCGCAGGGTCATCAACGGCACGGCGACGTTGAATGCACTGCGCCAGGCAGTTGGCTGCCATATCAATTGCTGCCATGGATCGCCCGGACCTTTTGCGCGGATCAAGGCAGAACGGCAGATTCCTCTGCCAACACCCGACAGCAGCCACGGGAAAACGTGATGACGAAAGAACGCCGAACCCGCCGGGAGCTCAAGAAGCAGCCCGTCATGACCCTCAAAGAGAAGAGGAAAGCGAAGAAATCGAAGGGGGGGCCAAGATCAGTTTTTTGGCAAGCGGGAAACCGGCCTGATCTCGATCGACCTGCAATCGCAGATCGGTCCTGAAGGTCCCCGGTCGCACGGCGCTACGCCTGCCCGACCGGACACGGGTAACAATACCGAGGAAACGAAATGACCGATCGAAAGACCTTGCGGCGCACACTGGCCCTGATTCTGGGAGGCGCCATAACCTGTGGTGCCGCGACCAGCTTCGCCATGGATATGGGCAATATGATGAATCCGTCCAAATGGATGGGCGGCAACAATATGATGAGCCCCTCACGATGGATGGGGGGCAACAACAACCGCGGCTATTCTGACTATGGCGGCCCCGGTGGTTACGGAGGTCCCGGGTACGGCTACGGCGGCCCCGGTGGGTATGGCGGTCCCGGCTACGGGTACGGCGCCCCGGGTGGTTATGGCGCTCCCGGCTATGGCTACGGCGCTCCAGGTGGGTACGGTGGCGCCGCTCCGGGCTATGACGTCCCCGGTGGCGGCGCTCCCGGCTATGGCGCTCCCGCTGGGTACGGTGGCGGCGCTCCCGGCTACGGCGCTCCCGCTGGGTACGGTGGCGGCGCTCCCGGCTACGGCGCCCCCGCTGGGTACGGTGGCGGCGCTCCCGGCTATGGCGCCCCCGGTGGGTACGGTGCCCCCGGCTATGGCGCTCCGGGTGGATACGGCGGTGGCATGAGGTAAACGGCTATGCCCGGCGCTCGAGCGGACTGATGCTCGCGCACCCGGCTTCCGCACGTCTCCGCCGCATAACGCTTTGCTGCGGTCCGAGCGACTGGGTACACCACTCGGCCGCAGGGCCGGCTACGCTTTCGTAGTCGGCCCTGCACCCCCCCATTCACGTCACCAGATTTGATAGGGCGCGGCCTCGAGTAGGACAGCAGCGTCGAGGGCCTCCGGGCCGAGGGTAAAGGGCTTGGCGAAGCGGCAGTAGAGATAGGCTCTTGAACCACATGAGACCGTAGGGGCTGTTGACAATTGCCGTTCGCGGTCCGATTACGGCCCTTGTCCGCGCTGACTGTGTTGCGGCTCGTCCCAATAGATCCACTATTCCTCAGCAGGGCGAGACTCATCACTGTCACACCAGACGTTTCTTCTTCATGAGATGCCTCCTGGAGGGTTCGTGATGGCGCATGCGTTGTAAGTGCAGGAAGGATTAGTTTTTAAGGACCTGAATAGTTACCGTCTAGATGCCTATGAAGCCGATGGTAACCGTGGTCGCTAAGCGACCGAAGCTGTGACCGAAATTCGGCGCAAGCGGTGACTCTTGAGGTCCGACTCCGCCCGGAAGCAGACCACGAGGGCCGGTACGAGGCCCTCTAGTTTTCTTTTGCCTCAAGAGCCCCGGCCAACGATATGTGCGTTCCATGGTCTCCTCCCGTGGCACTCCCTGTGCCCGCCCCGTCCTGACCGGCACCGCCCGTTGCCGGCAGATTGGTCGAGACCGGCGCTGTCGCTACACTGACGCGGAACGCTCCCGGATCCTCCATGCCAACCACCCCGACCCACGCCGCGCTCAGCGACCTGCTGCGCACTATGTTCAGCCCACGCATGCTGGTGGCCCTGGCCATGGGCTTTGCCAGCGGCCTGCCGCTGCTGCTCACCGGTTCGCTGTTGCAAGCCTGGCTGCGCCAGGACGGGGTGGACCTGGGCACCATCGGACTGTTCACCCTGGTGGGCCTGCCCTATACGCTGAAATTCCTCTGGGCGCCGCTGCTCGACCGCTTCACCCTGCCGCTGTTCGGCCGCCGGCGCGGCTGGCTGCTGCTGGCCCAGGTGCTGCTGATGCTGGCGATCGCCGGCCTCGGCATGACCGACCCGGCGGGCGGTCCGTGGCTGGTGGCCCTGGTCGCCCTGTTGGTGACGCTCTTCAGCGCGGTGCAGGACACGGTGATCGACGCCTACCGGCGCGAGGACCTGAGCGACCGCGAGCTCGGCTTCGGCTCCTCCATGTACGTCAACGGTTACCGCTTGGGCATGCTCCTGGCCGGCAGCGGCGGCCTGATCCTGGCCGACCATATGAGCTTTCGGCTGGTGTACCTGCTGATGAGTGCGAGCCTGCTGGCCGGCGTCGTCACCACCCTGCTGGCGCGCGAGCCGGACAAGCCCGAGGGCGCGCCGAGCACCCTGGCCGAGGCGGTGGTCCAGCCGTTCGTCGAATACTTCCGCCGGCCGGAGGCCTGGACCATCCTCGCCTTCATCCTTTTCTACAAGATCGGCGACGTGATCGCCACCAGCATCACCACCCCGTTCTATCTTGACCTCGGCTTCAGCAAGAGCGTGATCGGCGAGGTGGCCAAGCTGTTCGGCTTCTGGGCCACCATCGTTGGCGGCACCCTCGGTGGTGCCCTGCTGATCCGCATCGGCATCTACCGCGGCCTGTGGGTGTTCGGCTTCCTCCAGGCCATCTCCACCGCCGGCTTTGCCCTGCTGCCGCTGTTCGGCCCCAGCGTGCCGGCGCTGGCCGTGGTGATCGCCGGCGAGAACCTGGCCGGCGGCATGGGCACCGCTGCCTTCGTCGCCTTCATGGCGAGCATGACCAACAAACGCTTCACCGCCACCCAGTACGCCCTGCTCAGCTCGCTGATGGGCGTGCCGAGGGTCTTTGCCGCCGCCCCGGCGGGCTATCTGGCGGAATGGCTCGGCTGGCAGGGTTTCTTCGCCACGTGCGTGGCCGCGGCCATCCCCGGCCTGATCATCCTGCGCCGCTTCGGCGCCTGGCGCGAGGCCCGGTCCCTGCCGCAGACGGCGCCCGAGCAGGCCTGAGCACGGCGTGCTGTCTCACCGGCTAGGGGGGACTGGGAGCAGGCCTTGATTTTGCCCGGGCCGCTTGATCCCGCAGGCGGAGGGGATAAGCAACAAGCCCTGACCCCGCCCTATCGGGATATAGAAATCGAGCCCGAACGGGCGCCCATGCCCGCGCCCGATGTCAGCCTGTGACCGGCTGGCTGCTCGACACCAACATCCTCTCGGAGCTTCGGCGTGCGCACCCGGAGCCCAAGGTGGTCGCCTTTGTCGCCGCCCAGCCGCTCGATCGGCTCTTCATCAGCGTGGTGTCGCTCGCCGAGATCAGGTTCGGCATCGAGTTGGTCACGCACGCGAACCGGCGCGCCGAGCTTACGGACTGGCTGACCCTTAGAGTGAGGCCAATGTTCGAACAGCGCGCGCTGCTGGTCACCGAGGAGATCATGCTCAAATGGCGGCGGCTGGTCGAGGAAGGCCGCAAGAGCGCTCATGCGTTTTCCCAGCCTCACCTCATCATCGCGGCAACCGCCGCACATCATGGTCTCACGCTGGTTTCGCGCGACACCGGCGACTATGCCAGGACGCGCGTGCCCCTGTTCCATCCGTGGGTCTCCACATGGGGCGAGCCGTAAGTCACAGAATGCGAGCCGCTTGCCGAGGACTTGTTCGCTCACAACGAGTGTCGGCCGGGTCTTGCAATCACGCGATGCGTGATTGCAAGACCTGACCCCTTTCCGTGCCACATAAATTTCTTCGATACCGGCATAATCTTTCTTGATTGAACTGTGGCGCAGTACAGGTACGGTAAGCGGCAAAACGCACCCCCCTGCCCTTTTGCCGATCGAATTGTTAAGCTAGTGGGAATATCAGCGGCGACTTCAAGCAGATAGAACGTTCATTCCGTGCGGGTTTCAAGGCTAAGAAACACTAGTCGAGAACCGTTATCAGTTTCATTATCGACCGGTGGCTGAAGGAGGCCAGGTATGATGTTTACCAGCAATCCCATTTCCGAACTTTCCGCGTCCATACCGCCCATCGCGATGCAGTGGTACGTCGTTGCCATGTTCATCCTCGTGGCGGTCGGGACGATCCTGGATATGCTCCACAAGCGGAGTCCCGAGTACTTCTTCGAGAATGCGAGAAAGGCACAGAAAAGCGCCAAGCGCACCTTGAGCGGTGGCGAAAAGGCATCGCTTGCGATTCAGACGGTCGCTAGTGAAGTGCTGACCTCTTCGGAGTTCAAGAATACTCGCCGCCGGATCTCACACCTGTTCACGATGTATGGCTTAGTCGTCTTTATTGTCAGCACGGCGGTGCTGGTATTCGCCTACCCAACGCAAGCTGATGCAGGTATCTGGCCGGTTCTCTGGCACCTGGGCGCCCTGTCTCTCGCCTTCGGCGGTTACTGGTTCTGGTTCGCCATCCGCGTAGACGTCGCCTCCGAAGGTGTGAAGTGGTACAACTTCAACGGACGCGGCGACCTTTTCATCGTCGGCCTGATCTCCACGGCGACTTTCGCCCTGCTCTGGTCGTGGACCTTGGGGGCCGGTTGGCTGAACACGCTGTTCTTCGTACTGTTCGTCGCGAGCAGCACCGTGCTCTTCGGCTCTGTCTACTGGTCCAAGTTCGCGCACATGTTCTTCAAGCCGGCCGCGGCCTACCAGAAGAAGTGCATCTACGCGGATGGCTCGCGAGAGAATCTGCCCCAGGATTACGATCTGACGGATCCTGCCGTACAGAAACGTTTTCCTGATATCCCGGAATACATGGGGACCAACCCGCCCAACATGGGGCTCGGTATCACCCGCGAGCCCCCTCGTCACTACTAAGGGCTGGACGAATACCTGAATTAGTCTGAAGAACATTAACCGGCTACCGGACTCAACTACCGGAGGAAAACATGCCAACATTCGTCTATATGACTCGCTGTGACGGTTGTGGTCAGTGTGTCGATATCTGCCCGTCGGACATCATGCACATCGACACGGTCACCCGTCGTGCCTACAACATCGAACCCAACATGTGCTGGGAGTGCTACTCCTGCGTCAAGGCCTGCCCGCATCAGGCGATCGACTGCCGCGGCTATGCGGATTTCGCACCGCTGGGTCACTCGGTACGAGTGAAACGCGACGAGGAAAAGGGCGTCATCGCCTGGCGCATCAAGTTCCGCAACGGCGAAAAGGATATGGAGCTCCTGGCGCCTATCACGACCAAGCCCTGGGGGACGTGTATCCCTCAGCTGCGCGACGTGTCGGCTCCTTCGAAGGAGCAGCGCGACAGCGAGCTGCTGTACAACGAGCCCAAATATCTCCGACTCGACGATGGTGATTTGCGCACCCTCAAGTCTGCGGGCCTGAAACTGAAAGAAGGGGTGTACTACTGATGGCTTACAAAACAATTGTAGAAGACGATATTGACATCCTGGTCTGTGGTGCCGGCCTCGGTGGTACCGGGGCTGCATGGGAAGCCAGGTACTGGGGCCAGGACAAGAAGATCGTCATCGCCGAGAAGGCGAACATCGACCGTTCGGGTGCCGTGGCACAGGGGCTGTACGCCATCAACTGTTACATGGGAACCCGTTTCGGCGAAAACAACCCGGAAGACCACGTCCGTTACGCGCGTATCGACCTGATGGGCATGGTGCGTGAGGATCTCGCCTTCGACATGGCTCGCCATGTGGACTCCGCCGTACACCAGTTCGAAGAGTGGGGTCTGCCGCTGATGCGCGACCCCAAGACCGGTGCTTACCAGCGTGAAGGCCGTTGGCAGATCATGATCCACGGTGAGTCCTACAAGCCGATCGTCGCGGAAGCGGCGAAGAAGTCGGCCGACAAGGTATACAACCGTATCTGCGTCACCCATCTGCTGATGGACGAATCCAAGGAGAACCGCGTCGCCGGTGCAGTCGGCGTCAACGTGCGTACCGGTGACTACCACGTGTTCAAGTCCAAGACCGTTATCGTTGCAGCCGGTGGCGCCTCCAACATCTACAAGCCGCGCTCCGTCGGTGAAGGTGCTGGCCGTGTCTGGTATGCTCCGTGGTCCTCCGGCTCGGCCTACGGGTTGCTGATTACCGCTGGCGCCAAGATGACTCAGATGGAGAACCGCATCGTCCTGGCTCGATTCAAAGACGGTTACGGTCCGGTCGGTGCCTACTTCCTGCACCTGAAGACCTACACCCAGAACGGCCTGGGCGAAGAGTACGAATCCAAGTGGTGGCCGGATCTCCAGAAGATGGTAGGCAAGGAATATCTGGATCCGGAGGCTTCGCACAGAACCCATCGGCCCATTCCGACCTGCCTGCGTAACCATGCTCTGATCAGTGAGGTCAATGCCGGTCGCGGTCCGATCCACATGGTGACCATGGAAGCCTTCCAGGACCCGCATCTTGAAGAGATCGGCTGGCACAACTTCCTGGGCATGACCGTTGGCCAGGCGGTACTGTGGGCCGCGACCGACGTCGACCCGAAAAACGAGAACCCGGAGCTGACGACCTCGGAGCCGTATGTCATGGGTTCGCACGCCACCGGTTGCGGCGCCTGGTGCTCGGGTCCCGAGGATGTATCACCGGACGAGTATTTCTGGGGCTACAATCGTATGACCACGGTCGAAGGCCTGTTCGGTGCCGGCGATGCCGTCGGCGGTACCCCGCACGCGTTCTCCTCGGGCTCTTTCACCGAGGGCCGTCTGGCCGCCAAGGCTGCCTGCAAGTACATCGACGACGGTAAGGCCAAGGGTATCGTGGTATCCCAGAAGCAGATCGATGATCGCAAGGAAGAGATCTACAAGCCGCTGAATCACTACCGCGTATACCGCAACGAGATTACCGCCGGTTCGGTTAACCCCAACTATATCAACCCGCGCCAGGGCCTCGATCGCCTGCAGAAGCTGATGGACGAGTACGCCGGCGGTGCCTCGGTCAACTACATGACCAACGAGAAACTGCTGCACATCGGTCTCAAGAAACTCAAGATCATGGAAGAGGACCTTGAGAAACTCGCTGCAGAGGACATCCATGAACTGCTGCGCGCATGGGAGCTCAAGCATCGTGTTCTCACCTCTGAGGCCGTGATGCAGCACACCCTGTTCCGCAAGGAAACCCGTTGGCCTGGCTATTACTACCGAGGGGACTACCTCAAGCTGGACGACGAGAACTGGCATGTCCTGACCGTTTCCCGGCGCGATCCGAAGACGGGTGAATACACCATGGAGAAGGCGCCTTGCTACCACTTGGTTGATGATACCGAGTAGTAGGAGCGCAACAGGAAGATTGCCCGAGGGGTCTCCACAGAATGTAGAGACCCCTCGGCATTCCGCTGGGATTTGGAAAGACCAACTGACGTTGGTCTTTTCGCTTTTACGACGAACGCAAAATATTGACTGGGTAGACCAATGAGTACGATGACTGAAGCGCCCGAAGTACCCAAGGAAGCACAAGGCCTCAAGAACATCCTGGACCATACCGATGAAGAGATTCTGGAGATCGCTCATCCCATGTGGGCAGAGCTGATCAAGTATTCCAACAAGGGTCAGTACGGTAAATTCATCAAGAAATTTTCCTACAATTTGCTGTTCGGCTTGAACGAGGTCGAGCTTGGAAAGCAGTTCACCAAGAGCCAGCTGTCGCGGAACCTGGACCCGAATTGCGACTTTCTGGGTCTTATTCACCGCGGCGAGCATGTCACGTGCCTGTACCGTGTCCGGAGCACCAAGAGAGAAGGCGAGTGGCTGGGTCGTATGGTGCTCGGCTATGAGGACGGTGAAGTCAGAATCTTCGGCGCCTCCATCTTCTAGGATGGCCGTACTCAATCGAGACAATCATGACTGAGATTATCAAAGACATCATTACCGACGGAAAATACGTCGAACTGAAATACAAGATTATCAACGTCCGAACCGACAGTGTCTTAACCGAAGTCGAGTACCCTCTGGGCTACGTACAGGGTGTCAATGAGGTGCTTGCCCCTGCAGTCATGCGGGAGCTCGAAGGCAAGGCGGCAGGCGATACCATCGAAGTGCCGATTGACTGCAACCAGATCTACGGGCCCCGGGACGAATCCCTGGTCATTACCGATATAATCGAGAACGTCCCGGAGAAATACCGCGAAGTCGGCACGGCTATCCTGATGGAGAACGGCAAGGGGCAGACCCGGACTTTCATTGTGACCCGCATAGTCGGCGACTACATCACTATCGACGGCAACAATCCGCTTTGCGGCCGGGAAGTGATATTCAAGCTCGAGATACTGACGGTTCGCGATGCCACCGAAGAAGAGATCCAGTTCGGTGGCAAGATTGAAGAAGGACCCGATCTCCCCGAGGGCACCCGAGTCCCAGTCTGACGGCGGCCACGGTGGCCACAAGGGGCGGCCTGGCCTACAGGCGCTGGAAAGAGGGCCTGAAAGGACGCAGGATGTGGGGCCGCGCGCCCATGCAGGGTCGCGCGGCGCTTGGGGTTACGGACGCTTCGGCGTGGTGTACTTGGCCTCCTTCTGAAACGATTCCCAGATGGTGTCGTAGCCCACATAACCCTTTTCATTCGCTTCTTTCTGACGGGTGGTCAGGAAGCGCGATTTGCCCTCGGGAACCTTCGGCCGGACCTTGGGTGCATCACTCATAATCTACCTCCGTTAAGCGGCAATAGCGGGGGGGGTGCGAGTTTGGGGTCAGGGTAGAAACTCAGAGTCCGGTAACAAGCGAGTTTTTGCTCTGACCCCAAACATCGACCCCAAACATCATAAATATCACCACAAACATCACCAAATATCACTCGAAACATCACTGATGCCCTGGCGGCCCTCGGCCCCACCTGAGCTCGCGGCGGCACCAAGGCACCGAGGGCCTCGAAGCCATCGCGCGCGCGAACGCCGAGGCGGTCATCGCCAGCGGCGAACGCGCGCAGCGCGTCGAGGTCCGTCGGGTGCCGCTTGACCAGGGCGGCCCGGTCCTGGGCGCGCAGCCCGACCCTAACCAGCGCGGGCAAGCCCGGGTAGCGGCGAAGCTCGGGGGTGGGGTTTTCCGTGCGCAAGGCTTCCCGATACAGCCGCAGCAGCGGGCCGGTCCTGACCGGAGGCCAGAGCCGGGCGATGCCCTCCTCGCGCTCGCGCAGCTTGAGCGCCTGGGCGGAGGTCAGGTTATATTACCCGCCACCCGCATGGGTGTCGAGGGAGTTTGGGGTCAGGGTAGAAACTCAGAGTCCGGTAACAAGCGAGTTCTTGCTCTGACCCGAAATATCGGACCTCCCCCGCGCGCGGGAGGAAGCTGTCTCAAGCGGCCCGGGATAGGCCTGACGGGACCGTCAGCCGCCTGGACGTACAGGGACGTATTTACGGCCTGTCCCGTCAGCACCATCCCGGCCCGCACTCACCCAAACCTGTCTGCATGCCGACCGCGGCATCGGTGACGCCATTGCGAGTCCCCCGGCTGCGCCGGGGGCTTCCCTCACTGAGTTGCGTTGCCTGAAAGGTGCGGCACGTTGTCCCGGAATGTCCGTACGGGCAAACTGCACGCACAGGGGGGGCGGGCTGTCGTGCGCAGGGCTGGCTTCGCGTATCGTCCCGTCGGCCGTGCCTGCCGGGGTAAAACGGGGTCAGACTCCTTTTTTACTCTCTAAAACGGGGTCAGACTCCTTTTTTACTCTCAACAACGCCCAGATGGCGGGCAACGACTCGGCGTCGGTCAGGGAAACGCCCCAATCCATAGCAGGTAGGCCTCTGCTAAGAGCCCGCTCGCGAGCGGTCGTTGCTACAAAGCGAGCACCTGGCCCTCGCCCCATGCCGCCGGCTCTTACGGTGGGGGCTCCGGCGGTGGGTGTCCTCGCAGCCCGCTCGTAGCCCGTCGCCCGGGAGCCCGCTTCACAAGCGCGCGGCCGCCTCGGCGATCCCAGGCCAGGGAAAGACTTCGATGTCTTCGTAGGTGAGCGGCTCGTCTCCGCCGTAGACCAGCCAGGCGGGCAGGGCCTGATCGCCGGCGATCTTGACCCAACGCCTGAGCCCCTTCGCCCAATCGCGCACGAAGGTTGCGCCCGACTTGATCTCGACAGCTCGCAGACGGCCTTGCGTCTCGAACAGGAGGTCGATCTCATTGCCAGTGTTGTCCCGCCAGAAATAGAGATCGGCGGGCCTGCCCGCGTTGAAGCGCTGCTTGACGAATTCTCCGACCACCAGGGTCTCCAACAACGCGCCGCGCTGGGAATGGATGTTGAGGGCCGTCGGGTCCGTGATTCCGAGCAGCGCAGCGGCGAGGCCGGTGTCCAGGAAATAAAGCTTCGGGGTCTTGACCAGCCGCTTGCCGAAGTTCGCGTGATGCGGCCGTAGCAGAAAAACCAGATAGCTTGCCTCCAGCACCGTGAGCCATTCCCGGGCCGTGGTGTGAGACACGGCGCAATCGTTGGCCAGGGAGGAGAGGTTGAGCAGTTGCCCGCTGCGCGCGGCGCACAGGCGCACGAAGCGCTGGAAGAGCGCCAGATCGCGCACCGCCAGCAGCTGGCGCACGTCGCGCTCCAGGTAGGTGGAGATGTAGTTCGGAAACCAGTCTCCGGGAGACAGCGGCCGGTCGTACAGGGGCGGGAACCCGCCGCGCCACATCAGCGTATCGAGGTCGGCCGGCAGCAGGCCCGCACCGTCCAGCTCAGCCAGCGAGAAAGGCAGCAGCTCGATGCGCCCGACACGGCCCGCCAAGGACTGGCCGATGTGCGACATCAGCCCGAATTGCTGCGACCCGGTGAGTATGAAATCGCCCATGCGCGCACGGCTGTCGACCAGGCTTTGCAAGTAGGACACCAGCTCGGGCACGCGCTGAACCTCGTCGATGACCGCACCGTCCGGGAATCGGGCCAGGAACCCGCGTGGGTCGTCCTGGGCGTGCTCGCGCCGGTCCGGGTCTTCCAGGCTGACGTAGGCGCGCTCGGCGAATACGGACCGGGCGAGGGTGGTCTTCCCGGATTGGCGCGGCCCGGTAATCGCGAGAACCGGAAATCCCCGCGCCAGACGCAGCGCGGTCTCCTTGGCTTGACGGGGTATCATGACTCAATATCTTACAAATTGAAGGTTGAAGTTTCAATTAGCATAAATATCGCATTATTGGGACGCCCGCCCGGCGCGTCCCCACCCGGCGCGCTTTCTCATGGCGCCCAGATGGCGGGCAACGACTCGGCTTCGGTACACGAGACGCCCCAATCCATAGCACGTAGGCCCCCTGGCAAGGGGCTCCTACGGTGGGTGTCCTCGCAGCCTTTGTGTAGGTCCAGTGGTTGGTGCTGTCGGAGGCGCGGATCTGCCGGCCGTTGAGCCAGACGCTCGCATCGGCTTCCTTGCTGCCACCCACCGCCAGGGTCCTGATGTCGGTGGAGCTGGGGGCGGCATCGAGCACCGAGGCCGGCGGGGGGATGCGGTCCAGGGTGAAGGCGACATTGAACACCGCCGAGACGAGCCCCACCCGGTCGCGCAGCTGGCCCTGGACCCGCCAGAGGCCGTCAGCGAAGCCGCCCAGGGGGGCGACAAGCTGGATCGCTTGGCTCCCTGTTGACCTTGGCCTGCCGGGTGCATGAATTCAGGATGAACGTCGGTTTCCCGGCGTCTTAGCTATACCCTGATAATGGCCATCAGGGACGCTCGACATAGAGCCGCAGGTACAACACATGCTGCAGATACTCGAACACCTTTCGCCAGAGCGACGAGCCGAGGTGGAGGACTTCATCGACTTTCTACAATCGCGAGATCACAATCAGAGCAGCGGCGTCCTATTGGGTAGCGCGCCGCCGAGATCCCGTCTCGAATCGTAGCGTGCTGCAAAGAGCAACCTCCCCCTGCCCTTCTGCGGAGAAAAATTCATGACCACAGTGACAATCGATTTACCGGACAATATCGCAAGAGAGGCCAGAGACGCCGGACTGCTCACGCCCGAGTCCTTAGCGCAGCTGCTCAAGGACGCCGTACGCTGTCGGGCGGGCCGGGAATTGCTGGACGTGGCTAAGCGCCTCCAGGCAGCGGCCATCCCGCCCATGACCGAGGATGAGATTGTCGCCGAGGTCAAGGCGGTTCGCGCCGAACGCCGCATCCGTCAGTCCAAGGCCGACGATGCGGGCCGTTCTTGATACCGACGTCGTCATCTCGGCGCTGCTCTGGGGTGGCAACCCGCTGAAGCTGTTTGAGTTGGCCACCGAAGGCTGCCTCGTGCTGCACACCTCGCCCGCACTGCTGACCGAGCTCGAAGAGGTGCTCAAGCGCGATCACCTGACCCGAAGGCTGGCAAGCCAGCAAACCTCTATCGAGGAAGCTATCCGCCTGTATACAGCGCTATGCATTCCGGTGACGCCTCTTTCCACACCTCGCGCAGTACCCACAGAAATCGACGACGATCAAGTCATCGCCTGCGCCTTGGGTGCCGGGGCAACGCTGATCGTTTCCGGTGACAGCGATCTGTTGGTGTTGCACCCTTGGCGCGGCATCCAGATCCTCAACTCTGCCCAGGCAGTGCGGTTTGTCATGAGCGCGAAGGCCGAACGCTGAGCGGGCAAAAGCCAATCGAGGAAGTGGCGGATTTAATTTTCGGCATTCGGAGAAACCAGAGCCAGTTCCCGTATCCCAGAGTGCCGCCTTATCGGGACACCCATCCTACGCGACCCACTCTACGCGCCACCCTGCCCGCCCTCTCATAACGCCCAGATGGCAAACAACCACTCGGCGTCGGTCAGGGAGACGCCCCAATCCATAGGAGGTACGCCTCTGCCAAGAGCCCGCTCGGAAGCGGTCGTTGCTACAAAGTGGGTGTCCTCGTAGCCGCCTATAGGTTAGCTTGGTCCGACCCCGAGTCGGCCAATCGAGTCCGGCCCCATTGACCATTGCTCCCTTAAACACGCATTTTTGGCCTTGGAATGGCCCTTCTAAGCCTGATTTCGAGAACTTTTGTCGTTTATTCAACATGTTAACTTGGTCCGACGTAACTTCTCAATAAGTCACGGCCTAGCAGACACAGCGGCTGCCCGGTCGCGAATGATATCGGCTAATGGAGGAACTGAAGTTTCTTGTTTTTCCTCACGCGACGAGGCGCATGATAGTTGAGATCAAAGGATTTCGATCCGGTTTGCGCGAATTCTGGCAATTGATACCAAAACCCTCGTTGGCCAGGTGTTTGGCGAGGGACCTTCGTGCGTCCCCGAAGGCAAACTCGGTGGTCTTTTGCGAAGCGTAGCGCCGCGCCGGGGCTTGAGGCAAGTGCTCGGCGTAGATCCAGGTGATGGTGGTGGCTGCCATGCAGAAATGCAGGTGATTGGTAACCGACTCGGGTTTGCGCGTCTGAGTCTCGGTGCTGCCGATCTCTTGTTTGATCTCGCGGAACCCCGCTTCGATTTTCCACCGCGCCGAGTAGTATTCGATGATCTGCTCGACGCTGAGATCAAGGTCCGTGGTCAGCAGCGCAACCCATTGGCTCTTGCGGTAGACCCAGACGACACGCACACGGCAGCGCAAGGTCTTGAGCATCACGATACGCTGGGCGGCCACGACCTCGCGCAGGTCCCCGTACACATGCAGCGTATAGGTGCTGGCATGCTTGCGCATCGCATCGGCCAACTGTGTCGCGTTACCGAGACGATTGCCATATTTCCTGGGTCTTCCGCCGCTACCCTTCTTCGCTGGTTCGGGGAGTGCGTAGAGAGCGGAGTTGACCCGCAACCGCGAGAGCAGATGGGCGCGCGTACCGAGCTGCTCTCGCAACGGCTTGAACAGTCCGTTGTTGCCGAACCAGCTGTCAGTGGCGATCAGCATCGGCGCGTTCTTGAAGACACTGCCAAGCTGTGCGATCAGCCGCACGGCCTGCTCGAACTTGCTGCGAAAGACCAGCGACTGGCGGCGCAGTTTCAGATCGGCGCCCTCCAAGCTCTTGCGGCGCAGATAAAAAGCGAAGGCCAGCGGCAAGCAGGCCCAGCGCCCGTGGATTTTCTTGAGCAGCCCCACGGTGAGGATGGTCTGCGCCCACGGATAGCGCGTCTGGTTGGTCTTGGCCGCATGATCGAAGGTACGCTGGCAGCCGAAGATGTGTTTGCCGGTCTTCGGGTTGATGGAATCATCAAGCGCCAGCAGCAGACGCCCATCGCTCAACGGGCTGGGGATACGCCGCCAGAGCAGATTCCACAGCCGCTCCCAGGGCAGCTTCACTGAAGCCATGAAGGTGTAGTAGCGCCACTCGGCGATACTCACACCGAACAGTGTCTCGATGGCCCGCAACAAGTTGGAGGTGCGCGAGGCGGTGATCGGCACGACGATCGCTTGCAATGTCAGGATGAGCCAGCGAAAGCGCTCCTGACCCTTGTCGTTGGCCGGAAACAGGGCTTGGAAATCGTTGGCGAGAGTGCGTAAGATAGGCATCGAGTAGGGGCTCTTTTTGTTGGTAAATCATTGGCTTGTGCAACCTTGATTATACCTCGAATCGAGCCCCTATTCACGTTTAAGCGACTGTTTTTTCTCGCAATTATGCGGCTGTCAGCGCGTTCTGCGGGCGGCTGATCATCTATAAGCATGCACTAATATGGCGACCATCCTGTAGTCAATAATATACTAACGTTCTGAAGATGAAGAAATCCCGACGCGCTACGTCACCGCGACTGTTTCACGCGCATTCCCGACGGTCGATAATTGCGACACTGAGAAAGTACAAAACTTCAGTGGAGGAATTGAGGCGCATCGTTCGATCCGATCGGCAAGATAGTCCCAAAACGACACGCCGAGCTTGCGGCAGGTTTTGTTGAGGCTGGCCAGGCTGTCTCGACAGCGCTTTCCCAGATCACTGCGCGTTCCACCGCTGATCTTGCGCCATTTGACGTACACCCGAATATCGCCCTCGCTGTTGTTGGTATGCAGCGGGATGTCCGGGCGGCTCAGCACCAGCAGCAGCTTGGCCCTGTGCCCATGCAACCGCTTGAGCGTCTGGTTGAGCGTCTCAAAGGACGTGCGCTGCGTGAAGAGGGCGTCGAAGCGTGCCTCCAGGTCGGGCACCAACGCCGGATCGGGATGGCGCCGATAGGCCTTGAGATCGGCATACAGCGTCCAGATCTGGTCTCGGACCCGCTCCTGGTCCAGGCGATGGGTGTCGTTGAGTGGGATCAGCTTGTGCACGAGGCGCTCGGCGTGCACCCAGCACAAGGCGTGCAGCAGGATGGCAAACTGACCGGCCCCATCGCTGAGGATCACCAGCTCGAGCGAGAAGCCCTTTTCGATCAGCCCACCCAGCAAGGCCCCTTCGGTGGCGATGCGCCGATGGCGCTCGCTGTCGATTCCCAACGCGTCGAGGTGCTGGCTCCAGCTCTCGGCCCCGGTGATCGGCCCGCTCGTATCGCTGAGCAATCGACGCCGCGGTTGTTGGGGCAATCCTTCCTCAGTGAGGTACTCCAAGGCGTGCTCATTGAGATGGTAGGTGATGTCCCCGGCGTGCAGCAGCTGCAGAAAGTTGATGCGGCTCTTGCTGTAGGTGCTCGAAAACCACGCAAACCAGTCGTTGCCGATCTGTGTGACATAGCCGTTCTTGCCCCGATGGCGTGCGCCGGAGTCGTCCACGCTGATGAAGGGGCTGACTTGCAGACCGGTTACCAGCAACTGGTCCTTCTCGGCGAAAAACACCTCGTTATGCTCGCTCAGCAGGGCATCGATCTGCCCCGCGGAAATGTCGATGCCAAACTCATTGAGCTGCTCACGCAGCAGCGGCTGGGTGACCTGGCAGTGGTGGTGTTGATAGAGCACGTAGCGGCGTAGCGACGCGCCGAAGTGTTTGCCATTGAGGCACGCCGGAAGCTCTCCGCTCAGCCACTTCCCGTCCGGCGTCTGCCAGACCTCCAGGCGATAGCGGGTATTGTGAGCCTCAATCCTCAGGTCCTGGACGACAAAATCTCGATATCCCTTGAAGCGCGACCCGCCCGGGGGCTCGATCGAGGGTCTGAGCTCCACCGTCTCATGAATCTCCAATTGCTGGGTCTTGCGGCGCTTGGCCGAGCCGGGGCGCTTGCGCTCTTTCGGCTCACCTTGCCGATCGCCCTGGCTCTTGTCGTCACCATGCGCTTCCTCACCGGATTCTGGATCGGTCCCTTTCTCCATTCCGCTCGCCTTGAACTTCGGCTTCGCCTTCTGCCCCTTGAGCACGGCCACTTCATCACGCAACTGCTGCACCAACTCGGCCTGCCTGAGGTTCTCCTGCACAAGACGCTCGATCTGCGCCAACAACTGCTCCACCAACTCGCTACGCTGAGCATCCGGGATATTTGGCAGTTGATGATCGCTCGGCATTTCATGCCACCCTCAAAGCGCTCGGAGTCCTCTCTCAGAACATTAACTCATGTCGCTAGCTGATTGATATAGTTGCCGTTGGTTATTGAGAAGTTACGGTCCGACCCCGTTGGGCCGTTCGGAACCCCACCCTCACTTGGAAGGCCGGGCAGTTTAAGCTGGAGATCCGGGCTCCCAGGACCGTTCCGGTAGGCCGGATCGAGGTGGACAAGACGAAGGCGGGGAATCGCGGGCAGGGGGCCACCATGGACAGACCTGCGCTCCAGGGCGCCACAGCCCTCGACATCTTCGCGATACTCGTCGCTTTTCTCGTCCTCAGCGCATATCACCTGGCTTCGCCGGGGCATAGCCCGACAGGGAAGGTGACCCAGGTAGCAGAGCGCGACGCGATGGTCGTGAGTCCCCAGCAGCAGCCACGGCTCGAGCGTGGACGGGTCGCGGCGATCGGCCGGCCCGACTGGAAGGCTCCGGGCCCAATCGGTGCGGCCTGACAATACCGATCCGTAGGCGTGGCATCGGCACGGTGGTCCGTGGCATGACTCAGTTCGGCCAAGAGGAGTCCTTTAGCCCGAGGTTCCATCGCGAATCGTTCTCATCGATGTACTAAGGCGCTGTTTTCGTTGACTTCGTTGGCGTTTACTCCAAGTTCACATGCCAAAGTGTACCCATGTAGATATTGACTCATATCAGGGAAAGATTAGGTAGATGTGTTATATACAGACCCATGTATATCGACATCGTTCCGAACCGCAATTCCCGCCCCGCCATTTTGCTGCGCGAGTCAATCCGCGAGGGCAAGAAGATCATCAAGCGCACGATCGCGAATCTCTCTGCGCTCTCGCTTGAGCAGGCGCATGCGATTCGCGATGTGCTCAAGGGCAAATCCCTGTTCCCCGCCGAGGACCTGTTCGAGATTATCCGTTCGCGCGCCCACGGGGCGGTGCAGGCGGTTACCGAGGCGATGGGGCGGTTGCACATCGCGACGCTCCTTGGGCGCGGGGAGTCGCGCGAGCGCGACCTGGTGATGGCGATGATCGCCGCCCGGGTGCTGGAACCGCAAAGCAAGTTGGCCACGACTCGCAGCTGGAATCATACAACCCTTGGCGAACTGTTAGGCGTCGTCGATGCCGACGAGGATGAGCTGTACGCCGCCATGGATTGGCTGCTGGAGCGCCAGGGGGCTATCGAGCAGCGCCTGGGGGCACGCCACCTGCAGCACGGGGGACGGGTACTCTATGACTTGTCATCGAGCTATTTCGAGGGCGAGCACTGCCCGCTGGCCGCGCGCGGCTACTCGCGCGACGGCAAGAAAGGCAAGCTGCAGGTCAACTACGGATTGCTCACCAACTCTAGCGGTTGTCCGGTGGCGATTTCGCCGTTCACGGGCAACACGAGCGATCCGCAGACCCTGCTGGCGCAAGTCGAGAAGCTCCAGCAGGATTTCGGCATCGAGTCGATCACCCTGGTCGGGGATCGTGGAATGATCTCGCAAAAACAGGTCGACGCGTTGAGCGAACGATCCGGTCTGCAGTGGATCACGGCGTTGAAAAGCGGAGCCATCCGCAAGTTGATCGATGCCGGTTGTATCCAACTGGATTTGTTCGATGAGCGCAACCTGTTCGAGCTCGCCTATGAGGATTTCCCGGGCGAGCGCCTCATCGCCTGTCGCAACCCGCCCCTGGCTCGGCTACGGGCGGTGAAACGCCAATCCTTGCTCGATGCCACCATGGCAGAGCTCAAGAAGGTCCAACGGATGGTGACTCAGGGGCACTTGAAAGAGCCCGATAAGATCGGTCTGCGTGTCGGCAAGGTCCTCAACAAGTACAAGATGGCCAAGCATTTCGTGCTCGACATCGAAAGTGGGCGATTGGACTTCCACATCGATGCGCAGAAGGTCGCCGAGGAGGCAGCGCTCGATGGCCTCTATGTCATCCGCACCTCGGTTCCTGCCGAAGAAGCCGCCAGCGAGGATGCCGTGCGCTACTACAAGGATCTCAGTCATGTCGAGGCGGCATTTCGGTCCTTGAAGAGCGACGATCTGCAGATCCGCCCGATCTATCATCACACTGAAGATCGGGTGCGCGCCCACCTGTTTCTGTGCATGCTTGCCTACTACGTCAAGTGGCACATGAGCGAGGCTTGGCGCTCACTGTTGTTCGCCGACACGGATCAAGCGCGCCTTGCTCGCCGCGATCCGGTGGCTGCGGCAACCCGTTCGCCCGAAGCGCTCGCGAAAGTGGCGACGAAGATCCTCGACGACGGCTCGCCCGCACACAGCTTCCGTACCCTCTTGAACGAGTTGGCGACCATCGTTCGCAATACCTGTCGGCGCAAACACGCCGACGATCCCGAGGAGACCTTCACGCTCGATACCAGAGCAAACCCCAAACAGATGGCCGCGTTCGATCTACTCAAAAAGATTCGCGTGTAGACAGTCGCGTACACCAGTAATTCATGAATATTCCAGAGAATTCAGTGGGTTCGCTCGTGACAGCGCGGGGAACTTCGGTTTAGCGCCTGCGTATATTGGAGACGCATGAAGCTCGGTCGCCCCTAACTCTGGACATTCGGGCGACCACGCCCCGAGCGGTCTCCAGGACGAGTTCTGGGCCCCCGCCGGTGCAGACCCAGATCGCAGAGGAGTCGCGAAGGCGAAGTGGTCGCCGTACTACCCGGCCAAACCGAGCGTGCTCCGCGCACCGGCGCTGCTAGAACTCCACACGGCCGCCTCGGTCACGTCTACGTGTTTGCGGTTGCGGCCGCAACCAATTATCATGAAGATCACCGTGTCGCTCGTTGAGCTTGCCTCATCGCTCGCGATACCCTCAGGGGAGTGAATGGCATGCGGTTGCCGCGATCCCGGCGCAACGTCTTCAAAACCGAGGCCATGCCGGGTGAACATTATCAAGTACGACGGGGCTGCGCTGATATCCGGGGATCGACGCCGATGTGCAGGAGGACGCGCCTGAAACCCTATCGGCGTAAATCGACATGGACCCGATAGCTGCGGAGATAAATTCGGTCAGCGCAGTATTCGATAGCCTGCTCCGGCAACAGCGTGCAGCGCGCGCTCAGGCTGTCAAAGAGGCGGCCGGTCGCATCGAGGAGCACCTCGGCGAGTGGACAGCCCAACTCCGCGGCCAACTGAAGCAGCAACTCGACAAATGGGACCGTTTTGGCGTACCCATCTCTTTTCTCAGGGTGGCCGGCCAAAATCACCTTGAGAAGCCTTTGAATCGCCTCTTAGCATGGTGGGCCGACCCGTCGCAAGAGCACGGGTTCGGAGCAGCTTTTCTTCACAAATTGGCCGAGCTTATTCACCTGCCGGACATGGTCGATGACATAGCCGAGCAAGGCGATAAGCCCGAGATTCGGGCGGAACAGAGCGTCGATGGCGATACCTTGGGGAAAGAGCCTGACCTTATGGTTCGCACGGCCCATGCAGCATTCCTTTTAGAGAACAAGCTGTGGGCGCCTGAGAGCGGCGATCAATATGGCCCCTATCACGAAGTCCTCGAGCGGTGGGCGGGCTCGTCTCGGAGCGTCCGGGCTGTCCTCTGTGCTCGCGAACGGCGCGCAACGCCATCTGGGTGGGATTTCTCTATCGCGCACGCCGACCTCGCGGCGATCCTCGAAGGCCTCAGCAGTCGGCGAGACTTCCCCGTTTGGGGGAAGATTGCGGCCGTCCAATCCGCTCTCGTATTTAGAGGAGGGGATATTTCCGACCTAATCCGCACGGCCCGCCAAGTGTACCAAGAATCGGCGAAAGGCGAAGTCTCGCCGGAAAGAATCAGCCGGCTGAGGGAAGTTCTGCCATTGCCGGAACCACCTGCTCCGTGGGAGATCTGCGATGGATGAAACGTCTTGGCTCGAGAATGAGGTCGCTCAGGCCTACGACGAAAAATTTCAGATATTGGAAGCCGCAAGAAAGCAATACGGACAGGGAGTACGTTCGCTGTTAGAAGGTATCCGCACGAAGCTTACTACGAAACACCCTGCGGACAGAGTGGGCAACGTCGTCGTTGTGGAAACGACTCTTCAGGACAATGGTGACTTCGGAAAGATAGCATTGGTGTGCGAGCTAAAGACCGGCGACGATATTTCCAGGGTCCAGGTCATCGCCCGAGTTTCCGCGCCGTGGGGAGGGAAAGCTGGGCTGCTACAGCTAGGTGTGGCGACGACCCTCGACCCACGGCAGATCGGCTCGAACGTAGAGGATCTGCGCGAAAAAGCCATCGACTGGAACGACGAGGAGGGCGTCTCGGGCGTTGAGGGCGTCGGGATCAGCATGCCGAACTGGATCCACGAAGAAACCCGACCGCTGCACGATGCCAATCTTGTTGATGGCGCGGCGGACCGGATTACGAGCCTGTTGGCTCTTGCCAGCGATATCGCCCTCGAGATCGGCGATGAGTACGCGCTAACTAAGCGCATCGTCGAGGCTTTAGAAGCCGCTCGGAATGCGCTCGATGACATGGTCCAGAATTCTGGATTTTCTGCCTGCCGAAAGGCGGAATGGTGGAAAGGAATGCGTTATGCGCAAATTGACCGGAAGGGCTCTCCGTCATTTTGGGTTGGATACCACGTAGAAAAACGTTGCGTGATGTACGGACACAATCGATCTCCTGAGTGCTCGGAACTACAGCCGACGATCCACAGGGCGCTGGATGCGCGTTCGCCATCTGAATATGGGGGGTGGCCCGCAGGTACGCTTCTGGAGGAAACCGAGCTTCGAGTTATCTCCGAGGGTGATTTGGTCCAGCGGATTGTCGCAGCCTTTGGAGCTTTCCTGATAACCCTTGACAAGTGCCTGGCAGGAAGGGCAGCGGCTCAAACCAACGTGACCGTCGCCGATCAGCAATAAGGGTTCATGCTGTTGGGCGACCTGCGGATCGCAGGGTCAGCGGCGGTGTGGCCCTTGCGGTTCGGCCGTTACCCGTTCGATCAGGGGTTTGATGGGCGAGGCGCTGGGGGGTCGGAAGCGGTATTTATGGACGAATATGCTCCATGCCTTAACAAAGGCGCCAGCCACTCATTTGAACTGTTCGGTGCGACTCTTGCCGGCGGAGCGATATCGGAGCCCAGAACTCTATGGAACTCTATGAAGAAGCTGTCCTGTGGTACGTTACTGCGCCGCGTAGCAGGTTCGCTAACCCGCAGTTTGCCCTTCCCTGGGCGCAAACGGCGGGCGGTAGCTGTCCTGACTTTGTAGTGATCGACTACGAGAAACAGAAGATTTACGTCATTGAGGTTTCGTCCGCGTCCCGAATCGACGGTCTCGTCCAACGAATAGCGGAAAGGGAAAATCGATGGCTAATTCCCATTCGCAATCATTTTTCAGATCTCAGCCCAAACTTCAACCAATGGCAATATCACGTTACGGTATTTGTGCGGGGGGAAATGGCCGATGTTTTGCGAAGCAGAGTAGCACCGTGGACCGATGTCTCAGTGATATCTCTCGATAAGGCGCTATTCGGCTGGCGCTGGAACTATAACGGGCATCGCCCTGTAAATGAACTGGAATAGTGCATTCGGGGTGAGCCGATGCCGACGCCGATGCAGTAAGCACCTACTAAAGCTTACGGACGGCCTTAGCACCGTTCCCGCCCCCCGAGATGGAGGGCCCATCGGCCTTGCCGCCGTCTCACGTAGACATCCGTCGGTGAGTTGAGGCGAAACTTTAGTGACCTTGCGAATTCTCACGCGATTAGCACCCCACTTTTTATCGTTCTTACGCTTACCGATCTCCGCGAAGATAAAAAAAGCGACGATCGTAAGTCCTATAAATAACAGAGCCTTGTCAGTATGCCAAGCTTCGGCAAGATTGGTGATCATGGCTCCAGCGATGGCGTATAGCACCATCGCAAGGAAGGCAAACGCAAGCATGGCGAGGATTGCTTTCATCATTACTCCCGTAACATTTGAGCGCTATCGCCCGACCCCCGTGGCCGCCGACGCCCTGGGCTCGCGCCCGGTGAATCTCAGTCGCCGAACAGCCGGTCCAGGGCCTGCGGGTCGGTGGTGTAATGGTCATCGTGCGGAAAGAAGACCGGGTGACCGTACAGGGCGAAGGCCTGGCGCAACGCCGCCCGGGTCTCGGGACTGTCGATCGATTGGTCCAGGTAGCACACGAACCGTGCGCGGCGCGGGTCGTAGAGCACGCGCCCGCGTGGCACCTCTTGGTATTCGCGTATGGCAAGGTCCGGAAACCGGGTGCGCTCAGCGCGCTGCACCCGCTCCCAGCTGCTCACATGGTCGAACGGGGAGTCGATGAAGCATCCGCTCTCGAAGCCTTCCGCCACCTCGCAGCTGCGCGCCAGAATGGCGCCGCGGTGGCACCAGAAGATCCCGATGCGGGGCGTCGTCCGGGAGACCGATCCGGCGCTCATATGGGCCGCGCCTCATCGGGGCTTGCGAGGGTGTTCGCCGGACCCCGGGACAGCAGCGCCCGTAGGACGCGCACCATCGCCAGCGTGTCCAGCTCACAATAGCTCCTCAGGGCATCGATGATCTTGGTCCGCCGGCCGGCCGCGGTCTCGGGCTGCAGCAGCGTCCAGTACGCCATCTGGGCGGCCTGCCCGTCCTGGACCTCACCGAGATCGGCGTAGCTCAGCTCGGGCGCGAGGGTCGGCAGCACCGCCTTGATCGACCAGGAGCCCTTCATGGCGGGGTGATAGTAATGAGCGCGCAGCACCGGCAGGAGGTCGAAGGTACGCTCGATCAGCGCGCGAAGGTCCGGACCCAAGTCCGGGAAGGTAACGGCCAGCGCCGACAGGATGCGCCGCTCGTAGGGGCTGTAGATGAGCACAGGGCCCGCCGTCGCCACCGCTTGGAGCAACGACTCCGCGAACGGTCGCCGCGGATCTTTTCCCTCGGTTTCGAGGTACTCGTGATGGAGGATCTCCCCGGAGGCCAGCTCGGCGTGGCAGGACCACTGGAACGGGACCGCCTCGTAGGGACGGGTCCCCGCCCACTGGGGGATGGCTGGGTTGAGGGTCTCGAAGTCGATGTAGCGCCGAGGGAACGGCAGCGCCCTCAGCAGATCGATAAGCTCCGGGTCGATCTCCGCCCGACCGGACGCCGTCACGCGCTGCACCCGCTGGTGCCTGGGCCGGGTCAGGCGCCCCTCGGGGATCTGGCGAACGTCGATATAGCCTTCCGCGGCTAATTCATTGAGCAGGCCTTCCCTCGCACGGGGCAGAACGGACAGCGGATACTCCGGGCCCGGCGGCCAGCAGTAGCCCTGGAACGGGCAGTCGAACGGGTCCGTACACTGGGGGCCGGGCTCAACCTCGGGCTCGGGACCCGCCAGCACCACCCGGAACTGACTCACCCAGTCCGCCACCGCCTGCTTGGTCGCCGCAACCTGCTCGGTCAGGTCCTCGTGCCGCAGGACGCCCCGGTAGTCGCCGCCGCCCGGGTAGATGAAGCCAGTATCGATATGGGCGAGCTCTGCCCGTTCGAGGGGGACGCCTGCGCCCTCGAGCACCCAGGCCTGCACCGCGCAGTCAGGCAGGTAGTAGTCCTTCAGCCGCGAGGCAGATTTCACCTCGACGATGGCGTAGCTTCCCGGCGCAGTGGGCCGCAGGATATCGACTCGCACCAGCACACCGTCGTGCTCGAAGGTGGCCTCGAAGCAGGGGAGATCGGGATGGCGGCCCAGGTGCTCTCGGGTCGCCTGCAACGCCCCGCGCAGGTCCCCGACCGGCTCGATCATCACGCCGTCCGGAGACAGCCCGCGCGCGACCCGGTTGACCTCCTCGCCCATGTCCATGCGGAACTGGTCGGCCTGCTCGACAGCGGCCAGCTGCGGGCGGTGCACTTCGAGGTAGAGGCGCTTGGGGCACTGCAGCCCCGACAGGATCTTCGACTTGGAAAGGCCGCGCCTCATGTCAAGTAACCTCGCGCTCTGACGCGACTGGCTCCGCCACATCGAGCCTCCCATCGCCCAGCTGCAGGGGCTTGGCGGCCTGCCTCGCCTATATTGCCGTCGCCGGCCCTGCGCCGCAGTAAGCAGGCTTGGCTCTGGGACCCCGGGTGGGTCAGGGTCTGGGCAAAGGTCGTCATGGGTGGTTTCTCCGGTAATGATTTCGCTGTTCGTATCCCGAGACGCGGCGATCATCCAGGTTCTCAGACCGCCGCGGTGAAGCCGATCGGGCGGGTCGCCTGGCTCGACTTCACGCGGGCCTCCTTGGCGATCTCTTCGAGCACCCGGCGGGCATCGAGCGGGCCCTGCAGGAAGCGCAGGCGCCGGCCCACCGCGGCAAAGTCCCCTGGGGTGAGATTGTCCATGGCGCCCAGCATCCGCGCGATCTCCGGCGACAGTGACCCGCGTGACAGGCCACCCTGCTCGGTGAGTTGGCGAAACAGTACCCAAGACTGCTCGGGGCGCAGGTAGTCGAAGCGGATCTTGAGGTCGAAGCGGCGCAGCGAGGCCGCATCCAGGTCCTCGAACAGGTTGGTGGCACAAACCAAGAGCCCCTGGAACGTCTCCATCTGCACCAGCAGCTCGTTGACCTGGGTGACCTCCCAGCTGCGCGACGCTCCGCGGCGATCCCGCAGCAGCCCGTCCGCCTCATCGAGCAGCAGCACCGCACCCCGCTCGGCTGCCTCGGCGAACATCTCAGCGACCAGCGCCTCGGTCTGGCCCAGGTAGGGACGCAGCAGATCGGACATCTTCTTGGCGAGCAGCGGGCGACCGAGAGTCTCGGCGAGATGCCGCGCGAGCGCGGTCTTGCCGCTGCCGGGCGGGCCATAGAGGCAGATCCTGGCGGCAGGCTCCCCTCGGTGCAGGCCCTGCACCAGAGAGCCCAGGTCGGCGTCGGTGTTGAGCAGCCCGAGGTCATAGCGCGTCGGGCTCATGGGCACCAGGCCCCGGGGCCAGGCGGCGCCCGCCGCGCTCAGGCTGTTGCCGACGATGCGATCCAGATCCGCCTCGACCGCGGCCGGGTCGCTATCTTGCGCCGACACCAGCTCGAGCACGCGAGCGGCCCGGGCGATGTGCGCGGGGCAGAGGCGGTCGCAGCTCGCCGCCTTGGCGAGCCAGTCCTGACCCACGGGCAGACCCGCGAAGGCCCGTTCGAACATGGCGCGGCGCACCGCCGTGGGTGGGGAGCGCAGCTCGCAGACATAGCTGAAACGGCGCAGGTACGCGGGGTCCAGCCCGGCGATGCGGTTGCCGATCCAGACGGCGGGGACGGGGTTGGTCTCCAGCGCGCGGGTGAGCCAGCCCTTGCGACCATCCTCGTTCTGGAAGCTCCCGAACAGGGTCAGGGTCTGCCTCGGCAACACGTCCTCGGCCTCGTCGAACAGCACCAGGCCGTCCGAGTCGTTGGCCAGCACCCGCTGAGCGATCTGATAGCCGCGCAGCCGGTTGATTGGGGTCTGCGGGTTGCGGTCCCCGTCCTCGGCGGCGATCTCATAGAGTGGTAGGCCGATCTCGGCTGCCAGCGCCCGCACCAGCTCGGTCTTGCCGGTGCCCGGCTCGCCGTGCAGCAGGACGTTGATGCCGGCGAGCTTCGTGGAGACGGCAGCGGCAAGGAGACGGACCAGCAGCCGCCAATCGGCCTCGATATGACGAAAGTCGCGCGCATCCAGCGTCGGCGCGGGCGCGGTGTTGTAGAAGGCGCGCAGGAGCCGCTCGACCCCCTCATGGCCGCCGAGCAGCGCGTCCTCCAGCTCACTCAGCACCCTGAGCTTGTGGCGCGCATGAAGGGTGCGCGGGTCGACCTCGACGATCCCCGAGACGCCCAGTGGACCTGAGGGGCTCAGAATCTTGTGCAGCCCGACGCTCGGCAGATCCAGCACCACAGCCAGCAGGCCGATTAGCTCCCGGGTCGAGAGTTCCCCAAATGCATCGAGTAGCTCGGCGAACGCGCTCCCCCTGCTAACCTCGGCGGCGAGAATCACTACCACCAGATCCTCATGGCGCAGGCAGAACCTTTCGGCCAAGGCGCGGGGCCCTTCGAAGGCCCGCAGGTCAAGCCCGCCCAGCTCTGCCTGCAAGACGCCCGCGCGTGCCCGCCAGCTGTGCCTGAGGTGCTGCTGGGCGTTGTCGTCCGTCTTGATCGACCCGTCGCCGCCACCTTCGATCGGCGCGAAGCCGAGGTCGACCACCAGACCCCGCAGTCGGGCCTCGGCTGTGCCCTGACGCAGTAGCCGGTCCAGGCCCCCAGCCTCCAACAGAGCGCGCAGGACCCAGTGCTCGCGCAGCTTGGCAAACGCCGACTCAAAGCCCCCCACGGGCTCCGCCGACAGGCTCGCTGTTTGTTGACTGGGTCGTGTTTGCCGACGGTTGCCCATGAACCTGCCCTCCGGTTGGAGAACAGGATGCGCGATGGCAGCGACAAATTGTGTCGTGTTGAGTTTGGAGGGCGACGTATCGCTGCGCCACTTCGCCTATAGTGGTGTCCAACCGGCCAGCGAGGAGACACCACCCGATGTCCGAAGCCCTGCTGCGGCAGTGGGCCATACTCCGGCGCATCCCGCGGCACCCGCGAAAGATCACCGCCCAGGAGCTGAAGAACGCCCTCGATGATGCGGGCTACGCCACCACCTTGCGGACCATCCAGCGCGACCTCAAGACGCTCTCCAGTGAGTTCCCGCTGCGCGCCGACGAGCGCAGCCCGCCCTTCGGCTGGAGCTGGCCGGCCGAGGCCGACCTGATGGACATCCCGGGGATGGATGGACGCACGGCGCTGACCTTCAAGCTGGTGGAGACCTATAGCAAAGCGCTGCTGCCTCCCGCCGTGCTGGAATTCCTGGCGCCGCACCTCAAGCGGGCCGACGAGGTCCTGAAGGGGCTCGGGGGCAGCCCGCTGGGCGCCTGGACCGACCGCGTGCGCGTCATCCCCCGCGGCCTTCGCCTGCGCTCGCCCTCGGTGAAGGCGGAGGTCATCGACGTTGTCTACCAGGCGCTCTTCGCTCAGAAGCGCTTTCGCGCCCTCTACCTGCCCCGGTCCGAAGGCGGACAGGACCCGCGCGAGTACGCCGTGAGCCCGCACGGGCTCGTCTTCCGAGACCAGATCGTCTACCTGGTCGCGACACTGTGGGATTACGACGATGTGAAGCAACTCGCCCTGCACCGGTTCGAGAAGGCCGAGCCGCTCGATGAGCCCGCGTGGACTCCACCCGGGTTCCGTTTCGATCAATACGTGGCGACCGGCGCCTTTGACTACCCCGAGGCTGGTGCGATCCCCCTGAAGGCGCTGTTCACCAAGGACGCGGCTTTCCATCTGTACGAGACCCCGCTGTCCGACGATCAGACCATCGAGCCCTACGATGAAGATTGCGTCCTGGTCAGCGCAACCGTAGCAGACAGCGCCCAGCTCAGGTGGTGGCTACTCGGCTTCGGAGACCAGGTGATTGTCTTGGAGCCCGTCCCTTTACGAGCCGAGCTTCGCCAGGTAGCGGCGAGCTCCTTGAAAGGTTACGGCGGTTTGGCATGACTGGCCGAGATCCCTCGTTCCCTTGTCAACACCTACCCAAGGTCGCCCTATCGGGACACCCACCCTGCGCGCCCTCTCATAACGCCCAGATGGCGGGCAATGACTCGGCGTCGGGAAGGGAGACGCCCGAATCCATAGCAGCTACGCCCTTGGCAAGAGGCCGCTCGCAAGCAGTCGTTGCTACAAAGCGAACGCTGGCCGCCCATCCCCATGCCGCCGGCTCTTGCGGTGGGTGTCCTCGTAGCCCAGTGGCCCTCGCAGCCGGCGCCCGAGCACTACGGCGGCAGCCATTGCTGGGCGCCGTGCAGCACGCGCAGTATGACGATCGCATCGGCGGTAACCGTGTAAGGGACAAGAAACGGCGTTCCTGAGACGACCAGCTCCCTGGTGTCGATCACGCGGCCTGGACGGCCGATCGCAGGGTCGTGGGATAAGCGCCCAACGGCTTCGAGAATGCGCTGCGCGATGCGTGCAGCGGCCTTGGGATTCTCTTTGGCGATGTACGCCCTGAGCTTTCGAAGATCTCGGCGGGCACTCCGATGCCACTTGACGATCATTCAGGGGGCTCGGCCTCATCCGACGTGCCCCAACTGCTCAGCCAATCGGCAATCTCCGTGTGGTCGACCAGGGCGGCATCGCCTCGCGTGAGATCCTCAACCGCCTCCTGGATGGCGGCGACCTGCCATGCCTCGTTTTCAGCGTACTTCTCGATGGCATGAGTCATCAGCGTGCCACGCGAGCGCCCTGTCGCCTTCGCGATCATTCCGAGACGATCGAGCGTCGTTTGGTCCAAGCGGACGGAAACGGTTCCCTTGGGCATCATGAAACCTCATGTGTTGCAACGTGTTCTGATCCTAGTTAAGCACGCACCGATTCGCGCTGCCAAGTGGAAGATCGAGGCCGAGCCACAGCGCGCCGCGAGCCTAAGATCCGATGGCAATTGCCGGTCGCCCTTCCGTTCCGGCTCACACAGGCAGCCAAACCAGAGCGCAGGGGTCGAGCCTCCAGCCTCGCGGATTTGCTCACGCCGGGAGTAAGCGTAGGGCGGAAGGCACTTCGCTTTTCCGTCTACGTAGCCATCCGACGCATGGGGCCCCGGGGCAGTTGGTGCGTCTGCACCAAGTATGGCGCCACGGCTGTGTAACCGTTGTCATCGGCGCGCGGGTGGGTCTGCTATGGGGATGGCTCGTGGTGGTATGGCTGCAGGGTCACCTCGACCGAGTGCTCCTGGTGGTCGTCGACCAGGGGAATGGCCTGGCCTTCCTGCCGGACGCCGTCCACGGTGACGCTCGTCACCCCGCCCTCCCCGCCGGACGTTTGAGTCATGGCGATGTGATACACGGTCTCGCGGAACCGATAGTGGATCTTCAGCCCGTCCCAGTGCTCGGGCAGGCAGGGCGCGACGTGCAGCCGGTCCACTTCCAGGCGCAGGCCGAGCAGGGACTCCAGGATGAGTCGGTACATCCAGCCCGCCGAGCCGGTGTACCAGGTCCAGCCGCCGCGGCCGGTGTGGGGGGCGACCGCGTAAACGTCGGCCGCCATCACATAGGGCTCCACCTTGTAGGTGGCGATGGCGTCCTTGGACTTGGCATGGTTGGCCGGATTGATCAGGGTGGTGAGCTCCCAGGCGCGCCGAGGATCGCCCAGGGCGGCGAACGCCATGGCCGCCCAGATGGCGGCGTGGGTGTACTGGCCGCCGTTCTCGCGCACGCCGGGCACATAGCCCTTGATGTAGCCCGGGTCCAGGTCCGAGCGGTCGAAAGGAGGGTCGAGCAGCTGGACGAGGGCGTGGTCGCGACGCACCAGCCGCTCATCCACCGCCTGCATGGCCCTGCACCCTCGCTCGGGATCGCCCGCCCCCGACAAGACCGACCAGCTCTGGGAGATCGAATCGATCTGGCATTCGCTGCCGTTCGCCGACCCGAGCGGCGTGCCGTCGTCGAACCAGGCGCGGCGATACCAGGCACCGTCCCAGGCGTGGCGCTCGAGGCTCTCGCCCAGGCGCCGGCCTTCCGCGGCGCAGAAGTCGGCGAATTCGGGGTCCTGGTGCAGCCGCGCCAGGGCCGCGAACTGGCGCAACACCTCATACAGGAAAAAGCCCAGCCAGACGCTCTCGCCCTTGCCCTGGATGCCTACCAGCCCTACCGGGACACCCACCGTACGCCCTACCGCCCTACCGGGCCACCCACCCGACGCGCCCTCACCCTGCGCGCCCTCTCATGGCGCCCAGATGGCGGACAACGACTCGGCGTCGGTAAACGAGACGCCCCAATGTATAGCAATGTATAGCAAGTAGGTCTCTGGCAAGGGGCTCCTACGGTGGGGCTCCTACGGTGGGTGTCCTCGTAGCCCCTTATTCCCACAACGGATGCAGATACGGATGGCCGGCAGAGCGTTCAGACAGTTCTGCGTTCATCCGCGCGGCGGTGGACGCTTTTGGGGATCATGTCCAAGCTCTCATCCGGGTCCTCTTGTGCGCCGAGGTTAGCAGGCCTGCCATTTCGCCGGATTGGACTGCCTCTGGACCGGGACCACTGGGGCGCCCGTCTTCCCGATCTCTTCCCCTACCGTTCCCGAATATGTTCCCTATAATGATGCCCATTCGGGAACTGAACCAGGCGCATCGTGAGACACTTTCCTCAAGGTCGAAGCGCAATGTCAGGAGAGGGAAGAGTAACTTCTCAATAAGTCACGGCCTAGCAGACACAGCGGCTGCCCGGTCGCGAATGATATCGGCTAATGGAGGAATTGAGGCGCATCGTTCGATCCGATCGGCAAGATAGTCCCAAAACGACACGCCGAGCTTGCGGCAGGTTTTGTTGAGGCTGGCCAGGCTGTCTCGACAGCGCTTTCCCAGATCACTGCGCGTTCCACCGCTGATCTTGCGCCATTTGACGTACACCCGAATATCGCCCTCGCTGTTGTTGGTATGCAGCGGGATGTCCGGGCGGCTCAGCACCAGCAGCAGCTTGGCCCTGTGCCCATGCAACCGCTTGAGCGTCTGGTTGAGCGTCTCAAAGGACGTGCGCTGCGTGAAGAGGGCGTCGAAGCGTGCCTCCAGGTCGGGCACCAACGCCGGATCGGGATGGCGCCGATAGGCCTTGAGATCGGCATACAGCGTCCAGATCTGGTCTCGGACCCGCTCCTGGTCCAGGCGATGGGTGTCGTTGAGTGGGATCAGCTTGTGCACGAGGCGCTCGGCGTGCACCCAGCACAAGGCGTGCAGCAGGATGGCAAACTGACCGGCCCCATCGCTGAGGATCACCAGCTCGAGCGAGAAGCCCTTTTCGATCAGCCCACCCAGCAAGGCCCCTTCGGTGGCGATGCGCCGATGGCGCTCGCTGTCGATTCCCAACGCGTCGAGGTGCTGGCTCCAGCTCTCGGCTCCGGTGATCGGCCCGCTCGTATCGCTGAGCAATCGACGCCGCGGTTGTTGGGGCAATCCTTCCTCAGTGAGGTACTCCAAGGCGTGCTCATTGAGATGGTAGGTGATGTCCCCGGCGTGCAGCAGCTGCAGAAAGTTGATGCGGCTCTTGCTGTAGGTGCTCGAAAACCACGCAAACCAGTCGTTGCCGATCTGCGTGACGTAGCCGTTCTTGCCCCGATGGCGTGCGCCGGAGTCGTCCACGCTGATGAAGGGGCTGACTTGCAGACCGGTTACCAGCAACTGGTCCTTCTCGGCGAAAAACACCTCGTTACGCTCGCTCAGCAGGGCATCGATCTGCCCCGCGGAAATGTCGATGCCAAACTCATTGAGCTGCTCACGCAGCAGCGGCTGGGTGACCTGGCAGTGGTGGTGTTGATAGAGCACGTAGCGGCGTAGCGACGCGCCGAAGTGTTTGCCATTGAGGCACGCCGGAAGCTCTCCGCTCAGCCACTTCCCGTCCGGCGTCTGCCAGACCTCCAGGCGATAGCGGGTATTGTGAGCCTCAATCCTCAGGTCCTGGACGACAAAATCTCGATATCCCTTGAAGCGCGACCCGCCCGGGGGCTCGATCGAGGGTCTGAGCTCCACCGTCTCATGAATCTCCAATTGCTGGGTCTTGCGGCGCTTGGCCGAGCCGGGGCGCTTGCGCTCTTTCGGCTCACCTTGCCGATCGCCCTGGCTCTTGTCGTCACCATGCGCTTCCTCACCGGATTCTGGATCGGTCCCTTTCTCCATTCCGCTCGCCTTGAACTTCGGCTTCGCCTTCTGCCCCTTGAGCACGGCCACTTCATCACGCAACTGCTGCACCAACTCGGCCTGCCTGAGGTTCTCCTGCACAAGACGCTCGATCTGCGCCAACAACTGCTCCACCAACTCGCTACGCTGGGCATCCGGGATATTTGGCAGTTGATGATCGCTCGGCATTTCATGCCACCCTCAAAGCGCTCGGAGTCCTCTCTCAGAACATTAACTCATGTCGCTAGCTGATTGATATAGTTGCCGTTGGTTATTGAGAAGTTACAGGGAAGATGCTTAACCTACCGTCCATCCAGCAGAATCTCACGCGCCATGCCGAAGAGAGGATGGCTCAGCGCGGCTACAGGCTGCGTGATCTGGAGCTCATCCGGTTGTTCGGCAGCCCGGTACAAGAGGGCTACCTGGTGACCCGCGCCGATGTCGATGCGCTGGCGAGGGACCTGCAGCGCCTCGAGCGGATGCAGGGCACCCTGCTCGTCGAGCGCTCAGGCAACGCGATCACGGTCTACCGACCCTCCAAACAACGCCGGCGAAGCGCTCAGAAGAGTGAGCGCCTCCGACCCGGTAAACCCCGCCCGTAGATGCCGTCGACTATCCGCTGAGGGTTACCCCGATGTCCGATGAAACGCGCGTGATAGACGCTAAGACCCTTTTCCGCCCAGGAATCGAGAGCGATGAGGAACGCAAACAGGCCCTGAAGGACGGCGCGTCGGCCCTGGAAAAGCTCAAGGCCTGCCGAAAGCTGGGGCCGGGAGACCGGGAGAACATTGCTAGAGGGCTGGGCCTTCGAATACACAGCGACAGAGTTGACCGAAGCCGCCTTGCCAAGCATGCCGGCCTCGAGCCCAAGGAGCTTTACCGCCTGGTGCTCAGGCCGGACGAAGAGATCCAGCCAAAGGACACCTATCGGCTGCGGGCAAATGGCAAGAAGTATGCTGACGTGATCGAGAGCCTGGCCGTACTGCTGCGACGAACCAAGGTGGCCGACCTCGCGGACAGGATTTTACGTGGCACCTCGATCCACCCAGCCGCGAGCGCCATGCCCTCCGGTATTGATGGCATACTCCGAGACCTGTATTCCCTGGCCGACGGGGTCGACCAGGAATTTGCTCTCACCCCGAAGTTCGCGGCCATCGCTCGCCTAAAGCGCGGAGCAGGCTCCGCGGACCCGTGGTCCTACTGGCCGGCGCACCCTGCGGAACCCACGGCCAGTTCCTCGTTAAGCGACGAGGAGTACGTGCACAGCATGAAAGGCACTTTCTGGGGGCCAGCCGCAATGGGCGAGTACGGAATGCCAGAGGCCACCTGGGACGGTCAGACTGATCCCGAAGTGGCCGTCTCCGTCACCCCGAATGACAGGATCGGCTGGGAATATGCCGGGTCGTCCTTCTGGTTTCCAAACGATCACTGGGATCGAGTTGTTGGCTACCTCCCCCACTTCTTCCTGGGCCACAAAGAAGACTTCTGCTTCGATGCGGATTTCTGGCCAGCCCCGCCGGAGCTAGCGACCCGTGACCACTCTTTCCACAATGATGAGCAGTGGATGGCCCGGTTAGCGGAGCGCATGTTCGACTTGGTCGGCCACACCGCTGAGATCCACACAGAATGGAAAGAGGATGGAACCCAGTTCCTGTTCAATGGTGAACCTGCCGATGCGTACCGGAGGCGAATCTATCGGTTCCAAGCGGAAACCGCCATAGCCAATTGGCCGCCTAATGCAGCATACGAGTTGGACGACCCGTTACTCGCACCATGGGACCCGCCCGCGTTCTTTTGGCTTTGCCTGTACCCAAATGCCGATGGTAGTGCGCTGGTGCCTGTGCTGATGTCCACGGGTTGGATGTGGGGTGCGGACAATGCCGTGGAGCTCATCGACGAGAGGCTGCTGTCGCGCCTCGCCCGTTATCCGGTGCTGGGCGGAGAAACCCTCGGACTCCGCCTGGAGCACGCGCTTCGCACCACAAACACCGCCGGCGAGGTCCGCCTCATCGCCGAGTGGCGACGGACCGCTAAGTTCGTGGAGAGGCACCCCCTCTGGCGCAGAGACCTGGAATACCAGGCCGCCGCTTCACAGATTAGGAAATACGGCGACCAGATTCTCACAGCGAGATTATCAGGCTCGAAAACTAAGGAGACTCGATGATGAGCACGATCGACGAAGCGCAGATGGACATCATGCGGGCCCGCTTGGGCGCTCGCCGTGACCGATGGGCACCGCTAGGCGTGGAACTTCTGGTGCGCCGCTCCCGCGGCAGAGGCGACAACGACCGACTGTTTGAGCATCTGTTCGGCCTGTACTTAGCAGGCCGGTTCGACATGGTTGATGTCTCCACCGAGAAGGAAGTCAAGCGTTGGTGCGAGCTGGAGACCCTTGACCCGGAATCCGTGCTCATGCTGCTGTTGGGACGGACACCTCACTGGACATCGGACGGAATCCAGCAACGCCACAGCCGCTCGCTGAGTGATGACGAGACCCGAGGACAGGCAGTGCTCGCGGACACGCTGTCCGCCGGGCTGCGCTACCTCAACCAGCGCAAGACGACCGTCGGTTCCGTGAGGACACAGCCTAAACCGAATTCGCCCGGCATAGGTGCCTCTACACTCCTGGGGCCGGCTACCACTGGGCCCGGCGCCGCAGCGGCCACTGGTGGAGATTCCCGGTGCGGCGCGGCTCGGCAGCGTCTGATCGATGCTGTCCGGAACAGACCCCCCTACATGAGCCACCGCCTGGCGGACCTGAAGACTGCCGGCTCCCACTTCGACCGGCCCGATTTCCTCTGGCACAGCCTCCTTCAGAGCTTCTCGACGATGGGGAACTCCAGGGGATACGTGGGGTTGATCCAGAACCAAGCCAATTACTCCCAGATCACCTACGAGGCCTTGGACGCACTTGGCCCCGAGTCCCGCTACAACCGATTGGAGACGGTGCTGAGGCGGGCCGGGGTTCGGATGCCCGCTACGAAAGCGGCCTGGCTGGATGAAAACTTCCGTCGGATCGCTGCCCTGGGAGGTCCGGAGGCCGCGAAGCGGTTGGCGCTCGCCCAGGAGGGAACCGAAGCGAAGATCCAATTCGTCCGTCAGTTCTCCGGGATCGGCCCTAAATATGCGCGAAACCTGTGGATGGACGTTTACCACCCAGATTTCAGAGAGTCCATTGCCATCGATGAACGCATCCAGAAGCTTTCGAGCGCGATGGGATGCGGGTTCTCCCGTTACGCCGACCACGAAGGCTTCTACTTGGACGTAGCGCACGAGGCGGACCTGGAAGGATGGGAGCTGGATCGACTTTTATATAACTACCTGGACTATTTCCTCGCCAGGGTCTGAAGACACTGCCACGTCGCCGGAGAGATCCCGGCTGAATCCCCGTGGCTGCGAGGAGCTTTGTGCTCGGCGGCCATTAGGCGCGCCAGCACGAGTGCTATTCCCCCATGAGATTCAGTCCAAGGTGCGGCTTTAGCAGCCATTGTGTCGCGATAACACGGCCAACAACACGGGCATGATCGGCGACGCCCTTCCGTTTCTTTTGACCGTCTTCGACCACGAACGGACATCGTGAGAAGATTGTTTCCCTCTCCCACCAATCGGCCACCGAAGGTCAGAAAACGACAATACCAGAAAATGGTAACCGCCCGTGGCCCGACCCAAGGCGGGGTGAGCAACCTTCACCACTTGTAAGTCATAGCCGCGGCAATCTCTTTCGAGAATACCGAAAGGCGCTGCTCCTCGCTCTTCGTGTATACGCCCTTCAGCTCGGCCAAAGCTTTGAAATACCCGTCGCCCGGCATATTCTTCTCTTTCGAAATGACCATCGAAGTGCGGAACGGCCTTGCCTTCGCGGCGTCCTCCCGATCTAGCGTGTCGAACGCACGCTCCAAAGGGTGAGCAATCCACGCCCCATCTAGGGGAGGCAGACCGAACTGCTCTACGAGCTCACTGTAGTAGACGGTGCGCCTCCGTCGCGCCCTGTCTTCGAGAAATTTACCAAGATTGTCTAGGTTCACGGCCACCCCTGTTACGCCCAATGCAAACCTTAAGCCTGACCATGGTGCACCTGCAACGAAATGCGACACGAGTTACGCAGATGAATGGTGCAGTATAGACTTGGCTCGCAGCATATATTGGGTAATCGATGCTTGTTTGAATGCGAAAATTCTCCTGGGAAAAGCGTATAATACAAGATGCCCGGCATAATAAGTCGACTTTATGACTTCTTCCCTAATCCGGGGGAGCCTCCCTGAACGATTGAGATGCGCTGTCGCTCGAATCCAGATAGTCGATGTATTTCTTGAACTTTGAGAGCACGCTTTTTTCTGTAAGTCAGAGTAACTTGGTCTACCGTTCTTGGCGCGCGGCTCTTCTCAATTTCTCTTTTCAGTATCTTTAGCTTCTTTCTTGCGTGATCATACTCAGATCCATAGGTCTTTATAAGGTCAGCCAAGACAGTTTTTTGTTCTACCGTCAACCGTAGCTTTTCAAGCGCTTGGCGGATGCCTGCAACGATTGGATCTAGCGTCTGTATTCTGCTCTGCAGCGAATCGATCGAATCCATGGCTTCCCTCGTCGCGCTTAACAGTTGATCATAAATTCCGCTGCGATATTGACAGATCGAGGCAAAAAGTCCGGCTCGCCCGACCATGCCAGTCAGCCGCCGCATGTGATTGCGGGAGCGTTCAGCCTGGCATTCACCGGACCGAGTACTACCTGCCACCGGCACTCCGGTATGCTTGTCGGCGACTACCGCTCCCGCATTAGGGACGCCTTTGGGCGCAAACCAGCACTAACGTAAGGATAGCCCACGATGGGAATGCCCGATAACGTCCGGGAGCGAGCTTCGGCAGTTCCCGATATAAGCTACTGCTAAAAGACTTCCTTGGCTGACATCGGACATCATGCCCAACCCGGCCTCGGCATTTGAACCAGCGCCTTATCTCGACACCCACCCTGCGCGCCCTCTCATAACGCCCAGATCGCGGGCAACGACTCGGTGTCGGTAAGCGAGACGCCCCAATCCATAGGAGGTACGCCTCTGCCAAGAGCCCGCTCGGGAGCGGTCGTTGCTACAAAGTGTGCTACAAAGTGGCTGTCCTCGTAGCCCCGCTCGTAGCCGCGTAGCCGTTACCGCGCAGCCGTCGGGCAATGTCGCGGCGGGCCAGGCCGAGAGCTTCCTGCGAAAGTCATCGACGGTTTTGACGCGCTGCTTCCGGCTCTCGCCGAGGTCGCCAATGCCTGCGCCGAGGCCCTGCTCGAATCCCACCTCCGCGTGCGCGAGGCCAGCCGCGCCGGCGGCCGCAGACCTATAGTCGAGCCGTTCTTGCCGGTCGACGTGCTGGGGCTGTATGTATACCTTCCAGATTAGGCTCCAAGCGCACGACACGAAGCCATGGCAACCACGGTCCGGATACCTGTTGAAGACGATGTTTACGAGCAGGCGAGGCTCGAGGCAGCCGCCGAGAAGCGCACCATTTCTGGCCAGATCGGGCATGGGGCTCGGGTCGGTCGGGTGGCTTCGGAGAACCCTGACCTGCCGGCAAGCTTCATGGCCGAGGCGCTGAACTCGCTGGGTGAGCCACGCTGCGACGCAATGCCGTTTGTGCCGCGAACCTCAAACCGAGACACTTAGTCCTCAACACACAGGAGCACCGGAAATGACCGTTGTACAGTTCAAGATTCCCGACGACGTGGAAGACGCCTTCAACGCCGCCTATGCAGGTCAGGACAAGAACGCCATCATCACCGAGCTGATGCGGGAGGCCATTGAGCGCGCCGAGCGCCAGCAGCAGCGTCATCAGGCCATTCGCCGGATTCTGGACCGTCGGTCCCAGGCACCGATCCGGTCCGAGTCCGAGATCGCGGCAGCCAGGCACGAGGGACGCCCGTGAACCTGGTCGTCGACGCAAGCGTCGCACTCAAATGGTTTTTGCGCGGGCGGGAAGGCGAAGCGGACATCGAGTCAGCTCTCGCCCTACTCGCGGGAATCGATACCGGCCGGTTCCGACTGTGGGAGCCCCCCCACTTTCTCGCGGAGGTCGCTGCGGTCCTTGCCCGTGAGAAGCCCGAGTCCGCTCGTGACGATCTCGCGGATCTGAGATTCATCCAGTGGCAGACCGTCGAAGATGCCGCGACCTACGAGACCGCCATGGACCTATCGATCCGGCTGGGTCATCACCTGTTCGACACCCTCTACCACGCCGCAGCGCTCCGCACCCCGGACGCAACCCTGTTGACCGCCGACCGAAGCTACTTCGACAAGGCCCGCGACGAGGGGCGGATAGTCCTTCTGTCGCAATTCGCCCTGAGCCTCTGAAACCCCAACTGTTCAGCCACTCGGCAATCTCCGTATGCTCGACCAGGGCAGCATCGCCACGCGCTCGATCCTCAACCGCCTCCTGGATGGCGGCGACCTGCCATGCTTCGTTCTCAGCGTACTTCTCGATGGCATGAGTCAAGGGTCACCTCGACCGAGTGCTCCTGGTGGTCGTCGACCAGGGGAATGGCCTGGCCTTCCTGCCGGACGCCGTCCACGGTGACGCTCGTCACCCCGCCCTCCCCGCCGGACGTTTGGGTGATGGCGAGGTGATACACGGTCTCGCGAAACCGGTAGTGGATCTTCAGCCCGTGCCAGTGGGCGGGCAGGCAGGGCGCGACGTGCAGCCTGTCCACTTCCAGGCGCAGGCCGAGCAGGGATTCCAGGATCAGCCGGTACATCCAGCCGGCCGAGCCGGTGTACCAGGTCCAGCCGCCGCGGCCAATGTGGGGGGCGACCGCGTAGACGTCGGCGGCCATCACGTAGGGCTCCACCTTGTAGGTGGCGATGGCCTGCTTCGACTTGGCATGGTTGGCCGGATTGATCAGGGTGGTGAGCTCCCAGGCGCGCCGAGGATCGCCCAGGGCGGCGAACGCCATGGCCGCCCAGATGGCGGCGTGGGTGTACTGGCCGCCGTTCTCGCGCACGCCGGGCACATAGCCCTTGATGTAGCCCGGGTCCAAGTCCGAGCGGTCGAAAGGAGGGTCGAGCAGCTGGACGAGGGCGTGGTCGCGGCGCACCAGCCGCTCATCCACCGCCTGCATGGCCCTGCGCCCTCGCTCGGGATCGCCCGCCCCGGACAGGACCGACCAGCTCTGGGAGATCGAATCGATCTGGCATTCGCTGCTGTCGGCCGACCCCAGCGGCGTGCCGTCGTCGAACCAGGCGCGGCGATACCAGGCGCCGTCCCAGGCGTGGCGCTCGAGGCTCTCGCCCAGGCGCTGGCCTTCCACGGCACAGAATTCGGCGAATTCAGGGTCTTGGTGCAGCCGCGCCAGGGCACCGAACTGGCGCAGCACCTCATATAGGAAGAAGCCCAGCCAGACGCTCTCGCCCTTGCCCTGGATGCCCACCCGGTTCATGCCGTCGTTCCAGTCGCCGGTGCCGATCAGGGGCAGGCCGTGGACGCCCACCCCGAGTCCGTGCCGGATGGCCCGCACACAGTGCTGGTACAGGGTCTCGGCAGGCTCGGCGCGGCCGGGCAGGTCGTAATAGGAGTCGTCGTCCGGATTGAGCGGACGGCCTTCCAGGAATGCCGCGGACTCGTCCAGCACGCCGGTGTCGCCGGTGCTCAGCACGTACCGGCAGGTGGCGAGCGCCAGCCACAGGTAGTCATCTGAGCAATGGGTGCGCACGCCCCGGCCCGAGGGCGGGTGCCACCAGTGCTGGACGTCGCCTTCGCGGAACTGGCGACTGGCGCACAGCAGCAGCTGGGCGCGCAGCAGACCGGGCTCGGCGTGGACCAGGGCCATGGCGTCCTGCAGCTGGTCGCGAAAGCCGAAGGCCCCGCCGGACTGATAGTAGCCGCTGCGCGCCCACATCCGGCACGCCAGCGTCTGGTACAGGAGCCAGCCGTTGCTGAGCACGTTGAGCGATTGGTCGGGCGTCTCCACCTGCACCGCCCCGAGGCTGTGACTCCAGTAGTGCCAGACGGTTTCCAGGGCCCGCCGAGCGGCGTCGGCGCCGCGAAAACGGTGCACCAGTTGGCTGGCTTCCTCGCCGCCGGGGATACCCCCCAGGCCGAGCCTGAAGACGATCTCGCGCTCTTGCCCGTCGGCCAGATCCAGGCCCACCTGGATCGCGGCGCAGGGGTCCAGGCCGCTGCCGACCCTTCCGGAGAGGTGGGTGCGCGCCATCGCCGCCGGATTCTCCAGGCTGGCGTTGCGCCCGATGAACTCGGCACGATCGCAGGTGAAGGTCCGGCCGGGGTCGTCCACGTCGAAGAAGGCGACCCGCCCGGGAAACTCGGTGTTGTAGGGGTTGTGCGCGTAAAGCGCGCCGCTGTAAGGGTCGACCTCGGTGATCAGGTGCATGAGCGATCTCGGCCGCAGGTCGCCGAGCACCCATTCCACATAGCCCGTCGCGGAAAGCCGCCGCTGCCGCCCGGAGGCGTTGCGTACCTTGAGCACGGAGAGCTTAACCGGGGCATCCTGGGCCACGTAGACCCAGAGCTCGGAGCGGATGCCGCCCTCGGCATGCTCGAACACGCTGTAGCCGAAGCCGTGCCGGCTGACATAGGGCGTGGCCCCGCGCCGGGGCAGCGGCGTGGGCGACCAGAAATGGCCGCTCTCCTCGTCGCGCAGGTAGAAGGCCTCTCCGCCCGGGTCGGACACCGGGTCGTTGTGCCAGGGCGTGAGGCGGAGCTCGTGGGCGTTCTCCCCCCAGGTATAGGCCTGGCCACTCTCGGAGATCACGCTGCCGAACTGGGGATTGGCCAGCACGTTGACCCAGGGGGCCGGGGTGACCTGTCCGGGCAGGGTGGTAATGACGTACTCGCGTCCATCCCGGGTGAACCCTCCGATGCCGTTGGACAGGATCAGATCCCGTTGCGGGGGCCTGAAGGCGCCGGGCGCCTCCTCCTGTCGGGGCCGGCCGGGCCTGAGGCGCGGCACGCGCCCTTGCACGGGGCCGGGTCGGTTGACCTGCTCGGCGAGGGTCCCCCGGCTGTCGCTGAGGATGACCCGGGCAACGGCCTGGAACAGGATGCGGTCCTCCTCCGAGATCTGCTCCAGCGAGCGTACGAAGATGCCGCCCGGACGGTCCATCGCCTGGGTCTCCAGGCCCACCGCCACCAGGGCCAGGATCTGATCCTGGAGCACCTGGCGATAACCGGCGCGGTCCTCGTTCCAGATCACCAGGTCCACCGCCAGCCCCTTCAGGCGCCAGTAGGCATGGGCCTGGATGAGCTGGCGCACCAGCTCGATATTGGCCAGGTCGGCGATGCGCAACAGCACGATGGGCAGGTCCCCGGAGATGGCATAGCCCCAGAGGCCGGACTGCCCCCGGCGGTTCTGCATGAGCAGGCTGCGATCGGCACGCAGCCAGGCGTGGGCGTAGATGACCGAGCTGGCCAGGCGCCCGTAGAGCTGCGCGTCGGCCTCGCTGGCGTTGATCTGGCGCAGCACCACCTGGGCGTGGGTCCAGGCCAGCTCGAACACCCGGTCTGCGAGCCGCCGGTCCTGGTACTTCTCGATCAGGCCCAGGGCGGTATCGCGGCTCTCGCCGATGCCGTAGACCAGGTCCACGCTGGCCGACTGCTCGGGCTCCAGGGTGATCAGGCAGCGGATGGCCACCACCGGGTCGAGCACCGAGCCCTGGCTGCCGGACAGCGCCGCGGCGGCGTCCATCGCCAGGGGTGCGGCGACGCTGCGGCCGCGGCCGATGAAGCGCGCGCGGTCGGTCTCATAGGAAAGAGCGCCGGCATCGGCGTCGTGCACGGCCATCAGGTGAAACATCCAGGGCGGGTGCTCGTCGCGGGAGCGCGGCCGGCGGGTGCAGAGCACCGCCCCGTGCGCATCGACGATCTCGGTCTGCACGAACAGATTGCTGAAGGCCGGATGCAGGGCATCGGCGGCGGGGGCGACCAGCACCACCTCCGCGTAGCTCGTCACCTCGATGCGCCGGCGCTCGGCAGAACGGTTGGTGATGCGCACCCGGCGCAGCTCGATGTCGTCTTCGGGCGATACGACAATCTCCGTATGGGTGTCGATATCGCCGTCGCGGCGGCGAAATTCCGCGCGTCCTTCCGAGAAGATCGCTTCGTAGCTGTCGGCGTGCCCCAGGGTCGGCTGATGGGCGGTGCTCCAGACGGCGCCGCTGTCGGGATCGCGCAGGTAGCAGAAGCTGCCCCAGGGATCGCGGGTGGCATCTTCGCGCCAACGCGTCACGGCGAGGTCGTTCCAGCGGCTGTAGCTGCCGCCTGCGTTGGTGACCATCAGGTGATAGCGGCCGTTGGACAACAGCTGCACTTCCGGGAGCAGGGTGTCCGGGGTGTCGAGCACGCGGATCGGCATCTGCGGGCTGGCCGCGCCGGCCTGCAGGCCGGTGACCTCGGCGGCGTGAACGTAGAATTCCGAGGCCTTGGGGATGCGCTCCTGCAGCAACAGCAGGGTGGCCTGGAACAGCGGGTCGGATGCAAAGCGCTTCTGCATGGGACGGTCCAGCAGCGCGGCGCTCAGGGCGAGCAGGCTCATGCCCTGGTGATGGGCCATGTAGGAGCGCACCAGGACATGGGATTCGCCGCGCCTCTGCCTGGCCGGGGTGTAGTCGATGGCCTCGTGAAAGCCGAACCGGCCCTGTGCGCCGGCGGCGGCGAGCCGTTGCAGGTTCAGACAGGCCGACTCGGGTGCGGCCATGAGTGCCAGGGCCGAGGCGTAGGGCGCGACCACCCGGTCTTCGCCGAGCCCGCGCTTCATCCCCAGACCGGGCACCCCGAAGGCGCGGTACTGGTAGTTGAGATGCACGTCCACCGTGTTGTAGCCGGATTCGGAAATGCCCCAGGGCAGGCCGAGCTGCTCCCCGTACTCGATCTGCCTCTGTACCGCGGCCCGGGCGGTCTGCTCCAGCAGCGTATGCGCGTAGCTCGGCATCACCAGCTGCGGCATCAGATACTCGAACATGGAGCCGCTCCAGGACAGCAGCACCGGCTCGCCGCCCCCGCTGGTGAGCAGGCGCCCCAGGGCAAACCAGCTCTCCTGGGGCAGCTTGCCCTGGGCGATTCCGACGAACACGCTGAGCCGCGCCTCCGAGGCCAGCAGATCGTAGAAGCTCGCGTCGCGCCGCCGGTGCTCCACGTTGTAGCCGATGCTCAGCAGGCGAGCCCCCTTGTCGTACAGGAAGTCGTATTCGATGTCTGCGAGCTCGCCCGCCTGCAGGGCCAGGCGCTGGAGGGCCGCGATGCGGGCCTGGGCGCGCCCGCTGCCCCGCTCGAGCTGTCGGCGCCGCTCGGCCAGCCATTCCTGCTGGGCGGGCGAGCCGTGGACGGCGGAGCGGCCGGCAAAACCGGTCGCCGAGGCAACCGCGAGACCCGCCAGGGCGCGCAGAGTCGGGATAGCATCGATCTCGGGGAGGTCACTGAGCCCTTCAGGGGCTTGCGCCTGTTCGGTCCAAGGGGCCAGAAACGCCAGCTCTTCGCGCAGACTCCGGCATTGCCGGGTCAACGCCGCTGCCCACCAGGCGGCCTCGCTCTCCGACCCACTGCTCAGCTCAGCGCCGATCGCCTCGGCGGATTGCACCAGCCGATCGAGCAGCCGCCGCGCCTGGGCAAGCGTCGCCGGACCCGCAAGGCCGGCGGCCGCGATCTCCTCCCGCAACGGGGCCAGCGCCTGCGGGGCATGCTCGCCCGCGGCCTCTTCCAGGACACCCAGGGTGTCGCCCAGACCCTCCAGCCAGCGGGGCTCGAGGATCGGCCGATCCACCAGCGCCAGCAGACCCGGGCGCAACGTCAGCAGGTGGCCCGACAGGTTGCCGCTGTCGACCGTGGAGATGTAAGCGGGGTGCAGGGGTCGCAGGGACTGGGTGTCGTACCAGTTGAAGAAATGGCCGCGGTGGCGCTCCAATCCCGCCATGGTCTCCAGGGTATGGGCGGTGCGCTCGATCAGCTGCCCGGCCGGGATGTAGCCGAAGTCATGGGCGGACAGGTTCGCCAGCAGCGCCAGGCCCATGTTGGTGGGCGAGGTGCGGTGGGCCAGCGTCGCCTCGCGGTATTCCTGGTAGTTGTCCGGGGGCAGCCAGTGGTCTTGCGGGCCGACGAAGGTCTCGAAGAAGGCCCAGGTCCTGCGGGCGGTGCTGCGAAGGAAACGGATCTGCTCCGTGCTCAGCCGGGCTTCGCGGCGGACCGGGGGCCGGCTGAGCCACCAAGTGATGGCGGGGGATACCAGCCACAGCAGCAGGAAGGGGCCCGCGAAGGGCCACGCGGACGGATTTGCCGCCGACACAGCCATGGCCGTGCCGAAGGCAAGCGCGGGGACGCACCACATGGCTCGGAACGAGGCCGCCAGATCGGTGCGGCTCAGCCGCTCCTGGTCCCCGGAGGGATTCCACTCCAGCAGCCCACGGTGCGTCACCAGCAAGCGCGCCAGCGTGCGCAGGATCGCATCCAGGCCGTAGCAGGCCTCGTGGGGCAGGGTCACCAGGGCAAAGCCCGCCTGGAGGAAACGCTGGCCGGCAGCGTGCGCGACGGCGGCGAGATGCCGGATCGGTCCCAGATCATCGGGCTTTCGGAGCAAGCCCAACAGGGACGCCAGCACCGGCGGAATCGACAGGATGCCGATGACCACGAGCGTCCAGAGCCAGGCGCGCGAGGACAGCGTCCAGCCCAGCAGCAACAGCAGGGTCAACGCGGCCGGCGCCAGGCTGCGTCGCAGGTTGTCGAACAGCTTCCAGCGCGACAGGGCCGAAAGCGGGTTGGCCAGACGCCCTCCCGCGGGCCCCGGCACCCGAGGCAGCAGCCAGGCGGCAAGCTGCCAGTCACCGCGGATCCACCGGTGACGGCGGTTGACGTCGGCCCCGTAGCGCGCCGGGTATTCCTCGTACAGCTGCACGTCGCTCAACAGCCCGGAGCGGGCGTAACAGCCTTCCAGCAGATCGTGGCTGAGAATGCGGTTCTCGGGAAAACGCCCCTTGAGGGAACGCTCGAACGCAGCGACGTCGTAGATTCCCTTGCCGATGAACGAGCCTTCCTGGAACGCGTCCTGATACACGTCGGAGACAGCGCGGGTATAGGGGTCGATGCCCGGGTCCCCGCCGTGCAGGCGTGCATAGCGCGACTGGCCGGCGCCGGGCAGGCTCACGCTCACCCTCGGCTGCAGAATGCCGTAGCCGGCGACGACCCGCTGCCGGGCCTCGTCGTAGACCGGCCGGTTGAGCGGGTGCGCCATGGTGCCCACCAGCTCGCGCGCGGCGTCGCGCGGCAGCTGGGTGTCCGTATCCAGGGTGATCACGTATTTCACGCCGGCCAGCACCGCAGTGTCGCCGACCACCAGGGAGAAAGCCTCGCTGTTGCCCTCCTGCAGCAGGCGGTTCAGATCCGCCAGCTTGCCGCGCTTGCGCTCGTACCCCCGCCAGATCCGGTCCCGGGGGCTCCAGCGGCGCGGGCGATGGAACAGGAAGAAGACGTCGCTCGCGCCGTTTGCGTATTGCTCGTTCAGTGCTTCGATCCGCTCCCGCGCGAGCGCCAGCAGGGCGGCATCCCCGGCCAGCGTTTCCTCGGCCGCGTCGCAAAAATCGGTCAACAGGCCGAAGTGCAGATGGCGGTCGCGATTGGCCAGGAACCTGACTTCCAGCGCCTCGACCAGACGCTCGACGTTGCGCGGGCTGGTGAGCAGGGTCGGGACCACCACCAGGGCGCGCGATGCGCTTGGAATGCCCGCTGAGAAGTCCATGCGCGCCAGCGGATGCGGCGACGCCAACAAGGTGACCAGCCAGTTCACCAGCGCGACCGCCAGCTGGCTGGCGGCCAGCAGCGCGATCATGCCCAGCGGCAGAAGCGCCCAGGCGGCCAGACCCTCCGCCCGTGCCCCGGCCAGCAGGGCGCCGGCAAGCAGCACCGCGACCAGCGCGACCGCGCCCAGATACACCGGCAACGGAGATCGGCCCGCCCCGCGCCGCAGCGCCGCGCCCATCGGAAGGCGCGCCCGGGTGGCGGCCTCCAGCTCGGCCAGGCCCCGGTCGATCAGGTAGTAGCCCACATGCGCGGCCCGGTCAGCCTCTCCGGCCCGGGCGGCTCCTGCCCGCGCCAGCTCAATGGCCCGGCCGGCCACGGCCTCTTCCGACAGCCCGCTCGCCTTGGCGACCTTTTCGACGACGGCGCGGTAGCGGTCGCGGCTGGAGAAGTCCATGCCGGCGTAAGCCGCTCCCGGGTCCGAGCGCAGGGTCCGCTCGACCAGGCTCATCGCCTCGACAAACTCGCGCCAGTCCAGGGTCCCGAGCAAGCGCAGACTGCCGATGCTGTTGCTGATGGAAACCTGGTCAGCGGCCTGCTGCTGGTTTGCCGAGCGCACCAGCTGCTCGATGCTCAGGCCCGACTCGGACAGCTGCTGCTCGATCCAGGTCAGAGGCAAGGCCAGAACGGGCCCCTGCCCTTGCAGCCGGCGCGCGATCTCCGCCACGAACGGGCTGGTCATGGGCGGATCGGAGCGCGCCATGTCCGCGGTCACCAGGATCAGACTCTTGGGGTCCCGGCGGGCGATGTCCGTCAGGCGCTCGGCCCAGGCGACGGCAAGATCCCTGTCCATCCTGCCGCTGGAGATGCGGACCGCAACGCGGCGCAGGTTCTCGATCAGGGCCAGACGCAGCATGATGGGCACAGCCCAAAGCTCGCCCAGCCGCAGGGGAGCGACCGACTGGTAGGCCGCGACGACGCGGCTCAGACTGTCCGGGTCCACCCGCCCATCGCCGTGGGCGATGGTCTCCAGGGCAATGTCGTACACCCGGGGCAGCCCGGCCGAGGCACCCTCAGCCAGGGCGGGCAGCTCCCGGCTGTAGCCCTTGGGCAGGTGGCGTCGGGCGGTGGGGATCTGTTCTTCGACAAGATAGAAGTTGTCGAGCAGCCATTCGCCGGCCGGCGTGATGCGATGGCCCGCCGCGACCGCCGCGGTCTGCTGGTCGCGGGTCTCCACCAGCACGCCCTCGTTGGCGGCCAGGCGCGCGAGCAGCTGGTCCGGCGCCCGCCCCACCCTCAAGCGGTGGGCAGAGGCGAGCCTTACCCCGTGCTGCTCCATCTGATCGGTACTGAACAGCTCCGCCCGCAACGGCGGCTCGTCGTTGAAAAGTCTGCCCGCCGCCCGGCTACCGCCCGGGTAAGCTCCCGTCAGGTGCGTCCTGATCCGATGCCAGGGCCTCAAGAGCTTCGACTTGCCCACCGTCCACGCTGGTACCACGCTTTGCTCCCAACCGGTCGGCCAATGGCTGTCGTACCGTCACGCGGCACGACGCCAGAGTGAGGATGGGCGGAATCATCCAGGCAGCTGGGCCCGGACGCCCGCGCGCCATGTCCGAGACAGGGGAAAAGTCTTCGGAGACTGGCATTTCCTCGAATGATACACCCCGTCGCGACAGGACCGCGGGACGCGGGCAGCCTAGCCGAGAGCCCTGAAGGCGCGCTTGACGTCGGAGTGGCTTGCATTGGCAGCGCTCCCGGAGCCGCCGCCCACACAAGGCGACGCGGCGCGCTGGGTCATCAAAGGCGCCACGGGGACGGGGTAACCCTGACGCTTGCGGCACCTGGGGCGCTCAAAGTCCGCTGGCCCCGGACGGTCCTCGACCGCTGGCTTCCCTTCCTCGAGGACCGCAAGGACGAGATCCTCGCCCGACTCGCCATTCCCGGGCGCCTCCCGCGGTAGGCTAGGCCTTGATGACGTCTTAGGGACCGTGGATACTGCCGGACACGCGGTTGGATCCTTGATCGTTTCGAGCCAAAAGGACACCGCCGTTGGCGCGCACCCCAACATGTTAAGGATATGCACGATGCGCACTTGCCGCTTCCGATCCCTGCTGCTGTTGCTCACACTGCTTTCCGCGCCTGCTTACGCGGCCGACACTGCCGGTTACGACATCTCCTATCTCTGGCACCACGACCTCGCCAGCGTCAGGGCGTATCGCGAGCAGGTGGTCCGGGTACTGGGGCCGACAATGGCCGAGCGCCTGGAGGTGGTGAGCAACAACGGGCTGTTCGGGCTGATCTACCATCGCGACGGCGACAGCGCCGGAGCGGCCCGCATCGCCCGCGCCCATACGCGCCTGTTGCGCCGCGAAGGACTAGAGGCCTCGGCGCCGGTGCGTTCCCGGGACTGGGTCCTGGTCGGCAACGACGACACCCCGTCAAAGACCCCTCAGTCTCCCCAAACGGCGGAGGGCCGGGGTACCAACCTGGCGAAGCCGGCCACCGAAAGCACCGGCCCCTCACCGGGACAGCCGCAGCCCTCCCAAACGGCAGACCGCGGCGATGCCGAGCTGACGAAACCGGCCACCGAAAGCACCGGCCCCTCACCGGGACAGCCGCAGCCAGCCCGAACGGCAGGCGGCGGGAGTGCCGCCCTGGCGAATCTGGCCACTAAAAGGACCGGAGCCTCGCCGGCACAGCCGGAGCCCGCGCGGGCCGAGGCTCCGCGGATCAGCGACCTGGAGAAGGCTGTGGAAGATTACATCAAGGGACTGCGCCGCAAGGGGCGCATCGCTGCCGACGAGCGTACCGGCTGGTCGGTGTACGACTTCACCACGGGCGAGAAACTGGTGACCATCAACGAGGACGTCCAGTTTCAGGCGGCCAGTATGATCAAGCCTTTCATCGCCGCTGCCTTTTTCCATCGGGTAAAGCGTGGCGAGCTGGTCTACGGCCCGCGCAGCCGCCACGAGATGAGGAAGATGATCCAGCATTCCAACAACGCCTCCGCCGACTGGATCATGCGGCGGGTGGGCGGCCCCCGTGCCGTGCAACGGATATTGCGGCAGAATTACGCAAGCATATTCCGGCAAACCGCCATCGTGGAGTACATCCCCCTCAACGGACGTACCTACCGCAACAAGGCCTCGGTCCACGACTACAGCCGCTTCCTGTACGCCCTGTGGAAGGGCAGCATTGCCGGCGCGCCGGAGATCAAGCGGCTCATGGCCCTGCCCGGCCCCGATCGCATCTTTAGCGGCGTCGAAGAGATCCCCAACGGCACCCACGTCTACGACAAGACGGGCAGCACCGCGCGCCTTTGCGGCGACATGGGCATACTGAGCGTCGTGGGCAAGGACGGCAAACGCTATCCGTACACCCTGATCGGCATCATCGAAAAGCCTGACGGGGCCGACAACTACACCGCCTGGATCCGCGCACGCTCCGAGGTGATCCGGGACATATCGGGGATCGTCTACCAGGGGATTCTCCGGTACCACGGAGACGAAGCGGTGCTGTAGATCGCGACGATCGATCGCTGCTGCTGACCCACCGTCTCACCGTGCTGGCCGTCAGCGCCGTTGCCGCTGGTCGCGCTCAGCGAGTCCCGGCTCGTTTTCCACCTTGTCCTCCATGCCTGGGCCGGCCTGGGCGCGGCTTCGGCCCGGCGCTCATCCTGTCGCCGCTCCGGAAACGAGTGACGGCCTGGGGTGTGGCCGCTGGGATGCTGGCGGTCTTCACTGCCGCACTCCTCTGGGTCGCGGTGCCGAAGCCGAAAGGGCTGGTATACGAGATCGGTCCGGCCTTCGCGGTGGCTACGACTACGATCGTGGTCGTGAGCTTGCTGAGCGGCCGGGAACGAGCGACCCCGAGCTGATGCGGTCGACGCGAAGGCCAGGGCCGATCGCATCATCCCGCGCGGCCGCCACTGTGGCGATTTTGGTCCAGGGCTCGGCTCGGCCCCTGTTCGCCCCCGCTCGCGCCGGTCAGCTACCGGCACAGGGCGCTTCCCGACCGCGCCGCAATTGCGTAGGATTCACGTATCGCGCTTCCGTCCGACGTCAGCCGTCGCGGGGGCTCGGGCTTTGCGCGTAGCATTCATCGCCCGGAGCACCCGGCGGCGTCGCGCGGCTCGGGCAGCGCGGAACGCCCAGCCGGAATCGGCATCTTAAGCGAATAAGTCCTCGGGGCCTTCGGCAGCACCCGTGGCAACTTCAGGTCCAGGGAGCATTAGGGTTGAGCCTGGGGACTTCGCACAGCGAGGGGAGTGCGGCATCGGCAGGCACCGCCGGGTGCTCGCTGTCGGGCCAGGATTTTCGAAAGCGCTTCGACCTGCTGGTCCTGCTCGCCTGGACCGTGCCGCCCGTCTTCGGGCTGTCGTTCCTGCTCTACATCCGGATGTTCACCCCGCAGCAGATGCTCGGCATCCTGAGCAGCCCGCTGGAGCCCGTCTTCATCATTGCGAGCCTCGTGCTCGCCTTCGCCTACTTCCGGCGTTACGTCGAGCCCATCTTCAGCTACCTGAGCGACGCGTCCGAATTCCGGGATCCCGCACCCTCCCTGGAGTGCATGCGCCGGTTCCCGCTGCACTTCTGGACCATCTTTCTCGGCTACCTCCTGGCAGCTCCGAGCTCGGTGATCCTCAGCGCCGAGACGTACACCGATTTCCATCCCTCGACCGTGGACTGGTTTCGCATCCACCTCGTCGCCCTGGTCGTGTCCATCGTCGTGGGATTGCCGATCTTCTTCCAGGTGCTCGACCTGTTCGGCCGATCGCTGGGACGGGCCCGGCTGCTGCAGCCGCAGGTAAGCCTGAAGTCTAAGGTGTTCCTCGTCGGCGCCCTGGTTCCCCTCCTCGTCGACACGATGATCGTCCAGTACTACTGGACCCGCACCGGCTATTTCGACCAAGAGACCTTTTTCGTCTGGCTGAGCATGGAATTGCTGGCGATCGCCGGCAGCATTCTGTTCCTGCGCAGCCTCGGCCAGTCCCTTCAGCCCCTACAGGGTGTTCTGGACCAAAGGTCCGCGTTGGCGTTGCGGCCGGAGGACATCGGTCCGCTGTCCACCGACGAGCTGGGCGTGCTCGCGGGAGGATTCCGGGATCTGCTGACGGATCTGCGCAATCACCGGGAAGTGCTGCGCCTGAGCGCCCGGCTCCTCAGCAGGACCACCAAGCCGGGCACCCTGGACGATATCATCGACGAGGTGGCGGCGCTGTGCCGACGGGCGATCGGGGGCGACGTCATCCTGTTCGTTCTCTACGACGAGGAGACCGGGGAGCTGGCAGGGATCTCGGACGCAACCGACCGCCAGGACCCGACCGGATACTTTCACATCCCCGTCGATGAGCCTTCGCTGGCGAGCTGGGTCTTCACACACGCCAAGGCCGCCGCGGTGGCGGACTGCCGCAACGATCCGCGGGCCAGCCCCAGCCTGAGCGATCGACTGAAGGCACGCGCGGCCATCGCTGCTCCGTTGATCGTCGAAGATCGCGTCATCGGCGTGCTGCTGTCGGCGTTCTGCAGCGAAGGTCCGCAGTACTCGGATCGGGACATCGCCTTCCTCGACGCCCTCGCCTCCGAGGCAGCCCGGGTGGTCCAGACCCGCACCCTGTACCGTCGGCAGGCCGAGGCCGAGGCCCTGCGCCGGGATCGGGACGACGAGATCCGTCTGCTGCTCGAGTCCACCGAGCAGGGAATCTTCGGCCTGGACCTCGAGGGCAACTGCACCTTCGTCAACAGCGCCTGCCTGCGCATGCTCGGCTATGGGCACGAGGCCGAGCTGCTCGGCGAGAACATGCATCGAAAGATCCACCACAGCCTGTCCAACGGCACGCCTTATCCCGAGGAGCACTGCGCGGTTAGACTCGCGGGCCAGCGAGGAAAGCCGGCGCACTCCGCCGAGGAGGTCCACTGGCGCGCCGATGGCAGCTCCTTCCCGGTCGAGTTCTGGTCCAGACCCATGTACAAGGATGATCGGATCGTCGGCAACGTCGTGACCTTCGTCGACATCACCGCCCGCAAAGTAGCCGAGGAGGAGCTACGCCGCCTCGGTGAGTACAACTGGCTGCTCCTGGAGTCCACCAGCGACGGCATCTTCGGCGTAGACAGCGACGGCCGGTGCACCTTCGTCAACCACTCGGCTGCCTCGATGCTGGGCTACACACCAAACGAGCTCCTGGGCAAGAACGTCCACCGGCTGATTCATCACAGCCGCGAGGACGGAACACCAATCCCGAGGGAAAGCTGCTTCACCCAGAGGGCCCTGGGTGAGAACGCCGCATTCAGGGCCGACGACGACGTCCTCTGGCGCAAGGACGGCACGTATTTTCCCGTTCAGTACTCCGCCAATCCGATCCACGAGGACGGGCGGGTGACCGGTGCCGTCGTGGTGTTCCGGGATATCGCCGAGCAGCGGGCCGTCGCGCGGCGCATGGACTACCTGGCCAGCCACGACCCCTTGACGGGCCTGGTGAACCGCCGCGAGCTCGAGCGGCGACTCCAGCGTGTGGTCGACGCCGCGCGGGATGAGCAGAGCGAGCACGTCATCTGCTACCTCGACCTGGACCAGTTCAAGATCGTCAACGACAGCTGCGGGCATGTGGCGGGCGACGAGCTGCTGCGCCAGCTGAGCGCACTCCTGCAATCCAAGGTCCGCAAGAGCGACACCATCGGGCGGCTAGGGGGCGACGAGTTCGGCCTGCTGTTCGAGAGCTGCCCGGTGGACAGGGCCCTGACGCTGGTGGACGACCTGCGCCAGGTCGTGCGCGACTACCGATTCGTGTGGGAGGAGAAGACGTTCACCGTGGGCGTCAGCGTCGGCGTCGTGGCGATCGATGCCGACACCGAAAGCGTAGCGAGCGCCCTGAGCGCCGCCGATGCAGCCTGCTACATCGCCAAGGAGCAAGGCCGCAACCGCGTACACGTCTGTGAAACCGATGACCAGGTGGTCTCCGAGCGACGCAGCGAGGCGAGATGGGTGTCCCGGATCCAGGATGCGTTCGACAACGGCCAGTTCGAGCTCACGTTCCAATCGATCCTACCCCTGGGAGACCCGGGCACGGACACCGGCCTGCACTTGGAAATTCTCACTCGGATGCGCGGCCAAGACGACGAGCCAATCCTCCCGGGGGCATTTCTGCCGGCCGCCGGGCGCTTCCAGCTGATGCCGCGCCTCGACCGCTGGGTTATCAGAGAGACATTCAGATATCTGCGTGACAACCACAGGCATCTCGATGCGCTGGCCATGTGCTCCATCAACTTGTCCGGCTACTCGCTCGGCGACCACGAGCTCGTCGACTTCATCGTCACCGAGCTCAAGGGCTCCGGCCTGCCCCCCAGGAAGATCTGTTTCGAGATCAGCGAGTCCGCCGCCGTCGCTAACTTCACGCACACGGTGACGTTCGTCAAGGACCTGCGCGCCGAGGGACTGCGGTTCGCGCTGGACGATTTCGGCAGCGGCATGTCCTCCTTTGCGTATCTGAAGAATCTCCCGGTGAACTTCATCAAGATAGACGGCGACTTCGTCAGAGACATGGCCAAGGATCCGGTCGATCGGGCCATGGTCGAGGCGATCAACCAGATCGGCCATGTCATGAGTATGCGCACCATCGCCGAGTTCGTAGAGTCCGCGGACGTTCTTGGACATCGCCCGCCAGATCGGCGTCGACCTCGCCCAGGGCTATGCCATCTCCGCCGCAATTCCGTTGTCGAGGCTCGCCGAACAGCTGAGCCAAAGGTCCTCCGCCGCCAAGATGCAAACGGGGTTATGATGGTGTCATGGCACACGACCCAGCCGTTCGCTGGGGGCTCCCGGGCGCGATCGACCCCGATGCGTTCAGACCTGTCCGCGGGGTACGCCCGCCGGCGACAGCTGTAGGAGCCCCAAGAGTATGGGCATCAAAGAAGTCAAGACACCCGTCGCCGGCCTGTCGGTAGGGATGTTCGTGGCACGGTTGGATCGGCCCTGGATCGACACGCCGTTCGAGTTCCAGGGCTTTCGCATTACCGACATCCAGGCCATCGAAAAGTTGCGCAGGTATTGCAACTACGTCTACGTCGACATTGAGCAAGGCCCCGCTCCCCCTCACCAATACTGGATCTTCCCAAACGAATTGACCGCCAAGACCAACCAGGTCAAGGCTTCGGCGATCAAAGATTCGCTGACGCGCAATTCCGCCTCGAACGACATCAATCGCCGGCGCAAGCAGGAATACGTCGACACGACTGACGTTCTCGGAGGAGATGCATCAGGCCGAGGCCACCTATGAACAGGTATCGGTCAGCGTCGACCAATTGCTTTCAGACCTCAGCCGAGGCAGGCACGTCGACCTACAGGAGCTCAAGAAAGGGGTCTCCGACATGGTGGACAGTATCATCCGGAACCCCGCCGCCTTCATGTGGGTGAGAGAGCTCAGGAAGCTGGACGCCTACTCGTATACCCGCGCGCTCGGCTCATCGCTATGGTGCGCCGTTTTCGGCAGGCACCTCGGCGTCAGCGAGCGTGACATCAAGACGCTCGCCCTGGGCGGTATCCTGCTGGACGTTGGCAAGACCCGTCTGCCTCCCGAGCTGCTGGGCAAGACATCCGCATTGACGCCGCACGAGTGGTCTATGATGACCACCCATGTCGAGCTCGGTGTGAACATCCTTTCCCAGGCGAAGGCCAAGCAGGCCAAGGACATTCCTCACACTGTATTGCAGATGGTCGCCTGCCATCACGAGCGTTTCGACGGCAGCGGATATCCGCAACGCCTGGTCAACGACGAAATCCCCCTGTTTTCCCGCATGGCCGGGATCGCAGACAGCTACGATGCCATGACCACCAGTCGGCCGTTTCTCTCCGCTTCACCGAGATCGCCCCACGAGGCCATTACCGAGCTCTACGAGCACCGCGATTCATTGTTCCAGGCCCAGCTCGTGGAGCAATTCATCCAGGCGATCGGGCTATATCCGACAGGCTCTCTCGTGGAGCTGAGCACCGGGGAGGTCGGGGCTGTCATAGCCGTCAACGGGCTCCGGAGGCTTCGACCCTCGGTGATGGTCCTGCTGGACGAAAACAAAGAGCCGATGCCCCAATTTCGGATCCTTGATCTGTCGCTGCTCGACGAAAACATTTCCGTACGCCGCGGGCTTCCTGCGGGTGCCCACGGCATCAACATGCAGGAGCTGTTCCTGTAACGGGCCCCATCAGCGCGTCCCGCGAAGCCCTTCCGGGTCGAGGCCGAGCACCGAGCATGAGCCAAATATCGTCAACGACAACCCCCTTGGGTGAGCCCATTGAATTCGCCGGTCGCTCCGGGTCCGCCGACTCGCGCCTGCGCCCGCCATGGGTGCCGTCGGGCCCCCGCGGCGCGACAGGGCCCTTCGCCGAGGGGAGGCACTGACGCACTATGGGCGATGCGCTCACAGGGCTGATCGACCGCGCCCAGTTCTTCAGGACTCTCGATAGCGAGATCAACCGAGCCAACAGCCACGGAACCCGGCTCGGGCTGCTCTTGATCGACATCCGGCGGTTTCGCCTGATCAACAGCCTCTACGGATTCGACAACGGCGATCGTGCCCTGAAGGCGGTATCCAACGTCCTGCGCGAGACCGCGCGCGCCCAGGACCGCGTTGCGAGAATCGGGGACGACGAGTTTGCCCTCATCCTGACCGAGATCGCCAACGAAGGACATGCACGGTTAGCAGCGCTGAAGGTGTTGCGCCTGCTCGAGGTGCCCTTGTTGCTCGGCGAGGACAAGGTACGCCTGCAAGCCGGCATCGGGATCGCACTGTGTCCGCACCACGCCTCGGAGACCCATGCCCTCGCCAAGGCCGCTCAGGACGCCCTGCACCTGGGCCGAGAGCAGGACGAGGACATCACCGTCGCGAGATACCAGGGCCCCGAAGAGATCTCGGACCAATGGGACATAGAGATCGGACTGGAGAAAGCGATCGAGCGATCCCAGTTCCTGGTCTTCTTCCAGCCGAAGGTCTCTCTGGTAACCGGAAGGCCCACGGGTGGTGAAGCCCTGCTCCGATGGAAGAGCCCATCGCGCGGCCTGGTCGCGCCCGGGGGGTTCCTACCATTTGCGCGTACCATCGGGCAGCTGACGCAGATCACCTCCTGGGTGCTCAACAGCGCGTTGAGGCTCGGGCGGGACTGGCCGACGAAATGGGGAGAGCTCTCGGTTTGCGTCAATGTTCCCCCCAGGCTGCTGGCCAAGCCCGGCCTGGTCGACATCGTCCACGGTGCCATGGACGTCTGGGGGCAGAAAGGCATCAAGCTGACGGTGGAAATCGTCGAAGAGGCGTTGGCGCCCAACAGCAAGGCCTGTTTTCAGACGTTGCGAGAGCTTCGCAAGCTCGGTGTCGAGATCGCGATCGACGATTTCGGAACCGGGTATTCCAGCCTGTCCTATTTCCGCGACCTTCCCGCCAATGAGTTGAAGGTGGACCGCTCGTTCATCATCGGGTTTCTCGCGGACGAGGCCAACCGCAACATCGTCCACCTGATCGTGGATCTCGCGCACCGGTTCGGGCTCTCCGTGGTGGCCGAGGGGGTCGAGGACATCGACACCCTGCGGGCGCTCAGGGAGCTCGGCTGCGATCAGGCGCAGGGATACTACATCGCAAAGCCTACACCGGCCGAGGACTTTGGCCGCTGGCTGACGGCATACCGCGAGCCGGCGCTCGCCCCACCCGGCCCCGCAGAAACCGCCACTAGGACGGATGCCCGGGCTCCCGGGTAGCTCGGAAGCGTCCCGCGGCAGGGGATGTCGTGGGCCGGGGCCGCGGTCCTTGGCGGCGGATCGCCACACCCACGCGACTGCGGTCCTCTAGCCCCCCAACGTCTGGAGCAGCCGCTCCAGGAGGGCCGCGAGGGTGGCGCGCTCCGCCACGGACAAAGGGGCCAGAAACCGCCGCTCGTGATCGAGCACGGCGACGGATGCTCGCTCCACCCGGCTGCGCCCCAGCGGCGTCAGGCGCACGAAACGACTGCGGCGGTCGTGCGGGTTGGGCAGGCGTTCCACCAGCCCGGCAGTCTCCAGACGTCGAAGGATCTTCGTCAGCCCCCCGGAGCTCAGCAGCAGCGAGCGGTAGAGCACCGTCGGCGTCAACTGATGCGGCCCACCCTGGGAGCGCAGTGCAACGAGCACGTCGAGCTCCGCCGGCTGCAGGCCGAAAGGGACGAGGCACTGCTGCAGGTCGTCGAACAGGTATTCCTGGGCCCGGTAGATCGCGAGGATCGCCAGACTCAGCCGTGCCGCCATCTCAGGCCACTTGCTCGACAACCCGGCCATCAGGTCCGTAAGAGAGAGTCGCTTCGCCGCCATGCCGCCCCGCCGCCGTCTATGCCCACACCGATATCGAACGATATCTTGCCAGTAAGATAAGTCATCGGCTACGCTTTTTGCCCGGGCGCGAAGCGGATCGCCGATCCGTCGGTGGCCCGGTGACTGCCGTCGGGCTCACCGCCTCCCTGGGGCTCTATCATGATCAAGCGACTGATCCTCGCCCTTCTGCTGTTAGGGGTCGTCTTCGGAGGGGTCTTCGGCTGGAAGGTCCACGAGATCCGGATGCAGGCTGCAATGCTCGGCCACGCCATGCCCCCGACCACCGTGGCGGCCACCCAGGTCCGGACGGAAACCTGGCAGCCTAAGCTCTCCGCCGTCGGGAGCGTCGAGGCGATTCAGGGGATCTCGGTCACCAACGAGATCGCGGGAACGGTCAAAGAGATCCTCTTCGATTCCGGCCAGGCGGTGAGCAAGGGTGAGCCGCTGCTGAGGCTCGACGATAGCGTCGACCAAGCTGAGCTCCGGGGCCTGATCGCAGAGCGGGACCTGGCGGCCATAGAGCACCGGCGGCTCTCCAAGCTGCTGACCGACAAGTCCGTATCCGCCGCCGACGTCGATCAGGCCAGGGCCAAGCTGGACAACGCCCAGGCGCAGGTGGCGTCCAAGCAGGCGCAGATCGCCAAGAAGCTGATCACTGCCCCGTTTGCGGGCCGCCTGGGCATCCGCCAGGTGGATCTGGGCGAGTATCTGGCGCCCGGCTCCTCCATCGTGCCACTGCAGATGCTCGACCCTGTCTATGTCGACTTCACCCTGCCGGAGCGCCACCTTGCCGAGCTGCACACCGATCAGACGGTGACGGTCGCGGTGCAGGCATGGCCGGGCCAGTCGTTCGTCGGAAAGATCACGGCGCTGAACCCCGGCATCGAATCGCGCAGCCGTACGCTCAAGATCCGCGCCACCCTGCCCAACCCGGATCAGCGGCTGCGCCCGGGCATGTTCGCCGAGGTACGGGTCCTGCTTCCCAAGCAACGCCAAGTGCTCACGCTCCCAGACACCGCCATCACCTACAACCCCTACGGCGATGCCGTGTTCATCATCCGGGAAGACGCCAAGGGACTAACCGTGCAGCGCCGTCAGGTGGAGACGGGCGAGACCCGCAACGGGCGCGTGTCCATCCTCAACGGTCTTGATGCCGGGATGCGCGTTGTGAGCGCCGGGCAAGTCAAGCTGCGCAACGGCATGCAGGTGACGCTGGATGACAAGCCCGCCCCCGGGGAAAGGGCCAAAGCCCTGTGAAGCTCACCGATCTCTTCATCCACCGCCCGGTGCTGGCCAGCGTGGTCAGCCTGCTGATCCTGGTGGTCGGACTGCGCGCGATCGCCTCCCTGGAAGTGCGTCAGTACCCGGCGACCCAGGACACGGTGGTCAGCGTCACGACCACCTATCCAGGCGCGAGCGCCGACCTGATCAAAGGCTTCATCACCACCCCGCTCCAGCAGGCCATCGCCGAGGCCGACGGCATCGATTACCTCTCCTCGAGCAGCAGCCAGGGTCGCTCGCTCATCGAGGCTCACATGCGGCTCAATTTCGATTCCAATGCCGCCGTGGCAGAGATCCAGGCCAAGGTGGCGAGCCAGCGCAACGTGTTGCCGGCGGAGGCCGACGACCCGGTCATCACGTCCCAGACGGGCGACCCCACGGCGCTCATGTACCTGGCCTTTTTCAGCGACGTCATGAAGCCGTCGCAGATCAGCGATTATCTGCTGCGCGTCGTGCAGCCCAAGCTGCAGGCGGTGCCGGGCGTCGGCAAGGCGGCGCTCATCGGCAACAAGACCTTCGCAATGCGCATCTGGCTGGACCCCGCGCGCATGGCCGCCCTGGGCGTCACGGCCAGCCAGGTGGCGGCCGTGCTGCGCGCCAACAACTACCTGTCGGGGATCGGCGAGACTCGCGGCAACTACGTGACCATCGATCTGGGCGCCACCACCGACGTCGCCCGGGAGGAGGACTTTCGCAATCTGGTGGTGCGCAATGACGAGGGTGCCCTGGTCCGGCTGCGCGATATCGCCGACACCGAGCTGGGCGCCGAGGACTACGACACCGAGACCTGGTACAAGGGCAAGACCGCCATCTTCGTCGGCATCGAGCAGGCGCCCGGCGCCAATCCGCTCACCGTGGCGCAATCGGTGCGCGCGGCCCTGCAGGAGATGAAGCCCCAGTTGCCAGAAGGGCTGGAGGTGCGCCTGCCCTATGATGCCAGCGAGTTCATCCAGGACTCCATCAACGAGGTCTTCCGCACGCTGACCGAGGCGGTGGCCATCGTGCTGATCGTCATCTATCTGTCCCTGGGCTCCCTGCGCGCCGCCTTGATCCCCGCAGTGGCCGTTCCCCTGTCGCTGATCGGCGCGGCATTTCTGATGTTGTTGATGGGGTTCTCCATCAACCTGCTCACTCTGCTGGCAATGGTGCTTGCCATCGGGCTAGTGGTCGACGATGCCATCGTGGTGGTGGAGAACGTGCACCGCCATATCGAGATGAACGAGACGCCCCTCCAGGCCGCCATCAAGGGGGCTCGCGAGCTGGGCCTGCCGATCATCGCCATGACCACCACCCTCGTGGCGGTCTACGCGCCCATCGGCTTCATGGGCGGACTGGTCGGAACCCTGTTTACCGAATTCGCCTTCTCGCTCGCAGGCGCAGTGCTGATCTCCGGCGTCGTGGCGCTCACCCTCTCGCCCATGTTGAGCAGCAAGGTGCTCAAGCCGCACGGGGCGCCCGGGCGTTTCGAGCACACGGTGGAGCGCTTCTTCACGGGCCTGGCTCACGGCTACCAGCGCACCCTCCACAGCCTGCTCGAGGCCCCTTCGGCCATCCTGGTCTTCGCCTTCGGGGTGTTGGCCAGCATCTGGCTCATGTTCGCCACGGCGCAGAAGGAGCTTGCACCGACCGAGGACCAGAGCATCCTATTCTTCATCGCCACCGGCCCGCAGACCGCCACCATCGACTACGACGCCGTCTATACGAAAGAGATCGTCAAGGCGTTCGAGACCGTCCCGGAGTACAAGGAGAGCTTTTTGCTGCTCGGCTTTGGCGGGCAGAAGAACCAGGTCTTCGGCGGCATCAAGATGCCCCCTCCCTCCGAGCGCAAGCGCTCCCAGATGCAGATTCAGCCGGAGGTCCAGGCCAAGCTTAGCCGGATCGCGGGCTTCCAGACCGGGGTGATCCCCCGCCCAAGCCTGCCCGGAGCGGGGCGCGGCCTGCCGCTGCAATTCGTGATCGTCAGCGACGCCGACTACGACCGCCTCGATCAGGTGGCGGACCAGCTCATCGGGCGGGCCATGCGGAGCGGCAACTTCATGTTCCTGCAGAAGGACATCGAGCTCACCCGCCCCAAGATCACCCTGGTGATCGACCGCGACCGCGCAGGCGACCTGGGCATCTCGATGGAGGAGATCGGGCGCAGCCTCGCCACCCTGCTCGGCGGCAACTACGTCAACCGCTTCAGCCTCGCGGGTCGCAGCTACAAGGTCATCCCCCAGGTGGCACAGAGCTTCCGTCTCGATGCCAGCAAGTTCAAGGACTATTACCTGCGGGCGGCCAACGGAGCCAACGTGCCGCTGTCCTCGCTGGTGCGCCTGGAGACCTCGGTGGAGCCGAGCAAGCGCACCCAGTTCCAGCAGCTCAACAGCCTCACGGTGCAAGGCATCATGACGCCGGGCGTGACCCTGGGCGATGCGATGGACTACCTCGAGCAGCAGGCCCGGCCGCTGTTCCCGCGCGGCTTCACCTGGGACTACACCGGCAGCTCCCGCCAGTACGCCCAGCAGGGCAGCGCACTGGTGGCGACCTTTTTCATGTCGCTGCTCATCATCTACCTGGTGCTCGCCGCCCAGTTCGAGAGCTGGCGCGACCCGCTGATCATCCTGGTCTCGGTGCCCATGTCCATCGCCGGGGCCCTGGCGTTCCTCACCCTGGGCTTCGCCTCGGTGAACATCTATACCCAGGTCGGACTGATCACCCTGATCGGGCTGATCGCCAAGAACGGCATCCTGATCGTGGAGTTCGCCAACCAGGTGCAGCTCCACGAGGGGCTGAACAAGCGGGCCGCGGTCGAGCGCGCGGCCGCCATCCGGCTGCGTCCGATCCTGATGACCACCGTCGCCATGATCGTCGCCATGGTGCCCTTACTCACCGCCAGCGGGCCCGGTGCCGTTAGCCGCTTCGACATCGGTCTGGTAATCGCTACCGGCCTCGGCATCGGCACCTTGTTCACCCTCTTCGTGGTACCCGCGGTGTACGTGTTGATGGCCCGTACCCACCGGGAGGCCGCCCTTGCCGATGAACAGGCAGCGGCGAAGAGTCCCAGCGACCAGCCCGCAAACGCCTGAGCCCCCAGCCGGGCAGCGCTCCCTTGTAGGAGCGCCGCCCCGGTGCGATGACGCTGGTTCAATCCGCGCCCGGCTTGGTAGCCTGGCGGTACTCCAATGCCGTAACCTGCTGATTCGCAAGCGGCGCCGACCCATGTTGCCCGAAGCCCGCTCCGCAAACAACCAGGCGCACACCTCGCCGAATCCGAAGACCTTCCATTTTGTTAAAGATCAATAGTAACTCGAGCCTGGCCGCTTTTGCCCATTCGATGAAATACCTGCCATTATGAATGCGTTCAAACTCTTCCCTGTTTTTCAAAGGTTCAAATGCCTCTGATTCGAGAAGCGGCGTTAAGTCGAACAAAGCGGAACGTCCGTCGTCTGATTTAATGGGGTTGATTTAATGGGGTCAGACTCGATTGATTTAATGGGGTCAGACTCGATTGATTTAATGGGGTCAGACTCAATCGAAACTCACTGCTTGACGCCACACCAATCGAGTCTGACCCCTGTCCCGGCACTACCTAGCGGTTACCCGGCTGGGGCTCCCACCCACTAGAGTACGCGGCATTGCCTAACCGCACTGACCGCACTTCCCGCGTGACGCCCCTTTTCTCCGGCCCCGTGGGCCGCGTTTACTTGATCTCCGTCAACAGGCAGGGGCGACACGGGCTGGTAATATCAGAAGATACTAAAATACTAGCGGACTAAGGCCTACGCCAAGGTGGCAGCAATGAACGCACTTTCAACGGCACAGCGGCGACAATTGGGGCACATGTTCGGCAAATGGGTCAGCTTCGACCGGGAGGAGCGGCGACTTTACAGCCACGACGTGGCGGCCATCCCCAAGCTCATCCGGCCGGTCATCGGTCAAGCGACAGCGGCGGCAGTCGTCCAGCCTGCGTCCGAGGAAGAGCTGGTGGCCTTGGTACGGTGGGCCAATGAGAATAAGGTGCACCTGGTGCCCCGGGCCAAAGCGACCTCGGGATACGGGGGCGTGATGCCCGTCAAGGGTGGCATATCCGTGAGCCTGACCCGGATGCGCGAGGTCCTGGACGTCGATGCCGAGGCGCTGACGGCCCGCGTCCAGCCGGGGGTGGTGTGGGTCGACCTGGAGCGGGCCATGCAGAAGCAGAGCCTGGCGCTGCGCACCTACCCCTCCAGTGCGCCCTCCTCGACCGTGGGCGGTTGGCTGGCGCAGGGCGGCGTAGGCTACGGGTGCTTCGAGTACGGCTGCTTCCGGGACAACGTGCTCTCTGCCCGGGTGGTGCTGGCGAACGGCGAGGTGCGCGTCTTCGAAGGGGACGATCTGGATCTGGTGAGCGAGGCCGAGGGGATCACAGGCTTCATCACGGAGGTCAAGCTGCGAGTGCGCAAGCAGAGTCCGGAGGTGATCCGGGCCTATCGATTCGACTCGAGCCGTGAGATGGCCGCCGCACTCGCGGAGATTCTGAGCGCGAAGCTGCCCATCTGGTCAGTGAGCTTCACCAATCCCACCACGGCAAGGCTGCGCAATCGCCTTCCGCCCGCCCTGGTGCACGGCGAGCCGGTGCAGACCCATGGGCCCGGGCTGCCCGAGGATGCCTACCTGGTCGTGCTGGTGACGCCTGAAGAGCGCTGGCACGTCGTCGAAGAGGGTCTGCGGCCCATCCTCGGAGCTCATGGTGCGCAGGCGGTCGATCAGGCCATTGCCGACCACGAGTGGAAAGAGCGCTTCGCCCTGATGCACATCAAGCGGCTGGGACCGAGCCTGCTGCCGGCGGAGGTCGTGGTTCCTCTGGAGAGCCTCGGGCAGGTGCTCGATGAGGCGGCATCCGCCATCAAGCAGCCACTGGCCCTGGAGGGCATGGTGCAGAGGAACCTCCAGGGCGGCTCCGAGGGGCTGGTGACCCTGCTCGGCTTCATCCCTCACGACGAGCGTAAGCTCTCGTTCGGCATTGCTTACAGCCTCTCTCTCACGCTGGTGCGCATCGCCAAGAAACATGGCGGCCGGCCTTATTCGACGGGCCTCTACTTCACCAGCCAGGCGGACACCGTTCTGGGTAGAGCCCGCGTCGACAAGCTGCGGGCCTTCAAGCGGGAGGTGGACGCACAAGCGATCATGAACCCACGCAAGGTCATCGACAGCGGGCTCATGGGGCACCTGATCGGGGCGATCCTGCCGTTCGAGCCGCTGGCGAGGATTCCGGCAAACCTGATGAAAAGTCCCGCGGCCGAGCGTATCGAGGGCCAGGGTAAGCGCGGCGTGCCCGATGACATCGCCTGGTACGCCTACGCCTGCGCCCAGTGTGGCTACTGCGTGGATGAGTGCGACCAGTACTATGGCCGCGGCTGGGAATCCGAATCGCCCCGCGGGCGCTGGTTCTTCCTGCGGGACTACATGGAAGGTCGGGCCCAGATGACCCAGGAGTGGGTGGAGAATTTCCTGGCGTGCACCACCTGTGAGATGTGCAACGTGAAGTGCCCGCTTCAGCTACCCAACGAATCGAGCTGGATGAAGATGCGCGGCGAGCTGGTGCGCAAACAGGGCAGGCTGACCCTGCCGCCCTTTGAGGTCATGCGCGCCTCGGCCGAGAAGGAGCTGAATGTCTGGGGCGCCTACCGACGGGACCGGACCGGCTGGATGTCGCCGGAGGCGCAGGACCAGGCCCGGGATGAAACGGGCGAGCTCCACTTCGGCGGCTGCTTGGCAGGAACTGGTGACCGGTCGTCCTGGCTGCCGCCGGAGGTGAAGGACAAGCTGAAGCCACAGGCCGAGACAGCCTACTTCGCCGGATGCACGGCAAGCCTGGTGGAGACGGACGTGGCCGAAGGTACCGCGCGTCTGCTGTGTGAGGCGGGCGTGGAGTTGACCTACCTGGGTCAGGATGAAGGCTGCTGCGGCATCCCCATCCTGTGCTCCGGCAACTGGGATACCTTCGAGACGATTCTGCGCCACAACGTCGAGGCCATGGCAATGCGGGGGGTGAAGACGGTGGTGACGTCTTGCCCGGCCTGCTGGCTCGCCTGGCACACCTACTATCCCCAGTGGGCCAAGAAGCTGGGGATCCCTTTCGACATCGAAGCGAAGCACTACTCGCAGGTGCTGGCCGAGCGGCTCAAGACCGGGGAGCTCAAGCTGACCCACGAGGTGCCATTGAAGCTGACCTGGCACGACTCCTGCCACATGGGGCGAGCCGGTGGCATCTACGAGCCGCCCCGCGAGCTGCTCAAGGCCATTCCCGGAGTGGACCTCAGGGAGATGGAGTTTAATCGTGAGGCGGCCCACTGCTGCGGCAGCGTGCTGAGTCTGCTCGAGGATCCGGAGGGTGCTGCCGTCAGGATCGGCGACATTCGGCTCAAGGAGGCCGAGGCCACCGGCGCCGAGGCCCTGGTGGCGGCCTGTCCATGCTGCGAGGTACAGTTTCGCGTGACCGCGAAGAAGACGGGCAGCCCACTGAAGATCCTGGACTTGGCCCATTTGGCGACCGAGGCACTGGGCGTGAAGCTCCCCGATATGACTGCCGAGACTCTGGAGCAATGGGCCACTTTCGAGGCGATGATCAAGCTGTTGAAGCCTGAGGCGATGGCCGACTTCATGGGGGCCATGTTGCCCGAGATGTTCGAGGCCATGCCGCAGCCCTTTCGCGGGATGATGAAGTGGACGCGCGACACCTCGCCGGGGATGCGGGATACCATGTGGGCGGTGATGCGGCCCATGCTTCCGGTGCTGTTCCCACGCCTGCTGCCCGGCATGATGCCCAAGCTGATGCCCGACATGCTGCGGGCCATGGAGCAGCGGGTGCCCATGCCCGACTACATGAAGGAGCAGATGCCCACGCTGATGCCCACGGTTATGGGAAACCTGATGCCAAAGATGCTGCCCCAGGTGGTGCCTTTCTTCGTGCCCCGCATGGAGGCGTACATCAAGCACCGGGCCCCGTCCGGGACCGCGTAGCCACGCCCCGGCGTTAGCCCCACCGCTCGACAAGGCAGCGCCTGGGGGGCTCCGTCTTGGCGCATTCTTAACCGGACTTCAGCTATTCGGCCCTGAAAGCGGCCCAAGGTGCTGATCCCCCGTTCGCGAATGCCGGGGTCTGGCTTCGCATCATTCAGTTCCCACGACCGGGGTCACCACGACCGGGGTCAGGTCTCACACGGCACGACCGGGGTCACACGACCGGGGTCAGGTCTCACACACACGGCCGGGGTCTCACACACGACCGGGGTCAGGCCTCACATGGCCCATCCTCCGCTCCCGCAGAACTTACCGACCGGGGTCAGGTCTCACACACCGACCGGGGTCAGGTCTCACATGGCCCATCCTCCGCTCCCACGACCGGGGTCTCACATGGCCCATCCTCCGCTCCCGCAGAATGGATTCGTCCCACGGCGCGACTTAGGGCTCGCGAAACAATAACTCCCGAACTTGGACCGGCGATCCATCTCGCCTGGCTGTGTTGCGGAAAGGGTTACATACCGCAAGTATGCGCCCCTTTCCGCGCCTTGCCAGACGGGCGCCTCGACGCCCCAAAACCGGAAGTTATTAATTCGCGAGCCCTTAGGGGCCGCGAAAGAATAACTTCCCTTTTCTTGGTATCCACGCTAATGACGGGGAGTCCTCGGGCGAGAAAGTGTCCGCGGATCTCGCCGATGTGCACGAACTGCGCGTGGCGCTCTTCGGGCGAGACGCTGCAGGTCCTGGACAGTTGCTTGTGCTTGACTCGCAACGAGAAGTCCATCGGTTTGAGCTGCTTGGCCACGGTGCGGTCGCTGACAGCAATGCCGCAGCGTTGCAGCTCCGCGGCGATCTTGGCGGTGGTGCGCCGGGTCCACTTCAAGCCGGTCATGGGGTCCCCGGCGGTGTCGTGCTGCATCAGCGATTCGATCCGAGCGATGATTTCCGGGGTTTTTTTCCACCGCTTTGCGCCCGCCGCCGCGTGCACGGACCCGATCGACTTCGACGGCTTGGGCGAGCAGCTCGCGTCGTCCCCGCGCGACCGTGCCCACATCGAGGCCAAGCAGCTCGGCGATGCGCACATCACCGCCGCGACCGGTCTTGAGGGCTTCGAGCCCGGCGTACCAGCGCCGCTGCTGCTCATCGAGCAAGCTGAAGAACAATACGATGGCCGCGCGCAGCTCATCAGGTATGATCGAGACCTCGGGCAGCGGCCCGAGCAGCCGGGGCTCGGCCAAGCGGGCGCGGCGCGCCCGCAGTTGCTCGCGCCGACGCACAGGGTCGCTCGCGCAGTACAGAAATCGCCCTGCCACCTCATCGCGAGCCAGGCGCATGGCGTGCACGAGCTTGCGCAACGCATCCTTGGTGGCGACGTGCAGCACGTTGTCGAGCTCCTCCACGAAGTAGCCGAGCTGCGCGCTCTCCACCAGTCCCGCGGCCGTCTCGATCAGGGTGCCGCGCACTGAGAAGCAGACCTCGTCGTGGCACCACAGCCCCAGCTCGTCAACCTTGGCGACCTCATCAAGCGTGTAGTAACGCCCGCAATGGGAGTAGCTGGCGCGCGCTGCCAGCGCCCTGAGCTTGCGAAACGCTGTGCGTCGCGCATCGGTTCCGAGTGCGGCCATCACCTGCCCGAGGGTGGCGATCTTTCGCTTTCGCAGCAGCTCAGCCGCGGCATTCGCCGTATAGAGTGGCGGCCTCATTATGGCACCTTGACGCCCTTCTTTGCGCTAAGGCGCCATAACTCAATCCAGTTGTCAATTACAGAATCCCGCAAAACACTGGTTTTTATTGGGTATCATCCACCGTGATGAAAGAATCTGACCCTCCATGAGAGGCGCATTTACGATCTTTCAACTGAAGTTATTCTTTCGCGGCCCCTTAGGCAGCAGCGACACCCAGCTTCTGGCGCCAGCCCGGGAACAGCTGGTCGGCATCCTGGGGGAAGGACTCGAAGGCGCGGGCGAGCTCCCGGTGCTCCTTGGCATACTCGATCGGGTCGGCGCCGGCCTTCCAGCACTCGTAGGCCTGGCGCAGGGATTTGGCGCCAGCGGCCGGGGAGTCGAGGTGACCATACGAGCCGCCACCGGCGGTGTTGATCAGGTTGCCGTGGCCCAGGTTCTCGAAGAAACCGGGTAGACGCAGGGCGTTCATGCCCCCGGAGATGATCGGCGTGGTCGGGCGCATGCCATACCACTCCTGGTGGTAGACAGGGCCGTCGGCGCTGTCGCGCTCGATCATGTAGGCGATGTTCTTGTCGTCGGCCTCACCTTCCATCTTGCCGTACCCCATCGTGCCCACGTGGATGCCGGAGGCACCCTGCAGGCGCGACATCTTGGCCAGCACGAAGGCGGTGTAGCCGCGCTTGGCGCTCGGCGAGGTGATCATGCCGTGACCGGCGCGGTGGTAGTGCAGGTACTGGCCAGGGTACTGGCGCCGCGCGGTGGTGACCATGCCCGGGCCGCCCACGAAGCCGTCCACCAGGAAGGCCAGCTTATCAGCATCGGGACCGAAGGCCTCCAGGGCGAAGTCGGCGCGGGCGCACATCTCGTAGTGGTCGTCCGCGGTGATGTTCATGGAGAACAGCTTGGCCTCTCCGGTCTCATCCATGGCGCGCTTCATGGCGTCATACACCAGCGGGATGGTCTTCTTCACCGGCGAGAACACCTGGTTGCCCTGGGGCTCGTCGTTCTTGATGAAGTCGCCGCCCAGCCAGAACTGGTAGGCCGCTTCGGCGAAGGGCTCGGGACGCAGACCCAGCTTAGGCTTGATGATGGTGCCGGCGATGTAGCCGCCATCGACCACCGGGCGGCCGAGGATGCGCCAGAGGTCGGAGATATCCTTGGCCGGACCGTCAAACAGCTGGATGGCCCGCGGCGGGACCCAGAAGTCGATCATCTTGCCGAATTCGATGTCGCCCATGCCCTGGTTGTTGCCGATGGTCAGGGTCAGGAACGACACCATCATCATGCGGCCGTCGGTGACGTTGCGGTCGAACAGCTCCAGCGGATAGGCGATGCGCATATCCAGGGTGGCTTCGTCGATGTGGTAGACCAGCGCATCCACGCCCTTGGTGAAATCGTCGGTGGTAGAGACCTCGACGTTGGTGCCGGTGGAGGACTCGGCGGCGAAGTGGGCGGCGGCCTCGAGGTAGCCGTGACCGGCCTTGGGCTTCATCTGGTAGGCAACCAGGATGTGATTGCCACCGGCGATGAGGTCTTCCTCTTTCAGGCTCAGGTCGGAGTAACGGGCGGACTGGTCGAGTGCCATCGCGTAGATCCCTCGGTTGTCAAAGGCCAAGGACGCAGGTTGGGCTGCGCCCGAGAGTCGGTCGGCGGCGCGAACCAGGCCATCGCCGCCGAAATTTAGGCCCATACTTTACAGGGATTTAGAGCATAAATGAAGTCTGAGCTGCTTATAGCCATCATAACCAAACGCTGATCGTAACCCCTGGGCTGGTGTCGGCCACGATGTTGAAGGGCGTCCCGGCCCGGCCGTGGCGTTCAGCCGAGGTGCGTCCCGGGCCAGTGGATCACCCGGCCGCCAAGGATCGGGCGGTGACGCTGGACCTCCCTGTGCAGACACTCCGCCAGGCTTTCGTACACCCGATGAATGATGGTGCGGCTGTACGAGTGGTGCACGGTCAGGGTGCAGTCGACCGGCTCGTGGAGACCATTGCGAAGCCCTGGGCGGAAGTGCTCCCAGCTGAGCAGCAGGGTGCCGAGCCGATGGTTCCAACAGCTCCAGCGCTGCTCTGCCACCAGCACCCGGTTCTCCGCCAGACCCGCCAACCTCACTTCGACGGAGCCACGGGCCATTCGACGTACCAGCTGGGACAGGTTATAGCAAGGGGCGGGGACTCGACAGGGGCGGACAACGGGCAGGTTCTCAGCCAGCACGGGATACCTCCGGACCTTGGGGGATTTCACGGATCTGAAGCAAGGAGCGCGCCAAATAGTTGAGCGCTAAGCTCGGATTTTACGGGGCGGCCGAGCCGGATCAACTCACGCCGATTGGGTGAATTCTTTGCGTAGCGGCGCGGCGGGCTGGGCACCCCGGATCCGATGCGCAGTGGCGGCGTCCAGGCTCACTCGGGACGGCTGGCTCCTCTCCTCCCGCAACCGTCAGGACTGCGCCTGAGCGCGGTCAGGGTCCCGGTTTGAGACGCGATCGAGGCGCCGAAGGCCCGGGCTTGGGACCCGAGTATGCGCTGTGAGGTCCGGGGGGTAAGGGCCAATACGGCGAATAGACGGGATGGCCGCCCGGGTGGCGACTGAAACGGTTATAGGGCCAGGGCCAGGGATGGACGAACGGTTGGGTGACGACATAAGGCTCGAGGGGAGGGGCGGGCTGGGTCGCCGCCTGCTCCCACTCGGCGGCGTTGCGCTCGCGCTGTAGCTGCGCCTCGGCCTCCAAGCGCTCGCGCCAGGCCTTTTCCTGCTCCAATCTCTCCGCGGTCATCCGCCGGGCCTGGTTGACCACGGAGAAGTACTCATCCCGGGGGTCGACGATCCGGGGCCCAGACCCTGGGAGGGCGATCGGCTGCAGATGGGTCACCCCGGATCCGGCGGGCGGCTTATCGCTGAAATGCACCACGCCCTTGGAGTCGGTCCAGCGATAAACCTCCGCGGCGACCGCGGTACCCACCGTCGCGCACATCACCGCGAGCGGGAGCGCCGCCAACACTCCGCGCCACCAACGCCCCTGGGGCTCGCTGCGCCTGCCCATGTGGACCTCTCCATTGAGCACGGAAAGCCTATGGGAAACTGTAGACGGAGATTGGTGCAGGAGGCAGGGGGTCCTCGCTTGCACGCATCCGGCGATTCAGACATCCCGGACGAAGGGGTTGCTGCGCCGCTCGGCACCGAAGGTGGACATGGGCCCGTGTCCGGGGATGAAGCGCACGTCGTCCCCCAAGGGCCAAAGCCGATTTCGGATCGAGTCGATAAGGGTGTCGTAGTCCCCGCCGGGGAAATCCGTGCGGCCGATCGATCCGTGAAACAGCACGTCGCCCACCAACGCCAGCCGAGAGCCGGGATGGAAGAACACCAGGTGGCCCGGGGTATGACCGGGACAATGCAGAACTTCCAGCTCCTCGGCCCCCACGCTCACTCGGTCGCCCTGATTGAGCCAGCGGTCGGGCACGAAGGAACGCCCCGGGGGAACACCGAACATACGGCCCTGCTCGGGCAGGGCACGAATCCAGAGCTCGTCGCCCCGGTGGGGGCCTTCGATGGGGATGCCCAGTCGGTCCGCCAGATCGGCGGTGGCGCCCGCATGGTCGATATGGGCGTGGGTGAGCAGGATACGCTCGGGGCGCACGCCCTCCTCTTCCACGACCCGCAGGATGAGCGCCAGATCGCCGCCCGGATCCACGATGGCCGCCCGCGCACTCGCCTCTGTCCATAGGAGGGTGCAGTTCTGCTCGAAGGCGGTAACTGGGATGATCCGGAATCTCACGAAGGCTTCCACGCACGTGCGGGCTGAACAGTATGGACGCGGGACCCGCCCGGTGCCACCGGCAGGGCTCACACCGCGGACAGCCAACGCCTGAGGATCGCCTTCTCGAGCTCCACCACGACCAGCGCCAACCCGCCGACCGCCACGATGCGTATCCAGGCCCCGACCGACAGTGGCCCGGAGTGGAAGAACAGCTGCATCGGCGGGGCGTAGGTGAACAACAGTTGGAACAGGAGCACGAGCAGGATGGTGAGCGGTACCTTGGGGTTGCCCCAAAGCCCCCCGTGACGGGTAAAGGGGTCGAGCAGGGAGCGGGTCGAGAGCAGGTAGAAGGCCTCGAGCACCACCAGGGCGTTCACGGCTGCGGTGCGGGCCACCTCGATCTCGGCGCCCTGGGCGCGCTCCCAGACAAAGAGCCCGTAGCTTCCCACCACCATAATCACCGAGACGAAGAGGAGCCGCCAGAGCATGAATCCATCGAGGAGCGGCTGATCCGGTGCACGCGGCGGGCGGCGCATAGCGCCCTCCTCCACCGGCTCGAAGGCGAGCGCCAGGGCCAGGGTGACGGCGGAGATCATGTTGACCCAGAGGATCTGAGCCGCGGTCACCGGCAGCACCCCCCCCAGAAGCACCGCGGCCAGGATGATGAGCGCCTCCCCACCGTTGGTCGGCAAGATGAACACGATCGACTTGCGGATGTTGTCGTAGACGCGCCGCCCCTCCTCCACCGCAGCGGCGATCGAGGCGAAGTTGTCGTCGGCCAGCACCACCTCGGCCGCCTCCTTGGCCACCTCGGTGCCCTTCACCCCCATGGCCACGCCGACATCGGCCCGTTTGAGCGCAGGGGCATCGTTCACCCCGTCGCCAGTCATGGCGACGACTTCCCCGCGGGCCTGCAGGGCCCGGACCAGACGCAGCTTGTGCTCGGGGCTGACCCGGGCGAAGACGTCCGCCTCCCCGACCATCGAGATCAGGGCCTCGTCGGGAGACTGCTCGATCTCCAGGCCGGTGATTGCGGGACGACCGTTGCCGATACCGATGGCATCGGCAACGGCGCGGGCGGTCTGAGCATGGTCGCCCGTGATCATCTTGACGACGATGCCTGCCTCGCGGCAGCGCTCGACCGCATCGATCGCCTCCTCGCGCGGCGGATCGATCATGCCGACCAGGCCGAGCAGGGTGAGGCCGCCTTCGAGGTCGTCGAACCCCAGGGTGCGCAGATCCGCGGGCATGGCCCCGACGGCCAGGGCGAGGCTTCGCTGGCCCCGCCCCCCCAGCTCCTCGATCAGAGGGGTCCAGAATTCGGGATCGAGCGGCCGATCCTCGCCAGCGGTCCGCTGCCGGCTGCAGCGCTCGATGACCACTTCGGGCGCACCCTTGAGGCAGACGGAGCGGTGCCCGGCATGGTCGTGGTGCAGCGTCGCCATGAACCGGTGCTCGGACTCAAACGGGATCAGGTCCTCGCGGGGCAGCTCCGCCGACAACCGTGCGGGATCGAGCCCGGCCTTGACCCCGAGTACTGCCAGGGCCATCTCGGTCGGGTCACCGTGAAACGCCCAGCCATCGGCGCCCCGGTGACCGGTGGCATCGTTGCAGAGCAGCGCCGCGCGGCAGATCTCCATCAGGTCCGGAAACCCTCCCGGATACGCCTCTCCGACACCCGAGATCCGGAACGCCCCATGGACGGCGTAGCCCACTCCCCCGAACGTCAAAGGCATGGTCGGCGCTCACCACCGAGCGGACGGTCATTTCGTTGCGGGTCAGGGTCCCGGTCTTGTCCGAGCAGATCACCGTGACCGAGCCTAGGGCTTCCACCGCCGGGAGGCGCCGCACAATGGCGTTGCGCTTGGCCATCTGCTGCACACCCAGAGCCAGGGCGATGGTGATCACCGCCGGCAGCCCTTCCGGGATCGCGGCCACCGCCAAGGCAACGGTCGCGAGAAACATCTCCGCGACGCCGAAACCGCGGACCAGCACCCCGAAGGCAAAGGTCAGCGCCGAGACCGCCAGAATCAGGCCGGTGAGCCAGCCCGCGAAGCGGTCGAGCTGGCGCATCAGCGGCGTGGTCAGGGACTGGACGCTGCCCAGCATGCCGCTGATGCGTCCGATCTCGGTGTCCGTGCCGGTGCCGACCACCACCCCGAGTCCCCGCCCGCTGGTCACCAGCGTGCCCGAGTAGGCCATGCAGACTCGCTCGGCGACGACCATCTCGGGCGCCAGGGCATCTATGGCCTTCGTCAGCGGGACCGACTCGCCCGTCAGCACGGCCTCGTCGATGTGCAGCTCCCGGACGTCGATCAGACGCAGATCCGCCGGTACCCGGTCGCCGGATTGCAACAGGACCAGATCGCCCGGCACCAGGTCCTGGGCGGCCAGGCTCACCCGGTGCCCGCCCCGCACCACCGAGGCCTGGACGCAGAGCAGGCGCCCCACCGCCTCCAACGCGCGCTCCGCTTTGCCTTCCTGCAGGAAGCCGACCAGCGCGTTGATCAGCACCACGCCGAAGATCACGCTGGTATCGGCCCAGTGGGCCAGGAGCGCAGTCACCACACCGGCGCCCAGTAGCACGTAGATCAGGACGTTGTTGAACTGCGAGAAGAAGCGGTAGGCCGCTCCGCGGCGCGCCTGTCGGGGCAGGCGGTTAGGACCCCGGTCGGCGAGCCGGGTCCGGGCTTCTTCCACACTGAGCCCCGCCCTGGAGGTCCCGAGACGCTGCATGACCATCTCGGGCTCCAGGGCGTGCCAGTACACGTCCGCCGAGACGCTCGTGGGGGATTCCGATACCATGTCCGGGCGCTCTACGCGAGATCCATACCTGAGCCAATTCCGCTGAATCCACCGGGTGACTACCTAGAGGCAATTATGGAACCATCTGGTCCAGGGACAGAACGCCCGCACAGGTTCAACTCAAGATCCACTGATGAGCATCAATAAGCAGAAGACCAAGGCCCTGGCGGGGGGCCGCTATGCCGCCTCCCTCGAAGCCGAGCCCGGGGAAGAGGTCTACGACGTTGAGCTCGAGGGAATGATACGGCGCACCCTCCAGCACCTGGGGGAGAACCCCGATCGCGAAGGGCTGCAGCGCACGCCGCTACGAGTCGCCAAAACCCTGGACTTTCTCACCAGCGGCTACGAGATGGACGTCGCCGAGGTCGTGCGCGACGCCCTGTTCTCCGAGGACTGCAAGGAAATGGTGGTGGTCAAGGACATCGAGTTCTACTCGCTGTGCGAGCACCATCTGCTGCCGTTCTTCGGACGTGCCCATGTCGCCTACCTGCCGGCCGGCAAGGTCATCGGGCTAAGCAAGGTCGCCCGCGTCCTGGACGTGTTCGCCCGCCGCCTGCAGGTCCAGGAACGGCTCACCCAGCAGGTCGCCGACGCCCTGGTGGAAACCCTGAAGCCCCATGGCGTAGCGGTCGTCATCGAAGCGAGCCATACGTGCATGATGATGCGCGGCGTGCAGAAGCAGAACAGCACGACCGTGACCTCGGCGATGCGCGGCACCTTCGAGGAGGATGCCCGCACCCGGGCAGAGCTGATGGAGCTCATTAAGCTCTGAAGAGAACGCCCGCGGCACAGCCATCCGACCGCGATCCGTTGCGCTGGGAGCGAGCTCCAGCCCGCGATTGCCCGGGCGTCTGCCGTTGGGGGAGACCTGTCGGGACCTGACGATCGCTCCTGGGCGCGGGAGACCGCGGCGGCATGCGCTGCGCTTTCCGGCCCAGTGCCGTGCACGCCGGTTTTCGCCTTTCGCTTGGCTCCGCCTACTGTCTACGCCTCACAGCCGTCGCCCGTCGTTCTGCCGGGCGCCAGCCGCTCCTGCAGGGGTCCACCCCTCTACCGTCCGCTTCTTTCCGCGGCCGATGCCTCCTCGGGAACGCGAGGTACGCGCAGGTGCACGGGCTCGGCGACGCGCCGCCGTACCCGCATGTTCAGCAGCTCCACACCGACCGAGAAGGCCATGGTGAAGTAGATGTACCCTTTCGGGATCTGCAGCCCGAGGGCCTCGCCGACCAAGGCCACGCCGACCAGCAGCAGGAACGACAGCGCGAGCATCTTGAAGGCGGGGTGCCGGTCGATGAAGTCCCCGATGGGCCCCGCCGCCCACATCATGACGAAAACCGCCGCCACGACTGCCGCGATCATCACGGCCAGCTGCCGGGCGAGCCCGACCGCGGTGATCACCGAGTCAAGGGAGAACACGATGTCGATGATGCCGATCTGGGCCACGGCACCGAAGAAGGATACCGTTGCCCGGACGGGCCGGCCCCCCTCCACCCCCTCGAGATCGTTGTGGACCTCCATGGTGGCCTTGGCGATCAGGAAGAGGCCGCCGCAGAACAGGATGAGATCCCTGCCCGCGATCGGATGATGCAGCACAGAGAGCAGCGGCGTGGTCAGGCCCATGACCCAGGTAATCGACAACAGCAAGAGAATCCGTGTGCCCATGGCCGCGCCGAGCCCCAACCTCCGGGCGAGGGGGCGCTGACCAGGGGGCAGGCGTCCCACGACGATCGAGAGGAATACGATGTTGTCGATCCCCAGAACGATCTCCAACGCTGACAGCGTAATGAACGCGATCCAGGCGGAGGGGTCGAGCAGGAGCTGCATGGACGATCTCCGGTGAAGCCGGCGGGCAATGGCGGTGGAGCACTATACCAGCGCGCGATCGGAGCGGCCGTGCCGGCGTCTCGCCGAGACGCCTGCAAACCCTGCCTCAGTCGTAGCAGCCGCGCACGCAGAACCAGGTCTCGGCCCCCCCGGAGAGCAGCCTCGCATCGTATCCGCGGTGCACCAGCAGCCGGGTCGCGTTGTAGGCTCGGGCACCGACCGCGCAACAGATGTGGATGGGGCAGTCCCGCGGCAGCTCACCCAGGCGGCCGCGCAGCTCGTCGAGCGGGATCTGGATCCCCCCGGGGACCGGCTTGCAGCTGATCTCATCGGCGTTACGCACATCGAGCACCGCCGCACCATCCGCCCCCATCTGCTGCCAGGGCACCAGGGTGAGATCGCCGCGCATCACGTTTGCCGCGATCATCCCCAACGTGTTGACCGGGTCCTTGGCAGCGCCGTACTGGGGCGCATAGCAGAGCTCGGCCTCTTCCAGGTCGAACACGGTCGCGCGCATCTGTATCGCCATGGCGATCACGTCGATGCGCCGCTCGATACCACCCTCCCCGACCGCCTGGGCGCCCAGCACCCGCCCGTCCGACTTGTCGAAGATCAGCTTCATGAACATGACCTTCGCGCCGGGGTAGTAGCCGACGTGGTGCCCCGGGTGGGCGTAGACGACGTCGTAGTCGATTGCCCTGCCCTTCAACACCTTCTCCGTGACCCCGGTGCTCGCCAGGGTCAGCCCCAGCACTCCGCAAACCACGGTGCCCTGCACGCCGCGAAAATGCCGGCCCCGGCCGCAGATCACGTCGGCGACGATCCGGCCCTGGCGATTGGCCGGGCCCGCCAGGGCCAGGGAGGTCTTGCGATCGATCACCGCGTCGTGCAGCTCGACCGCGTCGCCGAGCGCGAAGATGTCGCGATCGCTGGTACGCAGGTAGTTGTCCACCAGGATGTGGCCGCGCGGGCCTAGGGCCAGGCCGCAAGCCTTGGCCAACCCGTTGTCCGGCGCCACGCCGACGGCGAGCAGGACCATGTCGGTGTCGATGCCGACGCCGCTCTGGGTCTCGATCCGCAGCCGCCCTTGCTCGTCGCCGAAGGTCTTGACCGCGTCGCCCAGGAGAAGCTCCACGCCATGCCGACGCAGCCGGTCGGCGACCGGCACCGCCATCTCGGCATCCAGGGCCGGCATCAGGTGACTGGCCTGCTCGATCAACGTGACCCGGATGCCTCGACCCAGCAGATTCTCGGTCATCTCCAGACCGATGAACCCTCCTCCAACGATCACGGCATGGCGCACCCACCTCCGGTCGATCCAGTCTCGGATGAGCCTGCTGTCCGGTATGGTGCGCAAAGAGAAGATGCCGGGCAGACCGATGCCGGGCAGGGGCGGACGAATCGGGGAGGCGCCGGGCGACAGCACCAGGACATCGTAGGGCTGGTCGTACTCGGTCCCGTCCGCATGCCGGCGGATGCGCACCGACTTGCCCCTCCGATCCACCGCAATCGCCTCCTCCGCGATCCGAGCGTCGACATTGAACCGCCGCCGGAACAGCCCGACATCGGCTATCAACAGCCTGGTCTCCTCCGCGATCACCCCCCCGATGTAATACGGCAAACCGCAGTTTGCAAAAGAGACATAGGGCCCCTTTTCCAGCACGATGATCTCGGCGGTTTCGTCCTGGCGTCGCAGCCGGGCCGCACAGGAGGCACCGCCGGCGACACCGCCAACGATGACGACGGTCTTTCTCCCCTGCGCCTCGGGGAGCGGCACCCTTTCCCTTTCAACCTTCGCCATAACCATCGATCCCCCTGTCTGCTGACGGGCGCCGAAGGCTACCGGCGGCACCCGGTCCCGTCAAACGGCTAGCCCGACAGTGCCGGAAACAGCTGTTTGAGTCCGTTGGCGATCACCTCCACCGCGATCGCCGTGAGCAACAGTCCGAAGACCCGGTTCAGAATATTTATGCCTATCTCTCCCAGGCGCCGTCCGATCGGCTCAGCCAGGCGCAGGATGGCCCAGAGCAGCACCGCCACCACCAGGATGGAGCCGAGGATGCCCAGTGCGTGGTGGGGCGCGCCCGAGCGCTGCATCCCGATGATCACGGTGCTGATCGCCCCCGGACCTGCCAAGAGGGGCACCGCCAATGGAACGACGGCAATGGATGCCTTGGTAGCCGCGCTCTGTTCTTCCTGCGGTGTGGTCCGCACCCGATCCGGTTGAGCTTGAAGCATGGCGAGCGCCATCAGGAACAGCACGATCCCTCCGCCGACCCTAAACGAGCCCAGGCTGGTGCCCATCCAGTGCAACAGCGCCTCGCCGGTCAGCGCGGCGATGAACAGCACCGCGACCACGGTCAGAGAAGCGATGTTGACGACCCGTGCGCGCTCGGCGTCGGTGTACCCTTTGGTCTGCCCGAGCAGGATCGGGATCGCCATGAATGGATCGAGGATCACCACCAGGGCGATGACGAAGCGGGTGTATTCGGTCCACTGCACCACCGGAGGGCCCCCGCCCGCCCGGAGGAGACTCCGAGCCGGATGATGGGATAATAGGATAGTCCACGCCGCCGGCGCGGCGGGGAGACTCAATTCGATGCCAAGCGCCGACACCGCGTCACAACCGACCCGCACGGGTACTTTTCGCAAGGTAGCGCCGCCCAGCCGCCTTGGGAAGGGCCTGCCGACCCGGATCGCCGTTCGCCAGTCGCTGCCGCCTGACCGACCCGGCCCGGAGGCATTGCGGTGAAGGGTCCATCCCCGGGGTCTCGGTTGCGCGCCAAGCTTTTTCTGCTGGCCGTCTGGGGTGGCATAGCGAACTGCGCCGCCGCCCAACCGTCGATCCACATCGAAGGCGCCGACGCGGCGCTCACGGCGAACCTGAAGGCCGGGCTGTCCCTCTCCGGGGAATCCTGCACCTCCCCGCAATGGCGTGTGCGCCAGCTGTTCGAGCGCGCCGATGGAGAGCTCGAACAGGCCGCTCGCGCGCTCGGCTATTACGAGATCAAGGTCCACAAGCAGCTGAAGGTCGGTGACGCCTGCTGGGAGGCACGGTTCCAGGTCGAGCCGGGTCCGCCGGTTCTCATCGACCAGGTCGATCTGCGCGTCAGCGGCGCGGCCGACCAGGACCCCCAATTCCGCGCCATCACCCGGTCTCCCGGTCTCGCCCCGGGGGACCGCCTGAACCACGGGCGCTACGACGCGCTCAAACGCCGTATTGAGGATCTGGCCCTGGAGCGCGGCTACCTGGACGGCCATTTCACGCTGGCCGAGCTGCGGGTAGACCCGGCGAAGCGCCGGGCCGAGGTCGAGCTTCACTACGACTCGGGGGCCCGCTACCGGATCGGAACCGTCAAGCTGGTACAGGACAGCTACGACAAGAGAATCCTCAAGCGCTTCGTGACCGTAAAACCGGGCGATCCCTACGACAGCAAGGCCCTCATTGCGCTGCAGCGCAGCCTGAGCGGCAGCGGCTACTTCGCCTCCGTCGACGTGCGCCCGGATCTCAGGCACAACCCCCAGCGACGGGTCCCGGTGGAGGTCCGTCTGCAGGCGCCCAAGCGTCTCGCCTACCGCTTCGGCATCGGGGCGGCCACGGACACCGGGCCGCGCCTGAGCGCGGGCTTCGAGGATCGGCGCATCAATGCCCTGGGTCACCGGTTCAAGACCGCGCTACAGCTGTCCAAAACCAACTCCTCCCTGGGCGCCGAGTACAGCTTTCCGGTCGATGGACCCCATGTCGACCAGCTCGGTCTTGGCCTCAAAGTCGCGCACACGGACACCGATACCTCCAAGAGCGACAGCTTGAGCCTGCAGGCGCGCCTGACCGGGCAGCGCGCCGGCTGGACGGTGAACCGCCACATCGAATGGCTCTGGGATCAATCCACGATCGCCGGCAAGACCCAGGCGGTGACACTGCTGGTGCCGGGCATCGGTTGGTCGCGCACCGAGGCCGACGATCCGGTGTACCCCTCTCACGGCTGGCGCCTCAGCCTCGATCTGCGCGCCGCGACCAGCGCAGTGCTTTCGGACGCGTCGCTGCTCCAGGCCCACGGCCAGGCAAAATGGATCGGGTCGGTCGGCAAAGGCCGCGTGATCGCCCGAACCGAGCTCGGTGCGACCGAATCCGCCGACTTCACCCGCTTGCCCGCCTCGTTCCGATTCTTCGCCGGCGGAGACCAGAGCGTGCGCGGCTATGCGTACCAAGCCCTGGGACCCAAGGACGCCGAGGGCAACGTGGTGGGGGGACGCTATCTCGCTGTCGGCAGCCTGGAGTACGAGCATCCTGTGGTGGGTGACTGGAGCGCCGCAGGCTTCGTGGACGTCGGCAACGCGTTCGACGGGGCCCAGGATCGTCCGAAATGCTCCGTGGGCATAGGCGCCCGCTGGCGCTCCCCCGTAGGTCCCCTGCGCATGGACCTCGCCTTCCCTGTTGCCGATCCCGAGGCCGACCTGGTGCGCCTGCATTTCTCCATGGGACCCGACCTGTGAGGCGCACGCTGCTGCTGGGCGGTGCGGCCACCCTGGCGGTCGGGATAGCGCTCGCATCCTGGCTGCTCGGCACCCCTTCGGGGGGCGCCTGGCTGCTTGCGCGCGCCCTGGGTCCGGCCCTGAGCTTCGACTCCTTCGCCGGCAGCCTGATGAGCGGTTCGGTGCTGACAGGCATCAGCTACCGGGACGCCCGGCTGCGCTTCTCGGCTCGCAGGCTCACCCTGCGCTGGCACCCATTCGCCCTGCTGTCCGGGCGGCTGCATATCGAGGCCTTGGAGGGAGAGGGACTGGTCTACGAGCAGCTCGGCGAGGGGGCTTCGGAGCCTAAGGCCAGTCCGCCGGCGCTGCCGCTCGACATCCGGCTCGACCGGGTACAGGTGCTGCGCGCGAGGATCAAGCTCCCCAATGGCGAGTGGACCATCGACCGGCTCCGGGCTGCAGCGTCCGCCGCCGCTGGCCAGCTCCACCTCTCGGACCTGTCCCTCGCCGCCCTGGGGATCGAGCTGACGGGCGACGCAACCCTGGCACTCGCGCCCGACTACCCCTATTCCGCCCACCTGAGCTGGCACGGCGATCTGCCCGATCTGGGCAAAATCAAGGCCGCTGGCACGATCCGGGGAGATCTAGCGGGTCTGACCTTCGATCACCGGACCGAGCAGCCGTTTCCCCTGCACACGCACGGGCGCCTGAGCTTCGCGGGCGGCGTGGCGAGCCTCGATGCCGAAGGGGACTGGAAGGACGCCCGCTGGCCGCTGACTGAGACCCCCTCCGTGCGCAGCCCCGCCGGCCGATACACGCTACGGGGCCCCCTGGACCATCTGGAGGTGAAGGCCCAGGGGGGGCTGCAGGTACCGGACTCACCCCCGCTGGACCTCGAGCTGACCGGGCTGGCCACCGCCGGCGCCGTGGAGGACCTGAGCCTGGTCGCGCACTTGGGAGAGGCACGGGCCGAGGCCCGCGGACGGCTCAGCTGGGCGCCAGATCTGCACTGGTCGGCCAGTGTGGACGGCAAGGCGATCGATCCATCGGCCTGGGCCGCGGACTGGCCCGGACGCATCGATCTCGCCGCCAGCGTCCAGGGCGGTTTCGGCACGGACGGTCTCTGGTCCGACATCGGGCTGACGGACCTCTCCGGCCGGCTCATGGACCATCCCCTCGAGGCCCATGGCCAGGCCAGGATGGACGCCAAAGGCGTTTCGCTCAACCGGCTCGCCCTGAGCTCGGGTCCGAGCCGCCTCGACCTGACGGGCCGGCTGGACTGGGCGCCACAGGCGACGTGGAAGCTCGACCTGGAGGGCACCGACCTCGATCCCTCCTTGCGCTGGCCCGACTGGCCTGGGCAGCTCGATCTCCGCGCCCAGGTCGCGGGCGGAACCTCGGCCGACGGCCCCTGGTCCGAGATCAGCTTGCAACACCTGACCGGCAGGCTCAACGGTCAAGCGCTCAACGGCCGGGGTCGCGCCACCTACCGGGCCGGCCGCCTCGATCTGGAAGATCTCTCGCTGCAGAGCGGCCCGAACATCCTGAAGGCCCAAGGCACTCTGGCCGAGCGTCTCGACCTCAAGCTCGATCTCGCCGCACCCGACTTGTCGGCGACCTGGCCGAGGCTTGGCGGCGCGCTCCAGGTCCAGGGCAGCGTTACCGGGAAGCCAGAGGCGCCCCAGATCGACGGGCGCGTCAACGGCAAGGGTCTGCGCTACCAGGATATGCGGCTCGCAGCCCTCGCCGGAAAGCTCCTCTGGGGCCCCGATCGCGTCGCGGTGAGCCTCGACGGCCAGGGGCTTTCGGCCGGCGGCATCCCGTCCGGGAAGCTGAGCCTGACGCTCCGGGGGCGACCGCAGGACTTCGAGACACGGTTCGCCATCGACGCCGTCTCGAGCACCGGGGCAGCCAAACCGGCAGCCCTTTTCGCCCACGCACGGCTCAATGGCGGATGGAAGGGCGGGCGCTGGCAAGGCAAGCTCGACGCGCTCGACCTGGCAAGCCCGGACTCCGGGCACTGGTCTCTGGGCGCGCCGTCGACCCTGACGCTGGCGGCCGACCGGATCGAACGTCCAACAGCTGTGCCTGCGGGCCACCGACGGCAGCCTCTGCGCAGCCGTCAGCTGGACACCGTCCGGCGGCCATCTGAGCGGCGACGCCCGCTCGCTGCCTCTGGCTCTGCTCAAGCCCTGGCTGCCCGAAAGTGCGCTGCTCGAGGGCTCCGCCTCCGGCCAGGCGAGACTCGAGCTCTCCCCCGAGGGTCCATCGGGCACGGCCCGTCTCGACCTGACGGCCGGACGCCTCAGCCTGCCCCTGGCCGAGGGTCAGGCGCTCGCGCTGCCGTTCGGCGCGGGCTCGGTCCGGCTGGACGCCCGCCAAGGAGCGCTCGACCTGGACGCCAACCTTCCCCTGGCGGGCAAGGATCACCTGGCTGCCCGGATGCGCATCGGCCGGCCCGGAGCCGGCGGGGCACGCCCGCTCTCGGGTCAGGTGGAAGCGGGGCTCTCCGACCTCTCCCCCGCAGAGATGCTGGTGCCGCAGCTGAGCGAGATCCGCGGCGCGCTGTCGGCCCAGCTGGGCCTGGCCGGCACCCTGGAGCATCCGCTGATCTCGGGAGAGGCGACCATCGCCAACGGATCGGCCCTAGTGCCTGCGTTGGGCGTCGCCCTGGATCAGATCCAGCTCTCGGCAAAAAGCCGGGGCACGGAGCAGCTGGACATCGAGGCGAGCCTGCGCTCCGGAAAAGGGCAGCTAGAGGCCAAGGGCGACCTCATCCTGGACCCGCGGCGCGACTGGCCTCTGGACCTGCGTATCAAGGGCACGAACGTCCAAGCCGTGCGCCTGCCCGAGGCCCTGGCCACGGCCTCCCCGGACTTGCGGGTGCGCTCGGGCCACGGTGCCCTGCAGGTGCAGGGCAGCGTGGTGGTCCCCCAGGCGACCATCGAGATCCGCCAGCTTCCCAAGTCTGCCGTGTCGGTCTCCTCCGACGAGGTCCTGGTGGGTAGCACCAAGGGATCGCCGAATCCGACACCGCTCGAGCTGCAGGCCAACGTCGAGCTGCGCCTCGGCGATCAGGTTCGCTTCCGCGGGTTCGGGCTGACAGCGGGGCTGGAAGGAAAGCTGGAGCTTTCCGCGACGAACGGGCGCACCCTGGCCCAGGGCATCATCTCGGTCAAGGATGGCCGCTACAAGGCCTACGGCCAGGACCTCAAGATCGAGCGCGGCCAGCTGATCTTCGCGGGCCCGCCGACCAACCCCAGCCTGGATGTGCGAGCCACTCGCCGTTCCGAGGACGACACCGTCACGGCGATCCTCAGTCTCACCGGTCCGCTGCGCGAGCCCCTCGCCCAGGTCTCCAGCGACCCCCCCTTGTCGCGGGAGGAGGCCATGGCGTATCTGTTGACGGGAAGGTCGATCAAAGAGGGCGGCGGCGCGGGCAACTCGGTCCTGATCAGCCAGGCTCTGATCAGCGGCAGCCTGGGCCGCAGTCAGACCCTGCTCGAGGGCGTCGCCAAGGGCGTCGGCCTGGACCAACTGCAGGTCAAGGAAGGTGCGACCCTGCAGCAGAGCTCCCTGCTGCTCGGCAAGTATCTGTCTCCGGACCTCTACATCAGCTACGCCCTCGGACTGTTCGATCCCCAAGGGGCCTTGGTGCTGCGCTATCGGCTCACCAAGCATCTGCGCCTGGAGGCCCAGTCCGGCCAGCACCAGGGGGCGGACCTGATCTACGGCTTCGAGCGCGACTGAGCGTCCTGCTGGCCGGTCAGGGCGCCCGCGCAGCCCTCGCTGGCGGGCTGATGGCGATGCGGTGAGCCAGAGCCGGGTGGGTCCCAGGGCGGTGCCCACCAATTGCTTGGCTCCGTTCCACCCGGTCGGCGGTTTTCCGGGCGCCCCGGGGGCCTGCTCGACGAGGAAGTCCTTGCTCATGGCAATCGCCTGCAGGGCTGCGAACAGGCGGGATATTAGAGCCTATGTCATCATCCGCCACCGCCGCTGCGACCGCAGTAGACACCGGCCGCCGTTTTGGGTTTTGATTGCCCCCGGGGGCCGAGCCACCCGGCACCATCGGAACCGAAAGATCCAAGGAGGGAGCCATGACAAGAACAGGGAGAGTAATCGGGCTGCTGCTGCTCACAGCCTTTGCGAGCGCGGCGGCCGGACCGATCAGGAAATGGGTCGACGCGGACGGGCGGATCCATTTCGGGGATGCGCCCCCGCCGAACGCGGCATCGGTCGTCGTCTCGCCCGAGCCCGCCTCCCACCCTTCATCCACCGAAGACGCGCCCGAGGGGCTGCGCCCCGGCGAGCGGCGCATGCTCGAGAGCATCGAGCGGGAGGAGCGGGAGCTCGTGGAAGCGCGTGAGCGCTCCGCGAAGGAACTGGCGCAGCGCGACGCCGCCGGGGCCCGCAAGAAGAAGGTCGAGAAGGCAAAGTGCAAGTACTACCGTGCGCTCGTACGCGAGCACGAGCGCGCGCTCAAACAAGGCTACAGGAATTCGGCGCGCAGGCTGCACGACGAGACCAAGCTCGAGCTCTACGAGCGCCAGGCGGCGATGTATTGTCCTTGATGTGGCGACGTAATCCGCGAACCGGCGAGCGTAGTGTGGCCGTCGCTACGAGAGCGAGCCGCAACAAAGGCCGGGGTCAAGATCGCCCTGTCCCCGAGGGGTTGCGTCCGGAATGCGTGCCAGCAAGGCGCGGCGCGCAGCTCGGCAAGTATTCACGGCGTGTCCCGAGCGGCTTGCCCCGGGGCGTGTGCCTTTGTCCATGCTGCTTATCGGGCCTCCCAACCACCGCCGAGCGCCTTGATCAGCGCCACAGTGGTCGTCAGGCGTCGCCTGTAGATGGCGACGGCGCTGCGCTCGTTGTCGAGCAACGCGGCCTGCACGATGACCACATTCAGATAGCTGACGGTGCCGGCCTTGTATTGGTTGGCGGTCAGCCGCACGGATTCGCGCGCCGCCCGCACCGCCTCGCCCTGCACCTGGGCCTCCTGCGCCAGCACACGCAGCGCCGCCAGGTCGTCCTCGACCTCCTGGAATGCCGTAAGCACCGTCTGACGATAGGCCGCAACGCTCGCGTCGTAGCTCGCGATCGCCTCCTGCGTCAAGGCACGGCGCAGCCCGGCATCGAAGAAGGTCTCGGCGAGCGTCGGACCGAGCGACCAGACGCGGCTCGGCGCCGTCCGCAGCGCTGCGACCGTTGCGCTCTGGAAGCCCGTGCTCGCTGAATAGCCGAGGCTCGGAAAGAATGCCGCCCTGGCTGCACCGATCTGGGCATTGGCGGCAGCGACGCGCCGTTCTGCAGCAGCGATGTCCGGTCGCCGCTCCAGCAGCTCCGATGGCAGGATGGCGGGGATGGAAGGAATAGCGATCCGCGTCGAGGCTGGGGCCAGCGAGAGGTCGGCCGGCTGCTCGCCCGCCAGCACCGCAATGGCGTGCTCGAGCGCGGCACGCTGGATTTCCAGGTCGATCGCCTGCGCTTCAGTACCCTTCAGCTGAGTCTCCGCCTGGGCCACGTCGAGCTTTCCGGCAACCCCCGCCGCATAACGGTTCTTGGTGATCCCCAGAGACTTGCGATAGGCCTCGACCGTGTCGTCGAGCAGGGCCTTCTCCATGTCCAGCGCGCGCAGCTGAAAATAGTCGCTGGCGAGCTCTGCCCGCGCCGACAGCCGTACCGCTGCGAGGTCGGCGGCGCTCGCCTGGGCGCTGGCCGCGCTCCCCTCCAGTTGCCGGCGGACTCGACCCCAGAGGTCTATCTCCCAGGACGCATCCAGGGAAAGGCCGTAGCTCCTCAGCTCGGTGCTGCTACCCGGGGCGCGGCTGCGGGTGGCCGACATGCCGCCCGAGATGGTGGGCGACAGCCCCGCCCCTGTCTGGCGCAGCAGCGCCCGAGCAGCGCGGTATTGGGCGTCGGCGACCTGGAGGTTCTGGTTGGACAAGTCGACCTGCGCCAGCAGCGCATCCAGCCGGCCATCGCCAAAAACCGTCCACCAGTCTCCGCGAGGCGCTTCGTCCCGCGGCTCGGCGAGGCGCCAGCTGCCGGCCTCCTTAAAGGCCGCAGGGAGCTCTGCGCGCGGACGATGGTACGCCGGACCCATCATGCAGCCGCCGAGCACGGAGGCGATCAGGCCAGCAAGCAGGCTACGCGATGCGTTCATGAGCCGGACCCACCGGCGGCACTCGCGCGCCCCAAGCGGGTGCCGCGCCAGCGCGCCTGGCACCAAAGGCGGAAGCGATCGAGATAGAGATACATGACCGGTGTCGTGTACAGCGTCAGCGCCTGGCTCATCAGCAACCCACCGATGATCGACAGGCCGAGCGGCTGCCGCAGGGCCCCGCCGTAGCCGGTGCCGAGCGCGAGCGGCAACGCGCCCAGCATCGCGGCGAGGGTCGTCATCATGATCGGACGAAAGCGCAGCAAGCACGCTTCATAGATCGCCTCCCCGGGGTCCTTTCCACCCTGGCGCTCTATCTGCAGCGCGAGGTCGATCATCATGATCGCGTTCTTCTTGACGATGCCGATCAGAAGGATAACGCCGATCAGGGCGATGATGCTGAACTCGGTGTGGAACAGCATCAGCGTGAGCACCGCCCCCACGCCCGCCGATGGCAAGGTGGACAAGATGGTGATCGGGTGCACGTAGCTCTCGTAGAGCACCCCGAGGACGATGTAGACCGCGGCCAGGGCCGCCAGGATCAGCCAAGGCTGGTTGTTGACCGATTCCTGGAAGGCCCGGGCTGTGCCCTGCAGGCTGCCGTGGATCGTCACGGGCATGCCGATGCGCACCATGGCGCCCTGGATCGCATCGCGGGCTTGGGACAATGACACGCCCAACGGCAGGTTGAACGAGATCGTGGAGGCGGCGAACTGACCCTGATGGTTCACCGAGAGCGACGTCTTCGTCGGCTCCCAGCGCGCCACGGCGGAGAGCGGCACCCGTGCCCCCGACGGAGCGATCAGATACAGGTCATTGAGCGCCTGCGGACTTTGCCGATACTGCGGCGCGACCTCCATCACCACGTGATATTGGTTCAGCGCGGAGTAGATCGTGGAAACCTGGGCCTGGCCGAACGCCAGGTTCAGCGCGGTGTCGATGTCCTTGGGCGTGAGTCCCAGCCGTGCGGCGGTATCCCGATCGATCTTCAGCGAGGTCTGCAGGGCATTGACTTCCTGGTCGCTGTTGACATCGACCAGGTCCTTGCGCTCGGACAGCGCCGACTGCAGGCGCGGCGTCCAGGCGCGCAGCTCGGCGAGATCATCGGACTGCAGGGTGAACTGGTAATCGGCGTTGCTGTGTCGGCCGCCGACCCGGATATCCTGCACCGGGGAGAGGAAGATCCGCGCACCCGCGATATGGGCGAGCTTGGGGCGCAGTCCCGCGATCACCTGGGCCGCCGACTGCTTGCGGGGCCCCAGCGGCTTGAGCGAGATGTACATGAATCCGGAGTTGATGCCGCCCCTCGGCCCGCCGGTAAAGCCGACCACGCTCTCGACCGCCGGGTCGCTGCGGACCAGGGCCATGAACTGCGCCAGCTTGCCCGCCATCGCCTGGAACGAGATCGCCTGGTCGGCCTGGATGGAGCCCACCACGCGACCGGTATCCTGCTGGGGGAAGAACCCCTTCGGCACGACTATATAGAGATAGACATTCAGCCCGACGGTCGCCGCGAGGGTCAGCATCAGAAGCCGCGGGTGGCGCAAGGCCCAACCCAGAGTCCGCCGATAGAATCCCAGCACAGCCTCGAACACCCGCTCGCTCACCCGATACGGTCGCCCGTGCGGCTTACCTGCATTGCCCTTCAAAAGGCGCGCGCACAGCATCGGGGTAGTGGTCAGCGACACCAGCAGCGACACGCCGATGGCTGTCGCCAGTGTGACCGCGAACTCCCGAAACAGCCGCCCGACTATGCCCCCCATCAGCAGCACCGGGATGAAGACGGCCACCAGAGACAGGCTCATCGACAGCACGGTGAAGCCCACCTCGCGGGCTCCTCGCAGCGCGGCCTCGAGCGGGGCCAGGCCGTGCTCGATGTGACGCTCGACATTCTCCAGGACCACGATCGCGTCATCGACCACAAAACCGGTCGCGATGACGAGCGCCATGAGGGAGAGGTTGTCCAGACTGTAGCCGAACAGGTGCATCGCCCCGAAAGTCGATACCAGCGAGACCGGCACGACGACCGAAGGGATCAGGGTGGTACGGGGATTGCGCAGGAACAGGAATACCACCAGCACCACCAAGGCGATGGCGATCAGCAGCGCGTACTCGACCTCGTGCAGCGAGGCCCGAATGGTCGAGGTGCGCTCCATCACCACCTCGAGATCGATGGCACTGGGAATGGCGGCCCTGAGCTGCGGCAGCGCCTCGCGCACGCGCGTGGTGGCCTCGATGATATTGGCGCCCGGCTGCTTGAACATCAGCACCAGAACCGAGGGCTTGCCGTTGAAAAGGCCCGCATTGCGCACGTCCTCTACCGAGTCGACCACATCGGCAACGTCGGACAGGCGCACCGGCGCCCCATTGACCCAGGCGAGCACCAGCGACCGATACAGGCTGGCCTCGCCGGCCTGGTCATCGGCCCCTATCTGCCACCGGCGGTCCTGGCGCTCGACCATCCCCTTGGGTCGGTTGGCATTGGCCGCTGCCAGGGCGCTGCGTACCTGGGACAAGCTGATGCCGTTCTCGCTGAGGGCATGGGGATTGAGCTCGACGCGTACCGCCGGCAGCGAGCTGCCGCCGACGATGACCTGGCCGATGCCGTTGATCTGCGAAAGCTTCTGGGCGATGACGCTGGAGGCGGCGTCATACATCTGACCCCGGCCCAGCGTATCGGAGGTCAGCGCCAGGATCATGATCGGCGCATCCGCGGGATTGATCTTGCGATAGGTCGGATTGGATGGCAGCCCGGTTGGCAGCAGGCTGCGCGCCGCGTTGATCGCCGATTGCACGTCGCGCGCCGCGCCGTTGATGTCGCGATCGAGCTCGAACTGCAGCGAGATGCGGGTCCCGCCGAGCGAGCTCGAGGAGGTGATCTCCGTGACCCCGGCGATGCGCCCGAGGGTGCGCTCCAAGGGTGTGGCCACGGTCGCGGCCATGGTCTCGGGGCTGGCACCCGGAAGGGTCGCCTGCACCGACAGGGTCGGAAAGTCCACCTGCGGCAGGGGTGCCACGGGCAACAGGCGGAAGGCTGCCACCCCCCCGAGGACCAGGCCCAGGGTGAGCAGGGTGGTAGCCACCGGACGGCGGATGAAAGGCGCGGAGATGTTCACCCGGGCGCCACTTGGGACCGATCGGCCCGGCGCACGAGGCTATCGAAGGCGAGATAGATCACCGGCGTGGTGAACAGGGTGAGCATCTGGCTGAGGATCAGGCCACCGACCAGGGTGATGCCGAGAGGTTGGCGCAGCTCCGAGCCCACGCCGCCGCCGAGCATCAGCGGCAGAGCGCTCAGCAGCGCCGCCATGGTCGTCATCAGGATCGGGCGGAAGCGCAGCAAGCTGGCCTGGTAGATCGCCTCGCGCGGGCCCTTCCCTTCCAAACGCTCGGCCTGAAGCGCGAAATCGACCATCATGATGGCGTTCTTCTTCACGATGCCGATCAACAGGATGATGCCGATGATGCCGATGACCCCCAGGTCGGTGCGCGCCAACATCAGCGCGAGCAGCGCGCCCACGCCGGCCGACGGCAGCGTCGAGAGAATCGTGATCGGGTGGATGTAGCTCTCGTAGAGTATGCCGAGCACGATATAGACGGTCAGGATCGCGGCGAGAATCAGCAGCAGCTCATTGCCCAGTGCGGCGCGGAACGCCAGCGCCGCGCCCTGAAACGCGGTATCGATCGAGGCCGGCATACCCAGTGCCTGCTCCGTCTCTGTGATCGCGTCCACCGCCGCCCCGAGGGACGCGCCGGGCGCGACGTCGAACGACAGGGTCGCGGCGGGAAACTGCCCCAGATGGTTGATGACCAGGGGCGAGAGCTTCTCGCTGGTGGACGTCACGGCGCTCAACGGAACCTGACCACCGCTGGAAGACGAAAGATATAGCTTCCCGAGCGCCTGCGGCCCCTGGCGAAACTCCGGTTGCACCTCCAGCACCACCCGATACTGGCTCGTTTGGGTGTAGATCGTGGAGACCAGGCGCTGACCGAAGGCATCGTAGAGGAGCCCGTCGATCGCCGCCGCCGTGATGCCCAGGCGTGCCGCAGTGTCGCGATCGATCGCGAGAAAGGCCTGCAGCCCCTGGTCCTGCAGGTCGGACGTGACGTTGGTGAGCTGCGGCCGCTTCGAGAGCGCGTCTACCAGTCGATGGGTCCACAACGACAGCTCTTCGGGGCTCGGCGTTTGGAGGGAAAACTGGTACTGGGTGCGGCTGACGCGCGTCTCCACCGTGAGATCCTGCACCGGCTGCATGTACAGACGGATGCCGGGTATCGCCTGCAGCCTCCCCTGCAAACGGCGCATGACCTCACCGATGCCGGCGTGTCGCTCGGCAAGCGGCTTGAGATTGATCAGCATGCGGCCGCTGTTCAGCGTCGTGTTGGTGCCGTCCACGCCGATGAACGAGGACAGGCTCTCCACCGCGGGGTCCTCCAGGATCGCCCTGGCCAGTGCTTGCTGGCGCTGCGCCATGGCGCTGAAGGAGATCGATTGAGGCGCCTGCGAGATGCCCTGAATGACACCGGTGTCCTGCAACGGGAAGAACCCCTTCGGGACCCAGATGTAAAGCAGCGCGGTGAGCACCAAGGTGCCCACCGCCACCGCCAGGGTGCCTTTCTGGTGATCGAGCACCCAGCCGAGCGTGCGCCCGTAGCGCGCGACCACGGCATCGAACAGCCGCGCGCTGGTACGAGAGAACCTGCTCTGCTCGGCCTCGGGTATCCGGCGCAGCAGCCGCGCGCACATCATCGGCGTGAGAGTCAGGGAGATCACCGCCGAGATCAGAATCGCCACCGCCAGCGTGATGGCGAACTCCCGGAACAGACGCCCGACGACCGCGCCCATGAACAACAGCGGGATCAGCACCGCGATCAGAGAGAAGGTCAGCGAGATGATGGTGAAGGCGATCTGCTCGGAGCCTTTGAGCGCCGCCTCGCGCGGTGCCATGCCCTGCTCGACGTAACGCGCGATGTTCTCGATCATCACGATGGCGTCGTCGACCACGAATCCGGTGGCGATCGTCAGCGCCATCAAGGTGAGGTTGTTGATACTGAAGCCGGCGAGGTACATCACGCCAAAGGTGCCCACCAGCGACAACGGCACCGCGACGCTCGGAATGAGGGTGCCCGAGACGCTGCGCAGGAACAGGAAGATCGCCATGACGACCAGGGCGATCGCAAGCAGCAGATCGAACTGCACATCCCTCACCGAGGCGCGGATGGTGACGGTACGGTCGGTGAGAAACGCGACATCGACCGAAGCGGGCAGGGCCGCGCGCAGCTGGGGAAGCAGCTGCTTGATGCGATCGACGACCTCGATGACGTTCGCGCCCGGCTGCCGCTGGATGTTGAGGATCACCGCCGGGGCGTCGTTCATCCAGGCCGCGAGCCGGGCATTTTCCGCCCCCTCAGTGACCTTGCCCAGATCCGACAGTCGCACGGGTGCGCCGTCGTGATAGGCCACCACCACGTCACGGTACTGGGCCGCCGAGTGGAGCTGGTCGTTGGCGTCCAGGGTGAAGGCGCGCTCCGGTCCGTCGAAGCTGCCTTTCGCCTGGTTCACATTCGAGTTGGAAATGGCCGTGCGCACCTGCTCGAAGCTCAGGCCGTTGGCGGCCAAGGCCCTCGGATTGAGCTGCACGCGCACCGCGGGGCGCTGTCCGCCGGACAGGGTCACCAGTCCGACCCCCGTCACCTGAGAGATCTTCTGGGCCAGGCGGGTATCGGCGAGGTCGACGATCTGCGGCAGCGGCAATGTGCGCGAGGTCAGCCCGAGGGTGAGGATCGGCGCATCCGCCGGGTTCACCTTGCTGTACACCGGCGGCGCCGGCAGGTCCGTGGGCAGGAAGCTGGCGGCCGCGTTGATCGCGGCCTGCACCTCCTGCTCGGCGACGTCCAGGCCCAGGTCGAGGCTGAACTGCAGGGTGATCACCGACGCTCCGCCCGAGCTGGACGAGGACATCTGCTTCAGACCCGACATCTGGCCCAGCTGCCGCTCCAGCGGCGCGGTGATCGAGGAGGTCATGACATCCGGGCCTGCACCCGGGTAGAAGGTGACCACCTGGATCGTCGGGTAGTCGACCTCGGGCAATGCCGAAAGGGGCAACTGCCGGTAGGCGAGAATGCCCGAGAGCAAGAGGGCGACCATCAGCAACGAGGTCGCGACCGGCCGAAGAATGAACGGCCGAGACGGGTTCACGTCAAGGGTGCTCGGGCGGGCCCGCCGGCGATGGCCGCGCTTTCGATGGGTGCCCTTGCCCTTCGTCGCGCGCGCTCGGCACCACCTTGGCTCCATCGCGCAGCCGATCGATCCCGTCGGTCACGACCCGCTCTCCCGGCTCCAGCCCTGAGCGCACAGAGGTCAGGCCACCGTCGGTGGGACCGGGCTCGATCGGGCGCAGCGCCACCTTATCGTCCGACTTGACTACGAAGACATAGGCCCCCTTGGTGCCCATTTGCACGGCGCTGGACGGCACCGTGGTGACGCCGTGCAGCGTGTCGAGCAACAGCCGCACATTCACGAACTCATTGGGGAACAGTCGACGGTTCTCGTTGGGGAATTCCGCCCGGAGCTTAGCGGTGCCGGTGGCCGTGTCGATCTGGTTGTCCACCGCGGTCAGGCGGCCCGCAGCAAGCAGGGTCGCCTCATCGCGGCCGAAGGCGTCCACAGGCACCGAAGCGCCGGCACCCAGGAGATCGAGCACCCGAGGCAGATCATCCTGCGGGAGGGGAAACACGACGCTCATCGGCTGCACCCGCATGATCACCACCAGCCCGGTGGTATCGCTCGCATGGACGATGTTTCCCGGGTCGACCAAGCGCAGGCCGAGCCGCCCGGAGATCGGGGCGGTGACGCGCGTGTAGTCTAGCTGCAGCTTGGCGTTGTCGACCTGGGCCTGATCCAGCTTCAGTGTGCCCTCGTATTGCTTGACCAACGACGCCTGGGTGGCCACCTGCTGCTCCGCGATCGAGTCCTCCACCAGCAGGGCCCGATAACGCCGCAGGTCGATGCGGGCGCTGCCGAGCAACGCCTGGTCGCGAGCCAGCTGGCCCTGCGCCTGCTCGAGCTGCGCCTGAAAAGGGCGCGGATCGATCTGCGCGAGCAGATCCCCCGACTTGACCTCCTGCCCCTCGGTGAAATGAACCGACATCAGCTGACCGTCGACCCGGCTGCGCACCGTCGCCGTCTCCAGGGGCGTCACCGTCCCCAGGCTGGTCAGATAGACATGGATGTCATGCGCCTCGGCGGTGGCGACCCGCACCGGAAAGGCCGCCACATGACCGACGTTGCCGCGAGACCCGGCCTGCTCGCCCTTGCATCCCGCCAGCACCATCGCGGCCGCGAGCAGGACAGCCAGCCCGTAAGGACCCCATCCGCCCCCGAGAGGGCGCACCGTTTCAGGCTGCCCGCGGGCCAGTGACCGCATTCGGCATCTCCAAGGACCCACACGGCGGCCCGCCGGTGGGCGGGGCGTACGGGCCACCATACCGAATGACGCCGGTGAGGACGATAGATCGGCGCGCCGACGGGTCTCCAGTCCTCAAAGGGAGTCGAGCCCGCGCTGCAAGTCGGCCCGAATGTCGTCGACGTCTTCGAGACCCACCGCGATGCGGATCAGCCCGTCGCCGATTCCCGCGTTGGCCTTGTCCTCGGCACTGAGTCGGCCGTGGGTGGTCGTGGCCGGATGGGTGATGGTGGTCTTGGCGTCGCCGAGGTTGGCAGTGATCGAGAGCATGCGGGTGCTGTCGATCACCCGCCAGGCGGCCTCCTTTCCCCCTTCGAGGTCGAAGGCGAGTATCCCGCCGGGCCCGCTCTGCTGCCGCGCGGCCAGATCGTGCTGGGGGTGAGAGGGCAGCCCCGGGAAATACACCCTGCGGACCCCGGGCTGCGCCTCCAGCCAGCCCGCCACGGCCGCCGCATTGCGGCAATGGGCCTGCATCCGCAGCGCGAGCGTCTCCAGCCCCTTGAGGAACACCCAGGCGTTGAACGGGCTCATGGTCGGACCGGCGGTGCGGATCACGCCGAACACCTCCTCTCCCACCAGCTTGGCCCCTCCGACCACGGCGCCGCCGAGGCAGCGACCCTGGCCGTCCAGATACTTGGTGGCCGAGTGGATAACGATATCCGCGCCCAGAGCCAAGGGGCGCTGCAGCGCCGGAGTGCAGAAACAGTTGTCCACCGCCAGCAGACAAGCTCGCGCATGGGCCAGCTCGGCCAGGGCCCGGATATCGGCGACCTCGGTGAGCGGATTCGACGGCGTCTCCAGGAACAGCAATCGGGTCTCGGGCCTGATCGCGGCCTCCCAGGCCGCCAAATCGGTCAGCGGCACGAACGTGGTCGTGACCCCGAACTTGGCGAAGTACTTGCTGAACAGGATGGTCGTGGTGCCGAACACCGAGCGCGAGCAGACCACGTGGTCGCCGGCCCGCAGGAGTCCCATACCCGTGGCCAGGATGGCCGCCATACCGGAGGCGGTGGCGACGCAGGCCTCTCCTCCCTCCAGGGCAGCGAGACGCTCCTCGAAGGCCCGCACGGTCGGGTTGGTGAAGCGGGCATAGATGTTCCCGGGCTCGGCTCCCGAGAATCGCGCAGCGGCCTCGGCGGCACTCGCGAACACGAAGCTCGAGGTGGCGAAGATGGGCTCGGAGTGCTCGCCTTCCGCCGTGCGCCTATGGCCCACCCGCACCGCGCGCGTGGCCAATCCCCAATCATCGGTTTCGTCTGTCATCGCAACACCCGCGCATATTCATCCCGCACCGCAGGGACGGTGCTTCCAAGGCTGTCCCAGGACCATTCAGGCCGTGTTGTGCAGATCGATGATGCTCTCGCAGGCCCCTTCGCGCCGGCCCTTGGCATCGTCTCCGCGAATCAGCTCCAGCTGTTCCAGATAGCGCGCGCTGACGTCCCCGGTGACATACTCACCGTTGAACACCGAGGTATCGAACCGCTGCACGGGTGATTTGCCCTGCTTGCGCACCGCATCGATGAGATCCTCCAGGTCCTGGTACACCAGCCAGTCCGCCCCGATCAGCTCCCGGACCTCATCGTCCGTACGCCCGTGGGCCACCAGCTCGGACGCCGCCGGCATGTCGATTCCGTAGACGTTGGGGTAGCGCACCGGCGGCGCCGCCGAGGCGAAGTAGACCTTACGCGCCCCCGCCTCCCGGGCCATCTGCACGATCTGCTCCGAGGTGGTTCCCCGCACAATCGAATCATCCACCAGCAGCACGTTCTTGGCCCGGAACTCCAGATCGATGGGGTTGAGCTTCTGGCGCACGGACTTGGTGCGCACCGTCTGCCCGGGCATGATGAAGGTGCGCCCGATGTAGCGGTTCTTGATGAACCCCTCCGTGTACTTGACCCCCAGGGTGTTGGCCAGTTCCAGGGCCGCGGTGCGGCTGGTGTCAGGAATCGGGACCACCACGTCGATGTCGTGGTCGGGCCAGACGCGCTGGATCTTCTGCGCCAGCTTGCGCCCCATGCGGGAGCGCGCCTTGTGAACGAAGATGTCGTCGATGATCGAGTCCGGCCGCGCGAAGTAGACGAACTCGAAGATGCACGGGCAGCGCTCCGGATTCGCCGCGCACTGGTAGCGGTGCAGCCGCCCGCTCACCTCGATATAGACCGCCTCGCCGGGCTGTACGTCATCGACCAGCTTGAACCCCTGGGTGTCCAGGGCGACGCTCTCCGAAGCGATCATATACTCGGGTCCCTGCGCGGTATCGCGCCGGCCGTAGACGAGAGGCCGAATGCCGTGGGGATCGCGAAACGCGATGATGCCGTAGCCGGGGATCATGGTCACCACGGCGTAGCCGCCGCGGCAGCGCCGGTGCACGCCGGCCACGGCCTGAAAGATGTCGTGCTGGTCGATCCGCAGCTTGCCCTGCACCTGCAGCTCATGGGCGAACACGTTGAGCAGGACCTCGGAGTCCGACTGGGTGTTGACGTGCCTCAGGTCTTCGATGAAAAGATCCCGCTTGAGCTCCTCGTAGTTGACCAAATTGCCGTTGTGCGCCAACACGATGCCGTAGGGCGAATTCACGTAGAACGGCTGAGCCTCGGCCGAGGACGAGCAACCGGCGGTCGGATAGCGCACATGGCCTATGCCCATGCTGCCGGTGAGCCGCAGCATGTGCTGCTCGGTGAAGACATCGCGCGCCAGACCGTTGTCCTTGCGCAGATGCAACTTGTCGCCATCGCAGGTGACGATGCCGGCCGCGTCCTGCCCTCGGTGCTGGAGCACCAGCAGCGCATCGTAGAGCCCCTGGTTGACCGGCCCCCGGCCTACGATTCCGACGATTCCGCACATGTTGGCTGGCCCTCAGAAAGGACGATTCACCGTTTGCACCGCAAACGGCGTACGGTCACCTGTAACTGAACCGGGCGGCGATGTCCGGGGGCAGCAGCCCGCGCAGCCAGAGCGCGAGGTCCTGGAAATGAGGGATCAGCACGGACGCACGCCACCAGGGATCCTGCGGAAACGCGGTGAGCCCCGCGAGCAGTACCAGGATACCCACCAGCAAGGCCCCGCGCGCGGCCCCGAAAAGCATTCCGATCATGCGGTCGGTTCCGCTGATGCCCGTCTTGTCAACCAGCTGGCCCATCAGGTAGTTCACGATCGCCCCGACAATCAGGGTTGCGAGCATGAGGATGACGAACGCAAGTCCGAGCCTGACGGAAGGCACATCGATCCAGCGCTCCAGGCGCAAGGCAAATTCCCGGAAGAATGCCCACGCCACCCAGAACGCCGCGATCCAGGCCGCCAGGGAGAACGCCTCGCGGACGAAACCCCGCACCAAACTGATCAGCGACGAGATCCCGATGATGGAGAGGATGGTGTAGTCAGCCCAGGTCATGCGAGCCCGTGATGCCGGCAAGAGGGCGGCGAAAACGGAATTGGGGATTTTAGCAGAGGCGTCGGCCAAAACAGAGGACATTAGAACCTCTGTCAGATCCCGCGCGAGCCGCGTTGCTAAGCATCCCGGCAAGGCGGGCCGCGCAGCACCGTGCTCGGAGACCCACTCTACGGGTAACGCACGACATGGGCCCCTTCGCCTTCAGTGCCGAGAATCCGGCGTATCGCCGACAGCATCTCGTCCGCCCGCTTGCGGTCGAGCTCCGGTCCCACTCGGACGCGGAACCACAGCTTGCCGCCAATCTCGACCTGCTCGACGAACGCCTCCTGATGCTTCTTGCGCAACCGCTCGGCCAGACTGTCGGCGTTCTCGTGCTCGGCGAAGCTGCCCAGCTGAACCACCCAGGCCGACACGCCGACCCGCGGCTTCGGTGGCGCGCTCGGCCTTGGGTTGGGGTTGGAGACCCCCTTCGGTGCCTCGCGCGACTCCGAGGCCTGGGCGGACGGAGCTGGCTGTACCGCCGTCAAAGACTCCGAAGGCGGCAGCGCGCTCACGGCCGATCTCGGCCCAGGCCTCGGCGTTGGGTTTGCCTCGGGCGGCGTCCGAGCCTCCGCAGTCACCGAGACCGGCTTCGGCCCTGGGGCGGCTGCGGTGCTCTCCCGCGCAGCGGAGGGCCCGGGCGGTGCCAGGGGTGCGGGTAGCACGCCCGAGCGGAACTTGTCGAGGTCACGCGGCTGAGGCGGGACGTTCGTGCCCTTGATACCGCGGTCGAGCACCGGCTCGTCCTCCAGCAACATGGGGACGAAGATGACGACCAGCGATACGAGAACCACCGCCCCCACGAGGCGTTGCTTGATCCGCTCTTCCACGGCTCCGATTCCTGGCGCTGCCAACGCTCCGGCACGATGTGACCGGGCGCCGATTATATCAGCCCGCCCAGCTCGGCCACCGTCAAGAACGACCCGAATACGACAATGCGATCGCCCGGCCGGGCGTCGGCGCGAGCCGCCTCGAGCGCACCGGCGAGCCGATCGAAACCTAGGACCGGGTCGGCCCCGAGACGCCGAAGCTCCGCCTCGGCTTGCTCGCGCGGCATCCCGCGCTCCGCCGCCGGCGCCGAGACATACCACGCATCGATCTGGCCGGTCAGGGCGGCAGCCATGCCGGCCAGATCCTTGTCCCCCAGGACACCGAGCACGGCGAGGGTTCGTCCCGGGCACGGGTTGGCGGCCAGGGTGCGGGCGAGCGCGCCGGCGGCCGCCGGGTTGTGGGCGACGTCGAGGATCACGGTTACCACCCCGGAGTGCACCTCGAAGCGCCCGGCCAGGCTGGTCCGTACAAGGCCTTCGACCACCGCATTTCGGGCCACGGGCAAGCGATCCCCGAGCATCTCCAAGGCCATCAGGACCGCCGCGGCATTGTCGAGCTGGTGGGGCCCCGCCAAGGCGGGCCCAGGCAGGTCCAGAAGCTCCAGAGAGCGGCCGCGCCAGCTCCAGCTGCCCTCGCCAACCGCATAGCGGTAGTCCCGGCCCGACACGGCAAGATCGCAGCCCAGCGCCCGAGCCCGCTCGAGCACGCTCTCCGGCGGCTGCGGCTCAGCCACCACCACGGGCGCATTATACCGGAAGATGCCAGCTTTTTCTCGGCCGATCGACTCCCGATCTGGACCAAGCCAGGCCGTGTGCTCGAGCGAGACATTGGTCAGCAAGGCCAGATCGGCATTCACGACGTTCACCGCGTCGAGACGCCCGCCCAGACCCACCTCCAAGAGCGCGACGTCGGGCAGCGCGCTGGCGAGGACATCCATCGCGGCCAGGGTTCCAAACTCGAAATAAGTCAGCGTCACGCCCCCCCTTGCCCGATCGACCCGGTCGAACGCCTCGCAGATTCGCTGGTCCGACGCGGCCACACCCTGCAACCGGATTCGCTCGTTGTATCGGTAAAGGTGCGGAGAGGTGTATGCGCCGGTCGAATAGCCCGCCGCGCGGAGGATGGCCTCTAGATAGGCCACGCAGGAGCCCTTCCCGTTGGTTCCTCCAACAGTGATCAGGACCCGGCCGGGCCAGGGGCATCCCAGGCGCTGCCAGACCGCACGAACACGCTCGAGACCGAGCTCGATCTCCCGGGGATGTAATCTGCCCTGCCAGTCGAGCCACTGATCCAGAGACGGAAAGCGCGGACGGTTCGGGGTGGTCATGAGCATCCGGGCAGGCGGCCACCCCCGACGGCCCCTTGGGCACACCGGGGGCCGAGCCGATCGCTCAGGGTCTGGGGCGACTGGAGAGGATGGTCAGCAGATCGGCGAGGCGATCACGCATGTCGCGGCGGTCGACGATCATGTCCACAGCGCCGTGCTCCAACAGGAACTCGCTGCGTTGAAAACCCTCGGGAAGCTTCTCGCGCACCGTCTGCTCGATGACCCGGGGGCCAGCGAAGCCGATGAGCGCGCCAGGCTCGGCTACGTTGACATCTCCCAGCATGGCCAGGCTCGCGGACACCCCGCCCATGGTCGGGTCGGTCAGGACCGAGATAAACGGCACCCCTCGGCGCGCCAGCCGACCCAGGGCCGCGCTCGTCTTGGCCATCTGCATCAGCGAGAACAGCGACTCCTGCATGCGGGCGCCACCGCTGGCCGAGAAGCAGACCATCGGGGTGCCGCGCTCCATAGCAAGATTGACGCCGCGCACGAAACGCTCGCCCACCACGGACCCCATGGACCCGCCCATAAACGAGAACTCGAAGGCCGCGACGACCAGATCGAACCCCTTGAGCCGCCCGCGCAGGACGACCATCGCGTCCTTCTCGTTGGTCGCCTTCTGGGCCTGAGCGATGCGGTCCTTGTATTTCTTGCCGTCCTTGAACTTAAGGGGATCCATCGGCTCGAGGTCGGCGCCTATCTCCTCCCGAGGCTCCGCGTCGAGAAACACGTCGAGACGCCGTCTGGCCCCGATCCGGTTGTGATAGGCGCATTTTGGACATACATCCAGATTGCGCTCCATCTCCGCGCGATACAGGATGGCGCCGCAACCGGGGCATTTGGCCCATAGGCCTTCGGGAACCGCCCGCTTGCGCACCCCCTCGGTGCGGATGCGGGACGGCATGAGCTTCTCGAACCAGGTCATAGACAAAAGGCTCTAGGATTCTGCCCCGGATCGGCCGAGGGAACGCACAGGGGCGGCATTGTCGCTATTGGTCCATCGCTTCGCGCAGGGATGCAATGAACGCCTCGAGTGCCGGCGCGACCGCTTCCGGGCTGTCTGCCAAACCCTCGATCCGCGACACCACGGCACTGCCCACGATCACCGCGTCCGCGATCGCCGCCACGGCCTTGGCCGTAGCCGGATCCTTGATGCCAAACCCTACGCCGACCGGCAGCGAGGTGGCGCGCCGAATCTCTGCGACCTTGCGCTCCACCGGCTCCAGCTCGAAGTGACTCGCCCCTGTGACCCCCTTGATCGAAACATAATACACGAAGCCACTGGCGGCATCGCAGATGCTGTGGATGCGCCGATCGTCGCTCGTCGGGGCCACCAAGAAGATCGGATCCAGCCCCTGCCCGCGTAAGGCGGTCGTCAGATCGGCGGCCTCCTCGGGCGGCAGATCGACCGTCAGCACCCCGTCGACGCCGGCCTCCGCGGCGGCCCGCGCGAACGCCTCATACCCCATCACCTCGACCGGATTGAGATATCCCATCAGCACGACGGGCGTCGCCGCGTCGTCCTGGCGAAAGGCCCCAACCATGGTAAGCACCTGGCGCAGGCTCACGTGGTGGGCCAACGCCCGCTCAGTGGCGCGCTGAATCACCGGACCGTCGGCCATCGGATCGGAGAATGGGACGCCGAGCTCGATCAGATCCGCGCCGCCTCGAACCATGGCGTGCATCAGCGGTACGGTGACGCCCGGCGCAGGGTCCCCGGCTGCCACGTAGGGAATCAGCGCCGAGCGACCCTCGGCCCTGAGCTGGGCGAAACGGCTTGCTATCCGGCTCATAGCTGCAGTCCTTCCAGCGCTGCAACGGTATGCACGTCCTTGTCGCCCCTGCCCGAGAGGTTGACGACGATGATGCCGTCCCTGCCCAGAGTCGGTGCCAGCCTGGCGGCATACGCCAGGGCGTGACTGGACTCCAGTGCCGGGATGATCCCTTCCACCCGGGTGAGGCTGTGAAAGGCCTCCAGCGCCTCCTTGTCGGTGATCGACACGTAGCGCGCCCGCCCACTGTCCTTGAGCCAGGCGTGCTCCGGCCCCACCCCCGGATAGTCCAGACCCGCCGAGATCGAGTGGGTCTCGATGATCTGTCCGTCGGCGTCCTCCATCAGGTAAGTCCGATTGCCGTGCAGCACGCCCGGGCGCCCAGCGCACAGCGGCGCCGCGTGATGACCGGTCGCCAACCCCTCACCGGCGGCCTCGACGCCGTAGAGCGCTACCGCGCTGTCGTCGAGGAACGGATAGAACAGCCCGATGGCGTTCGAGCCCCCGCCGACGCAGGCGACCAGGGCATCGGGCAGCCGTCCGGCCTGCTCCAGGATCTGCCCACGCGCCTCCCGACCGATCACCGCCTGAAAATCGCGCACCATGGCGGGGTACGGATGGGGACCGGCCACCGTGCCAATGATGTAGAAGGTGTTGTCGACGTTCGTCACCCAGTCGCGCATTGCCTCGTTCAGGGCATCCTTGAGGGTGCGGGAGCCCGACTTGACCGAAACCACCCGGGCACCGAGCAGACGCATCCGGTATACGTTGGCTTCCTGCCGGGCGACATCGACCTCGCCCATGTAGACCACGCACTCCAGTCCGAGCCGGGCCGCCACCGTGGCGGTCGCAACGCCATGCTGCCCCGCACCGGTCTCCGCGATGATTCGCGTCTTGCCCATACGCCCGGCCAGAAGCGCCTGGCCGACCGTGTTGTTCACCTTATGCGCGCCGGTGTGGTTCAGATCCTCGCGTTTGAGATAGATCCGCGCCCCGCCCAGCCGCCGGGTCAGGCGCTCGGCCAAATACAACGGCGACGGGCGACCCACGTAGTGCTTCAGATCCGCATCGAGCTCGGCCAGGAAGGCCTCGTCTTTGAGAAATCGCTGATAGGCCGCGCGCAGCTCTTCGAGAGGCTCCATTAGGGTTTCTGAGACGAACATGCCGCCATAAGGGCCGAAATGGCCACGTTCGTCCGGAAGTCTTGCTAACTGTATCTGATCAGCGATCGGCACGAATAACTCCTCGCATGAAAGCCGCGATCTTGTCCGGGTCCTTGATCCCCTTGCTCCGCTCCACCCCTGCGCTGACGTCCACCGCGTAGGGTCGCACCCTGCGAATGGCCTCTTCCACGTTCTCGGGGGTCAGTCCCCCCGCAAGAATCACCCTGGGCGCCAGTTCGGGCGGGATCCGCCCCCAGTCGAACACGGTGCCGGTACCGCCCGGCAGACGCGGACTGTAGGTGTCCAGCAACAGCCCCCCGGCATCCGGATAGCGGCGCGCCTCGGCGACGAGATCCAGGCCCTCGCGCATCCGCAGCGCTTTGATATACGGGCGCCCGTGCTCTGCGCAAGCCTCTGGGGGCTCCTCGCCGTGGAACTGCAGCAGGTCGATCCGCACCGCCTTCAGGACATCGGCGATCGCAGTGCGCTCGGCATTCACAAACAGACCTACCACGGTCACGAATGCCGGTAGATCGCGCACCACGGCCCTCGCCTGCTCGACAGTGACGGCCCGCGGGCTGGGTGGATAGAAGACCAGACCTATGGCGTCCGCACCGCAGCACGCAGCGCAGTCAGCGTCCCGCTGACGCGTGATGCCGCAGATCTTGGCCCGGGTTCTCATCTGAACCGCACAGAATACCCGATGGACCCCGCGCTAGAAAGGCTGGTGTTGCGCTGCGCCGAGCCCGGCGGTGGATTCGGGGATGCCGAAATGGGCCGGATAGCTCGCCCTGACGAGGCACAGCCCTTCCGGGGGAGCGGTCACACCCCCCAGCGTGCGATCCCGATACTCGAGCACCTCCCGAGCCCAGTCCGGGGGCGCCCCACCTCGACCGATCGCGATGAGCACGCCGGCGATGTTGCGCACCATGTGGTGCAGGAAGGCATTGGCGCTGACCTCGATAGCGATGCGCTCGCCGCGCCTCGTCACCTCCAGGCGCGTTACCGTGCGTATCGGACTCTTGGCCTGGCAGCCGACGGCCCGATACGAAGAGAAATCATGCTCGCCGATCAGGTGCCGAGCGGCCTGATGCATGAGCCCGGCATCCAGGGGGCGATGGACCCACAGGGCCCTGTGGCGGTGCAGCGCAGAGCGGGTGGGGCGATTAAGGATGTGGTAGCAGTAGCTGCGCCCCGTGGCCGAGAACCGCGCGTTGAAATCCTCGGCCACCGGTTGCGCCCAGGTCAGGCAGAACGTCCTGCGGGAGATTGGCGTTGGCACCCAGGACCCAGGCGCGGGGCGAGCGTTCGGCGCTAGTGTCGAAATGGACGACCTGTCCCGAGGCATGCACGCCGGCATCCGTGCGTCCTGCGCACTGCACCCTGATCGGCTGCGCAGCAACCTGGCCGATGGCCCGCTCGACGGACTCCTGGACTGTCCTCGCACCGTCCTGGATCTGCCAGCCGTGAAATCCGGAGCCGTCGTACTCGATCCCGGCTGCTATACGCATCGCTGTCTCGTTTCCGGGGCAGGCATAAAGACCGAGGCGCACCGAGGTGCGCCTCAGACACCCCCAGGATCTCGGTCCGGTCAGGCGAGACGCTGCATCAGGCCCCGAGCCTCCGACTGCTGGTCCTCGGTACCCTCGCCCAGCACCTCATCGAGGATGCTGCGCGCCCCTTCGTCATCGCCCATGTCGATGTAGGCCCGCGCAAGATCCAGCTTGGTCGCCACTTCGTCATCGTCCAGTGCGACGCCTTCAAGGCCCATCGTCGGCTCCTCTGTCACCTCCAAATTCTCGGGGCCCTCGTGCAAGGCCAGATCCTCGGTCGCCTCCAGCTCCGACATGGCCGAGTCAAGACCGTCGAGCCTGATGCTGTCCTCTCCGGGTATGGACTCCATGCGATTGAAGTCGACATCTTGGGCACCCAGACTCGATCCCATCTCCGTCGCTGACTGGTCGAGCTCCTGCGTTACGGCGCCCGTCTTCCCCTCGGCGTCTGCCTGTCCGGAGGACTCAGCGATCCCCTGGTCCAGATCCGACAAATCGCCCAGATCGAAATCCATTTCCGCCCCTGTCTCGCCCAGGGCCGGCTGCGACTCCGCGATGAAATCGGACGAGGTCTCGATCTCCACATCGCCGGAGCTCACGACCTGCTCCGCGGGCCGGTCCTCGTTGACGAAATCGAACACGGAGTCGCCGAACTCGGCGGACTCTTGCTCGCCTTCTGACCCGCTCTCGGCCCGAGCCGCCATCGCGGAGCTTGCCATTTCCAGCTCGGATTCCAGGTCTCCCAGATTGAATTCCGTGAATTCGTCGGCAGCCGTCTGTCCGGCGCCCTGGCTGGCCGCGGCGTCTTCAGCAGTAGCCTCCGGAGTCCCCGCGGGCGGTGCGGAGAACAAGGGATGCTCCGGAGCCAGGTCGCGGCCCAGGGCAACGACTTTGGCCCACTCCCCCGGATGGTCTTCCGCCAGCCCTTCCGCAGAGACCTTTTCGGCTTCGGCAATAAAGGCGTCGATCGAGTGGCCCGCAACGAGGACTTCCAGAAGCTTGAAACGCAGGTCCGGGCGCTGCGGCTCTTTGGCGATCGCTTGCCGCAACAGCTCTTCGGCCTGCTGGTAACGATTGTAGGCCATGTACACGTCGGCCTCGGAAACCGGATCGACCTCGCCCGTTTCGTCCTGAAGCGCGTCGATGTCGCTCGGTGAGAAATCGCTGAGGAAAGACGTTTCGTCGGTCTGGGAATCCGATTCCCCACTGGTGGCCAGCAGCTGAGAGGACTCCCCGGGCTTATCCTCGAGGTCTACCAGGATGCTCTCCTCGGAGCGAGCCTCTTTGGCGCTGCGACGACGTGCGCTCGCCACACCGACGCCCACACCCGCCAGAACGACCAGGCCCCCCAGAAGCCAATAAATGGAGCTACCCTGCGTCAGCCCTTCCTTGGAAGCGACAGGCTCCGTCTCCGGCGCCGGAGGGCTGGGCGCGGAGGCCGGTGCCGGCTCGGCTGCCTCGGGCGTCGGGCTCTCGGCAACCACGGTCTCAGCCGGCGCCGACGGCTGGACAGCGGCGGCGCCCGGCTCGGCAGGCGTTGGCGCCTCGGCGGTTGCCGGAGCCGGCGCAGCGCCAGTGGGCTCCTGCCCTGCTGCCGGAGCGGACTCGGTGGCCGCCGGGGTCTGAGCCTGGGTGCTCACCGGGGCCTCGGGCTGGGGCTGAGTCGGGGCGGACTCCGCCTCCATCGGGGCCGCCGCCGCGGGCCCAGCGGTGGTCTCGGGCGCGCCTACCGGCGTCGGGGAGACCCCTTCGCCCGGCTGAGCCGGTACAGCCGGCTCTGCCGTTTGCACCGCAGCGGTTGCCGTCGATCCCGCGGCCAGCGTCGCGCGCAGCTGAGCGAGCTGCTGATCCTTGAGGGTTACCAGGGTGCGCGCATCGGTAAGCTGAGCTTCGAGGTCCTTGACCCGGGATTGCAGCTCCGAGACCTCCTGGCGGGCGCTGTCGTTCGCTTCGTGTGCCAACAGCAAGTCGTTCTTCAATTTCTCGGCAGATCCCTGCGATTCAACGCCGGCCGATCCCGGTGCCGTCCCTCCCTTTCCCCCGGCGGGGGCCGACACGATCTGCAGCTCCGCCTCGGACGCTGGCGGTTTGGACGCTGGAGACGCCGCCTGCGGCGCCGGCTGCGGCGCCGCAGCGGCCGTCGTAGCCGCGGGCGGCTGCGGTCGGGGTGCCCGATCGGCCTCCCAGCGTGCCGTCTGCTCCACGAAAGCCGCACGAGCCTGCGCCGGGCTCAGGGCGCGTACCGAATCGGCCTCCGGCACCCTGAGAATGACCCCGCGCTTCAGATTGTTCACGTTGTCTTTGATAAACGCATCGGGGTTGGCGCGCTGCAAGGCGATCATCGTCTGCTCGACGCTCGCCCCGCCGGGCCGCACCTTCTCGGCAATCACCCACAGGGTCTCGTTGCGCTGGACGGGGCCATACTGACCAGGGGTCTGGGAGGCGGCCGCAGTGAATTCAACGCCCGGGGCCTTTGCGACAGCCCTCCCCACCGACTCCGCAGGCGCCTTGGCGGCGGGCGCGGACACCGGTGGGGGGCGATGGGCTAGGGTCGCCGGTGGATCCAGAAGCAGCGTGTACTCCCGCACCAGCTTGCCCTGGGGCCAGTTCACTTCGATCAGGAAATCGAGAAATGGCTCGCGTACCGCATCGTGGGTGGTCACCTCGATGATTGCGCGGCCGTCGGGCCGACGCACGGCCTTGAACCGCAACCGGGTCACAAGGTAGCTCCGGTCGGCCCCGACCCGCTGGAAGGCGTCCTGTCCAGCCAGCTCGATCTTCACCGTATCGAGATCCCCGGATTTGACCGATAACAGGTCGATGTCCGCCCGAAGCCGCTGGTTGAGCGCAGACTTCAGGTGTATGTCGCCGAGCCCCAGGGCATGGGCGCTGATCGGGCTCAACACGGTGGCGATCACCAGTGCCAGGGACGTTTTGCGAACCATGTTTCCTCCTCGGACTCCGACGCTCCCGATACGATCAGGTGCCGGTTGCGTGCCCCACTCGTCGGCCTTCGGCCCCTTATACCCAAGCGCCCGGCGGCGCTGAGAATGAACTTAACATTTTGGGGCTAACTATAGCTCACAGATAAGCTTTTACCAAAATTTCCGCAATTTGCACACTGTGCAGTGCCTGACCGCGACGGATACCGTCGACGACGCTCCAAAACTGCAGGCCCGGCGTCGCTCCGCACGTCGACCGTATCCGACCGATAACCAGCGCATCGTCACGGGCCGCATCGGTCACCGGCGAGGGGCAGGCTGCCTCCGCGGGATCATCCATCAGGCGGATCCCGGGCCCGCCCTGCCAGAGAGCGCGGGCCCGCTCGGCGCCGATCGGCTCCCGAGTACGGACGTGCACGGCCTGGGCGTCGCCGTGAAACACCGGCGCGATCACCGTCGTAGCGCAGACCTCCAGCCGATCGTCGAGCAAGCGACCGACCTGGGCTACCAAGTCCCGCTCTCCGTCGGTCATGCCATCCGACCCTTGGGACCCATCCTGCCCCAGCAGATTGAACGCGATCTGTCTGGGGAACGCGCCGGGCTTGACCGGACGCGCGTTCAGCAGCTGGGCAGTCTGGTGGGCCAACTCTTCCACCCCCCTTTGGCCCCGGGCCGAGACCGACCGGCAGGTCAGCACATCGACACGCTCGAGACCCACCTCGGCCCGAAGCGGCGCGAGGGCCTGGGCAAGCTGCGTCGCCGGGGGGTACGGCAGCGTGACCGCGCCCGGCCGCTCCAGGGCATCGATCACCTCGGCGTTCACTCCGAACGCCACCAAGGGCACTGTGGGGTCCGTCCAATACAGGCCGGCGCTATCGATCACCAGAGCGCCCGCCCGCCGGGCCTTTTCAGCCATGGCGTGATCAGTACCTGGGCAGCAGAACGCGATCCGGCTGCGCTCGAGCTCGAACTGCTCGATCGGCTCGACCACCAACCGCCGTTCGCCGTATGCCACCCGCTCGCCCCGCGAGTCCGCCTGGGCCAGCGCGAACACCCGTCCGACGGGAAAGCGTCGCTCGGCCAGGTACTCCAGGACCGCTTCACCGACGGGCCCGGTCGCCCCCGCGACGGCGACATCGATCTGCATCTGGGTCCAAGACCTGCCGCGCCTGCTCAGCGCTCGAGCAGGATCCTCAGCATGCGCCGCAGCGGCTCCGCCGCGCCCCAGAGCAGCTGATCGCCGACCGTGAAGGCGGCCAGATACTCGGAGCCCATCCTGAGCTTGCGCAGGCGCCCGACCGGGATCTCGAGCCTGCCACTCACCGCGGCCGGACTCAGCTGGGCAACGCTCAGGCTGCGCTCGTTCGGTACGACCCGCACCCAGTCGTTGGCCGCCGCGATGATCCCCTCGATCTCGTCCACGGGCAGGTCGCGCTTGAGCTTCACCGTCAAGGCCTGACTGTGACAGCGCATGGCGCCGACCCGCACACAGATCCCGTCCACCGGCACCGGGGTCTGCTCGCAGCCGAGGATCTTGTTGGTCTCTGCGTTGCCCTTCCATTCCTCGCGGCTCTGCCCGTTCTCGAGCTGGGTATCGATCCAGGGGATCAGACTCCCGGCCAGAGGGACACCGAATTCCTGGACCGGGAAATCGCCGCTTCGCAGCTGTGCCGTGACCGCCCGGTCGATGTCGAGGATGGCCGAGGCGGGGTCCCCCAACAACGGCTCGACGCGGGCATGCAAAGCGCCCATCTGCGCCAGCAGCTCGCGCATGTTTTTCGCGCCCGCGCCCGAGGCCGCCTGGTAGGTCATGGCGGATACCCACTCCACCAAACCAGCCCGGAACAGCCCGCCCAGGGCCATCAGCATCAGGCTCACGGTGCAATTTCCCCCGATGAAGTCTTTCACGCCCGCTCCGAGGCGATCCGTGATGACGTTCATGTTTACCGGGTCGAGGATGATCACGCTGTCGGGCTCCATGCGCAGCTTGGAGGCCGCGTCGATCCAGTAGCCCTTCCACCCGGTCGCGCGCAGCCTAGGGAAGACCTCCGCGGTGTAGCTGCCGCCTTGGCAGGTGACGATGGTGTCCATCGCCCTGAGCTCCGCGAGGTCCATCGCATCCTTGAGCGGGGGCGTCGGCTTGCCGACCGCGGGCCCCGGCTGTCCGATCTGGGAGGTCGTGAAGAACGCCGGCTCGTCGATCAGGGCAAAGTCGCCCTCCTGGCCCATGCGCTCCATGAGCACCGAGCCGACCATCCCGCGCCATCCGACAAAGCCCACCCGGCTCATGAGATCAATCCACCTCCACGCAAACCCGATCTATCCCGGACCGCCCCTTGGGGGCGATCCCTCTCGTTGCCGCGCCACTGCGGACGCCGCGGGCGTCGCTCTCCAAGCATTTGCGATCAGTCTCCGAGCGCTTCCAGCACCGCCGCTCCCATCGCGTCGGTTCCGACCGGGGACATGCCCTCGGACATGATATCCGGGGTGCGTAGACCCCGGTCGAGCACGCGCGCCACCGCCCGCTCGACCCGATCGCCGAGCCCCGGGGCTCCGAGCGAGTAGCGCAGCATCATTGCCACCGAGAGGATCGTTGCAAGGGGGTTGGCGATGCCCTTGCCGGCGATGTCCGGCGCCGATCCGTGGATCGGCTCGTACATGCCCCGCCCAGCCTCGTTCAGGGACGCCGAGGGCAGCATGCCGATAGACCCCGTGAGCATCGATGCCTCGTCCGACAGGATGTCTCCGAACAGATTCGTGGTAACGATCACGTCGAACTGCTTCGGCCATTTAACGAGCTGCATGGCCGCGTTGTCCACGTACATGTGGCTGAGCTCGATCTCGGGATAATCTCGCTTGACCACGCGGGTCGCCACCTCGCGCCAGAGCTCGGTGCATTCCAGCACGTTGGCCTTGTCGACCGAGCACAGCCGCTTGCCGCGCTTCATCGCGATGTTGCCGGCCACGCGCACGATGCGCTCGATCTCCGATTCGGAGTAGACCAATGTATTGACACCTTGGCGCTCCCCGGATTCCAGGGTGCGCACGCCTCGGGGCTGCCCGAAATAGATCCCCCCGGTCAGCTCCCGCACGATCATGATGTCGAGCCCCGCGACCACCTCGGGACGCAGAGTCGAGGCCCCCGCGAGCTGGGGATACAGGATGGCGGGCCTCAGGTTGGCGAAGAGCCCCAGCCCGGACCGCAGACCGAGCAGCCCCTTCTCCGGGCGCATCGCAATATCGAGCGGCTCCCATTTGGGCCCGCCTACTGCGCCCAAAAGAACCGCATCGGCCTCGCGTGCCCGCACGAGCGTCTCCTGCGGCAGCGGCGTCCCCGCGCCATCGATTGCGGCGCCCCCCACCAGACCCTCCTCAAGGCTGATGTCGAGGCCGAAGCGCCCGCGCAACGCCTCCAGCACCTTGACCGCCTGGAGCACGATCTCCGGTCCGATCCCGTCACCGGGCAGTATCAGAATCTTCTTGCTCAAACCTCAGTCCCCGTGCTCTTCCCGCGCCGGGCGCGCGGGTTACCCCACCGGCCACTATCCCGCACCCGGGCGGCTACCCTCATCAGCCAAACAACCAGGGCGCTTCGCGCCGCCGCCGCTCCTCGTAGGCACGGATCTCTTCGACGTGCCGCAGCGTCAGCCCGATGTCGTCGAGACCTTCCAGCAGACAGTGCTTGCGAAACGGGTCCACCTCGAAGGGGTAGAGCTCCCCGCCCGCGCGCAGCTCCTGGGCAGCGAGATCGACCGTGATCCGCAAGGGCTCCTCGCCGCTCGCCAGCTGAAACAGACGGTCCACCTGCTCCTCGCTCAGCACCACCGGCAGGATGCCGTTCTTGAAGCAGTTGTTGAAGAAGATGTCGGCGAAGCTCGGCGCCACGATGGCCCGAAAGCCGTACTCCTCCAGCGCCCAGGGGGCGTGCTCACGCGACGAGCCGCAACCGAAGTTGCGACGCGCAAGCAGGACGGACGCCCCCTGGTAACGCGGGTCATTCAGCACGAAATCCGGATTCAACGGACGCGTACTGCGGTCCATGCCCGGCTCGCCGCGGTCCAAATAGCGCCATTCGTCGAACAGATAGGGGCCGAAGCCCGTCCGCTTGATCGATTTCAGGAACTGTTTGGGGATGATCGCGTCCGTGTCCACGTTGGAGCGGTCCAACGGACAAGCCACCCCCGTGAAGGTGGAGAATGGTTTCATGGGCTATCTCGTGGATTTCTGGATGACCTCACCCGCCTTCTCAACGTCCTTGCCCACCCCCCGCACCGTATTGCAGGCGGAGAGCACGGACAGGATGCCCAGGATCAGGGACAGTGCAATTAGCCTTTTCACGCTCGTCGCTCCAGTTCGGTTGCAGAGAGACCGATCAGTAATTCCGCACGTCGACGAAATGTCCCGCGACCGCTGCCGCCGCGGCCATGGCCGGGCTGACCAAGTGGGTGCGTCCGCCCGGCCCCTGGCGCCCTTCGAAGTTGCGGTTCGAGGTCGAGGCACAGCGCTCGCCCGGCTCCAGGCGGTCGGCGTTCATGGCCAGGCACATGGAGCAGCCGGGCTCGCGCCATTCGAAGCCCGCCTCTTTGAACACCCGGTCCAGGCCCTCCGCCTCTGCCTGGCGCTTGATCAGACCCGATCCGGGCACAACCATTGCGAGCTTGAGGCCCGCGGCGACCCGCCGGCCGCGCACTGCCTCGGCGGCGGCCCGCAGGTCCTCGATCCGCGAGTTCGTGCATGAGCCGATGAACACCTTGTCCAGTCGGATGTCCTCGATGCGCGTCCCGGGCTCGAGCGCCATGTACGACAACGCCCGGCGCCAACCCTCGGCCTTGACCGGGTCCGACAGGTCATTCGGGTCCGGCACAGCCTCGTCGACGCCCACCACCATCTCCGGCGAGGTCCCCCAGGTCACCTGGGGCTGAATAGCGGCGGCATCGACGCGCACCACCTTGTCGAACACGGCGCCCTCGTCACTGTGCAGGGTCCTCCAGTACGCGACCGCCTGGTCCCAGACCTCAGGCTTCGGCGAGTAGGGACGACCGCGGACATACTCGATGGTCTTGTCGTCCACGGCGACGAACCCGGCTCGGGCCCCGGCCTCGATGGCCATGTTGCAGACCGTCATGCGCCCTTCCAGGGACAGGTCGCGGATCGCCTCCCCGGCGAGCTCGATGGCGTGCCCGGTGCCGCCGGCGGTCCCGATCTCACCGATGATCGCCAACACGATGTCCTTGGCGGTGATGCCCCGCCCGACCTTGCCGTCGACGCTGACCAGCATAGCCCGGGATTTCTTCTGGATCAGGCACTGCGTCGCCAGCACGTGCTCGACCTCGGAGGTCCCGATGCCGAACGCCAGCGCGCCGAAAGCCCCGTGGGTCGAGGTGTGGGAGTCGCCGCACACCACCGTCATTCCCGGGAGGGTCGCCCCTTGCTCCGGCCCTACCACATGCACGATCCCCTGACGCACGTCGTCCATCCTAAGCTCGGTAATCCCGAAGTCCACGCAGTTCTGGTCCAGAGTCTCCACCTGGAGCCGGGAGATGGGGTCCTCGATTCCCGCCTCGCGATGGAGCGTGGGAACATTGTGGTCCGGGGTCGCAAGGTTCGCCTCGGCGCGCCAGACACGCCGGCCGGCCAGGCGCAGCCCTTCAAAGGCCTGGGGCGAGGTGACCTCATGCACCAGGTGCCGATCAATATAAATGAGAGCCGTTCCGTGCTCGGGGTCCTGCCGGACCAAGTGGGTCTCCCAGAGCTTGTCGTACAGCGTCTTGGGTGTCGTCATCGCCGTCTCCTGGTATCGCGCGATCACAAGATAGAGGAAGATAGCGTATTACTCAAATTCATTATTAGAATAGATTCTATTCCGTCATAGAATCTCTCGGGCCGGCGCTTCCGCGGTGAGAGTCCGCAGCGACGACTTCGGAGATCATTCATGGACATCGGCTCCCTGCACGCGTTCATCGAGGTCGCCGACGCCGCATCCTTCTCCGGCGCCGCCGAGCGTCTGCATCTGAGCCAGCCGGCGGTCAGCAAGCGCATCGCCGCGCTGGAATCGGAGCTGGGAGCACCGCTGTTCGACCGCACGGGGCGGCGGGTCCGGCTGACCCAGAGCGGGCAGGCGCTGCTGCCTCGCGCCCGCGATCTGTTGGTCGAAGTCGCCGATATCAAGCGCCAGATCGCCAATCTGTCCCTAACCGTCAGCGGCACGCTGACCATGGGGACCAGTCATCATATCGGGCTGCACCGCCTGCCCCCGGTCCTGAGAGCCTTCTCGCAGAGCTATCCCCAGGTACGCCTGGATATCCGCTTCATGGACTCCGAGGGCGCCTGTCGCGCAGTGGAGCTGGGCGAGCTGGAGCTGGCGATCGTCACCCTCCCGACCGATCCCAAGCGAACGAGGCTAGACCCGCTCTGGGAGGACCGGCTGCGCTGCGTGGTCGCACCCGGACACCCCCTGGCTGCCGCCGAGCTCATCACGCCGGCCGAGCTCGTCCGCTACCCGGCGGTGCTGCCGAGCCCGGCGACCTATACGCGCGCCCTGCTCGACACGGCCGTCGCCAACGCGGGTCTGACTATGCAGATCGCCATGTCCACCAACTACCTGGAGACGCTCAAGATGCTCGCCACCACGGGCCTCGGCTGGACCCTCCTGCCGGAGTCGATGATCGACCCGGGCCTGATCGCGCTCAGCGTCCAGGGGCTCGACCTGCGCCGCTGGCTCGGTGCCGTCACCCGCGAAGGCGCCAGCCTTTCCAACGCCGCCCAGGCCATGGTGGAGACGTGCCGACGCACCCCATCGCCGTCCGGCACCGGACGCGGGTGACCCCTGGTCGAGCCGAGCGGCCCATCGCGCGAGCGCCGCCCGGGATGCAGCCCGCGCTACTTAACCGGCTACCGCACCCGCCCCGTCGGATCGACCCAGCCCCAGGCGATGACCCCGGCCGCGCCCGCCGAGAGCGCCGACAGCAGGAACGTGGTTTCCGCGCCGGCGCCCACCCAGAGAAGTCCCGCGCAAAGGCTTCCGACGGCGCCACCGGCCCCGAAAGCCGCGCTGCTGTAGATCGCCTGACCGCGCACCTGGTGGCGTCCGACAAAGTAACGGTGCACCAGGTGCATCGCGGCGGCGTGAAAGCTGCCAAAGGTGGCGGCATGCAGCAACTGGGCCACCAGGAGCGCCGACAGATGCTCGGAAAACACCCCGATCAAGATCCAGCGCAGGGACGCGAGAATCAGCGACGCCAACAGCACGCGGCGGGCGCTGAAGCGGTGGAGCAACCGGTGCATCCCGAGAAACAGCACCACCTCGGCCAGCACACCGAGCGCCCAGAGGGCCCCGATGGTCCCGCTGGCATAGCCATGGTCCTCGAGATAGATCGAATAGAACGCATAGTAGGCACCGTGGCTCACCTGCATCAGAAAGCAGACCGCGAAAAAGGCCAGGATCTCCGGGCGCGCGAGCACCCCCCAGATCGAGCCCTGATCGCCGTGATGCGTGGCGGGCGCCTTCTCCGGCACGATCAGACTGACCAGCCAGATCCCTGCAAACAGCGCAAGGACCACGGCAGGCACCGTCGCTATGCCGACCCGATCGAGTACGGCGCCCAGCGCCGAGACGCTTAGGATGAACCCGATGGAGCCCCAGAGCCGCAGCCGGGCATACCGCGGCGCCCGGGTCCCGAGGTGACTGAAAGTCACCGCCTCGAGCTGGGGTAGGGCGGCGTTCCAGAAGAAGCTGAACAGGGCCATGGCCAATGCCAAGCCCCAGAAGCTCCGCACGGCGTAAACGCCCAGAAAGCTCAATACCGCAAGCAGAGAGGCGAGCCGCACCGTCGGCATCCGACGCCCGGTGTGGTCGGCGATCCAGCCTCCGACGTTGGGCGCGACGATCTTGGTGGCCATCAGGATCGCCGTCAGCTGGCCGATGGCCAGCGCGCCGAACCCCAGGCTCTTCAGATACAGACCCCAATAGGGGACCAGGGCGCCGAGCGCACCGAAATAGAAGAAATAGAAGCCGGACAGGCGCCAGTAAGGCACTCGAAGACTCCACGGCGGACAGCCCCGACCGGGGCAGGCAGGAATGCTACCAGCCCGTCCCGGGTGGAATCACGCCGGGGCCCGCGGAAGGGCCGGCAGACATCACCGGGCCGCGTGGAGGAATCGGCTAAGAGCGGCCGGCCCCGCTCTGGCACGCGGCCTGAGGCTCCAAGGCGGCAGGGCGCCGAAAGGACGCGCCTTGACAGGGCTTCGCATATGGCCCACAAGGATCAGGTAACGGCACGAGATCCGACACCCGCCATGGCAGATCCGAAGCAGCGCCCCGCCCGCTACGAAGACCTCTTCGCTCTGCCCGAGAACCTGGTCGGGGAGATCATCGACGGCGAGCTGTACACCCACCCGCGCCCGGCTCCGCGCCACGCGGTGGCCCTGACCGGCTTGGCCATAGAGCTCGGACCGCCGTTCCACCGGGGTCGAGGAGGACCCGGAGGCTGGTGGATTCTGGATGAGCCGGAGCTCCACCTGGGCTCGGACATCCTGGTGCCCGACCTGGCGGGATGGCGGCGCGAGCGGATGCCTGCCATCCCCGAGACAGCCTGGTTCGATCTCCCCCCGGACTGGGTCTGCGAGGTGCTCTCGCCGGCCACCGCTAAGCTCGACCGGATGTCGAAGATGCCCCGCTACGCCGGGTACGGCGTACCGTACTGCTGGCTGATCGATCCGACAGCGCGTACGCTCGAGGCCTTCAAGCTCCAGGACGGCCAATGGCTGATGCTCGCAAGCTTCGTTGACGAGGCAGACGTGGCCGTCGAGCCCTTCGACGCGGTCTCGTTTCCCCTGGACGCCCTCTGGGCCAGCTGAACAGCGCCTTGCCCGGGTGTCGTAGGAGCGAGCTCCAGCTCGCGACGACCGATCAACCCCTGGGGCAAAGAACGCCCTCCCAACCCGGAGGTCGCCCCTACGCCGGCCAGGCCACGTTGGCCGATGTCGCGGCCGCGACGCGTTTGCTAACACCCCGCCTGGGGGGGGATCACCGGCGTCGACGCGCGCACGTCGGCATTCTGGGCACGGTGGCGCAGGGCGTGGTCCATCAGCACGATCGCCGTCATCGCCTCGCAGATCGGCACCGCACGAATGCCCACGCAGGGGTCGTGGCGACCTTTGGTGCTCACGTCCACGGCCTGTCCCTGCACATCGACGGTCTGACCGCCGAGGCGGATGCTCGACGTCGGCTTGAATGCGATCCGGCTCACGATGTCCTGGCCGCTGGAGATTCCGCCGAGGATGCCACCGGCGTTGTTGGAGACAAACCCGTCCGGGGTCATCTGGTCCCGGTGCTCGGTACCCTTCTGGTTGACGGCCCCGAAGCCCGCGCCGATCTCCACGCCCTTGGCGGCATTGATGCTCATCAGGGCATGGGCCAAGTCCGCATCCAGGCGATCGAAGATCGGCTCTCCCCAGCCGGGAGGCGCCCCGCGGGCCACCACCGTCACCTCTGCACCGATCGAGTCCCCCTCCTTGCGCAGGGCGTCCATGTACCCCTCCAGCTCCGGCACCTGGGCGGCATCGGGCCAGAAGAAGGGGTTCTGCTCCACCGGCGGCCAGCTGAAGCTCCGGGGGCGGTTGGGGCCGAGGGCGGAAAGATAGCCACGTACGGTCACCCCGAAACGCTCCTTCAGATACTTCTTGGCGATCGCTCCCGCCGCCACGCGCATGGCGGTCTCGCGCGCCGACGAGCGTCCTCCGCCGCGATGGTCACGAAAGCCGTATTTCTGCGTGTAGGTGTAGTCCGCGTGGCCGGGGCGAAACTTCTCGGCGAGCTCCCCGTAGTCCTTGGACCGCTGATCCACGTTGTGGATAATCAGCCCGATTGGCGTGCCCGTGGTGCGGCCCTCGAACACCCCCGAGAGGATCTGGACCTCGTCGGGCTCACGCCGCTGGGTGGTATGGCGCGATGTGCCGGGACGGCGGCGGTCCAGGTCGTGCTGAAGATCGGCCTCGGATAGCTCCAGACCCGGCGGACACCCGTCGATGATGCAGCCGATAGCGGGGCCATGGCTCTCGCCGAAGGACGTGACCGTGAAGAGCTTTCCGATGGTATTTCCGGACATAGGGCACTTATTGTAACGGCATAAGGGGGGCTTCGCAGTGCTCCGTCGGCTCGCCGATCCATCCAGCCGGCTCGCGGTGGCTGCGAGCCCCGACCCGGCCCAGCGGCTGCACCAGGTTCGCCATGCTTAGCCTCCGCGCTCCGATCCACCGCTATTTCGCCCGACTCTACGCGAGGACCATGCGCAAGGCCTATGACCGGGCCTCCGACCTGGTCGCCGAGGCCATGAGCGCGGGGGGCGAATGCCTGGACTGCGGCACAGGCAATGGTGCCCACTTCGCGAGGCTCCGGGAGCAGGCAGGCCTCAGTCCGGAGCAATGCTTCGCCGTGGAGTGGGACGCGGCTTCGGCCAGCCAGGCTCGGGACAGCGGCCTTCGCGTGGTCCGCGCCGACCTCAATGCCGGCCTGCCGTTCCCCGACGATCGCTTCCAGTGCGTGTTTTCACTGTCCGTCCTCGAGCATCTGCTGATGGGCTGCCGCCACCTGCGCGAGGTACACCGTGTCTTACGCCCCGGCGGCCGCGTGGTGCTGCTCACCCCGAACATGAGCGCCTGGTTCAACGTGGTGCTGCTCGTCCTGGGTAAGATGCCGTCCACAGGCCCGCATCCGGATTCCTCGGCCCTGGTTCGGGCCGAGACCCCCGTCCGATTCAGGGACGTCAAGGCCTCCTGGGTCGAGGACGACATGCCGGTAGACCGGCATTTGGTGGTGTTCAGCTACCGCGTGCTCAAGCGGTATCTGGAGCTGCTCGGCTTCCAGCAAGTCACCGGCGCTGCCTACGGCGTCTATCCCTTCCCCGCCTTCGCCCAGCCGCTGTTCGAGCGTGTCGACCCCTGGCATGCCCACCAGATGGTGTTCCGTGCGACCAAGTAACTCTACCCGTGTCCGACCCTAAGCCGCGTCTGCTGGTACTGACCTCGACCTTTCCACGCTGGCCTGGCGATCACGAGCCGCCGTTCGTGTTCGAGCTGGCGAGGCGCCTCACCGACCGATTCGACGTGACGGTGCTGGCGCCCCACGCCCCCGGCCTGGCGACGACCGAGCAGATGGAAGACATTCAAGTGAGGCGATTCCGCTACGCGCCCCAGTTCTTCGAGCGCCTGGCATACGAGGGGGGAATGTTGGCGAAGCTGCACAGGTCGCCCTGGTATTGGTGCCTGATACCGCTCTTCCTGGCCGGGCAATGCATTGCCACCCTGCAGCTCCTCCGACGCCAATCCATCGACCTGGTCCATGCACACTGGCTGCTTCCCCAAGGCCTCATCGCCGTCTTGGCCCGCGCCCTGTCACCGAGAACGTCCTGGGGTTCTATGCACCAGCCACGGGGGCGATCTATACGCCATCAAAGGCCGTCTCGGCTCGCGCCTGAAAAGCTGGACGTTGCGCCATTGCGACCACGTCACGGTGGTCAGCGACGCCATGGCCGACAAGGTCATTCAACTCGGTGCTGCCCCAGAGCGCCTTTCGATCGCGCCGATGGGGACCGAGCTCGAGCTCCTGTTCTCACCTGGGTCCGAGCCGCGCGGTCCCGACACCCTGTTGTTCGTGGGCCGATTAGTCGAAAAGAAAGGCTTGGAATATCTGCTGAGAGCCATGCCACTCGTCCTGCAGCGGTATCCCGGCGCGCACCTCACCGTCGTCGGCGCGGGCCCGGAAGCGCCGCACCTGGAGCAGTTGGCGGCAGAGCTATCCCTGGCTTCCGCCGTAAGCTTCCTCGGTGCGATCGAGCACAGTGCCCTTCCGGCGATCTATCGCAAAGCGGCCATTGCTATCTTTCCCTATGTCCCGACACGATCGGGAGATCAGGAGGGATTTGGCTTGGTGATGGTCGAAGCGCTCGGCTGCGGATGCGCGGTGATCGCCACCGCGATGGATACGACCCGGGACGTTCTCATCGACGGCACCACCGGGCTCGCCGTTCCTCCGAAGAACCCCGGAGCGATCGCTGACGCTGTACTCCGGTTGATGGACGAGCCCACCCAGGCCAGACGCCTCTCCGCGCAAGGAAGACGCCACGTCCAAGCGCATTTCGGTTGGCTGCCCGTAGCCCGGGGCTACCGCTCGATCCTGTTCTCAATGGCCGGCACGGAGCCGCCGGCATCGAGCCAGCCTTGAGCGCAGGTTTTCGCCATGAGATCAATATGTTATCGGATTGTCACCGTTCGGACGGCGGTGGCCAACCGGGGGTGTCGCGCCCGCCGATTGCGGGGGACAGCTCCCTGCCGGTGATCCATCGAGAGAGATCTCTTCGAGCCTCGCCACACACCGAACCGCTCTCTTCCAGACACCTGCCGCTGACGCAGGCCTGCCCGATCCGGGCGAGGGTGCTAACCGCAGGCCGCGCCTCGGCGTTCACAAAACGCACGAAACCCACTTGATCTTAGGTCGCCCCGGATCTATTGTTCTATAAAACCGAACAACCGCGCGGATACAAGATTGTCTGTCTTCGACGCCTTGATCTCTTCCAGGACTCGCATCCAGATCCTGATGCACCTGTTCCTTGACCCAAGCCGGCAGGCCTATCTGCGGCAGCTTGCACGCGATTTCTCGATCGCGCCAAGCCAAGTCGGGGACGAGCTGCATCAACTGAGAGACGCCGGGTTGCTCATCGAGGAGCGCCAAGGCAAACAGGTGCTGTTCCGGGCCAACAGCCGTCATCCCTTGTTTCCGGAGCTCAGCTCCATGGTTCGCAAGGCCTTGGGCACGGACCGAATCCTCGAAAGCATAGTCTCCCGCCTCGGAAACCTCGAGCGGGCCGTATTATTGGACGATTATGCCGAGGGACGCGACTCGGGGCTCGTTGACCTGCTCCTCATCGGCAATATCGATCAACACAGCCTCGCAGACCTGGTCGCAAAAACAGAACGATATGTGAAGCGAAAGATACGCGTATTGGTCCTGACCCGCCACGAATACGCAGGATTGCTTCCAACGCTCAGCCAACGCCCCCAGTTGACGATCTGGGTCGCTCCCGGGGACGCAAACGCCGATACCGACGGGCCTCGCGAAACGCCGGTGGGAATTGCTCTGCAAGAACCCGGACAACAGGTCGAAGAGGCCCCAAGCGCGTGAAAGATCTCAGGAAGCGGGTCCTGGTAACGGGCGGTGCGGGCTTCCTCGGAAGCCACCTCTGTGAGCGTCTGCTAGCGGACGATTGCAACGTCCTATGCGTAGACAATTTCTATACCGGCACCAAGGCCAACATCGCGCATCTGCTGAGTAACCCGAACTTTGAGATGATGCGCCATGACGTGACCTTTCCCCTGTACGTGGAAGTCGACGAAATCTATAACCTCGCCTGCCCGGCCTCGCCCATTCACTACCAGTCCGATCCCGTACAGACCACCAAGACCAGCGTGCACGGAGCCATCAACATGCTGGGATTGGCCAAGCGGACCAAAGCCAAGATTCTCCAGGCATCCACCAGCGAGGTCTACGGCGACCCCACGGTACACCCGCAGACCGAAGAGTACTGGGGCAACATCAACCCAATCGGCTTGCGCTCATGCTACGACGAGGGTAAGCGGTGTGCTGAGACCCTTTTCTTTGATTACCACCGGCAACACGGATTGCGCATCCGCGTCGCCCGGATCTTCAACACCTATGGCCCCCGGATGCACCCCAACGATGGGCGCGTGGTGTCCAACTTCATCGTTCAGGCGTTGAAAGGCCAGCCGATCACCATATACGGCGACGGTCGCCAGACGCGGTCTTTCTGCTTTTATCAGGACATGATCGACGGTCTCGTGCGCTTGATGAACACGCCCGATAACGTTACCGGGCCCGTCAATCTGGGCAACCCCATTGAATTCACTATCTCGGACTTAGCGCAGCTGATCATAGACCTTACGGGCTCGGACTCGGAGCTTTCCCTGCGCCCGCTTCCATCCGATGACCCGAAACAGCGCTGTCCCGACATCCGTATGGCCAAGCGGCTTCTCGATTGGCAGCCGTCAACACAATTGCGCGATGGACTCAAGGCCACCGTCGAATATTTCGCCGGGCTTGTCGCTCGCGGCCTTGCATAGGGACCTCAACCACATACCATCCATGGACGCGAAAACATTGGACCCCTTTCGGTCGCACATATGATAATTCTCTACAAAGCATCGCCATCGAGGAGCCGCTAATGAACGCACCAAGCCCCGATACCCACGATCCCGCCGAGTATACGCTGACCAAGCGCCGCGTCATCACCCGCCGTGGCGTCCTTTGGCTCGGCCAAACGTGCAATCTCCGTTGCCACTTCTGCTACTTTCTGGATCGCATCGACGATAAGAGCCATCCTGAACATCCCTTCATGTCCGTGGCCAAAGCGAAACAGATCTGCTCCACTCTCGCGGATTACTACGGAAACAATGCTATAGACATCCAAGGTGGCGAGCCTACCATTTACCCGCACATCTTCGATCTCACGCACCATTGCAGGGAAATAGGTTTACTGCCCACCCTGATTACGAACGCTATTCCACTCTCCAATGCTCGCAACTGTCATCAACTAAAACAGGCCGGAATTCGCGACCTGCTTATCAGTATCCAAGGACTTGACGACACATATGACCAGATCGTCGGCACATCCAATGCCTTTCCCAAACAGATGCGTGGATTAGAAAATGTAGCCAGTTCCGGAATTCCCGTCCGCTTCAATTGTGTCCTCTCCAAGCCCGCATTGCCCCAGCTAGTCCGTATTGCCCAGCTTGCTGTGGATTACGGCGCCCGGGTCGTCAACTTTCTCGCATTCAACCCTTTCGAAGACCAGCAACTTCAGGGAAAGCGAAGCGCTTTCAACGTGCCCCGATATACCGAGGTCAGTCAATACCTAAACCCAGCCATGGATCTCTTGGCCAGCTCGGGAATTGAATGCAACGTTCGTTATTTCCCGATTTGCATGGTAGATGCTTCCCACCGAAAGTCTATTTTCAATTTTCAACAGCTCCCCTACGACATTCACGAATGGGATTACGCTTCTTGGTCATGGACCGGTATGAAACCCCAGCGTATGCGCGACGGCGACCTTTCTCCGGTCGTCGACCTGCCAGATGTCACGATAGATCCCGCCATCTATAGCGGAAGCTTAAAATATGCCGCAGATTCCGTCCGAACCCTGATCCACCGACACCCCGTGCTACGCGGCCCTGCTACCGCCCTCCACCGCTCTCTCAGCCGAGTCGTCAACTTTTCCAAGTCGAACGGGAGCGCCCAAGGCGACCGTAACGCCCTGTATCGCGCTAACGGGCGAATGCGCGCTTCAACTCACTGCCGTTACCACTACGCCGACGCCTGCAGCCGATGCTCCGCAAAGCAGATCTGCGACGGCTTTCATGGAGACTACGCGGCGATCTTCGGGACCGACGAAGCCCGCCCGATCGTCGACCACCCCCCTACAGTTGATCCAACGCATTACATACAAGATCAAGACAAAGTCGTCGAGCCAGAGGACTACGGATGGGCCTTGTAAATGCTCCGGAGTCTCTTTCCCTAAACCTCCTGTCTTCCGGGCTGAACAACCTCCCGGTGGCTCTTCCGTTTGTCACCGTGGTCGTCACTCTTTATAACTATGAAACCTTTGTTCTGGATTGCCTCCGCTCGATCGCGGGGCAATCCTATCCCAGATTCAAATGCGTCGTTATCGATGACTGCTCCACCGACCGATCCGCGGCTCTCGTCGAGGACTTTCTCGCCGAAGTCGAACCCTCTACACCTTTCGTCCTTGTTCGTCATGCCCAGAACCAAGGCCAGATGGCTGCATTCAAGACGGGCCTCCAGCACGCCGAAGGGGAATTCCTCGTTTATGTCGACGCCGATGACCTACTGCTTCCCGACTTTCTCCAAGGGCATCTTGTAGCCCATCTTAGCGGACTGCCAGTTGCATTCACGAGCTCCGATCAGTATCAAATCAATGAACACGGCGAAATCATTGGAGGCTTGCATCCAGACCTTCTCGCCCGAGGGAAAACCCGGCGCGTATACCCACATCACGTCTTTGGAAACCGTTGGGTGTGGGCTACCACCAGTTCTATGATGTTCCGCCGCGCCGCTCTCGAATTGATCGTCACAGATACAACCGCCCCCTTTCGCACCTGCGCCGATAACTACCTTTGCCACTTCGCCAACATGATCGGCGGTTCTCTCCTGCTACCCCAGCGGCTGGGCTGTTACAGGCGGCATGGAAACAACCATTTCAGCCAAAACCGCATGGTCGGGGGCGCCCATCCTACGGGAGATATGCGACATCATCCCTCTCATCACAGCGTTCGCACGGCCATCATCTCACATCTTATTCTCTACCCCGACCGTTTCGTCTCGACACTTGGTAAGTGGCCCTATGCACGTCTTCTCTCTCGTGCCATGACATTCGCCGAAGCCGTCTCGTATTCTTTTCAGACGCTGGTCGGGAATCGCCGCGAATTACTTCGCAGATCCTTGCCCGTTTTCCTCCTCCGGAGCCTGCTCACCCGGGCCAGATGGAATCTTCGCTGGATCGTAAAAGCCCCTAGGTACATAAAATCGGTCCCTCCGCCAGAAACGCAACTATGAATGACCAAGATATGCCAGAAGCCATCTACACCCCGGGCGCTCTCCATGCCCAGGGCTTTAAGCTCTGGCCGATAATGTTCGCCGGCGTTTGGACCTACCGCGAACTCCTCTACCGCATGATTCTGCGCGACATCTCTGTTCGTTATCGGCAGTCGCTTCTCGGTTACGTCTGGGCGGTGGCTCCCCAAATAGCCACCGCCACTGTTTTTGCCTATCTCGCGTCGAGTCGCGTTCTGCCGATCACAGGAGTACCTGTTCCCTATTTGGCTTATGCCCTATGGAGCCTTGCCGTTTGGAATTTCTTCGCCTCATGTTTGTCCGGATCAACGGCCAGCCTCGCCGCAGCCGGCCAGATGGTGACAAAAGTCAATTTTCCTAAAGAATTACTCGTGATAGCCCCGGTAGGCACAGCCTGCTTTGACTTCCTGGTTCGTCTGCTCCCCGTCGCCGCCGCTTTCGCGTGGTTGGGCGTTCGTCCTTTCCCGTTGGCGTTCCTGTTGCCCATTCTTCTGATTCCTTTAGCGCTGTTCGGCATCGGCCTCGGTTTCTTCTTCTCTCTCGGTAACCTCGTGCTACGGGATGTCGGTAACGCCGTCGGAATGCTGCTCACTTTTGGCATGTTTCTAACTCCCGTTCTCTACCCTCCCCCAACAACGGACCCTCTTTATCTGATCAATTTTCTCAATCCTTTGAGCCCTCTGGTTACGGCGACTCAGCAGGCCATGTTCCAAGGCTTTTTTTCTTCAGCAAGCCTTTGGGGTGTCTACAGCACCGTTTCCCTGGTGACCTTTCTCGTTGGCTGGCGCTTCTTCTACCTCGTTCTTCCGCGCATCGCGGAGCGGGCCTAAGTTATGTCCTTCAGACCGTTAATCCGAGTGGAATCCGTCCGTAAGAAATTTTGTCGCTCGTTAAATAAATCCATGGTCTACGGTGCACTAGACATTCTCTCCGAGTCATTCGGTCGACTTCCCCCCCCTAGTCTTCGCGTCGGCGAGTTTTGGGCTCTTGACAACGTATCCTTTGAGGCTGAACCCGGAGAATGCTTCGGAATTATAGGAGCCAACGGCTCCGGAAAGAGCACTTTACTAAAGCTCATCAACGGCACCATTATGCCCGACGCAGGGCGTATCACCGTACGCGGCCGCGTTGGCGCATTAATCGAGATCGGGGCAGGCTTTCACCCTTTGCTTTCAGGCCGCGAGAACATTTTCCTTAGTGCTGCTACCCACGGCATGCCCTTGTCTCGTCTTCGGAAGAAGCTGGACGCCATAATAGATTTTTCCGAGCTCGGTGAGTTTATAGACACTCCGGTGAAACACTACTCCACTGGCATGTATATGCGGCTCGGATTTTCGGTAGCCGCGTTTCTCGATTCTCACATCTTACTCATCGACGAAGCTTTCGCAGTTGGTGACACGGCTTTTCGCCTTAAGTGCTTCCGCTACGTTTCGGCCCTCACCAATAACGGCGCCGTCATTTTGCTCGTTACTCACAACCTTGCCGAAATTTATCGCCTTTGCTCCCGAGTTCTCGTTCTCGACCAAGGCCACCCATTTTTCTCTGGAGATGTCCATACCGCGATATCCCGCTACCAGGAGCTGAGTTTAAAGCTTTCCAACAAGCCTTCCTCTAACGACGGTCAGATACAAATTCTTTCCGCCGTCCCAATAGCCGAGGGCGGGTTCCCTTGCTTTTCTTTTCCCACGAGCCGTCTTCTCGGTCTCCAGTTCACCTATGAAAGTTCCCTCTCTCTTTCAAACTCTACGATTATCATAAAGCTTGTAAATAGCGAAGTCGGCCCTTTTGTCTCTTTTACCAACCACGTGACAGGAACCGCTATCCCACTCCGTCGAGGAAATGGAACAATCCAGGTGTTTCTTCATAACCTCGATCTTTTGTCCGGTTCCTATTGTTTTGAGATACATTTATACGACTCTCTCCGCACAACGTTCTTCTCCAAGCTCACACCGGCCTGCTGTTTCCGCATAGAATCACCCATACCTGATGTCTGGAAAGATTTTCATTTGCTCCGAGCATCACATCATTGGAACATTCACCCCACGTGCCTCCCTGAGTGACGTACGGCATGTCGACATTCGCTTTTTCCGTCCTCCGCTGCTGGGTCCATTTGGTAGCTACCCTTTTTTTCGCCCTTTATCCGATTAAGTCCCTCGCCTCGTTGGAGGTAATCTCCTCGGAATACATCTTTCCAGACAATATGTTTCCGTCGGTGCACGCCGCGACCCTGGTCGAAACGTCATCCGGGTTACTCGCTGCTTGGTTCGCGGGCACGCGGGAGGGCGCCAACGATGTCTCCATATGGACATCCCGGAGAAACCGTACGGCCTGGAGCCATCCGACCCTCGTCGCTCGGGGGGCCGCCCCCGACGGAACCGCTCTTCCTTGCTGGAACCCTGTTCTGTTCCGCGGCACCGACGGCAATATATTGTTGATATATCGGGTTGGCCAGAATCCTCGTACCTGGTGGGCCGAATACTTGACATCGCGCGACAACGGCTTTTCATGGACAGGCCCTCGCCGTCTCCCTCCTACCTTTCTCGGGCCCATTAAGAATAAACCCCTAGTCTATCCAGATGGCCTCCAAGTATATGGAAGTAGCACCGAAAACAACGGCTGGAATGTGCGGGTAGAATTGCTGAACCCTGCCCATAATGTTGCGAAGATCGTAAGATTGACCCCGGCCCGCGAGGTCGTCGGCCTCCAGGCCATCCAGCCTACTTTGATACCTATTGGTCAAAGTCATATTCTCCTATTGTGTCGCACAAAATCTGGCTTCATCGCTCAAGCCAGAAGCGACGACAGGGGCTCGACCTGGACACCCATTTTTCCTACGCTGCTACCGAACCCAAACTCCGGAATTGACGGTACCGCTCTATCCGACGGGCGCCTCTTGTTGGTCTACAACCGCTCTCGCAAACAGAGAACCCCTCTAAATATAGCTGTCTCTCGCGATGGCGTCTCGTGGCACGAAATCACAACTCTCGAGTCGGGTAATGGAGAATTTTCTTATCCCGCAGTTATTCAAACAAAGGACGGTCTGGTTCACATCGCATATACTTGGAACCGGCGGCTTACCAAACACGTTGTTGTCGACCCTTATTACGGCGAGCGCTCCGTGCCACAGTCTTCCATTCCTCCATCCGCCACGTCGTATTCTTCCCATAGACGCGCCCTCGAATGATGGAATTTTCTGACGGCCGAGTTTCTATTGGACACCGCGTTCGCTGGAGAAACCGCACTATATAGGACCTACCAATCTATGCGTCGACTCTTACACATTTTCCTTTGGCGACTCACCCGGCTTTCTTCCCATCCTTATACCAATATTCCCCTGTTGTGGATCAGTGGAGTCGGCCGCTCCGGAACGACCGCTCTTCGCATGTCCCTTGGCCAGCATTTCCAAGTATCCTATAACTTTGCCGAAAACAACATCGCTTTTGATATTCTTAAGTTGGCGCACCATAACTGCACCTACCCTAGCCGGGCTACATCCATGCAGATGCGCCAGGAAAGATATAATGCGACATTCCGGAAACTTCTCTGCGAAGTTTTGTATCCGAGGCCGCGGTGGAATCTTTTTCCACGGTATTGGATGGTTTCATCTGATATATCGCCGGATCTTGCTATATTTTTGAAAGACCTCTTTCCTAATAGCCGAATAGTTTACATCGTACGAAACGGGATAGAGGTCGTCGCCTCTCGATGCTTGTTTCCTGGCTTTCAGCACTTTTCATTCGAAGATAACTGCCGTGAATGGGCTCGCTCCGTCTCGATGGTCCATTGGGGTCACCATAGGTCCGATTTTCTATTAATCCGCCATGAGCGTCTAACAGGCGACGAGGCTTGTAGCTCCATTCGAGCAGTGCTCGAATGGTTGGGCTTGCCCAACGATCCGGCATGCTGTCTCGCTCTAGACCAACAATATTTTCATCCGACAATATCCGGAGACAGTACAGACGCTTCTCTGCAATTTCGACACAGCCGGTGGAAAAGCTGGACGGAAGAACAAAGAGAGCAGTTCGTCTCCATTTGCGGAGAACCGATGGAGTTCTTTCGTTATCCTATTCCTTGGTGAGCAGCCTATGATGGAATCTCCGTTTCCCACGTTTACAATGGCCCTCTTCACCTGGAGCTGTGGCATTTGTTCTTTAGTGCTTCTCTCTTATGAGTAATGGTTATCCCATTTACGGCCAAGTAAACGACGCGTCGCCTAGCACTACAGCGACACTCGTTTTCTATGCCACGAGCCCTGCTCATGCCGCCGCTCTTTCAGAGTTACGCGCCGAGATGCCGACGTGGACATTTTTGGTGATATATCATGAGGGTCTAAATATTGTTGCGCCAGGAATTGTCAAAGCATTTCTAGCCATGAATTTTTCCGTTTTGTCGATACGCTCACTGGAAGAACTTTCTAACTTATCGCTTCCTCTCCCCTGCGTAGTCGCGTTTGGCGCTATTTTCGAACCATTCGCTTTGTCCCTTTTTGCTTGGGCTAAGCGACAGCAGATCCCCGTCGTCGGCTTTGAGGAGGTCGCGCAACTCAGTCTTAATAACCTCGATATTAACAACTACGATGCGCCGTTCGATAAACTGTTCGTTGCCTCACCCGCCGAGTACCAGTTGTTCTCCAAGCTCGGTTATCCTTCTTCTATGCTCGAGATCTCTGGGCTACTCTCCAAGCGCAAGAGCCCCTATCCCCTGGACAAATCGGCCGCTAAAAAACAGCTTTCCTTGGCAGTGACGCGACCATTGATTCTCTATACTACCTCTCCTTTGCGTACCCGCCGCGCCATACATAACAAAGATGACCGACAAACGCGAGAGCAAATTCTTTTCCAGATACAACGCGCGGCTCGTGAGCTCAACGCCGCCATTGTGGTGAAGCTGCACCCGAACGAGCGTCTTAACCAAGAGGTTCGTCAGATCCATAAAATATGCCCATCCGCGGCGGTTTTTGACCGATCCCCGGACGTAGCGTCCCTGTTCGCCGCCGCCGATGTCGTAGTGAACAGGGGCAATTCGCAGACAGCGCTCGATTCCGCGCTTTTGGGCATTCCTACTGTTGTAGCGTCTCTCGGCCTGCCAACCTTGTTCGAGTCAATTTCGTGGCCGTGGATTGCGGAATCGTCAGGCGATATTTCGCGCAAGATTATTGCCGCCGTGAAAAGCACCGCTTGCGATTTCGAGAGACTTCCAGGGGCTTCATTTGTGTTGCCTCCGGAAGGCGCGGCGCGTTTCATCGCCGAATCGCTTGAGTTGTGTATCCAGACCCGAGGCGTTGAGAAATTCGATATGTGGATTTGGTTAATTAAGTCCATATTGTTCATGGGAGGACACGAAGAGGCGCTTACTCTCTGCAGAGCATTGAGCCCAACGTCGAACGAATTTTTTCTAATAGGTAACGCTCTCCAAGCGCATAAAGCTGGCAACTACACGGATGCGATAGCGTGGTGGGAGAAAGTTTCACTCAACGACCCGGGCTGGTTTTTCCCTCTGCACGAAATGGCCTTCGAAAGCGTCGCTATCGGTGAGCACAGAGTTGCTATTGATTTCGCGAGGAGTGCTAGACGACTTCTACCTCGCTTTCACCGTTACTGGCATGACATCCCGCTTTCGATAATCATTGCACGGTCTCTCCGTGAACGTGGCGAAATATCCTTGGCACTCGATGCGTTTAGCGAGCTCGACGCCGGGGGGATTTCCGATGTCATGCCGGAGATACTAATCGAAAAGTCTCGCATTTTCGCCGTTAACGAGTCATTCAAAGTGTCAGCGTCGTTGGCAGTGACGGCAATACAGACGGTTCTTTTGTCACCGATCGGAACGGAGCCAGATAAGGAGATTTACGAGGCCTGCATGGGATGCCTATATGATACAAAGGCTTTGGTTTCACGGAGACAGGGATTGGCCACGTATATCCTAGTTCGGATTGCGGTGGCCATTGGGAAATGCAGAATAATGCACGGGAAAAATATTGTCGATTATCTTATGAGAATCTTATAGGTTATGTTTTCTTGCTTTTTGCCAGAATCAAACACTTGGAGCCGAAAAAGGTCATGATGCAGATGAGAGCATATATTCTGGAGCGTGCGCAAAGGTCCTTGGTGCATTTTCTTCATATATTTCCGGCTCTTATGAGGCAAGTCCCGGCGTGTCCGGTTTGCGGCGGTAGTTCTGAGTTTGAGCACAAGAACAGGCTATTTCAGCTCAATCGCTGTACCGCCTGCGGGCACGTTTACACAGGATCGGTTCCTTCTGCACTATTGTCCAGCTGGCTTTATAGCGGGCTTTTCTATTGGAAAGTTGATAAAGAACATCAAGGCATACATCGTATTGAATTGACTGACGAGTGGGACGGGTTTATTAAGCCGCGCATCGAGATTCTAGAAAAAGCCGGACTACCACCGATGGCGGGGAAGATGGCCGACGTTTACGAAATCGGATGCTCGGAGGGCATCCTGCTGGCAGAATTAACACGAAGAGGGCACGTCGCCCGGGGGTGCGAATTGAACGGTCATATCGCAAGGAAAGGATCTTCTGCGTTAGGGGTAGATATCGCACTCGGCTCTTTCGAAAGCGTCCCCGTGCCTTATCAAGCGTTCGACTATGTCATTTCTTTTCATACATTGGAGCACATTGCGGATATCTCCGGCGTATTGGAAAAGATTTGCCGTATCTTACGGGACGATGGCTGCTTAGTTGTCGAAGTACCCGGAGGCGAGGAAGAGTACGAGAACCTCGATCACCTACATTTCTTTTCGAGGAAATCTTTGGCCTTGCTCTTTTCCGAGTATTTTCGGGAATATGTCATTATCGACAATGTCTATACGAATAGCGCTGGGGTTTCAATTTTGTCGTATTATGGGATCGGGAAACAGCCAATACCCCGATGAAGCGGTCCGCTTTACGCTTCCGCATACATCCGACCCCCGAAGGGCTTTTGCTCGGAAGATGCCCCGAACACGCCGTCACGTGACGGCAACGATTTTGTCCGTTGGTACTACTCGGTAATGACATAAACGATATTCTGTTATGCGTACTGTTGCCGTATCCGTAGTCGTCGCCACCCGGAAAAGAGCCCCTTTTCTCCGGCGGTTCTTGACCCGGATGCTCGCGATGACACCTCCAGAGAATGGCTGGGAATTGATCGTCGCCGACAACGGCAGCACCGACTCTACGCAAGAAGTTCTCCGGTCATTCTTGACGATCTTGCCACTTGCGATCGTAAGTGTAGCCAAACCCGGCAAGAGCCGCGCACTCAACGCGGGCATCAGCCAAGCCACGGGCGAGTTGCTGGTATTCTCCGATGACGATGTACGGCCACGAGAGGACTGGCTGAGCGCGATGGCGGAGGCGATGGGGCGCCACCCGGCTGCCACCGTCTTCGGGGGCCGAATCCTCACGGACCACGCGGTCGTCCCCCGGTGGATCTTGCACTCGTACAATCTCCACGAGATGCTGCTTTCGGAGCACGACCTCGGGGACACCGAGCTCACCTACCCCGCCGGGCGTTACCCGATCGGCCCGAACATGGCGGTGCGCCGCTCCGCCCTCGTTGGACTCACGACGCCCTGGCCGGCGGATATGGGGCCTGGAACGCGGCTTCCACTCGGCGATGAGCGCGCATTCCTGTCGCAGGTCAGTCACTGTGACGCCGAAGACCGCATCTACGTCCCCTCCGCGGTCGTCGAGCATGACGTCGAGCCCTCCCAGGTGCGTTTTGGCGGTGCCTTGTGGCGCTGCTTCCAGGGGGGGTGGGCTGCCGGGACCTTGGGGGTCCGATTCCCTTGTCCGCAACCAACCGGCACTGGAGTCGTACGCGTTATGCTGGAGCGGGCTCGGGCCTGCTCGAGCGCCCGGGAAGCCGGCTGCATGGGCCTGCGGGCCACCGGGGTTGCCCTGGGATCTCTGATGTCGCGCATACGCCAGCGCTGACTTGGCCATCATGCACATCCTGGTGCTCTCGAAGCGGCAATACATGGCGAAGGACCTGCTCGACGACCGCTATGGTCGATTCCGCGAGCTGCCTTTGGCTCTTGCCTCGGGAGGGCATAGGGTCCAAGGTCTCTGCCTGAGCTACCGCCGCCGTGACGAGGGGCCCCGTGAGGATATTGCAGGCGGTGCGCGGATCGACTGGGGGGCGCTGAACGTCTCTCGACTGCTGAGCTTGGGGAAACGCAGTTATTGGCGAGCGATTGATGAATTAGGAGCGAAAAGCGATCAACCCAGGGTGGTGTGGGCCTGCTCCGACGCGCCCCATGCCGTCCTCGGGGTGTTGGCCGCGCGACGGCTCGCCGCTCCCTTGGTTATCGATCTCTACGACAACTTCGAAGGCTACGGGCTGACACGTCTCCCAGGTATGCGCTCGGCGCTGCGCCGATCCATCCAAGTCGCCGACGGCGTGACCTGCGTAAGCCGGCCGCTGGCCGGCTTTGTAATGGAGCACTATGGCTACAGAGGGCCCATCGAGGTGATCGGCAATGCGGTGCCGGCCGATGTTTTCCGACCTCTGGATCGTCGGCGGTGCCGGCGAGAGTTGGGCCTGCCCGAGCACGCCGTACTGATCGGAACTGCCGGTGCGCTGACCCGACGCCGAGGCATCGAAACCCTGTTCGCGGCCTTTCGACAGTTGGCCGTGGATCGGCCGGATATCCACCTGGTACTCGCCGGTCCGCGCGGCAGGCGATCCAGAATTCCGGAAGGTGGCCGGGTTCACGACCTCGGGATGCTATCGTCCGCGGAGGTGCCGAAGATGCTCTGCGCTCTAGACGTTTCGGTGATCTGCAATCGCAAATCTGCGTTTGGCAACTACTGTTTTCCTCAAAAATTCTATGAGAGCATTGCATGCCAAGTACCGGTGCTAGTCTCCAGCACGGCCGCCATGGAGGAGGTGCTGCAGCAGTACCCCGCGAATCTGTTCGAGCCGGACAACCCGGCGTCCCTGGCCGCCGCTTTGAATCGTCAATTGGAGCAGCCGTTGGCCCTGCCGCTGACGGCACCGACCTGGGCGGATCTGGGCACCCGCCTGGGGAGCTTTCTGGAACAAGTCGGCAGGAAGGCCAGGCCGTGACGGAAGCGGCCCCAGGGTGTGTCTCTGCGTCTCAGATCGACATCACCGGATGGAACCGGGGAGCATGCATGATAGCGCTTACACCACGGCGACGCGTCGTAGCCAAACACGGACAACCTCATGGTCCCTGTGGGGCTATCGATAATTGCGCGCGAACCGAGTTGGATGGTTGTGCCGCGCAATACCCCGACCTCATCGTCGCATCGCGATCTCTCGTCCTCCATGGCACGCGCTGAGAAGACGATACAAGAAAGGCCTTCCGATTCGGCAAGGCCCTGACTATGAACGGAGAGCCCAAGGTGACACATTGCGAGCCCCCGGTGAAACCGGCGTAATCCCGGGTGTCACACACTGATTCGGCGTTTCATTTGACGGATTAGGCAAGCACAATAGGGTGAGCCGCAGAGGCCCGTGACAAACTGGAGTTTGCCTAGCCGTGTCGATCCTTCGAAAAGAGCTGACGATCCCTGCTGCTGCTTGGCTGCTCCTGGTCTGCGCCCTAACCGTCGCCGTCTACTGGCCGGGGATCCATGGGCCCTTCCTATTCGACGACGAAGTCCACATCGTCCATAACGACGCCCTGGCAATCCACGATCTGTCCCCGTCCAGCCTATATCAGGCCTGGTGCTCCTCCCCCTTCAATTTCCCCGCCAGCCGCCCGCTGAGCATGCTGACCTTCGGGGTCAATCGCGCCCTGACGGGCCTGGACCCCTTCTGGTTCAAGCTGACCAACCTCGGCATCCACCTCCTCAACGGACTCCTGGTCTTTGCGCTGGTCCGTCTGATCGGCGACGCAATGAGCCGTGTGTCTGGGCGCTCGCTCGACCCGGCGACTCCCGAAACCTGGGCGATTCTGACCTCCGCTCTGTGGCTGCTTCACCCCATAAACCTGACCTCCGTGCTCTACGCCGTGCAGCGCATGAACAGCCTCTCGGCGCTGTTCGTGCTCTCGGCGATGGTCGTCTACATGCGGGGGCGCCTTCGCATGTTGGACGGACCTCAGGCGCTCTGGCCGGTAGCTGCGCTGAGCCTGACGCTCGGTGGAGTCGGCTTTCTCGCCAAGGAGAATGCCGTCCTCCTGCCAGGGTTTCTTCTCCTGCTGGATTGGCTGTTCCTCGGGTTTCGGGCCCAGTCGCCCCAGGCCCGGCGCCAAGTGATCTGGTTCTTCGTGGGGGTCGTCGGCATCCCCTTCGTCGCTGGCGTCGCATACATCCTGACCCACCTCGGATGGGTGACAGGGAGCTACGGAGGCCGCACGTTCACGTTCGAACAGCGGGTGCTCACCGAGCCGCGAGTGCTCTGGTTCTATCTGCAAAATCTGCTGATCCCGGACTACACGCAGCTGGGGCTCTACCACGACGACTTCATCCTGTCGCACTCGCTCACCCACCCACCGTCCACGCTGGCTGCCATCCTGGGCCTGGGCGGACTCGCCTCACTGGGCCTCGCGCTGGGATTGACCCGCCGGGCGCCGGTCCTGGCCTTCGGCATCCTGTTCTTCCTGCTCGGGCACAGCCTGGAGTCGAGCATAATTCCGCTCGAGGTGGTCTTCGAGCACCGCAACTACCTGCCCGGCGTGGGGGTGCTGGCGGTTCTTGCTTACGGCATCGTCCGGATCTACGCTCACCCGCGCATGCGGGTCCCCGCCACGGTCCTGGGCCTAGCCTTGATCATGGTCGGAGCCGGAAACACATTACTCCGGGCGAAGGACTGGCGCAGCGAGACCGATTTCGTGCTTGCCGAGGTGGCCCATCATCCCGATTCGCCCCGGGCCAACTTCCAGACCGGCCAGCAGTTGATTGCCGTACTGCCCCGAAGCAAGCATCCGGACCTGGTCTACAAGCTGGCAAGGCAGCACCTGGAGCACGCCGTGGAGCTGCGCCCGGCCAACGCCGATGGCCTGTTCGGGCTTATCGTGCTGAACCTCTATGCGGGCAAACCCCCGGAGGCCACCTGGATCAAGGAGCTGGAGCACCGCCTGCGCGATTACCCCTACAGCGCGGAAAACGTGACGACCGAGCAGTTCTCCTATCTCGTTCGCTGGCACATGCAGGTGCCGGCGCCCAGGCTCTCCAGGGAACAGATGCTGGGTATCTTCGACGCCGTGCTCGCCAACCCCCGGCTCGACCGCTACGCAAGTGCCGGCATACACTCCGCCCTACGGGCCTACTACGATTCGGTACTGAAAGACCCGCAGAAGGCCTTGGAGAATGCACGCGCCGCGGCCCAGGCCTGGCCCGAGCACTGGGCGTATCACGACCGCCTGATTCAGTTGCTGGTGCGCCTCGGTCGCTCCGAAGAGGCCAAGAAGGCGCTGAGGGATGCCATGCCTTACGCACTCACAGACCAGCTGCAAGGCGAAGCAGCGGGGCTTCGCAAATTGATCGAGGAGGCTCCCGCACCGGCCCCATCCAGCTCAACCCTGAGCGTGACACCGTGACCGACGAAGCTGAGGCCGCCGCGACCCGCCCTGACATCAGCGTGATCGTCCCGGCCCGCGACGAAGCGGAGGGACTGGCCGCGCTGCTGCCCGAGCTGGTCCAGCGCTTTCCCCAGGCCGAGATCCTCGTGGTGGACGACGCATCCATCGACGGCACACCAGATCTCTGCGTCCGGTTCGGCGCACGCTGCCTCAGCGCTCCTTACCCCACGGGCAACGGAGCGGCCGTCAAGCGGGGCGCCCGGGCGGCGACCGGCCGCACCCTGGTGCTCCTGGACGGGGACGGCCAGCACAGGCCCGAAGACGCCGCGCGGTTGCTGGAGCGGCTTCGCGAAGGTGGCTACGACATGGTGGTCGGCGCCCGCAGCCGAAAGGCCCAGGCGAGCTGGGGGCGCATGCTGGCCAATACGGCGTACAACTGGCTCGCCAGCCGGATGACGGGACACCGGATCCGCGACCTGACCTCGGGACTGCGCGTGGTCGATGCGCAGAAGTTCCGGGAATTCCTGCACCTACTCCCGAACGGCTTCTCCTATCCCACCACCATCACCATGGCCTTCTTTCGCAGCGGCTACGCCGTGGGCTATCTACCGGTGGAGGTGCTGCCACGCAAGGGGGCCAGCCACATCCGCCCCGGTCGGGACGGACTGCGCTGTCTCGTAATCATCTTCAAGATCGGCGCGCTGTATTCCCCGCTCAAGGCCTTCCTGCCCGTCAGTCTGCTGACCTTTCTGTCCGGTTTTGGCCTATACGGGTATACGTTCTTCACGGAAGGGCGCTTCACGAACATGAGTGCCCTGCTGATCAGCACCTCGCTGCTGGTATTCCTCATCGGCCTGGTTTCCGAGCAGATCACCAGCCTGATGTTCTCCCGACACAGCGACTGAATTGAGAAAGCCGGACGAGGGTCCGGCTTTCTCCAGGTGGTGCGGCGGCGCGGCGCCTACTTCTTGTCTTGGACGAGCAGCGCATTGACCGCCTGCAGATCCTCGGCGGCGAGGGTGCCGGCTGCCTGCTTGAGGGCGATGCCGTTCACGATGTAATCGTAGCGTGCCTTCAAGTATTGGCGCTTGGCGCGAAACAGATCGCTCTCGGCATTCAGCACGTCCACGATCGTGCGCGTGCCCACGTCATACCCGGCCTGGGTGGCCTCGAGGGCACTCGCGGCGGAGACCGTGGTTGCCTTCAAGGCTTCGACCTGGCTGATGTTCGACTCCACCCCACGGTAGGCATCACGCACCTCGCGCTCGACGGAGCGTCTGGACTGCTCCAGACGGTCCTGGGCCGCCTCGAAGTTGAATTGTGCCTCCCTCGTCCGCGAAACGATGCCGCCGCCGGCATAAAGGGGAATGGCCAGTTGCACGCCGATCGAGCTTACGTCCGTGTCGCTCCCCACTGGGCTGTCGGTGCGCGTGATGGTATGAGACCCAACGAGCTGCACGGTCGGGTAATGTCCCGAGCGCTTGATCTCGATCTCCTTGCGGGCCGCCTCCGCGGCATCCTGCGCGGCGATCACGGCGGGATTCTGCTGCAGCGCGAACTGGGCCCAATCATCGATCTTGGGCGGGACCGGCATCTTGAGCGGCAGCTGCTGCGCAACCGCTGCCAGGGCTCCCCGCTGCTCCTCTCTAGCCGTGATCTCCCGGAGCGCCTCCAATGCATGGTCGAGGGCACTCTGCGCTGCAATCTCATTCGCCCTGGCCTGGTCGTAGCGCGCCTGGGATTCATGGACGCCCGTGATCGGGATCAGCCCCACCTCGAATTGTTGCTTGGTCTGATCGAGCTGGCGTCCGATGGACGTCTTCTCGGCTCCCGTGAGCTCGAGGTTGTCGCGGGCCCCCAGCACGTTGAAGTACGCCTCCACGGTCCTGGACATCAGCCCCTGCTCCTGGGCGAGGTACTGGGCCTCGGCCTGAGCGATGAGATCGTCGGTCTCGTGCAGCTGAATCCAGAGGTCTCGCCGGTAGAGAGGCTGAATCAGGGTCAGCGCCAGCTGCCCGGTGTCGAAGCTCCCCGAGCTATGGATCGTGCTGGGCTGGCCGATGCTCCCGAGAATCGGGCCGGTTCCGATCAGATTGGACAGCGCCCCGTTGCGTGCAGCGTTAAGCACAGAGATCGCGGAAGGGAGGCCCCTGGGCGGGACAGGGGTGTCGGCCTGCTCGTAAGTGGCATTGCCCGATCCCGTGAGGTTGAGGCTCGGCAGCAACACGGACTTCGCCTGAGGATGCAGCTCCCGGCGCGCCTCCAGATCCGCCTTGGCGGCCTTGAGCTGCGGGTCGTTCTGCAAGGCGTCTGCATAGACGGCCAGCAGATCGCGCGCGAGGACGGGGGGGGAAAGCAAGGCCGCGCTCAGCGCCGCCGCCAAAAGGGTCGTTCTCATTGGTTCGTTACTCGCCCTTGGATATCCCGAGAGCGCAATAGTATATCCGGGATACCACCGCATGCCGACCGCCCGATTGTAACGCGCGGGGCGCGAGCGCCCAGCCGCCCAGGGTTGGCGCCGCCACCGATCTGCTACCATGACCCGAGCAACGCCCGATCCCTCCCAGCCCCACCCATGAGCCAGCCCCTCCCCGCCGCTCTTCCGACGCCCCCGGGCAGGGTGCGTGACTCCGACTACACCTGGCATGAGCTCCTGAGAATGGTGCTGGGTCATCGCCGTCAACTGGTGGTGGCCAATCTGATCGCCGTGATTGCCGCAGCCCTGGCAGTTCCCGTTCCGCTGTTGTTTCCCGTGCTGGTCGACGAGGTGCTGCTGCACAAGCCGGGAGCGACCGTCGCCGTCATCGACCGGCTGTTTCCGGCCTCCTGGCAGGGGCCGGTGCTTTATATCGGCGTGATCCTGCTGGTGACGCTGCTGATGCGCCTGGCCTCGATGGTGCTCGGCGTGGTGCAGATGCGCCAGTTCACCCAGATCTCCAAGGATGTGACCTATCGCATCCGGCGCGATCTGCTCCATCGTCTGGAGCAGGTCTCCATGGCGGCCTACGAGACGCTCGGCAGTGCCACCGTAGCCTCCCATCTGGTGACCGATGTCGAGGCGCTGGACGAGCTCATCGGCGTCGCCACCAGCAAGCTGCTGGTGGCGGTGCTGACCATCGTCGGAACCGCGATCGTCCTGCTCTGGATGCATTGGCCGCTCGCGGTGTTCATTCTGCTCGCCAACCCGCTGGTGATCTACGTGACCACGCTTTTCGGACGCAAGATCAGGGAGCTCAAACGGCGGGAGAACAAGGCCTATCAGCTGTTCCAGGAGTCCCTCGCCGAGACCCTGGACGCAATCCAGCAGATCAGGGCCAGCAACCGGGAGCGCCATTACATCGCCCGGGTCGTCGACCGGGCCGGAGCGGTGCGGCAGCGCTCGGCCGCGTTCACCTGGAAGAGCGATGCGGCTAACCGGCTGTCCGTTCTCGTCTTCCTGTTCGGCTTCGATATCTTCCGCGCGACCAGTATGCTGATGGTGCTCTACTCCGACCTCAGCATCGGACAGATGCTGGCGGTGTTCGCCTACCTATGGTTCATGATGCAGCCAGTGCAGGAGGTAGTGGGCATCCAGTACAAACAGCAAGCGGCCGGCGCAGCCCTGAACCGCATCAACGACCTGATGCGCATGGATCTCGAGCCCCGCTACCCCCACCTTGCCGACCCTTTCCAGGGCCGACGCACGACCTCGATAAGCCTCGAGGACATCTGTTTCGCTTATGGCGACGGCCCGCCCGTGCTGGACCGGGTAAGCCTGCACATAGCCCCAGGGGAGAAGGTGGCCTTGGTGGGGGCGAGCGGCGGGGGCAAGACCACGCTGGTACAGATCATCCTCGGCATGTACACCCCCAGGTCCGGACAGATCTGCTTTTCCGACATCCCGGTCACCCGGATCGGCATGGACGTGGTGCGCGACAACGTCGCCACGGTGCTGCAGCATCCGGCTCTCCTGAACGACAGCGTGCGCATGAATTTGACCCTTGGCCGGGATCTGCCCGACGAACGGCTCTGGGACGCCCTGCAGATCGCGCAGCTCAGGCCGTTGGTGGAGGAGATGTCGGAGGGGCTGGACACCCTCGTGGGTCGCGACGGGGTTCGCCTCTCAGGTGGCCAGCGCCAGCGCCTCGCCGTCGCCCGCATGGTGCTGACCGATCCGAAGGTGGTCATCCTGGACGAGGCCACCTCGGCCCTGGACACCACCACGGAAGGACGGCTCCACGAGGCCCTGGCGTCCTTTCTCTCCGGCCGCACCACGATCATCATCGCCCATCGGCTGAGCGCGGTGAAACAGGCCGATCGGGTGCTGGTGTTCGATGGGGGACGCATCCTCGAGGAGGGACGCCACGAAGACCTGCTGCGCAAGGCCGGGCTGTACGCACGACTCTATGGGCGTCAGTAGCCCCGACGGCTTGCATTCAGGTCGGGTGCGGCCCAGCAGCTTCCGACCGGCCTGGTGGCTGCGCAATCCCCACCTCCAGACTCTCTGGCCGACCTTCCTGCGCCGCCGGCCTGCCCTGCCAATCTGCAGGGAGCGTTTGGAGACCCCGGACGGAGACTTTCTGGACCTCTCCTGGGTGGATGGCACCCTGGGGCCCCGGGTCCTGCTGCTGCACGGGCTGGAGGGCGCGCTTGGGTCTCACTACGCGGCGGGCCTCCTCAACAGCCTCGCAACAGCGGGCTTTCAACCGCTGCTTCTGCACTTCCGCAATTGCGGCGATGAGCCCAACCGGCTCCCCCGCAGCTACCACTCCGGGGAGACCGGGGACATCGGCCTCGTGATCCATCGGCTGGCCGCCGAGAGCCGGCCGGTGAGTGCCGCGGTCGGCATCTCGCTGGGCGGCAACGCGCTGCTCAAGTGGCTAGGCGAGCAAGGCGAGGCCGCACCGCTCAGTGCAGCGGTGGCGGTGTCGGTGCCTTTCGTCCTGGCAGATGCGGCAAGACGCCTGGACAAGAGCCTGTCTCGGATCTATCAGCGTCACCTCCTTTCCAAGCTGCGCGGCAGCTACCGACGGAAATTTGCGCGAATCCCATCACCGCTTCACGTCGACCTGAGGCGCCTGCGCAATTTCCGGGACTACGACGACCAGGTCACCGCGCCCCTGCACGGCTTCGCAGGGGTCGACGACTACTACACCCGCAGCAGCTCCCGACAATTCTTGGATCGGATCCGCGTCCCCACTCTCATCATCCATGCACAGGACGATCCCTTCATGTTTCCCGGCTCCTGCCCCCAGCCCGGCGAGCTCAGCCCGGCCGTCACCCTGGAGCTCTCGGAGCACGGCGGTCATGTCGGATTCGTCGGCGGTCGCTGGCCCTGGCGTCCTCACTACTGGCTCGACGAGCGCATCGTCGAGTACCTGCGTCAGCGCCTCGGAGCGATCCCCGCCTGAGCCCCGAGCGTCCAATTGGCCGGAAATGGGCCTCACTGCCTGTCTGCCGCTATGGCGACGCCGCTTCCGGAAACCCGGATTCCGCTTCGCTCCATCCAGGCTACGGGTCTGCGCGCGTGCGGCTCGACCCCACGCTGTTGTAGGAGCGACCGCCGCCTTGTTCTGTAACGAGAAAGGGGCCCAACGGGCCCCCATCTCTCTCACAGCTTCCGGTCTCGCCGCTCAGTCCGCCCCGACCGCCTTCATGCTGAGCCGGATGCGTCCCTGCTTGTCGACCTCGAGCACCTTGACGCGCACCATATCGCCTTCCTTGAGCTTGTCGCTCACCCTCTCGACCCGCTCTTCGCAGATCTGGGAAATGTGCACCAGACCGTCGCGGCCCGGCAGGATGGTGACGAAGGCACCGAAGTCCATCAGACGCGCGACCTTGCCTTCGTAGATCTTCCCCACCTCCACGTCGGCGGTGATCAGCTCGATGCGCCGCTTGGCCTCCTCGCCGGCGACCTTGTCCACCGAGAAGATCTTCACCCAGCCGTCGTCGCTCAGGTCGATGGAGGCGCCGGTCTCCTCCGTGATACCGCGGATGGTCACGCCGCCCTTGCCGATGACGTCCCGGATCTTCTCCGGATCGATCTTGAAGGAGATCATCCGCGGGGCGTGCTCGGACATCTCGGCCCGGGGCTTGGAGATCGCCTTGTTCATCTCGCCAAGGATGTGCAGACGGCCGTCCTTCGCCTGAGCCAGAGCGGTCTCCATAATCTCCCGGGTGATCCCGTCGATCTTGATATCCATCTGCAGCGCGTTGATGCCCTGGGCGGTACCGGCTACCTTGAAGTCCATGTCGCCGAGGTGATCCTCGTCGCCCATGATGTCCGTGAGCACCGCAAAACGATCCCCCTCCTTGATGAGCCCCATGGCCACACCGGCGACCGCCGCCTTGACCGGCACGCCGGCGTCCATCAGCGAGAGGCTGGTGCCGCACACAGAGGCCATCGATGAGGAGCCGTTCGACTCGGTGATCTCGGAGACGACGCGAATCGAGTACGGGCACTCCTCATCGGAGGGCATCACTGCCAACACGCCGCGCTTGGCCAGTCGCCCATGACCGATCTCGCGGCGCTTGGGCGAGCCCACCCGGCCGGTTTCCCCCACGCAGAACGGCGGGAAGTTGTAGTGAAGCATGAACCGCTCGCGGCGCTCACCCTCGAGGGCGTCGATGATCTGGGAGTCGCGCTGGGTGCCGAGCGTAGTCACCACCAGCGCCTGGGTCTCGCCGCGGGTGAACAGCGCTGATCCATGGGTGCGTGGAAGCACCCCGGTGCGGATACTGATCGCACGCACGGTCCGGGTGTCACGCCCGTCGATGCGCGGCTCCCCGGCGATGATGCGGCCCCGCACGATCTTCTTCTTGAGCTTCTCGAGGGCACCCATTACCGCCTGCTCGCTCCACCGGGGCGCCTCGCCGCCGCAGAGCTGCTGCACGGCGGCGGCGGAGATCTCGTCGATCCGGCCGTAGCGCGCCATCTTGTCGGCTACCGTGTAGGCCTCACCCAGCGAGGTGGCAGCCTCGGCGGCCACCGCGGCCGCCAGCTCCACGTCCTCGGCCGGCGCGCTCCAGGAGAAGGGCGCCTTTCCGGCCTCGGCCGCCAGCTCGCGGATCGCCCGGATCGCCACCTGCATCTGCTCGTGACCAAACAGCACGGCGCCCAGCATGATCTCTTCCGCCAGCTCCTGCGCCTCGGACTCCACCATCAGCACCGCGTTCTCCGTACCCGCCACCACCAGGTTCAGGTCGGTCGAATCGCTCAGGCCGGTCCACGGCGGATTAAGCAGGTACTGGCCGTTCTTATAGCCGACCCGGGCCGCACCGACCGGGCCCTGGAAGGGCAGCCCGGAGATGGCGAGCGCCGCCGACACACCCAGCAACGCCGGGACCTCCGGATCCACCTCGGGGTTCAGGGACTTGACGGTAGCGATCACCTGGACCTCGTTCGCGAAGCCCTTGGGGAACAGCGGCCGGATCGGCCGGTCGATCAGGCGCGAGGTCAGGATCTCCTTCTCCGAGGGGCGACCCTCGCGGCGGAAAAATCCGCCCGGGATGCGCCCGGCGGCGTAGGTCTTCTCCTGATAGTCGACGGTCAGGGGGAAGAAATCCCGTCCCAGATCGCCGGTCTTGGCGGCGACCACGGTGCACAGCACCACGGTGTCGCCCATGTTGATCAGAACCGCGCCGTCCGCCTGGCGGGCAATCTCTCCGGTCTCTAGGACGACACGCTGGTCGCCGAACTGAAATTCTTTCTTAATCGGGGTCACATTGAGCTCCTCAAACTCGGGATGGTCTCGAATCAGCGGCGCAGCCCAAGCTGACCGATCAGTGTGCGATAGCGCTCGACATCCTTCTTCTTCAGGTAGTCGAGCAGCTTGCGCCGCGAGTTGACCATGCGCACCAGTCCCCGCCGGGAATGATGATCTTTCTTGTGCTCGTTGAAATGGCCGGTGAGCTGGTTGATACGTGCCGTGAGCAACGCGACCTGCACCTCCGGGGAGCCGGTGTCGGAAGAGCCCCGTTTGTACTCCTCGACGATCTTGCCCTTTTCCTCTGCGCTCATTGACATGACGAATATCTCCCGTCGTTGATGAAAAGGCTGTGCCGCTGTCGCGGTGGCCACCCCAACAATGAGATCAGGGGGCCCAGCCTTGCCTGCCCTTGCGGGCTGAAAAATCTTCGGGCCGACCGGGCCCGGTCTCGCAGTCCGTACCGCCGAGGGCGCCCAGTATGCGGGCTTGGGCGCTCTCCCGCAATTCGCCGATCGCTCCCGGGCGCTATGCCTGCCCCGCAGGTCATTCTCCCTGGAGCAGCCGCCGCGGGGCGACCCGCCCGTCGTCCAGAATCTCACCAACCCCGAGGAAGCCGTCATCGGGGCCATACAGACGCACCCAGCCCTGGGTCGGGGCCTTGGGTATCAGCACGGGCTGGCCCTTCCCCAGGTAGAAGGCCGCGTCGGCCGAGAGCCGGACCGCCGGCCAACCGCCCAGCGCACTGTCCATGGGCAGCAGCAGGGTGTCCAAAGCCTCGGCGCCGCCCTCGGCGCGCCGCTCCAGCTCCGCGAGGCCAACGGCCCCGGAGTCGGCGTACGGCCCCACCGCGGTGCGCCGCAACGCGGTTACATGGGCTCCGCACCCCAGCGTCGCGCCTATGTCCTCGGCGAGGGTGCGCACGTAGGTCCCCTTCGAGCAGTGCACGTCGAGCTCCAGCTCCGGGGAGGCCCAAACGATGAGCCGCAGCTCGCGGATCTCCACCGTGCGCGGAGTACGTTCGACCTCTATGCCCCGTCGAGCCAGGTTGTACAGTCGCTCGCCCTTGTGCTTGAGCGCCGAGTACATGGGGGGCAGCTGCTCGATGGGCCCTGTGAAGCGTTCCAGCACCGTCTCGATCTGCGCCGGGCTCAGATCCGGCACCGGCCGGCGCTCGATGATCTCGCCCTCGGCGTCCGCCGTCGTCGTGGTCTCCCCCAGCCGAACCCGGACCCGATAGCGCTTATCGGCATCCAGCAGGAACGCCGAGACTTTGGTGGCGCCCCCGAAACACAGCGGCAGGAGACCATCGGCCAGCGGATCGAGACTGCCCGTATGCCCCGCCTTGCGAGCGTGAAACAGCCATTTGACCTTCTGCAACGCCTCGTTGGAGGTCAAGCCGATGGGCTTGTCGAGCAGCAGGATGCCGTCGACGTTGCGCCCCTTGGTGCGGCGACGTGACATGGATCAGGTCGACTCTGGCGACAGGACGGGCGGCTCAGCCGCCCTGGTCCGGGTCATCGCCGACGGCCCGGTCGATCAGGGCGGACAGCCGGGCGCCGCGCTCCACGGACTCGTCGAAGACGAAGCGCAAAGCGGGCATGGTGCGCAGCTTCACGCGCCGGGCCAGCTCGTGGCGCAGAAAGCCCGCGGACTGATTGAGCAGGCGCTGATTCAGCGCCCGGTCGCCCTCTCCGAGAACGGTGAAATAAACGGTGGCCTGGGAGAGATCGCGCACCACGCGCACGGCCTGGACCGTGATCATGGCCAGACGGGGGTCCTTCAGCTCGTCGCGGATCAGCGCGGCGAGCTCACGCTGCAGCTCCGCGCCGATGCGCTCGGTACGATCAAACTCGCGTGCCATGAGCCGATGCCTTTCCTCAGAGCCCGCGGGCCACCTCGACGCGCTCGAAGACCTCGATCTGGTCCCCGGGCTTCACGTCGTTGTAATTCTTCACGCCGATGCCGCACTCCATTCCGGCCTTGACCTCCTGGACGTCGTCCCGGAACCGCCGCAACGACTCCAGCGCCCCCTCGTAGACGACCACGTTGTCGCGCAGCACGCGGATGGGATTGTTGCGCTTGACCATCCCTTCGAGAACCATGCAGCCGGCGATGTTGCCGAACTTGGAGGAACGGAACACGTCGCGTACCTGGGCGAGACCGATGATCTCCTCCTTGATCTCCGGGGAGAGCATGCCCGAGATGGCCTTCTTCACGTCGTCGATCACCTCGTAGATGATCGAGTAGTAACGCAGGTCTATGCCCTTCTCTTCGATCACCCGGCGGGCCGAGGCGTCGGCACGGACGTTGAAGCCGATGATGATGGCCCCGGAAGTCAGCGCCAAGTTGGCATCCGATTCGTTGATACCGCCTACCCCTGCCGCCACAACCTTGACCTTGACCTCGTCGGTGCTGATGTCCTCCAGCGCACCCTTGAGCGCCTCGACGCTGCCCTGCACGTCGGCCTTGATGATCAGATTGACATAGGTGGCCTCGCCCTCGGTCATCTGCGAGAACACCTCGTCGAGCTTGGTCGTCTTCTGCGCGGCCAGCTTGGTGTCGCGCCCACGCACTTGGCGCAGGGCAGCCAGCTCCCGAGCCTTGCGCTCGTCGGCCAGCGCCACGGCATCGTCGCCGGCGCTCGGGGCGCCCGAGAGACCCAGGACCTGCACCGGGATCGACGGGCCGGCCTCTTTGACCGACTGCCCGTTCTCATCGAACATCGCGCGCACCCGACCCCATTCCTGGCCGGCGACCAAGGCATCGCCGCGGCGCAGGGTCCCGGACTGCACCAGCACTGTCGCGACCGGCCCGCGCCCCTTCTCCACGCTCGACTCGATGATCACGCCCTTGGCCAGCCCGTCATGCACCGCCCTGAGCTCCAGCACCTCGGCCTGCAGCAGGAGGGAATCGAGCAGGCTCTCGATGCCCTCCCCGGTCTTGGCCGACACCTTCACGAACTGGGTGTCACCGCCCCATTCTTCCGGCACCACCTGCAGCTGGACGAGCTCTTGCATCACGCGGTCGGGCTGGGCGCCGGGCTTGTCGATCTTGTTGACCGCCACCACCATGGGCACCCTCGCGGCCTTGGCGTGCTGCACCGCCTCCTTGGTCTGTGGCATGACACCGTCGTCGGCCGCGACGACCAGGATCACGATGTCGGTCACCTTGGCGCCGCGGGCGCGCATGGCCGAGAACGCGGCGTGGCCCGGCGTGTCCAGGAAGGTCACCGTGCCGCGCGCGGTATCTACGTGGTAGGCGCCGATGTGCTGGGTGATACCCCCGGCCTCGCCGGCCGCCACCCGGGTGCTACGGATGTGGTCGAGCAGGGAGGTCTTGCCGTGGTCGACGTGGCCCATGATGGTGACCACCGGCGCGCGCGGCTCGAGCGCCCCTTCCTCCTCCTCTTCGATCGTACTCAATATGTCGGCCTCTGCGTCTTCCTTCTTTCGGCGGACAGCGGTGTGCCCCATCTCTTCCACCACCAGCATGGCGGTGTCCGCATCCAGCGCCTGGTTGATGGTCACCAGCGTGCCCATCTTCATCAGGGTCTTGATCAGCTCGGCGGCTTTGACCGACATGCGCTGGGCGAGGTCCCCCACCGTGATCGTTTCCGGGATCTCCACTTCCTTGACGACCGGCGCAGTGGGCCGCTGAAACCCGTGCTGCGTCTCGGGCATCGCGCTGGCGGTCGGACGCTTGCCGGGCCTCTTGCGCCGGCGGCCCCGCATCTCTTCGGCCACGTGCAGCTCGGTGCGGCCGGCGCGCTTGGCGCCGTCGTCCGCTTCTTCCGCACGCCCCTCGCCCTTGCGCCCCTTCTTGGCCTTGGGCTTGCTGGCCTTGTTGGCCTCGCCGCCCCCAGCGGCCGGCCGCTCGGCCTCCCGGCGAGCCTCCTCTTCCAGGCGGGCGCGCTCCTGCGCCTCGAGGCGCAGCCGCTCCTCCTCCCGACGCTTGGTCTCCTCTTCGATCTTGCGCCGCTCCTCCTCCTCGCGGTGCCGTGCCTCCTCCGTGGCCCGGCGGCGTGCCTCGGCCTCCGCCTCGGCGCGGCGCTGCTGCTCGGCCTGGTCTTCCAACGCCTGTTTCGCCTGCTCGGCTGCCTGCAGCTGGTCGTCGGTCTCAACAAGGGTACCGCGCTTGACATAGGTGCGCTTACGACGCACCTCGACGCTGACGGTCTTGCTGACCCGCGGTGTGGCTGCCGGCCTCGCACCCGTGCTGCGCGTCCCCGGGGAGCTGACCGGTTGACGCAGCTCGGTCGTGGTCTTGCGCTTGAGCGTCACCCGTCGCGGCTCGGCACCCCCGGCGACCCCAGCGGTCTTGCCGTGGCTGCGGCGCAGAAATTCCAGAAGCTGAACCTTCTCAGCCTCGCTGATCGCCTCGTCCTCGCCCTGCTTCGGGAGGCCGGCCTCGGCCAGCTGCGACAACAGCCGGTCGACCGGGATACCGACATCGGTAGCGAGCTGCTTTACGGTTACGTCGCTCATGGGTTGCGCCTCCCGGGCGGCTTCAGCCCTGCTGCTCTTGGTCTGCGAACCAGGGGGCCCGAGCCGTCATGATCAATTGGCCCGCCCGCCCTTCGTCCATGCCATCGATCTCCATGAGGTCATCAACGGATTGCTCGGCCAGATCCTCCATGGTCACCACGCCCCGCCCGGCCAGCGCAAAGGCCAGCGCACGGTCCATGCCGTCCATGTTCAACAGATCCTCTGCCGGCTCGGCCTCCGCCAGGGTCTCCTCCTGGGCGATCGCGCTGGTCAAGAGCACGTCCTTGGCCCGCTCACGCAGCTCCCGGACTATGTCCTCGTCGAACTCTTCGATCTCCAGCAGCTCGTTGATCGGTACATAGGCCACCTCGTCGATGGAGGAAAAGCCTTCCTGCACCAGGATCGCCGCGACCTCCTCGTCCACGTCGAGCTGCTCCATGAACTGCGTCATCAGCTGGCGACCCTCGCTCTCGCTCTTCTCCGTGGCATGGGCCTCGTCCATGACATTGAGCTCCCAGCCCGTGAGCTGACTCGCCAAGCGGACATTCTGGCCACCCCGGCCGATCGCCTGGGACAGGAACTCCTCCTTGACCGCGACATCCATGCTGTGAGAGTCCTCGTCCACCACGATGGACACCACCTCCGCCGGGGACATGGCGTTGATAACGAACTGGGCGGGATTGTCGTTCCAGAGGATGATGTCGACGCGCTCGCCGCTCAGCTCGTTGGAGACCGCCTGCACGCGGGAGCCGCGCATACCGACGCAGGCCCCGACCGGATCGATGCGCGGCTCGTTGCTGCGCACGGCGATCTTGGCCCTGAGCCCTGGATCGCGCGCGGCGCCCATGATATCGATCAACCCTTCCCCGACCTCCGGCACCTCCAGCTTGAAGAGCTCGATCAGGAGCTCCGGCATCGTCCGGCTGATGAACAGTTGGGGACCGCGCACCTCGGAGCGCACCTCGTAGAGATACCCGCGGATTCGATCCCCCACGCGTACGGACTCCCGGGGGATCAGGTGCTCGCGCGCGATGAACCCTTCCGCGTTGCTGCCCAGATCCAGGAACACGCTGCCCTTGTCCACCCGTTTCACGACCCCGGTGACGAGTTGCCCCTTGCGCTCCAGATAGGCCTCGACCACCTTGGCGCGCTCGGCCTCGCGTACCTTCTGCACGATCACCTGCTTGGCCGCGGTCGCCCCGATACGCCCGAACTCGACAGACTCCATCGGCTCCTCGATGAAATCACCCACCTCCAGAGCAGGATAAAGCTTTCGCGCCTCGCTGAGATGAATCTGGCGGTCGGCGGACTCCATCTCTTCCTCGTCCGCGATCACGGCCCAGCGGCGGAACGTATCGTAGCTGCCGTTGGCTCGGTCGATCGCCACGCGGGCGTCTATGTCCCCCCGCGAGCCCTTGCGAGTAGCAGAGGCCAGGGCTGCTTCGATCGCCTCGAAGACGCTGTCCTTGTCGATCCCCTTCTCGTTGGAGACGGCCTCGACCACCAGCAGAATTTCTTTGGTCATCTACGTAGCTCCCAATCAGAGCTCGGGCACCAGCCGTGCCGAATCGATCTGGTCCAGAGGCAGGCGCACTTGCGCCCCCTCCACCTCCATCAATAGCGTGTCGCCTTCGACACCCCGCAGCACGCCCGTGAATCGGCGTCGCCCATCCAGCTTCCCGTGCAGGCTCACCTTCGCCTCGTGGCCGGTGAACCGCTCGAAGTCCGCTTGGCCGAACAGCGGCCTGTCGAGCCCCGGGGAGGAGATCTCCAGGTCGTAGTGCTCGACGATGGGATCGTCCACGTCGAGCACTCCGCTGACCTGGTGGCTGACCGCAGAACAGTCATCCAGCGTAATTCCCCGCTCGTGGTCGATATAAACCCTGAGCAGCCCGCTCCTGCCCCGCTTGTGGTACTCGATGCCCACCAGGTCATAGCCCATGGCGCTGACCACCGGGCCGATCAGGCCCCGCAATTTCTCTGGCAGACTCTGCATAGGCGCAAAAAACAAAAATGGGCCCTCAGGCCCACGCGTTGAATCCGGAAACCCGGTGGCGGTCCCGAACGCTCCGCTACCGGTCACGATGCTCTGATCGAGCGGGTCGGACCAACAAAAAACCCCGCTGCCCGGGGTTTCTTGTTGTATTTGGTAGCGGGGGCAGGATTTGAACCTACGACCTTCGGGTTATGAGCCCGACGAGCTGCCAGACTGCTCCACCCCGCATCGACGAAGGCGCATATTACCGGTATCCGACACCCGGCGCAAGCCTTGCCGGGGCGCCGCGACCGGCGCGTCAACCCGCCTTCAGGTGGCCTGTCGAAGATGCCCCGAGCACCGCTTGGCGGAGCCCGAGAAGACCCGCCCCGGACAGGCCGTTCCGGGGCACGAGCGCCCATTCCGTCAGCCCACAGCGGCGCTGCAGACCGACAGCAGGCCGGCCGGAAAGAGGCCGAAATACAGCATCGCGAGCCCGTTCAGGCTGAGCAGCGCCCGAGTATCCCAGCCCGCCACCAGCGGGGTGTCGGTCTCCGGGTTGTCGAAGTACATCAGCTTGACGATGCGCAGATAGTAGAAGGCGCCGACCAGGGAAAAAGCCACCGCGACGACCGCCAGCCAGACCAAGTCGACCTGGACCACCGCCTGCAGGACGAACAACTTCGCAAAGAACCCCACGGTCGGCGGAACACCGGCCATCGAGAACATCAGCAGCAGCATCATGCCGGCGAACCAGGGGCTGCGCTGGTTCAGTCCTTTGTAGTCCCCCAGGTTCTCGGCCTCGAACCCGGCGCGGCTGAGCAGCATGACTATGCCGAAGGCGCCGGTCGCCATGATCGCGTAAACGATGGCGTAAAACATGGCAGCGGTATAGCCGGACCCGGTGCCCGCCAACAGGCCGAGCAGCAGAAAGCCGACGTGCGAGATGGTGGAATAGGCAAGCATGCGCTTGATGTTCGCCTGGGCGATGGCCGCCAGATTGCCGATCGCCATGGACAGTACGGCCAGGATAACCAGCATGCCTTGCCAGTCCACGTGCAGCGAGCCCATGGCGTCCACCAGCAGGCGCATGGCGAGCGCGAACGCGGCCAGCTTCGGCGCGCTACCCAGCAACACGGTTGTCGCGGTAGGCGCCCCCTGATACACGTCCGGCACCCACATATGGAACGGCACCGCCCCGAGCTTGAAGGCCACGCCGATGACCAGAAACACCAGCCCGAACACCAGCACCAGGTGCTGCTCGCCAGGGGATGCGATGGCCCGGGCGACGGAGGGGAAATCCAGTGCGCCAGTGGCCCCGTACACCATCGACATCCCATAGAGCAGCATGCCCGAGGCCAGCGCCCCGAGCACGTAGTACTTCATGGCGGCCTCGGAGGCCAACGGCGAATCCCGATCGAAGGCCACCAAGGCATACAGCGACAGGGACAGGAGCTCCAGACCGAGGTAGATGCTGAGGAAGCTATTGGCCGAGACCATCACCATCATCCCGAGCATGGCGAAGAGCCCCAGCACGTAGAAGTCTCCCTTGAACAGCCCTCGCTGGCGCAGATAGTCCTTGGAGTACAGGAACACGCCGAAGGTGACCAGGAAGATCGCAACCTTGAGCGCGTCGGACATCGGGTCGCGCACGTAGCTGCCGTCGAAGACGATCTGGCGGTGCGGGCCCGCCACCCACAGGGTCAGCGCGGCGGCCCCGATCAGGCCCACCTGGGCGATGCCGTAGGACAGGATACGCTGGCTGTCCTTGATGAACAGGTCGACGAGCAGGACGGTACACGCCAGCGCGAGCACGAAGATCTCGGGCAGGACCGGAATCAGATCGGTTTGATCGAAATGCATGGCTGGCTACCCGCCCACCTTGGAAACAGCGATGTGCTGGATCAGATTCTGAACCGTCACGTCCATCACTTTGACGAGGGGCGCCGGCCACAGGCCCAGGACGAGCACGGCCACCGCCAGGGAGCCCAGCACCAGCAGCTCACGACCATTGATGTCCTCGAGGGCCGCCACACCCTGATTCGCGACCTTGCCAAAGATCACGCGCTTGACCATCCAGAGGGTGTACGCCGCCCCGATGATCAGAGTGGTGGCGGCCAGAAACGCGAACCAGAAATCCGCCCGGAAGCTGGCCAGAATCACCATGAACTCGCCCACGAACCCGGAGGTCCCCGGCAGGCCCGCGTTGGCCATCGCAAAGAACACCATCAACGCGCCGAAGACGGGCATGGTGTTGACCACCCCGCCGTAGTCGGCGATCTGGCGGCTGTGCAGCCGGTCATACATGACGCCCACGCACAGGAACATGGCGGCGGAGATGAACCCGTGGGAGACCATCTGCACCATACCGCCCTGCACCCCCATGGCCGCACCGCCGTGGACGTCGGTCCGGTTCATGATGATGAAGACGATGAAGAAGCCGAGCGTCACGAAGCCCATGTGCGCAATGGACGAATAGGCAATGAGCTTCTTCATGTCCTGCTGCACGAGGGCGACGAAGCCGATGTAGACCACCGCCACCAGGGACATGAAGATGATCAGCCAGTCGAGATGGTGGCTCGCGTCGGGGGTGATCGGCAGACTGAAGCGCAGGAACCCGTAGCCACCGATCTTGAGCATGATAGCCGCCAGGATTACCGAGCCGCCGGTGGGGGCCTCGACGTGCGCGTCCGGCAGCCAGGTATGGACCGGCCACATGGGCACTTTGACGGCGAAGGCGGCCAGGAACGCCAGGAAGATCAGGATCTGCGGCGTCAACGCGAGCTTCACGTCGTAGTAGCGCAGGATCTCGAAGCTGCCTGCCTGGAAATACAGGTAGATCAGGGCAACCAGCATCAGCACCGAGCCGAGGAACGTGTAGAGAAAGAACTTGATGGTCGCATAGACCCGGTTGGGTCCGCCCCAGACCCCGATGATGATGAACATCGGGATCAGCATCGCCTCCCAGAACACATAGAACAGCATCGCGTCCAGGGCCGCGAACACCCCGACCATCACTCCCTCCATCAACAGGAAGGCCGCCATATACTGGTGCGGTTTGTATCGGATCACCTCCCAGCCGGCGATAACCACCAACACCGTGACGAAGGTCGTGAGCAGGATCAGCGGCATCGAGATCCCGTCGACCCCGAGGTAGTACTCGATGCGGAACAGCGGCACCCACGGGGCGCGCTCAACGAACTGCATCTGGGCGGTGCCGGCGTCGAAGCCGCTCCACAGAGACAGGCTGACCAGGAAGGTCAGGATCGCCACCACGAGCGCGACCCAGCGCGAGACGTTCGGCGCCTTGTCTCCGCTGGCAAGCACCATGAAGCCGCCGACGATCGGCAGCCAGATGGTGAGACTCAGAATCGGCCAGTCTGCGCTCATTGCCTAGTGTCCTACGTCGGTCAGGCGATCACGAACCCGGTCAGGAGCACCAGCAGCCCCAGGATCATGGCAATCGCGTAGTGATAGAGGAATCCGGTCTGCACCCTGCGCACCACATGGGCGACGCGCCCGACGAAGCGGGCCGAGCCGTTCACCATCACGTCGTCGATCAGGAACTGGTCACCGCCGTTCCAGAAGATCTTGCCCAGGCCACGGCTGCCGCCCGCGAACAGAAGCTGGTAAACCTCGTCGAACCAGTACTTCTTGTCGAGCACGGTATAGAGCAGGTCCGCCCGCGTGCGCACCTCGAAGGCCCAAGCGGGCTTTTTCATGTAGAACAGCCAGGCCGTGAACAGCCCGCCCATGGCCAGCCAGAAGGGGGCATGCAGGGGACCGGCGAGGGCCATCGCCGCGGCGCCTTCGAAGTGCTCGGGCATCTCATGCTGAGGCAGCACGTGCAGCGCCCCCTGGAACCAGTCGCCAAACAGCATGGGACCGACGGTCATGTAGCCGATCAGCAGAGACGGGATGGCCAGCAGAACCAGCGGGACCCAGACCACCGCGGGAGATTCGCGGAGATGCTTGCGGGCATGCTCGTCGCGGGGACCCTCCCCGTGGAACACGAGGAAGAACATGCGGAAGGTGTAAAGGGCCGTCACGAACACGCCGAGCAGGACGAGCGTGTAGGCATACCCGGAGCCTGCCCGGGTCGCATGGTGCACCGCCTCGATGATCGCGTCCTTGGAGAAGAATCCGGAAAAGCCGGGAAAGCCGATCAGGGCCAGCGAGCCGACCAAGAACGTCCAGTAGGTGATCGGCATGTACTTGCGCGCGCCGCCCATGTTGCGTATGTCCTGATCATGGTGCATGCCGATGATCACCGAGCCCGCCGCGAGGAACAGCAGGGCCTTGAAGAAGGCGTGGGTCATGAGATGGAAGATGCCCGCCGCATAGGCGGACGCCCCGAGGGCCACCATCATGTAGCCCAGCTGCGACAGCGTCGAGTAGGCAATCACCCGCTTGATGTCGTTCTGAACTATGCCGATGAGGCCGGTGAAAAACGCCGTCGTGGCCCCGATCACCAGCACCACACTCAACGCCGTCTCCGAGAGCTCGTAGAGGGGCGACATGCGCGCCACCATGAACACCCCGGCGGTGACCATGGTCGCAGCGTGGATCAGGGCCGAGATGGGCGTGGGGCCTTCCATGGAATCCGGCAGCCAGACGTGCAGCGGCACCTGGGCGGATTTGCCCATCGCGCCGATGAACAGCAGCACGCAGATGACCGTCATCAGCGACCAGGAGGTGCCGCCCCAGATGCTGATCTGGGCATGGGCCAGGGAGGGAGCACGAGCAAACACATCACTGTAGTGCAGGCTGTCGAAATACATGGCCACGGCGGCAATGCCGAGCACGAAGCCGAAGTCGCCGACCCGGTTCACCAGGAAGGCCTTGAGACCGGCGAAGATGGCGCTCTCGCGCACGGACCAGAAGCCGATCAGGAGGTAGGAGAGCAGACCGACGCCCTCCCAACCGAAGAACAGCTGCAGAAAGTTGTTCGCCATCACCAGCATCAGCATCGAGAAGGTGAACAACGAGATGTAGGCGAAGAACCTCTGATAGCTGTTATACCCAGCCTTGTTGTCCTGCGGCCAGTTGTGCTCGTCGTCGGCCATGTAGCCGATCGTGTAGATGTGCACACAAAAGGACACGAAGCTGACCACCGAGATCATTACCGCGGTTAGCCGATCGACGAGAAAGCCGACCTCCATGTGCAGGCCGTCGCTGACCATCCAGGTGTAGACCGTGTGGTCGAACACCGGCTCGCCGTCAGCGACGAACCGTTTGAGCACGTAGAGCGAGAGCGCCGTCGAGATCCCCACACCGATCGTAGCCGCCCAGTGCGCCCCCGCGCGGCCGATGCGGGCACCGAGAAAGCCCGCGATCACCGCGCCGAAGAGCGGTGCGAGCACGATGGTGAGATAGATGTATTGCATAGGGTTGATCTCTACGCCGGTAGACAGCAGACGGTAGACAGTAGACAGGGAAAACAGCAGCCTTGGCCGCTGTGCATCCGATCTTTGATGTCTCCGTGCCTCATCTATCCGCCCCTTCGAAACCCACTGATTCTTTTGTCCGGGCTATCCCGATCGGAGCCCAATCTGATCCAGGGGATGGGCCTGGTGGGCCACCCCCTGGCTACTTTCTACTGCCTACTGTCTACTTCCCTCAGCCCTTCAACACGTCCAGCTCCTCGACGTCGATGGTGCGCCGATTGCGGAACAGCACCACCAGAATCGCCAAGCCGATGGCCGCCTCGGCCGCCGCCACGGTCAGGATGAAGAACACGAACACCTGCCCGGCGACGTCTCCGCGGAAGTGAGAGAACGCGACGAAATTCATATTGACGGCCAAGAGCATCAGCTCGATGCACATCAGCAGGATGAGCACGTTTTTCCGGTTGATGAAGATCCCGGCCAGGCTGAGCGAGAACAGGATAGCTCCGAGAATGAGATAGTCGGACAGCGCGATCATCGGTGGACCCCTATTTCTCCGGCTCCATGTGAACCAGGCGGACCCGGTCGGCGCGACGGACCCGGACCTGTCTCGACGGATTCTGATACTTGGTTTCGGGGCGCCGACGCAGTGTCAGGCCGATTGCCGCGATGATGGCAACCAGCAGGATCACGGCGGCGATCTCGAACGGATACATATACACCGTGTAGAGGACCTGTCCGAGGACCTCGGTGTTGGCATAGCCCGCGGGCGCCGGCGCGGGGGCCGGAAAGTGCTCCAGCCCGAGCTGTCTGGGCCCCACGACCAGGAACATCTCGAGCACCACCGCCGCGGAGATCAACAGCCCGAGCGGCAGGTAACGGATGAAGCCGGCACGCATCACCGCTACATCGATGTCGAGCATCATCACGACGAACAGGAAGAGCACCATCACCGCGCCCACGTACACCAGCACCAGGGCGATCGCCAGGAATTCCGCCTCCATGAGCATCCACAGGCCGGCGGCATTGAAGAACGCGAGCACCAGGAAGAGCACTGCGTGCACGGGATTGCGCCGCGTGATAACCATGGTTGCGGCAAATACCAGCACCGCCGCGAACAGGTAGAAGAGGAACTTTTCGAACGTCATGGGTGTGTCCGGGTTGCTCTGTCAGCGCCACTCAGCGATAAGCGGCCTGCGCCGCCCGATCCTTCGCCAGCTGTTCTTCGTACTTGTCGCCGATCGCGAGCAGCATGTCCTTGGTCATGATGTGATCCCCGCGCGTCTCGAAGTGGTAGTGATGAATGCGGGTCTCGACGATCGAATCGACCGGACACGACTCCTCGCAGAAGCCGCAGTAGATGCACTTGAACAGGTCGATGTCGTAGCGCGTGGTGCGCCTCGACCCATCTGGGCGTGGCTCGGCCTCGATGGTGATCGCGAGTGCGGGGCAAACCGCCTCGCAGAGCTTGCACGCGATGCAGCGCTCTTCGCCGTTCGGATACCGCCGCAGAGCATGCAGCCCTCGAAAACGCGGCGACAGCGGGGCCTGCTCTTCGGGAAACTGCACGGTGAACTTGCGTGCGAACAGGTAGCGGCCCGTAACCCCCAGGCCGCGGAACAGCTCCAGAAGGAGCAGGCTGCGGAAATAGTAGGTGATCGCCTTGAGCATGCGGCCGATCCTCAGTCAAACCACCAGGGCAGCTTGTAGACCACTGCCAGACCGGTCACCATGATCCAGACGATAGTGATCGGGATGAACACCTTCCAGCCTAGGCGCATGATCTGGTCGTAGCGGTAGCGCGGAAAGGTTGCACGCAGCCACAGGAAGGCGAACATGAAGACGAACGTCTTGAGCATCAGCCAGAAGATCCCGGGCACCCAGGCCACCCAGGATTCCATGAAGGTGCCCTGGAACGGCGAGAGCCAGCCGCCGAAGAACATCAGCGCCGTCAAGGCCGAGATCAAGATCATGTTGGCGTACTCGGCCAGGAAGAACACCGCGAAGGCCATGCCGGAGTAATCGACATGGAACCCCGCGACGATCTCGGACTCGCCTTCGGCGACGTCGAAGGGCGCGCGGTTGGTCTCGGCCACGCCGGAGATGAAGTAGACGCCGAGAAGGGGCAGCAGCGGCAGCCAGAACCAGTGCAGCAGGCTGCCCCGCTGGGCCCGAACGATGTCGTCGAGATTGAGGCTTCCCGCGGCCACCAGGACGCCGACCAGCGCAAACCCCATAGCGATCTCGTAGGCCACGATCTGGGCCGCAGAGCGCATGGCTCCGAGGAAGGCATACTTGGAGTTGGCGGCCCAGCCCGCAATGATCACTCCGTAAACGCCGAGCGAGGTCAGCGCCAGGATGTAGAGCAGTCCGGCGTTGATATTGGCCAACACGAGATGCTCATCGAACGGAAACACCGCCCAGGCCGCCAGCGCGGGCCCAATGGCCAGCAGCGGCGCCAGGAGGAACAGGAGCTTGTTGGCCCCCGTCGGGATCACGATCTCCTTGAACATCAGCTTGACCGCGTCGGCGATGGGCTGCAGGGAGCCACGGGGCCCTACGCGGTTGGGCCCGATGCGTACCTGCATGTAGCCGATCACCTTGCGCTCGGCCAGGGTGTAATAAGCCACCAGCAGCATCAACGGCGCCACGATCACCACGATCTTGATCAGGATGGCGATCACCGGGAGCTCGGCTCCCAGCCAGTTCCACGCCTGGACCAACGCACCCATCGGCTTACACCTTCTCCAGTGTCAGGTCGCCAAACTGCCCACCCAAACTGCCGCTGCCGTCAACGCCCGCCGGGACCCAGACGCAACCGTCCGGAACGCGCGGATCTACGCTGAGCCGGCGCTCCAGCCTGCCGTTGCCCTGCCCCACCACCACCGAGTCGCCGTCGCGCAGCTCGCTGCGCGCCGCCAGCGCCGGACTGACGCGAACGCTCTGGGCCTGGAGCGCGTCCTCGGTCCGCTGAAGCGCCGCGGCACGGCGCACCAGCGAGTCGCCGGCATAGATCGGCACCGCCCCGATGCGCTCCAGCGCCCCGCCGGCATAGGTCACCTTCACGGACGCGTCCCCGCTCAGCTGGTTCGCGGGCTCCACCCCTTCGCACAGGGCCCGCAGCTCCGCAAGCACCTCGTCGGAGCTCGTCTGCTCGAAGCCCTCGAGAGCGAGCACGTTGCCGAGCACCCGCAGCACCTTCCACCCAGGCCGGGCCTCACCCAGGGGACTCACCACGCCGGCGAAGCTCTGCCAGAGCCCCGCAGCACTGACGAAGGTCCCGGAGGTCTCGGTGAACGCGCCGATGGGCAGCAGCACGTCGGCACGGCTCTCGAGGGCCGGCGTGCGGTACGCGCTCAGGGCCACGACCGGACTTTCCCCGCCCAAGGCGACGAGCGCCGCGAAGGGGTCCCAACAATCATGCGCCGGATCGACGCCGACCAAGAGGTACCCCGCCTGGCGCTCGCGGGTCATGCGCCCGGCGTCCACTCCTTTGACCTGGGCAGGATGCCCTGCCGGCCCGAACAGGGGCAGAGCCCCTGCGAAGCGGGCGCCCAGACCGTTGGCACCTTCGGCCAGGTAGCCTAGGGCGCAGCCGGCCTTTTCCGCGATCAGATGCGCCAGACCCCTCAGCACCGCATAGTCCGGGTGGGCCTGAGCCATCGGCCCGACAAACACCGCCGCTCGCTGGGCGCCCTTGAGCTGCGCGGCAATCCGGCGATGGGCGTCGGTAATAGTGGCGTCCGCTTTGGACTTGGCGGACGGACCCAACACCTTTGCGACTGCGGCCAGCTCCCGCACGAGCGCCGAGGGGGCCGCGACGATCTGGGTGGCCTCGTGGGTGAGATCCAGGGTAAGCGGATTGAGGTAAGAAATCGCCCCTCCGGCCAGAGCGGCCTTGCGCAACCGGTGACCAATCAGGGGCTGGTCCTTGCGCGGGTTTCCACCGACGATCAATACCGCCTGCAGGCCCTCGATCTCGTCGAGCGGCATACCGAGCCAGGCGAGCGGGGGCTCCACAGCGTCGTCCCGGAAATCCCCTTGCCGCAGCCGGTGATCCACCGAGCCGCTGCCAAGCGCGCGGCTGATCTTCTGGGCCAGATAGATCTCCTCGACCGTGGCCTGGGGTGAGACCAGCGTGGCCAGCCCGCCGCCGGCCCGCTTCAGTGCCTTGGCTGCCGCGTCCAGGGCATCGGTCCAGTCCACCTCGCGCCATTTGCCGTCCTTCTTCACCATCGGACGGGTGAGGCGATCATCGCTGTACAGCCCTTCGTAGCTGAAGCGGTCGCGATCAGAGATCCAGCACTCGTTCACCGCCTCGTTGTCGCGCGGACTCACCCGCATGACCCGGTCGCGACGGACGTAGACGAACAGGTTCGATCCCACTCCATCGTGCGGTGCAATGCTCGGATAGCGGCTAAGCTCCCAGGCTCGTGCCTTGAACAGGAACGGCTTGGAGGTGAGCGCCCCGACCGGACAGAGGTCGATGACGTTGCCCGAGAGCTCCGAATCGACCGTGCGGGCGACGTAGGTCCCGATCTGCATGTGCTCGCCGCGGCCCGTCGCGCCGAGCTCCCGGATGCCCGCGATCTCCTCGCCGAAGCGCACGCAGCGGGTGCAGTGAATGCAACGCGTCATGTCAGTCTGGATGAGCGGGCCTATCTCCGGGCTGGGCACCACGCGCTTGCGCTCAGCGAACCGGGAAAGATCCGAGCCGTAGCCCATGGCCAGGTCCTGCAGCTCGCATTCGCCCCCCTGATCGCAGATCGGGCAATCCAGCGGATGGTTGATCAGCAGGAACTCCATGGTCCCCTGCTGGGCCGCCAGCGCGAGCGGGGAGCGGGTGTGCACCTTCATGCCCGCGCTCACCGGGGTCGCACAGGCGGGCAGCGGCTTGGGCGCGCGCTCGACCTCCACCAGACACATCCGGCAGTTGGCGGCCACCGAGAGCTTCTTGTGGTAACAGAAGCGCGGAATCGCGATCCCCGCCGCGTCGGTCACCTCGATCAGCATAGCGCCCGGACGAGTCTGGAGCTCGCGCCCGTCCACCTCGATGGTTATGGTCTGGTCCTGCGACATCGACTTTGTTCTCTGAGCACCATCAGGTTGTTGCAAACGGGCGGTCCCGTCCTGCCCACTCTCGACGCTTCGGCGAGCAATGCGCCGCTGTCCACGATCTGTCCCGTCGTCTGCGCCCCTCAGACGCGGCACCTCTTGTGATCGATGTGGTACTGGAACTCCTCCCGGAAATGCTTGAGCATGCCCTCTACCGGCATGGCCGCGGCGTCGCCCAGGGCGCAGATGGTCCGCCCGGAGATCCGGGCTGCCACGCTGTCGAGGAGGTCCAGGTCTTGCTGGCGGCCTGCTCCGTGCTCGATGCGGTGGACCACGCGGTACAGCCAGCCGGTGCCCTCGCGGCACGGCGTGCATTGTCCGCAAGACTCCTCGTAATAGAAATAGGACATGCGCTCCAGGATCTTCACCATACAGTTGGTGTCGTCCATCACGATCACCGCGCCCGATCCCAGCATAGAGCCGGCACCCGCGATGGCATCGAAGTCCATGGTCAGATCCATCATGATGTGCCCCGGCAGGACCGGCGCCGAGGAGCCGCCGGGGATCACCGCTTTCAGGGGGCGCCCGTCTTTCATCCCGCCGGCCATCTCGAGCAGCGCCGCGAAGGGCGTACCCAGCCCCACCTCGAAGACCCCGGGGTTGTTAACGTTGCCGGAGACGGCAAACAGCTTGGTACCACCGCTGTTCTCCACCCCCAGCTTGCGGAACCATTCGGCCCCTTTTTCCAGGATTACCGGGATCGAGGCGTAGGTTTCCGTGTTGTTGATCACCGTCGGGCGTCCAAACAGGCCGTATTGGGCAGGAAACGGCGGCTTGTAGCGCGGTTCGCCTTTCTTGCCCTCCAGGGATTCGAGCAGCGCGGTCTCCTCGCCGCAGATGTACGCTCCCGCCCCGAGGTGGGAGTAGAGCTGAAACTCGAAGCCCGATCCGAGGATATCCGCACCGAGGAATCCGGCCGCGCGTGCCTCTTCCAAGGCGGCCTCGAAACGCTCGTAGGGCTCCCAGAACTCCCCGCGGATGTAGTTGTATCCCACACTCGCACCCACCGCGTAGCCCGCCAGGACCATCCCTTCAATCAGCTGGTGCGGGTTATAGCGCAGGATGTCGCGATCCTTGAAGGTGCCCGGCTCGCCTTCATCGGAATTGCACACCACGTACTTCTGGCCGGCCACCTTGGGGTTGATGAAGCTCCATTTGAGCCCGGTCGGAAAACCGGCCCCGCCACGCCCGCGCAACCCCGAGGACTTGACCTGATCGACGATGTCGGCAGCCGCCCGCTTTTCCTTCAGCACCTTGGCCAGCACTTCGTACCCGCCACGGCTGCGATAGGCCTCCAGTCGCCAGGGCCGGTCGAGATCCATGTTGCGAAAGCACACTTCGTTGGCCATGGCTTACTCCAGCCCATCCAGGATCGAGTCGACCAGCTCCGGGGTGAGATTCTCGTAGTACTGCTTGCCGATCTGCATCATCGGCGCCCCGCCGCAAGCGCCCAAGCACTCGACCTCCTTGAGCGTGAAGCGCCCGTCGCGGGTTGTCTCGCCAAGGTGAATCCCGAGCTTGCCCTCCAGGTGCTCGACGATCTTCTCCGAGCCGCAGATCATGCAAGACACGTTGGTGCAGACACAGATCTTGTGGCGCCCGATCGCCTTGAGCTCGTACATCGAATAGAAGGTCGCCACCTCGTACACGGCGATCGGCGGCATGTCGAGGTAAGCGGCGACATCGTCCATCAGCGACTGGGTCAGCCAGCCGCCGTTGGCCTCCTGGACGATGGTGAGCGCGGGCATAACCGCCGAGCGTTTCCACTCCGGCGGATACTTGGCAATCGAGCGGTCGATCTCGGCGCGGATCTCCGGGGAGAACAGGCTCTGCTTGTCTAGGGTCAGGGAAGCGCTCATCAGTTCACCCGGTGCTGCCTTCATCTCAGCGGTCGATCTCGCCAAAGACGATATCCATGGTCCCGATCACGGCCACCACGTCCGCCAGCATATGCCCACGCACCATCTCATCCATGGCGGCCAGGTGCGCGAAGCCCGGGGCACGGATCTTGACCCGGTAGGGCTTGTTGGCACCGTCGGAGACCAAATAGACCCCGAACTCTCCCTTGGGCGCCTCCACTGCGGCATAGACCTCTCCCGGAGGGGGGCAATAGCCTTCGGTGAACAGCTTGAAGTGGTGGATCAGGGCCTCCATGCTCTCCTTCATTTCAACCCGATTCGGGGGCGTAACCTTGTGATCCTCGAGGATCACCGGCCCGGGATTGCGGCGCAGCCAATCGACACACTGGACGATGATGCGATTGGACTGACGCAGCTCCTCCACCCGCACCAGATAACGGTCATAGCAATCGCCGTTGACGCCCACCGGGATATCGAAATCCACCCGGTCGTAAACGGCATAGGGCTGCTTCTTGCGAAGGTCCCAGGCGACCCCCGATCCGCGCAGCATGGGCCCCGTGAAGCCGAGCTGCTTGGCGCGCTCGGGAGAGACCACGCCGATGCCCACGGTGCGCTGCTTCCAGATCCGATTGTCCGTGAGCAGTGTTTCATACTCGTCGACCAGCTTCGGAAAGCGCCGCGTGAAGTCCTCGATGAAATCGAGCAGCGAGCCCCCGCGGTTCTCGTTGCGGCGGGCGATCTCGGCGGCACTGTGCCACTTTGTCGGGCCCTCGTAGCGCGGCATCTGATCCGGCAGGTCCCGGTACACACCGCCAGGCCGATAGTAGGTCGCATGCATGCGCGCCCCCGAGACCGCCTCGTAGCAGTCCATCAGGTCTTCGCGCTCGCGGAAACAGTAAAGGAACACGGTCATCGCCCCGATATCCAGGGCGTGCGTGCCGAGCCACATCAGATGGTTGAGTATCCGCGTGATCTCGTCGAACAGCGTGCGGATGTACTGGGCGCGCAGCGGCGCCTCGATGCCGAGCAGCTTCTCGATGGCCCGCACGTAGCCATGCTCGTTGCACATCATCGACACGTAATCGAGCCGATCCATGTAGCCGATCGACTGGTTGTACGGCTTGCTCTCCGCCAGCTTCTCGGTGGCGCGGTGCAGCAGCCCGACGTGGGGATCGGCCCGCTCGATGACCTCCCCGTCCATCTCCAGGACCAGGCGCAGCACCCCGTGGGCGGCCGGGTGCTGCGGACCAAAATTCAGCGTGTAGTTGCGGATCTCAGGCATCGGCGCGATCCGAGTCATTGGAGCCGGAGTCGGCGTAGCGGTTGTCTTCGCGTATCACCTTGGGCACGAGCACCCGCGGCTCGATGCTGACCGGCTCGTAGACGACCCGCCGCTTGTCCGGGTCGTAGCGCATCTCGATCTCCCCGCTCAGGGGAAAATCCTTGCGGAAGGGGTGCCCGATGAACCCGTAGTCCGTGAGGATACGGCGCAGGTCCGGATGACCCGAGAACAGGATGCCGAACAGGTCGAACGCCTCCCGCTCGAACCAATTCGCGGAGCTCCACAGCGGCACCACCGAGTCGACCATCGGGGGCTCATCGCCGCAAAACACGCGTAAGCGCAGCCGCAGGTTCCGTGACAGCGACAGCAGATGGTAGACGACGGCGAACCGGTGCGGATCACTCGCCTGGTCGAAGCCCCCGCGGCGCTTGCCGCGCGCACCCGGCAGCCCGTCGCCTTCGACACCCCGGCTGAAGCCGGTGTCGGTCGCGCCCTCGGCCTGCCACTCGGACTTGCCGTAGACGGCATAGTCGATCCCGCAGAGATCGATCAGCTCTTCGAAGCCGAAATCCGATCCGTCCCGCAGGACCTTGCAGACCTCCAGAAGCCGTTCCGCCGGCACGATCAGCGTGATCTCACCCAGCGCCCGCAGCACCTCGCAGCCTTGCGCCCCGAAGTGCTCGGCGAGGGCGTCGGCGAGCCCGTCTAGCCGCTCGGCCATGGACCTGGTCTGGGCACTGCTCATGTTCAAGGGTCCTAGCGAGCGATGGTGTTGGTGCGGCGAATCTTATTCTGCAGCTGCAGAATCCCGTAGAGCAGCGCCTCTGCCGTCGGGGGACAACCGGGCACGTAGATGTCCACCGGCACGATCCGGTCGCAGCCACGCACCACCGCGTAGGAATAGTGGTAATAGCCGCCGCCATTTGCGCAGGAGCCCATGGAGATCACCCAACGCGGCTCGGCCATCTGATCGTAGACCTTGCGCAGGGCCGGGGCCATCTTGTTGACCAGGGTGCCGGCCACGATCATGACATCGGACTGACGGGGGCTGGGACGGAACACGATGCCGAAACGGTCCATGTCGTAGCGCGCAGCAGCGGCGTGCATCATCTCCACCGCGCAGCAGGCCAGCCCGAAGGTCATCGGCCATAGCGACCCGGTGCGGGCCCAGTTGATCAGCTTGTCCGCCGTGGTGGTGACGAATCCCTTCTCGAGGACGCCTTCTATTCCCATTCCAGCGCCCCCTTCTTCCACTCGTAGATGAAGCCGATGACCAGGATGCCCAGGAACACCGCCATTGCCAGGAAACCGACCATGCCGATCTTGTCGAGCACGACCGCCCAGGGGAACAGAAAGGCGATCTCCAGATCGAAGACGATGAACAGGATGGCGATGAGGTAATAGCGCACGTCGAACTTCATGCGCGAATCCTCGAACGCCTCGAATCCACATTCGTATGGAGACAGCTTCTCGCTGTCGGGCTTCTGGGGGCCAAGCAGAAAGCCCAGAGCCAGAACCAAGCCGCCGACCAGCGCGCCGACGACGAGAAAGATCAGGATGGGCAGATAGTTCTCGAGCATGTCAGTTTCGCCCTTACGCCCCGCGCCTGAGCTTCGCCGGGCGTCCCTCCTCTTGCCGAAGACCGCTCGAAGGATAGTGTAGCCGCGCGACCCGTGTCAAGTCTGCAACAAGGCATATACCCGCGCTAAATCAATGACTTAGCATTGTCTGAGCAGACACAAAAAAACGATATCACCGTGCGGGCGATATCGTCTGTCATTTGGTGCCGAAGGCCGGACTCGAACCGGCACGGCTTACGCCACTACCCCCTCAAGATAGCGTGTCTACCAATTCCACCACTTCGGCATGGATTCGCGGCGTATGATAGGGGCTCGCCCTCTCCCCGTCACGCACTCAATTTGCTTGCGCAGGACGCTTCGATCCGGCCGCCCGCCTTGACCCAGACGATGGCTCGGATCCGGCAGGACTCTCAACCTTGGCAGGCGCGCTCGGTGTCGACGCAGCGGCAGCCTCTGTTTCGTTGGGCGCCTGCGGCTCCGGCTCGCCGGGGCCCGCCTGGACGGGGACCTCCGGCACTTCGCTCTCCGGCGCCGGTGCAGCGGCCGGGATATCCGGCAGGTCCGTCACCGGTTTGCGCGTCATAGGCGGCGCAGGCTGCAAGGGTGCCGGGGGCGAGGCCATCAAGTCGACCTTCTGGCGCATGTGCATGGCAAAATAGCCCAACGTCATGCTGGTGAGAAAGAACCCGGTCGCGAGGATCGCCGTAGTGCGAGAGAGAAAGGACGCCGAGCCTCGCGCGCCGAATACGGTGGCGGAGGCCCCACTGCCGAACGCCGCTCCGGCGTCTGCACCTCGGCCGTGCTGCAGCAGGATCAGCCCCACGAGCGCAGCCGCCAACAGCAAATGTACTACATTCAAAATCGTCTGCATCTGCCGATTCCGTCAGATTTTCAGCCCGCCGCGCGGCAGATTCCGAGGAAGTCCCCCGCCTTGAGCGCGGCCCCGCCGATCAGCCCTCCGTCGATGTCAGGCTGGGCCATGAGCTCAGCCGCGTTGTCGGGCTTCATGCTGCCGCCGTAGAGGATACGAATCCCGGCAGCGATCTCGGCGCTGTGAAGCGCCACGCGCGCACGGATGAAGGCGTGGACCTCCTGCGCCTGCTCAGGCGTCGCCGTACGCCCGGTACCGATGGCCCAGATCGGCTCATAGGCGATCACACCTTCACCGAGCAGATCGACCCCGCCAGTCTGGATCACGGCATCCACCTGCCGAGCCACCACGGACTCGGTCACTGCGGACTCACGCTCCTCGAGGGTCTCCCCGACACAGAATATGGGCACCAACCCTGTCCGTCGGGCAGCCTGAAATTTCTGAGCCACGAGCTCGTCACTCTCGCGATGATAGGTCCGGCGCTCGGAGTGCCCGACGATGACGTACTTGCAGCCGAAATCGGCCAGCATGGGCGCTGCGACCTCCCCCGTGTAGGCCCCGGCGGCGTGGACGGAGACGTCCTGGCCACCCCAGGCGACGCTCGTGCCGGCCAGCTTCGCCTGGACCTGCGGCAGATACACGAAGGGCGGGCACACCGCGACATCCGCGTTCTTCACCGCGCCGACGCCGGCCAGAATTCCATCCAACAGCTCGGCGACGGCTTCGCGGCTGCCGTTCATCTTCCAATTGCCCGCAACCAGTGGCTGACGCATGTGACTCTCCCGCAAAAAATCAGCACGCAAGCTTACCTACGAAGTGGACGCAAATCAACGTGCCCAAAGATTCGCAAGGCATTGCGGTTGCGCCCCGGTGCCCCAACAAGGATAATACGCTGTTCCAAAAGGGTCGCCGCATGGCTCAAATCGCCGTCGCATCCCGCAGGCCTCACGCCATAACCGGAAGAACTGCCGGTTGTGCGGTCCGAGCCGGATGCCTAGCATCCTTGGGTAGACAGATGCACGCCCTCGAAGGCCGCCTGCCAGGCGCGGGCGCTGGGAAAAAGTGATGAGCACCACCAATCCGATTCCAGACGCCCCGTGCCCCATCGAAGACGTCCAGAGCAGGAAGGACACCCGCCGGATCGCCATCAACAAAGTGGGCATCAAAGACATCCGCCACCCGGTGCGCGTGCGCGACCGCAGCGAGGGCGAGCAGCACACCATCGCCACGTTCAACATGTACGTGAACCTGCCTCACAACTTCAAAGGCACGCACATGTCGCGGTTCGTGGAGATCCTGAACAGCCACGAGAAAGAGATCGGCGTCGAATCGTTCAAGGAGATGCTGGCCGAGATGGCCGGGCGACTGGAGGCGGAGTCGGGTCACATCGAGATGGCCTTCCCGTATTTCGTCAACAAGATCGCGCCGGTCACCGAGGTGCGCAGCCTGATGGACTACGAGGTCACCCTCACGGGCGAGATCCACTCGGGTGAGCCGAAGATGTTCATCAAGGTCGTGGTCCCCGTCACCAGCCTGTGTCCCTGCTCCAAGAAGATCTCCGACCGGGGCGCGCACAACCAGCGCTCGCACGTGACGGTGCAGGTCCGCACCCGAGGCTTCGTGTGGATCGAGGACATCATCGATCTGGTGGAAAGGCAGGCGTCCTGCGAGCTCTACGGGCTGCTCAAGCGGCCTGACGAGAAGTACGTGACCGAGCACGCCTACGACAATCCCAAGTTCGTCGAAGACATCGTGCGCGACATCGCCGTCCAGCTCAACCGGGACGAGCGCTTCAGCGCCTACGTGGTCGAGTCAGAGAACTTCGAGTCCATCCACAATCACTCCGCCTACGCCATGATCCAGCGCGACAAGGAGCGCGAGCCCATCAAGGTCGGGGGCTGACCGGGGCGCGGCTGTCGCGAGCTGGATCTCGCTCCCACCGTTTTCCGACGGAGCCATTGCGCTGCCAGATGCGGCTCCGCGCCATCCGGGCTGCGCGCTTCGCTTCCCGGCCTACCGTCTACGAATCGCGGCAAGAATGCCGCCCCTGCGGCTGCGTGGATCTTCCCTGCCCACTGCCTGCTGCCTACTGAACTTTCGCCCGCAGAATCATCAGCCCGTCGCGGTTCTCGATGTGCACGCGATCCAGGAAGGTCATCCCCAACAGCGCCTTCTGCGGGTACGCACCGCGGATCACCACGGCCTGTACGCCTCGCAGCACGATGTCACCGACGCGCACGCTGTCGAGCCTCACCGCGTACCCGAGGGTCGCGCCTGAGGCCGTCTTGACGCCTACCCGGTCGCCTTCGAGTCGGTACTGCAGTCCCAGTCTCTCGGCCTGGCTCCCGCTGAGCATGACCGCGGACGCACCCGTATCGACGATGAAGCCCACCGGGAGACCGTTCACCGTCCCGACCGTGGTGTAGCTGCCGTCGTTGTCGCGCAGGATCCGGGCCTCCGTTGCCACCGGCTTGGCGAATACCCCACCGACCGTCGTAGCAAGTCGCAAGGTCTCGCGGCGCCCCTCGCTCTCGAGGACCGCCTGACGCGGATCGGCGCTGACCAGCAGCACGCCTTCGGGGCTGCGCTGTCCGGCCGACAGGACTCGGCGCTTGCCGTCGATGGACACCAGGGCCTTGCCGGGAAACAGGGCGAGCACCTGGATCTGGACCGCCTGGGCGGGCGCTGCCAACAGGCCGGCGAGCACCAGCCCCCCCAGACGTGCCCAAAGACCGGATCGGCTTGGCAGGCGCTCATGCATCGCAACGGTGCTCGCGGAAGACGGGTTCGCAGCCAAGCATAGGCGAATCGCCGGCCTCGACCAATGCCCTCAGACCAACCCGCCGGCAAGCCAGTATCCGCCCTGGAGCACCGACCAAGCGAGCAGCCCGGCGGCCAGGTCGTCCAGCATGATGCCGAGCCCTCCGGGCACCTTGCGATCGAGCACCCCGATCGGCCAGGGCTTCAGGATGTCGAACAGGCGAAACAGGGCGAACGCGGCCAGGGGCGCCAGCCAACCCGGAGGGGCGAGGAACAGCGCCACCCACATCCCCACCATCTCGTCCCAGACGATCCCCGAAGGGTCGTGGACCCCGAGATCGCGGGCCGCGCGCCCACAGATCCAGACCCCGGCGACAAACAGAACCGCCAGCAGCGAGAGATACTCAAACGGCGCGAGCCCCCGCAGCAGCAGCCATATGGGCAGGGCCAGGGCGGAGCCCAGGGTCCCCGGCGCCAGGGGCGAGGCCCCCGCCCCAAACCCGAAGGCGACCAGGTGGACCGGGTCCGTCCAGCGCGGTGGGGATCGCATGGCCTCAGTCCGATCCGGAGAAATGATCGAAGCCCAGTGGCGCTTCCGAGAGCTGGCCGCCGGCCAGACAGCAGCGCACGCCTGCTTGCGCCTCGATGGTCCCGATCCAGTGGAATCCGCAGTCGAAGCCCGCGCCCAGCGCCTCGACCTCGCCCTGGCGTCGGGCCGGGACCGTGAAGCAGAGCTCGTAGTCATCCCCAGCCGACAGAGGAAGGGACCAATCCCCGGTTTCGGCGACGTAAGCAGCGACGGCCTCCGAACAGGGGAGGCTGTCCACCCGGATCGTCGCCCCGAGCCGGCTGGCGCGGCAGACGTGTCCCAGATCCGAGCCAAGCCCGTCGGACAGATCGATCGCCGCCGAGGCGATCCGCCGCAGTGCCCTGCCCTCGGCCACCCTCGGGCTGGGGCGATCCAGACGCCCAGAAAGCGCGCTCAGCTGCCCCGGGCCCAGATACAGCCCCTGCCGGGCCAGCAGGACGAGACCCGCATCGCCAAGGCTGCCGGTAACGTAGATCAGGTCGCCGGGCCGCGCACCGCTGCGCCGCAGCCCCTCCCCCAGCGGGACGAAACCGTGAGCCTGGACCGTGATACTCAACGGCCCGCGGGTGGTATCGCCCCCTACCAGGGCGACCCCATGCTCTCGCGCCAGGCCGGCGAACCCCCGGACGAACGCCTCGATCCAGGACTCCTCGGCCCGCGGCAGGGTCAGCGCCAGCGTCGCCCAGGCGGGCTCGGCACCCGTGGCGGCCAGGTCGCTGAGATTGACGGCCAGGGCCTTGTGGCCGAGCCCCTCGGGCTCTGCCCTTGGGGAGAAATGCACCCCCTCCACCAGGGTGTCGATGCTGACCGCGAGCTCGTACCCTTCGGGCACGCGCAGGATCGCGCAGTCGTCGCCTATTCCCAGGTGTACATCGGGACGCGCCGGGGTGGCCCCGGCGAAGTAGCGCTCGATGAGAGAGAATTCGGAGAGCGCCATCGCGCAGCGCCGAGCGCGGGTCAGCGGCGCCGCTCGACGGCCCGAGCCCCGGCTGCCAGCCGATCGAGCACCCCGTTGACGAAGCGGTGGCTCTGCTCCGCGCCGAAGGTCTTAGCCAGCTCCACGGCCTCGTTGATCACCACGCGATAGGGGATCTCCGGGCGATGGATCAACTCGTAGGCGCCGAGCCGCAGGATCGCCTGCTCCACCGGGTCCAGCTGGGCGACCGGTCGATCGAGACAGGGCGCGACCGCCTCGTCCAGGCTGCCCACGGACTGGGCGACGCCGTGGAGGAGCTCCCGGAAGTAAGGCACCTCGAGGTTGCGAAGATCGGCCCCGACCTCTTCGAGGAGCTCGGCATCCCCCAGCAGGTGGGCCTCCACGTCCCGCAGATCCCGCCCGGAGATCTGCCACTGGTAGAGGCCCTGTACGGCGGCCCTGCGGGCCAGAGTACGCTTGCTAGCCCGCATTTCTCACCAGTCTCCTACGGCCGCGCCCGGTCTGTCGCGCGCCTTGTATCCACACGCACTTCGGCCGCCTCGCGAAGAACGCTGGTGAGAAATGCGGGCTGGCCATGCGGCGTCAGCCGCCGATCTGCCGCAGCAGGCTCACCATCTCGATGGCGGAGAGCGCCGCCTCGGCGCCCTTGTTGCCGGCCTTGGTGCCCGCCCGCTCGATCGCCTGCTCGATGCTGTCGACCGTCAGCACGCCGAAGGCGATCGGCACACCGTGCTTCATCATCACCTGGGCCATGCCTTTGACGCACTCTCCGGCCACATACTCGAAGTGCGGCGTGCCTCCCCGGATCACCGCGCCGAGGGCGACGATCGCGTCGTACCCCCCCGTGGCCGCTACACGCTCCAGAGCCAGGGGCATCTCGAAAGCGCCCGGAACGCGCACGATGGCCAGATCGTCCTCGGAGGCACCGTGACGCCTGAGCGCATCGACCGCCCCGGCCAGCAGGCTCTCGACCACAAAGCTGTTGAACCGGGACACCACCAGGCAAAAGCGCGCGTTCTGGACCTGGAGGGTGCCTTCGATAGTCTTGATCGCCATATTCATCGTCCCGCGAGGTGATTAAGGACCGCCATGGGCCGCGTTCGAGCCCAGCGGGCGCGGCAGCACGGGCGGGCCTCAGTCGGCGGCCACGTACCCCACGACCTCCAGGTCGAATCCCGAGAGGCCGTGCAGACTTTTCGGCGCGCTCATGACTCGCATCTTGCGCACGCCCAGGTCCGCGAGAATCTGCGCTCCAACGCCGTAGGTGCGCAGCACGCGCCCCGAAATCCTTCTGGCGCACCGGAACCAGGTCGTCGGCACTGTGCAGCTGATAGTCCCGGATGCGCTGGACGATCTCGCGGCCGGTGTCGTGGTTGCGCAGCACGACCACGACCCCTTTGCCCTCGGCCGCGACCCGCTGCAGGGCCTTGCGCAGGGGCAGGCCGCAGTCCGCCCGCAGGGTGCCGAACAGGTCGCACAGGCTGTTCTGCATATGGACGCGCACCAGCGTCGGCTGTTCGGGTCGGATGTCGCCCAAGGTGACCGCCAAGTGCACCTCGTTGTCCACGCAATCTTGATAGGCGACCAGGCGAAATTCGCCAAAGTCGGTCGGACAGTGGCACTCGTTGAGGCGCTCGACCGTCTTCTCATGACGCACGCAATAGTGGATCAGGTCGGCGATGGTGCCGATCTTGAGCCCATGCTGGGCGGCAAAGCGCTCCAGGTCGGGGCGCCGAGCCATGGTGCCGTCCTCGTTGAGGATCTCGACGATCACGGACGCCGGCGCCAACCCGCCGAGCCGGGCCAGATCGCAGCCGGCCTCGGTGTGGCCGGCACGCACCAGCACCCCTCCGGGCTGGGCCATCAGCGGGAAGACGTGGCCCGGCTGCACCAAGTCGCTCGGCAGCGCATCCCGGCGCACGGCAGCCAGAATGGTCGTGGCGCGATCCGCTGCGGATATCCCCGTGGTGACCCCCGCGGCCGCCTCGATGGACACGGTGAAGTTGGTCGACGCCAGGCTGTTGTCGTTGTTGACCATCAGCGGGAGGCGCAGCTGACGGCAGCGCTCCCGGGTGAGCGTCAAGCAGATCAAGCCCCGGCCGTACTTGGCCATGAAGTTGATGGCCTGGGGCGTGACCTTCTCGGCCGCTATCAGGAGATCGCCCTCGTTCTCCCGGTCCTCGTCATCCATGACGACCACCATTTTGCCTTGGCGCAGGTCCTCGATGATCTCTTCAACGCTGTTCAACGACATGGGTCGGAAAGCTCAGTCTCTGTGGCAAGCCCGCCGGACCTGCCTAGGGGCTGTTGACAATTGCCGTTCGCGGTCCGATTACGGCCCTTTTCCGCGCTGACTGTGTTGCGGCTCGTCGCCATCGATCCACTATTCGTCCTCACCGCGCCTTGTCAGCACGAAAAATCGCTCGCAATCGCCCTCGCTCAGACAAATGTCAACAGCCCCTAGTGCGGGGGGCCAAGCAGTTTAGCAGAGTGCGTCCGACGGGACTACGTTCGTTCGGCGCGCCAACGCGGCGGCGGTGTTAAGATCTCCCGGGGCCCATCCATCCCCCGACCCCGTGCCCAACCATAGATCCCCGGCCTCCAGTCACCCTGTGTCGGTACTCGCCGCAGAGCTCGCGGCGACCGCCCGCCGAGACCGTCAGCGCCGAGCGCTGGCCCTGGCGGGTGACCCGCTCTGGTGCCGCGAGGCGGCGGCCGGCGCGTTGGAGGCCGCCGGGCTGACCGGGCCGCTATGGATCGGGGAGTGCCCACCACCGAGCGCTGTGCCTGCGTCGGTGAGCCGCGCAACCGCCTGGCTCGGTCGGGAAACCGACGCCCTGGTGCTCGACGCCCACGCGGGGCTCGACCCGGACGCACTCGGGGCGGCCAGCGGCACAGTCCGCGCTGGTGGCCTGGTGCTGCTTCTGGTTCCTCCCTTGTCGCTCTGGCCCGAGCTGGTGGATCCCCAGTTGGCGCGCATCTGCGTCCACCCCTGGCAGCCCCGGCAGCTGAAGTGCCGTTTCGTGGAGCGTCTCGTCGCCCTGCTGCGCGAAACGCCTGACCTCTTGCTGGTCGAGCAGGACGGGACTTACCCCGCCGCTCCCGGGCGCGTGGAGCCTTCGCCTCGGGCAGAGCGGCCATCCGCCGACCCGGACTGCCGGACCGAAGACCAACGCCGCGCCGTCGCTGCTCTGGAGCGGGTCGCTCGGGGACACCGGCGCCGACCCTTGGTGATCACCTCCGACCGCGGGCGGGGCAAATCCGCCGCCTTCGGCATCGCGGCGGCCCGCTTGCTGCAGGTCGGGCTGGAGCGGATTCTGGTGACGGGACCGCGCCTGGAGGCAGTCGAGCCCGTGTTTCGCCACGCCGCCGCCCTCCTTCCCGACAGCGCCAGCACCGGCGGCCTCCTCCTCTGGCAGGGGCGCCGCATCGAGTTTCGGGCCCCCGATGCCCTGATCCAAGATCCGCAGACCGCCGATCTGGTCCTGGTCGACGAAGCGGCGGCCATCCCGGTACCCCTGCTGGATCGCCTGCTCGAACGCTTTGCGCGCATCGCCTTCGCGAGCACCGTACACGGCTACGAAGGCAGCGGCCGGGGCTTCGCGCTGCGTTTCCGCCAGACACTGGACACGAGCACCCCGGGCTGGCACGCCTTGCGACTGACCCAGCCAATTCGCTGGGCCGACGGCGACCCGGTGGAACGACTAGTGCTCAAGGCGCTGTTACTCGATGCCGAGATCGCCCCCGCTGAGGCCCTCACCGAGGCATCCGTCGGGCGCTGCCCGGTGAAGCCCATCGATCGCGACCACCTGGTCCGTGACGAGTCTCTGCTCGCCCAGGTGTTCGGCCTGCTGGTCAGCGCCCATTACCGCACCCGCCCGTTCGACCTGCGCCAGCTCCTGGACGGCCCCAGCCTCTCCGTCTTCGGGATGCGCCACGGGAATCATCTCGTGGGCATCGCCCTGCTCGCGCGCGAGGGCGGGCTCGCCCCAGAGCTGGCGCGAGAGATCTGGGCGGGACGGAGGCGCGTGCGCGGGCACCTGATTCCGCAGTCCCTCGCCGCCCATTGCGGGCTGGAAAAGGGCGCAGGCCTGATCGGCGAGCGGGTAATGCGGATCGCGATCCACCCGGCGGTCCAGGGTCGCGGGCTGGGCAGCGCGCTTCTGCGAGCGGTTACCGAAGCGGCGAAGCAGCGTGGCGCGGACTGGCTCGGGGCGAGCTTCGGTGCCACCGCCCGGCTGGTCTCTTTCTGGCGGAGGGCAGGTGCGCAGCCTGCGCGCGCCGGGGTCACTCGCGAGGCCGCCAGCGGTACCCATTCGGTGCTGGTCTTGCGCGGACTGTCCGGCGAGGGCCGAGCATTATGCGAGCTGGCGACCCAAAGATTCCATCGGGGCCTGCCCCACCAGCTATCCGGACCCCTGAGAGATCTGGAACCGGCGCTGGTCGCGACACTCCTGGTCCAGGGCCCCGCATCGGTGTCGCCACAGCCGTTGAGCACGGAGGAATGGCGTGAGATCACCGCGTTCGCCTACGCCGCCCGCGGCTATGACGACAGCCACCCGGCGGCGTGGAGACTGGCCTGGCTCGCCCTGCGCAGCCCCGACCCTGAGCTGGATGCGGATCAGATCTCCCTGGTGGTCGGTGCTGTGCTCGCCAAACGTTCGTGGCCTGAGCTCGCCCGCACCCTCGGCCTCAGCGGCCGCCATGAGGTCATCGACGCCCTGCGCGGGGCGTTCCGCAGACTCGTCGATCATCGCGCCCCGGCGGACATTCTGGCCCTTCGGGACCTCCTGCGGGTCGACTGAGCCCGCGGATCAGTGCGGTCGGCGCTCCGGGGCCGTGATGCGCTCGGCCCGCGGGGGATGGCTCATGAACAGCCGTTTGAGCCCCGACCCGAAATCTTGTAGACCCGCCCCCATCCCTCGGGCGATCGGGTTGATACGCCGCATCGGTGACCCAAGGTTGAGCGGATCGGGCACCGCCGCCCCCGGGACCGGCGACCCGGTTACGCGGAGAGCCGTCATGGCCGAGCTGGGTCACGTGGTGTTCTACGTCCGGGACCTCAAGCGGTCCCGGGATTTTTATATGCAAGCCGTCGGCCTCGAGGCTCAGGCCGAGATCTTCGGGGCACGGGCGGTCATGCTCACCGGCGGGCGCACCCACCACGAGCTGCTGCTTATCGAGGTCGGCGACGCCCCGGGGCCCCTGAGAGGTCGGCGTATTGGCCTCTATCACGTGGGCTGGAAAGTCGGGGAGAGCCTGGACGATCTGCGAAGGACTCGGGACCGGCTCCAGGCCCTCGGGTACCCGATCGACGGGCAGTCGGACCATGGAGTGAGTCAGAGCTTGTATCTGCGCGATCCCGACGGCAACGAAGTTGAGCTGTTCGTCGACGATCCGAGCGTCGACTGGCGTAACGACCGCTCCTGGCTCGACGACCCCGTGCGCCCTTTGCGCCTCTGAGGGGCCAGGCGGTGCCGGCTGAATGATCAACGCGGAGAAGGTGCAGATGCAGCGGTGGGTCGAAGGTCTGGTAGTCGAGAAGGTGCGCTGGAGCAAAGGGCTTTACTCGGTGCGGTTCGAGGCACCGGTAGAGACGTTCGCAGCCGGGCAGTTCACCAAGGTCGCGCTCGATCTCGACGGCGAGCGCATCGGCCGTCCTTACTCCTTCGTCAACGCACCGCACGAGCGGCCTGTCGAGATCTATTTCAACACCATCCCGGAGGGCCCCCTGAGCAACCACCTGGCGGCCCTGGAGCCCGGGGACCGACTCTGGGTGAGCCCGAAGGCCAACGGCCTGCTGACCTTGTCCGAGACCCCCGAGGCGGAGCACCTGTGGCTGATCTCCACCGGAACGGCCCTCGGACCTTTCCTCTCGATCCTCAAGACCGAGGAACCCTGGCGGCGCTTCCGGCGGGTCGTTCTGGTGCATGCCGTGCGCTACGCCGGTGATCTGTCCTACCAGGACAGCATCGCCGAGCTGATCGAATCCCATCGAGGACAGCTCAGCTTCGTCCCTGTCGTCAGCCGCGAGCTCGCGGAAGGCACCCTGCGCGGACGCATCCCCGCCCTGATTCTGGACGGAGCCCTGGAAAGGCGCGCGGGGATACCCCTCGCCGCCGAGAGCTCCCATGTCATGCTCTGCGGTAACTCGGAGATGATCGCCGACACGCTGCACGTGCTGGGGCAACGCGGGATGCGCCGGCACCGCCGGCGCGAGCCGGGCCATATCTCGACCGAGAAGTACCATTAAGCGCCGAGGCGTCGTTCTTGGCACGCGCGGCCTGACGTTGCTGAGCGGCCACTGACCTCGTCTTCCTGGAGCACCCCATCGGGCTCGGATGCCCTTGGCCGACCAGAGCATCCAGTACCCCGGGGTCCTCAGAACGTTCCCATGCGCAGCATGACCAGAGTACAGGCGTGCAGCCAGGGAATACCCGCATCGTCCAACCGGACCTCGAGCTCGGCGCTCTCGGTACCCGGATTGAGGACGACGCGCCCCGGTTTCAGGGCGATCATGTCTCCGATCAGCGGGACAACCCGCTGCGGCCCCACGTATAGGCTCAACGTGTGGACCGGCTCGCGGATCGCCTCCAGGGTGCTCACAACGGTCAATCCTTCGATCTCCGATGCCTTAGGGTGTACGGGAGTGACGCGGTAGCCTTTCTCCAGGAGCAGGCGGACGGCCTGATTGGAGTAACGTGCCGGCCGGGCGCTGGCACCGAGCACGACGACGTGGTGATCTCTAGGGCTCATGGTCCCCCCCAGGGGTAACGCGGCCCGCAGGCGGGCTACCCGGCACTATCTCACAATCGCCCGCGAGAGCCTCTTCGCTGATCCCGTTGGTTCGCCAACTCAAGGTCCGGCCGCGATTCATCGTCCAAGTCCCTGCTCTACACTCTAGACAAGCCCCGTTTTTTTTGCTTCTGTGCGAACGGAGGGCCCTGATAATGTTGACCATAAGCCCGGAGATCGTCTGCTACCTGGTCACCAAGGCCCACGCGTTTCAGGCCAAGGAAGCGGTAGTGATTCCGGAGGACCCTTCCAGCCCGTCCGATGACTGGGCGCTGCAGGTGTTGGCCGATCACGTGGACGACCTGTGCCTGCAGGAGATCCGCTCCATCATCGAGGACATGAGTCGCGCGCAGCAGTCCGAGCTCCTGGCGCTGATGTGGCTCGGGCGCGGCGATTACGACATCGACGAATGGGAGGCCGCGGTCGAGGACGCGATGGGAACCGGGATCGAACGTCCGGCCGAATACCTGCTGGCCCACCCCATGGTCGCCGACTACCTCGAAGAGGGTCTGATCCAGCACGACTACTCATGCGGTGAGTGATGGGCGCCGGCGAGGCGGCGGGGCCGGACTCTCCGATACCCCACCAAGGGGCCGCCGGGGAAGACCCTTGCGATCCCGATTCGCAGCGCGGTAGGGTTCAACCTGTCTGCGAGATCGCCGATGATCGATGCGCAGATCTACGCCGAGCGAATGCTCAATCCGTTTCACGGCGCAGTGAATGTGGTCGAAATCTCGGGCGCCGACGCCGTCAGCCGCGACGGACGGATATGGACCCTTTACGTACACGGCGAGCGCGCGGCGCTGGAGGACGACCCCTGGACCGGGGTACAGGCCCCCGATACGAAGTTCGGCATCTGGAGCGCCTCCGACGGCCTCAGGCGGGCCCCCGTACGCTCGAGCGCGGACTATGCCACCCTGGAGGGCAGGGGGCTACAGCTACTCGCCGCAGTGGAGCACAACAGCCGCCGTCTGCCATTTCCGCTGGTAGACCGTCACGAGCTCTGGCTGCTCGACGCCAAAACCCGGCTGCCCCTCGCCCTGCTGCAGAGCGCCCGGGCGGCGCTGGTGGAGGCGAAGTTGCGCCGCACCCTTCCGAGCTCCGCCGACCCGGCGGACGACGGCCTGTCTCCCTTCTGCATCGAGCTGTAGCCCGCGCCGGGGTCAGCCTTCAGGGTCAACCGCGGCCAAGGGCATTCCGACCCCGGACAGCACCGCGAAGGGCCCTCGGCGGCGAACGGTCTCGAGCTGGTCCATGTCGCGCACGAACAGCGAGCCGGCGAAGCCCAGAGCGTTGACCGAGATGCCCTCCCAGAATTCTGCGGAACGGGGTACCACGAGCATCCACCGACGGGTCAGCAGCAGATTGTAGGGGGAGGATTGCCGGGACTCTCCGTCGACCGGCCTCTCGCCGATGCCGACCGCGCGGAGCAGGCTTCGGTACAGGCCCCAGGTGACCCGAGCGGCCTCCCCGATACGTATCGGACTGATGACACGCCTGACAAACGCGTGCTTGAACGGAAATCCCGGCACCAGACCGGGAGATGGCTCGGCAGGGGCCGCCGCAAGCAGGGGTGCAACCGGCACCTCATCGCCTCCCGGTATCAGGGGCAGCGGAACGACCTGGAGGTGCTTGTGGGGCTGGCTCGCTCCGGCGACAACCCCACCGTTGTAGAAACCGAGGGCATCGTACTCGGCGAGACAAAGGCAGAGGGCGTGGAAATCCGCCTCCGTGAGGAGAGACTCCTGGTGCTCGAATCGCCGGGTAACCAGGAGCAGATGGCGATCCAGCACGTTGAACTTGTTCAGAACCGCCAGGTGTGTTCCGCCCAGTGCGCAGACGGTCAGCTCCGGATCCGGCGGCAGAAAGGGGTTGACCGGGCGCGTCCGATCCTCGCCCGCCGCGGCGCTCAGGCTCCTGTCCGCCTCCTTGCGTGCCAGGCTGGAGACGCTGCGTACCACGAAATGGACCCCCGCCTGCTCCACCGTCCGCTGCTCGGTGCGGATCGGCAACAGGGACCCGGTGCGCAGGGCCTGCTCCGCGGTCCGATCCACCGCATCCCCGAGCGCGCCGGGTCTGAGATCTTGGATCACGGCAACGAAGCTCCGTCTGACAGGGCGCAAGGGGCGGGTACTCTAGCCGCGCCGATCCTCCCAAGACAAGGGCTGGCCGGCCGCGTTCCGTGGTTTCCTTCCCGCGCCGCCCAGGCCCTTCCTCGGCCACTGTCTAGCGATCGCCGAGAGGGCTCGGCTCCGACGGGACCCACGCCGAGCGCGATCCCTGCTGCAGGCGGAGCTCGACTCGCGCTCAACCGACTGTTTTCCTTTCTCTTCCCTGTCTACCGTCTACCGTCTACTGCCTGCTGTCTTTCCCCGGCTCCACAATCCGGGACCGACGCATTACAATACAGAGCCGGAATTCGAAAGGGAGCGTGGAGCCCGATGTTCCGCGCCCTCTCCTCCCAGAGCCCACACCAATGCGGCTGCGGGGCCTCATTCAGACCTCCGGGCCCGAACCGAAATGAGCTGGCGACGCACCGACGAAGACGAGCTTCTGCCGCTGGAGCCGCGCAAGCGGGGCAATGGCAGGATCAGGGCAGCTCTGGCAATCCTCGCCGTCGCTGCCGGCGGCTGGTATTTTGCGACCCATTATGGTCCGGGCCTGTCGCGGGAGCCTTCTCGGGCGCGCTGGGCCGGAGACCAGACCCCCGCCGCGCCCGCGCCGACGGGCCGTATTGCCAGACCATCGACCGACACGGCCGGGGGGCCGTCGCCGGGCCCCGCTGCGCAGGCGGAGGGTGACCGCGCCCGGGCAATCATCGCCGAGCTACGCCAAGAGGGCTCGCCGGGTCTGAGCCGCGCCTATGCCCAGGCGGAGGCATTTCGGGACAGTGAGCGCCCGGCCGATGCCTACTTGCTGTATTTTTACGCCGCACGCCAGGGGCACGTGCCTTCGGCGTTGGCCCTCGGCGCCATGGCCGACCCACAGTCGTTCGTCGCCGGGACAAGCCTGCTCGACGCCCCGGACATGGCCCAGGCCTATAAATGGTACAAGGTCGCCGCCGACCAGGGCGATGCGACCGCCCGGCAACGGCTCGCCAGTCTGCGCCAGCGGGCCGAGGCGGCGGCCGCGGGCGGCGACGAGCAGGCCCGGCGGCTCCTGCTCGAGTGGCGCTGACAGGACCTGCCAATATGTGGACAAGAGTACTCTGGGGCTTACTGCTGATCCTTGCCTGCGGCGGCAGCCCCGCGACGGCCGCACCCGAGCGCCCGCTGCTCATGCAGGGCAAGCATTCGCTGTTCCAGCGGGTGCTCGCAAAGCCCGGCGCGAAGCTGAGCAGCGAGCCCGGCTCGGCGGCCTCGCGGGCGATCACTCCCTTCACGGTGTTCTACGTGTACGCCCGGACTCAGGCGGGGGGTGCCGAGTGGCTCCAGGTCGGGCTGGACAGCCACGGATCCATTGAGGGCTGGGTGCCGAGCACGGCCACGCTTGAATGGAACCAGGGCCTAACGGTCGCCTTCCGCGAGCCGGTGGGCCAGGACCGCGTGCTACTGTTCCGGGACCATGACGCGCTCAAGGACCTCGTGGAGAAGCATGACCTCACTGCCTATCGGGCCCTGTACAGCGCCGCCGAGAGCGGCAAGCTCCCGGCGAATTCGCCGGTGGTGGCCATACAACCCAGCGCCCACGTGGATATCTTGCACGACTTCTATCTCGTGCCCATCCGCCGTTACGAGGAGGTCTACCTGGGCGACGAGCGGGCGCGCCTCCTGCAGGTCTCCACCGTGCCGCTGGAGGGCGGAGCCGCCGGCCAGCAGGCACCCAGCGCCCAGCCGGGGATCCCGCCCGGGCCCAAGGAGAAGCCGGCCCACCATTACCGGGCGGGGATCGTCTTCGTCATCGACTCGACCCTCTCGATGGAGCCTTACATCCAACGCACCCGCGAGGCCGTGCGAAGGATCTATGACACCCTGGAGCGGGCCTCGCTCACCGGTGACCTGAGCTTCGGACTGATCGCCTTCCGGGACAACACCGGGGCACGCCCCGGACTCGAATATCTGACGCGGACTTTCGCCACGCTCGCCCAGGGCCGGGACGCATCCACGTTCTTCAAGAGCGTCGACGCGCTGCGGGCCTCGACGGTCTCCAGCCGGGACTGGATCGAGGACTCGTTCTCGGGCGTACGGGAAGCCATCGAGGGGATCGATTGGCGCGGGCAGGATGCCCGCTATATCGTCCTGATCACCGATGCGGGTCCCCGTTCCGCCCGAGACCCCCTTTCCGGCACGCACCTGAGCGCCGAGGCGCTGCGCCACCTGGCCCAGGACAAGGGCATCGCCATCTCTGTGCTGCACCTGCTCACCCCGCAAGGGGCGGCGGACCACCCGGCGGCCGAAGCCGAGTATCGCAGCCTATCCCGCTATCCCGGCATCGGCGATTTCTACTACGGGGTCGAGACCGGCGACGTTCGATCGGTTCGGGCGGGTGCTCGATGCCCTGGCGCACCAGCTCGCCGACCAGGTGCGCGACGCCGGCAGCGGCGCTTCCTCGGCGACCGCGGAGACCAAGCAGCCGGCGAGCGCGCCGGAGCAGGACGCGAAGCTGGCGGCCCTGCAGGGCAAAGTAGCGAAGCTGGGCTACGCCCTGCGCATGCGCTACCTGCAAGCCGGCTCCGGTGGGAGGGTCCCCGAGGTCTTCAATGCCTGGATGGTCGACCGCGATTTCGGCGACCCACGTCGCCAGACAGTGGACGTACGCGTCCTGCTCACCCGGGATCAGCTGAGCGACCTGCACTATGTGATGCGCCAGGTCCTGCAGACGGCCCAGGAGGGACTGCTCGCGCCACGCACCTTCCTCGACGACCTCAAGAGCCTTGCCGCTACGATCGCTCGAGACCCGGAGCGGCTCGCCGCGAGCGCCCGGGCCACGGGTGCCGCCGGGAATCTGGCGGACCTGGGATTCATGCGCGAGTACATCGATGGCCTGCCCTACACGAGCGAGATCATGAACCTGTCCCTGGAGGATTGGCAGAGCTGGCCCGCGAAGCGGCAGCTGGAGCTGATCAACCGGCTCGAAGAAAAGATCAACTACTACAAAGCCCTGCACGACCACACAGACCTGTGGGTCTCCTTGAAAGGTGGCCCTGTGGACGGCGACTCGGTGTTCCCCATCGCCCTGGATATGCTTCCTTAGTGAGCGTCTCCGATCCCGGCCCCGCGCCCGCGACCGAACGGGTCCTGATCTATCACCTGCGCGACGTGGCCAAGACGCGTGAAGCGGAAGGGGTAGCCTTTCGCCTAAGCGTGCCGAGCCTGCAGATCGCCCTGGGCGAAAAGATCGCCCTGATCGGCGAGAGCGGGTGCGGCAAGAGCACGCTGCTCGACATGCTGGCGTTCATCCTCAAGCCCAGCAGCGCCGGGGCGTTTCGCTTCCGCCCCGAGCCCGGGGCCCCGCCCTTGGACGTCGCCGAGTACTGGGCCCGCTCCCGACTCAACCGGCTCGGCGACCTGCGCAAGCAGCGCATCGGTTATGTGATGCAGACCGGCGGGCTGCTGCCCTATCTCAGCGTGCGCGACAACATCGGGCTGTCCCGGCGTCTCCTCGGCCTGCCCGAGGATCGCACCGTCGAGGACCTGGCGCACCACCTGGGCATCGCACAGCACCTCGATAAACAGCCCGGACAGCTCTCGACCGGGGAGCGCCAGCGGGTGGCCATCGGCCGGGCGCTCGCCCACCGGCCCGCCATCGTGATCGCCGACGAGCCTACGGCCTCCCTCGACCCGATCGCGGCCGAGAAGATCATGGGCCTGTTCATCGAGCTGGTGGAGGAGATGCGCATCACCGTGATCGTCGCCAGCCATGCCTGGCGGCATATCAAGCAGCTGGGCCTGCGCCAGCTCTCCCACCGCACCCACCGGTCCGCGGATTCGAAAGCCACCGAGACCGTCGTGAGCGGCTGATCCGATGAGCAGAGCCTTAAAGCGCCTGAGCGACATCCTGCGCCTCGCCGGCCGCGACTATCTGAACGAGTGGCAGATGTCCGGCTGCTTCGTGCTGGCACTGGCGGCCGTGCTGGGCCCCATGATGGTGCTGTTCGCCCTGAAGTTCGGGATCGTCGGCAGCATGGTTCGGGACCTGGTGGAGGACCCTCGAAACCGAGAGCTGCACCCCGTGGGTAGCGGGCACTACGACAACGCCTGGCTCGCAGCCTTGCGCGAGCACCCCGAGGTGGCCTTCCTGGCTCCCCAGACACGCAGCATCGCGGCGACCATGGAGCTGAAGAGTGACCGCGCGCCTCAGATAATCGACGCGGAGCTGATTCCGACGGCTGCCGGCGAGCCCCTGTTGACCGAGGCCATCGTGCCCACCCATATCAACGAGATCGTCCTATCGGCGAGTGCGGCTGCGCGGCTTGCCCTGCGCGCCGGAGACGATGTCGACGGTAGCATTTCGCGGCGGTTTCGAGGCCGCAGCGAGCGCGTGCATCTGAAGCTGCACGTGATCGCCGTCGCCCGTCCGGCAGCCTTCCAGCGTGAGGGCGCCTTCGCGCCCTTATCGTTGGTGGAGGCGACAGAGGACTTCCGCGACGGCCATGCCGTTCCGGCGCTCGGCTGGAGCGGAGAGACCGTCGCCGACAGCGCCCGAAGCTTTCCCAGTTTCCGCCTCTATGCGCGCTCGATCTACGACGTGGGCCCCCTGCGCGACCTCCTGGTAGGCCAAGGCATAGAGCTGCACACCCGCGCTGCGGATATCGAGGTCGTCCAATCCATCGACCGTAACCTGAGCGCTGTCTTCTGGGTGATCGCCGTAATCGGACTAGTCGGCTTCTCGCTTTCCCTGGGCGCCAGCCTCTGGGCCAACGTCGACCGCAAACGCCGCGAGCTCAGCGTGCTGCGCCTGGTAGGATTCCGAACCGGCGATATCGTCTGGTTCCCGGTCGTGCAATCCGCCCTGACGGCCGCGGGAGGCTGGTTAGCGGCCTCCGCCATCTACCTGGGGGTCGCCTACACGGTCAACTCCATGCTGGCGCCCCAGGTACGCCCGGGAGAGACCATCTGCCTGCTGCTGCCCCGGCATTTCGCTATAGCACTGGCTCTGACCCTCGGCGCGGCGGTGATAGCGTCGACGCTGGGCGGCCTGCACGCAGCCCGCATCGAGCCATCCGAAGGGCTCAGGGATATCTGATCGGCACTACTCGGCCCGCAAGGCCTCGACCGGATCGAGCCGGGCGGCGTTGCGCGCCGGCACCACCCCCGCGACCATCCCCACCAAGATCGCGAGCAGCTCGGCGATGAGGACGTAGTACCAGGGGGTGTGGACGGGCAGCGACGGGACAAGCGCACCGAGCAGCCAGGCCCCGCCGGCGCCCAGGATCAGACCTGCAGCCCCACCGAGGCCCGAGAGGACCACCGCTTCGCCGAGAAACAGGACCATGATCTGGCGTCGCTCGGCGCCAATCGCCCTCAGCACACCGATCTCGGCGGTGCGCTCGTTGACCGATATGGTCATGATGGTGAGGATGCCGACGCCACCGACCAGCAGGGAGATACCGCCCAGGGCCCCAACGGCCAGAGTCAGTATCCCCAGGATGGAGCCAAGAGTCTCGAGCATCTGCTTCTGGGTCGTGATGGTGAAATCCTCGCTTCCGTGCCGGCTCTTGAGGCGGGCCCTGACCGCCTGGACGACCTCGTCGACATCGACGTGCACGTTGTAGATCATGTTGATCTGCATCAGGCTTTCGCGGTTGAACATAGAGAGGGCCCGAGCGGCCGGGATGAAGACGGTGTCATCCAGATCAAAGCCGAGCATCTGGCCTTTCGACTCCATGACCCCGATGACGCGGTAGCGCTCCCCTGCGATGCGCACCAGCTGGCCCAGGGGGTTGTCCTGACCGAACAGCTCGTGGCGCATGCGACTGCCCAATGCGGCCAATGAACGGGCCGCGCGAGGATCATCGTTCGGGAGGAACCGCCCCATGGCCACGCCGAGCTGCCAGAGCTGGGGCATCTCCGGGCCAACCCCTAGCACGGTCGTGCGCCGTCGGTGGCCACGCGCCTCAACGGACGCATTGCCCTGGACCAGGGGCACCACCGCTTCGATCTGGCGCACCGACTTGAGCGCTTCGGCATCGCCGAGGGTCAGCGGACGAACGTTGGCGAGGATCCCTCCCGAGATGCCCGCCGTCTTGGTTTTTCCGGGCGAGATACTGATCAGGTTGGTGCCAAACTGGGTGAACTCGGCCAGGACGAAACGGTGCACGCCCTCTCCGATCGAGGTCAGCAGCACGACGGACCCTATGCCCACCGCAATGCCCAGCGCGGTGAGGAAGCTGCGCATGCGCTGGGTGACCAGGGCACTGGCGGAAAGGCGTGTGAACTCGCGCGGACCCACGGGATCAGCCTCTGCGCGTGAGCGCCCAAACAGGATCGAGGGCCGCGGCCCGGCGCGCCGGCGCGATGCCGAATACCAGGCCCGTGAGCAGGGCCACGCCCACGGCGCTGAAGAACGACCAGAGGGGGATCTGAACCGGGAAGTCCGGAAACACCCTCGTCAACACCCACCCGCTCACCAGAGCCGCGAAGATGCCCAGGGCCGCTCCAGCCAGTGAGAGCAACGCGGATTCCATGAGAAACACCGAGAGGATCTGTCGTTCCTGGGCGCCGACAGCCTTGAGCAGCCCGATCTCTCCGGTGCGCTGGGAGACCGACACCAGCATGACATTCATTATTAGAATGCCCGCCACCGCGAGGCTGATCGCGGCGATCCCCGCCACGGTGAGCGTCAACGCCTTGAAGATGCGGTCGAAAGTGGCCAACACGGCGTCCTGGGCGATCACCGTGACGTCCTCTTCGCCGTCGTGGCGTGCCTTGATGATGTTGAGCACGTCCTTCTCGCCGCGCGGCACATCCTCTCGACTCTTGGCCTGGATCAGGATCCGCAACAGCGAGGACGTGTTGAACAAGGCCTGCGCCGAGGCCACGGGGATGATCACCACCTCCATGAAGTCCACGCCGATCGACTGACCCTTCTCCGCAAGTATGCCGATGACCCGGAAGCGCCGATCGTTCAGCCGTATCCACTCCCCGAGCGCGTTGGCGTTGCCGAACAGCTCTCGCTTTACGTTCTGCCCGATGACGCACACGGACAACGGTCGGGTGGGATCGCCCGGGGGCAGGAACTGGCCCTGGACCACGGCGAGCTGGCGCACCAATGCCAGCTCCCAGGTGGAGCCCATGACATTGATCTCGCGCTGCCGATCGCGCCAGGACGCGGGTGCGGCACCGAGCGTCAGAGGCGCGACATGGCGGACCGCCGAGCTGCGATATAGCGCCATGGCGTCATCCAGGGTCAGGTCACGCGGGGTCGTGCCGAGCAGCGGCGGGGCGCCGCCCACCGTCTCGGAGCGCCCGGGCATGACCACCAGCAGATGGGTACCCAGCTCGGCAAATTGATTCACCACATAGAGCCGGGCCCCCTCCCCCAGAGAGGTGAGCAGGACCACCGAGGCAACCCCGATCGACATGGCCAGCAGCAGCAGGATGGTGCGCACGCGAAAGCCGCTGATCGAGCGGCTGCTGTAGCGGACGACGTCTTCGAGGGTCATTGGCTGTTGCCGATCCGGCGTGGGCCTGGCTCAGGCGGCGGTGTCTGAGACGATCCGCCCGTCGGTCATATGCACGCGCCGCTTCGCCCGCCCCCCCACCTCCGGGTCATGGGTGACCACCAGCAGGGTGATACCCTGGCGATTCAGGTCCTCGAGCGTATTGATCACCACCCCGCCGGAGACGTGATCCAGGTTTCCGGTGGGCTCGTCGGCGAGAACGATGCTCGGCTTCATGATCACCGCGCGCGCTATGGCGACGCGCTGGCGCTGACCGCCCGAGAGCTGATTCGGCCGGTGACGGGCGCGGTCCGCCAGACCCATCGTCTCCAGCGCCGCATTCACCCGCTCGCGCCGCTGGTCGGGATCGATCCCGGCCAACATCAGCGGCAGCTCCACGTTCTCGGCCGCCGTCAGGCGTGGAATCAAATGGAAGGACTGGAAAACGAAGCCTATCTTGTCGCGTCGCACCTCGGCCTGCTGGTCATCGCTCAGCTCAGTCGTGCGCACACCGTCCAAGAAATAGTCCCCCGCGTTGGGCCGGTCGAGCAATCCCAGGATGTTCAACAGCGTGGATTTTCCCGAGCCGGAGGAGCCCATGATTGCGGCATAGGACCCCGGCTCGAAGCTGAGACTGACGTCTCTCAGGGCATGGACATCCTCCTCGCCGAGCTTGAAGATGCGCTCTACCCCGCGAATCTGGATCATTTCGCCGGCGCCCCCTCCCGGGCCAGCGCGCCGTCCTTCACGCCGTCGCGATCCACGGAAGTCACTACCAGCTCCCCGGGCTTCAGCCCATCGAGCACCTCCGTGAAGTTCCAGTTGGTCAGCCCCACCTTGATCTGGCGCTCGTGCAAGCGCCCCGAGTCCGGGTCCAGGACAAAGACGCGCTTGCCCTCGACCACCGCCTCGGTGGGAACCCGCAGCGCCTGAGGGTGGACCTGCAGGACGATCTCGACGTCGGCGCTGTAGCCGGCCAGCATCCGTTCCAGGTCCGCCGGGTTCACGAAGTCGACCTCGACATCGACGGTACGCGCCTGCTTCTCGAGGGCGAGAACGTAAGGCGCAACCCGTCTCACGCGGCCCTCGAACACGCGGGTGCCATAGGCATCGAGCGTGATCCGCGCCGGCATGCCCTTCTCCACTCCCGCCGCGTCCACCTCATCGATGGGAGCGCTCACATAGAAGCAATTGAGACCGATCAGATCGACGATCGGCTGGGTGGCGATCCCCGGCGGGGAGGGCGTCACATACTGTGAGAGCTCTCCGTTCACGTTGGCGACCACGCCGTCGAAGGGTGCCAGTAGCCGCGTACGGGACAGCTTGGCCTCCGAGACCCCGAGCTTGGACTTGCTGAACGTCTATGGCCGTTTGCGCCGCAGCGCACTCGGCCTTGCGGGCCTTGGCCTGGGTCACCGCCTTGTCGGTCTGCTCCTCCGAAGCCACCCCGCGCTTCTGCAGCTTGAGCATCCGGTCGGCTTCGCGCTGCCCCACTTCGGCGTTGAGACAACTGGCCCGGGCCTTGCTCACAGACGCCTGAATCTCGCTCCGAGCGAGGTCCACTTCGGCTTTCAGGTCGTCGTTCCAAAGCTCCAGCAGCAGCTGGCCTTGCTTGACGATCTGTCCGGCGCTCACCTCCAGGCGAGCGATCTGGCCGCCCACGCTCGGCGTCGGAAAGGCCCTCAGGCACGCATCGACCGTGCCCGCCCGAGTATTGGCGACAGTCTTCTCGACGACACCCCGTTCGACAGGCTTGACCACAACTTCGATCGGTTTGGCTCGGGTCGACCACCACAGGCTCGCCACTACCGCGACCACGACTAACAGGAGGACGATGCGCAATTGTCGGCGTTTCACCTTGTCTGACTCAGCTCAGTGGCTCTGCAAAGGGCGCTTACGATACCATAGGCGACGGGCGGTGGCGGGGGCAGTCGCCGCCCTACACGCGACATTTCCACCAAGGGCGCTTTCGGATAGGGACTTGACACGGCGGGAATAACAACACTTGACGGCCATTGGCCCTATAATTTGCCTACCGACACCTTCCGGTCGAAACACACTTTGCGATTGACCGACCCTGGGTAGACTGGTAAAAAGTCCCGCTCAGCTAAATTCCAACCCGGACCACCGAATCCCCTACATAACGGATGGAAATGCTCGATTTCAGAATCATCGGGATCAGCCCCTTTTTCAATCCTGATCCCAATTTGGTCGCGGCACTGGCGAAAACGGACGCCTTGGGGGTGCTCGACCTGGGCGCTGATCCTGCCGCAGCCGCGGCGGGACTGGATGCATTGCTCGCCCGCAATCCTCGGCGTTTCGGGGTACTGGTCCGACCCGGCGTCCAGCCGACCGATCTTCCCACCGAGGCGCTCGTCGTCCTTCCGGGCCCCACCTACCCCGTCGCCGAGTGGGCGCCGCGCAGGGTGCTGGCCCAGGTCACGTGCCTGGAAGAGGCGCGCCGTGCCGTTGTCGCTGGGGCTTGCGGCCTGATCGCCAAGGGTACCGAATCCGGCGGGCGTATCGGACAGGACACCTCGTTCCTGCTACTGCAGCACTTGGTGCGCGAGACCGATCTGCCGATCTGGGTGCAGGGCGGCATCGGCGTACACACGGCGGGGGCCTGTGTCGCGGGAGGGGCCTACGGGGTCGTCCTGGACGCACAGCTGGCCTTGGCCCGGGAGTCGCGTCTGCCGGCGGACATCAAATCCGCCGTTTCCATGATGGACGGCAGCGAAACGACCCTCATTGGCGACCACCGGGTCTTCAGCCGCCCCGATCTCGGCGCCCTGCTGGCGACGCATCCGCCACAGATCCCGGAGCGCCTGGGCGCCGCTGGCCTCATGAGCCAGCTCCTGCCGGCAGGCCAGGATGCCGCCCTGGCGGCCATCCTGGCCGAGCGATACGTCACGGCGGGAGGCATAGTCTCCGGCATCGCGCACGCGATCGATGCATCCATCGCGACCGCGAAACACATGGACCCGCTGGCGCCCGGCAGCCCGCTGGCAGAGCTGCATCAACTCCCGTACCCCGTTTTTCAGGGTCCGATGACGCGCGTCAGCGACACCGCGGAGTTCGCCAACGCCGTCGCAACGGCCGGAGGGCTTCCGTTCGTCGCCCTCTCGATGCTGCGCGGTAAGGCCAGCCAGAAGCTGCTGCGGGAGACCAAGGCCCTGCTGGGAGACCGCACCTGGGGCGTTGGCGTGCTCGGGTTCGTCGACGCCGAGCTTCGGGCCGAGCAGCTCGCCGCGATCGAGGAGGTCGCCCCCCCGGTTGCCCTGATCGCCGGCGGGCGGCCCTCCCAGGCCCGACCGTTGGAGGAGAAAGGCATAGCCGCTTACCTCCACGTGCCTTCGCCGGGGCTGCTCAAGCTGTTCCTCGCCGACGGGGCCCGACGCTTCATCTTCGAAGGGCGTGAGTGCGGCGGACACGTGGGGCCGCGGACAAGCTTCGTGCTCTGGGAGCTGCAGATCGCGGAGTTGATGAAGTTCGACCGTCCCAAAGAGCTCTGCGTGGTGTTCGCCGGCGGCATCCACGACGCCCGCTCGGCCGCCATGGTGGCCACGATGGCCGCCCCCTTGGCCGCCAAAGGGGCCAAGATCGGCGTGCTGATGGGCACCGCGTACCTGTTCACCAAGGAGGCCGTGGAGGACGGCGCCATCCTGCCCACCTACCAGAACGCCGCCCTGGCCTGCGAGCGCACCGTACTGCTGGAAACCGCCCCGGGGCACGCGACGCGTTGCGTGGACTCGCCGTACGTCCGGGCGTTCGTGGCCGAGCGCCAGCGCATGGAGGCTGCGGGCAAGGACCCCAAGCACATCTGGGAGCAGCTGGAGAGGCTCAACCTGGGCCGACTGCGCATCGCCTCCAAGGGCGTCAAGCGCGAAGGCAACAAGCTCGTGGAGGTCGGCGAGGCCGAGCAGCTTGAGGACGGCATGTACATGATCGGCGACGTGGCAACGCTGCACCACGGGCTTACCACTGCCGAATCGTTGCACCGCGAGGTCACCCAGGGTGCATCGGACTACCTCGCGAAGCTCAAGCCCACTCGGCGGCCGATCGAGAAGCCTGCCCCGGCCAACGTCGCCATCGTGGGCATGGCCTGCGCGTTCCCGGGCGCCGATGATGTCGAGCAATTCTGGTCGAACATCGTGTCGGGGACCTACTCCATCACGGAGGTCGATCCCACGCGTTGGAACCCCGATCTCTACTACGATCCCAACTCCCGCAACGGCGAGAAGACGCCCAACAAGACAGGCGGCTTCATCGGCGACGTCCTGTTCGATCCGCTGGACTACGGTATCCCGCCCCAGTCGCTGGCCACGGTGGACCCTTCCCAGCTCCTGAGCCTGGAAGCGGCCCGGCGGGCCCTCGCGGACGCCGGCTATGCCACTCGCGAATTCGACCGCTCCCGCGTCTCGGTGATCTTCGGCGCCGAGTCCGGCGCCGACATCTCCGCCGCCTATGGCTTCCGCGCCCTATATCGCCAGCTCGCCGGCGAGCTGCCGCCGGAGCTCGATGAACATCTGCCTCGGCTGACTGAAGACTCCTTCCCGGGCGTGCTCGCCAACGTCATCGCCGGGCGCATCGCCAACCGTCTTGATCTGGGCGGCTCGAACTTCACCGTGGATGCCGCCTGCGCTTCCTCGCTTGCAGCGCTGTACCTCGGTGCCAAGGAGCTCGTGTCCGACACCAGTGACATGGTGTTGTGCGGGGGTGTGGACCTGCACAACGGGATCAATGACTATCTGCTGTTTGCAGGCGTGCATGCGCTTTCCGCTTCGGGCCAGAGCCGGCCTTTCGACAGCCATGCCGACGGGATCGTTCTCGGCGAGGGCGTGGCCTGCCTGGTGCTCAAGCGTCTGGCCGACGCCGAGCGCGACGGTGATCGCATCTATGCGGTGGTCAAGGCCGTGGCCGGATCCAGCGATGGCCGCTCCCTGGGGCTCACCGCCCCTCGCAAGGAAGGTCAGATCAGCGCCGTGGAGCGCGCTTACGCCCGGGCCGGCATCTCGCCGGTCGACGTCGGTCTCGTGGAGGCCCACGGCACCGGGACGGTGGTCGGCGACCGTACCGAGCTCGCCACGCTCACCGACACCTTCCTGGCCGCGGGGGCCGGAATCGGCCGCTGCGGCCTGGGCTCGGTCAAGTCCCAGATCGGTCATACCAAGTGTGCCGCGGGCCTGGCGAGCTTGATCAAGGCCGCTAAGGCGCTTTACCACCGGGTGCTGCCACCGAGCATCAACATCGACCAGCCGAATCCCGCCTACGACGCGGACACCAGTCCCTTCCAGCTCTCCACCACGGCGCGCCCCTGGGTGGAGAGCTCCCGCTGCGCCGGCGTCAGCGCCTTCGGGTTCGGCGGATCGAACTTCCATACCGTCCTCAGCAGCTACGCTGAGGCGGAAGATCCGGAATACGGCTTCGCACACTGGCCCTTCGAGCTCTTCCTGTTCCGCTCCACGGATGGCGCCCTGGCCCTGGAGCGCGCCCGCGCACTGCTCGGCGTGCTCGACGCCGGTGTACCGGTGCGGCTGCGCGACCTGGCAGCGAGCGTCTCCCTACATGGCCAGGGGCCGACGCAGCTTGCCCTGGTCGCCGGTACCATCGAGGAGCTGCGCGCCGCCCTGCAGGCCGCCCTCGCCGGCCGCACCGATGGCAAGGATGTGTTCTTCGCCCGCACGCTCGAGGGCAAGATCGCGTTCCTGTTCCCCGGCCAGGGCTCCCAGCGGCCGAACATGCTGCGGGAGCTCTTTGTCGCCTTCCCGCACCTGCGCCGCATCCTGGAGCTGGGGGTGCCCTGGCAGGACGCGCTGTTCCCGCCGACGCCGTGGAACGAGCAGCAGCGCTCGCTCCAGAAGGCCGCCATCACCGATACGCGCGTCGCTCAGCCGACCCTCGGGCTGGCCGGGCTCGCGGCCGCCGATCTGCTCGGCAAGGCCGGCATCCGGGCGGACATGGCCGCGGGCCACAGTTACGGGGAGCTCGTCGCACTGTGTGTCGCCGGGGCCTTCGGTGAGGCCGAGCTTCTGGAGTTAAGCCTGGAGCGCGCCGAAGCCATCCTCGAGGCCGCCGAAGGCACGCCCAGCGGCATGGCGGCTGTCGCCGCCGACGCCGCCACGGTCGAGGCCCTGGTCAAGGGCGCAAAAGGGGTCGTCGCGGCCAACCACAACGCCCCCGACCAGACCGTCATCTCCGGACCGCAGGAGGCCCTCGAGCAGGCACTTAAGCAGCTGGACAAGGCGGGCGTCTCCGCCCGAGCCATTCCGGTCGCCGCCGCCTTCCACAGCCCCGTGGTGGCGGGGGCGTCCAAGCGGCTGCGTGCGCACCTGGGGCATCTCTCGATCGAGGCGCCGACATTCACTGTCTGGTCCAATACGACGGGCGAGCCCTATCCCGAGGGCGCCGATGCGATCCGCGACCGGCTCGCCGAGCACGTTGCCAAGCCGGTGTACTTCTCCAAACAGATCGAGGCGATGTACGAGGCCGGCGCGCGGATCTTTGTGGAGGTCGGCCCCGGTCGCGTGCTGACAGGCTTGGTGGATCGCATCCTCGGCGACCGCGAGCACGTCACGATCAACTGCGCCACCGGCCAGGACTCCGAGATCAGGGACCTGCTCGTGGCGCTGGCACGCCTGGCGGCACTCGGCTTTGACGTTCGATCCTCACTTCCTGTTCGCCGGTCGCGACGCCAGGCTGCTGGATCTGCACCATCCGCAGAAGCTCGCGCCGTCACGCACCGCTTGGAAGATCAACGGCTGGCTGGCCCGCCCGGTCTACGGCGAGCCACCCAAGAATCGTCTGCGCCCAACCCCGCGGCCGGTCTTCACTCCAGGCACCCAGGCTCCCGGCCTTCCCGCCGCCGCGCTCGACCAGCGCGAGGCGACGGTGGTGGAGTACCTGCGCAACCTGCGCGAGCTGGCGATCGCCCAGCGCGACGTGATGCTCGGCATGCTCGGCGCCGCGCCGAGCGCGGCGGGCCTGGCTTCCGAGCCGGTCCGTCCGACCTCGGTCGAACGGCTCCCGGCTCCGGTTGCAGCGCCGACCCCTTCGGTCGCGAAAGCGGCGACCAGCTCCGCGCCGGCGGCCGCCCTCGGGGCTTCCCAGATTGATATCCGGGCGGCACTGCTCGGCATCGTCAGCGACAAGACCGGCTATCCCCAGGAGATGCTGGGGCTGGACCTGGACCTGGAGGCCGAGCTGAGCATCGACTCCATCAAGCGGGTCGAGATCCTCGGCGCGCTGGCCGGTCAAATCGGGCTCGAAGACACTGCCGGTGCCGACCGCGACTACGTCATCGAGCAGCTCGCCGCCAAAAAGAGCCTGCGCGAGATCGTCGACTGGCTGGAAGAGCAGGCTGTCGACCGGCCACAGCCCGTGACCGTGCCGACAGCGACTGTTGCGCCTGCTGCCGTTGCAGTGCCCGCGGGGGTGCCGGCTCGGGCCTCCGCATCGGAGGCCGACATCCAGACGGCTCTCCTGGCGATCGTCAGCGACAAGACCGGCTATCCCCAGGAGATGCTGGGGCTGGACCTGGACCTGGAGGCCGAGCTGAGCATCGACTCCATCAAGCGGGTCGAGATCCTCGGCGCGCTGGCCGGTCAAATCGGGCTCGAAGACACTGCCGGTGCCGACCGCGACTACGTCATCGAGCAGCTCGCCGCCAAAAAGAGCCTGCGCGAGATCATCGACTGGCTGGAAGAGCAGGCTGTCGACCGGCCACAGCCCGTGACCGTGCCGACAGCGACTGTTGCGCCTGCTGCCGTTGCAGTGCCCGCGGGGGTGCCGGCTCGGGCCTCCGTATCGGAGGCCGACATCCAGACGGCTCTCCTGGCGATCGTCAGCGACAAGACCGGCTATCCCCAGGAGATGCTGGGGCTGGACCTGGACCTGGAGGCCGAGCTGAGCATCGACTCCATCAAGCGGGTCGAGATCCTCGGCGCGCTGGCCGGCCAAATCGGGCTCGAAGATACTGCCGGTGCCGACCGCGACTACGTCATCGAGCAGCTCGCCGCCAAGAAAAGCCTGCGCGAGATCATCGACTGGATCCGCATCCAGCAGACCGGAGAGGCACCGGCCGGCGCCCCTCAGTCCCCTGCGGTGCCCCAGCCGGAGGTCAGCATGCCGGCAGTGCGTCGCTTCGTACGCCAGATCGTGCCAGCCGGTCCGGTCAAAGCGCGGCCTCAGATGCTGAGCGGCAAGAAGTTCGCCCTGTCCGACGCCGACAGCGCCATCGGCAAACAACTCGCCGGCCTGCTCAAGAAGCAGGGCGCCGTGATCGAGCTTCTTCACCATGGCGGGGCCCCCGGCGAGGTGGACGGGCTGATCTATCTGGGCTCCCTGCGGGACCCCAACGGCATCTATCCGGCCAAGGAGCTGTTCGACCTGGCCCGCCAGGCGGTACGTAACGGCGCCGGCTGGATCTACGGTCTGACCGGCCTGGGCGGGCACTTCGGGCGCACCGGAGACAGCCCGTTCCCGACGGCCAGCGGCGGTATCGCCGGCCTGCTCAAGAGCCTGGCCAAAGAGAAGCCGGACACGCGGGTCCGGGTCATCGACATCAACCTCGGCGAGGACCCCAAGAAGGTCGCCCGCGCGGTCCTCGACGAGCTCACTGCCGAAGACAAGCTCTTGGAGGTCGGCTACCACGGCGGCGAGCGCTTCACCTTGCACACGGTACAGGCCGAGATCGATGCGGCGAGCGGCGCCGAGCTCGACCTCGGGGAGGACTCTCTGGTGCTGGTCACCGGCGGGGCGCGGGGGATCACTGCCGGCGCCGTGATCGAGCTTGCCCACCGTACCAGCTGCAGGCTCGTCCTGGTAGGCCGCTCTCCTTTGCCAGGCCCCGAGGAGCCGGAATATGCGCGCGCGAAAGACCTGGCCGGCCTGCGTCAGATCCTGATCGGCCAGGGCAAGCTCAAGAGCCCAAGGGACATCGAGGCGGAGTGTCGCCGCGTGATGGCGGCACGAGACGTGCGCAGTACCCTCGAGGCGGTGCGTGCGGCCGGCTCGGAGCTGGAGTACCACTCCCTGGACGTACGTGATGGGGCGGCATTCGAGAAGCTGATCGACGACCTCTATGCCCGCCACGGTCGGATCGACGGAGTGATCCACGGCGCCGGCATCATCGAGGACAAGCTGATCCTGGACAAGCAGCGCGACTCCTTCGACCGGGTATTCGACACCAAGGTCTCGGCCGCTCGCACCCTCGCGACCAAGCTCCGAGACGACGTCAGGTTCGTCGTCTTCTTTTCCAGCGTCTCCGGGGCTTTCGGCAACCGGGGCCAGACCGACTATGCAGCCGCCGGCGATCTGCTCGACAAGCTCGCGCTGGAGATGCACAAACGGCTGCCCGGGCGGGTGGTGTCCATCGATTGGGGGCCCTGGGCGTCCACCGGCATGGTCTCCCAAGATCTGGCCCGGGAATATGCGCGTCAGGGCGTTGGGCTGATCCCCTTGGACGAGGGTATACAGCGACTGTTCCAAGAGCTTGAGAGCGGCCCCGCCGGCGATGCTCAGGTGATACTGATGGCTGCCGAGCCATCGGTCATGCCCTGAAGCTGCGACGCACTGACGGAAGCCTTGGCGGACGGACCGAGCCGTTAGCGGCCCAGACCTGAGCGTATGACGCAGGAACCCTCGGGGATTGCGATCGTTGGAATGGCGTGCTCGTTTCCGGGCGCGCCGGACCTGCGGGCCTACCACGACAATCTCCGACGCGGCACGGATGCGATCACCGAGGTCCCGCCCAAACGCTGGGATCCGGTGTTCTTCGATCCCGCCTCCTCCGAGATCGACCGCTTCTACTGCCGGCGCGGCGGCTTCATCGGCGATCAACTGCTGTTCAACCCCTTGCCCTACGGCATCATGCCGGTAGCGGCGGAAGGCTCGGAGCCGGACCAGATGCTCTCCCTGGACCTGGTCACGCAGGCGCTCAAGGACGCCGGAATGGACGCCGATGTGCCCCGGGAGCGCACCGCGGTCATCCTCGGGCGCGGCGGCTACATCGGCGTGCGCGGGGCCCGCGCCACCCAGCACTTCGCCACCGCCCAACAGCTCGTCCAGGCGGTCAGCGACCTTGTACCGGGCGTCACCGCGGAGCAGCTTGCCGCGATCAAGAAGGAGTTCCTGTCCAAGATCGGCCACTACGGACCCGACACCGCAATCGGGCTCGTACCCAACATCGCTGCCTCCCGGATCGCCAATCGGTTCGACTTCCAAGGCCCCGCCTATACCATCGACGCGGCCTGCGCCAGCTCTCTGATCGCAGTAGATCAGGGCGCCCGGGAGCTCGACTCGGGGCGGGCCGATCTGGTGGTTGCCGGCGGCATGCACCTGTGCGACGACCTCAGCTTCTGGAACGTATTCACCCAGCTCGGGGCGATCAGTCGGACCCAACAGATCCGGCCGCTGGACCGCCGTGCCGACGGCCTCCTGATCGGCGAGGGCGCCGGCGTCTTCCTGCTCAAACGCCTGACCGACGCCTTGCGCGACGGCGACCGGATCTACGCCGTGGTCAAGGGCACGGGACTGTCCAGCGACGGGCGGGAGCGCAGCCTGATGGACCCCCGCTCGGAGGGGCAGGTCCTGGCGGTGCGGCGGGCCTGGAAGGCCGCCGGTCTCGACCCGGCCACCATCGGCCTGCTGGAGGCCCACGGGACCGGCACGCCGGCCGGTGACCGCGCCGAGCTCAGCACCCTCGCCCAGGTATTCGGCGATCGGGTCCAAGGCTCCCCCGGTATCGGCTCGGTCAAATCTATGATCGGGCATACCATGCCCGCGTCCGGCGCGGCCAGCCTGATCAAGACCGCTCTCGCCCTGTATCACGGTTTTCTGCCGCCGACGCTGCACTGCGAGGAGCCCCACGAACTGCTCGCCCAGTCCGGATTCCGGCCGATCCACCAGGCCGAGCCCTGGGAGGCGCCGACCGGCCATCCCCGCCGTGCCGCGGTCAACGCCTTCGGCTTTGGGGGCATCAATTCTCACGTCGTGCTGGAAGCTGCCCCCGGTGGCTCCGCGGAGCCGATCGCGCCGCCGCCGAAAGCCCCTCAGGCGCCGCAAATGCTCTTTCTCGCCGCCGACAGCCGAGAGGCGCTGCTCAAGGCCCTGGAGACCGGCCAGGCGACCAAGCCCCGGGGCAGCCACCGGCTGGTGATTCAGGACCCAACGCCGGAGCGCCGGGAGATCGCGCACAAGCTCGTCGAGCGCGGCAAGCGCTGGTCGGGGCGCAAGGACATCTGGTACTCGCCGGGCGGCCTCGCCCAGGAGGGGGGCAAGATCGCCTTCTTGTTCCCGGGCGTGGATGGTCGCTTCAACCCCCAGGTGGAGGACGTTGCCCGCCATTTCCATCAGCCGCTGCCGCGGCACCACAACGCCCAGGGTGACCTGGTCACGATCAGCGCGGGCATCGTCGAGGTCGGGCTGCTGTTGAATACGGTACTGGCAGAGCTCGGCATCCGCCCCGATGCCATCGCTGGCCACAGCATCGGCGAATGGACCGGCGCGCTCGCTTCCGGGCTGACGCCTCCGGAGGAAGCGGACCGTTTCATCGACGAGATCGTCCCGGCGATGTCCCTGGAGGTGCCGGGTGTGCTGTTCGGGGCCGTGGGCTGCGGCGCCGAGCAGGCCGCACGAGCCATCGAGGGCCTCAAAGACATCGCAGTCTCCCACGACAACTGCCCCCATCAGTCGATTCTGTGCGGGGTCGAAGAGAGCATGGACCTCGCCTTGCAGCGGCTGAAGTCCGAGGGGATTTTGACCGAAAAACTGCCTTTCCGCTCCGGCTTCCACTCGCCGCTGTTCCGGGAATACCTGCAGCCCCTGGCGGTGGCTTTCTCTTCGTTCTCGCTCGGTCCCGCCGAGCCCCCGCTGTGGTCGGCCACTACCGTCTCGCCCTACCCCTCGGAGCCCGACGAGATTCGCGCGCTCTGGATCGACCATCTGCTCAAGCCAGTGCGCTTCCGGGAGGTGACCGAGCGGCTTTACGAGGAAGGGGTCCGGGTGTTCATTCAGCTGGGCACTGGGCGACTGATGGGCTTCGTCGAAGACAGCTTGCGCGGCCAGCCCCACGCGGCGATCGCCGCCAACGCGGAGAACCGCTCCGGCATCGAGCAGCTGCGACGCCTGCTCGCCGAGCTCTGGTGCGAGGGCTATCCGGTACGGCTGCAACGCCTGGGTCTGGAGCCCAAGGCTGTCCCGGCGCTCGCACGACCCCTGGCCCTGGAGCTCAGTACCCGGCCGGTGCATCTCGACCATCCGATCGTTCAGCCCACCCAGGTCTCCCCGCCGGCGTTGGCCGCCGAGCTGCCGCTGGAGAGCTCCGAGCCGGTGATGGCGGAGCTGGCCCGGATGCAACAGGATCTGCTCACCGTTTCCCGGGACGTCGTCATGGCCTGGAACCGGGTGCGCACCGGTCAACCCACGGCCCGGGTGAGAGCGGTGCCTCCTGGCCCGCCATCCGCGGCAGCACCTGCCGCGACAGCGCCTGCGGCCGCACCACCGCCGGCGGCTACGGCACCGACCCAGCCCTCAGGCCCGCGCAAGGCAACCCGGGTGCGGCATTTCTCCCTGGAGAGCATGCCCTTCCTGATCGACCACAGCTTCATGCGCCAGCCCGAAGGCTGGGCAAACCCCACCGACCGATTCCCGGTGGTGCCGTTCACCATGTCCGTCGATCTGGTCATGGAGGCGGCGCAGGAGCTACTGCCCGAGCTGGTTCCCGTGGGGCTCGAGCGCATCCGCGCCAACCGCTGGATCGAGGTCACCCCGCCGGTCGACGTAGAGATCAATGCCGCCTTCGACGGCGGCACCAAGGTGAACGTCAGCATTGGAGAGTACTTCACCGCCACCGTGCTGATGGCCCGCAGCTATCCCCCGGCGCCCGCCCCCAGACCTCTGGCCATCGGCGAGCAGGATCGGCCCTGGGCGAATGCGCGGCAGTTCTACGAGGACCGCTGGATGTTCCACGGTCCGGGCTATCACGCGGTGACAGACGTGGGCCCGATGGGTCTCAAAGGCCTGCACGGCAAGGCCAAGGCCCTGCCCGCCCGGGGCTCCCTGCTGGACGCGGCGGGCCAGATCGCCGGCTACTGGTGCGCCTGCCACGCCACGGAAAACCAGGAGGCCCTGCCTTTCCGGATCGACCGCATCCTGTTCTACGGTCCTCACCCTGAGACCGGTGCGGAGCTGCAGTGCGATGTAAACATCCGCGAGTTCACCGATCTCTGGGGTCGGTTCGACATCGACATGCACCGTGGCGGTCGCGTCTGGGCGCGCGTCGAGGGTTGGGAGGACCGCCGCTTCGAGGCCGATCCGCGGATGCGCAAGGCCCTGGTGTGGCCGGAGCACAATATCTTTGCCGAGCCGGACGCCGAGGGCTTCGTCATTGCCCGCGAAACCTGGCGCAGCGCCTCGTCCCGGTACTTCGTCGCGCGCCGCTGGCTCGATTTCGAGGACATGGAGAAGTATTCCGCAAAGAACCCCCGGGCCCAGCGCTCCTGGCTACTGGGGCGTATCGCGGCCAAAGATGCGGTGCGGCGCTGGCTGTGGGATCGGGGCCACGGCCCGCGCTTTCCGATCGAGGTCAAGGTGCGCAACCAAGCGAGCGGGCGTCCGGTGGCAAGCGGACCTTTCAGTGAGGACCTGCGCATCTCGATCGGCCACTGCGAGACGATGGGCGTCGCCATGCTCGCGGTGGGCCGAGACGTCGGTATCGACGTGGAGAAGATAGCGCCCCGCGACCCGGCGCTGATCAGCAGCGCGTTCACCGAGTCCGAGCTGGCGCTCCTGCCCAGTGCCGACCATGACGAATGGCTGACCCGGCTCTGGACAGCCAAAGAGGCCGTCGGGAAGCTCCTGGGCACGGGGCTGGCCGGCAAGCCGCGCAGCTTCGAGCTTTCCGAGATCGATGGCGAGCGACTACGGGTAAATGACGTCTCGGGTCCAGACGCGCCGTGAGAATGAATACGTGATCGGATGGACGGTGCAGAGCGACTGATCAGCGCTTTAGAATCCGGGCTCGTCCCCTGAGTGGAGGAATCTCGTTTGAGTGACACATTGCAAACCGTAGCCAGGCTGATCGAGGAGGTCGTTGGCGAACAGCTACTCGATCCGATCACTCCCGAGACCTCGTTCGGCGACGATCTGGAGCTCGAGAGCATCGAGCTGGTCGCGCTCGCAGAGAAGGTGCAGGCCGAATATGGCGAGAAGGTCAACTTTGCCGACTGGCTATCCCAGAAGGAGTTGGATGAGCTGATCCATCTCAAAGTGGGTGAGCTTGTCGATTTCATCGACCAATGTCTGGCCTCCTCGACAGCCTCATGACGCCGACCCATCTCTTTTTGCAACCGGCGCCGAGCGCTTCCGCTGCAGCAACCGCGGAACAGTCTGGATCGTTAAGTCGGTCTCGACGATCGGCGGGCGAGCGCACCGCCGCCATCTCCCCGACCATCTTGGAGCCTCTCGATGGCTGAGATCGAAGCACGTGGCGTGCGCTTCCATGTGCAGCGCCTGGGCGGTGGGCAACAGCGTGTAGTCTTTCTGCACGGCTTCGTCTGGGACAATATGTCGAGCTGGTATTTCTCCGTCGCGGCGGCCCTGGCGCGCGAGGCGGACATTCTGCTCTATGACCTACGCGGCCACGGCAAGAGCGAGCGCTCCGCCACGGGGTATACCCTGGATGACATGGTGGCGGACCTGGACGCTATCCTGGATGCGACGGCCTTCGGGGATCGGCCCGTGCACCTGGTGGGCAACAGCTTCGGGGGACTGTTGGCTCTGGCCTATGCGATCGCTCACCCGGAGCGCGTCGCCAGCATGGTGCTGGTGGACGCTCACGTCGCGGACGAAACCTGGACCGATGAGATGCGCGCAACCCTCGAATCTCGCGGGCAGGAGCGAGATCGCAAGATCATCCAGGCCTTTCACGAATGGGCTGGACGGCACAACGACCCGCGCAATACCCGCCTGGCGAAGAGCGCCGAGGCGCTAGTCTATGACACCAGCCTGCTGGACGACCTGACTCGACCCCACGTATTTTCCGATCCCGACCTGGCCCGTATCGGTTGTCCGGTGCTCGCGATTTACGGCGAGCACTCCGATATCCGCGCCAAGGGCGAGCGGCTGGCGGAGAAGCTGCCGGACTGCAAGCTCGAGATCGTCGCGGGCGGCTCCCACGTGATCCTTTGGGAGGCCACCTCACACCTGCGAAACCGCATCGGCCAATGGCTTGCCGACCAGGAGACCCCGCGGGGCGCGGCCGACGGCCTCTGAGCTCATGGCGCGCTTCCTCTTCGTGTCGCCGCCCTTCGCGGGTCACATCAATCCGACCGTTTCGGTGGGTCAAGCCTTGCGCGAGCGCGGTCATCGCGTCGCCTGGGTCGGTTACGGCGAGGTGCTGCACCGGCTTCTCCCCCGGGAGGCGCAGATCTACGCCCTCGAGTCCCGGCACAGACCCGAGCAGGTCAACGCCCTTGCCGCCGATGTCCGCTCGGTGCGTGGGCTGCGCAACCTCAAGCTGATGTGGACCGAGATCTTCATCCCCATGGCGCGCGACATGGCCCCCGGCACCGAGCAGGCGGTGCACAGCTTCCGTCCCGATGTCCTGATCGTCGACCAGCAGGCGCTGGCCGGCGCCATGGTGGCGCGCCGCCTCGGGCTGACTTGGGCGACCTCCGCCACCAGTCCCGTGGATCGGGTTCGCGCACTCTCGGGTCTCCCCAAGGTGCTGGCCTGGACAGAGGGGCAGTTGCGCACGCTGCAGGAGGAGGTCGGGCTGGAAGCGGTGGACGTGCCCGAGGAATCTCCCAGCCTGGTCCTGCTGTTCAGCACCCCAGAGCTGGCGGGACCGATCGAGGGCTTCCCTCCCCAATACCGAATGGTGGGTCCCGCCTTCGAGAGTCGGCGCGCCCCCGTCGCCTTCCCCTGGGAGCGACTCGGGGCGATCCCGCGGGTGCTGATCACCCTGGGCTCGTTGAACGCAGAGCGGGGCCGTCATGTCTTCGAGCTGGCGCGAGAGGCACTGTCCGAGCTCCCGATCCAGGTCATTATGGCGGCTCCGGAGAGCTTCGGACCCTTTCCGGACAACTTCATCTGCCAAGCCTGGCTGCCGCAGATCGAGCTCTTGGCGAAGGTCGACTTGGTGGTCTGCCACGGAGGCAACAACACGGTCAGCGAGACCCTGGCCCACGGCCTGCCACTGGTCGTCATCCCCATTACCGACGATCAGCCTCAGCTGGCGCACCGAGTGGAGGCCGCAGGCTGTGGCCTGCGCCTGAGCTACGCACGCCTGAGCGCTGAGCGGCTGCGCGACGGAGTGCGCCGCGTGCTCGCGGAACAGCGTTTTCGAATCGCGGCCGAAGCGGTCCGCTGCTCTTTCGAGGCCGCCGGCGGCGCCGCGCGGGCAGCCGAGCTGCTCGAACAGCTGGCGCAGGGCACACCTCGATGACCCGAGAAACCGATAGTCCCCGGACCACATCGGAGGCGTGGACATTCGCCAAACCCGCGCGGCCACCGGGCCTCCGACTGTTCAACTGGCTCGGCGCCGGCGCGCGACGACTAGGCTGGCGCCACCGCCTCGATGCCGACGAGATCCTGGAAAAGGTACGCCGCCGTACGGGGCTCGTCGACTGGGGCGACGAGTACTTCCTGGAGCCACTGCGCATCCTCGTGCAGTCACTGGAGCAGGAGGCCGCACTCAATTCGTTCGGGCGCGTGATGCTGCGGGGAATGCTGAGCACCTGCGTCGGAAACCGCTTGCGCGTGCGCGATTACCTCAGGCAGCACCCGGATGCACGGGAGACCGCTGCCGCGGGTCCGCTGATCGTCGTCGGTATGCCGCGCACAGGGACCACCTTGCTCTACAACCTACTCGCCCAGGACCCGGCAGCCCGGCCGCTGCTCGGCTGGGAGAGTCTCTGGCCGGCGCCCTGGCCTTCGGACCCGCAGCGGCGGGAGCGGCTCGCGCGAGCCGCCCAGAAGGGCCTCGGGCGTCTCGCCCCGGAGCTGCAGCACATCCACCCCTTCCATGTCGACGAGCCCGAGGAGTGTACCTGGCTCATGACCAACACACTGGTCTCGCCGGCATTCCCGATGTTCGGACATGTTCCCAGCTACGAGGAGTGGCTCTGGGGGCTGAAGCCCGCGGACTGGACCAAGCCCTACGAGGACTACCTGGCGCAGCTGCAGGTGCTCCAGCACCAACGGGCGGGACACCACTGGGTCCTGAAGTCCCCGGTGCACTTCATGTCGCTCGACCCGCTCCTGGCGACGGTCCCGGGCGCCCGGGTGGTGCTCACCGACCGCGACCCGCGGGAGGTCGTCCCCTCGGCGTGCAGTCTGTTCGCCGTGCTCCGCGGTATCGGCTCGGATTCGGTCGACCGCCGCTCCCTGGGGCGCGACATGGTGGAGCACCTCTCCCAGGGGCTGCGCCGAGCCGAGGCCGTGCGGGCCGACAACCCCGAGCGGGTGCTCAAGGTCCAGTTCCGCGATCTGGTGAAGGATCAGGTGGGCACGGTACAGCGCATCTATGCCCACTTCGGCCTCGCATTCGAGCCGCAGGTAGAGTCGGCGATCCGGCACTGGATCGCCAATACCCCTCACTGTGCTTCCCACAAATACGGACTCGAGCAGTTCGGCCTGACCGAGGCGATCGTCGCCGAGCGCTTCGCCGGTCTCGGCCAGGACTGATCCCTCCCCTCCCCCGGGCCCCGGGGGCGCCCCCACCTACGGACCCCGGGCGCCGGCGCGCCGCGACGACCTTACCGGTCCGATCCATTTCTCTGCCCGCGCCGACGCACAGCATTGGTGGGGCCACGACATCGTGGTATAAAACCGTGACCGAATTCACTTCGGCTACGAAAATTTCGGACCGTGGGGAAAGGGAATATGAACCTGTCAGACAACAACAGAGCGCGCTTCGGGGCAGCGCTCGCCGGGGCCGCTTTCTTGGGGGTCGCGACCGACGCAGCAGCCACATCCAACCTGAATGACCCGGGAGATTTCGGCCAGATCGCCAAGGCCGGGTTCTCTCTTACCGTAAACGGTTCCTTCTATATCGATCCGGCCAACACCGAATTTCCGAACCTGCAGCCCAATGTGGGGGACTACCGGAACAGTTACTCCTGGTCCGCCGCCTGGTTCGACAACACCCTGTGGATCGGCACCAACCGCGAGCCGTTCAACAGCGACCGCTATGCCGCCGGTCCCGCGGAGATCTGGCGCTTCACGCCCTGCAGCCTCGATCCGAACGATGCGAGCGCCAACTGGGGTCTTTGCGGTCATTGGGAACGGACCTACGTGTCGCCCAACGTCTCGAGGCTCATCGCCTGGGCATCCGGCGGGAGCATCCCGAGCGACTTCCCCCGGGACGCCGGCTACCGCAACATGAGGGTCTGCAACGCGGGAGACCAGGTCGAGCGTCTGTACGTGACGGCCACCGGGCTACCCCCCAACATCCTGTACTGGACCGGCAGCACCTTCGCGACGACTTCGACCTCGGGGTTTCCGACCACTCTGTTCTCCTTGCTCGACACCAGCACGGCCGATACCGGGTTTCGCGGTCTCGCCTGCTTCAAGGGCAGGCTCTTCGCCTCGCCCGCCGGCACGTTCAACGACGTGGACATCTCCAATCATCCGGTCCTGCTGATGAATCCGAACCCCGCCGGGGGCTCCGGCTGGCAGACGGTGCTGGACGTCAAGAACGGCGGCTCCGGCACCCCTGCCGGGATGGCCGACCCGGACAACATCGGCATCTTCCAGGTCAACGCGCTCGGCAACTACCTCTGGCTGTCCACCATCAACCGCACCACCGGCTTCGAGCTCTGGCGCGGCGACGGCACCAACTGTCAGGAGCCCTGGGTGGGCAACAGCTGCAACATCACCTGGACCAAGGTGATCGACAACGGTGCGGGCCGGCCGCCGGACAACTTCGGGCCACCGATAGATAACGCCGGGGCCACCCTTGGCGTCTACGGCAACGATCTTTACGTCGCCCCCTCGGAGTCGGGGTTCTACCAGGAGACCTACGCGGAGCTGCTGCGGGTCAAGGACGCCGGCACCTCGACCAACCCCAAGTGGCAGCTGCTCGCCGGCTGGCCGCGCAAGGACTTCGCCGATTCGACCAAGCGCCTCCCGGGTCTGGAGAACCTGGACTGCACCGGGTACGTGCGCGACATGGCCAATCCGGGAGAGCAGCCGGCGGAGTGGACGACCAGCGACAACAGTCTGCGCTTTTTCCGCAACACCTGGCTGAACGACACCGAGCTCGACGATGACAGCGATGCCGACGATTGCATGCCGGCGACCGGCAGCGGCCCCGGACTCGGGCTCGATCCGGACCACAAGAATCCCCTGCTTCCAGGCCCGAACAACTATCTCTGGCGCATGGCCGAGCATGACGGGAGCTTCTTCATCGGCAGCCTCGACACCGGCGGCGGCTTCGGGCGCGGCTATCCGGGCGAGAGCAGCGGATTCAACCTGTACAGGACCGAGAACGGCGTCGAGTTCACCACCGTGGTCAACAACGGCCTCGGCAATCCGGACGCCTACGGCGTACGTAGCCTGGTCTCCACCCCCATCGGGCTCGCGGTCGGCTCCGCCAATGGCTACTCGGACCCGGAGAACGGGGGCACCGACGTGTTCATCGGCACCACCGCACCCGCCGGGCAGGCCTCGCCCAAAGCCGACGCCGGCAACGACCAGTTCAAGTACGACACCGGCAAAACCGGCACGGTGAGCTTCACCCTCCAGGGCGGCGGCACAGACAGCTTCGGGGGCGCGGGCCTCTCGGCGAGCCCCTACCAGTGGTATCAGGGCTCGCTCGCCGACCTGGGTGGTGACTGCACGAACATCAGCGCCACGCCCGTCTCGACCGACCCGAACGACCCCAGCCTGTCGGTTCCGGTGTCGTCAAACAGCCCTAATCCGGAGGCCAACAGCTATACGTACACCCTGCGCGTGACCAACCAGACGGGCAAGGTCGGCTGCGACCAGGTGACGGTGACGGCGAGCTACAACCTGGCGCCGAGCGTCGACCCCTGGTACAGCGGCACCGACCCCATGTGGCCGAGCGTGCCGGCCAACTACGGGTCCGGCCGGAGCCGACCCTCGGTCAACCTGATCGATCCCGAGGCCGACGGCGAATCTTATGAGGTCACCGCCTTCTGCCAGGATCCGGAAGCGCGCCTGGTGCGCTGCGAGCTCCAGAGCCTGGACTCCCCCGGGGTGACCTTGACCAACGTCAGCGACACGACCACCGACCCGAGCCTATGCACCGGGATGACGACCTGCGCGATCAGCGCGCGGCTCAACGTGCCCGATTGGACGACCCTGGCCGACAACGGCTCCAACAACAACAGCTCCTTGCGACCGGACGTGCAGGTGCTCGCCGTGGACGATCAGGGCTATCAGGACAGCACGACCTGGGAGAGCCTGGCACAACCGATCGTCAACACCGACCCGAGCGACACCAACCCCACCGGCAACGACGCGCCGGTGTGCCGCAACGCCGACGTGCTGATCGCCGACGGCCAGGACCATGTCACATTCGACCCGGCGGCCTTCAGCCCGCCGATCTGCGTGGACCCGGACGGCGATCCTCTGACCTACGAGGCCCAGACCGCCGGTCCCTTCCCGCAGTACGGGACGGTGACCTTCGGGACCAACACGGTGACCTATACCGCCGATAGCCTGCCCGCCCCGGGCTTTATCGATTACTTCGAGATCCGCGCCCTCGATCCCTCCGGACTGAGGTCCGATAGCGGTCCCTCCGGCGACACCATGATCCGCGTGAGTGTGTTCAAGGACAGGGTCAATCCCGAGCTCGCCGTCACATTCCCGAGCAACGGAACCGACTACACCGCCGCGGACTTCCTGGCGGGCTGCTCCACCCCCGGGGGAGACGTGTGCGGCACCGCCAGCGACGATGCCTCCGGGGTCGCCAAGGTCCAGGTGTCGATACAGCAGGACAATCCGCCCGGGCAGTACTGGAACTGCACCGACGCCTTCGACTCCCCTACGGAGCAGTGGTGTGACGCCAGCGGCACCACTGGTTGGAGCCTGCCGTTCACCCCACCGGGGAACGGCGACTTCCGGCTGCGCGCCAAAGCCATCGACGGGGGCAACAACGAGAGCAGCATGGCCGAAGCCAGCTTCGGGCAGCACGCCGAGAGCGTCCCGCCGACGCTCAGTATCGCGTTCCCCGGCAACGGGGCCAACTACAGCGCGGACGCCTTCCGGGCCGGCTGCTCCACCCCGGGCGGAGACCTGTGCGGGACCGCCAGTGACAACGCCTCGGGGGTCGCCAAGGTCCAGGTGTCCATCCAGGAGAACAACCCCCCCGGGCAATACTGGAACTGCACGAACGCCTTCGACTCCCCCACCGAGCAGTGGTGCCTCGCCACCGTCGGGGCTGGCGGCTGGAGCCTGCCGTTGACCCCGCTGGCCGACGGTGACTACCGGGTGCGCGCACAGGCCACCGACGGTGCCGGCAACGACAGCACCGTCGCCGAGGCGACCTTCGGACAGCACGCCGACGCCAATCCGCCCTCGGTCAGCATCAGCTTCCCCGCCAACGGCAGCTCCTACCGAACCCGGAGCTTCAGCCGGGGGTGCAGCACGTCCACCGCGGATATCTGCGGCAGCGCCTCCGACGCGGAGACTGGGGTCAGCTCGGTCGAGATCAGCATTCAGCGGACCTCCGACGGCGCCTGGTGGAACGGCTCCGCGTTCGTGGCCGGCGGCCAGCTGTGGCTTCCGGCGAGCGGTACCGCCAGCTGGAGCTACAATTTCAGCCCCGCCAGGGGTAGCTACGCCCTGCAAGCCCAGGCGACGGACGGCAATGGCAATACGGGCACTAGCGCGACGGTGAGCTTCACTCGCCTGCGATTCTGACCGGCATCGCCGGACCCGCGAGTAGTCCGATTCGAGGCCCGCGCAAGCGGGCCTCTCGGCACGAACGGCCCCGCGAAATACCCGTCGCCACCCCTCGGAGCCCCGCCGCAAAACCAAAGCAAGATCATCGGATATCCCGATTTGACCCGCGGCTCTTACATGTTATAAAAATTCCGCGCTGTGGCAAAAAGCGCAAACAAAAAAGAATTTCGGTTCGGAGGCAACATGTACAGACTCAAACAGGCAGGCATGTGCTCGGCGCTGCTCGCAGGTGCCCTCGGTCTCGCGACTGGCGTGCACGCCCGATCGAACATTACGCAGGAGGGTGATTTCGGGCAGCTCGCCCAGAACGGCTTCGCCTACGCGGTGAATGGGTCTTTCTACCTGGACCCTGCCAAGACGCAGTTTCCCAACCTTCCGGCGACGGGCCTCGGAGGCCCCCTGAACACCTACTCCTGGTCCATGGCCTGGTTCAACAATCAGCTCTGGGTCGGCACCAACCGCAACGCTCTCAGCAAGGACCGCGTCGCTGCAGGCCCGGCGGAGATCTGGCGCTACACCCCGAGCGCCGCTGACGCGGGCGGGGACTGGGGATTGAGCGGTGTCTGGGAGCGTGTCTTTCAGTCGCCCAACGTCTCCTGGCTGATCTCGACCTTCTCGGGCGGCCAGATCCCGAGTGATATGCCGCGCGACGACGGCTACCGCGACATGGCGGTGTGCAACGCCGGCGGAACGGGGACCCTGGATCGGCTCTATGTCACGGCCACGGGCCTGCCTCCCAATATCCTGTACTGGAACGGCAGCACCTTCGCCACCACCTCCACCAACGGCTTTCCGACCACCCTGCTCACCCTGAGCAACACCTCCACCGCGGATACCGGCTTTCGCGCCCTGGTTTGCTTCAAGGGCAGGCTGTTCGCGTCGCCGGCGGGGACCTTCACCGACGTCGATATCTCCAATCATCCGGTGCTGCTGATGAACACCGACCCCGCTGGCGGCGCCAGCTGGTCGACCGTGCTCGAACGTCAAGAACGGTGGCTACGGCTTGCCCGCGGGGATGGCCGATCCGGACAACGTCGGCATCTTCCAGGTCGAAGTCATGGGCAACTACCTTTGGCTGACGACCATCAACCGGACCACCGGTTTTGAGCTCTGGCGTGGTGACGGCACAAACTGCCAGGAGCCCTGGGTGGGCAGCACTTGTAACATCGCCTGGACCAAGGTCATAGACAACGGCGCCGGGCGCCCGGCGGACAATATCGGCCCTCCCATCGACAATGCGGGCGCAACCCTCGGGGTCTATGGCCACGACCTCTACATCGGCGCGGCAGAATCTGGCTTCTACCAGGCGACCTACGCCGAGCTGCTGCGCGTCCAGAATGCCGACACCGCGACCTCCCCCGAGTGGCAGCTGCTCGCCGGCTGGCCGCGGAAGAACTTTGCCGACCCGAGCACCCGACTGCCGGGCCTGGAGAACCTCGACTGCACCGATCCCGGCAACATGGGCAGCAACCCGCCGGCCGCCTGGACCAGCGGCCCAAGCTTGTTGAGGCGAAACTGGCTCGACGCCTCCGAGCTCGACGACGCCTCGTCCACTCCGGGCAGCGATTGCCTGCCGTCCAGTGGCAGTGGTCCGGGCCTCGGACTCAACCCGGCCTACAAGGACCCGCTCAACCCGGGTCCCAACTCCTATTTCTGGCGTATGGCCGCGCACGACGGCGACTTCTTCATCGGCTCGCTCGATCTCACCGGCAGCAGCTACCCGGGTGACGCGAACGGCTTCAACCTGTACAAGACCTCCGACGGCGAGAGCTTCACCACGGTGGCGACCACCGGCCTGGGCAACGCCTCGGCCTACGGGGTGCGCAGCCTGGTCTCCACGCCGCTCGGCCTGTTCCTGGGGTCGGCCAACGGCACCAGCACCCTGCCGAACGGAGGCACCGACGTCTTCCTGGGCACCACCGCCCCCGCGGGCCAGGCCGCGCCGAAGGCCGACGCGGGCGCCAATCAATTCAAGTTCGACACCAGCCATACCGGGAGCCTGAGCTTCACGCTGAACGCCGGCAACAGCACCGACAGCTTCGGCGGCGCGGGCCTCACGGCCAGCCCCTACGAGTGGTTCCAGGGTGCGGTCGCAGACAACTGCACCAGTCTGAGCCCGGCAAGTGCCATCTCCACCTCGGCGACGCCGACCGTCACCGTCGGATCCGACACGCCGAGCCCGGACGTCAACAGCCAGACCTACACCCTGCGCGTGACCAACCAGACCGGTAAGGTCGGCTGCGCCGAGGTCACCGCGACGGCGAGCTACAACCTGCCGCCCAACGTCGACCCCTGGTACAGCGGTGCCAACCCGATGGTGCTCGGCGTGCCTGCGACCTACCCCACCAGTAGCCGCAGCCAGCCCAACGTCAACCTGATCGACGACGACGGCGCCGGCAGCGTCGGCTACGACGTCACCGCGGTCTGCACCGATCCGGAGTCCGCCCTGGTCAGCTGCCAGTTCCAGAGCCTCGCATCACCGGGCGTAACCCTGAGCAATATCCACGACACCACTACCGACGTGTCGTGCGGCGGCGTGACCGCCTGCCAGATCAGTGCCCACCTGAGCGTACCCGACTGGACCACGCTGCCAAACACCGGAAACGGAGGCAACGCCCTGCGCCCGGGCGTGCAGGTCCTCGCCGTGGACAACCTGGGCTACCAGGCGACTCAGCAGTGGCAGAGCCTGGGCCAGCCCATCATCGACAACCCCGGCCAGAACGACAAGCCGGTGTGCCGCAACGCCGATATAGCGATGATCGTCGGACTGGACTCCCAGGTGACCTTCGATCCCACCAAGGTCGTTCCGCCGATCTGCGTGGACCCCGACGGGGATCCGATGACCTACACGCCGATCAGCGCCGGTCCCTTCCCGCGCTACGGCAGCCTCAGCTCCGGCTCGACGACCCTCACCTATACGCCGAGCGACCCGAGCACCCCGAAGGTGGACTACTTTACGTTCCGAGCGACCGATCCAGGCGGTCTGAACACCGGCAACACCCCATCGCGCGATCCCATCGTGCGCGTCACCCTGACCCAGGACACCGGCAAGCCCAGCCTGGCGGTGGGCTTCCCGGCGAGCGGGGTTAGCTACAGCGCAACGAGCTTCGCCGATGGGTGCTCCACGCCCGGCCTGGGGGATGTCTGCGGCACGGCCAGTGACGCCCTGTCCGGAGTCCAGTCCGTGCAAGTGGCGATCCGTGACGCCGGCGGCAAGTTCTGGAACGGCTCCGGGTTCGTCGACAGCGCGGGTACCCCTCTGTGGCAGACCGCCAGCCTCGGACCCGCCGACAGCTGGAGCTTCCCGTTCACCCCCCCGGCCGATGCCAGCTACACGCTCCTTGCCAAATCGGTCGACCGGGTCGGCAATGCGAGCGGCGTAGTCGAAACCCCGTTCGGCCTGCAGACGGACAACGGCCCGCCGACGGTCGCCGTCACGTTCCCGTCCGACGGAGCGGCCTACTGGTCCTGGGCGTTCAACGCGGGCTGCGGAACCTCGACGGGGGACATCTGCGGTACCGCTTCGGACGCGGGCACGGGTGTCAGCACGGTGGAGGTGAGCATACAGCAGGCTTCCGATGGCGCCTGGTGGAACGGCTCGGCGTTCGTGGCCGGAGGCCCGATCTGGCTGCCGGCGTCGGGCACCACCAGCTGGAGCTACTCCTTCAGCCCCACGGCAGGCACCTACCTGGTTCAAGCCCGGGCCACCGACGGCGCCGATAACCTCGCAAACAGCACGGTTGCGACCTTCACGCGCCGACGATTCTGACACGATCGAAATTCGAGACCCCTGTTGTCGGGCCCGCGCATCCGCGGGCCCGACCGTGTCGGGGCGCCGTCCAGGCCCTCCGAGGCACGCCGGAGCACCCTCCCGGATAGCGCAACGGTATCCAAAAGGCCGCCCTTAGCTATTTGTTTTTTGTACAAACGTTCATGCCCTTAGCCATCGGACCCAGCTATTGGCCCACGCGCATCGCCTGTGGTATATGGCCGACGATCGCTCCCGAGAGAGCGACCTCAATCAGACCAACTGTAGCTGGGGAGCAACACTCAAATGTACGGAACAACCGGGGCGGGGATGCGCGCGGCGCTGTTCATCGGAACAGCCGCTTTGGGGCTAGCCAGTGGTACGGCCATGGCGGCGGGGCCCGCCGGACCGGGCGATTTCGGCCAGCTCGCCAAGAACGGGTTCGCCTACGCGGTGAACGGCGACTTCTACCTCGATGCGGGCAAGACCCAGTTCCCCAACCTGCCGTCGACCGGTCTGGGTGGGCCCGACAATACCTACTCGTGGTCCATGGCCTGGTTCAACAACCAGATCTGGGTCGGCACCAACCGCGACGCCCTGGGCGGCACCGACCTGACCGCCCGCGCTAACGCGGGCCCAGCCGAGATCTGGCGCTACACGCCGAGCACCATTGACTGGGGCCTGAGCGGGATCTGGCAGCGCATCTATCAGTCGCCCAACGTCTCCCGGCTCATCTCCTATGCCTCCGGCGGCACGATCCCGACCAACATGCCGCGCGACGCCGGTTACCGCAACATGACCGTCTGCAACGCGGGCGGTACGGGGACCACCCAGAGGCTCTATGTCACCGCCACCGGACTGCCGCCCGGCATCCTGTACTGGAACGGCAGCACCTTCGCCACCACGTCCACGACCGGCTTTCCTACCACCCTGTTCAGCCTGAACAGCTCCACCGCCGATTTCGGGTTCCGCGGGCTCGTCTGCTTCAAGGGCCGGCTGTTCGCCTCCCCCGCCGGAACGGCTACCGATGTGGATATCGCGAATCATCCGGTGCTGTTGATGAACACCAATCCCGCGGGCGGCGGCAGCTGGAGCACCGTCCTGGATGTGAAAAACGGCGGCTCGGGCCTGCCCGCGGGGATGGCCGACCCTGACAACATCGGCATCTTCCAGATCGTCGCGATGGGCAACTACCTCTGGCTGAGCGTGATCAACCGGACCACCGGTTTCGAGCTCTGGCGCGGTGACGGCACGGCCTGCAACGAGCCCTGGGTCAGCAGCACGTGCACCTTCACCTGGGCCAAGGTCATCGACAACGGTGCCGGCCGCCCGGCGGACTACGAAGGACCGACGATCGACAACGCCGGCGCAACCCTCGGCGTCTACGGCCACGACCTGTACGTCGCCCCCGCGGAGTCCGGCTTCTACGCTCCGTCGCTCGCCGAGCTGCTGCGCGTCCAGAACGCCGACACCGCGACCTCGCCCAAATGGCAGCTGCTCGCCGGCTGGCCGCGCAAGAACTTTGCCGACCCGAGCCACCGCTTGCCGGGTTTAGACAACATCGTCTGCGACCCCAACGATGTCGGGAACATGCCCAGGGGGGACCTTTCATACCCCCCCAGCCTTTGGACTACCGGCTCGTCGTTTTTCCGACATAACTGGCTGAGCGCCGACGAGCTCGACGATGCAACCTCGACCACGAACGCCGATTGCATGCCCGCGACCGGCAGCGGACCCGGCCTCGGACTCGACGCGACCTACAAGAACCCCCTGCTGCCCGGCCAGAACAACTACTTCTGGCGCATGGCCGAGCACGACGGCGAGCTCTACATCGGTACCCTCGATCTCAGCGGCGGTGGCAGCCGTGAGTACCCGGGCGAAGCGGACGGCTTCAACATCTACAAGACCGTCGACGGCATCAACTGGACCCAGGTGGTCAACAACGGCCTGGGCAACCCCGATGCCTACGGGGTCCGCAGCATCGTCTCCACCCCCCTGGGGCTGTTCGTCGGCTCCGCCAACGGCACCACCAGCCTGCCGAACGGAGGCACCAACGTCTTCCTCGGCACCACCGCGCCGGCAGGGCAGACGGCACCCAAGGCCGATGCGGGGGCCAACCAGGTCAAGTACGACACCAGCAACGTTGGGACCCTGAGCTTCACCCTGAGCGGCAGCGGCGCCGACACCTTCGGCGGGTACGGCCCGGTGACCTTCGAGTGGTTCGCCGGCACCGGCGCCGACAACTGCGCCGGCCTTGACCCCAACAGCCCGACCCTCGTTTCCACCTCGGCCACGGCGGCGGTCAACGTGGCGTCCAACGCGCCGAACCCGAACGTCAACAGCGACACCTATACCCTGCGGGTCACCAACCAGGCGGGCAGGGTCGGCTGTGACGAGGTCACGGTCACCGCTAGCCACAACCTGCCGCCCACCGTCAACGCCTGGTACAGCAATACCAATCCGATGGTCTTCAGCGTGCCGGCGACCTATTCCACTTCCAGCGCCACCGTCAACCTGATCGACGGCGGCGGGGCGGGCAGCATCGGCTACGATGTCACCGCAATCTGCAATGATTCAGACTCCGCGCTGGTGACCTGCGCGTTCCAGGCCGTTACGTCACCGGGAGTGACCCTGAGCAACATCGTCGACACCAGCACCAACCCGAGCCTGTGCAACGGCCGCGCTGCCTGCCAGATCAGCGCCCATCTGAGCGTGCCCGACTGGACGACCCTGTCGGCCGCCGGCAGCACCGGTAGCGCGCTGCGCCCGACCGTACAGGTGCTCGCTGTGGACAACCAGGGCTACCAGGCCACCCGGTCCTGGGACAGCGTGGCCCAGCCTGTCACCCCACTCAATCCCGCCGGCCAGGACAACAAGCCGGTGTGCCGCAACGCCGACATCACGATGATCATCGGTCAGGACACCTCGGTGGCCTTCGATCCCACCGCGGTCATCCCGCCGATCTGCGTCGACCCCGACGGGGACACCATGACCTACACGCCGCGCTCTGCCGGCTCCTTCCCGAGCTACGGCGCCGTCAGCTTCGGCTCGACGACCATCACCTACACGCCGACCGATCCGAACACCCCGATGGTCGACTACTTCGCCTTCAGGGCTAGCGATGGTCAGCTGACCACCAACAGCACCCCGTCGCGCGATCCCATCGTGCGCGTCACGCTGACCCAGGACGCCGGCAAGCCGAGCGTGGCAGTGAGCTTCCCGGCGAACGGAGGCAACTACAACTCGGCAGGGTTTGCCGACGGCTGCGCCACGCCGGGGGTGGGCGACGTCTGCGGCACCGCCAGCGACGACCTCTCCGGGGTCCAATCCGTCCAGGTGGCCATCCGCGATGCCAGCGGCAACTTCTGGAACGGCTCCGCGTTCGTCGACAACGCGGGGACCCCGCTCTGGCAGACGGCCACGATCGGAGCTGCTGGCACCTGGGGCTTCCCGTTCGCGCCGCCGGCCGACGGCAGCTACGCCCTGCTCGCCAAGTCGGTCGACCGGGTTGGCAACGCGAGCGCCGTGACCGAGACGCCGTTCAGCCAGCACGGGGATACCACCCCGCCGACCATTGCTATCAGCTTCCCGGCAACCGGGGGCAGCTACAGCCCGACCACCTTCCTGTCGGGCTGCTCCACGCCGAGCGGCGATGTCTGCGGGACGGCCGCCGACGCCGCCGAGCCCGGCTCCGGCGTCGACCACGTCCAGGCAAGCATCCAGCGCTCCGACGGCGCCTGGTGGAACGGCTCGGCCTTCGCGGCAGGGGGGCAGCTCTGGCTACCCGCCCAAGGGACACCGACCGCCTGGAACCTGCCCTTCATCCCGGCCGACGGCAGCTACACGGTGTTTGCCCGGGCCTTCGACCATGCGGGCAATGCGAGCGCCGTCGCCCAGGCCGCCTTTAGCCAGCAGTCCCAGCAGTCGGACAATGTGGCCCCGACGGTGAGCATCACCTTCCCGGCCAGCGGGGCCAAGTACTCGGCATCCGCCTACAACAGAGGGTGCAGCACCTCCGTCGGGGACATGTGTGGCACCGCTTCAGACGACGCGACTGGGGTGAGCGCCGTCCAGGTCAGCATCACCCGAGCCTCCGACAGCGCCCGCTGGGACGGCTCCGCCTTCGTCACCGGCGCCCAGATCTGGCTGCCCGCATCTGGGACGACCAGCTGGACCTACGCCTTCAGTGCCCCGAAGAACACCGGCTTCAGCGTGCAGGCCAGGGCGACCGACGGCAGCGGGAACACCGGCACCAGTGCGGCCCGCAGCTTCTCGACCCGGCGGTTCTGAGGCCCTTCGCGAGGCCAATCCACACCCCGTCCGGAACCTGTGCTCGGGTCCCGGACGGGGCGTGATCCTGACAGATCTCCGGCGCAGCCCCAACCCGGGCACAAACCTTGCCTCAATCTTGAGCTGTGTTATAAAACGCGTCGACGCGGCACACGTCGGCCGCCCTCGGTGACGACTCTTGGGAAAACCGGGGAGCGCACGTCAACAGGAGTGAGAAAAACCATGGACCTATCTCCTCACCCAAACGCGCGACGCGTGATCTGCCTGCTGGGTGCCCTGGCCCTCGGACAGGCGAGCACCGCCTTCGCCACCTCCGGCCTTACGGATGCGTCGGATTTCGGGCAGATCGCCAAGAACGGGTTTGCGCTCACGGTGAACGGCGCTTTCTATACCGACGCCTCTAAGACCCGGTTTCCGAATCTTCAGCCCAACCTGGGCTCCGACAAGAACAGCTACAGCTGGTCCATGGCCTGGTTCCAGGGCGCACTCTGGGTGGGCACCAACCGCGACGTGCTGAATCCGGATCCCTTCCAAAAGGGGGCGGCCGAGATCTGGCGGTACACGCCGAGCAGCTTCGACAGCGCAGGCGATTGGGGCCTGAGCGGTACCTGGACCCGGGCCTTCGTCTCACCGGGGGTCGGGCGCGCCGCCGCCCTGCTCTCCCAAGGCTACCTGTCCTATGACACCCCCCGGGATTTCGGCTACCGCAACATGTCCGTCTGTAACGCAGGCGACAACACCCAGCGACTCTATGTCACCTCCTTCGGCCTCCCCGGGAACATCCTGTACTACGACGGCAGCACCTTCCGGCCCACCAATGCGACCGGCCTCTTCAATACGCCGCAAGGCGGGGTCCTCGCCAATCTTCGCAATCCGCAGAGCCTGCTACAGATCGACCTGGGCTACCGGGGCCTCGCCTGCTTCAAGGGACGGCTCTGGACCTCCCCGGCCGGCAGCCTCCAGGACGTGGACGCCTCGCTCCACCCGGTGCTGCACATGAATCCCGACCCGGGCAACGGCGCAGCCTGGCAGACCGTGCTGGATGTCGGCGATCCGGCCTCCAACCCGCTGTCCGACGCGGGCAACGTCGGCATCTTCCAGATCGAGGCCCTCGGCCGCTACCTCTGGCTCACGACGATCAATAGAACCACGGGTATGGAGCTGTGGCGGGGCGACGGCGACGACTGCCTGGAGCCTTGGGTCGGAGACGGCCATTGCAACATCAAGTGGGCCAAGATCATCGATAACGGCGGCGGGCGCCCGCCCGACCTGCCTCTGATCACTCCGGTGATCGACAACGCGGGGGCGACCCTCGGGGTCTTCGGCAATGACCTGTACCTCGGCGTCGCCGAATCGGGCTTCTACGGGGCCACCCTCGCCGAGATGTTCCGCGTGCTGAACGCCGGCTCGGTCCCCCCGGGCGGCCCGGATGCACCCCACAAGTGGCAGCTGATTGTCGGCTGGCCGCGCCGCGACTTTGCCGATCCGGGCAAGCGCCTGCCCGGGCTGGAGAACCTGGACTGCACCAACGTCGGCGACGTGCCCGACAGCAAGGCCGAGCTCTCGCCCCTGACTCAGGTCGTCTGGACCACCATCAGCCAGACCATCGAGCAGTACACCGGGGTCGCGGGGCTCGACCCGGTCGGCCTGGACGACGACCCGGAGGATGACGACTGCCTGCCCGCCTCCGGTGCCGGTCCGGGCTTCCCGACCGGAATCCTGATGGACCCGATGAGCATCGGCAACGAGAGCTATTTCTGGCGTTTCGCCGAGCATCAGGGAGAGCTGTTCATCGGCACGCTCGACATATCGTCCGGCACGGGATTCGATCTGCTGAAGACGGCCGACGGTACCCATTTGGGGGTGGTGTTCGACAACGGGCTGGGCAATCCGTACAACTACGGAGGGCGCAGCCTGGCCTCCACGCCGATCGGCCTGGCGGTAGGCACCGCGAACCCCTACACGGGCTATGTGGATGCCAACGGTGTCCCGGCCGGCGGCACCGAGGTCTACATCGGCACCACCGCCCCCGCTGCCGATGCCCCGCCCAAGGCAAACGCCGGGGCGGATCAGGTCGTCTTCGACACCGCGCAAAGCGGCTCGGTGCAGTTCACCTTGCAGGGTGGCGGGACAGACACCTTCGGCGGAGGCGGCCTCGCCGCAAGCCCCTACCAATGGTTCCAGGGCGCCGTCGCGGACAATTGCGCCAACCTCAACCCGGCGGATGCGGTCGCCAACACGGCAAGTCCCACCCTCAGCCGCCCCTCGAGCGCCGGGCCAAACGATGTGCTGCCTTATACCTTCACCTTGCGGGTGACCGACTCAAACGGCCACGTCGGCTGCGATCAGGTCACCGTGACCGCGAGCCATAACCTCCCGCCCAGCGTCAATCCCTGGTACAGCGACACCCATCCGATGGTCCTGAGTGTACCGGCCACCTACGTCGGCTTTGGCGCCCTGCCGACCGTCAACCTCATCGACTCCGAGGGCGCGGGCAGCGTCGCCTACGATGTCACCGCGGTCTGCAGCGATCCCGAGCTCGCGCTGGTGACGTGCAAGTTCCAGACGGTCACGGCGCCGGGGGTGACCCTGAGCCACGTCCACGACAGCACCACCGACGTGTCGTGCGGCGGCAAGTCCGCCTGCCAGATCAGCGCCCACCTGAGCGTGCCCGACTGGACGGCCCTGTGGGCCGCCGGCGCCTCTAGTACCGGAGGGCGTCCGACCTTGCAGGTGCTCGCCGTGGACAACCGGGGCTTTCAGGCCAGCCAACGGTGGGACAGCCTGGCCCAGCCGATCATCGACAACCCGGCGAGCGACGCCAACCCCACCGGCAACGACAAGCCGGTGTGCCGAAACGCCGACCTCAGGATGATCATCGGCTTGGACAACTCGGTGACGTTCCATCCGGCCACCTTCTCTCCCCCGATCTGTGTGGACCCCGACGGCGACCCGATGACCTACACCCCGGTCGCTGCCGGTCCCTTCCCGAGCTATGGCAACCTCAGCTTCGGCTCGACGACCATCACCTACACGCCGACCGATCCCAACACCCCGAGGGTCGACTACTTCACCTTCAGGGCCACCGATCCGGGCGGTCTGAGCACCAGCAACTTTCTGTCGCGCGACCCCATCGTGCGCGTCACCTTGGCCCGGGACACCGGCAACCCGAGCCTGGCGGTGAGCTTCCCGACGAGCGGGATCACCTACACCGCAGCGAGCTTTGCCGATGGGTGCTCCACGCCAGGCCTGGGAGATGTCTGCGGCACGGCCAGCGACGACCTCTCGGGGGTCCAGTCGGTGCAGGTGGCGATTCGCGACGCCAGCGGTAAGTCCTGGAACGGCTCCACGTTCGTCGACAACGCGGGTACCGCTCTCTGGCACCCGGCCCCCCTCGGAACCGCCGACAGCTGGAGCTTCCCGTTCACCCCGCCGGTGGACGGCAGCTATACGTTGCTCGCCAAGTCGACAGATCGAGCCGGCAATCAGAGCGCCGTGACGACGACTGCCTTCGGCCAGCAGGCGGACAACGTAGCGCCGACGGTAACCATCACCTTCCCCGCCGGCGGTGCCTCGTACCGGAGCGCCACCTACAACTCGGGATGCGGCACTGCCACGGCCGATATCTGCGGCAGCGCGTCGGACAATGCGAGCGGAGTCAGCTCGGTCCAGGTCAGCATCATCCGAGCCTCCGACGGCACTTGGTGGAACGGCTCGGTGTTCGTGGCCGGAGGCCAGATCTGGCTGCCGGCGTCAGGCACCGCCAGCTGGAGCTACCCCTTCAGCCCCACGGTAGGCACCTACGCGATCCAGGCCAGGGCGACGGACGGCGGCGGCAACGTCGGCGTCACCGCAGCACAGGGCTTTACGCGCCGACGGTTCTGAGACCCTTTGCGAGCTCCAGGCTCCGCGCCCGCTCCGGGACCCATGGTCCCTTTAGGGAGTGGGGGTGCGCGATCCACGGTCTGTTGTGCCAGAGCGCATTTCTCACCAAGTGTCGTCGCGGGGCGTCCGAAGTGCTCAAGGACGCGAGCGAGTGACCGGGCACGCAGGCGTACTTAACCGTGGGTCGAGCAGCCGGGGAAGCTCGAGACGACCGGATTCTCTTAGGGTACGAACCCCTTTCCGAGAGGAGCCAAGGGGCTCGCGCGCGTACGGCCGGGAGCGGGACGAACGCGAGAGGCCCGATGGCCAGCCTCGATCCTACGTGTTATAAAACCGGCGCACACGAGAATCCCGAATCGATCGCTGGGGACAACTTCAGGATGTCATACCGCTCTCGCACTTCGCGCCTTGTTGCCGCCCTGATCCCGAGCACGCTCGCCTTTGCCGCTGCGGGCGGTGCCGCGGCCGCTTCCGGTCTCGACAACGAGAGTCAGTTTGGCCAGATCGCTAAGAATGGCTTCGCCCTAACGGTAAACGGCGCCTTTTTCGCCGACCCGGCCAACACCCAGTACCCGAGCCTGCAGCCGAACCTGGGCTCCGCGAAAAACAACTACGCTTGGTCGATGGTGTGGTTCGACGGGGCTTTGTGGGTGGGCACCAACCGAGACATCAGGCAACAGAACCTGGCGGCTCGGGGACCGGCGGAAATCTGGCGTTACCAACCGAGCTCCAACGACGCGGCCGGCGACTGGGGGCTGAGCGGCACCTGGACGCGCGTCTTCCAATCCCCGACGATCCCGCTGACCCTGGCCTTGTTCTCCCAAGGCCACCTATCGCGAAACACCCCTCGGGACCTGGGCTACCGCGATATGGCGGTGTGCAACGCCGGCGACGGCACGGAGCGGCTCTACGTCACGACCGCTGGCGTGCCGGGAAACATCCTCTACTACGACGGCCAGACCTTCGAGCGCACCTCGAACGAGGGTCTGTTCAACAACCTCGGCAGCAACCCCTACCGCTACGTCGGAACCGATCTGACGGGCGTCCAAATCGACCTCGGCTACCGTGGGCTGGCCTGCTTCAAGGGTCGCCTCTGGACCTCGCCCGCCGGCGAGCTAGGGGACGCGGACGCCACCGCGCACCCGGTCGTGCACATGAGCCCCGACCCGGCCCACGGCGCCGCCTGGCAGACGATGGTCGATGTCAAAGGGCTGCTGGCGGACGGCACCCCGGACCCGGCCGCCAGCCCGCTGGCTGATCCGGGCAACATCGGCGTCTTCCAGATCGAAGCGGTCGGGCGCTATCTATGGCTCACGACCCTGAACCGCACCACCGGCATGGAGCTCTGGCGCGGCGACGGGATCGACTGCCTGGAGCCCTGGGTGGGCGACGGCCACTGCAACATCACCTGGGCCAAGATCATCGACAACGGTGCCGGGCGCCCACCGGACAACATCGGCCCCCCGCTGGACAACGCCGGGGGGACCCTGGGCGTGTTCGGCAACGACCTGTACGTCGCCCCGTCCGAATCCGGCATCAACCAACTCACGCTTGCGGAGATGATCCGTGTGCCCAACGCGGACTCTGTCCCGCCCGGGGGGCCTTCGGCACCCCACACATGGCAGCTGCTCGTTGGCTGGCCACGCAAGGACTTTGCCGATGCGGCCAAACGCCTGCCCGGCCTCGAGAACCTGGACTGCACCCACGTCGGAGACTTCGCCAGCAGCATGTCCGAGCTGCCCCAGGCGGTGCTCCAGGCCTGGCAGACCTTCAACGGTTTCGGCCTGCGCCCGGCGGTCAGGGTGCAGCAGAGGCGGAATCCGATCCCGCTGGACGACGATGACGACAACGACGACTGCCTGCCCGCGACGAATGCCGGGCCGGGCTTTCCGACGGGCGCGATCCAGCATCCCCTGGCCGTAGGTCAGGCGAGCTATTTCTGGCGGTTCGCCGAGCACCAAGGCGACCTGTTCGTCGGCACCCTGGACGTCGTCGAAGGGTTCCACGGCTTCGATCTGCTCAAGACCCCCGACGGCGCCCGGTTCACTTGGCTGTTCACCGACGGCCTGGGCAACCGGTTCAACTACGGCGGGCGCACCCTGCAATCCACGCCCATCGGCTTGGCGGTGGGCACGGCAAACCCCTTCACCCGGATCGTCAACGCTCAGGGAGTGCGCTCGGGCGGGGCCGAGGTCTTCATCGGAACCACCGCACTGCCGCCCTAGGGGCCGCTGACATTTGTCTGAGCGAGGGCGATACGGCAATTGTCAACAGCCCCTACTACTCCGTCCGGGTGAGAATCTAGCCCGCGCGGGCAATGCCGAAATACGCCATGTACTCGGCGAACTCGCTATAGACCCGCTCGCGGGTGAGGCCGTAGTCTTCCAAGGAGTAGTGGTGCTGCCCCGTCTTGTGCTTCGGGTGGCGTTCCAAGTATGCGGCCATCTTCTGGCGCAGCGCCTCGTCGGCGCCACAGCCGAGAAAGCGCAGAGCCCGCATGGCGGTCTCCACGGGATCGGCCACGAGCTCGCCATAGGACAGATCGAAAAAGCGCTCGGCGGGCATGCTCCGGCGCGCAGCCATGCCACGCCGTGCAAGCTCGACCATCAGGCGCAAGTTGCGCTCACCGAGCTCCTTGCGGTCGATGACTCTATTCCCGAGCGTGTCGAACGCCTCGAGCATACTGCAATGGGAGGCGACGGCTGTAGCGGGGTCTCTGTGCGTCTGAAGGATCAGCGCATCGGGGAAGGTCCTCATCAGTGCAGCGAGTCCGAACAGGTGGGACGGAGACTTGTTGATCCAGCGTCCCGGATGGGGCGATGCGTGCTGTATGACAAGCAGCTCATCCCTGTAGATCTCGTAGGCCTCGATAATCCGGTCGTCTGACAGCCCACTCAGCCATTGCCGGAACTCCGGGAGCTTCCCCGTGAACATCGGCGTGACGAACGTCGCGAACAGTAGCCCCTGATCTTCTTCCGGGCCGCTAGCATTGACATAGTGAATCCCGCGCAAGGCGGGAATAGCCCTGTTGATCCAGTTGACCCCGAATCTGGTCATCACCTTGCGCGAGTCGGGCCTGCGAAGAATGCCCCCGCGCGGAGGCACAGGATAGAGACTTTCCCAGCAGTAGAGGGGCCTGAGCTCGTCGCTCAAAGACAACAGGTTATAGAGAAGCGTGGTACCCGTGCGGCTCATCCCGACGATGAAGCAAGGGCCCGTTATCCGGGCGGCGGCCGCTTCCGGGTGACGAGAAAGATAGTCGTGTACTTGGAGGCGCAGCTGAACCGCGCGCAGGAGCTGATGATAGGCGGAGATTCTACCGACCAGCGTCAAATTGTCGTCCGCTCGATAGCTGTCGGCCAGGAGGCGCAATGGCGTATCGATCGAGGAAAGATTCCCGTCGCGGGAATTCGTCTTGCTACGCGCGGCCGAAATGATGCGCGCTGCGGTCAGCTCCGGAGGGCGCCTGCCGAGCCGCTCAATCAGATCACCCAACCGATTGAAAGCTCTAAGCCCCCGTCTCAGCCGGGGCCTAAAAGTGAATTCGGATCCTTTGCTCGAGCCCATGGCCTGACGACTGCTCTGTGTTGGCTATGACGGCGGCTCGCACCTGCGTGATGAGCCGCCATTCTCGGCTCGCCAGGTTACCGCCGAGAGACCGAGTCCGGCCGATGCCTTCACCCCTGAAGAAATTCCCCGATGGCGACGCCCACCTGCTTGGTGGCTTCCAACATGATGAAGTGCGACGCCTCGAAGCTCTGCTGGGTCGCCCCGGGAATCGAATCGACCACGAAGCGACTACTCTCCTGCCAATTGGACCTGGTAGCCGATATCACCAGTGTAGGGATAGACAATGCGGAAACCGGTGCGCGCTCGAAGGGGGCTTCGGCCAATAGATCCTGGATGACGGATGTTTTTTCCTTCAGCGACAGGTATTTTTGCAGCACCCGATTCATGATGAACGGGTGCTTCGCGAAGACCTTCTGGCTCTCCGGGGGCGCCCGGTTCATCCACTCCTCGGGCGTGTTCAGCGGGTCGTTCTCCTGGTAGTTGAACGGCGGCAGCGTCGGCTCCACCAGAACCATGCGAGCGACCTTTTCCGGATTATCGATCGCAAACCTCAGGGCGATGGTGGACCCGAGACTGTTGCCGACCAGGTTGATCGGCAGCTGGTGGGAGAGCCGACCAACCACCTTCTCCAAATCCGAGCTCAAGGTGGCCAGATCGTAGCCCGATTCGACCAAGTCCGACTTTCCGTGACCTCGCAGGTCATACATGATGACGTGTTGGGCATTTAGCGCCGGGCTCGCCGCCACCAGGTACCACACCGAGAGATTATCGCCCAGGCCATGCACCATGACCGTCGTTTGCGGATTCTCTTGTCCACGCTCGATGTAGTGAAGCTTTACGTCGTTTACTGTGATGAATGCCATTGCTCGTTACGTCCTGGCCCAAGCGCCCGCTCCCGGGTAGGCGGGAACACCCGCGAATCCAAGCCCGCCCGCAGCGGCCCACCGCATAGATGAATTTGTCGATCGACCTGGGCGTGTGAGAATTCCGTAGCCGAGAGCCGTGGCTTAAAGAACAGTCCCAAATCCCCGGCGGTGCACGAACCCTGACTACGTCCGGCGCTGCTCGAGAAAGAAAGCCGGCCATCCGTTCTGCAAAGCGTCGAAAGGCTACCTTAGAACCACATCGATCGCAAGAACTGCGGCGGCCGGAGCGACGGGGGTCGCCGGACTTCGCCCCAACAGCGATCAGCAACCCCGGACAAGCGGCCAGTCCGGCATTCGACACCGCCTCCCCGGCCCCAGGGGAGGGCAGCCGGCAGCAGATACGCAATGCTCCGCGCCGCCGGGTCGCGCCCGGCTGGCACACTTGCACCATCCACGGCGGACGGCGCGAGGCGTCCTGAGCCTCGCCCGCTTGATCCCTAGACGCGCCTTCAAACAGTGACCGCGCCGCTGTACCGGAGGCCTGGCCAACAACCCCTTGCAATCCCCTCCCCGGCCTTGCGGCGATCTTACCACAGCCCACAGCACCGCCCTGCGACTCCACCGGCATGCCCCAACCCCCCGGTCTTTCGCCATCGAAGCCCTCCTTGCTCGCCCACGGGACCCGAGGCCGGAACTGTCTCGTCATGGGCCAGCTCCCGGGTCGTGTCACGATAGAGCGCGATCGAGAAGCCCCGATCGCGGTGATAACCCTATACCCATCGCACCCCTGCGCGGGGCAGCGACCCAACATTGCGGGAAATCGCCTGATCGATTCTCGCTCGCCGGCTCGATCGGGCGGAAATAAGCAACAGTGCCCGTGGCGCTGGGCCATTGCGGCCTATGTCAGGCCCTTGAATCGGCCCAGACCACGGGGCTGCCGTTGGCGCCCAGGGGCATGGTAGAATTCTTCAGCTCGGACCAGACCCGGAGTCTTTATCCCGTGACGTTCCAAAGATCCTGCGTCAACCTCGTCTGCCAGCTTCTCGCTACACCACCCTCGGGCGTTGTCCCGGCCCGATGAGCCCTACCTGCATTTGATCGAAAAGATTTCTTTCAAACCGATTTTCATCATGGGCGATGCCCGCTCCGGCACCACGGTCTTGTATCACCTTCTGGCCCGCACCGGCTGCTTCAACATCGTCACCGTATATGATGTAGCCTGCTATCATGAGCTACTGAAAAATCACGTCGACAACCGCACGGAGGATGCCAAGGAGGCCCTTGCGCGCGAATTCGAGGCATCCGGCGTTGTCGACAGGAAGATAGACAAAGTCAAAGTCGTGCCGAGCACGCCGGCCGAGTACGGATGGTTCATGGAAGAGTTTCCCAGGAAAGTCCGTCGCAAGACCCTACCTCTGCTTGTCGATGCGTGCCGCAAGATCCAATACCTATCGGATCCCACCAAACCTCTGCTACTCAAGAATCCTCCAGACTATCCGAATTTTCTGCGGGTCCTGGAGCTTTTTCCCGAAGCGCAGCTGATCTTCAACCATCGCAATCCTCTCGAGGTCGTCAACTCGTGGCTCAAGGCTGCTCGAAACACCTTCGGGACGAGAAATCCGCTGAGCAAGTTCTTGGGGGCCCATCGCTATGAGACGCTTTGGACGGGCCGTTTCCGGCACCGTCGCGCCCTCCTTCGCTTCCTGTTTTCCGACACTCTGGATCTCGGGGCTCGCATCTCCACGGCACATGTCGCGAGCGCGGCCAACTATCTGCTTGACCACATCGGAGAAATCCCGACGTCGCGATATACCCACGTGCGCTACGAGGACCTCTGCACCTCTCCGGACAAGGTGATCACAGCCGTGCTCGATTTTCTGGGCCTGACGCCGACAAAGCCGATCGATTTTGCCGACTCGATCAAGTTCAGGGAGCCTCAACTGCTGCCTACCGTCTCCAAGCGTCTTCCGGACCTCGACCGCAAGCTGGCCCGTTACTGCAAAGCTTTCGACTATCCGCTACCCGGAGAAACCGCGTCAGCCAGGTACGGAACAGCCTGATCGCGAGGCTGCATTGGCGATCACCCCGCCGGCAGAGGGATGCCGATCCCCCCGCGGATCGCCTATCGATGATTGCCCACACTTTGATGACATGGGAGCCCGAAGCCTATCTCACAACTCCGTTTGAGCCCCCTTATCGCGCGCGGGGCCGAGATCGCCACGGTCGCGGCCGTGGGCGATTACGAGATAGGCTCGACAGCGCGCGAGACCACCGGGAGGCGATTGTCTTTACCGGCCGCTCTTGGTACGGTGCCAAGAGAGCATGGTCCCCATGTCCCTGCCGCGCGCTGACATGGCAGAGCAATGTCCTGGCGGGGAGAGAGCTATGTCGGGCAGTCACCGCCATGCCACCCGTTGTTGCGGGCAGCGGATGAGGCCGGCCGGATCCGATGACCTATCGATTAGCCAATGTTGGAGCTCCCGTGGCCCGAACGTTCAAGCCCGATCCAAGAGCGGCCATTGTTCAGCTAACACTGTTCTGCGTGCTCGTCGCCGTTTTCTTCAAACAGATCCTCCATGGCCATAGGAAGGTCCTCGTGTTCATGCTTGTATTCTCGGCTTGGATGCTCATCAGGCAGCTGCGCCTCCGGGTGGTGGTCGACGATGCCTATCTCCGAGTGGGCACGCGGATGTACCCCTGGGGGAAGGTGGTGGACGCGCAGACCCTGCCGCAAAGACGCCTTCGCGGCCCGATCATGCTCGTCGTTGCCAAACTGTTTCCCTCCCTGTTCATTCCACATATCGGGGTCAAGATTCTCTCGGACAGCGACGGGACCACCAAGCAGGTGAAGCTGCCGGGTGCTGTCGACCAGGAAGAGCTGCTCGCGGCAATCCTGGAAAGGATACCGCCCGCGATTTCCGGGGATGCCGCCTGAGTAGGACGAGATGAGAACCTACCTGATGGGGACGGGATGCAGCATCGGGTGATCCCGCACATCACGACTCTGCTTTACAACAGGAATAAAGCCACGCGCCCCGGGTCAAGATGGCTACCGCTCGTCAGGGGCCGAGGGACCAGAACGGGACCGTGGAGAGATACAGAACGGTAAGGACCGCGACGACGTATAACAGGACCATCCCGGGACGCTGCCTGAGCAGGTCCGCCAGCGTCCGCCCGTCTCCGCTGCGCGATTCCCGCTCGAAGGCCGCTCGCTGCCGGGCGGAGCGCTCCCGCTGATACTCGTCGATGAGTGCTCGGGCCCTGGAGACCTCGGCCTGGTCCCCCACCCAGAGCCCGGGCACCGAGATGCCCAGCAACCCCGCACCGGTCTCGTGGAACGCGACCTCGCCGCGCGCGAGCAGCGCCCGGACCTCGTCGGCTTCGTCCTCGGGCACATCGCGCAGGGAAAAGACCAGCACGGCCATTGCGGCTTCTCGGCCGACGGGGTCTTCAGGACGCGGCGCCGTCCCTCGAGGCACCCCCTGAGTCGCCCCTCAGGGCGACCTTGAACAGATCAATCGGCAGCGGGAATACGATGGTGGACGACTTGTCCCCCGCGATATCCGTCAGGGTTTGCAGATACCTCAGAATGATCGCCTGAGGCTGGCGCGCCAGCTGCTCGGCGGCATCCACCAGCTTCATGGAGGCCTGGAACTCGCCTTCGGCATGGATGACCTTGGCGCGGCGCACCCGCTCCGCCTCCGCCTGCTTGGCGATCGCGCGGATCATGCTCTCGTCCAGGTCCACATGCTTGATCTCCACGTTGGAGACTTTGATGCCCCAGGCATTGGTCTGCTCGTCCAGGATGGACTGGACGTCCGCATTGAGCTTCTCGCGCTCGGCCAGCATCTCGTCCAGCTCGTGCTGGCCTAGCACCGAGCGCAGGGTGGTCTGGGCCAGCTGGCTGATGGCCATGTAATAGTCCTCGACCTGGATGATGGCCTTCTCCGGATCGAGCACCCGGAAATAGACCACCGCGTTCACCTTCACCGAGACGTTGTCCCGGGAGATCACATCCTGGCTCGGAACATCCATCACGATAGTGCGGAGGTCCACTCGCACCATCTGCTGGAACAGGGGCACCACCAGGATCAGACCCGGCCCCTTGACCTGGTAGAAGCGCCCGAGCAGGAAGATCACGCCGCGCTGGTATTCGCGCAGCGTGCGAAACGAGGCGAAGACCAGCAACAGGACCAGCCCGGCGACGATAAAACCACTCTGGATGACCATCAGACTCTCCTCTCTTTGTCGGGGGTGACCAGAAGCACGAGGCCGTCCCGCCCCGTGACACGGACCGCCTGGCCCTCCTCCAGCATGGCATCGGTGCGGGCGGCCCACACCTCCCCGTGGACCCGCACACTGCCCGCGCGGTCGAAGGACCGGATGGCCCGACCGGGGGCACCAATCAGCTCCTCCCCGCCGGTCACCACGGGACGCCGTCGCGCCCTGACGGCGAAGCCGACCCCGACAATCAGGGTCAGCGCGCTCGCCACCGCGAACCCGATGATCAGCGGCAGCGCGACACCATAGCCGGGCACGTCAGTATCGATCAGGATGATCGACCCGATCACGAAGGCCACCACCCCCCCCAGCCCCAGGGCACCGAAGCCCGGGACGAATGCCTCCGCCAGCATGAGCCCCAGACCGAGCAAGATCAACGCCATGCCCGCGTAGCTTACGGGCAGCACCTGGAAGGCATACAGGGCCAGGAGCAAGGAAATGACGCCGACGGTCCCCGGCAGGACGGCGCCGGGGCTGGCCAGCTCGTAGATCAGCCCATACAGGCCGACCAGCATGAGGATGTAGGCGACGTTGGGGTCGCCAATGATGGAAAGGAGACGGCTGCGCCAGTCGGGCTCCAGGGTCTTGAAGACGAGATCGCCCGTCTTGAGCACGCGATCGCCGCCGGGCAGCCTGACGGTCCGACCGTCGAGCCCCTGCTTGAGGGTCTGCAGGTCCGGGGCGATCAGATCGATCACCCCCCGGGCCAACGCGTCTTCGGCTCCGAGGCTGGCGCCCTCGCGAACGGCGCGCTCGGCCCAGTCCGCGTTGCGTCCCCGCAGCTTCGCCAGGCTGCGCAGGTAGGCGACTGCGTCGTTCACGATCTTGCGCGTCTTGGCATCCGCGGGCCAGGCCGCGGGACTCGCGGTTTTACCCGATTCCTTTTCGGCCCCGGCCTTCGGCTCGGCGCTGTCGGGCTTCCCGCTGCCGGGCAGCCCGCCGAGCTCCACCGGCGTCGCCGCCCCCAGGTTGGTCCCCGGGGCCATGGCCGCGACATGGCTCGCATACAGGATATAGGTCCCCGCGCTGGCAGCCCGCGAGCCGCTGGGGGCCACGAAGGTCACCACGGGGACCGTCGAGGTGGTGATGGCCTTGACGATCGCGCGCATGGACGTATCGAGCCCGCCGGGGGTATCCATGCGCAGGATCACCAGCTCGGCGCCCCCTGCCTCGGCGCGGCTCAGGGCTCGGCCGACATAATCTGCCGTGGCGGGCCCGATGCTGCCCTGCATGTCGAGGACCAGACCGAATCGTCCGGTGCCAGGCACGGCGGCCATCCCATGGCTCCACAGACCCAGCAAGAGCAGGCCGAGCCAGACCAGCGTAACGCGAGATGGGTGGGTAATGGATCTTTGGACCATGCCTGCTATTCCTGCCTCCCGCTGCGTGCCTCGGCTCCCGACATTGTCCGAGTGGCGCCCCTCCCAGGCCCGACGCCCACGCGGGGGAGCGCTCGGCCCTCATGACCGATCCTAGCAGGGTCGCTAGAATCCGCCCATGGAGATCATCGATACCCACTGCCACCTCGACGTCGAGGAGTTCGACCCGGACCGCGCGGCGGTAATCGAGCGCGCCCGGGCGGCGGGCGTGAGCGGGTTTGTCGTGCCGGCGATCCACCGCGACGGCTGGGCCTTCCTGCTGGACCTTTGTCGCGGAGCCCCGGACCTGCACCCTGCCCTCGGGATGCACCCCATCTACATCGACCGGCACCGGGACGAGCACCTGCTTGAGCTGCGGGCCAGCGTAGAACAGGAGCGGCCCGTTGCCGTCGGAGAGATCGGCCTGGACTTCTTCGTCCGCGACCTCGACCGGAAGCGTCAGCAACGGCTGTTCGAGGGCCAGCTGGCCATCGCCAGGGACGCCGGCCTACCGGTCGTGCTGCACGTGCGCAAGGCCCACGACCAGGTGCTCGCAACCCTGCGCAGGCTACGCGTGCGGGGCGGCATCGCCCACGCTTTCAACGGGAGCTTACAGCAGGCTGCGCAGTACCGGGACCTCGGATTCGGACTGGGATTCGGCGGCATGCTCACCTTCGAGCGATCGAACAAGATTCGGGCCCTCGCCCGGGCCCTGCCACTGGAGGCCATCGTCCTGGAGACCGACGCCCCGGACATGACCGTCGCCGCCCGCCGCGGTGAGCGCAACAGCCCCGAGTACCTGCCGGACTGCCTGGCAGCACTGGCCGAGGTGCGGGACGAGGACCCGGCGTACTTGGCCGAGCGCACCACGGCCAACGCCCGGCGGCTGCTGGGGCTTGAGGGTTGAGGCTCGCGGCTGGCAGCTGGCTCCCAGGAGCGATCACGGTCGCAAACGGTCGGGCCCGTACCAAGGTGTTCGCGCGCAGGCGCCCGCTCCTACGACCGCGCGGCGTCCGGTCCGGGCACCCCTTGGCGCGAGCTCCGGCTCGCGACAGGGGCCGAAGCAGTGATGGTGGACGGTAGACAGGGCATAGCGCAAGGTCCGTGGCGGTCAATCGCGGGGGCACCGCTTTCGGCACATCGCTGACCAACCCCCCTGCCCCTAAGCGATAGGCGCGGCTCAGGCAGAGCGGGCGACCTTGGTCTCGGCCAGGGCAGCGGCCTGGGCCTTCATCTTGCCGACGATCGCGTAGATACCCACGTGGCGATTGGGACTGAGGTGCTCGGCCAGCCGCAAGCTCTTGAACAGCCCGTCCACGTCCAGGTCTCGGATCTCCTCTGGGGTGCGCCCGGAGAGCAAATCCACGAGCAGCGCGACGACGCCCTTGATCACGGCGGTATCGCAGTCGCCCCGGAACTGGATAAGGCGCCCACCCTCGGAGGCCCAGGCAGCGCTCACATGGACCGTGCTCATGCACGGTTTGACGCGTGTCTCATCGGTCTTCGCCGCGGCAGGCATCGGCTCCATGCCCTCACCAAGCTCCACCAGATACTGGTAGCGCTGATCCCAGTCGCCAAGCAGGTCGAAGGTATCGACGATGTCCCCAATATCGGTCATGTTCCACTCCGGCCCTGTCGGGTGCGAGCCTGGGCGTATAGCCGCTCCGGGTCTCATACGCGGAACGGCTCGCCGCAGCCGCAGGTATCCTTCACCCGGGGATTACGGAGCTCGAATCCCCGGTTGAGCATGTTCTCGCGGACGAAATCGCTCTCCGTCCCGTCCAAGGCCAGCAGGCTTTCCCGGTGCACTACCACGTTGATGCCGTCGGACACGAACGCCCGATCCTGCTCACCGATCTCATCCGCGTAGTCGATCATGTAGGCGAAGCCCGAGCAGCCGCTGCGCCGAACGCCGAGGCGCAGACCCAGACCGCTGCCGCGCCTGCCCGGCATCCTGCGCACGTGCTCCGCCGTCGCTTCGCTCAGATACACCGCCATATCACGCCCCTCACAACGCCTCGCTCGCGGCGCGCCTCTGGCCATCGGTCCTGCGCGCCAAGGCGAAGCGAAGGATCAGAAACCCAACCACCGCGGAGACGAGCGAGCCGACCAATATCCCGAGCCGGTCGTCCACGGCCAGCCCGACCGCCCCCCGCTCGAAGGCCAGTGAGCTGATGAACAGGCTCATGGTGAAGCCCACTCCGCAGACTACGGACAGGCCGTAGATCTCCAGCCAGCCGACACCTGCAGGAAGCTGGCCCAGTCCCAGCCGTACGCTGAGCCAGGTCACACCGAACACCCCGATCTGGTTGCCGACAAACAGACCGAGCGCGATCCCCAGCGGCACTGGGTCCAGCAGGGACCAGGGGGACAGCCCGACCAGCGAGACCCCGGCGTTGGCAAAGGCAAACAGGGGCAGTATCCCGAATGCCACGGCCTGGTGCAGGTCCTGCTCGAGGCCCTCCAGGGGGGACGGCGTCTGGGGATCGCGGCCCTTGAGCGGCACGAACGAGGCGAGCAGCACGCCGGCCAGGGTCGCGTGAACGCCGGACTTGAGCACGCCAAGCCAGAGCACCCCCCCGACCAGCAGATAGGGCGCCACCGCGGACACCCCCCCGCGATTCATGGCGAACAACACCGCGGTCGCAACACCCGCCAGCGCGAGCATCGGTACGGACAGATCGGCGCTGTAGAACACCGCGATGATCAGGATCGCACCCAGGTCGTCGGCAATGGCCAGGGTCAGCAGGAACAGCTTGAGCGAGTTGGGAACCCGATCGCCCAGCAGGCCCAGCACCGCGAGCGCAAACGCAATGTCGGTGGCCGAGGGGATGGCCCAGCCTCGCAGCGCGAGCGGATCTCCCCAATTGATCGCCGCGTAGATCAGCGCCGGCACCGCCATCCCGCCAACCGCCGCCAGCGCCGGCAAGGCCGCCCGGCGGGGATCGGAGAGCTCCCCCTCCATCACCTCGCGCTTGAGCTCGAGTCCCACCAACAGGAAGAAAACGGCCATGAGGCCATCGTTGATCCACAACAGCAGCGGCTTGGCCACCTCCAGGGCGCCGACACGGATGTCCAGCGGCGTGGCCAGCAGCGCGTCGTAGGCCCCGGCCAGCGGCGAGCTGGCAACGATCATGGCAAGAACGGCAGCCCCGAGCAGCAGTAGGCCGCTGGCGGATTCCATGCGAAAGAAGGTTTGCAGGGCCTTGGTGAGCATAGCCGCGGCGCCCCTCGTCGATCCGGCCGGGGCAACAGTCTCCGGTTGTGGTCCGAGCCCTCATAATAACCCGAGCTGGAGCAGCGCCTCTTCGGACATGCGCTCCTGGGTCCAGGGCGGGTCCCAGACCAGCTTGACCCGGGCGTCGTGCACCCCGTCGACGGATTTCACGGCCTCGGTCACCAGCCGAGGCATACCCCCGGCGACAGGACAGCCGGGCGAGGTCAGGGTCATGTCGACCTCCACGATGCCGTCCGCGCCCAGCTCCAGGCGGTAGATCAGGCCGAGATCATAGAGATTCACGGGAATCTCCGGATCCTCCACTTGGCGCAGGGCCGCGATCACCCGATCGCGCAGCCCCTCCGGCCGCACCTGCGGCACGACCTGGCGCGCCTCGACGGGCTCGACATGCGCCTGTGCGTGCTTGCGAAAACCAAACATCACTCGACCTCCTCGCCCCGGGCTCGCGGGCTGCGGTCCAGCCGCTGCTCGAGCAACGCCACCGCCTGGTCGCGCAACCCCGCGACACTGACGCAGTCCAGCACCTCCGCCGCGAACCCCAGCGACAGCATCCGGCGGGCCTCGGTCTCGCCCAGACCCCGCGCCCGCAGATAGAACATGGCATCCGGATCGAGCTGGCCGACCGTGGTACCGTGGCCACACTGGACATCGTCGGCGAAGATCTCCAGCTGTGGCTTGGTATCGATCTCGGCGCCGCGCGACAGCATGAGATTGGCGTTGCTCAGGTGTGCATTGGTCTTCTGCGCGTGCTTGCGAACCAGCACCCGGCCATCGAGCACCGCTCGTCCCTGACCGTCGAGAATCCCACGGAAGCGCGTTCGGCTGGCGCAGCCCGGCACGGCGTGATCCACGTCCAGATGCACGTCCACCAGCTGGCGGTCGCCGGCCACGTAGAGTCCATCGAGCAGGCATTCGCCCCCGGGTGCCCCGAAGCGCACCTTGAGCTCGGTGCGCGACCAGGCCGCACCGAGCGCGACGGTCAGGCCGCGGTATTGGCTGCCCTCTTCCAGCCGGATATGCAGCTGGGAGAGATGGAGCGCATTGGGGCTCTCGGCCTGTAGCCGCTGGTGGATGAGCTGCGCCGATTGGCCCACCAACACCTCGCACACCAGGTTGTTGAAGTACAGCGGCGATCCCAGCGCCAGGAAGCGCTCGACCAGGACTGCGCGGGCACCGGGCTCCACGATCACCAGATGGCGCGGCTGCGCGACCTGGCCTCCCTTGCTGGGCACCGCCAGGTGCAGGACCTCGATCGGGTGCTCCGCGGAGACATCCCTCGGGATTCGCACCAAGGCACCGTCCTGGGCCAGCGCCGCGTTGAGGGCCCCGAAGGCATGGTCGCCCGGCCCGGCCAAACTGCCGAGCAGCCGTGCCGCCTCGCCGCCGCGGGCCCGCAGTGCCTCGCCCAGACTCTGGACCTCGGCGCTGCCGGCCCGTGACAGATTCGAGAGACCCGGGGCGTAGCGGCCATTCACCAAGACCAGTCGGATACCCTCGGTCTCGGGCAGCAACAACGCCCCGATCTCCGCGAGCGTCGGCGGCACCTCCGGCTCGGAGACAGGCTCGAGCTCGGGCTGCAGCAGCGGCTCTATGCTGGTGTAGCGCCAGGCCTCCTGCCGACGCTCGGGCATTTCCAGCTGGTCCAATCGCTGCGCCGCGGCCGCCCGATAGGCTTCCAGCCATTCGGGACCGCGATCCGGCCGCCCGGCAAGCTGGCGCGCGAGCAGCTCGCGATAGCGCTCCGACGATGGACTCTGGGTGCTCATGCCGCTGCCTCTTCGAGGATCCAGCCATAGCCCCGGTCCTCCAGCTCCAGGGCCAGCGCCTTTCCTCCGGAGCGGAGGATCAACCCCCCGCCCAGCACGTGCACGCGGTCGGGCTCGATGTAGTCGAGGAGCCGCTGGTAATGGGTCACCACGACCATGGCGCGATGGGGACTGCGCAGCCCGTTCACGCCCGTGGCGACAACGCGCAAGGCGTCTATGTCCAGCCCGGAATCGGTCTCGTCGAGAATGGCGAGCCTCGGCTCCAGCAGGGCCATCTGCAGGATCTCGCTGCGCTTCTTCTCGCCCCCCGAGAAGCCGCTGTTGACCGAGCGCTTGAGCAGGCCCGGGTCGAGATCGACGAGCTGAGCCTTCTCCCGCACCAGCCGCAGGAAGGCTGCCGCGTCCATCTCCGGCTCTCCGCGCGCCTTGCGCACGGCGTTGAGCGAGGCCCTGAGAAAGCTCATGCTGTTCACGCCGGGCAGCTCGACCGGGTATTGCATGGCGAGGAACAGACCCTGCCGAGCCCGCTCTTCGGGCGGGAGACCGAGCAGGTCCATTCCTTCGAAGGTCACGGTACCGGCGGTCACTTCGTAGCCGTCGCGCCCAGCGAGCACGTGTGCCAGGGTGCTCTTGCCCGACCCATTCGGACCCATGATCGCGTGGATCTCGCCGGGCTGGACCTCCAGGTCGATCCCCTTGAGGATCTCCTTGCCGTCCACCGCCACCTTCAAGCCTTTGATTGACAACATTCGCGACAACCTCTCTAAAAAGATGTTTCGGCGAGCCTCGGCTCGCTGCATCGACTCAGCCTGCGTCCCAGAGCTCCTGACCCTGCGAAAGTCCACTGGACTTTCGGTCCGCCTCCGGCAGGCCCTCCTCCGCCGTCCCTGGCGCTGTCTCCGGGCTCCGATAACCCCCGGCCCGGCCTTCCTGGCCGGGCGTTCGCAACGCTGCGAAAGTCCACTGGACTTTCGGTCGTTGCTCACCCAACCGCCCCCTCCAGGCTCAGGGACAAGAGCTTCTGGGCCTCCACGGCGAACTCCATGGGCAACTCCTTGAACACCTCCTTGCAGAACCCGTTGACGATCATCGATACCGCATCCTCCTCGGACAACCCTCGCTGGCGGCAGTAGAAAAGCTGGTCTTCGCTCACCTTGGAGGTGGTCGCCTCGTGCTCCACCGTAGCCGTCGGGTTCCTGACCTCGATGTACGGAAAGGTGTGAGCCGCGCACCGGTCACCGATCAGCAAGGAGTCGCACTGGGTGTGATTGCGCGCGTTCTCGGCCCGCTGGGCCATGCGCACCAGGCCACGGTAGGCGTTCTGGCCCTGCCCGGCGGAGATCCCCTTGGAGACGATGGTGCTGCGGGTGTTGCGCCCCAAGTGGATCATCTTGGTCCCGGTATCGGCCTGCTGCATGCCCTTGGTGACCGCGACCGAGTAGAACTCCCCAACGCTGTCGTCGCCACGCAGGATGCAGCTCGGGTATTTCCAGGTAATGGCCGATCCGGTCTCTACCTGGGTCCAAGAAATGTGCGAGCGGGCACCGCGACACTCCCCGCGCTTGGTAACGAAGTTGTAGATGCCTCCCCGACCCTCGGCGTCGCCCGGGTACCAGTTCTGAACAGTGGAGTACTTGATGCGGGCGCCCTCCAGCGCGATCAGCTCGACCACCGCGGCGTGCAGCTGGCTCTCGTCGCGCATGGGCGCGGTGCAGCCCTCCAGGTAGCTCACATAGCTGCCCTCTTCGGCGACGATCAGCGTGCGCTCGAACTGCCCGGTCTTGGCGGCATTGATCCGGAAATAGGTCGAGAGCTCCATGGGACAGCGCACGCCTTTCGGGACGTACACGAAGGTTCCGTCAGTGAACACCGCCGAGTTCAGGCCGGCGAAGAAGTTGTCGGTGGGCGGGACCACAGAGCCCAGGTGCTGGCGCACCAGGTCGGCGTGGTCTCGGATCGCCTCGGACATCGAGCAGAAGATGACCCCGGCCTTGGCCAGCTCCTCTCGGAAGGTCGTCGCCACCGAGACGCTGTCGAACACGGCATCGACGGCCACACCCGCCAGGGCCTTCTGCTCTTCGATCGGGATGCCGAGCTTTTTGTAGGTCCTCAGCAGCTCAGGGTCCACCTCGGCAAGGCTCTGGGGACCCTCACGCTTCTTCGGCGCGGAGTAATAAGAGATCGCCTGGTAGTCGATCGGCGGATGGACGATGCTGGCCCAGTGCGGCTCCTGCAAGCCGAGCCAGTGGCGGTAGGCCTGCAGGCGCCATTCCAACAAGAACGGCGGCTCGCCCTTCTTGGTGGAAATGGTGCGTATCACCTGCTCATCCAGACCCGGCGCCACCGTATCGGTCTCGATCTCGGTCGTGAAACCGTGCGGATAGCCGCCCTGTACCAATCCCTCCAAGGCCTCTTTGCTCGCGCTCATGTGCTCTGCCTTCAGTCATTTCCTACGAATTCGCTCAGGTATTGTATAAGCACTTGGCCCTGCTCTTTCAATCCCCCGCATGGTGGGGGAATTGATCCCGGTTCCTCCAAAATCGCGGCCGGAGGCTTTACCCTGCTGATACCATGGGGTTTCTGCCTTGAAAAACAGTCACGTACGCCGACACTTAAAGACAAAGCGCCGAGCCTCGAGAGAAACTGCCGGGGCATTCCCATCCGCTGAGAAAAGGGCGACCGATCATGGCCGTCCGAGGGCTGCTCAGGGCGTTCGATGGGTCTGTGGGTCCGGTGCTGTTTCTCGGGACACTTTGCACGTCCCTCGGGGCACTGTCCGGGCTGGTCGGTGCAATGCCGGTGGCGTTGGCGTTCACCGCAAGCGGCCTGGCCGCCATCGGCGCCATGATGCTGCTGGCTGTCCGGCCCGAGAGGCCCGACCCGGCGCCCCCCAGGAGCAGGCGACAGCAGCCCGCGCTGACGGCATTCCGCGGCGCGGCGCAGGCCCTTTTTGACCGGCGCCGAGCCCCATGTTAGAAGATGACCATGATAACCTTGTCTGGTGTGTAGCTCCCGGCTGTTTGCGACACTGAGGGTCCTCATGGACGAACCTATGAGAATTTCGGTCCTCCCCCTCCCTGAGCGGAGCGCCCCGACCGCTACTTCGTTCGACACCCGCCCGACCAGCGTCAAGAGCTGGGTCGACTCGCTGCCGATGGCAAGTGTCAAAGAGTCCGCCCGCAAGGTCTACGAAGCCCTCAAGGAGGTCAACCAGCTGGACATAGCGCCCAAACAGCGGTTCGGGCTACTGGAGCAGATGCGCCAACCCGTCGGCCACATCTCCGGTGAGCTGGAGCGCCGCTACGTCGGGGCCTCTTTCCCCTTGCCCATGGTCCAGTACCGCATCGCCTCGCTCAACCAGAAATTCCAGGAGGTCATGGCGACCGGTTACAAGCTGGTCCTCGCGGGATTGCTGGAGCCTGCGCCTTCGTTGCTGAAGCGGTTGGTCGAGCGACCGATGATCTGCACCGCAGTACACCGAGCCCTGCGGTATATGGGGCAGATCCTGCTACGGTCCTACCAGATCTACGGACCCTACCCGGAGAACACTTGGCGCGAGATCCATCACCTGTTCCAGTTTGCCTCCTCCCTGGGCTGCGTCGATCGGCGGATCCGTGACGACCAGTACACCCAGGTCACCAAGACCACCGCAGAGGAGGCCTACAAACAGATTCTGCTATTCGCCCTCGCCTCCCCATACCGTTTGCGTCCGGGAGAATCGACCGTCGTCTATCGGGCGCTGGAGGCCTGGTCCTCGTCCTGTCGCCTCTCCCGGATCTCCGAGGCCGACAACGACCTGCAAGGGCTATTCGCGATCCAGCCCGATACCGACCAGCAGCCGACCTACCTGGAGCTGCGCACCCAGCACGTGGGGCAGACGGCCTGGGTGCTCGACACCGCCGAGCTGGGCGCCCTGCTGCGCCAAGAGACGGCGCGCCTGGGCGGCAGCACCAGGTACACGCCCAGCGCCGAGCTACCGGCTGGCCTGACCGCCGACCTGCTCGCTCGGTTGATGCGCAGCTGGGGAATCATGACCGAGCGCGGCAGCGAGCGACAGCGCCGGGACGGCGAGATCGAGATCGTCCTCGGCTTCGCGGCCGCCCACCATGCGCTCACGGCCTTGGGGTCGAGCCCGAGAACCGTCAAGGGAGAAATCCCCAACCGGGTGGAATTGACGATCGAGGACAGCGCCGCGGCCCAGTGGGCAGTACCGATGGACAACAACAGCGAGCGGATCGAAAGCTATCTCTGCTCCGTGCTGGACGAGACCCCGGCCGGGCTCAGGCTGCAGTGGTACGGCGACAGTCGGCTGAAATTGACAGTAGGCAATCTCATCGCACTGCGCCGCCCCGACGCCGATAGTCAGAGCAGTTGGACGCTTGGGGTGGTCCGTTGGATGCGTTCCGAACAGGCCGATTCGGTGCAGTTCGGGATTCAGCTACTGAGCGGGAAGCCCGAGCCGATCGCCATCCAGCCGCGCGTCGCCGGACGCAGCTCGGGACGTCCAGTGGACGGGTTCCGTCTGATTCCCGAAGACCAGGACATTCAGCCTTGCCTGGTGGCCCCCGGGTTCCTGGAGCATTTCGACCACCCTGAGGTGCTCCTGATCAGCCAGGGTACCGAGCAGGCATTCAAGCTGACCCGCCTGATCGAGAGCACTGGGGTGCTGGCCCAGTTCGAGCTCGAGGTCATGACCGTGCCTGCGCCCCAATCGGTCCCGGAGACCGTGGACCAGGAGACCAGCTTCGAGAATCTCTCCGAGCTGCTTTGAGGTCGGAACGGCGCCGCCCCTTCGGGGCGTTGTTTGTCCTAGGGCTTGTCATCCCGCGTCCCGCCCGGCTTGATTCGGCGACCCGTCCCGGTCCCGGGGTCCTCGCTCCATTGACAACAGCACTGCCGTTCGGCGACAGCGGTACCCGCGGGTCTCTTTGACCGGGGCCTCGCGGCGTGTTAGAAGGCACGCATCCACCTGGGATTTCCGTTCCGATCGAGGAGCGTCCCCGATCTTATGCCTGAGCTCTCGAAAGTCTCTGTCGTCCCGTTTCCGCCGCGCAGTAAACCGACCGCCGAGTCGTTCGACACCTCTGCAAAGGCGGTCCAGGCCTGGGTCGCGCGACTGCCGATGGCCAACTTGGGTCAGGCTGCTAAGACGGTGTTCCACGCCCTCAGCGAGGTCAACCGCCTCGAGATTGCGCCGGACGCCCGTTTCCATTTCATGGAGACGGTCCGCGACCCGGTGCGCACGATCTCGGAAGGCCTCGAGAAGCAGTTCGTGAGCCAAACCTTTCCGCTGGCGACGCGCGAGCGGAAGATCGCTGCGCTGGCCCGGGAATTTCAGGAAGAGATGGCGCTCGGCTACAACATCGTGGTGCAGGCGCTGCTGAGCGAGCATCCCGGCTATCGCCGTGTGTTTCACAATGCCCAGCTATGTGTGCCGGTACACCGCGCGCTCCGCTACATGGGTCAGATCCTCCTGCACTGCTACCAGGTCTACGCGCCCTATCCGCAGAACACCTGGAGGGAAGTCCACCGCCTGTACCGGCTAGCCGCTGACATCCAGTGCGTCAACCGTCCGATAACCGATTCGCACTACACCTTGATCGACAAGAACACCTCCGAGGACGCTTACAAGCAGGTGTTGTTGCTGGCCCTGGCGGCTCCTTATCGACTTCGCCCCGGCGAAGTCGTGACTGTCCATACCGCGCTGGAACAGTTGTCCCCCCACTGCCGTCTGTCACCCATCGCCGACCGATCCAGCCAGCCGCAAGGCCTGTTTGCGGTGTATTTCGACAGCGATCAGCAACCCAACTACCTTCAGCTGAGCCCGGGCCATCACGAGGCCCTGGCCTGGGTGCTGGACACGACACCCCTTGGGGCTCTGTTGCGCCGCCAGCTGGCTCGCCTGGAGCACAAAGACCACGATCATGGCATCGCCCCCGGGGACCTTCCATACGAGATGAGCGTCGACCTGTTGAAGCGACTCATGCAAAGCTGGGGGATGATGACCGAGCGGCGGTTTGCGCGCGCGCCCGGAGAAAGCCAGGCAGAGGTGGTATTGGGGATCAGCGGCGCCTATCGCGCTCTCGGCGGGCTGTCACAGTCGGATACGGCCTCAGAGACGGACACCCACCGGCAACGGCCGAGTCTGGCGCACGACGACGTCACGCTGGAGGGCCATACGAGTGCGCTTTGGGCGAGCACGTCGCCGCCGCGAACGGAGCTCGACGCTTACACCTGTCGCATCCTGGACCTGAGTCGCGGTGGTTATCGCCTGGAGTGGCGCGGCAACGATCGGGTGAAGCTGAGGATCGGCAACCTGATTGCCATCCGTAGCAAAGGCGAGCAGGCGATGTCCGCCGGCTGCTGGGCCCTGGGCTTGATCCGCTGGCTGAGATCCACGAATGCGGAGGTCCTGGAGTTCGGCGTCCAGCTGCTGGCTAGCAGCGCAGAGCCCGTTCTGCTGCGGGTCTGCGCCGCAGACGGACGCTGCGGCGACTTTGTAGAAGGGTTCCTCGTGCCTGCGGCGTCCGAGCTCGACCAGCCAGCGGCCTTGCTGGCCCCCGGCTTTCTGGAACATCTCTTCAAGCCAGCGGTCGTGGTCTCTCATGGCGGCCAACAAGAAACCTGCCGCCTCACACGCATGCTGGAAAGCACCGGTACAGCCGCGCTGTTCGAATATGTGGTAGAGAAGCGCGGCCCGGCTTCGACGCCCCCGAGAGAGCCGGGACAGACGCCCGGTTTCGACGCCATCTGGGACATTCTCTGACTTCGGCCATGTGCACCGCCTCGGTTCAGGGGCAAAGCTGATCTGTGTGTCTCCACCAAGCTGTCGAGCCATCCATTCATGAAACGATCCGCTCGCCGTTTAGTCGCGTGGGCCGTTATCGGCTTTCTGGCCTTTGGCCTTGTCGCCATCTATTTCGCTGCGCGTATCTCGGGCGGTACGTCGATGCTCCGGCGTGGCATGGAGGTCGTGCAGGGATGGCTCAACGAGAGCCAGGCTCCGGACGGGTTTTCCGTGAGCAATGGTCGGATCGAGGCCGTGGAGGTGGACGTCGCAACCAAGCTGCCAGGGCGACTGCTCGCGGTACTCGCCGAGGAAGGGGATACGGTCGAAGCAGGGGAGGTGCTGGCACGCATGGACCCAGCAGTCCTGGACGCTCAGCTGCACGCTGCACAGGCCCAGGTGGCAGAGGCGGAGGAGCAGCGCGCAAGCGCCCTGGCGCTGGTCGCCCAACGCGAGAGTGAGCTCGGGTTCGCTCGCAGGGAGCTCGCGCGCGCCAGCAAGCTCATCGCCCAGCAACATGTCTCCGAGGAACAGCTCGACCGGACCCGCACACAGGTCCGCAGCGGCGAGGCCGCACTCGACGCCGCCCGGGCCCAGGTGGGGCAGGCCGACGCCGCCATCCAGGCGGCCCAGGCCGGCGTGCAGCGGGTGCGCGTGGACATCGCCGACAGCGAGCTCAAGGCACCCCGGCGAGGACGGGTGCTCTACCGGCTCGCCGAGCCCGGCGAGGTGCTGGCGGGGGGACAGAAGGTGCTTACCCTGCTCGACCTCAGCGATGTCTACATGGTGCTGTTCCTTCCCGAGACCGTGGCCGGACAGGTGCCCATCGGGGCCGAGGCACGCATCGTCCTGGACGCGGCCCCGCAATATGTGATCCCCGCAACGGTCAGTTTCGTCTCTCCGCGAGCCCAATTCACACCCAAACAGGTGGAGACGCGCACCGAGCGCGAGAAGCTGGTATTCCGAATCAAGGCCAGGATCGATCCCGGTCTGCTCAAGCACTATGAGTCCCAGGTCAAGGTCGGACTGCCGGGCGTGGGCTATGTGCGCGTCGACCCGGCGCAAGAATGGCCCGAGCGCCTGCGCACTCGGCTGCCCTGATGGGCGACGAGCCCGCTTACGTCGCCGAGCTCGCCCAGGTCCACCACCGCTATCCGGGCAGCAGTGCGCTGGAGGCCGTGGACCTTCGCATTCCCGCGGGGTGTACCGTCGGGCTGATCGGCCCGGACGGCGTCGGCAAATCCACCTTGCTCGGGCTGGTGGCGGGAGTGCGCCGGCTGCAGCAGGGCTCGGTGCTCGTGCTCGGCGGGGATCTCACCGATCGGGCGACCCGCGCCGGGCTGTGCACCCGGGTCGCCTACATGCCCCAGGGTCTGGGACGCAACCTGTACGGCACCCTCTCGGCCTGGGACAACCTGGACTTCTTCGCCCGCCTGTTCGGTCAGGCCCCCGCTGAGCGGCGCACGCGCATCCATGAGCTGCTGGAGGCCACGGGGCTGCTGCCGTTCGCCGACCGGGCGGTGGACAAGCTCTCCGGTGGCATGAAGCAGAAGCTCGGCCTCTGTTGTGCCCTGGTCCACGAGCCCGACCTGCTGATCCTGGATGAGCCGACGACTGGCGTCGATCCCCTGTCCCGGCGCCGCTTCTGGGAGCTGATCGAGCGCATCCGCGCCCAGCACCCTGGGATGAGCGTGCTGATCGCCACCGCCTACATGGAGGAGGCGGAGCGCTTTGACTGGCTGGTGGCGATGAACGCAGGACGCGTGCTGGCCACCGGTACTCCGGCTCAGATCCGCGCGATGACGGGTACCGACTCGTTGGAGCAAGCGTTCATCGCGCTGCTGCCGGAGCGGGACAAAGCCACGAGCAGCCAACGGCGAGCACCGCCCGCGCACCGCCCGGATGAAGGGCCGCCCGCCATCGAGGCACGGAACCTCACCCGCCGTTTCGGCGCATTCACGGCGGTGGATCGGGTGAGCTTTCGCATCCCCCGGGGCGAGATCTTCGGGTTCCTGGGCTCCAACGGCTGCGGCAAGACCACCACCATGCGGATGCTCACCGGACTTCTGCCGGCGAGCGACGGTGAAGCCTGGCTGTTCGGCCACCGCATCGACGCCGACGACCTTGCGACTCGCGAGCGCGTCGGGTTCATGTCTCAGAGCTTCTCGCTGTACCGCGAGCTGACGGTCCTCCATAACCTCCAGCTGCACGCGCAGCTGTTTCACCTGTCCCCGGAACGCACCAAGGCGCGGATCGATGAGTTGGTGCAGACCTTCGGCCTGGCCCCCTACCTCACCCGCCGCTCGGAGGATCTGCCCCTCGGGGTTCGCCAGCGCTTGTCACTGGCGGTTGCGGTGATCCACGGACCCGACCTGTTGATCCTGGATGAGCCCACCTCCGGGGTCGACCCTCTGGCGCGGGACCATTTCTGGGACCTGCTGGTGGATCTGTCACGCAACCAGGGCGTGACCATCTTCATCTCGACCCATTTCATGAGCGAGGCCGAGCGCTGCGATCGCCTCTCGTTCATGCATGCCGGCGAGGTGCTCGCGCAGGGCACGCCGGCAGCGCTGAAGGCGCAGACCGCGACCACGAGCCTGGAGGAGGCCTTCATCTCCTACCTCGAGGCTCGGGCGGGCGAGGGCGGAGATCTGGCGCGGCCCGAGGAGCCATCCGTGCCCACCGGGGACAGCGCACCCCTGGGCCGGCCCCCGCGGTTCTCTCTGGCACGCCTCTGGGCTTACGCGCGCCGCGAGGCCATGGAGCTTTGGCGCGACCCGATCCGGCTGGCCTTCGCCCTGCTGGGGCCCGTGATCCTGATGCTGGGTCTCGGCTACGGCATCTCCTTCGACGTCGAGCGGCTCGCCTTCGCCGTCCTGGACCGGGACCAGAGCCCTGAGAGCCGGGCCTACATCGAGCACTTCGACGCCTCGCGCTACTTCCAGCAGCGCCGGCCGATCAGAGGTCTCCGGGAGCTCGACGAGCGGCTGCGCTCCGGGAAGCTGGCGCTCGCCATCGAGATCCCGCCCGATTTCGGCAAGCGGGTCGCACAGGGGCGCCGGCCCGAGGTGGCGGTGTGGATCGATGGGGCCGTACCGTTCCGCGCCGAGACCATCAGTGGTTACGTGCAGGGCGTGCACCGTGGATATATCGAGGACCTCCTGCTGCGCACCCGCGGCGAGGTGCCGCAGCTGGAGCCCATCGAGGTCGCGACGCGGTTCCGCTACAACCAGGCCTTTCGCAGCGTCTACGCGATGGTCCCGGGCATCTGCATGCTGCTGCTGATCCTGATCCCCTCGACCATGACGGCCGTGGGCGTGGTGCGGGAGAAAGAGCTCGGCTCCATCACCAACCTCTACGCCACACCGGTCACCGGCACGGAGTTCCTGCTCGGCAAACAGCTTCCCTACATCGGCGTCTCGCTCCTCAACTATGCGACCCTGGTCGCTCTTGCGCTGTGGCTGTTCGGCGTCCCGGTCAAGGGCAGCTTTCTTGCCCTGACGCTCGGGGCGATGCTGTTCGTCATCGCCAGCACCGGGCTCGGGCTGCTGATGTCGACCTTCGTGCGCAGCCAGATCGCGGCGGTGTTCGGAACCGCCATCGTGAGTACCCTGCCTACCGTGCTGTTCTCGGGCTTCCTGTCCCCGTTGTCGTCGCTGGGCGGGGGCGCCCGCATTATGGGGTACGGGTTCCCGAGCGCCTGGTTCCATCACGTGAGCATCGGCACCTTCACCAAGGGGCTCGGCACGGCAGATCTCATATCCGATTATTTGGTGCTGGGTCTGTTCGGGCTCGGGTTCCTGGTGCTCGGGCGGGCCCTGCTCAGGACCCAGGAGCGCTGAGCCGTGCGCCTCTCGAACGTCTACCGGCTGGGGCTGAAGGAGCTCCGCAGCCTGCGCTACGACCCGGTGCTGATCTTTCTCATCGCCTATGCGTTCAGCATCGCCGTCTACAGCCCGGCCAAGTGGGTGCGCCTGGAGCTGGACAACGCCGCCGTCGGCATCGTGGACGAGGATCACTCCCCGCTGTCGCGCCAGATCGGCGATGCGCTGCGCGAGCCGTACTTCCAGCCGCCGGCCAGGTTGCAGATCGACCAGATCGACCCGGCCATGGAGCGCGGCATCTACACCTTCGTGCTGGACATCCCGCCCGACTTCCAGGCCGATCTGCTGGCCGGGCGCAGACCCAGGATCCAGCTCAACGTGGATGCCACCGCGATGACCCAGGCAGGCCTGGGCTCGGGATACATCGAGCGCATCCTGAGCGACGAGACCCGCACGTTTCTGACCCGTACGCGGGCCGAGCCCGAGCTGCCGGTAAGGCTGGTCACCCGCATCGCCTTCAATCCGAACGGCGAGTCGTCCTGGTTCCTGGGCCCCATGCAGATCATCAACCAGATCACCCTGCTGGCCATAGTGCTCACCGGCGCCGCGGTGATCCGCGAGCGCGAGCACGGCACCATCGAGCATCTGCTGGTCATGCCGCTGACCCCGGCCGAGATCATGCTGGCCAAGGTCTGGTCGAACGGGCTGGTGATTGTCGTTGCCTCGCTGCTGTCGCTGCTCCTGGTGGTGCACGGCGTGCTCGGGGTCCCGCTGCGAGGCTCCCTGACACTGTTCACGGTCGGCATGGCGCTCTATGTTTTCTCGCTCACGGCCATCGGCATCTTCCTGGCGACCGTTGCCCGCTCCATGCCGCAGTTCGGTCTGCTGTCCATCCCGGTGTTCCTCGTCATCTACATGCTCTCGGGGGCAAATACCCCCTTCGAGAGCATGCCCGAGCCGGTCCAGTGGGTGATGCGCTTCTCCCCCGCCACGCACTTCGTGGCCTTCGCCCAGGACGTGCTGTCTCGCGGGGCCGGCCTGCCGGTGGTCTGGCAAAGCCTGCTCGCAGTGACCGTCATCGGCGCGGTATTTTTCGCGGGCGCGCTCGCACGCTTCAGAAAGACCGTGAGCCTCACCAAAATCTGAGGGGTCCTGGCCGGGCAGCGACCCGGACGGGCCTTGAGCGGGCGGTGAGGAGCCCCGTCTGCTCCGGGCTGTCCCCCCACAAGTCCCAGTCCCTTGTTGTCGGCTCCCTGTGGCGGTACCCTGCAGCCACGACCATCACCGTCCATCGCGCCGGTGCGCACGCGGCCAAGGCCTCCGGCTGGCGACCTTGCGATGAGACGGTGGTTTCAAGTCTCATCAACCCCCCGGACAATCCCTATGAGTCTCCTCGACTCGACCCAGCAGGTGTCCGAAGACCTGCCCAGACACCTGATCCTCACCGCCGGCGATGCCAAGGTCGGGGATTTCATTGCCGATCATTGGCTGCGCTCCATCCAGTCCACCTGCGATCTCCACAACGTCGACGTCGCGGTGCTGGACTATGGGCTGTCAGAGCGTCAGCGATCGAAACTGGATGCCGCGGGAGCGATGCGTGTTCCCTGCAGAAAAGACGGGCACCCCGCCAATCTGCGGTTTCGAGATGCGGCAAAGCTGCTCACCGAGCGTCGCTACGGAAATGTGCTGATGACCGACGGGGGCGATCTGATCGTGCAGACCGACATCAGCCCCCTGCTGCGCCAGTCCCGGGACCGGATCGGCGCTTGCCGGGAGCCGGTGGTCTTCTCGTTCGTCGCCAAGCACTGGGCGGGTGGCAAACGGGCCGCCCCACACCTGCGCGCGCTGCAGCAACGCTTCACCGCCGAGCCAATGATCAATGTCGGCGTCCTGATCGGGCCGGCTCAGGCGTTTTCCGCCCTCTGGGACTGCCTCGCCCGCTTCGGGGATTCGCGGGGTCAATTCGGTACCGATCAGCTCTTGATCGCGGAGTACCTCCTGGACAGGGGCTACGATGAGCTGGAGCCTCGTTACAACTTCATTCCCACTCACCGCCCGGACGGGATCAGGGTCTCGCGCGGACGCGTCTTCGACCGGCACGGCCTGATTCCGATCGTCCACAACGCCGGGACCATCAGCCTCGGCAGGGGCTTCGCGCGTTTCGGCGTCGGGCGCTTCCGCAATATGAAGAAACGGTTTCTCCTCGCCCTGGCCAAACGCTACCAACTCAGCTACGCCAAGCGGCACCAGCGACCCGCGGCGGACTGACCGCCTCCTCACACCACGGTATTGCCCAGGCTCGGGAATCCGATGGGCGGAACCGTACCCTCGAAGGTGACCGAGGCCGCGCCCCAGGCCACGGCAGTCGCAAGCGCATGCTCCATGGCCTGCCCCCGGGCCAGGGCGTGCACCAGGCCGGCGGCGAAGGCGTCGCCCGCCCCGGTGGTATCCACGGCCTCCACTTTCGGGGCGCGCACCTCAATCGTCCGATCCACCGCGCAGGCGCAGGCCCCGGCCGCGCCCCGAGTAACGACCACCCACTCCAGGGGCTCGCCTGCGACCTCCAATGCGGCCGCATAGGGATCGGATAGGAAATCCGCATCCAGGTCCGAGGCCGAGCCCAGGAGCACCTGGGCCGGCCGGAAATCGGGCACCAGGGGCGGTATGTGCGCGACCACCAGGCCGCGACGGACTCGCTCCCGCAGCACTTCTGTCAGGGCGGGGTCGGCCGAGCGTACGTAGCAGCAGGCCGCTGGCCGGATCGCCAGGTCGCCCGGCAATGGCACTCGCGCCCTCGCCAGGTTGACCACCGTCCGTTCCCCGTCGGACTCCAACAGGATCACCGAGCGCGTGGTCTCGGAGCCCTGTCGATCAATGGCGCTCACGTCGACGCCCAGGTCCGAGAGCACCGCAATCAGCCGCGCCCCTTCGTCGTCCATCCCCAGGGCGCTGATCACGGTGGCCCGGTCACCGGCGCGCGCAAGGGCCATGGCCGTATTGGCGGCGCCGCCACCGACACGCCGCCCGAGCCATCGTGCGCCGTTATGGCTCCCCCGCTGCAGGGGGCTGTCGAGCAGCGCCACCTCGTCCCAGGCCACCGAGCCCACAACCAGGATATCTGTCATTGTTCTTGAGCCTCCTGCCCGGGGGCAAAGTCGATGCAGCCGGATTGACGGTGGCGACGCCGGCGGCGAACAATGGCCGTGGGGCAGAGGGATGGTCCTCGCGCCGTCCGTCCTGGAGCCGACGCCCAATGATACCGAACCATCGGCCTCGCGCCTGCCTGCTGCTGCTATGGTTTTTCGCCACCAGCCCGGCGCCGGCCGACCCTCTGGAATGCATGCCTATCTATGGCAACTGGTGCGGTATCGGACATCCGCGCCCCGGCACCTTTCCACCGCCCATCGACGCCTTCGACAACGCCTGCAAACGCCACGACCTGTGCATCGCCGGCCCCGGCCGCGAGCGCGACTGCGACCTGCAGTTCGTCGCCGAGCTGCACGGCCTTGCGCGCCGTCTCGGATCCCTGCCGCGCCCGTTGCAGTGGGCCGAGTACGTCATCCGCGTGAAGGCCGGAGGATCGCTCGACAACATGCCCACGCCGACACCCGAGGATACGGTCGGCCTGGTCGCAAGCCTGCTCGGCCCCTGCCCCTGAGCCGCTGACAAGGGGCCCGCTACGACCCAAGCCGCCCGCGCCGAAGGGGCTCTTGCCAGCCCTGTCTGCTTCAGCCAAGGTTTCCTGCGGCGCCCCGAGCCGCCCCTCGGCCCCTGGATGGACCCGGGCTACGGATCGCTGGCTGCGCCCCACCCCGCGCGGCCCCGCTGGCACATCACCGGGCGCTGGTACTGACCCGAGCGTCGGGCTAGCCCGAGAGACCAGCCTGAGCCGCGAACCGGGACAGGGGCTGCTATCATGCAGCCCCGACCCTGTCCCTTGCCGCACTCGAGAGCCCGCCGATGTCCGCCACCCTCGACCTGGCCGAAGAGCTGATCCGCAGACCCTCGGTGACACCGCTGGACGCCGGCTGCCAGGCGCTGATGATCGCGCGCCTCGAAGTGATCGGCTTTCGCATCGAGCGGATGCGCTTTGGCGAGGTGGATAATTTCTGGGCCCGCCGCGGCGACGCCGGCCCGCTGTTCGCCTTTGCGGGACACACCGATGTGGTGCCTTCCGGCCCCCTGGATGCCTGGTCAGGCGATCCGTTCGAGCCGAGCGTGCGCGAGGGGATGCTCTATGGCCGGGGCGCCGCAGACATGAAGGGGTCGCTGGCCGCGATGGTGACGGCGACCGAGGCGTTCGTGCGGGATCACCCCGACCACCGCGGGTCGATCGGTTTCCTGATCACCAGCGACGAGGAAGGCCCGGCCCATGACGGCACGGTGCGGGTCGTGGAGGCCCTGGAGGCCCGGGGCGAGAAGATGGACTGGTGCCTGGTCGGGGAGCCTTCCAGCCGCGAGCACCTGGGCGACTGCATCAAGAACGGCCGGCGTGGATCGATCAACGGGTTCTTGACGGTCCGTGGCAAGCAGGGCCATGTGGCCTATCCGCATCTCGCCAAGAATCCCCTGCACGCGTTCGCCCCGGTCCTGGCCTCGCTCTGCGCCGAGCACTGGGACGACGGCAACGAGCTCTTCCCGCCGACCAGTTTTCAGGTCGCCAATCTGAACGTGGGGACCGGGGCGGAGAACGTCATTCCCGGGCGCCTGGACGTCCAGTTCAACTTCCGATTCTCCAACGAGCTGACGGAGCAGACCATCAAGGAACGGGTCAAGGCGCTGGTGGACCTTGGCGATTTCGATTACGACCTGCGCTGGCGGCTTTCCGGACAGCCCTTCCTGACCCCCGTCGGCGAGCTGGTGGAAGCCGCGCGCGCTGCCGTCCGCGAGATCATGGGCCTGGAGCCCGAGCTGTCGACCTCCGGCGGCACCTCCGATGGGCGGTTCATCGCCCCGACGGGCGCTCAGGTGCTGGAGCTCGGCCCGCTCAACGCCACCATCCATCAGGTGGACGAGTGCGTGGCGGTCGAGGACCTGGAGCGGCTCTCGCGGATGTATCGGCTGGTCCTGGAACGGCTGCTGGCACCATGAGCGCACCCTGGGGACCGGCTTTTCAGTGCCGTGCCAGCTCGGGGTGCTCCTGCCGCGCCCGCTGCAAGGTGTCCGAGGCCTCGGCGTAGCGGAAATCCGCGATCTGCTGCGCCAGTTGCTCACCCAGGGGGCCAAGCGCGGTCTTGAACAATATTGCATGGGCCCGGATGAGCTGGTTGGCCCGAAAGTCGCCGGCCTCGAGTAGGGGCTCCAATGCGCCCATCACCCGGCGCACCACCCCCCAGTCCACGATACCCTCCACGGCGGCCGCCGCCGGCAGCGCCGGGAGGAGCGCGGTCCTCAACTGTTGCAGCTCGGTGTCCAGGAAGCCGGCCAGCCGATCGATCTCGGTAACCTCACGACCCTCCTTTATCGCCGCCTCCAGCTCGCCGGCCAGGCGCTGTACGCGCGTCGCGCCCATGTTGCCCGAGCTGCCCTTCAGCGTATGGGCCAGGCGCCGTGCCTCGTCGCGCTCGCCCCGGGACAGGCACTCCCGCAATCGGGCCATGTCGCCGCCATGCTCGGACGCATAGAGGCGCAGCAGGCGCAGGTAGGCGGCCACGCGGCCGTTCAGCACCTTGAGGCCCTGCCTGGTGTCCAGCCCGGGAATGGCTGCGAGTGCGGCGGGAAGCACCTCCGCCTGGGCGTCGGCCGGTGCGGGTAGCGGCACCGATTGGGGCAGCCAACGCAGCAGCGTGGCGTACATTTGTTCGGGATCGACCGGCTTGGCGACGAAGTCGTTCATGCCGGCGGCGCGGCAGCGCTCGCGATCCTCGTCGAAGGCGTTGGCGGTCATCGCCAGTATGGGGAGGGTCGCGCAGCCGGGCAGCGCGCGAATGGCCCGGGTCGCCTCCAGGCCGTCCATGCCCGGCATCTGGATGTCCATGAGGATCAGGTCGTAATCGCCGCTACTGGCCTTGTGCACGGCCTCAATCCCGTCGTTGGCGACCTCTACCGCCAGTCCGATCCCCGTCAGCAGCTCCACCGCCACCTCCTGATTGATCCTGTTGTCCTCTGCCAGCAGGACGCGGGCGCCGGGCCGCAAGGTCGGCCGGCTCGGCTCAGCCGGAGCGGGCGCGTCCACCAACTGGTCGCGGCCGAGACGGCTTCTGCCGAGGCGGGCGGTGAGCCAGAAGGTGCTGCCCTGGCCGGGCACGCTCCTCGCCCCCGCATCGCCGTCCATGAGGCGCGCCAGGCGCCGGGTGATGGCCAAGCCCAGGCCGGTGCCGCCATGACGGCGCGCGGTCGTGGCATCGACCTGCTCGAAGGGCGCGAACAGGCCCGCCAGCTTCTCGGGCGTGATGCCGATGCCGGTGTCCGACACCTCGAAGCGTACCAGCAGGTCGCCGGCCGTTTCCTCCACCACGCTTACCCGGACGGAAATCCTGCCTTGGGCGGTGAATTTGACCGCATTGGAGAGATAGTTGAGCAGGGCCTGGGCCAGCCGGGTCGAATCGCCCACCAGCACCGGCGGCAGATCGTCCCTATCGACAGAAATTTCCAGACCTTTGTCACGTACGCTGGGACCGATCATGGAGACGACGTTGTCCAGCACCCGATCGATCGCGAAGTCGGCGACAGTCAACTTCAGCTTGCCGGCCTCGATCTTGGAGAAGTCGAGGATGTCGTTGATGACCGCCAGCAGATGCCGGGAGGCATCGACGATCTTATCCAGCTTGAGCGTTTGCGCGGGATCCGCCGAGCCCTGCCGCAACAGGTAGGTGAGGCCGACGATGGCGTTCAAGGGCGTGCGTATCTCGTGACTCATGTTGGCCACGAAGGCGCTCTTGGCTGCGTTCGCCGCCTCGGCTATGGCCCTGGCCTGCTCCAGCTCGTGGGTGCGGGTCTCCACCAGCGCCTCCAGATGACCGCGGTACTGATCAAGCTCGGCGGCGGTGCGTTTGCTCTCGGTGATGTCGATACCCACGCCGATGACATTCTCCCCGAGCTGGGTCTCGATCCGGGTCCCCGTCAGAAGGTAGTTGCGGATGCCATTCGTCATGCTCAGGCGCGCTTCCAGCGACGCCGAGCCGGTTTCGATGACCTGCTCGATTTTCTGTGCAACAAGGGGCTTATCCTCGTCATGGACAAATGCCAGGGCACTGGCCCCCAACAGCTCTTCCGATGGGTCTCCGAGCAATTCCTCCAGCCTTGCGTTCCATCGCATCAGCCGGCCCTGACGGTCGAGGAGAAAGAAGAGATCCGGCAGGCTTTGTATCAAGGTGTTGGAGAACGTCTGCTCGCCCTGAATGGCCTGCTCGGCATGCTTGCGCTGGGTGACGTCGGAATAGACTACGACCAGCTCTCCGGAAGGCAGTCGATAGACGTAGTTGTCGCCCCAGTGGGTGATGCGCTCGTCCTGGTATAACCGCTCGGGGAGCCGTTCCGGCGTGCCGCTGCGATACACCCGCTGCATGGCATCCAGCAGGCCCATGGCCGCCACGCCCGGAAAAGCCTCGGTGAGTCGCCGCCCGACGAGCTGATCGCGCACTGCCCGGCTGATGTGCTCGCCGGCCTTGTTGATCTCCAGAAAGACGAAGTCCGTGCCCTCGTCCACGGCCTCATAGACCGCGAGGCCGTCGTTCATGTTCTCCACCAGAGCGCGGTAACGCGTCTCGCCGGCACGTAAGGCCTCCAGGCTGCGCCGGTGCTGGCCGATGTGCCACAAGGCATTGGCGACCAGCTGCAGCGAGTCCACGTCCAGCTCGGTGTAGGGCTCGGCCTTGTTCCCTATGCCGACGAGCATCACCACCTTGCCGGCCTCGATCACCGGTATTGAGATCAGTCGCCTGAGATCGGCGTGTCCTGCGGGCAGACCCTGCTTGTACGGCAGGGCCGGGTAGTCGTTGATCACCACGGGCGCCCGTTGGCGCAGGGCGTCGGCCCAGACGCCGGCCTGGCTCACCGGATAGTGCTTGTCGTAGGCCGCCGTGCAGTATCCGTCCAGGGTGCGGCGCGACCAGGTCACCAGCTCGATGCCCTCCTGATCCTCATTGATGAAATGCGCGAAGGCGATCTCGCTGCCCGTGAGCCGCTCGGCCAGATCCAGGCCGTATTGGAGAAACGCGACCTCCTGCTGGCGCTCGGCGGCCCGCGGGAGCTCCAACATGGCGTGTGCCCGCTCCGACTGGAGACGCTCCACGGCCTCGGTCCGCCTGCGCTCCGTGATATCGCGCACGATGCTCACCAGGTAGGGGCGATCGATCGCGATCAGCGTCGTGCTGACCTCCACCGGGAAGGTCGAGCCATCCTTGCGCCGGTGGACGCTTTCGAAGCGCGCGTTTCCGGATGGCCCAATCCGTGCTTCGACGGTTGCGATCACATCGCCGTCGAGCACCGGATCAATGTCGGGCACGCATAGGGTCAGCAGCTCTTCACGGCTGTAGCCCAGAGAGCGGCACCCGGTCTCGTTGACGTCCAGGAACCGCATGGTGGCTGGGTCTATGACCTCGATGGCGTCGCTGGAATGGTCGAGCAGGGTGCGAAAGAGCTTCAGGCGTTGCTCGGTTTGCCTGCGCTCCGTGACATCGCGCAGCGTGGCCGACGCGCCGACGGTTCGGCCCGCGGCATCAACGATGGGAGACGCGGTGACGGACACGTCGATCGGCGTGCCGTCCTTGCGCAGCCGCACGGTCTCCACGTGCCCTGTGCGCTCGCCGCGCCGGATGGTCTCGAGCTTGTGCAAGAACTCATCGGCGTGGTCGGGCGGGACCGTGAGCTGCAGGAGAGAGCGACCGATGGCCTCCCCGGCGGTGTAGCCGAACAGACGCTCCGCCGCCGCATTCCAGCTTTGCACCCGGCCATCGAGGTCGGTGGACATGATGGCATCGTCCGAGGACTCGACGATGCGTACCAGCCGCGATCGGGCCTCCGCAGCGGCGGCCACATCGGACAGGTCGGTGATCACGACGGCGATGCCCTTGCCTTGGTCTTCCGGTAAGGCGTACATGGAGAGCAAGGCGCGTGTCGGCGTCCCGTCGGTCGCCAGCAGCGTCAGCTCGACCCGTGTCGCCCTCTGCCAGGCCAGGTCGAGCATCCGGGCGAGCTTGTCCCGATCGGGCACGGCGACCATGCTGTGGAACGGCAGGCCGATGAGTCCCTCATGGGGCGCCTTGACCATCTCGGCGAAACGGGCGTTGCAGTAGAGGATGCTGGCGTCCTCCGCCAACATCACCGCGCCCTCACTCATGGCCTCGACCATCACGCGGTAGGGCTCGAGCGCGCCGTTCAGGGTATAGATCTGCTCTCCATCCGGTCCGGACAGGACCAGGGCATCCACCTCGCCACTGCGGATGGCACGCAGCGTCTCCTCGAGCTCCTCCAGTCGGGCACGGAGCTGCTGATTTTCCTCAACCAGCGCCATTGGGGTCTTGGCATCGGACATGGCGGGTCCAGTCAGTCTGCGCTCAACCTGGCGTGCGACTCGAACGTCAGGCCCAGTCCGACCACCAGACGGTCCCTGTGCGACAGATCTCCGACCAGTCTGCGCATTGGCGGCGGCCGCTGCTTGATCAGGGTCGGTACCGCTTCGATCCGGGCGTCGCGTGCCCTCGCCGGCCGCTGCAGTATATCGATGACCTGCAGGTCATAGCGGCCCCGCAGATGGGTCTCACAGATCTCCTTGATGTTCTTTATCGCCACGACTGAGCGCGGTGTCGCACCACTCACGTAGAGGCGCAGGACGTAGTGTTCCGCGTCGACCTTGCCCGCATTTTGCGAAGTCTTGGGGTCGGCCATCTGGGCCTCCTGTTTCGCGACTTTCCGGCAGTTGACAGCCTGTCGGGAGCGACCGCTTCAAGGTTTCGGTCGCAACTGCAGGCCGACCAGCACGCGCTCTGTTCTGGAAAGGTCGCCGATGATTTTCCGAATAGGTAGCGGCAGCTTGCGCACCAGGGTCGGGACCGCCAGGATCTGATCGTCACGGGAGAGCTGCGGGCTCACCAGCAGGTCGATCACCTCGATCCGGTAGCGGCCCTTGAGGTGCTCTTCACACAGCCTTCTGAGGTTGTCCAGGGCCGTGACGGAGCGCGGGGTCTGTCCGGCCAGGTAGAGGCGCAGCTCCCACTCGCGCACGTCGTCGGCGCCCGTCTCGGGCCCGAGCGTCGGCCCCGCGGGGGTGGTCTTTCCATTCATCGGCGCGCTCCTTCGGGTGACGGGCCCGGCGCCTCGGCCTCGCCTTCCCGTCGATGGCCGGCCTCGATGCGCTCGGAGAGCAGGTTCTGGGCATGGGTCTCGCCCTCGGTGATGACGTCCTGGTCCTGCGCGAGCTCGACATCGAGCTGCGCCTGCAGCTCCGCGATTCTCGCCTCCAGCGCCCTGCGCTTACCCTGCATGACCAGATGTCTGCGCTCGACCTCCCGCTGGCGGACAAGAGCGGCGGCACGGTCCTGCAGCTCTTGAGCCGCCCGGCTCGAGCCTGTGAGTATGCCGCTCGGCCCCATGTAGACATCCACCAGATCCACCCCTTGATCGGTGAGCCTGAACTCCCGGACCTGGTTGGAATGGCCCATGCCGCGTGCCTTGATGATATAGAGGAGGCGCGTGCGCTCGCTGCCTTGCTCCAGGTTGCGCAGCACCAACCAGATGTCGATCACGGAGGAGATCCCGGCCTCGGTCTGCTGTTCGGGATCGCCGCCGCCGGTGAGACTGGTGAACACGGCGGTGATTCCGCCGGACTTCAAGAGGTCCACCAGGCGGAACAGCATGACCTTGGCGTCCAGGAATCCGCCCGCCGACTCGAAGCCGGAGATGGGATCGAGCACCACCGCCTGGGGCCGGAACCGCTCAAACTCGCGCTGGATGCTCACCAGGTGCGTTTCCAGCCCGTAGCTGCCCGGTCGCATCGCCTGGAAGCGCAGCAGGCCCGCGTCCACCCAGGGTTTCAGCTCGATGCCGATGGAGCCCATGTCGCGCAGAATCTGGTCGGGGGATTCCTCGTAGGCAAAGTACAGGCAGCGCTCGCCCCGGCGGCAGGCGGCCTCGACGAAATGGGCCGCGACGCTGCTCTTGCCGGCACCGGCGGCGCCCGAGACCAGCATGGTGCTCCCCCGATAGTAGCCACCTCCATCCAGCATGGCGTCGAGCGGCGCAATGCCGGTGGAAACGACCTCGGTGGACACCGGATATTTCAGGCCGATGGCGGTGAGGGGCATGACCGTAAAGCCCCGCTCGTCCAACAGGAAGGGGTACTCGTTGGTGCCATGGGCGGAGCCCCGGTACTTGACGATGCGCAGGCGGCGCGTGGCGATCGCGTCCTCGACTCGCTGGTCGAGCAGGATCACGCAGTCCGAGACATATTCCTCCAGCCCGTGGCGGGTGAGGCTGGCCGCGCCGCGCTCCCCGGTCACGATGGCCGTGACGCCCCTGTCCTCCAGCCAGCGGAACAACCGGCGCAGCTCGGCGCGCAGGACCGCGAGGTTGGGCAGCGCACCGAACAGGACCTCGATGGTATCCAGCACCACCCGCTTGGCACCGATGGAATCGATGGCATAGCCCAGGCGGATGAACAACCCCTCCAGGTCGTATGCGCCTGACTCCTCCAACTCGCTGCGCTCGACGTGCACCTGATCGATGACCAGCTTCTTCTCGGCTGCCAACGCCTGCAGGTCGAAGCCCAGCGACGCCGAGTTCTGGACGAGCTTCCCGGCGCTTTCCTCGAAGCACATGAACACGCCGGGCTCGTCGTGATCCACGGCGCCCTTCACCAGGAACTCCATGGCGAGCAGGGTCTTGCCCGAGCCCGAGCCGCCGCACACCAGCGTCGTGCGCCCTCGTGGCAGACCGCCCGCCGTAATCTGATCGAGGCCGGGGATGCCGGTCGGGCACTTCTCCAAATCGGCAACGGGTTGGCGCGGCGACTCCTCGGGTGAGCTCAAGCTAACTACCTCCCTTCACCGGGCGGGGTCCAGCGTGCACCCGCTGGCGGGCACCCACCTGTGCGCAGCGGGCGTGTTGGCGCGCCGGAAACTTTGCGGCAGCGGACCGTCCGATCGTACCAGTATAGATAGAATTTGCCGCGCAATCCCTGGGGGGCCTTGACGCAGCTCAGTTGAACCTGGAGAGATCACTTGCGCCGCCAAGACGCCAAGAACGCAAAGTTGTTCAAAGGAATACGCTAGAGACCAAGGTCACCCTCCGGGTGAGACGGGCTCCTTCTCTTTCATGCATTTCGGACTTGGTGTCCTTGGCCCCTTGGCGGTTCCAACTGCGGTTCTCAGGTTGAAGCGCAGCCGCCACGGGACGGCATGGGGGCTGCAGCCCCTCGGGGCAAACCCGGGGGCGGGAGCGCGGTGCGCGATCTGCTGCCTGGCGGCCACCCAAGGCCCGGCAACCCCTCCCGCGCGCTCCTACCGCAGGTTACGCCCCCCGAGCGGCTTGCGACGGCGCTTCTCCTGGCGCGAGGCCTTCTGGAGGCGCTCGGTGGCGAGGCGGATGAGCTTCTCCTGGGAGTGCTCCCGCTCGGCCTCGGTGCGCGGCTGGCGCTGCACGTAAGTGCCGTCGGCCTGCATGTCCCAGGCCCCGCGATAGTCGTTGAGCTGGGCATCGAGCAGCGTGCGCAGCTGCTCGCGAAGCTTCGGGGCCTCTACGGGGGTGACCACCTCTACGCGCGACTCCAGATTGCGCTGCATGCAGTCGGCGGAGCCGATGAAGTACTCCTCCTCGCCGCCGTTTCGAAAGTAGTAGACGCGGGTGTGCTCGAGAAACCGCCCGACGATGCTGATCACCCGCGCAGACGCCGAGAGCCCCGGAAGGCCCGGGCGGAAACGGCAGGTGTCGCGCACGATGAGGTCGACCTGCACGCCCTCCCGAGAGGCCTCGTAGAGGGCGCGGGTAATGTCCACGTCCTCCAGGGCATTCATCTTGAGCTGGATCAGGGCGCTCTCGCCCTTTTTCGCCCACTCGCGCTCGCGTTGGATCTTCTTCAACAAAGCGCGCTTGAGCACCCGTGGCGAGGGCAGCAGCTTGGCGTACTTGCGCTCGGGCGTGTAGCCGGTCGTGAGGTAGTTAAACAGCTCGGTGGCATCCTGGCCGATGGCGTCGTCGTTGGTGAGCAGGCCCAGATCCGCATAGAGCCGGGCCGTTCCCGCATGGTAGTTGCCGGTGCCGATGTGCATATAGCGCTGGATGCCGGTGTAGTCCCGGCGCACCACCAGGGTGATCTTGGAGTGGGTCTTGAGCCCGACCACCCCGTAGGTCACATGAATGCCCGCCTCCTCCATGCGCTCGGCCCAGCGGATGTTGGCCGCCTCGTCGAAGCGTGCCTTGAGCTCCACCACCACCGCCACCTGCTTGCCGTTGCGCGCGGCGCGGATCAGATATTCCACCACCTTGCTCTCGCCCGAGGTGCGATACAGCGTCATCTTGATGGCGCGCACCTTGGGGTCTTCGCTGGCCTCCTTGAGGAAGCGCTCCACCGAGTTGGCGAAGGACTCGTATGGGTGCTGCAGCAGCAGCGGGCCGTCGTCGCGGATGATGTAGAAGATGCTGCGGCTGTCGCGCAGATCCGCGTGGTCGATGGGCTCGTGGGGGGTATCGTGCAGCTCCGGGATCTTCAGGGCGGCGATCTCGAACAGGTCGCGGGTGGCGAGGCAGGCATCGACCTCGAACACGTCGTCCTGCTCGTCGAGCCCGAGCTCCGCTGCCAACATCCCCTTGTGCACCGGGTCCATGCCGGCCTCGATCTCCATGCGCACGATGGGCGCGAAGCGCCGGTCGCGCAGCTCCGACTCGATCATCAGCACCAGGTCCTCGGCATGGTCCTCGGCGCGCTCGGTGTTGGCATTGCGCGTCACCCGGAACATCTCGCAGGACAGCACCTCGACGCCCGGCAGGGGCATGTCGAGATTGTTGGCCATCACATCTTCGAGGCGCACGAAGGCCCCCGACTCACCCACCCGCAGGAAGCGCGGGATGTCCGGTCCCACGGGCACCTTGATCCGGGTCAGGGCAATCTTGCCGCTCTTGCCCGGATCACGGACCGTAACCAGCAGATTGAGCGAGAGGTTGGAGATGAAGGGAAAGGGATGGGCGGGGTCGATGGACTGGGGCGTGACCAGCGGGAAGATGTTCCTGAAATAGTACTCGCGCACCGCCAGGCGCTGCTGCTCCTCGAGCTGCTCATACTTCACCAGGCCGATCCCGTGCCCGGCAAGTGCCGCTAGCACTGTCTCCAGGGTCTGATGCTTGCGCTCTTCCATGGCGCGTACCACCTGGTAGCACTCGCGAATCTGCTGCTGGGGGCTGCGCCCATCCACGGTGAGCTTGGCCATGCCCGCACCGGCCTGCTGCTTCAGACCCCCGATGCGCTTCATGAAGAACTCGTCGAGGTTCGATCCGACGATGGCCAGAAACTTGACCCGCTCCAGCAGCGGAGTGCGCTCGTCCTCCGCCTCGTGCAGGACGCGCAGATTGAAGCTCAGCCAGGTCAGCTCACGGTTGAGGTACAGCTCCGGCGCGCTCAGGTCCCATTCCCGCGCCGGCTCTCGCACGGCCCGGCTCGGAACCGCCGCCGGCGTCTCTTCCTTTGCGATCTCCAGCACCTCACTCACCGTCACTACCCTCCGGCCGCCCGTGTCGGCACCGCGCGCCTGTCCCCGTCTCCGCTCCTAGGCGGTGGGCAGGAGACGGGCGCATGATCAACAGTTGTCATTGCGACCCGTATGGGGCAATGGACGATAGATTCTTAAACTTTTTCATTTTAGCCCAACCGCAGGCTCCGATCAGCCGGGCGGCCAATGCATCGGCCGCCCGCCCAGGACGTGAAGATGGACGTGGAACACCGACTGACCGGCCTCGGCGTTGCAGTTGATGAGCGTGCGGTAGCCGCGCTCTGCGATGCCATCGATCTCGGCCACCCGGCGGGCCGCCAGGAACAGCCGTCCGACCAGCTCTGCATCCTGCGGAAGCAGATCGTTGAGCGTGCCGATGTGGCGCTTGGGGATGACCAGGACATGGGTCGGCGCCTGAGGGTTGAGGTCGCGGAAGGCGAGCACCTCGTCGTCCTCGTACACCAGGTCGGGCCGGATCTCGCCTCGTACCATCTTGCAGAATATGCAGTTGTCCATCCGGTTACTCCTCGCGTGATTGCCCCGCCGGCAGGCTGAGCTCAGAGGTCCCGACGCCCGACGAACGCATGGGACAGGGTGCCACCGTCGACCATCTCCAGCTCGCCGCCCACGGGAACCCCGTGGGCGATGCGGGTGGTGCGAATGCCTCGGGCCCGGGCCATCTCGCCGATGTAGTGAGCGGTGGCCTCGCCCTCGACTGTCGGATTGGTGGCCAGGATCACCTCCCGAATGCCCGACTCGCCGAATCGTTGCTCCAGCAGATCCAGGCCGATCTCTCGGGGTCCGATCCCGTCCAATGGCGACAGCCGACCCCCGAGCACGAAATAGCGTCCGCGGTAGTCCACCGCCTGCTCGATGGCCAGCACGTCCGCCGGCGTCTCGACAACGCAGAGCAGCCCGTCGTCCCGGCTCGGGCTGGCGCACAGGGCGCAGATCTCGGACTCGGTGAGCGTGCGGCAACGGCTGCAATGGCCGATGCGCTCCATGGCCTCGGCCATCACCCGGGCCAAGCGCCGCCCCCCCTCCCGGTCGCGCTCGAGCAAATGAAAGGCCATGCGCTGGGCCGAGCGCGGCCCTACCCCGGGCAGGCAGCGCAGCGCCTCCATCAGGCTGTCCAGGAGTGGACGGGCGGACACGCGCTCAGAACGGCAGCTTGAATCCGGGGGGCAGGTTGATGCCCGCAGTCAATCCCGAGAGGCTCTGCTGGGTCTTGTCGGCGATCTTGTGGACCGCGTCGTTGGTCGCCGCCGCAATCAGGTCTTCCAGCATCTCGCGGTCGTCGCCCATCAGGCTGGGATCGATGGTGACCCGGCGCACCTCGTGCCGGCCATTCATCGTCACCGTCACCAGGCCGCCGCCGGCTTCACCCGTGATCTCCTCACGGGCCAGCCGCTCCTGGGCCTGCTGCATCTCCTCCTGCATCTTCTGGGCTTGCTTCATCAGGTTGCCAATCGCACCTTTCATGGGTCTTCACCTCTGAGGAAATCGATAGTTCCTAGCCAACCAACCCCGTCTCAGGCGGGACCTTCATCGCGTCGCCCCGGGCCGGAAGGCGTCGTCCCGGCTTCCAGGGGCCGAGCCGTGCCCGGCAGCACTCGGGCGTCCAGGCGCTCGCGCAGCGCGTCGACGAAGGGGTCCGCCTCGATCTCCCGCTCGGCGGCGTCCTGACGCTCGCCGCGCAGGCGCTGCGTCCGCTGGGCAGGGGTCTCGGCCTGGGCGGGACGGCACAGGATATCCAGCTTGAGCGGCTGCCCCAAGTGGGCCTCCAGCGCCTGCTTTAGTCGCTGCTCGGCGCTGCCCACGCGAAGCTGCTCCCGACTGGGGTCGAGGCGCAGCTTCAGCACCTGGCCGTCCCAGGCGTCCACAACGCAGTTCTCGGCCAGCTGAGCGGAAAAGCCCCGCAGGCCCAAGGCAGCGGTCACGGCGTGCCAATCGGACAGGCCCGGCTGGGCGCGTGGCGGCCCCGGCTTGCTCGAAGCGTCGACAGCGTCCGACGGCTCGGGCGCCTGCTGGGCCACCGACCCCGCCGGGGGCGCAGGCGCGGAGCGAGCCGTTTCGGGGGCCGGGGATACCTTGGGCGCGGTCCCCGCTACCGCGCGGGGGACTTGGGGAGCCTCCGTCGCGTCGGACGCCTCCCCGGGCCGAAAGGCAAGCATCCGCAGCAGCACCATCTCGAAACCGCTGCGAGGGTCCGGCGCAAGCGGCAGATCGCGTTGGCCCATCAGCCCGATCTGGTAGTAGAGCTGGGCGTCTTCCGGGGCCAAGCGGCCGGCCAGATCCCGGATGCGCCCTCGATCCGCGACGCCCTCATGGGCCGCCCCCGGAACGATCTGCTCCAGGGCGATGCGGTGAAGCACGGCCAGCAGCTCGCGCAGCAATCCGGCGAAATCCGGCGCCAGCTCCGCCGCAGCCGCCACTTGTTGCAACAGCGCCGCGCCGTCGCCGGCAGCCAGGTGGGCCAGCAGGTCGTAGACGCGGTCATGGGCCGCATTGCCCAGCAGGGCCCGCACCTCGTCTTCCCTGACCCGACCGTTACCGTAGGCGATTGCCTGATCCAGCAGGCTGAGGGCATCCCGCATGCTGCCGTCGGCGGCGCGTGCGAGCTGCACCAGGGCCCCTGGCTCCGACCCGATGCTCTCCTCCGTCAGGATGTGCTCCAGCTGCCGCTGGATCTGCTCGGGAGTCAGGCGCTTGAGATTGAACTGCAGGCAGCGCGAGAGCACCGTCACCGGCAATTTCTGGGGATCGGTGGTCGCCAGGAGGAACTTCACATGGGGCGGCGGCTCCTCCAGCGTCTTCAGCAGCGCGTTGAAGCTGCTGTCCGAGAACATGTGCACCTCGTCGATCAGGTACACCTTATAGCGTCCGCGCACCGGCGCGTACGGAACGTTCTCCAGCAACTCCCGGGTCTGGTCGACCTTCGTGCGCGATGCGGCATCCACCTCCAGGAGGTCGACGAACCGCCCCTCGTCGATCTCGCGGCAGGCACCGCAGACCCCGCAAGGCGTAGAGCCGACGCCGTGCTCGCAGTTCAGCGACTTGGCAAAGATGCGTGCCAGGGTGGTCTTTCCGATCCCGCGGGTGCCGGTGAAGAGGTAGGCGTGGTGCAGCCGGTCATTGTCGAGGGCGTTGCTCAAGGCGCGCACCACGTGGGCCTGGCCGACGATCTGACCAAAGGTACGCGGGCGCCACTTGCGGGCAAGGACCTGATAGGACATCGAGACGAGGCAGCGAATGGCCTGGCGGCAGACTCAATCCAGGCAGTGTACCTCATTCCGCCCGAGGCCCGGCAACGCCCCGACAACGGCGCCCTGGCGCCCCTGGTGCGGGAGAGCGGTCTCGTGGAGCACCGCCGCGTCGACGGCTTCCACTTTCGTCCCTCCGAGCCGATCCACGGGATGGTCTGCGACATCGTCGAGCAGCCGGACCGCATCGCGGCGCCGGCGGCCCAATGGCTGACACGAGGCTGGTGCAGGCGCACGATCTTCAACCTGAAGTTGCCGATGAACAAGCGCCATCAAACCGTTACGCAGTGCCTCAGTGCCGTGCGCGCCCGGCTGAATGAAACCAGGCACCCATGGCCCTTGGCAGCGAAACAGCTCTACCAGGATCGCGAAGAAGTGACGGCTTTCGCCGAGCTCGCTCCGCAAAGAGCGCGTTGACCGCAATCCGCCGGCCCACCGATCCGACCAACGGCGACAAGCTGACAGATCAATTTGTCCTTAGGGTGCGAAAAACCGAGAGTCCAGCGGACTTTCGCGGCTTTGCGAACGCCCGGCCAGGAGTGAGACGAGCGCCTGAGAAGCAAGGCTTGGCGCGAAGTCGAACGCCGAAGCAGCTGAGCTGCGAGGCCGGAAGGCCGGGCTGGGGCCGGGCCGAAGCCCCCAGGTCACGCCAGAGATGGCTGGTCCGCGAGAGCGCACCGCAGATCCCGCGCGAGCCTCGAAGAAGGCGGCGGCCCGCGTCAGCCACACCCCGGCACACGACGCGGCTGCTACGGCTGCTCCCTTCCGGGCCTGACCGGGTTTACAGCTTATCGTTGCGAGGGGACCGAAGCGGGCCACCATTGACGGTGGACAATTATAACACCGAAGTGAGGGCCGCCCGACGCTACCGACGCTACCGACGCTGGGGGCCAGCGTCAACGCTTCGGCACCGCATGTCAAATTCCAGGCACTTAACGTCTTGGCGTTCAATCCCTTCCAATCGACGAGGGCATTGCAGCCCCCTCTCCACTAGACTGAGATTGCGGCTCGATCCTGGAAGCTGGGGGGAAAGGACGCGTAGGCCGAAAGGCTACCAAAAGGGTGTCGTCCGCGACGCGCAGGAACGGGTCCACCCGTTCCCTGCTACGCAGGTGCAAAGGAGGATTCCCATGGCCGAGCAATGGCAGGTTCGCGGTACCTATTTCGAGACATGCAACTGCATGGCCGCCTGTCCATGCAACTTCACCAGCGCGCCTACCGAGGGAGACTGCAAGGTGGTCGTCGCCTGGCATGTCGACGAAGGCCGCTACGGCTCCGTGGATCTCGCGGGGCTGAACGCCGCGTTCTTCGGGTACACCCCCGGGCACATGATGGAGACAAAATGGCGTGTGGCGCTGTATACGGACGACCGCGCCAGCCCCCAGCAGACCGAAGCGCTGACGAAGATCTTCACCGGCCAGGCCGGTGGCCATCTCTCGGCCCTGGGCCCTTTCATCGGTGAAGTGCTGGGTGTCAAACCGGCCCCCATCGAGTACCGGGCCGAGGGTAAGCGGCGCAGCCTGCGTATCGGCAGCGTTGCCGAGGCCGAGATCGAAGCAATGACCGATGCGAGCGGCCATCTGGTCGAGATCCACAACCCGCCGTTCACCGTCGTCCCCGACGAGCCGCTGGTGGTGGCGAAATCCAGCCGCTACCGCTTCGACGATTACGGATTTTCGATCGACATCAGCGGCCGCAATGGCTACTACTCACCCTTCGCCTATCGCGCCTGAGGAGGCGAACGGCCGGGAGGCGCGGGCCCGACGCGCCATGGCCCTGAGCGCGGGGGCCGCCTGGCTGGTCCTCCTGTACATGGCCTGGGGCATGGCACACATGGACCAACCTGCGGCGACCCTGCTCATGCCCGCCATGACGCGATGGGGCCCCGGGGACCTCGCCCTGGTGTTCTTGATGTGGGTGATCATGATGGCCGCCATGATGCTGCCGTCGGCCATTCCCATGGTGCAGACGTTCGCGCGCAGCGCCGGTCCGGATGCGACTGCCCTCACCGCCGGGTTCGTCGCCGGCTATCTGGCGATCTGGACCGCGTTCAGTGCGCTGGCCACCCTGGCCCAATGGGGGCTGCTCGAGCTGCGCCTGATCACGCCGATGATGGACAGCGCCAGCCGCTGGCTGAGCGGAGTCCTGCTGCTGGGCGCCGGCGCCTTCCAGTTCACCTCGCTCAAGAACGCCTGCCTGAGCAGATGTCGCTCGCCCCTCGGCTTTCTGATGACCGAGTGGCGTCCGGGCATACGCGGAGCCGCGCTGATGGGCCTGCGCCACGGCAGCTACTGCGCGGGCTGCTGCGCCATGCTGATGCTCCTGCTGTTCGTCCTCGGGGTGATGAACCTCGCCTGGATCGCGGTGCTCAGCCTGATCGTGCTGGCGGAGAAGGTGCTCTGGTCGGACGGCATTTGGCCGCCACGCGCGCTGGGGGCTGGCCTGGCGCTCTGGGGCGGCTATCTCCTGCTGGTCCCCTAGGGGCTGTTGACATTTGTCTGAGCGAGGGCGATTGCGAGCGATGTTTCGTGCTGACAAGGCGCGGTGAGGAGGAATAGTGGATCTATTGGGACGAGCCGCAACACAGTCAGCGCGGACAAGGGCCGTAATCGGACCGCGAACGGCGATTGTCAACAGCCCCTGGGAGCGCCCTCTCACGGGCTCTCGAGCATCCGGGCCAAAATCGCGTCGATGATCCGCCCCCAGGCCCCCCGACAGGCGTCGTCGAGCTCTGTTGAGCCCGTCCCATCCGGCCTGCAGGCTCAACCACGAGGCCCTTCGTATGCTCCGCAAATGGTCCGGATTCCTGGTTCTGGCGCTGCTCTGGGCAGTCGCCGGCCGAGCGGGCGCCGAGTCGATGACGGAGAAAGCCGCCGAGATCGCCGCCGCGAAGACCTCATCCGTGACGGCAGACACCCCGGCGCCGACCAGATTCATCGTCCGCGGGACCTCGATCATCGACCTCGCCCGGAACCAGAAGCTCTTCTTCAAGGGTCTGGGCTACTCGCCCTTCCTGCCGAGCGAGACGCCCCTGTACGGCGCCGCCCCGGGAGCCGACGGGCGCTACAAGGAGCACCTGCGGTTGCTCAAGGACCTCGGCCTGACCTACGTGCACGTGTTTCCCAGAGACATGCCGGCAGGATTCTTCACCGAGCTGGACAAGACCGATCTGCTCTATGGGCAGGATATCTGGCTGTTTGCATACGCCCGGGACTTTCTCGATCCGGCCTATGAGCGGGACATGCTGGCCAACATCAAGGCCGCGATCGATCACACGTACAAGGTGGGGCGGCCGGACCGATTGGTCCTGTTCTCGATCGGCGACGAATGGCAGCCCGAATCGATCGCCCGGACCGACGCGAATCATCCGGAGGTGCACGAGCTGCACGGAAAGCACATCCTCGCATTGAACCGCACGCCCTCCGAGATCGCAGTGGCGCGGCTGATCGACGCCGCCATGGACTACGAGCTTACGACCTACGGGCGGCGCCATCTCTACTGTCACACCAGCTATACGCACGTGGGACCGCTCGCCGACCGCTATGATCTCGAAGTCCCGTTCCTGTCGGCGCTCACGCCGGACCTCGGTGATCTCGTCTGCTTGAACGTCTATCCCTATGCCCGCGGGGTCGTCAGCTCAGCTCCCGGCTCGGTGACCGGCACCCCGTATCAAGGCTACCTGGAGGAGCTCGCCGCCGAATCGCACAAGCCAATGTTCATCACCCAGGTCGGCCTTTCCACCTCGCCCATCGAGCCTAAGCCCTGGGCACCCGGGTTCGGCGGCCATAAGGTCGAGGACGTGCCTGCGACCTTGCGCTCGGTCTGGAAAGATCTCCACACCGCCAAGGGCAATGAGAAGTTCTGCGGCCTGTCCTTCTTTGAGTTTCAGGACGAATGGTGGAAGAACGGCCAGACCCCCGACGACGCCGACCACCACGAGCCTTGGGACCCGGAGGAATGGTTCGGCATCTACGAGGTGATGGAAGGCAGCAGGATCGTGCCGAAAGGCCGGATCCCTCAGACCGTACGAGAGATCTTCAGCGGGGACTGAGCACCGAGTCCCGACGGAGTGGCGACCGTGCCGCCTGGCTCGAGATGCAACAGCGCCGCGCGACACAAGGCTGGGGTGATCCTTTCCCGCCCCCTCAGCGCTCTCTCCCTGAGGCGAGAGGGGGAGTCCTGGCGGGACCCTCGGCAACCATGCAGTGAGCTTGCCCGGTCCACTTTCGATCCCCTCACCCCACCCCTCTCCCTGAGGGAGAGGGAGGTCTGGGACCCTCCCCCAACTGTGCAGTGAGCTTTTCCCTGTCTCTGCCTGCGCTCATTCGACCCCATCACCCCGCCCCTCTCCCTGAGGGCTGTCTATTGCCCATACTGGAGACAGCCGCTACGGGCCGCCCGGAATCGAGGGATGGAAGATGGTGAAGGTCTCGGTGATGTCAGCAAGGCGATTGAGACCGCGCCAGAGTACGGTGGCGCCGGGATGGCCGTCGCCTTTGCGCCCGAGAAAACCACCGAGCTTGGCCACCATGCGCATCGCCTCGCCCAGGGTCGGCGGCGTTTCGGGCGGTGTGGGCGAGCGCTGCTGATGGCAGACCAGCGCCTTCCACTCGGCCTCCTCGAAGAACACCGAGCAGGGGATCTCGGGGGTCTCGCGGCCGAGCTTGGTGAGGTGCATGACGCGCCAGGCGACCACCAGATCGATAGCCAGACAGGCCTGCAGGCTGGCGCTATCGCCGAGGCGACGGTCCTCGATGCGGCAGCCGCTTTTGAGGGTGCGATGAAACACCTCGATATTCCAGCGCGCCGCGTACCAGCCCAGGCGCTCGATCGCCTCCTCCAAGGTCGCGGTCGGCACCGTGGTGAGCAGCAGCCATTCGACGGGATCGCTATCGGCAGGCGCCTCGACCTCGATGGCATGGATGCCCCACAGCCCCAGCAGCGGGGCGGCACTGAGCCGGTTTGGGGGGCACAGCTGGATCGGCGCACAGCGGACCTGCAGCGTGGCGCGGCGCGCCTTGCGCCCGCCGCGGGCGGGGATGCACAGCGTGCAGCCGCCGAGCACCGGCTGAGCGGGCAGGAGCTCCCACAAGAGCTTGTGCTCGTGCGTCTCCTCGACCTGGCGCTGGGTGGTGCGGCTGGCGCGCACCAGCAGATCCGGACCCGCGGGGCGCTGGAGCGCCGCCGCAAACAGCTCGTAGATATCGGCCTCGCGGTCGGCGATATTGACCAAACGGGTGTGCGGGCACAGGCGCTGGAGCGCTGCGGTGCGCTGCAGGCTGGTGAGCCAGCGTTGGCTTTCCTTCTCCTCGATGGGGCGTTTCTTGCGCTGTTTGGCCTGGCCGATCTGCTGCGGGTCGCGCGCCCAGACCTGGACGTCGATCAGCCCCAGCGCTACCCCCTCGGGGGTCAACGCCAGGCTCTCGTGCAGCTTCAGTCCCTGCGCGGCGTCGGCACGGGTGTTGATCGGCCCCAGCTCGCGCGTGGCCGCATGGGCCTCGTAGTTGAGGCTGGTGGTGTCTTGGGCGACCAGCACCAGCGGGTGCTCGCGGATACGCCCGGCGGTTGCCTCGTAATGGGGATGCAGCAGCGTTTGCAGATTCACTTGCGCGTTGTGCAAGAACCGATAGGCGGCTTTGGTCGCACTGGCCGCGCCGTTCAGCGCCGCACTGATGGGGGCGGTGGGGTGCTCGCCAAACGCCTGCGCCAACTGCAGCAAGCGCGGGCGCAGCCGCGCATCGGGAAAGTCCACCTGGCCGAATTCCTGCTCGGCCCAGGAGGCAGAGTGCTCGCCCGGCGGCGCCAGGCGCAGCACCGGCGCCCGACGCTGGCACAGGGGTGCGCGCCAGTCGCGCTGCAAGGGCAAGACATACACGGCCTTGACCCCGGTCCCAGCGCGGTTCGCCCGGTCCTGGCGACCGCGTCCGGCACTCTCGCCCAGGCGCCGCCAATTGGCCGCCTTGTACACCGTCCCAGCAAAGTGCTGCTCATCGACGAAGGTCTCCAGCAGCAGCGGCGCATACCCGTAGCGCGGCGGCCAATCGCTGCGCACCCGTGCCGCGGCCAGCGCCAGCACATGCGAGCCCAGGTTGGGCACCTCGATGGTGGGCAGGATCAGAAAGCGACTGTTGGCTACCACCCGCGTGAGATTGGCCCGGCGCGCGTGGGCGCACCAGCCGATCCACTCATCGCGCGCCTTCAACTGCCAGGCCGCAGCGCTGAATGCCAACGCACCCAGCCAGCCGGCCACCGGCGAGCGGATCAGGTAGCGCCGCTGCGCCCCGCACAGCGGCCCGCCGCCCAACGGATGGTAGCCTGCCATCATCGCGCGGTACAACGCCGAGAGGCGCCGTCCCTCCACCGCGACCAGCTCCAGTGCCCCAAGCTCCTCGAGCGCACCGGCGAACACCGGCGCCTCGAACGGCTCGGGCGCGACCCCAGCGCGCCCCTGCGGCGCAGTCCGCTGCGCTTCGGGCAATGTGAGCAGACCACGCCGCTGCAATTCCACCAACGCTTTGCGGCTGCTGACCTCCTGTGGCTTGCCGTTGGCACCTCGCCAATTGAGCCAAGCGCAGACCCGCCGCGACAGTGCGCTACGCGTCACGCCAGGCTCCGCCGCTGCCGTGCGCACGCGCTCGATGAGCGAGGCGGTGAAGGTCTGCCCGAAAAGTCGCATGGGGCAGGACAATACCGCCAATCAATAACTGTGTCCAGTGTGTCCAATAGACAGCCCTGAGGGCGAGGGAGCGCTACCCGCGCGGATCGAGCAGCTCTATCCAGTGCACCACCGGCACCTCGGCTGCGGCCTGCAGGTGATGCAGACAGCCGATGTTGGCGGTGGCGATCAGCGCCGGGGCGCCTGACTGGAGCGCCTGCAGCTTGTTGTCGCGCAGCCGCTGCGAGAGGGATGGCTGCAGGATCGAGTAGGTCCCGGCGGACCCGCAACAGAGATGCTCGTCCGGCACCGGCGTCAGCTCGAACCCCGCCCCTGTCAGCAGCCCCTCGACCAGGCCCGGCAGCTTCTGGCCGTGTTGCAGAGTGCAGGGCGCGTGAAACGCGATACGCCGGGGCTGGCGGTCGGGCGGCGCCAGCCGGCCCAGGTCCTGGCGCGCCAGGAGCTCGCCGACATCGCGGGCGAGTGAGGCCACCCGCGCGGCCCGCTCGGCATACTCCGGGTCATCGGCCAGGAGATGACCATAGTCCTTCACGAGCACGCCGCAGCCGCTGGCATTGAGGACGATCGCCTCGACGCCCGCCTCGATCGCGGGCCACCAGGCATCGACGTTGCGCCGCATGAAGCCGCGGGCCTCCTCCGGAGCGCCGAGGTGCTGGCTGACCGCCCCGCAACAGCCCGCCTCGGGCGTGCGGACCACCGAGATCCCGAGCCGGTCGAGAACGCGGGCCGTGGCCAGGTTGACTCGGGGCGCCAGCCCGGGCTGCACGCAGCCCTCGAGCATCAGCACCCGACGCTCATGGCGTAGCGGTGGCCAATCGCCCGGGGGCTCGGCGACCGGGATCAACCGTCGCAGCGCCCGAGACAGCAACGGACGCGCCATCCGACCCAGACTCAGCAGGAGGTCGAAACGGCGCCGATGGGCAAGCAAGGCGCGCAGCAGGCTGCGCACCAGGCGCTCCGCAACAGGCCGGGCGACACGCTCCTCGACGACCTCGCGACCGATATCGAGGAGGTGCCCGTACTGCACGCCCGAGGGGCAGGTGGTCTCGCAGGCACGGCAGGTCAGGCAGCGGTCCAGGTGCAGCTGGGTGCGGCGCGAGACCGCTTCGCCCTCCATCACCTGCTTGATCAGGTAGATGCGCCCGCGCGGACCGTCGAGCTCGTCCCCCAGCAACTGGTAGGTCGGACAGGTCGCAGTGCAGAAGCCGCAGTGCACGCAGGCCCTCAAGATGCGGTCGGCCTCCCTGCCCTGGGGCGTCTCGCGGATGAACGCGGCGAGCGAGGTCTGCACGGCGTCGCCCTCAAAGGCCCGCGTAGAGGCGGCCGGGGTTGAGGATGCCCGCGGGATCGAACGCCCGCTTCAGGTTGCGGTGCAGCCCCTCAAGGGCCGGCGCGAGCGGATGAAAGACCTCTGCCTGCCGGTCGGCGCCGCGGAACAGGCCCGCGTGTCCGCCGGTCCCGGCGGCAGCTTCGCGGATCTGGGAGGCCGGCGCGTCGCTCAGCAGCCAGCGCTGGGCGCCACCCCAGTCGAGCAACGCCTTGCCGGGAAGATCCAACGCCGGGGCCGCGGGCGGGACCGAAAGGCGCCAGAGCGGCATCGAGGATGCAAAGAACGCGTGGCGGTGCTCGCGGAGCCTTTCCCAGAAGCCCTCCCCGTCCGCGACCAGCTCGCCGCCGATCTGGCCCCGCGCCGCCCGCACCCCGCTCTCGGCCCCGGACAGCCGCAGGTACAGCGATTCTCCGTCGAAGGCCGCAGCCGAGACCGGCAAGGGGCGCCCCGCCCAGCGCCCCATCGCCTCGATGGCGTGGCCGACCGTAGCGCTCTGGCGCAGCGTCAGCTCCACCGCGGGACGCGGCAGCACCTTGAGCGATACCTCGAGCAGCACGCCCAGGGTACCCAAGGCGCCCGTCATGAGACGCGAGACGTCGTAGCCCGCGACGTTCTTCATCACTTCGCCGCCGAAGCGCAGCACCTCGCCCTTTCCGTTGAGCAGGCGCACGCCGAGCACGTGGTCGCGCACAGCGCCGCCGTAGGGGCGACGCGGCCCGGAGAGGCCGCTGGCGACACAGCCCCCGAGGGTGGCCCCGGGCCCGAAATGCGGCGGCTCGAAGGCGAGCATCTGCCTGTTGGCAGCCAACACCGCCTCGATCTCGGCGAGCGGCGTGGCGCTCCGCGCACTGATCACCAGCTCGGTGGGCTCGTAGCTGACGATGCCCGTATGACCGGCCAGCGACAGGGGCACGCCCCGGGGCTCCCGCCCATAGAAGGTCTTGGTGCCACCGCCGAGGATCTGGACGGGCGTGCCGCTCGCGTGAGCGGCCGCAACTGCCCCCTGCAGGGCCTCGGTCCGATCAGCGCCGCTCATCAGAAACGCTCCAGCTCCGGGAATTTCCGCTGACCGTGATGGACATGCATGGCGCCGAATTCGGCGCAGCGTTGCAGAGTCGGCACCGCCTTGCCCGGATTGAGCAGGCCTCGCGGGTCGAAGGCCGCTTTGACTGCGTGGAATTGGGTCAGCTCCAGCGGCCGAAACTGCACGCACATCTGATTGATCTTCTCGATGCCCACGCCGTGCTCACCCGTAATGGTGCCTCCGACCTCCACGCACAGCTCCAGGATGCGTCCACCCAGCTCCTCGGTGCGCTCGAGCTCGCCCGGCTTGTTCGCGTCGTACAGAATCAGCGGATGCAGGTTGCCGTCGCCGGCATGAAAGACGTTGGCCACCGCCAGCCCGTAGTCGCGCGAGAGCTCCCCGATGCGCCGCAGCACCTCCGGCAGGCGGCGGCGCGGGATGGTGCCGTCCATGCAGTAATAGTCGGGAGAGAGACGCCCCACGGCAGGGAACGCCGCCTTGCGCCCCTTCCAGAACACCAGCCGCTCCTGTTCGTCGCGGGCGGTGCGTACCTCGGTGGCACCGCTCTCCAGCAGGAGCCTGCGCACCTGGGCGATCCGCTCGGAGACCTCCTCGTTGGCGCCGTCGATCTCGCACAGCAGGATCGCCGCCGCATCCGTCGGGTAGCCGGCGTGGACGAAGGCCTCCGCCGCCTGGATCGCCGGACCGTCCATCATCTCCAGCCCGGAGGGGATGATCCCCGCCGCGATGATCCCCGCCACTGCCGCACCCGCGGTCTCGATGCGATCGAAGGCCGCGAGGATGACCTGGACGCGCTCGGGCAGAGGCAGCAGGCGCACCGTGACCTCGACGATCACCCCAAGCATCCCTTCGGACCCGGTCATCAGGGCGAGCAGATCGTAGCCGGGCGAGTCCAGGGCCTCGCTGCCGACCCTGATGCGCTCGCCCTCGACGGTGACGACCTCGATGCGCAGGATGTTGTGCACCGTAAGCCCGTACTTGAGGCAGTGCACCCCGCCGGAATTCTCGGCCACGTTGCCGCCGATGGTGCAGGCGATCTGGGACGAGGGGTCCGGGGCATAGTAGAGACCGTGCGGCTTCGCCGCCTCGGAGATCGCCAGATTGCGCACGCCAGGCTGGACCCGTGCGGTACGGTTGGCGGGATCGATGTCAAGGATACGGTTGAGCTTGGCCAGGCTGAGCAGGAGGGCGTCGCCCCGCGGCAGGGCGCCTCCCGACAGTCCGGTGCCCGCGCCCCGGGCGATGACCGGAACGCCGTGCCCGTGGCACAGACGCATCACCGCCTGCACCTCGCCGACGGTCGATGGCAGGACCACGACCATCGGCAGTTGGCGGTACGCCGACAGGCCGTCACACTCGTAAGGGCGCAGGTCTTCCGGGTCGTACAGCACCGCATCGGGCGGAAGGATCTCGCGCAGTGCGGCGATCAGCCCCGACCTGTCCGCCTGCTTACCTTTCGTTTGGGTCTGTTCGGACTGCATGGGTTGTCGAGCTATTCGTGTTGGGAGATCGCGAGCTGGAGCTCGCTCCTACGCCGAGCGGGCTTGGGTCAGATGCCGCGCAGCCGCTGCCTGACATCCGGCCTAGCGCGCCGCTGCCGCGGGCGCGTCGTCGTGCCGTGCCAGACGCTCGTAGGCCAGCGCCAGCGACCGCTCATCCCCCACGTTGCCCGGAAATATCACCACTGGCAACAGCGGAAACCGCGGGTGATCCGCCGGACAGCGCACCACCGAGCAGCCCGGCAGGATCTGGCCCAGCACCCGCGAGGTCCGCAGCGCCAGTCCGTCGCTCAGCACGTCGTTGGACGTGATGCCGCCCTTGCTGATCAGGAAGCCCAGGGTCGAGGGCAGCCTGCGCACCACATCCATGAGAAAGGCCGAGACCGTCTCGCCGAAGGCCAGCCGGGTGGCCTGATCGACAAACCGGCGCTCCTCCCGGCTCGTGTAGATCACCGGCGTCCTGTCGGCGACATGAGCCCGGGCGCAGCTCGACACCACCTCTGCGAGCAAGGCATCCCGCTGGGGCTGGATGCGATCCACGTCGATCTCGATGGGCAGGGTGCGGGGCATGCGCAGCAGCTGCTCCAGCTGCTGAGTGGACTTGCGCACGTGGGACCCCGCGATCACCACCCCTGCCCGGCCGCCGCGCACGTACTCACCCATCGCCTCCGCGGGTACCGGCTGGGGCGGCAGCCCCGCGAGCGCCGTGAGCAGGCTCGCCCCGCTGCGGAACAGGAAGCGCTTGCCCTCCCCCGCGGCCACGCGCAGCTGGGCTGCGAAATGGTCCAGATCGGCCTGGGTCTCCGCGTCGACCACACAGCAGGGATTGCCCCGCAGGGCGCGCAGGCGATCGAGACTGTCGCCCCGGACGTCGGCCAGCAGGAAACGCTGCACCTCGCCCGAGGGAATACGGCCCGAGGTCTTCTCCTCGACATAGTCCGGCAGATAGCTGTGGCGATAACCGAACACCGAATCGCGGGCGAACTCGGTCTCGTGTACCGGCACGGGCCGGCCGTCGACCATGAGATAGTGCGTGCTGTCCCGCGTGATGCGCCCGCCCTCGAAGAAGGCCGGGACCATGAAGTGGGCGTCAAAGGGTCCGAGCTCCTCGGCGATGACGTCGGTTTCCACGGGATAGTGGCCGCGCAGGGTGGAGTCGGAGCGGCTGACCAGCAACGGGTTGACCGCCTGGCCTTTGTCCGCGAGGGCCTGCAGCGCCGCCTTCAGATTGCGGCAGACCTCGCGGGTCGCGCCGCCCGCCCGCTCGGCGCTCATCCCGCGGGTGTTGGTGAGCACGAAGAACAGCGGCGACTCGTCCTCGATCGCCTCGCGCAGGGTCTTCACGTCCCAGCGGGTCAGCAACAGGCAGCCGTGGACCGTCTGGGAGCCCGTCGGGTCGTCATCGAGGACGATGATCTTGGTCTGAGTCATTGGCCTTCTTCGCTCGTTACGAAGGGGACCGGGGAGGCGCCGTGCGCCCCCCAGCCTGAACCGCCCGCGGGTCGTCAGCTCAGCAGCGCCCGCACCCTCTCCGCCATGGCCCCGCCAGTGATGCCGTTAAACTCCATGATCTCCTGGGGCGAGGCGGTGGTCTCCCCGCGCTTCCAGGCGAAGACATCGCGGCGCGGTGCCCGGGTACGCAGCAGTACCGGTTCCAGCGTTGCGCTCGGACCGCCGCTGACGCCGATCAGGACATCGCCGTCGAACAAGGCGTTGAAGTGGTCGTCGTCCATGAAGCGGTTGTCGGGCTCTGAAACCGTGTCCCAGGCAACGTCCGTGGGGCGGTAGAGCCGGCGCGGATTCACCACCGCGACGATGCGCACCCCGTAGCCCTCGGCCTCCAGACGATCCTTGGCCTCGAAGACGGGCAGGAACACCATGTCTCCGGTCACCGCGAGCACCACCGTACCGTTTGCGCTGGTCGCGCTCTCGTGGACCACCGCCGCGCCGTCCTCCACCGCGCGCCGGCTCCCCTCGACGCTCAGATAGACCGGCAGCGGGCTCTTGGAGGCGATAATCACCATGCCCTTGTTGAAGCTGTTTATGGCGTGCTCGTAGGCGGCCTGGATGCAGTTGGCGTCGCACGGGAACAGCGGGTAGACGTTGCCGTTGCGCATCATGGCGGCGAAGTAGCTCTCGATCTCCGGGCGCTGATGGGTCCAGCCGTTTCGACCCTGCTCCAGGGCACCGGCAGTGAACATGCACACCAGGGAGGGCGTTTTACGGCGCAGCTCGGCCATCGCCTGGGTCACGGTCTGCACGATCGGCCAGCCGTTGATGGCGAAGCTCTCGTAGGACAGCCACAGTGAGCGGCTGCCGAACAGCGCCAAACCCGCGGCCAAACCGGCGCACGCGTCCTCGTTCAACGGCTCGTAGACCCGCCCGTTCGGCGACTGGTTGTACAGGTCGTCGGCGGTCGGGTGGCGGATCTTCAGCGCATCGTTGATGTTCTTCATCGCCGAGGCCTCGTTGCCGTCGGCATTGGCCACCACGAAGCGCGGATCGGCGAGGCCGACCTGGGCCACCAGCTCGCCCATCGCGGTGGACGGGACGGCCTTCTCGCCCTTGCCGAAGTCCTGCATCTGCAGGCTGCCGAGCGGGGCGATCTCCAGTACCCGCTCCGTCACCACCGTGCGGGCCGCCGGCCCGCCGCCCGCGCGCTCGAAGTTGGCGCGCACGATCTCCCAGGCCTCGGCCGGCAGCGCCCGGCGCTTCAGCCCTTCGATGATATGGGGCTGATCCAAGGTGTCCTTGGGGTAGAGGTTGTGGGACTTGGCTCCGACCGTGTGCACGCCCGCGCCCTTGAGCTGCTTGACGATGAACGCCGTCAGCCGGCCGCCGATCGCGGAGCGCGCGGCCCGGTCGATCCCTTCGATCACCGCCTGGGTGAAGGCGAGCCGCCGCTCCAGGGAGAAATGGGTGCTGTCGACATAGGCGCCCTGCTGCGCGGAGTCATCGAAGGCCTTGGCGTCGATCAGGACGATCTCCTCGAAGCCGTGCCCCTTCCAGTAGGCCAGCATCGCCTCGTTGGAGAGCCGGGACACCATCGAGTGATGCTCCTGGCTGTAACCGTTCCAGATCAGCACCGGCAGGAAGTTGGCCACCTGCGGATAGGCGGTGTGAAAGTGCATCATCGCGTTGAGCACGTACGGCTCGCCCATCCCACCGTCGCCGATCGTCACCGGGAACAGGGTCCCGGGATGCAGCAGCGCGCCGGCCATCGCGAAGTGCTGGCCCTGGCCGAGTGGACCGGCGGGCGCCAACAGGCCGGGGATCGCCCCGGAAAGGTGGCCGAGCAGGCCATGACGCTCGCGAAAGCGCTGCATCATCTCGCTGACGGTATGGATGCCCATCTCCTCCAGCGAGCGGTCCAGGAACATCGCGCTGTAAAACCCCGGGGCGTGGTGGCCCACCTCCGTGACGATGTTCGTATGTCCCAGCATCACCAGCGCGGCATAGGCCTCCGCGCTGGACGCAAAACCCCCGGGATGGCCCGAGCCCTTGGAGCCGGTCACCTGCAAGGTCAGATAGCGCAAGGCGTCCGCGGCCAGCAGCGTCTGATACACCACGCACGAATCTGAGGGATCGCCGACCGCTGACCGGCCCTCGTCGACGACCGGCCGGGCAGCATGCTCGGTGAAGCCCGCCCAGGGCTGGCCGAAATATTGGATGCCCTCGCGAAAGTCCTGCGGGGCGGCGCTATGCTGGATGGCGGCCTGGGTCATGGGGATATCTCCGTCGGGTTGGTCGACTGTGGACACACCTTAGGGCCTCGGCGTATATTTCGCAATATGCAATCGTTTTCTCATTGTGAAATGTTGACATGACACAGACCACTACGCCCATCCAGGTCATCGACCGCGCCGTGCAGCTGCTCGACGCCATCGCCGGCACGGACGCGCCCGCGACGCTCAAGGTTCTATCGGCCGAGACCGGCCTCCATCCCTCCACCGCGCACCGTATCCTCAACGCCCTGTCCGCTCACGACCTGGTCGGTCGCGGGGCGGGCGGCGTCTATCACCTCGGCCGCAAGCTCCGGGACCTGGCGAGTCGCATCGAGACCCAAGCGGACCTGCGCGAAGAGGCCCGGCCCCTCATGGAGGCCCTGAGGGACGCCCTCGGAGAGACGATCAATCTGACGGTGCGCGAGGGCGACGAGGTGGTCTATATCGACCGCGTCATCTCCCAGCGCATGATGCGGGTCGAGCAGGTGATCGGCAGCCGCGCGCCCCTGCACGTCACCGCCGTGGGCAAGCTGATGCTCGGACAGGCCGGCGACGATTCGATCCGGGCCTACGCCGAGCGCACCCGCCTGCCGGCGTATACCAAGAAGACCCTGGCCACCCTGGAAGGACTCCAGCGCGACATCCACCGCTCGGTCAAACGCGGTTACGCCCTGGACAACGAGGAGGCCGAGCCTGGCGTCGGGTGCATCGGGGTACTGATCCGCGACGCCACCGGCCAGGCCGTGGGAGGACTGTCGGTGTCCGCCCCCATCGAGCGGCGTCGGGCCGAATGGATACCCGAGGTGATCGAGGCGGGGTTGACGATCTCGCGGCGTCTGGGCTACCGCGTAACCCGGAGCTGAGCGCCGCCATGGGACGTCCCACAGCGCCCGTCGTTCCAAACCGTACTCCCTGGGAGCACGCCCGCGACCTTTTCGGCTCGGCGCACTATTGGACTTGCTCAGTCGGCCACCTGGGACGTTCTCCGCCGTCTTGTCGGTCAAAACGGTCGCACAATTCGCAATTCAACCGAAGTCATGCCGGTAATGAGCCCGCCTGCACCCGCTCGTAGCCTCGCCCTGCTCCACCGACGCGCGGCAGCATCTTTCGCAATGTCCGCAAACGGCCAGGAGCAGACATTGGGCGCAAGACTGCCCTTGGGAGAATCGCATGGTCCAATAGTACAATTCTTGCTTCAGCCGGTGTACGAGTCCTTCATGGAGCGGTAGCGCTCTATCTCATCGCGCAACGTACGAAGAAAGACAGTGGTGGTCTTATAGTCGTGACGAATTTAGCGGTAGCAGACCGAGCTTCGAAGCGGGTACACTGACCCGGCACTGAGCGGCTCCGCGGGGCGACCGCGTGAGTAGCTCCGTCGTTCCATACAAGAACCGGACCAATCATCAATGCTCGAATCTGTGCATATAGCGGATTTCCGCTCCTGCCACGATGTCACTATTGACAAGATCGGACGGCTCGTCGCTCTTGTCGGCCGCAACAGCGCTGGCAAGACCAATATCCTTCGCGCCATCGAGTGGGGCGCCCAAACAGCCGTGGCGAAACAAGCCATCAAGTGGGACAGACCTTCCGACGCGGGGTTCGGGGCAGAGATTCAGCTTGTGTTCATGCTTGATGGAACTCGCTATCGCTACACAACGAAGGTTGGTTCGATTCACCAAAGGGAAGGTGCACCTCTTGAAGTCAAGTTTCGCTTAGAAGAGACACTATCGACAGCATCGAACGGCGATAATTGGGAGACGCTGGTGAACCGAGACGATGCACAAATAAACTTGTTTGTGGATAGTAAATGGCAACAGCTACGAACAAACGTTAATACTCCTTGCCTACCAATACTCGGTTCCTTTGTTCCAGAAACCGACATTATGCCCCACGTAGAGCGGGTTTTAAGATATCTAGAAACGATACGATACTACCCGCTGGATGAGATGAGTCAACCTTTGCCGACCGATCCATCACAAGGAGTTATCGTTCACACGAACTATCTGCAGTGGCTTGCCGGGTACAGAGATAGCCCCGATCCGAACGCGCCGGTCGTATATAGATTGTTGGATATGTGGCTTGAGAGACGGGAGGATTTCCAAGAACTTAAGTCATTGGTGGGGCCAAATGGTCTCGGTTTGATCGACAACATCGACATCAAAGCGATTTTCAATAAAGCGGATAAAATATCTGTCGGAGATACCGACTTAGATAAGGAAGATATCATATTATATTGGATGACTTTTGCGCCGAGCACGCAGCAGAAACCTATTAGCCGTTCGTTTTCTCTTGCAGAGCTATCTTACGGAGCCCGGCGCGTCCTTCGTATGCTCGTCTCTATGCTTTACGACAACAGCGCCGTCTTGTTGGTCGAGCAGCCCGAGGATGCGATCCATCCAGGGTTACTGCATAAGCTCATTCCTTTGATCCGCGACTACGCCGACGGACGCCAATTCATATTCGCCAGTCATTCCCCGGAAGTCTTCAATCGGCTCCAACCCGATGAGATAAGGCTAGTCGCCATAAAGGACGGCCAAACGTACGTTCGTGCCCTGAGCAAGAGTGAACTAGAAAGCGCCAAGAGGTTCATGGGGGAAGATGGAACGCTCTCCGACTTCATCGAGAGCATAGGCGAGGAGTGAGCATTGTACGGTGTCATAGGCGAGGACAGATCGGACGTTGAAACGCTGACGGTCTTGATTCGGCGTTTGGCAAAAGACGACGGCGTGCCCGTCAAACGAAAGGGGTACGGCGGTTGCTCCCAGATGCTGCGAAAAGGTGCAAAACAGTTGAAACTGTTCTTGGGGCTCGGATGTGACCGCTTCATTGTCTGCTACGACGCGGACCGGGAGAATCCAAAGCTCCGATACGAGCAAGTGGCAGAAATGGTTGTGAAGCCTTCCGGTTTGTCGAATCTCATGTGCATCCTAATACCGGTGCAAGAGCTGGAGGCATGGATTTTGGCGGATGTCAGTGCGGGAGCAAACATTTTCCAAAATTGGGACGTAAAGGAAATCTCCAACCCGGAAGGAATCGCCAACCCTAAAGAACACCTTGAAAAGCTTAGCAAGAAAGGCTCCAGGCCGCGCTACAGTCACGCTACGCACAACGAGAAGATCGCTTCTCATGTAGATCTCGATAAGGTGCAGCAGAAGTGTCCGTCGTTCTTGCCCCTAGTGCATTTGGTTGTAAACTCGGAAGGCAATTATCCCTAGTTCACGTGTTGAACGAAACCGCTTAGCGGGAGCCTGGCAAGCGGCCGGCTACGCGTTGCCGTTTGCCACGACGCCCAGTGCGCTCCGAACAAACCGGCGTCCGATTAGAGGTGAGAGTCGTCCACACCGAAGGGCAAGCGACCGACGGCGGCCCCGAGTCATGGGCCGCTTTTGGCGCCGGACCGATGTCTCACCAGGGTCGATTACCGTACTTAAGCAGCTGCTAATATTCGTCAGGCGTCGAGGTCGGTGTTTGGTGTTATCGGACGGTTAGAAAAAGGCCGGCGTTTCCCCCAACCGACCGGCGTAATACGCGACCCAAATGTTGTGGACGCTGGCGTCGTGGTCGCGCAAGCCGACGGCGTAGCCCGGTATCTGCGCCGCGCGGAAATTCTGCTCCAGCAGCCGTAAGCCCATGCCCTCGGTTACATGATCCACCGTCCGAGATGCACCGCGATCACCGCCGATACTTGCTGCGTCACAAACCGAGCAGGGGACCGAGAATCGGCCAGGAGAATTTTACGGCGACGCCGAGCAGAAGCACGCCGAACAATTCCTTGATCCAGCGCGCCTTCATCTTTTCTTTCATCACCTTGGCCCCGACCTGCGACCCGACGATGACCGCGATAAGCCCGAGACCCATCACCCGCCAGTCATAATGGCCCTCGGCGACGTGCCCGGCGAATCCTGAAAACGACGAGAACGTCACTGCGAAGGCCGAGGTGGCCGCCGCCGACTTGGTCGGATAGCCGACTGCAATCAGCATCGGGACGAACAGAAAGCCGCCGCCGATGCCCAGCAGGCCTGCCAGAAATCCGATGAACAGCCCGGCCGTTCCGGTAAGGAGCGCCCGTTTACCGAAAGGAAGCAGCGCCGTCGGTTCTGGGCTGGACGACCGCACCACCATGATCGTCCCGGCGACGAGCATGCCCAGGGAAAACAGGAGCTTCAATACATCTGTCTGCACATGTCGGGTCAGCATTGCACCGACCGGGGCGGCGATGACCGAGGTCGCTATCATCGGAATTGCCCCCCGCACATCGACCATCCGGGCGCGCAGAAAATAGATGGCCGCCGACAGTGCGGTTACCCCGTTGAGCAGCAGTCCGGTGGGAATGGCGACGGTCTTCAGCCCCAGACCGAACCAGGTGAAGACGGGGATGTACAGCATGGCCCCGCCAAGCCCCAACATGGAGAAGAGAAACGCCAACACCAGAATCACCAGCGACAGAGCGACCATGGCGGCCTCCTTCCATTGCAGAGCCTTGCCGCGCTCAGCCGGCGGTGCCGGCAAGCTTTTCCCGGCAGGGGATGCACAGCCGCTTGCCGTCGACCTCTTGCAGCTTGTGAGCGAACACCCGTTCGCCGCAGACCTCACACAGACCGGTGTCGAAGGTGCCCTTTGCCCGGGTGAAGGGGTAGTCCACCACCGGGCCGATATCGAGGAGCTCCGCCTCGTCTCGGGCCATCACTCCATCCACCAGCGGATCGGTGATGTCAGCGGGAATGTCCTGCGGCAGGACGCCCTGCTTACGCTGCTGTACGAAGGGCGAGCCCAGCATCTTGCCGAAGAACTCCGGCTTGAGTTGTACCCGGACCGCCTTGTTGCGCCGGGTATCGATCAGGGTGAAGGCCATCTTGCCGTAGTAGGTCTTCCTGACGTTGCTCTTACCGTAGGTGCATCCGGTCACGGTCATCAGCCCGTCGACGAAGCAGCCGGCGGCATGGTCGTTGCCGGTCTCGGCCAGCAGCACCAGTTCCTTGTCCTGGGAGCGTTCGACGCCCAGCGCGTTCATCGCCGCAGCCCCGGCCCGCAGCCCCAGCGGCATGGCGGGGCATTTGTGGCCGTGGAACTTCAGCCCCAGGTTGAGATAGTCGGACGCGCGCATCATGGAGACCTCCATCGTCGTGAGTGGGCACCCGGGGCGAGCGCCGAAGGATTAGGCGCCCGCCCCCAGGGCCAGTGGCCGCGGGTGGGCAGCCTTTGGTTGATCACCCAAGCTTACGGGACCATGCCGGCCCGGGCCATGGCGTCTTGCAAGTGCTCGGCTCGTGCATCGAGGTGGTTTCTGAACAGATGGGCCCTCAGATTCCTACTCGCGACGGTCCGCCGGGTGACCGGTTTGGGTCGACAGCGGTCCTTTAGGCTCGGCTCATATTCGAGAAGCCTGCTGGTCTCTTGTCGGCCACTTCCGGTCGCTGGCCTCTCGGCCAGGTGTATCTGGGCAATTCGGCAAACCGGACATTGAATTCTCGAGCACCTGGATGCGCACCTGCTCAAGGAGCGCCGCGGCGGCGCGCAGCACCAGTCCCGCCGCGAACCAGAAGCGTGCGGCGTCGCCGTCACGGGGGGCCACGTCGAACATCCCGTCGATGCCGTAGCAGCGCCAACGGATATGGCGGTTGAACGACGCGTGGAACTCGTGGATGAAGCTCACTGTGCCAAGGCGCGCGTGGGTCGTGGCAACTTAGCGGACCTGGCGCAGTTCGCCGAGGCGTGACGAGCAGCGGCCTCTTAGCGCGCGCCGACGCCGACACCCACCTGCGGCTCAATGCGGGCGCGGATCTTCTCGTAGACGGGGATGCCGGCCTCGACGCCCACCTCGAAACTGATCGCGAGCGCGTAGGGCACTTCTTCGTTAAGCTCGCCAGCCGTCGCCCGGCAGGTGATGCGGAGCCGCAGCTCACCGTTGTCGACGAACACGGCGGCCCGTTCGCCGGTGCGGCGCTCATGAAAGAGACTCCCACGGACAATCGTTTTGTCGGTCGGCTGACAGGGATCACGCCTGTCGGCGATCCAGTATTTCTCCTCGGTCGCGGGGCTGATGTCGAGCGCCGCGCGTCGGTAACCCTGATGGCGGGCGTTGATCGGCGTGAACCAGGCAAGCGTCATGGTAAGTGCGCGGACGGCGCGCTGTCCTTCGAGTTCCGTCGGAATCGGGATGCGGTAGCGGAGCGCACTGTCCGCAGCGATCGTCCCGAAACCGAGGAGCGTTGCCCGGTTTTCCGCGCAGTCGAGCACTCGCTCGATATCGGGTGTTCCGAAGCCGAGCAGGCGAGTAATGTCGTCACGCCGGGCGACATGCTGCCCCGCTCCCTGCGGCTGAAAAAAGCCGTCCAGCATCTCGCCTTTTGGCCCCCAGGTCGCGCCGTGAACAAGCAGTGCTTTGATGGCGAGGGCCTGATATTCGCGCGGCAGATCTTCGTGGTTCGATCCGCTGGCACCGTCCATCAGCATGTCGAATATCCGGTGACCGGCGCGGGTTGCGAGTGCGGTGGCGGCGCTGGTTCCACAGGTGAAATCCTCATGCCGCGTGCTGCCGCGCGGATCGGGGGCAGCTGCCATTACGCCGAAAAGGCGCGCGGGGCTAGTGGCGGGTGCGACCGTGACGCTGCCGCCCGCGCCCACCACACGCACTGGGATTCTGCCGCCTTCCAGCAAGAGGTCCGGCTTTACCGCCTTGCGGTAGCCTAACCCCATTGCCGAGACTATGTTTGGTAGGCACTCGTCGGTGAACGGGTCGATCAGGTTGGCGGGCAAACCCCCGTTGAAGGCGGCGCTCTTGTGCGCAGCGCCGATTGTTAGAGCGTTCACCGATTCCGCCGGTGACAAGAGGGTGCGCTGGCTCTTGTTGGCATTGAGAGCCGCGAGCACCGCCTTTTCGCGCTCTTCGGGCTCGGCGTCCTCGAATTCGCGCAAGGTTGCGAAGTCGGGTATGACCAGCCGGTCGAGTACGTTGCCGGCACTCACCAGAAACAGCACGCGGTACCGGTGCGCGAGGAAATCGAGCAGGCGCCCGAGCGGGCTCATCACGCGGGCGAAGGGACGCCAGCGATCACCGAGCGACAGGTTGACCAGGACCACCCCGGGCGCCGTCGCCGGCTCGCCGCCGTCGCCCTCCTTGATCCGGCGCACGGCGCGATGGATCACATCCACGAGCAGACGGTCAGGGGGCGTCTGTTCGCAATCCCCAGTATCGGGCTCCATCACTGGCTGGACAAGCAGCGGCCGTGGTAGCGGCGCCTCGCCGCGCACGAGATCGCCGTGGATGATGAGCGATGCCATCTCTGTGCCGTGCTCGCGGCGGCTGACGGGATAATCTGCGTCCAGATCATCTGGATCGTCCACAGTGATCCGCCCGGCCAGTCGGACATGGTTCTGGATCGGCAAACCGTCGAGCAGGGCGGCGACGGGATCGCCGGCCGGAAGAGGCGCAGCGTCTGCATTTCCGGGCGCGTCTTCGCCTTCCGGTTCTTCGTTCCGGGGATAGCGCGCGACGGACTGGGGGCGCAGGAACATGATCTCGTCAACGCGCGCGAGTGTGATGTCCGGGTGATCGATCAGCGCTTGCACTTGGTCCGCCGGGATATCGACAAGCGCCGCGTCATAACGGATTTCCGGGATGCTGGCGTGATGGATGACAGCCCCTCCCATGCGCTCGATCTCCGCTCCGATCCGCGCGGATGCGCGCGCCCGCCGGTCGGGATTCTCATGAAACCAAAGCTCAATCTCGAAACGCACCGGTACCTCGGGGGCGTAACGCAGAGACTCGCGCCAGTACGCTATCGTCTCGGGCAGCACGCGATCCTCCGGACCCCATGGCCGCACATCGACGAGAAGCGAGAAGAGTTTGCGCCAATCCGACTTGCCGTGGGGCATGTTCCCACCGCGCTGATAGCGGCGCCACAGGCCAAGCAGCTCCCGCAAGGCCTGGACATCGGGAAGGGCAAGGTAGATGCGCCCGGAAATAGCCTTCTCCGGCTTCTCCTTGTCGTAGAAATCCACACTTGGTGCGAACTCCTCTTCGTAATCGCCGAGATACTCAAGGCCAAGCGCCTGCGCTTGCGCGTAGAAGTCCGTCAGCTGTCCAGCGACCTCGAACACGATAGCGCGTTCCGGCGCCATCGAGGCGGGATCGTCACGGAACCGCATCAGTTCTTCCGGATTCCCCGCGACCTGCGTCAGCCGGTCGAAGCGCGGTCCGAGCCTTGCGCCCTGCTTTGCGCGCGCCGGTTTTGCGACGTTGCCGCCGCCCCGCGGGCCGGGTTTCGGATCGAATGCCTCAGGCTTGGGGAGTTTAAGGAGCGGTCGTTCGGCCATTGTCGTCCTGTGCTTCCGTCACGGGACCGGGTACGCGCGACGCCCAGAGCTTGAGCTGCCGTTTCGCGATCTGCGCGGGAGTCTGCTCGCCGGCGGCAAGCACTTGGCGACGCGCAACATCGAGAAAAAACTGCTCGGCTTCGCTGAAGCTCACGTTGCCGAGCGTCTTGGCGATCTGGGTCGCGCTCACCCCGAGCGAGAGCGCGTTCCGCTCGCTCAGCCTTGTCAGGTAGGACGTAAGCTCCCTTTGGCTTGGGGCCGGCAGCGGCAGGCGAAGCTGGAACCGCCGCCACACAGCCCGATCAAGCAGCTCCGAATGGTTGGTCGCGGCGAGGATCACAACGTAGCTCGGCAGATCATCGATCTGCATCAGCAGCGACGTGACCACCCGCTTGATCTCACCGGTCTCGTGCGTATCTCCGCGCTCCTTGCCGACGGTGTCGAATTCATCGAAGAACAGAACGCAAGGCGTCGTCCGCACGTAGTCGAAGACGCGCTTCATGCGGCTCGCAGTTTCGCCGAGGAAGCTGCCGATCATCATCTCATAGCGGACCACGAAAAACGGGACGGCGAGGCTTTCCGCGACGGCTTCCCCCAGGGAGGTCTTGCCGTTGCCGGGAGGCCCCACGAGCAGGGCACTATGTCTTGGCTCTAGCGAATGCGAGCGCAGAAGGCTTGCGCGTTGCTGCTCTTCGACGAGCTGCTGCACTGCCAGCAGCGTCGCTTCGGGCAGGATCAGGTCTTCGAGACGACGCCTCGGCGTGACCTCGGCAATGAAGTCCCGCGCGCGCGCATTATGTTCGGCAACCACAGCATTCATGGGAGCGCCGCCGCCATTTCCGTTTGCTGAGTGAAAAGCCTTCTCGATGCGATCCGCCACTACATTGTGCTGCTTCGCCCGCTCCTCCGCCACGATTGCTTCCACTGTTCGCCGCAGCGTGAACTTGTCGCCGCTGGCCCCCGATTTCACGAGATTAATCAGAAGGTCACTGCGCGCCATCGCTGCCTCCTCGATCAATGCGGCGGCGCCCCCTTCGGTCGGTCAGCTCGTACTCAGGTACGTCGATACCAATGGCACGCAGGCCGCGCAGCACGACAGTCCTGATATTCTCACCCCGGTCCGCGCCCATAAGCGCCACTTGTCGCCGGACTGTCTTCGGCACCATAACCTGAATCGGTACTTCCCGTGCCGTCTCCTCCGGGTTCTCACGGCTCGCGGGCAACCGGCGCGTGTTAGGTGTCTTGCTCGCCATGTGAATCCGACCTGCCGCCTCAGACTCTCCTTTTGGTCATGATCTCATAAAGTCATGCTCTTGTGAGCAAGGCGAGTGACGGACAGCAGATAGGAAATCCAAGGACCCTTGTGAGTCCACGACAGCCTGAATCGTAACGCTTGGCGGGGAGGATGTCGGTCAAGCCCCACCAGCGGGTGACAGACCTCGCGGCCGGAGCAGCGCGAGCCTTGCGGAGCGATGGGACGAGATGTCGGGTTGCAGCGGGCAGGCTCCAGACGGGGGAGACTGTACCTTCGAAGCGTAGGAGACGGCGGCTACCAGAGCGATGCGCTGGTCAAACGCGAAGTCGGACTCAGGCTGTTCGAGGATGTCCCAACTCGGGATTGGCTCGGGAGCATCGTCCCAAGCGGCAGAGTCTCGGCCGCGCGTGATCGGCCGTGGCAGCCTAGGTGATGAAGGCGACGACGCTCGCACTGTCGGCTCTTGGCTTGGATTGCCGCCGTCGTTGTTCGCAACGCCGATGTCCGTTGTGGGTCGACAGCAGTCCTTCAGGAGCGACTTATATTAGAGAAGCCTGTTGGTCTCTTGTCGGCCCGAAGAGGACATCCTCCCCCCGGCTCCCGAGAGTTGAGGTCGCCCTGCGTGGGCCCCCACCCTTGTCCCGACCCTAGCCCCTCGGGCCGCGAACTCCCGTAGGGTCGCCTCGCCATTTCGGCTGCGAATTGCCTCGCTAGTCGGCCCCCTCGATGCGTACCGGAACGGCGCCGTCTTTCGCCAGGGCATCGACCGATCCTACAAAGACACCGAGGTGGACGAGGCCGCTGCAGTTCCGGAACGGCTTGTAGAAGATCGCGAGGTTGCCCCAGGGGGTGTAGTAGGTGATGTCACCCGTCCTCGGCGCGTAACTGTCCGGCGCGCCCGTGGTGTCTAGCCTGCGCGGCAGGTCCGCGACCTTCTCCGTTGCGTTGTATTCAGCAAGCGTGAGCGTCAACGGGAGAAGCGCGCCAAACTCCCGCCCTGCCGCCGTGTCATCCAGGGTGGCGGTGAGCGTATCGTCGCCGACGAAGAAGTGAATGCGGGTCATGGCGGTCTCCTTCGGTGGTACGACGTTCGGGCCTTCCGCCAGGACCGGAGCGGCGGTCATCACCACGCGCAAGGCTCCCGTGCCGTGGTGTCGCGTCATTGTGTTCCTGCCTCCGACCCTGCCGCGGGCAACCCACCGGTTCTGCGGCTACGAATCTTTCGCCGGGGCGTCACCCTGTTCAGGGAGAACCGCTCGAATCGCCGCCTCGACCCTGCGCCCCTGCGTGTCGCCTACGGCCTGACTCACCACCGCGGCCACGTCCGTGAGCTGTCTCGCCGTGAGCCGACGTTGGTGGCGATCCCGATATGCGCCTCGAGCTGGAAGTCGACGCCATCCAGGCTCGACAGAGCCGAGACCGCGGCGATTTCCCGGTCCTCGCAGTCCAGGACGCCGCGGGCGAAGAGGTCACCGAACAGGTGGCGCTGCAACAGCTGGTTGATGCCCGGCGCGAAATCAAACAGCGGATCGGCCACCGGCCGGCCGGCGAGCTCGGTTTGCACCGCCTTGCCGATTTCGAGACTGCTGTTGCCGTCAGGGAAGGGGCTCGGCTCCTTGCCCACCGGGTCGGTGATGCCGTCTGCCTTCCGTTCATTGATGACCGCCATCAGCGTGCCAAGGCCGTTCAGCGCGCGGGGAAAGCCCACGTAGGCGTAGAGGCGGATCTGCACCTCCTTTATCTGATTCACGCTCAGGCCGGCATCAAGGCCCGCGCGAATGGCCCCCTTCAGGGATTCCAGCTCTCCCTCCGTAGGCCGCCGGGCCGCGCACCTGACTTACGGGGACCTATCCCAGGAAGCCGACTTCCGGGCAACGAGAGGCCGCGATACTCTCGTCCTTCAGCTGAAATAGACCCTACGGCCGGCAACCCCATGGGAGGTGTACAAGCGAAACGAGGGACTCATTGACGGTGTGAAGCACACCAAGAAGCTAATCGACCGGGGCGTTGCTTCGCAGGGATTCGTTGTAACTGATGGATACCGGGGTGACTACGCCTGGCGGGCATAGGCGGTCAATCGCGCGATACTTGGCTTGGCATTCTGCAACACCGAGCGGCGGCACCAATCGCTGGTCCGCTGAATGCCGGATGTGGTGTATTTTGGAAGCGCTGACCAGCGGATGGCGGCATAACGGAGACGCTTATCCGACTGTCCAAGATCCGGGGGCCATTGCTGAACGGTGCTGAACTTGTTCATTATCGTTCCTTAACTGTGATGAGCCTGGGAGTGATGCATCGGCAAGCCACGCCCGACGCACACTGCTCTTCGCCAAGATTCCGCTGCAGACGTTGCAGGTTTTGATGCTGACTCCGATGATGTGAGCTTACGGAGGACCTCTTGCACCGTCTGTCTGCTTACGTACATAGGCGGCAGTCGAACGATACGCGGTCTCCGTTGTTGCTCCACACAGAGTGCGAGCCCACCGCCCTTAGCAACGGAGCGGAAGGGGTCAGGATCAAGGAAGGGGTCTCGTTTTATAGCATCGCGACATGGCCGCCGGAGGGTATTATGTAGTGCTTGCGATACACAAGGTCGCAGTTTCTTTCCTTTTTGCCCGTTGGAGGCAGGGTAGCACCGGAGTGACACAACTATGGCCGAGGAGCGACGCGAAGCGAACGCCGGTTGCGTGGCGGCCCGTAAATCTTCTCGTACGGGGTCCTAACGGTCTCCCATGTCCCATTCGGCCGGGAGATGCTACTCTTCGAAAGTCGGACAGAACAGCAAAGGATTGCTTTATGGCCAGGCCATTACGTCTCAAGCTCGCGGGCGCTCGGTATCACGTTACCGCACAGGGCAACGAATGGAAGTCGATCTTTCTTCAGGATGGCGAGGGCGACAGAACGGCGTTTCTGGAGATCCTCGGTGCAACCTGCGATCGTTCCAACCATACCTATCCGGTTAGCACAGGCTCATCCGGTCCCACGGGATTCGTATGTGTCTGCGCACTCTTGTAAAAGTTACTGTAGGTCAGCGATCCCACTCGGGCAGCAATCCTCAGCACACTATCGAAACCCAGCATTGGCCAGAATCGCCGGTTACATCGGAAAACGAGCTCGTTGAGATAGCCCTGCAAGTGCACCGGGCTGACTCCGTGGTGGGTTCCCAAGAGCCACGCATCAAGATTTCCGAATACAATGTGGATCATTGGGAGATGTTGGTCAGTCTTGGCTTGATCACCTCGGACAGGTACGGCTGTGTGCTTGTAGTCCAGCTTGTGCAAATTGTCGTAGCCAGTCCATCCATCGGTCCGTACTTCGGCTTTCTTCTGGACGTTGGCCAGAACCATCGGTTACAGCGTTTCCTGCTTGCGGTTCGGCATAATCTGGAGGCGCAACCTGCCCGCGATAAAACCGCGGCCATGTCCTCCTCGGTGCTGGGAATGCTGGCCGGAGGGCACATTCGCGTCAGGGCCGAGAGCTTTCTTCCGCGGGAGCACCTGCACCATCCCGACAACAAGCGTTTTGTGGTGCCGCCCTCGTCCCTCCTCCTGTGTTGCACACCACCGACGTCCGTCTCGTCCACCTCGACTGGCCACTCAGCACCAATTTGGCCGCGCCCGGGCCGGGGCCATTGCAGCACGCAGCTTGTGTAGCATCAGAAACGCAGTCTCGTAGCGTTTGATGCCGAGTTGCCGTTGGAACTGCAGGGCGCTCATACCTGGCGTTTGCGTCGTCACCAAGTACGCAGCCCAAAACCAGACCGACAAGGACTGCCGCGTTCGGTGCATGACAGGGGTCAGAGCCGTGAACCACGGAGAACCCCAAAAGGAATCTGAGCCCGGCCGGGCCTAACCGATCCCGGCGCCATAGGCGCCAGAGATTCCAATGATCGCGGCCGCCCGGCTGCGTGCTACGTCATTCATGAACATGTTGACGGCGTGCGCCGAGACCGAGATTCTCTTGGCGGCTGGGGTGGAGAATGCCGCCCCGCGCGAGACGCTAGCCAGGCACGCTGCTGTCGTGCGAGGACACGCCTGCGACCCACACGTCCCGGGGCTTACCCCGCAACGGGTGTCCGTATCTCCTAAGCGCCAAGCGCTCGCATGGACCAAGTGTCGCCGCCACGCGCGGCAGCGACGCCCGGGAGGCCGGACGGAAACGCGACATCCGGCGCACGTCGCTTGTATGTGCACGGCCTCGACAGGCCCTAGAATAACTTTCCGAGGTATAGATAGAAAGAACCGTTTCCGCCCTCGGCGTGCCCATAGGCGGCATAGACCGGTCCTATGGGTGTGTCGGCCCCCAGGAAAGCGCTGCCCGCCAGAATGGAGTTGTTGAAGGCTATCCCGTTCTGCCACACGTTGCCGTATTCCAGGGTCGCACCGGCGTACATCGGCAGCAGCTTCAGGTCTCCCAGCTTGCGGTAATACACGGCCCTTAGGATCCCGACGTCCTGACCGCTGAGCTGGTCCTGCTGGAACCCCGACAGGCTGGTGACGCCGCCCGCGTGGTATAGGCTCTGGATGGGGGCGTCGTCATTCAGCGTGCTGCCCAGTCTTACCCCCAGGCCCAGCGTGTTCCTGCCCCAGCTCTGGACCTGGGCGTAGGAGAGACTGATCTGGTCGAAATCGTTGTCGGCGCTCAGGGCGCTGCGGGATGCAAGCCACTCAAGCTTGCCTGTGTATCCATCTCGCGGGAAGCTCACGTTGTCTAACTTGTCCGCGGACAGACGCAGGAAGGCCTCGCCTTTGTTGAAATCGAAGTCCTGGTTCCCCGGCTCTGCCACGCGCACGTCGGCCTTGCCGGTTGCCCATCGATAGCCCAGTCTTGCCTCGCCCCAGGTGCCCAGCTCCCGCCCAACGCCCAGCTCCGTCAGGAACTGGTCCAAGTTGTACTGCGCCGTGACGTCGTTGGAGTCCCAGAGGTAGAGGTTCTGCCGCTGGAGCACGGCCTTGGTCGTGACGAAATACCGCGACAGGGGGTCCAGGGGCTGGTAGATCTCCCCGCCGATCAACGGCTCGTCGCCGATCTGGGCAGCCAGTCTGAGCTCGCCATTCAGGGCGTTTATCCCGGTGAGCAGGTAGGCCGCGCCCAGATGGAATCGGTTGTCGCCCTGGAAATTGTCGGTAAAACCCAACCCGAGCTGTAGGTACCCAGGACCCCAGGGCTTTTCCTTGGCGTCGATGAGCAGGCCGGTCCGCCCGTCTTCATTGACGATCGAATAGCGCACGGACTCGAACACGTCCAGGCCGTAGACACGGCCGATGTCCGCCTCGAGCTGGGCGATGTCCAGCGGCTTGCCGGGTGTGACATGCAATCGCGCGGAGATCAGATCGCTCCCGAGCCTGGACTTGTTGTCGATGCGCACGAAGTCGATGACCGGCCGCTTGTCTTGGGAGGTTCTTAGGGCTGCGATGTACTTGCGGTACGCATCGTCGCTGACCGCAAGGGTCTCCAGCCGCGACGCCATCTCTCGTGCAGCCTGTTCCCCGATCGGAATGGCCTCGCCGAGCCGGTCGAAGTCGGCCGCGCCGATATCGCCCAGGGCAGGGCCGATGGGGACGCGGATATCCTTGTCGGTGAGGGAGGCAAGCTGCGCCTCCACGTTGCGCACCGTGAGGAAGTTGGAGAGCTGTTCCAGTACGCTGAAGACGGACTTCATCTGCTCCCGGGTGAGGAGCGGAACACTGAGGTCGCCGACGATAACCACGTCGGCCCCCATCGCCCGGGCCACGCTCACCGGGACGTTGTTGGCGAGCCCGCCGTCGACCAGGAGCCTGCCGTCGATCTCCACCGGATCGAAGGCGCCGGGCACCGCCATGCTGGCCCGTATGGAGCGCGCCAGATTCCCCTTGCCCAGCACGACCTCACCACCGGTCTCGAGATCGGTCGCAACCGCCCGGAAGGGAATGGGGAGGTGGTCGAAGTCGTGAACCTGGGCCACCGGCATGAGCAGCCGGTTGAGCAGGAGATCGAACTTCTGACCGTCCACCACGGCGAGCGGGAACTTGACCCCCTCGTCGCTCAGACCCATCTTGGCCTTGACCAGGTAGAGCTGGTCGTCGGTCTTGCGTCTCAACGAGCGGTCCTGCCGCGGGGGGGAGTCGTCGAAGATCGCGTTCCAGTCGATGGACCGCATCGCCTTCTCGATCTGCTCCGGACTCATGCCGGAGGCGTAGAGTCCTCCCACGATGGAGCCCGTGCTGGTGCCGGCCACGTAGTCTATGGGGATGTGCAGCTCCTCGATGACCTTGAGAAGACCGACATGGGCCGCCCCGCGCGCCCCGCCGCCCGCAAGCACCAATCCGATCTTCGGCCGCGCGGCGCCCGATCCGGTTGCCGTGGCCAGGCTTGGCGGCAGCGCCAGGCCCAGGAGTACGAGGAGCGTCGGCGCGAGCCGGGCGGGGAAGGCCAGTGTCGAGCAGGGCATGGACTTCGAGTCCTTGATATGACGAGCACCACAAGCAGGTTATTTGAAGAGCACGACAAACAGGCTTCCCGCGGCTGCCGCACCGGCCGTCGGGACAGGCGCGGCCAAGGTGGCGTGTCGACGATCGGGAGGCCGGCAGGTCCCGGGGTCGCAGGCTGGATTGAGGCTGCATAATACTACACTACCCACAGGGGCCAGCTTCCCTCTTCGGGCAATTACGTTACTCGATTTGACCTACGGCTCAAAAAGACCCGTCATCACCTTGATTGGCACCGTGAATGCTCCGGAGTGGCTATGCCCTGCTTGCCCGACCCTGCATCTGCAAATGCGCTGGCGGCGTGGGAACGTGGATCAAGCAGTCTTCGACTTCCTCTATTCCTACAGCAGACTCTCAACTACACCAAGATAGCCACAATAGGCGCCACCCATTAGCCGATTCCGTGAGACAATCGGGGATAGGCCAAGGTTTACGGGGGTCCTAACGGGGTCAGGGTCCTAACGGGGTCCCGTTTTGTCGCACGCCATTGAGCCCAAGGGTCGCTTGCGGGGCCGCCGGAGTCAATTCTCTCGTCGTAGCATGCGACAACGCGAGAACCCGCAAGAAGGCGGCAGATTCACGGTCCAAGACACTGCAGCGCCTCAACAACTCTGTCTCCTCGCTCCCCTCGGCCCGCCCAAAGGCCCGATGCGTCTGCGCTACGCGCCTCCGACGGCCGACGCCTGACGGATATGGAGCCTTGAACTGAGTCTCTGTTGGGCTAGAATCGCGGGAAAGCGAAAGCGTCACGTCTCGGTCTATGCGTTCCCCGCGGCCGGGATAGGAAGTTGGTTTGTGCCTCGCGAAAACGCGTGGCTCGACCCCTGAGCACGTGAATGCTTGCCCCTGATAAAGGATCTTTGGCGCTGTAGTCTCGATACGACTCGTGTCTCATTCGATAGTCCATACGCAGAAGGGACAGACCGATGCACATACCAAAGGCTCGTGTGGGGAAGCTTCAGGCGCTGGCGATCGCGGTAGGCGCTTTCGCCTTCAGCTGCGACGCGCTGGCGACTTGTGGCTGTCAGGTCACGCTGGTCAACGGGGCCGACAGTGGCAAGGTCACCATATCCAAGATCAAGACCAGCGATACCGGCATCAAGGCCGACATCTTTAAGAATCAATGGACCGGAACGCGGCAGATTTCCGCCGGCAAGAAGTCAACCTTCGATTTCACGGTCGACGGGAAGTGCGGCAATGATCACTGGTTTAAATTCATCCGACAAGACGGGAAGAATTGTACACATCGTGGGCCCTGCGGCAGTAGGCAGACCTGTAAGCCGGACGAGTGGCAGTAAACCACGATGTCGGGCTCAGGTCTCGAAACGGCGCATTCTCTTCACATTCGCCGACAGCCCATAGGCGTCTTGCATCGTGTGCGTCTGGTGGATTTCGAGTAGGCCGTAAGCGACAGGGGTTTCGGGTAGGCCAGGGGTCAGATCCCAAATTTTGATTTGACCCCAAGAGATTGAGAACATCCGAGGGCGATGACTGGCCCGTCACCTGCCACATTCGCCTGGCCTACCAGCCCCAGCTTGCCGTCGCCTGGTCGCGATCCTTAATCCTTGATCCTTGATCCTTGACGCCGGGCGCCGCCGAGCTACAATCGACCAAAAGTCAAGCAGATCACGCACGCAGTCGGCCACCGAGGGACACGCTGACTTGACCGGCGGTTCCGGCGGCACAGCGACGTGCCGCGATTTTCGATCGCCATTAAGCGTATTGAAAGTAAAAGGAAACCAAGAATCACTCTTTGTGCTTTCCGCAAGCTGAAAGAGCCACGACGGCTCTATTGGGCATCTCCCTAGGGCGCGCTCCGGCTTGCGACGAGCTCACCACAAGGGATTGACAACGGTTTCGGGCGGCACCGTTCGTGGCGATGGGCAGGCGGCGTCTTTCCGGAAACGCTCGCCTGCGCTGCTCCGCCCTCGGTGGTTGAAAGCAAATTCCTGTCCCTCAAGCCTAGGGAGCAAGATTTGATGAAGACAAAGACAAGTATGTTGGTTGCAGTCCTGATTCTGGTGTCGGCGGCCCAGCCTGCTATGGCCGCTATACCCCTGGGAACACCGGTCGGTTCCGTCGTCGGTGTGTTCGTGGGCAACGCGCTGGGCATTGACCTCGGGGCGGCGCTCGGCAGCGCGCTGCCGGTTGGTGGCGGTGGAGTGATGGTGATCGGCGCACTGGCGCTCGTCTTCGGCGTGCAGCTCATCAGGCGCAAGCAAAAGCGGTAGCGAGCGGTCGGCCGATGCCGGCTGGGTGCCGGGCGTCAGCGCACTCCCGATTCCTTGGAATTCGATAACCTCACCTCCGCCGCGATCGTCTGTGCGGCGGTCACCCTTTTGGTACTGGAGCGGGCGTCTCCCTGCCGACGCGCGGCGGCCCCCATCCGGTACCGCTGGGGCACCAACCTAGGCCTGCTGCTGCTGGGCAGCATCACGGTCTCCGCCTTGTTTCCGGCCAGCGTCCTGGCGATTGCCGCCGAGGTGCACGGCGGGTTGATACAGCGCTTGCAGCTCCCGCCGGTGGTGGAGGGGGTATTGGTGTTCCTGCTGCTGGACGCCTGGCGGTACTGGGAGCACCGTATCCTTCACGAGGTACCGCTGCTGTGGCGGGCCCACTTGGTGCATCACAGCGATACAGCCCTGGATGTCACCACCTCGGAACGCCATCACCCGCTGGAATCCATCCTCGTCACCTGCACCAGCCTGCTGCTGGTGTTCTCCCTTGGATTCTCGGCCCAGGCGTTAGCCGTTTATCTGGCGGTGGCCATGCTCTCCTCCCTGGTTACCCATGCCAATATCCGGTTGCCGGAGAACATCGACCGACGCCTGCGACTGTGCCTCGTCACGCCCTCTGTGCATGCCTTTCATCACTCGGCTTACCAGCCACAAACCGACAGCAACTACGGCGCGGTACTCACGGTGTGGGACCGCCTGTTCGGTACCTACACGGACCCGGCGCAGTCGCGTATCTTCCATTTCGGTCTGACCTATTTTCACCGGCCGTTCGATACGACCCTGGCGCCCGTGCTGTTACAGCCATTCGAATACCGTCGCGGCATAAGCGACCGCGTCCGGGGTGACAGCACGCCTGCGGCAGAGTCCGCTATTCCCCTCAGCGCCGCGTGGCGAGGGGCCTTCCGCCAGCTCTTGCCCGGCCTGACGCTGGCGCTGGTGGCCTTGTGGCCCACCGGCCTCAGCCTCGCCCGGGTTTGGACGCATGGGGAGCCGTACCAATACGCCTGGCTGGTGCTGCCGATGTTTCTCTACGTTGTGGGCTGGTACCACCGGGACCGGATTCTGGCCATGACGCCCCACCCGGATCTCCTCGGGTTGAAGGTAATCCTGGGTGCACTACTTATCTGGTGCGCTGCCTATGTCGCCGATCTCCAACTTGGCCAGCACATTGCGTTCGTGCTCGTTCTCCAAGGTGTTGCACTGAGCGCACTGGGCCGAAACCTGTATCGGCGGTTGTTCCCCATCGTGGCGATGCTGTTCATGCTGATCCCTTGCGGTGACCTGTTGCAACCGCTGCTTCGCGAGCTGACCGTAAAGTGGATCGAGTGGTTTGCGCTCGCAATGGATCTGCCTCACCGCATTGACGGTTTTATGGCCTATGTCGACGGTCGCCGCTATGTGGTCATCGACCCCTGCTCCGGTCTGACCTTCGTCACCCTAGGCGGCTTTCTGGGCTACAGCTTCGGTGTGCTGCTATTCCGATCATTCGCCAAGGTCCTGGCATTAGGCGCGCTGGGAGCCGCGCTTGGCGTGGCCAGCAACGCGCTACGCGTCTGGCTGATCGTGGGAATCGACTGGCTACGGGGCTCGCAATTGGATTTGGACGCCCATAAGAACCTGCAATGGGTAGGGCTGCTGATCGGGCTCGGGTTACTGTTCTTCCTCACTGCGCGACTGGCGCAAGACCCTGCGCCGGAGGACCCTCCCCAACCGGAACCGGCGCCTGAGCCACGCAAGGCCGCCGCCCGGTTTGCGCCGTTGCTGACCGGCCTGCTCGTGCTGCTGGTCGTCGTCCCGGTCCAATGGTTGGGCGCGCGGACAGTCGATGCCGAAGCGGACGAGCCGCTCCGGAAGATGGTCGACCTATACCCGCAAAGCTCGTGGCTGGGAAACGCGGAGACAACAGCAGGGCGAGCCCTACTGATCCCCTACAGAGCCGACCTGGACATCGTGCTCATCGAGCCAGGTACACTCGGTCGGGTGGATGGCACGCTCATGGACCCGCCCGAGAAAGACATCTGGCGGAACGCGGCCACGACTCTCTATCGCGATTGTCCCACGGACGACTGCATCCGGTTTCTGCACAAAACATGGCGGCGCAAAGACTCAGACGACGAGCGGCATACCCTCTACGTCTATTACGTCGGTGCCAAGGTTACCGACTCGTTGCTTGTCTATCGGCTGGCCACGGGCTGGAACCGGCTCACCGATGCGGGAGAAGCGAGCGGCCTGGTCGGTTTCAGGGTGGCGGGCCATTTGCCAGGCCCGCACGTCCTGTCCCGGATATTCCAGCACTTCAGGGCAGCCCTGGGCGGCGCGCAACATGGCGTGGCGCTCCCCGCCGCGGACGCAGAGCCGGTAGTGACGAAACCCCGAGCGCCGAGCTGAATCGGTTACGTAAGTGCCATTCCACCCGAGCCCCTGTCACCGAAAGCCCGAAGAACCGCCGCGCAGCAGCAGGTATCCGGTGAGCATGCCGCCGAGGTGAGCGAAGTGGGCAACGCCGTTCGCCGCTCCGGTGACCCCCGCCGTCAGCTCCACCAGGCCGTAGCCGATCACGAACCAGCGTGCCTTGATCGGCACTGGAACGAGGATCAGCATCAGGCGTACTTCCGGATACAGCATGCCGAACGCGAGCAGCAGCCCGAACACGCCGCCGGAAGCCCCGATGACGGGGTAGGCGGCACCACCGCGGGCGAGGACCACCTCCGCCACCGCCAGGTGCACGAGCGCTGCGCCCATGACGCACGTGAAGTAGAAGAAGGCGAATCGCGATGAGCCCCAACGCCGCTCCAGGGGCGCCCCGAACAGCCAGAGCGCGTACATGTTCAGCAGCAGGTGCAGCGGGCTGCCGTGCAGAAAGGCATAGGTGAGGATCTGCCAGGGATGGAAATAGGAGATGCTGTCCGGCCCGCCGCTCGCCAGGCCCAGGGGCCAGAGCGCGAGCCACTCGATGGGCGCTTGGCCCATGTTGAGCTCGCCCAGAAAGGCAAGCCCGCAAAGGACGAGAATTGCTGCAACGGCGGGGATGTCCCTCACGAGCGCGGACCAGAAACGGGTCGGAGTGCTCGGTCAGGCACTGGCGCGCGTCCGCTCAGCCTGGCTTCTCCCGGTGACCCCCGAACCCGTAGCGCATGGCGGAGAGCACCTTGTCGGCGAAATCGGCCTCGCCGCGGGAGGCGAAGCGGTCGAAGAGCGCCGCGGCCAGCACGGGGGCCGGGGTCCCGGTCTCCACCGCGGCCATCGTGGTCCAGCGGCCCTCCCCCGAGTCCGACACGCGACCGGTGAAGGCGCCCAGGGCCGGATCGCCGTGCAGCGCCTCGGCGGTGAGGTCCAGCAGCCAGGAGGCGATTACGGTGCCGCGTCTCCAGACTTCGGCGACCTGCGCCAGGTCGATGTCATAGCGAAAGTCGGCCGGGTCGGCGAGCGGTGCCGTCTCCGCGTCCGAGCGGGATACCGTCTTGCCGACGCCGGCGTTGCGCAGGATGTTCAGGCCCTCCGCATAGGCGGCCATCAGCCCATACTCGATCCCGTTGTGGACCATCTTAACGAAATGTCCTGCGCCGACCGGGCCGCAGTGCAGCCAGCCCTGCTCCGCAGGGGTCGGCTCGCCCCTGAGCCCCGGGGTGCGGGGCTCGCTGAATCCCGGGGCCAGGGCGCGAAACACCGGCTCCAGGTGCGCCACCGCTTCGATGTCGCCGCCGATCATCAAGCAGTATCCCCGCTCGAGGCCCCAGACGCCGCCGCTGGTACCCACGTCGACATAATGGATGCCGCGCGACGCCACCCGACCTGCGCGCCGGATGTCTTCCTTGTAGTGGCTGTTGCCACCGTCGATCAGGATGTCGCCGGACGCCAACTTCTCCGAAAGCTGGTCCACCAAGTCGTCGACCACGGCGGCGGGGACCATGAGCCAAAGCGCCCGCGGTGCTTCCAGCTGCGCCAACAGCTCGTCAAGACTGCGTGCCCCCTGCGCGCCCGCCTGCTCCAGGACGCCGACCGCCTGCTCGGAACGGTCGTACACGACGCACCGATGACCCGCCGCCAGCAGGCGCTGCGTCATGTTGGCGCCCATCCGTCCCAAGCCGATCATTCCGATCTGCATCCGCGCCCTCCTTCGTCCGGACCCATGATGGGAAGCCCGAAGACAGTGTCAGACCGCCCGGCAGGGTCACAGGCCAAGCCCGGGCCGCCATGGCGCCGCTCAGCCATCCGCACCTCCGTCGCGAGGCCAGCTGCGCCGTTCCAGCACCCGGTACTCCCCGTCGACAATCACCGAGCCTTGCGATGGCGCGCCCGTACGTGCCAGGCGCCGTTTCAGCCACCAGATCCGCGCCGCCAGGCCGAGGCCGGCCACGACACCCAGGCCGAGTATTACCATACCGAAGGCCAGCCCCAAGGCGATCAGGAGCACCGCGAAGATCCCCGCGAGGATCCGCTCGGGCCAGCCGATCGGGATACTGCTGCTGGTGAATATCCGGTTCTGCATCGTTTCTGCCTCCCTATTGGGCGCGTGCTGTGGGAGATTCGGTCCCTGTCCGGATCGCCCTGGATCGATCCTGAATGGCGCGCCTGCACCGTGCGGCTCGTCACGCGACCGCGCTGGGGGGACCGCCTGCCGTTCCGAGCCGGTCTACCTCCCCGAGACACACTCAGGATCTGTTGGTTCCTGGCCGATTGAAGTCCAGTCGCTCCAGCAAGGAGAATACAGGCTTCGGCATTCGGCCGTTTCCCCTGCGCGTCCGGCCCGTGGAGACCCCCTCACACTCCCAGGAGCACCTGCGACGCTTGGCAAGACCCGCCATGGGCCAGGCCGAGACCCCCGGGCAAAGATCCCTGCGAGCTGCGAGTCGAGTCATGATTATTGGACATACGGTATCGTGAAGCCCGCCCGTGCCAAAGAGTCTGTTGCCATGCAGGCTCGACGACAGCCCTTTCGACCGAGAGGATCGATCCCATGGACATCATGTTGATTCCGCCCCTCATCTCCCTCCTTTCAGGCATCGCCATCCTGATCTGGCCGCGGCTGCTGAACTATATCGTAGCCTTCTACCTGATCCTGTTCGGCCTGGTCGGACTGTTGACCTCGCTGCGGCTGGGATCCTGACCCCGGGGCGCCCCGGGAAGTCGCCACCCTGTTGAGTATGGGCTGCCAGATGCAGCGCAGGCCGGGCCCCCATGAGCGGGCTTGAGCAGATCCTGGCCGAGGCCGCTCCCCGGTTACACCAGTACGGCTATCCCGCGCTGGCCGTCGCTGTGCTCGTGGAGGGCGCCGGGATACCCGCCCCGGGCGGCATCCTGATGAGCGGGGCGGCGCTGCTGGCAGGCCAGGGCCGGATGAGCCTGGCCGGCGTCCTGGCAACCGCCTGGATCGCAGCGGTGGCCGGCGACAACCTCGGCTATTGGATTGGCCGGGCGGGTGGGCGGCGGCTGTTGCTGCGCGCCGGAGTAAGCCCGGAGCGGCTGACCCGTTTCGAGGCATTCTTCACGCGTTTCGGGCCCTGGCTGCTCCTCATCGGGCGCTTCTTCGACGGGCCTCGGCAGCTCGACGGCCTGGTGGCCGGCAGCGCCCGTATGCCCTGGCCGCGGTTCTTCCTCGCGGACCTCGCCGGCTCGGCCCTCTGGGTGGGCACCTGGGTCATCGGGTTGTACGCGCTCGACCGGCATGCCAAGACGCTTCACCGCTGGCTGGAGCACATCAACCCCTGGGTCGCTGGCGCGAGTCTCTGCGCACTGGTCGTCGCCCTCTATCTGCTGTTGCGGCGGAACACATCGGCCAAAGGGGCGGTCCATGGGAACGAGACGGCGCCTGGCCCGCGACCATCGGTGGACGCCGAGGACGCGGACGGCCGGCGCCGGGATACTTCAAGGAGGCCAACATGAACAAGCCCATGCTGAAACGCGGTCTGATCGCCACTGCGCTCCTGGCCCTGACCGGCGCCCTGGCCGCCCAGACCTACTACACTCACGAGCTGGCACGCCGGGTGGCCGACACCCAGTCCGACGCCCCGCCGAGCAGCTGGTCCTCACCATTCGACAACCGCAGCGATCCCTGGAGCGCCATGGAGCGTGACATGGCGCGGATGGAGGCCGAGATGGACCGGATGTTCGACCAGGCATTCGTCGATATCCACTCGACGACGTTCGGCGGCTCCGCCCAGGGAGCGAAGGTCAGCCTGCAGGAGCGGGGCGACAAGTATGTCGTCGAGGCCAAGATCCCCGGAGCCAAGGAAGGGGACATCAACGTCAGTCTGAACGGGCGGCTGCTCAGCATCTCGTCCCGGACCCAGGGCAGCGAGCGCGAGACCAGCGACAAGAACCAGGTCATGCGGCAGGCGCATTACGCGAGCAGCTTCGAGCAGGCGTTCACCCTGCCCGGCCCGGTCAATACGGCCGGTATGCATACGCAGTTCGACGATGGGGTCCTGACGGTGACCATCCCGAAGGCCGCCTCCTGACCGCTGGGCGCCACTCCGATCGCTTCGCAGGCCGGGCCCCCACCCCGAGCACTCGACGGAGCACACTCCAAGGATCTTCGACATGAGTGCATCCGAGGCCCCGGGCGCCCCGGGCATCCCCCCGACCTGGTGCAGCAGCGACAAGGACCTGGTCGGCACTGCCATCGGGCCGGCAAGGCTCTGGTACACCCTGGGCCACGGCATCCTCAACGAGGTCTACTACCCACGCATCGACATCCCGCAGCTCCGCGACCTCGGCTTCATCGTGGCCGACGGAGCGGGTTTCTGGGTCGAGGTCAAACGGCTGGAGGACCGAACGGTCGAGCTGCCGGCACCCGGCATCCCGCTTCCCCGGATCATCCATTGCCACCCGCGCTTCACGCTCAGCCTGCGCATCTGCCCGGACCCGGAGCGCGATGCCCTGCTGATCGACCTTTCGCTGGAGGGTGACGAGACCCTGCGTCCCTACCTCTTGCTGGCTCCCCGCCTGGGCGGCAGCGGCCATGAAAACCGGGCCTGGTCCACCCTGCATCGCGGGCGCACGCTGCTCTGGGCCGAGCAGGGCCCGTTCGGCCTCGCGCTCGCCGCCGCCAACGAGACGTTCGGGGACGCCCTGGCCCGAACCTCGGTGGGATACGCGGGCCGCAGCGACATCTGGCAGGACTTCGCCGTGAACGGGAGCATGGATTGGACATACGCCGAGGCCGGCCCGGGCAATCTCGCTTTGGCCGGCGAGCTCGAGCGCCGCTGCCGCCTCGCCCTGGCCTTCGCCACCTCCAAGGAGGCCGCCGCCACTCTGGCGACGGCCGCGCTGACCCAGCCGTTCGACCGATTGCTCGAGCAGCAGACCGGCGCCTGGGAGCGATGGCACCGGGAGCGCGAGGTACGCTGCCCCGCCCCGCCGCTGCCGCGCGATCTCGCGGCCCAGTACCGCACCTCCGCGATGGTGCTGAAATGCCATAGGGACAAGACCTTCGTGGGCGCGATGGTGGCCAGCCTCTCAGTGCCCTGGGGCAACAGCGGCGAAGAGCGCGGCGGCTACCATCTGGTGTGGCCGCGCGACCTGGTGGAATCCGCCACGGCGCTGCTGGCCTTGGGCGGCGAGGACGAGGCGCGCAACGTGCTGCGCTACCTGATCGCCACGCAGAACAACGACGGCCATTGGGAGCAGAATCAGTGGCTCGGCGGCAAGCCATACTGGAGCGGCATCCAGCTCGACGAGGCAGCGTTTCCGGTGCTGCTCGCCGCGGCACTCGCCGAGCGCAGCTGCCTGGACGGTATACCCGTGCGCGAGATGGTCCAGCGGGCGCTGGGCTTTCTCGTCCGAGAAGGACCCGCCAGTCCCCAGGATCGCTGGGAGGAGGACGCGGGCGTCAACACCTTTACGCTGGCCGTCTGCATCGCCGCGCTGAGCGCCGGCGCGCCCCTGCTGGGCGGCCCCGACGCCGATCTCGCCCTGGCGGTCGCGGATTTCTGGAACGCCCGTCTAGAGGATTGGACCCTGGCGCGGGACACGCTCCTGGCGCATCGCCACGGCATTGCCGGCTATTACGTGCGCGAGGCCCCGCCGGGGGTGATTGGGGACGAGTGCGCCCTGTGGCGGGCCCTGCAGATCAAGAACCGCAACGACGACGGGGCGGTCCCGGCCAACGAGCAGGTCGCCCTGGACTTCCTGCAGCTGGTGCGCCTGGGTCTGCGCCAGGCGGACAGCCCCGCGATGCGGGATACGGTGAAGCTGGCCGACGCCCTGCTGCAGGTCGAGACCCCCTGCGGGCCGGTCTGGCACCGCTACACCGGCGACGGCTACGGCGAGGGCCCCGACGGCAGCCCGTTCGACGGCACCGGGATCGGGCGCGGCTGGCCCCTGCTGACCGGCGAGCGCGGGCATTACGCCCTAGAGAGCGGAGAAGACGCGGTCCCTTATCTGGAGGCCATGGCGCGCATGGCCGGCAGCGGCGGGATGCTGCCCGAGCAGGTGTGGGACACGGCACCCCTGCCACGCAAGGGCCTGTTCCCCGGCCGGCCCACGGGCTCGGCCATGCCGCTGGCCTGGACCCACGGCGAGTTCGTCAAGCTCGCCGTCTCTCGCGGCCTGGGGCGATCCTTCGACCGCCTGGCCCAGGTATGGCGACGCTACCAGGGCAATCGGCCCGACCCGGACGCCTGGGTCTGGACCGCAGGTGCACCCATCACCTCGGTCCCGAGCGACAAGGCGCTGCTCGTCGTGCTCACCCGCCCGGCCGAGCTGCACTTCGGGCTCGACGGCTGGCTCGAGCCGCGCGACCTCCACACCCAGCCCCTGGGCCTCGGGCTGCACGGCCTGCGCCTCGGTGCCAAGGAGCTGGCCGGCCACCGCTCCCTGGAGCTCACCTGGCGCTGGAGCGACGACGGGCAGTGGCTGGGCGAGGACTTCCAGGTCCGGATCGCATCGGGCTGAACAACGCCGCCCTGACGGATGAACGCCTACTCCACTGGGAAATCGAAATAGGTCTCCGGAAACGGCTCGTCCTTCAGCGTGTAGTGCCACCATTCCTTGTCGTACTTGACGAATCCCGCCCCTGCTTGAGTGCGTGGGAGCCTAATGAGACACAACATAGCAACGCACCGCCGTTCGCGCCAACCTGACATCGGCAGAGCGCCGCCGGATCGAGGTAGGAGCGAGCTCCAGCTCGCGACCTGAATGGCCCTCCTCGGTGGTCGCGACCTGAATGGCACGCTCTGGTCGCGACCTGGAGGTCGCTCCTACAAGACGCCGGGCGGTGATCGTCGGGTAGCAGATGTAGGTTGCGGCGCAGCCACTACCTGACACCTCGGCTCCCCGGGGTTAATCCGCTAGCGCCACGTACACGTTCTGCACGTCGTCGTCCGCGTCCACCGCATCGAGGAAGGCCTCCACATCGGCGCGCTCGGCCTCGGTCAGGCTGACCGGATTCTTGGGTCGGTAGCCGAGCTGGGCGGACTCCACCGTGAAGCCGAAATCCGGCAAGGCGCGGCAGACCGCGTCGAGATCACCGGGGTCGGTGTAGAACCAGGTCGTGCCCTCCTCGCCGGGCTCGAAATCCGAGGCACCCGCCTCGATGGCGGCCAGCTCCGCGTCCGCGCCCTCGGCCTCGGGGCCGGCCTCGATCATGCCCAGGTAGTCGAAGTCCCAGGACACCGAGCCCGAGGCGCCGAGCTGGCCCTTGCGAAACAGCACCCGGATGCTGGAGGCGGTGCGGTTGGCGTTGTCGGTGAGGCACTCCACGATCACCGGCACCCGGTGCGGCCCGAAGCCCTCGTAGGTGAGCTTCTCGTAGCTCACGCCCTCGCTGGCCAGGCCTGCGCCCTTCTTGATGGCTCGCTCGATGTTGTCTTTGGGCATCGAGCACTTCTTGGCCTGGTCCACCGCCAGGCGCAGGCGCGGATTCATCGCAGGATCCCCGCCGTTGCGTGCCGCGACCATGATCTCCTTGGCGAGCTTGGTGAACAACCGACCCCGGGCGGTGGCGGCCGCCTCTTTACCCTTGGCTTTCCACTGGGCACCCATCGTTGCGTTCTCTTTGGCGTCTCTTGTGCTTCGCAAGCCGGCCCCGGAGCCGGACCGTACAGGTTCTTCCAGAAGGCGACGCGGCAGCGGCGCCGCGATCACGCGGCGCAAACGGTCCGCCACGGCGCGAATCATAATCGCAAAACGCCCCAAGGCCCACCCGGCCGGCTTCGCTAAGTGCGGGTGGAGCCCGTCCTTGAACACTCCTCGAGCTCTACTGTCGCCGGCCGAAGAATGCTTCGTTCAGGTCCTGTTATCGCGGTCCATCCTTCCCGACCCCGAAGACCTCTCCTCTCTCTTCATTGGACCCCCCGGGTCATGGCCCAATCTGCTTCGCCTCCCAATATGCCCGGATGTGCCTCTTCACTCGCCGGGAAGCATCTCCGGATTCCATGCCACCTCCCATAGATGCTGGTCCAGATCCTGGAAGTAGCCCGCATAGCCACCCCAGAAGGTATCCTGCGCGGGCTTGACGACAACACCTCCAGCGACCTCGGCCTGAGCCATCACTACATCTACCTCGGCCATCGAGCTCACGTTGTGCGCCAGACAAAAGTCAGTCGGACTCGGTCCGCTAACGGGGATACCCGAGTCATGCGAAAGACTCATACGAGGCCAAAGTGCCAACCGCAGACCCGACTGCAGCTCGAAGAACGCCACTGCCCCGTGCTCGAACTGTGTACCGACTATGCCTGCTGTCTCCAACCCAAGGCCATCTCTATAGAAACCCACAGACTTCTCGAGATCATCGACACCAAGCGTAATCAGGGTGATACGAGGCTTCATGGCGCTGTCCTGGTGAGGCATAACGAGCCCTGAGTCGAGTTGCGCGCAGCACAGCGGGCACCGAGCGAGCCGAGACGCTGCCGGCTACCCCCGCCGCCCGCGACCTGCAAAGCTTTGTTGGGCGCCCGCATTCGCCTCAATGAAATGGGGTCAGGTCTTGCAATCAAGCATCCTGTCGGAATCAGCTTCGAGCCAGCGAACGGCTCGACTGACTGTCGAATAGTGCACTCCGAAATGCTCCGCGATCTCCTGCATGGTGTAAACACCCGCAGCGAAGGCGCGCGCCATCGCTCCCCGGCGGCTCGGGTAACGTCTCGCAAACCAGTCCAGCGGCTTCGCCAGCGGGCGGCGCTGCGCCCGCGGAACCTCTCTCAACGCCTCCGACGGCTTGCCACTAAGTGCGTGCCTCTCCGCGAAGCCCTCTCTACCGAGAAACACTTGGTGGCGCAGTCCACCCCATATGCTCGGCTCACCGACCCCCGCAGCGACCTAAGCCGCATACCCCGCCCGGGCCCTCGCCCGCGCCTTTTTCGGGCGGATCAGGAGTGGAAATGCTTGTGTGAATGCTCGACCCCGCCCGTGTGCGAATGGCGGTGGGAGTGGCTGGTGTACCCGTAGCGCTCCTCGAACCGGCCTAGATGCCAGATACCCACCGAGAGCGCCCAGGCTGACAGGAAGATCCCGACGATCACATAGCCCAGGGCGCCGAAATCCAGGCTCGCGATGGTGTCGGCGAGGGGGCCTTGCAGGCCCAGCAGGTGAATCATCACCTGCAGCAGCTCGATGGTCCCGATCACCAGTGCGACGGCGACCGAGAGTCCGGTGATGGTGGTGTTGTAGTAGATCTTGCGCAGCGGGTTGGAGAAAGCCCAGTTGTAGGCCTTGACCATCAGGACGCCGTCGGTGGTGTCCATCAACGACATCCCGGCCGCGAACAGCACCGGCAGCGACAGCACCGCCGGCGCCGGCAGGTTCCCGGCCGACGCCCCAGCGGTGATTACGAGCAGCCCGACCTCGGAGGCCGTATCGAAGCCCAGGCCGAACAGCAGGCCCAGGGGATACATCTGCCAGCTGTGATTGATGATCCGCTGCAGCCTCCCGCCGAACAGTCGGTTCATGAAGCCGCGCTGTTTCAGCAGCTCTTCGACGTGGGTGTGATTGTGCCGGCCGGTCTTCGCCTGGCCCCAGGCCTTGAGGATATCCAGCAGCACCAGGAGGTTGAGCACCCCGATGATCCACAGGAAGATGCCCGAGACGCCGGCGCCGATGATTCCGCCCAGGCTCTGCAGCTGAGGCAGCTCGGTCTTGACCGCGGTGGCCGAGACGAGGATCGCCGCGGCCAGGGTGAAGACGATCGTGGAGTGCCCCAACGAGAAGAAGAATCCGATGCCCAGAGGCCGCTTCCCCTTCTGCAGCAGGTAGCGGATGGTATCGTCGACCGCCGAGATGTGATCGGCGTCGAAGGCATGGCGTAGCCCGAGCAGATAGGCCACGACCCCCAGCCCCGCAAGGGTCGGATAACGCGCCGAGTAGAACAGGAACAGGCCCCAACCGATCAGGTGCAGCAGAACGATGACGCCGTAGAGCCCGCTCAGGCGTACCCACTCCAGCCGGGTGAAGACGAGCCGCGCAGGCTCCCCCCCCGTCGGTACAAGGGGCACCGCAATCGCCGAGACATCGTCGCCGTTCATCCCAGGACTCCTTCGAGGCCGGGGCCCGACGCGCGGCCGGCCGCCGCTCAGGCACCGCCTCTTGGCCAGGGGCTGTTGACAATTGCCGTTCGCGGTCCGATTACGGCCCTTGTCCGCGCTGACGGTGTTGCGGCTCGTCGCAATAGATCCACTATTCCTCCTCACCGCGCCTTGTCAGCACAAAAAATCGCTCGCAATCGCCCTCGCTCAGACATATGTCAACAGCCCCTAGGCGGAAGCCCGCCTAGTGTAGCGCTCCGACACGCCGCGGGGTTATCGCAGCGGCCATGAAAAGTGCTCGCACAGGCGGCCGATCAGTGATCCGAGGTGCCAAGACGCACCGGGGCGCCCGACGCTCAAAGCTCGAAGACCAGGAGCCAGGCCATAGCGATGGCGACCGTGATCAGCATGGGCACCATGGCCACCCGGATGAAGTCCATGAACGCGACAGGGTGTCCGGCCTTCTCGGCCAGCCCGACCGTGACCACGTTGGCGCTCGCACCGATCAGGGTGCCGTTGCCGCCCAGACAGGCGCCCAGCGCCAGCGCCCACCACAGCACCGAGCCGTGGATGCCCGGGATGGACGTGTTCAGATAGGCCACGATCGGCAGCATGGTCGCCGTGAAAGGGATGTTGTCGATGACCGCGGAAAGGATGGCCGAGACCCAGATGATCAGTACCACCGCCAGCACCGCCGAGCCGCGGGAGGCTGCGCGGACCCAGTCCGCGACCACCTGGATGAGCCCGGTCTGCTCCGCCCCGGCGACCAGGATGAACAGCATCATGAAGAAGACCAGGGTCGGCCACTCGACCTCACGCTCCACCATCTCCACGATGTGCACGCCGCTCACCACCAGCAGCAACGAGGCCCCGGCCATGGCCGCGATGCTGGGCTCCATGTGCAGACTGCCGTGCACCACGAAGAGCGCGACGGTCAGCAGCAGGATGATGCCCCCTTTGATCAGGAGCGGCTTGTCGGTGATCCGATATTCCTCGCGCAGGCGCGCGGTCATCGCAGGCACGTCCGCCACCTTGGCGGCGTGATAGTCCTTGCGGAACCAGAGCACGAAGTACACGGAGGCCACCGCCAGCCCGATGAAGCACACCAGGCTCAGGTGCTCGACGAAGTCCATGAAGGTCAGGCTCGCGTAAGAGCCGATCATGATGTTCGGCGGGTCCCCGATCAGCGTCGCCGTACCCCCGACGTTGGAGGCGAACACCTCGGGCAGCAGGAACGCGATTGGGTTGATGCCCAGCGCCAAGGCGATCTCGATGGTCACCGGCACGATCAGCAGCATGGTCGTGACGTTGTCCAGAAAGGCCGAAGTGACCGCTGTGACGAACATAAGCAGCACGGACAAGGCATAGATGTTGCCCCGGGCCATCTGGAAAGACTTGTAGGCCGTCCATTGGAAGACCCCGGTCTTCTTGAGCACCCCGACGATGATCATCATCGCCATGAGCAGGAAGATCACGTTGCCGTCGATGGCGCGCATGGCCTCTTCGAAGGTGAGCACGCGATAGCCCGGATCGAAGGTTCCCATCGTGTAGCTGACGAACAGGAGAATCGAGGCCCCCACCAACGCGGCCAGCGTGCGGTGCATCATCTCGAAAGCGATGAAGATGTAGACGGCGATCAGCACCGCCGCGGCAATCCAGAAACCGGGCGAGAAATTGCGCGCGAGGATCAGGCTGAGGTGGGTGAGAAAGTGCCGGTCACCATCGGTATCGGCTTGCTCGACGAGGACATGCGACAGGGCGACCGGCCCGACGGTCTTGTAAGACGACCGAGCAACGCTCACCTTTACGGTGGCCGCGGGCAGCGTCCCGCGAGGGAACCGCAGCTCCGCTTCGTAGGTGCCGCTGCTGCCGGTCGTCACATCGGCGGGCTCGGCCAGCGGCTTGCCGTTCAGGAAGAAGCTCAGGTCGGCGTCCTTGATCCCCTTGCCTTGGGCGTTGGCAACGGTACCGGATACGATCAGGATGTCCGAGGGTGCGGTGCCGGCCGTGCCCTCGGCGCTCGCGACCAGCGGCAGCCACAGCCCCGCCAGGACGACCGTCGCACCCGCCAACCGACGCAACCAGCACATATTCATCAGCGTTTCTTGCCTTTTTCTGGGACGGATTGACCGAAGTCCCCCGAGCCACGGGGCCAACAGCCGGGGCCGCGAGCCATGCAAGCGAGCTCACCCGCCGGACCTTCGGTGCGGGCGGCGCACGCACGATGTGGACATAGCAATAACGAGGCCACCCCCCGCGGGCTCCGGCCAGACAAGCCTCGCGGCACCGGCCGCGCGACCCGCACCTTCCAAACGGGGACAGATGGTATTCGCGCGGCGCGCGAGGCGGCAAGAGCTTCACCGAAGCCCCCGACCCCGCGGTCACCCGATCGCACGAGACCCCCGTCACCGTCTTCGTTTCGTAAGGTTTTGTGTCCCGGGTCGCATTTCCATACGCCGAGTGCAGGTTTTCGTGCGTTCGTTACGCTTTTCCCCCGCTCAGTCCGCTAGTCTCCGCCCCGCCGTCGTCAAGAAGAAAAAACTCGCGCTGTCCACGGGACAGCCAACTCTCAGGAGACCAGACCATGGCCATACCACAGCAGACCCATACGACCGGTGCGCGTTGTCCGCTCCCCGCATCTCCGGGATGGGGCACCGCCGGAGACGAAGGATTCCAGCCAGGTACCCCGTCAGGGATCGCCGAAGCTCTTCCCGTCAATCGACCGACGAGCGCCATTCAAAGGCGGCGGCAAAGCGGCCGCCGCTCAGCCGCATCCACAGTCGTTTGCGGGTGTCTCGCACTGGCATTGGGCATGGCCGGCTCCGACGCCGCCCAGGCCGCCCGTCGATTCGGCGGCGGAGTATCCCTGACATCCTCGGAGGAAGGCTCTTCCAGCCAGCTCACCATCTCCAGCGCCAGCTGGAGCAGTCGCCGCAGCCGCCTTTCGGTCTCGGGGTCCGGCACGGCCCGGGCCACCGTTCAGGTCGTCAACGCCTACGACCCCGGACAGACGCTGGGCAGCGCGAGCGTGAGCAGCCGCGGCAGTAGCTGGTCGCTCACCGTGTCGCAGCCCTCTCCCGTGCCTTGCCGGGTGCGCGCGATCCAGTCCAACGGTCAGACCGCCGAGCGCGACGTCAGTGGGGCCCCCTCGACCTGCTCGCCCAAGGCGCCGACAGCCAACCAGCCGCCGGTCGCCCACGCCAACGGCCCCTACAGCGGCACGGTCGGCCAGGCGGTGAGCTTCAGCAGCGCCGGCTCGAGCGATCCGGACGGCAGCATCGTCGCCTATGCCTGGAGCTTCGGCGATGGCGGCACCAGTAGCCAGGCCAACCCCACTCACACCTATGGCAGCGCCGGCACCTACAGCGTCAGCCTGACGGTGACCGACAACGACGGCGCCAAGGCCAGCGACTCGACCAGCGCCAACATCACCACCACGACGCCGAGCAACCAACCGCCCGTGGCGCACGCCAACGGCCCCTACAGCGGCACGGCCGGCCAGGCGGTGGGCTTCAGCAGTGCCGGCTCGAGCGATCCGGACGGCAGCATCGTCGCCTATGCCTGGAGCTTCGGCGACGGCGGTACCAGTAGCCAGGCCAACCCCACGCACACCTATGGCAGCGCCGGCACCTATACCGTGGGCCTGACGGTCACCGACAACAACGGGGCCAAGGCCAGCGATGCGACCACGGCGAGCATCCAGGGCAGCGTGAGCACCCCCAACGTCTCGATCAACTCCACCAGCCAGGGCTCGGTGGGGGTCAACGCCACTGTGGTCGCCCAGCAGCCGAGCCTGGGCAACAGCGGCAACTACAGCGTGCTGGCGATCAATGATCTGGGCATGCACTGCGGGGATCTCGACACCCGGGTAGCGAGCATCCTGCCGCCCTTCCAGGTGCTGCTGGCGCAGGTCATCCAGAAGGGCAGCCAGCCGGTGCTCAACCCCGCCGGGGTAAGTCTGTATTACTCGGCGGCGGCCAACCCCAACGACCCGATCCTCGGCAAGAGCGGGGTGCTCAATGGCCTGCGGAGTGACGGCAGCACCTACAAGACCAACTTCTGGGCCACGGTGGCCGAGGGCGCCTACGATCCGTTCTACCCGGCGCTGGTCACCCCGCTGCTCAGCGGGCTGGCCGGAGCCACGGTGCCAGTGACCCCGGACGTGGGTCTGCCGGTGCCCAATGTGGAAGACCTGTTCATCGGCCCCGACGGCAAGGTCGAGAGCGGCGATGAATTCCTCAGCGCCAGCCAGCACACCATGCCGGGGCTGTCCAATCCCTACATCGTCAACCTGCCCCAGCAGCTCAAGGAGCACTACACCAACAAGCCGTTCTTCGTGAACTTCCCCTTCGGCTACGTGGCCGACGGGGTGAACTGGTACGAAGGAGCGGGCACGCCCTTCAGCGCCTTCGATGACTTCGGGCGCGAGAACCCCTACCCGCTGGTACAGGTACAGGCGAAAAGCGGCAACACCACGGTGGCCACGCTGGACACGGTGCTGCCGATCTCGGGCGAGGCGAGCTGCACCAACTGTCACTCCGATCCAGCCGACGTGCCCGACAGCCGCACCAGCGAGCCCACCGATGAGCTCACCAACGCCGGGCTGCCGGTGCTCACCAGCCTGGACGATCCCGACCCCAGCATGCCGCACGAGGTCAGCGTGGAGTATGCCGCCGATGTGAACATCCTGCGCCTGCATGACCTCAAGCAGGGGGCGCGGTACGTGGACACCGCCGGGCAGGCTGCCGCCTGCGACATCCAGGCCAACGCCGGCCTGGGCGATGCCAACTGTCTGAGCAACCAGGCGCTGGTGCAGCACAAGCCGGTGGTCTGCCAGGTCTGTCACTACACCCCGGCGCTGGACCTGGCCCAGGTCGGTCCGGTCTCGGGTCCCCCCGGCACCGATGCCAACGGGCGCAACCAGCTGCCCCACGAGTCCAACTCGCGGGTGATGCACCACTTCCACGGCCAGCTCACCAGCCTGTTCCCGGCCATGCCGGCGCCCATCCAGGGGGCCAACGGCACCATCACCAACCAGAGCCAGCGCCTGACGGTGTTGCAGAACACCTGCTACCAGTGCCACCCGGGCAAGAACACCCAGTGCCTGCGAGGCGCCATGTTCAACGCCGGGATGCTGTGCAACGACTGCCACGGCGACATGCTGCAGGTCGGCAACGACTTCTCCAAGAACGTCTCGCCAGCCAACCCCGGCGCCTTCGTGCTCAACCAGGGTAACTTCTACACCCCCGGCAGTGCCCAGCCGCGGGTGCCCTGGGCCAACGAGCCGAGCTGCGGCTCCTGCCACACCGGGGATGCCAGCAGCAACCTCGCCGGCACCTCCGGCACGCTGGTCAACACAGTGGACACCAACGGCAACACCGACGGCATCCGGCTGCGCCAGGCCTGGCGCACGGGCGATGCCAAGGCCACCCCGATCGTGCCGACCAACAAGCGCTTCGCCGAGCCGGCGGTGGCGGCGAGCTTCAACGGCTTTGCCAACCCGGCCGCGGGCAATCCCCGGCTGTATCGGGTGAGCACCGGCCACGGCGGGGTGATGTGCGAGGGCTGTCACGGGGCGACCCATGCCGAGTGGCCCAATGCCAACCCGGCGAGCAACGACAACCTCAGCGCCAGTGAGCTGCAGGGCCATACCGGCACCATCATCGAGTGCAGCACCTGCCACGGCACGGCCATGGACAGCCAGGTGACCCTCAACGGTCCCCACGGCATGCACCCGGTGGGCAACGACACCAGTGTGGCGAGCGGCTCGGCCGCCGGTGCGCGGGTGAGCTTCGTGGCCGGGGGTCATGACAATCTCGCCGAAGGCAATAGTGTGGCCTGTGCCGCCTGTCACGGCGGGGGCACCCGCAGTGCCAACCAGGGCACGGTGCTGTCGGTGACCAAGAAGGATCGGCAACTGCACGGGCGGCTCATCCCCGCGGGCACGCCGATCGGCTGCAGCCTCTGCCACAGCGGCAGCGGCGGGGGCTGAGCGCCCACCGCCCGGCGGCAGGGAGGCCGCCCCCTCGCGCCCCGCCGGCCCCCCCGGCGGGGCTTTCTCGTCTCAAGCGGCTGCGGTGACCGGAGGCAGGTCGCTTGGCGGGAGGCCGGTCTCCAGGGGGTGCCCCTCACCGGAGGCAGCGGCCGGAGAAGCGGCATGGTTGCCGCCATCCCGGCCCAGCTCACCGAAACCCGGCAGAGACAGGAATGTCGCTTCTACAGCGGCCGACCGTTGGCTCCAGGGGGCGCGGAATCGGGGCGCGGTGCCTTGCCCACCTCTTCGATCAGCTCTTCCATGCGCGCACGCACGGCCGGCTCGTCCCAAGTCATCTCCCCTTCAGCTCGGTATCGCACTCGGCCCTGGGCATCGACCAGGAAACTCGCCGGTACGATATCCACGCCCCATTCGCGCGAGCCATCCCCTGCCCTGTCGATCAGGAAATCCAGGCTCAGACCGCGTTGATCCCTGAAATGCCGGATTCTAAGCCGACTCTCGCCAAGGTTGACCATGACCACGCTGAAGGGCTTTCCCGCGAGACTGTCCTGCAACCGTTGCAGGCGCGGCATCTCCGCCACACAGGGCCCGCACCAGCTACCCCAGAAATTGATCAGGACCACCCGGCCTTGGTACTCGGACAGACGATGTCCATGCCCGGCGAGATCCTCCAGGTCGAGCACCGGGGCAAGCGGCGCGCCGGGCACCACTTCGAGGTCATTGGCCGTACAGGGAGAAACCGCCAGCGCAAGGGCCAGCGCCACTCCCACAATGCCCGCTGGTCGCCGAAACCGATTACGAGCCTGGCCAATCCGGGCGATCAGCATGGAATGACTCCCACATTGTCTGGCCTGCCATAGTAGCGGCGCCACCCGGCCCACACCATCCACCGCTGCCGCGTCCACCCCTTCCCTCGGCCCCATCGCGAAGCCGACCCGCACCGGATAGACTTGCTCCCCTTTCTGTCGGGGGGCGTCTTTCGTCCGTGGACACTGTCGAATTCCTGCTCGCCGGCTCAGCGATCCTTCTGGCCTATCTGGTCCGCGGGGTCACGGGCTTCGGGTCTGCCTTGATTGCCGTCCCCCTGCTCGCCCAGTTCGTGCCCCTGGTCCTGGTAGTGCCCTGGATCTCTGTCATGGACCTATTCGCCGCACTGGCGTTGACCCGTTCCGGCATCAAGGGTGAACAAGTGCGCTGGGACGAGATCGGTTGGCTCCTGCCGGCGGCCGCGGCGGGGATCTTCTGCGGAATCCGCCTGCTGGTCAGGCTCGAGCGCGGACCGATGCTGCTCGCCCTGGGGCTCCTCGTATTGGCCTTCGGGTTGCGCCAGCTACTGGGGCTTCACGGAGAGCGGCGGGTGTCGCGCTGGTGGGCACTGCCGGCGGGCGTGCTCGGCGGCGGCATCGGCGCCGTGTTCTCCACCGGTGGCCCACCGTTCGTGATCTATCTCAGTCACCGACTGCGGGACAAGTCCGAGATGCGCTCCACGCTGTCCGGCCTGTTCCTCATCGAGGGCTCGATGCGCGTCATCGGTCTGGGAATCGCGGGGCTGCTGTTCCAGCCCGAGATCGGGTGGTACCTGCTCGCAGGCACCCCACTGATGGCGGCCGGGCTTTGGGCCGGCCACCACGTCCACCTCGGCTTGACCCGCCAGCAGATGGGGATGGCCGTCGGCGCCGTGCTGATCGGCACCGGCGGCTCGCTGCTCTGGCGCGTCCTTGCGCCCTGAGGACCGCCGTTCAGTCCAACACGCGCCGCCAGGCCCGGGCGCCCCATTGATAGAGCCCGAGACCACTGAGAATCAACGCAGCCCCGAGGTATGCCGAGAGGCTCACCGGCTCGCCGTTGAGCAGATGCCCCAACATCAGCGCGACGACCGGCGTGATCAAAGTGATCAACGCCACCCGCGCTGCCTCGAGGTGGCGCAACACAAAGAAATACATGGCGAAGCCGAGCACCGACCCGAACAGAGCGAGATACCCGATAGACAGTTGAGCCCGGAGCGGCAGGCTGGTGGGCGGCACCCCGTCCACGAAGAGCCAGGTCGTCAGGAACAACGGCGCCGCCACCCAGAGCCCCCCGGTCGTCACTGCCAAGCCATGCAGCCCTGAATTGAGCCGCTTGACCCATACGGCGCTGGCCGAGTGGAAGCTCACCGCCGCGAGCATACCAAGCAGACCATTGACCGCCCCTGGGCCCAGCGCAAGCCCCGCGCGAAAGACGACCACGAGCCCTGCGAGCCCGATCAGGATCCCGATCAATCGGTCCGGGGAGAAGGCCCGCTCACCGAGCCAGAAGCTCGCCATGGCCCCGGTGATAAGCGGCGCGACACCGAAGATCACCGACATCCACCCCGAAGGGATGTACTGGGAAGACCAGTAGACGCACAGCATGGCCGCGTAGATCCCCAGACCGGCGGCGAGATAGGTGTGCCGTGCAGCGCGGTGGCGCGGGAGCGCCACCCGTAAGAGCCCGTGGGCCAGAGCCGCGAACAAGGCCCCTAGGACCATACGAGCGGTCACCCCGAACAGAAATCCGCCGCCTTGGCCGCTCCATTGGATCGCGAGCGGGGTAGTCGACCATATGACAATGATGCCCAGGTAGGCGGCGGGCACGGACACTGCAATTCTCCTCGTCAGTCGGAAAAACAAAAAAGGCCACAAGTCGGGGACCTGTGGCCTCTGGAACAACCTGGGATCCTGGCAAGCTTACGACGCTTCGAGCAATCCCCCGTCCCGGCACACAGGCACGCCGGCCTCGCGCCAGCGGCGCAGCCCGTGCATGGGTACTCGGAATTTGAAGCTCTGGATCATGGCGCCAGTGTCGGTGCGAGGCGCCGGTGTTGTCAACCCCGCTCCCGTGCGCTGGTCATGCGACAACGCGATTGCGCCCGGCGGCCTTGGCGGCATAGAGCGCCCGGTCGGCTGCCGCGACCAGCACCGAGGGCGCGCTCCCGTGCTCGGGGATCACGGCAGCCACCCCGATGCTCAGCGTCACCCGGTCCGAGACCGGGGAGTCCGGGTGGGGGAGCCCCAGCTGAACGATCGCCTCTTGTATGGCGAGCGCGACCATGTGCGCGCGCTCGAGGTCGGTGTTCGGCAGCATCCCGACCAACTCCTCGCCCCCGTAGCGCGCCAGCTGGTCGCCCGGTCGACGCAGCGCTGCCTCGACCGTGCGGGCGACGGCGCGCAGGCACTCGTCACCGCCCGGATGCCCATACTTGTCGTTGTAGCGCTTGAAATGGTCAACGTCCATCATGAGCAGAGCCAGCGGCGTGCCCTCGCGCGCGGCGCGGCGCCATTCCCGGTCCAGAGCTTCGTCGAAGCTCATACGATTGGCGATGCCGAGCAGGCCGTCGGTGCGCGACGCCCGCTCCAGCAGCCGATTGGAGAGTTCCAGCGCTTCGGTCCGCTCGGCAACGCGCTGCTCGAGCAGGCGGTTGGTGTCGGCCAGGTCACGGTTCTGTTGCGACAGCACCCGATAGAGACTGCTGAGCGCGCCCAGAAGCGCCGCGGTGGCGCCTTCCCTGGGCGCTTCTTCGAGATCGAATGCCTCCGCGGCGGAGACACCCGCTTGGATCCGCGCCAGCTGCCGAGCCATCGCCTGGTCCTCGCCGAGGATGTGAAAGCTGAGCCAGGCCACCAGGAACTCGTGCAGGACGGCCAGAGGCGAGGCAACCGCGTTGCGCGACGCCCACATGCTCGATAGCTGTTCGGTGAAGTAGCGATGGGATTGGCGGTGACGCTGGAAGTGGCGCGGGTCCAGTCGGACCTGCGCCATCAGCCGCTCCTCTTCGGAGAAGTGGTACTGGGCATAGGCGGTCAGCTCGACGAAAAGCTGCTCGCACAACCCGGTGACGCCAGGCTCCCCGAGCAAGACCGCGTCGCCGAGGCCGTTGATGAGATTGACCAGATGGTGGTGCTGCTCGTCGACCTTGTGCAGCCCGGTGACGAAGCACCCGTCCCAATGGAAGGCTCGCATGCCCGACGTTCTCTACTGGTGCCGGTGTCCGGCTCCACCTCGATGAGGGGCCCCCGCGGCGTCTCCCGAGCATGGCAGGTGACCCGGATGCTCTGCGTGGGAATTCCGGCTTCCCCCGAGCGTTTACCGGGGCATTGTAGCGCAACCCGCACGCAGGGTGTCGCCGTCGATCCTTCGGTTTCCAAGCCCGCCAACGCACGGGGCACGCCCGACGCCTCGACCCACCCAGGGTCCGTCACACCGGGCGCGCCCAGTCCCCGACTCCTGTCTGTGCGGAAGCCGACCGCCTAAGCCGCCTTCCCCATCACGGCGGCGTCTTTGACCTCCATCAGCCTGCCGCTCTTCACGTCGAAGAGATAGCCATAGATCGGGATGTCCTTGGGCACCAGAGGATGGTGCCGGATGCGCTCCACGTCCTCCACGACGCTTTGCGCATTGTCCCGGATGGTCAGCCAATCTATGTCATCGCCCTCCATGGAGCCCGGTCTCTCACCGGGGTGTGACAGCAATCGCGCGCCCGCGTACTGTGCTGCGTAAATCGCCGGACCAGGTGCGCACGGCTCGAGCCGGCACCGGAGCGACCGACGACTCAAGGAAAGGCCGTGCTGCGCGTGAGCCGGACTGGGACCCTTGCATGAACGAATGACCGGAGGAAAGGGTCAGACGTGATACGGGTGATAGACCCCAACGCGCTTGCCTCTGTCGCGCCGGCGCAGACCCCGGGGTGCCCAGGCGCCGAAGGCGCCCGATCGCCGGAAGGACCGCGCATGACAGACGAAGCATCCGCCTCCACTGCCGAAACCGCACCCATAAATCTCGAGAGCGAGCTTCAGCGCCTGTCGAGCGGCCGCGAGGGACTCTCCAGCCAGGAGGCGGCCCGGCGCTTGGCGCAACATGGCGCCAACGCCCTGGTGGAGAAACGGGTCAGCCCCCTGCTGAAGCTGCTGCGCTACTTCTGGGGACCCATCCCGTGGATGATCGAGGTGGCATCACTGCTCTCGGCGGTGGTGGGGGACTGGGCCGACTTTGGCATCATCCTCGTACTACTGGTGTTCAACGGCGCAGTGGGGTTCTGGCAGGAGCTCCAGGCCGGTAATGCCATCGAGCAGCTGAAGAAGAATCTCGCCCTGAAGGCCCGGGTGTTGCGCGACGGCCGCTGGCAGGAACGCCTCGCCAGCGAGCTGGTTCCGGGTGATGTGATCCGGGTTCGCCTGGGCGACATCATCCCCGCCGACGCCCTGCTGCTGGACGGAGACTACCTGAGCATCGACCAGTCGGCCCTCACCGGCGAATCCCTGCCAGTGGACCGAGCGAGCGGCGACCTCGCCTATTCGGGCTCGGTAGCCAAGCAAGGGGAGATGACGGCGCTGGTCGCCGCCACCGGGATGGACACCTTCTTCGGCAAGACAGCGCACCTGGTCGACACGGCCAAGAGCGTGTCGCACTTCCAGAAGGCCGTGCTGAGCATCGGGGATCACCTCATCTATCTCTCCCTGGTCCTGGTGGCGATCCTGGTCCTGGTCGGACTTTACCGCGGGGAGGATCTGCTCAAGCTCGGCCAGTTCGCGCTGATCCTGACGGTTGCGGCCATTCCGGTGGCGATGCCCGCAGTGCTCTCGGTCACCATGGCGATAGGCGCCTTAGTGCTGTCGAAGATGCGGGTGATCGTGTCGCGCCTCGAGGCCATCGAGGAGATGGCCGGTATCGACATCCTCTGCTCGGACAAGACCGGTACCCTGACCCAGAACCGCCTGACGCTGGGAGACTCGGTGCGCTTTGCCGCCGCCGACGACCGCGAGCTTCTGATCGCCGCTGCGCTAGCCTCCCGCGCGGAGAACGGCGACGCGATCGACGCAGCCATCCTCCAGGGACTCGGTGACCCCGCCGCTTTGACGGCGTACCGGATCGATCACTTCACGCCGTTCGATCCCGTGGGCAAACGCACGGAGGCCCGGGTTAGCGCCAAGGGCCTTGCCCTGACATTCTCCAAAGGGGCACCGCAGGTCATCGCCGTCCTCGCCGACCTCAAGGGGGAGGAGCGCCAGCGGATGGACGAGCGGGTCGAGCACAACGCCCAGCACGGCCTTCGCTCCCTGGGCGTGGCCCGCCGCGAGGCCGACGGACCTTGGCAGTTTCTCGGACTGCTCAGCCTCTATGACCCTCCCCGCGTGTAGCGCCGCGCGATAAATCCGCGCCTGTTGCACGATAAACGGATTCTAGAAAAATTCAGCTGGCGAAAGGGGCTTTGAAAGCGCTGAAGCTATCTCCTCCGCCAAGTATGAACCTCCGAGGCTCATAGGAACCCCGGTCCGCGCGCGCGGCGTGGGGCGCTCTTCAGGCCGCCTCGTGCTGGTGGGCCCCGGTCCGCGCGCGCGGCGTGGGGCGACGATCTGCCGCATATATTACCCGCGGGTCTAATCCACCCACTCCACTCGCACGGCCGCGCAGGGCCATGGGATGAACGTACCCCCGTCGCCCCATACACCACCGGCCTCGCGCGCCTGGGCGATGACATCGGCGACCTCTTCGGCGGAGATCAACCGGGGGAAATTAAACCTCAATCCGGGGCTCTGCCACGCGCCGCTCTCATCCATGAACGAAGCCCCACAGAACATCACGGACCGCGCCCGGGCGCCGGACTTGCGGTAATCACTCAGCTCGACGGTCTCTCCCATTCTGGCCCCCAAGTGGTTTAGCTTTGTTGCAGGATGTGCCGGACCGCGCCGGCATTGGATTGAATCACATTCAGCACGGCCCGGGTCCCGGGGGCACTTTGCATGAGATCCGCGGCTAGGCGTGGGTCAATAGTATTGACGATCTTGAGCTGCAGTGGGCTGTTGCCTCCGTTGGCGCGGTTGCGCGGGTCTGAACGGCTGAGCACCTCTTCGCCGGTCTGCAGGATCGCCGGGCGCTCGTTGCCCACCAGGGCGCCGGAATGGTAGCGCGGCGCGCCGATGAACAGCGCCGGATCGACGATGCGCGAGCGCCCGCCCTGGCCGACGATGCCGCCCTCATGGAATACCCCGGCGATCGCGTTGATGCCGGCGCCGACGACGCCGCCGAGCTGGCCGGTGGTCGAGAAGGTCGAGCCGAACAGATAGCGCCCGAGCTGCGCGGCCAGGGCCTCGCTGACCATCTTCTGCAGCAGATTGATCCAGAGCTGCTCGATCTGGCCGAACTTGCCCTGGGCGATGTCGAGGAGCGTGTCGCCGAAGGCGGTCTGGATGTCCTTGGCGGCCTTGACGGCAAACTTGTCCATGTCCGTCGCGGTGCTGTTGGCCTGCTGGCCGGCGGCGATCAGGGCATCGTGGACCTTGATCGTCGCCTGGGCGTAGGTGTCGGCGCTCAGCTTGCCGAGATCGTAAAGCACGTCGAGCTGAGCGATCTCCCGGGCGTACTCGCGGGTCGGGTCGACCTGGTCCTTCCACTTCTCGGCCTGCTGGTCCAGCTGCTCGTTGAGCGCCTTGGCGGCCTCGGCCTGGGCCTTGGCCGCTTCGGCGGCGGCCTTGCTCGCCTCCTCGGCCTGGCGCTGGCTCTCGATGGTGGCGACGAGCGACTGGGCGAGCGCGATCTGGGCCGGCGTGGCATGCTCCAGGCTGAGCTTGTAGAGGGCGATCTGCTCGCTGTCGAGTCCAAACGTGGCCGCCTGCTCCTTGAGAGCGGCGATCATCGACTGGATATGGCGCTCGCTCTCGGAGGGACCGGCGGGGGCGGCGATGGATGGGGCGACCGATGCCGAAGTCGGCGCGGCCACGGCGGCCCGCGCCTGCGCCTCGGCGATCTTCCTATTAAGCTCTTCGAGCTTCGCCTGTTCCGACGATAAATTCATTTTGGCGGCCGCGGCCGGAATACCATACAGATTGTCGATCTCCAGGGAGAGCTTATAGATCTTGCCCAGGACTTCGGCGCGCTCTTTCTCGAGCTCGACGGCGCTGCGAATCTCGACGTTCTGGCCGGATAGCCAATTGCTCATGTCGTTGAGCTTTTCGGCCGCCCCGGTGATGAAATCCGAGATCCATTGCGTCGCTCCAGTCGCTTTGTCGAGCTCACCGAGCAGCCGGGTGATGCTGGTGATGAACTGCTGATCGGCCCGGCCCAAGTTGTTTTGGACCGAGACCATCTCCTGATTGATCTCCGGAGCCTTCGCCAGCAAGGCATCGAAGAAATCTCTGACCAGTATTTTTCCTTCCTTGGCCGCATTGATGAATGCGCCGGTCGTCATGCCCATCGCCGCAGCGACCTTCTGCAGCATGCCGGGCATGGCATCGATCAGGGAATTAAGCTCCTGGGCCTGGACGATTGGCCCGGAGAACAGCTGACCCAGCTGCAGCAGGGCTCCGGAAAGCTGGGCGCCGCTCACCTTATCCAGCTCGGCGAGCTGCTGGATGGCGTTCGTAACCGTCAGGATCTGATCCGTATTCGCGCCCAGCTCCTGGGCGCTGCGACTCAATGAACGAAACAGAGACACCGTCGCCGAAAGAGCGCTGCCATTGCGCTGCGCGATCGAATATAGCTGTTCCCAGACCCTGTTCGATTCGGCTTGCGAGGCCGTGACGCGATCGATCTGGCCCTGGAGCTGCAGGTAATCATCCGCCGTACGCAGCGCCTGCAGCGCGGTGCGTACGGTCAGATAGCCGGCGGCCGCCCTTCCAAGCCGCCTATATCCACCAGCGAGGGCCTCGGTTTGAGCTCCAATCCGGCGCAGCTGCTCTCCTGCTCTCTGCCCGTCGTCTCCGAGCTTGCGAAGGGACGCATCCGCTCCGTCGACCGCTCGCTTGGTCTGTTCTCCGGACTTGCGCCCCTCGTTCGCCAGCATCCGCAGAGCTGCGGCAGCCTTTTTGCTTTCCGCAGCTAAGTTGGTATCGGCCTTGAGATGGACGCCGACATTGAGATCCCCATCTCCTAGCGCCATACGAGGTTGCGCCCCCCCGCGAGCTGAGCCATTCTAGAATTTCCCAATCGGTTTCCGAGGGTTCCGCCATGGACTCCCAAGCGTTTGAAGGCGCCCTTCTCCTGGGTCTCTTGCTTGTCGTCTATTTCGTTCCGACCCTGGTCGCCATGCTGCGCGAGCATCACCAGACCGCAGCCATCGCAATCCTGAACATCTTGCTCGGTTGGACCTTGATCGGCTGGGTCGCAGCATTGGTCTGGTCCGCGACCGCCATCAAGTCGTCGCCCGGCGTCGATGAACTGGTGACGAAGGGCTCCTGAGGCGCCCATCATCGGGCCCCCCGCCATTTCTGGATAATCTCCCCGGCGGCCTTGTGGTCATTCACGCCCAGGGCGCTCTCCTCGATCCGATCGGCGCGCTCGGCCAGCTCGTGATGCAGGGCCTCGGCATGGTAGGCCAGGATCTTGGCGCGGTCCGTTGGCATTGTTAGTCACTCACATCCTTGGACTCGACCGGAATTCGCAACTCGTCATCCAACGGACTAGTCCTCGATGAAATTGGCGATGGGGGGCAGCCTGCGGATGATCAGGCTGGGGCCCATCGCCGGGGCCCTGGAGCGGCGCCGCTGCTCGAAGCGCTACTCCTTTTCGCACATGGCATAAGTAAACGAGACCGTTCGGTTACCCTTGGAGAAATGTATCAAGGTCGGCGGGATTGGCCAGGAGCCACGCGAATAGCTCGCTCCGCTTGTCGTCGAATGCTGCTTGTGCCTGGTATTTCCGATCATGCACCGCCGTCTCAGCCCGCTTCGCAGCATCGTAGGCGGCCCGCTTCGCATCAGTGTCCGCTCCGCTTGCGGATGCGCGGGCGCGCATCGCCGCGCGGGTCAAGTGCCAGCGGTGGAAGTCATAGCGCAGCTCCGCGTCTTTCAGCGTTGCGCCGAGCTGGTCGATTTCTGCTTTCAGCATGGCATAGCTCATTTGACAGATCTCCTCGTGGGCGGACTCAGCCGGCCGATAGCCATGGTCCAGCAAGCTGATGCAGGCGGTCGGCGTCCAGGATCATCCCCCTGCTGTGAATTACAAACCGGCTATTCCCAAGCCTTCGATGCGTTCGCGTTCGCGCATCAATGCCTCTTGCACCGCGTGCGAACCCTCGGCCAGGTCGGAGCCGAAGAACATCACGCCGGGCGTGGTTGTCCGGGGCGCGTCCTCTTCGCCGAGAACCTCAATGGCGGGTAGGCGCATCTCGGCGACGTGCCCGGGGGCGAAGATGAGATTCCCTTGGTGGCCCCGCCCATGAACCAGAATCTGGATTGCCGCGAGGCGCTTCAGACGTGCAACCGCTTCCAGCGCGTGCTCGACGTACTCTCGGCCGAGCCGCTTCGCCTCGGTGACAAGGAATAGGTCGACGCACCGTGAATGAAGGCCCAACAGTCGGTCGCGGTATTGGGTGGCCGCCGCCAGCCTGCGCCCAACGCCAGCGATCATCTGGTTTGCCTCGTCGATGATCGTTGCCCGTTTCGCTCTCTCTTTGCCCTCTTGGGCTTTGACGCTGCGGATCTCCTCGTCGAACGCGGCCAGGGCGTCCGCGCTCGCCGCGCCATCGGCGATATCGGCCAGCAGATCCTCACGCTGCCGTTGCAGCGCCGGGAGGCCGCTGGAGAGGCGCTCAGCCTCGTTCTTCGCCGCCTGATGTCGCTGTGTCAACTCGTGAAACCGGTTAACCTCTTCTTCGGCTTGGGCAACCATGTTCTGCAAGGCCGTCACGTCTTCCGCCGATATGTCCTTATGAAGGGTGGCCAACTTTGCGCTGTTTTCCGCCTGCTCGGCCCTCAGGCTGGCAAGGCGGTTCTCGATCCCGCGCCGCGCCGCTTCACACCGAGCAACGTTTTCCTGATGTTGTATGAGGAGCTGCTTGTCCCTTTCCTCCTTAGCATTCTCAAAGCCCCTGGCCCCGTTTCGCGCATCGCGCAATGCCCCCGTGGCCGCCATCAGCTCGACCTGCGCCTCTCCAATGGCCCGAGCGAGCACTTGCGCCTTCGCTTCGATCTCTTGCTCATGCTCCAACAGGGCAGCGATCTTGATATCGGCGGTCTCCCGCTCATTGGCCGGCGCACGCATCGCATTCATGGTGAAGCTCCTTGTCGCTACTGATCGATCAACGAGACAATCTTGAAAGGGTGGAAGCGGGGGGCGACCTGTGACCAGCAGGCCGGGGATCGCCTCCGTTTCCCTGGCGGCGTAGGGGAGGAATGACCCTTTGCAGCCTTGTCCCAACGTTCGAATGGGATTCGTCGGGCAGATCCGGCGCCAAGAACGCGCTGCGCCTTGCGTTGACCGGATGGATAGACGTTGCCGGGGTCATGCCTGGTGCTCCGTGGGGCCCTCGGCCCCTGACCTCGCGAGGGACGTGTAAACCGTTCGCTCGTGAACGCCGATCTTGCGCGCGATGTCGCCGATATACATGCCGGAGCGCCGAAGGCGCAGGATTTCCTGGTCGCGCAGGTGATTGAGCAGCCGTCGGCCGATCGGGATGGTGAGTCGGGACCCGGCGCAGCCGCGGATGAGGCCCGCGAAGTCTTCCGGGGACAGTAGATCGCGCAACCGCTCGGCGATTGCTCCGCGCGCGTCCTGACGGGTCGGCACCAGTAGGTCCTGCCCTCCCAGCTCCTCAAGCAGAGCAAGAATGCCCGCCGCGCTCAGCAAAGGCGCGACGGCGCTGGCAAATTCCTCCGGGAGCAGCGAGAGCAAGTGGTTCGGGAGCGCGTTCATGGGGGCAGACTAAGCCGCCTGAATCCTTTCAGGCGCCCTGAGAAGCATCAGGGTATGCGGGCGGCTCAGGAATCGTTAAAGACTTCCGACCATAGGGGTCGGGCGCCCTCGTCCCTGAGAGCGCCTCACGCGGCTTCTCAGGCGGTCGCCGCGGTAGCAGCCGACGCACCGGCCACACCCTGCTTGGCCCGCTTGATCACCTGTTCCCAGATCCACAGGTAGGGCTGGAAGCTCGGATTCGCCGCAAGGGCCTTCGAAAGCCTTTCGCGCTTGGCTTCGGCGGCGGCGAACCAACCCGCGTCCCGGTTGTGGTTGTCGGCCAATACGATCAGGTCCAAAAACAAGGTCAGTCCGACCCCGTCCAGCTCGGGGGCCTGGCTTTTCTCATCCCGCTCAATCTGGCTCTGAATGCGCTGGATTTCGTGAGTCTGCGCAGCCCGCTCGTAGACCAGGCATAGCAGGTCAGACAGCTCTGAGCCCTTTACTGTGTGCAGATCATCGACTTCCCCAACGAGATGGGCCACGCATTGGAGCCCACCCAGGGCAATGTCCATGTCATCGATCGGGCTGCCCCATGCGCATGAGCCAATCCCGGGGAAACGGTGAAGGTTCTCGGCGATCAAGCGCCGGGTTTCGAAGTCGAGGTCCATCACTTGCCCTCCTTACGTTGTTGCATGGCCTTGAGGCCATTGAGTGCGCCGTGCACCTTCTGCGCCGTTAGAAATCGGGGGTGGGAGACGTGCGCGTAATGCTCAAGCCAACGGCGGAACGCCTGCTCGACATTCGGCCCGAAGACCTCAGCCGCCAGGCCGTTGAGGTAGCGCAGCTGTTTGGCGGTGGCGTAGCCCGGGCGATCTCTGAGATCGGCGGGGGCCAGCCGGGGCCGATCGACCACGTAGCCCCGCTCTTCCAGCAGGGCTAACACGTTGTTGAAGTCACTGCGGCGCAGGGACTTGGAGCTGTCGACACCAGCCGCCTCGCGCAGCAGGGCGCGGTACTCGGGATCGCTCAGGTGATTCAGAGTGACCAGCATGTGCAGGTAAGCACACTGGCGTTTGGTGATGCAGAGATCGCGTGCTTGCATGGTCATACCTCCGGGCCGATGTGGCGGATAATCTCGGCATCGACCTTGGCCGCGCCCAGCTCGGCGGCTAGGTTCATGGCCTGAACCGCGAGGTTGTTGGCGACCAAGGGATAGAGCATCGAGACCGCTTCCGAGCGGCCGCGATTGAAGGTTAGGGCTTGGCGCATCGCATCGAACGCCCCCTGGTCGAAGATGTCCTCCAGGCGCTTGCCATGGCGCTGCAGCTTGAGGGTGAGATAGGCTTCCAGGTCGCCGTTGAGCGGCGGCAGCGCGATCTTCTCGCAACGGCGCACCACCTCCCGCGCCGAGATGTTCGTCGGGCTCAGCAGCCCGTTGATCTCCGGCTGGGCGATCAGGATGATCGCGAGCAGCCTGCGGAAGCCGTCCTCCAACTCCAGGAAGCGCTTGAGGTACTTCAGCGTCGAGAGCGCCAGATCATGGGCCTCCTCGATGATTAAGACATGGCTGCTGCCCGCCCGGCTCGATTCGGTGAGCAGCTCCTCAATCTGGCGCGCCTTGGCCTCCAGGGACTGCCGGGGGCGCTGCTGCGAGAGGTCTAGGATGATGGCGTCGCAGATCCCCCCGGCCGTGAGCCGCTCCTTGGCGATGATGCGGGGCATAATGCAGCGAATCGGCTGTTTCTCGCGCCCGATGCGGTCGATCAGGTCCCGGCGCAGGACCGACTTGCCCGCACCGGACTCACCGATCACGGCGATGAAGCCGCCGTGCCGGGCGGTGGTGAACATGTACTCGCGGACGAACCGCTGTTCCTTGCCCAAGAAGACATCGTCAGGCTCTTGGACATCGTCCTGGAACGGGTCGCGGAACAGCGCGAAATGCTTGCGGGCGGCCTGTGTTAGCATGGCTTTCTCCGGTAGTTGAGCCTCTACTTCGGCGATCGGAGCGTGGGCCTGGGCCAGCAGCGCGCGACTTTGGCGAGTGGAGCGCGGCCGGTACAGGCCCTCGTTTTTGTCGAACGCCTCCTTGATGTCCTCCTCATCGGCGCCCCAGCGGCGCAGGCAGTCCTCGATCTGCTGCTGTACCTGTGCCCGGGGCGTACTCGCGGGCCAAATGTCCCGGTTCAGGATCTGCGAAACCGCAGCCTCGCAAGGGTTGAGCCCACTCGATAGAACGATCGAGCGACCCAGCTCCGCCTGCGGAATGCGCAGGGCGGCGAGCAGCTTCTTTGCTTTCAACGGGGTTGGTGGGCGTGCGCGATACGCCTCCCAGCCCCCAGGGCGTAGTTTCGCGGCTGGCATGTTTTTGGTCCTCATGTCACAGGGGTTTGGCGGAGCGGGCCGCGGCGCTGGGATCGGCGCTGCTGAGCCAGTCCACCAGGTTGGCAAAGTCGGTTTCGGGCACCCCTTCCGGGTATGCTTCCCGCACTTTGCGGTTCTCCTCTTGGGTCAGTGGGCGACCCAGATGGGCGCGCAGCCGCTTCAGGGCCTCCAGGTGCTCCAACGGCTTGAGCTCCAGTCGCGAGCTGTTCGGAATCTCGAGCTGCGATCCGGGGCGGTTCATGAAGTGCGCGACGGTGCCGACCGCCAGGTAACTGATCGGGTCGATTTGCCCGCCAAAGGCCGGCCGGTGCTGCTTGCGCGCTTCGTCGACCGCTTGCTGGGTCTCGGCCCCATAGGCCGCCTTTGCCATCGCTTTGCGATGCCGGTCGGTGTCCGTGTCTGGCGGGGCAGCGAAGCGCTCGCCGATGACGGGAGCGCTCTCATAGAACCCGGCTTGATCGCGCTGGAGGGGGATGCACTCGTGGGCGACTTCCTGGCCGTTCTGATCCGTCGTCAGCACGAAGAGGTTCGGCGCGCGGTACGGATTGACGCACACCTTCATGGGCTCGCCGATCCGCACCCCGGGGACTTCGGCGACTGAATAGTTTGCTGCGGGATAGCCCTTCACGGTGTACTGGACGGTGAGATCCCCCTGGACCTTGCGCTGCTCCGGGCGGGTGCGCAGCAGCTGCTCGCACAGCTCGCGAGGCGGGCAGAGCCGCAGCTGCTCGGGGCGAATGGTCTGCCATAGGCCGTAGCGGCTGTTACCGTGCCGACTGTGGGCCCGGCTGGCGTTGAAGTGGCGCATCCAGACGTGGGCGCTATCGGTGAGCTGGTCGATGTCTTCGACCTGCATCAGGCTCAGCCGTCCCTCGAATCCGCGCTCGACGAGGTTATGGGTGGTCTCGACTTGGCCCTTGGCGCGTGGGTTGCCGGGAATGTGCGCCCAATGCTTGACCTGGAGCCGATCCAAGAGATTGTCAATCAGGTGGCTCTGGTTGGCGCTGCCCGCGTCCCAGACCATGAGGAAGGGCACGCCGTGGAACGGGTCTTGCGGGCTCGTGCGCTGGTTGAAAGCCTCCATCAGGAAGTCGAACAAGATCTCCTGCGATTCTCCCGCGCCGAGGTAATAGTCCAGGTAGAACGCCCCCGTGAAATGGTCGGTCACCAGGTAGCGCAGCACGCGCTGCTTGGCGATGCGGGCGACGTTCTGCGGCTTGTTCTTGTAGAAGCGGCGCTCGTCCATCACCGAGAGCCCGGCCTTGCCGTCGAGATAGAACAGCACGCAGACCGACACGTCGAGTTGCCAGACGTGGTTCGGGTGCAGGCTGCGCAGCTTCGTGTGCGGCGTGGGGCGCGCGATCTGGTCGGGGTGGAACCCTTCAGCGCGCATCCGCCTGCTCAGCGTCGACACCGACACGGGGGCAGTAACGATCCCATTGGCCGCGGCAATCTCCAGGGCATCCCGCTGCGGCATCAGCCGCTTGCCGTTTGCCCGGGATGATTCCACCATCAGGCTGGCGACCGTGCGGGCCTGCGCCGCGGGGAGCTTACTGGCGCCCCGATCCGCCCGAGGCTTGCGCTTTGGGAGTCGTCCCAAGGCGCGCAGATCCCGATAGACCTTGTCGGGCGATACCCCCAGGAACGTGGCCGCCTGGGCGACCAGCTCACCCTTGTAGCCGTGCGGCGCCGTGACCAGTCGATCCGCCAGGGCGGCGAGGTATGTCTGAGTTCCGCTCTCGGTCCTGTCCATCGCCCTGATCGCTCCTGTTAGTGGTTGTTGGCGGATGCGCCCGCGGGATCGCCGGGCATCCAGGAATCGTCGACATCGAGGTCAACGGTCGGCAGGTAGTACTTCAGCTGCAGCTCATCGAGCGCGATCCGCAGCCGGGCGACTGCCTGAGCGCAGGCATGACGCAGGTCGCGCGGGGCGTCCTCCCACGCCATGATCTGGTGGATGACGGCCTCGGGCGACAGAAACCCCGCTTTGGCTTCCCACGTGGCCCGATCGAGCTTCTCCGAGAGGCCCCGCGCCCGCTCGTCCGGGGCGAGGCGCTCGGCCTTGTGGATCTCTTCCTCCAGCTCGGTGATGCGCCGCTCTTTCTTAGCGGAGACCCCGCGCGAGGATTCGAGGTCGGTCTGAAGCGACGCGTTGCGCCGCTCCAGCTCTTCCTTCTCGTGGGCGTACTTGGCGGCCAGGTCATCGATCAGGGCGACGATCTCATCCTTGTCGCCGAGGCGAACCGCCTCGCCGTCGATGATGGCCTCCCGGTCATTCGCGGGGAGCCGGCGTAGCTTGCGCATTTCGCGGTAGCTGATGCCCGCAGCCTGCATGTTCTCGTAGGCCTCCGGCCCCAGCACCTCGAGGTTCTTAATGTCTTCGTCGGCCTTGGCCCGGCTGATCCCGACGGCCTGACAGTACCCGTCAAAAGTGCCGACGTTAGCAATTTCCCGACCTTTTCGGTCGATCGCGACGACTCCCTTCAAAGCCAGGTAGAGCTTGTTTTCCTTGACATTTTTCAAGGATATGGCAGTTGTAGCTTGGTTTATTTGTGCTAACGCATGGGAAAATTGGGTTCGGCCGAGCATCTGGTTGACCATGTCCCGAAGGACCAGGTGCTGGTCGGTCAGTTTGGCCTGGCGTCCATCAATGGCCTCCTGTTCTTGGGCTAGCTGCAGCTCCGTCATGGCGCTCTGTGTCCCTTGTCGGAGGGCCTGTGCTTCTTCTTTTGGGGTCTTGCTCATCGCGGTAGCTCCTCACCGGAAACCTTCAGGTACGTTTTCTCGATCTCATGGATCTGGCCCAGCGCGTGGCGGCGGTACTGGAACGCGACCTCGGCCAGTTTCTCGGAAATCGCCCAGCGAACCGATTTACTGCCCGCGACCGGTGTCTCGACCACCCAGCCCAGCGCCCGCCAAGTGAGCAGGCAGCGCCTCACAGTCAGGAAGCCAAGACCCGTCTTGCCCACGATCTCCAACACGGTCTTGCCCTGGAAATCGTCTTCGAACAGGGCTTCCAAGACCTTCCCCGCCCGGTACACGCTGTTCGTCAGTTCATTCACGGTCGATGCCCTCCTCAAGTGTTCCCATGCTGTCGAAATGCCCGCAGGGGGCCGCATCGCGGCGACGCATCCGGCCCAGATGCCGGCGGTGGATCGAGATACAGTCCCCACAGGGGGAGGCCGCATGGTCTTCGGCGAAGTACGCGCACCCGCCACAGGTCGCACCCCCTGCCAGCATGTCGGGCAGCCGGCCCTCCATGTGCCGCTGACAGCTGCCGCCTTGCGTCAATGCGTGCTCACTCATGGCACATCACCCCCTCTTGGTGCAGGCGCCGTAGCTTAGTGATGTACCGATGGACGGAGCTTTTGCTCGGGGACCGGTCGGTGCCGAACTTGGCGCGGCACAAGGCCGCTATCCCCTCGATCGAGGGACCGCCCGGCAGATTGTTGATGAACGCCTCCAACTCCGGGTCGCGCTCGATCTTCGATAGGGCGCGGCGTCGGCGCAGGAGCCGGGGGTTGAACAGCGCAGGGGGGCGCGTCAAGCCGGGGTCTTCGGCCGTGTCGCTCTCGGCGAGGATCTGCTCAACGCTGCGCGCGAGTACCTTTACCGCGTCCACCCCGCGCAGGTCCCCGAGGCTGCCCGCCAGCTCCCGGGCCCGGCTGCTGATATCCAGATCGGAGAGGGTCGGTGCGCTCATTGCCCGCCCTCCCCGAACTCCAGCTCGGGCTGGCGGAACCGCTCGACGTTCTCGCGGTGCCAGGCCAGGCCGGAGAGGATGCCGGTGAGCGCCGCCTGGGTCTCCGCCTGGTCGGCGTGGCCCTCATAGAACTGCACCAACAGAGCGATCGCCTGGGAGAACGACAGCTGCAGCGCATTGAAGTCCGGGCGCGCGGGCTTGGCGCCGGTCGGGATGTCGATCACCAGCCGGGATCCGAACGCCGCAAGATGCTCCGTGACCAGGTGGAGCCCGCAGACGCTCTCAAAGAGTGGGATTAGGCAAGCCCGCATTTCGCCGTTGGAGAGCCACTTGTAGAGCAGATCCGCCGAGATCCCCATCAGGTCGGCGATGCGCTCGACCGAGAGGTTCCGCCGCTCGCGCGCGTGGTCCTTGCACAGCCGGAACGCCTCGCGGAGGTTCCCCGGTCGTACCCGTTTCCAATCCCGCCTACGTGTCGGAAAGGTCATCGTTGGGCTCCTTCCGAAAATGACGCTAGAGGGCATAATGTTGGCCGGCTACGCTGAAACAGAGCCTTCAAGCAGCCGCCCGGACCGCTTCCGCAAGGCCGGCGGCCTTGACTAGATCCGCCCGAAAAGCTCGGCCCTTGGGGCCGTCCCAGGACCCGATGAGAGCGTGACGGGCGTTACCTCGAAGGTGGCCGTTCGCGCGGCACCAGGCGTTGAGGGTGGTTCCCTGGGCCACGAAGCCGGCCCGGACCTTGAGGTACAAGTCTTTGCTCGGAGTCAAGTCATTGATTTCCATGGCGTGTTACCTCAACATGCGGTTAGTCGTTGTGTCTGCTCGCTTTGGGCGGACACGTTCGTAACCATCATGAGGCCACACACGTAGCCATGTCAAGACGTACGGACGACGTTTCTATAGGAGAACGCTTGCGGATCGTCAGAGGGGGGACGGGAGCTTCCCAACATGATTTTGCGGAATCCCTGGGGGTGTCATTCAGTGCCTATAAGAACTATGAGAAGGGCTCCCGATCGATCACGAAGGACGTGATCGTTGCCCTGCAAGAACTACATCATGTCGATCCAATTTGGCTACTGACTGGTGAAGGAGACATCTGGGCGACTGGATCGCCCTTAATTGAGGGGTGGAGATACTTGGGGAGCGAGGACGATCTGCGAAAGAGCCTGAAGACCTTTGGGCGAAGGGTCAAAGAAGCCCGGGAACGACTGGGGCTGTCGCTAGCGGATGTCGCCAGCAAGACAGGCATGTCGGAGCCGGTCCTGGAACAAGTCGAACTCGGCGAACAGAGGCCACCATTAGCCCGACTAAAGCAACTCGGGGCTGTATTGATGCCGGACGGACCGTCGGAGTCTTTGTTCGCCGGTATCGAGCACATGCTTGCCGCGCCGCCCGTGAGAATTAGGAAGTTCGGCTCAGTTGTGGCGTTGACTTTCAATCGCGGGGGAGCGGCCCATGTTTCGTTTACGATGGGCGATGTGATGAAGATCATCTTTGCCTTAGTAGAGCTAGAATCGAAGCGGCCGAATCCAAATCCAGCGACCGAGGCGCTGAAGGACTACCTCTCTCAAAGGTACTGGCTCCCAGAAGAGGAGGACGATCCAGACGGCGCTATAGACCGCCTTGACTTTCTCGCTGAAGTTCCGATTGCGGTGCATGGGGTTGAGCTCAATCCAATATGGCCGCCAGATTCACCGATATCGAACGAGCAAGTGGAAAAGTTCAGAGAAGACTTCGCCCGACGCGAGGAGCAGAAGGGGCCGGACTAAGGCGAGCGATGCGACAGGGAGATGGCAGGCTCGGACTGTCCAAGGGCCAGCGGCGAGCACCCCGGTCTTCGTATGGATTTGAAGGCGCGAAGCTAGCAGCCATGTCGGAGTCGCTACCAGGCGGTCGCCTGCCTGGCTCCGAAAGCCGCCATCCGGGTACATGGTCGGCCCGTCTGTCTCACCTCACCAGTTTTGAAACCTACTTCCCGTTTTACTACCCACGCCGATCTTGCTATTCCCTGGTAATCCCGGATTTATTGTGCACACACCCCTCATTTATCGTGATGGGGAACACCCGCGAAGACGCCAAGGCCACCATCGAGGAGGCCAGTGCCCATGGCATCGGTGTGAAGATGGTGACGGGCGATGACATCGCGATAGGCCGGGAGATCGCCGGGCAGCTGGGCCTGGGACGGGATATCCTGCCCGCCACGGAGCTCGGGGGCGGCGGCGGGGACGCCGAGCGGGTCGAGAAGGCCGACGGCTATGCCCGGGTGTTCCCGGAGCACAAATTCCGCATTGTCAAAAAGCTTCAGGAGCGCGGCCACCTGGTCGGGATGACCGGAGACGGTGTCAATGACGCGCCCGCGCTGAAGCAGGCCGACGTGGGCATAGCCGTGGCCGGCGCCACCGATGCCGCGCGTGCCGCCGCCGCCATCGTCCTGACCATGCCGGGGCTGTCGGTGATTATCAAGGCCGTCGAGGAGGCCCGGCGCATCTTCGAGCGCATGACTGCCTATGCGATCTATCGCATCACCGAGACCATCCGAATCATGATCTTCGTGGTGCTGGCAATGCTGGTCTATCAGACCTACCCGATCACCGCGATCATGATCATCTTGCTGGCCCTGCTCAACGACCTTCCGATCATGGCCATTGCCTACGACAACACCTGGCTCTCGCCGAGGCCGGTGCGTTGGGACATGCGCCGGGTGCTCACCCTGGCCACCGCCCTGGGCACCATTGGGGTGGTGGAGACCTTCGCCCTGCTGGTAATCGCACGCAACTGGCTCGGCTTCGGTACCGAGCAGCTGCAATCGCTGATCTTCCTCAAGCTGGTCGTGGCCGGCCATCTGACGCTGCTGGTAGCGCGCAGCCGCGCGGCCTTCTACGCCCGACCCTACCCGCGCAGGGTGCTGCTCCTGGCTATACTTGGGACCCAGACCCTGGCCGCCATGATCGTCGGCTTCGGCTGGTTCGTGGCGCCCATCGGCTGGCGCTATGTGCTGGGCGTCTGGCTCTATTGCCTGGTCTGGCTATTCATCGAGGACGGGGCCAAGCGCCTGCTGCTGTCGCATCTGGAAGGCTCGGCTCCCCGCCACCGCCGTTTTCTGGATCTCGCCGGGAAAGGGCTGTTCGAGCACCACCGCGCTTAGGAGCGATGAGATGGGCAAATCCAAGAAGAAGACGTCAAGCGCACGTACAAAGAGAAGCTGCTCGCGCTGCAAGTGGAGCTCGTGAAGCTGCAAAGCTCCATCATCCGCCAGAATCGCAAGATACTGGTGATCTTCGAAGGCCGCGATGCCGCGGGCAAGGACGGAACGATAAAGCGCGTCGTCCAACATCTCAGCCCTCGCGAGACGCGAGTGGTGGCCCTGGGCAAGCCCTCCGACCACGATCAGCGGGCCTGGTATTTCCAGCGCTATGTCCCCCACCTGCCAGCGGAGCAGGAGATGGTGCTGTTCAACCGCAGCTGGTACAACCGCGCCGGGGTGGAGCGCGTGATGGGCTTTTGCACGGGGGCCCAGTATGAAGCGTTCCTGGAAGCAGTGCCCACGTTCGAGCAGATGCTCGTGCATTCGGGGATCCACTTGTTCAAGTACTACCTCGACATCTCCAAACCCGAGCAGCGCCGACGACTGGCCGATCGGCACAAGGACCCGCTCAAGCAGTGGAAGGTGAGCCCGATCGACGAGCAGGCGACCAAGCTCTGGGATGAATACAGCGCCGCGCGTAACGCCATGTTCACCCGCACCCACAGCCCGGTGTCGCCTTGGCTCGTGGTCCATGCCGACGACAAGAAGACCGCTCGCCTGCACGTGATCACCGATCTGCTCTCACGTCTGGAGTACAAGGGCAAGGACGAGAGCCTGGTGCAGCCCGATCCCAACGGGGTGTTCGTCTTCGACGATATCTGTCTGCACAACGGCCTGATCGCGCCCTAGCCCCCCGGTCCCGCGAGCTCCCGGACCTCAGGCCACCCGACGCGCCTCCCCGGCGCCTTGGGTTTCAACCGCGCGGGCCGGACGTAGGGGATCGGCGCCGATCGTGCCGACCAGATCCTGGAGATATTCGGGCCGCTGCACCGCATCCAGCCGGGCCTTAGCTCGATCGAGGCGATCACGGATGCCGAGCGATTCGGCCTGATCGGCGTAGTCCGGCAGGTTCAGAAACTGCTGCAGGCTATGGACGTGGCGCCGCATGAGCTGAATGTCACGTGCCTGCTTGACCTCGAGACGCTCGCGATACCAGTCGCTCGCGAGCAGGTACTCGCGCGCGAACATGGCCCTTACCTTGGGGTGGCTCGCGTCCATCCCCTGATAATGCCCCTCCGCCATGATGTGCAGCAGCACCTGCAGGGGCGGACAGGCGTCGTGCACACTGCCGTCCTCGATATAGCGGCGCGCCACCCGCTGCTGGGCCTCGCAGATGTTGTGAACCCCGTCCACGAACACCTCCAGGTCCTGAGTCTCGGGCTTTAGAATGGCTGCGGTGAACACCGCATTGGGGTTGTCGAAGATCTTGCCCAGGAAATGGTGGACGAAGCGGTCGGTGATACGGAAGCCGAGCCGGCTGGCCAGGACTCGGCGGCCGGCGTGATCGAAGTCGCGTAGCGGCTCCAAGTAGCCCTTCTCGATCATATAGGCGGGATCGCGCTCCTCCGGGCGCAGCCGGGTCCAGATTTCGGGAATCAGCAGGCTGACGTCGTGGTCGACCCGCACATCGGGCCCGATGTAGCCGGCCGAGCTCGAGAAGCCGGCGTGGCCGGCGAGGACGAACGAGACCAAGGCGTTGTTGAGATCGGCCGTTGGCCGCAGGGCGTTGAAGGGGCCTTTGGTCAGTGCACCCTCGCTGCCCGCCCCGGTCGTCGAAGGCGACTTGCCGGTCAGCGAGCAGATGAAGTCCATGAAGAGCTCGGGCAGCTCTTGGTAGTGGATGGGGTTATAGACGGCCAGGGGTCGGATGCCGGGCTCAGGTGGATTGTTGCGCCGCCCGGCGAGCACCGCGTCCACGGTGTGGCAGACCGGAGCCGCAAGCGACAGCTTGCGATGAAAGCGCACGCCGACCTCGGCGACGTACTTGCGCACCGGATCCATCAGATCGGGCCGCGTCTGCAGGTAGCGGGGGTTCTTCGACGGCTTGCCGTTCACCAACCGGGGATGGGCCGAAGAGACCACATAGCCACTGCCTTCGCGGTAGGCGTCGCGCAGCAGCTGCTGCATGGGATCGGTGAAGCTGCATAACGTGAGCACGTCTTCTACCACGCGGGCGAGCTGGTCCCCCTTCAGCGGCTCGTAGTTGGCCATGAAGTTTCCGGGGCGCGCCATGTCCGCCTCGGTCTGCTTGTCGAAGCCGGGGTGGATCGCCTCGTCGGGACGCTGAAACAAGCGGTATTCGCAGTTCTTGACCAGCTTGGCGCTCTGGTCTTTGGGCTGACCCGGCCGGCAATCGCTCACACAGCGCGCCGGCACGACCACGGAGGCGCTGATGTCGTCCTCCATCTGAACCTTCTCGGCGGCGATGTAGTCCTGTCTGACCTTGAAGGTGCGCCAATGGCCCTCGTCGTCGAAACCGACCCGCAGGTAGGAGGCAATGATCTTGCGGTCGAAAAGCTTGAGCTCGTGGCCGGGCGCCCCGTCGACCACGTCCACCGACAGATTCTCGCGCCATTCGTCTCCCCACTCCTGGCGATAGAAGCGTTTGATCAGGAAGGCCAGCGCGAGGATGCGCGGCGGGATCGACTCCAGCCAGCTGTTGAACTCGTCGGTGTAGGCCGAGGAAGGCGTCAGCAGCTTGATGACGGAGCCGAGACTACGCTCGGCACTCAAGGGACTGCGCCCCGGCTCCCGGTCATCCTGCTCATGACCGGGCTTGAACCGGTCTTTGTAGTCGCGCTCGAAGATCTCCTGAACCCGGTCCAGATCCCGTTCGAGGTCGTCGACAAACATCGGGCCGTAGATCACCGCGTCCTCGATCGATTTCGAAATCTCGGACTTGCCGCCCCCGGAAACCGTGCAGGGCTTGTGGCAGAACGTGCCCTCGGCGTCGGTGCCGATCAGGCGCCAGGACGGGGCGCCCGGGTGTTTCATCATCTCCACCTTGTAGCCGTTGGGCTGCATGTACATCTTGCCCGGCTGCAGGCGGATGCTGTGGAACCGGCCCTGGCGCTCCCAGTTGATGGTCTGCGCGTTGAGATCCATGCGCAGGGCCTGGGGTACGTAGACCACCTCCGGATAGCGCCGATCGACGGCGTAGCCCTCGGGCTTAACGTCCATCATCGCGCCATAGCGCTCGACCATGTCGTCGAAGCTGTAGCCGGGCTCGCGGGTGCGACTGTCCACGCCGAACTCTTCGCCGTGGTTGCGCCGATGAAAAGCGAGCGCCCCGCCCGCGTGCTCCTCTTCGGCCAAACCGTAGAGATTGGCGGCGAAGCTGATCTGGGTCTTCACCTCTTTCTTGCAGTAGCCGAAATAGTTGTCGGCCAGGATGGTAAAGATCACCCCGGACTCGTCGCGAGCGGTGATCTTGAACGCGTTGCCTTCGTTATAGAGCTCCTCGGGCGACTTCCAGCACATGCCCTCCCAGCGTTGGCGCTCGGTCGCATCCTCCCACCGGGGCAGCCCAAGCTCCCGCTTGTTCAGACCGGTGAGATGCGGGGCGAGCAACACACAGCCCGTGTGCCCCGTCCAGTGATCGGCGTCCAGGGCGGCGTCGGAGTCTGCGAGCACCGGATTGCCGGCGTTGCCGAAGATGCTCTCGACGAAATCGAGGTTGCTCACCAGATTGCCCGGGGCGAAGAAGCGGATCTCCATGGTCTTCTCGGGCTGCCGGCCGGCGATCTCCGGGCAGACGGTCGGGCGCAGGAGCAGGGATGCGAACATGCTCGCCGGACGAGGCTGGCTTGCGGTGAACGGGAGGATCAGCAGATCCTGGGGCGGACTCAGGGCCCGGCTCAGAAGCTCGGCGAACACGCTCTTGGGCACCGCCTTTTTGTCACCCGGGATCGGCAGTCCGCCCTCGGCAATGTGGAATGACCCGGCGGTGGTGCGCCGGTCGCTCGCCGGGTTGTGCAGCACGCCCTGGCGCACGCGGTAGCTGGACACGATGGCCGAGTGAAACTCGTCCTCCCCTAAGGGCAGAGACAGCTCCCGGGCCAGTCCGTGGCGATCGAGCACGAAGGTCATGCCGGGCAGGCTGGGCACTCGATCGAGGTCCAGGTCTTCCAGGTAGCGCTTCAGGAAGTCCTGGATACGCCGATCCGCCGGGCACAGATAGTGGGAGAGTAGGCGATTCTTCTCCCGGTAGCTCCTCAGAAGATCATGGGCCGTGGAGAGGAAACCAGCCGCGTCGCCGGAGACACAGCTCGGCTGCCCCGAGGAAGCGAGCTTAAGGTTGATGTAGAGGTGAAGCTTGTCCCGCTCCTCCTCGGGATTCCCGGGGACCGCATCGAGGCCCAGAGCGCGCATGAGATCCATGCCTTCTCCCGATGTCGTTGTTTGTTCGGATCCGCTCCGTCCGGGCCCAGCGCCGAGGAGCGACTCTACATGATAGCGCTTGTGCCGGTGCGGCCAAGGGCCGAACGCCAGGCCGGGGATTGCGGCCCTCCGGCGCGACCCCCGATCCCCTACCTAGCAATGTTTGAGCCACCAATCCATCGTGCGTCGGCGGCGCCAGAACCGCCGCGCGCGCCGCCCGTCCACCAAGCGCAGGCCGCCGTTCGCGGGACAGATCCTCAGCTGTACACCTGGGGCACGCACCAGGCCACGGTCGAGTCGACCCAGGAACGCCTCCAGGCCACCGAGCGCTTTTGCCCAGCCCTGCGCGTCCCCGGACAGCACGGGCCCCTGCAGCCCTGCCCAGAGCACCAGGGAATGCTCCCCCGCCCCAAACAGCTCCTCCGCACGCACCGGAACCGGGCACGCTGGCGCCCCGGCGAGACGGGCCAGACCACGCAGCACGGGATCATCCCCGAAGAAGGCATCTGCCCGGGGACTGAGCGCGGCCGGCAGCCTCCCCGCCCCGTGGACCCAGATCCCGTTCACGCTGGGCAATCCGCAGGACTCGCGCTCCGTATTCACCGGCGCCGCGTGAAACAGCATCTGGGCCTCGTTGAGCAAGGCCCTCCAAAGCGCTGCGTCATCGCCGGAAGGCATGCCCTCGTCGGGGCTTCGCCCCACCACCGTCTCCAGCGATCTGGTCCGTACGGCGGGGCACTCGTCCAGCCCGAGGTACCAGCGTCCGGGATGGGGCGCCATGAGCCGCAGGCCGCGGTCCGCAAAATGCGCGTTGAACAGATCGACGAGCGCAGCGGCCTGCTCCCCTGTCGGGGGGCAGGCGACCAGATCGAAGATCAGCAGGCGATTGAGATCGGCGCGCAGATGCACCGGGTCCGCCCGCAGCCAGCAACCGTTCCCGGGATCGATCCCCTCGCCCAGAAGGCTCAGCGCGCCGATGGGGCAGTCGGCAGAGTCGGCAAAGTCCAGTCCCGCCAGAGCGAGCAGGGCAGCGTCGGTGCCCTCGATGCCGAAGGGCACCGCGTCGGCCCGCGCGAGGAGTCGCTCAAGGCCGGGCAGGCGCTGGACGACGGCGCGGGGCTCCGCTGGGAGCGGTCCGAAGAGCCCGGGCACCAGGAGATCGATCACTGTCATGGCGCGGCGAATCTGTGCATTCGGGTCGAAGCCTTCTCGCTCAGTGCGCCCCGATGTGTCCGGCGTTGCCCACCCCCAGACAGTCGTCGTCGGGGGCGTGTCCGATCTCCTCGACGATCTCGAAGGCGGCGGTCTTCTGGCCCTGCCGCCGGTAAGGATTGATGGAGTTGACGATGGTCACCGGGGCCTGGGCCGCCACCTCTTTCACGAGCCTCATTCCCGCGTCGAAGTTGCCCCAGACCTGGATCACCACTGCACCGTGCATCATGGCCTGAGCGGGCTTGCCCATGGCGATCTTGCCATCCGGAATCGGCACGAAGGCGGTGATACCCGCACGCGCCGCATAGGCCGCCGCGCCCACGGGGGTATTGCCCGTAGACGCCCAGATGATGGCCCGGGAGCCATTCTCCACCGCCTTGGTCACCGCCTGGGTCATACCCCGGTCCTTGAACCTAGAAACGGCAGTTGACCGCTTCGAGCAGCAATCAAGTGATTGAGCGGCCGCAAGACCTCGATACCCCCCAGCCCGTACATCCTGTACGGGCGTTCGCCGCGCGGCGAAGGTCCACTGGACCTTCGGTCGTGGCTCACCCAGCCAGTTGCTCGACGCGGATGCGGTGAATCGAGCCGTTGATGGCGGACAGGCGCTCGATCTCACCCTTGGCGATGTCCATCTGCTTCTCACGGATGCGGTGGGTGAGCAGCACCAGCTGGACGTGGGTCTCGCCCTCGGCGGGCTCCTTCTGTTTGATCGCCTCGATGCTGATGCCCGCTTCGCCCAGGATTCCCGCGACCTGCGCCATCACGCCGGGCTTGTCCTCCGCGCGCATCCGCAGATAGTACGCGGTCTCCACCTCACCGATGGGGAGAACGGGTATGTCGGCGAGCTCGTTCGGCTGAAACGCCAAATGCGGCACACGATTCTCGGGGTCCGTCGTGAGGGCCCGGGTAACGTCCACCAGGTCCGCCACCACGGAGGAGGCGGTCGGCAGAGAGCCGGCGCCGGCACCGTAATAGAGGGTTGGACCAACCGCGTCGCCCTTGACCAGCACGGCGTTCATCACGCCGCCCACGTTGGCGATCAGCCGGCGCGCCGGGATCAGGGTCGGGTGCACCCGCAGCTCCACGCCTGCCGAGGTCTTGCGCGTGACGCCGAGATGCTTGATCCGGTAGCCGAGCTCTTCCGCATACTCTACGTCCTGCGGCTCGACGCGGGTGATGCCTTCGGTGTAGCACTTGTCAAATTGCAGCGGGATGCCGAAGGCCAGAGAGGCGAGAATGGTGAGCTTGTGGGCCGCGTCTGTGCCTTCCACGTCGAAGGTCGGGTCGGCCTCGGCATAGCCCAGCTCCTGGGCCTCGCGCAGCACCTCGGCAAACTCGCGGCCCTTGTCGCGCATCTCGCTGAGGATGAAGTTGGCGGTGCCGTTGATGATGCCGGCGATCCACTCGATGTGATTGGCCGCCAGACCTTCGCGCACTGCCTTGATGATGGGTATGCCGCCCGCGACGGCCGCCTCGAACGCCACGGTGACGCCCTTGGCCTGGGCGGCGGCGAAGATCTCATTGCCGTGGAGCGCGATCAGCGCCTTGTTGGCGGTGACCACGTGCTTGCCGTTCTCGATCGCCCTGAGCACCAGCTCTCGGGCTGGGGAATAACCGCCGATCAGCTCGACGATGATGTCCAGCTCAGGGTTGTCGACCACCGCGAAGGCGTCGCCGGTGACCCGCACCTGATCCAGACCCTCGATGGCGGAGCCGTTGTATGCCTTGGCCGCGGCGTGAGTGACACGAATCTCGCGACCAGCGCGGCGGGAGATCTCCACGGCGTTGCGCGTGAGCACGTTCATGGTGCCGCCACCGACCGTGCCCAGACCCAGAAGACCTACTCTCACTGGATTCAATTCTTCTCTCCTCGATCGAACCCTGCTCCGCGGGGCCGGACCCCGGGCGTTTCAACGACTCCTACCGGGCGCACACCAAAAAGTCGCGCTGGGAAAACTCGCGGAACGGTGCGCCGCACTGCTACTGAGAAAGTCATTGGTAAAGCCAAATGCCTTTCAAGCGGTCCGGGATGAGCCTGTCCGGACCGTCGGCCGCCTGGACGGCGGCCGTCGAGCCTACAGGGACGTATTCACGGCGTGCCCCGACAGGCTTATCCCGGGGCGCATGGCATTACCTACGAAGTTCTAGTATGAATCCATCCCTCGCAGAAGGTCCTGCGCGGAAGCCGTTCCGCGCCAGCCCGCGCGCGTCAGAGCAAGCCGTCACTGCGGAACATGTCGCGGATACCCCTGACCGCCTGCCGCGTCCGATGCTCGTTCTCGATCAGGCCGAAGCGCACGTGGTCGTTGCCGGGCTCACCGAACCCGATGCCCGGAGACACGGCTACATGCGCCTCCTGCAGGAGCTTCTTGCAAAATTCCAGCGAGCCCATGGAGCGATACGGCTCGGGGATCGGCGCCCAGACGAACATCGTCGCCTTCGGTTTCTCCACCGCCCAGCCGATGTGGCTCAGCCCCTCGCAGAGTGCGTCACGCCGGCGTTGATACATGCCGGCGATCTCCCGCACGCACTCCTGGGGCCCCTCGAGCGCGGTAATCGCCGCCACCTGGATCGGCGTGAAGGTACCGTAATCGAGATAGGATTTGATGCGCGCCAGCGCCGCGACCAGCTTGGTGTTGCCCACCATGAAGCCGATCCGCCAACCCGGCATATTGTAGCTCTTGGACAGGGAGAAGAATTCCACGGCGATCTCGTCGGCGCCCGGCACCTGCATGATGGAGGGGGCGACATAGCCGTCGAAGACGATGTCGGCATAGGCGAGATCGTGAATCACCCAGATGCCGTACTCGCGTGCAACTGCCACTACCCGCTCGAAGAACGACAGATCGACGCACTGGGTGGTGGGATTGCCGGGGAAGTTCATTACCAGCATCTTCGGACGAGGCCAGGACGCGTGGATCGCCCGGTGCAGCTCCTCGAAGAAATCGACCCCCGGCTTGAGGGGTACGTGGCGCACATCCGCCCCCGCGATGATGAAACCGTACGGGTGGATTGGGTATGCCGGGGTCGGGACGAGCACCGAATCCCCAGGGCCCATGCAGGCGAGTGCCAGGTGCGCGAGACCTTCCTTGGAGCCAATGGTGACGATCGCCTGGCTGTTGGGATCGAGGTCGACGTTGAATCGGCGCTTGTACCAATGGCAGATCGCGCGGCGCAACCGGGGGATGCCCTTGGACATCGAATAGCGATGGGTATCCCTGCGAGCGGCGACCTCGACGAGCTTGTCGACGATGTGTTTCGGGGTCGGCTGGTCCGGATTGCCCATGCCGAAATCGATGATGTCCTCTCCGCGGGCTCGCGCCGCCGCTTTGAGCTCGTTGACGATCGCGAACACGTAAGGCGGCAAGCGCTTGATTCTTTGGAAATCTTCCATCGGCTGCGCGGACACGGGGACCCTCGGCATGCAGAGCTCAGGCGGGAAAAAGCCGATACGTTACCCGACAGGCGCCTAAAATGTCAAAGAAATTAGGTGGATAGACCTTGCGCGACAATACCGGCTGGGCTAGGGTTCCGCCATGAAATTCGCATTTGACGATCAGGCCGGCCACAGTACCATCAACGCCTATCGGCCGGGACGGATCCTGGTAGGTGGTGCCGCCTTCACCCGCAGCCTGGTGGTGACCCCGGAGCGGGTGATCCCGGACTGGGAGCCCCAACAGCCGGAGGATCTGGGCCCGGCGCATTTCGAGGGGCTGATCGCCCTCGAGCCCCAGATCCTGGTCCTCGGAACCGGGGCCCGGCAGGTCTTCCCGAGACCGGCGATCTATCGCGCCCTGCTGGAGCGGCGGATCGGATTCGAGGTGATGGATACGGGCGCGGCCTGTCGCACCTACAACATTCTGCTCGGTGAAGGCCGCCGGGTCGTCGCCGCCCTGATCATGCTCTGAGGCGCCGGGCGGCGCCCACCGCCGGTTTGGGCATGAAAGCGTCAGGCCTGGGGAATTGGGCTGCGGCTTCCCCGGTGAGGAGAATAGCCCGCTCTATTTGACGAGATCGAGCGGGAAGTCCGGGCAATATCCACTTTTCCGCAGTAGGACATCCAAAGTCCGACAGGCTCCTGGGCCCCAGATCCGAGCTCAGTGTGGAACGGCAGCGGGCTTGGAGTGCCGGTCGGTACCGGGGCCCCGAATGTCCATGTTCCTCCAGCCGGGCGGTGCCACCTTAGCGGCCGGGGGCCTGAATCGGGACACGTAATCGGCCACCGCCATCAGGTCTTTGTCGGACAGGTAGCTAACCACGCGCACCATGCCACGATAGACATTGCGCCTCTTGCCGGCCTGAATCCATCTGAGCTGTCGCAGGACATAGCCATAGTGCTGGCCGTAAAGGCTCGGAAATAGGTCGATGTCGGACCCCTCAGCGTCGTCCCCATGGCAGCGCGCGCACTTGTGCTTGAAAAGGTGCTCACCCAGGGGCAGCTGATCCCCGGGACCAGCGTCGACCTTGGGGTTCATGGGCAGCGAGGCGGCGTAGGCGGTTACGTCGGCTATGCCCTGATAGCCCAGGGCATTGACGCGCGCGTAGGGGGCCATTTCCGGGTTGTCGCGATTGCCCGCGCGGATATCGGCGAGCTGCTTGATCAGCACGCTGCGGTGCTGGCCGGCCAGCTGGGGGTAGTGGCCGTCCGGGGTACCCCAGGCCTCGGGGCCGTGGCACTGGGCGCAGATTTTCTTGAATAACTCTCGACCGTGCCCCAGATTGGGTGTGGCCTTCCATGCCCGGGTGAGCTCATCGTCCAGATCGGCGTCGGCGAAGGCGCTGGTCAACGGCAATAGCGCCAGGATGGACAAGAGCCAGACTGTTACGAGGGACCGGGTGCTGAACATGGATGCTCCTTGATTTCTTATGACTGGTAAGGTTGGATCCACAGACCCGGGCGGTACCTGACAGCACCTGTCCGCCTGGATCTCGCTCGGTCGGCGCGGGTCCTGGGCGGAGCTCGCGCACAGGGTCGCTCTCGGAGGTCCGCGTCACCCCGGGAGCTTTGCGGCCAGTAGAATAGTTTAGACCGTTTATCCGCCGCTGCCGGAGGGCCCCGCGGCTCGACCAAAAGCGTCGCCGACCTATAGGACAAACCTGTCTCTGGCCGGTTGAAAAGATCGCCGGTAGGAATTTTAGAACAGGGTTGATTTCCCCGACCCACCTCTCATGTCGGCCTGCCCTCGTTCTTCAAACCATGCGCACCCGAAACGTCGGATCAGGTTTCGTTCCGCCACACCCCGTTACGCACAACCCACCCGGCCGTAGCCAAGTGTAGTCCGGAAAGTCTGCCGATCTCAGGGCAGCTCGAAGTGCCGGTGCCGTAGCCACCACGATGACCTTGTCCTTATTGCGGCATCCGTCTGCAATCGGCGCCACAGACGGCGGTGGGCGCCAACGCTGAGCTTGCGGTATCCTCAGCTCGTCCCGCTGTTGCTGGGCTTTCGGGTGCGTCCGCGCCACGAGAGGGAGGGTCCTGACGTGAGGAGACTGGGTGTCCGCGCGGCTTCTGCTATCGCGATCATGGTCCCGCTGGTGTGCTCGGCCGCCCCGGAAGGCCCGGCGCTCAGCGTCGATCGCATCAGCCAGGAGCAGATCACCGGCGGCGCGCTGTCGCGCGACGAGATCCGACTCGCTGGTCGACGAATCTTCATCACCCCGTTCAACAAATTGGACGGATACGGGGACGGCCCGCCCGGTCAGACGCCGGCGGAGCGCCGCCGGTTCGGCGGGCGCACGACACTCCAGGCCAACGGCGCATTCCTGCGCGTCAACGGTGTGGACGCCCAGACCTGCCTGGAGTGCCACAGCATCGTCAGTGCCGCCACGCTCCCCTTCACCTTCGGTATCGGCGGCGCCGGTGGCCTCAATAATGTCGCGATTGGGTTCGGAGGGGCCTCGTTCATCAATGTGAACGACGACCCGGTGCAAGTGATCGATCCCGACGGACTGGCCAACACCGGGCGGAGAAACATCAACGGCCGCGTCATCAACCCGCCGTTCGTCTTCGGGGTCGGGGGCGTGGAGCTGCTCGCCAAGGAGATGACCCGGGATCTGCAGTCGTTGCGTACCGGTCTCCTGGGCCACCCCAATGCAACCGTCGACCTGCTCACCAAGGGGGTGCGCTTCGGGCAGCTGAGCACCAATGGCCAGGGGGAGCTGGCCACGGACGCCGGGGGCAAGGCGCTGGGTGTCCAGGGTATAGACGCCGATCCGACTTCACCGACCTTCCTGGTGGTACAGCCGTTCGGCCGCAAGGGTGACAGCGACACGACGCGCACCTTCGACCTCGGCGCTTTCCAGTTTCATCTGGGCATGCAGCCCGTGGAAGTGGTCGGCCAGGGCGTAGACGGCGACGGCGACGGGGTGTCCGACGAAATTCGGGTGGGGGAGCTGTCGGCTCTCAGCATCTTTCTGGCCACGATGGATCGCCCGGAGCAGCGGATGCCGCAGGACCCCGTCGAGCGTCGCCAGGCCCGCCGCGGTGAGCGCCTGTTCGATGAGGTCGGATGCACGGCCTGCCATCGCCCCATGCTGGCCACGCAGAGCCCCTTCTTGACCTTGAGCTTCCCGCAGATCGCCCAGAATCCCGACGCCAACATCTATTACCGGGTCGATCTGACTCGGCCGCCCATGCGGTTTCCGACGAACAGCCAAGGCGGCGTCGACGTGCCCCTGTTCGCCGATCTGAAGCGCCACGACATGGGCCCCGGCCTCGCCGAGTTCAACGGCGACGCCATGTTCACGACCGCGCGCCTCTGGGGCGTGGCCGATACGGCGCCCTATCTACACGATGGAAGGGCCTTCACGCTCACCGACGCCATCCTCATGCATGGCGCGCAGGGCAGCGAGGCCTCCCCTGCGGTGGACGGCTACAAGGCGCTTGCCCCGGACGACCAGGAGGCCATCATCGCCTTCCTCAGGACCCTGCACACCCCGGAGGAACCGGGCGCCGATATGACGCGCCTCGCCGAGCAGGCGAACAAACCGGGACCGCGCCGTAAGCAACAGTTCTAGGGTCAGGTCTTGCAATCAAGCATTCGGCCGGAATCAGCTTCTAGCCAGCGAACGGCTCGACTGACTGTCGAATAGTGCACTCCGAAATGGTCCGCGATCTCCTGCATGGTATAAACACCTGCAGCGAACGCGCGCGCCATCGCTTCACGGCGGTCCGGGTAGCGCCTCTCAAACCAGTCGAGCGGCCTCGCCAACGGGCGGCGCTGCGCCCGAGGTACTTCTCGCAATGCCTCCGAGGGCTTGCCACGATCTGCGTGCCTCTCCGCAAAGCCCTCACCACCGAGAAACACTTGGTGGCGCAACGCACCCCATATGCTCGGCTCACCGACTCCCGCGGCGACGTAAGCCGCATAGCCCGCCCGGGCCCGGGCCCGCGAGCGGCCGAACTGATCCAGGATCCAATCCGTAACGAGCCAACTTGAGGGCCTATCCAATCCGACCATCGCGCGGTAACTGCTCCAGACCCATTCCGAGACCTCCGAAACCATCCCCGCCCGGACCGGATTCAATACCACGTAACGGGAAACCTCTAACAGGTATGAGTCTCTCTCCACGAGAATCGCCTTGAAACGCCCTTGAAACAGGTGCCCCACCAGCCGATGGCGCCGATTGACGTGCTGGGTGTACACCCCGTTCATCTGCCGCATCCCTTTAGAGAGGTTCCCATCCGGCGTCTCGACCACCAAGTGGTAGTGGTTGGTCATCTCACAATACGCGTGGCACCTCCAGTTGAATCGCTTGCAGACCTCCCCCAGCAGCTCCAGCCAGTCCTCTCTGTCTTCGTCGTCCCGGTAGATCACCTCGCGACGATCGCCACGAGAGGTCACATGGTATAACCCTCCAGCGAGCTCGATGCGCAACGGCCTGGCCATGAGTGCAGCTTAGACCAAGAATGCTTGATTGCAAGACCTGACCCCTTCTTCGGGCTGGGCGGCACCGCAGCGCCACCCAACCCGCAGTGCTTACGGCTGCACCACGCCCGTGACCGTCACCTCGACGCGGCGGTCCGGTTGGTAGCACGCGATCAGGGCAGTCCGCCCCCTGGCGCTGCTGCAGTCGGCGGGCGTCACCTTGAGCTCGGTCTCGCCGCGACCCTCGGCTCTGATCGTGTTCGCGTGGACGCCCTGGCGGCTCAGGTAGTTGGCCACGGTGGCGGCACGGCGCTGGGAAAGGCGCTGGTTATAGGCATCCGAGCCGAGCGGGTCGGTGTGACCCACCACGACGATGGTGTCGTAGGTAACCTGCCCCAGGTCACTCACCAGCTTGTCAAGCTCCTCGACGCCCCGCGGCATCAGAGTTGCCTTGTCGAAGGCGAACAGGGCGTCGGCAGACAGCTCGACGTGGCGCACCGGCGGCGGCGGTGCTGGCGGGGGCGGGGGCGGGGGCGCGACAGCCACCTCATGCCGCGGCTTCTCCCCGAGCGGGATCTGCAGGCCAACCGTGACGATCCCATCGCTGAAATTGCCCTGGTTGCGAAGGCTGTCCCTATTGTCGTCCCAGCGGTAGCGCAGGTCAGTGCGGAAGAGCACCCGCTCGCCGATGGGATACAGGAAGCCGACCCCGGCATCTCCCATCACACTCCATGCATCGCGGTTCCCGACCTCGTCGCGGATGCCGCCGGCACCGACGAACACAAACGGTTGAAGTCCTTCACGACTGAAGAAGTAGAGCGCGTCTACCCCGACGGTCCAGTTTTTCCAGTCACCGTTCCAAGTTTTCCAGTCACTGTTCCAGTGGTGCCAGTGACCCGCTCTGTTTTCCTCACCCACCCAGCCACTGCTGTCGAGCTGCTCGTACATCCCTCGGAGCTCAAGGTTCCATCTCGGGCTGATCGGACGACCGATCGCGAGACCGCCCCCCCAACCGTCGTCGGCATTTCGCCCACCGTCGGGAACGGTGTAGCTTCCGAAGGGGGCTACGTAAACGCGATCGTCAAATTCCTGCGCCTGGGCCACCGCGGAAGCCAGGACAGAAGCGGCGAAAGCCGCCCTGAAAATCGTTAACGCAATTCTACTCATGCCATGTCTCCTTAGTTTCAACCAGCAAAATGCTGAGGGCCGCGCCCGGAGGTGCAGATCTCGCGAGCCGCCAGAGTTTACCGCCAATGTGGCCAGGCTCGTCTGTTCGTTACCACACAGAGGCGAATTTCCCACAGAATCTACGGGGTCAGGTCTTGCAATCAAGCATTCGGCCGGAATCAGCTTCCAGCCAGAGTTTCAAGGATCAGGTCTCTGCCGTGCCTGGACCCACACCCCAGCGACCCCCAAAGGTGCTTTCGCTCGTTGCTTCCCTCAGGGCATCGGCCTTCCCCGATCTTGCAGCGGGTCGGCGCTCCACAACAGTCCTGGACAGCCACTTCAGTCCAGGGGGTCTTTTCGGGGCTGTAGCCATTTCAATCTGTTCAGGCCCACCAGTTTCCTCGCCACCCAGGTGGCTCCCACCGCCGCGCCCCTTCGGGGCTCGGGTAGCCGTGGCTTTTACGTCTGGGCACCCCACGGTTCGTTACCTCCCCGTGGTCCAGATATCCTAGGCGTCTGATTCGAGCAATTGACGCCAGGGAGACTTCCACTCCCCCTCCCCGAGATTCGCAGCCTTGTCGGCTGCTCCGCAAAACCCCGTCTTCGCCGTCTTCGCGTAACGGTACAGAGGACTCGCCCGAGGGCTCCGGGGATGGTAGACGGCACAGTCCGGCGTCGCTTCCGTGCAACGCATGCCCTCCTCCCCGGCACTCAGGAGAGCATAGAGCAAATATGCCACTTGGGGAGCGCAACAGCGCCTGGAAGCGTGGCTTCACAGGTCGCCGCTGCTGATCACGTCTTCGCGCGATGCGGTGCCCGCGCCGGTGCACGGTCAAATGGGGACAAAAACGATCCGCCACGAACACCCAGGTTCCATGGCCGACCGCTTGCTAAAGATGTAAGTATTAGTGGGAAGGCGTAACAATAACGGTAGTATCACTACCTGTACCGGTCCTGCCTGTGGCTCCTGTACGACCTTTAGTTCCAGTCGCACCAGTGCTGCCCGTTGCGCCGGTATCGCCTGTGTATCCTGTGTTTCCGGTGTTGCCAGTCGCACCGGTGTCACCCGTAGCGCCTGTCGCACCGGTGTAGCCGGTATTCCCGGTATTCCCGGTATCCCCGGTATTCCCTTGCGGCCCGGCGGGGCCTGCACATGCGCTCAGTCCAAGAGCCAGAATCAACAGCGCGGATGGTATTGAATATTTCATTAGGTTACTCCTCAAACGTATAGATCTCTAAAGTGGCTGGCACCCATTGCCGGTGCACACACGATCTACTGCCGATCGCATGTCCGTATCCGCGTGGGCATCAGGTCTTGCAAGTATCATCTTCCTCCGCAGGATATTCCGTGCGGTGGCGAACTTAGCCACAACGACTTTCGAGACACGGGGACAACATTCACCAGACCGTTGGCGTTTCGGCTCTACTCCTTAACATGGGGTCGTCCGATCAAGCATTCGGTCCGAATCAGCTTCCAGCCAGCGAACGGCTCGACTGACTGTCGAATCGTGCACTCCGAAATGGTCCGCAATCTCCTGCATAGTTGTAAACACCCGCGGCGAACGCCCCCGCCATCGCTTCGCGGTGGCCCGGATAGCGCCTCTCAAACCAGTCGAGCGGCTTTGCCAACGCACGGCGTTGCGGCCGACGGACTTCTCGCAATCCCCCCGAGGGCTTGCCACGATCTGCGTGCCTTTCCGCCAAGCCCTCACCACCGAGAAACATCTGGTGACGCAGCCCACCCCATATGCTCGGCTCGCCCACTCCAGCGGCGACGTAAGCCGTATAGCCCGCCCGGGCCCGGGCCCGCTGGCCGCCGAACTGACCCAGTATCCAATCGGTAACCAGCCAGATCGGAGTCCTTTCCAATCCGACCATCGCGCGGTAACTGCTCCGGACCCACTCCGAGATCTCCGAAACCGTTCCAGCCCGGACCGGATTCAATACCACGTAACGGGAAAGCTCTAACAAATATGAATCTGAAAATACAAAACTTCAGTTACCAAATAACTCCTCTGGCTCGACTGGCTTGGCGACGACACTGTTCATCCCCGCCTCACGGCACAGATCGTGATCCTCGTCGAAGGCGTTGGCGGTCCCATGCCCAGGATCGGCAGGTTTGCCCCAGCGCACGGATGCCGCGGGTGCCTTCAAGACCATCCATACCCGGCATCTGAATCTCCATCAAAATACCTTTTTCCAACCCAAAATGAGCGTTTTAAGCCCACAAAAACGCGGCTATGATCAGCTTTCTTTTGACTATTCAGTAGGATGGCGCGGTCCGAACCCAACCCAGCTGGCCGGAATTACTCTCACCCAATCCCTCTCCCTCAAGGGAGAAGGAAGGGAGAAGGGATTGGGAATTTTCGAGAGCCTTCATTATCGTTCGTAATCAATCACCTACGTGTTAAGTAAGTGTCATTCGAAGCCGGCACCTTTACTTTTTGGCTCCTTTAATTTTCAGAATATGAGGTCTGTCGCATTGACGCTCTTGACACCGCGAATGTTCTGCGCGAGCTCAATAGCCAGCGCGCGCTCTGCGCCGCCGCCAACCTTGCCCGTCAAAGTGACAATGCCGTCCTGCGTGCTAACGGAAATATCGCCACTCCCGACATTCCTGGAATAGATATAGGTGGACTTCACCTTTGTCGTGATCCAACTGTCGGCAATGACCTGGGTGGTGTTACGCACTGGCGCCACTTTCTCATCTGTAGAAATGGGCTTAGATTCGTTCACCACCAACTGGTTGTCGACTGCTACCACGCCACGCGTGTTTCGGGCCATACGGCCGGCGATTTCCTTGGCAGCATCGCTTTCGGCGGCGCCGAGCAACGTCACCTTGCCCATCAGTGTATCCACATCGATTTTCAGGCCTTCGGTATTCTTGCTCCACAGCAGCTTGGATTTTACAGTTGCCGTGACAGTGGCATCGTCCACGACTTCACCGAAACTGCGTTCTCGGGAGGTCCGCGCCGGTGAAACATAGTCAGCCTCAACCTTGATCTGATTGTCGACGTTCTCTATACCGCCGACTCCCAGTGCGATTTGCTTGGCCAATTCCTTGTAGACATTTTCCTCGACCGTACCTGAAAGGGTGGCCGTTCCTTCATTTACTGACACTTTAAGGTCATCGGCGCGCAGATAGGGGCTGAGCGAGTAGGTGGTCGAGATCTGCGACTCCTGGCGCGCTGACGTGACATCCTGGGACGTCGTGTCCGCAATGGTCAGTCCACTGATCGAAGCCAATGCCAGAGAGATGGCTGACGCGAGCACTAACTTACGGGATTTCGTGTACATATATTTTTGTCCATTTAAGAAAGCGGGATTGCTGTTTGATCGCGGTCGGGATGTCCTTCCGAAAAGACTCGAGCAGGTTTGTAGCCGCTTGCTGCCTGCAATTTAACCAGAATCAAGCCACGTCAAGCGCGGACCCTAAACCCTGTCTACCGTGGTGTCGGTGCGCTGGCGCGCTTAGGCCATGAATTGCCAAGACAAGGGATCTAGGGTCAGAGTACAAAGCAGCTCCAGCCCGGAGTCGGGGGTCAGGGTGTGAGGGCATCCGGCCTCTTTGAAGGCATGCTCGATGAAATGGGCGAAGCGTTCGCGCTCGCGTATTGGCCCCAGGCGCACCCGCACCCGAGAATGCAGGCGGCTGTGCAGGGCGGCGTAGAACGCGTGCTCGAGGGTGTAAGGCCAGGCTGGGGGGGCCCCGCGATCCGGACGATGATCAGGTTACAGCCAGCGCGGTGGTGCCTCTTCCCGCCATCGTCTCCAGCGCCCCGGGGCTCGAACCGGCCGGGCCGGACCGCGCAGCGGGGCGAAGTGGCGGGCCGCAGCGCGCAGCGAGCTCCCTGTCAGCACCAATAGCAGCAGGGCTTGCTGCACGGCCCACGGGTACCACCGACGCGGCGGGATGCACCGGGGAAAGCGCGAGCAGGTCCGCCCACAAGCCGCGTTGCGGCACAGAAAGCGGCCGATGGGGATGGGGTTGCGCCGACCCTCGCCGTGCGGCGCCCGATCCGACTTGCGGGTGTAGGTCCCATGCGCCCAGAGACGCGAGAATCCGCACACCGCACAGGCCTCGGGGCGGTAACGCTGCGGGTCGCTGAACAGCAGGCTGAGGTGTTGCTCCGGGCTCGCGGTGTCTGGCACGATGCGGTACATGGGTCGGTCTCTTGGGCTGTGGCAGAACTTGTGCAAGTCCCCCCATACCTCGGGAGCGCCGACCCTCCCACCCACCTTGGTAACCCAGGCTCCTTCAGGCCAAGATCCTCCCAACGCTATCGATTACCGTGGGATAGTTAGCGTCGGTAGGAATAGTTTAGGCGGGGACTTTACAGACCTTTCGCATCGATAGCCTCCGTGCTGGCGTCTGCCCCTTCCTCATGCGCTGAGAAAGCGGGCCAGGATAACGACGGTTATCCCGCGTCGAGTCGCTCCTTTCCCGATCGAGTCAGGCTGTTTGCCTTCCCGTAGAATCAGTGTCCATCTTCGTGTGGAATGAGTGTCCGCCTTGCCGTGGAATCCATGTCCGGATTCAGCCGCAACACGCAGGGGCCTCGGGAAAGATCGCTGTGGGTCGAGCGGCGGCGGCCACGCTCTCAATCTGCGAAGGGAAACAACGGGGGACCCCGGACCGTTCCACTATCGGCTATGTGCGCCAGCAGACAGACGGTGAACCAGGTTCTCGGTAAAGTCACACCATCGGAGCCATAGAGAAAAGACCTGCAATGCCTGCAGCGCCAGCTTGGCGAAGAGCAGTCTGTGCCCGGCATGGTTTGCCTTTACCGATGCATCACTTCCGGGCTCATAACAGCTAAGGAACGGTAATGAACAAGTTTAGTACGAATAATACAAATAATGCCATGCACAGACACGCACTCGGTGCACTCGCCGCAGCCATCCTACTCGTTCTGGGTGGCTGCTCCGGGATGTCGAGGCAGGACAAGAACACCGCCATCGGTGCGGGTGTCGGCGCCGTCAGCGGCGCCGTTCTTACGAACGGAAGCACGGGCGGAACCCTCGGTGGCGCAGCAGTTGGCGGCATCATCGGCCACGAAGTCAGACATTAGATGCATGATCGCCGCGCCATGCGCCTGCCCTTCCGGGGCGGTGCGTCGCGGTCGGTCATCAGCCCAGGTCCCGGCAACGGGTGTGACACACACGGTGACTTTTGCATTTGGCAAGTAAATCACGAGGAGTTATAGATCATGAAACCTGTGAAGATCTTTAGCGCAGCCTTGGTCATGGGTGCGTTGCTTGTCGCACTATCCGGCTGCCAGAAGCATGAAGGCCCGGGGGAACGGGCCGGCAAGAGTATCGACAATGCGGCAGGTTCGGTTGGTGAACATGTCGAAAATGCGGGTGAAGCCATCCAGGACGCGGCAAAGGGCGACAACAAGTAGAGCGCGATATCGGCGACCAACAGGCCTCAGCGTGACCATTGGCGCCATCGACGCCCCTGCCAGCCGATTGTGAGGCGTGCAAGCGCAGCCCAAGTGTGTCACGGAAATGGCGTTCTACCAATGGAGGCGATCCGCGGAGATGTTTCGACCGGTGGTGAATCGATTCACTCCGGATCGAGTGGCGCCCCGCCAGGGCATGATAGATAGAGGAGTAGCTTCTATGCTAGTAACTATTGCCATTATCCTGCTTATCCTCTGGGTGCTTGGCCTGGTCTCCTCGTACACCATGGGCGGATTGATCCATATTCTTCTGGTTATCGCAATCGTGGTGATCGTGATCAGTCTCATTCAAGGTCGACGCCTGTAACGGCCTGGGACGTGTTCTCTGCCGCAGGGCGGTCGGGTAAAGCGACCCAGTGGTTTACGGTCCCTGCTTTACCCGGCTTGTCCCTCATCGATGGCGCGAATACACGTGATTCCCGACCGGAGAAAATCAGGTGAATGCAGTCGAGCTATTGGCAATCGTGTTCATCATGGCCGGCACCCTGGGGTTGGTGTACGGCGGTTTCACGTACACCAAGGACACGCAGAAGGCCCAGTTGGGCTCTTTAGAGCTATCGGTCACGGACACGGAGACAATAAACGTCCCCATCTGGGCCGGTGTGGGGGCGATAGTGGCAGGGGGTATCCTGCTTTTGGTGCGTAAGTAACAGCAGCGTCTTAATAATTCCGGCAAAGGAAAATGTATGAATAAGTCAGTCGATGAAGTCACGAAAGAACAGTTGATTGCCGATTTCCAAGCGGTGGTGGCAGACGCCGAAGCGCTGCTCAGAGCAACTGCCAACCAGGGCGGTGAAGAGTTGGCCGCGGTACGCGCCAGGGCGGAAGAATCCATCAAGGTCGTGAAAGTCCGGATTGCGGAGGAGCAGGTGGCATTGATTGCAAAAACCAAAGAGGTAGCTAAGGCTGCAGATGCCTATGTCCACGAAAGCCCATGGAAGGCCGTCGGTGTTGCTGCCGGCTTCGGCTTGTTGATCGGCTTGCTTAGCGGGCGCCGCTAGGCATTTGCCATGTCAGAGAGAACACCCGGCGAAAGCAAGGGGCTGCTCGAGTCGATGACAAATCTCGCTGGGACGCTGGTTGCCATCGCGCATACGCGTCTCGATCTCCTGTCTGTCGATCTGGAGGAAGAGCGGGCGCATTTATTCTCCCTAGTGGTGTTGACGCTGGTAGCCCTGTTGTGCCTCGGGATTGCCGTGGTGCTCGCAACGATCCTGCTCGTCATCGCATTCTGGGACACGCACCGCCTGCTCGCTCTAGGTGCCCTCGCCGGATTCTTTCTGGTAGTCGGCATGAGCGTGTGGGCGTTCGCTCTGCACAAGGCGAGAACAAAACCGAGACTGTTTGCAGCAAGTCTGTCTGAACTGTTCAAAGACCGGCAGCGTCTCACTTCCCGCTCATGAATAAAAAATTGATCCGCTTAGCGGAACGGCGTGAACGCCTGGTGACTGTGGCTGCAGAGCAACGAGTGGCGCTGGCTCACAACTTCGAGCCGTGGCGCGTACCTCTGGAGCTGGCGGACCGGGGCCTGACCGCGTTGCGTTATATCAAAAGTCATCCCGAATGGCTTCTTGGCGTCGTCGTGCTGGTTGCGGCACTTCGGCCTGGTCGCGTCGGGAAATGGTTGGGGCGCGGGTGGGTAACGTGGCGGATGTTGTATACGCTGCGGGGCAGGTAGCCGGGTCTAAAAATGGGTCAAATCGTCCGGGCGGTCGTTATTCTCCCAGCAATTCCGCCACAGGCTGCAACTGTTCTACATGCTCGGACACGACTTTCAGGATCACGGTGATCGGGATGCCGAGCAGCATGCCCCACACGCCCCATAGCCAGGCCCAGAACAGCAGTGAAATGAATACGGCCGCTGCATTCATCCTGGCGATTTTTCCGGTGATCCAGGTGGTCACGAAAGTTCCGACGACCATGTCGATCGTCAGTGATGCCCCGGAGACCAGCAACACCATCGAAAACGAGTCGAATTGCATGAAGGCCGCCATTCCGGTCGTTGCCGCGATGGCTAACGGACCGAGGTAAGGGATCACATGCAACAAGCCCGCGGCGACCGCCCACGCTCCGGCATTCTCCAGGCCTATCCAACGGAACGTGATCCAAATGAGTAATCCTAAAAGAATATTGGTCGTCAACAGCATGAACATATACTTCTGGATGGATCCGTTGATATCGTCAAGGATGGCAACGGTGATTTTCTTCCTCGACAACGACGGCCCCGTGAGGCGAACCAGCTTTCGCTTGAAGGTATCGCCACCTAGCAGGAGAAAGAAGCACAGAAAGATCACCATGGCCCCCTCTCCAATAAAGCCCAGGACCCCCACGGAGCTGGCCCACATAATGTCGCTGAGCATGAACCCTGGCGCGTCGACGACGACGTGTCGAGTGCGTCGATTGCTGCCCGACGAAGTGTTGGCCGCTTGGCTTGTCGCCTTTTCCACCTCGCCCATGGCGGCTTGCACTTTCTTCAGATTACCGGCCGGATTATCGAGCATACTGGTGAAGCGTTCGGACAATTTGCTCGCTGCTTGGGGCAGTTGTACGATTATCGTTTGCATCTGATCACGCAACGAGTAGCTGCCGATCACGAGCGTGCACACGACGATCGTCATCACCACGATGGTGCCCAGCACACGGGGAACCCTGATTCGTTCGAGCCATGAAACCAGGGGACTCAGTGTGTACGCAATGAATATTCCGAGCAACAAGGGAACGAATAACTTCTGCGTCCAATCGAGCGCGAATACCACGGCCACTGTCGCCAGTATGCCAAGCGCCAGACCGCGCGCATCCACGGGAACGTGAACGATGTGGACTTGCGTAGTCGTCCCGGATTCCGGCACCATGGGTTGTTGCTTGGGTGCTGGAAGAGGGGATTGGTCGTTCATGGACCTGCAGCGACAAAAGTTGCCATTACTGGTTGTGGTGGTTTCATAAAACCTCCTTCATTCATCGTGCGAGACTAGTCAAAACATGGAACCGTGTCTGTGCTGTGGCGAACATTGGGTCAGGGTATTTCGCGGCCTGCTTGGTGCATCCTGGGCCCGTGGACAACATGCGGCGGGGAATCAGATGACACAGGTTGAACGTGCTGCGGAGCGCATGTACCAGAGCATGTCCTGTACCGGGCTCCGGCGACCGGTGCTGCCTAACACTTCCTGAGCTGGGTGCGTTTTCCTTACCGACGGTGTTTCTTCCCCGGTATGCTGGGGGGATAAAGGCACGCGACACGCCACGGACCGGAGTCGCGGGGAACGTGTGGCGACCTATCGCCGATTTCGGTATGGATCGCACAAAAAGGCCTTTTTCCAGTTTCCCGAAGTATCCCCAAGCGGTCAGGGCGCCCGCAATCCGGCACTGCGAGGCCGTTTCGACCAAAATGCCGTCTCGGTGGTCAGAGATACTCTGCATCCCATTGCGATTTTCGGACCCTTTCACACCCGCGGGCCGATCACGGCCCTGCCGCTTCCGCTTCTGGCGCATCGAGTCCGACGACAACACCGGGCGCTCTGTGGTGGGGGGCCTGAGCAGCTGGCCCGACAGGGCCACCAGGAATCTGCTCACAGCGCAGACCCCTGTCGGCGCGATCAAGGACTCCATCGGCGCCGAACCGGAGCTGTTGCGGCGCGAAAGCAAGGCTTAGCTGGCCTGTTTGCCCCCCAGTTGCAGAAATGTGCGCCAATTAACGCTTCGCGCCGAATAAAAACCTAGGTGTTGTTGATCTTCTGGGGCGTCCACGCGGATCACCGCTGGTGAAGTCATGCGGCAAACATTTGGCGTATTTTGATCCCCCAAAAACGCGGCATTGCCTAGCCGCACCGGTCACTTTTAACGCTTTGATCGGCTTCAACCGTCAGTAGCCTCAGCCAAACGCGCCTTGCGCACGTCAGAAACGTTCTTGCGCCACGTCATCACGTTTTCCAAACCGTCCACCAGGCTTGTCGGAATACCGTCGAGAATACCCATCGTCAGCCATTCAATGATCCAGTAGAGCTTGAGGTCGGCCACGGTCAGACTGCTACCGACGATAAAGCCGGTACTGCCGTTCTCTATCAGCAACCGATCAAGACAACCTATCCAGAATGGCAAAGTCTCCTCGGAAAGTTCCCTTCGCATTCTTATTTTCCTTTCCGCGTCCGGCTCGCGAAGACTGGGCCCGATAAGACAATTGATGTCCTCGCCCATATCCAGTGCCTCGTCCACCTTCAGGGCCTGCAGTGGAAGATCCACCGGGTATAGGCCGGCTAGTCGCCCGGCAAAACGCAGGATCGCGTTGCTCTGGGCTACACATTGGCTATCCTCTCTTTTCTCGACGACCAGCACTGGCAGCCCACCAAAAGGCAACTCACCTGCCGCGCGGCAATCGCGAAATTGATCCGGCGTCAGGTTCTCATCTTCGAAATCGATGTGACCGATCCGCAGCGTGTCGCGAATCGGTTCGGCACGGCCGGGAAATGAAAAGTATCGCAGACGCAGGGAAGTGAACGTGTTCATAGCCGCTCCTCAACGAGAAAGTGTGGTCGGGAAAAATGGGATCTTCGCGGACTCGTGTGGGTCCTTGAGACGGTTTCGCGGAGCGTTGGCAGCGTAAAATACGGGGCCAAACCCGTGTAGGGCGGTCCCCGAAACCTGCTTCGAACTGGTTAAAGGCGTAGCAATGAAGCCAGCCCGCACCCTGAAGGAGCTGTTCTCGTTCGCAGGTCTTGTCGCTGAAACCCGACTCAAGGGCGTCTTTGGCGGCCCGGCGGCGCGGGCTATCTGCTTGCGATGTCGACAAAAACGGCCCCGTGCTCGTGTTGGGGACATCGCTGCGGAGGCCGGTATGACCGATGCACAATACGGGCGCGCGATCTCGCGGTGGCGGGGTGGCGCATCTACGTCGAGTTTCAGCGTTGGCGCGTGAACTGCCCGCACTGCGCCGGCGTGCACGTGGAGCGCCTTTACTGGCTGGCCACCAACCCCCGTTACACGCGCCGCTATACCTTGCACTTCGGCGGGTTGTGTCGGGAGATGACCAACAAGGCGGTGGCCGAGCTTGAGCATTTGCATGGCAGCACGGCCAAGAATCTGGACAGGCTCTACATGCAGGGGCAGGTCCGCCGGGGAGGCATGCCCACGTCCTGGGCCATGGGGATTGACGAGCTGCCGATCCGCAAGGGCCATACCTACCGGGTGGTCCTGAGCGATCTGGAGCGCGAGCGCCCGATCTGGGTCGGTGGCGAGGGGCGCGAGGAGGCCGATATCGACCTGTGCTTTGAGGCCCTGTGCCAGGCCAGGTCGGCCCGCATCAAGCTGGCGGTCATGGATATGTGGCGACCGTTTCGAAACTCCGTGACCGGGCATGCCCTTGGCGCGCACATCGTGTTTGCCAAGTTCCACATCATGCGCCACCTCTCTCGCGACGATCTCCTCGCGAGGTGACATGGTATGGCCCTCCAGCGACCTCAATGCGCAACGGCCTGGCCATGACTGAAGCTTAGACCAAGACTGCTCGAGTGCAAGACATGACCCCCTCTTCCTCAATACGGCACTCGCCCCGCCCTTTCCTGCCCGATCTACAATGTAGCCTATGGCAGTCAGAACTATCATACGCATGGGACATCCGACGCTCCGCCGTCCGGCCCGCCGTCTGCATCCGACCGAGATTGGCAGCCAAGCAATCCGCCGTCTGATCGACGATATGCGCGATACACTGCGCGACGCAGGGGGGATAGGTCTGGCGGCTCCCCAGATCGACGAGTCCGTCCGCCTTGCGATCATCGAAATTCTCGGTGGTCCGAGCCGTTACGGCGACCTCGAGCCCATGCCATTGACCGTATTCGTCAACCCTGCAGTGGAGGTGCTCGATCATGCCACGGCCGGCTGTTGGGAAGGGTGCCTCTCGGTGCCGGGTCTCCGAGGTTTCGTCGAGAGACCCCAGCGCGTCCTGGTAACTTTTCAGAACCTCGACGGGGAGCCCGTCGCGCTAGACCTATCCGGATTCCAGGCGACCGTCGCGCAGCACGAGCTGGACCATCTCGACGGCAAGCTTTTCGTCGACCGCGTGGCGGACATGACCAAGCTTGTGTTCGAAGATGAATACAAGCGCTACATCCAGCAGCCGTATCCTCGTTAACCGAAAGGGTGACAGATTTTCCCCGAAGAGCGAAAATACACTGCCTCCACGCGACCGGGCGTTAGAAAATACCTGACGCCATGTCCTGCCGCATCACCTGCTCGATTGCTCGCAAGCCCATACTACAATGCGAGCCCTGACCCCAGCTTTTCACTCTCGCAAGCCCATACTACAATGCGAGCCCTGACCCCAGCTTTTCCTCTGACCCCAGCTTTTTCTGGCGCCGGTTTTTCGCGTTAAGTAGAGCGACAGGCCCACCGGCCGCGGAGATTGGATGGGCGCAGCGCTTCCACCCTGCGTGGACACCCCGGCGACCCGGCCTCAGCGCACCGGCAACCCCTCCAGCCCCAATCCGAGGCCGCGCTCCATGCAGTGCTGAAACAGCGCCTTCACCCCCTCCCGGTCGGACCCGAAGGCGCAGCGCACCGGCCGCCGGCACTCGAAATAGGCGCCGCTCAGACCCTCCGCCTCGGCCGACAACCCCAGCCAGACCGGAGTGTCGGCCCCCTCAGCCGGGGTCTGGCTTCCGCCGAAGCCCAGGTTGTGGCTGAGGGTGGAGTGCACGTCCCCGGGGTGGCAGGCGTTGACGGCGATCCCGCCGTCCCGCAACCGCTCGGCGAAGGCCTTGCTGAGCATCCGGTCCGCCTGCTTGGATTGGCGGTAGGCGCGGTCGTTGTCGTAGTGCCGGCGGTGGAATTCCAGGTCGTCCAGGTCCAGGCCGCCGGCCCAATAGCTAGCCACGTTGACCACCCGCGCCCCGGTCACCAAGTGCGGGGCAAAGGCCTGGATCATCCAGAAATAGCCTAGCACGTTGGTCGCGAACTGCTCCTCCACCCCCTCCGGCGTCTCCTGGCGGCGAAGGGAGGTGACGGCCGCGTTGTTCACCAGCAACCGCACCGGCCCGCTCCAATTCCGTCCCAGTTCCATCACCTGCCGGGGCCGAGCCAAGTCCGCCAAGACGAAGTCCACGTCGCGTCCACCGGCGGCGCGGATATCCTCCACCGCCTCCTGCGCCCGTCCCCGGTCCCGGCACACCAGCACCACGCGGTAGTCGGATTCGGTGGCGATGCGCCGAACGATGGCCCTGCCGATGGCGCCGGTGGCCCCGGTGACCAGTGCCGTCTGGCTGCTGCCCATACCTTGCTCCTCAGCGTTGTGCCGACCGGCCAGTGTACACCGATGATTTTCGCGTCGACGCGGCGCTCCTGCGCCGGGAACTGCGGATCAACAGCTACGAAGAATTGCCGATCGCCGCCGACCATGTCCTCGCGGTCACATACCTTCCACCGCTGCACAAGGATCCTTTCGACCACCCAGGCCACAGTCGACAAAATGACGTTGATCACCACCGACCCCTTGATAGCAGCGTACCCCGGACCGATCCACGCCACGTGTCATGCGATCAAGGCTTGACCCCTGCCCCTTTATTTCACCATGTTGCAATGTGAGACCCCTTCCCTGACTGACTGCCGAGTTGATGGCGATCGGGGCCCTTGATTCCCACACCGCCATCAACAAGCACCACACGGCTCGTCGGTCTGAGGTGGAGCCTCGTTACCTCTATCACTGCTTCACCCCTCAGTCAAGAGCCCCTATACTGGGTGTCCTAGTAAGGTCATTGCGGGAATGTTGCGGTGGCAAGGCGCAAGCCGCCCCAGGACGAGCACCCAGTACTGGGCACCGTTACCGGTGCGCTGGTGCGGCGCTGGGCGATCTACTCGGGCACCAGATCAGGGGTGGCAACCGCTAGAAGCCGACGAGGGTAGCCGGTGCCGCCGCAGGAGGAATTGCGGCGAACAAGGTGCAGGAGAACGTGCAGGCTAGAGACACCTGCACGACTACGGCGCGTAAGCGCCATACGGTGACGGATGTTAGTCAGAGGGTGATCGGCTCCGATGCGACCTACCCTGTGGGTGCTGTTCAGCGCACGGTCCCGATGGACCCTAAGCCGGGCGATCAAATTTCTGTCGCGGATGGGAAACTCGTGCTCGGGCTGGCGGAAGGCCAGCCTCAGAGGAGCCAAGATTGACAGCATTTCTCTCAACACGGGACAGCGATGTCTTTCGCGAAGCTTGGAGCGGTCTCCGGAAAGGTCTCCAGCGATCGCTTCGGAAGGCCACATAGCATAGCTCTCCAGCGAGCTAGATGCGCAACGCCCTGGCCATGACTGGAGCTCAGACCGAAAATGCTTGATTGCAAGACCTGGCCCAGCCTTTCAGGCTTTCGCACACTTGGTGATGTGGTGAAACAAGATGTCTGACTTGCCCCATATCGACGGAACAGTCACAAGGCGCAGGCAGTTTACCTACGCCGCCTTATTCCCGGCCCTGTTCTTCGGTTACCTCTACCTCAGGGATTCGAGCTGGCGCGGCGATATCCAGCTGCATACCCTGATGGAAACGGTCGCGACGGTATTGGCGCTTGCCGTCGGCGGCCTTGCGCTGGTGCGATTCTACAGCAAGAAGGACAACACCTTTCTGTTCATCGGCACGGGCTTTGTCGCCACTGCTTTTCTGGACGGCTATCACACGGTGGTCAGTTCCTCTCACTTCATCGACTCCTTCCCGTCTACCCCACCTTCGCTGATCGCCTGGAGCTGGTTTGCCTCGCGCATCTTCCTGTCCCTCCTGCTGTGGATGAGCTGGCTGTTCTGGCGCCGCGAAGATCGGCTGGGTGCGGCCGGCCGGATCAGCGAAAAGCTGGTTTACAGTACTGTTTCTGGACTGGCACTCGGATGCTTTGCCATCGTTGCATTTGTCCCTATGCCGGCCGCCTACTATCAACAGCTCCCTTTCCCCCGGCCGCAGGAATTCCTGCCGGCCCTGTTGTTTCTGCTCGCCCTGATCGGTTATCTGCGCAAGGGCAAATGGCAAACGGATGTTTTCGAGCACTGGCTGGTGCTGAGCCTCATCGTTGGCTTCATGGGACAGGCCATGTTCATGTCGTTCTCCGGCCAGGTCTTCGACATGATGTTCGATGCGGCACATTTGCTGAAAAACGGTTCTTACATCTGCGCGATGCTCGGCCTGCTGTTCAGCATGCAGCGCCTGTTCAGCGAATCACACGCGCAGCAGGAACTTGCATTTATGAATACCTTGCTGGCTGCACAGCAGGAAGTTTCGCCGGATGCGATACTTGTAGTGGACGAGCACGGAACAATCATCTCCTACAACCGCCACTTCGCCGAGCTGTGGGGCCTGACACCGGAGATGGTGGCTGCGCGCGTCGATGAAGCTGTGCTGAGCTCGGTCGTTTCACTGATGCGGGATCCCGAAACATTTCTCGCCCGCGTCGATTATCTGTATCAGCACAGATCAGAAGATAACCATGAAGAAATCGACCTCAGGGACGGCAGGGTCATCGACCGCTACTCCGCGCCAATGTTTGGAGAACATGGCAAGTATTACGGGCGGGTCTGGTTCTTTCGTGATATTACCGACCGCAAACAGGCCGAGCAAACGGCCATTGACGAAAGGAATTTCTCAAACACGTTGATTGCAAGTCAGCCGGACGTATTCTACGTGCTTGACCAGAGTGGGCTGCTTGTCCGCTGGAATAAGAAGGTAATAGAGATACTGGGACTTTCCGACACACAGCTGGCGGTAACTAATGCTCTGACCGTCATTCACGAGGTGGACCGTCCTATGGTCGCCCAAAAAATCCAGGAAACTTTTGAGCAGGGTGCGGCAACCATCGATGCGCGCCTCATCACACAGTTTGGCATCCGGGACTATGTGCTCAATGCTACGAGTGCGGACACCGCGAAGGGCAAGTATCTGGTCGGCGTTGGTACCGACATCACCGAGCGCAAGCAAATGGAAACCGAGCTGCGTAAAAGCGAGCTCGCCTATCGTACTTTGTCGCAGAACCTGCCCGGCATGGTCTACCGGGTGCATCTCCGCGAAGGTGGGCGGATGGAGTTTTATAACGATATGCCCATTCAAATCACAGGCTACGCAGTGGATGAACTGATAACCGGCCCGGTATGCTCGATCGAGCCGCTGATTGTGAACGAAGACCGCCCCGGCGTGGAGGCTGAAGTCATAAACTCGATGGCACAAAAGCGTGCCTTCGGTGTGGAGTACCGGCTGAAGCACAAGGACGGCGGCATACGCTGGATGGAAGAGCACGGCATGCCTGTTTACGGAACGGACGGGGCGCCGCTTTATATTGATGGCGTGATCTTTGATATCACCGAGCACAAACAGGACGAAATTGAGCTCAAGCTGTTTCGAACCCTTCTCGACAATTCCAGAGATGCTATCGAAGTGATCGATCCTGACACTATGCGTTTTTTGGACGTAAACCAGACAGAATGCCGCGAACTGGGTTACAGCCGGGAAGAACTGCTGACCATGAGCGTTAAAGACATCGAAACGGAATTTACTGAGAGCCAGGTATTAGAGTTCAAAGCACAGATCCTACAAAACGGAGAGGGTCGATTCGAAAGTACGCATCGACGCAAAGACGATACTACCTACCCGGTAGAAGTCATAGCGAAAATGGTCGAAATCGGCAAACCCTACATGCTGAGCATCGTGCGCGACATCACCGAGCGCAAGCTCGTCGAGGCGGAAGTACAAAAATTGCAGGAGCAACTGAGAGAACAGGCCCTGCACGATCCGTTGACCGGGCTCTACAATCGTCGTTACCTCGAAGAATCTATAGGGCGCGAAATCATCCGCGCTGAACGCTACGGTCGGCCAATCGGAATCGTGATGTGCGACATAGACCATTTCAAGCGCGTCAACGACACCTACGGCCATCTGGTGGGCGACGAAGTGTTGAAGGCGTTTGCCGAACTATTGAAAACGAATTCACGCGGCAGCGATATCGTTTGTCGGCTCGGCGGCGAGGAGTTTCTGCTGCTGTTTCCTGGCATGCCGCCGGATATCGCGTATCAACGCGCCGAAGAATTGCGTGCATCGCTTGCGGCGCAACAGATAGGGGAGTCGGTTGTCCGGGTGACAGCGTCCTTCGGAGTGGCCGCCTTCCCGGTGGATGGCAAGACGCCGGATGCGTTGATTAGCACTGTAGACGCGGCGATGTACCGGGCCAAGGAGACGGGACGCAACCGCGTCGTGGTCTCATCGGCGCACGGATAGCTGGTGGGGCGGCGCCAACCTCTGGTAGCACTCCCGCGAAGCCCTGGAGCTGTGGATGCAGATCCGCTGCGCCGCCTATGCGCTGATGCAGATGTTGGCGCTTTCGGCCCACGAGCACTTCCCGTTGATGGACATCGCGCCCTGGCGCCGCGGCGCTCCGATCACTGCCGAACTGCTGGCCGCCTGGATGCGCATCAAATTTACCGGGGTTCGCGCTCGCGAGGCCTATCAGCCGAAGTCCAGGAAATCCATCCTGCCCGAGCCCGCTCCGGATCGTCGCTTGCGATGCTGATCGTGCGCGCTCGCCGCCGGTCGGCGTCATTTCCTCTTCAACTCCGAAGTCTGCCCCGAATCCCCACCGCCGGACGGCCGCGGCGAGAAGCGGCAAGTGTCTAAATTTCAGTTACCAGTGAGTCGCGCACTTGATCCGGGTTTGACGGAGCGCCGTCGCGCCGCACGACCATGTCCGCACCGAAGGGTCCTTGTAAGAAACATCGAGCGCTTTCGGTAAGCCCGCGCCGTAGCCATACAGCTCTCGAGCTTGCGTTACACTGGATTCCGCGCGGCCCACTAGATGCACGCGAAGAGGGGTTGTCCCTGCAACGCGTGGTGGCCGATGACAGCGGCGGCCGCGCTCCAGCCCTGGTGCCGGGTGCCGCCCGGCAGCAGTTCGTGGCCGTGTATGAACTCGGCAAATCCCCAGGCTTCACCCTGCATCGGCATGGCGTTGGCGCGGTGGATGGCGTCCAGGTAGGCCGTCGCCGTATCGGCTTTTCCCCGTCTGGCCAGATCCGCCACATAGAATCCCGAGATCATCGGCCACAGCCCTCCGTTGTGGTATTCGTACGGGCGATTCTTGAAGCTGAACGAGAACATCATGTGCAGGTGTTTCCAGTCCTCATCGACGGGCTTGACGACCGGGTGGAATGCGGGCAGCAGTGGCAGTTCCTCATGCACCAAGTTATCGGCGATATAGCCATCCACGATACCGCGCTGCCTGTCATCGGCGACATCGAGCAGCGAAACCAGCACATTTGCGAAGGCATCGAAGCGGTAGCCGTAGCCACCGGGTGAGAAGAACGGCATCCAATAGCGCTCCGCGCCGTGGCGCTCCGCCGTCTTGCGGCCTTTGCTGTAAAGCACGTCATGGTACGCATCGTCGGGCATGTCGTCAGAGTCATCGAACCAGTAGTTGGCACGAATCAAATGTTTCAACCTACCGATCCGCGCATCGAGATCGTGATCCCGCGACCCGTGAAGCGCCGTGCTGATCCGCGCTACGCTGCGTTGTGCCTGCAGGTAGAGCAACTGATCGTAGAGCACGTAGCCATTGTGCAGGTACTCGTCGGCCCAGTCGCCGGTCAGCGGCACGTAGATGAGTCCGCGGTTGTTGAATTCCCACGCACCCAGGAGGAATAGCACCTTGTTGATGACCGGGAGCATGCGCTTGAGGAAGGCCTCATCGCCCGTGGCGAGCCAGTATTCAACGCAACCGATGACAAACCAGAGATCGGCGTCTACCCGGCCGGTCGTACCGCCGTAACTGATGCGGCCCATGGTGGTATCGACGTTGGTGGGGATTTCGCCGTGCGGCCCCTGATTCGCGGCCAGCGTCTCAAGGGTGTGGCGCGCCGTGTCGATGAGGGCCTCATCGCCGCTGAGCAGGGCGGCCAGCGAAATGATGACCCCATCGCGGCTCCAGACGCGCCGGTAGTTGTCGTGATGGCTCGGGCTGGCGACGAACCCGTCGACCGAGGCACAGGCGTGCAGCAACGATAACGCTTGATCGTAGCCATCCCGGATCGCGTTGACCATGGCTATGTCGCCCGGCGTGCCCGTAGCGGGTTGTGCCAGGCTACATTGGCGGCAATCAGGCGAACAATCGGAGACAGACCACGATTTCCGACTGCCAAGGCAAGCACGGTCCGGCGGCGTTTTCCCTCTGTGCACGCATCAGCACTCTTCACGACTACTATTCCACTTTTCTCACCAGTACGCGGCCCGAACATCGTGGTCCGTCTCCGATTGGTTCGATAGCGACCGAGCACCTCAATGATCTGCTGCGCAGCGGCGATGAGGGCGTCGGCGTCTGCTTTGTCAATCTGGCCGCCGCGCTGCAGCGGTCAGCGGGATCTTGCACTCAAGCATTCAATCCGAACCAGCTTCCAGCCAGCGAACGGCTCGACTGACTGTCGAATAGTGCACTCCGAAATGATCCGCGATTTCCTGCATGGTGTAAACACCGGCAGCAAAGGCACGCGCCATCGCTTCACGGCGGTCCGGATAGCGCCTTCCAAACCAGTCGAGCCGCTTCGCCAGCGGTCGGCGCTGCGCCCGAGGTACCTCTCTCAATGCCTCCGAGGGCCTACCCCTATCTGCGTGCCGCTCCGCGAAGCCCTCGGCACCGAGAAACACCTGGTGGCGCAGCCCATTCCATATGCAACGCCGTACCAACCAATTCCCGCTGCTGACTAAGCCAAGAGAAGATGCGCGAGTGGAGGTTCGCGAGCATGGGCATACGAAGAAGCAGCGCTGATGTGATCGCTAACGTGCTGATTCGGCGAGAGAAGCTGCCAAACTTAGCGCCATTCGACCCTGGCCCCTTAAATTCAGTCTCGATTTTCTCAAACTCGAGCTGCGCACCTGAGCGGCACCGACCGCGGCAAAGCGTTTCCCTATTGCTTCTCCTGTTCCGGCGCCGGGGCCGGCGGGGGAGGTCGCGGCGTGATGTCGCTGTCGGTAAGCAGGAGGGCGATCCAGCGGGTCGGCTCATAATGACCTGTGACGACTATCAGGGCAGCCATTAGCGGCACGCCGAGAAAGGCGCCCGGAACGCCCCACATCCAGCCCCAGAACAGCACTGATAGCAATATAACCAGTGGGGACATCGACAATTGCTGGCCCTGGAGCTCGGGGTCGACATAGTTGCCGATGGAGAAGTGGATCACCGAGAGGGTCAGCAACACGGTCAACGGCAGCGTGACGCCGCCGAACTGGATGACCGCGAACAGCGTCGGCGGGACCACCGCGATCACCGCACCGATGACGGGAACGTAGTTCAGCAGGAAGCCGAGCAGACCCCAGATCAGGGCGAAGTCCAGGCCCACGCCAAAGCAGGAGACAATGGTGAGCAGCGCGATGAGCGCGCTGGTGAAGGTGCGCACCAGGGCGTAGCGCCGGTACTGGTACATCATCGACCGGGTTACGTCCAGCACCTTCTGAACCTCGCTCTCCGGCGTCGCCCGCTGCAGGCGGTTGAAAAACCGCGGGGCCTCCCATAGACCCATGATGACGTAGGCAACGGTTATCAGCGCCGTCTCGGATACGGTGTAGACACTGCCGAGCAGGGCGGAGGCAGCCGCACTGATGCGCCCGAGAAGTTGTCGCACCAGTTCGTCCAGGCGCGTCACATCGAGGCCGAAGTGATGAAACCATGCGTAGCCACTGTGCACCACCGCTGTGACCCGGTTGGTGTAGCGTGGCAACTCATCGGCCAGAACCTGTACGCTGATGACCAGGCCATACACGAACACCGACAACACCACAAGAATGGTGAGGAGGGTAAGGCCGTAGGCCAGGAGGTGCACCAGCCGTCGGCGCAGCCACGCATACAGCGGCCAGGCGATGAACAGGACGAAGATCGCCAGGGCGAGCGGCATGATCACCGCTCCTGCTACCTTCAGCGCACCAAGGACGATGAGCGTCAGCAACGCAGCAAACGGGCCGCGGCTGTTGGGCTGTGACGGTGAGCTTTCCAATGTCGGCAATCCAGCAGTTCTTTGCTCATGGTAACCGGTTGGTGGGCGGGATGCGCATCCTTCCCTGGTAAATAGAGTAGTCGCCCCGATAGCTCCGCGACCTTTGAGGGAGAGAGGTGACCACATGACCGGATACGGGAAGACATCCAAGGATCGACCAGTCGCAAGGCTGTCGCGGCCCGAAAACGCTTCGGCGGAGGCGGTCCCCCGAAAGATCGATATCGGGGTCTCGAGCCTGGAACGCTGGCGCGCCGAGGCATTGGCGATGCCCGAGCGCTGGCGTGGGGTCGCGTCTTGTGCCTTGCCTAAGCGGAATACCAGATTTGCCCCTTCTTTCGCGGCTCTTTCCGAGGTTGTGTCAAAGTTGGGTGGGGACCGGCGTGCATTCAGTTCGTAGATCGTCGTCTACGCCAATCCCCGGGCGGCAAACCGAAATGACCTTTGAAGGCGCGCTGGAAAGCGGCCGAGGAGGCATATCCGACCTCGTCCGCCAGCGTGCCTGCGCTGCGTCCGCTGTCGCCCAGGCGGTGCGCTGCATGGTGCATGGGGAGCCGCGTCAGCTAATGCATCGGCGCTTCACCAACCACTGTCTTGAAGCGTTCGGCCAGGAGAGAGCGGTAGCAGGCCACCTCCTCCGCGAGTGCATCGACGCTCCACTGCTCCCCCGACGCCTCATGCATCAGCCGCAGAACCTTGCCCAGCACCGGATCGCGCAGCCCGGCCAGCCAGCCGGTGGTATCGGCCCGCATGGTGTCGACGTACCCGCGCAGGCTCTCCAGGAACAGGAGCTCCGCCAAGCGCACACACAAGCTGGCAGTGCCGGGCTCGTTGCTCAGCGCTTCATTGATGGCATAGCGGACCAGCAGATGGAGCGCAGCACCTATGTGCCGTTGTCCAGCGCCGCGCTGTTCCTGATCTTCTGGCAGTGACGGCCCATCGACAACCTCGTTTGAAGCATGGATACCAAGTGGGCTACCCTCGCGTTGTATAGCGTCGCTGCCGCCGGCTGGCTGCTGGTGCTCTCCGGCACCTTCGTCATCAGCCACTTCCACCTCTTCGGCTTGCGCCAGGTGTGGCTGAAACCTGCGTCGTCGGCCGTATCCCCCGCCGCAGTTCCAGGAGCGCTTGCACTACCGGGTTCCGCCGAGCGGCGGGTTGCCGCGAGCAATGGAGCCTGCCCCTTTGCCCGCATAGTGGTCAGTGGCGTCAGGCCTCGAATTTCCTGTTTCAATCCCTCCGTCCCCTTCCTAAACTCCCATGATTTCGGCGGGGTGTCCATGCCGGCAGCAACGGCGGCGTCTGAGCCTTGACGCGCCGCTCAGGGCGACCATAATGTCGCTAAGGCGGATAGACTTCGCATCTTTCACCTTCCGAGATTGGAGCAACACATGGCACACGTCGACTGGCACATGAAAGGGCGGTGGCTGAAGAACTGCAATTGCGCCTATGGATGCCCTTGCGATTTCAACGCCAGACCGACCCACGGGCATTGTGAAGGCATGGTAGGAATGAGGATCGACTCGGGCTATTTCGGGGACGTCGATCTGAGTGGTCTGCACTGGGCGGCCGTTTACCATTGGCCGGGAGCCTTGCACGAGGGCAACGGCACGCTGCAGCCAATCATCGACGAGCGCGCAACCGATGAGCAACGCGCCGCCTTGCTCACCATCCTAAGTGGCTTGGAGCAGAATGACGGAACCTTTCTCCATATCGTGAGCATGATCGTCACCAAAGTGCTCGACCCACTGTTCGTTCCCATGGAATTCGAATTCGACATCGAACGGCGCAAGGCAAGGTTCGTCGCCAAGGGGGTCTTTGAGACGATCACCGACCCGATCAAGAATCCCGTCACCGGAGCCGAGTACCGGGTGCAGGTGCATATACCGGAGCCCTTCGAGTACGGTCTCGCCGATATCGCGAGTGCCACAGTCAACAAGGGCACCGGGGAGATTCAGTACGACTGGCCGAATTCCCATAGCTCAATGGCCTACGTCGAGCACAGCCCGCTTGGTGTCGCTCAGGGCCAGTAGTCTGCCAAATGCGCTGTTTCTCGCCTTGATGACGATGCGGAAGGCTCGCCATATCTGTGGCTACAAGGGCAGTTTGGGAATCGCTGTACATGCGCGATGGCCGGCTAAGTGCGGTGCTCAGGCAGGACCGCTACCTGGTCCTTTCGGGTCTGGCGGGAATTACCGCGGCGGCCTGGGGCTACATGGTGTACCTCGCGCACGCCATGAGCTCGATGGACATGGCCCCGCATCAGGCCGTGGCGCAAATGCAGGGGTGGGGGGCAACCGATCTGTTCCTGTTGTTTGTGATGTGGGCAGTCATGATGGTGGCGATGATGGTTCCCTCCGCGACACCCATGATCCTGCTCTTCGCGACCATCAACCGCAAACGCCGCCAGCTGGACTGCCCCTTCGTTCCGACCAGCGTGTTCCTGCTCGGATACCTGGTGATCTGGACTGCGTTCAGTATCGTCGCGACCCTGGTCCAGTGGGCACTGCACGCCGCCGCCCTGCTGTCACCGATGATGGTAAGCTCGAGTCCCGTTCTCGGAGGTGTCCTTCTGATCGGGGCCGGTATCTTCCAATGGACACCGTTTAAGCGCGCCTGCCTGCAGCACTGCCGATCCCCCTTCGACTTCCTGATGGCTGACTGGAGGGACGGCAGCCGCGGCGCCTTCGTGATGGGAACGCGTCACGGCCTCTACTGCCTGGGATGCTGCTGGCTCCTGATGGCATTGTTGTTCGTGGCTGGGGTCATGAACCTCCTCTGGGTCGCGGCTATCTCTTTCTTCGTCCTTCTCGAAAAGCTGGCACCTGCCGGGGGTATCCTGGGTCGCATCACCGGGGCCGTTCTGGCCGCGGCCGGGATCGGTCTACTGACGCTGGCGTCTTAGTGTCTTAGGGCTCAGGTCTTGCCCGCCGAGCCGCACTCGCCCCTGATCCGTTTGCGAGGTCACGAGAATCAGTGGGGTCAGACTCGAGCGATCTTGGCGCTCCTGAGCTCGGCCGACTTCCGATCGGCGCCACGGGGTTTAGGCGCGGCTCGCCGACTCACCATCGTCTCGATCCTCTCACGAAACCGATCCTCCCCCAACACCCATGCCTTGTTGGTCGCCTCTCGGATTTCCACCCGCGTAGTCTGGCCGATGTGGACATCGAACAGGTGTCGATGACGCTCGCACCGGGTCTCCGCCGACTCCCCCAGGCGCCGGTAAAGTCGGTGGGGTATCACCAGTGGGTCTTGCTCGCCCAACGCACTGCGACGGTAGCTGGCCCAAGGATACTCGCCCGGATGCCCCACCATGCGAGCTCGAACCGGGTTGAGCTCGATGTAGCGGCTGCACGCAAGGAGGTACGCCTCGCTGTCGATCAGGCTCGCCCTGTAGCGCCCCTCCCACAAAGTCCCGGCCGTCTGCGGGTATGATTGAAATACTGAACATATACCCGCCCAAGGGCCTGCATGACTTTGCCGATACCCCTCTCCTCCGAGGGCGTGATGAGCAGGTGGACGTGGTTGGTTATCAGCACATCAGCACATGAGCACGTGAGCACATGAGCACATGAGCACATGAGCACATGAGCACATGAGCACATGAGCATGGACAGCCCAACCAAAACGCTTGCAACCCTCCTCCAGTTTCTCCAGATAGAGGCGGTAATCACTTTTGGCGGCGAAGATAACTTCCCGGTTGTTGCCCCCTCTAGATGACGTGTTGCGGTTGCTCAGGCAAGACGAAACGTGGCAATCGAGCCATTCCTTGCTACTGTATTCTCCAAGCCTTAAACCATCCTCATCGTAACGTTTCCCGACCAATTAATCGAGTCTGCCCCTTTAATTCATCAATCGAGTCTGACCCCTTTGATTCCCCTCATCGTAACGTTTCCCGACCAATCATTCGAGTCTGACCCCTTTGATTACCTTGACTATTCAATGAGTTATAAATGTGTCGGCTCGGCGCGCCCGAACTGTCCACCTTCGTTGGCACTGCTGTACGCCTGCCTTTTCCAGGAACGTTCCCGCCCGGACCCCCAGGCAGGGCGCCACGTATTACTTGTCTCAAAGTTATCACGACGCTGTACCGCAGGTGTTTCCCGTCAGCCGAGGCTGGAATGCTCGCAGATATGTCGCGACTACGGTGAGACTATTAATAAGTTATTGTTTTGACAAGCAATGTTATTAACTTAGCGCCATTAGTGCTGTGACTCCTTTTTCCCAAACGAGTTGCGCACTTGCTGCTCTCGCCCCATTCTGAGAACTGATGACTTTCCAGCAGGGTTACGCAACACTCGGAAATGCGCTGGTCCTCTTGCTACCCCAAAATAGGAGTCGGTTATGGAACTAGACAGTGAGCCTCCTACTAACTTTGTGCAGGCAATTTTTGGCACTATCGCGTCAGTCCTGGGATTGATTCTCATTGCCTTTGGCGTTTGGGCGCTTGCTGGCGCGATCTATCTTGCTTGGGATCTGTTTCGGAATCCGGGCAGCATCGCGATTTTTGCCGAGTATTTTCTCAAGACGGCAAAGATTGGTGCACACCTCGAAAATGGCGGTGATGCCGCGGTTCACCTGCTTTCGTGGTTTGTCGTGATACTACTACTACTTGTGATGGGTAAACTGGGAGATTGGGCCGTCACCGTGGGTGCAAAGCTCCTTAACATACCTGACCGACAACGAAATTAGACTCCGCTGAGTTCGTTTTTCGCGACGGTCCACGGATTCTGGTAGACCTCCTTCGGGACCGGGCGGGGCCTATTGGAAACGGTGCGGCCTTGTGCTCGTGGAGCTGGCGTTTCCCGCCGTCGGGAAAACGGCTACGACCCCTTTGCTACGGCCTCGATACGGACTTGGAGGTCCATCGAGAAGCCGCTGCGCTGCCAGTCCAGCAACCTGTCCACCAGGTCCTCGTCGATGGCTTCTTCGGCGAGCAGCATCTCGAGCACGACGCGGAGAAACGGTTGCTCGAGCAGCTCCGCGGGGATGGGCGGCAAGACCCGGAACACCCCGTTGGAGTGGAAGACACCGTCGGTGACCAGGGCGTGGATATGGGGGTGGAAGGTGACCAGATCCCCGAAGGTCCGCACGAATCAATCCAGTCTGACTTTGATTACGGAGATCAACGCCGCTTCCAAGAGCGTCTTCCTGGGCGAGCTGGATACGGCGGCGGCCCACGCCGCCAAGGTCGAGACCATCGTCGGCACGGCGGTCAAGCCCGCCGACGACTGGCATACGGACACCGTCGCCGAGGTCCGGCTCATACGCCGCAATTTTGACGCCGTTGCTAAGCTTTACGCGTCCGCCATGGCCATGAATCCCGACGAGCGGGGTTCCCACGAGTCGACATGGAAGCAGGCAAAGCGGCTGCTGGGCCGCCTGACTCCAGAGGCAGCGCAGCGGGCGGCGGTGGCCGCGGCGTTTGGACATCTGCAATGAGCGCAGCGCAGCTTCAGGCTTCACTCGCTCCATAAGCGCAACGCATTGCGCACGGACTGTCCAGCGTCTCCCCGCGCCGCCTCGTCCCCCTTGGCGAGCATTGCGTCCACTTCGGCCGCGGCTTCCCACCAGTCCTTGATGGGATCGCCCGACGCAAAGCCGTGTCTTTCGCCGCAATAGTAAGCGGCTACGGCGATCATCCGATGGCGCTGCTCCGCGGTGACGGACGGCTCGCGGGATACCAGGCCGTCGCTGGCGGCGCCCGGCGTGTGCTCTGGAATGACCATGGACCTCCTTAGCTCTAGCTTTGATTACGGATTACGGCGACACCTTACCATTTACACTATTTTCCCGTCAGACCCTACGGTTCCGTAGATGCAGGTCGACCTCGTTTCCCGGGACGTATGGGGCGGCCAAGACACTGCTCAAGTGCCAAAAGCTCCTGATCGTTCATCAATGGTCGCCCGATGCTTCGACCTTTCATCAACACAGCTTCCAATTCGGTGTCCGGCGCCATGGCCAGAAACTCGGCGGGATTTTCTACGCGATCAAGCAACGGACTCACTGTAACCAGCCCGTCGTCCTCTCGGCGAAAGTGCGCTGGTGTGCTGCACCAGGGCCAATCAGGCGCCGTCTTCGACAACGTTGCTTTAACTGGATTCATAGCCACGTACCGGAATGCCGCCATCAGGTGGGACTCGTCCATCCCTACACAGCCGAATCGCCCCTGAAACAAGTGGCCGGTAACCCGCAGTCTCGCTTTGGTATACCCACCGTATCGACGATGGGTGCCTCCCACTGCTCTCGACAACCCAGAGTCGTCCGACGGGATAAGGATCAAGTGAACATGCCTAGGCGTAAAACAATACGACCAGACCGCGACACGATTCGCCTTAAAAGACTGAGCTAACCAGTCCTTGTAGAGCGCATAGTCGCCGTCGATCACGAACACCCGCTGGCGCCTATTTCCGCGCTGCTCTACATGGTGCGCCATACCGGTGACGATGATCCGAGGGACTCGCGACATCCGGTCATCATAAACCTCCGAAAGAAGAGTAAATGGTAAGGTGTCACCGTAATTCGCGGGGCGAGCGGCTGAGGCAACACGCAAGGCCTGACCCCTGTCCTGCGTAAGGCGTGACCCCCGTCGTTGACCCCTGTCCTGGAGGCGTCAGCTCCCGTGCTCGTAGCATGGAAAGTCGACGACTTGCCCTGCGTCCCTTGATCAATCAGCCGGTCGAATGCTACATGGCGAGACCTGTCCCTTATAGGCAATATAGGCAACCCAGCAGGAATCGCGTGAGAAACGCGGGCTAGCGCTTGACCAGACGGTACAGGGCCAGCAGCACCACAGCCCCTGCGGTGGCGACGGCGAGGCTCAACAGGTTGAAACCGGTGACAGTGCCCAGACCGACGGCCGAGCCGACGAATCCGCCTACAAATGCGCCGGCAATGCCGATCAGGATGGTGATGAAGATTCCCCCCGGGTCCTTACCCGGCATGAGGAATTTTGCGAGCACACCCACGATAAGCCCCAGAACGATCCAAGATAGGATACCCACGATTTGCTCTCCTCATTCTTCGCCGATCCCTCCGGCGGGCACGGTCCGCCACCGATACGCCTGCGAGTGTAACTTGTCCCGTGACCCGCTGCAGCGGGCGGCCGGGCCCTTGATCCTGCCCACCAACAACGGACAAGGTTCTAAGCGGACGGTCGAGCCTCAAACGCCATCGGGCTGATGTAACCGTTGGCGCTGTGTCAGCGGGTTCGATTGTAGTCCACCTCGATGTACGCTAATAGGGTCTGACGCACGGGGGCGCGGGTCGGGAAGCGTTCACCGTGGATGGCTTCCACCTTCAGGGCACGGAAGAAGCTTTCGGCACAGGCGTTGTCGTAGCCGTTGCCCTTGCCGCTCATGCTGCAGGGCGGGTCGTGTTGGGTGATCAGTGACTGGTAGTCCTTGGAGCAGTACTGGCTACCCCGATCCGTGTGCACGGTGACGCCTGCTGGGAAGTGGCGCCGCCGCAAGGCCATGCGCAGGGCGTCGCACGCGAGCTGCGCGGTCATGCGCTCGGTCATCGCCCCGCCCTCGACCAAGCGGGAGTACATGTCGATGACCACAGCCAGGTAGAGCCAGCCCTCGTCGGTCCACAGGTAGGTAATGTCGCAGGTTCAAGTCCCAAGCCGTGCGCGATCAAGCGGCAGTGCTAAGCTGCATGGCCTATGTGGACCTCAATCCCATTAGGGCGGCTCTGGCCGAGACCCCCGAAGAGTCCGACTACACCTCCATCCAGCGGCGTATCCAAGCTCTCCAAGCGGCCGACGTCGAAACGACGGCCGGTACCGACGTGGCCGGCTTCCAGCCGCCCGAGCTGCTGCCGTTTGTAGGCGATGAGCGGAACGTGTCAATGACTCTGCGACACCTGGCCCTAAGGGAATCCCATTCCAGCTGCGGAAGTACCTTGAGCTGGTCAACTGGACCGGCCAGGCGGTGCGAGACGATAAGCGCGGGGCAATCCCGGAAGGCCTGCCGATGATCCTGGAGCGGCTGCGCATCCCGCCGGCCGCTTGGATGCCGCTCGCCACGGAATTCGAGTCCAGCTCCTGCTTCTGGATAGGAAAGCCTGATCAGGTCCGCGAGACCTGCCAGCAGTTGGGCTATCAGCGAGCCCGCGGAATCGGCGCCTGCCGTGAGTTCTTCCCGCCAAGCTAAACCGAAACCCTCCTACAACCCCCCATTTGAACCGGAAGCACGGTTCCCGAGGACCCGCCTGCCCTGATTTTGACCAAACCGGCGGTTCTTGGCGGATTGCCACCTTCCGAGGCCGACCTTTCAGTCACAAAGGCTGCCATGCAACCCAAAGGAACGGCGCCAGCAGGCCCGGCGAGGCTAACGTCTATACGATGGGCGTCCTTGGATACCTTTCCCAGGTAGTCTTCGCCAAGCTCTTCCGCGATATAGCGCTCCAACTGAGCCCGCAACACCCGTAGGTACGGGTTGCCCCACACGGACCCTTCGCGGTATTCCAGCCTGCCGGCCTGAATGCCTTTGACGATAAAGTCGCGGTCTACGCCGTACTCATTTACGGCGGTCACGTCGCTGAGGGTTGCACCCTTGCGATTCCACTTACCGTCTCCGGCCGCGAGCTCTCTCTCGGGTCAGTCGCTGGAATGCGCTAGTCATAATGCTTCGCATAGTAAATCTCTTGGGCGCTGTCCGGGAATAACCTTGACAAACCTTCACCGAGTTACAAAAACACCCACGCTAGCCCCCCGCAGCGCCCGCTGCGCCGTACAGTCGAGTGCCGTATGGTCCGTGTCCTCATAAGCCTCGGTGACTCGTTTACATAATAACCCCGATGTAACGAGGAAAGACCCAGATGCTACGAAATGACGCCTGATTTCGCGCGTGCGACCCCGAGCGTGACCAAGGAAAAAGGGAGGAAACATGAGGTACGGTCTGATGACCATTTGCCGTTCAATGGGAAACAGCGAATCCAACGGCAGTCATCGACCTACGCTTGCGCGCACTGCATTTCTATCCCGACCATGGAAATTCCCCGGGTAAGCGCGACGGCCAAAATAGGTGCCTTTCATTTTTTTGTAGGGCCACCCATTATTATTGAAGAGAACGAGAACAACGTTTGCTGGATCCGTAGTCGAAGAAACACTGAAGACCGCGGAGAAATTTTTTCCTGCTCGCGCGAGTCCTTCATAATCGCCCAAAAAATAACCGTCGGCTAGCGGAGCCGTACCAAGGTCGAACGATTCATCCGTGAGCCGAATCTCCCGCCAATCGCGTGCGTCGAGGCAACTGTAGCCTTTCCGTGGCCGACGAGTAATCGCCCACATGTCGGTCAAGGCCTCTGGCCCTTCGTCGTTCAAACGAAAGTCGTAGTAAGTGATGGCGATGATGCCGTTGGCGTTCACGCTGACGGAAGGTACGAAGGCCTGCTGGTCTTGCACTGGAATGTGTCTGGGTGTTTGGTTGATCTTGATGGGAGGACTCCATGTCCGCCCGCCATCCTTAGATGTTGTAAAAGCGATGGAATCGTGCGACCCGTTGTCGAAACGCCCGTCCTGCCACACGGCGAAAAGGGTCCCCCGTTTGAGATCGACGGCGACGTCGAACAACTCTCCTGCTCCGCGAATCGGGACTCCGTTGTCGGGATTGACAAGGTTGAAGGTGGGCTCCATCGAAGACACCGTTATGGGCGGTTCGAACGGCATCCACGTCGTCCCCTGATCGGTTGACCTCTTGTACGCAAGAGAAATAATATCCTCGGGAGTCTCACCGTCGGTCGACTCTATCTTGCTGAAGAAATCCAGGACATCGCCATTGGGCAGCACCACGATTTGATTTGCGACGGTTTGACCATTGGGAGGATCGTAGATCAGTTTGGGGTCTTCCCACGTCATGCCCCCATCGATGGTCCGGGCAAACAAGGCAGGTCCTTTCCGGTAGTGAAATCGAGCCGGTCCCAGACCGCATAGACGACATCACCGTGGAAGGGGTCTGCTGTGATCGCTTCTTTGTCATGAAGCCCGGCGAAAGTCTCGTCGACGATTGCGACCGGAAGAGACCAAGTGAATCCTCCGTCGGTCGACTTTTGTACAAGCATTGCTGAACGCCCTTGGACCGCCGAACCGACGATTACTTTAATAAGGTCATCGTCCACAGCCAAAGCGATGTGATAGAGGTCCCCGGTAGGCGTGAAGCTCAGCCAGGGATCGGAAGCGCGTAGGTACTCGTCGGAGCCCGTGCAAGGCGTGAGGCCGAACAAAGGGACTTGCGTCCAATTCAGCCCGCCATCGAAGGTTACGGAAGTCACGATTCCCCGAGCACCCCCAGTGGACCAGCGATCCTGCTGCCACGTTGCGACGATATGCCTTTTGTCCCGCGGATCGACAGCTACCCAGGGCTCTACTTCGCTATCGGGGAAAAATTCGCCATCCTGCGATTCTGGATGATCCGCAATGCAGCTATCAAACGGGCTCATGCCACTGATCGTGACGACCTCCACCTTACCGGCGTGAGCCGGACCGATCATGCAGGTTAGAAGAAGTGGGAGCCAGGACAGGTGAAGCTGAGAAAGTCTCATGGTGATTCCTTCTTCTTCAAGTTCAAGGGGGGCAGCGGTCATCGACAATCGATGGGCCTATTCGCCGGAAGGCCGCGTGAGCTCAGAAGCGTCCTCCCGGAATCGGATACAGAAGGAGTCGGGATAGAAATGCGGCACGTGCACCGTGGCAGGGGAGCGGTGAGCGATCTATCGGTTTCACGATGAGCCTCAATCCAGCTCCCATAACAGCCACGTCTTCGCAAGCCTTCCGAAGCCCCCGGACGGTCGGATGTCCATCCTAACGGAACACCAACGGAACATCGGGGTCCGTTCTCGCATCGTAGCATTCAACTGGGCGCGTTACGGTCCAAGCAACGGTTGCCCCTCACTCCGATCAAATCGGAACAAGCCACGCCTTCTCTTCCGCGAGCCTTTCTTACATCCAGGCCGGGTCAAGATCAGCACCATTCGGCCAGACCAATGCTCCCAGTTCGAGTCTTGCATGCGCGAAGGCAGCTTGATCCTTCAGCGACTCATAGATGCCGCAATCCGGAGCCGTCGACATCGACGATAGATCGGCTATACCGCTCGTGTCGTCCCGGAATGTCACGGCCAACCGATACCCAGGCAGCACGGAAAGCTCCTTGATACGCCAAGGTGCCGCCGGAATCACTCCAGGGGCTTGATGCGCTTGGTTTTACGGTGACACCTTACCTTTTACACTATTTTTCCGTCAGACCCTACGGTTCCGTAGATGCAGGTCGACCTCGTTTCCCGGGACGTATGGGGCGGCCAAGACGCTGCTCTAGTGCCAAAAGCTCTTGATCGTTCGTAACTATTCAGGTCGCATCGGACATGAAAGACGGAAAGCGTCCCTCGAAGAGCAGGCGGAGGGCCTCTGAGGAAGACACCCCGTTCTTGCGACAGGTCGACAGGTAGCTGCGAATGCGGCAGAACATCCTGGCCCCCTCATCGGATCGGAAGCACCCGGACACCTTCTGCTGAACCTTGGTCATCCACAGGTCACTTTCCTCTTGGTTGTTGGTGAAGGGCACCTCGGCGACCACCATGAAGTGCAGCACATCGTCCTCGTAGTCGCGCAGGCGCTCGCGCAGACTCCGTGCCTTGGTCCGCTTCAGGCGTCCCCGCTGGCCTCGGGTACGCTGGCTTTCATCCGGTGGCGGTGACTCGTCCTCTCCTGCTTTGAGTATCGCGCGGTATCGGTGTCGATACTGCTCGGCCTCGGCTTGCTGGAGCACCCCACCGGCGGTGTCCACCGCGTCGTTGATTTCCAGAAGCAACTCCTTGAGCTGCTTGGCCCAGTGTTTGTGGTCCTGCTCCCAGGCCCGCTCCAGCTCGCGCAGATGGTGCGCGTTGCACAGGGCATGGATGCAGCTGTACAAGTAATAGGGCTTCCAGTGGTCGTGCACCAAGGTGCCCTGGAACTGAGGCAGCATCCCCATGGCGTCCATGGCTTCGCTGCCTCTCTGGTCATCTTGCTACCCCAAAATAGGAGTTGGTTATGGAACTAGACAGTGAGCCTACTACTAACTTTGTGCAGGCAGTTTTTGGCACTATCGCGTCAGTCCTGGGATTGATTCTCATTGCCTTTGGCGTTTGGGCACTTGCTGGCGGGATCTATGTTGCTTGGGATCTGTTTCGGAATCCGGACAGCATCGCGATTTTTACCGAGTATCTTCTTAAGACGGCAAAGATTGGCGCACACCTCGAAAATGGCGGTGATGCCGCGGCTCACCTGTTTTCGTGGTTTATCGTAATACTACTATTACTTGTGATGGGTAAACTAGGAGATTGGGCCGTCACCGCGGGTGCAAAGCTACTTAACGTACGTGATCGACAACGAAATTAGACTCCGCTGAGTTCGTTTTTCGCGACGGTCCGCGGATTCTGGTAGACCTCCTTCGGGACCGGGCGGGGCCTATTGGAAACGGTGGGGCCTTGTGCTCGTGGAGCTGGGGCTTCCCGCTGTCGGGAAAACGGCTACGATCCCTTTTCTTAAAGAGTAGCACCTTCCGGCCGAATGGGACATGGGAAACCTGACCCCGTCCTTTCCTTCGAGTCGGCTAAATGGTGACCCCGTCCTTTCCGCATGGTGCGCCACACCGGTGACGATGATCCGAGGTAGTCGCGACATCCGGTGATCGTAAACCTCTCAAAGGAAATAGCAGGGAAGCCGGGGGCAGGTCTTGCAATCACGCAATGCGTGATTGCAAGACCTGCCCCTTCGTTTCCTTTCATCGGCGGTGCGGTCAGCCACGCGCTCGGCGAAGGAGCCCAGGGCCGCAGCGCGCATGCCGGAGTCCTGATCGAGGAACGGCCGGACCTTCTCCGCGCCCATGCTTAGGTCTCGCAACCAATCGAGTCTGACCCCATGATTCCCCCACGTGTCTCAATCACGCATCGCGTGATTGCAAGACCCATTCTTCCCCTGACCCATTCTTCCCCCGAATGGAAACTCGGTTGACTTAGTTGACGACTTAGTCTACTTTTCCCGCATGACTCAGGTCGGCGTACACGAGGCCAAGACTCACTTGTCTCAGCTGCTCAAGCGCGTGGCGGCGGGAGAAGAGATCCTTATCGCGCGGGGAGGGAAGCCTATCGCCCGGCTGATTCCCGTCGAGGGACAGCGCCCGCGAGTGCTGGGCAGGGATGTGGGGCTGTTCCAGATCCCGGAAGACTTCGACGCGCCGCTACCGGAGGCTGTGTTGAAGGACTTCGAGGCTTGAAGCTCCTCCTGGACACCCAGTGCTGGCTCTGGATCCAGGCCGCTCCCGAACGCTTCTCCAAGAACGCCTTGGACATTGTTCAGGATCCAGCCAATGACCTCCTGCTCTCGGCGGCAAGCTGCTGGGAGATCGCGATCAAGTACGCTCTGGGTAAGCTGCCCCTCCCTTCACCCCCCGCACAGTACGTGCCCGAGCGCATGCAGAGCAGCGGCGTAGACGCGCTCCCCGTCAGGCCGGAGCACGCGCTTCGGGTCGCGGCCCTGCCTCCCCACCACCGTGACCCCTTCGACCGCCTGCTCGTCGCTCAGGCCCAGATCGAATGCCTGCCCCTGCTCACGGCAGACACCCAGCTTTCCCAATACGAAGTCGACCTGGTGCCGGCGCGCTGAGCCTGCTTGATTTCACCGGGCAGATCTCTGCGGGCGCTCATGCTCAGAACCATTGTTGATCGCGCGGTGGTAGTATTGCCGGTATTGGTGGACGAGCGATACGATTCATCGGCCGACACCTGCGGTATGGATGGATGTGTTATAGGTCGCAATGATGGAGTCGCGCAGACACGATATTTACTTAGAGATGCCTTTCTGGCCGACCGTTCCCAATTCGATGTTCTCAGAGCCGGAAAAGAGATTACTCAACCGGTACGGAACGTGGCTTGAGGGTCTAATGCTGAATGAAATTGATTGCCGCACCGAAGAACAACGCGCTTTCGTCGATATGTGCCACGGGCGGGGACCTCCGCATGGAGAATTGCAGGAGTTGTGGAGGAGATATCGTCTGGAAATCATATACGCATTTTTTCTGAAGGTGACGAGTATTAACGCACCGAGTTGGGCCGAAGAAGGTCAGAGAAATACCTTCAAAAGAATCGTAGTTGACAATTTTCGCATGTTGGCGTCGCAAGGGCATTCAGGGGCTCTTGAATGGATGCGCAAGAACGCCGGAGAGCTATACAGGAACCTGCCACCTCCTCCTTTGATTGATATCGTCAACATCGTCGATCCGCGCCTAGCTTACAGATTGGAGCCTGTAAGCTTAAGTAGCTTACAGATTGGAGCCTGTAAGCTTAAGTAGCCGACTTCCGGGAAGCTATGGCTCAGGGTCAGGTTAACTGGCGGGGATTACGGTGACACCTTGCCTTTTACACTATTTTCTCCGTCAAACCCTACGGTTCCGTAGATCCAGGTCGACCTCGTTTCCCGGGACGTATGGGGCGGCCAAGACGCTGCTCTAGTGCCAAAAGCTCTTGATCGTTCATCAATGGTCGCCCGATGCTTTGACCTTTCATCAAGGCATCTTCCAACGCGGTGTCCGGCTCCATGGCCAGAAATTCGGGGAGATCTTCTACAGGATCAAGCAACTGACTCACTGTAACCAGCCCATCGTCCTCTCGGCGAAAGTGCGCTGGTGTGCTGGCCCAGGGCCAATCAGCCGCCCTCTTCGACAACTTTTCTTTAACTGGATTCAAAGCCACGTACCGGAATGCCGCCATCGGGTCGGACTCGTCCGTCGCTACACAGCCGAACGGAATCTCCCCTGCATAGGAGGCCTGGGGTCAGGTCTCGCATAGTCGCATGCTACAAGGCGGGACCTGACCCTTTTGACCTCTTTTGACCTTGTGACCCTTTTGACCTTGCGAAGAAGCAGCGCTGATGTGATCGCTAACGTGCTGATTCAGCGAGAGGAGCTGCCAAACTTAGCGCCATTCTGGTCTGTCCCCTATTCTCCCCTATTATTACAAAGAGAATGGGACATGGGAGACACTGAGCCCGTCCTTCAGGCTCGCGCTTGACGTCCGTTGCGGGCACGCGATACGCTGCTTCCCAAGCTCGAACGACCCTTGTCTTCCCGATCTGGATTTTTGCTGCCATGGCCTACATTCCTTTGCCCGAATTTGACGATATGAGTCCCGCGGTCCAGGAGAAGGCCCGGCCCATCCGGGAGAAGACCGGCACCCTGGGCGAGATTTTCAAGCTGCTCGCGGTGCGGGACGACGTTTTTATGGCCACCGAGGGAATGGTACAGGCCTACTTGCTGGCCGAGACCGAGCTCCCGTATGCCACCAAGGAGCGCATCGCGCTGCTGATCTCGCAGGAGAATTGCTGCACCATGTGTGTGGATGTGCACAAGGGCATCGCCAAGATGCTCGGTATGCACGAGTGGCAGATTGCCGAAGCGCTGGAAGGGGTGGATGCCATCAATTGCAGCGCGGAGGAGAAGACGCTGCTGAAATTTTGCATCCGTGCGTCGCAGAAGGACAACTACAAGACGCGCCAGGCCGACATAGACGCGGTGCGGGAGGCTGGCTATAGCGATACCCAGATCCTAGAGGCCGTCGCCATAACCGGCTATTTCAACTATATCAATACCCTTTCGAACGTCTTCGGTCTGGGTCAATAGCACCGCCTTCGGATAGCCTGCTGGGGCCAAGCGAAATCCCAAGAGCCGCTGGGGTCAGGTCTCGAATCGTAGCATGCCACAAGGCGGGACCTGACCCCTTCGACCTCTTTCTTTCCACGATCCCTTTCTGGCGGCTCCGCCCCTGAGGGCCGGGCGGCCGTTCAGTCCGAGCTCAGCCGGGGTCGCTTAGATTCGTCTCCGGCCGCCTATGCCCGGTGTCGCCGCCCTGTGACGAAGACGGCTGTGCGCGAATTGGCCGCATGCTACCCTTGCTACGGGACTCACCGGCGATCCTTCTCCTGCATCCTGAGGCACTTATGAAAGCATGTCCGCAGTTGTTCGGGCCGATCGGGGTCGCGCTGACCTGCCTCGGGATCTCGGCCGTGTCCGTGGCGGACGCCGTCGAGCGGGTCGGACTCGTCTACAGCGCGGACAGAAGCGACAGGGCGATCGTCGTCTACGAACCCTCGGCGGCGGGGCCCAAGCCCCTGATCATGGTCGTGCCGGGGACGGGGTCCTCACCGGAAATTATGACTGGAAGAGTCGCTAGCCCCTCCCTAATCCCTTAGCACATAATTATGCTGCTCGATATTTCCCTTGATCGCATACAAGGGTGATTTGTCAACACGGATCCAGGCGCGAATACCGAAGACACCGAGCTTTTCTCCGTTTCCGACAAATCGGATGAAGTCTTTATAGGAATTCCAGTTCCAATGAACGTTGAATGAGAAAGCCTCAAACTTTCCGCGTTGCGGAGGCAAATCCCAGGTCATCACTTTATGTGTGTGAACGGATTTATTCTGAACGATGTAAAGCTCCCATTCATCGTCTGTTGGATTGATCACCTGGGCTTCCACGACATATGTCTGTGCATTCTGGATCAGGTTGGCCGAGCAATTGACGATCACCGCGATACCAAACGGATCGAACAGCCTGAACCGATTCGCCGGCGACCAGATATTACCAAGCTGGAAAGTATATAGCGTCGGGATCTGCAGGGGTACAGACACACCCCCGGTGTCACCACCGTCAGTAATAATATCCCCGGACCCAACCAAATCAACAGCCATCTGCTTGACACGCAAGTCCTTTATGGTAGGGCGCGCGGGCAGTACGAGATTTCCCGTCTGCTTTTGAAATTTCTTGATAATTTCCTGATCTTCTTTGGTTGGAGCTTTTGGCATTTTCATGTGCAGGGACTCCTAGTGATCAATGGGGTCGGACTCGATCGATCTCGCTCCTCCTGAATTCGGGCGACTTCCGATCACCTCCGCGGGCTTTAGGCGCCGCTCGCCGACTCAACATCTTCTCGATCCTTTCACGAAACCGATTGTCCCCCAGCACCCATGCTCTTTTTGTCGCCTCACGGATCTCCGCCAGAGTACTCTGGCCGAATAATCGGGGACAGACCACGATTTCTCGGCCACCCACTTTCAAACAATCGTGGTCTGTCCCAAAACGTCCCTAACGTCCCTCGACATAGAAGCCGTAATCACTCTCGGCGGCGAAGGTGACTTCCCAATTGTTTCCCCGCTCGATGACGTGTTGCGGCTGCCCAGGTAAGACAAAACGCGGCAAGCGGGCCATCCCCTGCTCCTTGCATCCTCCACGTTTGAAGTCATCTTTCTAACTCACTATCAGAGCGATCAATCGAGTCTGACCCCGTTGATTCCCACCCCGTTGATTCCCGCCTCAAGGAGGCCACGGAGCGCGCCGAGAGGCGTCAGCGCCGCACCGCTCGGCCCAGCGCCCGCCACAAGCCATCCCGCCGCCCCTGAGCCCATCACCGGGAGAGCTGACATGTCCACGCCCCCCATCCCCGAGCACTGGTCGGCCGAGCAGGCACTGGCCGCCTACCAGTTCCTCCAGGAGCTGCTCCAGGCCCTCTGGGAGCGCTACGCCCTGCAGATCCAGCACCAGCTTCAGTCCGATCTGCTCGATGACTACACCCCGCAGCTCGATCTCTTCGACCCCAACGACCCGCTCTCCTTCTGAGCGCGCCGTCCCTCGTCTACTAGCCCCTCAGTCCATGGCTACTGCCCATGTACCGGCTCCGCCATTTATGCGCGGGTTTACTCAGCCACCAACATCCGAGCAGACGTAGCGCAGGAGCTGGCTGCGCTGGGGGCCAAACCAGCGGAAGAACCGCAGCAGCGTCTTGACCTTGCGATCCTTGCCGATCCACAGCAGGCGTTTGCAGTGGCCGTCAATCTGGTAAACCAGGGTCAGGTAGCGGTGGCCTCGCTGCCAGGCAATCTCGTCGACCCCGATCGAAGTGATCCCAGCAAGGTCCACGTGCGCACGTCCCCACTCCACGGCCATCTCCACCGAGCGGAATACGCTTTCCCAGGAGGTCCGAAACACCTCTGCTACCTCTTTCCAGGACAGCCGCTTGGCCCAGCCGGCCAGGAACCAGCCGTAGGCCTGGGTCAGCGGGCGCTTGCCCAGCGCCCAGGGCATCTGCTCGACCACCACCCCGTGCTCAGGACACTGCACCCGCCGCGGCGCGTACACCAGAAACACTTTCAGGCCCCACAGCGGTACGAACTCGAAACGTCGTGGCGCCAGCCGATCGTAGCCCGAGCAGGCCCTGCCACAGCGCGAGCACATCGCCCGGGCGTTGGCCCGCTCCGCCACCTCGATCTCCAGCACTTGAGCGGCGTCTGCCCAGCGTACGCTCTTGTAGACGAACGACTTGAACTTCTGCACCCGATTGAGGATAGTCTTGAGCAGCATCCCGCCTCCTTCTCTCTGATCGATGATTGTTTCCCAACTTCATCTTCTCAGAGATCGGGCGGGATGCTCCAGTCTCCAGGCGCGCCCGGCGCCGCTCCCCCGCGGACTCTCCGGCGCCGACCTTACCCCGGCCGAGCGGCGCTGTCCTCCTCCACGGGCTTCTCTCTACTTGATGGTCAAACACTCTGCTGGGCTGTGGGTATGTGGGCAACAGGGAGGTTGTCCACATATCCACAGCTTGGGCCTGTGGGCCCTGTGGGTAACAGGGACGTTATCCACAAGTCCACAGGCCAGCCGCCGGCTTAACTACCGCGATTCTTACCCACAAATTCTGCGGAAGAGCCATAGTAGCCATAGTTTACATGGTATCGATGTTCGCCGCGTAGGGAATTATGGGCATATTTCATGCCATTGGTACAAGCGGCTATAAAAACAAGACCTTGAAACATCTCGCCGTCTTCTATCTCATGACAGTGTAAAATTGCTCGACAAAATTCCGGCGGGGAGAATTGCGTTTGTCATAAGGTGATTTTTGCGAACCCCAACCAAATCTCCCGGGTCGGTCGGCCTATTCTTTCCTCAATTCTGTGATGAAGGCCTGACCCATGGTGTCGTCATCGGTCAACCCCACGTGCTCCCAGGTCATCTGACCTTTGCCGCCAAGTCTCGCTATGATCAGCCCGCTGGAACCGCCTTTGAGATGCGGACCAATCTCAGCCATGGTGATCATGCCGGTCTCGCCGCTGATCGTGCCAACCACCTGCTCCGAACCGCCAGGCTGTTCGTCACAAGAGTTGTTGACGGCCTGGAAGGTGCAGCCCTTCTGGTACGCGACATTCAGGGTGGTCGAGGTGGTCGAGGTGGTCGGCTGGGTTTCCTGGGTCCCGTCGGCATAGACGTTGAGCGGTTGGAAGTCCGCCGAAGTCCATCGCCCCGTGAGGTCGGGGCAGCCAGCCCGATTCGGAGGCGTGGCGCCGTGCGCCGTGGTGGTACCCCGCTTCTGGAGACTCACCATTCAACATTTTCACCCTCCCACCATCGTCTCGGGGATGGTCCTAAACATCATGGCAGGTGATAGGTAATCGCTTTTTCGCCCGCGCCAACATTCGAGGAGGTTCTTTGACTCCGCCCCCAACTCGTCGGATACTCCCTTTCACCCCGGTTACGGTTTGAATACCAGCCGTAATAGCGCGCCAGTGGAAACGACTTTTTTCGGGATATGCTGGGTAATGGCACCGATGAATTCCGTTGCGGTAAATATCTGGAAATTCTGCCGGCCTCCCTTGCTCCTGCGTTGGATTTGATATCTTGGTCGGACCCCGTTCCTACCGTTTTCTGCCGCCGCTATTTCCAGGAAGGCAATGCCTATCATTTCAGTGTGCCGCATTTTAAGAGGTAAACGATACCGGGCTGCGTAATCGTGCTGGAATTTCCACTTGTTGAATATGTGGTGAGCGCGCTGTCATAGGTCCCCTCTTTAGTCTCAGGATCGAGAATCATGTGCACTTGCTTGATGAAGAAGTCCGAGCTGTCGGTGCGTTTTTCATCCAGAGAAAGCTCAAGCATTTCATTAACTGAAGTTTCTTGTTTTTCCTCACGCGACGAGGCGCATGATAGTTGAGATCAAAGGATTTCGATCCGGTTTGCGCGAATTCTGGCAATTGATACCAAAACCCTCGTTGGCCAGGTGTTTGGCGAGGGACCTTCGTGCGTCCCCGAAGGCAAACTCGGTGGTCTTTTGCGAAGCGTAGCGCCGCGCCGGGGCTTGAGGCAAGTGCTCGGCGTAGATCCAGGTGATGGTGGTGGCTGCCATGCAGAAATGCAGGTGATTGGTAACCGACTCGGGTTTGCGCGTCTGAGTCTCGGTGCTGCCGATCTCTTGTTTGATCTCGCGGAACCCCGCTTCGATTTTCCACCGCGCCGAGTAGTATTCGATGATCTGCTCGACGCTGAGATCAAGGTCCGTGGTCAGCAGCGCAACCCATTGGCTCTTGCGGTAGACCCAGACGACACGCACACGGCAGCGCAAGGTCTTGAGCATCACGATACGCTGGGCGGCCACGACCTCGCGCAGGTCCCCGTACACATGCAGCGTATAGGTGCTGGCATGCTTGCGCATCGCATCGGCCAACTGTGTCGCGTTACCGAGACGATTGCCATATTTCCTGGGTCTTCCGCCGCTACCCTTCTTCGCTGGTTCGGGGAGTGCGTAGAGAGCGGAGTTGACCCGCAACCGCGAGAGCAGATGGGCGCGCGTACCGAGCTGCTCTCGCAACGGCTTGAACAGTCCGTTGTTGCCGAACCAGCTGTCAGTGGCGATCAGCATCGGCGCGTTCTTGAAGACACTGCCAAGCTGTGCGATCAGCCGCACGGCCTGCTCGAACTTGCTGCGAAAGACCAGCGACTGGCGGCGCAGTTTCAGATCGGCGCCCTCCAAGCTCTTGCGGCGCAGATAAAAAGCGAAGGCCAGCGGCAAGCAGGCCCAGCGCCCGTGGATTTTCTTGAGCAGCCCCACGGTGAGGATGGTCTGCGCCCACGGATAGCGCGTCTGGTTGGTCTTGGCCGCATGATCGAAGGTACGCTGGCAGCCGAAGATGTGTTTGCCGGTCTTCGGGTTGATGGAATCATCAAGCGCCAGCAGCAGACGCCCATCGCTCAACGGGCTGGGGATACGCCGCCAGAGCAGATTCCACAGCCGCTCCCAGGGCAGCTTCACTGAAGCCATGAAGGTGTAGTAGCGCCACTCGGCGATACTCACACCGAACAGTGTCTCGATGGCCCGCAACAAGTTGGAGGTGCGCGAGGCGGTGATCGGCACGACGATCGCTTGCAATGTCAGGATGAGCCAGCGAAAGCGCTCCTGACCCTTGTCGTTGGCCGGAAACAGGGCTTGGAAATCGTTGGCGAGAGTGCGTAAGATAGGCATCGAGTAGGGGCTCTTTTTGTTGGTAAATCATTGGCTTGTGCAACCTTGATTATACCTCGAATCGAGCCCCTATTCACGTTTAAGCGACTGTTTTTTCTCGCAATTATGCGGCTGTCAGCGCGTTCTGCGGGCGGCCGATCATCTATAAGCATGCACTAATATGGCGACCATCCTGTAGTCAATAATATACTAACGTTCTGAAGATGAAGAAATCCCGACGCGCTACGTCACCGCGACTATTTCACGCGCATTCCCGACGGTCGATAATTGCGACACTGAGAAAGTACAAAACTTCAGTTCATTAAGTAATCCTCCTCCACCCGTAACGACTGCTTCAATGACTGTAAAAGGGGGATAGGGAAGCTCGGTGGAGGACCTACCCGATAACAGAAAATTGCTATTTCCGGTGGGAATCTCGACGAGCCTATACTCGCTCGCACCTGCCCCCACCACCTCTGGGTTAAGTTGAAGGCACAGTTTCCTGGCGTGGGCCGGGCCCACCATCATCAGCAGCACGATCGCGAAACATACGGGCATCTTTGACGTTTTCATAACCGCTCGTTTGCACGTTTGATTGTTTCAACCCGTCCCTCTCCGAAATACCCATTAAGGCGATAGGTAGTCGCATTTTTGCCCGCGCCAAAATTCGAGGCGGGCCTTTGACTCCGCCCCCAACTGGTCGCATAGATTTATCGATAATGGATATCCGGTCACCCTGTCAACAAAAAATCCGGCCGGGTATAGGAAGCATAAACGCCCTTTTCCGGACCGGTCAACCGTTTGTTCATGGGTGGGGGGACGGGAGGCCCTTGACCACCCCGAAATCCTGCCCCCTTCAATCCTCATCCTCGAAAAACCTCCCGTGCCACCGCTACGTTCCGACCCACCTCAGCCGGCAGGACAGCCGATGCCCTGGCGTGCAACTCCGGGTGACAGCATCCAGTGTCGAACGGGGGCGGTGGCGTCAGCCGAATCGAGCGCCAGGACTGTCTGTCCGTCCCCGCACGCAGACAGGCGGTGGAACCGCTTCGGCCCGATGTTCGCTGCTCAAATCCGCAAGCGGGGCATTCGCTCCAGGTCGTGCCCCTGTTGGCGCTGGCACCTGGATGAGGTGTTTGTGAAGATCAACGGCCTCGCGCATTACCTGTGGCGAGCCGTTGACCAAGAAGGCGAGGTGCTCGAGGTTTTCGCCGGCAAGCGACGGGATCGTAAGGCAGCGTTGGCATTCCTGAAGCGCGCCATGCGACGGTACCGCCGGCCTTGGATCATCGTCACTGATCGGCTGCGATCATATCGCTCGGCCTTGCGCACTACCGGCATCATCCGGCGCCCGCGATGCGGCAAATGGTTGAACAACAGAGCCGAAAACTCGCTTCAGCCCTTCCAACGACGCGAAGGCGCCATGGCCCGGTTCCGAGACATCAAGACGCTTCAGAAATTCGCCGCCGTTCACGCCTCGATCCACAACCACTTCAACCTCGAACGCCACCTCACGCCCCGCGAAGAAAGGTGACAGATTTATTTTTCGACCCCAGGGGTACTGCTCCCATGAGTTTCTCAGTGCAGAGCCTTCTTACTGCCGAGGAAGCTCGCCTTCTCCTGTTCGGACGGAATATCCTGCACCAGGATCTCGTAGAGCTCATCGATCGAGGAGCTCTTCTTCAGCGCCTGCTTGATCAGGATCTTTGCCATCGGCCCGATGTACAGGGCGAGCTGATCCTGCACCGCCGCCACGATCCGTTCGTCCAGTGCCTTCTCGTCGACCGGCGGCTGCGCAGGCTGCTCCGGCGGCTCACTGACCTCTGCCGGCGCAGTCTCCTGCATAACCTGCGTCCCGGGTTGGAGGACTTCAAATATCGCATGCTGGCGGACGTGTTTGTCGTTGCGCACCCCGCGATAGACGAACATGCCATGAATTTCATCGGACAGACAGCCGACCATATCGTAGTAGGTACGCGATACGAGCAACTGGTTTGGCTGCGCAAATCCCATGATACGCTGCGCCACATTGATCCCGTCGCCAATCACGTTGCGCTGACCATTGATGTCCTCGAAGATCTTGACGGGCCCCATGTTAATGCCCATCCGCACCGTGTAGCAGACGCTGCAATGTTTGCTTACCTGCCGGAAGGCATCGCGCACCGCCAATGCCACATACAACAGGTCCTCGGGATCTCCTAGATAGCAGATAGCGAGTCCGTCCCCGGTGTCGAGTTTGATGCAGTCCTGATGCGGCAGGCCTCTCATGGCATCGCTCGCAACGGTGGAGAAATTCTGCTTAACCACCATCTGGCGGTCGACCGCCAACGTGGAGTAGCCGACAATGTCGAGAAACAGCACGCTGCAGAGCCAGGTTCGGTTATTACGCTCCACGCTTAGCCCCCCTCGGCGTTCATTCCGCTAGCATCTTCATCGCCTTTTCCAGGCTGCGCCGCAGCCGGTTGAAAGACCTGCCCAAGTCTGCGATTTCATCCTTGCCCCTCACGTTGAACTCGGGTTCTTCCATGTTGCCCGTGCTGATCTCATCAGCGGTGTGTGCCATCACCCGGACACGATGCACCACGATACGGCTCAACATGATATTGATGACGATGAAGATCACGGCAAATATCGCCACCAATGACACCATAAAAATGGCAAACTCCTTATACGCCTTGTCCAATGGAAGCGACAGCGGTACACTGACGATTTGACTGCCGACGGCCTCTTCCAACTGCCAGCCAAATCCATTTGCAGCGCCATAAAGCTTGACCATGGTTTCGGGCGCCGCATCGACTGTGCTGTGGCAGGTGAGGCAGCCTTTATCCTTGATTCTGATGGGGCGGGCGTAGTATAGGGACATTCCGGTTGGCGTCTGCCGCTGCCCGCTCAGCTCTGCGATCTCGGGGTTATTGCGAAACGCCTCGATCAGGTCGGCCTCCCAGTCGGTGGCCCGATCGCGGGGATTGGTTGGGTTCAATGCCGCTTCCTTGTAAGTATACTCCGGGAATTTGTCCCGCAAGGCCGCAAAGTTCTGGGTCGCCGCATAAGAGGGCACTGACTGCGGCAGGAACTCGCGCTTCATCTGCAGCGTAAGCAGCGGTCGTATTTCTTTCACGGTGTAGCTACGCATGGCCAACGCCGCCTCCATCATGACGGCCGCGTTGGTAAGGACTTCCTCCTGTGCGTGCCTGTGCAGCACATTGTACGAAACGACCCCAGCGGCGCCGAGCCCCAGCACGAAGACGAGCAGAAGCACAGCATTGAATTTGGTAGTCACACGCATGGCTTGATCCCGTCCGTTGCACCTCTATGCCCATAGCGTGCCACAGCTAGCCGCGGCACGCCTGATATTCCTTGTACGCCTTGGTAAAGCCGATCAGGCTGAACTGCGTTTGAAACACCTGCGTCGGCGGATAGGTCGGCCAGAAACGCAGATACAGTGTGACCCTGCGCCCCTTAGTGAATTGGTCAACGATGGACTCCAGTTCGCTGCGAAATGCAATGTCCTTTTCATCAGCAACGGCGTCGGCAGCAATAAACGCCTTGCCGTCGATCTTGAGCCCCACGTCGTTGAAGCTCAGATCGACATTCGAATCGGTCCGCACCAGAAGCGCATCGCCGACGAGGAGGAGAGCGAGCTTGGTGTCGCCATAGCCATCAAACATCTGCACTGGATCCGTCCCGAGTTGGCATCGACCCGGCTGACCGGATACGTGCAAAACCTGCCACTCGGCATGGCTTGGGACCGATGATCCGAGCAGAACCAGTAGAATGATCCAGCGTGACATCCGGATATCCTATTCAGGGATAGGGTTGGGATAGAAATGCGGCGCGCGCGGGTGTAGGCTGCTGACTTCCAATGTGTCCACCGTTTCCGGTTGCGTGGCCAATGGTCATCAAACCGTACCGCACGTTTCCGCAAGCCCCCCTTTTCATCCCGGACGGGCGGATTTCCATCCTTAGGTCCGTCAACGCGACCTCCCTGTCGCACCACTCCCGAGTCCGGTTGGCGATCATGACCTTTCCTCTGATAGCCTTCCCTGTGCCGATCGAAGCTTAAGTGCTCGCCCACATGCACCCCTCACCAACATGGTTTGCCTTCAGACTCGTTACCCTCGCGCGTTATCCACGACCTCCAAGCTCTGCGTCCTGACGTGGCGCCACTAGACAACCGTCATGTACCGAGAGCCCCTTTGCTCCATCGAAGCGTTATCTCTCCGGAGGCCGTGTCCAGCACGACCTAGGCCAGCGCTACCCAGCCCTCATCGCTCTGACGGACTCATGCGCCAGACCTAGAGCCTCTGAATCCCTTCGCTTATCGCTCTGAGCTTCAGTCTCTGCAGGTTGCTGCAAGCCCCTGCTGGCAATAGGCCCTTCCCAGCGTTATCTCCGCCGATCTTTCACCAGATGCTTGAGCCCCTACCCCGGCGGTCCGCACGGTGCCCTTGCTCGTTTCTTCCCATGCGACATCGGCCTTCCCCATCCTACCAGGGGTCAAATGGGGACAGACCACGTTTTCTCTTCCCGGATCCTTTCATACATCCAGGCCGGATCAAGATCAGCGCCATTCGGCCAGACCACCGCCCCCAAGTCGAGTCGTGCCTGCTCGAACACAGCTTGGTCTTTCAGCGGCTCGTAGATACCGCAATCCTGAGCCGTCGAAATCGACGACAAATCGGCTATGCCGCTCGTGCCATCCTGGAACGTCAGGGCCAGCCGGTAATCGGGCATCACGGAAAGTTCCTTAATGCGCCAAGGCGCTGCCGGAATCACTCCAGCGGCTTGATACGGCGGAGCGGTTGTTTGGCGTGACACGGGCTCCCTTCCTCCATTCACTCTTCTCGATCCCCTCTAGGCCATTCGGGGGGTCCAAGGGACAGCACAGGTATGTTCCATAATGCAGCCGAAGCGCCGAGAGCCGCAATATGCTCCCGGGCGGGCGCTGCTCCCTCCAGCCTGCAACCCCACCTCCCTCAACCACCTCTCAACCCTCTTCACCGACACCGGATAAGCCGCCCAGCTCCTGGGCGAACAGCGACACCCGCAGCTCCTCCAGCATCCACCGCAGCTCCTCCACCCGCTCATCCGCGCGCCCACTCAGCCGGCACCGCTCGCCGCGCTCTGTCCACTGCTCCAGAATCGCCGCCATCTCCCCCACCCGCTGCTGGTCGCGCCCCGCGGCGTGCCGCAGCTTCTCCGCGCGCAGCGCCAGTCCCTGAAGATACCGCGGATATTCCTTGAGATAAACATAGGGCACCTGCTGTAGAAACCCCTTGAACACCAGCCGGTCGAGCTGGGCGGGCACGTCCTGCACGGAGGGCTGCCAGTTTTGACCTGGGTGATCCCGGCGAGCGCATTGCGTACCGTCTGATAGCGGTCGAGGATCTCACGCACCAGCGCACAGGCCTGGTCGGCGACCTCCATCAGCCGCGTACGGCCCTCGTCGATGCGCCGCTCGAATTCCGCCTTGTCCCTGACAACCGGCCGGTCCTCGACGAAGGTGATCCAGGATCAGCCCAACCAGCTCGTCCTCCAGCTCCAACTTACCGCCGACACCAAGCCCCTGCGGCGCCTCGGCGGCCATCGCATACTGCAACCGCATGGCCCGCACATCCGGCAAACTAATTGGGGTCAGATGAAAACTATGTAATTTTTATCTGACCCAAATTACCCCATTTTAGCAGTTGCGCGGCCATACAGGATCGCTTAGTCAAAGTGTAGAGCTGCCTGCTGTTTGCGGGCGCCGTCCTCTCGCACGGACTCGCACGTCCACCACCCGGTGCGCTCCCTGAGCCGCCGCACGGGCTCCGTGAAGAGTGCATTCAGCCCCTTCCTTTGGTCCGAAAGGATTTCGCGGTCCCGCTCGATGTCCGCAAACCGCCGGACGATGCCACTCGTACCATCCTGAAACGTAAGGGCCAGGCAATAACCGGGCAGCAAGGCAAGTTCCTTAATGCGCCAAGGCGCCGCCGGAATCTCTCCAGGGCCTTGATACGCTTGGGCAGTTGTTTGGCTCACCACAGTTTCCAGTCCTCCATCCATTCATCCCGATGCTCTATAGCCCATTCGATCGTTTTGCTAAGAGCGCGGCACGGCTCGATACCGCGCCCGTGGCCCGTGGTTGGCTGAGTGGGGCTGCCGCCAAAAAGAATGAGCGGCACCGCCGCGCCGCACCGGCCCCGTTGATCCGTTCGCGAGGTCACGCGTGGCGACGATGGTCCGCATCGTCGTTGTCGATCAGGCTTTCAAGGGGGATATGCAATCCCTTCCAGAGCTTTCGAATCATCTCAAGGGAGAGCGGACGCTTGCGGTTGAGGACCTCGGAGACACGGCCTCTGTGCCCGATAAAGGGCTCCAGTGCCTTGCGCTCGAGGCCGGCCTGCTCGAGGCGGAACAGGATCGCATCAATGGGGTCAGGAGGATCGACGGGATAGTGCTTTGCTTCATAGACCTCCACCAGCGTTACCAGGATATCCAGCTCATCACCTTCGTCGGTATCCGGTTCGGCATCCATGAGTGCCTCGATCCGCGCCAACGCCGCATCGTAATCCGCTTCGGTTTTGATCGGCTTGATGTCCACTACTCGGTCTCCGCATCTATTGCGTCATACTCGGCGTGAGTGCCGACAAAACGCACATACACAACCCCGTATGGGTAGTTGATGTCGACCACCAGCCGATACTTGTTTCCGGCAATGTTGAAGACAACGCGGTTTCCCTTGAGGATGCTGGCCGATCGATACTGCGCTTTGATCGCGTGTGGATCAGGCCAGCATGCCTGTTCTGCTTCGCGGTGCCAGCTTTTCAGTGGCTCCTCCGCATCCTCATGACCGGCCAGCGACCAGAATTCACGCAATGTCCGTTTGGCGATCACTCTCATCGGTCAAATATAGCCCGCTCCCAAATGGGGAGCAAGCCTCGATAGTGACGAGGCCCTGGGCGGACCGGGGGTCAGCGCAGGATCCGCGCGACGACGACCGGTTCTTAGATCGGCGGGCCACCGGAGCCTCCGGCGTCGCGGCGATTGTCACTGCCCGGGGAACGCTGCAGCTTTGTGGTCTCCGAGAGGCACCCCGGCGACCTGACGTCAGCGCACCGGCAACCCCTCCAGCCCCAAGCCAAGGCCGCGCTCCAGGCAGCGCTGAAACAGCGTCTTCACCCCCTCCCGGTCCGCCCCGAAGGCGCAGCGCACTGGCCGCCGGCGCTCGAAATAGGCGCCGCTCAGGCCCTCCACCAGGGCCGACAACCCCAGCCACACCGGTGTGTCGGCCGCCTCGTCCGGGGTCTGGCCGCCGCCGAAGCCCAGGGTGTGACTGAGGGTGGAGTGCACGTCCCCGGGGTGGCAAGCGTTGATGGCAATCCCGCAGTCCCGCAACCGCTCGGCGAAGGCCTTGCTGAGCATCCGGTCCGCCTGCTTGGATTGGCGGTAGGCGCGGTCGTTGTCGTAACGGCGGCGGCGGAGCTCCAGGTCGTCCAGGTCCAGGCCCCCGGCCCAATAACTGGCTACGTTGACCACCCGCGCCCCGGCCACCAAGTGCGGGGCGAAAGCCTGGATCATCCAGAACTAGCCAAGCACGTTGGTGGCGAACTGCTCCTCTACCCCCTCCGGGGTCTCCTGCCGGCGACGGGGGGTGACGGCCGCGTTGTTCACCAGCAACCGCACCGGCTTGTCCCAACTCCGTCCCAGCTCCATCACCTGCCGAGGCCGGGCCAGGTCCACCGAGACGAAGTCCACGTCCCGTCCACGGGCGGCGCGGATATCCTCCACCGCCTCCTGCGCCCGTCCCCGGTCCCGGCACACCAACACCACGCGGTAGTCGGATTCGGTGGCGATGCGCCGAGCAATGGCCCTGCCAATGGCGCCGGTGCCCCCGGTGACCAGTGCCGTCTGGCTGCTGCCCATGGCTTGCTCCTCAGCGTTGTCCCAACCGGCGAGCGTACACCGTTGGACTGGGCGCCTTTGGCGCGGATTGGCCCGTACCCGCCGGAGGGGCCGCTCCGGCATTTGTGACCAAACCCCGTTCACGCGCCGACACCTGTTCCGCGCCGCAGACCAGGGTTCCCGCCGGGTCCAAAAAAGCTGGAATCACCGCGGTCGGTGGCATTGCCAGATGACCTAAAGTTTGTGTTTTGGTTACCCAAAGAACAGGACCCCCCCTCCATTAAAACGGGTTGATTGCAAGACCTTCGTTCGCGTAGCCCGGGTCGACTACTTCGCGGGACACCCATCGTATCCCATGGTACAGAGGTGCCATAAGACTCATACCATCGGACGCCTCGCACCGGTAGCTGGTTTTGCGCCTTGACAGCGGTCTTGCAGGTCACGCCAACATCGCGTAGACTAAGCTACGTGAACTAAGTCCGCGTTGGACACGCTGTGAAAATCGTCAACATCCACGAAGCGAAAACGCATCTCTCCCGGCTGATCCAGGGGGCCCTCGAAGGCGAGCCGTTTGTCATCGCCAAGGCGGGCAAACCCTTGGTGCGGGTCACGGCCCTTGAGGTGGAGGAGAACGCGCGGCGGCGTATCGGTTTCCTGGATGGAAAGATCGAGGTGCCCGACGATTTCGACGGCATGGGCGAGCGCGAAATCGTGCGGATGTTCGGGGCCGAGGGATGAAGCTCCTCCTCGATACCCATATGTTGCTCTGGGCCGCGGGGAGCTCCCAGCGGTTGCCAGAAGCAACGCGGGCGCTGCTTTTGGACCAGTACAACGATCTTGTGTTCAGCGTGGCAAGCTTGTGGGAGATCGTCATCAAGTCGGGGCTGGGAAGAGATGATTTTCGAGTCGACGCGGCGCTCCTGCGCCGGGAACTGCGGATCAACGGCTACGAAGAATTGCCGATCGCCTCCGACCATGTCCTCGCGGTCGCAAACCTTCCGCCGCTGCACAAGGATCCTTTCGACCGCCTTTTGATCGCCCAGGCCACAGTCGAAGGAATGACCTTGATCACCACCGATCCCTTGGTGGCCGGCTACCCCGGACCGATCCGCGCCATTTGACCCGACTCCGTACGTTCCGCCGAGCGGGTTGCCGCGAGCAAGGGAGTCTGACCCCAATGGCACTTAGGTAAGCTTTTTGCAATGGCCATTTTTCAGGATCTCGTCGCGCGCCATCTGTCGAGGTTTCGTTAACAGCGCAAACGGTGGCCGTGGCGCTGGCGATCGCGGCCAGGCGCTGCTCGCGCCGCTGGATCTCCGGGGCCAAATCCACCCCATCGCGCAGGCTGCTCTGGTCGTCCGCCTCCGCCAGCTCAACCATCTCCGGGACCTCGGCCTTGAGCTGGGCCTCGATCTGCTCTGCGTGTCCATAAGAGCGCGCGCTGTGGCGCGCGGCACTGGCGTGGATCTTGGTGCCATCCAGGCTGAGCGTGCCAAAGCGCGCCACGCCAGGGTGTCATGATCCGGATGCTGCTCGCAGGCGATGAAACGAAACGCCAGGGAGTCGTAGGTGGCCCGCTCAATCTTGCGGCTCGAATGCGTGCCGGTGGCGTAGCCGTAGATCAACAGCGAAAGCAGCGGCTCCGCGCGGTAGGCCTCACTGCCGGCACGCTCCAGCTCCGAGAGGTCCAGCCCTTCGACCACATCCACCACGTAACGCGCCAAGCGCGCCACGGGCAGCTAGTCCTGTCCGACGTTCAAGGAATAGCACCTTCCAACCGAATGGGACATGGGAGACCCCGACGCCTGTCCACCAGTAATTCATAAATATTCCAGAGATTTCAGTGGGTTCGCTCGTGACGGCGCGGGGAACTTCGGGTTAACAAACGGTAGCCCCGGATACGTGCAGGGCTACCGCATTGCAGGGTACGGCGCTCGGCGGCAGTTTTGCGGCATTCAGGATCAGCGGATGGGCGCGGAGGCTCATCAGCCAGGACGCGCCCCCGGGATGCATGAGGCAGCCAGGGTCAAAGCCGCCGGCTGCCGCCGGGCGCCCCTTCTTAAGATCCAAGCCCTGCGACAGGGCCTGCTCGACACGCGTCCGGGATGGGGCTCCTCCGCGAGCGTTCAGGATCTTTTGCCGCCAGAGTTGCGGGGGTCACAGAGTTGCGGGGGTCAAGGTTGCGGGGGTCAAGGTTGCGGGGGTCAGGTCTCGTATCGTAGCAAGGTTGCGGGGGTCAGGTCTCGTATCGTAGCATGCCACAAGGCGGGACCTGACCCTTTCGACATTGCCTTTCCCCTCCCAAGCCCCCGGTTGCAGCGCGATCCAGTGGATGACGCCGACCTATACGAAAATCCATCAGGTCCTCACCAATCCGGTCTATGCTGGCGCCTACGTCTACGGCAAGACCCGCCAGGAACGCCACATCGATGACCACGGCGATGTGCGCCAACCTCTCAAACGCTTACCGCCCGCCGAATGGAGTGTGCTGATTCATGATCACCACCCAGGCTTCATCGATTGGGCCACCTTCGAGGCCAATCAGGTGCGCCTAGCGTCCAATACCCGACCCACCCCCCATGACAGTGCCGGCGCGCTACGCGAGGGCGCCGCCTTGCCGCAAGGCATGGCCCTGTGCGGGCATTGCGGGCGCAAGCTCTTTGGCCTACAGCGGCCACAACACCGTCCCGACCTACTACTGCCCCGGGGGCAACATCGCCAACGGCAGGGGTGAGGCCTGCTTGCGCATCGGTGGCCAGAAAATCCAACAGGCAGTCACCGCAGCCGTCCTCGCCGCGGTGCAGCCAGCCGCCTTGCAAGCGGCATTGGATGCGGCTACGGCGCTGGACAGCGCTACGGATGCCGCTCTGGTGCAGTGGCAACATCAGGTGGAGCAGGCACGCTATCAGGCCCAACTCGCCCAGCGGCGCTATCACAACGTCGATCCCGACAACCGCCTCGTCGCCCGCGGACTGGAGGCCGCCTGGGAACAGGCGTTGCAGGTGGTCCATACCGCCGAGCAGGAGCTGCAACGACGCCAGCATCAACAGCCGCATGCGCTGACGCCGGCCGAACGCGACACCATCCTCGGCCTGACCGATGATCTCCAGGCGATCTGGTCGGCACCGTCCACCACCGATCGCGACCGCAAGGAACTGCTGCGCGCGCTCCTGGAAGAGGTGATGGTGACACGCAACACCTCGGCGCACGCGGTGCGCTTGACGTTACGCTGGCACGGTGGCTTGACCAGCGACATCCCGATCCCGTTGCCGCAATCACGTCCTGCCACCCGACGCACCGACGAAGACACCATTGCGCTCATTCGCCGCTTGGCCGTGCATTATCCCGACGCCATCATCGCCGGCGTCCTCAATCGCCAGCAGCGCACCACCGTCACTGGTCTGCCATTCACCGTCAATCGCGTCGGCAGCCTGCGAACCCATTGGGGCATTCCGTGCTTCGTCCCGCCGGTAGAGCCCGTCACTAGCGAGCCCCTGACCATCCGCGACGCCGCCGAGGTGCTCGGCGTGGCCCCGTCCACGTTGCACCGGCATCTAAACGATGGGCTCATCGCCGGTGAACAAATCACCCCCGGCGCCCCTTGGCGTATCGTCGTCACCGATGCGCTGCGCGCGCGCTTTGCGGGCGACGCGCCCGCCGGATATGTTCCCATCGTCGACGCCATGCGCATCCTCGGCGTGTCGAGCCAAACCGTGTTGCAGCGTGTCAAGCGCGGCGATCTCGACGCCATCCATGTCTCCCAGGGCAACCGTAAGGGGCTGAAAATAAAGCTTCCAGACACCATTCTCGATCTTTTTGACGAACCTGAATCAGCCGGGGGGTAGTATGAACAGAGATCCAACAGACCGCGGATGTCGTACTCGAGCACCCAGTCGCGCTGCCAGCAACGCTTACGGGTCACCGCGAGTGCGTCGTGGGCGGACTTGCCCGGCCGGTACCCGTAGGAGTCGGCGTGAAACACCGGCTCCAACAGCGGCTCCAGAACCAGAACCCCTGCCGCCTGGGCGATCCGATCCCCAACGGTGGGCACCCCTAAGATCCGCGTCCCCCCAGATTTCTTCGGAATTGGCACCGCCTTGACGGCCGGCGGGAAATAGGTTCCCGACGATAGCCGATTCCAGATCCGGTAGAGGTTCCTGTCACGGTCCCGATCAAAGTCCTCGATCGAGACCGCACCGACGGCGGCCGCTCCTCGATTGGCCTTCACGCGCCGGTATGCCTCCCACACCAAGCGTTTCGGAATCACGAACGGTTTCGTCACCATCAGCGGCTCATCCTCCCGCAGGAGTTGGCCAAAGACGCGACTGGAACAACCCGACCCCTTTGCTCCGCGCCCATTACAGACGCCTCAACGCTCACGACAACGGTCTTCAGCCAATGCCGCTTGAGGGCGGTTTGGAGCCAGCCCCTGTAGGCAGACTCCGGAGGGTCGGTCACTCCATCGCTTCGGCAGCTTCTCGTGCCGCCCGGGCGGCTCCTTGCCGACCGAAGCCGCAGTGCTGCGGCACACACAACTATCTTGACATCCACCGTGGCCACGCGGGTCGTACTCCAGGCCGATGCTGTGGCTTTCGGGGTCCGTGACGCTGGTCAGATCCCCCGCAGGTCATAGCCGTAATGCCAGACATGCCCATCGGGATCGGTGCGCGTCAGCACCTTGCCCTGGTTGTCGTAGGTGAAGCGGGTGATGCCCCCTTCGGGCCCGGTGAGCTTGATGAGATTGCCGAAGAGATCGTACTCGCCCTGGGTCAGCGCCTCGGCGGTGTGGGCATCGCCCAGCACCTTCTTCTCGATGAGGTTGCTGTCGGCATCGTACTGGTACTCGGTGATCCGCTGGTCCGCGGTGCCGGCCGCCTCGGTCAGGCGCACGAGATTGCCGTTGGCGTCGTACTCGTAGTGGGTGTGCCGCCCCAGCGCATCGACGGAGTCGGACGGCAGGTGGAATCGATAGTCGTAGCTCACCGACGCGCTCGAGCCGTCCGCATAGGTGATCTGGGTGAGGTTCTCCCACTCGTCGTACTCGCGGATGGTCACATGCCCTCGCAGGTCGGCGGTGATGCGCTTTCGCTCGCCGTCCTTGACCATGCTGCTCTGGGTCTGGCCGTTGACCACCCGGCGCAGCAACAGACCTTGGTCATCGTACCAGCTCTCGATCATCCGTCCGTCGCTCCACTGCTCGTGGACGGGGGGCAATGGGGTCAGGGCAACTAGGTCAGGTCTTGCTGCGTGCTTGCGCACGATTCAGGGCCTGAACATCCCGCTTGACGGCTCCCAGCATGCGTATGACAATGTCTTACAGATCGTCTCTGACATGAGGGAGCTGGCCATGCGTATCAACGCCCGGCTCGATGAAGACAGCGCCCGGAAGATCGAGTACCTGAAAGATGTTACCCACGCCCCGGTCACCGACGTGGTCAAGTGCGCGATCGATCTGTATTACCAACACATGAGACAAGCGCAGGACGGCGCGAAAGACCGTCTGTTCGAGACTGGCTTTGTCGGCTGCGGCGTTGCGGACCCCGAGCTGTCCCAGACCTACAAGGATGACCTGTCGCAGGCCTTGGAGGCCAAGCATGGTCATCGCTGACACGGGGTTTTGGCTGGCCCTGGCGAACCGCAGCGATCGGCACCACACTCGCGCCGTCGACGCACTGCGGACGCTTCAAGAACCGTTGATCACGACCTGGCCGGTACTGACCGAGACCTGCCACCTGCTGGTCAGCAGGCTCGGTGTCGACGCGCAGATCAAGCTGATGGCAAGTCTGGAGGCAGGTGCGTTCGAGCTTTTCCAGCTCGAAGCGGGACACCTGCCCAGAATTCATCGCCTGATGGCCGATTACGCGGACCTGCCCATGGACTTGGCGGATGCCTCGCTGGTGGTGCTCGCCGAGAGCCTCGGCCGTGGACTCATCCTGTCGACAGATCAGCGCGATTTCCACACCTATCGCTGGAAGAGCCACAAGCCCTTCGAGAATATCCTCTTTGCGGAAGAGTGAGTCCCTTATCGCCGCTCGGGTCATTGGGGTCAGATGAAAATTAAGCTTCTCGCCGTCTAACTCCCTGTAGCCTGAAAACGAAATTTTCATCTGACCTCAATTACGCAAATTAATGTATTGCGCGTAGCGGCTGCCCACGACCTTCATTGCCATCGAAATCGCTTCAGGCTTTCCGGGAGTGGCCAACACGTGGATGTGATTCGTCATCAGGCAGTACGCATGGACCTGTACGCCATAGAGCCCAGTCGACTGCGACCACAGTTCTAAATAGAACTGATAGTTCTCTGGCTCGATGAAACAAGCCTCGCGGTTGTTCCCTCTTTGCACGATGTGGTACGGCAGACCCGGAATATAGTTTCTTGGTCTCCTCGGCATCGCAACTCCCTTGCTCTTGTCAGTAAACGAGCCTTTACCATAAACAACTACGAGAGGTTGTTCACCTTTTAATCCCTCGGAGAGTAAGCCGGTTTCTTGCCGAATGGGTAGGCCGAAGTTGGTGTTCTCTGTTGCCGCCTGGTTTCCCGGCGGTGCCACAATATCTCGGCCATGCATTGGTTCGTCCCCGGCTCCTCGCAGAACCGGACTTGGAGTGTTACACCATCCGGCTCCCAGTCTGAGTCTTCCACCAAGGGATGGGATAGATGTCGTGAAGGATGCGCGCCACCGGCAACAGCGGCCGGACCACCCGGCCGAAGCGTTCCCAGGTCAGTGAGCGTCGTTGGCTTCGCCGGTTCAGCCACTTGAGCAACAGGCCGGTGGCCAGGTACACGTAGCCGGCCACGCCCCGGCTGTTGCCGCTGACGCCGTAGTACTGGATGTGGCCTCGCAGGTGGCGGCGAACAAACTCCACCATGGCCTTGCCTCCCTGTGCGCGCAGCCCGCGCAAGCGCTCGCCCAGGATCTTGAGCTTCTTGCGCACCCGTTTGGCCTCGGTCCAACGTCCGACCACGAACCGCCCGCTCCGACTGCGCCCCACATAGTGGGTGAAGCCGAGGAAGCTGAAGGTCCGCGCTCCCTCTCCCTGGGTGTCCCGGGCTTGACGGCCCAGGGCCTGACTGCCGAAGCGCAGCAACGCCGTCTTGCTCGGTTCAACCTCCAGGTTGAACTCGCCCAGCCGCTCGGTCATCTCCGCGAGGAAGCGCCGTGCGTCGGCCTCCTGCTCGAAGCAGGCGACGTGTCGAGTCGCCCCGGGGAACCTCCCCCCGAGGCGCTCACAGAACCGGACGTGAACGTCTCCGTTCATCCGGCTCCTCCTATCCAGCCTGCCCGTAGAGTAAGCGCCAATGGGCAAACAGCCCGGGCTGGCGATGCGCCACACGGCGCAGCCATTGCTCGGCCCGTCGTCGATGACGGCGCAGGCGTTTGAACTTGCCTGTTGCCCATCGAGCCAATTTGCGGTCAATCTGGCGTAGGGTCGGGTACAGCGCCGACTTGTAGAACGCGCTGTAGTAGTTGATCCATCCCCGAATGACCGCATTGAACATCCGTGCTAGATCGTCAAGGTCCTTGTCGCTGCGACGCGGCAGCCTCCAGCTTCGAACCGCTTGGCGAATCGCTTTGGCAGCCTTGTTGCTGATCGCCGGACTGAAGTTGATGAAGGGCCTACCCCAGCGGTTCTTCGATCGGCGCGGGCGAAATGTATAGCCCAGAAAATCGAAGCTGATACAGGGCTAGTCCAGACGCCGATCGTCGTCTTTGCAGTACACGATCTTGGTCTTTTCCTCATGAAGCTCCAACCGGCACTCCGCAAAGCGCCGCTCCAGTGCCGCCTTGAGGTCTTCGGCCTCTTCCCTGCTCCGACAGTGACACAGCGCATCATCCGCATACCGCTCGAACGGAATCTGCGGGTAGGTGCGCTGCATCCATGCGTCGAAGGTGTAGTGCAGAAACAGATTGGCCAGCAACGGGCTGACGACCCCGCCTTGCGGCGTGCCGCTCTCGCGCCGGTGCACGCTTCCGTCCCCCCACTGCACCTCGGCCCGCAGCCACCGCTCAATGTAGAGCAACACCCACTTGTCCTGGGTGTGGTGGCGGACCGCTCGCATCATCAGCTCCCAGTCGATGTTGTCGAAGAAGCCTCTGATGTCGAGATCAACAACCCAGTCATAGCGCCAACAGCGCTTGCGCGCCTGACCAATGGCCTGATGGGCACTTTTACCGGGCCGGTAGCCGTAGGAGTCGGGATGGAAATACTGCTCCAACTCCGGCTCCAGGGCTTGCTTGACGACGGTTTGGGCGATCCGGTCCGCAACAGTCGGCACTCCCAGGCCACGAACTCCGCCGTTGGCTTTCGGGATCTCCACCCGTTTGACCGGTGGGGGCATCCAGCTCCCAGACGCCAATCGGTTCCAGAGCTTGTAGAGGTTGTTCTCCAGGTCCTCGCCAAACTCCGCCAACGACTGACCGTCTACGCCCGCCCCTCCCTGGTTGGCTTTCACGCTCTTGTAGGCTTCCCACACCTGACGTTTGGTGATGGGAAATGGCTTTGTTTGAGTCACCCAAGTCCTCCCATCGCTGGTTGCTTGGGCGGCTCGCACCGGATAGGGCAACCCCTTCGCTCCAGCCCCATTACAGGACCTTCACCACTACTACGGGTTGCTCCGCCCCTGTACCCCGCATCGGTACTCTCACGCTCGGGGGGCTTCCCCTTGCGTTTCTCCCTTAGCATCGGGGTGACAGGTTCCCACGTTCCACACAACAGCCTGGATCGCATTCTCGCCGCCTTCACGCCGGACGCCGCCTGGGCAGTAGACAGGTTTCCCCCAGACTGATCCCGGGGTAACGACTCCCCCCCGGTTTCGACGCCATTCCTACGCTTTCGACACTTCATCAGCGGTTCACTTGCGTTCGACTCTACGGTCCGTACCTGACCAGGTCTTGCCCGGCCTTTTCCCAGCTCGCTCACGACCACCTCTCTTAAAGGCAGCCGCAGTGGGTGGTTTGAAGCCTCCGCCTGCACGGCGACTTCGGGGGGCCTACCCCCATCTGTTGTGCAGCATGGCTGCACGAAGGGCTTATACCCTCCTGTGCGCCTTCGTGGCACACAGTCATCGGCGAAGCGGATCAGGTAGGCCCTGCCCGCGCAGTCCCTGGCGAAGCGTTTCTCGAACCACAGGTCGAGCACGTAGTGCAGGTAGATGTTACTGAGCACCGGCGAGACCAGGCCCCCTTGCGGGGTTCCCTCAACGCTTGCCGTGAACACGCCGTCTTCCAGGATGCCCGCCTTGAGGAAGCGCTGCACGATCCGCAACAACTTCGGGTCGTCGATACGCTGCTCCAGAAACCGAACTAGGTGGGCGTGCGAAACATGGTCGAAGAAGCCCTTGATGTCGGCCTCCACCACCCACTGCGTCCCTTCGTTGGTCATGACCTGCGCCACCCGCCGCAGCGCATCGTGCGCACTGCGTCCTGGGCGAAAGCCATACGAACAGTCCAGAAACTCCGGTTCCCAGATAGCCTGCAGCACCTTGCTCAGCCGGTCCTGGACCAATCGGTCCTCGAAGCTCGGCACCCCGAGCGGCCGGTATCGGCCATCTCCCTTCGGGATGAACACCCGTCGCACCGGTTTGGGCCGATAGCCCAGCTGCCGTATCCGTATCGACAGCTCCGAGAGGCGCTCCTCCAGTCCTTCGCCATACTGCTCCTTCCTTACCCCATCGACTCCGGGCGCCTTCTTTCCGTCCTGACGCTCGAATCTATCGCGCAGCCCCTGCGGGTCATACAGCAGCCCCATTAGGGCGTTGAACCGCGTCTGCGGCTCGCTGCGCGCCTTGTGTGTGAGACGCTCCAGTCGTGTGGTCACGGGCATAGTCCTCTCAGTGTAGGGCCGTGTTTCCCCTTCGCGTCCTCTCAGACCGCCACCCCTTCGCTCTACCCGCATTACCGGGCCTCAACACTACTATGGGTGGCTCCGACTTCCGCTCACCTCCGCCCGCTTCCTCGCTTCTTACACTCGTCCGCGGGTGCCCGCTCCCTGCGGACCGGTGTACGGATCTCCTTGGTTACCGCCTACTCGCAATGTCAGGCTCGACACGGCCTCGGACCCCGGGGAGCACCCCCACCACTCGCCGTAACGCAGCGGGGATTATTGCCTGCCAGTGGGACAAGCCCGTCGGCGCTCTCCAGCTGAATATTTCGGGGCTCAACACCTTCAAGGTCGGCTCAACCCGTTACCCTTGCACCTCGCCTGCTTTCGTGCCTACGCATCAGCCGCGTCGTTACCGACCCGACTGCAAGGCTCGATACCGGGCTCGTGGCTAGCGATTACCCGGGCGGGATTCCCACCCGCTAAAGTACGCGGCATAGCCAAGCCGCACTGACCCCTTTTTACGTTCCTGATAGTCCCCGGGGTCTGCATACACCACGCACCGGTTGTGTCCACGCTGAACGACATGGTGTGCGTATCCCTCTAACACGACTCCCCCCTTCCTTGGCATCGGCTCTCTCCTCGACGACCACGCTTAGTGTCCGCATCCTATGCTGCAAAAATAAATCAGGAATGGGGTCGGGCGTTGCGTTTTGCCCCGTCCGCGCGGGGGACCAAATTGCCCAGGCAAAACACAAGGCCTGACCCCTTCCCTAGTCCTGGTAGACCGCCTTCGGGACCGGGCGGAGCCTATTGGAAACGGTGGGGCCTTGTGCTCGTGGAGCTGGCACTTCCCGCCGTCTGGAAAACGGCTACGACCCGTTTTCTTGCATGGGACATGGGAGACCTGACCCCGGCCTTGACCCGGCCTTCACGCACCAGGGCGCAGGCCTGATCGGCGACCTCCGTCAGCCGGGCACGCCCCTCGTCGATGCGCCGCTCGAACTCCTCCTTATCCCTGACGGGCGGCCGGTCCTCGACAAAGGTGAGATCCAGGATCAGGCCGACCAGCTCGTCCTCCAGCTCGATCTTGCCGGCGAGGCCGAGCCCCTGGGGCGCCTCCGCGGCCATCGCATACTGCAGCCGCATCAGCCGGATATCCGGCAGGCTTTTTCTGAGATGCCTAAAGGAAAATGGTAGCGGCCATTGGCCTAAGTAACCGCGGATTTGAAAGCTGCCCTTTTGCTTGGATAATCGCTTTTTCAGCATGGCGCAGATCGGCGGTCATAGCTTATGAAGTCGCTCCGAATGACCGTTCAGCGTTTCGCGCTGCAGCGGGACCCGACCTTTGGGAAGGATGACCAGAAACGGTCGGCCAGACTGTCACAAAGTAGATTATCAACCTTGCCATGAAAGTGACTACCACATACAAGAAGCCCCGCCGGAGCGGGGGCTCTTGTCGGAGCGGGGGCGGTTATTTCTTGCGGCGCGAGAAGCCGAGTCCGGCTAATCCGAGACCGAGAAGCACGATGGTCGCAGGTTCGGGGACGGCGGCAATGGCCGCCGGTGCGACGGAAGCATGCATCGTGAGATCAATGTAGTTGGTGCCAATCGAGTTGCTGGCGTATTGAGCCAGGCCGCTGACGTCATCAATAAACGTAAGACGATAGGTAGCGTCATAATCCGTCAAAGCAAGCGGGCTCTGCCCGGCGAAGTGCGCATTGTAGAGGCTGGATCCGCCTGCGGCGACGTTACCACCGGTCACGTTGAACAGGTCGTCGCCGCCCAACAAGCTGAGCATGAAGTTGGTAAGCCCGAGCCCGCCGAGGTTAAAGATGCCGAAGCTTTCATCGTCGCTTGTGCCAAAGGCGAGTTCGCCGAAATCGAAGGTAATGGCGTTGACATCGCTACCGGCAGCGAAAGAGGCGTTGCTGTGAGTCGAGTAGGTGTAGGCGATGCTCTCGGTGGCGAGCACCGGGTTCGGGGTGACGGTGGCGCTGGTGCCCGAAAGGGGGGTGCCGGACCTGTTCGCTGACAACTGCGTGTTGGTCACGTTCTGCCCGATGTTGCCGAGGCCGACGAAGTTGTTCAAGTTGGCGGCCGAGCTGCTGAGGGAGAGCGAGCCGAAGGTGGGGGTGGTGAGGCTGAGGCTCGTGCCGCTCGTGCTGGTGGACTTCGAAATAGCGTTGCCGCCCAGCTGCCACTGGTATGAGAAGCCGGCGCTGCCGGCCGATCCAACCCGGGTCAGGGTCGCAGCGGCGATCGTGAGCGTTCCGGTGGCGTCGGTCAGCACGCCCAACGACGGGTCAAACTGACCCATGCTTCCGGGCGAGTTATTCTGTGTCCTGAGAACCGAACTGCCGTTGGCGGTCGCGTCAAAAACTGTCAAGTTACCTGACCCTGACATGAGCGTGATGCCGGTGCCCGTAACGGTGACCACATCAGCCTGAGCAGCTGACGCGGCAAGCATTACGGCGAGGGAAATCATAGTCCTGCAGAGTGTCGCGTTTGGGGTCTTCATCAATTTTTCCCGATCAGATGTGCAGCTAAATTTTAGATTTGAAGGGGGACGGCGGCGAATTTCTATATAGCCCCGACTAGCCGCCGGCGACATATAGAGCAAGGGATAGGAATTAGGGATAGGAATTTGCTTTCAGCCGCCGCAGGCGGAAAGCAAGGGATAGGAATTTGCTTTCAGCCGCCGCAGGCGGAAAGCAAGCCGCCGGCCCAGAATCGGCGCCAACCACCCGCGATCTGCCACCCTTGTCGCACGAATCCATCCTCAATCCCCCCTGGTGATGCCGCCAAGAGCCGGACGTGGCCCTGCCCGACGGCCCTGTGCGCGATTTCCTTGACTTTTTCCTTGACTTTCTCGGGATTCTAGCGCGACCGACGCCCACGTCAAGGCTCAAGAACGCTCAGGCGATGGCGGGCAGGGGCTCGTAGGTCAGAGGGATCTGACCATTGACCGGCCAGTCACCGTCTTCGGGCGGGCCCTGGCTGGGCGGGCGCGGGTCCCAGAGCCCCAGGTGGCGCAGGATGCGCTCGATCACGATGGGCGCCTCGATCACCGCAAGGAAGCGCATCTCTCCGCCGCAGGGGGGCAGATCAAAGGATCGGCCTCATACACTTTCTTGATCAACCGGGCCCAGGCGGCCCGAGCAGCACGGGAGGCTTCAGGATCGACCTGCTCGGGCACTCCTTCGGGCAGCGCCGGCGTCTCGGTGTCCGCTACCTCGGCCTTGCGCTTGCCACGGGCTCGGTTGCTATACCAAGCGTAGTAGCGCACCAGATGCTCGCCCCGGTCGGGCACGTGCTGCAAGAGCATCTCCAGCCACTTGGCCCCGGGCATGATCTGGAAGTTTCTCTTCAAGGTGGCGTGCTGCTTAGAGCGATACACGATCACTCCGGGCCCCGCCTTGTACTCGGTCTTCTCCAGCGAGAACGGGGCCCGGATCATGTAGCGGGCCAGCTGCTGGCGCCCCTGGGCATCGCCGGCCTCGATACGCACCTGGTTGTCCACCGAGAAGCCACTGTGCTGCCAGCTCAGCAATTTGGCTACCAAGTCCTCGTCAATGGCCTCGTCGGCGAGCAGCATCTCCAGCACCGCACGGCGCAGCTGCTGCTCGAGCAGCTCGGTCGGGATGGGCGGCAGCACCCGGAACACCCCGTCGGAATCGAACACACCGTCGGTGACCAGGGCGTGTATATGGGGATGGAAGGTGACCAGGTCTCCGAAGGTCTGCACGAACAGGATGAACCCGGGCTGGCCGTCGGGATTGGCCTCCCGGCAGGCCTCGCTGAGCAGGCGCCCGACGATCCGGCAGAGCTCGCCCAGGCGGTGACGCTGGTGGAAGCAGGGGCGCAAGAGCTTGGGGACGGCGAAGACGTACTGGCGGTGCGGCACCGGGGCCAGGACCTCCTCCTCGACCCACTCCCCGAAGATCAGCATCCGTTTCTGGTGGCAGGACGGGCAGAAGCAGCGGGTCTTGCAGGAGAAGGGCAGCAGGTACTCGTGACCGCACTGGTCGCAGTGGACCCGGGCGAAGCCCTTGTGCAGGTCACCGCAGTCGAGAAAGCGCTCCAGGGTCTCGTCCTCGACCCGGCGGTGGATGTGCCCGGCCTCGCGCAGCTCCTCGGCATGATCCTCGACGCAACGGTAGAGAGGACTCGCCCGAGGGCTTCGGGGGCGATAGACGGCGCAGTCGGGTGCTGCTTCCGTGCAAGGCATGCTCTCCTCCCTGGCACTGAGGAGAGCATAGAACATTTAGGGAACTTCAGAAGCGCGATCGAACCGCGGGACGCCTATCAGCGGCGTTGCCCCGAAGATTCCAGATCAAGACATCCGTGTCGATCAGCATCACGGCAAGTTCCGGCTACGCCGCAGGGCACGAACCTCAACGTCCACATCGCCGTCCCGGTCGGCCCAAACGCCGAACGGGGGATTTCTCTCACCGGGCGCGCGCTCCGGCTCGTCGGTCCAGGGGACCAGCCGCGCGCGGCGTCGGCCGCGCCAAGTGATACCCACTTCCTCACCGCGGTCCGCGGCGGCCAGCAGTTGCCGCGCGTGCAGTCTCATGTCTTTGGTGGTCGCGTCCATCCCGGATCGCCTCGAAGTTGCATTTCAAGGGGCAAAACGGATCAAAGCCCTACACCAAACCAATCGCGCCGCTGTTTCGCGCTCAGAGCAAGTCCTGCTGCCGGGACTCGACATCGCTATCCTCTCCAACCCGCAGCGCCCCGATCAATATGAACTGCCCCGGCCGCTTCTGCATATTCCCCACCACGAAATGCGGATTCATCGTTCCCAACCGCTCCCCGTAGTACTCCGCCATCTTTTCCAGCGCTCCATCGATCCCTCGATAGCGACGCTTGTAGCTGGCGTACGTCGCCTGAACCTCCCAGTCGTGCAAGGTCATAGCGTGACGTTTGCCGTCTGAGGAAAACTCAAGCCGAAACAGGTACTCAGGAGAAGGTTCCTTGATCGACGCGATAGCTTTCCGGGCGCGGATCACCAGGGGCACGGTGCATGTTGGCCTCGATCCAGTCGAATTGCTCGAACCTCTGATCGGGCTCCAATTTCCGGTAAACGATCGGGTAGAGCCGTCGAAGCTGGCCACCTGGGGTGATCCCAGCGCAGCATACGGTCTCTCTATACTTGCTGCTCGCCTGCGGGTAAGCCTTAACCAGGATGCACTCGCGCTCTTTGCGAATCTCCATGGTCCTTGTGCACTCCGATATGGCGTGGCTCGATTCCGAATCGACGCCCCAGCTCTCGCGCGACTACCCGACGATGACAATGCCTGGAGTCACGCTCGTAGCACATCAGGGCGACATTCCCGCTCAGGGTCGCTGCCAGATCGTCGAGAAGGCCGGCCTGCTGCGCAATGTGCACTTCGTAGTCGCTCAGGAAGGCCGTCATGTCTCCTGTCGCCTTCAGCCGATGGCGGACGTTGCGCGGTGAGCCGAGGAGACGTTCATGCTGGTATGCGATGCCTGCCGCTCGCAGGGCCTCGCCGAGGGCAGATTTGCTGAACCCCTTGCGGCGGGAGATCGGCAGCTCGCGCACGTCGAGTAGCGTGGTGACACCCACCGCCCTCAGCGTCGCCAGGAAGTCAGCGACATTGGACCCTTCGTATCCAATCGTATAAAGCCCCGTCATTGCTTGAGCCTTCTTTTTCTCTCATCAGCGGCGCCCCTGGCCTTGGATTCGAGCCAATCCGTCATGTCCTTCTGGCTCAAGCATTCACCGGTGTCTTCGTACCGCCGCCACCGTGCACGATCCTCCAGACCCTCGCGCTCCGAGCGCTCTTCGCGCTCCAGATACTGGATCACGGCAGCTCGGGCCAGGGACCGGGTCGAGCAGTGCCGCTGCCCGCTCAGGCGCGAAAGCCTTGCGAGCACGTCCTGGTCGATCTCGACGTCAATGGAAACCGTCTTCATCGGAGGAAATCTTCCCGCCTTCCGTGTTGGTAGCAGTCTAGACTCGTCGCCACCCGCCATCCAGCCCGATCTTTGTAACGCGGTTGCCAGGTGTTGCCCTACCCTTGCGGGGCTTCCACGTCCCTCCCGGATTCCGCTTCGCTCCATCGAGGCTACAACCTGGTCTTCACACGCGCAGGGGCATCGGCCCATTGGGCCTACGCCTCCGCTTACACAGGCTGGAAGCGATGGACCTGTATACCGTCAGCGTGCCGCCGCGCCTGGGCCAGATCGTAAGACGCCTGCATGCGCAGCCAAGTATCGGCCGTGCTGCCGAAAGCCTTCTCCAACCGGATGGCCATCTCCGGGGAGATCGCCGAGCGCTCGTTAACCAAGTTGTTAAGCGCCTGGCGGGTCACCCCGAGCACCTTCGCCGCCTCGGTCACGGTGAGCCCAAGCGCTTCGACGCACTCTTGCCGGACCAGCCGGCCCGGATGGGGCGGATTCATCATCGTCATTCCAGCATCTCCTACCCTAGCGCCCTAGTGGTAGTCCACCAAATCAACATCCAACGCCTGGCCATTCTCGAAGCGGAAGATTACGCGCCAGTTGCCACGCACCGTAACCGCCCAATAACCATGCAACTCACCCCGCAATGCGTGCAGCCAAAATCCCGGCAGGTCCACCGCGTCGATCACCAGGGCGTTGTCCAATACCGACAGAATATTCTCCAGCTTCTCCACGTAGTCAGCAGGCAACCGGCGGCGGTCGCCGCGCTCGTACAGTCGTTTCAAACCTCGATGTTTGAAACTGGCTATCATCATTTATCCTATAGTGACAATTGTCGCTTGTCTAGGGAGATAGCAGACCCACTCCGGATTCCGCTCCGCTCCATCCGGGCTACAATCCGGCATCCCTCAACCACCTCTCGATCCGCTTCACCGATACCGGAACAGCCGTCCCCAATTCCTGCGCAAACAGCGACACCCTCAGTTCCTCCAGCGTCCACCGCAGCGCCTCCACCCGCTCGTCCGACCGTCCGCTCAGCCGGCAACGCTCGTCGCGCTCGCTCCACTGCTCCTGGATCGCCGCCATCTCGGCCAGGCGCTGCTGATCCCGCCCCGCGGCATGCCGCAGCTTCTCGGCCCGCAGCGCCAGCCCTTGCAGATACCGCGGATAGTCCTTCAAATGAACGTAGCCCACCTGCTGCAGAAAGCCGTTGAACACCAGCCGGTCGAGCTGGGCGCGCATGTCCTGCACTGAGGGCTGCCAGTTGACCTGGGTGATCCCGGCCAGCGCCTTTCGTACGGCCTGATAGCGGTCGAGGATCTCGCGCACCAGGGCGCAGGCCTGATCGGCGACCTCCGTCAGCCGGGCACGCCCCTCGTCGATGCGCCGCTCGAACTCCTCCTTATCCCTGACGGGCGGCCGGTCCTCGACAAAGGTGAGATCCAGGATCAGGCCGACCAGCTCGTCCTCCAGCTCCAGCTTGCCGGGCACCCCGAGCCCCTGGGGCGCCTCCGCGGCCAGCGCATACTGCAGCCGCATCGGCCGGATGTCCGGCAGGCTCTTCCTCAGATGCCGCACGTTCTGCGCGAGCCGCAGCATGATCAGCCGCCGCAGCCCCAGCCGATGGGCAGCCTGGGCCGCACCCTGGGAGTCCAGGACGCGCAGCGCTACGCTGTCGCCTTCGTCGACCAGGGCGGGATAGCCCTGCAGGCGCACGCCGCCGCGCTCGAGTTCCACCGCCTCCGGCAGCTCGCCGAAGCTCCAGTCCTTGAGCCCGCCCCGCTCCAGCTCCGCGGCCGGGATCTGGCGGAAGGTCTCCCGGGCCTGGCCGCCGAAACGCTGGCGAAGCTCGGCGAGGTCCTGCCCGCTGCCCAGGCTTTGGCCCGCATCGTCCACCACCCGGTAATGCATCCGCAGGTGGGGCGGCAGGGCGGACTCGTCCCAGGCATCCTCGGGGATGTGCACGTCGCTGAGGCGCCGCATCTCCTCGCCCAGGGCGCGCAGGAACGGTCGGTCGCCGGGCTCCAGGCGCTCGGCCAGACGCCGCGCGTAGTCGGGCACCGGCACAAAGTGCTTCCTGAGCGCCTTGGGCAGGCTGCGCAGCAGCGCGGTGATGCGCTCCTCGATGAGCCCCGGCACCAGCCAGTCGGCGCGGTCCTCGGAGACCTGGTTGAGCACCGCCACCGGCACCACCAGGGTGAGGCCGTCGCGGGTTTCGCCGGGCTCGAAGTGGTATTCGAGCGGCAGGCGCACGCCCGGGAACCCCACGCGGTCGGGGAAGCGCTCGGCGGTCACGCCGGCGGCGCTCTGCTGCATCAGGTCCGCCTCGGTCAGGTGCAACAGCTTGGGCTGGGCGCCGGTGATGCGCCTCAGCCACTGTTCGAACTGGGCGCCTGAATAGATGCCGGCGGGGATGCGCTTTGCGTAGAAGTCGAAGAGCGCCTCCGCGCTCACCAGGATGTCGCGCCGGCGCGCCTTCTCCTCCAGGTACTGGACCTCGCGGATCAGCTCGGCGTTGTGGCGGAAGAAGGGGGCGCGGGTGGCGAAGTCCCCTTCCACCAGGGCGAAGCGGATGAAGATCTCCCGGGACTGCACCGGGTCGATGGGGCCGTAGTTGACCTTGCGCTTGGGGATCAGGGTGAGCCCGTAGAGGCTGACCCGCTCGTAGGCGGCGACCTGGGCGCGCTTGCGCTCCCAGTGGGGCTCGAGCCAGCTGCGGGTGACCAGATGCCCGGCGGCGGCCTCCACCCACTCGGGCTTGATGCCGGCGCAGATCCGCCCGTAGTGCTTGGCGGTCTCCACCCGCTCGCCGGCGCAGATCCACTTGGGCGCCCCTTGGAACAGCCCGGACCCGGGCCAGATCCAGAAGCGCGTGCCCCGCGCCCCCAGATACTCCTTGGTCTCGGTGCGAAAGCCGATGTGGCCGAGGAGCCCCGTGAGCAGCGAGCGGTGGATCTCCTCATAGCTGCCCTCCTTCGCGTTGTCCCGGAAGCCCATCTCGTGCATCTGGGCGCGCAGCTGCTGGTGGATTGCTTGCCACTCCTCCACCCGGCTCCAGTTGAGGTAGAGCGTCTGACAGAGCCGCTGGAACTTGCGCCGGGTCAGATGCGGGCGCTTCTCCTCGAGGTGCGCCCAGAGCTTGAGGAAGGCGAGGAAGTCCGACTGCTCGTGGCGGAAGGCGGCGTGGGCCTCGTCGGCGGCTTCCTGCTTGTCCAGAGGGCGCTCCCGCGGGTCCTGGATGCTGAGCGCCGCGGCGATCACCGCGACCTCGCGCAGGCAGTTGCGGTGGGCGGACTCCCAGAGTATGCGCGCGATACGCGGGTCCACGGGCAGGCGCGCGAGCTGGCGCCCCAGGCGGGTGAGGTGACGATCGCCGCCCACCGCGCCCAGCTCCTCCAGCAGCCGGTAGCCGTCGCCGATCATCCGGCTGTCCGGCGGGTCGAGGAACGGGAAGGCCTCGATCTCGCCGAAGCCCAGCACCTTCATCTGCAGGATCACCGAGGCCAGGTTGGTGCGCAGGATCTCGGGCTCGGTGTAAGGCCGGCGCGCGGCGAAGTCCTGCTCCTCGTAAAGGCGGATGCAGACCCCGGCGGCGACCCGTCCGCAGCGGCCCTTGCGCTGGTCCGCCGAGGCCTGGGAGATGGGCTCCACCGGCAGGCGCTGGACCTTGCTGCGGTGGCTGTAGCGGCTGATGCGCGCGTAGCCCGGGTCGATCACGTAGTGGATGCCCGGCACGGTGAGCGAGGTCTCGGCGACGTTGGTGGCGAGCACCACGCGCCGCCCGCCATGGGACTTGAACACCCGGGACTGGTCCTCGGCGCTCTGGCGGGCGTAGAGCGGCAGCACCTCGGTGAGGTGCAGGTGGTGCTTGCGCAGGCGCTCGGCGGTCTCGCGGATCTCGCGCTCGCCGGAGAGAAACACCAGGATGTCGCCGGGGCCCTCTGCGGAGAGCTCGTCCACCGCCTCCAGCACCGCCTGCTGCAGGGTCTCGTCGCGCTCCCCGGCGCCCGGCTCGGCGGGGGGGCGGTAGCACAGCTCCACGGGGTAGGTGCGCCCGGAGACGTTGAGCACCGGCGCGCCGCCGAAGTGCCGGGAGAAGCTCTCCGGGTCGATGGTGGCTGAAGTGACGATCAGCTTGAGGTCGGGGCGCCGGGGCAGCAGCTGCATCAGATAGCCCAGCAGGAAGTCGATGTTGAGGCTGCGCTCGTGGGCCTCGTCGACGATCAGGGTGTCGTACTCGCCGAGCCAGCGGTCCTGCTGGATCTCGGCCAGCAGTATGCCGTCGGTCATCAGCTTGATGGAGGTTTCCGGGCGCACATGGTCCTTGAAGCGGACCTTGTAGCCGACCGTGGAGCCGGTCTCCCGGCCCAGCTCCTGGGAGATGCGCGAGCACAGGCTGCGCGCGGCGATGCGCCGGGGCTGGGTGTGGCCGATGCGCCCGTAGAGGCCCCGGCCGAGATCCAGACACAGCTTGGGCAGCTGGGTGGACTTGCCCGAGCCCGTTTCGCCGCAGAGCACCAGCACCTGGTGGCGGCGGATCAGCTCGGCGATCTCCGCGCGGCGCTCGCTGATGGGCAGCTCCGGGGGAAAGTGCGGGGTCGGGGCGAGCTCGCGGCGGCGGCGGACGATGGACTGGGAGGTGTCGATGGCTTGGATGAGGCTTGCCAGGCCCTGGTCGACGGGCTGACCCTCGGCGAGCCGGCGCTGCAGGCTGGCGAGCTGCTTGCGCAGGCGGTGCCGGTCGGCGATCAGGCACTCGTCGATCTCGGCGGCGGGGGGCAGGGGCTCGGTCACGGGCGGGGCAGCGCAAAAAGTGCGATCTTACCCGAAACGGCCCCGCGGCTCGGGCCACGCAGATCTCGCTGGGGCCACCCGCAGACCGACGGCCCCGGCCTTTTGTACGGTACGGCGACGTTAGCTCCGGGCAATGTCCGCCGGAACTTGGCGAAACAGTTGGGCCCGCATGGCATCACGTGCAATAACATGGCCCCGGGCGTGATCGACACCGAGCACAATCGTGCGGCTTTGAGCGACCCGGCGCATCGGGAATGGGTGATCCGGCGGATTCCGGTGCGCGTCATGGGGCAGCCGGACAATTGCGTGGGGGCTGCCTTGGTGCTGTGCTCCGACGCCGGGCGTTACATCACCGGGGCGAACATCGTCGTCGACGGTGGTATGAGCCTGTAAGGGATCCGCGATACGGGATGTCCCGATCGGCAAGGCGTGCCGGCCTGCCGGATCCGGCGCTTGGCACGCAGAACGTGCCAATGAAGGTGAGAAAACGTGTTGTCGCTATGGCCTCCGCTACCTACCTCCTGCGGGTCATCTGCCCGGTTCTCCGGCGGGTTGACCCGGACCGTCCCCGCGGGACGCTGGGGCTTGCGGTACTGGCCTTGATGTTGCGGTTCCGAGGACGGATACTCCCACGCAAACGGCCGGACCGACTCTCTTTCGCCGTTGTATAACCGCAGCCGTCGAATGGATGCTTGGGTGCCGGGCAATGAAGCAGGACCCACTTGATAGGGAAAGGGGATTAGGCAACCAGATCGTTGCCTGATCGAGGCCCGTACGGGCGCTGACTTCTGACAACCGGAGAGGGGACCGAGTCTTGCCCCCCCAAAGCCCCGAATTTCGGGCACTCGTCTCTGCGCTCCGTCACCGGTCGAGAGATCGATGCGCACTGGAAGCTCGTCCCGTCCAACTTCCCACTGCGTCTGGACCCGGACGGCCTCCAACAACGGGCTGTAGCGCGCGACATCCTGGGAGCGACGGTGCGCACAACTGCCCCCGAGGACACCCTCCTGTTACTCGCCATCCACGGTGCGAAAGAGGAGCGGCGAAGGCCCTCCATGGTCTGTAACGTCGCAGCGTTCCTACATGCTCACCCTGCCGTAGCTTGGCAAGTGTGTCTGCGTCGGGCAACACGCGCCGGGGCTCGCCGGGCGCTTCTGCTCGCAGCGTCGCTCGCCGCGCAGTTTGATGCGCCCTTGCCTCGCGACGTGAAGGTGGCGATCGAGGCCGACCCCGTGGTGCCCCGCCTGGCTCGGGACGTGCAGCAGTTGCGCGCCGACCCGGTCATGAGCCGAAGTCGGTCTTCAAGGTCACGCGGTTCCGACGGACGGTCTTGGACGGGCTCGCAGACCGCCTCCGGTACGTCATTGCGACGGGCGCGATGCCACGCATTCAGCACTACCGTTTACTCCCCCTTCCGGAGCTCCTTCGGGCGGGTTACATCCCCGTACGTCTCGTCCACGACTACGTTGCCCTGCCGCTTCACACCGCGTGCCGTCGCGCATGGTCGCGTGTGTCGCGACGCCTGCGAATAGGGTAGCCGGAAAACCCGTGATCGCGACGGTGATCATTCCTCTCTTGGATCAGAAGCCGTCATGGCTTGATCGGTGCGTCCGCAGTGCCCTCGCACAGACCGTCCCGACAGAGGTGCTGGTGATTTGCTCGCCGGGCACGCCTCCTGCGCGAATCGCCCAGATTGAGCGTCTGGCCACCACAAACGCGTCTCTGAAGCTGCTGTGCGAGGAAAGTGCGGGCTTCGCTGGTGCGCTGAACACGGGCATCCGCGCAGCGTCCGCCCCCCGCGTCGGGCTGCTGCTCTCGGACGACTGGCTCGAGCCCAGGGCGGTGGAAGAGAGTGCCAGGCTGGACGCCGATATCAGAGCTGGACCCCGACGGTTGGACAGGGATTGGGACCTGATAAGTGCAATCTTCTGACTTATGATTCTCGACAGAGAAGGAGCAGAAGATGACCCGAAGAAAGCGACGTAATCACTCATCGGCCTTCAAGGCGAAGGTGGCGCTGGCAGCCCTGAAGAGCGAGCACACACTGGCAGAGCTAGCCGAGCAGTTCGACGTTCACCCCAATCAGATCCAAGACTGGAAGAAGCGCCTGATCGAAGGTGCAGAGGACGTGTTCGGAGGCAACGCGGTCGAGGCCCAGCAGAACGAAAAGGAGGTCGAGAAGCTCCATGCGAAGATAGGCCAGCTGGCGATGGAGAACGATTTTTTTGGTCCTTTTCCTCGCGGGTTGCCTGGCGTCCAACGGGCGCCGGCTCGAGGGCATTCCCGAGGACCGGTCTCGGCCACTGAGGATCGTTGCATCGCCTTTTCTGCCCATCCCGCAGGCGCGCACGGCGAGTCCTGGGGCGGCTCGATCCCGGTGTGCATTGGGTTATTGGAGCGGTGCGGTTGACATGCAATGCGCATGCAACTAACGTCACCACATGACTACGGTTTCCCCGCTCCGTTATGTTCCGCCGGAACTGCACTGCAGGTTGAAGCCTAACGCGGCCGCGAGCGAGCAATCGCTGTCTGGCTACCTGTTGTCAGGAGTCCCGTGTTTAGCGCGTAGACCTACCGAGGAGGAGATGCTTCAACGGCTGCCCCAGCGGACGCCTTTGACTTCCAGTATCGCTTCCGCCGGGGCCCTCATGGTGCAACTGGACGCGCGGTGATCGTCGTGGATGCCTCCGCGCTACTCGAGCTGTCGTTGCAGACACCACGTGGCAGTCCCATTGAGGCGCGCCGTTTCGCCCCGATTAAAACGCCGCAGGCTCCCCGCCTGATCGACCTGAATGTGGATCAGGTAGTTCGCCCCTACGAGTCTCTCGACGATACCGACCGGATTACACGAAGTATTGCCGAGGAAGTGAGGCCGGGCCGGAAAATGAAATGGACCCTAGCTCTTTTTCCGTTTTCCGTTTCGCTCCCTCATCTGGCTTGTCTGTTATTGACATCCGTCAGGCGCAATGGGGTATTCATATGAGACCAAAGATAGTAACCGCATTCGCTATTATTAATTTTATTCTGTCTGGAATTTATCTAAAATATGGAATCTCCGTACTTACCACGTCGCATTCAGTGATATCGATTTCAGCCTCTGAGCTGCGAGAGAGTCTTAATCAGATTACAATGCTAGCGGTTCTCGCCTCGATGATGAGCTTTTGTATCGGAGGAGTTGCTATAGTTTCAGGAATTGGCCTGATCAAGGTTGTACGATGGGGCCGCCGATGGACATTAGCATTCGCGGTAGTTATGATCCTTGGAAACGTTTTCCACCCCTTCATTGTGCACGGTCTAGATCAAGTTGCTGGACCACCATCCAATCCGTCCGGCGCGAACGTATGGGCGGCAGTTGTAGCTAGTGGTATTTGGTCCATTTACCCAATAGGTCTCTTGATCTTATTTAACACAAAACGTTGTAAAGAAGTGTTTCTTGCGGAAAGAGGGGCATGAAGTGAACGAAGCCCTGGGGTCACGAAACCCTGGGGTCTCGTATTGTTGCATAGGCGGCATTCTGCTTGTTAGCAGTCTACACTCGACGGCATCTGGCATCCACCGTGCTGATCACGGCACCCTGTCTCCAGGCAGCGCCTCGCCGTCCGACTAACAGTCGCGCCTTTCTCGGCCGTCGAGCCCTGATGCACGACACGAGACAAGGCTCTACCCTTTGGATTAGGGTAGAAGGACCACCCGCTAGGGATCACCCCAGTATCGCGCCATGTCCTCACGCACCCGCCGTGCACTGCTTGCAACGCTGTGCCTGGCGGCTACCGCCCTCGTCTGGCTCCCCCCTGCGCCGAGCGCAGCGACCGCCGCGAAGCCCGATCCGGGACCCTCGCTCGCCGCCGTGCTCAAGCACATGGGCAGCGCGGACCGCGCCGGCGAGGAAGATCTCGCCTGGATCGCCCTGTCCGAGATGCTGGATGCCTACGATCAGATGCTCGTTCGCGCGCGTCAGTTTCGGCGCTCCGACGCCAAGTCCCGTGCCGCACTTCGAAAATGGCTGGCCTCGACGGACGGTTACCTGGCCGGGCTGCGCTCGGAGCTGCGAGCAGTCGAAAGCGGCGCATCGATCGCGCTGGACATGGAGCCGGACGGCTCGCTCCTGGTTTTGGTCGACGGGCGGCCCACGGTGGTGAGCGGACCGAATCTCTCCGATCCCGGCGCATTGGGACGGCGCATCGTCGCGACCTTCTGCGCGAGCCATGACTGTCCGGCGCCCGATGAGAGCGCCGCGATGGCCTCTCGGAGCGGCGAGCCGACCCCGCCCCCACCGGCGAGCACCGGCCACTGGAGCTTCGCGGACAATCGGGCCGCCCGCTTCGAGACCCAGCAAGGGATCGCCTTCGAATTCTCGGGCTTCCGGGACCGCTCGGACAAACAGGCGGCCTCGGATCAGCTCGCCGCCGAGCTGCAGCTGCTCGCGCAAGGGCTCAGAGACGTCCAGTCGCTGGGCCAGCGGATCGACTGGGGGACAATCCAGATCGTTTCGACGCCCGACGGCCAGGACCCGCGGGTGATCCTCAACCGAAACGGCGATTTCCTGTATCTGCCGGTACCGCGCCTCGCCAATCATCCGGAGCTGCTGCGCGAGGCCCGGCCCTGGATTGCGGCGCGTATGGAAGGTCGCCCTTACGAGCTGGTGCTCACCCAGGCAGAGCGGCTGGTGCACCCTTCAGACGGACCCGGGGCACCGACGCAATAGGCGCCGCCCAAGGCACCGTGGAGCCCGGCCGCGGCCTGGCGCCAATCTGGTCACCCGGGGCGCCGGCCTGCCAGATTTGTCCCGCACGGCGCGAGGCCCTAGAATCCGCAGACCTCGCGGGTCGGCTCCCGCGCGGCCCGCCGGACTGCTGCTCCCCTGTGCCCGAACCGCAACCATGGACTCCATCCTCATCATCCGCCTGAGCGCCATCGGCGACCTGGTCATGGCCTCGCCGCTGATCGCGGCACTGCGCCGCGCCAATCCGGACGCCCACTTGGCCTGGCTGGTGCAGCCCGAGGGCGCCGAGCTGCTGGCCGCTAACGAGCAGCTCGACGAGGTCCTGATCTGGCCGCGGCGGGAATGGGGACGGCTGACACAGCAGCGGCGATTCTGGAGCTTGCTCAAGAGTGCGCTGGCGTTCCGGCGGGAGCTGCGCCGACGCCGATTTTCCATTGCGCTCGACATCCAGGGACTGCTCAAGAGCGGTCTGATGGCTCGGCTGTCGGGCGCGCCACGCCGCATCGGGCTGGGCTCCAGGGAAGGCAGCCAATGGCTCATGACCGAGCGGGTCGAACGGGGCGGCGACGCCGGACGCATCGGCTCGGAGTACCTGCATCTCGCCCGGCAGCTGGGGCTACCAACCGACGAGTTCGTCATGCGGGTAGCACTGACCGCGGAGGACCGACGCGCGGCCCGGGAGATCTCGATGCCGGGGCAGGACGCCAGCCCTTACGCGGTCATCTGCCCGTTCACCACCCGCCCCCAGAAGCACTGGGTGGAGGAACGCTGGGCCGAGCTGGCGCGGCGCCTGGACGCCGAGCTGGGGCTGCGAACACTGATGCTCGGCGGCCCAGGGGACAAGGCCGCGGCGGAGCGGATCACGGCGAGGGGCCCTGAAGGGCTCATCGATGCGGTCGGCCGGACCAGCCTGCGCGAGGCCGGCGCATTGATCGAGGGCGCACGCCTGCTGATCGGCGTGGATACCGGGCTCAGCCACATGGGCATAGCGTTTGCCACCCCCAGCGTGCTGCTGTTCGGCTCCACCCTGCCTTACCGGGACAGCACGCGGACCGACGCCGTCGTGCTCTATCACCGTCTGCCGTGCTCGCCTTGCCGGCGCAGGCCGACTTGCGGCGGGGCATTCACCTGTATGCGAGAGATCAGCGCGGACGAGATCATCGCTACCGCCCACCAAGTCCTTTCGGTAGGACGGCACGAGACATGAAGATCCTGCACGTGGAAGCGGGCCGCCATCTCTACGGCGGTGCCCGTCAGGTGCTCTATCTGCTCGAAGGACTGGAGGGCCGCGGCATCCAGACCCTGCTGGTCTGCCCGGCAGGAAGCGCGCTGGCCGAGGCTGCGCGCACCAAGGTATCGCGGCTCTATGCCGTACCCATGGGCGGGGAGCTCGACCTGAAGCTGCTCCTGCGGCTGCGCCGGATCATGCGCCGGGAAAAGCCGGATCTGGTCCATCTGCACAGCCGCCGCGGGGCCGACGTGCTGGGCGGCATCGCGGCCCGCCTGGTGGGTGTGCCCTGCGTGCTCACCCGTCGGGTGGACAACCCGGAGCGGCCCTGGCTGGTTCGGCGCAAGTACCGGCTGTTCGATCGGGTGATCACCATCTCCGAGGGCATCCGCCGGGTCCTGCTCGCCGAGGGCGTTCCGGACGAGCAGATCACCTGTGTGCGCTCCGCCGTGAACCCCGCGCCCTATGTGCATCGCTGCAGCCGAACCTGGTTCTGCAAGGAATTCAACGTCGAGCCCGAGCAGCTGGTTGCCGGCATGATTGCCCAGTTCATCCCGCGCAAGGGCCACCGCATCTTGCTGGATGCGCTGCCGCCGGTGCTCGATCGGCACCCCGAGCTGGTCGTTCTTCTGTTCGGAAGGGGCCCCCTGGAAGATGAGATCCTGGGAGAGATCCAGCACCGGGGCTTGGCCGGACAGGTGCGGATCGCCGGTTTTCGCGACGATCTGCATCGCGTGCTGCCATGCCTGGATCTGCTCATCCATCCGGCCATGATGGAGGGTCTGGGCGTGTCGTTGCTGCAGGCCGCCGCCGCGGGCACACCGATCGTCGCGAGCCGTGCCGGCGGGATGCCCGAGGCGGTGCTCGATGGGGGGAGCGGGCTGCTGGTGCCCCCGGGAGACGCACCGGCCCTAGCGGAGGCGATCGAGCGGCTGCTCGGCGATTCCCAGCTGCGCCGCCGCATGGGCGAGCGCGGACGCCAGCTGGTCACCGAGCAGTTCTCGGTGGATGCGATGGTCGAAGGAAATCTGGCGGTGTACCGGGCGGTGATAGGACGCGGGATGTCAGGTAGGCGCCGCGCGCCAACCTGACCTAGGGGTCTTGTCTATCGCGAGCTGGAGCTCTCGCTCCTACACGACCCTGCGCCAGGCCCCGGCCGTACGCCGGCCCTGCGTGGGAGTCCATCGCGAGCTGGAGCTCGCTCCTACACCGGGAGTGTCTACCCGCCCTTAATGGCCTCGGCCCTTCAAGGCGTTGACCATCCCCTCGATGGTGTCCTTGGCGTCGCCGAAAACCAGGGAGGTGTTGTCCTGATAAAAGAGCAGGTTGTCGACCCCCGAGTAACCGGGGCGCATGGAGCGCTTGAGGAAGTACACCTGGCGGGCCTTGGAGGCCTGCAGGATGGGCATGCCGTAGATGGGGCTGGACGGGTCATTCTCCGCGGCGGGATTGACCACGTCGTTGGCGCCCACCACCAAGGCCACGTCGGCGGTGGCGAACTCCGGGTTCACGTCGTCGATCTCCAGCACCTTGTCGTAGGGGATGTCCGCCTCGGCGAGCAGCACATTCATGTGCCCCGGCATGCGCCCGGCCACCGGATGGATGGCGAAGATCACCTCCACATTGCGGGCCTCCAGCTGCACCATCAGCTCCTTGAGGGCGTGCTGGGCCTGGGCCACCGCCATGCCGTAGCCGGGCACAATGATGACCTTGCCGGCATCTTCCATCCAGTAGACCACATCCTCCACGGAGGCCGACTTCACGCCCTTCTGCGCCGCCTGCCCCGCGGCCGACGCCTCTCCACCGCCGTCCGTGCCAAAGCCACCGAACACCACGTTGAAGATCGATCGGTTCATCGCCTTGCACATGATGTAGGAGAGTATGGCGCCCGAGCAGCCCACCAATGCACCGACGATGATCAGCAGCTTGTTGTTCAGAGTGAAGCCGGTGGCCGCCGCGGCCCACCCGGAATAGCTGTTCAGCATGGAGATCACCACCGGCATGTCCGCCCCGCCGATGGGGATGATGAGCGTCACGCCGATGATGAAGGCGAGCAGGGTCATCAGCCCCAGGGAGACCAGGCTGCCGGTCATGCCGAAATGGATCGCCAGGACCACCGCGGCCACCGCCATGGCCGCGTTGAGCAGGTGCTGTCCCTTGAACAGCACCGGCCGGCCGCTCATCAGCTCCTGGAGCTTGGCGAAGGCGATCACCGAGCCGGTGAAGGTGATCGCCCCGATGATGATCCCCACCGAGAGCTCGCCCATCAGCTCCGCCCCGATGGTGCCCGCGGCGCGATGGTTGAGGAAGGTGCCTATGGCCACCAACACCGCGGCGAGACCGACGAAGCTGTGCAGGGCGGCGACCAGCTGGGGCATGGCGGTCATGCGCACGCGGGCCGCCACCACCGCGCCGATGGTCGCGCCCACCAGGCCGCCGGCGGCGATCAGCTCGAAGGACTGCACGTTCTTGTCCAGCAGCGTAGCCGTGATGGCGATAGCCATCCCGATCATGCCGTAGTAGTTGCCGCGCCGGGCCGTCGACGGATGCGTCAGCCCCTTGAGGGCGAGGATGAACAGGATGGCCGAGACTAGATAGGCCAGGGCCTGGGCATTGACTGATAGTTCCATACTTCCTCTCTGGGCTCGCGCCTGACCGTCGGGCCTACTTCTCTTTCTTCTTGAACATGGCGAGCATCCGGTTGACCACCAGGAAGCCGCCGAACACGTTGATGGACGCCAGCAACACCGCGACGAAGCCCATCAGGTCGGCCGTCGCGCCGGCCGATTTGAGCCCCGTGACCAGCAGCGCGCCCACCAGCACGATGCCGGATATGGCGTTGGTCAGTGCGATCAGGGGGGTGTGCAGGGAGGGTGTGACCCCCCAGACTACCCAGTAGCCGATGAAGCACGCCAGGACGAACACATAGAGCGCGACCAGAGTTTCGGACATGGCGCTAGGCCCCCGCTGTGTGATTTAGGCGCCGGCCCGGACCTGCATGGCCCGGGTGATCTCGTCGGCATCGAGGGGCTTGAGGGTGGGTCCCTGCTCGCCCTTCTCCACCATGATCTCCAGCAGATTACGGATGTTGCCGGCATAGAAGGCGCTGGCGTCCGACGGCACCATGGACGGGTAGTTGGTATGCCCGACGATGGTCACGCCGTGACGCACCACCACTTTGTCGCGCTCGGTAAGCGCACAGTTGCCGCCGTTGGCCGCCGCCAGATCGACGATCACCGAGCCGCGGCGCATGCGCTGCACCACCTCTTCCGAGATCAGCCGCGGTGCCGGCCGGCAAGGGATGAGTGCGGTAGTGATGATCACATGGGCCTTGGCCAGCTCATCGCCCAGCAGCTCCTGCTGGCGCTTCTTGGCCTCCTCGGAGAGCTCGCGGGCATAGCCGCCCTCGCCGGCGCCACTCTCGCCGAGATCCAGCACGATCGGCTTGGCCCCGAGGGACTGAATCTGCTCCTTGGTCTCGGGGCGTACGTCGTAAGCCCAGACCTCGGCCCCCAGCCGCCGCGCGGTGGCGATGGCCTGCAGACCTGCCACGCCTGCCCCCAACACCAGCACCCGGGCGGGCTTGGCGGAGCCCGCCGGGGTCATCATCACCGGGAAGAAGCGCCCGTAATGGCTGGCCGCTTCGAGCACCGCCCGGTAGCCCCCGATGTTGCTCTGGGAGGAAAGCGCGTCCATGGACTGGGCGCGCGAGATACGCGGCATGCGCTCCATGGCCAGCGCCGTCACACCCTGGGCTTGCAGCGCCTTGAAGGTACCGTCGTCCTCGCACAGCTCCATGTGCGAGATCAGCACCGCGCCCTGGGCCAGCCGGGCGATCTCCTCGGCGGAGGGCTTGCGGACCTTCACGACGATGTCCGCCGCCAAGGCGGTGGCAGTATCCACCAGCTGTGCTCCGGCAGCCTGGTAGTCCGCATCGCCGAAGTGCGCGGCCTCGCCGGCCCCGCGCTCGACCAGCACCGCGAAGCCCTTGCCGGTCAGACGCTTGGCGACATCCGGGGTGATGGCCACCCGCGCTTCGCCGGCGACGGTCTCTCTGGGAATCCCGATTCTCATCTGCTTTGTCCCGCTCGATCAGAGGGCAGGCTGCCGAAAATTCACGCCATTATCGGCGTTTGGGCAGACGGTCTCAACAGCCGGACCCGCCGCGAAAGGGCACCGATGCCCGGTGGCGCGGGTGGTCATTTGGTGAGGCCGCGCATAAGCCCAACCGCGAACAGCAGCACCATCGCGCCGACGGTGGCCATCACCAGCCGGCCGATCAGGCCGCCGGCCTGGATACCGAGGGTCCCGAACACATAGCCGCCAAGATAGGCTCCGATCACCCCGACGACCAGGTTCCTGAAAATACCCGTGCCGCTGTCGTGCAGGATCAGCCCCGCCAGCCATCCGGCGACCAATCCGAGTGAGCAGAAATCCAACGAGCCCGGTTCCCATGTCGCCCCTTTGCGCCCCGATAACAACCAAGGGCTGGATTATCCTCGCAGGGATGCGGGCCCCGCAACCTGACGCGTCCGAGGTGATCAGACAGCGGGCGCCTGAGACCCGGGCGCCTCCTGCTCGAGGCCCCGTGCGGCCGCCCGTCCCCTTCGCGGATCGACCCGCGAGAGCAAGACCGCACCCCCGACAAACAGAAGCGACAAGGACAGTATCCCGGCCCTTGGGCTCCCGGTCAGGAGCCCCACCCAACCGACGAGCAACGGCCCGATCACCGCGGCGAACTTGCCGAGCATGTTGTAGAAGCCATAGAACTCCGCCGCCTTGTCGAGGGGGATCAGACGCGCATACAGGGACCGGCTCAGTGCCTGGACCCCGCCCTGCACCAGGCCGATCGCCACCGCGAGTGTATAGAATTCCCAGGGGCTCGTCATACGGTAAGCCCAGAGCAGCACCAGCAGGTAGACGAATAGCCCCACCATGATCGCCTGCTTGGGACCGCGCCGATCTCCGAGCCTGCCGAACACCAGGGCCGCCGGGAAGCCCACGAATTGGGTGATCAGCAGGGCGACCATCAGGTCGGCCGCTCTGAAGCCGAGGGACAGACCATAATCCACGGCCATGGTCACCACGGTGTCCACCCCGTCGATGTACAGCCAATAAGCGGCCAGAAAGAGCAGCGTGATGCGCAGCTGACGCAGATGGGCGAAGGTGCCCGCCAACTGCTGCAGCCCACCGCGCAGGCTGGTCCCGAGCCCCGCCCGTTGTGCAGACGGACGCTCATGGACGAACAGCAGTGCCGGCAGCGAGAAGACGGCCCACCAGACGGCCACGCACAGGAAGGCCGCCCGGACCGCGGCGGCCGTGTCGGCAAGTCCGAAGCGCTCCGGATACAGGGTCATGAGCACGTTGACCGCGAACAGCAGGCCCCCGCCCACGTACCCCAGGGCATACCCGAAGGCCGACACACCGTCGAATTCCCGCTCCTCGGCAACGTCGACGAGCAACGAATCGTAGAACACGTTGCCCCCCGCGAAGCCCACCACCGCCGTGGCATAGAGCACGATCGCCAGGCCCCATTGGCCGTGCGCAACTACACTCAGCGCGCCGGTCATGGCGGCCCCCATGAAGGCGAAGAAGGCCAGAAACCGCAGCTTGGCGCCGCCGCGGTCGGCGATGGCACCGAGCAGCGGTGCGGACAGCATGATGATCAGGCTCGCCGACGAGTTGGCCGTGCCAAGGAAGAAAGTGCTGTCCGTGGCGGGGAGGGCCGAGGCCCAATACTGCTTGAAGAACACGGGGAAGAACCCCGCCATCACCGTGGTGGCAAAGGTGGAGTTCGCCCAATCATAGAGCGCCCAGCCGAGAACCGGCCGGGTGGGAGCGATGTAGCGCATGGGCCGGATCGGTCCCGATCAGCCGTCTAGCACGTTGGCCCGAGTAACCATCCTCACCAGATCGGCGAGCGACCCGGCCGCCATCTTCTCCATCACCCGAGCGCGGTGGGCCTCCACCGTCTTGGCGCTCACCCCCAGGTCCAGCGCGATCTGCTTGTTGGACATCCCCGCCGCCACCATTTCCATGACTTCGTACTCCCGGGGCGTGAGGTGCGCGAGCCGCGTCGCGACCTCGGCCCGCTCGGCCTGAAACGCCCTCTGCTGGGCGTCGGCCAGCAATGCGTTGCGGATACTGTCGAGCAACACCTCGTCGTTGAACGGCTTTTCGATGAAGTCCACGGCGCCGGCCTTCATCGCCCGGGTCGCCATGGGCACGTCGCCGTGGCCGGTGATGATGATGACCGGCACCCGGATGCTGGCACGAGTGAGATGATCCTGCAGATCCAGCCCGCTCATCCCGGGCATGCGCACATCGAGCAGCAGGCAGCCGGCACGTCCGGGGTAATAGTGGCTCAGAAACTCCTGGGCCGATCCATAGGTCTCGACGCGCATCCCGACGGACTCGATCAGCCACTTCAGCGAGCTGCGCATCGCCTGATCGTCGTCGACCACGAACACGGTGGGCTCTTTGCCGGTCGGCTCATGCATGCGCGATCTCCTCCTCATCGAGCCGATTGGCGGCTTCCGCCAACGGCAGAACCACCGTGAAGACGGTCCCCTTGCCCGGCTCGCTATCCACCAGGATACGGCCGTGGTGGCCGGTGACGATGGTCTGACTGATGGCCAAGCCCATCCCCATACCGGTCTCCTTGGTCGAGAAGAAGGGGTCGAAGAGCCGACGCCGGACCGTTTCGTCGATGCCGGGACCGTTGTCCTCGACCGCGATCTTGACCGTGTCAGAGCCCGCGCGCAGGGTCCGAAGCACGAGCCGCCGCCGTTCCTCGGGAATCTCCCGCAGCGCATCCAAGGCGTTGCGGATGAGGTTCAGCAGCACCTGCTCGATCTGCACCAGATCGGCACGAATGACCAGATCCTCGGCCGCGTACTCCTCCTCGAAGGCGAGTCCCATCCTGCGGGCCTCGAACTCGACGAACGAGCATACCTCGTGCAGCACCCGGTTCACAGAGACCGCCGTGCGGATCGGCGGCTGTTTGCCCACCAGGTTGCGCAGGCGCCGGATGATCTCCCCCGCCCGGTCGGCCTGCAGCGAGATCTGGCTGAGCGCCTCGAGCAGCTCATCGCGACTGCCCGTCCCGAGCCTGAGCCGGCGCGCACACCCACTGGAGAAATTCACAATCGCCGACAATGGCTGGTTCAGCTCGTGGGCGAGGCCCGTCGCCATCTCCCCCATGGTGCTCAAGCGGCACACATGCACCAGGTCCGCCTGGTGCTGGCGCGTCTGCTGCTCGGCGATCCGGACCTCCGTGATGTCACGACCGTAGATGTTGACGTGCTCCAGGCCTTCGACCGGCGCGAGCAGCAGGGAGAAGATACGCTCTGCTGTGATCACTTCCTGCTCCGCGTTTCGGCCCCCCCGCAGCGTCTCGGTCAAGCGGTTCTTCCAGAACAGGGGCAGAGTTTGCCCGCGGCGGATGGCCCAATAGGAGAGCAACGGCTCGCTGGCAGCGTTGGCATACAGAAGCACCCCCCGGCGGTTGACCCGCAGAATCGGACTTGGACTCTCGCTGGTGAACTTGGCGAGACTCTGGATCTCCTGCTCCGCGTGCTTTCGCTTCGAGATGTCGTGGATATAGACGGTGTAGGCCAGCTGTGCCTGCAGCAGCACCGGCTTGATCGCGACCTCGACTGAGAAAGCCTCGCCGTCGCGTCGCACCGCGACCATCTCCGAGCGCAGGTCGGCGCCCTCCTCGCGCCCCCGGTCGAGACAGACCTCGAGCAGGGCCCGGAAACGCTCTCGGCAGGGCTCCTCGATAAGCAGGTCGGCGATATCGCGCCCCACGGCCTCACTGCGAGGATATCCGAACACACGCTCGGACGTTGGATTGGGATCGATGATCTTTCCGGACCCGTCGATCGTGATGATGGAATCGAGGGATGTCTCCAGAATCGAGCTCTTGACGGCCTCGGTCTCACGGATCTGGCTCTCGTGACGCGCGCGCATCTCTTCACGGGCCCCGAGCACCAGCCGGATGAAGTCGCCGATCCAGTCCTCCAGCAGGATGAGCTGATTGCCACGCATCGGCGCCGGCTGGCCGAACCCCAGCGCCCGCTGGGAGAAACGAGCAATGCGGCCGAGCACACGGCTCAGGTGCTCGGACACCAGCGTGATGACCAGCGTGAACACCGCGACGAGCACGGCGGCCAGGATGATTCTCTGGCGCCGCTCGAGGCTGAGCACATGATCGCTGATCTCGGCCACCCGCGCCTCGGGCACGAAGATCCCGAACCGCATGTTCAGGTAGGCGCCTTCGTAGTCGAAGAACGACTGCGTCGCGACCGCAAACTGCGTGCGCGCCTGCTGCATCGACGTGCCCACCGGCAGCGACGCCGGATCGCTGCTGGCCAACACCCGCCCCTGATCTGCCGAAACCACCGCGGTCACCGTCTCACCGCTCGCGTAGCCCCGCTGTGTAGCCTGCAGGAAGGCATCGTCGATCGGCACCACCATGGCCAGGATGCCCTGCACCGTACCCGCGTTGTCCTCGACCTTGTCGGATGTGACCAGATAGGGTTTGCCGTCGAGGGTGGTCAGAAAGGGACCAATCAGGCTCTCGCTGACGAGCAGGCTGTCGACGCGCTGAAGTGACTGGGGCAGTGGCTGATCGGCCAGCTCATAGACCTCTCGCGTCCGCCCGCTGGTATCGATCAACAAGAGATGGCTAGGTTGAGCCAACTGACGCCAACGTCCGGTGCCGGGCAACCAAGGCGGGGCCTGTTGCCGGTACACCCGTGGGGGACCGGTCATCTCGCCCTCCCAGCTCACCAGATCGGCATAGCTCGCCATGAGCCGGTGACTGGCCAGCAGGCGCGTCACCGACGCATAGCTGTCGACGTAGCTGTTGAACGCGATCAGATTGGCCACCGCCCAACGGTCGAGGCAACGTCCCAGGTCTTGCTGGAACACGTCCCGAACGGCCCCGCTCTGGAACCGATCGAGCGCCAGCCACACCGCCAGCCCGCAGATTCCCCCGATCAGCACCGCGAGCAGCGGCATCGGCGTGCGACGCAGGCGGTCACGAAACGTCTGGGACCTGGATTCTGGCATGACGAACCGGACGGCACCCCGGATGGAAGGTCCGCCATGCATTATGAACGGGCAGAAGAGAAGCCGCCAGCCAAAGGCCGGCGGCTTGGGAGGGGACTTAGCCCGGGTTCGCCGTGCGACCCGCGTATATGGGCAACTTGTGGGTAAAACGACCGGGTGCGGACTCGGCCAGAGACTTCACGGCCGCCTTGTCCGCCGGGCTGAGCTCTTCGAACATCAGCCCGACGCCGCGCTCCGTTTGATGGACCACGATCCCGAACATCTGACAGCGACAGCTGGTCCCGTTCAGCGGAACCGAGAGCGACAGCTCCACGACGCTGTTGAGGGCCGGCTTAACGCGCGGGATCTCGAGGAATACGCCGCCCAAGCCGATGTTCTTGACGCGGCACGGTATGCGCCCGAGGGCGCGAGACTCGATCACGGCGTCCAAGAAAATGGGGCGCCGGCTGTTGTATCGGTGATCCACTTCTCCATCCTCCTCACGCGGGCCGTCGGTGGTCGCACCGCCGGCGCGCTTTGTTGAGCGACTGCGCGTGGTTCGACCACGCTTTCTAGTAATAGTGCCGTTCGTCGTAATGGTGCCGTTCGTGCGCCGCCTGTCCTGGGGGTAGGTGCGAGCAGCGCAAGACCGGAGTCGTGCAGGCCGCCAAGTATGGGCGGCCTGGCAGGGAATTCTATTGGGAGCGCTGCCGATTGCTGCTAGGGAAACCCCTCAGAAATTGCGCCCCTGGTCACAATCTCGAGCGGATCAGGTGCCCCGAGCGGTGGCTGGCCCTGGCAGGTACAATGCCGGGGTGACCGCCGAGCCCCCTATCGACACCGAGCAGACCGTCACGCCCGGCCTCCTGCGGCGCCTCGCGGCGATGGTCTACGACGGCCTGCTCCTGATCGCCATGGTCTTGGTCGTCGGCGCGGTCATGGTTGGACTCAAAGGCGGCGAGATCACGTCTGCCGCAGGCTACTGGCACCTGTTGCTCCAACTCGCTGTGGTTTCCGTACCTCTGATCTTTTTCCTGTGGTTCTGGACCCACGGAGGCCAGACCCTGGGCATGCGGGCCTGGCGTCTCCGCCTCGTGACGCGAACGGGGGCATCCCCCGGCTACGCCCGAGCAGCGCTCCGGCTGGCCGCCGCCCTACTGTCCTGGCTCCCTCTGGGGCTGGGGTACCTGTGGGTACTGGTCGACCGTGACCACCTCGCCTGGCACGACCGCCTGTCCGGCACCCGCCTGGTGCTGCTCCTCCCTACCCGGCCCGCTAACCGCTAACCGCTAACCGCTAACCGCTAACCCGCTAACTGCTAATTGCTATTAGCTAATAGCTATTAGCTAATAGCTTCCCCCTCAATGCACGCGGCGCGTGAGCCAAAACGCCAAGGCGAGGACGGTGAGGCTGGGGAACGCCGTTGCGAGCAAGGGATCGATGGGGTAGACGACGGCCAGATAGGAGAAAATCCGGCTCAGCAAGAGGAAGCTCGCGCCCACCAAGGCGCCGACGAAGATGCGCTGCGCAATGCCCACGGTGCGCAGGCTGCCAAACACGAATGGGACCGCCAGGAACAGCATGACCAAAGTCATGAAGGGAGTCAGGACCTTGCCCCAGAAGGCCACCTCGAAACGGGCGGCCGATTGGCCGTTTTCATGCAGGAACCGGATATAGTGATACAGACCCCAGCTCGGCAGCACGCTGGGATTGAGGGTCACGAAGTTGAGCAGCCCCGGATCGACCATGGAATCCCAGGTCGCTTCGGACATCTTGCGGGCGGTCAACCGATCCGGGCCGAACAGGGTCTGCTGGATGTTGCGCAGGAGCCAGCGCCCGTCGCGGTACTCGGCATAGGCCGCATGGGTGGACGCCTTCAGCTGACGGTCCGCTCCGAACTCGAAGATGAAGATGTCTTCCAGTCTCGCCCCCGGCAGGATCTTGCGGATATTCACGAACGCCCGCCCGTCGCGAGCCCAGAAACCGTACTCGGTCTTCAGCGTGATCTGCTCGGAGCGCTTCTCCGATCGCATCGTCTGGGCGTACTGCTCGGTGGCGGGCGCCACCACCTCGCCCACGAGCAGCGCGACAACCAGCATGACGGCCCCGGTCCCCAGCACGGATGAGACGATGCGCGCGAGCGACACACCGGCCGCCCGCATCGCCGTCAGCTCGGAATGATTGGCGAGGGAGCCCAGCCCGATCAGGGTCCCGATCAGCGCCGTCACGGGAAAGATCTCGTAGGCATAGCGCGGCAGCGTCAGGAACACGAATACCACCGCATCCTGAACCCGGTAGTGCCCTTCCCCCACGTGGCCGAGCTCCTCGATGAGCGAGAAGAAGCCGATCAGCGTCAACAGCACCAGCAGCACCCAGATGGTGCCGCTGACGACGCGCCGACCGATGTAGCGGCCGATCAGATTCATGTGCCGGCCCGTGCAAGTCGCCGCCGGCGCTTCCACCGCGCCCACCAGCTGGAGTCCTTGGCCAGGAGCAGCCCTGCGCCGGCGAGCACCAGCGCATGCACCCACCAGCGCCCGAGCCAGGCCGGTGTCAGCCCCGCACGCATCCAGGTGCCGGATATCTCCATGAGATTCAGGAACAGGAAATACACCAGGAACGCCATGATCAGGCGACCGTACATCCCCTGGCGAGGGACGGAGCGGCTGAGCGGCAGGGCGAGCACCGTGAACACCAGAACCGCCAAGGGAGGGGACAACCGGTACTGCAGCTCGGCCCGGGCACGAAGCTGGTCCGAGGCGAGCAGCTCGGCGGTCGTCATGGTGCTCTCATTGCGCTGAACACTGTCCTGGGCCTCCGGCTGTACGACCCGCATGGAGTAGCGTGCGAAGTGCCCGATCGTGTAGTCCAGGGCTCCGGGCGTGCCCTCGTATCGGTACCCGTCGCTCAGCACCAGAAAGCCGTCGCCGCGGCTGTCCTCCAGGTAGGTCCCACGGGCGGCACGGACCAGACCGAGGGTGCCGTGCTGACGGTGCTGCACGAAGATGTCGCTAAGGGTGACGCCGTCGGGGGCAACCTTCTCGATATAGAACAGCAGCCCGCCCTTCTCGAACTCGGTGAACTGACCGGCCATGGCGCGGCTGAGCTTCGCAGTATCTTCCTGCACCGCACGGACCTGACGCTCCTGGAGCTTGGCCCAGGGCAACACCTCCGCCGTCAGCCATCCGACCGCCAGGGTGAGCGGCAGGGCCAGCAGCAGGAACGAGCGGAACACCCGTCTCAGACTCACCCCGCTGGCGAGCAAAGCGGTCATCTCGTTGTCGCGGTACATGCGCCCGAGGGTGAACAGGATCGCCAGAAAGAACGCCGGGGGCAGCAGCTGTCCGAGCGATTCCAACAGCACCAGACCGATCAGGCGAATCATCGCGTCCTGGGCGATGAGCCCGGCCGCCACGCTGGCGAGCAGACGCATGAGGGCGTGCGCGCATAGGATCAACACGATCACCAGCACCACTGCCAACAGCGTCTTGAGGGTCTCGCGAACGAGAAAACGGTCGAGAATACCGATCATCGGTGATCTGCGAGGCATTGGGCTTGGGCTGTCCCCCGAAACTCGCCACCGGGAAACCGGAGGGGTCCCCCAGTCTCGCCCGGACCCATTGGGCTCGATGAGCCCGCCCCCCCGAGCACAGCCGCACCCGCGGGCTGGAACCGACCCACCGTGGCAGGGATGTCCGTGGCATTCATCGGAGGTTCTTGTAGACTTAAGACTCGCTGGGGCGCAAGCATGCTAACAAAAATCCGGGCGCCCGAGCACGGACCACTCTCCCCCCGAGGAGCAGGTGGACGTCGGCCAGGGGCACTCTGTAACCACGCGGAGCCTTCATGGAGTACTTCGTCAAGAGCACCAATCCCGCCAAGCGGCGCACCCCATGCCTGGTGCTCGGCGTGCTGTCCAAACAGAAGCTGTCGGCGCCCGCCGAGGCGGTCGACAAGGCCAGCGACGGCTTCCTCGGCAGACTGGTCAAGCAAGGCGACATGGACGGCGACCTGGGTCAGACCCTGATGCTCTATCAGGTGCCGGGGATCAACGCCGAGCGCGTGCTTCTTGTGGGGTGCGGCAAGCACCGCGAGCTGACCCCGGCCGCGTACCGCAAGATCGTCGCTGCCGCGACCCGGGTGCTGCAGCAGGGCCCCACCACCTCCGCTACCTGGTGCGTCACCGAGCCCTTGCCCAAAGGGGCGAGCATCTACAGCCTTGCCCGAGATACGGTCCTGGCGGCCGAAGACGCGCTCTATCGATTCGACCAGTGCAAATCCAAGGCGGAGCCGCCCAAGCACCCGCTCACGCGGCTCGACCTGCTGATCGGCAGCGACCTGGACCGAGACGAGGCCGCGCGCGGCCTCGCGCACGGCATCGCCATGGCCTCCGGCGTGACCCTGGCCAAGGACCTGGGAAACCTGCCCGGCAACATCTGCACGCCGAGCTATCTGGCGGAGAGCGCCCTGGATCTCGCGAAAGACTGTCAGTCCCTCCGGGTGCGGGTGCTGGAGGCCGAGGACATGAAGAAGCTCGGCATGGGCGCCCTGCTGTCGGTCGCCAGCGGCAGCCGCCAGCCGCCCAAGCTCATCGTCATGGAGTACTCCGGAGGCAAGGGCTCGGAGAAGCCGGTCGTGCTGGTGGGCAAAGGGCTCACCTTCGACGCCGGGGGGATCTCCATCAAGCCCGCCGCGGACATGGACCAGATGAAGTACGACATGTGCGGGGGGGCCAGCGTGATCGGCGCCCTCAAGGCCTGTGCCGATCTGGGCTTGCCGCTGAACGTGGTCGGGCTGGTGCCGTCCTCGGAAAACCTGCCTGACGGCGCCGCGAACAAGCCCGGTGACATCGTCACCAGCATGTCCGGGCAGACCATCGAGATCCTCAACACCGACGCGGAAGGCCGACTGATCCTCTGCGACACCCTGACCTATGCGGAGCGCTACGAGCCCGTTGCGGTGATCAACGTCGCCACCCTGACCGGCGCCTGCATCATCGCCCTGGGACACTTCGCCTCGGGCCTGATGGCGAACGACGAGCGCCTGGCCGCGGAGGTGCTCGAAGCCGGCGAGCACACCGGCGACCGGGCCTGGCGGCTGCCGCTCTGGGACGACTATCAGAAGGCCCTGGACAGCCCCTTCGCCGACATGGCGAACATCGGTGGGCGCTCTGCGGGAGCAATCACCGCCGCCTGCTTCCTGTGGCGCTATACGAAGAAGCTGAAATGGGCCCACCTGGACGTGGCGGGCACCGCCTGGAAGACGGGCGAGGACAAGGGGGCCACGGGGCGCCCGGTGCCCCTGCTCACTCAGTTTCTGCTGCGGCGCAGCGAGATGGGTGCTTGAGCCCATGACCCAGATCGACTTCTACGTCCTTCAGCCGGGCGCCGCGGGCAGCCGCTGGCTGCTGGCGTGCCGGCTGGCCGAGAAGGCCTATCAGCAGGGCCGCAGAGTCTTTTTGCAGACCGATTCGGCGGACGCAGCGCACCGCGTCGACCGCCTGCTCTGGACCTTCCGCGACGGCAGCTTCCTGCCCCACGGTCTGATGGGTGAGACCGACCCCCGGCGAACCCCAGTGATGATCGGCCATGGCGATGTCGGTGGGGACGAGCAGGAGGTGCTGATCAACCTCTCCGCAGACGTACCACCGTTCTTCAGCCGCTTCGAGCGCGTGATCGAGGCCCTGGACCAGGACCAGGCGACCCTGGACGCGGGTCGCCGGCGCTTCCGCTTCTATCGAGACCGCGGCTATCCGCTCCAACATCACGACATCAGCCGATGAGCCCCCACTATCCATTCGACGACGACGAAGACTCGGACACCATCGACAGCTTCCGACTGCTGCACGATGAGACGAAGTTTCCCGAGGATATCGAGCTCGAGACCGACAGCGTGCCCGTTTCGGAGGACGGTATCCCCCTCCTCGACGACGTGGTGTCCACACCCGAGGAGCAGGTATTCGGTGCGCCGTCTGCGCGGCGCCCACCGAGCGAAGACGCCGTGGACCACCTGGCCGCGGTGGTCAGGGAGAGGCTGGAGGCCGAGCTCGGCCAGATCATCGCCGAGGTGATCGACGAGGCCCTGCGCCCCGCGGTCCTGGACCTCGAGACCAGTCTACGCGGCGAGATCTTCGAGGCCTTGCGTCGCCGGCTCGGGGAGCTGATCGACGAGCACGTCCAGCGCATCAACCCATCGAGCTTCGACCAGGACTTCTAGCCCGCATTTCTCACCGCCGTTCGTCGCGAGGCGTCCGAGATGCGCGTGGACGCAAGGCGCGCGACAGACCGGGCGCGCAGGCGTACTTGACAGTCGGTCGAGCGCCCACGCCGAGCGCAATGCCGCAGACGCGGGCAGACCGGGCGCCGCAGCAGGAGGCCGGCGATCACCCGCTTGGGAGTCCGGCGGTCACGACACTTCGATCCGGAAAGTCCGGCAGAGTGGGCAGGCCGCTACGACTGCTGCTTGACCGCGCCGAAGACCCGAGCCGCCCGAGGACCCGATGTCCCGAGCGACGTGTAGCCGGGACCAAGGCCGGGCAGCCGGCACCGGCGCGAAAGGCCCGTCTATTGTCCGGTCGGGGCATCCGCCGCCCCCTCGCAGAAACGCCGCGCTAGATCGGCCTTCATTCCGGCACCGAATTCATTGATCCAGAGCCACTCGTAGTAGTCCCTGCCCACCGCATCGGGCGGCCTGGGCTCATGCATCCAATTCACCCGCATCCGGTGATCGCGCAGGTAGACATCGATCGCCCGTTGCACCGGCTCGAGCTGCCAGCCGTCCTTTTCGAATTCGGCCCTATCGGGGCAGATTTGAGCCGCCGGAGCGGCGGAAGCCATGATCAGCAGCATGCCCGCCCCCAACAGATGCATCCGCAAGGGATGGCTTGCGCCCGGCAAGGCGATCGCAGCCCTCGGCTCTCCGACACCGTCACGCTCGATCAAACTCGCGGCTTGCATTGCATCAGTGCTCAGTTGCTGCGGGACGGCCGTATTACGTCTAAAGTGATTATTCGGTTTTGTCTTCCCCCGTCTACCGTCTACTTTCTTTTCCTCACTCCGCCCGCAGGTCGTCCACGTTCTGAAACCCGCGGGGCAGCTTGACGCCGCGCCGGCCGCGCTCGCCCAGGTAGGGATCGAGCTCGGGGTAGCGCAGGCTCATGTAGCGCTTGCCGGAATAGATGGTGAGCCGCCCCGCATGAGGCACGGCGGCCAGGGCTACGACGACCTCTTCCCCGGACGCGGCGCGTGCCGCCGGGATGCCGATGATCTTGTTGCCCTTGCCGCGGCCGAGCACGGGCAGCTCGGACACCGGGAAGACCAGCAGGTGGCCGGCGCTGGTCACCGTGGCCAGGCGATCGGCCTGCGGGTCCTCCACCGGGGCCGGCCGGACGACCCGGGCGCGCTCCGGGAGGCTCAGCACGACCTTGCCGCCCTTTTTGTTCGCATACAGCTCCTTGAGCTGGACGACGAACCCGTAACCCGCATCCGAGGCCAGGACCCACCAGCCATCGGGATCGCCGCCCAACAAGGCCGGAAACCCGGCCCCCGCAGGCGGCGCCAACCGGCCGGTCAGGGGCTCGCCCTGGCTACGGGCCGAGGGTAAGCTGTGGGCGGGCAGCGAGTAGCTGCGACCCGTGCTGTCGAGAAGCACCGCCTGCTGGCTGCTGCGCATGCGCACTGCAGCGAGAAACGAGTCTCCAGCGCGATAGCTCAGGGTTGCGCCGTCCACATCGTGCCCCTTGGCGACGCGCACCCAGCCCTTCTCGGAGATGACCACCGTGACCGGCTCGCTGGGCGAGAGCTCGTCCTGGCCGAGGGCCTCGGCGGCAGGGCGCTCCACCATGGGAGAGCGGCGCTCGTCGCCGTACTTCTCGGCGTCCTCCTCGATCTCCTTGCGGATCAGGGTGCCCATGCGCCTGGGTGAGCCCAGGGTCTTCTCCAGCCAGTCCTGCTCCTTCTGCAGATCCTTCTGCTCGCCCTTGATCTTCATCTCCTCCAGACGCGCCAATTGGCGCAATCGGGTGTCGAGGATGTATTCGGCCTGGACCTCGGTGAGATCGAAGCGGCGCATCAGCACCGGCTTGGGCTCGTCCTCGCTGCGGACGATACGGATCACCTCGTCCAGGTTCAGGAAGGCGATCAGCAGGCCGTCCAACAGATGTAGACGATCACGCACCTTCCCCAGGCGGTGCTTGAGCCGGCGCGTGACGGTGTCGAGGCGGAAACGCAGCCACTCGCTGAGCAGCTCGCGCAGGTTCTTGACCGCTGGACGGCCATCCAGGCCGATGAGGTTGATATTCACCCGATAGCTGCGCTCCAGGTCCGTGGTCGCGAACAGGTGCGACATCAGGCGCGCGACGTCGATCCGGTTGGAGCGGGGCACGATCACCAGCCGGGTCGGATTCTCGTGGTCGGACTCGTCGCGCAGGTCTTCCACCATCGGAAGCTTCTTGGCCTGCATCTGGGCGGCGATCTGCTCCAGCACCCGCGCACCGGAGACCTGATAGGGCAGCGCCGTGATGACGATGTCCCCCTGCTCGCGCACGTAGCGGGCGCGCAGCCGCACGGTGCCGCCGCCGCTCTCATAGATGCGCAGCAGCTCGGCCCGCGGGGTGATGAGCTCCGCCTCGGTGGGGAAGTCCGGGGCCGGGACATGCGCGCAGAGCTGCTCCACGGTCGCCTCGGGCTCCTCGAGCAGCCGGATACAGGCACCGGCCACCTCTCGCAGGTTGTGGGGCGGGATGTCGGTGGCCATGCCGACCGCGATGCCGGTCGAGCCGTTGAGCAGCACGTTGGGCAGGCGTGCCGGCAGCACCGCAGGCTCTTCCAGGGTGCCGTCGAAGTTGGGCAGCCAGTCGACCGTGCCCTGCCCCAGCTCCTGTAGCAGCAGCTGGGCGTACGGCGTGAGCTTCGCCTCCGTGTAGCGCATCGCGGCGAAGGACTTGGGGTCGTCCGGCGAGCCCCAGTTGCCCTGGCCGTCGATCAGCGGATACCTGTACGAGAAGTCCTGCGCCATCAGCACCATGGCCTCGTAGCAGGCGCTGTCGCCATGGGGATGGAACTTGCCGAGCACGTCACCCACGGTGCGGGCGGACTTCTTGAACTTCGCGCTGGCCGAGAGGCCCAGCTCTGACATGGCGTAGACGATGCGCCGCTGCACCGGCTTGAGTCCGTCACCGATGTGCGGCAGGGCCCGGTCCAGGATGACGTACATCGAATAATCGAGGTACGCCTTCTCCGTAAACTGCTTGAGCGGGAGACGCTCCACGCCCTCGAAATTAAGATCCAGCGTGTCGCCCATCACGGATCCCGTCGGGAAATTGCCGAAAAGCAGCCGGCGCGCGGCCCGGCAAGGAACGGCGCCGATTGTACGCGGGAACCTCGGGGGCCGGAACCGCCCCCGGCCAAACGACGGGCCGCCCGATTGCAGCCGGCCCTCAAAGGATCATTTCACATGGATGGTGATCTTCTTGGACATGACCGGCGGATCGAACGGCACGTGGGCCTTGTCGCCCAGCACGAGCTGCAGCGTATGGGTGCCGGGCGACAGAGTCAGGGTCACCTCCGTCTGTCCGCCGCCGAAATGGCGGTGATGCTCGTCCGAGGGCAGCGGCTGGCCGGGGGTGGGCGGCGTAGCGACGTCGATCAGGAGATGATGGTGCCCGGTCCCCGGCTTATCGACCCCCGCGGGTGCCACACCCATGCCCTTGAGCCCGAAGCGCACGGTGAAGGGGTTGCTGACCGTGGCGCCATCGCTCGGCGAGATGAAGTACTCCTGCGCGCCCTTGGGTGCCGGCGTCGCCGCGAGCGCTGCCCCCAGGGTGAGCGCCGCGGCCGTTCCCACGATGACCTGCCCAAGTCTTCGCATCATTCTCGTTCTCCTGGATCGCTCTCGGTTAAAGTCCGGCCTCGGCAGAGCCGCCGGGCCGGATTCGGTCGGGAGCACTCGGGTGCTCCGCTGTGCAAGCAGCATAGCAGTGGACCAAGAGCCCAGCAGCCGCAAAGACCTCGCCGTTCGAGGGGTTCGGCGCCCCTCGGGACACTCTCGGACCAACTGAGAGCGGCTCCGCGGTCTCTTCCCCGCCGGCTGTTCTAGTATGCTGACCAGCAGCCGCGTGGACCTTTACCCTTCGAGCCCGAGAGACGATGCCCAGAGCAAAGCCGCCGCAAGCCGAAAAGCCGCGACCCCCTGAGCGCCGAGGGCATCCCTGGTTTTTCGACCGGCGGCTGATCGCGGTTCTCACTGCCTTGATCGTGTATGCCGCGGCCGGCTTCCTGCTCGCTCCATACCTGATCCGGCACTACGTTCCCAAGATCGCCGCCGAGCGGCTCCACCGCCAGGCCAGCATCGGCGATGTGCGCATCAATCCCTTCCTGCTTACGATTGAGGCTAAGGACTTCGCTCTGCGCGAGGCCGACGGCGAGCCGATCCTCCGCTTTAAGCGTCTGTTCGTCGATTTCGAGCTCGAGAGTCTATTTCGCTGGGCCTGGACCTTCGCCGCCGTTCGCCTCGACGGGGCCAAGATCGACCTGGTCATCGGCAAAGACGGACGCCTCAACCTCGCGCGGCTCTCCGACGCCCTGGCCTCGGGAGAGCCGCCCAAGGAGCCGGCGCCGTCCGCGGGACCGACGCCGCTGCTCGTCAAGCAAGCGGCGATCACGGGCGGAACGGTAAGCTTCACCGACCGATCCAGCCCCACGCCGGCCAGCACGACGGTCCAGCCGATCGAGCTGCTGCTCACCAACGTATCGACGCTGCCTGGCCGGCGCGGTCCCTACGGCGTGACCGCCACCCTGCCAGGCACCGGCACCCTCGGCTGGCAGGGTGAGATCTCTCTGCAGCCGCTCGCCGCGAGTGGCACGATCCGGGTAGCGGGGTTGCGGATAGCGACCATCTGGCGGTTCTTCCGGGACCGCCTTCGCTTGGCGGAGCCAGACGGCGCATTGGACATCGCGCTCGGCTACCGCTTCGCTTATGCCTCGGGAAAGGCGAAATTCTCGCTCGACCCCGTCCGGTTGAGCCTGAGTAACCTCTCGCTTACCGAGAGCGGTGCTCCCCTCCCGCTGGTGGAGCTCGCGGCGATCGAAGTGCCCGGGGCACGCTTCGACCTGGGGACGCGGGAGGTCGTTGTCCAGGAGCTCGCGATCCGCGACGGCCGGGCTCGCGCGACCGTCTCCAAGGACGGCTCGATCGACTGGGCCGACGCCTTCACCGCCCGGCGCACCGGGCCTGCGAAGACCCGCCCCGCGGCCGCCCCCGCTGACACCCCGCCCGCCGCCCCTTGGAAGGTGCGCGTCGAAGCTCTCAAGATCGACCAGGTAGCGCTGCGTTACGAGGACCAGAGCCGAGTCACGCCGCTGGTCGGCAGCCTCGGAGACTTGCACGTGGAGCTGGGCCTGTCGGCCTCGCTCGGGGGCAGCACGACGCCCCTGGCGATCGACCGGTTGGGCGTCAGGTTGCAACAGGTCAGGATTGCCGAAAGGGACGGCCCCAGCCCGCTGCTCAGCTTCGACCGCGTGGCGCTTCAGGACGGGCGGATCGACCTGGGGGCCCGGGAGCTGGTGCTGCCGCAGGTCGCGGTGACCGGCGGCACAGGGTGGCTGACGCGCACCGCCGACGGCGCCATCCGCGAGCTCGCGGCCTTCGACCGGCGGGATCGCGGCGCCTTGCGCGAGGAGATCCAATCGGCCGGAGACGCAGCCACGGCTCAAGGGCGGCCATGGAGGCTCGCGCTGAATCAGCTGTCGCTGTCCGACTTCACCCTGAAGGTCGCCGACCGAACGACGGTACCGACGCTGGCGTATGACCTGGACAAGGTGAGCGTCCTCGCCAAGGACATCCGCAGCGACGGCCAGACGCCGATCCATTACGCGGCGCACCTGGAGGTCAAACAGGGGGGCAAGGTGGAAATCGCGGGCACTGCGGCCCCCACCGGCGCCAAAGCCGAAGCTCAGCTGAAGCTCGACGGCGTCGCCCTCGCACCGCTGTCGCCGCTGCTCGCCAAGCTCTCGACCCTGACCCTGAGATCCGGCGCGCTCTCGGGCGAGGCGCACCTGGCTTACTCGGCGTCCCAGGACCATCCCCGACTCAGAGCCGATGGCACCCTCGACGTGGCGGACCTGTTGGTGAACGAGGCCGATTCCGGCGATCGCCTGCTCGAATGGAAGGACCTGGAGGTCAGCGGCATCGCCCTCGGCCTGGTACCGAACCGGCTCGAGATCAAGGAGGTGCGCGTGCGCGAGCCGGGGGCAAAGATCGTGGTCTTCAAGGACAAGACGCTCAATCTCGCCAAGGTGCTCAAGCAGCCGGAAGGCGCAAAGAAGGCCACCGAGCCGCTCCCAGACAGCGCTGCTCAGGTATTCCCGATCAGCATCGACCGGGTCAGCGTCGATCAGGGTACTGCGGACTTCGCCGATCTCAGCCTGGTACTGCCCTTCAAGGCGCGCATTCACCACGTCCAAGGCTCGGCGACCGGCATCTCCAACGATCCGAAGGCCCGGGCCTTCCTCAAGCTCGCTGGTCAGGTGAATCAGTTCGGGCAGGCTAAGGTGGACGGCAGGCTGCTGCCCTCGGACCCGGGCCGGTTCACCGATATCCGGGTGAGGTTCCGAAACGTCGCCGTGCCCTCTCTCTCCCCGTACAGCGCGACCTTTGCGGGGCGGGCGATCGCCTCGGGCAAGCTGGACCTCGATCTGGAGTACAAGATCAAGAACAGCGAGCTGCTCGGCACCAATAAGGTGGTGCTGCGGAATTTCGCCCTGGGAGAGCCAGTCAAGAGCGAGCGCGCCGCAAATCTGCCGCTTGATCTGGCCGTAGCCTTGCTCACCGACAACGAAGGAAAGATCGACTTGGCCGTACCGGTACGCGGCAATGTCGGCAGCCCGGAGTTCAGCTTCGGCCATGTGATCGGACAGACCATCGCCAACCTGATCGGCAAGATCGTGACGGCCCCGTTCCGCGCGCTAGGCGCCGCCCTCGGCGGCGGGGGGAAGCTGGATTCCATAGCGTTCGCGCCGGGGGAAGCCGAGCTGGCGCCACCCGAGCGGGAAAAGCTCCAGACCCTGGGGCAGGCCCTGAACAAACGCCCTCAGCTCATACTGAGCGTCCACCCCGGCCTTGCGCCGAGCGCCGACGGGACGGCGATCAAAGACCTCAATCTGCGCCTTGCCGTGGCCCAGGAGCTCAAGATCGCGCTCCAGCCGGGCGAGGACCCCGGCCCGGTTGCCTACGACGACGCCAAGACCCAGCGCGCGCTGGAGAAGCTCGCGGACAAGCAAGGTGGCGACAAAGCCGTGGATCGGTTTCAGGCAGCCTACGAGAAGCGCACCGGGCATGCGGCGAAACGGGTCAATCCGGTGCTCGCCTTCATCGGCAAGGCAAGCGAAGACCGAGCGTTCTACAAAGCCCTGTTCGCCCATCTCCTCGAGCAGGCACCCCAGCCGGACGCGCAGCTGCAAGCGCTCGCCAAGCGGCGCGCCGCTGCGATCGTCTCGGAGCTCACGACCCAGGATTCGGTCGATCCAGCCCACATCGCTACGGATTCGCCGCAGCAGGCGGCAGCCAAGGACGGTACCGTGCCGACCCGCTTGGAGCTAGGGGCGCGCAGCGGACCCTGATCATGCTTATTAGCGAATGTTGATATAGGTCAACCACGGCCGCGAGCAAATTTGCCATGCTTAAAATCGTGAGGATGGGGGACTCTCGCTGTTCATCGCAAACTGACGAGGAGGGTCCTAATCATGACGCGAATCAAACGCTTGCTCGTGGTGGCTGCGGTCGCAGGAAGCCTGGGACTCGCATCCACACCGGCTAATGCCTTCTTCGGCATGCTGTCCTCGATGATGAGCGGTCCCGGCTGGGGAGGCTGGGGTCCCGGCTGGGGAGGCTGGGGTCCCGGCTGGGGAGGCTGGGGTCCTTGGGGCGGTTGGGATCCCGGTTGGGGAGGCTGGGGTCCTTGGGGCGGTTGGGGTCCCGGTTGGGGAGGCTGGGGTCCCGGTTGGGGCTACCCCTATTACGGCTATGGCTGGGGCTACCCCTACTATGGCTACGGTTGGGGTTACCCCTATCTCGGCGCCTGGGGTTACCCGGTGCTGACGGCACCGGCCGCCGCCACGACACCGACCAAGAAAACAGAAAAATAACCGCAACCTGCCGGCCCCCGCACGCCCCGTGCGGGGGCCGGCAGGTTTCGGGGGTACATCCGCGAGACGGGGCTCCGCCAGCCGACGGGGGAAACGGGCCCCCCGGCCTTGGACCCCTCACTCAGCGGGTGCTCCGGCCCCCATCTGGGACTGCAGGTAGTTCTTCAGACCGACCATTTCGATCAGGCTCAACTGCTTCTCGAGCCAATAGGCGTGGTCCATCTCCGTGTCGTCGAGCAGGCGGGTCAGGATGGCCCGGGTGTCATAGTCCTGTTCCTTCTCGCAGGTCTTGATCGCCTCCTTCAGCGCGCCGGTCACCTCATACTCGACGGCCAGGTCGTTGCTGAGCATCTCGGGGACGTTCGAGCCGATACGCAGCTTGTCCGGCTTGGACAGATCGGGCCGGGCCTCGAGGAACAGCATGCGCTCGATCAGCGCGTCGGCATGCTCTGTCTCTTCCTGCATCTCGTGGTGGATACGCTCGTAGAGGCGCTGCAGACCCCAGTCCTTGTACACGCGGGAGTGGGCGAAATACTGGTCGCGCGCCGCGAGCTCGCCGTTCAGCAGCTTCTGCAGGTGCTCGAGGACCTTCTTGTTGCCTTTCATGCCCCGTCTCCCATCTGCGCTTGCAGGTAGTTCTCGACCCCGACGTTCTCGATCAAGTATTGCTGGGTCTCGAGCCAATCGATCTGCCCCTCGATCCCTTCGAGGATCTCCTGCAGCAGGTCGCGACTGACGAAGTCCCGCGCCTCCTCGCACTGCCGGATCGACTCCTGGAGGTTTGTCCGCACCGCCCCCAGCAGCTGGAGGTCGCCGCCGAGGATCTCCGGGATGTTTTCGCCGATCAGCAGCTTCCCGAGGTCCTGCAGATTGGGCAGGCCGTCGAGAAACAGGACGCGCTCGATCAGCTCGTCGGCCGTTTTCATGGCCCGGATGGAGCGCTTGTGCTCGTATTCGCCGAACCGATTCAGTCCCCAATCCCGGGCCATGCGCGCGTGGAGAAAGAACTGATTGATCGCTGTCAGCTGATCCCTGAGACACAGGTTCAAGCGTTGAACGATTTGCGGATCACCCTGCATGCCGAATCTCCTCGTTTAAGACATGACCGGCGGGCGCCCCAAAGGCTGACGACGCCTGCGCAGCACAAACCTTCGCGGTCTTGGACCCCGACAGGAGTCTCACCGCCCGTGCCGATGGACGGTCGGCCGCTCCCAAAACACTATTGCGAATGGATCTCATTTGTACTATTATTCTGCTCGAAGTCAAGGGGAGCATGCCATGATCGTCTGTGTCTGCAACTGTGTGACCGACCGACAGATCCGCGAGGCCGCCGGCCGTGGTGTCGCCTCGCTGGACGAGCTCAGCGACCAGCTCAAAGTCGCAACCTGCTGCGGGCGCTGCCGAGACTGCGCCCAGCGGATGCTCGACGATGCGGTAGCCCAGCAATGGCCGGCCACAGGGGCGCTTGTCTGTGCCTGAGCCGACCCCAGCCATGTTGACCGCGCTGCGCAAACGCCTCCTTGACCTGTGCCTGACCCTGGGCGAGGCCGCCCAGCAGAGCCGCCGCGGTCGGCGCAATGCGCTGTTGCGCGCGGCCGCCCGGCGCAACGTTCGCCAAGTCTGAAGCATAGCCCTGCGGCGGCGTCTGGGGCCAGGGCGAGGCTCGACATCCAGACCGAACGGATCCCCCAGCGGGCCGAGCCCGCAAGATGCCCCTACGACTCCCCGTGAGCCTCGTCGTCTACGCCAGCTCAGACGCCAGGCAAGCCCCCCGCCGAGCGGCGCTCAGGGATGGCGCAGCTTGAATCCGATGACGACCAGTGCCAAGGCCAGCGTGATCCCATTGGCGAGGATCACCGGCCATAACCCCAGCAACAGCCCGTAGATGCACCAGAGCGCGACCCCGGTCGCGAAAAGCAGGTACATCACGAGCGAGATCGCGTGTGTATCGCGGGTACGCAGAATGCGCACCACCTGGGGGACGAGCGCAGCAGTCGTGAGGAGTGCGGCGAGCATGCCGATCGAGGAGACGAATGCCATGAAATTGCGAGACCGCGTTGGGTTGAAACCATATGACCGGCTGCGCCGGCCCTGTACTTCGCCAGCCCCGACCCGCTGTGGCCCAAACCAGCACCACGCCGGTCAGGCGCGCCGGTCGAGCCCATCGTAGCCCGTAAGCCATGCCTCGATGAAGGCCCCGGGAGCAATCTTCATCCCCTCATGGATGGCAAGTACTCCGCGCTCACCCCAGACCGGAGCAGGGGCCCGATACCTCAAGGCGGGGAATGACGCGCTGTTGAGGTCCGGCCAGTCGGGGCTCCCAACAGTCCCCGGCCAGGCACGGCCGCGGACGCCATCTGCTCAGAACAACATGAATAATGCCACGCGCTCTGGGACGAGCCCCTCGGGACACGCAGTGAATACATCGCCGTAGGCTCGACAGCCGCTTGTTGGGGCCGAGCAATCTTGCTCGGCTTGCAAGTCCAGGGTTTGCCATCCCAGGCAAAACCCTTCGGCCGGAGAAATGTCCGGCGGACAGTCTTCTTTTCCGCCTCACCCCGGCGGCTGACGGTCCCGCCAGACTCGTCCCGGACCACCCGCAAGTGACGTAGCGTTATTCGCGATTTCCCGAGTATGTACTGGTCGCGCCCCTATCTACTGGTCGTCTCATGTCGGCATTATCCAGGCCCGGATACGGGACCCCCCAAGCTCGGCCCAGGATGTATGGAAACCCGAATCGTCTCCATGATGCGGCTACCAAAGCACCTCCTGATCTGTCGATCGTCGCTGCACCCGCCTCTTGCGGGGATCGAGTATCACAATGGGCTCTCCGGCACGAGTCTTCCACATAGGCTCGGCCAACAACGGCTACTCGAGTGACGCCGCCCGGCATTTGACTTGAGCCCAGCACAGGCGTTTCGCTTCGCCCTGGAATTTCGCCGGGCCTGTGATATGACGCACGTCATGAGGTTGTAGCCTTTGCTCAAAATGTTTTTGCTAAAGACACTGAATTTTCGAGTCCAAGTTCTGCGGCAGCAGTAATTCACGGCGGCAACCCCAACGGCCTCACCGCCTGGGTAAATGCGAATGGCAAATCCCTCAAAGAACTACAGACCGTATGAGAGGGATAAGAAGGGGGGTTTTCGTCCCCCTCCCTCCCACACCACCCGGCATGCGGGTCCGCACCGGGCGGTTACCAAGAGCGTCGGGCCGTAGCCGGACCAACCAATCTCTAGCGAACCAGGTTGATTGATTGTGGGAAGCACTATTCCATCATCGCGCCTACGACATCTTAGGTTGACCGGCCGGTCAAGACTGAGCGTAGAGCATAATGGGCGCAGCCCTCTCTTGGCTTCAGGCCTTCGCTTGATCATCGGAATGAATCCACTACTATGCCGTCTGCTGACTTTTGCCCAGTCACCCGACCCATTACTGGATAGGGCGCTCCCACCAGCGGTGGGCGCAAAGCCGGACAGATCTCCCCGGGTAAGGACATGATCTTTCCCTGCAAAACTGCCTCATTTGCCAGCCCCCATGTTCTCCGGACGGGCTTCGGAATGTTCTGCTCCCTCGCCCAGGGGTTCGGCCTTGTATGCGATTTACTCGCCACCTCCCTGTGGCTCGCCCTTCGGGCCAGCCAAAGGCTGTTCGAATCGCTCCAGGCGATTCTGATCTGCTCGTCAGCTCGCAGGTTTGCACTCAGGCTTCTGTCGGACATCGGGTCGCCCCTTTGCCCTTGCCGTCGGCTAGTATTTTTTGAAGTTGTCACAATGACTTCTTCCCGGAAAATGTACCGGGGACTCGCACCCCATAAGATCATGCCCATGCCGGGCACACCCAACCGGCTCGTGCGGACGCCGGGGACAGCGCGCCACGTTTCCTGATGCTTTCGTTGCCGGCGCTGCACAGCTGGAACGTTAGGCCCTGGAAGTACAGAGAGGAGAGCACGATGAGCAACGAAAAGGTGGCACCTGAAACGAAAGGTGTTACGGTGAAGTTACTTGCAACGGTTGACCTTGGTCCTGAGATCGAGGGCATGGCAGGGCGCCAACTTCGAATGCGTATGGTGACCATCGAGCCTGGAGGCGTCTTCGGCCCGATTCACGACCATAAAGACAGACCAGGCACCGTCTACATCCTGCAAGGAACGATCACTGACCATCGAAATGGAGTCGCTACGGACTATGGGCCGGGAGTGGGCTGGCCCGAGGATAGGAACACCACACACTGGCTTGAGAACAGAGGAACGATTCCGGCGGTGGAGATCTCGGTCGATATAGTCAGGCAAGAGTAAGCTCAGGCCCGGCATCTAACACGGTCGGGGTCGGGATAGAAATGCGGCGCATGATGTTTTAGATCGATAAAGGGTAGAGTTTGCTTTCAGCCGCCCCGGGCGGAAGAGCGGCTGGCGCACCCGAGCGCCCGGGTCTCGACGGTTTGGCATAACCCCGATTGCGCTACGTCGCTCTGATCCACTCCCGGTGTCTCCTCCGCCGCGCGCTTTGCGGGCCTCAACCGCCTCCGCCACGAGGCCGCGGCCTTGCGCCCCTAGAGGAGCCTGTCGGACTTTCAGTTGCGACACGCTCGTACGCGAATTTGAGCGGGCTCATCGACGAAAACTTGTCCCAAATTCGCGTAGCGCAAGAAAAATCGTTCAATTTGTGAACAATTTTTGCTTAGTGGTCGAAAGTCCGACAGGCTGCTAGGGCGCAAGTTCGACCACAACCTCTCCGGCCACCGGATCGGTAACACCCAAGCCCCCGCCCTGGTCTTCCAGCGTGTCGCGAAAACGGTCCAACATGGCCACCATCGCTGGTTCGGCCGCCTGGATCTGGGCATAGCCGTCCCACTCGCCGATGAAACAATAGGTGCGCTCCCCGGTCTTGATCAGGGTGGCGCGCCTTAGCCCGGGGAAGCCAACGTCGGCGCGGCGATGCTCATCGACAAACTGCTGCTCACGACCCTGCTTGACCCGAAACCGAACGACGTTGAAAGCGGTCATCTTTCGGCCTCCTCTGTATGCACCCGGTAACTCGGGCAACGCCTGTGATCCGGGCACGGTCATTGAGTATAGACTCGCTGGCGTGCCGGGGAGCGGCGGTGCCGGTCGCGTGTCGCGCCAAGAGAGCGCATGGGACAAACCCCACCCGGCGCCGGCACCTATCGCAGGGTTCCCGCGGGCCGCGTAGTCCGAAATGTATGCCCGCGAGGCGCAGCGCGCAGGGATCGCCTGCCACCGCTGGCGGTCCGGGATGCAACGGATGAACCGATTCGAGTCGAGACCGGTTTTCGCGCTTGGGATCGGCCGTATCGTTGTCTTCTTTTCATCGCAACGGGCCGGCCCTCAGCGAGCCTTCACGTCGAGCCGCTTGAGATAGATCAGCTTGCCGTCGCCGGGTGCGTAGAAGTCGTCGAGACGGGCCACCTCGACATAGCCGTTGTTCAGGTAGAAGGACCGGGTCGGCGTGTATTGCTCCCGCGAGGAGGTCTCGATATAGAGGTGGCGCCCACCGACGGCTCGCACCGCCTGCTCGCTCGCGTCGAGCAGGAGACGCCCGACTCCGTGGCGCTGACAGGCGGGTGAGACGACGATCCAATAGAGATCGTAGCTGCCTCGGGTGCCGGGGACCTCACCGTGACAGCTATATCCGATCAGCTCCCCGGCCCGGTCGACGAAAACGAACGCGTAGCCGCTGGCCGTCCCCTTCTCTAGTGCCTCGCGCACCAGCTCGGCGGCGATCGCGACCTCCTCTTCGCTGAAGAAGCCGGTCTCGCGAGCGATGAGCTCGACAGCCTGCAGGTCAGCTGGCCGGATGGCATCGCGCAAGGTCAGGTCGCCTAAGCTCAAGCCCGTTTGCGCCCGGCCTCGGCACGCGATTGGGTGCCCTGCCAGAGCCCCTCCAGGAAGTGCCGGGCGTTGATGCCCAGGGAGCGCGTCCGGTAACCGCCCTCCTGCACCACCAGGGTGGGCAGCACCAACGCGCCGACGAGACGCCCGTTCTCCCGGAAGTCCTGCGCTCGGAGCGTGAACGAGCCGGTCGGATCGCCCCGGGCGGTGTCGAGCCCGAGCGCGAGCACCAGATAGCTCGGTCGGAAGCGACGCACCCGAGCCAGGGCGCGCTCGAGCTGAGGGCGGTAAGCGAGGCCGTCGAGCCCCTCCGGCAACGGGATGTTGAGATTGAAGCCCAAGCCCGCGCCCTCGCCGCGCTCGTCCTCGAAGCCACTGAAGTACGGGTAGGTCTGGCGGGGATGGCCGTGCAGCGAGACGGTGAGCACATCGTCGCGCCGGTAGAAGATGTCCTGGGTGCCGTTGCCGTGGTGGTAGTCGATGTCGAGCACGGCGACCCGCCCGTAGCGACTCAGGTAGTGGGCGGCCACGGCGCCCGAGTTGAAATAGCAGAAGCCCCCGAAGCTGCGCCGCTCTGCGTGGTGGCCGGGCGGGCGCACCAGGGCATAAGCGAGCCGATGTCCCTCCAGCAGCGCCCGGGCGCCGCAGAGCGCACAGTCCACGGCGCCCAGCGCGGCCAGGTAAGCGTTGCGGTTCAGCGGCGTGAACGTATCGATGCAGTAATAACCGGCGCGAAGGGGCAGCTCTTTGGGCGGACGGGTGGCATTGCGGATCGGGAACACGTACGGGTAGACCGACTTGCCCTCGGGCACCCGGGCACAGGCGTGCTTGAGGTAGTCCACGAAGGCCCCGTCGTGGACCGCCTTGATGTGACGCTCGGAAAAATGCCGCACCGCGATGCGCTCGAAGAGTGCGGTCTTGCCGATCTCACGCAGGATGCTGCCGATGCGCACCGGCGCCTGGACGTAGCCGCGCTCGCGCACGTGGTGGATCGTGTGCCGATCATTGATGGCGAGCGCGATCCGTCGTGCGGGGACGGCCACGGTCGACAACGCGGCGGGCCGCCCATAACGTGGGGGCCGCAGACGGATCGGGTCGTCCTGAATGCTGCGCACCACCAGGTCCACATAGCTGCGCGGGCAGAGGTGGGAATATTTGCGCTCGAGGATTGCACGCACGATGCGCCTGGCATTTTCCCTCCCGATCGGCCGGTCTGACCCGAGGGAGTCGAGCACCAGATATGGCGGATTGTCGTCCCCCGGCGAGAGCGGCGTTTCGTAGGCGGTGTTGGCGATGGGCCGGGCACCGTAGCGCTCGTAGAACCTGAGCCGCGCGGCGTTCTGGCGACGGATCTCCGGGTCGCGCGACAACACCGGATCGTCCGGCAGACACTCGAAGAACAGCCCCGCCACCCCGAGCACTTGTGCCTCTTGTCTGACGCGCTCATACAGCGCACCCCCGATGCCGCCGCCGGTCCTGCCCGAGGCCGCGGAGAGGTACTCCAGATAAGCAAAGCTCAGGTCCGGGGCGTGCAGAACGAGGGCGAAGCCGAGCACCCGATCCTGGCCGTCCTCGGCCACCAGCACCAGGGCCCGGAAACCATGCTTCAGCGGATTGATGAGCTGCTCGGGGATCTTGGCGATCTCCGCCTCGTGAAGCGCCGGGAACTGCTCGCACAGCATCTCCTGCACCCGGTCGATCGCCGCCCGATTGGCCGGGGTGCTCAGGTCGTAGAGCTTGCGGATGCGAAACACCGGACGGCTCAGCCGACGCGCACCTGCGGCTGGGAGCTCCCTTCGAACAGCTTGAGCGCTGCGGCGAGGAGTCGCTCCACGACTTGCCGCAGGTCCAGCCCCACCCGCTCGGCGCCCGCCATGAAGCCCGCATCCGGCGACAGGCAGGGATTGGCATTGACCTCGAGCACCCAGGGGCGACCCTCGGCGTCGACGCGGAAGTCCACCCGGGCATAGCCCCGGAGACCAAACAGCGACCAGCAGGCCAGGGCGATCTCGCCGAGACGCGAGACGAGCTCCCGGTCCTCGGCCCCGAGGAAGCACCGCCGGGTGCTCCGGTACTCGACCGACTCCGGAGCCCACTTCGCCTGGTAGCCGACGATTCGCGGCCTGCCGGGCGGATAATCGTCGAAGACGATCTCGGCGGCAGGCAGGATCTGGGGGCCGCCGGGTCCGTCGAGCAGGGCGAGATTGATCTCGCGGCCCGCTACGTAGCGCTCGACGAGCCAATCGCCGCCGCGCTCCCGGCGCACCTTCTCCAACCGGCGCACGGCCGCGGCGGCATCGGCGACCACTGCCTCGTCGTCCAGGCCGATGGAGGCATGCTCCCAGACCGACTTGACGATCCATGGCCCAGCACCAGCAGGCAGGGAGGCGGCCTCCCCGGGCTCGGGCGTGGGAATACCGGCGCGCGACAGCAGCCGCTTGGCGAGCCGCTTGTTCGAGGTCAGCAGCATGGCCTCCGCCGAGACCCCGGTGTAGCGCAGCCCGAGCTCGTCGAGCAGCAGCGGCCCCAGCGCGACGAGCCGGCCGCTGCCGCCGACCGATTCGACCAGGTTGAAAACGATCGCCGGGGCAAGTCCTTCGAGGCGGACGCGCGCCGTCTCGAGATCCAGCGTCAGAGCGACGGGCTCGGCCCGATAGCCGAGAGCCGCCAGGGCCGCTCCGACGACCCGCACCTCCTCCAGCACATCCTGCTCGTCGGGTGGTGCATCGTCCGGAACGGCGCCATGCAGGACCACGACAAGCGGGGACTGCCTCACAGAGCGGCCCGCCTCGGCAGCGCTTCGGGGCGACCGGCGCCCACCCGCCGCAGTGCCGAGTCGAGGATGCGCGCCAGCAGGTCCGGGTACGACATGCCCATCCGATACGCGATGATGGCCAGGTCCGAGCGCACCGGGTTGAGGCCGGCCAACGGGTTGACCTCGATGAAGCTCGGCAGGCCCTCGTCGTCGAGGCGGATGTCGATGCGCCCCGCATCCCGGCAGCCCAGGGCCCGCCAGGCCGCCAGAGCGGTGCCGGCCACCCGCTCGCCGAGCGCCCCTGATTCCAGCCGGTAGCTCACCCGGTCCTCGTAGCACTCCTTGTTGTGGAACGAGTAGGCCCCCTGCTCTGCCTGGGGTCCCAGCAGCACCTCCATGACGCCCAACGCCCGGGCCTCAGCGCCGGTGCCCAGGAGACCCACGGTGAATTCACGCCCGGGTAGATAGGCTTCCACCAGCACCGGCTGGGCAAAACGCTCGAGCAGCGCCACGCAAACCGCCCGCAGCTCCGCGGTGGAGCCGATTCGCGAGGCGCCGCTCACGCCCTTGCTGGAGCCCTCGGCCAAGGGCTTCGCGAACAACGGAAACGGCAGATCCACGCCCGCGATATCGGCCGCAGATTCGACCAGCGAGAACGCCGGCGTCGGCACCCCCGCGTCGCGCACCACGCGTTTGGCGAGTGCCTTGTGCAGCGCCACCCCCAGCACCACGGGATCGGAGAACGTATAGGGGATCTGCCAGTGATCCAGCAGCGCCGGGATCTGGGCCTCTCGGCCCAGCCCGCGCAGGCCCTCCGCGATGTTGAATACCAGATCCCAGCGCTCCCCCCGCAGGAGTCTCTCCATCAGGGCCTCGAGGTGCCCGATGCGCTCGACCCGATGACCCAGCTCGCGCAACGCACTCTCGATACCGTCGATGGTCTCGGGACGGTCAAGCTCCGCCGCCTGCTCCTCGTCGAAGCCCCGCGCCAGATAGTCATCGCGCAGGTCGTAGGTGAAGCCGATCCTCATCGAGTGTCCTCCGGTACCCCCTTGTCGAGCCCGAGCGTCCCGCCGGGGTCGTGATATCGGTAGAGCCTGCCGGCGTAGTTGCGCAGCACCAGATCATCGCCGTCGCGACCCGCTACGTAGTCCGGCACCAGCGGAATCTTGCCGCCACCGCCCGGGGCATCGATCACGAAGTGCGGTACCGCATAGCCGGTAGTGTGGCCGCGCAGCCCCCGGATGATCTCCAGTCCCTTCTCCACCGGGGTACGAAAGTGCGCCGAGCCGGAGATCGGATCGCACTGGTAGAGATAATAGGGTCTGACCCGGATTTTCAGCAGCCCATGCACCAGGCGGCGCATGGTGTCCACATCGTCGTTGACCCCTTTCAGCAGCACCGTCTGGCTGCCCAGAGGCACCCCGGCGTCCGCCAGCTTGCCGCAGGCCTCGGCCACCTCCGGAGTCAGCTCCTCGGGATGGGTGAAGTGCACGCTCACCCAAACCGGACCGTACTTGCGCAGGATGCGCTGCAGGGCCGGGGTCACCCGCTGCGGGAGCACCGCGGGAACTTTGGTACCCAGGCGCACGAATTCCACGTGCTCGAGGCGCTTGAGGCGCGAGAGCAGGAATTCGAGACGCTCATCGTCCATGCTCAAAGGGTCGCCCCCGGACATCAGTACGTCGCGGATCGAAGGCGTGCGCGCGATATAGTCCAGCGCCTGCTCCTGATAGTCCTTGCGGATTGCCTTCTCGCCGCTGGCACCGACCAGCCGCGAGCGCGTGCAGTACCGACAATAAGTGGTGCAGATCCCGGTGACCAGGAAAAGAACCCGGTCCGGGTAGCGGTGGATCAAGCCGGGAACCGGGCTGTCACGGTCCTCGCCCAAGGGGTCATCGTCCTCACCCCGACTCCTCAGATACTCGCCGGGGACCGGCACCACCGTCTTGCGCAAGGGCTGGCCCGCATCGAGCTCATCGAGCAGGCTCGCATAATACGGGGTGATGCCCACGGGCAGCGGGCCGGTATGGCGCCCGATGGCCGCGGCCTCGTCTGGCGTAAGCCTGATGATGCGCGACAGGTCATCGAGGGAGCGGATGCGGTTTCGATACTGCCAGCGCCAATCGTTCCACTCGCGGCTGCTCACGCCGGGATAGAAGCGCTTGCGGAAGGCGTTGGTGCGGGGGTTGATGACGAGGCGAGGGATGGGATGGGCGAGGTTCCTGGGAACCAGCCGGACGGCGGGGAGCCCGACCGGGACCGACGCCGCTGGGGGATCGGTCGAGGTGCTCTGGTCAGGCGACGGAGGCTCTTCCTCCTCGCCGCAAACCATGGTGTCGCTCATGGATATGTTCCTTTTCACTCGCACTGGTGGACAAGGCGCCCGGATGCCCCCGAGCGTGCGTGAATATAGGCATGGATGAAGTATCGCGCAACTGAGCAGAACGACACAGGTCCCGATGCCTGACCGGTGATTCGTGCCGGAGCCGGTGCGCGACACGGCTGCGCCATTCCCGCGCCGGCGGACCCGGGATTTTCCCCCCTCGCCCGCCAAGGACGAGCTTGGCGGCTCCACGCCCTGGACACCGCGGTCCTGAGCATGACCTTCGGACGCTACCTTGGCAGGGACGAGTCCACCTTGCTCGAGCCGGGCGCCTACGACATCGACATCCGCAATGACATCTTGAACCTCGAAACGGCAGTTGACCGCTTCGAGCACCGATCAAGTGATTGATTGGACCATCGTTCAGGACAGACCTCATGCTCACCTATTGGGTGATATGGCCGCTACGACCACCAGGGCACGCCCCCTGGCGGCCGTTCAACCACCGCTTCCAGGTTGAAGGAAGCCCCGTTGCGGGGCCTGGGCTCCGAGCGCCCCTGAGACGACCTCGACGGCCCGTCTCGCAGGGCCCATAAACGACGTGCCACCCACGGAGCAGCGCCTGTGCATGCCTCCGGGTAAAATGTCCGCCCCATGCCTCCATCGTTCGCCTATTTCGCCACGGCGCCCAAAGGCGTCGAGCCGATCCTGGAGCAAGAGCTCATCGGGCTCGGTGCGGGCTCGGTGCGCCAGCGCAAGGGCGGGGTCGCCTTCGAGGGGGATCTGGCAACCGGCTACGGGGCCTGTCTTTGGTCGCGCACGGCGAGCCGCGTGCTGCTCGTGCTCGCTCATCTGCCGGCCGACTCGGCGGGAGCCCTCTACGAGGCGGTTGTGGAGCTTCCCTGGGAAGAGCACCTTTCCCCTGACGCCACCCTCGCGATCGACTTCGTGGGCAGGTCCCCGACGATCACCCATTCGGGCTTCGGCGCCCAGAAAGTCAAAGACGCGATCGTCGACCGCCTGCGTGCCCGCGCCGGTCGGCGACCTTCGGTGGACCTGCAGCAACCGGACCTGCGCATCAACGTCCACCTGGCCGGCGACCAGGCGGCGATTGCCGTGGATCTCTCGGGCGAGGCCCTGCACCGGCGCGGCTACCGCGAAGAGACCGTGGCGGCCCCGCTCAAGGAGAATCTGGCTGCAGCTCTGCTCCTGAAGGCCGGCTGGCCTCAGCTTGCCCGCGCCGGCGGCACCTTGCTCGACCCGATGTGCGGATCGGGTACCTTCCCGATCGAGGCCGCCCTGATCGCCGCGGATCGCGCCCCCGGCCTGCTGCGCCCGCGCTGGGGATTCGAGGGCTGGCTGGGGCACGTTCCCGCCCTCTGGCGGCGCGTCTTGGACGAGGCCCGCGAGCGAGCGGCCGACGGGTTGGAGGGGCTACCGCTCATCGTCGGAGGCGACGAGGACGCAAGGGCCATCCGCGCAGCCCGGGCCAACGCGGGGGACGCGGGGCTCGGTGACCGCATACGCTTCGAGCGGCGCAGCCTTGCGCAGCAGATCCCAGCGGGACCGCCCGGGCTGGTCGTGGTCAACCCTCCCTACGGGGAGCGTCTTGGCGACGCGCAGGCCCTCGCGGCCGTCTACGAGACCCTCGGGGACCTGCTCAAGGCACGCTTCTCGGGATGGCGAGCGGCGGTGTTCACCGGCAGCCCGGACCTCGGCAAACGCATGGGGCTGCGCGCCCAGCGGCGAAATCAGTTCTACAACGGCGCCATCCCCTGTGTCCTGTTGCAGTTCGACGTCCAGACCGAAAGCTTCGTCGATCGCGACGGCCTGGACCGGCGGGCCCGGGAGCAGGCCCTGGAGCGGGCCCTGGCGGCGGGCGGGGAGGATTTCCTCAACCGCCTGCGCAAGAACCAGCGCTCCCTCGGGCGCTGGGCACAGCGCGAGGGCATAGACTGCTACCGGCTCTACGATGCCGACATCCCCGAGTTCGCAGTAGCCGTCGACCTGTACGGTCCCTGGGTCCAGGTCCAGGAGTACGCCCCACCGGCCAACATCGACCCGGCCAAGGCGGCCCACAGGCTGGAACAGGTCCTCACGCTGGTGCCCGTGGCCTTGGACTGTCCCGCGGATCATCTGGCCGTCAAGGTCAGGCGCCGCCAGCGGGGCGACGCCCAATACGAGCGCCAGGCCGAGCGCGGGCAATGGCACGAGGTGCGCGAGGGGCCGGCGCGCCTGCTGGTGAACCTCTGGGACTACCTCGACACAGGCCTCTTTCTCGACCATCGCCCCACCCGCGCCCTGATCCGCGAGATGGCGCGCGGCCGGGACTTCCTCAACCTGTTCTGCTACACGGGGGCGGCCACGGTGCACGCCGCGCTGGGCGGGGCCGCCTCGACGCTCGGCGTCGATCTGTCGTCCACCTACCTGGACTGGGCGGCGAGAAACCTGGCCCTGAACGGTATCGCCGGCCCGACCCACAAGCTGCTTCGCGCCGACTGCCGAGAGTGGGTCAAAGAGTGTCGGGGACGCTTCGACCTGATCTTCCTGGACCCGCCTACCTTCTCCACCTCCAAGCGTATGGAGGGCACCTGGGACGTGCAGCGCGACCATGCGGGGCTCATCCAGGACACCGCCGCCTTGCTCGCGCCCGGCGGCACGCTGATCTTCTCGACCAACCACCGGCGCTTCCGCCTGGACCACGAGGCCCTCGCGAACCTGCAGATCGAGGACATCAGCCGCCAGACCCTGCCTGCGGACTTCTCACGCAATCCGCGTATCCACCAGTGCTTCCTGGTCCGCAAGGGCGCCTGAGCCTGAGGACGCCTTCCGGGGCCTTCGGGCGAGGACAGCAACGACGGTGAGGGTCGCCCGCGCCGCTGCGCTCAACCGCTGCCGCTCGCGCGCACGGTACATGCATCGAGGTCCGGCTCGCCGCCGGCCGCGAAGCCCCGATACAGCTTGAGCAGGCGCCGGTCGATCCGCCCGGCCTGGCTCGACGGGCGAGCCTTCAGAAACCGGCGGGCGGCCCCCGGACCGGCGTTGTAGGCCGCATAGGCCGCTCGGACCAGATGGTCCGTCTCTCCGGTCTTGCCGGCCAACGGAATACCGTGATCCTTCAGGTAGAGCATCAGGATCTGGCTACCGGCGCCCGCGTTGTAAGCGATATCCCATTTCAGCTTGTCGGCGTCGTAGAAGCGCCGCCACACCTTGGGATTGACCTGCATGAGACCGAGGCTGCCCGTCCGGGAGTGTACGTAGCCCACCTTCTTTCCCCGCCGGACGAACTGGCGCCAGCAGCTCTCGATCATCGCAGTGGCCGGCACCAGGTCCCGATACGCCTGGACCTGTAGGGCTTCGAGGGCCGCGTCCGCCAGTGCACGCTCCGCGCTGAGCCTCAGCAACTCCTCCACCAGATCGGTGTACTCGCCGAGCCGATCCTCGGGGGGATCCAGCGGTCCAGCTGCTCCCCGATCAGGAGCATCCGCCCTCCCGCACCATCGTCTGCAGCCCGCGCGACCGGGATCAGCCAGTCGAGCCAGCTGCCACGCGGCGGTGGGGCCACCCCCCGACGGGGCGGAGGACCGCCGCCTTCCCCTCCGGGTCCCGAGCCGGGAGTCAAAGGCAGGCTCGGCGGCTCGGGCCCGAATCCGAATATCTCGCGCAGAAGCGGATCGACCTCGTACCCGTAATCCAGCGGATCGCCAGCCGAGCCCGGCTGCAGCATCCGCGCCAGGCGCCGCAATCCGTTGGCCGAGATCCACCCGCCCGTAGCGGGGGCACGGCGATCCAAGGCCAGCAGCACGTCCCCGGCGTCGAAGAACAGGGTGTACTCGAGCAGACGCCCGTGCAACAGGCCCCGGTCCCGCGCCTCGGCGACGATCTCCCGCAGCTGGGTCCAGACCTGGGGCAACAGCACGCGCACCGGGTCCTCCTGAGCCGGGCTGGCCTCGCCCTGGCCGCTCAGGACATCGAGCAGCCGGTAGCGCGTGTCGATGAGCAGATCGAGCAGACGCATCCGGATCCGGCGGTCATCCAGGTCGAGGCCGGCGCGCTTGACTGCGAACAGCACGAAGGCGTCCAGGGTGTCCAGGGCCTGGCGGCGCCGCTCGATCTCAGTCTCGGACAGGGGTGCCTCGGCCAGCGGCGGAGGCACGGGCACCAGCCATCGGTCGGGCAGCACCAGGGTGAGATCCAGCGCAACGCCGTCCTTCTCCGCACGCGGATCAGCGAGCCGCAGGCTGTCCAGCACCGATCCGAGCCCGGCGGCATACTGGGGTGGGGCGTCCTCCCCCAGCAGACCCAGGATTTCGGCCCGGGGCGCTGCGAGATCGATGCCGTAGCGCTCGATCTGCGGCTTCACGAACTGCCGCACCATATCGAGCACGAACCCGAGCAGGGGAGCCCGGCCCCCGTCCTCCCGATAGAGGCTGCTGCCCGTGACCGCCAGACCCAGCCGCCAGTCCTTGCCCAGCACGGGCTCGACCTGCAGGTCGGCGGTCCCGCGCCAGCGAATGGGCGAGATACAGTGGCCAAACAGCTGCACGCCCCCCTCGGCGGAGACCCGGCTCAGGGAATGGAGCTTGCCCTCCCGTAGCTCAAAGCGCGTCGCCTCGACCCGCAGGGTCCGACAGGGGCCGCCCTCGTAGACGCTGGGCGGGACCGGGACGCTCACCCCGACACCGGCGCCGAGCTCCACGCCGATCAACGCGTAGGGGATCTCGAGGGGGACGCTCAGCTCGGCTGCGTGGGCGCCCCGGACCGGCAATCCCAGCAGGAGGAGCAGAATCTCGAGGCAGGAGAGCGCGAGCGCACTCGGCCTTGCCAAAAACGCACGCTTCATGCGAGCCCGGGGGAAGCGCACACCCGGCCGCGCGGCCCAGCCCTCGTAGGCGTCAGAGAATGGTCACGCACACCTGCACGTCCATCTTCTGGGGGCAATCGGGCGGCCCCACGAAGGTGCCCGAAACCGGGGGTATGGCCTCGGGGTGGCGGTGCACCGCTACGGCGATGTGGTCGCCGCCTACCAGCTCTCCACTGGTGGAGTCGAAGCCGCGCCAGCCCGTGCCCGGCAGATAGACCTCCGCCCAGGCGTGGGTGGTCGCAACGTCCTGGACCGCGGCGTTGGAGACCAGGTAGCCGCTGACGAAGCGGGCGGCCAGGCCATAATACCGGCAGGCCTCGATGAAGAGGGTGGCCAAATCCCGGCAGGAGCCCTGCCCGAGGCTCAGGGTCGTGCTCGGCGACTGGACCCCCGGCTCGGTGCGCAAGGTGTACTCGGTGCCGTCCACGATCTTGCGGTTGATCCGCTCCAGCAGGGCGACGGTCTCCACCAGCTCGCCCGGGTGCCAGATGTCCTCCATCCATGCGCTGACCGCGACGTAGTCCTGGGGAAACACCGACATCTGGTACGGGATCAGGTCGATCTGCTCCTGCGGGTCATAGTGAAAGGGATAGTGCCGGGCGTCGTCGGACAGCTCGAGATCCTGTACCCGATCCGCATAGTGCTGCACGACGACCTTGCTGAGGATCAGAAGCTCGTTGGCCGACTCGGTGAACGTGGCCACGGCCACGGAGTTGCCAAACACATCGCGCTGCCATTCAATGTGGTAGTCCGGCGTGATCTGCAGAGACGAGGATTCGATGCGGATGTCGTGTCCCTCGCGGGGTCTCACGTGGAGCTTATGGGCCAGGAAGCGCACCGCCTCGGGGTAGATGTAGCGGGTCGCGTGCTCGATCTCGATACGTCTCATGGGGTCCTCGCGGATACCGGGCCTATCTGTCCAAGGGACTGACGGATGCGGAGATCATCTTACTCCCAACCCCTTTCGCCGATCAGCGCGGTGGTGGTCGGGACCTGGAACTGACAATACGCGGAGCGACTCGCCGTGCCCACGCCGGCAGACCCCCTCGAAGAGGCTATGCGCACTCAGGATCTGTCGGTGAAGCGGACCGGTTCCGAGATCTGGGTCGGCGCCGAGCCGACCTTCACCCTGCGCAGCTCCGAAGCCGCGGAGTGGCTGTCGGAGGCCCTCGGCGAACAGAAGGAGCTCCTCGCCCGCCAGATGCTGCGGGCCCTGGCCGAGCACTCTCCCGGAGCGGCGATCCTTCGTACCCTCGGGCGGCAGTACCGCGGCGAGCCGCGCCCGCGCTGGTCTTACGGCCTCTACGCGCGTCGAGACTCGGTACCGGTCTGGCGAGGCCCGCCGGACCCCCTGACCCGCCCGGTGCCCGCCGAGCCGTCGAGCCTGGACCTCTTGCACGAGGCGCTGACGGCGCGACTGCTGGACCTCGGCTGGGAGGCCATCGCCTTTTCCGCCGGCGAGACTCTCGAGCGGCGCATCCTGTTCCGATTAGACGGCCAGACACCCGAAGCGAGCCCGCGCCAAGAGCCGCTCCTGGCCCGGCCCTCGATCCATGGTCACCCCATCCCGATGACGGGACTCCGGGACGTGCTTGCGGCCCGGGGCGACCATCTGCTGGCATTGGGCGTCCTCACCGAGGGTGCCTGCGCCGGCTGCGCCTGCGTGGAGCTGCCCGGCTTCGCCCGGGTCGCCGATTTCCTGAGCTGCTTGACGGCCCTGGGGGGAGCCGCGACGGAGGCCCGGCTCCCGACCCTGGTGCTGCAGGGGTTCCCTCCGCCAGTGGATTCCAGCGTGGCCTGGACGACCGTGACTCCGGATCCGGCGGTCATCGAGGTCAACCAGGCACCCTATGCGAACGGGAGCGAATTCCTGCGCGAGAGCCGGCTGCTCTACGACGTAGCGGCCCAGGGGGGCCTGAGCCCTTACCGCCTGCAGTACAACGGCACGGTGACAGACAGCGGCGGAGGCGGCCAGTTCACCCTCGGAGGTCCATCGCCGGAGCGCAGCCCCTTCTTCACCGCGCCGGCGCTGTTGCCCCGGCTGGTGCGTTACGTCAACCACCACCCGGCGCTGTCCTATCTGTTCGCCCCAGAGTACGTCGGCAGCTCCAGCCAGTCGCCCCGTGCGGACGAGGGGGTGCGAGACACCTTCCGGGAGTTGGACCTGACCCTGGCGCACCTGGCTTCGAGCCCGGATCAGAGCCCCGAGTCCATCTGGCGCAGCCTCGCGCCGTTCATGACCGACCCTTCGGGCAATCCGCACCGCAGCGAGCTTAACGTCGAGAAGCTGTGGAACCCTTTTCTGCCCGACCGAGGCTGCCTCGGGCTGGTTGAATTCCGGGCGTTCCGCATGTCCCAGAGCCCGGAACGGGCGGCGGCCATCGCCGCACTGCTGCGCGGTATCACCTGCATGCTCGCCACGGAGGACAAGGCGAAAGGCCTGGTGGACTGGGGCGACGAGCTGCACGACCGATGGGCCCTGCCCTTCTACCTGTTGCGCGACCTGCAATCAGTGCTCGACGATCTGACCCAGAGCGGGCTGGGGCTGGCGGAGCCCGTCCGCGCGGCGCTCCGGGACGATCCGAGCCGGACCCGCTGGCAGGCGGATCTGGGCGGCTGCCGGCTGGAGATCGAGAAGGCGATCGAATTCTGGCCTCTGGTCGGGGATGTCGCCTCCCAGGAGGGCGGGGGCTCGCGCCTGGTCGACGCAAGCACCCTGCGACTGCAGATCCTGTTGGGAAACACCGAGGAGAGGGACCTGGACCTGGCGGACTGCGAGGTACGGGTCGGGGACTGGGAGCTTCCCATGCGTGGCGAGCAGGGACCCTGGGGAGCGGTGCGCGTCAACGGGGTGAGATTCCGCGACTTCGCCCCCCGGCGGGGACTGCACCCGGACCTGCAACCCCAGGGGGCCATCCGGCTCACCCTGAGCCACCCCGAGCTGGACGACGCCCTGGTGGCGACCCTACACAGCTGGCAGCCCGACGGCCGGCCCTACCCGGGGCTGCCCGCGGACCTGGACGCCGCCGCCGCCCGCCGCGCCGAGCGTCTGGTGCTCGCCAAGACCCCGCGCGCGACCCTCGGACCGGCCCGCCAACCGCCCGCCGAGGCCCTGCAACCCTTCAGCCTCGATCTGCGCCGGCTCTGATCCAACCCCGCCTGGGATCGGCTTGACGCCTCCGCGGAACAAGGCCCAGGATTCGAGGCCGCGATGACGTTCCAGCCCCGGCACGGACAAACTGCAGACGCCCCCGAGACCTTGCGCCCCCGGGCTACTGCGCGCGACCCGGCCTCAGGCCGAGGCCGGCAAGCCGCCCATCCCCATGCCTTGGAAGGTGAGCTCCGGATTGCCCTTTATTCCCAGCCGTAGGAAGACCAGGACCTTCTGGGCCATCTCGGCGCTGGAGTTGAGCAGATAGCAGGTGTGCTCGACCCGGTTGAGAAAGATCCGGTGCTGCACCAGGATCGCCATCAGGGGCTTGAGCCGCGTCTCTTCTTCGAAGCGTTGGTAGACGATCCCCACGCCGTGGTCATCGGGATCGAAACTGAGGGGCTCCATGTAGCTGGCGAGGGTGCGCAGAGGCTCGCCGGGATCGCCGCCGGGCTTGGCCGCGACCTCGCTGCCGGCGATCAGCCAGGTGGCGAAGTTCTGCATCTCGATGGAGTTCAGCGGCAGATCGTAGCTGCGCTGCCCCTGCTCGCGCCGGTACTGGGCGCGGGCCTCTTCGCGCACATTGATGAGCCGGTAGATCAGGGTGGCGAACCTCAGCACCTGCTCATGGAGCGAGACCGGGGCGACATGCTGCGATCTGATCAGGTAATAGCGGATCACACCCAGGAACAGGGCGAGCAGGTCGAACATCCCGGCCCAGACCAGGCTCACCAGGACACTCACCGAATACTCCTTCGAGTCCTTGAGTGGCAGCAGCGCACGCTCCACCGGATTGCGCAGGTTGCCGATTTCGTTCTTGGCCAAGCCGCCCAGGATGTCCGCGGCCTCCTTGGAGTTGGTCAGGGCGCGCAGCTGGGCCAGCGTCCCGGCCAGCTCCGGGCGCTGACTCAGGTTCACGGTGCCCTCCAGACGCCGGTTGAGGGCCTCGTAGAGCGGCCGGGCCTGCTCCAGGTCACGGGTCGGCCCCGCCAGGTGCGCCTTGCGATCCTCGTAGGCCTCCAGCTTGCTGAAGTACACGGGACCGCGACCGGGGCCCAAGCCCGAGCGCCCGCCGCGCAGCTGCTCCTCGTCGGCGGCGCGCTTGAGCTGGGCGAGCTCGACCTGCTGGGCGTCCATGAACCGCTGCTCGGCCTGCTCCGCTTGCCCCAGCTTCTGGGTGATCGCGGCCTTCGAGGCCGTGTCCAGCGCATAGAGGTCGGCCTGCTGGGCCTCGGGCAGGCTGGCATTGTAGATGTACGTATAGGCGCTCAGGGTGGACAGCGTCAGTGCGGCGGCATAGACGCCCAGCAGGACCATCTTGCTGAGGCTCCGGACATAGGGCAGCGCCAGCAGCGTGGTGCTGATCGCGAGCTGCACCGCCACCGCGAACAGCAGGGCGTAGAGCACGTGCTCGACGTAGAGCTTAGCTCCAGAGAAGGTGAAGATGCCGTTGGCCGCGGCGAGGAACACCACCGCGAAGCCGATCATGGCGGCCAGGCGTTTTTGATGAACGGACTGCTGCGAGCTCGGCTGGGTTGTGGACATGGACGTTATCCCGCGGGTAGGATCGAGGCCCGGCCATATTACCATCTTCTAATATCACAGTCAGCCCGTATCGCTCACCCCGCGCTGAAGCACCGGGAACAGCGGGGCTGCAAGGCAGCCAGACCGCCCGCAGCAGGGGCTCCTCGGCTGCCCAGTCCTCAGCCCGGCGCCTCGGTACCCGGGTCGGTCTGCAGGTGCCGCAGCGCGCTGCACAGCCGCTCCACGGCCCGCGAGCCCTCATGCGTCGGGAGGTGCAGGTTGATGAACACCAGCCGGTCGCGCTGCTCCCGCGCCGCCGCCAGCGCCTCCTCCAGCTCCCCTTCGGTCTTGACCTCCAGGCTCAGCGCCTCCCCCCCGAACGCCTCTGGGAGCTTGTGATAGCTCCAGCGCTGGATGTCGTTGTACGGGCCGTCATGGATCAGGCGCTCGATACCGTACCCGTCGTTGTTCAGCAGGAAGATGATCGGGTTGCACCGGTGGCGCAGCAGGGTCGAGAGCTCCTGGGCAGTCATCTGGAAAGAGCCGTCGCCCTGCAGCAGCACCACCCGCGTGTCGGGCCGTGCCAGGCAGATGCCCAGGACGGCGGGCAGACTGTAGCCGATCGACAGGTAGTAGCCCTGAGAGATGAAATGCGCCGGCTCGCCCACGTAGAGCTCGCCGGCGGCGAACATGGCGTCGCCGGTCTCCGCCACCAGGATCATCTCCTCGTCCAGGAAATGATTCAGCCGATCGTAGAAGCGCGCCACCCTCAGGGCCTGATCGGGCGCGACCGCAAATCCCTGATCCGGCGCATGGGGATCGATGGGATGGCCGGCGACGTAGTCGCGCGGCCTGAGGGCATCTCCCAGCGCGTCGATGAAGTCGCCGAGCCAGACATGGTCGTAATAGTGGCTGCGCACTCGTACCTTGCTCAGGTGCGCCCGGACCATGCAGTCGACCGGCAAATGGGTGGTGAAGCCGCCGGTGTTGATATCGGTGGACATGGCCCCGAGAGAGAGCAGCCCGTCGGAGCCCTCCAGCCGGTGCCGCACCTCGTCGCGGCTCATCGCGCCCATGTAGACGCCGAGGAACAAGGGGTGATTCTCGGGCAGCGCCGATTTGCCATCGATGGTGGTGGTATAGGGGATGCCCGCGCGCTCGGCCAGTCGCAACAGCCGCTCGGCCAGGCCGAAGCGCTGGATCTCCACGCCCGCCAGGATGAAGGGACTCTGTGCGGCGTTGATGATCCCGGCCGCCTCCCGGGCACAGTCGGCCAGCGCCCGCGGATCGGAGCGGCGCGGACGGTGCAGATCCAGGCTCGCGGGTCGACGGCAGGGCGCCCCCACCATGTCCACGGGCATCTCGATGTACACGGGCAGACGCTCGGAGATGCAATTGGTCAGGACCCGGTCGATCTCATCGGCAGCCGTGTAGGGGTTGACCATCTGGGCGGCATCGACCGTGACCTTGCGGTAGATCTCCAGCTGCATGTCGTAGCCACCGACGGTGTGGTGCATGTGGGTCTGCGCCGTACGCTGGGCGCTATTCGGGGCCCCGCTGATGAACACCACCGGCACCCGCTCGGCATAGGCCCCGGAAGCAGCATTCAAGGCGCTCAGGCCGCCCACTCCATAGGTGACGCAGATCGCACCTATGCCGTTGACCCGGGCATAGGCATCCGCTGCGTACCCCGCGTTGAGCTCGTTGCAGTTACCGACGAGCCGTATCCGGCTTTCCACGACCCGGTCCATGAAGTCCAGCACATAGTCCCCCGGCACGCCGAACATGTGTCCGAGACCCGCCTCCTCGAGGCGCTGGATGAGATATCTGGCGACGGTCGTCTGTTCCACGCACTTTCCCCTCTGCCCCCGCGCGCCATGCGCGCCCGGAGCCGATTATAGAGACTCGGACCGGCTGCCCGAGATCGGCATTTCGAAAGATCGCTCGGGCGGGAAACCGAGACTGCTATCGGCGGCCAGAACGGCTAGACTCTGCCCAGATCCCAGCCGCAGGCGGGCGCCACCGGCGAAGGCACCGATGAGCACTGGCAACTTCCGCATCAGATCCATGGCGCGCGCCGAGATCGACTTCGCCATCGAGCTGGCCGCCCGGGAGGGCTGGAATCCCGGGCTGCGTGATGCCGACAGCTTCCACGTCGCCGACCCCGGGGGCTTTCTGATCGCCCTACTGGACAACCAGCCGGTCGGGTGCATCTCGGCGGTCTCCTATCCGGGCTCGTTTGGTTTCATCGGCTTCTACATCGTGATACCGGAGCTGCGCGGGAGGGGCTATGGGCTACGCCTGTGGCGGACCGCGATGGCGCGGCTGGACGGACACAACATCGGGCTCGACGGCGTCATCGCCCAGCAGGCCAACTATGAGCGCTCGGGCTTTCGATTCGCCTACAACAACACCCGCTTCGAGCACCACTCCGGAGCCGAGTCGGCACCGCCGGTGGGCGAGTCGCTGGTCGAGGCTGCGCATCTCCCGCTGGAGGCGCTCGCCGAATACGACCGGCAATTCTTCCCGGCACCCCGCCCCTCCTTCCTGCGCTCCTGGCTGAGCATGCCAGAATCTTGCGCACAAGCCTGGGTCGAGCAAGGTGCGATCCGAGGCTACGGGGTCATCCGCCGCTGCCGCAGCGGCCACAAGATCGGCCCCTTGTTTGCCGACGACCCGGACATCGCCGACGCTTTGTTCCGCACCCTCAGTGCCCATGCAGACCCTGGCGAGCCGATCTATCTCGATGTGCCTCAGACCAATCCCGACGGACTCCAGCTAGTCCGCGGCTACGGCATGCAGGAGGTGTTCCGAACTGCGCGCATGTACACAGGGGAGCCACCAGACATCGAGCTGGCCTCGGTGTACGGCGTCACAAGCTTCGAGCTGGGCTGAGCGTCGCGCCCGGGAGCTCTACGGCGTATCGCATAGGCCGCTCCCGCCGCGATTGCGGGTCGGAGCGCGATGCAGCGAGCCTGTCGTAGGCGTCTCTACAGTAGCGCGCCGCAACAGCGCCATGGAAAAAATCGCCCGGTCTCAAGGGGTTGCACCCAACACACCTGCCCGGGGGCGCGGCGATCGGCCCAGGCTCAAGTACCGCTGCACGGCCGGGCGAATCATGCGGCGCCTGACCCCTCTGGCGCGTTTCCTGCCCTCATGGGACAGGCTGTCTCGGCGAACACCTGTGCTATATTTCGCCGTCTCGACCTGCCGATAACCGGCCACCGGAAGCCTGTATGCTCAGACTGTTCGCGAACTTCGTCTGGACGAAGTGTTCAGCGGTCTTTCAATTGCGGATGTCCAATGTCTTCTCGCGGCTTTTCAGGCTGCGATTGTCGACGTTCGTCATCGTCCCCTACTGCATGGCCCTGAATCTTGGCCCCGATTATCTCAATCAGTTCGAGCCCGACTCGGGGGAACGGAATTACACGTCCTATTACGATTTTTTCAAGCGAAGATATCGCGTCCCCCCGCGCATCGATTCCCATACGGTCTGGCCATGCGAGGGATACATCTGCGACTGGGGGCCATTCAGCGGGAAGAATCACTCCTTGGTCAAAGGCCAAAAAATCGATCTGAACGACATATTTTTGTCGCAGGACGAGACTACCCGGGATCATTATTTCGTCAACGTCTTCCTCCACAATCATAACTATCATCGGATTCACTCGCCCGTCGATGGAACCCTGCTGAGCGTCAAGCGAATTCGAGGTGAGCTACTGTTCCTGAGGCCCTGGTTCTACCCACGCGGGGACGTCTCCTACCCGGCCTTCAAGAACGAACGAGTCGTATTCGAGATTCGAGACAGAGGTGAGAAGACCTGGTATCTGGCGTTGGTGGGGGGATTCGGCGTCGGCACGATCGAGACCCATCCGGACGCGTTGGTTGGGGCAGAGGTGAAATTGGGCCAGGAGATCGGCAGCTTCAATCTGGGGTCCACGGTCTGCATCGCGGCCCCCTACCCAATGCAGGTTTCAGGGTATCTGCAGACGATCGCCGTTGGAGAAAGGATCGTCTTGAGCTGAGACCGCCGATCCGTTCCTTTGCTCTCGACATCGTGCGCGCCCGGTCGCTGGCGGCTGCCGGGCCCCCCACGACAGCACTCTCACCCTGTCGCCTATCGATCCGGCACCAATGGACTGGAAACGTGGCGATCCGGCCCGGTTTATCGGTGATGGGAACAACCGACACGAGATCGTTGTCGCATGAGGCGCGAAGAAGACGGTGCCCAGGCGCTGCAGGATGCCGTGGGCGGGCGCATCACAGCAAGCCGGTCAAGCCCTGGCTCGCCAGGCACGCCAAGCGCATCGAGGTCTTTTGCCTGCCGAGCTAGCAGCCGAGCTCAACCCCGACGAAATGGCCAACGGCGCCAGGACCCGCGCGGCCGGCTAGCGCGTCCTCCCACGCATATGAGGTGGTTTTGCTGCAACTGCAGGGGGCCAACGCGGTCATATTGTTTTTGAGTCGACAATCCTCTTTCCCAGGCATCGGGGGGTAGAAGTTCAGCGACACGCCCAGCTGAGCCCGTCCGATCGATCCCTGCGCGATGGACCTTTCGGGCGGGGCTCAGGCTGAGAAGCAGGATAAACAGCGATGGACATCAGGCGGTACTACGGACCGAACGGGTGTCCCGGGGCAGGACGGCAAGACCGCGTACGACCATCCGGCGTGCGGGGACCGACTGCAGCTCCGTCCCGCATCGACGGAAGCCGGTGGCGGACGTCGCGCCCCGGCAGGGAGATGATCGCTCATCGAGAGTCGGCCCCAAAGCCGGTCCGATCAGACAAATAAGGGGAGCCATTGGGGATGCGTCATCGCACTCTTGTCCCGGTACTCGCCGCAATGCTGTGTGCCGGCTCCACGCCGACATGGGGCTTCGGCTTTCAGGATGTCGTGGCCACGGCGAAGACCCTCGCCGAGCAGCCCTACAGGGCGCCGGAGCCGATTCCCAAGCGCATGCAGGATCTGAGCTACGAGCAGTACCAGGGCATCCGCTTTCGTCCCGACCAGAGCCTGTGGCACGCGAGCCATTCCCGCTTTCAGGTGATGCTGCTGTCCCCGGGGCTCTATTACCGACATGCCGTAAAGCTGCATGTGATAGACGCCCAGGGCGTGCACGAGGTGCCGTTTCGCAAGGATCTTTTCACCTTCGCGGACGATGAGGTCGCAAGGCGTGTGCCACCGGATCTCGGTTACGCCGGCTTCAAGTTGACCTATCCGCTGCGCCATGCCCATAGCCAGAACCAGTTCCTCGTGTTCGGCGGGGCGAGCTATTTTCGCGGCGTCGGCAAGGACAATGGCTTCGGCATATCGGCGCGTGGCATCGCGGTGGACACGGGTCTGGCATCCGGAGAGGAGTTCCCCTCCTTCGTCGAATACTGGCTAATACGGCCCGCCAATGACGCCGACACCATGGTGTTCTACGGCCTACTCGATGGAAAGAGCATCACCGGCGCCTACCGTTTCGAGGTCCATCCGGGCACGGCCACGCAGCTCAAGGTGCAGGCCCGGCTCTTCACCCGGGATGCCGTCCAACTGCTCGGCGTAGCCCCCCTGACCAGCATGTTCTACTACGGCGAGAACACCGCCCGTCCCCACGGCCAGTGGCGCGTGGAGGTCCACGACTCCGACGGCCTACTGATCCACAATGGGGTCAGCGGCGAATGGCTGTGGCGGCCTCTGCTCGACCCCAAGCGCCTGGAGACCGATAACTTCGAGACGCAGAGCGTGCAGGGCTTCGGGCTGCTGCAGCGCCACAACCGGTTCCCGTACTACCAGGACCTCGGCGCGCACTACGAGACCCGACCCAGCACCTGGGTCGAGCCCCAGGGCGATTGGGGCCCGGGACATGTGGTGCTGGTGGAGCTTCCGTCCAGCTCCGAGACCAACGACAACATCGTGGCGTTCTGGAGCCCCCGGGACGCGGTCGGCAAAGGCCAGGCCCTGACGTATGACTACACCCTCAGCTTCGGCGACCCGACAGTGCCCGAGGAGCCCACCGGGCAGGCGGTCAACACCTTCGTGGGCGACGGCGATCAGATCGCCGGCGGCAAGGTCCCGGGCGCATACCGGATCGTCGTCGATTTCGCCGGGGGACCTCTTACCAAGCTGCGCTCCAAGGCGCCCGTGGTCGGCACGGTCACGGCGACCGAGCAGGGGAAGGTGATCGAGCAATTCGTGGAATACGTTCCCTCGGAGCAGTTCTGGCGCCTGTCCATCCTGGCCAAGCCAGCGCAGGACAAGCCGCTCGTTCTGCGGGCGTTCTTGAGCGAGGACGGAAAGCCTTTGTCCGAGACCTGGACATACCGGATTCCGGTGGACAACTCGATACTCGGCGGCGAGGATTGAGCATGGCACGCAGCACTGCGGAGATCGCCCTGGGTCGCGCGCTGGCTTGGCTGCGCTGGACGGGGGCGCCTCCGGGTCCCGAGACAACCCGCCTGGCCGTCGGGATCCTGGCGCAGGTGCTGGCGCACGGGGATGCCGATCTGATCGAGCGCGTCATGGAGGCCTTGTCGCGCCAGGCCGCCGCACCCGAGACCCACCTGCCCACCGTGACGCCCCGGATCACTCGCATCAGCATCAGCTATCCACCCTACCGCTGATGCCCTCGTACGCCGAGCCAACCGCCGGGGACGCATCCGTCCGGAAGCAAACGCGACCTGCGCCCTGGCGTCTGGCCGCGATCTTGCGTCGCACCTTGCTGGGCTCCCTGGTGGTGGCGCAGACGCTCGTCGCGACCTATTTGATGGTCGCGGTGCTGCCCTACCACGGGGGCAACGGGATCGAGCTGGGCCTGGCATCCCTGTTCGCGATCCTTTTCGCCTGGCTATCGGCCGGCTTCTGGATGGCGATCTTCGGCTTCGTCCTACGCCGCCGCGGCGGCGACCCCCAGTCCCTGGCCCACCGCCACAGTGCAGCCCGACTAGCCGCGACGCCGCTTGCCCGGACCGCCGTGATCGTGCCCGTCTGTCACGAGCCGGTCGGCCGAACCTTCGGCGGCATACGAGCGGTGTACCGGTCTCTGCAGGCGACCGGCCAGCTGGAGCATTTCGAATTCCACATCCTATCGGACAGCCGCGATCCCGATTTCTGGCTGGCCGAGCAGGCGGCCTGGTTCCGGCTCTGCGACGAGCTCGGTGCGGCGGGCCGTCTCTTCTACCGCCGGCGCAAGGTCAACACGCGCTACAAGAGTGGCAACGTCGCGGATTTTCTCAGGCGCTGGGGCCGCCAATACGAGTACATGATCTTGCTCGACGCCGACAGTCTGATCGCCGGAGACACCCTGGTGCGCCTGGTACGACACATGCAGCTGGAGCCCCGGATCGGTATCCTGCAGACGGCCCCTGCGGTGATCAACGCCCGATCGGCCTTCGCGCGATTCCAGCAATTCGCCAACCACTACTACGGGCCCCTGTTCGAGTCCGGGCTCGCCTCGATACAGCTCGGGGAGGCCAGCTACTGGGGACACAACGCCATCCTGCGTGTGGCCCCCTTCATCCGGCACTGCGGCCTGCGCGACCTGCCGGGTTTCGGACTCTTCAAGGGGCCGATCATGAGCCACGACTTCGTGGAGGCGGCCTACATGGGGCGGGCCGGCTACGAGGTCTGGCTGGAGCCGCAGCTGGCGCAGAGCTACGAAGAGTCCCCGCCCAGCCTGGTCGACGAGCTGGCCCGCGACCGGCGCTGGTCCAAGGGGAACCTGCAACACCTCTGGCTCCTGCTGTTCGGCCGGCGCATCCGCATAGCCCACCGTCTGGTGTTTCTCAACGGGATCATGTCTTACCTCGCCTCGCCGCTCTGGCTCGCCTTCCTGGTGCTGACGAGCATCGAGACGGTCCGGCTGATGCTGTGGCCGATCGACTACTTCCCCACCGGACACAGCCTGTTTCCCCTCTGGCCCGAATGGCATCCAGAGTGGGCCATCGGACTGCTCGGCAGCACCGCCACGCTGCTCTTCGCGCCCAAGCTCCTGGCCATCCTCGACGTGGTGCTCACCCGCCCTCGTGGGGACTATGGCTCGGCGGGGCGGCTGACGACGGGCGTCCTGCTCGAGATCCTCATCTCGATGTTGCTGGCGCCCGTGCGTATGCTGACGCACACCGGCTACGTCCTCGAGTCCCTGCTCAGCCTGAGGCTGGTGTGGGCGGGTCAGAACCGCGTGAATGAGACGCGCTGGAGCCAAGCACTGCTGCGCCATGCGCCCGGCACGCTGACCGCCGCCGTCTGGGCCGGCTATGCCTTCTGGCTCAAGCCCCTGTTCTTCGCCTGGTCGCTACCGGTGTCATTGCCCCTGATCCTGGCCGCACCTACGTCGGTCCTGCTGAGCCGGTCCAGCTTGGGCCAGCGGCTGCGGCGAGCCGGCCTCCTGGTGGTGCGGGAAGAGTCCGTGGGGCTGCCGCTGCTCGACGACCTCGCCGACACCAGCGCTGTCCCGACCGGCCGCAGAGGCCTTTCGGGGTTCGAGGAGGCGGTCATAGATCCCGTCCTGAACCCTGTGCACCGCGCTCTGGCGCGCTCACCGCTCCACAGCAAGCGGCGTGAGCGACTCCTCCCCTTGCGCACCCGGTGCCTGACGGGCGGGCCCGCGGCCCTGAGCCGCCGCGAGCTCGGCCTCCTGGCCAGTGACGCCGAGAGCCTGGAGGTGCTGCATCGGGCTGCGTGGTCAGCGCCGCCGGAGTCGTTCTGGGGTAGCCGAGTCGACAAAGGCATCCTGGGGGATTGACGGCAAGCCGCCGCCGAGCGCCGTACCCTGACATGCGGTAACCGTGCGCAGACCCGGGGCTACCGCTCACAAACCTCAAACCAGCCGCCGGAACGAGGCGCGCTAGAACCGCGCCCGACGCGGCTCGAGCAGCGGCCAATTCCGGGCATCGATGGCTACCATGGCCCCGCTGGCGTACTCCATCCGCACCGTGTCATCGGCCACCTGCCATACCACGAAGCTCCGCCCGGAGGCGTCCCTGTAGATGCCGCCGACGACCGGCCCGTCTATGTCATGCGGTGCCGCCGAATCCGGGCACCGAGGAGCCGCACCACCGTCGGGATTTGCGGGGGCCGTGAGGCCAGACTGCCTGCCCGAAGCCAAGGGAGTATCACTCCAACTGGAATTGCATCCCGATGCTGCTCTCCGCGAGGACGCGCCGGACCTGTGGATTACAGTTCACCAAGCGGACGGCGTGACCGCTTCCGCCGAGCACCTGGCGCAGCATCAGCAAGAGCGCCAAACCCGAGCCGCGGATGTCGCGGGTGCGCCCGAGATCGACCCGGACCCCACCCCGACCGAGCGTCCCGGCAAGCGTACAGGCGTACACGAGCTAGGGGACCGAAGGCCCAGCTCTTCGGTCGCCTAGATCGTCATCGGCTGTCCGGGCGACAACCGTATGATGGCGCACTGCACGATCGACTCCTCCGGCAGCGTGCAACCCCGCGGGGTCCCGCTCGAGCCCGTGATAGAAGGCCAGGGTCAGGCCATCGACAGTGGCCCATACGTTCAATACGAGCAGAACGGCGCCAATCTTCAGCGCAGCTCGAATCTGCCGCCACCGAGCACACAACTTCGAATCCCCCCATGCGGCGCCTGCCAGGCTCTGAAACCCGGCCGGTTGGTACCCATACGGCATGGTGCCCACCTCCCGCAGCAAAAAATAAACGACCCACCGGCGCTCGCAAAGCCTTTTGACTACGCACGTAATGCGCGTCACCGGGGGATTACTGAGGGGACTCGGGATTTCCCGCAGGAGACTCTGACCTATGCACCGGCACCCAGGACAGGGGCATGGCACTCGCGACCGGCAGACCGCGTTCAGCGCCAGCCAGCCGAGCGAGTCCGTCCATCCCGGGCATGTCGAGGTCCAGGATGACGCATCCCAGACGGCGCGGATCGAAGGCGTCGAGCATCTCTTTCGCCGAGGCGTAGGCCTCAACCCTGAGCCCTTCGGCCTCGAGGATCAGCCTGAGCGCTTCCCGCACGGAAGCCTCATCATCCACCACGGATACTGTGTCCCCTCGATTCATCTCCCGCGTCGCACTTGCGAACCGCCGATCGGAGCAGTCGAGCTCATGGGGGCCCGTCGCCGGTCACGGCTGGAGCAGTTTGCTCATGTGCGCGATCAACTGGTTGACATCGATCGGCTTCTGTAGGACCAGAAATCCGCCGGTCTGCAGGTCGCCCGCCGAGTCGGGCACGAAATCTCCGCTGACCAGCAGCGCGGGCACCGTGCGCCCGAGCTCTTCGACGATGCGCCGGATGGCAACAGCCCCCGACTCCCCCTGCGCGAGGCGATAGTCGGCAATGATCAGGTCGGGCTGCCGACCGCTGCGTATCAGCGCCATTGCCTCGGCGCACCCGGAGACCGCCATCACATCCAGACCGAAGCCCTCGAGCAGAAACTGCGTCGCACCCCGCACGCCCGCATCGTCTTCCACCAGCATGACGACCGCGCCGGGTCTCCCTCGGTACGGCACCCCTTGCACGCCCTTTCGCTTACGCCGGGCCGAGCCGCCCGGACTCGCGGTGTCGACCTCCACCGCGAACATCGAGCCCTTTCCGGGAGTAGAGCGAACATCCAGACGGTGCTCCAGGGTGCGCGCCAGGCTCCTCACGATCGATAAGCCGACCCCGTAGCCCTTGTCCGCTCGGCGGGCGGGATTACTCAACTGGAAGAATTCGTCGAATATGGTGTCGAGATGCTCCCGTGGTATCCCGGGGCCCGAGTCCCATACCTCGATGCGCAGCATCCTGCCGCGCCGACGGCAACCCACGAGGATTCGCCCTGCCTCGGTGTGCTTGATCGCGTTGGCGACGAGGTTCTGCAGAATCTGATGCAGCAGGTCTTCGTCGCTGCGAATCGTCGCCGAACAGGGCAGGACGCGCAGATCCAGATCGCGTGTTTCCGCTAGAGGCCGGAATTCGGACTCGATGCTGTGCAGCAGACTCGCCACCGGGAAGGCCGTGATCCGAGCGGCGATGACCCCGGCATCGATGCGGCCCAGATCCAGGAACGTATGCAGCAGACGATTCATGGAGGTCAGGGCCTCGCTCTGCATCTTCACCGATTTGAGGAGCTCCGCATTCTCGATCTTGCGCGCCAGTACACCGTTGAGCAGGGTCAGCGTCTGCAACGGTTGCCGCGAAAGCGTGGGCGTTGTAGCGCACGAGCACATCAGACATCGACTCGACCGCGCCCACGTAGTCCACCAACCCCGTGGCAATGGCGCTGCGCGGCATGCCGTCATACTGGGCTGTCTCGGGCGACTGCGCCAAAGCGGTCCCTCCTTCGCCCTTGATCGCGCGTATCCCCAAGGTCCGGCCCGAGCCGGTACCCGAGAGAATGATCGCGATCGCCTTTTCTCTGTGCGCTTCGGCCAACGAACGCAGGAAATAGTCGCTCGGCATACGCATGCCGCGCTGCAACACGGGCTCACGCAGGTGGAGCGTGCTGCCGCTGATCGTGAGATAGGCGTTCGGAAGGATCATATAGAGCCGGTTCGATGCCACCGGCATCTGGTCTTTGGCCTCGATGACCGCCATCGTCGTGTAGCGCGACAGCAGATGCGCCATCAGGCTCTCATGGTTGGGATCGAGGTGCTGGACCAGCACGAAGGCCATGCCGGTGTCCGCCGGCATGGCCGAGAAAAACTTCTCGAACGCTCCGAGGCCTCCGGCCGAAGCCCCGATTCCGACGATCCGAAAAGTCCCAGCCTTGCCGGCCATGCCGTGGTCCACCGCCATTTGTCGAGCCCTTCGTAACTTCTCAATAAGTCACGGCCTAGCAGACACAGCGGCTGCCCGGTCGCGAATGATATCGGCTAATGGAGGAATTGAGCCGCATCGTTCGATCCGATCGGCAAGATAGTCCCAAAACGACACGCCGAGCTTGCGGCAGGTTTTGTTGAGGCTGGCCAGGCTGTCTCGACAGCGCTTTCCCAGATCACTGCGCGTTCCACCGCTGATCTTGCGCCATTTGACGTACACCCGAATATCGCCCTCGCTGTTGTTGGTATGCAGCGGGATGTCCGGGCGGCTCAGCACCAGCAGCAGCTTGGCCCTGTGCCCATGCAACCGCTTGAGCGTCTGGTTGAGCGTCTCAAAGGACGTGCGCTGCGTGAAGAGGGCGTCGAAGCGTGCCTCCAGGTCGGGCACCAACGCCGGATCGGGATGGCGCCGATAGGCCTTGAGATCGGCATACAGCGTCCAGATCTGGTCTCGGACCCGCTCCTGGTCCAGGCGATGGGTGTCGTTGAGTGGGATCAGCTTGTGCACGAGGCGCTCGGCGTGCACCCAGCACAAGGCGTGCAGCAGGATGGCAAACTGACCGGCCCCATCGCTGAGGATCACCAGCTCGAGCGAGAAGCCCTTTTCGATCAGCCCACCCAGCAAGGCCCCTTCGGTGGCGATGCGCCGATGGCGCTCGCTGTCGATTCCCAACGCGTCGAGGTGCTGGCTCCAGCTCTCGGCCCCGGTGATCGGCCCGCTCGTATCGCTGAGCAATCGACGCCGCGGTTGTTGGGGCAATCCTTCCTCAGTGAGGTACTCCAAGGCGTGCTCATTGAGATGGTAGGTGATGTCCCCGGCGTGCAGCAGCTGCAGAAAGTTGATGCGGCTCTTGCTGTAGGTGCTCGAAAACCACGCAAACCAGTCGTTGCCGATCTGCGTGACGTAGCCGTTCTTGCCCCGATGGCGTGCGCCGGAGTCGTCCACGCTGATGAAGGGGCTGACTTGCAGACCGGTTACCAGCAACTGGTCCTTCTCGGCGAAAAACACCTCGTTACGCTCGCTCAGCAGGGCATCGATCTGCCCCGCGGAAATGTCGATGCCAAACTCATTGAGCTGCTCACGCAGCAGCGGCTGGGTGACCTGGCAGTGGTGGTGTTGATAGAGCACGTAGCGGCGTAGCGACGCGCCGAAGTGTTTGCCATTGAGGCACGCCGGAAGCTCTCCGCTCAGCCACTTCCCGTCCGGCGTCTGCCAGACCTCCAGGCGATAGCGGGTATTGTGAGCCTCAATCCTCAGGTCCTGGACGACAAAATCTCGATATCCCTTGAAGCGCGACCCGCCCGGGGGCTCGATCGAGGGTCTGAGCTCCACCGTCTCATGAATCTCCAATTGCTGGGTCTTGCGGCGCTTGGCCGAGCCGGGGCGCTTGCGCTCTTTCGGCTCACCTTGCCGATCGCCCTGGCTCTTGTCGTCACCATGCGCTTCCTCACCGGATTCTGGATCGGTCCCTTTCTCCATTCCGCTCGCCTTGAACTTCGGCTTCGCCTTCTGCCCCTTGAGCACGGCCACTTCATCACGCAACTGCTGCACCAACTCGGCCTGCCTGAGGTTCTCCTGCACAAGACGCTCGATCTGCGCCAACAACTGCTCCACCAACTCGCTACGCTGGGCATCCGGGATATTTGGCAGTTGATGATCGCTCGGCATTTCATGCCACCCTCAAAGCGCTCGGAGTCCTCTCTCAGCACATTAACTCATGTCGATAGCTGATTGATATAGTTGCCGTTGGTTATTGAGAAGTTACAGCCCTTCGGACTAACTATTTGATTCTGGGTCTTATTTTAAGCCCTCTCCCAGCCCCGCCCGCGGATAGCCTCGTCATCACCGACCGAGCCGTCCGGCCTCGCACTACTCGCACGCGAGCCATCAGCGCTCGGCAGTGACCGAACGGCAGGGCCGCACAGAAAACCTCGGAGCCGACGCCCCGCCCCGGCGCCGGGGCAAGCCGAAAGGGTCACCCTCGGACCCTGGCCGCCGGCGGCGCAGAGCGGGTGAGACCCGGGCGACGGGCTCAGGCGGGCGCGCCGGGCCCCCGCACCAGACGCTGTGCCGCTGCGGCGATCTGCTCGGCCTGGGGCGTGAACGCCATTTCGAGGGCGTAGCTGGAGGGAGCGGGCACGTCCGGGCTGGTGATGCGCACGATGGGCGCGCGCAGGGCATCGAAGGCATTCTCCGCCAAGATGGCCGCCACCTCCGCGCCGACGCCGCACATGCGGTTCGCTTCGTGCACGACCAGTACGCGGCCGGTCTTGCGGGCCGAGGCCAGGATGGCCTCCTCGTCCAGCGGCTTGAGCGAGCGCAGATCCAGCACTTCGGCGCCGATGCCCTGCTTTGCCAATTCGCCAGCCGCCGCTTCGCACGCACGCACGGTCTTGCCGTAGGAGATCAGGGTCAAATCGTCGCCTTCCCGCCGAACGCAGGCCTTGCCCAGGGGAACGAGACCTTCGTCGTCGGGTATCTCTCCCGCCTCATGGGTAAGCGGCATGTCCACGAAGAACAGCACCGGATTGTTATCGCGAATGGCGGACTTCATCAGACCCTTGAAGTCGGCGGCGGTGGAAGGCATCACGACCTTCAGACCCGGACTGTGCACGAACCACGCCTCTAAATTGTGATTGTGCTGCGCCCCCACGGTCCAGCCGGTTCCGGTCATCGCGATCGCCACCAAGGGAAAAGAGAACTGCCCCCCGGACATGTAGCGCAGCTTGCCGGCGCTGTTGACGAGCTCGTCCATCGCGAGGGTGATAAAGGGCGCAAACAGCAGATCGATCACGGGGCGCATACCCATAGCGGCGGCACCGACGGCGGCACCTGCGATGATGCCTTCCGCGAGGGGGGTGTTGCGAACGCGCCTTTCTCCGAACTCTTCGAGAAGGATCGCGCGTTTAGTGGCGACCCCTTCTCCGAACATCATCACGCTGGGATCGCGGCGCATCTCTTCGGCTACGGCCTGGATGATTGCGTCACTGACGGTCATGGTTGGCATGGTCGATTCCTTCTCACGCATACACGTCGGTTGTCAGTTCGGAGGGCGCGGGATAAGGCGCCGCAGCGGCTCGCGACCAGGCATCCTCAATCCGCTGCGCCACCCGCCCGCGCAGCGCGCTCACATCCGTCGGCGCCAACCCCAGCTTCTCGCACAGAAGGGCTATGGGATCCCTGGCACGCCAGGCCGCAAGCTCATCCTTGTCCACGTAACCTTGATCGTCCGGCTCGTAGTGACCGCGCAGGCGATAGGTGTAGGTCTCCAGAAAATACGGCTGGCCGGTAGCCTTGATATGCGCAATGGCCGCCCTCGCCGCATGGTGCACGGCCTCCACATCGTTGCCGTCGACCGTCGCGGTCTCAAGGCCGTGGGAGGCGGCCCATGTGCCGATGTGATCCATCGGCATGGTCTCCCGGCGGCGAACGTATGCCTGCCACTGGTTGTTCTCACAGACATAGAGAATCGGCAGCTTCCACATCACCGCCAGATTGAGGGACTCATGGAAAGACCCTTCGCAAGCGGCGCCGTCACCGAAGAAGCATGCCACCACATTGTCCCGCCCTTGCATGGACATCGCCAGACCCACTCCGGCGGCCAAGGAAATCTCGGCGCCGACGACGGTGGACGTCAACACCACGCCCAGGTCTCTCACCGAAATGTGCAGGGAGCCGCTCCGGCCCTTGCAGTAGCCCGTGACCTTGCCGAGTACCTCGCCGTACATGCGCGCCGGCTCAGCCCCGCGGGCCAGCAGATGTCCCGCGCTGCGGTGGTTGGTCAGAATCAAATCGTCCTCCGCTAGCGCGCTGACCACTCCAACCGCTGAGGCCTCCTGCCCGACCGAGGTGCAGGTACCAGCCGCCTGGCCTTTGGCCTGCATCGCGATGGCGTTCTCTTCATAGGCCCTGATCAGCTGCATGGTCTCCAGCATCGCAAGCAAAGCAGTGCGGTCGATCCGGTGGTTCTTCACGGTGGGCTCCTTCAGTCAGTTGAACGATCAATTATCGCGGGCCGCGACCATCGCCGCCTGCCCCGAAGAAAAGCCGGCGCAATACGTGCGCTTCTTTGACCCAGGCAGCGGCTCCCGTCGGTGCCCCGAAGACCCGCACGGCCGGGGAAATCGGAATCAGCACCAAAAATCCCTCGCAATCGCCCTCGCTCAGACAACTGTCAACAGCCCCTAGGGCCGGTCGATGCTAAGCGCCGGGCGCACCAACGGCACCGTGCAGCACACCAGGGTGCCACCAGCCTCGGCCCGCCGGATGACACACTTCCCGCCCATGATACCTGCCCGGTAACGCATGATATGCAACCCGAGGCCGCGGCGGCGCTTCTCGGGGATGTCGATACCTTTGCCGTTGTCGCGTACCGTCAGCACCAGCGATTCCGGGCCGCGCTCCAGGCTCAGATCCACCCGTGTCGGCGCACCGTGCTTGATGGCGTTCTGAAGAGCCTCTTGGGCAAGCCGGTAGAGATGCAAGGCCGTAACACTATCCTCCACCGGCACCTTCCTCGATCCGCGGTAGCGGCACTCCACCCCGCTGGTGTGCTTCACCCATTCGACCAGATCCACCAGGGCATCCACCAGCCCTTCAGGATCGATGTCTACCGGCGCTAGGCCGTGAGCAAACGCGCGGACCTCTTTCAAGGTAGCTTGCAGATGTCCCTGCAACTGAGCCGCGGAGGCGGCTTCCTCGGTGTGGCCAGCCGCCGCCAGGCGCCTCTCCAAGCCACCGGCCAGCATAGCGAGTCCGGTCAGCTCTTGCCCGATGCTGTCATGAATCTCGTGACCGATGCGCTCCTGTTCGGCGGTACTCACCTCTATGATTTCCCGCTCCAGGGCCTTGCGTCCGGTGATGTCGCGCGAGAAGGCGAAGAACAGGCCCCCACCTATAGCGACATACGACGTACTGACCTCTACAGGCCAAAGCTCACCGTCCTCGGTACGGTGGACGGTTTCGAACAGGTCGGTACCCCTGCGAGTTACCTTTTCCATGTGGGCACGCACATCATCGGGCGACTCCTGTGCCTCCAGGTCCCCAATCCACATCGATAGCAGCGTCTCACGGCTGTAACCAGAACGGCGCACGTAAGCATCATTGACGGCCAGGATCCGCCCAGTTTTGTCGAGCATCCAGAATCCATCCGAGGTCGTATCGATCACCGCCCGATACCGAGCCTCCTGCTCCGCAAGAACGAGCTCCGTCCGTTTGCGCTCGGTTACATCGAAAAAGGTCGCAAGAAATCCCTCCTCCAGTAAAATGCCCGAGACGAGCATGATGCGTTCCGTGCCATCCTTGCAAGTGATCCGGTACTCCAGACCTTCGATGTCCCCTTCCTGCCCGGGGGCTCGCTCCATCGCGGCTGTCCAGGTTCCCACGGCCCGGGCGCGGTAGTCCGCGTCGGGGAAGGCCTTCGTCCACCATTCGGCCAAGGTGGGAACCTCCTCTCGGGTGTACCCGAAGACCTGCACGAAACGTGCGTTCAACGCCACCGCCGCGCCCTCTCCATTTACGACAGCCAGAGGCAACGGTGCATCGCGAAATAGTCTCTTGAAGCGCTCTTCGCTTCTGACCAGCTCTGCCTCGACACGCTTGCGCGCCGTGATGTCGTCCTTGACCGCTGCGAAGTGGCTGATCCGACCCCGCTCGTCGCGGATTGGAGAGATAATGGCGGACTCCCAGTAGAAGGAGCCGTCCTTCCGCCGATTGTAGAACTCCCCTTGCCACACGTCGCCGTCGGTTATCGTGCGCCACAACGCGGCATACTGCTCCTGCGAAGTATGCCCGGATTTCAGCAGGCTCGGGCGCTGGCCGATCGCCTGCTGCGCAGAGTAACCGGTAACCTCCACGAACCGCGGATTGACATACTCGATGATGCCCTGCGTGTCGGTGATCATCACCGTGCTAGCGGTCTGTTCGATTACGCGGGAAAACTTGCGCAGCGCCTCCTCGGTCCGTTTGCGGTCCTGGATGTCCTCGACTACTGCGATGAAGAATTCCGGCTCCCCACTCGACGCCCAGCTGAGGACGAGCCAGAGGCTCACCCAGACGGTGCTGCCGTCCTTGCGGATACAGCGTTGCTCCGTCGAATAACTGCCGATCTCGCGCGCCAGCATGCGCCGCATATTGCTCAGGTCCCGTCCCAGGTCGCCCGGGTGGGTGATGGATTGAAGGGTCCGTGAGCCCAGCTCCTCCTCGCCGTAGCCGACGATCTCACACAGCTTGCGGTTGACCCGCAGCCAGCGTCCATCGGGCGCAAGCTGCGCGGTCCCGATTGCCGCTTGGTCGAAGGTAGCCTGGAAGCGCGCCTGGCTGCGCCGCAAATCTTCTTGTGCCGTCTCCAACCGCTGGCTATGGACCAATTCCCGCCGCCACGAGCGGTGCAAAATTTCGCTCAGGGCGCTCACTAGCAGCCCATTCGCCGCCAGCATCGCGAGGCCGGCAACTCCTTGGGCAGTGACCGGCTCGTGTCGCGTGTAGCTCGCCAATACCGCGATCCCCGCGATGCTAACCGCCGTCGCTAGCAGCCCGGGACCAAGGCCACCGAGGGCGGCGGCCGCGACGATCGGGAAGATGAACAGGATCAGCAGGTGTTCCTCGCCCAAAGAGAGGGGCGTTTGCGTGCGCACTAACAGCGTCACGAGCGTAGTCGCGAGCGCGAAAGCATAGAGCGCCCAGCGCGGCCAGGCCACAAGCCGCGACTGGGCCGTCACAAAACCAGCGGACCCGGCACGAGGCTGGTGAGCCAGGCGACCGATCAAGCCATAAAGGAGAAGCGAGCTGACGAAAACGAAGAGAAAACGGCTAAGGGTCGCAACGACCAGGGCTGGCCTGGTGTCGTCTATGAAATGAGCGAGCAAACGATCCGAAATAAACATCCATGCGCTGGCAAACAGCGCGTAAATAATGACCACGGTAAGAATGTCGGCACTGGACGCGGGCCTTTGTACCTCCAATGGCGTCTGATTCTGCGCGGATATCATGCCTGGGCCCCTGCGTGTCACGTCGCCTGCGCGTGCGGGCGCAATGGACGCCCGCACGACCGCGAAGAACCTCGAGCCGGATTTGGCTAACGGCCAAGCACCGCCGGCCTATCGAGCGCCCGATAACAGTCATCGCCGCCAATGATACTGCGCCACCCGTCCCTCCCGCATGATGAGATATGCGTTCCGCCTGGCGTCGAGGTCGGCTGATCCGTGCATGTCTGCCGGCGGGATACCGGCGATCCCCCTTCTCTTGGCGGCAAAGCCGTCCGTATAGGTACGGCTATCGCAACCTCGGACCCCGCGTTACGACCGGCCGCCCAGATCGCTTTGACGTACCGACATCGCTGCTCCGGGAGGCGGCGTACGGAGACACAGCGCTTGCGACAGAAAGCACAAAAGGCGCTGATGATCGAACGTCACTCGCTCTGCAAGAATTCGTTCAGTGGTCGATATTAGTCCCGAATCTCCTTGGCAAGCATCTCCTGAGTCTCACTCAGATCCGGAATGTCCTGGTCGTGCTTGATGCCCGCGCAGGCTCTCGCCATACGGCAGAACATGGCCACCCGGTTCGAGAGCCGGCAAGTGCCGGAAGAGGAAAGCCAGCCGATGCGGGAGGCGGCATTTGCCTGCCCCTCGCCTGGCCGGATGAAAACCGCCCTTGAGGGACAGCTGGGGGGAGCCTGGGGCGCGCGCCTGTGGCTCGGGCTCAATCCCCCATCGCAAACCCGGTGGGCCCGATGGGGACGGCCCTCCAAACCTTTCTCGTGCCCGGCTCCCGTCGCGCTAGATCACACCTATGGACCTGCGCTGCACTCCCGTCGCGCAAGATCACATCTGTGGGCCTGCGCTGCAGGCACCACGGACGAGCTGCCGCTCGTCATGATCACGCCGGAGGCGGGTCCCCGAGGTCGCGGCGACTGTCCAGGCCAACTATGCCGTCGTGCTCCAGCGGTAGCAGCCGCAGCATCTTCCCGATGCCCTGGCGCAGGGCCCCCAGGGCGTGGTCATGGGCCCCCTCCTCAACTCATGGTCCGGGGATCCAGGGCGAGACCGCTTCCTCACAGGCAATGCGGTCCGGGCAGCTGAAGTCGGCACAACTGTAGACCGCACTCGATGCGAAGCAGGATCTGTGCCCTTCCAGATCGGGGGCAGCGCAACGAGTCCAGACTCGCTCTCGACTGCGCGGGGGCTCCGGAGCCCCCCGGCGAGGGTTGTCCGGCTCTGTGCCTGTGGCCGTGGTCATCTCTCCTGCTCCTTCGCCGTTCGGGCAGACACCTGCAGGGATCGGGCGCCACTCGCGAGGACCGACGGATTGTCGGCTATCAATAGACCATGTCGAGATCCTGTTCTGCGCTCAGCCAATCCTGCAGCTCGAGACCCGGCGCGAAGCCGCGTTGCTCGGCCCTGTAGTATGCGAGCTCCGCGATCCGCTCGTGGCGACCGGGGACGATACTCTGGCTTGAGGGCGCTCGCGGTGCGTGGCCCTCTGCAGACTGCTCCGTCCGGGCCCTGGTCCGGCTCGATCCGGCCTTGGGTCGGCGCTCCGGCTCATAGACCTCGGAAGGGGCGGGACCCTGCGCTGCTGAAGAACGGGATTTCGTCTTGGCCATCTGTAATCCTCGACATCTATGGAGGAACTCTGCTTGAGGCAGCAGAGAGTCTCATCGCGGACCCCGAGCGAAGCTCTCAGTCGCGCCAGCTTGTTATCGTTGAGCCATCCTTGGCGTACTGCTCCCAAACGTTATTTTGCGGCGTGGCTGTCAGGCCGAGGATCGGGGATTCCCCGATTCAGGGGGAGGGGGGAACAACCTAACGAAGCTCGGCCGGACCCGAGCCAGATCCGAGGGGATCTCCCTCATGCATTAGAATGCTATTGATGAAGCGATCGCATCACCGTCCAGAGGAGTTGCCATGAGGGACAGGCGTTTACCGGCGCTGGGAGCGCGGCATCGGGTCCTGATCGTGGACGACCACCCGCTGGTACGGGCCGGGATTGCCGCTTTGATCGGGGGCGAGCCCGATCTGGAGGTGTGCGGCGAGGCGGGAACCTTCGCTGACGCCCTTGAGCTGGCCCGTCAGACCGAGCCCGATCTGGCGATCGTGGACGTCTCCCTGGCGAACGGAAGCGGGCTGGAGCTGGTCAGGCGGCTCACGTCGGGGCCGCGCCCCCCCCTCGTGCTCGTTTGCTCCATGCACGACGAATCCCTGTTCGCGCAACGTGCCCTCCATTCCGGCGCCCGGGGCTACATCAACAAGCACGAGGCCACCTCGAACGTCATTGAGGCTGTCCGACGGGTGCTGGGGGGCAAGATCTTTCTGAGCGGCCCCATGACCGAGCGGATGCTCCAAGGCCTCGCCGGCGGAAGGTCGGTCAGATTCGGACATCCCATTCAGAGCCTTACCGACCGGGAGCTGGAGGTGCTCAGCCTGATCGGTCGGGGGCTGCCCACCGCGCGCATTGCCGGGCAGCTGCATGTGAGCGTCAAGACGATCGAAACACACCGGGACAAGATCAAGAGGAAGCTCAATCTGGACTCGGGCAGCGAGCTCGTGCGCTACGCGGTACAGTGGACGCTCGAGCAAGGCTGACCGGGCATCTCCAAATGCAGAAGGCTGAGGTCCGGTGGACCGAGGAAGCCTCGCGAACGCCCGCACAGGGGGAGGCAAGCGCTTGCGAAGCAACGCGTCGCACGCAGTCGAACGCCGAAGCAGCTGTGCTGCGAGGCCGGGGCCCGATCGGAACCACCAAGGTTGCGCCAAGGATGGCTACGGCCCACCGTTCGGACCCCCCGCAATACAAGAGGGCCTCACAGAGGGGCCCTTTGTCTTTCTTGGCGGAGAGGCTGGGATTGACTCGGGCCTTGAGCGCTTCGCACTACGCTGTCCTGCTCCGCTCCAAGGCCGGACCTTCCGTGCCCGAAAGGGCGTTCGCGGCACTTCGCGCTCGCGCCGGCCGGCCAGGCCAAATATCTGCAGGCCCTGGCCTGGGTGCGCGATGGCGGCTGGAGCGGCGCCAAGATCTACGACGCGCTCCTGCTCGCCTGCCGCGCAATGTCCGGTACAGCGCATCCGGGCGAAAGGCAAGGCCTGCCCCCTGTGCTCCCCTGCGCATGTCGGTGAGCGTGTCCGCGGTGCAGCTCCAGCATCGGGACTTCACGGCGGTGCTCATTTCCGCCGTGGAGGCCGCCGCGGTCTCCTTTTTTTCCCCCGAGGCGGTAACGATCGCGGCGCTGCTTGCGGTGCCGCTGCCGGAGGCTGGGGGCGACTGGAGGCGGGACGGGGGTGGTTGCGGATCCAGATCAAGATCGCCAAGCCGGCGAGCATGAACGGGATGGAGAGGCGTTGCCCCATGGTCAGTGCACCGTGGGCGACGGCCTCGGGGGAGACCACCAAGGGTTGCTTGAAGATCTCGACCAGGTAACGCAGACCAAAATACGCTATACCGAAAGTCGCGGTCATGAGCCCGAGGGGGCGTTTCTCGCCCCCGGCCCGGCGGTCCACCCAGACCAGCACGGCAAGCACTATAAGGCCCATCAAGAACTCGTAGAGCTGCACTGGGTGGCGCGGGATCATGGAATTGGCGCCGTCGTAGCGCAGGTAGCAGACCGCCCAAGGCAAGTGGGTGGGTAGGCCGACGATTTCCGAATTCATAAAATTTCCCAGGCGCACGAAGGCGGCGACGACGGCGACCCCGAAGACGGCGCGATCCATCACCTCAAGGAAAGGGATGCCATAGCGGCGGGAGAACAGGGCGATGGCGAGGAGTACTCCCACGGCGGCGCCGTGGCTGGACAGCCCCGCTACCCCACCGTGGAAGATTGGTCGAATGTCGATCAGCAGCAACGGATGGGTGCGCACCAGATCCCATTCATAGAACAGGCGATGCCCCAGCCAGGCGCCGACGAGCATGCCGACGAAGGCCCACTGCAGCAGCCGCCAGGGGGTATCGGGATGGTGGGCGGTGCGGGCGAACTGACGGGCCACCAGCAGTGTGCCCAGAACGAGGCCTGCCGCGAAATACAGTCCGTACCAACGGATGGATACGCCACCAATGGTGAGGGCGATGGGCGAGACATCCCATATCAAGCAAGGGACATCGCTGAAGCTCATGGCGTGGCTCCCGCGAAGATGACCGGTACCACAGGGTGGCATGGCGGGAGGGAGGGCACAAGCTCTCTCAGGTCACCGCCGATCGGCCGCGCTTTTGCCAAGCGGAGCGCGTGTTGGACATTCGGTGAGATCGGTGGGCAAGCGGTCGGCTCTGGCAGGACGGCACGGTCCGACCCCGAGGCAGGTGCTGGCGAAGGCCGAAGTTGGAGGTTTATGGGCTATCCGGTCAGCCCGGCATCGCGCATGCGCCGGTGCAGACGATCGACCTGCAGACAAAAGGCTTCCAGGCGGGCCTCCACGGTCTGCGAAAAGGGCGCGCCGTCGCTCTCGATCGCCAGAAACGGCAAGTCCCCCATCCCTTCGAGCACCCGGTAGGCACGGCCATCGCCGTTCAGGATCTGCCGCTTGGTGTCGGCATGCATGGTGCGTTTGAGGATTGATTCGGCCAGACGGTTGGGCATGCAGCCGAAGGGACCCATGGCGATCACCCCGCTGACCCGGGTCGCCACGTCGGTCAGGGCCCCGCCGACGGTGAGGATGGTCTCGCAGGTCAGCGCCGGGGCGACGTGGCGGGCACCGTTGCGGAGCAGCTCCGCCAAGGGGATCGGGTGGGGTCGGGTCAGTCCGGCGCGCGCCAGAATTCTCTTCAGGGTGCGCTCGTCCCGCTCCATGAGGTGGCGCTTCAGATGGAACATCAGCCCCTCACGTAGACCCATGCGGTAGTCCACCAGCCCCCGGGTTACCAGATTGTCCGAGTAGTGCAGCCACTCCGCCGTGGGTACACAGCTCACCGCAATCCCCCGCTGGGCCAGGCGCTCGGTGAGGAACTGGCGAGAAAGGGGCTCGCGCCGCACGTAAATCTCCCCCGAAAGGGAGACCACCGGGACTTCGGCGATGGGGCGTCTCAGTGGGATCGTCGCCAGATTCTCCGCCGCCTGCTCCAGGCGCCGGCAGAGGGTGCGCCACTCGCCATGCTCCAGGCTCGCCATCAAGGCCGAGCACTCGCACCGGAACAGGGCCATGGCGCTTTCCCCGTCGCTGGCGTTAGCCAGCAGCATGGCGCGCATGTCCTCGAGCTCGTCGGCCAGAATCGTCGCCCACCAGGCCCGCCGGGTGAAGGCCGGGCCCAGGCCGCCATAGCTGTTCTCGGAGGTGGGGGAGAGCAAGGCCACGTCGGCCAACCCCTTGTTGCGGATCAAATCCTCCATGAACACCGAATATTGGCCGAAGCGGCAGGGTCCGGAGGCGGTGGGCATGAAGTAGACCACCACCTCGTCGGTGCGGCGCAGGCGCTGCGTGTAGTTGATCAAGGTGCCCACGGTGAGGGTCAGCGGCAGGCACTCCTTGCCGGAGCTGTGGCTGCGGCCCAGAGCCAGCAGCTCCGCATCGTTGGGGGGGTGCCCCACGGCGTGATAGCCGCTCGAGCGGAACGCTGCCACCAGAGCCCGGGTCATGATCTCCCCCACCTCGGGCACCAGGATGGTGACCCGGGAGTCGGTGAGGGGCAGGACCTCACCGGCGCCGGTGGTGACCCGGAGCCCCCCCTGGTCGGTGCCGACCCGCGCCGGGGTCGGCCTGGGCGCGGCGGGAGCGCGGAAATCGGCGCCCCCTGCCCGGGCCCCGGCGATGATGTCGAGGAAAGCCTCGATGCGGGTTTCCAGCCCTGCATCGGCGGTGTGGCTATCCAGCTCCAGGGTCAGGCACGGTTTGCGGCCCATGAGGTCGCGGAAATAGCCGATCAGAAATGAATCCGGACCGCAGGAAAAGTTGCTGACCCAGAGCGCGTAAAGTTGGGGATGGCGAGCCACCAGCCGGGCGGCGGCCAGCAACCCCTGACCGCTGCCCCAGTACATGTGGCGAAAGCTGCGCTCCCCTTCCAGGGGCAAGGCATCGAAGGGGAGAATGGGGATGCCCCGGCTGGCGAGCTTGTTGGGAATACCCATGTGGCCATCCCGGGTCAGGCCGTTGTAAGGACGTGAGAGGAGCACCACGCCGATGCGCGCGGGATCGGCCTTCAGCTCGGCGAGAAATTTCCGGCCCAGCTCACGGTTAGCGGCCATCACGCGGTGTTGGGCAGCGTGGGCGGCGTCCCAGGCGGCGCGTGCCTGGCGCGGCTCCACCCCCAGTCGCCGGGCCAGCTCGAGAAGGGGCTCTTGCCCCTGGTCAAGACCGCGGGTGAAGTCCAGCAACGGACGGTGCAAGGGCAGCCGCGAGGCGGTCAATTCCCGCGCGAAGGTGGCTTTGAGCATGTCCCCCTCGCCCTGCACCAAAGGGCACAGCTGGGCGCTGGTTTGGTCGGCCATGGCGGGGAGGGCCTTAATGTGGGGGAGGAACAGGCCGTCCAGTCCCCCACCCCGTTGCAGCAGATCGGCGAGCCAGCCGTGGGACTGCTCGGCCGGGTAGCAGAACGGGGCTTGACGTTTTTCCACCCCCGCCGGGCAGACCTCGTCGGCCAGCACCGGCTCGAAGCCCAGGCGGGCAAAGAAAGTGGCGAACAGGGGATGGAACAGTTGCATCATGAAAGACCGGCTCATACCGATGCGGCCCCGTCGCTGCATGCCTGGGGGGATCGTGCGGTGGGCCGGGTCCCAGATCAGCTCCTGCCGGGCCTGGACCAGGTTGAGGGCTTTCTGGTCCACCCGCAGATGCCGGCGCAGATTGTCGTAAAGGGAACAGGCCCCGCCGAAGGGGCGGGTCCGGCCTGCGATCTGCAGGCGGCTGACCTCACATTTTCGGTCGCACTTGTCCCTCCCGCCGCCGCAGATGAAGGCGGACTTGCGCTTGACGTCGCGTTCGGCCAGGACCGCCAAATCGTAGGATCGGCTGGGGCTTTGGCCCCGTTCGATGCGCCGGGCCACCACCAGGGCCACGCCGAAGGCCCCCATCAACCCCGGATCCGGCGGCACGACGATGGGGCGCCCGAGCAGTTTGGCCATCGCCAGGGGCACCGCGCGGTTGTAACACACGCCTCCCTGCATGAAGATGTTGTGCCCCACCGGGCGGGGTCCCTTGACCCGGTTGAGGTAGTTCTGGGCAATGGCGTAGACCAGTCCGGCCATGACCTCATTGCGCTGCCAACCCTCCTGCACGGCGTTTTGGATGTCCGCCGCGATGAAGGCCGAGCACTGGTCGGAGAAGTTGGGTGCGGCCGGGGCGGCCAGCGCACTTTCGGCGATTTGGGCCATGGGCACGTCGAGGGTTTCCCGCGCGGCTTCCTCCAGGAACGAGCCCGTACCGGCGGCACAGGCCTCATTCATCGCATAGTCCACGGGCACGCCCTGTGCCAGCAGGGTGTACTTGGCGTCCTGGCCGCCGATCTCGAACAGGGTGTCGACCTCCGGATCGAAATGGGCGGCAGCGGCGGCGTGGGCGATGATCTCGTTGACGACGTCGTCGCTGGCGGCGTGCAGTCCGGCTATGGCCCGCCCGGAGCCAGTGGTGCCCAGGCCGATCAGGGGCAAGTCATGGTCCCCGACCCGCTCGGTAACCTGGGCCATTATCTCTCGGTAGCAGGCCCGAGCCGCCGCTACCGGATCGCCATTGGTGCGCAGATAGACCGCCGCCACCAGGGCCTGATCCCGGGGCCGCAGCAGCACCGCCTTGGTGGTGGTGCTGCCCACGTCCAAGCCCAGGATGCAGGACTCGCCGGGCTGCAGGGTGCCCCGAGGCATCTGCTTGAAATCCACCTGCGAGGCGGCCTCGGTCAAGGGCCCCAGGCGGTGATAGCGCGGCGATCGGGGTTGGAACAGGGCCGAGGAGCGGGCAGGCAGGGGCCGGGTCTGCTGCTCCAGGGCATGCAGCGCCGCCCCAAGGGCCTCGAAGCCGTGGGCGGTCGGGGGGATCCACAGATCGGGAATCTCCTCGCGCAACGCGGCCACCATGGGGGTGTTCAAGGAGGCACCGCCCACCAGCCAGATACCTGCCTTCTCCGGTACTTGGGCGAGCAGCTCCAGCACCTTCTTGGCCATCATCCGGGCCAGTCCGGCCACCACCTGGGGCTTGGGCACTCCCTTGTTGGTGGCGTGGGTGCAGTCAGACTTGCAAAACACCGAGCAGCGCCCGGAAACCTCATAGGCAGGTGTGGCGGGGTCCCAGTCCGCCAGCTCACTCAGGGGGATATCCAACCGCCCCAACTGCTGGAGAAAGAACTCGCCGGTTCCAGAGGCACACTTGTTGCCGGACACCACGTTCATGACATGGCCGGTAGCGTCCAGTAGATAGGCAAGGAAGGTCTCGCCCCCGGCGGAGACGATGGCTGGGGCATGAGGGGTCGCAGGATCGTGCAGAAATCGGTAAGCCCGCTCCACCGCCATGGGCTCGGAGATCAGCGTCAGGTTGATCCCCTGGGCGAGTCGTCGCCCGGTGATGGCAACGGATCCTTCAATGGCGTGCTCCCCCAAAAAGCCCGCCAAAGCCCCCTGGGGATCGCCGGCATGGGGCAGGGCATGACGGGCGGTGACGACCGGACCGTCGGGATGGCGGGTCATCTGCACGGCGCTGAGGGTGACCGCACCGATGCAGATACCCCAGGCGTTATGGGCCCTCTGTGTCGTAACCATGCCTCTGGTTTCCCGTTCGGCAACCAACCAGCCGACGACAGCGCTGACCTTCAGGAATGCTCATTGGGAGCGGGAGCCTGCTCGGGGGCGACGTAAACTATCCAAAGGCTTGCATCACATCATATCAGTCGGGCTCCGCCTTTGTGGACCGAGCTATCCAACCCGGCACTAGGGGCTGTTGACAATTGCCGTTCGCGGTCCGATTACGGCCCTTTTCCGCGCTGACTGTGTTGCGGCTCGTCGCCATCTCTCCCGGACGGTAGGGGATATCAACGTGTCACACATCAAAGCCGCCCTCCTCAGCAATGGCAACGCTATCGCGGGCGCTATGCAGCACGCGCACGATGGCCAGCTCGTCGGCTTGGGTCAGCTAGTAAAGCGCATAGCGCCCGTGGAAGAATACCCGCATGTCCGGCCCCAAGGCCGGGTGCGCCGGTCCGATCAGCGGATGTCGCTGCACAGTGTGAAACCGCTCCTCAAGCTTCGCGAGAAAAGCCGTCGCCATCGGCTCGGAGCCTTCCAGCGCGAGGTAGACCCAGATCTCGGCGAGGTCTTGCTCAGCGCTCTCGGTCAGGCGGAGGGGGAGCGTGTCGCTAATAGCTTCCTCCCGCGCTCGATGATGGCGGCGGCGTCAAACTCGCGCACCCGGCCGGCGGCCACGTCAGCCAGCCCCTTGTCGATGTCGGTTTTTAATTCGGCAAGCGCTTCGAGTTGCAGCGCCCGGCGCGTTTTCCATTCGCGCAAGGCTTCGCGCACCACCTCGCTGGTCGAGGCGTAGTCGCCCGTTGCGACGGCGGCCTTGACGAGGGCGGCCATATCCGCCGGCATGGTGATGGTCATGCGTTCGATTCCTGACATGGCGCCTCCTGGGGGACCTTGTTGCACGCTCATACTTGATCATACTTGTGAAGCAGCGGCCAGCCTGGAGTTGACTGACCCGATGGCCGTTCATACGCATGATAAAGGACGTTGTCATTCATCACGGGGCGGGGGGTAGGGGCTCGATTCCGGTTGGACTTGACTCCAGTCTGTAACTGCATATAGTTACATACAGGGAGGCGCCCAGCATGACAAGGCAGGAGAAACTGCTGGCGAAGGCCATGAACAATCCGCGTGGCCTGTCCTTCGCGGATTTCCAGACGCTGCTGCGTCAGTCGGGTTGGACGCTCGACCATCAGAGCGGCAGTCATCAAATCTGGTATTCGCCCTCCGGGGGGCGACTCTCCATACAGGAACGCCGGGACGGCAAGGCCAAGGGGTATCAGGTCGAGCAGTTCTTAGCACAACGCGATGGAAGCGAGGAGGTTTGATATGGCAGCCAACGACCGTTTTGATGGTTACACCGTGAATCTTTACCTTGATGAGGACGGCGAATGGCTGGCGCACTTTGTCGAGCTGCCCGGCGCCTCGGCATTCGCCGAAACGCCCGAGGCCGCCTTGAACGAGCTGGCCGTGGCATGGGCGGGCATCAAGGAGAGTTACCGCAAGCGCGGCGAGAGCGTGCCCCTCGCGCCGGCGAAGAAGAACTATAGCGGCCAGTTCAATGTACGCATCGACAAGCGCGTGCATCGCGCTTTGGCGATCGAGGCGGCGCAGGCGGGTGTTTCGCTCAACGCCATTATCGCCCAAAAGTTGGCACAATCGGTCGGCCACGACCCTCAACCCTGATGGGCAGAGCCACCATGAGCGACATCGGCACGCAAGAGCGCAACACCTGGTGGGATGAGATGAGCGCCTACGGCCAGGCCAGGGCGCGCGAGCTTGACCTCTCGCAGGCGGATGTGGAGCCGGCCGTACGCGCGGTACGCCGAAAGCGGCGCAAGCGCCCCACCGCGAGCCCAGGCGCCGATCATCGTGACGCCGGCGTCATGCCCGACCCGGCGCGACGCGGCGAGGGAAACAACCCATGACGGGTGAGATGATCCCCTGCGCACAAGGACAGGCAACCGCGCGGCACACCGTGCCGGCACTCTTCGCGCCCGACCGGGAAGCGGCCCGGCGCTTCGTCGAGTTCTTCACCGCCAACATCCGCAACCCCAACACCCGCAGGGCCTACGCCCGCGCGGCGGCCGAGCTCGCCGCCTGGTGCGAGCAGAACGGCCTGCGCGAGCTGCGCGACATCGAGCCGGTGCATGTCGCGGCCTATGTCGAGACCCTGCAGACGCGCCTCTCGGCCCCCTCGGTCAAGCTGCACCTGGCCGGCATCCGCATGCTGTTTGACTGGCTGGTGGTGGGGCCAGGTGGTCGCCGTCAACCCGGCAAGCTCGGTGCGCGGACCCAAGCACTCGGTCAAGAAAGGCAAGACGCCGGTGCTCACCGCCGAGGGGACGCGCGCGCTCCTGGACTCGATTGACCCCTGCTCGCCCGTCGCGCTGCGCGACCCGGCGCTGATCGCGCTCATGGTCTACACCTTCGCCCGGGTCGGCGCGGCGCGGCGCGGCGCTCAAGATGCGCATCGAGGATGTCTACGTCCAGGGCCGGCGCACCTGGGTGCGGCTGCACGAGAAAGCCGGCAAACGCCACGAAATGCCCTGCCATCACAACCTCGACGCCTACCTTCACGCCTATATCGACCGCGCGCAGCTTGCCGGCGACGACGGGGGTTTGGCTGTTTCGCACCGCGCTCGGGCGCACCGGAGGGCTCTCCGAGCGGCCGATGACCCAGGCCAACGCCTACCGCATGATCGCCCGCCGGGCCCGGGCCGCCGGCATCGCTACTCGGATCGGCGACCACTCCTTCCGCGCCACCGGCATCACCGAGTACCTCAAGAACGGCGACACCCTGGAGATCGCCCAGCAGATGGCCAATCACGAGAGCGCCCGCACCACCGTGCTCTACGACCGGCGCAACGACCAGGTGAGCCTCGATGAGGTCGAGCGGATCGTGATTTAGGCCAGACCCTGCCCCACACTCACTCTCGGCTCGGCGGTGTCTCGCGCTCCGACGCTTGGGTGCGGCCCGTCTGGGGCGACGCAGAGTCCTGGTACGCTGCCACGGAACGGGGATAGTTCTAACGCACGAGCAATTTGTCCGAGATCGGCCAACTCCGGACATCCGGGCGACGACGCCTAGCGCGGCCATGTGGGATTCGTTACGGGTCCTGTCGCCAGGGTTGACGCCTGCCGCCGGGCGTTGTCATAGTGGCAAAATCGTGGAGGCTAGGAGCGCCAGCCATGGACCACACTAATCTACTCGGCGGAGATCACCAGCCGGGCAATCGACATCCCCCTACGATTGACCGTGCTCGATCGCCTTTCGCCCTTGTCGGCAACCCGCCGTCGCGGAAGCTCGGTGACTGGGTGCCCCCCTGCTGCGGCCATGCCGAGAGAGGAAGGCGCTGGCGAAAAGTGGACATCGACGGCCTATCCTACGGTGCTGGGGGCACCCCTGGTGACCGGGCGGCGTTCCGGGCACCCTAACTTGGTGTTTCAACGTCGGATAGATTCCTGGGGCCGAAACCCAGGGATGGGGTCTTGCGCTCGAACCTCTGCGCGAGAGACGGAAAGGCTCCACTCCACTCCACTGAACTGTTAGAAGTCAAGCACAAGCAACATGCTCGATGCAGAGGAAGCCATATCGTAGAGTTGAGTCGTTCAAAGGCGATCTTGCGATACAGACTACCCTCCAGATAATCCGCAAGCACGTGATCTTTGGGGATTGTGCCGTGATGTCCCAGGCGCAGTACTTCGATCTCAGATCGGAGGTGGCAGAGAAGTACGAGGTGCACCCCAACGAAGTCCTGGTTGTAGGTTCGGCGAAGCTGGGCTTCAGCATCGCTCCCGGGAAACGCTATCGACAGTTCACGGACACCTCTGACATAGATGTCGTTATCGTATCTGCACGCCTATTCGACCAGATATGGAAAGCGGTCCATCACTACTGGGAACAGGGGGGGTACTGGGAGCGCTCTGCGCAGTTCAAGGCATACCTGTTCAAAGGCTGGATTCGGCCGGATAAGCTTCCGCCTGCAAGGAGTTTTGAACTGGCCAACGACTGGTGGGAGTTCTTCAATTTCCTATCATCAAACGGCAAGTACTCCGTATACAAGATTGCCGGCGCGCTCTACCGAGAATGGTATTTTCTAGAAGCATATCAAGGGCGCGGGGTCTCGGCGTGCGCCGACGAACTGAAAGTGGAGAAGCCCGAACGTGAAAACTAGCGCAACCAACAGGCGTATCAGAGTTCTTCTGACAGCCATCAAGGCCTCGTCTCTGGTTCCGCGACCCGAATTCCAGAGGCGACTTGTCTGGACGAACAAGCACAAGCAGGAGTTTATTCGGACAGTCCTCATGGAATACCCCTTTCCCGAAATCTACGTTGCTGCCGGCGAAGTGAATCCGGACACTGGCGAGGGGAAAGAGATGTTAGTCGACGGGCAACAGCGCGTGACAACCCTCTACCAGTACTTTTCCGGATCGGATGATCTAAGGCTGGGAGATCTCCGACCGTATGCGGCACTTACTCCCGAAGAGAAGATTGCATTTCTTGAATACGAGGTCGTCGTTCGCGATCTGGGAAAGAAGACAATTGAGGAGATAAAGGAAGTCTTCACGCGCATCAATTCAACGAAGTACTCACTCAATGCTATGGAAATCCATAACGCTCGCTTCGACGGAGCGTTCAAGCACTTCGGAGAGGAACTCACACAGCATGCTTTCTTCGACGAGAATAGGGTCTTCAAGACGAACGACATTCGACGTATGGGTGACCTTGTCTTCTGCCTCACAATGACGATCACAATGCTGACAACTTACTTCAACCGGGATGACGAACTTGAGGAATTCTTAGAGAAGTACAATGATGAGTTTCCGGATGCAGAGCGCATCCGGGATGATATCGAGACTGTATTAGCATTCGTGAACGCTTGCACCTTCGATGCCACGTGCCGTGTATGGCGCAAAGCGGAGCTGCTAAATGCACTTGTGGAGGCCTACCGCGCGCTTGTGAAGGAGAAAATAGAGCTAGACCCGAAGGAGGTGGGCGCGGAACTCATCAAGTTCTACACCAGAGTTGACAGGGCGGGAGGGGAACTTGAAGAAGCTGAACCGGTGACGCAATATTACAAGGCTGCGATCCAAGCAACAAACGATAGGTCCAGCAGAATCAAGAGAGGCCAGGTCATCGGAGCCATCATGCGTAACGGAGTCACCTTCTAACAAGCTCCTCCAAGTGGCGGTGCACGGCCGGGGGGCTCCTTCGTCACCCCGCCCGGACGGCGCAGCTGAGGGCGTCGCTAGCTGCCGGCAATGTCCCCTCGGGGTCGAAGGCAGTCTCTTAGGGGCGGCTTATATTAGAGAGGACTGAAAGTCTGCTGCCGGCCAATTACCGACATACTCGGCCACTCGGAAATCGTCGTAAAACAGGCGTTATTCTGAAGACGGTGCATATCCCGGGCTCGTCGGCTACCTACATCCGAACCTTCAGATCCGTTCCGAACCGGACACCGACGATCTGGCAGGCAACACGTAGAAGATCCAGCTTCTTATCGTTGCTCTCGTTGGTGCCAACATACCACCCAGGCGTGAAGACTTCGGTGAATTTCCACAGCTTCGGTTTCCCAGGATAGACAGCCTCGACAGTGCGAGCGACATAGGGACGTTTTCGGCCTAGGGCCTTGACGGTTCGACTGTACCGCTCCGGAAACTCCGGAACCAACTCAGCGAAATGCCGGAGGATCGAAACCAGCACCTCGTTGCCGTTTCGCGCCGAGAATCGCTGACCCCATAGCTCGTAGCCAGTCTCGACCTCCACCGGCAAACATAAGACGGTTGTGGTTCGCGGCGACGGTTGGCCTTCGAGCGCGCGCTCCATCTTGCCCAGTGTCCGGTTAAACTCGGCCACTTGGGCCCGCAGACTCCGGACCCTTTCTAACATGTCAGTGGCTTTCGGCCCTGGGTTAGTTTGCATGTGAATATCCTCAGTCATGGATCGAGGTTGTCGGGGAGGTCCCCGTCGGCTCTGATAGCTGGGTGGCGATGCAAGCCTCTTAGAAGACGCTTCTCAGTCCTGCGTGAAGGGCGGTAGACGGTGACTACGGTCTCGCCGGCAATTACAATGCGGCAGCCGCGCAGTCGCTCCAGTGCAGTGATCTCCCGCTTTCGGCGACGGATTTCGCGGTCAACATCCCGCGCCAGCAGGAACAAACTGTCATCATCGACTGGCGTTCCAGCAGCGACAATGATCGGAATATCGGATCTGCGGATGCCGCGTTGCTGGGCTCTGGCCTCCGCATGTCCGCTCAAAGGGGGGTTCATGACTGATCCTCCTCATTGGCGTTGTCGCCGTCAGAGTTGGCGTCTGCAGGACTGTCCTGGTCGAAGATGAGGCGTGCAAGCTCAGAAAATCGTCGTTGGTGTTCCTCCTTGGTCGCCGCTTGTTGCTCTACCAGCCATTTCCGGTAGTCTTCCTCGGTGGCTCCTTCTTTCTTCTCCCAGGCCTGCGAGAGGGCGATGTCACCATCTCGAATCAATTCGAGAACCGGCCGATCCGCTTGATCGCCGGCGTCGAGTCCGACCGACTGAGCGATGATCTCGATGGGCATGGCGTAATCCGGAGCACACAGATAGTTGGGGACAAACTCCATTGGGTGCCCTTTAAACAGGCCAAGCGCCTTCAACTCCTTTTCGAGGAAAACGACGAAGGGCGACATCTCCTCTCCACCATAGTCACCGTAGTGCTCGTAGACCTCGCGTTTCTTGAGCGACTGTTGCTCCGCGTTGATCCATTCGTCGTCGTCGCGGTAGCGAAAGTCGCCTGGCAGATAGGGCAAGCGCCGGCGGGCGTCGGCAGTAGCGTCCTGCAGCGCCTGCAAGGTCTCGTCCAGCGCCATCTGCCTGGCTTGTAGGCTGCGTTCAGCCAGGATCAAAAAGGCCAGTGGCGCCAAGTCGATAATGTCCTTTTCGCGCAAGCCAAAGTACCGTTGCACGAACGTCAGCGCCGTCCGGGCCGATCTTGAGATGCCCTCCTTCAAAGCGACGCGATCATGCAACTTGTGGAACTCTTTGGAATCGTGAGGGCGTGTGAGCCGCTCCCATTTGACATGGAGTGCGTCGCATAACCCCTTCCGGGTATTTTCACGAATGCGCGAAGTCTGCTGGCCGCGTTCGTACCGGCTGATCTGGGCTTTGCTGACCTTGCCCTTGCTCTCTTCGGCGAGCCTTTGTTGGGACCAGCCTTGCTTTTTGCGGTAGTGCTTCAGGGCCTCGGGGTTCAGAGTGGCGGTCATGGCGCGTCTCCTGCTTGGCGTCGTTATGGAAAGAATAGGCGCCAAGAAAGGCTATAGCAATGAGCGTTTCATGATCTCTTGGCCGTTAAAGGTGTACAGCGAGCCTGTTTAACGCATCGTTTTCACGCCTGAAACGATGCTCTGCCGAACCGGCCCAACGCTGTCGCGGCGGCAAAACCGAGTAAACGACGCGTAAACACGTCGTTTCGAGGTTGCGGACCACGCGGGACAGAACAACCGGACGGCTTCGCCACCCGTTCCTTAAGGTTGAAACGTGCGCTCTGACCCGATTGCAGGCGCTCCAGCTCGGGCGGCTGAGGTCCGTTCTGGGTCGAACTCGGTCATCCGGGGTGGAGATCGTGCGATGAGGCAGGGATGAGGCGACGCCCCCCGAAGGGGCGACGCAGGGTCGGAGCTCCCAGCCGGGCACCGCAGCACCCTCCTGGCGCGAGACCCAAAGAGCACGGTACAGCGCAACCGTGGGGTGGTATGTCGGATGGCGCTAAAGTCTGTGTAGGATTCGGCCCACACACGCCGCCGGCGACCCCTGTGACCGCCTACGACCCCCGTAGAGTTGCGATCCGTGGGCGAAGGCCCCAACAAAAAGGTCGTTCGACCGGCCTCGCCGTTCGCCACGAAGGCCCAGGCGCCGCTCGCCATGTCCCAGGCGGGACCTGACGCCCGATGGGCTCATCTCCTGGGCCGCCAAGAAAACATGGGAACTGCAGGCTAGTGGCGGGCGGGTGTACGAGCCCAGGACCCAGACGGTGGAGGACTTCGCCGAGGAGTTGCCGCAGGCAATCCCGGGGGGCACAGACGCCGAGAAAAAGCGGTTATTCCCCGGCCGCAGCACGACGACAGGAAGGTCGTCGTGTACTTGGAGGGGCATCCTCCGATGGAGCTTGCGGAGGCCACGAAACGGAGCTTGCTGTGATCGAGTGAGGCTGATGGACAAGGAGGTCCATCAACAGTCACGGCTTCCCGGAGGGGGCGGTCGTGGGCGTTTGGAGTCCCGGCCCGGTGGTGGGCTGCTGCTGGCTCTGCGGGGATGGCACACGGGCCACGATGTAGCTTCCGCCGATGCATGCCCCCCCGGCGAATGCGGCCAAACTGATAAGGCTGGCACCGAGTGCGAGGCGGCGAAAGCGAACCGCTAACCGCTCGAACGCTTTGGCCTTCGTCTCTGCGGCCGTGGCTTGTTCAGCCCGGGCTGTAACGTCTTCCTGCGTGTTGGCGAATATCCGCATGACGTGATGGGCGACATGCTCGCGCCGCCAAGTGGCAGCGACCGCGGCACGGTCAAGTGCGAAGAATGCGAAGAAGGCGGTCGACCAAGCGGAAACAAGGCCACCGATAAACAATGCTCCCGTCCACAGGAGCTGGCCGGCCGCCGCATTCGCCGGAATACCAAAGAGGCCGATGATTGCCGGAATCGCGATCAACGCTCCTCCGTTCAATGTCAAGCTGGCCTTAATCGCGACTTGTGCATAAGCGTTGGCCGCTTCTTGGTTCGTCGTGATGGGCGCCTGCCACGGGTGAACCGCCGTCCGCCACTCCTCGTTGAGCCACCCACGCTGCTCACGAACACGACGGATGGGTTCGGGGGAAATGTCGGGCGGAGGTGGTTCTGTCGGTCTGTCGTCCTGCGCCATCGATTTGTGCCTCAGGTTCCGGCCCAGCCGCGGAGCCGCGCCCGCAATGCTTCAAGCGACATCCACGGCTTTCCCCGGTGCAGCATACGGTGGCAGTTGGCGCACACGATGGCCAGGTCATCCAGCCAGGTCTTCTGACCGGGCTTCAGGTCCGCTAAGGGCTTGATGTGATGACACTCCGCGAATCCGCGGCCCAGATCCCCGTATGTGGCCTCGAAATCGAACCCGCAGACCTCACACTGCAGCTTGCGTGTCTCCTGCAGAACCTTGGCCTTCTCCTTCCTGGCGAGGTTGGGCTGGCGCTCCCGGTACTTGTGCATCCTGACCGGCACCTGGCCCTCCTGCGCCTCCTCGTCTTCGTCAACGCCTGGCAGATCCCCCGCCGGGGCTGGGGCCTTCAGGGTGTGCGAACGGATCGCTGTGGCGACCTGGTGAAGGCGCGGAAGGTCGTGGGTGAATTCGTTCCAGATCAGCTCCTCAAAATGCCCGCCCCGCTCAAGTCCCGCCCCTGGGTAATCGGGATCGAGCCGCAGGAAGTTGCTCAGCTTCCTGCCAACGCTGTTGGCGTTGCGGTACTTCCGGTCGTGGCGGTGGCCACCCTGGAGCGGCAGCGTGTTCAGGAGGTCACTGAGTTCGATGACGGCGGGGTGGGTCTTGGAGCCCCGAGCGGACAGCTCCCGGAAGTACAGGTCCAGGGCCAAGATCACTTCATCGCGTGTCCATGCGGGGTTCGACATGGCGGAAGTCTACCGCAGACGGTCCCACCTGGTGAGAGGCCCTCGATGCCCACTCTCACCTTGATTGTCGCGCCGCACCCAGGCATGCTCTTCCAGGAGTGCCATGAGGACATCTATGACCGCTTGGCGGCCCCCACGCCCCGGACTTCGCAAATGATTTGGACAAAACGATCCCCGTGATATGGGCGGTCCAGGCAGCGGTCGCTGGTCACGGTCGGGGAAGAAGTGGCCGCGTGACGACCGTCCTACGATCGACATGCGCGATCTGAAGAAGATGGGCTGGCTACAGTTCGGCTGCGGAGTAACCCGCACTCTCCAATGGATGTCGCTGCTCGGAACATCCGGGTTTGCGGTGCGCGTTTACGGGAGCTGCCTGGAACTCGAATACGGTTTCCAGAGCTTTAATGGCCGAGTCGAACATGTGAAGGAGCGTGTCCGGCTCGTTGCGACCGCGTCTCACTTTGGCGGCGCGCGCAGGTGGATCGAATGTCCCGAGTGTAAGCGCCGGGTGGTGGCGGTCTATGGCGTCGGAAGACACTTCCGCTGCCGGCACTGCCACGAGTTGACATACAACACGGCCCAAGAGGCCAAGTACTTCCGACCGCTCCGGAAGGCGCAGAAGATGCGCAAGCGGCTGGGTGGATCGAAGAGTTTGTTGGAGCCCTTTCCGACAAAGCCCCCCGGGATGCACTGGGCGACCTACGAGCGGCTCTTCTTCGGCTCCATCGCCAGCGAGCGGAGCTGTTTTGACGAGGAGGCGCGGCGACTCGGTCTGACTGACTAGACAGGCCTTTGTCTCCGCAGTCCCCTTCACTCTTGTTCGAGTCATTGTCAGGGACGTGCAGTCACCGCAGGGAGCGGACTGAAGTCTTCCTGGGCCGTCATGAGAAGACCTCTCGGAAGGGCCCCAGAAAGCGCCTCCCAGGTGACCAGTCCGTGATCGCAAACGCAACGTCCGAGAAAAACCCCGAGAACGGGCCTTCAAGGGCGTGGCGAAAGTCTTGCGCTGTTCGGATAGGATCGTTCTCGAAAGCACCGCAGCCCCACGCTCCGAGGACAATCGCGTCATGACGGAACGAGCGAGCGACTTCCAGAACGCGGTGGATGCGCCTTTCTAGGAGATCGCCGGCCCTCGGCTGCCCTATCCTTGGCGCGTACGGAGCCGCGCAAGTTATGAAGCTGAGAAGCCAAGGCCGGTCCAGGGGGGTCCCATCGTCGAGTCGAAAGACCGGCACGTCCGGCGAATAGATAACCCAATCGGTTGAATCGGGAAGAGGGCGCCCCCTGTGCTGGTCATACATGGGATCTCCGACCAATGTTCTCCACAAGGCGCTCGATCGGCACAGCACCTCCTCCTGGGCCCTGGCTCCATTGAGGAAGCCTCCTCCGGGGTGAACCCCATTGGCAAAGTTCAGTGCCACGGGGCGCAGTCCTTTCTCCACCAGGCGCCGCCCGGCTTGGAGGGTTGTCTCGTTGGAAACCTGAACCCGAGTAATGGGCGTAACGACTTGCTTCCCGGGGCTCAAAGGGATGCCCGGCGGAACACTCTTCTTCGCCGCGTGGGCGTTGCTAACCTCGGCACTCCAGTCCACCCGCCTGGCAGCACTGTCTAGGTAATAGCCGATGTCGGTGGCCTCGACTGCCGATCTGCCCATTTCTGCGGCCCTGTACCGCTTAATGTCCAGTTCCTGGCGCCGAGAGGTCGCCATGTCCTCGGAGTCCAGGCAGGCAAGCAGTGTTAGTCTCGTCCTTTGGTCTTGCACGGCGCCCTCCCGCCCCCAGTCTCGCACCCAGGAGTAGCGCGTCTGGGAGACCGAGTCAACGTCCTCCCACTCCCACTCGGTTCGGTCGGGCCAGCCCCCCCGATGACCTGGTTTTGCGACCCCCCCTTCCAAGCTCTCATGAGTTCTCCGAGTGGCTTCCCAGAGTGGTGCGACGAGCGTGAACCCCTTCGCGCCAGCTCATCTGCCCCGTCGCGCAGCCTGAGAGGCGCGCAGAGGCGCGATCTGCCCGAGGCGGCATCTGGGGGCGGGGCGAATCTCCCTGGGTCTCGCCGCGGGGTTCGCCTGGCACTCCAAGCGGTACGCCCAGAGCCGCGAAGACCGGGCGCGGTACGCTGTTGCCGATGATGGGGCGCCGGCAAAGAAGCCCGCCCTGTGGAGCCACCCGGACCCCGTGCCGCCGTGGGATAGGAGGCGTCGCCAGTCCCCGCGGGATGACGGAGATCGGCCAGAACCGGACATCCTGGCATGACCGAAACCGTGGTACGTTGTGCATTCCGCTGAACCCTGCCACCCATTCCACGTGAAAGCTGCCACCCAGACCACGTGAAGCCTGCCACCCATTCCGGGGCAAGGCGGCCACCTGTCGGAGCGAAGCGACGCGGGGTATGGCATTGTTAATCGGACGGGGTGGTCTGCGTCAACTTGGTTTGGCGTTTGCGCATGGATTCTCCCTTCAGATGGATCCCGTAGGCGCTATGGACCAGGCGGTCGAGGATGGCATCGGCGAGGGTCGGATCGCCGATCACCTCGTGCCAGTGCTCGAGCGGTAATTGACTGGTCACGATCGTGGAGCGGCTGCCGTGCCGATCGTCGATCAGCTCCAGCAGATCGCGGCGTTGCTCGGCGGTGAGCTTGGTCAGCCCCCAGTCGTCCAGGATGATGAGATCGGTCTTGGCGATGGCGCTCATGAGCTTGGTGAAGCGACGATCGCCATGGGCCAGGCCCAGTTCCTCGAACAGCCTGGGGGTGCGCAGGTACAGGGCCGTGTAGCCCTCGCGGCAGGCCTTGTGCGCCAGGGCGCAGGCGATCCAGGTCTTACCCACGCCGGTGGGGCCGTTGATGATGAGGTTCAGTCCCTCGCGGATCCATTGGCCGCTGCCCAGTTGCCTGATCAAGGCCTTATCCAAGCCACGCGGGGAGCGGTAATCGAGATCCTCGAGGCAGGCATTGTGCTTGAGCCTGGCCTTGCTTAGCCGGCCCTGCAGTCGGCGATCCTCGCGTGAGGTCATCTCCCGGTCGACGAGCAGCCCGAGCCGCTCCTCGAAGGACAGGGTCTGGATATCGGGGATCCGGTGCTGCTCCAGGAGTGCCTGGTGCATGCCGGCCAGGCGCAGGCTCTGGAGTTTGTCCGACGACTCTGCCCGCCCTCGAACTTCAATCTCAGGACCTGTTTGATCTTACGCATGGATAACCTCTCTGCTGACATCTGCCCCGTCCTCAACCAGTGAAAACGGGGCAGCATACCGGTGTGGTTATCCCGCGCCGGGATCGCTCCCAACCCCCCTGTCCGGGGGGTGGCAGGCTTGCCGTGGAATGGGTGGCAGCTTTGCTATGGAATCAGTGGCAGGGTTCGACCGGAATACGCACGTTATATCGCTAATTACGATAATATAGTCCAATAAATATCGTTATTTAAGATATTAATCTCTGTGTATAGTACGAGTCGTATTCGAAAAGCAACCATCCCCGGGCCGCCGCGAACTGGTCAGTGCCGTTGGCGCGGCCGACGGCAGGGACCCGCCGACGGGGCCGAAACCGCCGGCTCGCGGAGCCCCGGGGACCTGAGCATCGGCAATCCGGCCTGTCGCCGATGTTTATCGACCCTGGGTCGGGAACAGGAGAACGGGAGAACAGACGATGATTGCGGTACGGGTCGTCATGAACTGAAGTTTTGTACTTTCTCAGTGTCGCAATTATCGACCGTCGGGAATGCGCGTGAAACAGTCGCGGTGACGTAGCGCGTCGGGATTTCTTCATCTTCAGAACGTTAGTATATTATTGACTACAGGATGGTCGCCATATTAGTGCATGCTTATAGATGATCAGCCGCCCGCAGAACGCGCTGACAGCCGCATAATTGCGAGAAAAAACAGTCGCTTAAACGTGAATAGGGGCTCGATTCGAGGTATAATCAAGGTTGCACAAGCCAATGATTTACCAACAAAAAGAGCCCCTACTCGATGCCTATCTTACGCACTCTCGCCAACGATTTCCAAGCCCTGTTTCCGGCCAACGACAAGGGTCAGGAGCGCTTTCGCTGGCTCATCCTGACATTGCAAGCGATCGTCGTGCCGATCACCGCCTCGCGCACCTCCAACTTGTTGCGGGCCATCGAGACACTGTTCGGTGTGAGTATCGCCGAGTGGCGCTACTACACCTTCATGGCTTCAGTGAAGCTGCCCTGGGAGCGGCTGTGGAATCTGCTCTGGCGGCGTATCCCCAGCCCGTTGAGCGATGGGCGTCTGCTGCTGGCGCTTGATGATTCCATCAACCCGAAGACCGGCAAACACATCTTCGGCTGCCAGCGTACCTTCGATCATGCGGCCAAGACCAACCAGACGCGCTATCCGTGGGCGCAGACCATCCTCACCGTGGGGCTGCTCAAGAAAATCCACGGGCGCTGGGCCTGCTTGCCGCTGGCCTTCGCTTTTTATCTGCGCCGCAAGAGCTTGGAGGGCGCCGATCTGAAACTGCGCCGCCAGTCGCTGGTCTTTCGCAGCAAGTTCGAGCAGGCCGTGCGGCTGATCGCACAGCTTGGCAGTGTCTTCAAGAACGCGCCGATGCTGATCGCCACTGACAGCTGGTTCGGCAACAACGGACTGTTCAAGCCGTTGCGAGAGCAGCTCGGTACGCGCGCCCATCTGCTCTCGCGGTTGCGGGTCAACTCCGCTCTCTACGCACTCCCCGAACCAGCGAAGAAGGGTAGCGGCGGAAGACCCAGGAAATATGGCAATCGTCTCGGTAACGCGACACAGTTGGCCGATGCGATGCGCAAGCATGCCAGCACCTATACGCTGCATGTGTACGGGGACCTGCGCGAGGTCGTGGCCGCCCAGCGTATCGTGATGCTCAAGACCTTGCGCTGCCGTGTGCGTGTCGTCTGGGTCTACCGCAAGAGCCAATGGGTTGCGCTGCTGACCACGGACCTTGATCTCAGCGTCGAGCAGATCATCGAATACTACTCGGCGCGGTGGAAAATCGAAGCGGGGTTCCGCGAGATCAAACAAGAGATCGGCAGCACCGAGACTCAGACGCGCAAACCCGAGTCGGTTACCAATCACCTGCATTTCTGCATGGCAGCCACCACCATCACCTGGATCTACGCCGAGCACTTGCCTCAAGCCCCGGCGCGGCGCTACGCTTCGCAAAAGACCACCGAGTTTGCCTTCGGGGACGCACGAAGGTCCCTCGCCAAACACCTGGCCAACGAGGGTTTTGGTATCAATTGCCAGAATTCGCGCAAACCGGATCGAAATCCTTTGATCTCAACTATCATGCGCCTCGTCGCGTGAGGAAAAACAAGAAACTTCAGGTCATGAAGTTTACCAACGAGCCATTGAAGCGCACGCCGGTGGTGCTGCGGATGGATGCGGACGGGCTCGAGACGGCCGCTGTCCTGACGGATCGCTCCGGTGTCGCGCAATTCGAGCTTCCTCCGGGCAGCGGCAAGGTTCTGGTATCGGGCGTCGAACGCTATCACGGTCGTCTGGTCGACGAGATCCTGGTCGACCTCTGGTCCATTACGCAGTCCGAGAACAATTCCGCCGGGGCGCCCGGCGAATTTCCTGCGGGCAGCAATGCCTATCCGGGCATGAGCACCCGATCTGTCTCAGTGGACGGCCGGATGATCCTGACCGACAGCGAAGGCTATTTGGTAGATCCGACCGACTGGTCCGAGGGGTTCTCCAGAGTCCAGGCGGCGAATGAAGGCGTGGAGCTCAATACCGAGCACTGGGAGGTCATCCGGTTTCTGCGTGAGCGCTATGCCAAGCAGGGCTACCAGGCCAGCGTGCGCGACATGATCCGCCATTTTCGCCAGGTGTGGGGTGCGACGAGAGGCTCCAATCGCTACCTGCATAGGCTGTTTCCCCGGGGTGGACCGCAGAAGCAGGGCAACCGTCTGGCCGGGTTGTTGCGAACCAAGGGCGAGCATTGAAGGAAGGCGTTGCGCAATGCTCAGAGCAAATTCAAAACCCGGTCGGCGCCTTGCGGAGCTCACGCGGATCGTTCACGAGGTGGACTCCGCCCCCAACTTGGAGAATGCGCTGGCCGTGTTGGTGCGCCGGACCCGCGAGGTTATGGGCGCTGATGTCTGCACGGTGTACTTTACCGATGAGGACGATCGCCGGCATGTGATCGCTGCTACCGATGGCCTGTCGTCCCGGGTGGTGGGCAATGTCGACTGCGGGTTTGGCAAGGGCCTGATAGGGCGGGTTGCCGAGAGCCACCGAGCCCTTAATCTGGATGAGGTTCCGCCCGGGCTCGATCAAGACTTTCTGCGGCAGGCAGGGGTGGCCCCATACCGGGGTTTTCTCGGTGTGCCCGTTGTTCACAAGACGAAGGTTCTGGGCGTCCTGGTGGTGCGACAGCGCGAAGCGCGCCGCTTCGACGATGCCGACGAGGCATTCCTCGCCACCGTCGCCGCACAACTCGGCGGCGCGATCGCGTACGCGAAGGCGAGCGGGGAGTGGCGCAGGCTGTGCCGTCCACAGGAGTCGGTGCCGAGGCGGATCGAAGGACTGGCGGGTGCGCCGGGCCTGGCCTTGGGGCGCGGCGCGGTAGTGCTCGGTGCTCATCGGATCGGGCAAATCCCCGATCGTACCGTCGATGACACCCAAGCCGAGGAAGCCCGATTGCGCAGGGCAGTGCAAGAGGTCCAGGAGGAAGTGGCCGCGCTCGGCGGCGGCCTGGTAGGCGTTCTGTCGGAGGCGGATCGCGCCCTGTTTGACGCCTATGGTTTGTTGCTGGATAGCCCGGAGATCTTGGATGCCATGCTGGGCCTGGCGCGACAGCAGGGCGTTTGGGCGCCGGGCGCGGTATCTCGCGCCATTGAGGTGTACGCGTCCCGGTTCGATGCCATGCAGGACCCCTACCTGCGAGAGCGGGCTACGGATGTCCGGGCGCTCGGTGACCGAATCCTGGCGAAGCTGCTGGGTACCTCCGGCGCGGTGGCGATCGGGCAAGACGCCACGGTGCTGATCGGCCAGTCGCTGAGCGCCATCGATATCGGCCAGGCGCAGCGCGGAAATCTGGTCGGAATCATCTCCGGCGAAGGGTCGGCTCTCTCCCATGCCGCCATCCTCGCCCGCGCACTGGGCATTCCCGCGGTGGTCGGGGTGTCGGGTCTGCCCTTGGCGCATCTGGATGGCCAGGAGCTGGTGGTGGATGGGACCGCCGGTCAGGTGCATCTGCGCCCGGGCGCATCCATGCGTCGGGAATTCGAGCACACTATCGAAAGCCAGAGGCGCTCGGTGCAGGCCCTCGAGGCGGTGCGGGAACTTGACGCGGTGACGCCAGATGGCGCCAGGGTGGATCTCTTCATCAATGCGGGGCTGAGCTTCGACCCGAAAGCGGCAGCATCGGCCGGTTCCGCGGGCATCGGGCTGTTTCGCTCCGAACTGCCCTTCATGCTGTTCGACCGCCTGCCCAGCGAGCACGAACAGCAGCAGATCTATCGGCAGGCGTTGCAGGCGATGAGCCCCTTGCCCGTCACACTGCGTACCCTCGACGTGGGTGGGGACAAGAACCTGCCTTACCTCGTCGCCGATGCCGGGGCCAACCCGGCCCTTGGCCGGCGGGGCATCCGCTTTACGCTGGATCATCCGGAGATATTCTTGACGCAGCTGCGAGCCGCCCTGCGAGCCAATGTCGGATTGGGCAATCTGCGTCTGCTGCTGCCCATGATCGGTGGGGTCGATGAGCTGGAACAGGCGCTGGAAATGTTCGCGCAGGCGATGCAGCAACTGAGGGACGAAGGCTCGCCGGTCTCGCGTCCTCCCATCGGCGTCATGATCGAGGTGCCGGCGGCCGTCTATCAGGCCGAGGCGCTGGCCCGTCGGGCGGACTTCCTGTCGGTCGGGACCAACGACCTGGCGCAGTATCTGTTGGCGGCGGACCGCAACAATTCACGAATCTCCGCCCGCCTCGACCCCACGCATCCGGCGTTGCTTCTGGCGCTGAAACAGGTCGCGGATTCGGCACTTCACGTGGGCAAGCCGGTGACCGTATGCGGGGAGATTGCCGGCGATCCGGCAATGGCGCTGCTGTTGCTGGGAATGGGATTTGACGGACTCAGCATGAGTCCCGCCGCACTGCCGGGGGTGAAGTGGGCCGTGCGCAATGTCGCCTCGGAGCGGATGCGCGCCTTGGCCGCGAAGGCGCTGCGGTGCGAGCACCCCGGATCCATCCGCGAGCTTCTGGCCGTGGCGAACGACGAAATCGGAGTCGAGCGGTTGGCGTCACCAGCCGGCCGGAGCCACACTCGCGCGGATCGCAAGCAGGCATTCGCCGCTGCCGGCACCTGAGAAGCCATGCACCGGCACCCCGCGCTTCGCAACCTTTCCAGCGACCATCACAGCGGTCTGGTGCTCGCCTCGATCTTCGCGGGTACCCTCACCCGGGACGTTGTTCCGATATTCGATGGGTCGGACTGCCGGCTCTGGATGGCGGTCTCGCAGATCTCGTGGATGCTCGGCTTCGGCGCCTTCCCGGCGGCGTATATTCCGATCCGGATTCGACCACGGAGGATGGCCGGCGCCGGCTAACCGGGCGCTCTCCATGACTCCGAAGATCGAGATCAAACGGGTGTACGAGTCCCCGGTGCCGGAAGACGGTCGCCGTGTGCTGGTGGAGCGCCTGTGGCCGCGGGGCGTGCGCAAGGATGCCCTGAAACTGGACATGTGGGCCAGGGAGTTGGGGGCGAGCGACGTGCTGCGCCGTTGGTACGGCCATGACCCCGAGCGCTGGCCGGAGTTTCGACGGCGGTATCGGGCCGAGCTCCTGGGGCAGCCGGAGCATTGGCGCCCGCTTGTGGAGCTCGCCCGTGAAGACTCTCTGACGCTGCTGTTCAGCGCACGCGACCCGTTGCGCAACAATGCGTTTGCCCTACGTGAATTCTTGCTGGAGCGATTGACTGCTCCAGGGAATTGACCGGGGAGCGGTGGACGCCGGCGCACTCAGGATGCCGGCATACACCACGTTGACGGTGCCGGTCGTCAGCCCGTTCTCCGGAAGATACCGGGCAAGCGGCTCAAACAGGCAGTCACCTATCCCGTGCTCCGGGTGTCGCAGCGAGAGACCGTCGATGAGACCGCCATGCGGCCAGCGAAGCGGTCAGCGACGGGCTCATCGGGCAGTAACCGATACCAGAGTGCCCCGTAGAGCGCCAATACCAGCGTCTCGCGCCGGGAAACATCGTCCACGCCGGCGGCCTTGAGCACCGCATCGAGCACGCGTCGGCGATGAGCCATCAGAGACAGAGTCAATGGTCGACACCTTGGCCCGCATGCCGGAATGCGCGGGTATCCTGGCGCAACCTTACGCCGGCCGACGGCCTACCCACAGTTTGCGCAGGAAATCATAGGCCATGACCAGCGCGCCCAGGGCGAAAACCACATCGCCCGGCATACGCATCCACTGCCAGAACACCATGGTGTCATAGAACTTCAGGCTGCGCGCATAGGCGTAACCGTGGGTGTACACCGCTTCCAGCTGCGGCCATCCGATCGGATAGAAATTCATCACGATCCACATGGCCAAGCCGATGTTGTAGAGCCAGAAAGCCCATACTCCCGCCCGATCACTCCAGGGGCGCTCACCGTTTAGGAAGCGTAGCACCATGTAAATGAGACCGATGGCCAACAGACCGAAGGCGCCGAATAGGGAAGTATGCGCGTGGTTGAGCGTCAGGAAGGTGCCATGCTCGTAGTAGTTGACCAGCGGCGCATTGAGCGTGCCTCCGCCGAACACGCCCGCGCCAACGAAGTTCCAGAACGCCGAGCCTAGAATGTACAGATAGGCCAACCGGTAGGGAAAATGGTTTTGCTCGGCGATGTGTCGACGCTGGTCGATCGCTTCCATGACCAGCAGGAACAACGGTAGTACCTCGAGGAACGAGAACATGCTGCCGACGCCAATCCACAGCCCCGGCTCGCCCGCCCAGTACATATGGTGCCCCGTCCCAAGGATGCCGCTCAACAGGATCAGGATCCACTCGAACAGCACCGCACGCTCGACCAGCTGGCGCGTTACCAATCCCAGTGCCATCAGGAAGTAGCCGGTGATGGCCGCCGTGAACAGCTCGAACGCCCACTCGACCCACAGGTGCACCACCCACCAGCGCCAGAAGTCAGTGATGGCAAACGACGGGTTGGGCTCTGCCAGCGGGACCATGCCGAACACGTAGATCACGGCTACGCCCAGGGTGCTGTACCACAGCAGATGTTCGATGCGGAACAGACTGTAGAGCGAGCCGCCCTCCTTGAACAGCGTCTGCAGCGTCGGCCAGAAGGCGCGCAGCAACACCAGACTCCAGACGAAAAGACCCACGAAGAACAGTATTTGCCAGAAGCGCCCCAGCTCGAGATAGGACAAACCCTGGTTCCCGAACCAGAACCAGTGCTTGCCGATCACGCCCATGATGCCCAGGTAGTTGCCTGTCAACGCGCCGGCGACGATCACCACAAGCACCCAGAAGATCAGGTTGACCAGCAGCCGTTGGCCTGCCGGCTCGCGCTTGCCGATCAGCGGCGCGAGAAACAGGCCAGCGCCGATCCAGCTCACGCCAATCCAGACGATGGGTGCCTGCAAGTGCACGTCGCGCAGGAAAGCGAACGGCAGCCAGCGGTTGACATCGACACCGTAAAAACCAGACCGCTCAGCGTAGTAGTGAGCGAGGATACCGCCGGCACCGATTTGCACCAGCAGCACCGCCGCCACCACCAGAAAATACTTCCACAGCGCCTTCTGGCTTGGCGTGAGCGCGGCAAAGCCTTGCAGTGTGGGCGCATAGGTTTCGTTCGGGGCTTTTGGCTCGATGAACAGGCGGAACACGACCAGCACCGCGCCGATGCCAAAGAACACCAGGGTGAGAGAGGCCCACGTCCACTGAAACGTCGAGGCGGTGGGAACGTTGCCGACCAGCGGTTCGGCCGGCCAGTTGGAGGTCCAGGAATAGTCTTTACCCGGACGGCGCGCCACGGTAGTCAGCGACGAGTACAGTAAGAAGTCTGCGGTCTGTGCAGCGCTGGTCGCATCCAGGCTGTAAGCACGCGTGTAACCCTTGACGTCGTTATCGCCCAGCAGCAACGGCGTGATGCGCCCGCGCAGAGTGATGATCGCATCGGCCACGGGCGGCGGCAGCACAACCGTCGGTTGACTCAAATCTATCCCCTGCAGCGCCGCCCGCATCGCTTGCGTGACCCCGGACTGCTGATCGGGCGTCAGCCGGGCAAAGGGCACGCGGAATCGTGTTTGCGCGACCTCGTCTTGAACCTCCCGGGCAAGCTGCACCAGATACTCGGCGGTGTAGTCCTCGCCAAAATACGACCCCATACCGTAAAGGCTGCCGTAATCCATCAGATCCGCCTGCTGGAACCCGGATTTGCCGGCAACCACGTCGTCGCGGGTCATCACGACCTGCCCGGAGGGACTTACGAACTGCTTCGGCAGTGGGGCCGCTTCGCGGTAGGTGGCATAGGTGGCCCAGAGCATCGCGCCCCAGCAGCACAGCGTCACGGCTAACAGGACCCAGATCAAGGCCTTGCTTGTCTTGTCCTGGGGTGTGTCTCCGGAGTTTGGGACTCGAGTGGAAATCATGGCGGCTCTCTGCGATTGGGCTTGCGCGAGAATATAACCAAGGGCGGCAGTCGGGATACTTGATGTTAGTCAAGAGGCAACGCGTGTCAGCAGGAGCCGCAGCATGATCAGGCGGCGCAGGCCCAGCCGGTGAGCGCCCTGGGCCACGCCCGGGGAGTCGAGATGCGCGGCGCGACGTTCTCGCCCTCGTCGACCAGGGCGGGATAGCCCTGCCCCTCGCGCTCCACGTCCGCCATGAACGCGCGAAGCTCTGCGGCGCTGATCCCGAGCACCCGCTTGCCGAGCGCGTGCAGCGCGCCCTCCGCGTCGATGACGTAGTCGCGCGACTCGCCCTGGCACCGGGTGAGGCCCTGCTCTTCCTCGTGGGGCTCGGGCGCGAGCGCCAACCCCGGGCGCCACGTGGGTTCTCACACACCCTCTGAAAACACCAAGGGCCCCACGCGGGGGCCCCTTGGTGTTTTTGGCGGAGAGGGTGGGATTGACTCGGGCCATCCGTGGCCCTCGCCCTTCGGGCGCTGCTGCGCAGCGTCCAAAACGGCATTCCTACCGTTTTGTCGAACCCAACGTGGGTTCTCACCCACCCTCAAAAATGCAGAAGGCCCCACACGGAGGCCTTCTGCATTTTGGCGGAGCGGATGTCCGCCGCTATGGTTTCCAGAAGCATCCAAGGACGGCACGCAACGTATTGCTTTTTACGACTTTTTTGTCCGACACGATCCCGTAAGATGTATTATAATCCATGTCATCGCGGGGGACCGATTGGGGGACCACCGCTTACCGCCGACACCCAACGGAGGACGACATGGGCAAGCTCACAGCACGCAAGGTCGAAACCGCCAAACCCGGCAAGTACGAGGACGGGGACGGGCTTCGGCTCGTCGTATCCGCCACGAAGGCCAAGAAGTGGGTCTACCGCTACACCTTCGAGGGTAACCGCCGCGAGATGGGCCTCGGAAGCTTCAAGGATGTCAGTCTGGCTGACGCACGCGACCTGGTCAGCAACTACCGGGGACTGATCCGCCAAGGCAAAGACCCCATCGAGACCCGCCACCTGGAGGACCAGACGCCCACGGTCCCCACCTTCACGTCCTGCGCGGCCCGCTTCATCCGCGCCCGTCGCCGCGAGTGGTCGAACCCCAAGCACGCCCGGCAGTGGTGCGCAACGCTCAAGACGTATGCCCGCCCGGTCATCGGCTCCAAGCCCGTCGAGACGATCCAGACCGAAGACGTGCTGAAGGTCCTTAAACCCATTTGGCAAAGCAAGACCGAGACGGCCAAACGAGTGCAAGGGCGGCTCGAAAACATCCTCGACTTTGCGGCCGCGCACAAGTGGCGCGATCCCGTCAACCCCGCCCGCTGGCGCGGCCATCTCGACAAGATCCTTCCCCGCCCGACCAAGGTGACGCGGGTCGAGCACCATCCCGCCATGCCGCATACCGAGGTCCCGGCCTTCATGGCCGAGCTGGCCGGGAACAACAGCATTTCATCCGTGGCGCTGCGGTTCCTGATCCTGACCGCCTGCCGCACCGGGGAAGTGCTCGGGGCGCAGTGGTCGGAGATAGACCTAGAGGCCGCCGTGTGGACCGTGCCCGCCGATCGCATGAAGGCCAAACGTGAACACCGGGTGCCACTCTCCGAGGCCGCCTTGGCCGCCCTGCGCGCCCTTCCACGCATCGAGGGCAACCCTTACCTCTTCCCCGGCGCCCGCCATGGCCGGCCCCTGTCGAACATGGCCCTGTTGCAGATGATGCGCGGCTTGGGCTACGGGGTCGGCGGCGACCGCGGCGACTACGTGGTCCACGGCTTCCGCTCCAGCTTCCGCGACTGGTCGGGCGAGGTCTCCACCTTCCCGCGAGACGTGGCCGAGATGGCTCTGGCCCACGTCATCGAGAACAAGGTGGAAGCCGCTTACCGTCGAGGGGACCTGTTCGACAAGCGCCGCGCCATGATGCAAGAGTGGTCAAACTGGTGTGCTGAAGAACGGAGTCAACTTTGAACCGTCCTGCGAATAATGCACCATTACAGCAATATATTGTAAATACGAATCCCTAATCACTCATAACGAGGTAATTCATATATTTCGGTAATTGAGATTACACCTAGACGAACTGATGCGTTAACAACATCGAGCCAAACAGCAATATAAAATCAATTATTTTTCAATGACTTGCAAATCCCCGGCGCATCGGATAACAATAAATGCGTCCACCAACATCCCCGGGGTATGAACATGCAATACGATTCCCTCCTTCGATTGCCCACTGTCCTCCAAAGAACCGGGGACAGCCGCAGCGCCCATTACAAGCGAATTACTGACGGCACAATGCCGCCTCCAGTCAAACTCAGCTTGCGTGCCATTGCCTGGCCGGCCAGCGAAGTCACGGCAATTGTAGCGGCACGAATTGCAGGAAAGTCCGATTCTGAAATACGCCTATTAGTCGCTGATCTGGTCGCGCGACGCAAGGACGCCGCATGAAAAACCCGAGTCGCAACCATTCCGACACCGCTCCGAATACACATTCCTTGCAAAGTGGAAGCATCTTGCTAGCAGTCGGCACTCATTCACCATTGAATTGCTTGAACCCTTTTGCTAGGGCAATCCTGGAAAACCAAATAGTAAGGCACGTCGAGCGGCATGGTGACGGTCGAAAAACCCACACCCGTCAATTGACGGCGTGCCATGAAGCGGGGCACTTAATCGCCTATCGGCTCTGCGGCTATAAGGTCAAGGAAGCGCGCATCTGGAAAGACCCGGAGCTTGGGCTTTGGTTTGGCCATTCTTTGACTTCGGGGCCTGCAATAGGCCAGGTAGACCCTTCAAAAAACCCCCAGCTAACAATTGCCCTCGCCTTTCAATGGATGGCTGGCGCCGCTGGAGAAAGAGTCTTCGGCAATGTCTCTGACCCCGGCTCGTCTGCGGACGAATTATGTACAGCGCAATTCGCTTTGCTGGGCGTTTCCCATGCGCTCGGCGTATCGCATCAAGTGCTTGTCGACTCGGTGGAGTTGTATCTGTTTCATTGTTTGGAAACCTGCCAAAACGTTGGCTCGCAATTGGCAAAGGCGCTGGAATTGAAACGGACACTCAAGCGCGACGAGTTGCGCCGGCTTCTCAAGCCCATACCGCCCCAGAATTGCGATGTCATCGGTAGCAACATCATGGAGCTGTCACGCAAAGCCCAGTCCCAACTGGCCAAGGCGCTGGCGTAACCTTGGCATCTCCAAGTATGGCAATCCCGAACCCCTTATGGCTCGCCGATGCAGAGCTAGCCCTCACGGAGCATATTGGCCACTTTTTCCGGGACGATGTCCTCGCCTATGGCCGCGCACGGGAAGAATGGAGCCAATCACTCACGGGCATTAGTGGCGCAAACGATGCCTTATTGCCCCGCCGCGTGCGCCTCGGCCCGAACAGCGTGGGCTGGCACGAGGAGGACCGGCGCGCTTGGATCGCAGGCCGCCCGCCCGTCAGCGGGCAGGACCCGGCCGGCGCGGTCGGCAACCTCTGATGGCGGCTCCGTTAGACGATTTCCCCCGCGCGACGCCGGCCTGGGAGGTGATCGAAGGGCAACAACTTCCGCAATCGGACCTCGCCCAGGTCGGCGAAGGCGACACCCGGAGCGGCACCACCTTAGCCTCACCCGACACGCGCCGACCACCGACGAAAAAACCGAAAACCTCCGAGGCATCGGCCATCACGTCTCTTCCCTTCACTGACGTAGGCAACGCCCAGCGCCTCGTCGCGCGCTTCGGCCGAAACCTCCGCTACTGCCCCATCCTGGGCAAGTGGCTGGTCTGGTATGGTGTGCGTTGGCAGTTCGACGACGGAACCGAGATCGCGCGGGCGGCCAAAGCCACTGCCCGAGGTTTACTAAACGCAGCGGCGCTAGAGCACGACGACAGCAAGCGCCAGACACTCGCTGCGCACGCGCGAAAGTCGGAGTCAAGACGGGCGGTCGAGGCCATGATCCGGCTCGCCGAGTCGGAGCCCGGTATCCCGATCGACATCAGCGACCTCGACCGGGACCGTATGCTTCTAGGGTTACCGAACGGCACCCTCGACCTTCGCGAAGGCAGCTTCAGGCCCTCTCGCCGCGACGATCTCCTGACGAAGCTGAGCACCGCGACCTACGACCCGGGGGCAAAGTGCCCCCAGTGGCTCCGTTTCCTCGACGAGATATTCGCAAGCGACCAAGAGCTGATCGCATACGTCCAGAAGGTCGTCGGCTACTGTCTGACCGGCGATACCCGGGAGCAGTGTCTGTTCGTCCTCTATGGGCGGGGCGCAAACGGGAAGTCCGTTTTCATTGCCGCCGTCCACGCCCTCCTGGGCGACTATGCCACGACGACCTCCCCGAGCACCCTGCTCGACGCGGGCCGGTCGTCCGGCGGCGGAGCCACCCCCGAGCTCGCGCACCTCAAAGGCGCCCGCGTCGTGACCTCATCGGAGTCAGACGAGGGAATGATCTTCCGCGAGGGGCGCGCCAAGCAGCTCACCGGCCAAGATCGCATCTCCTGCCGCCACCTGTACAAAGAGCCGTTCGAGTTCGAGCCGCAGTTCAAGATATTCCTGGCCACCAACCATCGCCCTGAGATCCGGGGCGACGACCACGGTATCTGGCGGCGCATCCGCCTCATCCCCTTCGAGATCACCATCCCCGCGGAGCGCCAGGATAAGCAGCTCGCCCGTAGGCTGATCGAGCAGGAGTTACCGGGGATTCTGAACTGGGCCCTGGAAGGACTTCGAGCTTGGCAGCGGGAGGGCCTGGAGCCGCCTGCCAAGGTCCAACAAGCGACCGCCGAATATCAATCCGACATGGACATCGTGGAGCAGTGGATCGACGAGTGTTGCGACATTGGACCGGAGTTCGGCCCGACCCCTAACTCGGTCCTTTTTCCCTCCTACAACGCCTTCTGCAAGCAGGCCGGCATGACCCCCGCAGGCCGACGAGCCCTCGGGAGACGGCTCACCGCGAAGGGGTTCGCGCAGAAGAGGGACGGAAAGGCACGAGGGTATGCCGGCATCGCCGTGCGGCCCGCGCCCGGGGGCAGGTGTGACGTTAATGACGTTTCCGGGTCGGTTTCGTAAAAGTCCCCTAGCGCTATTTCTAGGAACTTTTCCGCGGACGGCGCAGAAACGTCACAAACGTCATCGGCCGGGACGCCCGCCGCCCCCGGGCCGGACGACACACCCACCGTAACGCCGGACCCGGCCACCACGCCGCCGCACGCGCCCCAGACGGGCCGATCACCCGCCGACCCGGACGGACCCCCACATGACGGGCCCCAAACGCCGCCCACGCCGCCCACGCCGCCACGGACCGAATTGGATACCCGCGTTGGTCCGCCCCCGGCACCCCGACCCCCGCGACGCCTTGGAGGCCGCGGTCGGCGCCCCGGCCGCCTTCGACCTGATCCCCAAGCGGATCGTCGTCAATCACGGCAGCGACAGCCTGACGCCCGACGAAAAGCCAAGTGATCGAGCCCCCTGGCATGTGTCCGCCTTCGGCTACACTGCCACTGCCCGCGTCTTCCTGCGCACCAGCCGCCCCTCCCACGGGGCCTAGCCTTGACCCGGGGGCTCTGACTCGGTGGTTCCTGAGCCGCAAGCCCCGGTTCCGCCAAGGGGCTCGCTGCGCTCGCCCCCAAGGCCGGCTCCGGCCCTTTTGCACAGGCTACCACTCTCGTCTTCCCCGCGTACAAGGCACCGCTGCGCTTAGGCCCCTCCCGGCAACGGCCACGCGCCCGCGCCGCAGCCCCAGACAGCCCCACCGCGGCTCGATCGGCCATCGACCGGAACCCCACGCCATGACCGACACAAAAACACGCCAACGCGTTCCACGATTCAACGCCCGCGACGCGGCGCTTGTCTTACCGGACAGCAGACATACCACCTTCTCTAATATAAGCCGCTCCTAAAAGACCGCTATCGACCCGGAGCGGACATCGTACAAAGGTAACGCTGCCCATGAGCCGCCGATGAACGCCGTGCGTTCAGTCGGTCGGCTCGATGGGTTTGTTAGATGCCCTGCCGGACCCTTGTATAGCAGCCGAGCGAAGTCTGAACCCCACGGTTGCCGCAACAAGCCGCTCTCGGAGTTGATCTACAGAGTCCCCTTTCGGCATCGGAACGTCCATGAGTTTGCCTAGCTGAACGAGCGCATCTCTATTAGGAAGTGCGTCTTCCAATAGCCGTGTTGCCTCGTCCCGGGTTTCGGTCGAGTTGAGGCGCTCCGCGAGCGCGGCCATCTGCTCGGGCGTTACCTCTTTCGTGGCTCGACCTTTAGTCCGCTTCTTGCCTGAGCCCACGATTTCCAGTTTTGCTTTTCCAGCACGAAGATTCGCAAAATCTTCGTCCGATAGAGATTGGACCTGCTTCGCCAGTTCCCTCAGCAGCGCTACGAACTTATCTCGGGAGTTTTCGTTCATATTTTGGTTACTCAGCTTGCGTCACGGAAGTCGCGACTGAAACTCTGTCACGAACTCTTCAAGCTCGCTAACTACGTTTGTATACGTCTCGCCGGAATACTGTTGAAGCACGACGGGAACGCCATACTCGGGTGCGTCGCCAAACTGCGTCTTGTTCTCACGAATCCAAGCATCGAACACTGGGACTCCGAGTTTCTTTGTTTGGGCGATGTATGGCCTCTGGGTTGAGATCGGCCGGCCACGGTTAATCTGGATCATCGTGAACACCACACCCATGATGTTGGGTGCTATTGTTGAACCCTCACCGTCGTCACCAAGCATCGCGTATTCGTTAACATCGGCAATCAGCTCATTAAGATTTCTCGTCAGATAGTCAATTCCAAGGGTCGAAAGGTAATCAGGTTTTGCCGGAATCAAGATGTGGTCACTTGCGACGATCGCGGTCTTTGTTACGATGTTGAAGTTCGGAGGGCAGTCGATTAGGACGACGTCGAAGCTATCCACGAGGTCTTGAAGCCCATCTAAGAGTCGTCGATGGACCTTTAGAAAATTCGCTTTGGACTGCTTCAGCGAAGCGCCGCCCAGCTCGGTGGCCAACTCCAGGTCGACGTTAATCAGTCCTAGGTGCGAAGGAATCAGATGAAGCTCTCCATTCCCCCGGAGGTGGGACTTAACTCGTGCTGGCTGAAAGATCAACGAGTCGAGGGTAAGTGGGGCGCCGGAGCCAAACGAGTCAAACCAGGCCTTGATGGTCCCGCTAGCTGCCAGTTCGTTCTCCCACTGTTCAGGCTGGACGAAGGAGAAAGTCAGGCTCGCCTGGGCGTCGAGATCGAGTAAGAGAACACGCTTCCCGCGCCATGCGAGCTCTGCTGCCAAGTTGGCCGTTGTTGTTGTTTTTCCAACACCACCTTTGTAATTGATTACGGAGACAACAGGCATCTGAATCTCTCCTATTGTGTTAATCGGCATCTAACCGGTGATTATCAAGCTGCCTTTGATATTGGAATATCAAGCACGCGGTGATATTGGCATATCAAAGAAACGCTCCGGGTCGCTCCGCTATACCCGGCAGCCGCCGCATCCGGCGATAGCGGCGCTTAACCTGGCACCGCCGGACCGCCTCCGATCCGCCACTGGCACTCCGGTATACCGGTCTGCGACGACTGCCCCCCGGCGCGCTCCGGGAGGCTCTGCGCGCAATCCAGCACTGGCGTTAGAATAGCCCGCGATGGAGACGTGGCCTATCGTGGCCGGGAGACGGGTTCCTTGGCCTGCAACATAAGCGTCCGCCCTCCGTGTTGGTTATGTGATCTTGTAACAAGGGTGCCTCTTTCAGCATCCTTCGTCAACGAGTTCGGACCGCCGCACGAATCACCGTCTCAGGGCTGGCTTCGCAATGGCACGAAGAGCGGCCACACGGTTCGAACCTTCATGCCCTACATGTTCCGAGTACGCCCTATCAATAGCACGTCCAGTTGCCCGCTAACTCATAGCATCTGGTTCCGTCAGTTCCCGTTATGGTTCGTCCCGTGCGATTGTAGATTACGGGTTTCTTTCTTGTTTTTTTCTCCAACTTTTTGACGCGATCGTCGATCTCTTTGATCTTGCGTTCTGCCGAACGATCTATTGCTCCTTTAGGGTCAATCTGGTCCTCGTAGTCTCGCTGTAGCATGTCAAGCTCTTTCTCCAGCTGGCGCCGACGCGCTCTGTTCTTCATCAAAGAACCTAGAGTTTGGTTTGTGCCGAAATTTAAACCGCCGAGTTCTCTCACAATTAGGCTTTTCTTCTCCTCGTACTCTTCGCGAGCCATCTGCTTTTGCCTCGCCGCAAGCCGTTTTTCGAAAGCAGATGTTCCGTTCGTTTCGAAATCCGAGGGTGCGTTCTGCGGCTTAACCTCCACGGTCTCCCTCGACGGATTCGCATCACAGGCGGTGTCGGAGAAAACGACGGTACCATCTGCGTTGAGACACTTGTGAACCCCTGCACATAGGGGGGCTACATAAAGCCCAACGACGAGACCGAAAGCGAGCGTTCGATGGCCGAGCCCCTGGCCTTGATGGCGCGATGTCACTCTGTCCGCCGGAAGAAAGGTTGGTGTTCGAAGTGTAATGCGCGCTGGCATACGGGCCTGTTCCAAGATAACCGATGGGAGCGGCCCAGAAACTGTCTTCCTGCTGCGCGCGAAAAAGTCGAAGAATAGATATCTTTGAAAACATTTCCGTGCCATTTCGCGAGCGCTATCCACGTGCCGGTTTATTTGGGCGCGCGGAAGGGTCTCGGAAGGGCGAGCCGCATAGGTACCGGAAGATCGATACCGTCCCATCTCTAACCTCCCTGGGTGATTACGGCACAGCGGAACTGCCGTCAAAGTGTAGTCCAAACCGTTCGCGAGCGTACTGGTAGCGGGAGGAGGAACAGGGCGGCCGCCGGCCAAGGAGCCTAACTCTACGAACTAGGGCTCGCTGCTTGCAAGTAGCTCGGCGGTTAACTTCGATTCAACAGTCACCTGTATTGGCGCCGTTCTACGGACACCCGACAAACGGATCGCTTGGCCTTCGCCCACCTAGAGCCGGATCTCTTCGGCGTTTTCGAGGATGGCGGCCAAGCCGCGCCGAGTTTCATCCTCCGGGGGCGACAACAAAACCTTCGCCGGGACCTTACCCCCTTTGATAACTCTCAGGTAGACCTCCACTGGCGACAAGTCCAAGTCTTCGGTTGACAGATCCACTGCGGCGGCAATCAGCTCGATCCGTTCCGGGGCCTTGCCCCAACCGCGTTCAATGACGTACTGCGCGGCCGCGAGCCGCACCCGGTCATTCTCGGACTCATCCATCAATTGCAGAATCGTCCGGAGCGCTTCCCTCGTCTTCGTCCGACATGCCTCGATGAGTTCGGCTTCCTCCGGAGTCCGCCTAGGACGCCCGCCTGGGTTGCCGGACTTGCCCTTGTCGAACGGCCGGCCTCGCGGCATGTTCTTGGATATTTTGTTGATCTGAGGGGTTAGCGATTTGATCATGGGTCATCCGCCGATTCGCCCCGCACCATACCTCCATTTTACACCCCCCCGGCCGATCCCGCCCGGGCGTGCCCGGCACGCCGCGTATGCGGCCCGCCACGGCGTTTCGAACACCCCGCCCACCAATGCGCCACCCGGGACGAAGCGCGCCCGACACGGCGCCATACGCGCCCGCCCGCGCCGGCCACACAACACGGCGATGACACCGCGCGACCACCCCCCCTTCAACATACCCGTTCAAACCGCACCGTGCTTCCCCTGCGGCTGAGCCGCCTCTATCGTGGCGGGTCACCCATCACCGAGGCGTAAACCCCGATGAGCAAGACCGAATGCCGCTATGTCCGCCACAGCCTTGAGCAATCGCTCCCCCTATTCCAGGAGCAGACGCGGAGCGGGCTGAGCCAACTCGACACCCGGCATAGCCCCTCCACGCTCACCTCCTACACGTAGAGCGCGATCGAGCTGCTCTCCCACGGCACCCGAAGGCTCTATTCGCCGGCACTCCTTTGACCAGGTCTGGCCAGTTTCCGGACGTAGCGGTCCGCATTGAACGGTTCCGCCCATGCTACACTGAAGCCGACCTCGAAGACCCCGCTTCGCTCCGTCTTTAGGTCAGCCTAGCAAGGGATTACGTGATAGGCCAAGTACAACTGGGCCAGGAGAAACGCGATGGCATTATTCGGCCGGAACTCCATAACAGCGTCAGACGCCGCAAAAAAGTTTATAGAAGACGTTTTACCCGGATGCGTTCAAGCGTGGCCGGAGATATGTGACGCGCTTTCGGTTACGGATCGACATTTTCAGAAGCTGAAGCAGGACAAAGGAGCAGCTTTTGAATTCTCACTAGCTGTAATCTCTTTCGAGATGCGCGCACTACGGAACCTCCTAGCGTCCGATCAAGCCGAGCGGATAGAACGGCATATATTTTCATATCTTAGTAGCCCGCCAAACGATATTGTAATATCACCTCTTCTCGAAGATGGGACTCCTAAAATGACAATCGATAAGTTCGGATTCTTCGCAAAGGAAGAAAGAAGACCAGAAGATGACACCAAGGATTACCCTGAACAATCAATACTGCTTTACCAAAGAGTTTTCGGTGACGCCATAAAAGAAGGAGACATGTTCACGGCCGGCCCGGCTGCACTCCTTGGTATGCGGCTCGGCCTAAATACGGATCATCAGTCACAGCATTTCATGACTATTCGACTCTTAAGTGGGTATTTGGCCGCAGCAGGCGCAGGGTGGTGGAAGGATTGCTTGAAGCAATATAGAGTCGGCACTTAAGGTAATAAGCCCGACACAGAGAAATATAAAGGCTCAATATCGAATAATCTCTCGATGTTCATTTAGAACAGGCGTATGCGAATCGGCAAAAAGTTTTGTGTTGTCCCGTATATTTCGACCCTTAGAGTGAACGTGCCACGCGAAAGCCCACCTCCTTTTTCGAACTGCCGGAATCCACCTCAATATAACTCGAAGCTGTCAAGCCTTCTTCCAAACTCATGAAGCTGCCACCATACGCCACCCTTTTCCTAGAATCGATCGCGTCAGAAACCCACTCACTTACGTTCCCGTGCATTTGAAAGCAGCCCCACGGATTTGGTCTAAATTTCGCAACATTAACCGGTTTCTGCGCGTAATCGCTCAAACGAAATCGTGCAGGCGCGTAGTCCGCCCCCACCTCTATGTCGGGCTCACCAACTTTCGCCCTAAGTCGCTTTAGTTCAACTAATGTGCAATAGTGTCCCCCGAAGCACGCGTCGTCCAGCGCGACTCGGTCGCCAAACCAATATCGACATCGTGTGCCGGCGCGGCAGGCATACTCCCACTCGATTTTGCTCGGAAGCCGATACGCTTTTCCGGTCATCGAGGAAAGCCAGTCACAATACTGACTAGCGTCCCACCAACTGACAAATCGCACCGGCCAATCCGGATGCAGAAAGGATTTCTGCAGAACGTTCCGGTTGGTGAGACGGCAAAATGTCCAATATTCTGTGTTGGTTACCGCGTAGCGGCCAATTGCAAAAGGTTGTGTAATTTCCAGGTGGTCCATCAGTTTGCCTGGAGGGATTACAACCATTTCCGGGCATTCGACCCTCTTGGGACCAGAACCAAATCCCAGGAAGGCCCCGGCTGATTCGAGCAAAAACGGTGGATCTTGAAATATCGTAGTGATACCGATAATCGAGGCAACTTTTTGTTGGAGCTGTCGCACCTTAACAGTGATCCAGCCGTCTATATTGCAGACTTGCATACCCCAGCGCGGCGCCTCTTCTTCTCGGCCTTGGGTTGTTGCTTTTGGTGACGGGTGTTCTTGCTCTTCTTCTTGAGCAATCCAGAGATCATGCTGCCGTCGAAGCTGCTCATCGGAAAGAACTTGATAAGCTTCGTTAAGGAGTTTCATCACCCTTTCACAGTTGTCATCCCCGGGATTTCGATCGGGATGATATTTTTGAGAAAGGCTACGATACGCGGCCCGGATTACTTCTGCTGGTGCGTCTCGGGCAACTTTAAGGTTATCGTAGTGGGTTCTTATCTTTCCCATAAGATGGCCCTTGAATCTCAACCATGCCAATCCAGGTCATTAGTGTCGGGGAATGTGCGCAGTTCTTTTTCCTTCCAAAGGGCAGGACGCTTTAGGATTCTCACCCCCATCCCATCGTTAGGCAGCCTTGCGTTTGAACTGGGCATAAATGGTCTCAGGCGCTGAATCGAAGTACTTGAACAGCGCCGGGCAAAGCCAGCCCTCCAAATCGAGGTCTTTGCTGAAATACCAATTGCCGCCCAGGTCCTCGCGGAGCCATTCGAAGGCAGCCTGATAACCGGGAAACGGTGCCGCCGAAAAGAGCAAGGTAAATCCAGACGCGGCGCCCGGGATATCTTGCGCCATCGTTTCGATAATAGTGTCGGCACCAGAAACGAATGGCTCTTGGCGGAGGCCGGCCGATTCGTCATCGAACACCCAGACACCTTCGAACTTGTATGGATGAATGGCGATGATTGCATTCACTGATTCGCTCCGGCTTCAAGTCCCACCACCTACCGAGGGGGTGATGCCTTACAGAGCCGCCCCGAAACTAAAAACTGGCAGCAATTTTGAGGCGCTGGCCCATAGGCATATCGCGCCCGCAAGAGAAAACATGGGGGGGTCGATTTGGGAAAAAATGGCCCTCCTTTCTTTCCCGGCCCGACCTTGGGCGGCTCCGCCTCGCTCCAGCCCGTCCCGCCTCCCCCCCGCTACGGGGCTGGTACCAACCTGGGAGGCTGTAAGGACTACCCGGGAAGGTTCGAGTCCCCGTATGTACGTTTGGCCCGAGGCCAAACGTCAAGCCGAAACGCTACCGCCCGGCGGCAGCCCCGACCATCACAGCAGCGCAAGCGCCGAAGCTGGCTGCACAGGACGCGAGGCTCGGCCAGCAACGGCCTGCCCTTTCGGACGATCAGGGCGCACAGACCAAAGTATTGTTGCTCACTGGGAGATCCGCAACGGACCTTGGCGCCAGCGCCCCACAAGTGCGCTCCGATAGGGCCCACCGAGGGAAGCCGCCCGAAGGCTACAACGGAGCGATGATGCGATACGTCACGACGACCGGGGATTGGGGGCGGACGGCGGGTGAAACGGCGCCGTCAATGGGGGTAACGCGGTCGCCGTGGCGGACGAAAAGGGGGACCGATCAAGCCGTCGATCCCATAACATCATGTTTTTATTGGATATTGTTAGACAAAGTGGCGGAGAGGGTGGGATTCGAACCCACGTGGGGCTTGCGCCCCCAACGGATTTCGAGTCCGCGCCGTTATGGCCGCTTCGGTACCTCTCCAAAACTCATCATCTTTGGCTTACCAAAGGCCCTGCCGGGCCTCCCCCAACGGATTTCACTCGGGCTTCCTGCCCTCGCCCTGCGGGCGCCGCTGCGCGGCGTGCTCTCCGGCATCCTGCCTCCGAGTCGAGTCCGCGCCGTTATGGCCGCTTCGGTACCTCTCCAAAACTCATCATCTTTGGCTTACCAAAGGCCCTGCCGGGCCTCCCCCAACGGATTTCACTCGGGCTTCCTGCCCTCGCCCTGCGGGCGCCGCTGCGCGGCGTGCTCTCCGGCATCCTGCCTCCGAGTCGAGTCCGCGCCGTTATGGCCGCTTCGGTACCTCTCCAAAACTCATCATCTTTGGCTTACCAAAGGCCCTGCCGGGCCTCCCCCAACGGATTTCACTCGGGCTTCCTGCCCTCGCCCTGCGGGCGCCGCTGCGCGGCGTGCTCTCCGGCATCCTGCCTCCGAGTCGAGTCCGCGCCGTTATGGCCGCTTCGGTACCTCTCCAAAACTCATCATCTTTGGCTTACCAAAGGCCCTGCCGGGCCTCCCCCAACGGATTTCACTCGGGCTTCCTGCCCTCGCCCTGCGGGCGCCGCTGCGCGGCGTGCTCTCCGGCATCCTGCCTCCGAGTCGAGTCCGCGCCGTTATGGCCGCTTCGGTACCTCTCCAAAACTCATCATCTTTGGCTTACCAAAGGCCCTGCCGGGCCTCCCCCAACGGATTTCACTCGGGCTTCCTGCCCTCGCCCTGCGGGCGCCGCTGCGCGGCGTGCTCTCCGGCATCCTGCCTCCGAGTCGAGTCCGCGCCGTTATGGCCGCTTCGGTACCTCTCCAAAACTCATCATCTTTGGCTTACCAAAGGCCCTGCCGGGCCTCCCCCAACGGATTTCACTCGGGCTTCCTGCCCTCGCCCTGCGGGCGCCGCTGCGCGGCGTGCTCTCCGGCATCCTGCCTCCGAGTCGAGTCCGCGCCGTTATGGCCGCTTCGGTACCTCTCCAAAACTCATCATCTTTGGCTTACCAAAGGCCCCCTTTCGGGCCTCCCCCAACGGATTTCACTCGGGCTTCCTGCCCTCGCCCTGCGGGCACCGCTGCGCGGCGTGCTCTCCGGCATCCTGCCTCCGAGTCGAGTCCGCGCCGTTATGGCCGCTTCGGTACCTCTCCAAAACTCATCATCTTTGGCTTACCAAAGGCCCCCTTTCGGGCCTCCCCCAACGGATTTCACTCGGGCTTCCTGCCCTCGCCCTGCGGGCACCGCTGCGCGGCGTGCTCTCCGGCTTCCTGCCTCCGAGTCGAGTCCGCGCCGTTATGGCCGCTTCGGTACCTCTCCAAAACTCATCATCTTTGGCTTACCAAAGGCCCTGCCGGGCCTCCCCCAACGGATTTCACTCGGGCTTCCTGCCCTCGCCCTGCGGGCACCGCTGCGCGGCGTGCTCTCCGGCTTCCTGCCTCCGAGTCGAGTCCGCGCCGTTATGGCCGCTTCGGTACCTCTCCAGAACTGGTCAATTGATGTGCCTCAAGGTCCTCCCGCGCTTTCACCGGTATATCTTAGGGGAGGCTGCCCGAAGACCCGCGCGAGGAACTTCACCACCCTGTTTCCTGCCCAACCGAGCGCTGGCGGGCGGGTAAGTCTACACGATTCCGGGCGGTCGGCTAAGCCCTTTTTCCTCTAGGGTTGGCTAGAATCGATCCTGCTATGCCACGACGCTTACTCATCCCCGTCTTGTCCCTGTGCTGCGTCGTCGCCGGCTGCAACAACTCGCGTACCGCTCTCGAACGCGTCAAGGCCCGGGGGGAGCTCGTGGTGGCCACCCGCAACAGCGCAACCACCTATTACGAGGGCCCCAACGGCTACATAGGCCTGGAGCACGACCTCGTCTCCCTGTTCGCCAACGAACTGGGGGTCAAGGCACGTTTCGTCCTCCCGGGCAGCCTGCAATCGATACTGGACAAGCTGAACGATGGGGAGGTGGACTTCGCGGCCGCCGGACTGGCCATCACGCACGCCCGTTCCGAAGAGCTGCGCTTCGGTCCCGCCTACAATAAGGTCACCCAGCAGCTCGTTTATCGCCTCGGCACACCCAGGCCCAGGGCGATGAAGGACCTCATCGGCGGGAATCTGGCAGTGGTCAGCGATTCGTGCCAGGAAGAGAATCTGCAGACAGTCCGGGCGAGCCTGCCGAATCTCTCTTGGACGTCCCAAGAGAATGCGAGCACGGAGGACCTGCTCTATCGGCTCCGGCAAGGCAAGATCGATTACACCGTCGCCGATTCGCTGGAGATCGAGCTCACCCGCCGCTACTACCCGAAGCTTGCGGTGGCGTTCAATGTCACCAAGCCGGAGCCGATTGCCTGGGCGTTTCCCAAATCGGCGGATTCCAGCCTGTATGATGCCGCAATCCGGTTCTTTGCGCGGCTCAAGGCCAAGGGCACCCTCGCCCGGCTGATCGAGCGCTATTTCGGCCACGTCAACCGCCTCAACCGGGTCGACTTCCGGACTTTCCGCGAGCACGTCAAGAAGCGGCTTCCGGCGTTGCGGCCGCTGTTCGAGCAAGCCGCCAGCGCGACGGACCTCGACTGGAAACTACTGGCGGCGATCGGCTATCAGGAGTCCCACTGGGACCCGGATGCGGTCTCCCCGACGGGGGTGCGGGGCGTCATGATGCTCACGGCTAGCACGGCAACCCAGATGGGGCTCGACGATCGGACCGACCCGGCCCAGAGCATCCTGGGCGGTGCCCGGTACCTCAAGACCCTGGGCGAGCGGGTGCCCAGCCGGATCAACCAGCCTGACCGCATGTGGCTGGCGCTGGCCGGCTATACCCTCGGCTTCGGCCATCTGGAGGACGGGCGGATACTGACACAGCGCCAGGGGGGAAACCCGGACAAATGGGCGGATGTCAAGAAACGGTTGCCCCTGCTGGCCCAGCAACGGTGGCATTCGACAACCAAGCACGGCTACGCTCCGGGGCCGGATGCGGTGACCTACGTGGACAACATCCGCAACTACTATGAGATGCTGCGCTGGATCCTGGAGGACCCGGCCTCGCGCAAGAGCCGCCGCCGGGCGCTCAGGATCTCGGCGGAGGCCTTGTAGTCCGGCCCGCGATCTCGTCGAGGCGCACGATCTGCACGGGCTCCGCACCGACCTTCGGACCCCTGGTGGGCCGCTGGATCTCGAAGATCTTCTGGCCGTTGACCATGGCCGAGATCTCCCAGCGCCCGCCCCGCCAGTCGTGCAGGACCACCGCCAAGAGGTGCCCCAGCGCGAATGCCAGCACCAGGGGCGCCGCGGCCCGGTGAAAACTGACCACCCGGGCATTCGCCGGATCCACCCAGGTATGCAGCGAGCCGATCTCCATCCAAAGACCGGAGAGCGTCTGCAGCACGAGCACGGCGAGAAGCGCCGCATAGAGCGGTGCCCAGAGTGGGTTGTGCCCGTAGTAGCCCGGCAGCGGAGCCCGCCCACCCGAGAGGTAGAAGCGCAGCATCGCCTTGATCCCTTCGACCTGCGCCCGCTGCGGAATCAGATCACGCCAGCCGTCGGCGGCCCGACCAAACAGCAGCAGACCCAGGCGCAGCGCCAGGACAGCCGCCAGGATCTCGCCAGCAGGGACGTGCAGATCCTGGGCGATCTGCCGCAGCGGCTGGGCCGAGCCCCGGCCCGGGACGAGCAGCCAGCCTGACGCCAGCAGGACCAGTACCGAGGCCGCCATCGTCCAATGGGCACCCCGTAGCGCCGCACTCCAGACCGGCACGCGCTTGAGCTCCGACATCATGTATCTCCGTCAGAATCGCACGGTCGCCGCCGGGGTCAGCGGCGGCGGCGGAAGAAGTCTCTCAGCAGATCGCCGCAGGGCCCGCCCAGCACGCCGCCCTGGCAGACCATTCGGTGATTGAACCGGCCATCCGGCGGCAGCAGATCGAACAGGCCGCCCGCAGCCCCGCCCTTGGGATCGGAGGCCCCGAAGACCAGGCGTCCGACGCGGGCCTGGACCAAGGCCCCGGCGCACATGACGCAGGGCTCCAGGGTCACGTAAAGCGTGGTGCTCGGAAGACGGTAGTTGCCGAGACGTTGGGCCGCATCGCGCAGGGCCTCGATCTCGGCGTGCGCCGTGGGATCGGCCGCCCCGATCGGGCGGTTCCAGCCCTCACCGATGATCTCGCCGTCCCTGACCAGCACCGCCCCCACGGGCACCTCGCCCTCGGCCTGGGCACGCCGGGCCAGCTCCAGGGCCCGCCGCATGAAGGCCAGGTCCGTTCCGGACTCGTCGTCGACCCTCGCGCAACCCATCGGCGATCAGCCCCGATCGGGCAGCGGCCTCTCCGTCGGCAGACCGACGGCGCTCACTCCCACTCGATGGTGCCCGGGGGCTTGCCGGTGACGTCGTAGACCACCCGCGAGACGCCCCTCACCTCGTTGGCGATGCGCCGGCAGACGTGGTCGAGGAAATCGTAGGGCAGATGGGCCCAGCGAGCGGTCATGAAGTCCACCGTCTCCACGGCACGCAGGGCGACCACGTGCTCGTACTGGCGGTTGTCCCCGACCACGCCAACCGATCGGACCGGCAGGAACACGACGAAGGCCTGGGAGACCTTATCGTAGAGGTCCGCGTTGCGCAGCTCCTCGATGAAGATGTGGTCGGCCTGACGCAGGGTGTCGGCGAACGCCTTGTGCACCTCGCCGAGGATGCGCACCCCCAGCCCCGGACCCGGGAAGGGGTGGCGGTAGACCATGTCGGCGGGCAACCCCAGCTCGACGCCGATTCGGCGCACCTCGTCCTTGAACAGCTCGCGCAGGGGCTCGACCAGTCCGAGCTTCATCACCTCGGGTAGCCCGCCCACGTTGTGGTGCGACTTGATGACCTTGGCCTTACCGGTCCTGGCCCCCGCCGACTCGATGACGTCCGGGTAGATGGTGCCCTGGGCAAGCCATTTGACCGCCTCGAGCTTCTCGGCCTCCTCCTCGAAGACCTCGATGAAGGTGCTGCCGATGATCTTGCGCTTCTGCTCGGGGTCGACGACGCCCCGCAGCTTGTCGAGAAAGCGCCGCTCGGCGTCCACACGGATCACGCGCACGCCCATGTGGCGCGCGAAGGTGCGCATCACCTGGTCGCCCTCGTCGAGGCGCAGCAGACCGTTGTCGACGAACACGCAGGTCAGCTGATCGCCCAGGGCCTCGTGCAGCAACGCGGCGACCACCGAAGAATCCACGCCGCCGGACAGACCGAGCACCACCTGCTCCTGGCCCACCTGCCGGCGGACGCGCTCGATCATGTCCTGGATGATGTTGCCCGGCGTCCAGAGCCGGCCGCAGCCGCAGATCTCGTGCACGAAGCGCTCGATGATGCGCTGCCCCTGCCGGGTGTGGGTCACCTCCGGATGGAACTGCAGGCCGTAGAAACGCCGCTCCTCGTCCGCCATTCCCGCCAAAGGAGCGTTGTCGGTCTCGCAGATGGCGTGGAAGCCCGGCGGCAGCACGTCGACCCGGTCCCCGTGGCTCATCCAGACGTCCAGCAGCCCGTAACCTTCCGGACTCGTGTGGTCCTCGATATTGCTCAACAGGGAAGAGTGGTGCCGCGCCCGGACCTGGGCGTAGCCGTATTCGCGCTGGGCGGCCGCCTGGACCGCGCCGCCGAGCTGAGCGGCCATGGTCTGCATGCCGTAGCAGATGCCGAGCACAGGCACCCCGAGCTCGAAGACCAGATCATGGGCCCTCGGCGTCTGCGCCTCGTGCACCGACTGGGGCCCCCCGGAGAGAATGATCCCCTTGGCACCGAAGGCCCGGATCTGCTCGCCGTCCATGTCCCAGGGATGCAGCTCGCAGTAGACACCGGCCTCGCGCACGCGCCGGGCGATCAGCTGAGTGTACTGGGAGCCGAAATCCAGGATCAGGACTCGATCGGCGTGAATGTCGCGGACGGTCATCGGCGGGTCCTCGGAATCGCGCCCGCCCGGCCGGACCGGATGGGCTGGTGCTGCGCGCAAATCGATCGACCGACTGCGGGTCAGTCGAGGCGGTAGTTGGGCGCTTCCTTGGTGATGGTCACGTCGTGGACGTGGGACTCGCGCGTGCCGGCCGCGGTAACGCGCACGAACGAGGGCTTGGTGCGCATCTCGTCGATGCTGGCGCAGCCCGTGTAGCCCATGCTGGCGCGCAAGCCCCCCACCAGCTGGTGCACGATGTTGACCAGGCTGCCCTTGTAGGGCACCCGGCCTTCGATGCCCTCGGGGACCAGCTTCTCCGGCTGCTTGGTCCCCTCCTGGAAGTAGCGGTCGCTGGAGCCCTGATTGCGCGACATGGCGCCCAGCGAGCCCATGCCCCGGTAGGACTTGTAGGAGCGACCCTGGTAGATCTCCACCTCCCCGGGGGCCTCGTCGGTGCCGGCGAACATGCCGCCGAGCATCAGCGAATGGGCGCCGGCCGCAATGACCTTGGCCGCGTCGCCGGAGAAGCGCACCCCGCCGTCGGCGATCAGCGGCACGTCGCTCGCCGCCAGCGCATCGGCGACATTGCCGACGGCGGTGATCTGCGGCACGCCGACGCCGGCGACGATCCGCGTGGTGCAGATCGAGCCCGGTCCTATGCCGACCTTGACCGCGTCCGCCCCGGCCTTGGCGAGCGCCAGGGCCCCGTCTCCGGTGGCGATGTTGCCGCCGATGACCTGCACGTCCGGGAAATGGCGCTTGATCCAGGCGACCCGGTCGAGCACCCCCTGGGAGAAGCCGTGGGCGGTGTCAACCACGATCACGTCGACCCCGGCGCTCACCAGGGCCTCGACCCGCTCGTCGGTGCGGGCCCCGACGCCGACCGCCGCCCCGACGCGCAGACGCTCGTCCTCGTCACGGCAGGCAAACGGGAAGTCCTGGGCCTTCTGGATGTCCTTGACCGTGATCATGCCCCGCAGCTCGAACGCGTCGTTGACCACCAGGACCTTCTCGATGCGGTGTTTGTGCAGCAGGGCCACCACCTCATCCCGACTCGCACCCTCGCGCACCGTCACCAGCCGCTCCTTCGGCGTCATGATGCTAGAGATCGGGTCGCTCATTCTCGTCTCGAAGCGCAGGTCGCGAGCGGTCACGATGCCGACCAAATGATTGCCGTCGCACACGGGGACACCGGAGATGTTGTGGGCGCGGGTGATCTGCATCACCTCGTACACCGTGACGTTCGGCTCCACCGTGATCGGCTCGCGGATCACGCCGCTCTCGTACTTCTTGACCGTGCGCACTTCCCGGGCCTGATTCTCCGCGGTCATGTTCTTGTGCACGATGCCGATGCCTCCCTGCAGCGCCATGGCGATGGCCATCGGGGCCTCGGTCACCGTATCCATGGCGGCGGAGACGATCGGTACGTTCAGGGCGATGGAGCGGGTCAGGCGCGTGCTCAGGTCCACGTCCTTGGGCAGCACGTTCGAGTAGCCCGGCAGGAGCAGCACATCGTCGAACGTCAGGGCTTCCTCGATCACGCGCATGGCGGCTTGTTCCGGTGGCAACGCTTGGATGAACGGCGGATTATAGAATTTGCCCATACCCCGGTAAACTGAAACCCCCTGGGGCCAGCCTAGACCGGCGGGATCCCCGGCGGCCGTCAACCTGCGCCAGGGGGCGGCATTGACCTCGGGTCCCGCGCGTGCGCCGGAGCGCCGAACGCCTTAGGCGGCGGGGCCCCGAGCATTCGAAGGCCGCCGCCGACCCCGCGCGCGGATGCGGATCAGGAGCACAAGGCGTACCGTGACAGAACCGACTTCGGCCTTTCTGAGGCCCCACCCTTGACCCCCGCCCTGCCCGTCCCCCGCTCGGGCCTGGGCGTCGGTCGGGACGTTCTACAGGGTTTCCCGGCTCAACGCCGAGGTCCGGGCGGTGCTCGAGACCGGGTTTCCCCTGGTCTGGGTCCAGGGCGAGCTGTCCAATCTGTCGCGACCGTCCTCCGGTCACCTGTATTTCTCTCTCAAGGACTCCTTCGCCCAGGTACGCTGCGCCCTGTTCCGCATGCGCCGGACCCATCTGCGTTTCGAGCCCCGAGACGGGATGGAGGTGCTGGTGCGGGCGCGCATCTCGCTCTACGAGGCCCGCGGGGAGTATCAGCTGATCGTCGAGCACATGGAGCCCGCGGGAGAGGGAGCATTGCGCCAAGCCCTGGAGGTGCTGAAGACCCGGCTCGCGGCCGAGGGGCTGTTCGATACGGCCCGCAAGAAGCCGCTGCCGCCCCTACCCCGGCGCATCGGCGTGCTCAGCTCAGCATCCGGGGCAGCGATCCACGATGTGCTCACGGTGCTGGGGAGGCGCTTCCCCTCGATCCCGGTGGTGATCTACCCCATTCCGGTGCAGGGCGCCGAGGCCCCGCCCGCGATCGTGGAGATGCTGCGCCTGGCCGATGCCCGGGGTGAATGCGACGTGCTGCTGCTCACCCGCGGCGGGGGATCCCTGGAAGACCTGATGGCGTTCAACGACGAGCGGGTCGCCCGAGCGATCTTCGCGACCCGCCTGCCGATCGTCTCGGCGGTCGGTCACGAGATCGACATCACCGTGGCGGACCTGGTCGCGGACCGCCGGGCCGCCACGCCGTCGGCGGCGGCCGAGCTGCTCAGCCCGGACCGCACCGAGCTTGCCCGCCGGATCGACGCGCTGGCGGGCAGACTGGGCAGACAGGTCGAGCACCGGCGCCGGCTGCTGCTTGCCCGGCTCGAGCGATTGACCGGCAGCCTGCGCCACCTGCATCCACGACGGGATCTCGAGCAACGCCAACAGCGCCTGGACGACCTCGAGCAACGCCGGCAGCGGGCGATGCGCCATCGGATCGAGCGGGGCCACACCCGCCTGGAGCGTGCCCACGCGCGCCTGCACGCGGTGTCTCCTACCCAGAGGCTGCAACGGGCCGGCCCGGTCCTCGTAGGTCTACTGCACCGCCTGCATCGAGCCGCCGCCCTGAGCCTGGAGCGCCGGCGCGCGCGCCTCGCCGGGCTGGGGCGCAGCCTGGAGGCGCTGAGTCCGCTGGCCACCCTGGAGCGGGGCTACAGCATTACCCGGCGGGCCGCCGACGGCGCGATCCTGAGAGATGCCAAGGCAGCGGCCTGCGGGGATCTCATCGAGACCCGCCTGGCCGAGGGACAGCTGCTCTCCCGGGTGGAGAAGCGCGAAACCTGACCTCAGGCCCCGCGCCACCAGGTCGTTGTCTTGGTAGGAGCGACCTCCAGGTCGCGACCGATTGCCCAACCCCGGCCATCGCGAGCTGGAGCTCGCTCCTACGCCGCGCGGCGCTGTGGCCAATGTCGCCGGAGAGCTGCGACGGCCCCCGGGATGCCGCGCGTGCGGGGGACACCCCGGGAAGGACCCAACCGATGGTGAGTCCGATGAGCAGCCGGCGGCGCGTCAATTGCGTGGGGAGATCCTACCATCAACCCACCCGAGGCGACGATCGCGTCCCAAGCGGGCTTGCGCCGACTCGCCACCCGGCGTCCCGCCCATCAGCGGGCAGGAAATACGGTGCCCGCGGGGCCCAGGTCGACAGGGAAGATCCCCTGACCCTGCGGTGGGGAGGAAGCAAGTCTACCGCCTCGGTCGAGAGATGCCCCTCCTGTTCTGTCAACGGACATTGGACAATGAGCTTACGGGGTGCTCCGAGGAGCGCGCGAAGCGCTGACAAAGCATCGTGCTGATGTTCTCGTAGAGCCGGCTGGCGATGCGCGGATACCAGCGAAGCGAGCGCCGGGTGGACTCCAGCCCGAGCACCATGACGCTGCTCGGCCGCAGCGCACGGACCGTGGCGGTGCGCTCCACGTGGCCCGCGAATGCCACCTCACCGAAGATCTCTCCCGGCCCCAGGGTGAGTGGAGCGCCATCCCCTGTCTCGACGCCGACTTGGCCCTCCAGCAGCACGTACATATCCGAGCTGTGGCTTCCCTGCTCGATGATGGCCTGACCGGGGTCGTACCGCGCCAGGCGTGAGAGCAGGATGCTCTTGCGAATCTCGTAAGGAGTCATCCCCTTGAATAGAGGGCTGTGCAGCACCACGCCCGGGTCCAGCTTGAGGGAGATGATTTCCCAGACCCCGACCAGGCGGGTGTGCCGCAGGATCATCGGGGTGATCAGCAGGTCGGAGATCAGGGCGTAGATCATGGTCGCCGCCGCCAGGTAGCCGAACTCGGCGACGATGGCGAAATCGGACAGCCCCAGGATGGCGAACCCCACGGTCAGAGAGATCGAGGTCGAGATCACCGGCAGAGCCTCGGTTCTGATCGTCCGCGAGGCAGCCTGGGTCTGGTCACCGAGCTCTCGGCACTCCCGGGCGTAATGGCTCATCAGGTGCACGGTGTCGTCGACTGCCAGACCAACCGCTATGGCCGCTACGGTCGCGGTGCCGGGATTGAGCGGGATACCCAGCCAGCCCATGACGCCGAAATTGAGGATGACCGGGATCAGGTTGGGAATCAGCGACAGAAGCCCGGCAATCATCGACGTGAACATGACGCTCATGATCAGAAAGATGATCGCCACCAACATTCCCAGGGCGTAGATCTGACTCGAAAACAGAGACTCGGCTGCCTCGTTGATCATCAAGTCCCGCCCCGTAATCCGATAAGAGATGTCTGCCGGCAGGCGCGCTCGCAGCTGCTCTCTCAATTGACGCAGGAAGATATTGAGGGTGTGCGAGTCCGAGATGTTGTGGCGCACCACGATATTGACTTGGCGGAAGTCGCTGTCGACGAAACGCTGCAGGTCGCTGCGGCGGAACATCAACAGATACTCGTCGATCACCTTGGCATCGTCCGGGACCTTGAACGCCTTTGGATCGCCCCCCTTCATCTCGCGGTTGACCAACGCGATTTCTTCAGAAAGCGACAGGACGCTGTCGTACGCCTTCTGCGCTTCGACCATTCCCGTGACGTCCTGCAGCAGCTTCAGTCCGTCGGGGGAACGGAAGGTATTAGCCCGGTGAGACTCCAGCGTGATGAAGAAATACTGGATGCCGGACAGCTCCTCATGCAGGGTACGGGCGTCCTTGGCCAGGGGGTGGCTCTGGTGAAAATAGGAAAGCGGATCATTGGTCACCGTCACCTTGCTGGCCTGATACGCGAAGACCGCCAGCACCGCGAGCGTCACGACGACGACTGGACGCGTATAGCCCTGACCGAGCAGATCCAGACGGGTCGCGATCCAGGTCGACAGGCCTCGGGGCTCGCTGTCGGGCGCCGGCAATCGGGAGTGCAGGGGACCTGCCCAGGCAAGAACCATGGGTACCAGCAGCATGGTGGAGACCATGTCGGCCAGCAGAGAGAAGCTGCTCGCAATAGCGAAATCCCGAATCAACGGGGTGTCGCTCATCGCGTTGCTGCCGAAGCCGAGCACCGTCGTGATGCCGTTGATCGTCACCGCCAGCGCCACCTGGCGGATCATCCAGTGCACCACCCGCTGCCGGTCCCGACTCTCCCCTTTGTGCAGCCCCTCGAGATAGGTGGCCAACAGATGGGTGTCCTCCGTCGACCCGATCACCACCACCAGGGATGGCACGATGGCCGTGAGCAGGCTCAAAGGAATACCCACATAGCCCATGAAACCGAACGTCCAGAGCACGGCGAAGCCGGCGGTGAGGACCGGCAGCACCGCTGCCAAAGGCGTGCGCAGAAACAGGATGATGACCACGATCAGCAGCGCGATGGACAGCGGCGTGAGGAACGACATGTCCGAGATCAGGCCTTTCTCCAGCTCATGGTCTAAGCGCGGCGAGCCGACCTGGAAGACCTGTTGGAAGTGTGCGCGCAACGGCTGCAGAAGCCGCTCGATCTCGGCATACGTCACCCGGTTTGCCTCAGTATGATTCGCCGCCGCGCGCAGCGTTAGGTTGATCGCCAGCGCCTTGCCGTCGGCGGAGACCAGGTTTCCGCGGATCAATGGGTTCCTGAGGGCGGCGGCTCGGATGGCGTCGATATCCGCCTGTCTTTTCGGCACATAGTCCAGCAGGGGGCCACTCTCCAGCATCCCGTCCTGATTGCTGACACTCTGTACGGTAAAAGGGCTCTCCACCTCTGCCACGCTGGGGAGGTCCTCAAGGGCGTTGCTCAGCTGCTGCGCGAGGAGCAGGTGATCTCTCTTCCACATTTGGGGATCGCGCAGGAAGATGACGGTGACGTTGTCGCTACCGAACTCCCGCACCACCCGCTGATAGGCAGGCCAGTCCGCGCGCTCCGCGCTGATCAGGCTCTCATAGCTGGTGTCGATCTTGAGGCGCAGCAAACCGAAGGTCGCGATCGCGCTGAGCAGCAACACCACCGTCAGCGTTGTCCAGCGGTGGCGGGCCGCGAAGTGGAACGGCCACTCGATGAAGGTCATTTCGAGATGTCTTTCAGCGCTTGGCCGGAGGTGAGATATTCCTTCGTGAAGACTTCAAGGGGAACCGAGGCTTGGTCCAGCCGGCGATCCAGGCTGGTCACCTCGGTGCGGTGGTGATCCTCGAAGTTCTCCATGAGGGTCTTGTTCTCCCGCCAGACGCCATCGGTCACCTTCACCAGCTCTAGGGTGGTGCGACGCTTGATCAGCCGGTTGCGCCGATCGTAGTAGTCGCTGCGAACAATGAAGAAGCTGTCCGTTCTCACCCAGACGATGCGGTGACCGTATCCGGTGGTCTGGCGCGTCCGCTCGTCATCCGGGTAGATGTCCAACACGTAACAAGGATGACCGTCTATGGCCTGGTCCGGGAGGCGCTTGTACGAGAAGCTGTCGCCGGTGGATATCAGGAGATCCTCATAGGTGAAATCCGTGCCCATGAAGTAGTTGCGTCGACTGCGCGGGGAGATGTGCTGCAGCGTGCCGCTGGTAGGCAGGTAGAGCCACTCGTCGTCGTTCTGTATCAGGTACTGCCAAACGAGGAAGCCCATGCCGCGGACCTCCGGCGGGTCGAGGAACAACAGCAGGTGCTTGTAATTGCCGTCATCGCCTCTGCGCGACCACCGCCGCACCCGGCGCTCCTCGCGCTTACCCGACTTGTCGGTGAGGACCCACAGCGTGTCCTCGCGCTCGTATGGCAACTTATTGCGCTCGAACACCTGCTTGGCGATATCGAAGCCCACCAGCTCGTCGGCCTGTGCCGGCACCCACAGGGGGAGCAGAAGCCACGCGACCAGGCAGATTCGGCCAATGAAAATCTCGCTTGCCATGGGTGATTCTCCCCCGATCGGTAATCTTTTCTAAATGCTTTCCAGGGAGAGCGCCCCCTGATCGATGACCACGGAATACATGTGGGAAAGCCAGGATCCGGTATTGAGGTAGCTGCCGCGCTCGAGCTCCACCCTTCCGGGGAAATGGGTGTGACCGAATACGACGGCGTCGAAGCCGCGCTCCAGAATGCGCTCGGCGGCACGACGCAGGGCGGGATGCTCCCCGTCGATCCCGGGCGCACGGGCCCTGCGTTGCAGCCGGTTGTTGCGGCGCCGCTCCATGGCCATCCAAACGCCGTACAACGGGGGAAATGCCTTGACCACCAGCCCGGCGACATAGGTGAGCAGCTCATAGCGCTCCGCCTTGCCGACAAACAAGGGGTCGTAGATATAACCGTGCTCGATGCGTATACGGGCATCGCCGGAGCGCAGGTTGAGAAACGGCACGATCATCATGAAGCGAAAGTCATCCATGAAATGCTCCAGAACGAGATCGTGGTTACCGATCACGTCATAGACATTACGGCCGCTGTCGGCATAGGAGCGCAGCAAGTTCAGCAAGGGAGGCACGTCCCGGGCTATGCGTAGAAACAACGTCTGCAGGATATCCAGGCCGTCCCCGCTGATGCAGATGCTATAACCCCGGTCGTGGTAACGGCGCAGGAAATCGGTCAGCCGGTTGCCATGGCGGTAACAGGGATGCCCCAGGTGGATATCCGAGATCACCACCAGATGGCCTTCCCTCGCAGCGATCCGCACGCCCTAGCCCCCTGTGCCGCCAGAGCCGCGTGGGCCGCCCAATCGTGCCTCGTCCATGTGCCGTGTATCCGACCGCTCAGAGATTGCATGATCTCGATAGCCAGGGTGGGATCCCGGCGGATACGCCAGAGCAGGCCACCGGACTGGATGACAAGGACCAAGACGGGCTCCAGGGCGGTGACGGTCGCAGCCCTGGGCAGGGATTCCAACAGGGACATCTCGCCGAAAAAATTTCCCTTCGTCAAGATGGAGAGCACCGTCTTCTCGCCATCCTTGTTGCGCCGGGAAACCTCCACCCGCCCCTGCTGAAGGATGTACATCTCGGTGCTCTCGGCGCCTTCGCGGACGATGACTTCGCCGGCTTCAAACCGCTTGACCAACTCGTCGGCACCCCCGTCCGCGTCCTCTGAGGGATGGTGCCTTCGATGCTTCCAAAGCCGCAGCCATCTCATTGGCTCAATCCTCGTCGCTACCCCCGGAGGATGTCGTCGATCATTCGTCGGGAATAGCCCGGTCGAACTGGATCGCGAACGAGACGCTCGCCGTATCCGGCCGATAGCGGACTTTCCGCTCCGCCCGAAAGCTGCCTAACGCTCGCCGGCCGAGCGCGGCTCGGGCGGCGCGACCGGGACAATGGCGCTCGTCGCGGACGCCGTCGCCATGGGCTCAGTCCCCGGTCCGATTGCAATGCTAGTGTAAATCAAATGGCACACCGGCGCCGCGACGACCGGAGTCCGAATGAGGGGCCGCCGGCCTCCCGCCGCAAGGGCAATCCTTCACCGGTAGCGTAGGCTGGACGGACGCCGGATCCCGTCGCCTTCCCGCTCTTCCCTGTCCGGGCCCTGCATTGAATCCGTCGGGTAGCCGCTTCGCGCCAACCTACGGGTCCGGGGGATTTTGATTTTCGCGGTCCACCCGTGGCCGCTGCGGGGGTCGCGAGCTGGAGCTCGCTCCTACCGGCGCTTCACGAACCTTTTCAGGCGCTCGCGCTTTCGCACCTGGCGCGGGGTAAGCACATTGCGCCGGCCGGCGAAGGGATTCTCGCCCGAGCGCAGCTCGACCTGCACCGGGGTGCCCCAGAGCCCCAGCGCCTTGCGGAAGCTGTTGACGAGATAGCGTCGGTAGGCATCCGGGAGCGCTTCGGTCTGGGTGCCGTGAATGACGATCACCGGCGGATTCTTGCCGCCCTGATGCGCGTAGCGCAGCTTGATGCGCCGCCCCCGCACCAGGGGCGGCTGGTGGGCCTCCAGGGCCGTTGCGAGGATGCGGTTCAGCTCCGGGGTTCCGAGGTCCCGAGTGGCGCTGGCGAAGGCCTCGTCAACTGCTTGGAACAGCTCTCCGACACCCGAGCCGTGCAGGGCGGAGACGAACCGGCGGGTCGCGAAATCCAGGAACGGAAGCTTGCGCTCGAGCTCGCTCTTGACCCGCTCGCGCTCATCCGCACTGAGGCCGTCCCACTTGTTGACGACCAGCACCAGCGCCCGCCCGCTCTCGAGGATGTGCCCAGCCAGGCCCGCGTCCTGGTCGCTGATGCCCTGGCGGGCGTCGAGCACCAGCAGGACGACGTTCGCCTGCTCGATGGCCTGCAGCGTCTTGATGATGCTGAACTTCTCGATCGCCTCGGTGACGTGGGAGCGACGACGCACACCAGCGGTATCGATCAGGGTGTAGGTGCGCCCGTCGCGCGCCAGCGGGATGAAGATGCTGTCGCGGGTGGTCCCCGGCTGGTCGAAGACCAGCACCCGCTCCTCCCCCAGCAGCCGGTTGATCAGGGTGGATTTCCCGACGTTTGGCCTCCCCACTACGGCGACTTGTGTGCCGCGATCGTCCTCGGAGATCGGCTCGGCCACCGGAAGGGTCGCGAGCACCCGGTCGATGAGGGAGCGCACGCCCTGACCGTGCTCGGCCGACACGGCTAAGGGGTCGCCCAGTCCAAGGCGATGGAAATCCGCCCCCGCCGTGGCTCGATCGAGGCCCTCGGACTTGTTGACCACCAAGGTTACCGGCTTGCCTGTGCGCCTCAGGCGCTCGCCGATCAGCTGATCCCCGCCGCCGCACCCTTCCCTGCCATCGACCAGAAACAGCACGTGATCGGCCTCGTCTATGGCCCGCAGCACCTGCTGCTCCATCAGCAGGTCCACGCCCGCACCGGCCCCGCTCAGGCCCCCGGTGTCCACCACCAGATAGGCCGAGGAGCCGAGCAGGCCGACCCCGTACTTACGGTCGCGGGTCAGCCCTGGCTGGTCCGCGACCAGTGCGTCGCGGGTCCGGGTGAGCCGGTTGAACAGCGTGGACTTGCCGACGTTTGGCCGTCCCACGAGCGCAATGACGGGAAGCATGCGAGCAGGCCCCAAACGGGGCGGCGGATCAGTGACCGGCGGCCGAAACGCTCAGCGCAGCGAGGCTCCCATCATCACCGTAAACGTAGGCGACATCGCCGACCACTACCGGCTGCGCCGTGATCGGACCGCCTCCGACGCGAGTCCGACCGACCTCACTGCCGTCGCTACGCGACAGCAGGTGCACATAGCCCTCGAAATCGCCCACGATGACGTAGTCCCCCAGCACGGCCGGAGCGGTCAGGCGCCGATTGAAGAAGTCCCGCTGGCGCCAGAGAGCGGCACCGTTGCTCTGCTGCACAGCCCAGACGGTATCCGAGGTATCGGTGACGTAGAGCTGCCGCCAGTCCGCCGTGAGGCCCGCGTAGGACGAGAGCGGGCGGCGCCAGAGGGCAATCCCGGTGTCCTCGGCCACGGCCACGGCATCACCCTGGAAGCTGACGACGTAGACGACGCCGTCGAGCACGACGGGATCGGCCGCCACGTCGATCAGCCGCTCCAGCTCCGAGCGCCCCTTGGGAATCCCGGCGTTGGCCTCCCAGCGCACCCGTCCGGTGGGCAGATCCACGGACACCAGCTTGCCGTCGGCGAAACCGCAGATCACCGCCCCGCCGCTGATGACCGGAGAAGCGCTGGCCCGCAGCGTGAGCTTGGGCGGCTCCTCGCGCATGCTCCAGATACGCTCGCCGGTACGGGCGTCGAGCCCGGTGAGGGTGCCGTCCGCAGAATGGACTACGGCAATCCCTGCCGCGGTCTTGGGTGCCGACAGCACCTCGCTGGCGACCTGGCCGGTCCAGCGCTCGGTCCCGTTGTCCGCATCGAACGCAAGCACCTGGCCACCCCGGGTGCCGATCAGCACCAGGTCCTCACCGCCGCCCGGCCCACCCGAGAAGGCCAGGTCCTTGTTGGCCTCCCAAACCATCTTGCCGGTCAGGGCATCGCGGGCCTGGAGCAGACCGTCGGCGTCGGCGGCGTAGACCTTGCCGCGAAGGACGAAGGGGGCGAGCCGGAGCCGCTCCTTGTCGCTGCCGTGGCCGACGGAGGCGGACCAGAGCGTGCGGGGCACGACGCCGCCGGTGAGCGGCTTCAGCGCCGCGGGGGGCACCACGTCCTCTCCACGGGCGAACCATTCGAGTGGGTTCATGCTGCTGCAGCCGCTCAAGAGGGCGACGGCCGCCAGAATCATCAGGTGTTTCTTCATCGCGTTGGGTCCCTGAGTGGTCAAGGCGCGAGCGCCAGGTCATCGAGCTTCATCTGCAGCAGCGACAGGTCGGCGGGATCTGCGGCGAGCGCCTGCCGATACGCCTGGCGAGCCGCCGCCCGATCGCCGCGGGCAAGCGCCAAGTCCCCCTTGATCTCCGCCGCTTCCGAGGCGAAGGCGGGCGCGAAGGGCTCCTCGAGCTGCCGGCCTGCTTCTTCCAGCTTGCCCGCATCGATAAGCACCCGCTCCAGCCGCAGCCGGGCGATCTGCTTGATCCCCTCGTCCTTGGAGTGCGCCAGCACCCACTCCAGCCGGCTGCGCGCCGTTGCGTCGTCCCCCTTGGTCACGGCAAGCTTGGCGAGGTGCAGGGCGGCGAAATCCGCGTAGGCCGAGCCGGCGAAGCCATTGATCAGGCTCTCGCCCTGGGCCACCGCCATATCCATTGCCCCTGAGGACTCCGCGGAAAGCAGGCTCTGGAAACGCTCCGCCCCCTGCGCGCCCAGGTTGTCCCGGTACTGGGTCCAGCCCTGCCAGCCGAGCACGCCAGCCAGTCCGATCGCCACGCCGGCGACGATGGAGCGGCCATTCTCGACCCACCATTTCTTCAGGGTTTCGATCTGTTCATCGTCTGTCTGATATACGCTCACACCGTCTGTCCTCGTTGCTCCCGCCCGGTCTGTCCTCGATCCACCCCTTGGGAGAAGAGTCCGGCCAGCTGATCGATGGCGATCTCCTCCTGGGCCCCCTCCGCGCGTAGCGGCTTGATGCCTACGACCCCGCGCGCCAGCTCGTCATCCCCTACCACCAGCGCATATCGTGCACCGCTGCGGTCGGCCCGCTTGAATTGTGCCTTGAGTCCGCCCCCCCCGCAGTGAGTCGCCAGACGCAGGTGCGGGGCGCTGTCGCGCACGCGCTCGGCAAGCAGCGGGCCCTGCCGTTGGGCCTCCTCGCCCAGCAGGATGAGGTAGGCATCGACCCCCCCCAGGTCCCGCCCCACACCGGCCGCCTCGAGCAGCCCGACCAGGCGCTCCAGACCCAGCGCGAAGCCGACGGCGGACGTCGGCTTGCCGCCGAGCTGCTCGACCAGGCCGTCGTAGCGGCCACCCGCGCAGACCGTTCCTTGCGCGCCGAGCCGGTCGCTCACCCATTCGAACACCGTGCGGTTGTAGTAGTCGAGCCCGCGGACGAGCCTGGGATTGACCCGGTAAGACACCCCGGCCCGGGTGAGGCCGTCGCGGATCACCTGAAAATGGCCGATGGAGTCTTCGCCCAGATGATCGGCGAGGATCGGCGCCTCCATCATCAGGGCCTGCACCTGCGGGTCCTTCGAGTCCAGCACGCGTAGCGGGTTGGAGTCCAGGCGCCGCCGGCTGTCCTCGTCGAGGCGACGGTGATGCCGCTGCAGATACTCGACGAGCACGGACCGGTAACCGGCCCGCTCCTCGGCAGTGCCCAGCGTGTTGAGCTGCAGCTCCAGCCCATCGACGCCCAACGCCTGCCAGACCCGACGACTCATCAGGATGAGCTCCAGATCGGCGTCGGGACCGGCCATGCCATAGGCCTCGACGCCGACCTGGTGAAACTGGCGGTAGCGGCCCTTCTGAGGCCGCTCATGCCGGAACATGGGCCCCTGATACCAGAGCCTCTGCACTTGGTTGTACAACAGGCCGTGCTCGATACCGGCCCGCACACAGCCGGCGGTTCCTTCGGGTCGCAGGGTGAGACTGTCGCCGTTGCGATCCTCGAAGGTATACATCTCCTTCTCGACGATATCGGTCACCTCCCCGATGGAGCGCTCGAACAGCTCAGTCACCTCGAGCACCGGCATGCGGATCTCGCTGTAGCCGTAGCGCTGGAGCACCCCGCGGATGGCGTCTTCGACGAACTGCCAGAGCGGGGTCTCCTCCGGCAATATGTCGTGCATGCCGCGGATGGCCTGAACGTGCTTGCCCATGGAATGAACCCGACCCGTGTGGATACCCGGCGACAGCGCTCAGAGCTTGTCGGGGTCGAGCTTGAAGCGGGCCACGTTGCCGGTGACGTAGCGGCTGTAGTCAAACGGCCTCCCGCCGACCGTGATGTCGACGGCGCGAGAGTTACCGAGCACCAAAGACCAGGGCGGTACTCCCTCGAGGGTCCGTTTTTCACCCTTCCTGGCCTCACCGCTGAACTTGAACTGGCCCGAGCTGTCTCGCAGCTCCACCCAGCTGTTGGAGGAAAACGCGAGCACGACCTGCTTGCTCTGCGTCCGCTCCACGGCGGGTGTCCGGGTAGCAGACGCCTGCGGAGCGGGCGCGGCCGGCGGTGGGGGGCTCACCTCAGGCGCGGCGGACGACGGCGGCGCTGGCTCCTCCGGCGGCGGCGTGAAGGAGTCCAGGGTCTGGGACGGAACCGCCGACTCGCCGGAGGGCATCACCGCCCCGGGCGCCGAATGGCCCTCCAGTTGCAGCTCCGCCCCTGGCACGATGACGGAGTTGCGGGGGATGCTGGATCCGAGCCTGGTCCAGTCCACGTAGCCCCGCCACCAGACAACGACCAACGCAAGCAGGATCAGCACGATGGCCCAGGTTACCAGACGCACACCGGTATGGCCGCTGCTGACCTCACTGCGGATGCTCTTCTTGACCACCGGGGTGCTGAGGGTCTCTTCGGGCCGGCGGGATTCGTAGCCCTGCAGGATATGGCTCACCGACAGGCCCACGAGCCGGGCGTAGTTCTTCAGGTAGCCCCGGACGAAGACCGATCCGGGGAGGACCTCGTAATCGTCCCGCTCGATCGCCTCGACCATGGCTCGGCTAAGGTGAAGCTCGACGGCGACCTTGTCGATTTGGAGCTGTCGGGCCTCGCGCGCCGCCCGCAGACTCGCCCCTGGTGCCTGGGACCACGCAGGCGTTTCGATCTCTTTGCTCTCGGTGGCAGTCATGGACGTTTCGGATCTCCCAGCGCCTGGACCTCGGGAGAGTCCGGGAACTTGGACTTCAGCTTCATCGCGTACAGAGACGCGGCCCCCAGGTCACCGAGCGCACGCTCGGTGCGCACGCCGAGCAGCAGGCTCTCCGGCGTGGGCGCTCCCGCTTGCTCGAACCGTTCGTTATAGGCGCGCGCCTCCATGAATTTCCCACGGGCGAAGCTGAGCTGGGCCATCCCCAACAGCGCCTGTTGAAACCGCGGATTGATCTCCAGTGCCCGGCGAAAATAGGTCTCCGCCCGCGCCGGGTCCGGTCGTCTCGCCTCGCAGATCCCGGCGTTGCTCAGGGCCACCTCCGGCGACTCGTTCAGGGGATTGGTCGCGGCCTGATCGAACCGCTGCCTGGCCTCGTCGTAGCGCTTCATGTTGCAGAGCAGGCTGCCGTAGGCATTGAGATAAAACGGATTGGACGGGTCGGAATCCAGGGCCCGGCGGAAATGCTTCTCGGCCAGCTTTGCCTCTCCCAGGCGCTGATAAACGAGCCCCATGACGTTGTTGGCGTAGGCATTGTCGCTGTCCACCTGCAGGGCCTCTTTGGCCTTGGACAGCGCTATGTCGAGCTGCCCTGTTCGCAGGTAGGCCACGGCGAGACCGGCATAGGTCTGGGCGCTGGCCCTGCGGGGGCCCACATAGGTCCCGGTCGCCTCATCGAAATGGCCCGGGGTGCTCTTGCAGCCGACCAGCGCCAGCACGAGCAGCAAACCGATCCACACGAGCCGCCGGCTCATGCCCGATCCCCCGGTGCGGCCTGTCGAATCGCGATCGCGCGACCGCTGCGATCGCGTACGCGCCCCACCAGCTGGCCGCAGGCCGCATCGATGTCGTCGCCCCGGGTCTTGCGTCTAATGGCCATGATCCCCGAGCGCAGGAGGCGCTGGCGAAACGCTTCGATCCGCTCCGGGGACGAGGTGCGATAGGGGCTGCCGGGAAACGGGTTGAAAGGAATCAGATTGAGCTTCGACGGCACGCCCTGAAGCAGCCGGATCAGGGCCTTGGCGTGGCGATCGCTGTCGTTCACCCCATCCAGCATAACGTACTCCCAGGTGATCTTGCGGCGCTTGTCGCCAGCAATGAAGTCACGACAAGCGGGCACCAGCTCCTCCAACGGATACTTGCGGTTGACGGGTACCAACTGGTCGCGCAGGGCGTTGTCCGGCGCGTGCAGTGAGACCGCGAGGCTCACGTCGCTGACCTCAGCCAGCCGTCGCAGCGCGGGTACTATACCCGAGGTGCTCAGGGTGACTCGATATTTCGACAGACCGTAGGCGAGGTCGTCCTGCATGATCGCCATCGCGCTGACTACGGCATCGAAATTGGCCAAGGGCTCGCCCATGCCCATCAGCACCACATTGGACGGCGGCCGACCCAGAACGCGGGTCGCGTGCCAAACCTGGCCGATGATCTCGCCGACGCTGAGATTACGATTGAAGCCTTGCCGCGCCGTTGAGCAGAAGCTGCAGTCCAGCGCGCAGCCCACCTGGGAAGAGACGCAAATGGTGGTGCGATGGCCATCGGGGATGAATACGGTCTCGATGCGCTGTCCGTCGGCAAGCTCCATCACCCACTTGCGGGTGCCGTCCCACGAAGGCTGTTCGAAGACCACCTCGGGCAGGGACACGCCGACCCGCTCGGCGAGCTGCGCCCGGAGTCCCTTCGGCACGTCGGTCATCGCCTCGAAATCGAGCACGCCGTGCTTGTGAATCCATTTGAACAGGTTGCGACCATGGAAGGGCTTCTGGCCCAGGTCGCGGACCAGCGCCTCGACTTGGCGGACCTCGAGATCGAGCAGATTCACCGGCGCTGCGACCGCCGCCCCCGCGCTCATCGGTCCCCCGGCGGCGGGCTGCACGGCGTCGAGCCGCGCGGGGGTGGTGCAACCTCCGGGATAAGCGGCCCGGGGAGCGGCAGGATCGGCAGCAAAGGCATTCAAGATTTCACCAAAAATCAGAAAGTTCCACGCTGGCAAGCGCATCGGGAAAAGCGGGATGCCTGCGCGAGGGGCGGCTCCCCGGTTACGAGCCCATGGGCGCGTGCTTTTGTATTAGAAAACGGGCAGTTAGTTTAACCGTGGCCACGCAGCGAGGCAATCAGCCGGCATCAAACAACGCGCCGGGCCTCGATGACCTCCGGGAGATGGCCGATCTTCTCGAGAATGCGCTGCAGCTGCGCCGCATCTGTGATCTCCACCGTGAATCGAAAGACCGCCGTGTCGCTCCTGCGGTGGGACTGGCTGCGCACAGCCAGCACATCGACGTCTTCGTTGGTGAACAGCGACGAGATATCGCGCAGCAGCCCCTTACGGTCCTCGGCCAGGATATGGATGTCGGCGACGTAGGCACCTTGCCCGGTCGCCTCGCTCCAGACCACGTCTACGAGCCGCGATCGGTCGCTGTCGCTCATCTTGCGCACGATCGGACAATCCTGCCGGTGCACCGTCACCCCTCGCCCGCGGGTGATGTAGCCAACGATGGGGTCGTCGGGGACCGGCTTGCAGCAGCGGGCCATGTGCGTCATCAGGTCATCGACCCCCTCGACCCTCACCTCTCCCGGGTGGGCACGGCTGGGCTTGGGAGCGCTGCGGGTCTGCCGTGGCGGCTCGGGCTGGGCCTGCGGCAGCGAGTTGGCCACTTGTATGGCGGAGACATCGCCGCGCCCAATCGCCGCAAACAGGTCGTCCACGCGCTGAAAATTGAAGCGCTGGGCAATGCGCTCGAGCTCCGCGCGCTGGACCGTGATGCGGGCGGTCTCGCGCTCGAAGGCGGCGCGGCCAGCGCCGAGATGCTGGACATAGTCCTGTTGCTTGAACCATTGGCGGATGCGATTGCGCGCCTTGGTCGTGCGCACGTAACCGAGCTGCGGGTTGAGCCAGTCCCGACTGGGCCCGCCTTCCTTGATCGTCAGGATCTCTGCCGTCTGCCCGCTGCGCAGCGGCTGGTTGAGCTGCTGGATGCGCCCGTCGGCCCGCGCACCCCGGCACCGGTGTCCCAGGTCGGAATGGATCGCGTAGGCGAAATCCACCGCGGTCGAGCCGGCCGGTAGCTCCACGACGTTGCCTTTCGGGGTGAAGACATAGATCTGCGCCGGTCCGGGCTCAGCCGCGAGCCCCTCCCCGGACTCCTCCACGTCGCCTTTCTGCTCCAGCCAGCGGCGCATCCAGAGGATGCGCCGCTCCAGCTCGGCATCCTGACCGCGGTTCTCCTTGTAGCGCCAGTGCGCCGCCACGCCCAGCTCGGCGTGTCGGTGCATGTCCACGGTGCGGATCTGCACCTCGAGCGGTTTGTCCTCGGGACCGATCACGGCGGTGTGCAGCGAGCGGTAGCGGTTGGCCTTGGGGGTGGCGATGTAGTCGTCGAACTCGCCCGAAATGTACGGCCAGAGCCCGTGGACGATGCCGAGCACCGCGTAGCAGTCGGCGATAGTATCGACCAGCACCCGCACGGCAAGCAGGTCGAAGATGCCGTCGATGTCGACGGCCTTGCGCTTCATCTTGCGCCAGATGCTGTAGATGTGCTTCGGGCGCCCGGTGATCTCGGCGCGGACCCCCGCCTCCCGGCACTTCTCCTGCAGCAGCGCGATCACACCCTGGATGTAGCGCTCGCGCTCCTGGCGTTTGCCATCCAAGGCGCCGGCCACGCGCCGGTAGTCCTCCGGCTCCAGGTAGCGCAGGCACAGGTCCTCGAGCTCCCACTTCACCTGCCAGATGCCCAGGCGGTTCGCGAGCGGGCAGTACAGGTCCAGGGTCTCCTGGGCCACGGGCCGGCGCACCGCCTCGGAGAGATGCTTGAGGATGCGCATCTGGTGCAGCCGCGAGGCAAGCACGATGATCACCACCCGCACGTCGTCGGCGATGCTGAGCAGCATGCGCCGCAGGGCCTCGGCGTGCTCTCTGGCCTGGCCCTCGGTGATATTGGAGAGACTCTCGACCGCACCGACCCGGTCCAGCCCGTCCACCATGCGCACCACGGCCTCGCTGAAGCGCTCGGACCAATCCCGCGAGTCGATCTGCGCCCGCGCGCGGGCGCCGTGCAGCAGGGCCGCCGCCATGGTCTCGCAATCCAGCCCGAGCTCGGCGAGGATCTCGGCAACCGCAAACAGGTCGCTACGCCGCGACTCCCCGGGCTCCCCGGCGTCGGGCGGCAGGGCCTGTAGCACCAGCCTCGCCGCGTCCTGCAGGACGGCTAGCGGCTTGGCGGGCCGCCCCGCCGAGATTGCCGATAGCCAGTCGAGGACGGCCCCTTCCTCGACCGGGGCTTCGCCCGGGAACAGTCTGGTTACGCTGACCATGGCCGGGGACGGCCGAGCTCCGGCGACGCCTCAGTCCAGGACATGGCTGACCAGCCCATCGGCGAGCTTGGGCTCGAACCAGGTGGACTTGGGAGGCATCACCTCGCCGGCGTCCGCCACCGCCATCAGATCCTCCATCCGGGTCGCGCACATGGAGAAAGCGACCGCCCAATCGCCGCTGTCCACCCGGCGCTCCAGCTCGCCGAGCCCGCGGATGCCGCCGACGAAGTCGATGCGGTCGTCCCGGCGCGAATCGCTGATGCCCAGGATCGGCTGGATCAGCTCGTTGGCCAGCAGGCTCACATCCAAGCGGTTCACCGGATCGTCCCAAGGCACTCGGGTCGCCTCCAGGGTCAGCCTGTACCAGCGCTCGCCCAGGTACATGCCGAACTGGGCCGGGTGGGCGGGGTGCACAGGGCTTTCGCTGGGCTCGACCAGGAAACGCGTCCCCACCCGCTCCAGAAAGGCCTCGGGGACCTGCCCACGCAGGTCCCGGATCAGCCGGTTGTAGTCGAGGATCTGCATCTGGTCGTGAGGGAAGATCACCGACAGGAAGTATTCGGAGGACGCGTCCGGGGTGGCCGCGGGGTCCCGGCCCCGCCGGGCCGCGGCCACGCGCGATGCGGCGGCAGAGCGGTGGTGCCCGTCGGCGACGTACAGCGCCTCCATGGCATCGAAAGCGGCGGTTAGGTACCCGAGCTGCACGGCATCCCGCACGGTCCACAGCTGGTGTCTGACCCCGTCGCGTGCGGTCACGTCTACCTCCGCCGGGGACGCGGCGACATCCGCCAGTAGGCCGTCGACCTCGGCATGGGCCCGATAGACGAGAAAGGCCGGGCCGGTCTGGGCGTTCAGGGCCTCGATCTGGCGCACCCGGTCGTCCTCCTTCACGGGGCGGGTGAATTCGTGCTTGCGAATCCGATCTGCGTCATAGGCCTGGACCGAGGCCACCGCCACCAGACCGGTCTGTACGTGCCGCCCCATGGTCAGCTGATACACGTAGTAGCACTCCGAGGGCTCGCGCACCAGCACCCCCTCAGCGATCATCCGCTGCAGGTTCTGCGCCGCCTTCGCGTAGACCTCCGGGGCGTAGGGGTCGATCCCTGGGGGGAGATCGACCTCGGGCCGGGAGATGTGCAGGAAGCTCCAGGGACGACCCTCGACCAGCTTGCGGGCCTCGGCGGCGCTGACCACGTCGTAGGGCGGGGCCACGACGTCGGCGGCGCACCCGACCACCGGGCGCAACCCCCGGAAAGGCTTGACTAACGGCATGAGCAGAACCTCGCACATCGGGTCGGTCGGGGACGGCGCCCGATCAACCGGTCAGCACCGCGGGATCGGATAGGCGCAATTCTTCCAAAGCCCCCGGGTCTTGGCAAACCGATCAAGCCGATCAGGCGACCAGGCCCCGGCCGGCGGCCTCCAGGCGGCGGATGCGCTCCTCCACCGGCGGATGGGTAGAGAACAGCTGGGCCAGATCCCGACCGCGCAGCGGATTGACGATGAACAGATGGGCGGTCGCCGGGTTCCGCTCCGCGGTCTGCAGCGGTGCACGGGCGCTGGCCGCCGAGAGCTTGCGCAACGCCGAGGCCAGCCACAGCGGATTCCCGGCAATCGCCGCGCCGCGGGCGTCGGCGGCATACTCCCTGGATCGGGAGACCGCCATCTGGATGAGGCTGGCGGCGATGGGCGCCAGGATCATCATGAGCAGGCCGCCGAGCAGTCCGCCGTCGCGGTCGTCGCTGCCGCGTCCGCCCCCGAAGATCAGGGCCCACTGGAAAAGATTGGCCAGCATGGCGATGGCTCCCGCCAGCGTCGCCGCCACCGCCGCAATGAGGGTGTCCCGATGCTGCACGTGGGCCAGCTCGTGGGCCATGACCCCGGCGAGCTCGTCCCGGCTCATGATCCGCAACAGCCCGGTGGTGGCCGCCACGGCCGCGTGCTCCGGGTCGCGGCCGGTGGCGAAGGCATTCGGGGCATCGCAGTCGACCAGATAGACCTTGGGCATGGGGATACCGGCCCGCTGGGCCAGCATCCTGACCGTATCGAAGAGCACCGGGACGTCCTGGGCCGAGGCGGGCCGCGCCCGGTAGAGGCCCAGTACGACGCGGTCCGAGAACCAGTAGCTGCCGAGATTCATCGCCGCCGCGGCAATCAGCGCGATCAACATGCCCGTATGGCCGCCGAGCGCTTGGCCGACGACGAGCAGAAGAGCGCTCAGACCGGCCAGCAGCAGGGTCGTGCGCATCATGTTCATGGTCCAACTAATCCTTCCATATGGATGTCGAGCGGCTCGACGATAGGCGCTCTTTACTTGGCGGCGGGGGCCACGGCGTTCAATGCCGACATGGCTTCGCTCTTGCGGCCTCGCCCCTTTGTGGTCATGCTTTCGAGGCGCGCCGGCGGGGCGCCCTCCCGGAAAACAACGCACACCGTGCTACGGGTGATCGTCATGAACGCCAAAGGTGGCTGTGGCAAGACCACGGTAGCCACCAATCTTGCCAGCTATGCGGCGTCGGCGGGCCACCCCACCGCTCTGTTCGACTATGACCCCCAGGGCTCCAGCGGCCGCTGGCTGCGCAATCGCCCCAAGGAGTGCGCGAGCGTCTACGGCGTGAGTGCCTTCGACAACGCCCGATCCCACGTGACGCGCTCCTTTCAGCTGAGGGTGCCCACGGATACCCGTCTCGCGATCATCGATACGCCGGCGGGCTTCTCGGGGATCAACTTCGAGGACCGGGTCTCCGAGGCCGACGCCATCTTGATCCCCGTGCTGCCTTCGGCCATCGACATCCATTCGACCGCGGACTTCATCCGCGACCTGCTGATCAAGGGCAAGGCACGTAGTCATCACAAGCCGTTGGGAATCATCGCGAACCGCATCCGCGCCCACACCAAATCCCTGGAGAAGCTGGAACGGTTCCTGGAGACCCTGGGCATCCCGGTGGTGGCGCGCCTGCGCGACACCCAGCGTTATGTGCGCGCGGCGGAGGAAGGGCTCGGGGTGCACGAGCTGGCCGAGCGGCAAAGCACGTCGGACACCTCGCCCTGGCCCGCGCTGCTGGAGTGGATTGGGCTGGCGGCGGCACCCACTCGGACGCCGGGCCCCGCTCAGGGCCCGTCCCCGCTCCCGAGCACCGCCGACCTGTTCGCAGAAGACTGACGCGGCGGCTCAGCCGCGCTCCTCCATCCAGGCCATCTGGATAGCCTCCAGCACTTTCTCGCCGGAGTGCTCAGGATCGTCGTCGAAATCCTCGAGGGCGACGACCCAGGCGCGCAGATCGACGAAGTTCACGTAGCGCGGGTTGACCTCGGGATGGGTCTCGTCCAGCTCGATGGCGATGTCCTGCACGTCCCCCCACTTCAGGCCCATGCGCGCGTCCCTCTCAGTGATTCTCGGAGACCATGTTGATGGTGTACTTGGGGATCTCGATCACCAAGTCGGCCTCGCCGACCAGGGCCTGACAGCTCAGTCGCGACTCGGGCTCCAGCCCCCAGGCCTTGTCCAGCAGATCCTCCTCGTCCTCGTCGGCCTGCTCCAGCGAGTCGAATCCTTCCCGCACGATCACGTGGCAGGTGGTGCAGGCACAGGATTTTTCGCAGGCGTGCTCGATCTCGATACCGTTGGCAAGCGCCGCATCGCAGATGCTGGTGCCGGGCTCGACCTCGATCACGGCGCCTTCGGGGCAGATCTCTTCGTGGGGCAGGAAGATCAGTCTGGGCATGGCTCCGATCACTCGAATTCTTCCAGGCGGCGGCCCGCCATGGCCCGGCGAACGCTGGCATTCATGCGTCGCTCCACGTAAGGCTCGCAGGTCGCCTCCAGGGCCTGGACGGCCTGCTTGATGGCCGCCCCGTCCACCCCTTGCGCTGCCACCACCACGCGTTGCAGGCCTATCTCGACTGCCGCTCGCTCACCCGCATCCAACAGCTCGTCGCCGTCCTCGGCGAGCGCTGCCTGCAAGGCCTCGATCACCCGCCGGGCCTCTACCTGCTGCTCGCGCAGGCGCCGGGCCGTCAGGTCCTCTCCGGCATGCTCGAACGAATCCCTCAGCATGCGCTCGATCTCGGCGTCGCCCAGCCCGTAAGAGGGCTTGACCTCGACGCTCGCCTTCACCCCGGTGGTCTGCTCTTCGGCCTCCACGTCCAGTAAACCGTCGGCGTCGACCCGGAAGGTGACCCGGATGCGCGCGGCCCCGGCGACCATCGGCGGGATGCCGCGCAGCTCGAAGCGGGCCAGGGAACGACAGTCGCTGACCAGCTCGCGCTCGCCCTGGAGCACATGGATGGCCATGGCGGTCTGGCCATCCTTGAAGGTGGTGAACTCCTGCGCCCGGGCCACTGGGATCGTCGTGTTGCGCGGGATGATCTTCTCGACCAGACCGCCCATGGTCTCGACCCCGAGCGAGAGGGGGATCACGTCGAGCAGGAGCATCTCGTCCTCGGGCTTGTTGCCGGCGAGGATGTCGGCCTGGATCGCCGCACCGATAGCAACCACCCGGTCCGGGTCGATGTCGACCAGCGGGCGCGTTCCGAAGAGCCCGCCCACCAGCTCACGCACCCGGGGCATGCGCGTCGAGCCGCCCACCATCACGACGTCGACGACCTCGTCGGCCAGCACCCCGGCGTCGCGCAGGGCGCGCCGGCAGGCCACCAGGGTCTTGCGGATCAGCGGATCGATCAACGCATCGAGCTGCTCCCGGCTCAACACCCCCTGCCAGTAGGCGCCGTTGTCCAGCTCCACGCTCAGGGACACCGTGTCCTGCTCACTCAACGCCTCCTTGGCCGCGCAGGCGTCACGCATCAGGCGGCGCAGCATTCGGTGGCTCGCATCGTCACTGACGCCGGCTTGGGACATGACCCACTCGGCGATCACCCGGTCGAAGTCGTCCCCTCCCAGGGCCGAATCCCCACCGGTCGCGAGCACCTCGAAGACCCCCCGGCTGAAGCGCAGGATCGAGATGTCGAAGGTGCCACCGCCCAGGTCGTAGATGGCGTGGACGCCTTCGGAGGCCCGATCCAGGCCGTAGGCGACCGCTGCCGCGGTGGGCTCATTGAGCAGTCTGAAGACCCGCAGCCCCGCCAATCTCGCGGCATCCTTGGTCGCCTGGCGCTGGGCGTCGTCGAAATAGGCCGGAACGGTGATGACGACGCCCGAGAGCTCGCCGCCGAGGGTCTCCTCGGCACGCCGGGCGAGCACCTTCAGGATCTCCGCCGAGACCTCGACCGGCGTGACGTCACCGCCGGCGGTGCGGATGCGTGGGACCGCCCCCTCGCCCTCGACGAACTCGTAGGGCAGGCGGCTGCCCAGCGTCTTGAGGTCTTCCACGGCCCGTCCCACCAGGCGTTTCGCAGAGGCGACGGTGTTCAGCGGGTCCTCGGTCGCCGCGGCCTTGGCCGCTCGGCCGACGATCCGGCCGGTAACCGTGTACCGGACCACCGACGGCAGGATATGGCGCCCCTCGCCGTCGGGCAGCGTGTCGGCCCCGCCGCTGCGCACGGTGGCGACCAGGGAGTTGGTGGTGCCGAGGTCGATACCCGCCGCCAGCCGGTGCTGGTGGGGTGCGGCGGAGCGCCCGGGCTCGGAGATCTGCAGCAGTGCCATATCGGGGCCCTCAGAGCGCCTGTTCCAGCTCGGCTTCCAGGGCCTCGCCCTCCAACCTCAGCTTCTGCAGAAACTGCACCTTGCGCACCAGCGCCAGCGCTATATCCAGGTGCTTCGGGGCGGGTGTGTCCAGCTGAACGGCGATCTGGGCGACCAGGGTGCGGATCTGGGCGTTGACCCGCTCCATGATCAGGTCGAGCCGCACCAACGGCTCGGGACTGCTACGTGCGGCCTCCAGCTCCTCGCGAAGCTCCATTTGCTCCATCAGGAAGCCCGGGTCTTGGGTGGTCTGCTGCTGGGCATCGGTATCTACACCGTGCAGGGACAACAGATAACGGGCGCGGCGGACAGGATCCTTCAACGTATCGAAGGCCTCGTTGACGCGGGTGGCGCCCTGCAGGGAAAGGCGCCGCTCCCGATCCGACGCGCTGGCAAAGCGATCCGGGTGCAGCACCCGCTGCACCTCGCGGTAACGCTCGGCGAGCGCCCCGGTGTCGATCTGATAGGTCTGCGGAAGACCGAAAAGCTCAAAATAGTTGCGCGAAAAATCGAGCATCGTTCTCTTCGACAAACAAAGGCCGGCCGGGAGCCTCCGGCCGGCCGATCGGCGGACGCGGACTCAGACGTTGAAGCTTTCGCCGCAGCCGCACTGGTCCTTGACGTTGGGGTTGTTGAACTTGAACCCTTCGTTGAGGCCTTCCTTGCCATAGTCGAGCTCCGTACCGTCCAGATAGACGAGGCTCTTGGGATCGACGATGACCCGCACGCCCTTGTCTTCGAACACCTGGTCGTCCTCGGCGATCTCGTCGGCGAACTCGAGCACGTAGGCCATCCCGGAGCAGCCGGAGGTGCGCACGCCGAGGCGCAGCCCCACGCCCTTGCCGCGGCTGGCAAGAAACTTGGCGACGCGGTCCGCCGCCGATTGGGTCAGGGAAATAGACATCTGGGTACTCCTCGTGAAACGCCCCGCCCGGCCTTGCTCGTCAGGCGTCTCCACCCTGCTGCTTGCTGGAGTAGTCGCGGATCGCGGCCTTGATCGCATCCTCGGCGAGCACCGAGCAATGCACCTTCACCGGGGGCAGCGCCAGCTCCTCGGCGATCTGCGAGTTCTTGATCTGCAGGGCCTGGTCCAGGGTCTTGCCCTTGACCCACTCGGTCAGCAGGCTCGAGGAGGCAATCGCCGATCCGCACCCGTAGGTCTTGAACTTAGCGTCTTCGATCACGCCTTGCTCGTTGACCCGGATCTGCAGCCGCATGACATCGCCGCATGCGGGTGCGCCCACCATCCCTGTGCCGACGCTGCGGGACTCCTTGTCCAGGCTCCCGACGTTGCGGGGATGCTCGTAGTGTTCGAGGACCTTATCGCTGTATGCCATGTCTGTCGACTCCCGGAAATCTCTACTTCAAAACAGTGCGACCCTTTCGGATCAGTGTGCAGCCCACTCTACCGTGCTGATATCGACGCCGTCCTGGTACATCTCCCAGAGCGGAGAGAGCGAGCGCAGCCTGCCGACCTGGTCGCGGATCTTGGCCACCGCCCAGTCCACCTCCTCGCGGGTGGTGAACCGCCCGATGGTAAACCGGATGGAGCTGTGCGCCAGCTCATCCGGGCGCCCGATGGCGCGCAGCACATAGGAAGGCTCCAGGCTCGCGGAGGTGCAGGCGGACCCGGAGGAGACTGCCAGGTCCTTGAGCGCCATGATGAGGCTCTCGCCCTCAACGAAGTTGAAGCTCACGTTCAGGTTCCCGGCGACCCGCCGCTCCAGGTCTCCGTTCAGGTAGCACTCTTCCATGTCCTTCATGCCGTCCCAGAGCCGGTTGCGCAGCGCCAGGATGCGGTCGTTCTCGGCGGCCATCTCCGCGCCGGCGATCCGAAAGGCCTCTCCCATGCCGACGATCTGATGGGTCGCGAGCGTGCCCGAGCGCAGACCCCGCTCGTGGCCGCCGCCGTGCATCTGAGCCTCCAGGCGCACCCGCGGCTTACGTCGCACGTACAGGGCACCCATACCCTTGGGCCCATAGATCTTGTGGGCCGAGAAGCTCATCAGGTCGACCTTCATGGTCTCCAGATCGATCGGCACCTTGCCGGCCGACTGGGCTGCGTCGACGTGCAACAGGACCTTGCGCTCGCGGCACAGCTCGCCCAGGCCGGCAATATCCTGGACCACACCGATCTCGTTGTTGACGTGCATCACCGAGGCGAGCGCGGTGTCATCGCGCAGAGCCGCCGCGAACTTGCCGAGGTCGAGCAGACCGTCGGGCTCGGGGTCGAGATAGGTGACCTCGAAGCCCTCGCGCTCGAGCTGGCGACAAGTATCGAGCACGGCCTTGTGCTCGGTCTTTACGGTTACGATGTGCTTACCCCGCTTCTGATAGAAATGGGCGGCACCTTTGATCGCCAGATTGTCCGACTCGGTGGCGCCGGAGGTCCAGACGATCTCCTTGGGGTCGGCATTGACCAACGCCGCCACCTGGACGCGGGCCTCCTCGACGGCCTTCTCGGCATCCCATCCGTACTTGTGGGAGCGGGACGCCGCGTTGCCAAACAACCCCTCGGGGGTCAGACAGGCGCACATCTTTTCCGCGACCCTCGGGTCCACCGGGGTGGTCGCCGAGTAGTCCATGTATATCGGAAGCTTCATCGGGTACTCCAGACTCTTCAGCCTACCCAGCGGACCGGTCATCCGCGCCCCACGGCCTTGAGCGAGCTGAGCGGCACGTCGGGCTCGCGCCGCTCCTGGCGGGCCGCTACGTCGCGGACGCCTTGCCGCGTCATGAGGTCCTGCAGGCTGATCTTGTCGAGGTAGTCGTAGATGCGGCCGCTCAGATCCTCCCAGAGATCGTGGGTGAGACAACGCTCGTTGTTTTGGCAGTTGCCCTGACCACCGCAGCGCGTCGTATCCACGCTCTCATCGACCGCCGCGATCACCTGCGCTACGAAGATCTCGTCGGCGGGACGTCCCAGGCTGTAGCCGCCGCCGGGGCCGCGAACGCTCGAAACCAGGGAGCGCTTACGCAGCCGCGAAAAGAGCTGCTCGAGATAGGACAGCGAAATGCCCTGGCGCTGGGCGATATCCGCCAGCGTAATCGGGCGCTGCCCGTGATGAATGGCCAGATCCAGCATCGCGGTGACCGCATAGCGGCCCTTGGTCGTCAGCCTCACTGTCGCACACTCCCAGTTGAGCTCAGCCCTTTACTATACAATGCTTACCATTTTAGTCAACTATTACTTGCCCCACCTCAGGTACTCCTGAGGTGCTCCGGCTCGGCTTCGGCGTCCTGCGCCTGCTCGAGCTCTTCAGCCGTCGAGACGATCTCGCAGGGCTCGATCTCGGGCACTTCGGTGCCCCCCGCGCCGGCGCCCAGTCGCTTGAGCTCCTCGCACAGCTCCTGCACCCTTCGATCCATCAGGTGCATGTGGTCGAGCATGCAGTTGATCGCATGAGCCACCGGGTCCGGGGCATCACGGGTGGCGCCGTAGGCGTCGAAGCCCATCCTCTCGGCCATGGCCCGGCGGTGGGCATCATCATCCCCCGCCTCGGGCTTGCGCTGGACCAGCCGCCCAGGGACACCCACTACGGTCACACCCGGTGGGACCGATCTGACCACCACCGCGTTCGATCCGATGCGCGCCCCGTCACCGATCTCGATCGGGCCCAGAACCTTGGCACCCGCCCCGACCACGACGTCACGGCCGAGGGTGGGGTGGCGCTTGCCCTTCTCCCAGCTCGTGCCTCCCAGCGTCACCCCGTGATAGAGGGTGCAGTCGTCGCCGATGACCGCCGTCTCGCCGATTACCACGCCCATACCGTGGTCGATGAAGAAGCGTCGACCGACCTGGGCGGCGGGATGGATCTCGATGCCGGTAATCCAGCGCGCCAGATTCGCCACCAGCCGGGCGAGCCAGCGCAGGCGCCAGCCCCAAAGGCGGTGGGCCAGCCGATGGGCGAGGACTGCGTGGATCCCCGGATAGAGACTGAGCACTTCGAACGCGGTCCTGGCGGCCGGGTCGCGCTCGAAAACGCAGCGGATGTCTTCACGCAGTCGGGAGAACATGGGCAGAGTCCGATGGGACAGGCGGAGGACAGCATGGCTTGAAGACTGAGTATTTTACTCCAGCGCCCAGGCCGCTGTCCCGCCGGGCCCGGCGTTATGCACAAATCCTTACGCGCGACTAGGGTATGCCGACCCAGCCGCCGGACCGCCGACGCGGTATCCCGCCCCCGGCCCTGGCCCTGGCCCCGCAGCGGGCGTATTCAGTCCTGCCCCGACCTCATGGACTTTCGCCCCTGGGCGGCGCTCAGGACACCGCGCAGGATGTTGAGCTCCACCGGGTCCGGCCGCGCGCGGTCGAACAGCCGGCGCAACCGGCGCAGCAGCTTGGCCGACTCGGCGGGGTCGGCGAACCCCAGATCCCCCAGCGTTTGGGCCAGATGGCGGTGAAAACCCTCCAGCGCCTCCGCGGGGGCAACCTCGCGGTGCGCCTCCTGATCCGAGGGCGTCCCTGTGCGGGCGGCCATGTACACCTCGTAGGCCAGGATCTGCACGGACATCGCCAGATTGAGCGAGCTATAGGTCGGATTGGCGGGGATGCCGACCAGCATCTGACACCGATCGAGCTCGGCATTGGTGAGGCCGGTGCGCTCGCGCCCGAACACCAGCGCCACGGGCCCGGTCGCCGACTCTGCCACCAGGCGCTCGGCACAGGGACGAGGCTCCAGATGCGGCCAGGCCACCGCCCGGGTGCGCGCACTGGCGCCCACGGCCAGCCGGCATCCCTGCAGCGCCTCCGCCAGGGTCCCGTGCACCCGGGCGTGCTCGAGCAGGTCGTCCGCCCCCGAGGCCCGCGCAGTCGCCTCGGCACTCGGATACTGCCGCGGCGAGACCAGACGGAGGTCCCAGAGGCTCATGTTCTTCATGGCGCGTGCGACCGCACCGATGTTGCCCGGGTGGCTGGTCTGCACCAGCACTACGCGGATGTTGTCCAGCATGGGTGACTCCTACGACATCACCCGCTTCAAGGACCGGTGAGCAGCTCGGGTGAGGCGGGAAACATGCGTGGCACGATCCCGCTGACAACCGGGGCGAAGATGAGCTGAGCCGCTGCTCGCCGCCGGAACCTGAGCCGATTGGCAGCCGGGGGCGACGCTTTATCGGCAGGGATGCTTCCTGTATCTTTGCGCGCCATGCATCCGATGATCAACATCGCCGTGCGCGCAGCGCGCAGCGCGGGCAACGTTCTGCTGCGCTATTTCGAGCGCACCGACAGCCTGAACGTCACCACCAAGGCGCGCAATGATTTCGTTTCGGAGGTGGACCGTCTCGCCGAGCAGGAGATCATCCGGATCGTTCTGAGGGCCCATCCCGACCACGCCATCCTGGCAGAGGAGAGCGGCGAGCAGGGCCGGTCGGATTACCGGTGGGTGATCGATCCCCTGGACGGGACCACCAATTACCTGCACGGCTCCCCCCAGTTCTCGGTGTCGATCGCCTGCCTGTACCGGGGCCGGCTGGAGCACGGGGTGGTTTACGACCCCCTGCGCGAGGAGATGTTCACCGCGAGCCGCGGCGGCGGCGCGCAGCTCAACGACCGGCGCCTTCGGGTCACGAGCCGCAAGAGTCTGGACGGCGCCCTGCTGGGCACCGGCTTCCCGTTCCGGGACCACCGACACCTGGACGCCTATCTTTCCATGCTCCAGGCGTTCATCAGCGCGGACACGGCGGGCATCCGGCGCCCCGGCTCCGCCGCCCTGGATTTCGCCTACGTCGCCGCCGGGCGTCTCGACGGATTCTGGGAGCTTGGCCTGGCCCCTTGGGACTTCGCGGCCGGCGCGCTGCTGGTTCGGGAGGCCGGCGGTGTGGTCACCGACCTCGCCGGCGGCAATCGATTCATGGACACGGGCAACCTGGTGGCCGGCGGACTCAAGGTCCACGCGGCCATGCTCGAGACCATCCGACCCCTGCTCGGCGACGACCTGACCGGCTGAGCCATCCCCTCCTACCCCGGTAGAGCCCGTCTTGGCGCTTTCCCGACCCTGTGTTATACGTCCTTGTAATACAAGAACTAAAACGGGATCGGAGGAGGTCTGAATGAAGAAATTCGTGTTGTGCTGCCTGCTGCCGCCCGCCGTGGCGTGCCGCGTGCCCTGCTACACGACCTGTGCCGCCCCCATCTCGGTGATCTGGCTGGCCGCGGTGTGCGCCATCGTCCTGGGCCTCTTCGGCGGCCCCACCAACCAGGGGTCAACCAGCTGGCAGACCATCGCGCTCGGGGGCGTCCTCTGGCTGGCCTCCTCGGTCTGGGCCTATCGCACCACCCGGGACCCGGAAAAATGTGCTCCGCCGCCCCAGGTGAGCTGAGCCGGGAGCGGCCTCAAGGGCCTAAGGCGCCGAGTCGGCCTCCGCCCCTTCCTTCTTGACGGGCATCAGATCCTCGCGGCTGATGCCCAGCGCCAGCGCGGCCGCGCTCGCCACGTAGATGGAAGAATAGGTGCCTACGATGATGCCGATGATCAGGGCCAGCGCGAAGCCGTGGATAATCTCTCCGCCGAAGATCAGCAGGGCGACCACCACCAGCGAGGTGGTGGCGGAGGTCATGATCGTCCGTGACAGGGTCTGGTTCATCGCGGCATTGACGATCTCCACCGGCGTGCCCTTGCGCATCTTGCGGAAGTTTTCGCGAATTCGGTCGAACACCACCACCGTGTCGTTCACCGAGTAGCCCATGACGGCGAGCACCGCGGCCAGTACCGATAGGTCGAACTCAATGTGGAACAGCGAGAACACGCCCACGGTGATGACCACATCGTGGATCGTTGCAATCACCGCCCCGACGGCCAACCGATACTCGAAACGCACCGCCAGGTAGATCAGAATGCCGATCAGCGTATAGAGCGCCGCAAGCCCCCCCTGCTCGGTGAGCTCGTCGCCCACCTGGGGCCCCACGAACTCCACTCGCCTGATCTGCACCGCTCCCTTGGCCTTGCCCTCAAGGGCCGACAGGGCCTTGGTGCTGACCTCGGCGCTCGATCCCTTCCCCTGGGGCGGCAAGCGGATCAACACATCCTTGTCGGTACCGAAATGCTGCACCATTGCCCCAGGGAATCCCCCCGTAGTGAGGGCCGATCGGACGTCGCCCAGGTCGGCGGGCTGCTCGTAGCCCACTTCCAGCAGGAGCCCCCCCGTGAAGTCGATCCCCAGGTTGAAGCCCCGGGTGAAGAACGAGACCAAGGAGGTCGTCACGAGCGCGGCCGACAGCACGGCCGCCACCATCGCATGGCGCTTGCCGAGAAACGCGATGTTGAGGTTCGACTTGAAGAATTCCATCGCTTGGACCTCAGACGGGCAACGACTTCAGACGCCGGTGTCCGAAAATAAAATTGACCACCGCGCGGGTGCCCCAGATGGCCGTGAACATGGAGGTCAGGATGCCAATGAACAGCACCACCGCAAAGCCCTTGATCGGACCGGTACCGAAGCTGAACAGCACCACCGCGGCGATCAGCGTGGTGAGATTCGAGTCGACGATGGTGGCCAAGGCCTTCTCGAAGCCCGCATGGATGCTCGCCTGGGGCGTGCTGCCCAGACGCACCTCCTCACGGATACGCTCGTAGATCAGCACGTTGGCATCCACCGCCATACCGACGGTCAGCACTATGCCCGCTATGCCCGGCAGGGTCAGGGTCGCCTGCAGAATCGACAGCACCCCGACGATAAGCACCAGGTTCATCAGCAGCGTCAGATCCGCCACCAGGCCGAACACCTTGTAGTAGACCGCCATGAACAGCACCACGGCGGCCATGCCGAAGACCACCGACATGACGCCTTGGTTGATGTTGTCCTGCCCAAGGCTCGGGCCGATGGTGCGCTCCTCGACGATCTCAATCGGCGCCGCTAGGGCCCCCGCACGTAGCAGCAATGCCAGGTTGCGGGCCTCCTCGCTGTTCGAGATCCCGGTGGTCTGAAAACGCGCCCCGAAAGGCTCGAGGATGTTGGCCACGCTGATCACCTGCTCGACCTGCTCCCGGTGCTTGACGGGCTTGTCGTCGACCATGTGGGTGACCGTGCGGTTCTCGATGAACACGACAGCCATGGGCTTGCCGACGTTCTCGGTGGTGATGTCGCGCATGCGCCGGGCGCCCTGCCCATCAAGACTGACGAAGACTGCGGGCTGGCCGCTGCGCTGGTCGAATCCTGAAGACGCGTCGGTAATCTGGTTGCCGGTCACGATCACCTGCCGTTTGAGCAGCACCGGCCGACCTTCGCGGTCCTTGTAGAGCTTGGAACCGGCCGGCACCCGGCCCGCCAGCGCATCATCCACGCTGTGCTCGGTATCGACCAAGCGGTACTCCAGGGTGGCCGTCGCGCTGAGGATCTCCTTGACGCGGGCCGGATCCTGGGCGCCGGCCAGCTCGACCACGATGCGGCGCTCGCCCTGCTGCTGGATCACTGGCTCGGACACGCCCAGGGCGTTCACCCGGTTGCGCAGCGTCGTGATGTTCTGCTGCAGCGCGAGCTTGCGGATCTTCTGCAGCTCCTTAGGGGGCAGGGTCGCCTCGACCAGGTAGCTGTCGCCTTGATCCTGGGTCTCGATCTTGAGCTCCTGGAGCTCCTTGGCCATCACGTCCGCGGCCTTGTCCCGCGACTGTGCATCGCCGAACTTCACCGACAGGCCCTCGGCCTTTGCCGTGACGGTCACATAGCGCACCCTGGCCTCGCGCAGGACCCGGCGGGTGTCGTTGACGTAACGTTCCACGGCCTGAGCCACCGCCGCGTCCATGTCCACGTCGATGACCACGTGGACGCCGCCGCGCAAGTCCAGACCCAGGTACATCGGTTGAGCACCCAGGGCCGACAGCCACCCGGGCAGGTCGGGCGCCAGGGTCAGGGCCTCGGTGTAATTGTCGCCCAGAGCCGCGGCCACGGCATCCTGGGCGTGAAGCTGGCTCTCGGAGCCCGGGAAGCGCACCAACAGGTGCTCCCCCCGGGGCTGGATGGCCTTGTATGGGATCTTCGCCGCCTCCAGGGCAGCCTTGATCTTGTCGGCCGTCTCACCCGTTACCTTCGCGCCCCGCTGGCCCGAGATCTCCATCGATGGGTCCTGGCTGTAGACGTTGGGCAGGGCATAGAGCAGCCCGACCAGCACGACCGCCAGAATAAGCAGGTTCTTCCACAGAGGATATTGATTCATCGCGTGCTAATCGACCGGCCTTGTTGATGCTCTGGCTCATCCGGGATGCCGCCGCGACCGCGGGGCGCGGCCGCCGGGACTCACCGACGCGCTCAAAGCTCTTTGAGAGTTCCCTTGGGCATCACCGCAGCAATCGACTGGCGGCGGATCGTGAGAACCACGCCGTCCGACACCTCGACTTTGGCAAAGTTCTCGCCCAGCGAGACGACTTTGCCCATCATGCCGCCCTCGGTCTGCACCTCGTCGCCCTTAGCGAGACTCTCGACCAGCTTCTTGTGATCCTTTTGGCGCTTCATCTGGGGACGGATCATGAAGAAATAGAGGATGACGACCAGCCCGATGGGAAAGATCAGACTCTCGATCATCCCAGGCTGCTGCCCCGCAGCCGCCGAGGGCTCGGCCCACGCGTCGGAAATCAGAAAGCTCATGTCGCTCTACCTGTGTGCTGGAACCTGTTTCGTCCGGCCGCGCGCCGGCAAATACGACGCATCGAGGCAGCTCAGGACAACGGAAGCGGCGGATTATGACACAGACCGACTGACAATTCAGTGTCCGGCGGGATCCGTGCCGCGGGCCCGCACCTCGGCGGCATAGGCATCGAACCGAGCGGACGCGATCGCCTCGCGCGCTCCCCGCATGAGCGACTGATAGAAATGCAGGTTGTGTAGGCTGTTCAGCCGCGCACCGAGGATCTCGTTGCAGCGGTCGAGGTGGTGCAGGTACGCGCGGCTGTAATAGTGGCAGGTGTAGCAGTCGCACATCGGATCCAAGGGACCCTCGTCCGAGCGATGGCGGCTGTTGCGGATCTTCACCACCCCCTGGTGGGTGAACAGATGGCCGTTGCGCGCATTGCGCGTCGGCATCACGCAATCGAACATGTCGATGCCCCGGGCGATGGCCTCGATGATGTCCGTGGGAGTCCCCACACCCATCAAATAGCGCGGCCGGTCCGCGGGCAACCGCTCGGTCAGGAAGTCCAGCACCCGCCAGCGGTCCTCCGGGGGCTCCCCCACCGAGAGGCCTCCGACCGCGTAGCCATCGAATTCGATCTGTTCGAGCCCCGCCAGAGAGCGCGCCCTAAGCCCCTCGTACACGCCCCCTTGGATGATGCCGAACAGCGCCGCGGGGCTGTCCCCATGGGCCCGGCGGCTCCGCTTAGCCCAGCGCAGGGACAGCTCCATGGAAACACAGGCCTCCTCCTCGGTGGCCGGATAGGGCGTGCACTCGTCGAAGATCATCACGATGTCCGAGCCCAGTGCCCGCTGCACCGCCATCGACTCCTCCGGACCCATGAACACCGGGCTCCCGTCGATCGGGGAGCGGAAATGCACGCCCTCCTCGGTAATCCGCCGCATATCGCCCAGGCTAAAGACCTGGAAGCCGCCGGAGTCGGTCAGGATCGGCCGCTCCCAGTGCATGAAGCCATGCAGGTCCCCGTGGCGGCGCACCACCTCCGTCCCCGGGCGCAGCATCAGGTGAAAGGTGTTGCCCAGGATGATCTCGGCGCCCAGGCCGACGAGCTCCTCGGGGGTAAGCGACTTCACCGTGCCGTAGGTGCCCACCGGCATGAAGGCCGGAGTCTCGACGGTCCCGCGGGCAAAGGTCAGCCGCCCGCGCCGGGCAGCGTGATCGCAGGCCAGGCACTCGAATCTCACGGGCGGAGAGCCGCTGGGGAGATCGACACGCAAATTCCTCTTGACAAAATTTTCAGTTTATTAGAATATTTTCACGTACTGATTTTTACAGCTTTGCTGTGAATGTTGTTCAGTACACTCCTCCATCCTCCTTTGGTGGTTCGGCGCGGCACCCCCTGCCGCGCCATTTTTTTGCCCCGATGCCAGCCGGCCCGCGTACCGTCGGAAGGGGTCGACGCCCTGGGGCCCAACCCCGCGCCAGAGCAAGAGCGAACGCCAGGTCGCAACCGTTGCGCACAAGCGCCACAGCGCAAGCAGGCACCCACTCCCCGCTCCTTGTCCGCGGCCTTTCGCCTCGTCTTTGGGCGGTCTGGCGTTTCGGCGCCTATGCCCATCGCGAGCTGGAGCTCGCTCCTACCATTCCCGCCTGGTATCTACCCCGTTCGCGTCACGAACATCGCATCCCCATAACTGAAAAACCGATAGTGCGCGCTAACCGCATGGCGATAGGCCGCCATGACTGGCTGGTACCCGGCGAATGCACAGACGAGCATCAGCAAGGTCGACTCCGGCAGGTGGAAGTTGGTGATCAGCGCGTCGACCACCCGGAGCTCGTATCCCGGGCGAATGAAGAGCCGCGTGTCGCCCTGGAACGGCACCAACCGGCCGGACGCCGCCGCGCTCTCCAGGCTACGGACCGCCGTCGTGCCCACCGCCACGACCCGGGCGCCCCGCGCGCGCGTCGCCTCCACCGCCGCACACACCGCCGCATCGACCTCCAGGTATTCGGCGTGCATCACGTGGTCCTCGAGCCGCTCGGTGCGTACCGGCTGGAAGGTCCCTGCCCCCACATGCAGGGTGACCCGGACCATCTCCACGCCCGCGGCGGCGAGCCTTCTCAGCATCGACTCATCGAAGTGCAGCCCTGCCGTGGGTGCGGCCACCGCGCCGGGGCGGCGGGCATAAACGGTCTGGTAGCGCTCCAGGTCGGCCGGCTCGTCCGCGCGCTCGATATAAGGGGGCAACGGCATGTGCCCCACCCGCTCCATCAGCTCGAAAAACCCAATCCCCAGGCTCGTGAGCTCAAAGAGCTCGTCCCTCCTTCCCAGGACCGCCAGCTCCGCGACCTCGCCGATCCGGAGCCGCGACCCCGGCTTGGGAGCCTTGCTCGCCCGCACCTGGGCCAACGCCCGGTGGGGCGCCAGCACCCGCTCGATCAGTACCTCGACCCGTCCGCCGGTGGCCTTGGTCCCGAACAGCCGCGCGGCCACCACCCGCGTATCGTTGAACACCATCAGGTCACCCGGTTGCAGCAGCTCGGGCAGCGCCGAGAAATGCCGGTCCTCGATCCGACCGCTCGACCCGTCCAGGCACAGCAACCGACTGTCACCGCGTCTGGCGGGCGGATACTGGGCGATCAGCTCCGCAGGCAGCTCGTAACGGAAATCCGACAGGCGCATGGGCGCGGGATCTTACCACGGGGCCCGTTTCACCCGTTGGGTCAAGCCCGTATACTAAGCCGCTCCCTCGCCGGGGTGGCGGAATGGTAGACGCGCCAGACTCAAAATCTGGTAGTGGTAACACTGTGCGGGTTCGAGTCCCGCCCCCGGTACCAAAGACCCCTCCAAAGCAGTCCAACAAAGTCCAAAACTCCCTGTTATACCAACCAGTTAAGGGATTTTAGGGTAACTTCTCAATAAGTCACGGCCTAGCAGACACAGCGGCTGCCCGGTCGCGAATGATATCGGCTAATGGAGGAATTGAGCCGCATCGTTCGATCCGATCGGCAAGATAGTCCCAAAACGACACGCCGAGCTTGCGGCAGGTTTTGTTGAGGCTGGCCAGGCTGTCTCGACAGCGCTTTCCCAGATCACTGCGCGTTCCACCGCTGATCTTGCGCCATTTGACGTACACCCGAATATCGCCCTCGCTGTTGTTGGTATGCAGCGGGATGTCCGGGCGGCTCAGCACCAGCAGCAGCTTGGCCCTGTGCCCATGCAACCGCTTGAGCGTCTGGTTGAGCGTCTCAAAGGACGTGCGCTGCGTGAAGAGGGCGTCGAAGCGTGCCTCCAGGTCGGGCACCAACGCCGGATCGGGATGGCGCCGATAGGCCTTGAGATCGGCATACAGCGTCCAGATCTGGTCTCGGACCCGCTCCTGGTCCAGGCGATGGGTGTCGTTGAGTGGGATCAGCTTGTGCACGAGGCGCTCGGCGTGCACCCAGCACAAGGCGTGCAGCAGGATGGCAAACTGACCGGCCCCATCGCTGAGGATCACCAGCTCGAGCGAGAAGCCCTTTTCGATCAGCCCACCCAGCAAGGCCCCTTCGGTGGCGATGCGCCGATGGCGCTCGCTGTCGATTCCCAACGCGTCGAGGTGCTGGCTCCAGCTCTCGGCCCCGGTGATCGGCCCGCTCGTATCGCTGAGCAATCGACGCCGCGGTTGTTGGGGCAATCCTTCCTCAGTGAGGTACTCCAAGGCGTGCTCATTGAGATGGTAGGTGATGTCCCCGGCGTGCAGCAGCTGCAGAAAGTTGATGCGGCTCTTGCTGTAGGTGCTCGAAAACCACGCAAACCAGTCGTTGCCGATCTGCGTGACGTAGCCGTTCTTGCCCCGATGGCGTGCGCCGGAGTCGTCCACGCTGATGAAGGGGCTGACTTGCAGACCGGTTACCAGCAACTGGTCCTTCTCGGCGAAAAACACCTCGTTATGCTCGCTCAGCAGGGCATCGATCTGCCCCGCGGAAATGTCGATGCCAAACTCATTGAGCTGCTCACGCAGCAGCGGCTGGGTGACCTGGCAGTGGTGGTGTTGATAGAGCACGTAGCGGCGTAGCGACGCGCCGAAGTGTTTGCCATTGAGGCACGCCGGAAGCTCTCCGCTCAGCCACTGCCCGTCCGGCGTCTGCCAGACCTCCAGGCGATAGCGGGTATTGTGAGCCTCAATCCTCAGGTCCTGGACGACAAAATCTCGATATCCCTTGAAGCGCGACCCGCCCGGGGGCTCGATCGAGAATCTGAGCTCCACCGTCTCATGAATCTCCAATTGCTGGGTCTTGCGGCGCTTGGCCGAGCCGGGGCGCTTGCGCTCTTTCGGCTCACCTTGCCGATCGCCCTGGCTCTTGTCGTCACCATGCGCTTCCTCACCGGATTCTGGATCGGTCCCTTTCTCCATTCCGCTCGCCTTGAACTTCGGCTTCGCCTTCTGCCCCTTGAGCACGGCCACTTCATCACGCAACTGCTGCACCAACTCGGCCTGCCTGAGGTTCTCCTGCACAAGACGCTCGATCTGCGCCAACAACTGCTCCACCAACTCGCTACGCTGGGCGTCCGGGATGTTTGGCAGTTGATGATCGCTCGGCATTTCATGCCACCCCTCAAAGCGCTCGGAATCCTCTCTCAGCACATTAACTCATGTCGATAGCTGATTGATATAGTTGCCGTTGGTTATTGAGAAGTTATGCTGTCACGAGCGAACCCACTGAATTCTCTGGAATATTCATGAATTACTGGTGTACGCGACTGTCTACACGCGAATCTTTTTGAGTAGATCGAACGCGGCCATCTGTTTGGGGTTTGCTCTGGTATCGAGCGTGAAGGTCTCCTCGGGATCGTCGGCGTGTTTGCGCCGACAGGTATTGCGAACGGTGGTCGCCAACTCGTTCAAGAGGGTACGGAAGCTGTGTGCGGGCGAGCCGTCGTCGAGGATCTTCGTCGCCACTTTCGCGAGCGCTTCGGGCGAACGGGTTGCCGCAGCCACCGGATCGCGGCGAGCAAGGCGCGCTTGATCCGTGTCGGCGAACAACAGTGAGCGCCAAGCCTCGCTCATGTGCCACTTGACGTAGTAGGCAAGCATGCACAGAAACAGGTGGGCGCGCACCCGATCTTCAGTGTGATGATAGATCGGGCGGATCTGCAGATCGTCGCTCTTCAAGGACCGAAATGCCGCCTCGACATGACTGAGATCCTTGTAGTAGCGCACGGCATCCTCGCTGGCGGCTTCTTCGGCAGGAACCGAGGTGCGGATGACATAGGGGCCATCGAGCGCTGCCTCCTCGGCGACCTTCTGCGCATCGATGTGGAAGTCCAGTCGCCCACTTTCGATGTCGAGCACGAAATGCTTGGCCATCTTGTACTTGTTGAGGACCTTGCCGACACGCAGACCGATCTTATCGGGCTCTTTCAAGTGCCCCTGAGTCACCATCCGTTGGACCTTCTTGAGCTCTGCCATGGTGGCATCGAGCAAGGATTGGCGTTTCACCGCCCGTAGCCGAGCCAGGGGCGGGTTGCGACAGACGATGAGGCGCTCGCCGGGGAAATCCTCATGGGCGCACTCGAACAGGTTGCGCTCATCGAACAAATCCAGTTGAATACAACCGGCATCGATCAACTTGCGGATGGCTCCGCTTTTCAACGCCGTGATCCACTGCAGACCGGATCGTTCGCTCAACGCGTCGACCTGTTTTTGCGAGATCATTCCACGATCCCCGACCAGGGTGATCGACTCGATGCCGAAATCCTCCTGGAGCTTCTCGACTTGCGCCAGCAGGGTCTGCGGATCGCTCGTGTTGCCCGTGAACGGCGAAATCGCCACCGGACAACCGCTAGAGTTGGTGAGCAATCCGTAGTTGACCTGCAGCTTGCCTTTCTTGCCGTCGCGCGAGTAGCCGCGCGCGGCCAGCGGGCAGTGCTCGCCCTCGAAATAGCTCGATGACAAGTCATAGAGTACCCGCCCCCCGTGCTGCAGGTGGCGTGCCCCCAGGCGCTGCTCGATAGCCCCCTGGCGCTCCAGCAGCCAATCCATGGCGGCGTACAGCTCATCCTCGTCGGCATCGGCGACGCCTAAGAGCTCGCCAAGGGTTGTATGATTCCAGCTGCGAGTCGTGGCCAACTTGCTTTGCGGTTCCAGCACCCGGGCGGCGATCATCGCCATCACCAGGTCGCGCTCGCGCGACTCCCCGCGCCCAAGGAGCGTCGCGATGTGCAACCGCCCCATCGCCTCGGTAACCGCCTGCACCGCCCCGTGGGCGCGCGAACGGATAATCTCGAACAGGTCCTCGGCGGGGAACAGGGATTTGCCCTTGAGCACATCGCGAATCGCATGCGCCTGCTCAAGCGAGAGCGCCGAGAGATTCGCGATCGTGCGCTTGATGATCTTCTTGCCCTCGCGGATTGACTCGCGCAGCAAAATGGCGGGGCGGGAATTGCGGTTCGGAACGATGTCGATATACATGGGTCTGTATATAACACATCTACCTAATCTTTCCTTGATATGAGTCAATATCTACATGGGTACACTTTGGCATGTGAACTTGGAGTAAACGCCAACGAAGTCAACGAAAACAGCGCCTTAGTACATCGATGAGAACGATTCGCGATGGAACCTCGGGCTAAACGCTGATCGCTGCCGTCGGACGCAGCACAAGTGGGCGAAGATCTACGATCGAAGACGGGCAAGGAGGCTTTGGTTGCGAGTGTCGGCACCCAGGCACGAAGCGGCAACGAGTCGCCCCAGCGGAACCGCGAGAATCTGACGCGCCGTCGCTGTCCTGCCGGCATGAGGATCGAGGTGACCTCAAAAACCGTATCGGCATTCGTTGCAGTCACACTATACCGCTTGCCTGACCTGCGTTTCGATCTTCACGGAGGTAAACACAAAATGCCTTCTCTGGGAGACTGAATGCGGACAGCACACGCTTGATGTTGTCGCGGATTTGGTTCGCGGATAGGTTCGTCTCCGCGAGGATCCCGCGTCCAAAGTCGTGGGGTATGCGCAAATCAGTAGCCTGCCGGGAGAAGTATTTGTTGCCCCTCGTGCTCGTGAAATCCGCGTTTTCGGGCAGGGCGTCGTACACTGCCGGCTTGATCGTCGCCAAGTGTCGGCAAAGGGTCTCGTAGACCTGTGACCAGGTGTTCGTACCATCGAAGGGGACGCCGTTCACTGTGAAGACGGCCGGGCGCTTGTAGCGAAAATCCTCGTCGAGCCCATGTGGGACACGCTGGTCGAGCGACTGGATGATCCGCTCGCGACGCTCACGTTCCTCCGACGAGGTGGGCGCGTCCGGCGGGTTGAAGCTCGGCACTTGCGTGTAGTCCTCAACCAGCGCGGACAAGCGTGCCGCGACCGCCTGAAACTCCTTGACGTTCTTGTTGAACTCAATCTTAAAGTCGGCGCCCTTCGCGACGGCGTCGCTATCGTTGTGATCGATGTTGAGCTAGATGTCATCCGACAACGCGAGAAGATCCTCGCCGAGGGCTTCCAGGTTGGTCAGGATGCTTTGGATTCGTTCACGCATGATCTGGTCCTTTAACGGATGTTTCCGTGTTGGGCTGAGATCGTCGATGGCCCGGCAGCCCTGTCAAACTGCGACCCCACACCCGAAACATATTGCCCCCAGCGCTTCAGCAACTGCTCGCGGGATAGTCGGCAAAGATCATCGGTTTGCTCGGTCTCTTCGTGGTCGGCAACGTCGAGCCCAGTGCCGAAGCTGACACCGGCGAACTTGGTCAGCACATAGCGGTTATGAATCTTCTCCCCCCGTTCGCGTTGCCTCAGCACGGTGACGGTAAGCCTGCCTCCTTGCGGCAAGCGGGTGGGCAACCGTTCACTGCAAAGCCCCAGTAGCCAGGCGCCGTCGCGTTTCCGGCTGCCTTCGCCTTCAGCAATGACAAGCTGTGCCGCGGGAGATTCGATGCATCCGTCCGGTTCCCACAGCACCCCGAGCATGGCTAGAAGGGGCTCGATGAAGCGCGCCTCCCGAGGATCAAACCAGGGATCGACGAACACCACTTCCCGGCATCGAGTAAGCAGCGGCCGAAGCACCCGCGCGAAGTCATTTGGTTTTCGCGGAACCGCGGGGCACGGCGGCACGGTCCAGGCAGACGGCGGATGATCGCTGAAGAGTGCGGCTGGTGTGATGACCTCTGCGACATCCCTGGACGGCGCGGTACTCAGGATTCCGTGAAACGGTCTAGCCCGATGCTCAGCCAATACGCTGTCGAGCCAACAGGCATCGCCACCCGCACTGGGGTTTCGCTCCACCATCCGCTCGGAGAGCCGCTGCAGCAGAGCATCCAACCTCCGCCAGGCACCACATTCCGCGGTCGCGTCCGGGACGAGGTGACGAAAGGTACGCAACACGTGCTGACGCCATTTCTTGGCATTTTGGCGGGGGAAAGTCGAACCGAACCGGCCCGTCCCGTCGGCGAAGGCTTCACGATAGAAGGCCCACTCTTTAGGATCGTGCCACTGGGCGACCAGCGCTGGATCCAGCGCATACTCAGAGATCATCGCCGTAGACCTCCTTCATGCGCTCTGGAAAGAAGCCCCGCGGCCAAGGGTCCATGAACTCGCCGTCCTCGTCGATTCGGATGCGGTGAATCACCGGCCCCTGTTGGGAAGGCTCGACGGAGTGCACGGCGATATCCTTGGGCCCCACATCTGGTGCGTCGCTTCGGTGCTCGTCCTTGTACGTCTCTCGGATCCGGCGCAGACAGCGTAGCAACAAGTGCTCGCTGTGCGTCTCGATCAGGAATAATCCCCCAGGATTCGCTTTCGCCTGAGTCAGGAACAAGTCGGCCAGCACGACCTGAAATGCCGGGTGAATATTCGCCTCGGGTTCTTCGATCATGACGAGCCGAGAAGCCTGACCGGACGGATCGCTGAGTGCGGCTACCATCACGGGAATCACCTGAGATATCCCGGTACCAAGATCCTGCGGCGCCAGAACGAGACCGCTCTCGACGTGCTGAAGCTCAAGCTTGCTTTCCTCGGGCAAGCGTTCGAGCATTGCTTTGATCTCTTCAGATCCGGGGCGGATCTGCCCGGAGACCAAATCATTCCAAGAGTCACCGTCTACGTCGAGGAGTTTTCGACGCTGGGCGACGACCCGGTACTCGGCATTGAAGCGATCTGGGGAGGTCAACCATGCGCTGACGGCCTCACGTAGCGACGTCTCGGACCCGAGTGAGAGCAAATCCCAAGCAGCGAGTCCGTTGGCCCAACTCCTCGGCTCCGCTCCCGTCTTCGCGCGATACGCTCGTGACGGAAGGCGTCTGAATGGACTGAGATAGACCGCTTTCTCCAACATCGTGAGCAACTCTCGTCCGGGATTGACGATGGCGACGCTCAACACATCCTGCAAGAACGCTTGAGCGAACTGCGGGTACTCCCAGAACTCGTTACAGTCATCCCGCATCCATACGCGCGAATCCACATCCAGTGTTTTGCCCAATCGCGGAACTGCCGAGTCTCGCTGTCGAAGTGGTATGGACAAATCCGCCGCAACGTAATCTTCATCAACAAGCGCAACTAAGAATTCAAGCATCCAGCTGTCGATCTCATGGTCTTCTTCGTCGAAGAGGGCACCCATCTGAGACTGCCAATCGTTCCAGCACGGGGTCTTCTTGTCGGTAAGCGATGGCCCGGGCGTCGAGCTTTCGGAGGCCGGCCCCGGTTCCCGACTTGGCAGCGGAGATGAATGATCCGGCCTCTCAACATCTGCGGAAAGATAGGAATCGCTGCTCTCGCTGTCTGGCGAAGCTTTGTCTGGCAATATTACGTCACGCAAACTAAACTTGGGCGGCGCAAAAGCCACTGTTGTCGTACGAGATCTTGCTATTTCAATGAGCCTCTCCCTCTCAGTGAACTGAGCATTCTGCTCGCCCGTCTCTTCGTCAATCGACGGGTCACCCCAAACACCTTCACCACTAACAATACCATCCACGATTTTGTCGAACAGGCGACGCGACAAGCGGTTCTCGGATTCCGAAACTTCCTCGTCGGACATGGCGATCTGTGCGCCTTTTTTCAGATTTAGCCAATCGTGATCGTGGTTCCAAACGGCTTTGCGTACGTACTGACGAACCTCCTTGGCGAACGCCCAGTCGAATTCCGAAAGATCCCCCTTGTCGTAGCGAGTGCCGAAGGGACAAAAGCCGAGATTGCAAAGAAACAGGGCAGCTTCCTCTTTCTCGTCATCGAACGACAGCCTCGCGAATTCGCGGCTGCTCGTCCCCACCGCATAGGTGCAAACGAATGGGCGGTCTTGTCGCGCGCTCCAAGCAATCGTCAATTCGACCCAAACGTCCTTCAGGCGAGACGACAAGCGCGCCGCCGCGGCGATGTCGAGCGGCTTCGGCGCGTTCGTGTAGAAATCCCAGATGTGGGAATCTAGTTCAGCATCTCTCACCCAGTCGGACTCGGCGCCTGGCAAGCCACCAGGGAAATGCAATTCGAAGCGCATGCGGATCGCGCGGCTGCGATCATGTCCATGGACGAGGTTCTCAAATCCGCCGAGATCGACAACATCGCCTCCGAGGACGGTCCGCCCCGCATCGCAGTTATTCCGCTCCAGCACCTCCCGCGCATACATCAACGCCTGAACGATAGTGCTCTTGCCCGCGTTGTTGGGCCCGAACAGCAGCGTCAGCGGCGCGAGCTCGATGCGCACCGGCTCGCGGATGCCTTTGAAGTTTTCGAGGGTGAGGGCCTTGAGGATCATCGTGAATTCCGTTGCCTGCGGTGGCGGCTATTGTCCTTGCGTTCCATTCGGACGTGGCTCGGCGAGTGCGTCGCAGACCTCGAGAATGATCGTGCTCGACAGATAGAGGCCGTGCCGATCGACAAGCAGTTTGAGCTTGTCCAGCGCTGTTGTCTCGTCCAGATGCCCCAAGCGACGGGCCAAGACAAGAATTCCGACGGTACCGATGGGGCGCAGTCCCATCTGGACGGCCTTGCGTCTGGCCGCGCTGTCATCGATGGCGACAAGATCGATGTCGCGCTCCCGCGCCAGCACGAGGGTCTCCAGTTCACCCCGATGGAGGGTTCCAAGAGCGCCGCGGACGAAGGCTTCACCCACATCGGACAGTTGGGATTGCTCGACGAAGTCCGGGAGGTCCAGGCCCGTCTCGGCCACCACCCCCGGTGGAGCCAGGATTCCCGAGAAGCATTGGTGCAGCAGCCCGAGCGAGTCGATCTTCGTCAAGAAGATCAACGGGCTGGCGTTGGTGACGATCCTCATGGGCGCTGCTCGGCGAGCTCGTCAACGAGGCGCAGATCCTCGCGGACGGTTTCGTCGTCGATGGCGAAGCCACTGCCGAAGTGCTCTTTGAGCCGATAGTGAAACTCCTCGTACCCCAGACCGGCCAGCGCGGACGCGGCGCCGAAGCTGATCTTGTGGGCATGGTAGAGGCTGGCGGCGAGGAAGAAGTCGCCGGCGCCGTTGCCCAGCGACTCTAGGACGGGAGCGAACTCTGGGTTGATGGTCGGTGCGGACATGATCGGGCTCCTGTCTGATTCTGCTGGATCGGCTTGAGACGCTGACACGGGTTAAGCAGATGCCGTGCCATCAGGGCTCGACCCCATGCCTCTTCAGCCAATTGGTCAGGGTCGTCGGGTTGGCGAAGCCGAGCAGCTTGGCCGCGCGGGCCTTGTTTCCACCGGCGATCTCCATCGCCTGCTCCAGATAGTGTCGCGCAACCCGATCGATGATGCCATTGAGATCAATGCCTTGGCGGACATCCTGGGAGAGGACGGGCTCGCGCCCATTGCTGCTTTCCGGGCATGGCAGCAGGGCGTCGCGAGCGTCGTCGCCATCGATCACCGGTCCCGGTGTCCAGACCGCGGCGCGCCGTAGCGTGTTCAGCATCTCGCGAACGTTACCCGGCCAGGGGTGGTCGAGCAGAAGCTTTCTTGCGGTAACCGAAAGTTTCTTTGGCTCGAAGCCTGGCTCGGTGGCGCTTTCCCGGTTGATCTGGTCGAGAAGACAATCGAGCAGCAGCGCGGCGTCGCCGTTGCGCTCCCGCAGCGGCGGCAGGGCGATGACGGCGACGGCGAGGCGGTAGAACAAGTCTTCACGGAAGCGCCCAGCGCTGACCTCAGCGGTCAGGCTGCGGTTGGTGGCGGCGATGATGCGCACATCGACTTGGATCGACTCGGTGGCGCCGACCCGGGTGACTTCGCCTTCCTGCAGGGCGCGCAGGAAACGAACCTGAGCCGGCTTCGGCAGCTCGCCGATCTCGTCGAGGAACAGGGTGCCGGAATTGGCAGCCTCGAAGACCCCTTTGCGGACGCTGACGGCGCCGGTGAAGGCGCCCTTCTCATGGCCGAACAGTTCGGATTCGATCAGCTCCGGGGCCATGGCGCCGCAGTTGACCGTGATCATCGGCCGGTGGCGTCTGGGACTCGACTGGTGGATGGCGCGGGCGAGGAGCTCCTTGCCGGTGCCGGATTCACCCTCGATCAGGACGGGGATCGAGCGGAGCCCGACCCGCCGGGCACGTGCGACGACGCGCTCCATCACCGGGCTCTGGTGGATGATGACAGCGAAGGCCGGGGCGGCGGGCGGAAGGCCAGCGGTGAGCCGGGTCAGCTCCGCGTCGGGGCGGCGCAGCAGGTCCGGAATGAAATCGGCGGAGATCTGGAAAGGCACGGAGACCCTGCGCACCCCGTGCTGGATGGAGGATTCGATCAGCTCGGCCGGGAAGCCAGTTTTGGCGAGGATGATCCAGACCGCCGCCATGGCCGGAGTGCCCGGGCTGAGATGAAAGGTCAGGCGCTCGGCTTGACCGCCGGCGTTCGCCATCGCTTGGGCAGCGAGTGCCCTCGCGTTGCGGTAGATGGCGTCGAAGTCCGTGGGGCTCGGCAAGGTAACCAGGTGCGGGACGACCCTGGCCTCGGTTTGGGGACGGAGCCACTCCATGTAGGTGTCGGCCTCGTCGCCAGGGCAGTCACAAAGAAGCTCGAGGCGGGAAAAGCCGCCTGTTCGCAGGGCCTGAGCAATCGGGCCAACCCCAACTTGGTCGCTATCGGTGACCGCTCGCAGATCGGTCCGCCCGAGCCAACACACGAGGACGCCTTTCATAGGGCGCATCATAGCCGTTGCTGCTCTGGAACAGCAGAAGGACACCGGAGAAGAAGGACCGGCTTTATGGGACACCGAAGGTCTTCAAGATCTGCTATGCGCTGCATACCCCCCTTGTTGCCGTCTGACTGGCCCCTGGTCTTCAAGAAAGCGGCAATGTTTCGATCTCTGAGCCGACCGTCCTTCGGGACTTAGCGGTCGGTCACGATGGCGAGTCCATGATGATCCAAGGATGGAGCAAGCCGGTCGCGATGAGCCACCACTTTCAGTTGGGCGTGGCGAAAACCAAACATCTCTCGGGTAAGGAGGTTACGTCCGCTTGGGGTCGAACGGAGACATCCTCTCCGCTCGGTACAACACGGGGTCCCTTGACAACAGGATGTAACGACCGGGCGCTCCGATTACCCCGCTATCAGATCCACGACCTCCGCTTGCGGCGCGGTCTTCTTCACCGACTCCACCCCGTCATCGCGTGAGGCGACGGACTTGTACTGCTCACTGGTGCCGATGACCTGCTTGTTCGCTTCCAGCAGGTTGAACATGAACTGCCCGCCCTTGGTCTCCTTCCGCTCGTAACGTTCATCCCGTGGCGCGTTCTTCTTGACAGATTCGATGCCGTTGACGGCGCTGGCCTTCTGCTTGTAGCCCTCGCTGGCAAGGATGTTCTGACCGTTGCTGGCCTTCAGGCGAAACCGGAACTCCCCACGACCGTCTTTGTAGACCTCGAACTTGCCTGCCATCTCTGGTTCTCCCTCTTGGTGGCACCCCCAAGGCTAACCATAGCCCAGATCCCCACGGATGGCCGAACAGGGTCGAGCTCGGTCATCCAGTCGCGTCCAGGCGAGCGCGGCGTAGGGGTGTTAGGACCAGTGTTGATAGCTGGCCGGTCTACACTTTGGCACCATGTGCGGTCGCTTCGCCCAGTCCGGCCCAGCCGAGCGTTACGCCCAGCTTTTCGGCCTTGAGGATCGAAACCGAGGGAACCTGGCGCCCCGGTACAACGTCGCGCCGACGCAGACGACCTGGGCCTGCCTGCTGGGCGCAAGTGGCCGACCGGACCTCGCCATCCTCCGGTGGGGCCTGGTGCCCCATTGGTCCAAAGGGCCGGATGCCCGCTACTTGATGATCAACGCCAGGGCCGAGACCGTCCAAGACAAGCCCGCTTACCGGGACGCCTTCCGCCACAGGCGCTGCCTGATTCCCGCCGACGGGTTCTACGAGTGGAAACCTGAGAACGGGAAGCAGCCGTACTTCATTCACCGCAAGGAACGTCGGGCCTATGGCTTTTGCCGGCCTCTGGGAGCACTGGAGAAGCCTCGAGACCGGACAAGTCATCGACTCCTGCGCGATCATCGTCACGGATGCCAACGCACTGATGCGGCCGATCCACCACCGGATGCCGGTGATCCTGGAGCCGGGAGACTTCGGCCGGTGGCTGGACCCGGCAGAGAAGGACCGGGGTGCGCTGCTGGCACTCCTGAGGCCGGCGCCGAGCGAGGGGCTGGAAGCCTACCCGGTGGCTACGGCGGTCAACAGCCCCAAGAATGAGGGGAGGGAGTTGATCAACCGGCTGGGTGGCTAATCGACGGGGCTGGCCGACAGCGCGGACAGCAGACGCAACCGAAAGGCGCAGCGTCTCAGAGCGGTCCGCTATCTGCCGAAGTACGTTGTTGATCCGAGTTGATGAACCAAGTGCTCCGTGTAGGCGAATTGCTTCTCCCGCTCCTCGGGCGGTAGCTGGTAGAGCGCGTCAAGACCAGCAGGCAATAGCGTGCGGACGTACCCCTCTCCCGTCACAGCCACGTAGGTAACGTAACCCCCAGATTCGACCCGGGTCATTGGAATCCCACCCCTGCTCGCCCAGAAATATTGACCCCCTTCCCGAGTGATCACCGCCCGGTGTCTCTTTGCCTCGGAGGGCGGAATCGCCGATGACGAGGTCACTGCGTCGGAAATCTCGATCTTGGTAACGGGCTCTCCCAGGAATTCCAACTGTGCACCGAGAGCCTGTGTTGCCCCGCAGGCAATGGCGATCGCCAGAATCTCGGCCTTCATCGCTGCTCCCTCCTATTGCTGTCTCGAACTTCCGGGGTCGGCCCCGCCGGTCAAGGCTAGCATAGCCACCCACATTCGCTTGCGGGTTGTCGCTGAGGAGCGTTTGGGGCCGTAACGGGCTTGGACGGGGCGGTATCGGACAAGAGCGCAAGGCGAGGCGGCTAAGAGGCAACGCCCCCGAAGGGGCGACGCGGGGCCGGGGCTTCCGTTCGGGCAATGCCTCCTGGCGCGTGGCCCGGGTTCAGCCTAGCCGGGGATCTAGCAGCCCGGCATCGGAGAGTTCTGGCAGGCTTGTAGGACTGGGGTTACAGGGACTCAACAGGTTGCTTGCGCGGCGGTACAAGCTCCGCCGATGATGTATTCCGGCTCCGATCTAGCCCACAATGACCCATTCAGGGGCCCCTCGCAGCCCACAACTGCGGGTAGAAATGCGGGTAGATGTAGAATCACAACGCGCAAACTGCCGCCAATGCTGGCTCTGCTGCTCTTATGCGGTTCCCGCCCCCTACCAGTTATATATCAAAGGGTTCGATTTAATCCGCTCGAAGATTTTGCCAGTCGCTTCTTTTCTGGGGCTACGTTTCGCTTGACGCTGATCTCCGCTTTCTTGGCAGCCGCCCGAGGAAAGCACGCAACGCCAGACGCGCACCACAGGCTTCGCTTGTCAATTGCCGCCCTCGCCCCAGTAACCCCGTCAGTTGTCCGGCGGTTCGCCGGGGACGCCTGCGGAGATGAGGACGCGCTTCGAGAAATACGTCGGTCAACTTACAAAGGGGAAGGAGCCTGGGAAAGTCCGGATCGTGCTCGAATGAAACGCTAGGAGCTGTGCTAGTCTAACGGTATCGAAAAACTACCGGAGCGATAGTTCATGGCATCCGTACTCATCAAGAATCTGCCTGACGAGCTGCACCAGCAGCTGAAGCTTCGCGCCCAACGGCATCACCGCAGCCTCAACAAGGAGCTGATTGCATTGATCGAAACGGCAGTGACCGAGGATGGCTTCGAGTCTGGGCAGGCTCAGGGTGCTGAGGTTCAGCGCCAGCTTGCTGCGGCCGAGGAGCGCCGGATCGCCCGCATCCGCGCCCTGCGCGGCAAGTACCGGGATACGGTTTCTTCCAGCGTGGAATTCGCCGCACGCAAGGCCGAAGAGATCGCGCTGGAGCGCTGACCCGTGGGCGTCGTGCTGGATGCCTGTGCCCTGATCGCCTTCATCCGATCGGAGGACGGGTCCGAAACGGTCGAGCAGCGGCTCGTCGAAGGCGGGTGCGTGGCGCATGTGCTCAACCTCTGCGAGGTTTACTACGACTGCATCCGCAGGGACGGCGAGACCCGGGCCAACGCAATCCTGATGGACATCCACGACGCTGGCGTGTCCGCTCGCAGTGACATCGACGAGGATTTCTGGAAAGACGTGGGGCGGATCAAGGCCGACGTTCCAAGGATCTCAATTGCCGATTGCTTCGCCGTTGCGCTCGCGAGGCGTGTTGGCGTGCCCGTGCTGACCTCGGACTATCACGAATTCGACAACATCCTGCAACGAGGTCTCTGCGGCGTGCAATTCCTTCGGTGACCCCCGGGATGGCGCAATTCAACGGGCCCCGAACGTTCACGAACGATCGGCAGTGTTCGCGAGATGCTGAAGCAAACCGGCGCTGTTGTCCGGCGGTTCCACGGCGACGCCGGCGGAGATGAGGAAGCCCTTCGAGGAATATCCCGATCAACTCACGAAGGGCAAGGAGCCAGGCAAGGTCCGGATCGGTTTGGAGCAAGCCCGTGAAGTTCGTCCGCGCGGCGGATTGGCAGCTGGGCAAACCCTTCGCCCGGATCAGCGACCCGCGCAAGAGATCGCTCGTTCAACAGGCGCGGATGGACGTCATTGGCAGCATTGGCCGTGTCGCGGCCGAAGGGGACGCGGAATGCATCCTGGCGGCTGGCGATCTGTTCGACTCGACGAGCGTCGACAAGGCAACCGTGGCGGCCACCTGCAGCGCCATCGGGGCAGATCGACCTCCCGGTTATCGTGATTCCCGGCAATCATGATCATGGCGGCCCCGGCAGCGCCTGGGAACAAGCGTTTTTTCGACGTGAACAGGCCGCATTGGCGCCCAAGCTCACCCTGCTGCGTGACCCTGCCCCGTTCGACATGGACGCCGTGGTGATCTTGCCTTGCCCCCTGCTGCACCGCGCCGTACGCACCGACCCCACGGATTGGCTGCGCGCCGAGCAGGTCTACGAGGCCCTGCGGAAGGACAAGCCACGCATCGTCCTTGCCCACGGCAGCACCCGGCCTGCGGCAAACACGTCTTGCCAATGTCGAAGAGCTGATTGAATGGGTCGGGGATGGCGTTCTCGGCGACCTCCGGACTCTTCTTTTTTCTCCTCACGTTATCTTGTACTGTCGCCGGATCGCACATCTTGCGGTCCGAGCTTTTGTTTCCTGAACCAACGTTGCGTCCCAACCACGGGAAATCAGGCATGACACGACTCAAAAACGCCTTTTTTGCCGGGCTCGTGATCACCGCGGTAAGCGTTACCAGCGTGCGTGCGGACCCATTCGCGGATGCCCGGGACGCCGTCAATAGAAGAGACACGCCCGCCGCCATCCAGATCATGAAGCCGCTCGCCGACCGCGGCGATCCACGCTCCCAAGTATTCCTCGGTGTACTGTATTACGAAGCCGGCACCTCCGGTGCGACTAGGAACGATTCGGAAGCCGCAACCTGGTTTCGAAAAGCCGCAGAACAAGGTAGTGCCGATGGCCAGTCCATGCTCGCGACCATGTATCTGGCGGGGCGCGGGGTCCCTCCGAGCTACACGGAAGCCGCCAAGTGGTTTCGCAAAGCCGCCGACCAGGGGCTGTCCTACGCGCAGCTCCAACTCGCAATAATCTACGATGGCCAGTATGGGAAGGATACTGGCGTGCCCATCGATAACGCCCAGGCCCTGGATTGGTACATGAGAGCGGCCGTGCAAGGAGAGCCGGTGGCTCAAGACCAGGTGGGGGTCAAGTACCTGAACGGGACCGGCGTGCCCAAGAACGCCAAGATCGCTGTTGAGTGGTTCTGCAAAGCGGCGTCCGGGGGAAGTGCTCACTCGATGGTGCGGCTCTGTGGCCTGTATAACCGAGGCGTTGGCGTCTCTCGAAACTACCGCAAGAGCATTGCTTGGTGTCGGGCGTCAGCCGAACAAGGCGACGCGAATGGACAGGCAGCCCTCGGCACCCTGTATTTGCTTGGGCGAGGCGTGCCACGAGACTACCTCCAGGCATACGTATGGCTGAACTTGGCCGCAGCCCATAGCGACGCGACCATAGAAGCGCGGAAAATGAGAAACATTGCAGCACGCGAATTGAAACCGGACGAGATTGCCAAGGCCGAACAACTGTCCCGCAAATGGAAGCCCAAGAAGGCTGCCGAGATCATGGCCCAGCTTCCAAGATCATGCCCGTGATCTGCCCATGGAGGGAGGACGGGGTCCCGTATTGTAGCTTCTGGCCAGCTGGACGATGCTTAACGCGTGGCCAGACCCCTCTGGAAACAGAAGCGCCTGAAGTGCGCCTTTTTGGCGTGGCGCACTATGTCTACGTGGATGGGGGCCCGGGGTTCTACGCCAAGCATCTCGGGAGTTATCCCGATCTGGAGCGGCCGGCCCCGGTGGTCAACATCGGATGGCTGGGGGTCCAATTGATCCCGGCCAACGGCGGCTCGTGCTTTCTGCCTATCCGCATGGCCCGGTCGCTGATTCAAGCGGGCCGCCTGTTCGCGGTCACCGAGGCCCCGGAGCTCTCGCATCCAGCTTACATGGTGTTTCCGCGGCGCGCGGTCGAAGGGCTGCGCGAGTTGGCGCTGACGGAACCCCAGCGTTGCAAAAAACCGGAGCGCCTGAGGTGCTACTAAGCAGCGGCACCTAAGGCGTCGAGGAAATGCAACAGATCGTTCTTAACGGCGTCGTTGAGGCTCATGGAGAGGGTCAGCTGCCCCTGGGGCCGGATCAGACGCCCAGCGCGCTGGATAATGTGATGACGCAGGGTAGCGATGGAAGCGAAAGCCCACAGCGGGGCGCGTTTGGCGGTGGTGTTGCGCGCTGGGGGCTGGGCGCGCATCTGCAGCTCGCGGGCCAGGTTGTGGGCCATCAAGGCCGCGAGCAGATAGATCTGGTTGCCAACCCAGGTGCGGGTGGGCACGTAGGCCAAGGCGTTATCGGACTTGAGCTCGGCGAAGATCCCCTCCTGGGCTCCGCGCCCGTTGTGGAAGGCGAGCACTTTGGCAGGGGTCAGGCGCTTGTTGGTGAGGATCGCCCTGAATTCGTAGCCATACTGGTAGGGCACGAACAGATCCAGCTGCACGGGCTCCTTGTGCTGGAGCTTCACGCGCTTTCGGAAAACGAGGAAGCGGTAGCGCCGCTGCCAAGACTTGGGCTTCCAGGACAGCTCAAAGCTGTCGCAGTCGGCGCTGGCGCGCTGCCAGCGCTGGCGTTGCTCGATCTGCTGCTTGAGCCCAGGCAGACGCTCAAACGGCACCGAGATGGTGTACTGCACGCCCGCGGTATCGAGCATTTGCACGATGGCGTCGCTGAAGAATGCCGCATCCATGCGGATCTCGATGCGCACCGGCCCAAGTGCGGCCCGCACCGCCTCGATGCAGGCACCGATAAACGCCTGAGCCCCGTTGGAATCGTGCACGTTACCGCTGCGGTGCAACACATCGAGCACCTGGGCGCTCTGAGCGACGGTGCAGAACAGCGGGTAGTAGCTGCGCTGGCCCTTCTTCTTGCGGTTGAAGCCCACCGCAGTGCCCTCGGCAGCGCGACCCGTGCCGATCACCGAGCCATCGAAGTCCAGGGTGATGCTCGCCGGCGCGAGCACCACCAGGCGCTGCAGTACCAGTTCGCGCAGCAGCCGTTGCAGGGCGGCCACGCTCTTGGCATCGCAGCCAGCCAAGGCGCGGCTGACGGTGGCCACATCAGGCAGGCGCTTGAGCCCAACCACGCGCTTGACCAGAGGGTCGTCGCAATAGTAGCGCAGCTCCCGAAGCTGGCGATAGCCGAGCAGAAAGTGGATGATCAGCACCAGCACGATGCGGGCATGGCCGAAGATGGGGCTGAGATTGAGGTGGCGGAAGCAGCGGCGCAGTTGCTCGCGAAGATCGAGCAGCGCAAACAGCTGCTGGAAGACGATCAGCCCGGAGAAGGAGGTCAGCTGCTGCTCCTCGAAACGCAGTGCTGGCAGCCGGTGGGATTTATCAACGGTCTCAGTCCTGCTAAACTTCATGGTAAGCGGTCTCCGTTCTTTGGTGAATTGTTTTGGTCAGCACCTACAATTCTACCAAAAAATGGCAGACCGCTTCTGCATTTGAGGGCTTTTCCAAAGAGAAGAAAATTCCAAAAACGCTTGTCGCAGGACTTCACCGCCGGTGAACTGCGCCAGCAGCCCAGAATACAAACAGAACCTTGGTTTTTACAGCGTGCGAAGCGCTAAACGGCGAAGATTTATGCAACTGGAGGGGGAACAAGGGCGAACCTGACGCGATCGCTTCAGAGAGTCTTCACGGGCGAGCTCCGCAAGCGGGCGCCAATGCTCCGGATGCCCCAGGAGCTCGGCCCGATACCGCCGTCGAAACTCCGGCCAGCGCTCGGGGTCATGGCTGTACCAACGGCGCAGCACGTCGCTCGCCCCCAACTCCCTGGCCCACATGTCCAGTTTCATGGCATCCTTGCGCACGCCCCGCGGCCACAGGCGCTCCACCAGCACACGGCGACCGTCTTCCGGCGCCGGGGACTCGTACACCCGTTTGATCTCGATCTTCGGAGTCATGGAGAGCGCCCGGTTAGCCGGCGCCGGCCATCCTCCGTGGTCGAATCCGGATCGTAATATACGCCGCCAGGGAAACGCCGAAGCCGAGCATCCAAGAGATATGAGCCGGGGATCTTCTATGGATAATAACGATATTAATTGACTATATTATCGTAATTTGAGATATAACGCCGGGCGAGGGCGTATCTCGGCGTCGCCCTAACCTCAGGGCGGATAGATACGGACCAGCGGACGAGTCGGCCCAAGTTCCCGGAGATCACCATGTCTGACGAGCTCCAGTTTGCTGAAACGGTACGAAACGCCTGCCTCGATGCGGCCTTGGAGGCATACGAGCGCGCGGGACTCAGCGGCTTATGCGGCGAAGGGCGCTGGGAGCTCGCCGTACAGGCCATCAGCCGCCTGGATGTGCGCGCTCTGGTCAAGAAGGCCAAGGAAGCAGGATATAGATGCGGCCAAGCTGGCGCTGAGACAGCTTCTGAATGAGGTGTAATGATGCCCGAACAAGATCGATTTGCCCGTGTATGGGATGCCCTCGAGGACGACCCGGTACGCGTGCAGAATCTCAAACCGCGGGCCGCTTTGATGATCGAAATCGCCGAGCGGATCAAAGACGAAGGGCTGACGCAAACACAGGCCGCCGAGGTACTGAACATTACCCCGCCCCGGGGCCAGTGCCCTGCTGAAGGGGAAGATCAACGCCTGCCGGCTCGACAGCCTGGTGGATATGGCGCATCGATTGGGACTCCATGTCTCGATCAGCGTAGCGGCATAGGCATCACCTGACAGGATCACCGACGGCGCAACACGCCGCACGAAGGCGCTAAGCATCTCTGTAAGGCTAAATTAAGCGTCATTCAATTCCTACCCCTGTTTCCGAAATACCATCCAAAGAATTGCCCTCCCCCGACCCATTCCGACATAGTGGCTCACGCTAGATCGTCCCTCCCGCGTCGGCTTCGGCAAGTCCACCAGGATGACCGCTTCATTCTCCAGACCCTTGAAGTTAGCAATCTCGGCGAAACTAATGCCAGCCGGCGGGAAGTTCTTCAGCGAAAACTCGTCCAACACGGAGACAGCCATGCGCAGCTTGTCAGGAAGCTTGCCTACCCGAAGGCGCCGGCCTCGCTATTAACAAATAAACGCGTTTGTGTTAATACTGTAAAGGCTTATTCACGCTTGCGAGAACAGCCCTCATGAAGCGCGGGCCCACTGGCCGGTACGAGAGCACCACTACCGCGGGGGAGGCGGTGCACGCCTTTGTGCCTGTAGCGCTGCCCCCGGAACCTCCCCTAGACCTGGGTGGTCAGCGCCAGCTTCTGCTGGAGCGGGCGTTGCTCGCGTGCGGCCGGCTGGATGGCGTGACGGCCTTGCTGCCGGACCCCAATCTGTTCCTCTACGCCTACGTGCGCCGGGAGGCGGTGCTCTCCAGCCAGATCGAGGGCACCCAGTCGTCACTATCCGACTTGTTGCTCTTCGAATTGGAAGAGGCCCCGGGGGTACCGTTCGACGACGTGGTCGAGGTTTCCAACTACGTCGCCGCGCTGGAGCACGGATTGGCCCGGTTGCGCGGCGGCTTTCCGCTCTGCAATCGCCTGCTCCGCGAGGTGCATGAACAGTTGCTTGCCCATGGACGCAGTGCCGACGAGCAACCGGGCGAGCTCCGCAGCACCCAGAACTGGATCGGTGGCACCCGTCCTGGCAATGCCCAGTTCGTTCCGCCTCCGCCGCATCGGCTGGCGGATTGCATGACCGGGCTTGAGCGCTTCACTCATGCCACAGACGACGGGTTGCCGGCCCTCGTTCGGGCAGGACTGGCCCATGTCCAGTTCGAGACCATCCATCCTTTCCTGGACGGCAACGGCCGCGTCGGGCGCTTGCTTATCGTGCTGATGCTGTTCGATTCCGGGATACTCGCCCAGCCGCTGCTGTATCTGAGCCTGTATTTCAAGCGGTACCGCGCCGAGTATTACCGCCTTCTCGATGCCGTGCGCCGGGAGGGCGACTGGGAGGCCTGGATCGATTTCTTTCTCGAAGGGGTGGCGGACACAGGCCAGTCCGCTGTGGACAGTGCGCACCGGCTGCTGCAGCTGTTCCGCGACGACGCTGCTCGGCTGCAGGAACTGGGTCGTGGGGCGCCCAATGCCCTACGCGTGTTCGACGCCTTCCGCGACCGGCCACTCGCGACCATCAACGCGATTGCGAAGCACACCGGAGCAAGTTTTCCGACCGTTTCGCGCGCGATCGAAGCCCTCGAGCGACTCGGGATCGTGCGCGAGATCACCGGCCGAAAGCGTGAGCGCGTGTTCGCCTATGCGCGGTATGTCGAGATCCTCAACGAGGGCACGGAGCCGTTGTGAGGACGGACACGTCGAGCCGCACGAGGGCTCTCATCCCTCCCTCTCCGCCTGACGAGCACAAAAAAGGGCCCCGGCTGGGGCCCTTTTTTGTTGCTGGCGGAGAGGGAGAGATTACTCCGGGCTTCCTGCCCTCCGCCCTTCGGGCCGCGCTGCGCGCGTTCAGAATCGCTCCCGGCGATCCGGTAGAACCTTCGGTGTTTCCTTTTAGATCCATGAGTTACGCATGCGTCGTGTCCAGATAAGGTCGACCGCGCGCCGGTACCCGGTCTGCATCGACAACGACCGAGGTTGACAAGCCCGAAGGGCGCCAGCTGACCGTTCTTGACGCGAGGCGCCGTTTCGACGTACAAATTCCAGCATCGCGCAAACCCTGGTGGACCTGCGACATGACTGGCACCGCAGCAGAGAACGAGCGAATTAACCTGCGACTGAAACAAAGCGCCAAGACGCTCATCGAGCGGGCGGCGACCTTCGAGGGCAAGACGGTCAGCAGCTTCATTTTGTCCAGCGCCCTGGCCAGTGCCGAAAAGACTATCCAGGAACATGAATCCATCAACCTGAACGAGCAGGATGCGCAGCGGTTTTTCGATGCACTGGCCAAACCGACCCGGTTCAACAAAGAGCTCGCCGAAGCGTTGCTGGAGCACGACCGCCGCGTCGAGTCCAAATGAGTGCGGAGAGCGGGCTCATCATCGAGCCGCTCAGCCGCCACCACAACAGGAACGCTTTTTGCTGCGGTATCGAATCGCTTGACGCTTACCTTAGACGCCAGGCCACCCAGGATGTGAAGCGGCGGATCAGCCGCGTGTTCATCGCCCGCTACCCCGAGGACCCCGCGAGGATCGTCGGCTATTACACACTCAGCAGCCTTTCCATTGATTTGCCAGCTTTGCCTGACCAAGCCGCCAAGAAGCTGCCCAGGCATCCCATACCTGCTGCCCTGACTGGCTGGTTGGCCGTAGATGCTTCCGCGCGGAGCAAGGGAATCGGCAAGATGCTCCTGTCCAACACCATAAGGCGGACCTTGGCGGTGAGCGACGATATCGCGATCTACGCGTTGGTCGTGGATGCCATCAACAAAGACGCCGAGTCCTTCTATCTGCGTTATGGGTTCTCCCGTCTCGCTTACAGCAGCAGTTGGTTGTTCCTACCACTGACTCGCTGCTGAGTGAGGTGTGACGACGCGCAAGCAAGATCGATTCGCCAGTGTATGGGGCGCTTGTGACGGGCAGCTTCCGCTGTCCGACCGGCTTTTCTCGCGTTCCTTGCGCTCAGGCTCCGACTCCGCCAGCGCGGCGTTGCGCATGCCACGGGCCCTGTTGCTGTACCAGCCGTAATACCGAACCAGGTGCTCACCCCTGTCTGGCACATGCTGCAAGAGCATCTCGAGCCACTTGGCCCCGGGCATGATCTGAAAGAATCGCCTGGAGCGAATCTTCGCGCCAGCCTCCAGGGATGGAGGCGAGTCTCAGGGATGAGACGAGCAAAGTTCCGCTTGAGCGTTGCGTACAGCTTGGACCGATACCCGATCCCGGCGGAGACACCGCCGCCGCAGGGGGCGGAAGCGACCGCCGTCTACGACCACCGTCTACAAGCGTCGGCGGGCGATCGAGATGGCCGGCGGCGAGGCCCAGGCGAAGCATATCTGGGATCTGCTCATGCAGAGACTACCCCAGGACCTGCAAGACCTGGAGCAGGCCCGGAGCCAGGGCGACCGGGAGCAGCTGCGCCGCGTGGTCCATTCGCTGAGGGGAAGTGCCACCTATTGCGCCACCCCGGACCTGCTCGAAACCGCCTGCGCCCTAGACCAGGCCGCAGCCCAGGGAGAGAACGGTCTCGAGCAGACGGTTCCTGGAACGAAGCTTCGATCGCTGGAGGATCGCTCAGATAGGAAGACCCAGACCCTGTAAACGCATTCTGAAGGACTCCTATCGACCCTACGCGGCGATGCGAGTCGCGCATTTGGGTGCCGGCAGGGGAGCCTGCCCTCAACGGGCACGGCAGCGTTCGCGCAGCTCGGCCGAAACCCCCGAACGCAACCCCCAGCCACCGTCCTTGGGTCGGCCCAGCCAGCCTCCGGAGATCAAATCCGCCCCGCGGACCGGCCCCTGCCGAACTTCCTTCGAACGTTGACCGCTGTCCGCCCCAGGACTACCCTTGCTCGACGCTAGATGCGGTTGAATTCCCTGTCCATTATCCATCCTTATAAGGAGCTCAAGTCCCGTTGCCACCCCCGTCCCAAGGAGAACCATCATGTCCACCGGCAGCGTGCGCCTGCACCGCGTGCTGCGCGCCAAACCCGATAAGGTGTACCGAGCCTTCGTCGAGCCCGACGCCCTCGCCCGCTGGATTCCGCCCAACGGCTTCACCTGTCGCGTCGACAAACTCGATGCCCGCGTCGACGGGACCTTCCACATGGCCTTTCACAATTTCGGCACCGGCAAGGGCCATTCCTTCGGCGGCCGCTATCTCGAACTCGTGCCCGGCGAACGCCTCCGATATACGGACCGGTTCGACGACACGCAACTGCCGGGGGAGATGGTGACCACGGTCAACCTGCGCGCCGTTTCCTGCGGCACCGAGCTCAATGTGGTGCAAGAAGGCATCCCCCAGGCAATTCCGGTAGAGATGTGCTACCTCGGCTGGCAGGAATCGCTCGAGCATCTGGCCCGGCTGGTCGAACCCGAGATTCCCGACTGAAAACCGCGATTTGCGAAAGGAGATCACCGTGGACGAAAGCACCGCCAAGAATCCCGTCGGCTGGTTCGAGATCTACGTGCAGGACATCGACCGCGCGAAATCCTTCTACCGGTCGGTGTTCGCGACGGAATTCACCCGGATCGAGAACCCCGGCCAGCCGCCGACCATGGAGTTGTGGGCCTTTCCCATGCAGGAGAATGCCATCGGCGTGACCGGTGCCCTGGTGAAGATGCCGGGCGCCGCCTCCGGCGGCAACAGCGTGATCGTGTACTTCATGTGCGCCGACTGCGCCGCGACGGCCGCCAAGGCCGAGCAAGCGGGCGGGCACATCCATATGCAGAAGGCATCCATCGGGCAGTACGGACATATCGCGCTCGTTACGGATACCGAGGGCAATATGATCGGCCTGCATTCGATGGCCTGAACGTACCGCTCGACCCCTAGGAGACCACCATGCCTGTGCAACCCTACCTGTTCTTCGACGGGCGGTGCGAGGAGGCGATCACGTTCTATATCCAGGCGCTCGGCGCCGAAGTCGAAATACTGATGCGCTACAAGGAAGCGCCCGACCCACCGCCGCCCGGCACGCACGAAGGCTACGAGGACAAGGTCATGCACGCCAATATGCGCATCGGCGACAGCTCGGTACTGATGTCCGACGACTGCATGGGCCATCCCCGCTTCGAGGGCTTCTCGCTCACACTGACGGCCGCGGATGCCGACGAAGCCGGTCGCAAGTTCGCGGCCCTGGGCGACGGCGGCACGGTCGCGATGCCCCTGGGCAAGACCTTCTTCTCGCCCGCCTTCGGGATGCTGACCGACCGTTTCGGCGTGCGCTGGATGGTGATCGTGCCAAGCACGTGAGCGTGGACGAGCATGGATACGGACCAACGTTCGCCGTCGGCCTGCGGGTAGACTCTACCCTAAAGTTGCATAAATTCCCGGCGCGACGAGCACTTCACCGGATGAAACACAGGACTTCATAGAGTACTGCGTCTGTTGCCAGAATCCACCGCTCGTATACTTCACTCGCCTTCGCTTTGACAGCAATCGACCAGGCAATTACGCTGTGTCGATCCCCTTCGCCCACCCGGCTTATGCAACGCTGGGGTCAACCGTTCCTGAAAGACCGGTTTCGACCCAACTGAGACAATCTCGGGGTGGCCAGAGGATTCTAAATATTTTCGCAGTTTCCCGTTCCTTCACCGCCGACCATCCTCCCGCTAAGGCTCTGTAATCCAACCGGAATCCGTTAAGATTATGTATAGTCACCGTTAAGGAAGCGTAAGCAAGTCCGGGCGATAACGGATATCGACGCAACCCTGGGCGACCTCTTTCAAACATTGGCTCGGATATCGACCGGCCTTCGTAAGAATTTTCCTACAACCAAATCAGTATTCTCCTACTCCAGAACTTGATGTATGTCGTCTATATTCCGGCAGACGGCCCTAACTCCCGCAAGCCATTTACCTGTACGCCGGTCCACCACTCTCCGTTGGTGGAGCGTTGACGACCAGGTATTCATCGGGCGGACAGGTGCCGAAACCTGCATCTCCCGCGGGCCCGCCGATTGCGGGATTGCATCGAGTGGATTTGGCCCGAGCGTGGTTATTAGCAGATTGTCGGACTTTGACACACAGCGCGCTCGAACGTGAATTTCATACTTTCCGGCGTCGCAACCTTATTGGCAATTCGGGCGTGGCGCAACGAAAAATGTTTACTTACAAAGGGTCCAGCGATGAACGACTTACCGCTCCGACACGTGATTCGTATCTGGGTATCGTGCGTGTGCCTCTGCCTAGCCCTGTCGGCGCAAGGAGCGGATGTTACTGGCACCAATGGTAATGATCTTTTGTTCATGCAAGGCAATGTGCAAAGCCTGAACACCATGGTGGTGAATGCTTATACGGGTGAATCCATTTCTGTCAATGGCGTTTACAACGTAAACGCAGTGTCCTACGACGGGCTCGGCGGTTCATCTGACACTCTATTTTTCACCGGTCTGGGCGACGCCCTGTTTATCGAGGACCCAATCTCCGGAAACCAGATGGTCGCTAATGTTGAGGTATTCTTCGCCGGTGCTGGCGCTGATGTGGTCAATCTGTCTAGTCTGAACTACTCGCTCGGGAACATTCTTATCGACGGCGGCGCACAGGACGACATCCTTTGGGCCAATGGCGGCAACGACACCATTTACGGGCGCGAAGGAATGACATCACCGACGGTGGCCCCGGTGACGATATCATTTACGGGGGCGCTAACAACCCTGCTGTCGCCAGCGGCAACGACCGACTGAACGGCGGAGCGGGGTCGGATATGCTGCACGGGGAGGACGGCAACGACTGGTTGGACGGAGGGACGGGTATCAACGTGCTCGATGGGGGCCTCGGAGACGATACCTTCGTGTGGTCTGGCGGTGACGCGGGGGACGACACCATCTTCGACGCAGGCGGATTCGACACACTGCTATTTGCTGACACGGTCACTATTGACGACCTCGTGCTGCAGACCCTAGCAGATGGAGCGCTAAAAATCAGTGTGCTTGGCTCGACGCTGCTCATACCAGATCAATACGCCGGCGATGGCCCGGAGATCGAGGAACTACGCTTCGGCTTGAACGGCTCGACTTACGACCTTAGTAATCCGTCCGCCGTTACGCCGGTTCCTGCCACGGTCTGGTTACTGACTATCGGCTTACTCGGTGTGGTGGGTGCGCGTAGAAACCGGAGGATGTAACGAGTATGGCCCGGGGTTGCCCACGGAAGGCAGAATGGCGCGGCCGACATGCTGTTTCACTGCGCCGTTGCAAGAATATGAGTTACCACGCACATGATCGTCCCGGGCTGTGTCGCTCGCTCCGTGACTCGCGTGGTGGTATGAACGCGCCCGGAGCCTCGGGACGGCCGAATCTCCTGTTTGACCGCTCCTGGCCGACTTGAGACCAACAGGGCGCTCTAATATTTGCCCGCTCTAACAGACCGTTGTCGACCCCAAGGAGACAACCTTCTGGACCGTGTGTCGGCAGCGTCGAGCTTCTTGAACGCCGTGGGCCGGCGTGCGTTGGAGTGTCGGGATGGTAGGCTAACAGCCCTTACCCGATCAGGTCGCTTCTTCGTCAAAGTAGTCTGAGTCTATTTTGGGAATACGAATCGCGCGCGAGGTGATACCGACTTCGTATTCAATCATGAGGCCCGCCAATCGTTCCCCGTCGACGAGAACCATTCCCTCGACAGACTTCGCAAAATCTCGGGCTTGAGGCGTGTACGAGGAAGTCGTGATGAAGATGCCTTTCTTCGCCTTCTGGCCCGCTAGCGCGCCGTAGAAGCCTTGAAGCTGTGGACGCCCGACAAGCTCCTGCCACCGCTTTGCCTGAATATAGACCTTCTCTAGGCCGAGTCGGTCCAAGGATATAACGCCGTCGATACCACCGTCCCCGGGTCCCCCAACTTGCACCAAATCAGTTCTCGTCGCACCGTATCCCATGCAATGGAGGACATCGAGCACGATCTGCTCAAAAAAGGATGGCGAAACGTTTGCCAGACGTTCAAGGAGTTCATCGCCGGCTGCCCTCCTGATCTCCGCGAGCGCTTGTTCAAGCTGGTCATCTGGGCTGGCAATGGCCGTCGTCGAAGAGGTTGCTGGTGTCACCGGGGGCTTCGCAGAGACTGTTGTGGCGCTAGTGCTCGGCTTCAGCGTTACGCCCAAATACTCAGTTGCGAGTTTCTGCACCAGGGAGTCAGGAAGCGGACTTGAATTCTCCGTCGCGAAGGCCAGGCCGGCCGTGGTGAGCTTCCAGAGGCCGTGCTTCGGGCTGCTCGATAAGCCGGCACGCTTGAGCCGATCATGTGCCCAACCGGCTCGATTCTTGTACATGCGCTGAGTGCCGCTCCGGATGAGAGCGGACTTGTCTTCCTCCGTCAGGCCAAGCTTGTTGGCCGCCGCCTCGTGTGCAGATGGGGCGGTCGCACCTTCCGGATGCTCCGCCAGATAGCGAAGAACGGGATCAATGAATTGGTCGTATGTTGGTACAGGCATGGCTTCAGCGCGACCTGAGAAGCATCTGGAGCAACCTTAAGCGGCCATTAACCGGCCGCTACCGTATGTCTATTGAGCGTAGGCCGGTCGGGCCCAAGTCGATGGGCCTGATCCATGTCCGCGGGTCCCACCTTTGACGATACAAGCACTATTGCAGAGGCCCGCCGCGGGAGTCAACGCGGGGAGAAGGAGCAGCCGCGCTGTTTCGGCGCATGCCCGCTTTTGGCCGACCAGAGACTAGCAGTCGCCTCTAATATTAGCCGGCCCTAAAGGACTCCCCTCGACCCCGAGGAGACGTTGGCGGATGGGTTGACGAGAGCCCACATCGGCCTAAACTGGGACGAGAATCAGGGAATTCTCGCGAGCAAGGGCAGAGGGGCCGGCAGAACGAGCAACCGATCCGCCAGCAGGAAGGAATCAGGGCCACGTCGTCCAATCGGGGTTATGTCAAACTGCCTTTTGCGGGCCGCCGCAGCGCGCCGGTGCCTTCGCAGCCCTTTCTTAGCCCTGGACGGCTAAAAGGAAATTCCTATCCCTCAGTCTCGCGAGAACCGCCCTTGTCGCTGTGAAGAAGCAACGAGGAGACCAAGCATGAAAAGGACCTTTCTCCTAGCATCCGCCCTGAGCATACTGGTGTCTGGACCATTCGCTGAGGCGGCCGGAGAAAAGATCGCGGCAGATCAGATGCAGCCCATCGTCGAGCCCACCATAGGTGCCCAGGTGATCGGTGGCGAAAGCCAGCAGAAGCTGGCTCAGACGCTTACGGTTGGACTGAATGGCCGCTTGTTGGGTCTCCTGTTGCCCATCGCCTGCAATTCAGGTGTGTTGGTGATTGAGATCCGCGAGCTCGACGGCGACGAGCCGGGCGACACTGTCATAGGGCGGCGCGAAGTGCCGGCCAACCGTATCCCGCAACCCGGCCAGGTATTCCACTTCTTTTCCATCGGGTGGCCCTTACCATTCGCCGCCGGCGACCGCGTGGCCGTCGTCCTGCAAAACCCGACCGGCTCCTGCGCAATCTTCTCCGGTCCTGAAGGGGACTCCTACGCCGGGGGGCAGGGGTTTTTCGAAGCCCTTCCGAACCCGCCAGTCTGGGTTCCGTTTTTTGGGACGGGAACCTCCCTAGACCTCCCCTTCATGGCTTTGATGAGGCTGGATTAGTCCCCTCTTGGTGACTCTATCTGGTGTCCCATCAAGAGCGGGCGATCCGATCGCCTCCCCCCGACATCTCCCGCGGGGAGAGAAGCAGAGGCCCGTCTCCTACTCGGAGAGCGGCCGCCTGACAATCCCCACTCGGCAGCGGCGCGAGGCTTCGGCGCCATCAAGGGCGCTTCCTGATTCGCGGGCTACGCTGGGACGGGAGGCTCGGCCGTGGCGGCAGGGGCCGGCTCCGCCGGAGCCGTTTCGGGTTGTGGCTCGCTGCGCGGTGCGGGCGGGAGTACCGTGGCTTGCTCTGCCGCGGAAGCGCTGGCTCCGGGGCTCCTGGGAGGACCCCGTCGTCGCGGCCCGCTCCCGACCAGGTCGACCCCGAGCTGTCGCGGGCTGCCTCGGCGCGGCTGATCAAGAAGGTCTACGAGGTCGATCCTATGCTGTGCCCACATCGCGGCGCCGAGATGCGGGTGCTCGCCGTGATCGAGGAGGCGGCGGTGATCGCGCGCATCCTGCGCACCTGGGGGTCTGGGACCATGCAGATCCGGATGCCCCGCTCCCGGGGCAGCGCCTTCAAGGGGAAATCTTCAAGCCCGCAGCGAGCGGTGCGCATGACTGCCGTTGGCCGGAAAGTGACCAAACGGCGGTCGCTCCCGGCCGACCCGGAGCGGTCATGCGCTGAGCCGGGGGGCGGGATTATGGCCCCGTTCTCCCGCGCTCCCTTCTCGTGAACCGCCTAGTGGAAACTCGGATGCTGGGCAGTATGCGGAAGGCCGGTAAACACCCACCCTTGCCGGATCAAGGTCTGTTCTGTGTTCTATCCCACACCACCCATAGAAACAAGTATCCTAAAACCCCCAAGCTAAAGAATACGGGACCACCGACGAAAATACCTGGCAGCCCACAAAGATTGCTGCGAGGAAACAAAGCGCAAGATATGCTGATTCCGGCCCCTACTCCCATCCATCCGGTTAACGCCCCGACTCCCAACACACCCAAGGTAAACGAGCCAAGAGAACGTCGAGCACCGCCATGAGAAACACGAAACTTATCGTAAACCCTTGCCGCAGCGGCTACAGCAACAAGAGGCGAAAACACGCCGAGCAAAGCTAGAAGCTGACCTAGCGACGCGACAATCAAGGTGAGAGTCCTAGACATCGCGTGATCTGTCTTAGCCAACGATTTGTCATAGTCCCAATAGACCTCGAAGTAGAATAACTCAAGTGCATTCTGGATATCAACGGCGCCGCTTGTTTTGAACTCCGCCTCTATATAATAGGGATTTGATCGGTCAATCGTTAGGCTTTCGGTGCCTGATATAGGCAGGTCCCAGACAACCTTTTTCTGTTTCTCCAGAGGAACCTCAAAGGGCGTGCTCCGAAGTAGGCTAAGATGCGCATAGAAGCGTACCCGATTTGGTTGGTTCCATGGTACGCCTGCTATATAGGCAGATATCTCTCCGTCACTTACATTCCCGACCATAACGAACTGATGGACTTTAGCTTTTTCTGGTACTGGAAGCCGGCACACGCAATGCGCTTTTACAGGTCCAGAAGGGTTAACTAGACGCAATCCTCCGTTAACGCTTGTGACGTGGGTTCCAGAACGATCTATGTACGTTATACACCTGCCAGCTGGCACACGCACGCCTCCGTTGAAATTTCAACGTATTCGATCTCAAAGTCATCTGGAGTTGATTCGCCAAGAACTTCATCATTGCAGCTTGCGACCGCCTTTATCGGCTTCACTTCCCAATGCTCGGGAACCTCCCCCAGCCATTCCACCCCCGAGTCCTTGTAATTGGCATAGCGCGGAAAGCTCATACCCCAAATTCCCCAAGGGTCACACGTCTTTCCACACCGGCACCCAGATGGGACGCTCCGCGAAGTCGAGCGGAAACCCCATGTGCCGGGTATGAATCTCATGACGGTCTACAAGGCATTTCAGGCGGTGCTTCCAGTGGTGTCCCGGGCTGATGACGTCCATCAGATAAGCCAACATGACCAGGGTGTTGTAGAGCTTGCGGGGCGGCTGATTGGGATCGGGTCCGTACTCAATGTTACGCGCCATACCCGGCGGCGTCCTGCGCGGCAATTCCATCGTCACCGTCAACTCACTATTCCATAGACGCCCGTGGTGAGCACAGATATTCCGGATAACCGTCAGGTGGTGGAGGAAGGAAGTCAATACGCTCTCATCGAGACGATAGACCTTGGCGACCCGTGACTTGATGGCCTTCCCTTTGAGGTTGGAGAGCCAGTGCGAAAATTGCCCCAGAGTCATGATCGCCACCGCCGCCCAAATGGGTGGCATGTCGGGCTCGTTGTACTTCGTTTTATAGTGTTTGATGAAATATTCTTTGCTGCGCTCGTGCTCACCCGCAAGTTCAGCGAGGCCGCGTCCGTACTGGCGAGAACTCTGGAAAAGGCTGGAATTTTGATAGGCGTGTGCTCCGCCCCGTTGTGCCAATGCGTCTACCCATTGGTTGCGGACAGATACCTCGATCCGCTCGATGGCGTCGATGATCAGAAGACGCAGTTCCCGGTCGGACGTGTAGAGGTTCAGGACGCTATCGAAGGAGGTGCCCGCTACAAAGACGTGGTCACGCGCCGCAACTTGGGGATCCTCGAAGGGAATCCAGTAACCGCGGAGGCGATAATATCCGATGTGGGTGAGATAGAAGCTAGTGCTATCGGCATCGGGTATCTGCATACCGCGATCTTTCAGCTTCTGGATCTGCTGTGCGATGGTCGTGGGGGCCTTGTTATACCTCATGCCGCCCCCCAAAAAAGTAACCCGCCGGTTTGAGGGTACTCCGAAGAGCATAGCCTTGGCGGGTGTTGTTAGCGCTAACTGTACCCATTGACGCGCCATACATGAAATAGAAAGTTTTTGTAGCCCGACATCGATTCATGCCGTCAGCCCCTCGATCATCGCCTTGATGCGGTCGGTACAGGCGGCCAGGTCGGCGTCGATCTCCTCCAGGGGTCGCGGCGGCTCGAACACGTAGAAGTGCCGGTTGAACGGGATCTCGTAGCCCACCTTGGTCTTATCGTGGTCGATCCAGGCATCCGGCGCGGGGGGCAGCACCTCGCGCTCGAAGTAGGCCTGTACGTCTTCGGCCAGCGGGACGTTCTCGGTGTCGCGCAGGCTGGTGTCTGGCTGGGGCTGACCCTTCTGCTTGCCGCGGGTGCCGACGACGACATTGCCGGCCTCGTCTCGCTGCGGGCGCTCGACGGTGATGGTCCGGTAGCCGAAGCTCTCGTTGGGGAAGATCCGGGACAGGGGCGCGATCTTCACCCGCCCGCCCTTGGGCCCCCTGGGCTTTCGGATGCCGGGGCGAGCCGTTGAGCACGATGCCGAAGCGGCTGCCGCCCTGCTCGGCTGGGCGCATCTTCGAGATGAGATGCAGCAGGAACAGCAGCGAGCCGTCCGAGATGCGCGGCAGCCCCGGGCCGAAGCGTTTGTCGTAGCCCTGCTGCTCGTGCTCGCGCCGGACCTGCTTCTCTACCTTCTTCCACTCCACGCCGAAGGGGGGATTGGACAGCATGTAGTCGAACTTGCGGGCCTGGTGGCCATCGTCGGACAGGGTGTTGCCCGCCACGATGTTGGTAACGTCCTGGCCCTTGATGAGCATGTCGGCCTTGCAAATGGTGAGGCGCGCCTCGGGGTTGTGCTCCAACAGGTAGTCGCCGGCCACTGAAAGCATGCCGCCGGTGCCGGCGGTGGGATCGTAGATGGTGCGCACGATGGGGTTGCCGGGGGTCAGCACCTGGTCATCCTCGATGAAGATCAGGTTGACCATCAGGCGGATGACCTCGCGCGGGGTGAAGTGCTCCCCGGCCGTCTCGTTGCTGATCTCCGCGAACTTGCGGATCAGCTCTTCGAACACCAGGCCCATCTGGTGGTTGTCCACCGACCGGGGGCTGAGATCCAGGCCGGTGGACTTCTCGGTGACCAGGTAGAGCAGGTTCGCCTTGGCCAGGCGCTCGACCTGACCCTGGAAGTCGAAGCGCTCGAAGATGTCCGGGACCGCGGGGGAGAAGGCCCGGATGTAGTCGTTGAGGTTCTTCTTCAGGTGGTCCTGATCGCCCATGAGCTTCTTCATGTCCAGAGGCGAGGTGTTGACGAAGCGCAGCTTCGCCTTGCGCAGCAGGAAGGGCTCGGGGTTGACCCCCTGGGCCTCCTTGGCGGCCTTTCCCTGGAGCACGGCCTCCTTGGTCCTGGCCAGCACGCAGTCCAGGCAGCGCAGCACGGTGAACGGGAGGATGACCCGGCCGTACTCGGATTGCTTGTAGTCGCCGCGCAGAAGGTCGGCGACCGACCAGATGAGCGCGGACAGGGCTTGTTGGTTCATGGGCTGTTTCCGTTGTGCTTGTTCGTTCCCTGGGGCCCTGAGTAGCAAGCCCGCCGACCTGGGTCATTGCGAAATGCGGCAGGGGAACAGACCGAGAGCAAGTCGGACCCCCAGGGAAAGGGTCGCAGAGGTTGCGCGTGCCGGTAGTCCCAGGGCGTGCGCTGTAAGCCGGGCGCCGCCCAAACGCCGAGCGGTGAGGCCTTGGCCATCCGTTCGGCCGCGGCTCAGTTCGGGCCGTCGCACCAGCGCGGGTGGCGGGTCACCTAGCCGTCTTCAACCCAACTGTGGCTGAGGCGCTTGTTGCCCGTGAAGATGTAGATTCGAACCTTCGCTGTTTGTTTATCTTTCCATGGCTTACAAACGCATCGTGTCCGGTTCGCGTCCAGCGCAGCTGGGGTCATGTGCTCCGCAGGACATGCAAGCTCGTCTCTGTGGTATTTTGTAGAGAGATCTACAGAAATGTAGGAGAATCTCTGCCATGTCTACGAGTACCCAAGTTTCCGCCTTCATCTCGGAAGAGACCAAGGCCCAAGTGGAAGCGTACGTGAAACGTCACGGCGTGAAGAAGGCCTACCTGATCGAGGAGGCACTGCAGCATCACCTGCAGGCGCTGCGCGAGATCCCCGAAGACGTCGTCATTCCCTCTCGGCTGGTATTGACCAGCGAGGCGATGGCGCAAATCGCCGAGCGCATCGCCCGGGAAGATCAGCCCACGGAGGCCCTGAAAGCGCTGTTCCGTGATTAACGCCCGGCAGGAAATCCACATCCGCCGGTTGGAGCCTCCGGACGATCGTTCCGGATTCCGGTGCGGGAATGTCGATCTGGATCGGTTCTTTCGGCGCTACGCTGGCCAGAATCAATTCCGCCACCACATCGGGACAACCTATGTCGCTGTCCAGGTCGATCAAATCACCGGGTTCGTTACGGTGTCGAGCGGCGAGATGACCGCGGAGAGCCTGCCGAGGACCTTGCGCAGGCGCCTGCCATCCTACCCGCTTCCGATCCTGCGCATCGCGCGCATCGCGGTGGACGAGCGGTTCCAGGGGCATGGCATCGGACGGCTGCTTCTGCGCTCGATGCTCGGGCTCGCCCTGGACATACGAGACCGGGCCGGGTGTGTCGGAGTGGTGGTCGACGCGAAATCGGACGCTGCCCCATTCTATGCCGACCTGGGATCCAAGGCCGTCGGTGTCGTCTCCGGCGCGCTCGGCGACCGCCCCGAGCCGATCGCCATGTTCCTGCCCATACGGCCGATCGCAGCCGCCGCCGTAGGAGTACGCAAGCCATCGGTTTGACATCGCCAAGCTGCCGTCGAGCGGACAATCAAAACCCCGGGGGCCCCGCCCGACCAGTCGTACACCGCAACTGCGAAAGGCCCCACGCGGGGGCCTTCGGTACTTGGCGGCGAGGGAGGGATTGACTCAGGCCATCCATGGCCTTCGCCCTGCGGGCGCCGCTGCGCGGCGTCCAAAACGGCTTTCCTGCCGTTTTGTGACTCAGCCATCCATGGCCTTCGCCCTGCGGGCGCCGCTGCGCGGCGTCCAAAACGGCTTTCCTGCCGTTTTGTCGAATCTTCTCTTTTACTTTATATTTCTTATACTTACCAGAACGTCTCTGGCGAAATGCGGTCATATTGCGGCCCCTGCCTCCGCTGCGAGATCCTTCGCCGGTGTCCCGGTCCCATAAACCGCAACGTGCTCATTCGCGCATAAGCGCATATACTCACACTCGCCCAGTTCGAGATAGCGAGCACCATGAACAACGTCCGCTGGTCCATTGTCGTCCCCGAAGAAACCGACCGGGCATTGCGCTCCTTCCTGGCCCAACGAGGGACCAAGAAGGGCGACATCTCACGTTTCGTGGAAGAGGCCGTCCAGTCCCGCCTGTTCGAGCTCACTGTCGAAGGTGTCAAAGAGCGCAATCGGTCCTATGACCCCATGGAAATCCTCGACGCCATCGATGAGGGCCTGGCTGCGGAGTAGCCTCGGTGCGGGTCGTACTGGATACCGGGATACTGATCGCGGCACTCATCACCACCGATACTCCGCCGGCATTGATCTATCAGGCTTGGCGTAAGAAGCGCTTCGAGCTGGTGACCTCCGAGTGGCAGCTCGACGAGTTTCGCCGGGTTTCGCGCTATCGGAAGTCGCGCCGTTTTCTCAAACCGGCTGAGGCGGGCAACCTGGTCAATGGCCTGCGACACCAGGGTACCGTCCTCGAAACGCTACCAACCGTGGAGCTGTCGCCCGATCCCGAGGATAACCCGGTGCTGGCCATGGCAGCCGCGAGCCAGGCGCAGTATCTCGTGACAGGCGACAAAGCTGATCTGCTGGCATTGGGAACGATGGGCGGCACACACATTGTCACGGCACGGCAGTTCATCGCGGCTGTGGGAATCTGATACGCAGCGGACCAACCCGCCGAGCACCCAGCCTGACTATGGACACTTCTGATCGCGAAAGCGTCCTACGGAAGATTGCCGAGGTCGAAAAGCATCTTTCCATTCTCAGGAGACAGCAAGAGGACGCCCAAGCAGACCTCCGGTCGCTGAGGGCACACCTCTCAAAAGACGACGATCAAGTCCTACTCCGCCCAACCAACGCCTCCCCTGTCCCGGGCTCCCCCGCCGCGCCGATGACACCGGAGGAGAAGGTCGCCCTCTTTCTCCGCCTCTTTCGAGGCCGAGACGATGTGTATCCCAAGCTGTGGCAAAACCAGAAGACCGGTAAAAAGGGATACTCTCCTGCCTGCGCCAACGAGTGGGTGAGGGAAAAACCTTGGTCCGGTGGACCAAGGAAGTTCCCCGAACGACCGGACAGGAACGTCCGGGCTGGGGTTGGATGATACCGACCAGCTGCGCCAGGGACGGCATCAGGATATTCTGGGACGGCAACAGATTGTCTGTGAGAAACCCCGCGTGAAATGCGGCGAGTGTTCCAATCAAGCCTTTCTGCCCATCACCGTCGACACGGTTCTGGACCATCTCCAGGGACGGCACGTCATCGGTGTCTATCCCATGCTCAAGGACGAGACATGCTGGCTTCTCGCGGCGGACTTCGACAAAGAGGCTTGGCGGGAAGATGTCCTGGCGTTCACGGAAACCTGTCGGCATGTCGGCGTTCCCTATGCCATCGAACGTTCCCGTTCGGGCAATGGCGCACACGTCTGGTTCTTCTTCGATAGCCCGGTGGCCGCCTCAACCGCCCGGAAGATGGGTGGCTATCTGATCACGGAAACCATGGCGAGGCGGCACCAACTCAGCATGGCGTCCTATGACCGACTCTTCCCGAACCAAGACACCTTGCCTACCGGTGGTTTCGGCAATCTCATTGCGCTGCCGTTACAGCACCACCCCCGGCAGGAAGGCAATACCCTTTTCCTAGATGATGCGCTGGAGCCATTCCGGGATCAATGGAGCTTCCTCGCATCCTTGCTCCCCATACCGGCCGACAAGGTTGAACGGATCGCCATGGAGGCCACCGCACATGGCCAGGTGATTGGGCTTCAGATCGCGGACACCGGAGAGAACGATGTTGAAGCCGGGCCCTGGTTGAGATCACCTTCCAGAAAGGCGAAGCGCACCGAGATCGCAGAGCCCATCCCGCGGAAGGTTCATGGTGTGCTTTCCCAGCGGCTCTATGTCGAAAGAGCCGGCCTGCCCTCAGCCTTGATCAACCAGATCAAACGGTTGGCCGCGTTTCAAAACCCGGAGTTCTACAAGAAACAGAACCTCCGGCTCTCGACGGCGCTGACACCACGAGTCATCTTCTGTGCCGAAGATGACGGAGACCACATCAGCCTGCCACGCGGGTGTCTGGACGATGTGCAGATGTTGCTCCATAACCACGAGAGCCACCTCGACTTGGAAGACCTGAGACAACCTGGTGTCCCTATCGAAGCGACGTTCGTCGGCGAGCTGACCGATGCCCAGCACCAAGCAGCCAATGCCATCGTCGAGCATGACAACGGCGTGGTCGTGGCGCCACCCGGCTTCGGCAAGACTGTGCTTGGCACCTACCTGATCGCCCAGCGCCAGTGCAGCACCCTGGTGCTGGTGCACAGACAACCTCTTCTGGAGCAGTGGCGGTCACAGATAGGGATCTTTCTGGACCGAGATCCCAGGTCGATCGGCCAGATAGGCGGCGGGAAGCGCATCCTTACCGGACAGATCGATGTCGCCATGATCCAGAGTCTGTCCCGCAAAGACTCGGTGGACGACCTCGTCGCCGAGTATGGGCAGGTGATCATCGACGAGTGCCACCATCTGCCGGCGCCCTCGTTCGAGCGCGTCCTCTCCGAGGTCAAGGCGCGATATGTTCTGGGCCTGACAGCCACCCCGCAGCGCCGGGACGGTCACCAGCCCATTATCCACATGCAGATTGGACCCGTTCGATTCAAAGCCGATCCCCGCAGCGGGCTCGCACAACGTCCTTTCGATCATCGACTCGTTGTCCGAGAGACCGACTTCGATCCCCCCATACCTTCGTCCAATCTCACCATCCAGGGGCTCTACGGCCTGCTGGCTTCAGATGAAGAGCGCAACGACCAGATCATCGACGATGTGCTCATGGCCATGGACCAAGGACGATCTCCCATCCTATTGACCGAACGCAAAGAGCACCTCGAACAGCTACAGGGCCGCCTGAGGGGCTTCGTTCGGAATATCGTCGTTCTACACGGAGGGCGGTCCGCGAAGGAGCGGCGGGCGATCGAAGCGCAGCTCGCTTCCATACCTGCGGACGAAGAGCGCCTTCTCCTCGCGACGGGCAGGTACATCGGCGAAGGATTCGATGACGCCAGACTGGATACCCTGTTTCTCGCTTTACCCGTTTCCTGGAAAGGCACGCTCGTGCAATACGCAGGTCGGTTACACCGGCTGCAGCCTGGCAAACGCGACGTAAGAATCGTGGACTACGTCGACCGCAAGGTGCCGATGCTCGCGAGAATGTTTGAAAGACGGCGCGGCGGCTATCGAGCCATGGGGTATCGCGAAGACGACGATGGGACTTTCTTGGAATAGTCCACAAGGCCCGGCGGCGCTTCCACCGCCCGGCGGCGAGGCTCGGGCGCCATTGGCGTGGGTTGGCATAGAGTAGCGCGCCGCGTGGCAGCTCTCGTCGGCGTCGGCCTTTGCAACTTATTGTTTCAAAAGTAAATTGGCGGAGAGAGATGGATTCGAACCTTCGATATCTACAGGTTTTTCCATGGCTTACGACGCCATCATGTCCAGATCGTGTCTACCATTTTCCGACAATGAGCAGGAACACAGGGCGTCCCGCCCCGTATCGGCCTGGCATTGTACGCACGATTGGCGTACGCTCTCGTCGTTGATTGGAGGTATGCCAATGGCCAACGCAGACATCGTCAAGCAAGAGCGCATGCACATCCGCGTCGATACCCTGTCCAAGAAAAAGCTGGAGCGTGCTGCCGCCTATGCACACAAGAGCCTGTCGGAATTCGTGCTCGGCCATGCGCTGCATGCAGCCGACGAGGTAATCCAGGAGCACGAGACTCTTACGCTGAACGATGTCGATTGGCAGGTGTTTCTGGACGCCCTCGAAAATCCCCCCCAGCCTAGCGCCAAACTCAAGCGGGCCTGCGCCGAACATAAGAAACGCGTCCAACGGTAAGGGGACTATCCGCTTGGAGCTCATCATCGCTCCGCTCGGCAGACAGCACGACCGAAAATCCTTCGACTGCGGCGAGCCCTCCCTAAACCAATACCTCAACCAGTATGCGAGTCAAAACATCAGGCGACGGGTCAACCGGGTATTCGTCGCCTCGTCTCCCGATGCTCCACGGTGGGCGATCGGCTACTACAGTCTCAGCGCTGGGGGCCTGGATGCCACTGCGCTCCCGGAGGCTTTCCGACGGCGGCTGCCCAGATATCCCGGCCCCGTGGTCCTCCTGGGACGGCTTGCCGTTGCCGAATCTCACCAGCGTATGGGGATTGGCTCCATCCTGCTCGCCGATGCCCTACAGCGCATCGGCCAGGCCAGCCAGGTGATGGCGGTCTACGCCGTCGTCGTCGAAGCACAGAATGACCGGGTGGCAGAGCTCTACCGGCAATTCGGCTTCATCCCCCTGCCCAGCCAACCGCTCAAGCTTTTCTTGCCTATGGAGTGCATTGCCACGCTCTTCGATGAATAATCCCTCTATTTGAGCAGATCTTCATGAACAGTCTCTGTCCCGATGGCTTAAGTGGATAATTCCCAGATGCACAAATATAACTCGTTGATAACTCAACACCGCCGGCTGCAGGTCCGCTGCGCCGGGCTCGATACCGCGATACAGGACTTCATGGTCAAGCTCCTCGACTGCGATCTGTCTGGCGACGGTGGCGTGAATAGCACCGGCACCAGAAGTGGAGGGCAAGACCGATGACCCGAAAGAGACGCCCGCAGGGCGACCCCATCGAGCGGGAGATCGAGCTGGTACTGAATCCGGGCGCCTTCATTCCCGACCGCACCTGTTTCTCGTTCGTGAGTGATCTCGAGGAGGTCGCCACCAAGATTTCCGAGCTGGTCGGCAGCGACCCTGCACGCGCCGTCACTTTGTACGAGACCTTCCTCGCGGCGTGCTACGTGAAGATCGAGGAGGTCGACGATTCCAGCGGCAGCTTCGGCCAGTTCGTCGACGATCTCTATTGCGAGTGGATCAAGGCGCGCCAGGCTGAAGGAGCCGATCCCGAGGAGACCGCCTCGCGCTTGCTGACCTGGATGGACCAGGACGATTACGGCTTCTGCTACCGGCTCGAGATGGACACGGTGAAGGTCTTCAACAAGGCCAACCTCGCAGCTTTCGTGAAGCTGGTCCGCACGCGATTCGACACCGCGGAACAGAGGACAGCGAAGACGGATGGCAAGCTCCGGGAGCGTCCCGACTACATCCGTCGCCGCTGGGGCGAGGTCCTGCGCACGATCTATGCGGCCCAAAAGGACGTCGCGGCCTACGTGGCGCTCGCCGAGGAGACCAGCCTCACGGCGACGGACTGCCATGCCATTGCCAAGCTGCTCGTTTCCAAGCGCAAGCCCGAGGAGGCCCTCTCCTGGGTGGAACGTGGCTTCGAGGTCGACAAGCAGACCCCGCACGGCTCGATGGCCAGCCACGATCTCGCTAAGCTCAAGCGCGACCTTCTGACCAAGCTCGGTCGGGGTGACCAAGCACTCGACGCGGCCTGGTCGGACTATCGCGAGCACCCGAGCACCGACACCTACGACGACCTCATGAAGTACGTGCCCAAAGGCCAGCGCAAGGAGTGGCACGAGAAGGCCATCCAGGCGGCGATGGGCGCCGACCTCCACTCCGTCATGGAACTGCTCCTCAAGACCAAGGAGCTGGACCGGCTTGCCGAGCTCGTGCGTCGGACCAAGGACGATGACCTCGAGGATATGAGCCATTACGCCACCGAGCCCGCGGCCAAGAAGCTCGAGAAGCCCCATCCCGATCTGGCAGCCCGGCTCTGGCGGGCCCAAGGACTGCGCATCGTCAACGCCAAGAAGAGCAAGTATTACGACGCCGCGATCTCCAACTTCGAACGCGCCAAGCGCTGTTTCGAGCGTGCCGGCCTCGAAGACGAATGGACCAAGACCGTGCGCCAGGTTCGCGCTGATCACAATCGCAAAAGCAGCTTCATGCCGGGGTTCGAACGCCTGGTCGAGGGCATGGGGCCGAGTGACGAGCCTTCGTTCCTGGATCGCGCCAAGGCACGCTGGCGCACGAAAGAGCGGAGTACCCGATGAAGAAAAGAAGCGACGGCATGACAGCGGAAGATCTGGACAGATTGATCGAAGAGATCATCACCGACGCCTTCGGAGATGATGAGCAGCTCCGGGCTTTCCGCTCCGCGCTCGAGGACGGCATCGAGCTGCCCCGCGACGCGTTCGTCATCGGTGAGCCGGTCTCGGTGGTCGAGTTTGACTACGACGGTAACCTGCGGCGCGGGCTCGTGGCCCGATGCACACGGGAAGACGGCTCGGCGCATGTGGTCTCTGCGTCCGAGGTCGTGCTCGCGGAGCAATCGAGCGGCGGTCATCTCATTGCGGCCTACCGCAAATGGTCTGGACGCGATCCCTGGCCGAAGCAAGCGGTCCCTCCCCCTCGACGACAACGCCAGCACAAGGTTGCTGCCACAGACCTCGATTTAAGCGGCCCGATCGAGCTCGTCGTCCTATCCGCGAAGGAGAAGGCCGCCCGGGGCCGCCTCGTGGGCAGCGATCGGGTCATTACGCTGCGCGCGAGCCGGCTGTGGGACATCGTGCCGGGCGAGATCGCGGTGGTGAAGTCCCACAAGCAGTGGACCTACGCAGGGCACCCCTATCTCTCCGGCGAGATCGAGTCGTCGCGCCTGGACATCGACGCCTTGGGGCTGGTTCCGTTGAAGCTCGAGGATCAGGGACTCTGGACACCCGAAGAGCACTACTGGGGAGGGACCGACGAACCGATCGAGGAGTGGGCCAAGCCCATCATCGCTCGCGGTCCGAGGCAATCGTTCGAGATGGAGCAAGTCGTGCCGGGCCGAGACCCGGGCGATTTCGACTCCGATCCGATCTGCGGGTCCAATGACCTGAAGGACGCGGGCAACCCCGTAGCCGCCAGGCAGATCCTGATGGAGCTGTGCCAGGCGGATCTGCGCTGCCTCGATGCCCACGCACATCTCGGCAACTTCGTCTTTGATAGCTGCGCCGAGGTAGCGATACGCCACTACGAGGTGGGCGTGCGCATCGGTGAGCTCTCCCTCGGACCGGACTTCGACGGCCTCTTGCGCTGGGGGCACATCGACAACCGGCCATTCTTGCGCTGCATGCACGGGCTCGGCTTGTGCCTGTGGCGGCTCAAGCGGTTCGAGCAAGCAGAACGCGTCTTCGAACGAATGCTCTGGCTCAACCCGTCGGACAATCAGGGTGTGCGTTTCCTGATCGATGACGTGCGCGCCAGGACCGTATGGGAGGACCGCGAAGGAAAATGATCTCGGCAAAGGGCATGCAAGAACGAAACAAGAAAAACCGCCGGCAGGATTAGCCTGCGAGTGCGATGGAGACGAAATGAAACGATATCACCCCGACGGGAGGATCCCAACGCTCGAGGTCGCTCTCACCGAAAACATGAACGCTGACGACTTGCCCCCCCGCGCGCTGTCCCGTCAGCTATTTTCCATCCCGTTACCATACCCCTTCGGGGCCCACCCTCGTTTCCCGCGCCCTTACCATTTCATCAGATTGACGCGGGTTTTGGCCCCCGTTCACAACGCTTCGTCCGGGGGGCTGCACTCGATCCAAGGAAGGCGGCGCGAATCGTGTCTAACCGAGCGTAAAAACAGAACCGAGTGGCGGGGGAGAGAATATGTAAATCGTTGATCGCGCGAGATTCCCTCTCGCACCGCCCGGACCGTACCGAGGGTTCTTTAGCGGTAACTTCTCAATCTGAAGTTTTGTACTTTCTCAGTGTCGCAATTATCGACCGTCGGGAATGCGCGTGAAACAGTCGCGGTGACGTAGCGCGTCGGGATTTCTTCATCTTCAGAACGTTAGTATATTATTGACTACAGGATGGTCGCCATATTAGTGCATGCTTATAGATGATCAGCCGCCCGCAGAACGCGCTGACAGCCGCATAATTGCGAGAAAAAACAGTCGCTTAAACGTGAATAGGGGCTCGATTCGAGGTATAATCAAGGTTGCACAAGCCAATGATTTACCAACAAAAAGAGCCCCTACTCGATGCCTATCTTACGCACTCTCGCCAACGATTTCCAAGCCCTGTTTCCGGCCAACGACAAGGGTCAGGAGCGCTTTCGCTGGCTCATCCTGACATTGCAAGCGATCGTCGTGCCGATCACCGCCTCGCGCACCTCCAACTTGTTGCGGGCCATCGAGACACTGTTCGGTGTGAGTATCGCCGAGTGGCGCTACTACACCTTCATGGCTTCAGTGAAGCTGCCCTGGGAGCGGCTGTGGAATCTGCTCTGGCGGCGTATCCCCAGCCCGTTGAGCGATGGGCGTCTGCTGCTGGCGCTTGATGATTCCATCAACCCGAAGACCGGCAAACACATCTTCGGCTGCCAGCGTACCTTCGATCATGCGGCCAAGACCAACCAGACGCGCTATCCGTGGGCGCAGACCATCCTCACCGTGGGGCTGCTCAAGAAAATCCACGGGCGCTGGGCCTGCTTGCCGCTGGCCTTCGCTTTTTATCTGCGCCGCAAGAGCTTGGAGGGCGCCGATCTGAAACTGCGCCGCCAGTCGCTGGTCTTTCGCAGCAAGTTCGAGCAGGCCGTGCGGCTGATCGCACAGCTTGGCAGTGTCTTCAAGAACGCGCCGATGCTGATCGCCACTGACAGCTGGTTCGGCAACAACGGACTGTTCAAGCCGTTGCGAGAGCAGCTCGGTACGCGCGCCCATCTGCTCTCGCGGTTGCGGGTCAACTCCGCTCTCTACGCACTCCCCGAACCAGCGAAGAAGGGTAGCGGCGGAAGACCCAGGAAATATGGCAATCGTCTCGGTAACGCGACACAGTTGGCCGATGCGATGCGCAAGCATGCCAGCACCTATACGCTGCATGTGTACGGGGACCTGCGCGAGGTCGTGGCCGCCCAGCGTATCGTGATGCTCAAGACCTTGCGCTGCCGTGTGCGTGTCGTCTGGGTCTACCGCAAGAGCCAATGGGTTGCGCTGCTGACCACGGACCTTGATCTCAGCGTCGAGCAGATCATCGAATACTACTCGGCGCGGTGGAAAATCGAAGCGGGGTTCCGCGAGATCAAACAAGAGATCGGCAGCACCGAGACTCAGACGCGCAAACCCGAGTCGGTTACCAATCACCTGCATTTCTGCATGGCAGCCACCACCATCACCTGGATCTACGCCGAGCACTTGCCTCAAGCCCCGGCGCGGCGCTACGCTTCGCAAAAGACCACCGAGTTTGCCTTCGGGGACGCACGAAGGTCCCTCGCCAAACACCTGGCCAACGAGGGTTTTGGTATCAATTGCCAGAATTCGCGCAAACCGGATCGAAATCCTTTGATCTCAACTATCATGCGCCTCGTCGCGTGAGGAAAAACAAGAAACTTCAGTTCTCAATAAGTCACGGCCTAGCAGACACAGCGGCTGCCCGGTCGCGAATGATATCGGCTAATGGAGGAATTGAGGCGCATCGTTCGATCCGATCGGCAAGATAGTCCCAAAACGACACGCCGAGCTTGCGGCAGGTTTTGTTGAGGCTGGCCAGGCTGTCTCGACAGCGCTTTCCCAGATCACTGCGCGTTCCACCGCTGATCTTGCGCCATTTGACGTACACCCGAATATCGCCCTCGCTGTTGTTGGTATGCAGCGGGATGTCCGGGCGGCTCAGCACCAGCAGCAGCTTGGCCCTGTGCCCATGCAACCGCTTGAGCGTCTGGTTGAGCGTCTCAAAGGACGTGCGCTGCGTGAAGAGGGCGTCGAAGCGTGCCTCCAGGGCGGGCACCAACGCCGGATCGGGATGGCGCCGATAGGCCTTGAGATCGGCATACAGCGTCCAGATCTGGTCTCGGACCCGCTCCTGGTCCAGGCGATGGGTGTCGTTGAGTGGGATCAGCTTGTGCACGAGGCGCTCGGCGTGCACCCAGCACAAGGCGTGCAGCAGGATGGCAAACTGACCGGCCCCATCGCTGAGGATCACCAGCTCGAGCGAGAAGCCCTTTTCGATCAGCCCACCCAGCAAGGCCCCTTCGGTGGCGATGCGCCGATGGCGCTCGCTGTCGATTCCCAACGCGTCGAGGTGCTGGCTCCAGCTCTCGGCCCCGGTGATCGGCCCGCTCGTATCGCTGAGCAATCGACGCCGCGGCTGTTGGGGCAATCCTTCCTCAGTGAGGTACTCCAAGGCGTGCTCATTGAGATGGTAGGTGATGTCCCCGGCGTGCAGCAGCTGCAGAAAGTTGATGCGGCTCTTGCTGTAGGTGCTCGAAAACCACGCAAACCAGTCGTTGCCGATCTGTGTGACATAGCCGTTCTTGCCCCGATGGCGTGCGCCGGAGTCGTCCACGCTGATGAAGGGGCTGACTTGCAGACCGGTTACCAGCAACTGGTCCTTCTCGGCGAAAAACACCTCGTTATGCTCGCTCAGCAGGGCATCGATCTGCCCCGCGGAAATGTCGATGCCAAACTCATTGAGCTGCTCACGCAGCAGCGGCTGGGTGACCTGGCAGTGGTGGTGTTGATAGAGCACGTAGCGGCGTAGCGACGCGCCGAAGTGTTTGCCATTGAGGCACGCCGGAAGCTCACCGCTCAGCCACTGCCCGTCCGGCGTCTGCCAGACCTCCAGGCGATAGCGGGTATTGTGAGCCTCAATCCTCAGGTCCTGGACGACAAAATCTCGATATCCCTTGAAGCGCGACCCGCCCGGGGGCTCGATCGAGAATCTGAGCTCCACCGTCTCATGAATCTCCAATTGCTGGGTCTTGCGGCGCTTGGCCGAGCCGGGGCGCTTGCGCTCTTTCGGCTCACCTTGCCGATCGCCCTGGCTCTTGTCGTCACCATGCGCTTCCTCACCGGATTCTGGATCGGTCCCTTTCTCCATTCCGCTCGCCTTGAACTTCGGCTTCGCCTTCTGCCCCTTGAGCACGGCCACTTCATCACGCAACTGCTGCACCAACTCGGCCTGCCTGAGGTTCTCCTGCACAAGACGCTCGATCTGCGCCAACAACTGCTCCACCAACTCGCTACGCTGGGCGTCCGGGATGTTTGGCAGTTGATGATCGCTCGGCATTTCATGCCACCCCTCAAAGCGCTCGGAGTCCTCTCTCAGAACATTAACTCATGTCGATAGCTGGTTGATATAGTTGCCGTTGGTTATTGAGAAGTTACCTTTAGCGATCGTAACACTTTGTTTTTTCTAAATAAATGGCGGAGAGGGAGGGATTCGAACCTTCGCTGTTTGCTTATCTTTCAATGGCTTATAAACGCATCGTGTCCGGATCGTGTCCAGCGGCCTCCAAGACCGCCCAGCGTATCCATCATCGAGCAACGATTCAGACGTTGGCGCCCGGGTTCATGCGCCAAGCAATTCCAAGAGCGCCTATTCCCTTACTTGAATAATTATGTATGTAGAGATATAGTCCGCCCATGAAGGAAATTCGATTCTGCGGCCACTCCCTCAATACGCTTCGCAGCTTCCCCCTGGTCGCCAAGCGTGAGGCGGGCTATCAGTTGGATCGGGTTCAACGCGGATTGGACCCCACCGATTCGAAGCCGATGCCGTCGATCGGCTCAGGGGTTCGGGAGATCCGAATCATTCAAGAGGGACAGTATCGGGTGATCTATGTGGCGAAGTTTGCGGATGCCGTCTACGTACTGCATGCCTTCCGGAAGAAAACACAAAAGACCAGAAAGCAGGATATCGATGCGGCCAAGATGGCGCTGAGACAGCTTCTGAATGAGGTGTAATGATGCCCAAACAAGATCGATTTGCCAGTGTATGGGATGCCCTCGAGGACGACCCGGTACGCGTGGAGAATCTCAAACTGCGGTCCGCCTTGATGATCGAAATCGCGGAACGGATCAAAGATGAAGGGCTGACGCAAACACAGGCCGCCGAGGTACTGCACGTCACCCAACCCCGGGTCAGCGCCCTACTGAAGGGGAAGATCAACGACTTCCGCCTGGACAGCCTGGTCGATATGGCCCACCGGCTAGGGCTGCACGTGTCGATCAATGTAGCGGCATAGACGGGGCGCTTGTGACGGTCAGCTCCCGCTGTCCGAGCGGCTTTTCGTCCGTCGCATCCGCCCTTTTTCAAGAAGCGTGGGCATACTCGTGCACCCAACACAGGCTGTTCACCAACTCGATCTGCTCGACCGTGTGACACTTGATCGCCATCAGCCTCGGATTGGCGACCAGCAGCGCGAGAGAGCGGGCCCGCGATAGGGCCACGTTAACTTTGCGCCAGTGTCACAGATCACCCGCAGCGGCCATAGGCGACAGGCGGCCTATGCTCGACAACCGATGGCCGACGGATTCCGCCGCCTCTCCATCGCCCCCGGACCAGTCGGGACAAACCGAGCCATCAGGATGGCCGACAACACGAGGCAAGCGCGGCTCATCGGCGTGCTCGACAACCTGGCCGGGAAGAAGCTCGTTGACTGACTGCGTTTCTGTAAATGGCGGAACGCAGCCGTTGCTAGCTGTGCCTGATCTGCAACGAACGAAGTCGCTCAGCGCCAGCCGCTGACCCCCGATGGCGAACCGAGACTCTGCATCGATGGTCGGGTACCCTCGGTCTAGGTGGAAACACCCTGTCGCCGATCGTGTCTAACCCGAGGTTCCATCGCGAATCGTTCTCATCGATGTACTAAGGCGCTGTTTTCGTTGACTTCGTTGGCGTTTACTCCAAGTTCACATGCCAAAGTGTACCCATGTAGATATTGACTCATATCAAGGAAAGATTAGGTAGATGTGTTATATACAGACCCATGTATATCGACATCGTTCCGAACCGCAATTCCCGCCCCGCCATTTTGCTGCGCGAGTCAATCCGCGAGGGCAAGAAGATCATCAAGCGCACGATCGCGAATCTCTCTGCGCTCTCGCTTGAGCAGGCGCATGCGATTCGCGATGTGCTCAAGGGCAAATCCCTGTTCCCCCCCGAGGACCTGTTCGAGATTATCCGTTCGCGCGCCCACGGGGCGGTGCAGGCGGTTACCGAGGCGATGGGGCGGTTGCACATCGCGACGCTCCTTGGGCGCGGGGAGTCGCGCGAGCGCGACCTGGTGATGGCGATGATCGCCGCCCGGGTGCTGGAACCGCAAAGCAAGTTGGCCACGACTCGCAGCTGGAATCATACAACCCTTGGCGAGCTCTTAGGCGTCGCCGATGCCGACGAGGATGAGCTGTACGCCGCCATGGATTGGCTGCTGGAGCGCCAGGGGGCTATCGAGCAGCGCCTGGGGGCACGCCACCTGCAGCACGGGGGGCGGGTACTCTATGACTTGTCATCGAGCTATTTCGAGGGCGAGCACTGCCCGCTGGCCGCGCGCGGCTACTCGCGCGACGGCAAGAAAGGCAAGCTGCAGGTCAACTACGGATTGCTCACCAACTCTAGCGGTTGTCCGGTGGCGATTTCGCCGTTCACGGGCAACACGAGCGATCCGCAGACCCTGCTGGCGCAAGTCGAGAAGCTCCAGCAGGATTTCGGCATCGAGTCGATCACCCTGGTCGGGGATCGTGGAATGATCTCGCAAAAACAGGTCGACGCGTTGAGCGAACGATCCGGTCTGCAGTGGATCACGGCGTTGAAAAGCGGAGCCATCCGCAAGTTGATCGATGCCGGTTGTATCCAACTGGATTTGTTCGATGAGCGCAACCTGTTCGAGCTCGCCTATGAGGATTTCCCGGGCGAGCGCCTCATCGCCTGTCGCAACCCGCCCCTGGCTCGGCTACGGGCGGTGAAACGCCAATCCTTGCTCGATGCCACCATGGCAGAGCTCAAGAAGGTCCAACGGATGGTGACTCAGGGGCACTTGAAAGAGCCCGATAAGATCGGTCTGCGTGTCGGCAAGGTCCTCAACAAGTACAAGATGGCCAAGCATTTCGTGCTCGACATCGAAAGTGGGCGATTGGACTTCCACATCGATGCGCAGAAGGTCGCCGAGGAGGCAGCGCTCGATGGCCTCTATGTCATCCGCACCTCGGTTCCTGCCGAAGAAGCCGCCAGCGAGGATGCCGTGCGCTACTACAAGGATCTCAGTCATGTCGAGGCGGCATTTCGGTCCTTGAAGAGCGACGATCTGCAGATCCGCCCGATCTATCATCACACTGAAGATCGGGTGCGCGCCCACCTGTTTCTGTGCATGCTTGCCTACTACGTCAAGTGGCACATGAGCGAGGCTTGGCGCTCACTGTTGTTCGCCGACACGGATCAAGCGCGCCTTGCTCGCCGCGATCCGGTGGCTGCGGCAACCCGTTCGCCCGAAGCGCTCGCGAAAGTGGCGACGAAGATCCTCGACGACGGCTCGCCCGCACACAGCTTCCGTACCCTCTTGAACGAGTTGGCGACCATCGTTCGCAATACCTGTCGGCGCAAACACGCCGACGATCCCGAGGAGACCTTCACGCTCGATACCAGAGCAAACCCCAAACAGATGGCCGCGTTCGATCTACTCAAAAAGATTCGCGTGTAGACAGTCGCGTACACCAGTAATTCATGAATATTCCAGAGAATTCAGTGGGTTCGCTCGTGACAGCGCGGGGAACTTCGGTCTAACCGGCTGCCAAAGCAGCACCTTTCGGCGGTCACCCAGTCATGGATGGGTATGAAATATATGGGTTTTCTGTGAAACCGCCCGGACCGTACCGAGGGTTTTTATGCAACTTCAACACTTTGTTTTTATTATAGAAATGGCGGAGAGGGAGGGATTCGAACCCTCGGTACGGTGTTAGCGTACACACACTTTCCAGGCGTGCTCCTTCAGCCGCTCGGACACCTCTCCGGTAACTTGCATTCCTTCGGCCGTGCGCCACCGCATCGGCCTGGGCGACACCCCACACACGGGAGGGATTGACTCAGGCCATCCATGGCCTTCGCCCTACGGGCGCCGCTGCGCGGCGTCCAAAACGGCTGTCCTGCCGTTTTGTCGAACCCTCGGTACGGTGTTAGCGTACACACACTTTCCAGGCGTGCTCCTTCAGCCGCTCGGACACCTCTCCGGTAACTTGCATTCCTTCGGCCGTGCGCCACCGCATCGGCCTGGGCGACACCCCACACACGGGAGGGATTGACTCAGGCCATCCATGGCCTTCGCCCTACGGGCGCCGCTGCGCGGCGTCCAAAACGGCTATCCTGCCGTTTTGTGACTCAGTCATCCGTGGCCTTCGCCCTACGGGCGCCGCTGCGCGGCGTCCAAAACGGCTGTCCTGCCGTTTTGTCGAACCCTCGGTACGGTGTTAGCGTACACACACTTTCCAGGCGTGCTCCTTCAGCCGCTCGGACACCTCTCCGGTAACTTGCATTCCTTCGGCCGTGCGCCACCGCATCGGCCTGGGCGACACCCCACACACGGGAGGGATTGACTCAGGCCATCCATGGCCTTCGCCCTACGGGCGCCGCTGCGCGGCGTCCAAAACGGCTATCCTGCCGTTTTGTGACTCAGTCATCCGTGGCCTTCGCCCTGCGGGCGCCGCTGCGCGGCGTCCAAAACGGCTGTCCTGCCGTTTTGTCGAACCCTCGGTACGGTGTTAGCGTACACACACTTTCCAGGCGTGCTCCTTCAGCCGCTCGGACACCTCTCCGGTAACTTGCTTTCCTTCGGCCGTGCGCCACCGCATCGGCCTGGGCGACACCCCACACACGGGAGGGATTGACTCAGGCCGTCCGTGGCCTTCGCCCTGCGGGCGCCGCTGCGCGGCGTCCAAAACGGCTTTCCTGCCGTTTTGTCGAACCCTCGGCACATTGCCGTACACACAGTTTCCGGGCGTGCTCCTTCAGCCCCTCGGACACCTCTGCGGGAAGGGTCTGGGTCGTGCTTCGTCCGTGGCGACGCCCGCGGGACAGGGATACGGGCACCCAGCCGTAGCGGGGCGCCACAGTACACCACAACGAGGTCGGAGGCAAATCCGGCCCCGATTCGGCCAGCGCGCGGAGCCCTCAGAGATGGTGGCCGAGCTGGACGCGGCCCACGTCCCCCAACAGGCTTCTGAATTCGTCTGAGGCCATGCGAACGAGCTCGCCGTGGCACCCCGCCTCGAAGTAGACCTCGGGCTGCTCCTCGACGCGGTAGTCCACCAGGGTTTCGACGCCGTAGAGCTCGCCCAAGGGCGGCACCGAGCCCGGCTCGCAATCGGAGAAGGTGCTGTGGATCTCCTCCTCCTTCACCAGGACCAGATCTCGCCCGGTGAGCTCATTCATTCGCTCCACCTCGAGGTGATGGGTCGCGGGAAGCACGGCCAGCAGGTACCCCCGGGCATCGGACAGCAACACGCCCTTGAGGAGTAGATCGCCGGGGATGTGGGCCGCCTCGGCGGTGTGTAAGGCCGAGCCCGTGCGCGCGTGCGTAATCAGCTCGTAGACCGCATCGCGCTCGTCAAAGAACTCCCGGATCTTGGGTGCCAAAGCCATGACCGTACCCTCCCCCGCGTTCATGCTTGTCGATACTCTGCAGTATAGTAGCGCGCTGATTGTCGACCTCTGTGGGGCAAGATGCGCAAGACCGGCAAGACACGACCGAAGGGGCCGACCCTGGCCGAGACCGCCGACCGGCACCGGCTGTACGAGTTGTCCGTGCAGTGCGCCGAGGCCGAGATCGATTTCGTCGACGACACTTTCCGCAAGCTGCGCGGACGCAAGCCGCGGCGGCTCCGAGAGGACTTCTGCGGCACCGCCGGGGTGTGCTGCGAGTGGATCAAGCGCCGGCGCACCAACGAGGCGGTCGGCGTCGACATCGACCCGGAGGTGCTCGACTGGGGCCACACGCACAACCTGTCGGGTCTCACGCCCGCTCAGCTCGAACGCCTGACCCTGCTGCGCGAGGATGTGCTCAGGGTGCGCACCGGCCCCATGGACGCCATCCTGGCCATGAACTTCAGCTACTGGCTGCTCAAGGAGCGCGACCAGCTCAAGCGCTACCTGCGCCGGGCGCGCGAGGCCCTGGCCGAGGATGGGATGCTCTTTCTCGACGCCTACGGCGGCTACGATTCGTTCCGCGAGATCGAAGAGGAGCGTGAGCTCGACGGCTTCACCTACGTCTGGGAGCAGGCGAAGTACGAGCCGATCAGCGGCAACCTGATCTGCCACATCCACTTCGATTTTCCAGACGGCTCCCGCATGGAGCGGGCGTTCAGCTACGACTGGCGGCTCTGGACGCTGCCCGAGATCCGCGACCTACTTGCGGAGGTCGGCTTCTCGCGGGTCAGGGTCTACTGGCAGGGTTGGGAAGAAGACGGCGAGCCGGACGGCAACTTCCGCCCGGCGCAGGAGGGCGAGGCCGACGCCGGCTGGATCTGCTACATCACCGCGGAGCGCTGAAACGGCGGATCGGCGGCTCAGCGCCTGCCCTGCAGGACGCGGACTTGCTCCAGGACGCCGGACAGCACCGGCTCCAGCTTCCGCCGCATCAGGCTGCCGATAGCCGTGGTGCCGCCGAGGGCGGCGCGCAGCACCCCGTAACCCAGGCCCGAGAGCACGCGGGCTGCCCGCAGCTCCGCCAGCAGCTGCGGGGCGACGGCCAGCACCGCGCCGATCTCTGCGTCGCAGGCCGCCGTGCAATGGGCCTCGGCCTCGGCGAGCAGCGCTTCCAGCGTCTGGTCGGGGTCCCCCTCGGAGCGCAGCGGTGAGAAATAGCTGCGCAGGATGTCCAGGGTCAGGCTCACCACCTCCTGGTTGGCCGGCTTCTCGAGCACCAACGCCGCGGTGTCCAGAAACGCCTGACCGGCGGACGAAAAGACCCTCAACAGCAGCCCCGCCTGAACACTGCCCGCCGCTTCGAGCGCCTGGAGCGCCGGCCGATGGGCAGTGGACGCTGGATGCGCCGGCATCTGCACCGGCAGCGCATCGGGTAGCGCCGCAAGGAACCCCACATAGTAGGCGTTCTTGCGAGCGGCGCGCTTCCAGAGCTCGGCCCGGGACTCCTCCCCGAGAAGACCCGGCTGCAAGATCAGCCGTACCGTCTCGATCATCACCTCGGGCTCGGTCTCGAAAGCCAGATGCTCCGCCAGGTAGTCCCCGAGCACGGGCCCCATGGCGCCCTTTGCAATCATGGGGTTGGCGAGCATGCGCCGGGCATGCTCGGCGTCCTCCATGATCCACCAAGCGCGCCGCGCGAGCTCATCGGTGAGGCCCGGGGCGCAGACGGCCGCCATCACCGCCTCCGGCTCGCCCAGCAACAGCAGCTGCTCGAGGCTCTCGTCGCGCATCTGCCCCATGCGGGTCCAGCGCTTGAGATAAACCGGATAGCCTCCGGGCGAGCCCAGCACATGGCCCGAGAGGAGCTCTCTGACCTGACGCAGGTACTGCTCGTCGCGACAGTTGGGATTGAGACTGACCCGGGCCTCGCCGCGCGAGGACAGCGCGTGCACCGTCATGGTCGATTCGTTGATGCGGATTGCCTGCGGGCGGTTGGCCAGCATGACGTTGAGGCGCAGCGCGTCTTGGCTGGAGAGCTCCATCGCATCCGGTGGCATCTGGGGCGGCCGATCGGCCGCCCGGGGGTCAGTCCTGGCGAGCCTTCGGCGCCGCTGCTGCGCCGCTCGGCGGCCTGTAGCTCGGGTCTTTGGGATTCAGAAAAACGAATTGACGGTCGCCCTGGTCGAGCTCCACGTAGTCGAGCACCGTCTCATCCAGCAGCGGCACGTACTCGGGCTCCATGACAATCTCCACACCCTCGGAGGTTAATCGGATGTCGTCGTCCTTCGGCTCGTCGAAGCCCATCCGGTAGTCCATAGCCCCGTCGGACGTGCGCGCCACCGCCAGCCGCAGGGCCATGCCCTCTGCCCCACCCTTCTGCGCCGCGGTGCGGACTTGATCGGCTGCCGCCGGAGTCACCTTGAACATGTCGATCGTCTCTCAGCTGTGTCGGGTTGCACATCGGGCCCTTTGAAACGACGGCCCCCTGTCCAGTGGCCCACCCTGTGGCGACTGGCTCAACTCAGGCGCGCCGGCAGGCGCGCACGTGGGCGACGAAGCGCTCGGCCCAGTGGTTGCTTCCGACATTACGCATGTGGCTGTAGCTCGCCAGGAGATTCTTGTAGACGATGCCGTCCCAGTGTCCATCCACGCCGGCACCTCGCAGCACCTCGTAGGCGTAGACCAGCCCGGCCGCCAGGTTCTCCAGGCGCGAATAGTGGAACTCGTGCGCCGCCAGCTCCGCAGATTGCCCCGGTACAGAAGGCCAGGGACTACGTCCGGTCTCCCTCAGCCGCACATAACCGCGCCCTTGAGGTCGATCGTGCATCACGGCATCGCCTGGGATGACTCCTACCATTTTACAGCGTTTATCCTTCCACGTCAGGCTGCGCGAGAGATACATCAGACCGCCACACTCGGCGTACACCGGGCGCCCTGCTTCGACGAAAGCCCGTATGGCCTCGCGCAGCGCTGTGTTCGCCTCCAGCTCGGCCATGCGGGACTCCGGGAAGCCACCGCCGAGAAACAGCCCGTCGACCTCCGGCAATACCTGGTCCTTGAGCGTATCTATGGGCACCAATTCGGCGCCGCAGGACGCCAAGATCTCCAGGTCACCGGGGTAATAGAAACCGAATGACTGGTCCCGGGCGATCCCGATACGGACCGCCCCGCCCCGACCGAACAGCTGAGGTGCCGGTCCGGCTTCAAGAACCGGGGGCGCACTATCGGCGACAGCGATGATGCGGTCCAGGTCGACCTGATCGTCGACCAGCCCTCGAATGCGCTCGACAGCGGCCTCCGCCTGCTCGGCCTCGTTGCTGGGCACCAGCCCCAAGTGCCGCTCCTCGATCCTGAGCTGGGGCTCGCGGCACACGACGCCGAGCAGCGGGATGCCGCTGTAGTGCTCGACGACCTTGCGCAACCGACCCTCATGGCGCGCTCCGGCGACATTGTTGAGCACCAGGCCGGCGATCCGGACCGCAGGATCGAAGCTCTCGTAGCCGTGCAGCAGGGGGGCGATGCTGCGGGTCATGCCCTCGGCGTCTACGACCAGCACGACGGGGGCCTGGAGCAGGATGGCCAGCGCCGCGTTGCTGTCGCTGCCCTCTATATCCATGCCGTCGAAGAGGGCGAGGTTGCCCTCGATCAGCCCGAGGTCGGCGCCTTGCATTCGCAAGGCGAAGGCGGACCGGATCTCCTCAGGCGATTGGGTGTGGAAATCAAGATTGTGGCAGGGGCGCCCTGCGGCCACGCCCAGCCAAAGCGGGTCGATATAATCGGGGCCCTTCTTGAAGGGTTGAACGACCAGCCCGCGCCGCCTCAGCGCCGCGGACAGGCCGATCGTTAGGGTCGTCTTGCCCGAGGACTTGCGGGTGGCGGATACCATCAGATGCGCCATGGGAGCACCTCGAGGCTATCGCGGATACGCCTGCGCCTTCGCCCGGGGAGAGAGCGGCGGGGCTCGACAAAACGGCTGCGCGGAGCAGGCCGGGATCGGCCCTGCTCCGCGCGGCGTTCCCCCCGGCGCAGCGTCGCCGTCAGGCAGCGGCGTGGGGATCGACCGCCTCGTCCGCCAGGGTCTGGGGCAGGAAGCGCAGGACCCGGATTCCGACCAGCGTCGCGGCCAGGGCGACACCGATGCCGCCAAGACCGAGCAGCACCTCCGGAAGACTCGGCGCATAGTGGGCGACCACCCCGTCATAGAAGCCACTCTCCAGCACCTTGTGGCCCGGCAAGAGCGGCATCGGGAAGGCTTGTCCGCCGATGACCAGAACGTACAGCTTGGAGAAGCCGCCGACGATCACCGCGGCGCAGGCCCCGGCGATCCAGCCCAGGCTGCGCCCGAGCGCCGGGTGGTAAAGGATAGCCAGCGGCAGCAGTCCGCCAATCAGGATCTCACCGATCCAGAAAACCCGGGTGTAGACCCCACCGGTGAGCAGCACGAAAGCCTCGACCTCGTGCTTGCCGGTCATGTAGAGGTTGGTGAGATGGTAGATGACGGTGAAGAACAGCACCGCCGCTACGAACACGCCGAGCAGATTCTTCAGGCGGCGAACCACCGCCTCGCCCAGCGGCCGACCTTCGAGGTTGAAGGTGAACATCAGCACCAGGAGATAGATCGCCAAGCCGAAGCTGAACGACATGATGATGAACATCGGCGCCAGCAGGGCGCTGTCGTAGGCGTCGCGGGCCACCAGGAAGCCGAAGATGGAGCCGGTGCCGGTGGTGAGCGCAAGACGCCAGACGAACGCGAAAAGGCCCACCGGCTTGGTGTACGGGTTCATCTTGTGCTCCATCATGAACCACAGATAGACGGCGACGATGGCCATGAACCCCGTGTACAGGAAGATGTTCCAGGCGAAGATCGACTTGAAGTTGTAGGTCGTCATCGCGACGATCAGGCGCTCGGGCCGGCCCAGGTCCAGCACGAGCACCAGCAGCCCCCCCACGAGCAGGGCGATGGCGAGCAGACCCGACAAGGGCGCCAGCGGCTTGTAGACCTTCTTATCGAACACCGAGCCGATGGAGGCGACGTTGAGCGCGCCGGAGGCGGCCACGATCAGGAAGATGGCGAACACGTGGGGGGTGCCCCAAACGACCTGATTGGTCATGCCGGTCACCCAGTGGCCCTCGTGCTCCATATACAGCGCGGCGAGCCCGCCGATCGCCACTACGGCCGCCAGCAGCGCCAGGATGCTCCAATAGCGCGGGCTTTCGATGCCCCATTCGCTGAAGTAGATCTTCTTCATCACCTCGGGCTCCCGGAAAATCAGACGCCAGAATACCGCACGCCGGTATTGAGCTTCAGATCCGCCCTGATCTGGCGGCTGGGGTACTTGCGCAGGGCCTGGGACACCTCGCTGGACGGATCATTGAGGTCGCCGAACACAATGGCGTTGTGCCCTTCCCGCGTACAGGCATCCTGACAGGCAGTGGTCGTCCCGCCGCTGTCGCGGCGCTGTACGCAGAAGTTGCAGCTCTCCACGCAGCCCCTGCCGCGCGGGGCAACGGTCGGCTTGTGCTCCACCACCTCATGGATGAACGAGCGGGCCTTGTAGGGGCAGGCCATCATGCAATAGCGGCAGCCGATGCAGCTGTGCCGATCCACCATGACGATGCCGTCGGCGCGGCGGAACGAGGCCCCGGTGGGACAGACGTCCTCGCAGGGCGGGCTCTCGCAGTGCTGGCAGAGCATCGGCAGATTGGTTACCCGGCCGGTGGCGTTGTCTTCCACCTTGACCTTGCGGATCCACTTGGGGATTACCTGATCCCAGTGCTCATCCGACAGGCCTTCCGGCTTGACCATCTGATCCATGCCGTTCTCGTGGTTGCAGGCATCCACGCAGGCGGTGCAGCCGTCGGCGCAGCGCGCGGTGTCGATCAGCATGCCGTAGCGCACCTTGCTGGTCACCGGCTCCTGCCGGTACGCGGCCTCCGCCGTCATGTGCAGAAGCACCCCGGGCGCGAGCGTCGCTGCCGCTACCGCCCCAGCGGCCCTGCCGATGAACGCCCTTCGATCCTGATCCGGCTGATCGGTCGTCTTGCTCATCGTTGCTCACCCTTCTCCGCATTCGCGCCGTAGTCGGTCTCTGGCGTCGGCACCCTGGCGTGGCACTGGAAACAGTCCAGATCGGCGCCGGCATACTCGTGGCAAACGTCGCAGAACTGACCTTCGGAGTTGATCGGGATCGGCTTGTGATCGGCGTCATAGTTGACGTGGCACTTGATGCACCCGGCCAGACTGAAGCGCTCTATGCGAACGCCCTCGTGCACCGTCAGGTTGCGCTCGTGCTTGATCAGCTCCATGTGGTTTCGACGCATCCACTCGGTGGGCTTGACGCAATGCTCCAGGCCGACCGCCTTGGAATTGCCCGAGCGCCAGACATCATGGACGTCTTCGGCCAGCGCCGGCCGGACGAGGGCCGAAGCCCCCGCCAGGACCAGCGCCGCCCACAGGACTTTCCTGAGAACAGAACCGTGCATCGATGGCCCCCGATTACTCGCCCAGCCCCATCTTGATGTAGCCCGTGGGACAGACATCGGCGCAGATGTGGCAGCCGATGCACTTGTCATAGTCAGTCGCCACGTAACGGCCGGTGGTGCGCTTGCCCTTCTCGACCCGGTAGACGGCGATCTGCGGGCAGAAGATCACGCAGTTGTCGCACTCGAAGCACATGCCGCAGCTCATGCAGCGCTTCGCCTCGTCGACCGCCCGGGCCTCCTCCAGACCGATGACGCGCTCTTTGAAGTGGCCGAGGACCTCCTCGGCGGTCGGGACCTCCTCGGCGCGCTTGTTGCGGGCCTGGAAGCCGAAGTGACCGAGGAACAGCTCCTCGTGGGGGATGATCTCCTGGAACGAGCGGTCCTCGTAGTTGTGCACCGCCCAATTGCCGACGGAGGTCCCGCGCATGTCGCCGCGCTCCTCGGCATCGAAATGCTCGGGATCCAGCCCGGCCTCATGGAGCTTGGCGATCAGGTCGAAGTGGTGCACGTCGACCTTGGGGCGCTTCTTGTGCTCCTGGTGCTTCAGGTACTCGTCGATACTGTCGGCGGCGACGGAGGCCTGGCCGATGGCAGTGGTCAGCAGGTGAGGACGGATGATGTCGCCCGCCACGAAGTGACCCTCGCGATCCGGCACCTGGTAGTACTTGTCCGCATTGATCAGACCGCGGCCGTTGTTCAGCTCTTCCAGACCAGAGAGGTCGCCCGCCTGGCCGATGGCCGAGACGATCAGGTCTGCCTCGATGACGACCGGCTCGGCCCCCGGTACCGGTACAGGGCGCATGCCGTCCATGGTGCAGGCGACGATCTTCAGGCCGGTGGCGCGGCCCTCGGCATTCTTCAGCAGCTCGATGGGCATGACGCCGTCGCGGACGTCCACGCCCTCGGTCAGGGCGTCGTGCACCTCGTGCTCGGCCGCGGTCATCTGGGCGCGCGGGAACAACGAGGTCAGGGTCACCTGGGCGCCCTGGGCATGGGCCGTCACCGCTGCGTCGTGGGCGACGTAGCCGTCCAGGATCACGGTCTCCGGGGTGTCCGAAGGATTGGCCTGGTTGATGTGGCCGATACGGCGGGCCACCGAGACCACGTCGATGGAGGTGTCGCCGCCGCCCACGCACACCACCTTCTGGGCGGTGACCTTCATGCGGCCCTCGTTGAAGGCCTTGAGGAACGCCACACCGCTGACGCAGTTCGGGGTCCCTTCCCAGCCGGCGACCGGCAGACCTCGACCGGCCTGGCAGCCCAGCGCCCACAGGATCGCATCGTAGTCCTTCTCCAGCTGCTCGACGGTCACGTCGGTACCGACGCGGGTGCCGGCGCGCACTTCCACGCCCATATCGACGATGCGCTTGATCTCGGAGTCCAGGGCGTCGCGCGGCACGCGGTAGCCGGGGATACCGTAGCGGAACATGCCGCCGAGATCCGGGAAGGACTCGAAGATGGTGACCTGATGGCCCTTGCGGCGCAACTGATAGGCCCCGGCAAGCCCGGCGGGGCCACCGCCGACGATGGCGACCTTCTTGCCGGTGTCCGAACCGGCAGCGAACGTGTAGCCGTTGGCGATGGCGGTGTCGCCGATGTACTGCTCCACCGCGTTGATGCCGACGAAATCGTCCACTTCGTTGCGGTTGCAGCCGTCCTGGCAAGGCGCGGGACAGACGCGGCCCATCATCGACGGGAAGGGATTGGCGTCGGTGGAGCGGCGGAAGGCATACTCCTGCCAGGCCATGCCCTTGGGCGGCTGCTCCATGCCACGCACGATCTGCAGCCAGCCGCGGATGTCTTCACCGGAAGGACAGCTGCCCTGGCAGGGCGGCGTCTTGTGAACATAGGTCGGACACTTGTGGGAGTGGTCCTGCTCGAAGATCTGGTCGGTCAGATCCGACCACTGGTTGTCGCCTTCCTTGAACCGCCGCCAGGTCAGCTTGGTGTTCATGGTGTCGCTAGGAGTCGCCATTCTTACTCTCCTTACCGGTGCATCTGTTGGTTGCCGGTAGGGCCTCTGCGCCGCCGGCATCAAACTCGCCTGAATCAGTCTTCGGCCTCTGCGTCGGCCTCGTCGTCTTCTTCGTCTTCGCTGGTCTGGCCCGTCAGCACGATCGCACTGCTCACCAACTGGTGGACGCTGACGATCTGATCCATGTCCATTCCGTAATACGGCAGGACCTTGGTGAACTGGCTCTTGCAGATGGCGCAGATGGCCGCCATGTGCGTCACGCCGTTCTCTTCCATGACCGTGTGCAGGGCCTCCATGCGGGGCTTGGCGCCCTTCACGCGAAGCTCCATCAGGTCGTCGGTGAGCAGCCCACCGCCGCCGCCGCAGCAGAAGGTGCGCTCGCGGATGGTGTCCGCCGGCATGTCCACAAAGTGGTTGCACACCGCCTTGATCACGGCCCGCGGGATTTCGAACTGCCCACCCGCCTTGTCGCCCATGCGGCTGGCCCGGGCGACGTTGCAGGAGTCGTGGAACGTCACCACCTTGTCATCGTTCTGGGACTTGTCGATCTTGAGCTTGCCCTTCTGGATCTGGTCCCAGGTGAACTCCAGGATGTGCTGGGGCATCGGGTAGTTTGGATCCAGGAAATCCCAGGGACCGGCGAGCGTGTTCAGGAAGCTGTAAGCGACGCGCCAGGCATGGCCGCACTCGCCGAACACGATGCGCTTGACCCCGAGATCCAGGGCCGCCTCGCGGATGCGCATGGACACCCGGCGCATGTTCTCGTAGCTGCCGATGAACATGCCGAAATTGGCCGCCTCCGAGGCGTAGGTGCTGAGCGTCCAGGACACGCCCGCCTCGTGGAACACCTTGCCGTAGCCGATCAGCCCGTCCACGTGGGGCTCGGCGAAGAAGTCGGCTGAGGGGGTCACCAGCAGGATGTCGACACCCTTCTGGTTGACGGGATATTTGACCGCCACCCCGGTATCCTCGAGCACGTCTTCCTCGAGACCCTCGAGGGTATCCTCCAGGGCCGGGCCCGGCAGGCCCAGATTATTGCCGATCTTGTAGACCTTGCCGATGATCTCGTTGCAGTACTTCTGCCCGACGCCGATGCTGTCCATGATCTCGCGCGCAGCCATGGAGATCTCGGCGGTATCGATGCCGTAGGGGCAGAACACCGAGCAGCGCCGGCACTGCGAGCACTGGTGGAAATAGCTGTACCAGTCGTCCAGCACCTCGCGGGTGAGGTCCGCCGCACCCACGAGCTTGGGAAAATATTTGCCGGCGAAGGTGAAGTAGCGCCGGTAGACCTTGCGCAGCAGGTCCTGCCGGCCAACCGGCATGTTCTTCGGATCCTTCGTACCCAGGTAGTAGTGGCACTTGTCCGTGCAGGCGCCGCACTTGACGCAGGAGTCGAGGTATACCCGGAAAGACCGGTACTTGCCGAGCAGGTCGCCCATCTTGTCGAGCGCCTTCTGCTCCCAGCCGTCGACAAGCTCGCCGGGGAATCCAAGCTCGGCCTGGAATTCCGGCTTGGCGGTGAACGGCTTGCTGTGCGCCATCGTTCCCTCGACCAGCGCAGGGATCTCCGGGTATTCCTGGAGCTCGGGAACCTCGAAATCTGCCTTAGCCATCGGTCAACCTCGTCACGACTGAAATCGGTCCTTGCTCGCGGCTACGTCTGGTTCGCGCTCTGGGTCTTAATTACTGCTCGAGCCGACGCGCCCAATCGGCGATGTGTCGGCGCTCGCGAGGGTTGTCGACCTGGTTGCGGCCGGGGCTGAAGAACACCCCGGGGGCGTGCAGCAGCTTGCTCACCGGGAAGATGATCATCAGGGTCGCCACCAGCAGCAGATGGATGAGGATGATCGGATCGCCCGGCAGGTTGGGTAGGGACCCCAGCTGCAGTGTCATCAGCGCCCGGAAGAATTCCTTCACCGCCACCACGTCGGTGTGCACCACGAACGTGGTCATGGCCCCGCTGACGCCGATCAGCAACAGGAGCAGCAGCATCAGGTGATCCGAAGGCGCGGAGATGTAGCGCACCCGGTCCACGAACAGGCGCCGGCCCCAAAGACCGAGCAGACCGATGATCATCGCGAACGCCAGGTACTTGACCACAGGGGAGACCCACTCGACGGGCGCCCAGATGGGGTCCTGGAAATAACGCAGGTGGCGGAACAGGATGGCGAACAACGCCATGTGGAACGCCCACCCGAAGAGCCAGGTCCACTTGGTGGACTTGAACAAGCTCTCGAAGAAAACCACCTCGCGGAACATGCGCAACACCACACCGGTCTGGGTCGTCGGTGCCGGCGTCGTGGGAATCTTCAGCGGCGCAGGGGTCTTTGCGAAGCTATAGATCTTCCGGCCCACACCGACCACCAGGACGATGAAGGCGGCATAAAACAGCGCAGCATACGCTACCGTCAGAAACGACATGTTTCCGCATTCCTCAATGGCGCTTGACGATCCCGGGGGGCGGGGCGAGCCCCGCCTCCCAGGTCAGAGCGTCTTGATCAGACGCAACCGGTCGGCTTGGGCAGACCGGCGTAACGGCAGGCCTGCTTGGCCGGCCCGTAGGGGAACAGGGAGTACAGGTATTTGCTGGTCCCCTTGTCCTTGCCGAGCTTCTTGCCGACAGCCTTGGTCAGCACGCGAACGGCCGGCGCAATCTGGTACTCTTCATAGTACTCGCGCAGGAAGTTGATGATCTCCCAGTGCTCGTCGTTCAGGTCGACACCGTCTTCCTTGGCCATGACAGTGGCGACACCGGGCTCCCATTCATTGAGGTTGGCGAGGTAGCCTTCTTCGTCGGTCTCCAGGCTCTTACCGCTCACTTCGATAGGCATCGGAATCTCTCCTCTTCGCTCTAAAATGAATTGCAGTTAAGTCACAACCAGGACTGAACCTTGTCCTTGGCCTCGACCAGATCGACGAAGCCCGCGTAGTCGACAACCTTCACGCCATTCGCCAGCTTGTTCTCACCAATACCCCGCGCGGCGAGATCGGCGCCAAGGACGCAGACCTCACCCAGGCCCGCCAGCTTGCCGGCGGCAGCCCCACCGTTCATCGCCGCGTACACGCCGTCTTCGATCAGAAGGACCGTATCACCATCCCTGACGTACGCAACACAGGTATCCAGGCTGTTCCGCTCGTAAGGGGACTTGTTCACCACGTGCAAGATCGACATCGCCTGATCCTCCCCTTAAAAGTTGAACAGCACGTCGTGCTCGGCCATGAGATCGGCCATCTCCGCCCGGGTCACCAGGTGGATCGAGTCCTTTTCCGCGTAGTCCTCGTCCTCGTCCTCCCAGGTCAGGTGCTGCAGATCGTCCAGGGTCAGGCCGCGCTCTTCGAGCGACTCCTTCTCGACGTAGATCTTCTTGACCTCGTAGTCGCCCAGGGCCGAATAGGTCGGCGAGAAATTCTTCATGCCGAGCCCCTTGGTATCCTGATCCTTGGTCAGCTCGAACACGCCGTCGTCGATGAAGGCGACACTGACGTCCTGCTCGAATGCCGCACCGATCAGCACGACCTCCAGGGATTCCCAGGCATAGATGGTGCCGTAGGGCGCCCTGCGGTTCACGTACAAGAACTTCTTTATTTCAGACATCGCCGCCTCCGTCAGTCGCCGAACACGACCAGACGGTCGCTCTGGATTGCCCCTTCCACCAACTGCCCGAGCCCGGAGATGCGGAAGCCCGGCGCAATGTTGGTGGCATCCTTGCCATTACGCTTGGCCTCGCCCTCGTCCACGATCCCGCGGCGCTGGGCGGCAGCCACGCATACCACCAGATCGAGGCCGTGTTGCTCGGCGAGCTCGCTCCAGCGCTTGACGACGTTGCGGTCGTCCTGGGGGGGAGTCGTCAGCCGGGTGCCGTTGTTCACGCCATCGTGATAGAAGAAGACCCGGAAGATCTCGTGTCCCTTCTCCAGCGCGGCCTTGGTGAACTGGTAGGCGCTGTCGGCCGCCTCGTGCTGGTACGGCCCTTCGTTAACCTGGATCGTCAGCTTCATCGATCGACTCCGCTTCAGAACCGGATGTGGGTCGAGGCGTTCAGCGAATTGCGAGCACCGCGCCAGTTGTCGATGTGGTACTTGGTGAACGGCAGCTCGACCTGCTCGAAGAACCGCGGCCAGCCGATACGCTCGATCCACTCGTTGATCCGCTCCCAGTCGCGCGCGCCTTCCTTGTAGCCCTTGAGGATGCGCTTGACGATCGCGGTGGCCTCGGGCCAGCGCGGCGGGTTGTTGGGAATGCCGGCTGCCACCAGCTTCTGGAAGCTGGGCTTGCCGCGGGCATTGGAGTGGTTGCCGCCGACCCAGATCGCCAGCTTGGAGTGCATGGCGTCGTTGATCTGCATCGGGGGGCAGGGCGGGAAGCAGGCGCCGCAGCAGATGCACTTCTTCTCGTCCACTTCCAGCGAAGGCTTGCCGTTGACCATGGCCGGACGGATGGCCGCTACCGGGCAACGGGCCACGACGGAGGGGCGCTCGCAGACGTTGGCCACCAGATCATGATTGATCTTCGGGGGCTTGGTGTGCTGGACGTTGATGGCGATGTCACCCTGGCCGCCGCAGTTGATCTGGCAGCAGGAGGTGGTGATATGCACCCGGTTGGGCATGTTGGCGTTGCGGAACTCGTCGATGAGCTCGTCCATCATGGACTTGACCACGCCGGAAGCGTCGGTGCCCGGGATGTCGCAGTGTAGCCAGCCCTGGGTATGGGAGATCATGGTCACCGAGTTCTGGGTGCCGCCGACGATGAACCCCGCGCCTTCGAGCGCGTCGATCAGAGGCTGGACCTTCGCCTCGTCGGTCACCATGTACTCGATGTTGCTGCGCAGGGTGAAGTGTACATGGCCCTCGGCGTACTGATCGCCGATGTCGCACAGCTTGCGCAGCGTATAGACGTCCAGGATGCGCTGGGTGCCGGCCTTCACGGTCCAGATCTTGTCGCCGCTGTAGGCCACATGCAGCAGCACGCCGGGACGGGGGTGCTCGTGGTACTTCCACATCCCGAAGTTCTTGCGCATCGTCGGATGCATGTACTGAAACGGATCGGGGCAGCCGCTCTCGACCGGCTCGCGCATGTCTTGCATCGCCATCGTTACCTCCAGTAGAGCTCGCTAAACAGTAGTCGGTGCAGGGTCATTGCCGCCTGATGAAAAGGCCCCCTCTTGCCGGGACGTGCGCCCCGGCAACCGAGGGCCCGACCGGCAGCGATCAGCCTTCCGCCTTGCGGGCGAAGTAGGCTTCCGCCGCTTCGTCCCAGCCGTCCATGCGGACGTAGGAGCTCTGGCGCGGCTCGCTGACCATGTTGGGATCGGGGTCGATCCCGATGCCCTCGAGGAAGTTGACCAGACCGATACGCTCGATCATCTCGCCGCAACGCTCGTGCTCCAGGGCGTTCTCGGCCCAGAAATCGATGATCTCTTCGGCCATTTCGACCAGGGACTCGTAGTCCTCCTCGGTGTCGAGCTTCTTGAACGGCACCACGACAGTGCCCATCAGGTCGCCGATCTTCAGGGTGCGCTTGCCGCCGATGAGGATGGTCACGCCCCTGTCGTCACCCGGATGCAGGGCCTTGGGCATGACGTTGAGGCAGTGCATGCAGCGCACGCAGTCCTTGTTGTCGACGGCCAGGGAATCGTCGTCGTTCAGGGCCAGCGCCTTGGTCGGGCAGCGGTTCACCACGTTGTCGATGATGTACTGGCGGCCTTTCTTGGCGACGTAGGCCTTGACCTCCGCCTGGTCGACCTTCATGTCGTCGCGCCAAGTGCCGATCACGGCAAAGTCAGCACGCTCGATGGCGTTCTGGCAGTCGTTGGGGCAGCCCGAGACCTTGAACTTGAACTTGTAGGGCAGGGCCGGACGGTGCACGTCGTCGGTGAAGTTGTTCACCAGCAGGCGATGCGCCTTCTGCTCGTTGGTGCAGGACATCTCGCAACGCGCCGCACCCACGCAGGACATGGCAGTGCGCACGCAGGGGCCGGCGCCGCCGAGGTCCCAGCCGTAGTCGTTGATCTCGTCGAAAAAGTGCTGGGTGCCCTTGGTGTCGGTCCCGATGAACATGATGTTGCCGGTCTGACCGTGGAAGGTCACCAGGCCCGAGCCCCACTTCTCCCAGCTGTCGGCCAACTGGCGCAGCATCTTGGTGGAGTAGTGGTTGCCCGCCGGGGGCTGAACGCGCAGGGTGTGGAATTCTTTGGATTCGGGGAAGGCCTTGCCGACCTCGGAGAACCGCGGAATGATGCCACCGCCGTAGCCGTACACCGACACCGTGCCGCCCTTCCAGTAGCCCTTGCGCGTCTCGTAGGAATGTTCCAGCTGGCCGAGCAGGTCGTTGGTGACCTTGTTGATGCGCTCCTCGGGGTGCTGGTCGCGCAGACGCTTGATCCCGGAAATGAAGCTGGGCCAGGGACCGGTCTCCAGCTGGTCGAGCATCGGGGTCTGGTGCTTTTCGATTGCCATCTTGCTCGTTCTCCTAACTGTCCGAAGTTCTGAGAAGTTCGCCGCCCCGAACCCGGTTCGGACCGGCAGTGCCTCACGCTAACTCGCAGAGCGCTCGCGCCGATTGTCTCGGCGATCCGGGGCCGGCTAGCCCGCAGCACCCGGCGCTCCATAAAGCTTGACTAATATAGCCAAGCGAGCTGGGCCACCATACTCCACCAAAGGGGGGTAGGCTGGCTGGCCTGCTACCCCTTAAGGGATATTCCCTCGAATCGGGGCCTTCGGCTTGACCGGCGCGGACCCTTGCGATCCGCTCCAGCACCGCGCGCTTGCGGCCCAGGGGCCCTCAGCGGGACGCCGGACCTCAAGTTCTTACGGCCGGCGAAAGTAACCCGCTATTCTACGTGGGAGTGATTTGTCGGTCAATGCATTCTAATATTCCCATGCAATTCACTCAGCTTCCGGCAACGCCTGCGGGATCCCCCTTCGATCCGGACAATCGGGCGGCCTATCTGCGCTGGCGCGACGCCAAGCTGGCCTCCGCCCCCCGAGCCCTGGAGGCGCTCGTCGTTGCCGTGCGCGATCCGGCCGCCTTGTCGGACGAGGAGCTGTACGCGCTGCGCGGGGCCTGCCGGGCCGCGAACCTGGCGATATTCGATACCGGTCGCCCGTTCGCCGACGGGGCCGCGCTGCAGGCGTTCGGGGCACAGCTCGGATTGCGCCGCCTCGACGTAAACCTGTGCGCCGAAGAGGACGGCGTCAGCGCTTTGAGCGTTCGACCCCGAGGCCAACAGGCGGACTATATCCCCTACACGGACCGGCCCCTGAGCTGGCATACGGACGGGTATTACAACGCGGCGGGTCGGCAGATCCGGTCTTGGATCTTGTACTGCGTCCGCCAGGCCGCCGAAGGGGGCGGCAACGCCCTCCTGGATCACGAGATGGCCTACCTGCTGATGCGCGACCACAATCCGGACTACGTCCGTGTCCTGATGGCCCCGGACGCCATGACCATCCCGGCGAACACCAAAGGGACGCGCGAGATCCGCCCGGTGAGCACCGGGCCGGTCTTCTCGGTGGATCCGGGGACGGGCACCCTGCACATGCGCTACTCAGCGCGCCAGCGCAACGTCCTGTGGAAGCCCGATCGCCTCACCGAGGAGGCCCGCCGCTGGCTGGAGCGCTTGCTTTCCGACCCGAGTGCGCCCATCTACGAGTACCGGCTAGGGCCGGGGCAGGGCATACTGAGCAACAATGTCCTGCATCGGCGCCAGGGGTTTCGCGACGCCCCGGAGACCGGCGAGACCCGGCTGCTGCTGCGGGCCCGTTACTACGACCGGATCGCCGCAACGGACGGCCCGCCCCCCTGTTCGAGCTGAAGGTGTACGGAGAGAGATGCTTTATCTGAGCCAGATCCTCATCGCGCACAAAGACCTGGACTCGTTCGACGAGCTGACCGCTGTCGTCCAGGAATACGCCCGCAGCGGCGAGCGTTTCTTCCGCATGGACGTCAAACCGCCCTACGCCGACACCCCCGAGAACTGGGAAGACCGGCTCGAGGCGGCGTTCAGCGGCCTGGTCTGATCAGATCAACAGTTCGGAGCCCCGGATGGAATTCTTCGACTCAACCCTGTCAGACACCGCCCTCGATTCCGTCAGCGCCCTGAAGCGCCAGGAGCAGGCCGAGCTGGAGTCGAGGCTCGCCTCGCTGCAACGCCGCCTGGCCGAGGAGCCCAGCGAAGGGCTGCAGCGGGCGCGGCTGCATCTGGAGCTTGCCCGCACGCTGGTCGGGCTGGAGCGCGGCGCCAAAGCCTGGGCACCGGGCCGGCTCGCCTTCGATGCCTTCGTCCTGGCCGAGCGCTGGGAGGACGCCGCCGACGCCTGCAACGTCCTGTTTCGCAGCGAGCAGCCCGGCTCCCTGCCCGCGCTCGGCCAGGGCATCTGGCTCGGCGTCACCTTTCCGATCGACCCCGAGCTGAGCGTCCACCTGCTCAGCCACGTCGTCGACGAAACGCCAGACGACTCCGACGGGGCCGCCGTGGCGGCCACGGCTGCTCTCTACGTCGCGGACATGCGCAGCGAGGGGCCGCTGCACGAGAAGCTGCACTTCTTCGCGAGTCAGCTGCTCGGCAACGTGGCCCGGCGCCACAGCGGGGTCGAGACCCAGGAGCAGTTCGACTTCTGGCTGGAGCGGCTCGAGCTGAAGGAGCCCGCCAAGTTCTTTCCCCGCCTGCGCAACGTCGTCGACGTGCTAGTCCAGGACGACTGGTGGTTCGATCGCGACGCGGTGCAGGCCCGACTTCCGGTGAATTGAGATGTTCTGGCAGGAAGACTCCGCGACCCCCGAGCAGCGCTTCCCCGACGACATCCTCGACGTGCTGTTCGCCCTCAAGGGCCGGCAGATCCCCGTCGACCATGCCCACTCGCTCTCGCAGGCGCTGCGCGCCGCCCTGTCCTGGCTCGCCGACGAGCCCCGCGCTGGGGTCCACCTCATACACGTCGCCGGGTCCCAGAACGGCTGGCAGCGCCCCGACGACCTGCTTCATCTCTCGCGGCGCACCCGGCTCACGCTGCGCCTGCCCAAGGAGCGGCTGGCCGACGCCGAGGCCCTGGTCGGAGCGACCCTGGACCTAGACGGCCACCGGGTCGAGGTCGGCCCCTTCAGCACCCGCCCATTGAGCACCCAGAGCACCCTGTTCGCGCGCCACCTCGTGTGCGAGCCCGATGAGGAAGAGGAGGCGTTCCTGAGGCGGATGGTGTCGGACCTGGCGCGCATGGGCGTTCGGGTCAAGAAGGCCCTGTGCGGCCGGGCCGCGGCCCTGAGCCTGCCCGATGGCACGCTCTACACCCGCAGCCTCATGTTGGCCGACCTGTCGGTCGACGACTCTCTGACGCTCCAGCAGGAGGGGCTCGGCCCCGGGCGCACGATGGGCTGCGGAATCTTCATTCCGCACAAGGGGATAGACGCGGTCAAGAAGGCCCAGGAGTAGACCTGGCCTGCTCGCACCACGGCCCTCGGCGCGCACCTGCGTCCCCCGCCCGGGGGGCCATACGACCGGGAGGTTTCCCCGCGGCCTCGAATTCAATAAAATTCCCCGGTTCTAAAGTTTGTATGGGCCAAGCTAGGAGGGGACGACATGGCAATAGAGGTGAGCGGCAAGACCATCGAAACCACCGACACCGGTTATCTGGTCGACGCGAGCGATTGGAGCGAAGAGGTCGCCGCCGCCCTCGCGCGGATTGAGGGCATAGAGATGACCGACAAGCACTGGGACATCGTCAGCTATCTGCGTGACGAGCATTTCAACAATGCGGGCAACGAGCCCAACGAGCGCACCATCCTCAAGGATATGGGCAAGAAGTGGAGCGCCAAGCTGACCAGCAAGGACATGTATCAGCTGTTTCCGCTGATGCCGAGCAAGCAGGGGCGCAAGATCGCGGGGCTGCCCCAGAGCACCCGCAAGGGCGGCTATTGATCGAGCCGGCTCCGGTCGAGGAGCGAGAAAGGCAGCCGCGGGGCTGCCTTTTTCCTTTTCCACCGCGGGCGAGCCGCCCGGCGAGCTGCCGGCCACCCAGCCGGTGGTGCTCACCACGGACCTCGCGACCGCGATGATCGACCTTGGGCTGCTGCTGCTGATCCTGGTCGCCAACGCCGCGCCGGTGCTGGCGAAGGATCTCCTGGGGCCTCGCTGGTGCAGACCCGTGGACCTGGGTCGGAATCTGCCCGACGGGCGACGCCTGCTCGGAGACTCCTGCACCTATCGCGGCTGGGTCACCGCAGTGCTGGCCACGACCCTGGTGGCCCCACTGCTCGGCCTGTCCCTGGGGCTCGGCGCCGGGATGGCGACACTCGCGATGGCCGGGGACGCCGCCTCGTGCTTCGTCAAGCGCCGCCTGGGCCTGGCGCCGGGCACCATGGCGCTCGGCCTCGACCAGATACCTGAATCCCTGTTGCCGCTGATCTGGGTCCGCGAGCGCTTTGGCCTGGGCTGGGGCGAGATCCTCGGGCTGGTCGCCGCCTTCTTCGTCGTCGAGCTGCTGCTGTCGCGCCTCGCCTATCGCTGGCGCCTTCGCGAGCACCCGTACTGAGGCGCCGGGCGAACACCCCCCCGGAGGTAGGCCTCCGCCCCCTGTAGGAGGCCAGCCCCCTGGCCGATCGGAACGCGACCGATCGTCCAGCGGACGATCGCAGATCTACGAACGCCCGCACAGCAGGTGCGGGCCGGGGGTTATCGGAGCCTGAGATGTTGCGGCAGGGATGCGCGCTGCGCCTTTCCCGAAGGCCGGGTCGCCGAGAAGGCTCGCCTCCCACATCAGGGGCAACCCCCTAGGAGGCCATCCACTGGCCGATCGAGGCCCGACCAAGCCTCGCCCCCCGACAGGCCCGCGCCCCACAACAAGGGTCCCGGCCCCGAATGAGGCCATGCCCGCCGACCGAGCCGGCCCTCAGTCCCCCTGCCCCGACCTCAGCTCGTGCAGGGTGATCTCCGGCGGGCAGTTAAATCGCGCATCGACCACGCAGGAGCCCGCCCCCACCGAGGTGTAGCCCTGCAGACCTTCGTAATACCAGGCCCCGCGCCCTAGCCGTCGGGGACAACGGGCGTTGTAGGTGAGCGCGATGCCTCCGGGAAGGCAGATCTGGCCGCCATGAGTGTGGCCGCAGAGCATCAGGTCGAAGCCGGCATGGGCGGCGTGGCGGTAGGTCTCCGGCGAGTGACTGAGCAGGATCGAGGCTGCATGCTCGGGAATACCGGCTGCCGCCTTCTCCAGGTTGTCCACCTGGTAATAGTGCGGGTCGTCGATGCCGGCCAGGTGCAGCTGTGCCCCGTCGCGCTCGACCACCGTGGCCTCGTTCAGCAGCACCCGCACGCCGGACGCCTCTAGCCCCGGAACCATCTCGATGAAGTCGTGATTGCCGAGGATGCTGATAACCTCGCCCTTCAGGTGCAGCCTCAAGCGCGCCGCCTCCGCCACTACCTGCTCGACCTCTCCGTAGGTCCGGGCACGAAAATCCCCGGTGATCACGCAGAGATCGTAGTCGACCTCCCGGACCCGCTCGAACAGGGCGTGGGTGATCGCCGAGCTCATATCCAGGTGCAGGTCGCTCAGGTGCAGCAGGACAAAGCCTTCAAAGGCCGCGGGAAGATGGGGAATGACCACTCGGTTTCGATTGACCCGGATCGCCGCGGCGTTGCGCCGCCCCCGTCCATAGAGCCCTACCGAGCGCATGGCGAGCCGCATCAGGGCGTGCACCGAGTACCAGTTCTCGATGTGGAAGGCATTGCGGCCGCGCCCGAATATCTGCACGGCATGCTCGCGCTGTATGCCCAGGCGCTGGCGCAGGTGCAGTGGGCCGACCCGGCCCCGCAGGGCCGCCTGCAGATCGCCGTTCTCGTCCTTCGCGGTCACGGCCGACCTCAGAGATCCGCCCACATCCGCAGAAGGTTGGCGTACGAGCGGTCCACGTACTTGGTGGTGTCCGCGTCCGGGGCGCTCGCCAGCAGTAGCTCGCGGGCCTGATCGAGCTCGAACAGCAGCTCCCGGCGGGCCGCATCGCGTACGTAACTCTGCATCCAGGTGAGCGCAACGAACCGTTCGCCGCGGGAGACGGGGTCCACGCGGTGCACGCTGGCCGAGGGGTAGACCACGGCATTGCCCGCGCCGAGCTTCACCCGCCGCTCACCGAAGGGGGTGCGCACCACGAGCTCGCCCCCGTCGTAATCCCCAGGCCCGTTGAGAAAGATGGTCATGGAAACGTCGGTGCGAAACCGGGGTCCGGTGCTGCCCATGATGGGGTCGTCAACGTGATCCCCGTAGGTCATACCGGGGTGATAGCGCGCCACGATGAAATCCGCCATGCGATGCGGCAAGGCGAAGCTGCGAAACCGCGCGTTCTCCGCCACGCTCGCCATGATGATCCGGTTGAGCAGCTGCTGGGCGGAGCCGTCGGCGGACATCTCTTCGTTGCGCTTGACCCGTGCCGCAGCCCAACCGGCGGTCGCCCGCCCGTCGGCGAACCCGACCCGCTCCGCGAGCTCGCGGATCTTCTCAAGCTGGGCCTGGTTCAGGACGTTCGGGATTTCCAACAGCATTGGGGCCTCCTCGGCCGAGCGAATCAGATCTGAGCCGCCTCGCGGACCGCGGCGTCCACGGGATATTCGACGACGCGGAACACGGAGTGGCGGGCCAGCACCTTCTCCGTCCGCGCGCGCCGCTCTTTACTCGCTGAAGACGATCACAGGCGCCGCGCACTTGAGTCGCTGGAGGGTGGCCAGCAGCGATTCCAGGTTACCCATACGGTCACGAAACATCGAATCGAAAGTGAATTCGCTGACGATCAAGACAGGACACGGCCGCTTGAGCGGCGCGAAGCTCGGACAGCCGCCGAGCTCGACGATCGACAGCACCAGGGGAAGACAAGGTTTTCCCTCGGTCGAACGGGGCCTCGTACGGCGTTGAGCCCGTCCACCTTTGGTAGAATGCCGCGCACCGCTCGTGGTCGGAGAATTGGAATGATACTGAAGGCCGTCGTCGACGATCAAATCCTCACCCTGAGCGTGCCCGAGGCATTCATCGCGCAGGCCGCGGGATTCTATGACCGCATGGACCGGGACATGGATCAGGGTTGGCAGATGAGCCGGGAGTGGGTCAAGAGACCCGACAAGCTGCAACGCTGCCAGATCGTCGCCAACAAGCTGCTGACGGCGCTCGAGAACGAGGACGAGCGCATGGGCCGTCTGATGGCAGGCTATATCCTCGACCGCGCCCCCGAGATCGATACGGTCGAGATCGATACCGCCGGCGAGATGGACCAGACGCGCTTCACCTTTCAAGAAACCGCGCCGAGCTCGCCGCAGACTGTCGCCGAGCCGGCCGCCGCGACGACCCGGATGCAGGCGATGGAGCAGGCCGCACGGGAGGTCACCCAGGTATTCAAGGTCGGCAAGGGCTGGCGATTTTCCACTTACAACGGGGCGGACGGGAACTGGGGCGACTCTCCGGTATTCTCGAGCCAGCAGGAGGCCGAAGCCGAGCGTGACCGGGCCTTCAAGCGACGCTTCGACGCCCTGGCCGGACAGGCCGCCGGGGACCGGGGCACCTGAGGCTTCGATGGCCGCGATAGAGAGCGTCACCGCCCCGTTGGTGGTGCGCTTCCCCAACGGCACCAAGCACCTCGTCGCCGCGGCCTTCCCCCATCCGCGCGGGATGATCTACCTCGACCTGTACTGGCACCGGCACACCCCCGAGCGGGCCGCCCACCTGATCGAGGGCGAGCTTCGCGGCGAGGGACCCTGGCGCGTGGGCGGTGCAGTGGTCCGGGTGCTCGGCTGCCAGGGCACGGACCCGGAGCTGCAGGAGACCTTCGCCGAATGGCAGCACTACCTGCAAACCCACGAGGGCGAATATCCGCCCCGGGCGCAGATCCGGGAAATCGCCCGACGCCTTGGGGCCCGCACCCCGGAAGACTGACGGGCGCTACCAAGCCCACGAGCGCCGCGGGCACGGGATCGGCCTCATACGGGCTGGCGGTGCCGGGCCCGGCGATGCATCCTGGAGCCCCTGTCACCGACGGCGAGACAGCCCGCATGCACTTTCCCGGACACCCGCGATGGAGCCCTTGAGCACCCTTGCGCAGGGCCGCCGGCCCCCGGGCCGGGCATCGCGATCCTGCAGGGAAGCGCGCTGCCCGAGCGGCCGTTCGCAGGTGCCGGAGGCGAGCGTGTGAGAGGGCGCCGCGCCCTGCTGCTGCATACCCTCGGCGGCGTCCTGACCGGGGCCCTCGCGGGAATCCTGGTGCTGGCATTCCGCTGGATCATCGAGGAGGGCCAGCGCTCCTTCCTTCCCGGCGGGCAGGTCGGAGCCTACGAGGCGCTGCCCGGCTGGGCCGTGCTCGCCCTGCCTTTGGCGGGCGGCTTGCTGCTCGGTCTGGCCTTCGAGCGTCTGCCCCCGGCGTTGCGGGATGTCGGCATCGTGCACGTCCTGCGCAGGCTTCGCGGCGGCGAGCGTCAGCAGCGCCTGCCGCCAGGCAATGCGCTGGTGCAGCTCCTGGCGGGGACCTTCGCCATCTGTTGCGGCCACTCGGTCGACCGCGAGGGTCCCGGCGTGCATCTGGGCGCCGCGGTCGGTGATCTGCTCGCGCGCCGCGCCCCCGGGCTGGGCGACCCAGAGACCCTGGTCGCCTGCGGCGGTGCGGCCTCGATCGCGGCGGCCTTCGACACCCCGCTCGCCGGGGTGATCTTCGTCATCGAGGTGCTCGGGGTGAGCTACCGCGTGGAGCGCTTCATCCCCGTGGTCACCGCCGCCGTCACCGGCGCCATCTTCAGCCGCCTCGCCTACGGCGCCGAGCCCCCGTTCTCGCTGCAAGGGCTACGGATGAGCTCCCTGTACGACCTGCCGCTGCTCGCCCTGCTGGGGCTCGCCACCGGGATGCTGGCCGCCGCCTTCGTGAGCGCCACCGGCCGCTTTGCTCACATGGGCCGCCGTTGGCGACCGATCTGGGCCTTCTCCTGCGCGGGGCTCGCCACCGGCCTGATCGGCCAGGCCTATCCCCAGGTACTGGGTGTCAGCTACGACACCTTGAACGCGATTCTCGCCAACGAGCTGGGCGCCGGGCTGCTGGCAGGGCTGATACTCGGCAAGCTGCTCGCCACGGCTCTGTCCATTGGGCTTCGCGTGCCGGGCGGGCTGATCGGGCCGTCTCTGGTGCTTGGCGGTGCGACCGGCGGGCTGCTCGGGGTCGTTGCCCCCCACTGGGTGTCGTTCGCCACGGCGCCGGAGCGCTTCTACGCAGTGGTCGGCATGGCCTCCATGATGGCGGCGGTGTTGAAGGCGCCGTTGGCCGCCTTGCTCGCGTTGCTCGAGCTTACAGGGAACCCGGAGATCATCGTGCCGGGGATGACGGCGCTGGTGACCGCCGATCTGGTCGCGCGCCAATGGCTGGGCCAGGAATCGGTGTTCGAGCACCTGATCCGTCTGGGCGGCCGGGGCGATCCCGAGCCGGCCTCCCGCGCCGCAGACCAAGATTAAGGCGAGGGCGGCCCGAACCGCCGCCGCGCGGTCAGCGCCCAGAGCACCAGCGCTCCCCAGCCCAACCGCACGGCGGTGAAGGCCGGCGCATCGATCGCCCCCTCGCCCAGGGCCCGGCGGCAGAGCAGCGAGCTCGCCGCAAACGCGACCATGGTGAGCCCCGTGAGCAGCAAGGTCAGGGTCCTCTCGGGATTCATGGCCTCCTCTGCGGGCCGGACGAACCGAAAGGGCCTCGCCGTCTCACAAGAGGCCCGGTCCCATTCACCGTAGCAGACGAACAGCTACAAACGGGGCCGCGCACCCTGGCAGCGAGACCGATGGGGCCTGCCCCATCGGCCATCCCGGCGCCCGCTGTGCTCAACCGGCGCCGATGGCGTCTCGCAGCGCCTGCTCGACGGCCTCGGCGCTGACGGGGCATGCGATCTTCCGGAACAACGGAAAGCGGGCCTCCAGCCCTTGGAGCTTCGGGGCGTGCTCGGGCTGGTAGAACACGATCACCTTGACCTGCGGGTGACGCTGCAAGGCCGCCATGAGCGTCTCGAGGTTGCTGGTGCGGTCGCGAAAGTCCGACTGGAAGTGGTACTCGGCGACGATCACGTCGGGAATCGTGGCCTTGAGATAGTTTCGCGCCTTGCGCTGCGAGGTGACGCTCTCGGTGCGAAAGCCCAGGCGCTGGTATAGCGGGAAGAGGTTTGGGTATCCACCGAGCTCCAGGATGGCCAGCAGGCGGGGCGGCCCTCCCATCAGGCGAACACGACCCAGGTTGTCGCGATGTACTTGGCTCCTTCGCGAAGCTCGCAAGCCCGGTGCTCGTGGGTCCAGAAAGGGGGAAAGAGCACGAGCTTGCCCTGCTCCGGGCGTACCTTGATGCCCTGGTAGAGGAACTCGGTCTCGCCGCCGGGACCCGGAACATCATTGAGATACCAGAGCACCACCAGCTGGCGCTGGCTGAACTGATGGCTGCCGCCGTCTATGTGCCAGTGGTAGTACTCGCCGGGCAGATACCTCTGCACCTGGTAGCCCAGGTCCTTGAACGGCCCCTTGAAGTACGGGAAGGTTTCGCGGAACTCGCGCAGCGCCACCGCCACGCAGCGGAAGAAGATCCGGTCGAGGTCCTTCCAGTCGTCCTTGTCGCTGACCACCAGGTCCATGGTGCGCTTGACGGAATGGTCCTGGTCCCCGAGCTGCCCGATCACACCCGGGCGCTGAAACTGCGGACTCGCCTCGAAGCGCTGGATGACCTCCTCGCAGAATGCCGGCGGCAAGGCCCCCGGACGCTCGAAAATGAAGCTTCCGGGTCTTATCTCGCGGATCGTCGACAGGGGGGTAAGGATGCGCTCGACAGCTTTTTGCACGGGTCTCACCGGACAGGGTCTCAGGGATGAGCCCAATTATCCGGCGCACGCCGGCATAGGGTCAACGCAACGGCCGGGGTCAGAGACGATTGTCCCGAACCAGCCCCGCGATCCGGTCCGCGGCAGCCGCACCCAGCTCCTCATGCAGGTCCAGCATCTCGAGGGCCAGAGACCCCCAGTGCTCTCGGCCCACCTCGCTGATCGCCAGGATCGGCTCCGAATCGCCGGCCCGATCCCATTCCCGATAGGCCCCGAGCAGCCCGGGAAAGATCTCCTTGCGCATGCCGGTCAGGCTGCCCGCATAGAAATGGATCGATTCTTCCCGGGCGTGCTCGACCAAGGCCGGCAGGGTCGAGATGCAGTCTGCGAGGTGGTCGCGTACCGCCCGCGCCATCAGCTCGGCGGGACTGTGACCCAGGTCGGCGAGCATGGGGTTCCAGCCGTCTCCCAACCGCTCGGCGGCCCGACATTCTCCCAACTCGTGCCAGAGCACGGCTTCGAGCTCACGCTCGGTCATCGCATCCAGAGAGCCGTTGAGATCGGCCTCGAAATCGTAGTAGCGCAGGGCACGACCCAGGGCATTGTCGGCCCGGCTCCAGCGCCAGTTCTCCAGCTTCTCCCAGAGCATCCGGCGCAGAGACTCGCGCCGCACGTAGATCGTGCGCCCACCGGTCATGGCCGGAGGGGCGGCCAGGTCACGAGCCAGCTCGCGACCGGACACCAGGACGGAGAACTCGCCCGGCTGCTCCCGACGCATCAGTCGGGCGAGAAAGAAATGGGGTCGCGCGCCCTGACCATAACCGCCGCTGTAGACCAGACCGTGGGGCAGAAGCGCTTCGTTGACGGCCTCGCAATCGAACGGATCATAGACGCGCCCCTCGAGCTCGATGGGCTCGAAGTCGACCTCGCTCAGAGACTCCCAGAGCTGCTCGCGCTGGGCGAGCCAGGCGCCGATCTCCTCCTTGGCAAGCGGTGCGTCGTAGCCGAGGCCTTTCTCCCAGCGGTAGTATTCGCGCATCTTCATCAGATACACGCACATGCTGTAGTCGCCCCCATGTCGGGCATCGGCGATGTGGCAGTTCTTCTGCACGGCGCGGGTCAGGGACCGCAGAGCGGACGACATGGCTTCACTCCTCAGTTCTGTTTCGCAGTCCTCCGACCGCACCCGCAGGTTGTCGGTTTCAACATGCCCTATTCCATAGTAAAATTCTAGGCTATTGACGGCTACGCTACCACGCGTCGGGACCCCTGCCAACTCCGAGCCCACCGGGGTTCCACAGCAGGTCTCAAGTCCAGCCGTCCAGATCGGGAGAGCCCCAGAGTGGCGCTGAGAATCAAGAGTCACTGGCATGACGAAGACCGCGAGCGGTCCCTGGAGGAGATCGGCGGGGCGCTGGGCATCAACGCCTGGCGCATCGCGCGGGACAAGGCGATCAATCTTCACGGCAAGGACTTCGTCTATGAAGGCGATGAGCAGCGGATGGCCGTGATCCGCGAGTACCTGATCTTCCAGGTGCAGATCGTGGACCGCCTGTCCGCCGAGGTGCTGGAAGAGGCCGAGCGCCGTCGACTGATTACGGCCATGGCCCTGGGCGCGGCCGCCCAGGTCCAGAGCAACAGCGTCGATCTGTTCGGGGAGGGGGACTACGGCAAGCCGTTCATCGAGGCCCTCAATCGCCGGGCCGCCGAGTACGCGGGGCTCAACTTCACCGACGAGGGTCCGAGCTACCCCTTTCTGCGGCTGGTCGGTTATGAGATCCAAGGGATCATGGGCTCTCGCGACCAGAACCGCTGGGTCATCGATCAAGTGATGGACAGCGACGGGCCGGAAATCTATAAGAAGCTGGCGCGAGCTTTCAGCGATCTGGTGGGTTAGCGGGAGCGCTGGGCGGGATTGGACCCGGAAAAGAAAAAGGCGGGGTCGTCCCCGCCTCTTTCGCTGCCAAACCGCGCTGGCGCTTCAGTCCTTGCCGACCCAATCGTCGAGGTTGTCCAGGCTCTTTTCTTCGCCGTCCGCATACCCAGCCTCGTAGGCTTCGGTGATCCGCTGCTCCTCGCGCTTCGGATTCTGGAGATAGCCGGCCTGCCAGCCCTGGATATACTCGTCGTCGACACCCATTTGTTCCATTTTGGTCACGGCGTCGTAGTAGGTCTGGTCCATAGTGGGTCTCCGCGTTGGTCGTGGTTGGAACTAAACCGTAATATTCTCACATGCCTCTGTTGCCTGGAGCAACCCAACCGCGGCGCGGGGATCGCGGGCTCGCTTGAGTCGAAAGACCCCGGTGTGTGAGGGGCCGCTAGAATACTGCTTTTTCTGCCACCTGACTACTGCGTCGCGCACCGGGGGACGGTGAAAACCGCTAGGATCGAGGGTTGATCTTTGGCTCGCCGCCGAGCATTCTGAGTGGCTCGGTTCCGTTCGTTCCGCAGCCACTTCGCCCCGCCCACCCGCACTCGGAGATGCAGCACCGACCATGCGCCCCGCCCAGCTACTGACCATTCTCGATCGCGAGTTCACCAGTACGAGAAGCGGCCATCACACTCCCGTGATGCTCTGGGGTCCACCCGGTGTCGGCAAGTCCCAGATGGTGGCCCAGACCGCGGCTAGACACCGCGTGCCGATGATCGACATCCGGCTGTCGCAAATGGAGCCGAGCGACCTGCGGGGCATCCCGTTTCGGGTCGGCGAGCACGTCGAATGGGCGGTGCCGGCGATGCTCCCGAGCGAGCAACGGCACGGTCCCGAGGGCATTCTGTTTCTCGACGAGATCACCTCGGCCCCTCCCAGCGTTTCCGCCGCCGCGTACCAGCTCATCCTCGACCGGCGCCTGGGGGCTTACGAGGTTCCGAGGGGCTGGGCGATATTCGCGGCGGGCAACCGCCAGGGCGACCGCGGCGTGACCTATGCGATGCCCTCGCCCCTGGCCAACCGGTTCTCCCACTTCGAGGTCGAGACCAACCTGGACGACTGGGCCGCCTGGGCCTACGCCAAGGGGATCGACGAGCGGGTTATCGGTTTTCTGCGGTTCCGCCCGGAGCTGCTCTTCGACTTCGACCCCGCTCAGAATCCCGTGGCGTTTCCGTCGCCGCGTTCCTGGGAGTTCGCCCACCGGGGGCTGCAGAAATTCGGTGACACCCCGGAGCTGCTGCAGGGGGCGCTACAGGCATGCGTCGGCCCCGCGGCGGGCGTCGAGCTCAACGCCTTCGTCAACAGCCTGGACCGTATGCCCGACCTGGACGCGATCCTTCGCGGCGAGGAGGTCGCGGTCCCGCGCGAGATCGACTTGCAGTACGCGATCGCCGCCGCGCTGGTGGGACGCGCCATCAAGGCCAAGCAAGGCAGCGATGCCACGGGCGTCCTGGGCCATATCCTCGGCTATGCCCGTCGCTTTCCCCAGCGCGAGATGGGTGTGATGCTGGTCTCCGACATGCACCGAGCCATCGGCGAGCAGCTGTTCCAGGTACCGGAGTTCGCCGACTGGGCCAATACGGTCGCGGACGTGATGCTCTACGAGAGCTGAGCTCGCCCTGGTGCCGCCCCCATGAGCGATATCGAGACCAAGCTCGCGGCCGCCCGGACCCGCTTGATACTCGATAAGCCGTTTCTGGGGGCTCTGGTGCTGCGCCTGCCGATGATCGCGGCGCACGAGGGCTGGTGCCCGACCACCGCCACCGATGCCCGCAGCTTCTATTACAACCCGGAATACATCCGTGCCCTGAGCCTGGATCAGACCCAGTTCGTGCTGGCTCACGAGGCCCTGCATTGCGCGCTATCGCACTTTGCGCGCCGCCAACACAGGATTCAGCACCGCTGGGACCTCGCTTGTGACTTTGCAGTGAATCCGTTGCTGGCGGACGACGGGCTGCGGCCTCCTCCCAACGCCGTCATGGTGAGCCAGTACCAGGGCATGACCGCCGAGGAGATCTACCCGCTGCTGGACGAGAACGACCAGACCGAGACGCTGGACCGCCACGTCTACGACAGCGAGCAGCAGGGCGGGGGCCAGGCGCCTCCCCCTCCTGGAGACAAAGGCAAACGGAGGGGCCATGCCGACGAAGGCGGCGACCAGGAGAGCACCGGCGGCCCCGGGCGACCCGACCAAGACCCACAGTCGGGCGGTTCCGCTTCCGGTCAGCCGCAGGCCCAGAACGCGACAGGAAATGCCGCTTCGCGCCCCCCACCACTGACCCCGGACGAGCGCGAGACCCTGGCGGTGCAATGGCAGCAGCGCACCGCCGGCGCGGCGCAGCAGGCCCTGCAGGCGGGCAAGCTCGGCGGGGCCCTGGCCCGCATGATCGATCACCTGCTGCAACCGCAGCTGCCCTGGCGCATGCTGCTGGCCCGGTATATGAGCGGCGTCGCACGGGATGACTTCACCTACATGCGGCCATCCCGACGGGAAGGCACCGCCCTGCTGCCGAGCCTGCGCAGCGCCCAGGTGGACCTAGTCGTGGCCATCGACACGAGCGGCTCGGTCAAGGACAATGAGATCCAGGAATTCATCACCGAGATAGAAGCCCTGAAGGGCCAGGCCCGTGCTCGCGTCACCTTGCTCGCCTGCGACGCCCAACTCGCCCAGGGCGTACCCTGGGTGTTCGAGCCCTGGGAAGAGCTACGCCTTCCCGCCTCGATCAAAGGCGGCGGAGGCACCGATTTCCGCCCGGTGTTCGACTGGGTGGAGCGTAATGGGCTGCGCCCGGATCTGCTGGTCTATTTCACCGACGCCGAGGGTGATCTTCCGGAGTGCGAGCCCGGCTATCCGGTGATCTGGCTCGTCAAAGGAAAGCAAAAGGTGCCCTGGGGCCAGCGCGTCCAGCTCAACTGACCGGGGAGCACACCGGCACGGCAGTATCTCGGAACCGTTGTCTTCACCCAGAGTCTTCATATCCATGCCCGCCAATCGCACGCTTGCACGCCGCCTGGCCCTGAGCCTCGCTTTGTCGATTGCCCTGGCCTTACCGCCCGCGGCCATCCCCGCTCCGCCCGACGCCCAGGAGAGTGCGCCGCCGGATATCGAGCTGCCGGACATGGGAGACTCCTCGGACACCGTTCTGACACCCGCCGCCCAGAAGCGCTTGGGCGAGACGTTCATGCGCAGCATTCGCGCCGATCACCCCGTGGTGGACGATCCGCTGCTCGCCGGCTACATCGAATCGCTGGGGCAGCGGATCGCCGCTGTCACGCCTGACGGCGCGACCGGATTTCATTACTTCCTCATCGACGAGCCGGTCGTCAATGCCTTCGCCGGACCCGGAGGTTATATCGGGGTCTACTCAGGCCTGGTGCTGACGACGGAATCCGAGAGCGAGCTCGCGGCGGTCATGGCCCACGAGACCGCGCACATCGAGCAGAAGCACCTGATGCGCGCGTTTCAGGACATCAACCGCTTGAGCATCCCGGCAGCCGCGGTCATGCTGGCCGCCGTGGTGGCTGGCATGAAAGGCGCACCGGGCGAGGTCACCTCGGCGGCCATCGCCGGCGTCCAAGCCGGCGTCGCGCAGCACCAGATCAACTTCACCCGCCACGACGAGGAAGAGGCGGACCGGGTCGGCATGGAGCTCCTGACTCAGGCCGGCTTCGATCCGCGAGCCATGCCGGTGTTCTTCGAGCGTCTGGGCAGACTCTCCCACAGCACCGGGACCGAGGTACCGGAGCTCCTGCGCGACCACCCGGTCACGGCCAACCGGATCGCCGATTCCATGGGGCGCGCGGATGCCTACCCATACCGCCAGTATCCGGACAGCCTGGAGTACTACCTGGTGCGCAGCGCCCTCAAGGCGCAACAGTTCAAAGACCCGGCCGATGCGGTGCAGTTCTTCCGGCGCTCGCTGCAGGACGGACGCTACCGCAGCGAGGTCGGGCAGCGCTATGGCTATGCCCTGGCCCTGATCAAGGCGGAGCGGTATCAGGAGGCCCGGGCCCAGGTCGACCGGCTGAACGCCATCGATCGAGATCGAGTCGACTTCGCCATTCTCGACGCGCATCTGCTCAAGCTCACAGGACAGACGGACAAGGGTCTCGCGCGCTATGCCTCCACGCTCAAGACCCATCCCGACAGCTATCCGTTGATCGTGAGTTACGCCGAAGACCTCCTGGATGCCCATCGCCCAGGCGAAGCGAAGAATCTGGTCGAACATCTGGTGCGTCAAAAGTCCAACGATGCCGCACTCTATCGCCTGCTGTCGAGGGCGGCCGCCGCACAGGGCGATGACCCCGTAAGTCACCAGCAGCTAGCCGAGTATTACTATTACAGCGGCGAGTACGAAGCGGCGATCCGACAGCTGGAGATCGGGCTCAATGACCCCAAGGCCGGATATTTCGTCAGCGCCCAGATGGCTGCCCGGCTGAAACAGGTGCGCCAGGAATGGGCCGATCTCAAGAACGCCAAAGAGAAGATCAAGTGAGCGGCGCCGCACAATTCGACCGGCCCGCACAAGCCTGCAACAGTTGATCACCCGATAATATCTATGGTGTTTTGCTTGCCGCTTGCAGACCCTGTGGCTGATAACGGCAGAGACGCGCATTTGCGGGCGTGCTCACCTCCGAGCGGCCCGCTCCAAGGCGCGACCGGGATCGATTCAAAGATTCGGATTGGGTCGCTAAGCGACCATTGCAGCCACGCGGAAGATGCTCCCGACAAGGTCATCGCCAAGGGGGACGCCGTCCGGGAGCCGCGGCCCTCGTCGAACCAGGAGATACAGATGGCCATCAGCATCAAACGTAGAATCTTTCTCAAGGGTTCACTTGCTGCCAGTGCCGTCGCCATGGCCGCGGGAACGGGCCTGCTGACGCCACGCGCTGTTCTCGCCGCCTGGCCCGAGGGTGCCTTCGCGGCCAAGGCCATGCCGGATGCCCTCTCGGCGCTTCTCGGCGTTACCGACGCTGCGAAGAGCGGCGACATCAAGGTCACCGCCGGTGATAGCGGTGAGGCCCGGGACGGCGGCCAGGTCAAGGTACACGTGGAAACAGGCATGGCCGATGTAACACGGATTGCGATCCTCGCCCCGGGCAACCCCTTCCCGCTCCTGGGCGCTTTCGACCTTGGCGACGGCGCCCTGGGCTACGCCGAGACCCGCGTCAAGCTGGCCAAGTCTGGCGATCTGATAGCGGTCGTGAAGGCAGGCGGCAAGCTGTACAGCGCGAGTACCAGTGTTCGGGTCGTCTCCAGTGGCTGCGACAGCTGACGGGCCCACTTCGGTATTGATCCGCGGAAATCCCCAGTAAAGGTATCACTCCATGTCGACCATCCGACTCAAAGCCGTAGCCAACGGGGATCTGGTGACCGTAAAGGCGCTGATTGTCCACCCCATGCAGATCGCCGTCGAAAAAGACGAGAAAACCGGCCAACCGATCCCCGCCCACTTCATCGAAGAGGTCGTCTGCGAGCACAAGGGCAAGGTCGTAATGACGGCCCTGTGGAGTCAGGCGATATCCAAGAACCCCTACTTCTCCTGCAAGTTCAAGGGTGGCGCCAAGGGCGACCTCATCAAGCTTTCCTGGACCGACAATACCGGCCAGAGCGACAGTGATGAGAAGCCTATCGAGTAGCCCCTCGGATGAGGGACACCGGTAATCCGTCTCGCGTCAATGACCACCTAGTGCCTGATTGGAAGCGATCTCGTCATCCCCCGCGAGCGGCCTTGCTGTCCGAAGTGCCTGCCGGCAAGGAGAACCCGATTACAGCCTAACCGGATCGGGCCTTTCCGTTGCGGCCACGACGGAAAGGGGCTGGGCGCCGGTAGGGGTTGGGCGCGCCACCCGGGTGCCGCTTGAACCGGCGGTAGCCCCACTGGTACTGCTCCGGACATAGTCGCACGCAGTCCTCGACCCCCCGATTGAGCGCCGCGGCCGCCACCGCCGGATCGGCGTCGGCGATCCCTTGGGGCGCGGCGAGCCAGTGGATGCGGTACCCGGGCGCGCCGCGAAGACGCTCGGCGAAGCAGAACACCACGCTGGCGCCGCTCTTGCGCGCAAGCCGGCCAAGTAGGGTCATCGTCAGGGCGGGAATGCCGAAGAATGGCGCGAACGCGCCGGAGGCATCGGAGTGCGGCTCCTGATCCGGCAGTATCCCCGCCACCTCGCCGCGCCTCAGGGCGTCATAGAGTGCCCTCACCCCCCTCGCGCCGACCGGAACGAGTCGCGCGCCCCCGGAGCTGCGTCCGCGCTGCATCAGCGGACCCAGAAACGCTTGGCGGGGCGGCCGGTAGAGCGAGGTGGTCGGACCGAGATGCTGCAGATAAAGGCCGACAATCTCCCAGTTCCCCAGGTGCGGGGCTGCGACGATCACGCCCCGTGCACGGGCCCGAGCCGCCTCGAACACGTCCCTCCCCCGCTCTTCCCGCACCATCCCCGTCGAGAAGCTCATGGGCCGGCTCCAAATGCCTGGCATCTCGGCAAGCGTCTTGGCACTCTCCACCAGACTGCGGCTCGCCAGGCGGCACCGCTCTCGGGCCGAGAGCTCGGGAAAGCACAGTCCCACATTGGTCAGCGCATAGCGACGCTCCGCGATCCGCAGCCGGAATGCCACCCACCCTGCCACCGCACCGATCCCGCGCAGCATCCCGAACGGCAGCACCGACAGCAGCTGGACGACCCTGAAAATCAAGCGATCGCGCATGTTCCCCCCATCCCAGGCTCATCAGGACGCCGGCGGCCATGAACGACCGGATGAAGAATCCGGAGCACCGGAGAGGCCACCGATGGGCTCCTCCTCGGCTTCGGCGGGCGCATTATAAGCGAGCTGCTAGTCTACTGAAGTTTCTTGTTTTTCCTCACGCGACGAGGCGCATGATAGTTGAGATCAAAGGATTTCGATCCGGTTTGCGCGAATTCTGGCAATTGATACCAAAACCCTCGTTGGCCAGGTGTTTGGCGAGGGACCTTCGTGCGTCCCCGAAGGCAAACTCGGTGGTCTTTTGCGAAGCGTAGCGCCGCGCCGGGGCTTGAGGCAAGTGCTCGGCGTAGATCCAGGTGATGGTGGTGGCTGCCATGCAGAAATGCAGGTGATTGGTAACCGACTCGGGTTTGCGCGTCTGAGTCTCGGTGCTGCCGATCTCTTGTTTGATCTCGCGGAACCCCGCTTCGATTTTCCACCGCGCCGAGTAGTATTCGATGATCTGCTCGACGCTGAGATCAAGGTCCGTGGTCAGCAGCGCAACCCATTGGCTCTTGCGGTAGACCCAGACGACACGCACACGGCAGCGCAAGGTCTTGAGCATCACGATACGCTGGGCGGCCACGACCTCGCGCAGGTCCCCGTACACATGCAGCGTATAGGTGCTGGCATGCTTGCGCATCGCATCGGCCAACTGTGTCGCGTTACCGAGACGATTGCCATATTTCCTGGGTCTTCCGCCGCTACCCTTCTTCGCTGGTTCGGGGAGTGCGTAGAGAGCGGAGTTGACCCGCAACCGCGAGAGCAGATGGGCGCGCGTACCGAGCTGCTCTCGCAACGGCTTGAACAGTCCGTTGTTGCCGAACCAGCTGTCAGTGGCGATCAGCATCGGCGCGTTCTTGAAGACACTGCCAAGCTGTGCGATCAGCCGCACGGCCTGCTCGAACTTGCTGCGAAAGACCAGCGACTGGCGGCGCAGTTTCAGATCGGCGCCCTCCAAGCTCTTGCGGCGCAGATAAAAAGCGAAGGCCAGCGGCAAGCAGGCCCAGCGCCCGTGGATTTTCTTGAGCAGCCCCACGGTGAGGATGGTCTGCGCCCACGGATAGCGCGTCTGGTTGGTCTTGGCCGCATGATCGAAGGTACGCTGGCAGCCGAAGATGTGTTTGCCGGTCTTCGGGTTGATGGAATCATCAAGCGCCAGCAGCAGACGCCCATCGCTCAACGGGCTGGGGATACGCCGCCAGAGCAGATTCCACAGCCGCTCCCAGGGCAGCTTCACTGAAGCCATGAAGGTGTAGTAGCGCCACTCGGCGATACTCACACCGAACAGTGTCTCGATGGCCCGCAACAAGTTGGAGGTGCGCGAGGCGGTGATCGGCACGACGATCGCTTGCAATGTCAGGATGAGCCAGCGAAAGCGCTCCTGACCCTTGTCGTTGGCCGGAAACAGGGCTTGGAAATCGTTGGCGAGAGTGCGTAAGATAGGCATCGAGTAGGGGCTCTTTTTGTTGGTAAATCATTGGCTTGTGCAACCTTGATTATACCTCGAATCGAGCCCCTATTCACGTTTAAGCGACTGTTTTTTCTCGCAATTATGCGGCTGTCAGCGCGTTCTGCGGGCGGCTGATCATCTATAAGCATGCACTAATATGGCGACCATCCTGTAGTCAATAATATACTAACGTTCTGAAGATGAAGAAATCCCGACGCGCTACGTCACCGCGACTGTTTCACGCGCATTCCCGACGGTCGATAATTGCGACACTGAGAAAGTACAAAACTTCAGCTAGTCTATACTTTGGCTTCCATACCGAAACCGACGCAGTGCGCGTATACGATGAGTGACCATCACCCCGTGGCACTGAGCCCCCAGCACGCCTGGGAGATGCTCGAGGCCGACCCGAGAGCCTTGCTGGTCGATATCCGATCGACGATGGAATTTCTGTTCGTCGGCCATCCGACAGGGTCCGTGCACGTCCCCTGGATCGACGAGCCAGACTGGACCGTGAATCCGAATTTTACCCGAGAGATCCGCAAGCTTGTGCTCGGCGGAACCGTCTGCAACGTCGAAGAAGGCTGTGCGCCGGTCGTCCTGATCTGCCGCAGCGGGAAACGCTCCCTGGAAGCGGGCCGCGCGCTGCTCGAGACGGGGTTCAAGCGCGTCTACCACGTCGACGAAGGCTTCGAGGGCGATCTGGACGAGCACCACCGCAGGAGCACCGTCGGGGGATGGCGCTTTCACGGACTCCCCTGGGAGCAGTGTTAGGTCGGACGGGCTCGGGCGACGACCCCGCCCTCGCGGGCGCCTTGGCCGTGAGGCTTGCCCCACGCGCGCTCCGATGAGACTATCGGCGCCGCATTCAGCAGCGCGGACCCTCACCCATGGTCACCTACCCCAGCCCCCAGGATGCCGAAGACGCGTTCTACGACGCCATCGACGAAAAGGACGCTGACAAGATGCGCGGCGTTTGGGAGGACTCGACCGACATAGCCTGCCTCCTCCCCATGCAGCCCTTGATTCGCGGACGCAACGACGTAACGCAGCTGTGGCAGCACCTGTTTCGCGCAAACATCACCCCGCAGATCTCCATCACCCATATTGCATGGATCGATAAAGATGACGTGGCGATCCACCTGGTCGAAGAGCAGGTCTCCTCGACGGGCGGCAAGTCCATCCCCCCGATGTACGCCACCAACGTCTATCGTCGCGGCCCGGACGGCTGGCACTTGCTGCTACACCAAAACGCCCCGACGCCTCCCCCTCCGGGCTCCCCGATGGGCCGTCCTCCCGGCTGAAGCCTCAGTATCCGTAGGTGCGGCGGAAGTTGTCCATCGCCTCGATGCGCGCGGGACCGGTCTGCCGCTCGAACTTCAGATTCGGCCTGCGCCGATCGTCTGCGCGGCGCTCATGCTCACTGGCCACCGGATAGCGACGTGAGCGCCGGTCGTTGCGCGAGGAGCGGTAGCGATACTGCCGTACCTCGACCAAACGGCCTTTCAGCTGCGTGCGGTTCAGACGCTGAATGGCGCGCAGCGCCTCCTTCTCGGGGCTGACGTTGACCACCGCGATAAACTCCTCCGGGCCGCCACTCTCGTCGATGATCCTGATGATCTGACAGTTCTCCACCTTCGGCTCGGCGCGCAAAGGCAACGGAAAACGCCTTTTGAGCCCCGCCTTGAAAAACGTCATCACATCGCGCACGCCGGCTCCCGCACTGAGCTTCGTCACAATGACCTTCATGGGCCTTCGTCCTCTCCGTCCGGATTCCCCCGATCTCGGCGATTATAGCCCACCCGCCGACACCGCCGACGCCGCCGACTCCGGCTTGGGCGCCGACGGCGCGGCCGCGGGGGCCGCAAGACCCTCGGTGGCCGGATCTTCGGCCAGCTCCACACGCTCGATCTTCTCGAAGCGCCCGGTGATGCGCCGGGCCGAGCTGCTGACCTCGTCCACGTCGCGATGGGCCTGCTGGATGTGACGCGCCAGCCTGTCCATCCTCTCCTGAAAGCGCCCGAAGTCACTCGACAGGGCCGTCAGATGCCGCCGAATCAGGTGCACCTGCTCGCGCGTCGCCTGGTCTCGAAGCACCGCGCGCGCCGTGGTGAGGACCGCCATCATGGTGGTGGGTGACACCAGCCAAACCCTGAGCCTATGGGCCTGCTCCACCAGCTCCGGAAAACGCGCATGGATCTCTGCGAACACCGCCTCCGCCGGGATGAACATCACGGCACCCTCCGCGGTCTCGCCCGGGATCAGGTACTTCTCGGCGATGTCGCGAATATGGCGGTGGACATCCTGCCGGAACAGGCTCGCCGCCCTCGCACGCTCGGCCTCCGGCAGCTGCGGGTCGATCAGGCGCCGATAAGCCTCCAGCGGGAACTTCGCATCCACCGGCACGGAGCCGCCGGGCTCGGGCATGTGCAGCAGGCAATCGACCCGAGTGCCGTTGCTCAGGCTGTGCTGCAGGGAGAAGGCGTGCTCGGGCAGCACGTTGCGAACCAGCGCGGCCAGCTGAACCTCTCCGAACGCACCGCGGGCGCGTTTGTCCGCCAGGACCTCCTGGAGACTCACCACGTTCGCCGACAGCTCCGTGATCCGCTTCTGTGCCTCGTCGATGCGCGTGAGGTGCGACAGCACCCGCGAAAAGGTCTCGGTAGTCTTCTCGAACCCCTCGTGCAAGCGACGCTCCACCTGACCGCCGATCTCCCCGAGGCGCCGCTCGGTGACCTCGGCCAGCTCCTTGAGGCGGCCGCCGACCTGCTCGGCCGAACGTTCCATGGCGCCTGCCAACTGCTGACCCTGGGCGATGGCCAGCTCCTGCTGGCGCTGCAGCGCCTCCCGCGTTCGCCGGTCTAGCGCCTCCCGCTGCTCGGCCAAGGCATTGCGCATCACCTCCTCAAAAGTGCTGAGGCCGAGCTGCTGGGCCAGCCGCCCCTCCCCGAGGGATTGGCCGATCAGCCGCTCCTGGGCATCGAGCCGCTCGGCCAGATCGGCGCGCAGGCGTCCCGCATCCTCCGTGAGGTGTTTCTGCATCTCGCCGAAACGCCGCTCCATCGCCTGGTAGAGACGGCCGAAGCGCTCGAGCAATCGCTGCTGGGTCTCCGCCGCTTGGCGGACCTGGGCCTGGTGCGCCGCCGCGAGCTGTCGAAAAAGGGCCCGTTCGCGCTCCCGCAGGGACGTCTCCAGCCGCTGCTGCTCCTCGACGACCCGGCCCAACCCGCGGACGACTTCGGACTGGCGCCGCAGCACCAGCCCTGTCACGAAGATCCCGAGCATCAGGCCAGAAATCAAGAGCGATTCAAGATAAATGATGGAACCCCCTAATTAGCAATGATTTTTCAACAAGCCTAACAGATCGATCGGCGATATCAACAGGCCGTCGATCACGCTAGAATGGCGACCATCACAGCCTGCTTCGCGGCACCGGGGATCACCCGAGGCGCGGGACAACACCTATAACCACCTCTCGGTCAAATGCGCGTTCACTTCCAAACTCTAGGCTGCCGGCTCAATGAGGCCGAGCTCGAATCCTGGTCCAGGGACTTCCAGGCCCTCGGCCACAGGCTCGCCAGGGGCCCCGAGGAGGCGGACCTCTTGGTGATCAATACCTGTGCGGTGACCCAGGAGGCAGTGCGCAAATCCCGGCATCTGCTGCGGCGCGTCCAAGCCGGGAACCCGACCGCCAGGCTCGTCGTGACCGGCTGCTACGCTGCGCTGCACCGGGACGAAGCCAAGGCCCTGGGGGTGGATCTGGTGATCGACAATCGCGACAAGGATCGCCTCGCCGAGATCGCCGCGCGCGAGCTCGATCTGGGCGCCATGCCGTCCACGGCGAGCCAGCCAGAGATCTACTCGTTGCTGGCCCGAGGTCGACAGCGTGCATTTCTCAAGATCCAGGACGGCTGCCGGCACCGCTGCAGCTACTGCATCGTCACCGTAGCTCGCGGCGAGGAGCGGAGCCGACCGGTCAGGGAGCTGGTCGATGAGATCAATCGACTCGGGGAGGAAGGCATAGGAGAGGTGGTGCTCACCGGAGTGCACATCGGCGGCTACGGCAGCGACTTGGGCACCAGCCTGGTCGAGCTCCTGCGGGCCATCCTGACCGACACCGACATGCCCCGGGTCCGCATCGGCTCACTGGAGCCCTGGGATCTCGACGAGCGCCTTTGGAGCCTGTTTGGAGCCCGGAGCCTGATGCCGCATCTGCACTTGCCCCTGCAGAGCGGCGCGGACTCGGTACTACGCCGGATGGCCCGGCGCACCCGGGCGGCTCAATTCGAGCGACTCGTCGGCGACGGGCGGTCGCGGGTGCCCGACCTCAATGTCACCACCGACATCATCGTCGGCTTTCCGGGCGAGACCGACGACGAATGGCGCCGCACCACCGAGCTCGTCGAACGCCTGGGGCTCGGGCACGTGCACATCTTCGCCTACTCGCCTCGCCCCGGCACCAAGGCCGCGGCCCTTCCGGATACGGTTCCTGCAGCGGTCAAGCGGGCCCGCGGCGCCGAGCTGCACGCCCTGGAGCGCCGATCGAGGACCGAGATCCTCGCGCGCTTCGTGGGGCGGACATTGCCGGTCCTGGTAGAGTCTCCCCAGCCGGGATGGGAGGGTTACACGCCGAACTTTCTACGCGTGAAGATCGACGCGCCGCGGAGCGCGGGGCTGGAGGGTCAGATCATCGACGTGCGGCTCGAGGCCGTGGACGATCCCCGGGGCACTTTGCTGGGCCGCCCCGTCCCTTAGCGGGCCAAGTCGGGTCGCGCAGCGATCCCTCATCAGAGACCGGCGCTCGCCGCACGCCGCTGCTCTTCGTCGAGCGCCTTGGCCCGATAGTCGAGGGTGATCCCGAGCTCGCGGGTCCAGCCCAGGGTGACGGACCAGGGCTGCCCCGGCGGGGTCCAGAGCAGCTCGGCCTCGCCTTCACCGCGGCGGATGGCGCCGATCCTGGCAGCCCGGTTGTGGGCGTATCCCGGATAGCGGCTGAGATCCTGGGGCGGTCCGTACTTGCCCCTGAGGATCGTCTCCAGATCGTTGAATCGCAGAACGGTCGTGGGATCGTAACGGTGCAAGACCTTATAGATCCGGTTGTGGTAGGCCAACACGTAAATGCTCTCCTGCCCCAGCGAGTAGACCACCGCGAAGCGATCCCCGTTGCGCTCCTGCTGAACGTAGCGGGGGTCCTTGGTGAGCTGGGCGCTCATGTCGCCGCCGAGGCAGTAGCCGTCGAATACGACTTTCAGACAGGACTCCTCGGCCAGCGCGCCGAACGAGGCCATCCCGATGATGGGAGCCAGGAGCAGCTGTCGCAATTTGCGGGACATGAAAGGGTTCCTTGCTGGCGATGGCCGGGCCGCCGCCCACCACAAATGGGGGAGGATAACCCAATTCGGTGCCCGGTGGTCAGGCCCTGGGACAGAGTCGCCGGACCTCCCGCTCCAGTCGCCGGAAGTGGCTGCCCTTCCAGTACGGCCGGCCACAACCGCCGCAGCGCCAGAACTGTTGCTGCTCGCAGCGTACCCCCGGCGGTAGAAGGTGCCACACCTCGTCGGCGACCACGGGCGCCACCAGGCCATTGCACACCATACATCGCGTGAATGGCCGGATCGAGCCGCACAGATCCAGCCGCTCCACGAGATAGGCCAGCTGGTCTGCGAGCCGCAGCGGACGAACGTAGCAGCCGTGAGTGACAGACGCGCTCATGAGCAGCGCCCGATCCCGCGTCAGCACGACGCGGCGCTCGCGCAGCGCCCGCTCCACCAGGTCGGAATCGCGCCAGCCGGGCGAGAACAAGCTGTCGAACCCCAGCAGGCGCAGCCAGCGCGCAAGCCTGCCGAGGTGGGCATCGGCGATGAACCGCATATCCCGCAGCGGCCGCGGACGCAGACGCACCAGCGGCGCGACGTCCAGCGACTCGAACATCGGGTACACGCCGATCCGATCACCATCGCACGGACGATAAGACAGATCCACGGAGCGGCCGTTGGCGAGGATCAGCTCGATTTCGGTGTGGGGAACCCGGAGGGTCTCGATCAGATGCCCCACTGGCACCGGCGGTTTGAAATCCACGCAGAGATCGCGTTTCCGGTCCCGGGCCGGTAGGAAATCGTTGAGCTCTTCGTAGAACCGGAAGACCACGCGAGCCATAGCCTCGGATCCCGACCGACGGAACGGGCCCCCGGATGCACTCCCCTCTCAGAAATCCCGTCCGCTCTCCTCCGCCGCCAGCTCGAGCAGCAGAAACCGCAATTCGGCGGCGAAGACGTTGGCACCGTCGTCATCACAGCCCAGGCGGCCTTTGTCGAGGCGGTGCTGCAGGGCCTCCACCAGGGTCTCCTCGGGCTCCCATTGTCCGGCCACGCTGCCTTCGGAGTCATGGCGCGCGTTCACTTCATACAGCCAGGCACCGCGGCGTAGCAGAACAAAGGCCTCGCCGCCGACGGCGTCCCGGCAATAGGAGGCCAGCAGCACCTCGGTCCCCGCCAGCTCCGCGGGCCCGATCCCGAACGCCTCCCTGAGCGTCTCCAGGTCCCCGCCCTGCCATTCATTGAGAAATATCTCACGCTCATGCACGACCGCTTACACCTCGAGATCGGCCCAGACCGGACAGTGATCGGATGGGCGCTCCATGGCGCGGATGTCGTAATCGATGCCCGCCCCCGTGCAGCGCCGGTTAAGCGACTCGGTCGCCAGCACCAAGTCGATCCGCAGCCCTCGCCGGGGATCCCGCTCAAAGCCGCGGCTGCGATAATCGAACCAGCTGAAACGATCGTCGACCTCGGGGTGACAGCTCCGGTAGGTGTCGAACAGACCCCAGCCCTTGAGGCGCTCGAGCCACTCGCGCTCCTCGGGCAGAAAGCAGCACTTGCCCTCGCGTAGCCAGCGCTTGGCGCTGTCCGCGCCTATGCCCACGTCCAGATCGAGGGGCGCCACGTTCATGTCCCCGAGCACCACCAGATGCTCCCCCGCTCGGAAGCTGCCAGTCAGGTAGCCCAGCATATCCTTGTAGAACCGCTCCTTTCCCGCAAACTTGACCGGGTGATCCCTGCTCTCGCCTTGGGGAAAGTAGGCATTGACGACGCTGATGCGCGCGCCGGCCTGGGTTTCGAACACCCCGGCGATCACGCGTCGCTGGGCGTCTTCACCGTCCGAGGGGAACCCCTTGCTCAGCGCCACCGGGGCCCGCTTGGCCATCAGCGCCACGCCGTAGTGGCCCTTCTGGCCGAAGAAGCCCACCCAATAGCCGAGGTCCGCGGCGATCTCGGCGGGAAATTCCTCATCGGTGACCTTGGTCTCCTGGATCCCGATGATGTCGGGATCGTGGCGCAGGCACAGCGCCTCGAGCTGGTGGCGCCGCGCGCGGATGCCGTTGACGTTGAAGGAGACGATCTTCATGGCTGGCCCCGTCGGCGCGGTGGCGGCTGCCTCCGCAGCCGGAGCACCGAAAGCCTAACACGCACAAACACCCCGGACCATGGCGCGGGAGGGCTCACGCGATGTTCATCTGCGACGCCGGCGAAAAGGAGGTGCCGGTGTCCGAGCCCGCCATAGCGAACCAGGATAGCTTTGCCGCCGAGCCCTACATGAATCCCCGGCCGCTCGCCCATTTCCACCAGCGGCTGCTGCAGATGCGCGAGGGGCTCTACTCAGAGATACGGCATGCACTCGGTGCCCTGCGCTGCGAGACCGATACCTCTCCCGGCGACGAGGCCGACCGCGCCCAGCAGAAACGCCAGTGCCAGCTGCAATTGCTTGAAGAGGCCAGGAGCCAACGCCTGCTCGCGGCCATCGACAGCGCTCGAGCGCATCGGACAGGGCGCGCTCGGCTACTGCATCCTGAGCGGAGAAGAGATCGGCCTGGCACGCCTCGAGGCCAACCCCCTGGCCATCTGCACGGTAGACGCCCAGGAGCGCATCGAGCGCCTCGGGCGACTGCGCCACCCATTTGAGACATCCGGCCGACCCCGAGCGGCGGTCTGCGCCTGATCGCCGCCACCGAGGAATCGATAGCAGGCGACCCGAAACCGGTCAGTCGTCCAGAAAACCGTCCGACAGGTGATCAACCTTCATGTAGCGCACGTCCTTGCCCTTGATCTGATAGACAACCGACTCGGCGATGTTCTTGGCGTGGTCCCCGACCCGTTCCAGCGCCTTGACGATCAGCGCGGCATCGATGACTTGCCCCACGTTGCGCGAATCTTCCAGGATATAGGTAGACAGGCGCCTGAGCGCCGCCTGCATCTCGGCGTCCAGATCCTTGTCTCCCTGGACTACCGCCACCGCCTCTTGCCAGTTCTTCTCCGCGAGAGCATCCAATGCCCGTTCGAGCAACCCGGTCGCCAGATCGCACATGGTGCGGGCATCGCGCAGCAGGGCGGGCTGCAGCCTGCCCACGTCATGCTCCAGGTGGCGGATCGCCGCCTTTGCAATCTTCTCCGCCTCGTCCCCGATGCGCTCGAGATCGGTGACGGTCTTGGACAGTGCCAGGATCATCCGCAGGTCCCCGGCCATGGGTTGGCGCATGGCGAGCAGCCGGGTCGCCGCCTCGTCGGCCTGGAGATCGAAATTGTCGACCAGGGACTCTCGCTTGACGATCTGCCTCGCCAGCGTGATGTCTTCATTGCAGAGCGCATCGACCGACTGGCGCACCTGCTCGAGGGCGAGCTCACCCATCTCCAGCACCAGACCGCGGAAGCCGGCGAGCTCCTGGTCGAAACGCTTGACGATATGTCCGGTGCCGGTCTCGGTCATGTGCTCTGAGCCATCAGCCAAAACGGCCGGTGATCTGATGTTCCCTAGGCCAGGCACTAGGGGCTGTTGACAATTGCCTTTCGCGGTCCGATTACGGCCCTTTTCCGCGCTGACGGTGTTGCGGCTCGTCGCAATAGATCCACTATTCCTCCTCACCGCGCCTTGTCAGCACGAAAAATCGCTCGCAATCGCCCTCGCTCAGACAACTATCAACAGCCCCTAAGGTCGGCGAAGGGCCCCGGCGTCCCGCCCACCTCCGACGTATTCGCCGGTCGGAGGGGCACAACGCCTTGAAAGCCTCGGGCCGCGCTCCGCTTGGTCGGCCTCATTCACGCGAACGAGAGCGCGTGGAAAGGTCGATCTGCCGCGCCCCGTGTCGTCCGATCGGGGGGGGGGAACCGAGAACATCTCGGAAGCAGAGGCAAGCGCGCCGAAAACGGCGCCCGGAAGCACCGCTCCGATGCCGCAAGGCGCTGGCCACCGGATCGGGCCGGGAACTGGGGGCCCGGACCACTACCCCGCATCTTGCAATCTGAATGTTGCGGGGATGTTACCTCGCGTCGAGCACCGAGGTTATTTCAGCAGACTCAGCGCGCGGATCACCGCCATGGTGGCGTTGAAGAAGTCCGTGCTGTGCCGTTGATCGCACTGCTTGCGCACGTCGCCCATGAAGGGCTCCAGGTCCGTGCCATGCAGCACCTCCTCGCCCGTGGCCAGGGACAGAGCGGAAACGAATCCGGCGAGCCAGTCCCGATAACGGAGAAGCTCCCCGGTCGCGGCGTCGTCTCCCTTCTTCCAACCGTCGTACGCAACCGCAAATTCCGGGCAAGCCTTGTTGCCGTATCCCCAGAGGATGGGGCGCTCCTTGGCGGGCGCCATGACGGGCAGAGCGACCAGACAAGCCGATAAGGCAAAGGAACGCAGCATTGGGGGCTCTCCACGGCCGACGGGCGCCATAGTCTAGCACCGGGCCCGGCAGAATGACCCCTTGGCAACAGCAGGGCGCGGGCCCTCTCTCAGGGGTATCGGTCGCCGTCCGCGAGAGCGGCTCGAAGCGTGCGATCGAGGCCGTCGGCGTCCAGGGGCTTGGGAAGAAAACCCCATGCCCCGCGTCCGACCGCCAAGACGCCGGTCTCGGCGGATGCACTGCCGCTGCACAGCAACACCCTGATACTGGGCTGAAGCCCGCGCAGTGCCTCCAGCAGCGCGATACCGTCACCGTCAGGCAGCTGATAGTCGATCAACGCCAGATCGAAGGGGCTATGCCTCGCGGCGCTCAGGGCAGCGGCGCAGGTTTCGGAGGCCTCGACCTGGTAGCCCCGCTCTGCCAGCTCCCACGCGAGCATCCGGCCGAGCATCGCGTCGTCCTCGACGATCAGGAGTCGGGGGCTCATGACCCAGCCGGGCGCTCAGCCACCGGGCGAGCCCAACATCTCCCGCAGCTTGTGTCGAGCCCTGAACAGCCGAGTGCCCACACCGGGACTCGACAGACCGAGGCGGTCCGCGATCTCCTGCTGGCTGTAGCCGTAGATGACCTGCAACAACAGAGGCTCCCGATACTCCACCGGCAGGTTCCCGAGGGCCCGGCGCAGCAGGAACGCCTCGGTCGAGGTGTCATAGTCCGGGCGAGGCTCCCCGACCCGCTCTACTGGTACGTCGGCCTCCGGTAGCCGGGCGCGCTCGAAACGGCGGGCGTTCTCTCGGCGCAGGATAGTCAGCAGCCAACCCTTCGCGGCCTTCTCGTCATTCAGCTGATGCCGACATTTCCAAGCCCTCAGCAATGTCTCCTGGGTGAGATCTTCCGCGGTCTGGCGGTCCCCGCAAAGCCAGTAGGCATAACGGAAGAGGTCTTTTGCGTAACGTGCAACCAGGTCATCGAAATCGACCGCTCCAGCCGCTGGGTCCGACGGTATCTGCGCGACGTATCGATCGGCGATGGTCAAAGCAGTCATTCTCTGTCTCCTTGTCATCCGGCGGTCTGCCGCCTTGGCTGGATCTGGCGCACAGCCCGTGCCAATTCATACTTGACTGTTTTCCAAAGGATTATGGGGCGGCAGAACGACCACGTGTATCGCTTCGTTATAACGTTTCGTTACCATTGCACGAACCGTACGCCGGAAACGTAACACCAAGGTCGGTCGCCCAGCAGCGGGGCGCAGCGATCGACCCGTCGGATTCGGGGCCTCGCACCGACTCCCGACCGGCAGGCCCTCGCTTTCCTGGCTATCCGTGGGCTTCCAGCCCGGCATGAGGGATTGCAAAACCTAGGTCGGACGTCTCCAACGGCCAGAGCCTGGCCGATTGCGGCCGGGGCGGCTCGGCGATGGGCTGTACCGACCGGAGGGCCGCCCATCCCTTCCAACAAAAAGGCCCCGCCGCAACCGACGAGGCCTTGTGCAACTGGGTAACGCGATCGGCTTAGGAGCCGAGCGTGCCGAGCTTCGGGGTGTTGACCTTGATGTTGGCAGCCTGGATATCCTCGACTTGGATATTGGGATGCTGCTTCATGTAATCCTGCTCGGCCATGATCATCGGAGGCGTGCTATACGCGCCAACTGCCAACAGCACTGCTGCGAGAGGTGCGAACATGATCCCCCTCCTCACCGGACTGTGTCCGGGCGATGGGCCATTGATTCCTACTCCCTCCGGTTTCCGTGGGGATTGCCCATTCGCCCCTGGAATACCTCCCAGAGACTCAGGGCGAGCCGTGACCGGTAAAAGTACGATAGCCGGTCCCAGACGGGATACAACCTTGCTCATCGCGAGGTTTAGACTCGACAAAGGGAAAGCGATCAGCGCCGCTTATGGGTCGTCGGCCGTCCCTACAAAGCCTGCGGCTCCGGTGACTCAATATAATCCGCCGATTTCCCTGCATTCGAGGGCGCCATCCATGAAAGCCGGGAAAATCAGGACCTGTTTGAACCCCTCGGGTCGGGCCATTGACCCCATGCGCTAGTCGTCTCTCGGCCGCCGCCTTCCGAGAAAGCAGGATTCCGCCAGCAGAACGACGGCCAGCAGAACGAGCGACAAAAACCCCTTTGTAAGGAAAAATGCTGCAAGTTGAAAACCAAGATCCTTGGCATACGGACCTGCCACAGGGTGAGCTTCCGAAGCCTCCAGTATTCTTGAAACGCAATTCCATCCGTAGAGAGTCACGGATATGACCCAAACGACGATCGTGTACTTCGCGACTGTCAATAAGTGCGTGCGCTTCTTTTTCACGGCCTAAGCGAGTATTGAGCGGCAATCCATTTCTGGGTCTTGCGTCCATCCGGGCGCGATGCCCCGGATCTGCATCAGGACGTACCCACCGGCAGCGATGGCCACGTCAATCCAGGTTGCCGAGATTGGAGCGTAAGCTTGAGCTGCGGCGCCGCGCGATCGCCGTACGGGGCGAGCGATGCACACCAGAGGGCTTCGAGCTAGAGACTGGACCGGATTGAGCCAGGGCGCAGGGAGGCGGACAGAGACAGAGAAGTTGCAGACCAGGCCGCAATACCGATCCCCTCCCGAAGCCCTTTGTGGAAAGTCGCTGCCCACTTCCATGCAAACCTCCTGAATTGCTCGCAGTTTACATCCCGATCAGCCGAAGACAAGAGGGCCGACCAAAGCGAGACTGCGGCCGGAGCACCGGGCCATGGCGGCCGATCGGCTCGCGCGGATCTCTCACGCGGCCGATCCAGACTTCGGGCTCCGCAGGGGCATAAGCCATTGGCGCGGATTCCATCCACGCTGGGAGCCTGTCGTGGCGCTCCAACGACCCTCACACCCGATGCCGGCTCTGCCCTTCCCCTAGCGCCCCTGCGATCAGGTGGGCGGTGCGCAGCGGCTCGGGGATCAGGCTGTGCACGGCGAAGCGCCGAATGAGCGCCCGCGCCTGTTCGGCGCCGAAACCCATCGTTTGGACGTAGATGCGTTCCATGGGCCGCATCGGGCCAGCCCGCTCGATCAGGCGCCATTTGCGGGGGCCACCGGGCACGCAGTCCAGGAGCGCGGCACGCATGGAGGGCAAATCGGGCTCCCGGCGGGCCACGACCATCAGGGGAATGCCCAGCGCGCCGTGCAATCGATTCAGGTCGATCACGTTGAAGCCCGCGAGGGCTATTCCCTGAAGCAGCACCGCCTGTAGCTGGGCCACAAAGCGCGAGCCATCAATCATTGCGAGCAGCCGATCGGTGGCGTTGGCGCCGTCGCGCCGGACCGTGCAGCGAAGCACTCCCTCGAGACGCAGGTGGGAGAACACGGCCCCGACCACTGGCACGTCGCCGCGATAGGCCGGGTCGAAAGGGGCGTCGTCGATGCCGATGACCTGAGAGAACCGCCGCGGGGGCGCCATTGCCGCTCAGGCGTCCCGCCCCGCAGTGATGCCGTTCTCGTCGAACCAGGCCGAGATCAATGCAGTGGGGGTGATGTCGAAATAGACGTTCTTCGCCGTCACGCCCACCATCCTGGGGGCACCGAGCTCGCCCCCGTTCATCTCCTCGAGGGCCGGCTCCACCATCCCGGGCGGCCGGCGCTTGAAGCTCTCGCAGCAGACGTAGAACGGCAGTCCCCGGTCCCGGGCCGCCAGGGCGAGCAGATAGGTCCCCGCCTTGTTCACCAGGCTCCCCTCGGCCGAGAGGCTGTCGGCCCCGACTACTACCGCGTCGGCGTTGGCAGCGAAGAGCCCCATTTGGGCATCGGTGATCAGGGTCGTGGGCACACCCATGCCGCCGAGCCGTCCGGCGAGCAGGCAGCCCTCATTCAGCGGCCTGGACTCGGTCACGATGGCCGATACGCCAAGAGGCACGAGCCGCTCGAACAAGGCGATGACGGTCGAGCTCAGGCTGTGGGTCAGAAGTATCTTGCCCCCACCCAGATGGCGGGCGAGGTGCTCCGCCGCCTGTTGGGCGGCTCGCGCGGACTGCTCGATCAGGGAGCGGGCTGCTTTAGCCGCCAAGGTGCGGGCGTCGGCCACGGGGACCTCGCCGATGGCATCAGCCTGGTCGCGCCAGCGCTCCAGCAGGTTGTGCACGGAGGCCATGCTCGGACGGCAGGCGGCGAGGCGCCCGGCGCGGGCCCGGAGGAGGGTCAACAGCGCTCCGGCAGAGCCTGCGTCGATCGCCCGGGCGCTCTCGACCATCAGGCGCAGACACTCCCGCGCAATCTCCCCGGCCCCGTGCACCCGGTCGTCGCGGATGCGCGCGAGCGCTTGCTCGAATGCAGATTCATCCATCTGTCTCTCCTTCGCAGGCCCGCAGCGCCTCGGGTAGGCTCGGCACCGTTTCGAGCTCGGCCAAACGCTCCGGCTCCACCCAGGCCAGCTCCGTATTCTCCCAGTCCAGGCGTATCTCGGCGCTGTCGGCAAGCTCGAACAGGAAGGGGTGCACCACCCACAGCACCCCCAGGTCGAACGCCGGTACCTCCAAGGGCGCGCCATCGCGCACCAGCCTGACCTCGGCCTCCCCCACGCCGGCCTCCTCACGGATCTCGCGCAGTGCCTGGGCGAGCGCGGTGGGCTCCTCCAGGTAACCGCTGATGCCGGACCAGCGCCCGCGGTAGCTGCCCACCCGACCACTGCGCCGCACGACCAGGATACGCCCTTGACGCCGCAGAAAGGCAGTAACCACCTCGCGGCGCTCCAGCCCGCCCCTATCCGCGTCCGCTTCAGTCATTCTCCCGATCCAGACTGCAGCAGTGTGCCCCGGGCTCCGGCGCCTCGATCCCCGCCGCGGCCCGCCCCTCGGCCAGAACCGCGCCGGTGACCGGATTGGGCCGGAATGTGGTGCAGCCTTTCAGCCCGAGCCGGTAGGCCTTCTCGTACAGCAACTTGAACGCCTCGAACGGGTAGCCCTCGGGCACGTTGATGGTCTTGGAGATGGCATTGTCCACGAACGGCTGGACCGCCGCCTGCATCGCCAGGTGAGCCTCTGGCACCAGGTCGTGGGCATCGACGAAGCAGGCCGGCGGCACCGCGTCCTTGCGCAGCTCGCGCCAGTGGCGCAGGGCATAGTCGGTGAGCTCATGCCAGGCATATTCGCCGGCCGCACCCCGCACCCGGCGCCGGTACTCGAAATCGAACACCGGCTCGACACCGCTGGAGACGTTGTTGGCAAGCAGGCTGATGGTTCCGGTCGGGGCGACGGCGGTGAGGTGGCTGTTGCGAATGCCCTGGGCGCGGATGGCCTCGCGGATCTCCCCGGGCAGCCCGCGCACGAAGGGCGCGTCGAGGTAGGCCTCGGGGTCGAAGTAGGGGAAGGGCCCGCGCTCGGCGGCGAGGCGCACCGAGGCCCGGTAGGCGCCGTGGCAGACCCGCTCCATCACCCGCGCGGCGATCGCCCGGCCCGGCTCGCCGCCATAGTCCTGGCCCAGCATGATCAGGGCATCCGCGAGCCCGGTGATGCCGAGACCGACGCGCCGGGTGCCCTGGGCCTGCTCGGCCTGTCTCGCCAGGGGAAAGCGCGAGATCTCGACCACGTCGTCGAGCATCCGCACCGCCGTAGCGGTCGCGCCGTCCAACCCGTCCAGGTCCAGCCCGGCCCCGGGCTCGAAGGGTTTGCGCACGAAGTGCACCAGATTGAGCGAGCCCAGGTTACAGGCCCCGTAGGGCGGCAGCGGGATCTCGCCGCACGGATTGGTGGCGCTGATGTCCTCGCGGTAGCAGAGATTGTTCTCCCGGTTGATGCGGTCGATGAACAGCACACCGGGCTCGGCAGTCTCGTAGTTGGCCCGCATGATGCGGTCCCAGAGGGCGCGCGCGGGGATCGTCTTCATCACCAGGCAGGGCACCTCGCCGCCGCTGCCCGGCCAGCGTCGGCGCACCATGTCCCTGCCCGCCCGGTGGCCTTTACCGCCCAGACCCTCGACCGGAAACACCAGCTCCCAGACGCGGTCTTGGACCACGGCTTCCATGAAGGCGTCGGTCGCCAGCACCGAGAGGTTGAAGTTGCGCAGCTCCCGGGGGTCGCGCTTGGCGTCGATGAAGGACTCGATGTCCGGGTGGTCGCAGCGCAGGGTCGCCATCATGGCGCCACGGCGCGCGGCGGTGGAGAGCAGCGTTGCGCACATGCTGTCCCAGATCCGCATGAACGAGACCGGCCCGGACGCCACCCCGCCGACGCGCCAGGCCGCCGAGCCCTCCGGCCTCAGTCCGGAGAAATCGTAGCCCACGCCGCCCCCCTGCTGCATGGTCAGGGCCCCTTCTTTGAGGCCGTCGAAGATCGCCTCCATGGAGTCGCCGATGCGGCCCATGACGAAGCAGTTGAACAGGGTCACTTCGTAGCCGGTACCGGCGCCAGCGAGGATGCGCCCGCCGGGCAGGAACCGGAACCCGCGCAGCAGCTCGTAGAAGCGCTCTTCCCAGCCGAGCTTGTCGCGGGTCTCCACCGCGGCCAGGGCGGTCGCGACCCGCCGCCAGGTATCGTCCACGGTGCGGTCGCGTACAACGCCATCGGAGCGGTAGCGGTAACGGCTGTCCCAAATCTGCCGCGAAATCTCGATCTCGAACGGGTCGCCGCTCATCTGCGTTCAGCCTTCGCACAAGCGCTCCAGGGAGAGGGCATCGCGCAAGGCCCAGGACTGCGCGTCGTTGTCGAAGAAGCACCAAACGTTGGCGCCCGCCTCGCGCCATCGCCCGATCTCCCGGGCCCAGCCCTGCAATGCGTCTGATTCATAACTCCCAGTGTAGGCAAGGTCCGGTCCGTGAAGGCGCAGATAGGCGAGGCTTGCAGTGAGCCAGCGGGGACTATGGAGCCGGGCGATCTCGAACACGCAGAAGGCCATATCGCGGGCGTGCAGGATCTCGGCGATTTGCTCAGTGTGCCAGCTCGGGTCCCTGAGCTCGAAGGCATAGCGTAAATCACCCGGCAGCAAGTCGACGAACTGTGCCAGACGTTCCGGATTGCACCGCCAGCCCGGCGGCAGCTGGAACAGGATCGGACCGAGCCGTGCGCCAAGGGGTCGGATCGCCTCGACGAAACGCTGCAGCGCATCGCCGGAGTCCTTGAGCTTCTTGCGGTGGGTGATAAAAAGCGGCTCGCCTTCACGGCGAAACGGAAGTGATCGGGCGTCTGTATCTTCCAGCCCTCGATGGTCGATGCAGAAGGCAGGCCGTAGCTGTCTACCGTCTACCTTCCTATTCAGCCCTTAATACACACCATCGGCTCGAGGCGAACGACCTTCTTCGACAGACCAACCTGGTGGGCGACTTCGACCACCTCCGAGACATCCTTGTAGGCCCCGGGGGCCTCTTCGGCGACGCCCCGCATCGAGGGACTGCGGATCAGGATGCCGCGGGTCGCGAGGTCTTTGACGACCTCGCCGCCGCGCCAGCGTTTAGTGGCCTGGTGACGGCTCATGGCCCGTCCGGCACCGTGGCAGGAAGAGCTGAAGGCATGGCGCTCGCTCTCGGCGGTGCCGGCGAGCACGTAGGAGGCGCTGCCCATGGAGCCGCCGATCAGCACCGGCTGGCCGACGCGGCGCAGGGGCTCGGGCAGCGCTGGGTGGCCAGGGCCGAAGGCCCGAGTCGCACCCTTGCGATGCACGAACAGCCGGCGCTCGCGCCCGTCCACCTCGTGGGTCTCGAGCTGGCAGGTGTTGTGCGAGACGTCGTAGAGCATGGTCAGATCCACGCCGGGGAAAACGTCGCGAAACGCCCGGCGCGTCAGATGGGTAAGGATCTGCCGGTTAGCGAGCGCACAGTTGATGCCCGCACGCATGGCCCCCAGGTAGGCGCGTCCGATATCCGAGTCGAGGGGCGCGCAAGCAAGCTCCCGGTCCGGAAGACCGATGCCGAATCTCGAGGCGGCCACGGCCATGGACTGCAGGTACTCAGTGCCGATTTGGTGGCCGAGGCCCCGGGAACCGCAATGGATGCTCAACACCAGGTCCCCTTGTACGAGCCCGAAGACCCGGGCCGCCTCGGCATCATAGACCTCGACGACCTGCTGGAGCTCCAGATAGTGGTTGCCGGACCCGAGCGTGCCCATCTCGCGTTGCTGTCGCTGCTTGGCCCGCTCCGAGACCTCGCTCGGATCGGCCCCGGCCATGCAGCCGGTCTCCTCGGTGCGATCGAGGTCTTCCGCCTGGCCGTATCCCTGATCCACCGCCCAGCGGGCGCCGCCGGCCAACATGCGGTCCATCTCGGCGCGGCTGAGCTGGATGCGGCCGGTGCTGCCGACCCCCGCGGGGATGGTGCGGGCGAGCTGGGTTGCGAGCGCCTCCTTGACCGGAAGGATGTCGGAGGCACGCAGTCCGGTGTGCAGGGTGCGCACCCCACAGGAAATATCGAAGCCCACCCCGCCGGCCGAGATCACGCCACCTTCGTCCGGGTCGAAGGCCGCCACGCCGCCAATCGGAAAGCCGTAGCCCCAGTGCGCGTCGGGCATGGCGTAGGCGGCCTTGACGATCCCGGGAAGCCGGGCGACGTTGGCTGCCTGCTCGAACACCTTGTCGTCCATGGCGTCGATCAGGGCCTTGTCGGCATAGATCAAGGCGGGCACCCGCATCCCGTCCACCGGCGCGATGCGCCAGGAGTAGTCGGCCTCGCGCTCGACCCGGTAGGCGCTCATGACCCGCTCCCCGCCTCCGCCTAAGCCTCAAACATCCACCACGCACTCAGCACGCCAGACCCCGGCGGCATCCCGTGCGAGGCTGAGGCCCGTCAGGGTCGCACCCTTGACCTCCACCGCGGGCTGGTGGCGGGCCTGATCCACCGGCTCGCCCCAAGCCCGGGCGTGCAGCTCGTGATCGTCCAGCCGAACCTCGAAGCGGCCGAACAGCATGCCGCGCGCAGACATCTCGTAGACGATCTCGTTGAGCCAGCGGGCCAGCAGCAGCTCATCGTCCGGGGCCGACACGTCTAGCTCCACCGGCTCAGTGGTGCCGATCAGGGCGAGATCACAGACCACTGCGCTCATCGCCAGCGCTGCCTGCTCGAAGGCGCCGGCGCGGGTCATCGCCATCCCCCGCACGCCGATATCGGCCTGATGATGAAAATGCTCCCACCCAGGCACGCTCACACCCCGGCCTGCGCAGCGAAATCACGCATCCGGACCCGTTGATACCTCGGCCCCCAGCCACCGGGATGGGTCTCGAACACCCCCGCACAAACGGTGCCGCAGCGGCTGCAGCATCCGTCGGCGGTCAGGTTCCACTCGGTCAGGCGGTACCAGTCGCGGCCGATCAGCCGCGTGCCGCAGTGGTGGCAGTAGGTGCTGTCCGCCTCGGGGTCGTGCACGTTGCCGACATAGGCGTAGCGCACGCCGTTCTTGAGGGCGATCTGTCGCGCCCGCTGCAGCGTCGCCAGCGGCGTGGCCGGTCGGTCCATCATCTTCCAATCCGGGTGAAAGGCCGTGAAATGCATGGGGACATCGGGGCCCAGGTGCTCCACCGCCCACTGGGTCATCTCCTCGATCTCAGTCTCGGAGTCATTCAGCCCCGGGATCATCAGGTTGGTGATCTCAAACCGAGACGTCCGTCTCATGCTTGAGGTACTCCAGGGTCTCCAGCACCGGCTGCAGGTGGCCGCCGCAGATGCGGTGATAGAAGTCCTCGGTGAACGCCTTCAGATCGACGTTCGCCGCGTCCATCCACTGGTAGAGCTCCGCACGTGGCTCCGGGCAGACGTATCCCGCCGTCACCGCGACCGATTTGACGCCGAGCTCCCGGCAGGCCTTGGCCACGTCGATGGCGTACTCGTGAAAGATCACCGGGTCGTTGTAGGTGTAGGCGACGCTTCGGCAGCCATAGGCCTTGGCGGCCCTGGCGATCGCTTGCGGGGCGGCCTGATCGGCCAGGGTGTCCATCTCGCGGGACTTGCTGATGTCCCAATTCTGGCAGAACTTGCAGGCCAGATTGCAGCCGGCGGTGCCGAAGGACAGGATCGGGGTGCCGGGCAGGAAGTGATTGAGGGGCTTCTTCTCCACCGGATCGATCACATAACCACTGGAGCGCCCATAGGTGGTGAGCACCACTTGCCCTCCCTGGTTCGCCCGCACGAAGCACAGTCCCCTTTGGCCTTCGTGCATCTTGCAGTAGCGCGGGCAAACGTCGCACTGCACGCGCCCGTCCTCCAGGGCGTGCCAATATCGGGTGGGGACAACGTCGGGCGGGGCTGCGGTGCTCATCAGACTACCTCCTACCTGCCGGCCGGAACCGGGAGTCATCCATTGTTAATTGTAGGTCCCCTGTCCCTGCCAGTCCGGAATCGGGCTTCAATGCACACCGGTCAGGGGCACGAAGGCGACCGGCAGTACATTGCGCTCGGCCACCGCCCCATCCTGGCCCTTCTCGATCAGCAGCAGGTCCTGGGCCATGTAGGGACCGCCGACCGGGATTACGAGCCGCCCACCGGGCCTGAGCTGCTCGACCAGCGGCGGCGGCACCTCATCGGCCGCTGCGGTGACGATCACCGCATCGAACGGGGCCGCTTCCACCCAGCCGTGATAGCCGTCGCCGAGGCGGCTATGCACGCCATCGTATCCGAGCCGCGCCAGGCGCCCGGCGGCCTCCGCAGCCAGTGCGGCGATGATCTCGATCGTGTAGACCTGGGCTCCGAGCTCGGCGAGCACTGCGGTTTGATATCCCGAGCCGGTGCCCACCTCGAGCACTTTCTGGCCCTGTCTCACGCCAGCGAGATCGCTCATGAGCGCGACGATGTAGGGCTGGGAGATGGTCTGGCCGCAGCCGATGGGCAGGGGACCGTTGTCGTAGGCGTGCGCCTCCAGGCCACGGCCGACAAACTCGTGACGGGGGACGCGCTTGATGGCCTCCATCACCCGGGAGGAGAAGCGCTCGCAGCCGATCAGCTCGCGCGTGTAGCGGGCCTCGGCCTCGATCTCGCGTAGCATCCGGTCACGCTCGCGGGTGATGTGCTTGTCCGGGGTCCCCATACGCCAGCCCCCTTGCGACTCAAGTCTTTCTACCGGGCTCTGATGCCTGTTCCCCTGTCCGCCCGGGAGAGGCCCAGGGTGAGGGGGTCGGGAAGGCCACAGGCCAGGTCTTGCCAACCATTTCATACCCGCCCTTCTCCCTGAAGACCTCCGCAGGCCCCTCGCCTACGGTGAAGTATGGCACCTGTCTCCCTGACGCCGAGGGTCTCAGGCCGCGATCCCGCGCTTCTGCAGCGCCCGGATCTGGTCGCGAATCCGCGCCGCCTCCTCGAACTCCAGGTCCCGGGCGTGCTGGTACATTTCCTTCTCCAGGGCCTTGAGCCGCCGGGCCATCTGCTCCGGGGTCAAGACCGCGTACTCCGCCTCCTCCTCGGCGACCTTGGCATAGCGTTGCGCCGGCAGCGGAGCCCCCGGATAGGCGCCTTCCATGATGTCCGCCACCGCCTTGCGGATGCTACGCGGGGTGATGCCGTGGACCTGGTTGTAGGCAATCTGTTTGGCGCGCCGCCGCTCGGTCTCGTCGATGGCACGGTGCATGGAGCCGGTCACCCGGTCCGCATACAGGATCGCCTTGCCGTTGACGTTGCGCGCCGCGCGGCCGATGGTCTGGATCAGCGAGCCCTCGGAGCGCAGGAACCCCTCCTTGTCCGCATCCAGTATGGCCACCAGGGAGACCTCGGGCATGTCGAGCCCCTCGCGTAGCAGGTTGATGCCGACCAGCACGTCGAACTCCCCCAGGCGCAGGTCGCGGATGATCTCGACCCGCTCCACGGTGTCGATGTCCGAGTGCAGGTAGCGCACCCGCACCCCGTGCTCGCCCAGGTAGTCGGTGAGGTCCTCCGCCATGCGCTTGGTCAGCGTGGTGACCAGCACCCGCTCCCCGGCCTCGGTGCGCAGATGCACCTCCGAGAGCAGATCGTCCACCTGGGTGGTGGCCGGGCGCACCTCCACCTGCGGGTCCACCAGCCCGGTGGGCCGCACCAGCTGCTCGATCACCGCCCCGGAGCGGCGCACCTCGTAGTCGCGCGGGGTGGCCGAGACATAGATGGTCTGGGGGGCCCGCGCTTCGAATTCCTCGAAGCGCAACGGACGATTATCCAGGGCCGAGGGCAGCCGAAAGCCGTACTCCACCAGGGTCTCCTTGCGTGAGCGATCGCCCTTGTACATGCCCCCCAGCTGGGGCACGGTCACATGGCTCTCGTCGATCACCAGCAGGCCCTCGGCGGGCAGGTAATCGAACAGCGTGGGCGGCGGCTCGCCAGGCCCCCGCCCGGACAGATAGCGCGAGTAGTTCTCGATCCCGGAGCAATAACCAATCTCCACGATCATCTCCAGATCGAAGCGCGTGCGCTGCTCCAGGCGCTGGACCTCCACCAGCTTGCCCGCCTCGCGCAGCTGCTCGAGTCGCTCCTTGAGCTCGACCTTGATCTGCTCGACCGCCCCCAGCAGGGTCTCGCGCGGGGTCACGTAATGAGATTTGGGGAAGACCGTGAAGCGGGGCACCCGGCGCAGCAGCTCGCCGGTGAGGGGGTCGAACAACGACAGGTTCTCGATCTCGTCGTCGAACAGCTCCACGCGCAGGGCCTCGGCTTCGGACTCCGCCGGGTAGATGTCGATCACGTCGCCACGCACCCGGTAACTGGCGCGATGCAGCTCCACCTCGTTGCGGGTGTACTGCAGCTCGGCCAGCCGGCGCAGTAGGAAGCGCTGGTCGATCCGATCGCCGCGGTCCAGGTGCAGCACCATGCTGAGGTAGGCCCGCGGGTCGCCCAGGCCGTAGATCGAGGAGACCGTCGCCACGATGATCACGTCCTTGCGCTCCAGCAGCGCCTTGGTGGCCGAGAGGCGCATCTGCTCGATGTGCTCGTTGATCGAGGCGTCTTTCTCGATGTAGGTGTCGGTGGAGGGAACGTAGGCCTCCGGCTGGTAGTAGTCGTAGTAGGAGACGAAGTACTCCACCGCGTTGTCCGGGAAGAACGCCCGAAACTCCCCATAGAGCTGGGCGGCGAGCGTCTTGTTGGGCGCCAGCACCAGCGTCGGGCGCTGCACCGCTCCGATGACGTTGGCGATGCTGTAGGTCTTGCCCGAGCCCGTCACCCCCAGCAGGGTCATAGCGGCCTCGCCGGCCTCCAGGCCCTCGACGAGCCGCCGGATGGCCTCGGGCTGGTCGCCGGACGGAGAGAAAGAGGATTCCAGTCGGAATTCTTTGATCATTGGGGATTCTTCTGGTTGGGGTGTTTGGGTATCATTGGTCGGCTAATCTTCCGCCGACCCCAGGGACGGCGTGGGGCTCGATCGAGCACCTCCGCTCCGTGCCCCGAGCGACGACTCAACCCGGACCCCAGTCAGCATGGCCATCAAACTCTCCGCGCGCGTCCAGGCCGTAAAGCCTTCCCCCACACTCGCCATCACTGCCCGAGCGGCCGAGCTGCGCGCCGCCGGCAAGGATGTCATCGGGCTCGGCGCCGGGGAGCCGGACTTCGACACCCCCGACCACATCAAGAAGGCCGCCATCAAGGCGATCAAGGACGGGTTCACAAAGTATACCGCCGTGGACGGCACGCCCAGCTTGAAGCGGGCCGTCATTGAGAAGTTCCAGCGTGAGAACAACCTGGAGTTCGCGCCCGATCAGATTCTGGTCTCGTGCGGCGGCAAGCAGAGCTTCTATAACCTCGCCCAGGCCCTGCTCGACCCCCGAGACGAGGTCATCATCCCCGCCCCCTACTGGGTCTCTTACCCGGACATGTCCCTACTGGCGGGCGGGGTGCCCGTGTTCATCAACGCCGGGGCCAGCCAGAGCTTCAAGATCACTCCGGCCCAGCTGCGGGGGGCCATCACTCCCAAGACCCGGCTCGTGGTGATCAACAGTCCGTCCAACCCGACCGGGATGACCTATACGGCCGAAGAGCTCTCAGCCCTCGCCCAGGTGCTGCTGGAGCACCCGCGGCTGTTGGTGGCCACCGACGACATGTACGAGCACATCCGCTGGGCCAACGAGCCGTTCGTCAACATCCTGAACGTCTGCCCGGATCTGGCCGAGCGCACTGTCGTGCTTAACGGGGTGTCCAAAGCGTACGCCATGACCGGATGGCGCATCGGCTATGCGGGTGGGCCCGCAGAGCTGATCAGGGCCATGAAGAAGATCCAGTCCCAGAGCACGTCCAACCCGACGTCGATCTCCCAGGTGGCCGCCCAGGCGGCCCTGGAGGGACCTCAGGGCTGCGTGAAGGAGATGCTGACTGCGTTCAAGGCCCGCCACGACTACGTGGTCGAGCGCCTCAACCGCATCGAGGGCGTCAGCTGCCTACCGACCGACGGCACCTTCTACTGCTTCCCCAGCGTGCAGGACGCCATCGGGCGCATCTCCGGGCTCAAGAACGATCTCGAGCTCGCCGAATATCTGATCGAAAAGGCCGGCGTCGCCCTGGTCCCCGGCTCGGCGTTCGGCCTCAACGGCCACGTGCGAATTTCCATCGCGACCAGCATGGAGAACCTGACCGCGGCGCTCGACCGCATCGAGGCGGCGCTGGCCCAGGGCTCGGCTTGACCCCCTCAGGGGGGTCTGCGTAATATACGCGGCTCTATCCGATCCCCGGTAGCTCAGTCGGTAGAGCGGGTGACTGTTAATCACTAGGTCGGCGGTTCGAGCCCGTCCCGGGGAGCCATAAAATCAAAGAGTTACGAGGGCCGCCGGTAACTTCTCAATAACCAACGGCAACTATATCAATCAGCTATCGACATGAGTTAATGTTCTGAGAGAGGACTCCGAGCGCTTTGAGGGTGGCATGAAATGCCGAGCGATCATCAACTGCCAAATATCCCGGATGCTCAGCGTAGCGAGTTGGTGGAGCAGTTGTTGGCGCAGATCGAGCGTCTTGTGCAGGAGAACCTCAGGCAGGCCGAGTTGGTGCAGCAGTTGCGTGATGAAGTGGCCGTGCTCAAGGGGCAGAAGGCGAAGCCGAAGTTCAAGGCGAGCGGAATGGAGAAAGGGACCGATCCAGAATCCGGTGAGGAAGCGCATGGTGACGACAAGAGCCAGGGCGATCGGCAAGGTGAGCCGAAAGAGCGCAAGCGCCCCGGCTCGGCCAAGCGCCGCAAGACCCAGCAATTGGAGATTCATGAGACGGTGGAGCTCAGACCCTCGATCGAGCCCCCGGGCGGGTCGCGCTTCAAGGGATATCGAGATTTTGTCGTCCAGGACCTGAGGATTGAGGCTCACAATACCCGCTATCGCCTGGAGGTCTGGCAGACGCCGGACGGGAAGTGGCTGAGCGGAGAGCTTCCGGCGTGCCTCAATGGCAAACACTTCGGCGCGTCGCTACGCCGCTACGTGCTCTATCAACACCACCACTGCCAGGTCACCCAGCCGCTGCTGCGTGAGCAGCTCAATGAGTTTGGCATCGACATTTCCGCGGGGCAGATCGATGCCCTGCTGAGCGAGCGTAACGAGGTGTTTTTCGCCGAGAAGGACCAGTTGCTGGTAACCGGTCTGCAAGTCAGCCCCTTCATCAGCGTGGACGACTCCGGCGCACGCCATCGGGGCAAGAACGGCTACGTCACGCAGATCGGCAACGACTGGTTTGCGTGGTTTTCGAGCACCTACAGCAAGAGCCGCATCAACTTTCTGCAGCTGCTGCACGCCGGGGACATCACCTACCATCTCAATGAGCACGCCTTGGAGTACCTCACTGAGGAAGGATTGCCCCAACAACCGCGGCGTCGATTGCTCAGCGATACGAGCGGGCCGATCACCGGGGCCGAGAGCTGGAGCCAGCACCTCGACGCGTTGGGAATCGACAGCGAGCGCCATCGGCGCATCGCCACCGAAGGGGCCTTGCTGGGTGGGCTGATCGAAAAGGGCTTCTCGCTCGAGCTGGTGATCCTCAGCGATGGGGCCGGTCAGTTTGCCATCCTGCTGCACGCCTTGTGCTGGGTGCACGCCGAGCGCCTCGTGCACAAGCTGATCCCACTCAACGACACCCATCGCCTGGACCAGGAGCGGGTCCGAGACCAGATCTGGACGCTGTATGCCGATCTCAAGGCCTATCGGCGCCATCCCGATCCGGCGTTGGTGCCCGACCTGGAGGCACGCTTCGACGCCCTCTTCACGCAGCGCACGTCCTTTGAGACGCTCAACCAGACGCTCAAGCGGTTGCATGGGCACAGGGCCAAGCTGCTGCTGGTGCTGAGCCGCCCGGACATCCCGCTGCATACCAACAACAGCGAGGGCGATATTCGGGTGTACGTCAAATGGCGCAAGATCAGCGGTGGAACGCGCAGTGATCTGGGAAAGCGCTGTCGAGACAGCCTGGCCAGCCTCAACAAAACCTGCCGCAAGCTCGGCGTGTCGTTTTGGGACTATCTTGCCGATCGGATCGAACGATGCGGCTCAATTCCTCCATTAGCCGATATCATTCGCGACCGGGCAGCCGCTGTGTCTGCTAGGCCGTGACTTATTGAGAAGTTACGGCCGCCGCAAGGCGGCTTTTTCGTTGGGTCACAGAAAGGTCACAGATCACTTCACTGCTTTCGCGACGTAGCTGCCTGCGAGGACGAGAGAGTCCTCGGCGATGGGTAAGCTATGAGCCCAACTCGGATACGGCGACGCCCGAAGGATGCCCCCAGCAGCCACCCTGCCCGTCCTCAGCCCCCATCTCCTCAGCCCCCATCCACCCGTCCGGCTTGGATTATGACCGTTCGGTCAGGTCGAAGTCCCTTCTCGGAGACTTCCAGATCCGGTTGATCTCGTGCCACAGAGCCTTAGCGTCTGCAAGCTCGTGGTCAGTGCCAATCAGCTCCCACACGGATACGATCCCTGGTCGCAGGTCTTACCCGGGTCCCGCAAGAGTCCCGCATTGGGAGTAGTGAAGCGCACAGCGACCGGTGCTTGAAATGCAAACCGATTGATCGTCAAAGCTCTTTTGCCCCGCACAATGCGATTCGAACCTCCGACCACCTGAACCCCATTCTCGATCCTAAATCCCACCTCATTGTTTATTCGGTTTTATTTAGGGACGGCCGTTGCATCCACCGCACCATTTCGCCGGGCCGTGCGGGACCGAATTCCGCAAATCTTCCGCACCATCACCGGCCACCCATACATGAGCCTGAGACCCTATCCTGCCTCGACCCGCTCACGGAGCTCAGCCGGGGTGACGATTGGGATTCCCACCTGCCCGGCCAGGGCAAGCAGGTCCGCGTCGCCGGTAACCAGAAGATCCGCACCGGAGGCGATCGCGAGATCAAGGAAAACCTGGTCATGAGGATCCCTGCACTCGACGTTGCCGAGGTTGCGCGCCGGCTCTGGAGAAACCTCCGCATACGGCAGGAAGTCCGCCAGAAGCTCTTCCCGGTCTTCCCGACGCAATTCGAACTTCGGATACTCGAGGACACGCACCAACTCTTGCACCGTCGCTCGTGACACCAGCGGAACAATCGCGCGTGACCTCACAGCCATCCGCAGCCAGCTAACCCGCCCTAGGGCGAACAGCAGCGCGGAGACAATGACGTTCGTATCGAGGACGACCCTCAGCGGCGCTACTGTCTCGCCCACCGGACCGCATCCGCAACGTCTTCCTGCGTAATCCCCAGCTCATGCAACCGCTCCCGCACCTCATCGGCTTTGCTCTCGCGCAGCGGCACCAGCACGATTCGCCCGTCTTCTTCCCGGACATCGAAATAGTCGACCCCGGGGAAGCGACTCGCGATCGCTTTCGGCAAGGTGATCTGGTTCTTGGACGTTTTTTTCGCCAACATCGGCTCACCCGCATCGGGGTAAGGAAACAAGGATAAAAGAATTCTGTCCGCAATTCGATCAGAACGCAAGGTGGCAGCACGCGACGCCGACCGCCCATGCGCTGGGGGCCATCGCTCTCCGGGAAACTGACTCCCATCATGATGGAATCGTGATGCCATCATGCTGATTTTCATCTCTTTTCGGACATGACTCCCGCCCTCCCATGGCCGAGCTCATGGACGATGGGACTGGCCGCACCCTTGTCCGACGACCAGCATCCATTCCCCGGGCCGCAAACCCGCGCGCAGCAGCGCCTCCACTTCGGCCTGGTGCTTGTCAAACTCCCTGACCACCGACGAGACGTCTCGGACCGCCCCCGTACTGGACACCAGCTACAGCCGCCACGGAAGACGTTTGTTCCAGTAGTCGATCGCTCGTCTGCGCTCGTTCTCCGAGAGAAAGCATGCGGCTTCCTCCTCGAGCGTCCCCACCCGCTTGACCTCCACCATCAGGAAGTGTTGCTGCAACCGATCCGGCACCAGGACGTTGAAGCCGATGTTGCCCAGATAATCCGCCACGTGCAGGAAGGCGCGCATTCCTCCTTCTGCTTCGATTGCAGACGCATTGGTCCGGCCGAGCTCGCCGAGCTGGGGCAGAACACCGGCCAAGGCGGCTCCGAACCCTTCGGGATCACGCGCGCGCCAGTCCATGGCCTGCCCTACGGCCAGCTTGAGAAGCGCATCTTCGGCACGCCGCCCACCGGCCGCCTTCCGCCGACTCCTGCTCAGCCACTGCTCCTGCGACAGCGCGGCCCTATGCGCGCTCGCTGAGACCTCCACGCCGAACGAGGCGAGGGAGAGCTCGACGGAGCCCTCCGGGAGCTCGCGGATCGGGATATCCCCGTCTGCGAATCTCAAAGCGTCCGCACTTGGGTGCAGCCCCGCATCCGCCGGGAGCGAGTAACGGCTCCGCAACGCCTGATCGGCGTCGAATAGGAGGCGGCGAACCCGCTCTCCTCCTCCGGCCTCACCCCGGTTCCAGCCTCTCGCAGCTCTTCGAGGAGCGCTTCGCTCCAAGCGCTGCGCCCCCTCGCATCCGCAGCGGCGGCAATGTACTCACGGCGCGGCCCGGAGATGAATTCCTGACAATGCGTGCCGCGGAAGTCGACGATGGGGATCAGGGGCCGGAATTGGGGATGGTCGGCCAATGAGGCGGCGATTTCGTCGCGCATTTGACCTTCCGCTATATCGCCTCCGGCACGCAGACTCGTCCATCTGCGGGGGGTAACGATCGCTCCCGGGCTGTGGCCGTCCCGGACTTCCCCGTACTGAGCAAGCACCGCTGTCACGCGCTCACGCCAAGACCTTCGCTCATCGTCATCAAGACGCACTTCCTCGAGACGGGTGCTGCAGTGGACGATATCTGCTTCGGTCAGGTTATGATCGCGACGGAAACGGGCGACAGAGGGAGACCCTTCCCCGCCAGCCCCGGCTCTAATCCAGGCGTAGAGGCCGTCGCGGAAAAGGGCCCCGAACGCCCTGCTGCCGCACAGCAGCTCGCTCAGCGGGAACGCGCACTCCACGAGGGGCAGCTCCTTGCCGTCGAAGCACAGAGCCGGCGCTCTGTCGGGGCGCGGCAGTAGGAATACATCGCCGTCCTCGTCGCGCCCCCGCTCCGCCGCCTTGCCGTTGAAGCTCCAGCAAACCCAGACCCGGTCGAAATGAACGACCTCGAGTTCCGCCTGGCGCTTGATGGCTCCCTGCTGGTCGAACTCCTCGCGGGCCATCGACGCCGCAGCCAACAGGTCCGGCAATGCTTGCCAGATCCGGCCCCTGAGGTTCTCTGCCGGTCCGCCGTTCGATGCCCCGTCCTTGATAATCTCAGGATTGCCCGGCTCGAAGTTGACAAGACCCAGCGCCTTGGCCTTGGCGCCGGTCGCACCGCGGTAGACCCAGATCCGAACGTCCCGGAACGCCGACAGCGCCGACGAGGCAGCGCCGCCCGGGCCGTGCCAGACGCCGTCCTCGGCGGTGCCCCACTCCAGGCCCCGCATCCCACCTCTCTGATCGACGTAACGGTACAGGAGGGGAATCGCCGGAGGAGGATCGACGCGCAGCGCGCCGTTGACAAGGCGGCCGTACAGATCGATGAGGTCGCGCTCGTCGTCCTTGGCGCTGGGATACTGAAGCAGCCGATCCAGCGCGCGCAGAATACGATCCCGTGAGGAGGCGTCCGGGGGGTATTCCAACCCCATGTCCTCCGCCCAAACCGGCAGCGACTGCTCGCGATCCATCACCAGTCTGGGCAGCAGCCGGGTGCGGAGCCCAGACTGGGCCGCCTGCCGCCAAAGGTCGACAGGGGCATACGGCCCGCCGGGACCGGTACCCGGCTCGATCCTCCCTCCCCACAGCGATGCCCCTTCGGGCAATTCGGCGTGGACCCAGGCACCGTTCCGGAGCTGATCTCGAGCCGGCGAGTCTGGGCGGAGCTCAAACAGCGCGCGGAGGTCCCGGGACCAGGCGCGAAGCATATCCCGCGCGAGCTCCGCCGTCGGATCAGCAGGCCACCCGGGAATGGTGGCGGTATCGTCGATCGGGACCACGCCTATACCGAGCAGGAGACATGCCTGGTCGGCAGTCGGTCGCTGATCTTCCAGCAGGTCAGCGGCACATTCGTCGACGATCTCCCGAAAGCGAGCTTCATCGAGCTGAGGCCAGGGTCCCCCTGCGCTGCGGGCGACCTCCCCTGCCGCCTTCCAGCCCGGAGCGGTGTTGAGGTTGATGTTGTAGCCGGCCTCCACCAGATCCCCGGTGAACTTGAGCGGGGCCTGGCCGGAGCCGCCGGCCTGGCCGCCGATCCAGGGCACGCCGTTCTTGCCATTGTCCTTTTCCACCGTCTCCTTGGCGCTCACCGCGTCGTTGCCGCCTATGCCCATCTGGGTCTTCCAGTCGTTGCCCTTGGAGAGCGTCAGCAGATCCGCATAGGGGTTCTTGCCGGCGGCGATCTCCGCCTCCATCTGCTCGCAGGTCTTGGTGGCGAGCTTGAGGGTCTCGCGGGCCTGCAGGAGCGCGTTCTGAAAGAGGTCGTAGAGTCCGGGGTTGGCGCGCTGCAGGATGAGTGCGGGCAGCGAAGCAATGGCGGAGCTCGCCGCCGCCACCATGGCGTTCATCATGTCGTCCACGCCGCGGGCGATGTCGTTCAGGGAATGGGTGACCGCGGCCAGGGGGTCGAACTTGCCGCAGCTGTAGCTGCGTGAGAGATCCGCCGAGCCGCCCAGGGTGATCGAGACCACGGAGGGGTTGGCGGGTGGGGACACGGGCTGTGCCCCACCGATCTGGTAGTACCAGAGCCCGTCGCCGGTGGGCGCCGGGGTGGTCTGGGCGGCCTGGGCCGGTGACGTCGGAGTCAGGGCGCTGAGCAGACCGGCGAGCGTGATCGGCCAGGCCTCGCTCAGCAGGCGCAGCGGGAGCCGATGAAGGGAAAAGGAGGTCTTCATGGCGGGGGGTAGTCCAGCAGATCGATGTCGGCGAGGAAGAGCAAGCCGGCACGGGCGCAGCACTTGTAGGGACGCCAGAGGCTCCAGACGTAGTCACCCTCGGTATCCAAGCGCCCGCCGCTCCAGCCGGCGGTATCGGTGAGATCGTTGACGCCGAACACCTCGCAGCCGGTATCCGCCAGGGGCGAGAGCATCTGCCAGGTGCCGGTCGAGGCGTCCTTCTCCAGCAGCGGCCCGGGCGGCCAGACCTTTTGGGCCAGGGTGTCGGGCCCGCTGAGCGGGAAGTACAGATGCGGCTGGCCGGTGCGGGTGACGATGTCGCCGGCGCGCTCGGCGACGATCGCGGCGGCCTTGGGCTCCTCGGGCTGGCTGGTCCAGCCGGTGCGCGGATAGAGCCCGCCCCAGGTCTGCAGCGGCCAGCTGCCGATCTCGCGCAGCCCCGGGATGAGGCTCGCCGGATAGAACATCTCCGGCACCTCCTGGCGCCAGGCGAGGGCATCGAGCCCCGACTGGAAGTACGGGAAGAAGGGCGTGGCCTGGGACTCGCAGAGCAGGCCTATGTCGGGCAGCAGATCATTGAGCACCGCCATCGGATGGCCGATGGCATCGACCTCGCGGAACACCAGATTGCGGTGATCCTGGTCGAACGAGCCCTCGGTGCGGTTGCCGGCGCTGTCGATGGGGACCGGGAGCAGCGAGCCGAGGATGCCCTGGGCCGCCACCTTCTGGGCGAGCCCGAGGATGGCGCGGATCTCAAGCCACGGATTGCCGCCCAGCTCGTTGTAGGCGCTGACCACCAGATCGGGGTTGTAGTGGGCGATCTTGAGCGAGGTCGCCACGGTGCAGCCGAACAACGAGCAGCGCAGCCAGAAGCAGAGCCCCACCGGCATCCAGCGCAGACAGCTCAGGGCCGCCGCACTGGTCTCGGCGACGATCTGAGGGCTGATCAGGGTGCCTGCGGGGGCGACCGGCGACACAATGAGTACCGCGACCAGCAGCAACGCGGAGAAACGACATCTCCTCATCGCCCCGCGACCTCCCGCCACAGCCGGTAGCGCTCCAGCGCCTCGCCCAGGTCGCGGACGCCGTAGACACCGCTTGGCCGTCGAAGACGATCGCCGGGTAGCGGTCGAGGCCGTACTGCTTCGCCTTCGCAAGACCGAGAGCGGCGTTCTTCACGCTCGCCTTCTGCGCAGCGCTCAGCTGGCCAATGCGCGCCAAGGCGATGGGCTTGGCGGCCGGCGGGTCAGCCGGCAGGTCCTGGGAGAGGCTCTCCTGGAGCGCGCGGAGGCCGTCGATCTGGTAGACCGTGATCGGGCCCAAGTCCTCGTCCGGGCCCGGCTCTGTGGCCACCGGCATATCGGTGGCGGAGAAGATCTCCACGCTGGGAGAATCCGCCGCCATGACCTCTGCCGGCAGGCACGCAGTCAGCACCAATGGTGCAAACAGGGCAGGATGTCTTGGCAAAGGCAGCACGGCGAGCGAGGACCCGGAGCGTTGAGGTGGGCGCCATGCTCGCCTCCTGCCCTTTGCGCCGATACCCGAAACCGATTCAGACCCGTGCGCGGTTCCGGGGCCTTTGTGCGCCCAGGTCCAGTCGCCTTCCTCCGGAATCCAGGCGCGATCATTGACAGCTTGGGGCTCCAGGCCTATGTTCTGGCCTATGCCATGCACTGGAGTTTCTTGTCGTGACCCAGCCCGAACGTCATGTCCGTCTGTTCCGCAACGGGCGCAATCAGGCCCTTCGCATCCCGCGCGATCTGGAGCTCGAGGGCGATGAGGCGATCATCCGCAAGGAGGGCGACCGCCTGATCGTGGAGCCGGTGCGCAAAGGTCGGCTGCTGGCTCTGCTCGCCAAGCTCGAGCCGATCGAGGAGCCCTTCCCCGACGTGGATGAGGATCTGCCGGCGCTGGATGAGCCGGTGCTCTGAGCGTGGCGCTGCGCTATCTGCTGGATACCAACATCCTGTCGGATCTGATCCGGCATCCCCAGGGCGCCGTGGCGAAGCGCATCGCCACCATCGGCGAGGGCGCGGTCTGCACCAGCCTGATCGTGGCTGCGGAGCTTCGCTTCGGCGCCGCCAAATCCGGCTCGCCGCGCCTCTCGCAGCGCGTCGACCTGGTGCTCTCCGCCCTGGACGTCCTGCCTCTTGAGCCGCCTGTCGATCGCGCCTATGCCGAGATCCGTTGGCAGCTGCCGCGCCAGGGGACCCCCATCGGGCCCAACGATCTCCTCATCGCCGCCCAGGCAAGCGTCCTGGGGCTCACGGTCATCACTGCCAACGCCGGGGAGTTTGGGCGCGTGCCGGGACTTTCCGTGGAGAACTGGCTCGCGGAATGAGCTGCGATCCCTGCCCTCCCTGCTGTCCGCCGTCCGCGGCGACCTGGTGCGGGTCAGCAGTCTGCGCAAGGCGAATCGACGCCAGGAACAATGCTATGCCCAGAAAGCCCAATCCTGAGCGGATCGACGAGGAGAATCCGGAGTGGACTGAGGAGATGATCCGGCAGGCCGGCCCGGCGGCCGAGGTCGTACCGAGGATCGTCGAGGCACACCGCCGGGGCAAGCCCGTCAAGGCGGCGAAGAAGCGCCAGCTGACGCTGCGTCTGTCGCCCGAGGTGGTGGACTACTTCAAGTCAACCGGGCCGGGATGGCAGACGCGCCTGGACGAGGCGCTCAAAGCGTACGTCGAGGCCCATCGTTAGCGCGCAGGCGAACTGGGCGCCCACGCCCGTCCTCATGCGATCTCGTCCGCTCAACCGGCCCGCGCTCAGCCGACGTCTATGACGGCTCATCGCCGATCTCGCCCCGGCGCAGCAGCTGGCTGCCCCGGCGCACGGTGAGGATCTCCACGCGATCCCTGACGCTGTAGATCACGCGATAGGCACCGAAGATCAGCTCCCTGATCCGCCGAACACCCACCTCCGGCACCACCCGCCCGCTCTGCGGGAGCTCGGCCAGTCGCTCCACTGCATCAAACAGGCCGGCCACCCAGCGCGCGGCTGCCTGCGGGTCGTCCTGGGCGATGTATCGGGCGATGTCCTCGACTCGCTCCAGCGCGAGCGGGGACCACGAGATCCTCACCGCTCAAGCCCTTTCAGGACCCGCGCCCTGGCCGCCTCGTGGTCCACGCCTTCGCCGGCGGCGAGCTGATCCTCGGCGCGATAGATGTCTTCGAGGATCTCCAGGCGCTCCTGCATCCGCTCGAACTCGCCCACGTCCATCAGCACCGCAACCCCGCGGCCGCGCTGGGTGAGCACCATCGGCCGGCGGCTCTCGTGGACCTGCTTGACGAAGGAGGCGACCCCGGCCCGGAACTCGGACAGCGGGCGGATATCCTCATCGACCCTCAGCTTGGACATTGCAACCTCGGCGTACCGTTAGTAGTACGCTCAACTGTACTCTTCCCGCGAGCGAGCGGCAACTGCGGGCCTGTCGCCGCGGCGTCAGGAGTCCCCCGCCGCCACGAGACGCCCCGCGACCACAGTGGCCGCCTCCAGCTCGCTGCAGCCGCGCTCGCGCATGATCTGGGCCCGCTCGGCCTTCTCGTGCTTCTCGGTCATGGCGAGCGCGAGGGTGAGCGGCGGCGGCACACTTCGAAAGAGCGCCTCGAGGTTGTCGGCGAGCACCACGCCCTCGACGTACTTGCCGGGCTCCTTGCGCGCGGAGAGCAGCAGGCTTCGCTGCTCGGCGCTGCGGTCCTTGAAGCGGGCGATCTGCTCGACCTCCTCCTTGGGCATCACCAGACACAGCCACCACTCCATCATGTTGAGCATGCGCCGGCTTGCGTCCGGGAAGTCCTCCAGATTCTGGGTGGCGATCCAGAACCAGGCGCCGAGCTTGCGCCACATCTTGGTGATCTTGACCACGTAGCGGGCGAGCAGCGGGTTGGTGGTGATGATGTGGCCCTCGTCGGTCACCACCAGGGTCGCCCTCGCATCGCGCTGGTGGCGCTCCACCAGGTCGTTGATATGGCTCATCATGGACAGATACGCCACCGTGAGCTGGTCCTCGTAGCCCTCCCGGGCGAGCATGCCCATCTCCAAGATGGTGACATCGGCCTCGGGCCAACGGCTGCCGGGGCGGTTGAAGAAGTGCCCGGCGAGCCCCGAGCAGAACAGCGCCATGCCATCGCCCATCTCGATGGCGCGGCTGCGCCGATGCTCGGGCAGATCGGGGTCCCGGCCGATGGCGTTGAGCGCGGCGACCACGTCCTCGGTGAGCACCGGGTCGCGTCCGGCTTCGCGCACGGCTCTTGCGGCCAGGAAGATCGCATTGCGGATCAGCAGCCGATCGGCACGGGTCATGCGCGCGTCCTCGCGCTCGTCGCCCCCGGTGATCATGATCCGGGCGGCGATCTCCATCTCCCCGAGCAGATCCCGCCCGCCGCCCTCCTCGTCCGGGTCGGCGTCCTGGTCATCCGGGTCCTCCTCGGGGAGGTCCTCAGCCGTGCGTCCCCGGCGCTCCTTGTCGAGCAGGCGCAGCGCATCGGCAAACGGCGGCAGGCTGACATCGGTGTTGGGGTTGAGGGTGACCGGGCGCAGGGAGAGTCCGTGGGCCGCAAAGTGCTGGCCGAGCAGCGAGAACGAGCCTCCGGCCTCGATGATGAAGATGCGCGGGCGGTAGACCGCCGCCATCTGCTGCAGCAGATAGACCAGCAGCGCCGACTTGCCCGCCCCGGTGGGCCCCAGGATCAGCATGTGGGCGTTCTTCTTGCGATCCTCCCGGTGCAGGGGATCGAACACCAGGGGCTCGGCGCCACGGTTGAAGAACACCAGGCCCGGGTGGCCGGTGCCGCGGGAGCGCCCGTAGACGGGCAGCAAGTTGGCGGCATGGCCGGAGAACACCAGACGCGATCGGCGTGTGAGGCGCTCCAGGGCTGGGTCGTAGGCCATGGGCAGGTTGCGGACATAGCTGTCGAGGGCGAGCAGGTCCGCCTCCCGGGTGATCGGCTGCAGGCTGTTGGGTAGCAGCAGGGCGTTGAGGCGGCTGACCTTGGCGCGAAGGTCCGCGAGATCCTCGCCGCGCAGGTAGAAGGCGATCGCGAGCGGATAGAGCTTGTCGCCCCGGGCCATCTCGCGCTCCACCGCGTCGGCATCCTCGCGGGTGAGCGCCGCCTCGGCGGAGTCGCCCACCGCGGCACGGCGCACCTGGGCGATGTGGTTGCGGGTGAGGTCCTGGGGCCGCACGGTGAGCGTCATCGCCAGGATCGTGTGCTCGGGCAGCCGATCGAACAGCGCGAACAGGTGGTCGCCCGAGAGGCGCTCGGCGCTGAGGTGGCCGATCTCCGGGGCGCGGCGCAGGCCCTGCACGGTGACGAGGGTCTGCGGCAGCCCGTCGAGCCACCCGGTGGCGCTCGCATTGTCCGAGCGCGGCATCTCAAGCGTCAGGCACTCGGCGAGATCGTAGCCGAAGGGCAGCGCCTCATCCCCGGGATAGGGGGCGACCTCGAACTGGCGCGCCGGATCGCCGCCGGCGACCTCGGGGCGCGGGTTGAGCCAGGGCAGCAGCCAGGTGTAGAGGTCCTCGCCGCTGCCACGCCGGGCGCGGATGCCGGCCGCAGCCAGTGCCGCGGTCCACTTGACGGCGACGTCGTTGAGCGCCGCCTCGACCTCGATCGCCGGCGGCAGCTTGCTGCTCGGCTTGAGTCGCCGGTAGAGCACCGCGCGTACCCGGCGGATCTGGCCTCTCCAGCGCGAGCCGGTGACGGCCGCATCCTCGAACAGACCGCCTGGGCGGCTGATGCAGGGGATGCCCTGGGCATCGGAGAGCCAGCCGAGCGATTTCTCGTGGCCCCCCGCTTGCGCAGATCGGTCGTCGGCGGAGAGCGTGCGGATGGTGCCATCGTCGAACACGAAGGTGACCGACTCCAGGCGCCCGGTGACACAGGCGAGCGTCCAGTCCCCCACCGCGGTGCCACTCCAGACCATGCCCTGCACCCCGGGGACCGTCAGCCCGTTGGCCGCCAGGTTATCGGCGCCGGTGATCACCTTGAACGGCATCGGGTCGCGCACCTGGCCCTGCACCGGGACGCGCCCCACCAGGGCGGTCATGGCGGTGGCACCGATCAGGGTGGCATTGCGCGGCACCGTGTAGACCGGCCGGGGCTGCAGGCGCGCCAGGCGCTCACCGGCGCTGCGCGCCGCGGCGCTCACCTGGGCACTGGTCTGCGTGCTCGCGCTGCTCAGATAGCCGCCCGCACTCTGCCCAGCGCGTGCCAGTAGCCCCTTGTCGGCCCCGCTCTTCTCATCCCGATCGAGCGGCTCGACCCAGTGGATCTCCTGCGCGCTGCCCTGCCCCACCCCATCGAGGCCGAGGCCGACGGGGATGTCGCTGGTGGAGGGCCGGCTTTGGCTCTTCGATAGCGACTCGGCCAGGGCATCGAGCCGGGCGCTGAGCGACGAGAGCACCCCGGAGTCCGCCCGGGCGCGGCTCGACTGCTCGTTCTGGTGGGCGAGCACCTCGCGCTGCACCCGGCCCATGACGCTCTCCTCGATCTGGCCGCGGCTCTCGATCAGGCCCTGGTTCTCCTTGCGCAGGTTGGCGTTGTCGCGACGCAGTGCCTCGACGTTGGCGCTCATGGCCGCCACGTTGGCGGTCAGGGTCTTGATGGTGTCGGCCGGAGTGTCGGCATCCGCGGCGGGCGCCTGGGGCACGCGCTTGAGCAGATACCCGGGTCCCGTCTCGGTCGAGCAGGAGCGCACGGCCACGAACAGGAGCATCAGCAGGACCAAAGCAGCGAGCAGGGGCAGGAGACGGTTGCTGGTGGCGATCGCCATGGACTTGGCTCAGAGCGCTGTCTCGAACGGACGGGCCGAGATCAGGTAGACGGCCGTGGTGTCCGCCTCGTCGCTCGCCGGGAGCAGACGGGCATGCTGGAAGGCGGCGCTCAGCCAGTCGCCGCGCAGGGCGCGGGGGTCGAGGGTGACGGGCTCGGTGGTGGCGTTGGTGAGCTTGACCGCGGTGAGATAGAGCCCGCCGGCGCGCCAGGCGACCAGCGGCACGGCGGTCACTTGCCCGCCGCGCACCAGTAGCCACGGGGTCGCGGCGCACCGGAACGCGCACCACGCCGGGCAGGTCGCGCAACAGGCGCGCCGGCGCATAGAGCTGCTGCGCGGCGAAGCGGGTGAGCGCCACGTAGCCGTAAGCGGGATCGGCGGCCGAGTCCTCCGGTGGCTTGTAGTGCTCAGCCTCGGTCGGGGCGGCCTCCGGATCGAGGATCGCCAGCGGCTGGGCCGTTGTGCCGGGCTGCGTGCTCGCCGAGAGATCCAGCAGGTAGATGTGGCCGCTGTCGATGGCGCGCACCATGACCCGAGTCGGCTCGAAGGCCTGATGGGCCAGGAAATAGACCGAATCGGCGATGCCCTGCACCCGCAGCTGGGGCTCCAGCGAGGCCGGCACGCCCACCTTGACCGGTCCCGGGAAGTCGACGCGACGCTCGGTGCCGACCGGCAGCACCAGCTCGATGGGGACCTTCTGCCAGGTCAGGCGCTCGGAGCCGATCGAGTCGGCGCGGGCCGGCGCCTGCGCCAGGAGCAGCAGCGCGGTGGCAGCGACGAAGAGTCGGTGTTGGAAGGTGTGCAGTGCCATGGGAAGGCTCCTATCTCGTCGTGTCGGTCTTAGCGCTGACTTCGGCCTCGTCGAGCCGGCGCGGCCCCTCGCCCTGGAACCCGTCGAGCGCCAGCCCCCAGGGGTTGGCCTGCAGGTCCACCGCGTAGCGCACCACCCGCAACGGATAGCGGATCGCGGTCTTCTTCACGGTCATGCCCTTGACCGACTCGTAGAGATCGAGGTCCAGCCACACCACCCAGACGCCTTCGCTCGGGAGGTCCACCCGGCGCTCCTCGTAGCCGTGGCCCGGGACCTCCTGCACGCCGCGCACCCGATAAGCCAGCTCGCCGTTGCGGCCCTTGAGCTCCAGATCGGCGATGAGTGCAGCCCGGTACTTGGGCGTCAGGTAGGGCGAGACGGCAACGATCGCCTTGCCGTAGTCGACGGCCCCGTCCTCGGGCCAGCGGTTGAGTTGCTGGAAGATGTAGAAGGCGAACGCATAGACCTGAGCGGGCGGCACCTCCCCCACTCCCATCACGGCCCCTGAGCGAAGGTCCGGCGGCACGTGCACGACGAGATCCTTGGGCGCCTGGCTCCAGCCGAGCCAGAGCCCGGCGATGATCAGCACCTGCAGGGCGATCACCGCCCAGAGCGAGCGCAGGTGCGCGCGCACGTTATCGATTTCGTGGCGATAGCGGCGCATGCGCGCTCCTGCCGAGGTCCCAGGCGCCGCTGCGGCGGATCAGGGCCGAGCGGTGCAGGCCCCGGTCGTGCAGCCAGATCACGAAGCGCTGCTGGTAGTAGCCGTCCGGGCGGTTGCGCTTGAGGCGCTGAAACAGCGTGGCCGCGGCGACCACCGTGGCCACCACCGCCACCCCGGCCAGCCCGAACCCCATCGTGAGCACCCCAAAAAGCCCTGCGAGCACCAGGCTCACGGGCAGCCAGAAGAGCGCGGCCGCCACTACGATCACCCCCAGCTCTGAGGAGGAGCAACCGCGGAAGATCGCGGGCTCGGTATTCAGCCGATCGGCCAGGATAGGCTTGCGCTCAGCCATCGCAGCGCGTGGGTGAGGCATGGGAACCGTAGCGAAAGTGTGCCCGAGCGAGGCCAGCGGTTCGCAAGACCGAGGAGAATAGCGAGCCTCTATTTAACGAGGGCGCGCGGGACGATGGACCGCTCCGGTGCGCTTGCAGTAGGTCCATCATGCCTCTCCCCCGCGCCTTAGATGACCCCGGCGGCCTCAGTGAGCAGGTAGCTCGCGAAGATCAGCACCACCGCACCGACTACCCCGAGCACGCCCACCTCCGCCCACTCCGCCTTGCCGATGCGGGCCTCGTTGAACTTGGCAAAGCCCACGTAGGCGACCCACAGGAAGCCGACCACCGCGATGCCGAGCCCCAGCACCACTCCGCCGTCCTTGATGTAGCCCTTGATCAGGCCGATCCAGTCGCCGGCCGCTGGCGAGGTGCTCGGTGCCACCGGGGTCGGCAGCGCGGCCCACAGGGACTGCGCTGCCGTCATTGCCAGCACGCCCAGCGCAGGTGCGAACCGTTTGATGCCCTTCATTCTCATGGTGTGCTCTCCACCGTCACTGGGGCTGCCCCCGATTTGTCTCAAACTCCGTCAGTGCTGAGATCGATCCAAGCTATCCAGACCGATCAGCGCCGCCACCGGGCTCAGCGCAAGTAGAACCCCAGCACCAGCAACACGATGCTCGCGCGCAGGGCGCTCCACACCAGATCAAACAAGCCGACCTGGCCATCCTGCCAGGCCCTGAAAGCCCCGAGCGTCACCCAGAGCACCCAGACGCAGGCGAGCACCAGGACGATGCCCGCGATCGCTCCGAGCAGGGCTCCGGCCGTGACACCCGAGCCGGCCTGGAAGGCGGAGGTCTGTGCGCCGGTCATCGCGATCCGTCATTGCCGATAGTCCCCGCGCAGCGGCGGGAACCTGCGCGGCTCGGCGCGCGGAGCGTCGAGGTGCGACTGGATACCCAGGCGCACCCGCTTCAGATCCTGGCGCAGCCAGTCGTAGCGGAACCGCACACGGGCATCCGGGTCGGCCTGGGACTCTGCGGTGCGGATCAGGGGATCGAGGGACTTCAGCTCGTGCGCGATACGGGCGAGGGCGGCGCGTTCGGCGTCGGTGTCAGCGAGGGCTGGCGTTGCGACCAAGAGGCAACCGAGGAAGGCTGCGGTAAGGGACCGGTGTGCGGGCACTGAAATAGTTCCGACTGAGCGCATGGAGCGCATGGTCGGATACGGCCAAGGCCGAGGGTATGGAAAAGCCGATCAAGGCCGGGCGTGGTTTCGCGAAGCGGGCAGTCAGACCGAACCGTGGGACAGCCCATGACTTTCCTGGTAGGTTTGAGGCAGTCCGATCAAGGAGGATCTTTGACGATGCCAAGACGCCCTCGTGTCATCCTCCCCGGGGTGCCTTTGCACCTGATCCAACGGGGTAACAATCGCCAGGCGTGCTTTTTTGCCGAGGACGACTATCGGGCCTACCTCGGCTGGCTCCAGGAATATGCGAACGCGACCCGTTGCGCTATTCACGCGTTCGTGCTGATGACCAACCACGTCCACCTGCTCATGACGCCCGAAGCATCCGCCGGCGCCGCTACACTGATGAAGCGGCTCGGCCAACGCTATGTTCAATCCGTCAATCGGACCTATCGCAGAAGCGGCACGCTCTGGGAGGGTCGGTTCCGCTCCTGCCTCACCCAGGAGGAAGACTACGTCCTGGGCTGCTACCGCTATATCGAGCTCAATCCGCTACGCGCGAACATGGTGGAGCACCCGGCCGAGTATCCGTGGTCAAGCTACCGCGCCAACGCGCAAGGCGCGCCCTCGGCGCTGCTGACACCTCATGCGCTCTACACGGCCTTAGGCCGAGAGGAGAATGAGCGGAGAACCGCTTACCGAGAATTGTTCCGATACCACCTCGACCCAGGGATCGTCGATCAGATTCGAGCCGCGACCAACGGAAATTACGTCCTGGGCAACCCAATCTTTCAGGCGCAAATCGCCCAAGCGCTCGGTCGGCGGGTGACGCCGGGGAAATCCGGCCGGCCACCGAAAAGTGAAGAGCCTGAGACGCTGGATTTACCTTTGGGAGAATGAGGAAGGGGTAACCGTGGTCGGAGAGTAAGCCGGTTTCTTGCCGAATGGGTAGGCCGAAGTTGGTGTTCTCTGTTGCCGCCTGGTTTCCCGGCGGTGCCACAATATCTCGGCCATGCATCGGTTCGTCCCCGGCTCCTCGCAGAACCGGACTTGGAGTGTTACACCATCCGGCTCCCAGTCTGAGTCTTCCACCAAGGGATGGGATAGATGTCGTGAAGGATGCGCGCCACCGGCAACAGCGGCCGGACCACCCGGCCGAAGCGTTCCCAGGTCAGTGAGCGTCGTTGGCTTCGCCGGTTCAGCCACTTGAACAACAGGCCGGTGGCCAGGTACACGTAGCCGGCCACGCCCCGGCTGTTGCCGCTGACGCCGTAGTACTGGATGTGGCCTCGCAGGTGGCGGCGAACAAACTCCACCATGGCCTTGCCTCCCTGTGTGCGCAGGCCGCGCAGGCGCTCGCCCAGGATCTTGAGCTTCTTGCGCACCCGTTTGGCCTCGGTCCGGCGCCCCACCACGAATCGCCCGCTCCGACTGCGTCCCACATAGTGGGTGAAGCCGAGGAAGCTGAAGGTCCGCGCTCCCTCTCCCTGGGTGTCCCGGGCTTGACGGCCCAGGGCCTGACTGCCGAAGCGCAGCAACGCCGTCTTGCTCGGTTCAACCTCCAGGTTGAACTCGCCCAGCCGCTCGGTCATCTCCGCGAGGAAGCGCCGTGCGTCGGCCTCCTGCTCGAAGCAGGCGACGTAGTCATCGGCGAAGCGGATCAGGTAGGCCCTGCCCGCGCAGTCCCTGGCGAAGCGTTTCTCGAACCACAGGTCGAGCACGTAGTGCAGGTAGATGTTACTGAGCACCGGCGAGACCAGGCCCCCTTGCGGGGTTCCCTCAACGCTTGCCGTGAACACGCCGTCTTCCAGGATGCCCGCCTTGAGGAAGCGCTGCACGATCCGCAACAACTTCGGGTCGTCGATACGCTGCTCCAGAAACCGAACTAGGTGGGCGTGCGAAACATGGTCGAAGAAGCCCTTGATGTCGGCCTCCACCACCCACTGCGTCCCTTCGTTGGTCATGACCTGCGCCACCCGCCGCAGCGCATCGTGCGCACTGCGTCCTGGGCGAAAGCCATACGAACAGTCCAGAAACTCCGGTTCCCAGATAGCCTGCAGCACCTTGCTCAGCCGGTCCTGGACCAATCGGTCCTCGAAGCTCGGCACCCCGAGCGGCCGGTATCGGCCATCTCCCTTCGGGATGAACACCCGTCGCACCGGTTTGGGCCGATAGCCCAGCTGCCGTATCCGTATCGACAGCTCCGAGAGGCGCTCCTCCAGTCCTTCGCCATACTGCTCCTTCCTTACCCCATCGACTCCGGGCGCCTTCTTTCCGTCCTGACGCTCGAAGCTATCGCGCAGCCCCTGCGGGTCATACAGCAGCCCCATCAGGGCGTTGAACCGCGTCTGCGGCTCGCTGCGCGCCTTGTGTGTGAGACGCTCCAGTCGTGTGGTCACGGGCATAGTCCTCTCAGTGTAGGGCCGTGTTTCCCCTTCGCGTCCTCTCAGACCGCCACCCCTTCGCTCTACCCGCATTACCGGGCCTCAACACTACTATGGGTGGCTCCGACTTCCGCTCACCTCCGCCCGCTTCCTCGCTTCTTACACTCGTCCGCGGGTGCCCGCTCCCTGCGGACCGGTGTACGGATCTCCTTGGTTACCGCCTACTCGCAATGTCAGGCTCGACACGGCCTCGGACCCCGGGGAGCACCCCCACCACTCGCCGTAACGCAGCGGGGATTATTGCCTGCCAGTGGGACAAGCCCGTCGGCGCTCTCCAGCTGAATATTTCGGGGCTCAACACCTTCAAGGTCGGCTCAACCCGTTACCCTTGCACCTCGCCTGCTTTCGTGCCTACGCATCAGCCGCGTCGTTACCGACCCGACTGCAAGGCTCGATACCGGGCTCGTGGCTAGCGATTACCCGGGCGGGATTCACACCCGCTAAAGTACGCGGCATAGCCAAGCCGCACTGTCCCCGATTGTCCCGCTCGGGTATCCCCTCGATGAAGGTCGGTTGGGCCTTGGCGCCGCTATTGCGACGCATGCCGCGAGCGCGGTTGCTGTACCACCCGTAGTAACGAACCAGATGCTCGCCCCGGTCGGGCACGTGCTGAAGCAACAGCTCCAGCCACTTGGCCCCGGGCATGATCTGATATGTTTCTGCTTTTTCTTGAAGTTCCTTCTTCCAATGCCCAACTGTAACTGGATGGACACCGTACTCTTGGCAGATCTCGTTAATTGTTCTTACCCCGCGCTGCCTCCAGAGCGTCCTTCGCCTTAAACTCCGGAGTGTGGAACTTCCTCTTCTTCGTTTCGCTCATCTTTCCTCGTTTCTTGTGATTACACGTAACTACTCACCCCCTCCTACGGGGTCTCTCGGGTTTTCTCATCTTTAAATACGATCAGATAGAACAAAACGCTTGACATCATAGCGCCTAAACACTATGGTTTTGATCCGAGACCTCGACGCGGATCAACCAAGATGGGCGCATATTTCGGATCGAAGGCGACCTCCGGGCTGTGCCAGGCGATTATCGCCCTGATGCCGCCACACGATACCTACATCGAGACCCATCTGGGCGGCGGGGCGATCATGAAGCGCAAGCCGCCTGCGCTGCGCAATGTCGCCATCGATCTCAATGCGCGGGCGCTGGCTCGGTTTCAATGCGACTACCCGGTGGAGAAGATCCACGGCTGCGCTCACCGGTTTCTGCGCGAGTACGAGTATCGGGGACGCGAGCTCGTCTACTGCGATCCGCCTTACCTGCATCATACCCGCAGCTCGGGGCGACGTTACCGCTTCGACTACCAGGAGCAAGATCATCTTGAGCTGCTGGCGCTGCTCAAGGGCTTGCCCTGCAAGGTGATTCTCTGCGGATACCCCTCGGCGCTGTACGATGAGCAGCTCGGCGACTGGCGCCAGATCGAGATCCAGGTCATGAACCAGGCCGGGGTGCGCACCGAGAAGTTGTGGCTGAACTTCGCCCCGGACCGCGTCTTCTGGCCCCGCTTTGCCGGTAAGAACTTCACCGATCGCCAGCGCATCAAGCGCAAGGCGGCCAGCTGGGCACAGCGCTACCAGGCGATGCCCGCGCCCGAGCGCCTGGCAGTGCTCTCGGCGGTGATGGCCGTGGAGGCCGAGGGGGCCTAAGCCCCGGGGCAGGGCTCGCCGGCATGGCCAACGTCAACAAGTCGTCTCTGCGCGAGGAGTTTGACACCCTCAAGGGCGAGCTCGAGCGCCATTGCGCCGCTGGCAAGGTGGCTGCGGAGACACGCACCCTGATCCAAGCGCTGCTGGCGCTGTTCGAGCTGCTGGTGGCGGTGTTCATGGAGAAGCGCACCCCCAAGAACAGCCGCAACTCCAGCCTGCCGCCCTCGCGCAACGATCAAGACGACGAGACCGCCACCCAGCCGGGCACCCACGCCAAGGGCAAGGCCGAGCACAAGGGCCGCTCGGCTAACACCCGCACGGTCGAGACGCTGGAGATCGCCCCGGTCCACGACGGTGAGTGCTGTGGCAAGGACCTCACCGCCGAGCCCTGCCAGGGCCACGAGCGGCGCACCTTCCTCGACATCGTCTACGAGAAGCGCCAGCATCACGTCGATGCCCAGATCAAGCAGTGCCCCGAGTGCCTGACGATCAACAAAGGCGCTTTCCCGCCCGGCCTGGCGGGGCCGTTGCAGTACGGGCCCGGCATCAAGGCCACGGTGATCAACTTTCTGGTGGCCCAGATGGTCTCGCTCAAGCGGGTCCAGCACCTGATGGGCACCCTGATCGGTCAGCTCATCTCCCCGTCGAGTCTGCTGAAGTTCGTGCTGCAGCTCCACCATGTCCTGGCCGCTTGGGAGCAGCAGGCCATCGAGCAGTTGCTCGCCCACCCCAGCCTGCACGTGGACGAGACCTCGCTGCGGGTCGATCGCAAGAAGCACTGGATCCACGTCTACAGCGCAGGGGAGATCACCTTGAAGTTCCTCCACCGCAACCGCGGGCACGAGGCTGTCAATGCCATCAACATCATCCCCCGTTACGGGGGCGTGCTCATCCACGACTGCCTGGCGGGCTACTTCTCTTTCCTGTGCTGCGGCCACGCCGTATGCGGCGCGCATCTGCTGCGCGAGCTCATCTTCGTGATCGAGACCAACGGCTATGCCTGGGCGGCCAACATGAAGCGACTCCTGAAGCAGACCCGCAAGGCAGTCGCCGACAGCCCTGCCAAGTGCCTGTCGGAGAAAGAGTACAAGAACCTGCAAAAGCGCTACCGCAATATCCTGACTCGCGGTGCCAAGGAGCTACCGCCGATACCACCCAGACAGAACGGCAAGCGCGGGCGCATCGCCAAGTCCGACGCCCACAACCTATGGGAGCGCCTCAAGCTGCGCGAAGATGCGGTGCTGCTCTTCGCCAAATTGCCGCACGTGGCGTTCACCAATAACCGCGCCGAGCGTGATCTGAGAATGAGCAAGGTCAAGCAGAAGGTATCAGGCTGCTTCAGGACCCTTCTCTACGCTGAGGCCTATTGCCGCATCTCCAGCTATTTACAGACCATGGCCAACCGCGGATACGGCCCATTGGTCGCCATTCAGATGGCGCTTTCCGGGGAGATCTATGCGCAGACGGGTGAGTAGTTACGATCTGAAGTTTCTTGTTTTTCCTCACGCGACGAGGCGCATGATAGTTGAGATCAAAGGATTTCGATCCGGTTTACGCGAATTCTGGCAATCGATACCAAAACCCTCGTCGGCCAAATACTTGGCGAGGGACCTTCGTGCATCCCCGAAGGCAAACTCGGTGGTGTTTTGCGAAGCGTAGCGCCGCGCCGGGGCTTGAGGCAAGTGCTCGGCGTAGATCCAGGTGATGGTGGTGGCTGCCATGCAGAAATGCAGGTGATTGGTAACCGACTCGGGTTTGCGCGTCTGAGTCTCGGTGCTGCCGATCTCTTGTTTGATCTCGCGGAACCCCGCTTCGATTTTCCACCGCGCCGAGTAGTATTCGATGATCTGCTCGACGCTGAGATCAAGGTCCGTGGTCAGCAGCGCAACCCATTGGCTCTTGCGGTAGACCCAGACGACACGCACACGGCAGCGCAAGGTCTTGAGCATCACGATACGCTGGGCGGCCACGACCTCGCGCAGGTCCCCGTACACATGCAGCGTATAGGTGCTGGCATGCTTGCGCATCGCATCGGCCAACTGTGTCGCGTTACCGAGACGATTGCCATATTTCCTGGGTCTTCCGCCGCTACCCTTCTTCGCTGGTTCGGGGAGTGCGTAGAGAGCGGAGTTGACCCGCAACCGCGAGAGCAGATGGGCGCGCGTACCGAGCTGCTCTCGCAACGGCTTGAACAGTCCGTTGTTGCCGAACCAGCTGTCAGTGGCGATCAGCATCGGCGCGTTCTTGAAGACACTGCCAAGCTGTGCGATCAGCCGCACGGCCTGCTCGAACTTGCTGCGAAAGACCAGCGACTGGCGGCGCAGTTTCAGATCGGCGCCCTCCAAGCTCTTGCGGCGCAGATAAAAAGCGAAGGCCAGCGGCAAGCAGGCCCAGCGCCCGTGGATTTTCTTGAGCAGCCCCACGGTGAGGATGGTCTGCGCCCACGGATAGCGCGTCTGGTTGGTCTTGGCCGCATGATCGAAGGTACGCTGGCAGCCGAAGATGTGTTTGCCGGTCTTCGGGTTGATGGAATCATCAAGCGCCAGCAGCAGACGCCCATCGCTCAACGGGCTGGGGATACGCCGCCAGAGCAGATTCCACAGCCGCTCCCAGGGCAGCTTCACTGAAGCCATGAAGGTGTAGTAGCGCCACTCGGCGATACTCACACCGAACAGTGTCTCGATGGCCCGCAACAAGTTGGAGGTGCGCGAGGCGGTGATCGGCACGACGATCGCTTGCAATGTCAGGATGAGCCAGCGAAAGCGCTCCTGACCCTTGTCGTTGGCCGGAAACAGGGCTTGGAAATCGTTGGCGAGAGTGCGTAAGATAGGCATCGAGTAGGGGCTCTTTTTGTTGGTAAATCATTGGCTTGTGCAACCTTGATTATACCTCGAATCGAGCCCCTATTCACGTTTAAGCGACTGTTTTTTCTCGCAATTATGCGGCTGTCAGCGCGTTCTGCGGGCGGCCGATCATCTATAAGCATGCACTAATATGGCGACCATTCTGTAGTCAATAATATACTAACGTTCTGAAGATGAAGAAATCCCGACGCGCTACGTCACCGCGACTATTTCGGGCGTATTTGCGACGGTCGATAATCGCGACGCTGAGAAAGTACAAAACTTCAGGTTACGATTACACACAGCTTAAACTACTGTCTTAAATATGGGGTCCACTATACTCGACGGTGGACCGCATCTCATTGATGTGGCCGCCGAGGCCAAGGTCTTTCATTTCTGATAACGGCGGACGGGACGTTCTTGACCTTTAACATCCCCTAAATTTTAATAAAGGTTGCGATCGTCCCTTCGCAGCTCGTTGCCCTAGGATTTACGTTTTGCGAGGGCAAAACCTAGTAGACCTGCTCCAAACAACAGCAGGGTGGCCGGTTCCGGAACGTTTTGCGCAGGCACGACTGTAAGGCCGGCCAAATTATCCCCGATAGTAGATACGGCTATAAATGAGAGAACGCCGGTTGCGGTATCGAGAGTGTAGAGCACCTTGGTACCGCTATCGGTTACGTACATGTAGCCGGTTACAGGATCAAAATCCATTCCCGCTGAACCGCCAAGATTAGCCAGGTTTCCGCTGTCCGTCAATAAAAGCTTATCCAGGATGGTGCCGTTCGTTTTATCGACCTTCAGGAGAGAGTCCTGCGTGGTCGATTGCGTATCGAGGATATATAGATTTCCAGTGTTGTCGAAGGCCATTGCTGAGTAGTCAGTGTTGCTTGCTGTAAGACCAAAGGCGAAAGTCGCTGCTCCAGTAGTCGTGTTCAGGGTAAAAAAATCGAGATTCGGTGTGTGTAACTGATACGCCCCCCAAAGCGTATTGGTGATGGGGTCAAACGCAAGATCTCCTTCCAGGACATTATCGAGCCCGGTCTTACCGATGAAACTGGCGGTGCCGGTTACCGGATCGATGCTGTACAATGAAGGGTACAATGAATTGAGCGATGATGTGAGGCCATAGAGCGTTCCGCCCGCGTCGAATTCGATGCCGACCAGGCCTGGAAGGGTGTATCGAATATTGCTGACGGCAGCGGTAGTTTGATTGACGTCTGCAAGCAAACTGGGACTATTGCCTTCGTCCTGGTAGGTCAGCAGGGTCGCGGAAACAGGTGTCACTGCAGCAGTGAAAAAAAACAACGCGGTACTTGTTATGCCGAGCATCCATTTCTTCATGTTTTAAATCCCCCCATGCTGGTAGTAATCAATCTCGATGGGCGTGTCGATGCGGCAGCGGACGCTGACTTCTTCCACCGAACCATCTTGGCGCGTAATCTTAAGGGTGAGGGATAGGGATAGGAATTTGCTTTCAGCCGCCCCGGCCTGAGAAGACGTCGGCGCGCTGCTGAGACCCAGCGGGGCCGGTTTGACATAACCCCGATTGTGCGACATCGCCCCACTTCCCTCCGGTAGCGGCTCCGCCGCGCGCTCCGCAGGCCCCTTAGCCCCTGGCGGCGACGAATCCCTGGCTTTCTGCCGATTCTAGGCCGATCGCGGTCCTCGTCAACCCTTCAGGCGATCTCAGGCAGGGGGCAGTAGGTGAGCGGCATCTGGCCGTTGATCGGCCAGTCGTCGTTGTCCGGGGGCGCCCGGCTCGGCGGGCGGGGGTCCCACACCCCCAGGTGGCACAGGATGCGCTCTATCACCGCCGCCTCCTCGATCACCGAGAGCACCCGCATCTCGGCACCGCAGTGCGGGCACAGCATCGGATCGATCTCGTAGACCTTCTTGATCAGCCGTGCCCAGGCGGCCCGGGCGGCACGCGACAGCTCGGGATCGACCCGCTCGGGTATCCCCTCGATGAAGGTCGGTTGGGCCTTGGCGCCGCTATTGCGACGCATGCCGCGAGCGCGGTTGCTGTACCACCCGTAGTAACGAACCAGATGCTCGCCCCGGTCGGGCACGTGCTGAAGCAACAGCTCCAGCCACTTGGCCCCGGGCATGATCTGAAAGATTCGCCTGGAGCGAATCTTCGCGCCAGCCTCCAGGGATGGAGGCGAGTCTCAGGGATGAGACGAGCAAAGTTGCGCTTCAGGGTCGCGTGGAGCTTGGAGCGGTAGACGACGACCCCGCTGGTGGCTTTGTACTCGGTCTTCTCCAGGGAGAACGGCACCCGGATCATGTAGCGGGCCAGCTGCTGGCGGCCCTGGACGTCGTCCGCGGCGATGCGCACCTGGTTGTCGACCGAGAACCCGCTGTGCTCCCAGCCGAGCAGGCGGGCCGCCATGGCCTCGTCGATCGCCTCGTCCGCCAGCAGCATCTCCGGCACCGCCCGGCGCAGGTGCTGCTCAAGCAGTTCAGACGGGATGGGGGGCAGGACCCGGAAGACCCCGTTGGGGTGGAATACGCCATCGGTGACCAGGGCGTGGATATGGGGGTGGAAGGTGACCAGATCGCCGAAGGTCTGGACGAACAGAATGAAGCCGGGCTTGCCCGAGGGATCGGCCTCCCGGTAGGCCTCGGTAAGCAGGCGCCCGGCGATGCGGCAGAGCTCACCCAGGCGGTGGCGCTGGTGGAAATGCGGGCGCAGGAGCTTCGGCAGGGTGAAGACGTACTGGCGGTGGGGCACCGGGGCCAGGACCTCGTCCTCGACCCACTCGCCGTAGATCAGCATCCGCTTCTGGTGACACGAGGGGCAGAAACAGCGGGTCTTGCAGGAGAAGGCCAGCAGGTATTCGTGCCCGCACTCGTCGCAGTGGATCCGGGCGAAACCCTTGTGCAGGTCTCCGCAGTCGAGGAACCGCTCCAGGGCCTGGTCTTCGACCGCTCGGTGGACGCGCCCGGCCTCGCGGAGCTCATCGGCATGCCGGCGCACACACTGGTACAGGGCGCTCGCCCGCGGATTGCGCCGGTGATAGACGGCACAGGCCGGTGTCGCGTCCGTGCAGGCCATGCTCTCCTCCCTGGGCTGAGGAAAATATAGAACAAAAAGGGAACATCAATGATCGCTCAACGACGATCTTCTCCCCATCCCAAGCCGGGGTGTGTCGCTGAGACCGTTGGCCTGCCCGGTGCGAGCGAGTCGCTCGGGTACGGCTAGAGGTACTTCTTGAAGGTACTCGCCGTCACTGCCACGCTAAGGGCGAACAACCCCGCGAACGGCAGCACCAGGAAACTCGGGTGCAGACTGAACGGCAAGGCCAGGTAGATCACCCAGGTCAGAACCAGCACCGGCATCGGGGTGCCCTTCGCCCAGTGATAGACGAAGGAGCTCTCCCTGCCCCCGCCCCAGCGGCGAAGATCCCGCTGCACGAACCCATCGACCAGCGCCACCAGGCTGAACAACCCGAACACTGGGGTGGCCAGGGTCAGGATCACCAGGCGCACCGCGAAGACCTGGGCGACCTGCACCGCAGCGACCACATAGCGAACCGAGGGTCGCAGAAGGTCGTGCAGTCTCGGGCTTGGGCCGTGCTCCGCTGGCGCCTCAGGGGCCTCGACTCGGGCCAGCAGCCGGATGAGGCCGGTGCGCTCGAACAGGACGTGCTCGGTCTTATCGGCCACGCCGTTCGCCAGCCGCGCCGGGTCCGAACTGACCAAGCTGCGCCTGAGATCCGTGCCCAGGTAGCCGATCTCGGTCTCCAGCATGGCACGGCTGTGCTCCAGGCCCTGCTCGGGCCACCAAAGAGCCATGCCGGCCCACTCGGTCAGGATCGAGAAGAAGAGCGCCAGAAACAGCCACTCGATGGCCTGGCCCAGGGCGGTGATGGCTCGGGCGATCGGCCCCTGGCGCACCTCGCCGCGCCGGGGCTGGGCGGCGGGCTCAGCCATGGTCCGGGTCTCTGGCGGTCGGGGCCAGGTCCGGGACGCCGTGCCACCAGCTCTCCGGCTGGCGGTACCAGTGCTCGCTGGTGAGATAGCTGCGCTCCATCTCGTTGGCGATCGCCGCCAGGCTCCCGGGCATCACCGGGTCGTGGCTCGGGTCCGGCAGCGGGATGCGCAGCTTCCACAGCTGCCCGCCTTCGAGCAGCGCGAACGCCTGGCCCTTGGGCAGCGCCACCAGCTCGGCCGGGGTGAGCACGGGCGTCGATTGTGATGCAACCTCGGAGCAGCCCTCCCTGGCAAGAGGTCGGTGCACTGATCAGGCCCCGGCCCGGACGTCCTGTCCGGGCGTTCGCCGAACTTCCTGTGTCCACTGGACAAAGGGTTCCGGCTCACCCTCGTTGCGGGACTTGAAGTCCACCCCGGAGCCGGGGTCCGAGGAGTCGTCCACCCCGGAGACGCTCATCAGGGTGAACACCTCCACCCGGGGCAGCTGGTCGGTGAGCATCTCGGCGGTGGCCAGCTCCTTCACCCGCAGCATGATCAGGGTGTTGAAGTTGCCCGCCACCTGCCCCGCCTTGGCGCGGTTGCCGATGCGCGCCTCCACGTCCGACCAGGTCTGGGTGTAGGCGGTGACCTGGAACCCGGCCCCGCCGGCCTTGTTCAGCAGGGGCACGAACTCATCGCCGATCAGCTCGTTGAACTCATCGGCGTGGAGCGAGATCGTCGGCAGCCGGGTTGTTTCTGCTTGCGAGATCTCACCGTTCGCTGTCCCGGCCGGGTCCCGCACCCCGTGCTTGTAGAGGTGCCCGGCGACCGAGACCAGATCCGCGAACATGGAGTTGCCCACGGCGCTCGCCACCGTGGTGTCGGTGAGCGCATCCAGACCCACGTACACAATGCCTTTGTGTCGGATCACCTCCAGCCACTCGAAGATCGGGCGGCGATCCTCGGTGTCGAGGTAGTCGGGTGAGATCAGCTCGGCGATCTTGCCGGTGGTGAGCTTCTCCATGAGCGGGCCCACGGAGCTGACGATCTTGTCGAAATAGGTCTTGTCGTACTTGAAGGCCGAGACCAGGCCGTCGAGGACCGGATCGTAGAGGTCCTGCTCCTGCAGGTAGCGCATCAGGGCCACCGCCTCGGGATGGCGACCGCGCAGCGCCGAGGGCAGGTTGCGCTCCTTGGTGCTCTCGGCCAGCTCCGAAAGGGCCGCTTGCCAACCCTTGGCGCCCTGGCGCCTGAGGTGCTCCCGGGCATACTCCATGAACAGGGGCTCGATGTCGTTGATGTAGCGGCGCACCTGCAGGTAGTCGGGACGCCGCCCCAGGGCCACCAGGGCCCGGGCGATGATGTTGACGAAGCGCCAGGCGAACTCCTTGAAGGCGGCGGAGTTGCCCTCGCTGGGCAGCTGGTTGGCGATGCGGGTCGCCACCTCGGTGATGCGCGAGAAGCTGCCGATGGCGTTGTAGCGGGCGGAGATCTGGGGATAGCCCAGGTGGAACAGATAGAAGTCCCTCTCCCGCCCGGCGCGCTTGGCCTCGGCGTAGACCCGGCGCAAGAGATCCGCATCCCCCTTGCACATTGTATAAGCCGTCCTTGGCGCGACGCCGTCGTTACTTGCTGGCCCCAGCCCGGACATCCTGTCCGGTCGTTCGCAGGGCTGCGTTTGTCCACTGGACAAACGGTCCCAGCTCACCCTCGGTGATCAGCAGCTCGGCGAGCCGGGTCTTACCCACCCGGGTGGTGCCGAGCACCAGCAGATGCCCGACCCGCTCGCCCAGCTCCATCCACACCGCCTGCTCCTCGGGCTCCACCCCGTGCAGGGTGGGCTTGCCGCCGACGGGCGGGAGCGGGCGCAGCGGGTTCCACCAGGCGCGGCAGCGCAGTACGACGGCGAGGAGCCCGAGAACTGGCCTCCCTTCCCAGGCGATCTCGACCCGGCGGGCCCAGTCGTAGAGTGCGCCGGGCTGGATATAGCGCTGGACCTCGGGGCGAATCGTGTCGCGCAGGCGCTGGGTATGCTTCTGGGTCCAGCGAAAGCCCCGGCCGAGGAAGAGCTTGCGCCGGCTGAGCGGGATCTGGTCGGCGCGCAGGCGGTAAGTGGGCAGGCGGCGCAGGTTGCGCCGATAGCGCAGCACCCGCCCGGCCTGGCGCAGCCGAACCACGCCGAGCACGACCAGCGCGGTCGCCGCCGCGTAGGCCACCCCCGGGGGCATCATCAGCGCCCAGGGCGCGAGCACCGCGATGGCGGCGGAGGCGAACGAGACGAGTGCGGACCAGAGTTCGACCGGCGGGCGAAGCAGCGCCTCGACCGGGTGACGGCTCATTGCTCGACGCCGTCCTTGGTGATCAAGACCGGATAGTGGGAGAGCCCCAGGGCCTGAGCGATGTCCGAGGCGGAGGCCGGCAGGATCGGCAGCCCCTCGGCCAGCCCCGCAATCGCGCGCAGGTCATCGGCAGTCTTGGCCTCCACCAGCATGCCGACCGCGCCGATCTCGGCGAGCCGGTCTCGGTGGCTCGCGAGCCACTGCCGGGATGGCGACCTGGCGGTCGGGGAGATGGAAGGGGGACCGGCGACCCGAGGGTGGACGGGTCAGGCTCGGTCCGCGACGCGTGATCCAGCAGGCGGACGCCTGCCGGTCGGCCCGTTCGCCTTTCGGCAAGGGGGACCCACCCTTGGTGCCACTGAACCGCAGTGGCCACGGATGAAATCGCACTTTCCCGGCAGTCTAGGAACGCATCACTCGCCCGTCACCCCGAAAACCCGCCCCGGCACGGCGTCGATTCGGGCACCGGCGCAAGCCGCCCGCCAGGCCGATGGGCCTGTCATGCTGCTCGCTCCGGAGCATCGGCTCGCACTTCGGGGCAACGCCACCTGCCCACAGGGGCCCACAGGCGCCGCGCTCTGCGCGGCCCCGCCCTTGGCCTCGCGAGAGAGCGGCTCGCGAGACCGTCGCGGGCAGAACATGTGGACAGCTGGAATGGGTCGGCCGGAAAGGGCCGAGACAGCAAATATCGCACTGAGATTTTCTCGGCGCCGGTCGGCGACATCGTCGGCCCGGCGTGGGCGCCGACCCGGACAGTCCCCCTGCGGGAAGTCGCCGCGGCTACAGGTCGGCCAACGTGGAGCGGTACGCGAGGAGCAGCGAGCCAGATCCGCGGACCCTGACAAGTGCTACCCGTAGGGGTCCCGACGGCCCTGCGGGCCGGGGGATGACTCAGTTCTACCAACTCCGGAAATTCAGGAAGGCCAGACCTTATGGCTGCTTCGTGGTGTGGCTGACGTTTAACTCCGTTTGGACACCGACCGCCAGTCGTCAGACATTTCCACAAGAGTCGGGGCGAGTCAAATTACACCGGTATTCAACCGATAGAAGGTACTCTCAACTTGATGCCACCATGCCGGTGGAGATTCATCCTTGACGACCAACTTGCCATTCTCAAAGAAAGCAATGTCCCAGTAAGTATCCAAGTCGTCCTCGCCGCGATCCTCGCTATTGTCGAAGAAGATCGCCAGTGTGGCGACACGGGCGCCGTGCGCGAAATTCAGCAGCACCCGCTCGTAACGAGCCTCGATCTTGTCCTCGCGAACATTGTGGCCGCCCTTGGCATGCCGGATGGCCACGCGCGCCTTGGACAGTTCTATTGAATCGAGGCTGACGGCAATGAGCAGCACCAAATAGCCGCGGCGACGTGCTTCATCCATGAACCCAACTTTGTCCTGCTTGGGGTCGGAGAGCACTGTCTCGAAGCTGAAGTTGATCTCACGGTCGAGGTACTGCTGGCGCAAGCGGGCCGCTTCCTTCGCTGCACGTTCTTCGAACTCCTCTTTGGAAAGGCCGTGCTCTCCCAAATCGAGGGTGATGGCCTGCTCGATCTCATCCGGATTGAGGTGTTTCACCGAGAGGTCTGCGAGGGCGCCGGAGAAGCGCTCGCGGTAGATCGTGGTTTTGCCAGCGCCGTTATGCCCGGCGATCACCACCAGCAGGCGCCGGTCCTCTTCGGGGATCTCATGCAAGCGCGCCTGCAATCGCTCCAGAAAGATCTCAAGCGGACTCAGGTCGCGTCCCCTTTCGGCCTTTGCGCCCAGCACCCAGGCCTCCGAACGCGCCAGCGAGCGCGGTTGCGGCCTGGGTCGCACGCTCACCCTCCTCGCGCCGCCTGTCTGCCGTGCTGGCGGCGAGCGCCTTATAGGCAGCTTGCAGGGCATCGAGATTGAGCTGGGGGTCTTTGAGAAGGTCAAGCACGGTGTTGCTGGTGGGCAGGAGCGCATGAAGCCAGCGCCCCTTTAGCGGAGGGTGGCTCTGCCAGGATTGCGCCGCTCCGTAGAGTTGCTTGATGCGGTCGCGATTCTCGTGGGAGCGCACCTGCTCCATGTCGGTAAGCTTCATCCACTGATAGGCCGTCTGCCGCGTGATGCCGAAAACCTCGGCGGTCTCGGTGATGTTCAGGCCGAAGACGGCACGCACTCCGTCCAGAGCGAACGCCGGGGAGAGCACGACGGGTGGCAGCGCGGCTCCAAGGTTGAGCTCTGTCGCCGCCGGGGCTCCCGGGGGGTCGATCTGATTCTTGGTTATAACGATGCAGAAGCCGGTCGTCGCCGAATGGCCTTCCCGCGAATATGGAGTGGCGCGGTTCAACAGCCCCCACACGCGCGGAACTCCTCGAAAAGGGGCAGACTGCTCCTCGACGATTACGCTTCCGGTCCCTTCGCTATAGAGGTTACGCATAGCACCCTGACGGGGCGCGAAATCACAGCTGGCCAGTGCTTGTGAATTGTACACTCTCGTCTCCTTATGCCGGCTGGCCCGACCACTCGGCCTCGGCTTCTAGCGTAATAATACGTCTAAATGCCGTGCAGATATCGTCGCGAAGCAGCTGAAATTCATCTGCGATTTCTGCCGCCTGCAACCGGCGGGAATCTACGCGCCAGCGGTCGATATCCAGAACTGCCGATGGCCCTTCAACGTGCTTCTTCAACAAGACTGGAGGCAACAGGACCGAATCATCGAGATCGGGCGGCAGGGAAGGTGGCGCAAAGCCCCGCCCAAACTGGACACGCATCGCCCCATCGGACTCTCGGGGGTATTCGTGACTCATGAAGGCCGTTTGAGCGACTTCGCCGAAGACTTGGGTCAAGTGGCCGAATCCGTCCTTGAAGTAGTCCTCGGGCTCCTTCCCGGTGGTGGGAATGATGAAGTCCACGTAGCGCAAGCCTAGCCGCTGCACCTTGACGGCTCCCGTGGCGCACAGGCAGTCCAGCATGGACCGCCATTCCGCAAGGAAGTGCGGCGAATCCTCGTAGAGGGACGTGGTATAGGTCATTACCCCGTCCTGAAGACGCAAAGCACGGCGATTGTCGTCGCTACGCAGCTCACGGCCGACCTCGTTTGGCTTGGATTCCATTGCTGGGCTAGGCATGTTGCTGAATACAAGCGTCGCTTGGCGCACGGCTTTCATGGCAGGAAAGCGCTCGCCCAGGGCAGCCTTGAGGCGCGCCGCAATCTCCTTGTACTCGGTATCGATTTCGGGATCAAAACGAACTTGTGCCAGCACAAGGGCCAACGGCGCATTGGGCCACTTGCCCAGCGCCCGCTCGGGATTGCTCACGGTCGTACCTCCTAATTGTATGCGTGGGGTACCGTCTCGATCTTGCCTCAATCATACACATTAGTTGACATTCTGGGGAATTCAATTGTACTATTCGACACACTATCATACACTCCGTGAAAGGCGGCAATGTATGGTGGGCAATCACCCAAGCGCATAAGGAAAATTGAAATGAGCAATTCCAACGGTAGTCAGGTTCCCGGTCAGAACAAGACCGTCACCATCATCGTCAATGGCCGCCCCCGTGAGGTGACCGGAAAATCGATTTCCTACGAAGAGGTCGTCCAGCTGGCCTACCCGGACGATCCGTCGAACCAGAACACCGACTTCACGGTCGCCTATGCCAACCCTCACGGGAGGGATGGCGAACTGGTCGCCGGGCAGGAAGTCCATTTGAAAGAAGGGATGGTGTTCAATGTCACCAAGACCAATCGTTCTTGATCCCGACATCCAGGCCCTTCAGGACGAGGGGTTGAGCGTCGAGGTGGTGCAGGGGCACCTGTTGGTTCATCAGGTGCCCTACGTCAATGCGGGTGGGAAGGTGGCACGCGGCATCATGGTCACCGATCTGTCCGGTAACGTCGGTGCACTCGGAAGACCGCCCAACCATCAGATCTGGTTCGTGGGCGAGTTTCCCTGCTACACCAACGGCAAGCCGATCCGATCGCTCAACCGCACTGAAGATCGACGCGACCTCTGGCCAGGCTTTACCGTGGATCACCGCTTCTCCAGCAAGCCCGAGGGACAACCGGATTTTCCGCTTACCTACTCGGCCAAGATCCGCCACTATCTCTCGCTGATCACCCCGGAGGCCAAGGCTGTTGAGCCGGATGCGACGCCGTACGTGTTGGAACCCGTAGTTTCGTTCGACCCGGAACAGATCTTCAACTACTGGGACACCGCCTCGACCCGTGCCGGCATCCTGGCCGCGACGGCGAAACTCACACAACACCGCGTGGCTGTCGTCGGCCTTGGGGGGACCGGCAGCTATGTCCTCGACCTGATGGCCAAGACGCCCGTGCGCGAAATCCACCTCTTCGATGGCGACCAGTTCGAGCAGCACAGCGCCTTCCGCGCCCCCGGCGCCGCGTCGATTGAGGAAATCGCCGCCAAATTGCCAAAGGTCGAATACTTCGCCGCCATCTACGCCAGGATGCGCAAGGGTATCCATCCGCACCCGGTTTACCTTGATGATGAGAACCTATCCGAACTGGACAACTTCGATTTCGTGTTCCTGTGTGTCGACAAGGGTGGTGTACGCGGAATGTTGGGCGAATACCTAATCGCACATGGCATCCCGTTTGCCGACACCGGGATGGAGCTGACCATGTTGCCCGAGGCGAACGCCATTCTGGGCACCTGCCGGGCGACCCTGTGCACTGCGGGGAAATCGGACCATTTCGGCCGGCATGCGCCGCAAAGCGATGCGCCAGGAGATGATCTCTACCGCAGTAACATCCAAGTGGCGGACATGAACATGCTCAATGCCGTCCTCGCCGTCCAGTTGTGGAAGAAGCATTGCACGTTCTACCTCGACCACTGGCGACCCCATCACCACACCTATTCGATTGACTCCGCCTCCCTGACGCGCAGCGAAACACTCAACCTCCGGCCCCATGAAGATCAAACAGATCAGGCCTAAATACCTCGAGTTCATTCCGGAGCACCTCGAGGAAGGCTTTCTCTACATCAGCGAGCGATACCGCACGGCTGTTCATAAGTGCTGTTGCGGATGCGGGCAGGAAGTAGTGACGCCGCTGTCGCCGGCGGAATGGTCGGTGAAGGGAATTGGCGGTCGTGTATCGCTGTGGCCGTCGATCGGCAACTGGAGTTATCCCTGTCGCTCGCACTACATGATAAGGGACGGCCGCGTACTGGAAGCAAAGGCAATGACGGAGCGAGAGATTCAGTGGGTGAAAGCGAATGATCGCGCCGACAAAATCGCCCAAATCCGCCGTACGAATCACGCTAAAGAGGCGGCCGCGCTGGTTGCAAAGCCGAGCGCCAAAATTGCGCTTACTCCCGAATGGCAACCAAGTATGAGCTGGCTGCAGCACGTGATTCGATGGTGGAAGTCACTTTGGTGAAGCGCCCCGACTTTTTTGGAAATGTCTGAGGACTGCTTCGCCCCCCATAGCAATCGACGTTCTAAGCGACATCGAACGTCAGCAATGGCCGAACTCGGACGTGTGGCTTGCGGGGAGAGGAGCCACTTTAACCCAAGTGGCCAGGGGAAAATGCCGGGCTGTCCGGGTGCGTGTCAGTCCTCGTTCCGAAGCAGGATCGTGATGACCGGCTCCCCGTCGGCGCCGGGCCCAACCATCATCTTCAGGCTGGTGGGCTTCGCCTGTTTCGAGTGCCCATCGCGCGGGACGCGGTAGAGCGAGTAGTGAAGCCAGGCGCCGCCGCCGACGCGGGTGCGCAGGGCGTGGACGCCCAGGAACAGCACGTCCCAAAGGCGTCCGGCCTCATCCTGGTGGACTTGGCGGGCGTTGTCGGCCTCGCTCCAGGCCACGCAGTCCTCCCAGGCCGGGGGGGGTGAGTGCCACCGGCCAACGGTAGCCGGCCTTCTGGGCGAGGCGGTTGTCCAGGACGAAGCAGCCGAACAGCTCGTTCTTGTGCTCGGCGAGCTTGAGACGCAGATAGGCCCGGGTGTCGTCAGGGCTGCAGAGGACACAGCGGGTGCGGTGGCGCTGGGCCAGGATGGTGAGCGCGAGCGCGATCAGCGAGCGCTTCTCCGCCGGGCTGAGCGCGGCGGGCTTGAGATCGGCGAAGCGGTCCGCGCCGGGATAGAGATCGGGGAATACCCCTTCGGTCATGGCAGGTCTCCTTGAGATGAAGAAAGGGAGCCCTGCCCGCTCGGGGAAGGCACTCCCCGCGGGGTGGAAGGGGGACCGGGTGAGGAGCTCACCCGGTCTGAGGACGGACTACGCAGCCTGCTCGGTGATGAACGGCTCCCCGTCGACCTTCGCCCAACTGATGCGAAGGAGTCGGGCCTTGAGGCTGACACCGATCTCGCCGGCCTTGGCACCGTTCTTGTGGGTGAATCGCTCGGCATACAGATCGCTGAGCGTGAACCCGACGAGCACCCGCAGCTTGCCCTCGACGGCCGGCTGGAGCTCCCGCACGATCTTCTGTGCCTCCTCGCCGGACACGCGGCACTCCAAGTGCGTATACAGGACGTTGTCGACGCTGCCCCGCAGGGCGGCGAGGGTGACGCTCAGGAAGGGCTCGCCCTCCTTGGGGGTCACCTGCCGGACCCGGTTGAGATACCCGATGCCGGTGGTGTGGAGATCGAAGTACTTGGCTCGCTCTGGCTTGGACATGGCTTTCTCCTTGATCAAAGGACGACGCCGGAGAGAGCCCGCCCCGCTCGGGGAAGGGTCCCCGGCAGGGTGAGTCGAGCGCGCTTGTCCGGTGGACAAACGCAGCTCGGCGAACGACCGGACAGGACGTTCCGGGCTGTTAGTCAATCAACGCGCTCCGGTCTCGCCACGGATGGCAAGACAAACTGCGAATCGGAGCCCTTGACTGACGGGATTGGAAGTTGAGCCGACGGCTTGCGCCGCGGGCACCTGTTGCACGGTCCGAAGGTGCCTCGTTCGTCACTGAGCCGCAGTGACCACGGATGAAGCCGTTGCTCAAGCGCCCGGCGTGTCGCAGACGTAGCGCAGGTACTTGAGCATGCCCCGGGCATTGGCGAAGGCCGGATGCTCGGCCACCCCTTGGTTGGGGAACCAGTCGCGGATCTGGGCGGCGAGCGCCACCGTGCCGCCGCCGACGAACAGGATGCGCTCCAGCTCCGCTCCGCGCCCGAGCTGGCGCTGGGCGGTCTTGACCAGCGCCGAGATGTCCTGGGTCTTGCCGAACAGGCGCACCTGGCCGCTCTGAAGGGCCTCCTCCACCGCACGCTCGCTCACCGTCTCCAGGTCGAAGCGCGCGCGGATGCCCTCGGCGACCTCGCGCTTCACATCGAGCAGCCCACAGCGCAGCGAGCCCGAGGAGCTGTGCGGTACCGCCTGATCGGCGACCACCACGTAGTCGGTGGTACGCCCGCCGATGTCGACCACGGCGATCGGCCCCTGCAGACGCTCGGACTGCAGCTGCACGCCGCCGTCGGACTCGGTGATGACGTGGTCGTACCAGGCGGCCAGCGCCTCGGGGATCACCTCGTGAAAGGCAATCGCCGCGGGCAGGCGCCCGTCCAGGGGATCGACGGCGAGCTTGAGGCTCGCGCGCTTCTTCGTGAGCGTCTCCTCCCGACGGCTGCCGTCCCCGAAATAGAAGCTGCCGACGGGCAATCCCGAGACCGCGTGCACCGACTGGCCGCCGAGGCCCGCGCGCTGCAGCGCGAGCTGAGGCAACCCCAGGCTCCACCAGCCGCCCATGAGACATGCGGCCAAGCGAACGGTCGTTGACAGGCCTCCACTCCCGCCCATACCATATTTAGTATGTGGCCCATCTACGAGCATCGCCGCACAGTCAGGCAGCTGGAAGCCCTGCCCGTCGAGGTGCTCAAACGCTACGAGAAATGGAAGGACATCGTGGCGATCAACGGGCCTGAAGGCCTGAGGCAGATCAGGGGCTTTCGGGATGAGGCACTGCGCGGAGACTGGCAGGGACATCGCTCTTCACGGCTGAACCTCCAGTACCGCGTGATCTACAGGGTCGAGCAGGACCGGGTGATGGTCGAGGTCGTGGCTCTGACCCCGCATGAGCACCGGAGAAAGTGAAGTGAAAGGCTACCGCGCGGCAAGTAAGTTGATCGAAGTGTCCCCGGGGGAGTCGGTGCGTATTCTCCGGGAGCTCCAGGAGCTCAGCCAGAGCGATCTATCTCGGCTGACCGGCATTCCTCAGTCGACGCTCTCTGCGATCGAGAACGGTCGCATTAATCTGGGTGTCGAGCGCGCCAAGATGCTGGCCCGCGCGCTGCGATGCCATCCAGCGGTGCTCGTCTTTCCGGGCTGGGATATTCACCGCGAATCGGCGGCCTGAGTGACCCCGGGGGAAATTATTACACTGTAATTTTTTCGGGCGGCGCATCCCGGCCGGCCATCGGCGACCGTCGGGCGTACCGACTGAGGGCGACTCCAGCGCCTTTCTCACCGGCACGAACGGATTCTCCCCCGGGCGCCTGCGATCAGCATGCGCCGGCCGGCGCCGCTTCCCCTGCGCCTGAGCCTGCTCGGCCCTCCGTCTCGGGGGTCCCGCGAAAGTCCCCCAATGGTGGTGTCGAAACGCAAGGTGGCTACCGCGTAAAACGCTAGCCGCCTGAGTTAGCAACTGTTTCTGGTCGGAATGAGAGGGTGAGCCGCGCAGCGACGGGCCGGGAATCCGGACACCGTCTGGACGACTGGGGGCTGACCAAGCTCACCGCCGAGCAACGCCGCGATCTGCTGGAGCTGATCGACGATCGGCACGGCAGCCGCTCCACGATCGTGGCCAGTCAATTACCGCTCGAGCACTGGCACGAGGTGATCGGCGATCCGACCCTCGCCGATGCCATCCTCGACCTCCTGGTCCATAGCGCCTACCGGATCCATCTGAAGGGAGAGTCCATGCGCAAACGCCAAGCCAAGTTGACGCAGACCACCCCGTCCGATTAACAATGCCATACCCCGCGTCGCTTCGCTCCGACAGGTGGCCGCCTTGCCCCGGAATGGGTGGCAGGCTTCACGTGGTCTGGGTGGCAGCTTTCACGTGGTCTGGGTGGCAGGGTTCAGCGGAGTGCGCAAGTGCCCCGGTCAACGTGGGCCTTTCCTTGACCGGCCCCATCAACGATGATCAAGGGCGCGCACCCAACATTAGGGAGATGATACCAAATGGGCTACGGAACATCCGCCGAACCCGGCGGCCTCTTCCTGCTGCTCCTTCTGTTCCTCCTGGTCGTCGCAATCCTTTGGATCCTACTGCCGTTCGCCGTGTTTGGGATCAAAGATCGGCTGAACCGCATGGCCAAGCAGAATGCGCTGACGTATGACCATCTCGCCGAGATCACCGCAGAGCTACGTCGGCAAACAGAGCAGCAGGAGCACGCGGTGACAGATGACCATCTCGCCGAGATCGCCGCTGAGCTACGGCGGCAAACTGAGCAGCTTAAGGCCCTGGTGCTTCAGCAGAAGGTACTTATTCAGAAGATGAGCAAGACGGCCTCGCCGGGACCTGCGGAGCGCCCGCCGGCGGGCCCACCGAAAGGGAAGTAGGGCCCAACAGGGGAGCCCTGGGACCGAGCCATCCGCTCGGACTTATCGGCCAATGGCGCAGTCGACCCTCCCCTTGTTCGGCACGCCCGCCCCGGGCGATCGTGTCCGGGATCCCCGGCCGCATCCCCGCGACGGTCAGGGCCGCCGGCTTCAGAATTCACCCACACCCCACGCCTCCATCCGCGGCTCCCGGAAAGCGGGGCCGCGCCAGGTGTGCGGACCCGCATGCTAGCCGGTGTGGGAAGGGTGGGATAAACACCCGCCCTTACCCGATTCGACGACAATGAAAGGGGTCGGTGCGTAAGCCGGTTTCTCACTCACGGTTAGGCCGAAGTTCCGGTGCGAGCACCTCGTAAAGTCTGTCTGCGCGATGCCCACGCCGACCGCTACATCGAGGTGTTCTCTGTTGCCGCCTGGTTTCCCGGCGGTGCCACAATATCTCGGCCATGCATCGGTTCGTCCCCGGCTCCTCGCAGAACCGGACTTGGAGTGTTATGCTACCCGGCTCCCAGTCCGAGTCTGCGACCAGCTCTCCGTCGCTCCAAGAGCAGCTCGATAGTGCGAGCCCGGGAAGCCGCCGTTTCTCCGCTGACGACTGCTGGCGGAACAATCTAGCGGCCTTCTGAGCCAGTTCGAGAAGGCGGATGCCCTCGTCCAGATAGGTCTGGTTGGCATCCTGGTGCTCGCAGATCAGCCCCAGGCACTTCTGTTGCTCCGCACGCCATTCTGCGGCCTTACGATCGAAGAAGTCGGTATCGATCCGACCGTCGAGCTTGTCGACATACATCGCGTCGATGCGTTTCTGTAGGCGGTCGTGCTTGGCTTGAGAACTGCTCCGCATACCCCTATCATTACCCCGTGGCCAGGGACAAAATTCGGCTTCATGCCGTGTGGCCTGCGGATCTCGATCCGCAAGCCCTATATCCCCGGCCTCCCTATTCCTCGAAAACCGCCAAGTCGAGCGGCTTTCTTTTTGTGTAGAAGACGCCCCGCTTGCCGCCCTCCACGCGATCCATGTCGTGAATCTCGCCCACCTGCGGCCAGATCAACGCCAAGAACCTCTCCTCCCAGCGTTCGTAGAATCGCTGCACTGCCCACAGGTAGTAATCCACGGCCTGCAGCCCGGCGCACTTCGGCGGTGTGCTTGAAACGACGCTGTTCTTCGCCAGGTGCGCGAATCCAAAACTTCGCTCGAATGCCTCGGCCGCCTGCTCCAACGCGGTGCGGAACGCCGCGTTTCTGGATTTGTTGCCCCGCTTCGCGAAGTCGTCTCCCGCTCGTTTTGCTGCTGCACATAGGTCGCGAGATCGCGCTTGTCGCGGATGACGGCATAGAATCGAAGGTTCGCCTTGAGCAGCAGATTGAAGACCTCCCTGCGAATCTCCGGCAGATCGTCCTTGGCGTGGAAGGCGACAGCCGTCTTGCGATTCTGCGGTTGCATCGACGGCACAGGCTTGAAGTAAGGGTCGGCCAGCAATTCGGCCCGGAGCGCCTCCCGTTCTCGCGCCACTTCGGTCGGCTCGTCAATCTCCATCTTGCCGAGAATGAAGTAGTGCGAACAGCCGCCTTTCCCGATGATGATGCGCCCCTTTCGGTCGAACAATGTCGGATCGCCGGCCTCGTCCACGAAGTAGTGGATCGTTTCCTTCTCGGCCTCGCCCACCGTGCGCTTACTTCTCCGTGCCGAGCGACTCAGCGGCCAGGACCTCGACCAGTTCGGCGACTACCTGCAGCTCTCCCTCATCAACGCCGGTCAGGACGATGGGATCAAAGTCCAAATTAACCGGCTTCAACGTGATTCGCTCGTGGCGCCAGGAGTCGCCGTCTGCGGTCTTCTCGCTCTCGTAGCGCTTGACCGTGTAGCGCTGACCGGTCTCGGGGTCGGCGGCGTCGCGGAGCTGGACGAGGACTGTCTTGCCCTGCCGGGTGCCCTCGACCGGCGCGCGGAAGAGGCACCAGGCGCCGTCGGGGATGACCGGCTCCATGGATTTGCCGACGACCTGGGCGACGAACATCCCGGGGCGCAGGCGGTGCCGCGACTCGACATCAACCCACTCGAAGCCCTCGTCCTCGATGTGTTGCAGTTCGCTGAAAGCGCCCGCGGCGGCCTTGAGCGGGATGAGCGGTACGCAGGTGACGTACTTGTCTTCCGGCGCTGGCTCGACGAGTCGAAGCGGGGTCACGCCGGACGCGGCTGGCGCAGCGGGGCTTGGGACGGGCTTCCGGGCCTTGCTTCCCTGAAGGCCATGTAGAGCCACCTCAGGGCCCACAGGTGCGAGACCGCCTCCAGCATCGACTCGGTCGAACCAGGAGGTGTCGCCCTTTACCGCGCGCTGCTTCTCCCTCCCCACCAGATACTTGGCGATGCGCGCGATGGCCCGGACAACGGCGTCCCTGTCGTCGAGCTCGAACGACCGCACCACCACCACCTCGTAGCCGAGGCTGTCGAGCTTGGCCCGGATGGCCCGGTCTTTCTCAGCTTGCTCCGGGTTGCCGTGGATGTGGCCCGCCATACCGTCGAGGTAGATGCAAATTCCCCGCTCTTCATCATCCTCACCTTCGTAGAAGAAGTCCGGGATCGTTCCACCGTAGCCGGCACCGAGATCGATGTGGTGCTGGCAGAGGGGCGCCGGAAGTCCCGCCTCGCCGAGGAACTGCTTGAAGCGGTTTTCGATCCACGTCTGGCCCTGACCTGTTGTCGACTGGGTTCTCGGCAGATTCTCTGGGATCGGATGCGCCTCGATGAGCGGACCGGTGGCAGCTTCGAGGATCTGCGCTGCGACGTGGCGGTCCAAATACTCGTGGTAGAAGCGGTTGCGGTAGGTTTGCAGGCAGTCTATGCATGACGACTCGCAGGCACCTGGGCACTGTGTGACGAGATCGAGAGCAGCGTCGCGAACCTCCTCCCATCGCTCGGCGAGATGCTCGAGCAGGCCCGAGCCGCCCGGCATCGGATCGTAGAGGAGCACATCGCAGGTTTCTTCGCCGATGTGCCCAAGCGCAATCAGCTGTAAGTCCTCGATCTCCATGTCGAGGACACGCGCCGCCCCCATGCGCAGGGCCTCGACCACGCTGAAACCCATCTTTCGGTCCTTGATGTCGTGGAGGCCGAGGACGTCCACCTCGACGTCTGCATAGAAGCCGGTGGGCTGCACGACATGTCCGCAACGCTCCAGGTGCAGTTTCTCGAACTCCTCGCGAGACTTCCTGCTCGCGAAGGGCGAATGCGACTGCCCACAGGCCAGGCATAAGGGGAACCCCAGCCGCGTCTGCTCGACCTCTTTGCGCGGCCCCACGTTTACAAGCCGGAGCTGCACGCCGCGCCGGAAGCGCAGATCGAGGCCGCCCCATGTCCAGGCAGTGCCGCCGCGGTGATAGCCACGTTCGCTGCCGTAGGTGGCCACGGGCATCTGGAAGCGGAACTCCTCCTCGTCGGAGATCTGCGACTGCGAAGGCATGATCACATCGCATACGGGTACCGCGCGCAGCTCCTGCTCGGCGAGCGGCGCTCTGCCCGTATCGGTGCCCAACTCCTGCACCACCTGCTGGTCGACGACCACGCGGAAACGCAGGGTCTCCTCTGGCGTGAGCAGGAAGCGCCGCGGTACGAAACGGAACCCGTTGGCGTAGATGGCGTTGCCGGGAACGTACTCGCGGAGCGCCAGCGTGGGCGGGCGCGGCAGGTCGAAGTCGTCCAGGCCCTGCGTCATGCGCGGCGGTTCTGCCGTCCCGATCAGGCTCCCGGACTCTAGGCCGTAGCCGGGCAGGAAGCCCTCGCGGGCGAGCGCGCCCATGGTCTCGGAATCGTCGGGCCCGCCCTGCGCTCCCCCGCGCGTTCGCGAATAGGTCCCCTTCAGTCGGGCGATGACCTTCTCGCAGCGTCGCTCGTGGGCCTTGTCCTCCGGGTCGAGGTCGCCGGTCCTCAGCTTGATGGCCGAGAGCCGTCGCAGCTCACCCAGCGCCCAGTCGAGGCGCCGCTTGAACCGCCGGAGCACCGCCTGCAGCGAGGCGGGCATCTCGTCGACAACACGAGCAAGGTGTGTCTCCTCGACAGCCGCGGCGTCCTCGGAGGGCCATGCGCCAGTGAACGAGCGCTTCACGGCAGCCAACAAGACGCCGCGGTGCGCCGCGATGAGCTCCCCGAGGTCCGAGAGATCACGCACTTTATCGAGTACCTCCCCGCCGGGCGTGAACAGGTAGGAGCGCAGGGTCGGGGGGAAACAGCGGGCGAGCGTCTCCTCGATGGCGCGACGGGTTTCAACGTCGGCGCCACGCGCCAAGCCGTGGAGCGCGGTCAACACGGTCGCGTGCACGTGCTTGCGGATCATCACCTCGTTCTTGAGGTTGAATCGGGGGGGCTCCAGCTGTCCCCCGAGCAGCTTCAGCGGCTCGCGAAAGTAGGCCTGATCGAAGCCAGTAGCTTGGGCGTAGGTCACGTCGACCGCCATCCGGTGTCGCCGGCCCGCGCGCCCGGCACGCTGCCAGTAGTTCGCGGCGGTCGGCGGCACGTTGCGCATCAGCACCGCGTCGAGCGCCCCTATGTCGACTCCTAGCTCCAGCGTCGGCGTGCACACCAGCACGTTGAGCTGCTCGCCCTCGCCCTTGAACTGGTTCTCGATGCGCTCGCGCTTCTCGTGCGGCACCTGGGCCGAGTGCTCCGCCACGCGCAGCATCGAGTAGTCGGCGTCGAGCACACGCAGGTCGAAGTCATCCTGTGCCTCGTTCTCCCAGGCCAGGCACCCGCCGCAGCGCCAGGCCATGCAAAGCCCCGTCGGCCCTTGACGAACGGTGGTGCGTCGGCACTTCTCGCAGCGGTAGCGGCCCGAGTGCGGATGAAGCGTGAGCTGGGCACTGTCGATCTGATAGGTCCCCGCACTGCCCTTGAGCGGGCGGCCCCATCCCGAGAGCATGACCGGTACCAGTACCTTCTGCTCGCACAGGCTGGTCCACAGCTCCTCGAGGAAAGATTCGAGGTCCTGTTCGGGCACGCCCCAGGCCGCGACGGCGTTCCACACCTGCGTCGGCCGGCTGCCCACCCACTGGGTAACCCGCGCCGGCAGGTCCGAGGTGCCGCGGCTCAACTTCACACCCTTGGGGCCGCCGGAGAAAACCGGCACGTAGCCGTACTGAACCTCCTTGTCACCACTGTTCCACATCGTCTCGAAGAGCTTGGTCGATTCGTCGTGGAGGACGCGAATCCGCCGCAAATGGTCGAGCAGGGCGGCCATCCCCTCGGCGAGCGCCTCCCCGGAGACGCCGAGCGCCGCTGCCCACTTCGACACGAAGGGCAGCTCGGTCGTCACCCCCCGATAGCCGACCTTCAACCGGCCCCATGGCTCCAACCCCAGGCGCTGCTTGACGCCTGTCACCACCTCGCGGAGCACCTGGATGCGAAGAAAGTAGAGCCGCTCCTCGCGGTGCTTGGTGCCGCTCTCGTCGAAGGGCACCACCTGCCAAACCTCAGGCAGCAGCGCCCGCGAGAGATCGCGATCCTTGTCGAGGAGATCGTCGAGGGCGTAGACGACGTCGCCGATCGAGGCGCCCCCCGACGCGATCTGCTGCGCGACCAGCGCCCGCAGCCGGAAGCGGCGGGCGTGGTCCCGCATCCATCCCGCCTGGAAGGCAGCGTCCTGGCGGTTGTCGGCAAACACCAGCAGGCGCGGTCGCTCCGAAAGATGCACCATCGACTGCGCCAGCACGTGAACGTCGGAGACGCCCACCGCCCGCACCGGGCGAGCCGGCTCTCGGTAGCGGCCCCCTCGCGGGCGTTTGCCGGGCGCCTGGCACGCGACGCACGAATGCAGCAGACCCGGGTACTCCTCCTTCGTGCGGACCGCCTGCACCGCCACCAGGGCGTTCTGCACATTGCAGGCGGCACAGGCATCGGTACGCTCCTCTTGCAGCGATCCGCAGTGGCTGCACACGAACAGGGGATGGAGCCGTCGGTGCTCGAAGTCGTGGCCAGCGGGCGGGACCACGTCGCCGTCCTCATCCACCTCTTCCGCGTCTTCCTCTTCGTCCGGACTCACGATCAGCCGGTCGATGAGGACCACCCGAGCTCCGCCGGTTTCCTCGGGCAGGTGCTCCCACAGCCGTGTGTTACCGACCAGGTCGCCACCGCTGGGCCCCGCCTTGGCTCCGGCCGCAAGCGCGAAGTCCTGCACCCAGGTTTCGTAGTAATGCTGGCCGCAGGTCGTGCAGGTAATCAGCGGGAAGCGCCAGAAGCCCTCGCCAACCTCGGCGTCGGCATCCTCGCCGGACAGCCAGAGCTTTGTGCCGCCGCCCGGACCGGAGAAGGTCACGACGGCGCCGCCGACACCGCGCACGAAGGTGTGTACCACCGGGCGCAGCAGCGGATCGTGGCCGCCGCGGCCGGAGGCGGCACCGAGCGCTAGCCAGGCCAGGATCTCGGCTTCCGGCACGGGCCGGCCGACCTTCTCCGCGAGCACGTCCGGGAGCTCCGCCAGGGCGCGCGGTTTCGCCAGCGCACGCGCAAGCTGATATACGAGCTCGTTGCCGGAGAGCTGGCTTGCGAGCGAGGCCTGCCATTGGTCGCGGCGCAGCCGCGCGCCCCCGAGCGCCACAAGTTGTGCGGAAATGGCCTCGGCGACCTCGTCGTCGGGGGCGTCCACCGCCTTGAGGAGCGCGGCGAGCACGGCGTGCGCGTCGGCCGGCGGACCGTCTGGGACGTGACGCCATTCGTTCCACGACAGCTCGTCATAGACCTCGCGCACCAGCGTCACCCGCTCGGCGTCCACCCCGAAGAAGCGGCGTGCGAAGTCTTTCGCCAGTCCCTCACCGGCTTCGGGGTCCGCCATGGTCGCGGAGGTGGCAATGTGCCGCACCTCGTGGGGCTCTCTGCCGCAGAAGGTACGCAGACGGCGCACCAGGCAGGCGGTCTCTGCGCCCTGCGCCCCGCGGAAGGTATGCGCCTCGTCGAAAACCAGAAACTCGAGCGGCGCGCCTGCGAAGATCCCCACGTCTTTGCCGCGGGTCAGCAGGAGCTCGAGCTGCTTGACGTTGGTGAGCAGAATGCGCGGCTGCCCGCCGTCCGCGCGCATCGCCCTGCGGCTCGCCCGCTCCTCTGGCGGCAACAGGGTGATCGCCTGCCCGGTCTCGCGGATCTGCTGCAAACGCTCGTGGTAGGCCGCGTTGGTGGTGCCCGCGGGCATCCGCTCACCAAGGATCTGCGCCTCCTCCTCGGGAGTCTTGCCGACGTACATCCCGAAGGGAATGCCCCGCCCGGCGAGCAGCCCGCGCAGGCGATCGAGCTGGTCCTCGGCCAATGCGTTCATCGGGTAGACGATGACGGCCACCACGCCAGGGGGCGAGCCGGCGTCCTGTAGCTCCAGGCAACGGCTGATGATGGGATAGAGGAATGCCTCGGTCTTGCCTGAGCCGGTGCCGGTGGAGAGCAGCGTTGTATAGCCCGCGTGCACCGCGCGGATGGCCTGCTCCTGATGCGCACGGAGCTCCGGATAAGGCACCAGCGCTTGCATCTGCGGATGGAAGATGCCGTCCGCCACCAGCTCGGCCACCGTGGCGCCCTGCTTGAAAGGCCGCGAGAGGCTGACGAAGGGACCCTTGCGAAGTGGCGTCTTGCGTGTCTCCTCCAGCTGAAGAAGCGTCCGCAGCTGGGCGTAGAGATCGGGATCGGCCAGCGGGTAGGTGGTGAGCTGATAGTGCAGGAAGTCATCGACCACCCGCTCCGTGAACGCAATGGGGTTCAGGGCCATGGCGTTCTCCCGCGATCCCGCGGCTGATCTGACCCGAGCCAAGCGAGGTGGAGGGTGTGCGCGCAGTGGAAGAAGCCGCTCATGAGATCACTCCGAAATTCGGAGTCGATTCTCCAGTTGGTGGATGCACACCGTAGCACCGACCTGGAACTCGTCCATGAGGCTAATTCGGTGCTCTTCGCCGACCCATCCTCTGCGCACGGCATCTCCGGCAACCCGGAGGATGCCGGCCTTCGGCAGCAGCAACTCGGCGGCAAATGCGTTCGCCCGCCGTTCGAGGTCGGGGGGTGCCCAGGGCGTGCTCGCCACCATGAGCTCTGCGGCTGCCTGCCGGTCCACCAGAAGGTGACAGAGCTCGTGCGCGAGGATCATCCGCCGCGCCCAAGGGACTTTCTTGGTGCCCAGTTGGTTGAGAACGATGACCGGGCCATGCTGCGCGCCCCAAACCGTCGCCCCGTCTATCGTCACGTCGGACAGATCCGCAGTGTCGATTTCGACGCCAATCTTGGCGAGGAACGCCTCGATATCGAAGTAGGCGTCGGGGTTGCCCCGGGCTGTCCGGAGCTGCTCTGCGACGCTGTAGCCTTGTTGGTGCGGATGCTCCGAAGATGGGACGACCAGACGCGAGCGTAGGGCATCCAGCTCCTGACTCGCCTGCGGTAGGCTAACGTAGCTCCGCAGGCGATCGAGCAGCACCAGCACGTCGTCCACGTTCACCGCGGGGGCGAGAGCTCGGAACACGACGGCAGCGGGGAAGCGAGTGGGATCGAGGCGCGCGCCGGCTGATTGCCAATGGTCAGGAAGCCCGAGCCTAGGATCGATCCCCGGCATCGCGCCGCGTGAAGCGGACACGCCCCATGGGCGGATGTATCCCCGCAGCACCGCCTCTGCGGCCTCCGGTCGATCGATTCGCGCCAGCCACCGTTCGATCTCGGTCGCGAGGTCGGAGTCGTGGTCCGCCACCGCGTCTCCACACCACCGCAGGAATTCCACCACGGCATCCAGAAAAACGTCGGCGCTCAGACGTGCGCGTCCCTGCGGCTCGTGAAAGGCCACGTCCGAATCGTTTGCCGTGGGCTCTCGCCACGTGACGTGCACGGTGGAGCCCTCTCGCATCAAGTAGACATGAGGCATCAGGCCGCCGCAGGCAGCTGCCAGGAGCGAGTGGCTCGCGACGAACTCGTCGCGGCGGTCGAGCAGGTCCTCCTCTGCGTCGGGGCCGAGCTCAGCCAAGTGCCGGTCGAGCTTTCCGCACGCAACCTCAGCGTCCACGATCGCGCCTGGCAACGGCCAACCCGCACGTTCCCAGAAGCCAGACCACGATCGGACGAACCAGCGCGCGAGGTAGGCCGCGGGCCAGTGCAGCGCATCGGATGTTGTCGAGGACTGCTTGCGGGTGTGCGCCGTCAAGTTCCTGCCCTCAGCCCATACGCGGATCGAGCACCAGGTTGCTGCGGCTGCGGGGTCGTGCTCTACCGGAGCACCCGGCAGGGGTTCGACCTCGATCGCCCACAGGTCGCGCTGACCGAAGATCGTCATGATGCATTCCCCAGTAGCTTCTTGTAATCGGCCGCCGTGAGCACACCTCGCCTGACGAGCTCACGAAGCACCTGGGTCGGAACTTGACGGGGTACCAGATCACGCCGAACGGGATAGCCGTGCCAGGTCCGCCCTCCGTCTTCCGAGTATCCCTTGAAGAATCGGCCTTGCGCGTCCATCGCAAAGCGTGCCCTCGCGTCTGGGTGTGTGGCGTCGCGGCCCTCGATCGACGAAGCGAGCAGGGCTTCAGCTTCTGAGATGGAAAGATCCTCGGGGCACAGGGAGTCCCTCGAGGGGAACCAGCGAGGCGGTCCTTCGCCCCGGCACCCTCGCTTGTGCTTGGGATTCTCACGGTACATGGGAGGGGGCTTCTCGTCGCTCATGCGGTGGTCCTCATTCGAATTGGAGTCGGTCGCCATGTCGAGCTCGCGCGCGTACCTGCCCCCGCCAGCCGTCCCGCACCTCGTGGGGCTCTCTGCTGCGGAAGCTATGCGCCTCGGTCTTGCCTGAGCCGGTGCCGGTGGAGAGCAGCGTCGTATAGCCTGCGTGCACCGCGCGAATGGCCTGCTCCTGATGCGCACGGAGCTCCGGGTACGGCACCAGCGCTTGCATCTGCGGATGGAAGATGCCGTCCGCCACCAGCTCGGCCACCGAGGCCCCCTGCTTGAAAGGCCGCGAGAGGCTGACGAAGGGACCCTTGCGCAGTGGCGTCTTGCGTGTCTCCTCCAGCTGAAGAAGCGTCCGCAGCTGGGCGTAGAGATCGGGATCGGCCAGCGGGTAGGTGGTGAGCTGGTAGTGCAGGAAGTCATCGACCACCCGCTCCGTGAAGGCAATGGGGCTCAGAGCCATGGCGTGGCTCCTTCGGCCAGCTTGTTGCTGCGTAGCGGCCCGCGCGACCAGTGCTCCTCGATCGCCTGGGCGAACTCGGCGCGCACCAGCTTCGCCCGGGCCGTGGCGAAGCCACCGGATTCTTGTCGGACGACGACACCCTCAATCGGGCCCTCGCCCACACGGGACGTGCCCAATAAGAGTTGCTCGAGCCTTGCGATCGAGAAGCGCCCCTCGGCCAAACGCGGAATGGGGTGCAGGCCAAGCGCCATCAGCAGCGCGTCGCGACGCACGGAATCCCAGAACTTGTCGGCTTCACGATCATAGACGTCGAACCCGAGGAACCAGTCCGGAAGCCGGTCATAGGCCACGCTGTGGACGGCGTGGCACCACTCGCCGAACAGCATGAGGTTCGGCCACAAGGCATCCGCAAGCGCCGACGCCCGCGCGGGAAGCCACGACCACAGCGGCCGGAATTGCGGGTGCGCGTGACTTTGATCGAGGTAGCTCCCGCGGTTCTGCACCCGCAGATCGCCGTGCTCGGTTGTCGAGAATCCGATATTCGCTCCATCGACCTTCTCCTCCACCACCACCTCGCCGGCGAGCAGCGCCTGCGCTTCATCCGCCGAGAGTACCTTGTCGTCTCGAGGCTGGCCTGTGCCGAGCCAGGCGAGGTGCGGCGTGTGGGGGAAGCGGAAGAAGTCCATCATCAGTCGCTCTCATGGCTCCTGCAGTGGCTCCGTTCTTCGTCCGTAAGTACCTGGACGAGCGAAATTCCGAGTAGTTCGAGTGCCTCGACTTCTTCCGGGTTTGTCCAATCGCTGTCGCAGGCGTTGACCAAGATGGCGCCGGCCTCGTAAGCGGCGGCAACCATCTTTCGATCCCCCAGGTCGTGTATCAGAACCTCGACCTCCTCGGGCAAGCAGGCAACGCGTTCGCTTCCGTTATTCCAGTAGGTCAGCTCAACAAAGTGGATGGCTCCCGTATCGAACTTGTGTTGCACAACCTGCCTACCATATAGCCCGTGCTCCGGCATATTCCGCGGGCTTTTGTACTCCGCGAGAATAGTCTGCGCGTAATCCATCACGAGGTGGCGATCACGCGAATCTCTAAACTTCATTACCCATCGCAGCACCGCCAACACCAAGCGTCTCTCGGCCAGCGGGATGCGCGGATGAACCCACCCCGCATCTACCGCCGAGGCAATGGTCAGAACGTTGGTGTCTATGACTTCACTCGGCACCATCGGCCTCCGTATTCGCGACCATCCGCTCCATCATACGTTCCATCTGCCGCTCGGTCTCACCGATCGAGTCGCCAAAGAAGTACTTCGGCCACTTCGCTACTCGGCCGAACTCGTCCACTTCCAGCTTCCGCAGCTCAGCTGACCCGTCGTCGTTCCGATCAACAAAGTAGAGGCGGCACTGCTCGGTCCTCAGCTTTCCGTCGGCGATCAAGAACTGCAGGCGACGAAATAAGTATTCCGAGTGCGTTTCGACCAGAAACTGCACATCACGCTCGCGTGCGACCTCGACCATCAGCTCAGCGAGACCCACCTGCGCACGCGGATGCAAGTGGATCTCCGGCTGCTCGGCGAGGATCGTCGCCCCGCGAGGGACGAAGTATGCGAGGACGAGCATCGGAAGCACCTGCGAGACGCCGAACCCGACGTCCATGATATTCGCGCGCCGGCCCTCGCCCTCGATAATGACCTCAAAGTATCGGGACCGCCCCTGTCGTTCGAGGACCAGGGCGTCGGCGACACCCATCCGGCAAAGCCAGTCCGACACCTTTTCCACCAGCCACCCCTTCCCGCCCTCCTGCCCCTCCTTTCTCTTAGTCCTCGAGTTGGCGCTGGCGAGCAGGGCGTGCACCGCGCGCTCGCCCCTGCTGCCCAGGTCGCCCGGGTTCTGTCGGTTCCACATGTAGCTGCGCTCGGGTCGTTCGCGGAGTGGGCCCAAATAGGCGACGCTGCCAACGGCCTGGCGCAAGCGCAGCCCTAGATCCTGCACACGGCCACCGGACTCGCCAAGCTCCGCAATCGCCTCGGTCGAGAACATCAACGACCGCTCCGGCTGGAACGTCCGACGTGCATCCGGCCGGTTGCCCATCCGGCGGGGCTCGTAGCCCGGCACCTCCAGGAGGTAGCCCCCCTTTGACTGGCGAGCAACGGCGAATGTCTCCGCGCCCTCGACGAACTCGATCCTCTGCACGACAGGCGCACCGGCCGCGAGCGTGTAAGTCGCACGGTAGGTGAAGCGTGTCCGGCGCTTTTCGCGGGCCTGCCCTTCGAACTCGATGCCCAGTCCAACGACGCGAGCGGTATCGTGTTGGTGAACGACGTCCTCGTATGTACCCAGGTCGAGGATATCTGTCGGCTGGCCTCCAAGGTTCAGGTCCAAGTGCCGGTCCGGCGACTCGAAGGTCTGCTTGAGCAGCAGCGGGAGCTGCAGCAGCGAAGTCTTGCCGGCGCTATTCGCGCCGAGCAACAGCGTTACTGGTGCCAGCTCGACCCCGTCTTTCCAGAGCTGCTCCCCCCAGACTTTTACGTTGAGCACATAGAGCTTCTTAAACATCGATTGGCTCCTACAACTCCGTCTCGAATAGGGACCGCTGAACATCCTGCGGCTTGGGCTCGGGTTTCGAGGCTGGCGGTGCACGCATCCCCTCAAGGATCGCACGAGCATGCCGGTCGCACTCGGCCCAGCTCTCCTCGGGCGTCTGCGCGAGCTGCCAGTCGAGGAAACGCGGGCCGAGGCGCGAGGCGACGGGCTGCGGGTGTCTGGCGCGCTCGTCGTGGCCCAGTACATAGTCGGCGAGGCGCAGGGTTTCGGGGAGCATCCAGCCCTCGCCGTCGTTCAGCGCGGAGAAGGCCGCGATGCCAGCATCGCGGTCGCCGCCGTGCTCCGCGATGAGCTCAGCGAGGGCATCGAAGGCGACCAAGGTGAGTACCGGGTGGCGAAGCTCGGGGTCTGCGGCCTTGTCGACGCGCCAGAAGCCCTTGGGATCTAGGGTGCGGCAGAAGGCCTTGTCCGAGAGGCGCGCTTTCGGATGGTCGCAGTCGCGAAGGATCCAATGGAGGTCTTCGCGAGAGAGTCCGTAGAGTGCCGCGACGAGGGCGTCGAGGATGCAGCGGACACGGAGGCGTTCGTGGCGCGTGATAGCCCATCGACGGCGCCAATCGGGAAGGTCACGTGGCCACCATGGAGCGAACCTGGTCATCGACATGTCCAGAATCGTCGCGGGGCGCAGCAGCGGTGCAGACGCCCCAGCTTGCGGCAGCGGGAGCTCCTCAACGACGTAGTAGTTCATATGCGTGCCCGAGATGCGCACTCTGGCGGCAAAGTCGAACGCGAATGCGTTCATGGCTGCCGACAGAAGCTCGGAGCGCGAGTCGCCTGTGCTGAAGACACCGACGACGTTTCCGCAGGGGAGATCTGGAATCACTGCCGCGATGGATGTGCGCTCATCCGTGGACCGAGCGATGTCGCGGAATCCAATCTTCACACCGCGGTGCGCCTTCTCGTTTGAGACATAGTCCGACTCGCGAATTAGTACCTTGGGAGCCCACCTCTTCCCTAACCACTCCAGCGGGTTCCATACGGTCTTCGCCCCTTCTAAAGAGAACCATCCTTTGTAGCTCGCATCATGCTGGTGAATCATTGAGCCCTGATAGAGCGGCAACAACACATCGCCTTCGGGCCCTATCCAACGCCCGTACTCGTCCGGCTCGTAACCCGCCTCCTCGGCCTTCTCCCGGGGAATGAAGAGCTTGGAGTCGCTCGTCATGTTGAAGTCGCCCTGCGCGTACTTGATTCCCCAGCCGTCGGGGCCGTCGTCGCCGAGCAGGACGCTGTTCGCGTAGGTCTTGGTCAGCACCTCGAGGTCTCGCTCGCTGCGGATCTCAAGCACCGACAGGCTCTTCGGGCTAAATGCGTGGATGCGCCCAGCCGGGTACGCGAGCGCACCCTTCGCCTCGCCCCAGTCCTCGATCTCGTGGCGCATGAAGGCGGCGCGTAGCGCCTCGGTCCTGCCGCCCTTCTCCGCGATGGTCACCGCGAATTTGAAGCTCCGGTGGATGTCGAAGACCTTGTTCCGGTTCTCGAAGCCGTACAGCCAGCGCCACGCACAGCGCTCGAGCAGCAGCCGGCGCAGTTCGACGGCACCCTTGTCGGTGTAGAGCCCGCTCGGCGTGATAAGGCCGAGCTGGCCGCTGGACTTCAAAAGCGCGTGGGCCTGCTCGACGAAGAGCTTGTAGCTGTAGGGCTTGCCTTCGCCCTGAGACAGGAATGCATGATTAGGGTCAGACAAGCCGGACTTTTTCGCGCGGACTGCGGCCCACTTTCTGTGCATCTTTCGCGTGTCGTCCGCCTTGCGCGGGACCAGCCCGACCTGCGGCCGGCCCTGCGCGTCATCGGCGTCTCCAAAGGGTTCGCCGGCGTGGCGCACGAAGTTAGTCACGTCTTTGAAGTCCGCGACGTAGCGCAACCACTCACCCTCGGCCGTAGGCTCTGCTGCGAACAGCTCACGCTGTCGTTGGAGCCCTTCCTGCTTGCCATACGAGCGGTAGAGCGGGTCTAGATTGCTGAAAAACTCCTTCGACTGCGGCTGGAGCGTCTCCCACGGTGGATTCGCGACGATGGCGTCGAAGCCCGCACCCTTCTCGGTGAACACGTCGGGGAACTCGATCTCCCAGTGGAAGAATCGCTTCTTGTCCCTCAGGGTGCGAACGATCTCGCGGGCGGCTTCCGACGGCGCCGCCAGGGTGGCGGGGCCGGGTGCCTCGTCCAGCTTGTCGAGCGGCCAGAACCAGAGGGCACACCATGTGTCGAACGCCTCGCGCACGCGCGCGAGCGCCGGATCGGGTGCGACCTGCGTGCGCCAGATCTCGGCACGCTTGTCGGGTTGCGAGGCAGGCACCTTGCGCAGGCGCCGGTACAGCTCACGCACCCGTTCGATGGCCACCTTGAGCTCGTCGTCCGACACGCTCCGGGCAAGCCAGTCTTTCTGCCCCCTGAGCAGATCCACCTGCTCGGCCACGACGGCCTTGCGCCTCTCCTTGAGCGCCTTCGCCCAGACATCCCCCGCGTGGGTCACGCCGCGCCATTTCTCGTCGGGACTCTGACGCCACCAGGCGAGCAGCGGATAGTCACGGAACCGGTCGAGCCAGGTACCCACGAGTGCATCGCCGCAGCGCAGCTTGTGATCGAGAAACGTGAATGGCAGGCGCCGATCGAGGGTCTCAACCCACAACGAAACCCGGGCGAGCTCGACCGCAAGCGGATCGAGGTCGACGCCATAGAGACAGTGCTCGACAACCGCGCGGCGAACGAGGGCCTCCAGCCGCTCGTCAAAGCCTTCGGTAGGCAGGCTACGGTCGGCCTCAGAAAGGAGCGCGCAGTCGACAGTGGTGCTGCCGTTGACCACTGTGATGCGGTCGTGCACGTGCAGCGACGCGACCACCGCCGCTGTGAGCACCCTCAGGGCGGCGACCAGAAAGCTGCCGGAGCCCATCGCGGGATCGCAGACCTTGAGCGCCAGCAGGGCCTCGGGCGGACGTACCCTGCCCTGGTCGTCATGCAGCAGCGGCTCCAGGGTGCGCCGCACGGTGGGCAAGGTCAGTTGGGGCCGGGTGTAGAAGGTGCCTGCGCCCTTGCGGGTGCCGCCCCAGCGCACGAGGTAAAGCTCGCCGGGGAGTTTCACGTCGGCGACGAGCTGGGCTGCCGCGGTGTCGAGCTGGGCCTCCCACGCGGCTCTGGCCTCGGCCGTCCGCCCGCCCGGTTTCTTGACCAGCTTACCCACCTCGACCGCCCGGCGACCCCAGGCGATGGCACGGGCGCGGGCGGCGGCACGCGCGTCGTCGGCATCTGCCTCGTCGGTTACGGAAGCGTCGGCGCTGTCCTCGGTGTCCCCACCGTCCTCGGCCTCGGCAACCTGCGCGTCGTCCTCCGGGGCTTCGGCGCCCTCGCCTTCATCGTCGCTGCCCTCTTCCTCCTCCGCGCTCGCAGCCTGATTCTTGACCTTGGCCTTCTCGACGAGCGCAGCGAGGGCCTTGTCGTCCATGGCCTCCAGCCGATCGAGCGGTAAGGCGGGCTGGTCACCGAGGTTGAGGAACAGGACAGGCTCGTCGCCGGCACGATGCAGCTCGTAGTCGAGCAGGCCCTCGTAGAGGATGCCGATGTATTCGCTGGTCAGCTCGGTGAAGTCGACCGGCGCGGCCACGGTGCGCCACCCGGCACCCTCGCGGATCTTCTGCGTGGTGCGGGTGAGCAGCACCAGGGTTTGGTAGATGACGTCATCGTCGGGCGGCTCGGCCGGGGCCTCGATCAGCGCCAGTGCCCGCTGCACGCCGTCGCCGTTGGCGTCGCCCGGGCGGAAGAGGTCGCCGCCGTAGGCCGGCAGCATCACGGCTGGGTGGAGCGAGCCCTGGTGCAGCAGGCGGAAGAGCGCGAGCAGACGCGGCCAGGCCATCTGGCGCGCCTTGCGTCGTTCCGGCGTCAGACGGTCTAGCTGGTCCAGCAGTCCGCGCAGCGCGTAGGCGCGGTGGTAGACGGGGTTGTCGGTCGGGAGCAGCTCGCGGGCCTCGGCGAACAGCGTGACCACGAGCCGCATGACGAAATGGCAGGCGGCGACGTAGATATCGGCGCTGTCGTGGGCTTCCCACGCCGGGCCCACCAGCGGTTGGCGGCTTCTGAGCAGCGTCTCCGCGGCGCGGCGCACGCGCTCGCCAAGCTCCTTGGAGAGCTTGGCCTGGCCCGCGCGGGTGTCGCGGATGGCGGCCAACAGCGGGCTCTGGTCGGCATCGCCGCGCGCGAGCGAGGCAGGAGCAAGCACGCGCCGCAGCACGCCTAGCTCGTCCGAGAGCTGGTCGGCGGCGAGCCAGCGCTCGGCGTCCCACTCGGCCCAGGCCAGGCTGTCGGTGTCGGCCCAGATCAGGCGCCATTGCCGACCGTTGGTGAGTAAACCCAGCGGAATGCCGCGCCGGCGCAGGTACTCGACGACTTGCGCCGCCGGGCGGCGCCCCTTGCCGACGCCGATGCGCGTCGCGAGCGTCGTGAAGACAGAAAGCGCTTCGCCGCGCGGCCCCGTCCAGTGACGCCGCGGCTTGAGCGCGGTCCCGTCGAGCAGCTTCTCCGCGTCGGCAGCGCCCAGGGCGTTACCTTTCCGCCAGCTGTCGCTTAGACCACAGGCGTCCTCGAGCACCGTATCGAGCAGCGCACCGAGGGCCGTGGGCGCTGGCTTCTCAGGGTCGAGGCCGACCAGCGCCGAGCGTAAGCGGTCGGCGAGGCCCCATTGCGGTTCTTCGGCGGCGGGCAGTCCGTCGAGCGCGGCGGGCGACAGCAGGTTTCCGCCGTGGCGCAGCCCGGTCCAGGCGTCGTGGAGGTTCATCGAGCGCCTCGGGGAAGGCGGATCTCGACCGCGATGGGGTAGACGCGCGCCGCGCCGCGCAGGGCATAGCGCTTGGGCAGCACCTGTGTCAGCGTACGTTCGGCTTCCGCGGCCAGACGCTTTTGCACTTGCTCGTAGTGGCTTTTGCGCAGCGCCAGCTCGGCGTCGAGATCGGCCAGGCGCTTTTGAATCTCCTGGTCGATCTCGGAGAACAGCGACAACTGGCGCGCCTTCGTACGGAGCTTGTCGGCCTCCTTTACGAGCTTGGCAAGCTGGTTCTCGCCGATGGCGCGTTCCAGCTCCTTGCGTCGGCGATCGAAGCGCTTCTTCTCTACCTCACGCACGGCCTTGCCGGAGGCCTGCAGCGTGCTGGCGAGCGACGCCGTGAGCTCGAATTGCAGCACGCGGACGCGCTCCTTCAGGGCGTCTTCCACGTCCTCCCACACCTCGCGCGCGGTCTCCCGGTCGCCGCTGGACGGTGGCGCGTTCCAGTCCCGCGCCGGGCGATGGGCAAGCGCCTCGCCCAACGCATCGCCCTGCACGGGGAACGCGAGCGTACGCACCCAGTGGTGGCAAGGCTCACGCAGCTCGTTGACCGCCAACTGCTCTACGGTGAGGAGCACCAGTGCGTCGGCGCCTTCCGGCACCTCGCCGGCTCGCGTTGTCCATCTCGTCGCTGTGCTCGGGCCGCCAGGAAAACGGTACCGGGCAAACGTGGACATCACGCGGTGGTAAATGGCGTCACCCAGGTGCAGGAGAACCGAGTCCGGCTCGGGGATATAGACGGGACGGCCGTTGCGCGGCTGGACGTATTGCGCGGGGTCGAAGACCAGGGCGAGCAGCGGCCCCGACGGGCCGCCCTCACGCAGGGCTTGGTCAACCACCTCGTGCCAGAGCGCCGGCACGGGATGGACGAGGCGGTCGCGGCCCGCGCCGTCAGGCTGCAATCGCGGGCGTCCACGCTCGATGGCGAGTGCTGTCTCCAGTGTTTCGCGCAGGGTTTCGGGCGAGAGGTCGAGCTCCGCCTTGAGGCGGTCCAGTTGCGCCAGATCCTCAGCGCCGGGCAAGGGGTTGCCGGCCGGGAGATCGTCCACCGCATCTAAGTTCTCGGCGCGGGCATGGCCGATCACGCGTTCAAGCCGATCGTCGCTGGCGGCCGCGTCCTCTTCCTGGTCGAAGTGGGCGAGGATCGCGTCGGCGAAAATCTCGTCCGTGACGACCCGGTCTTCGCGCGTCCTGCTGCGCTTCTCGAGCACCTTGCCCAGAAACCGCATCGAGGCGTCGTCTGTGCTGTCGAAGTGAAAGATGAACACGTCTCGTTCTTGCCCGTGACGGTCAAGACGGCCGTTGCGCTGCTCCATGCGGGCGGGGTTCCATGGGATATCCCAGTGCAGCAGGTGGCGGGCGGCACGTTGCAGGTTCAGGCCCTCGCCCGCGGCATCCGTAGCGACGAGGATGCGGGCGGGTCCCCGCGGGTCGTTGAAGGCGCGCTTGATCGCGTCGCGCTCAACGTCGTTCATGCCACCGTAGAGTGCGAGGAGCCACTCGCCCTCGCCATAGCGGGCTCGCAGCCGGGCACGGAGGTAGTCGAGGGTCGCGAGATACTCGGTGAAGATGACCAGGCGCTCGTCATTACGCCACCTTTGCGCGCTGCGCAGTTTCTCGTCGATGAGCGCCTCAAGCGCGCGCAGGCGGGCGTCCGCCTGGACCTTCGCACTCCGTGATGTCACCTCGCTGGCGTGCGCAGCCGGGTCGAGACCAGGTGGCACGCGGCTTACGCCGAGGGCGGCGACCTGGCGGGTGACCTCGGCAAGCTCATCCGCAACGGCGGCATGCCACTGCCCCAGCCATGCCCCGACGGTGCGGTCAGCGTGGCGTTGGCGACTCTCGCGCTCTGCATCGTCGTCGGTGTCTTCGGTGTGCGCGTCGCGCGCTCGCGTCACCGCAGCAGCGCTGGCATCGTACTGGGGCGCTTCGAGCCCCTCCATCAATGCCAGCCAGGTCTGCCCAAATGCCCAGGGGCCCGAGAGCAGGCGCTTTTGCAGCACCTCGGTGGCAAAGCTCGCCGCGGTGCGGTCATGATGGTCCGCGCCGCGCATGGCCTGCTGTAGCGCCCTGCGGAAGTCTCGCACGGCGAGCTGGAGGGCGCGCTCGTGCGCGCCAAAGTGCAGCGTCGGGAGCGCCGCGACCTGTCGTTCGGAGAAGCGCGCGGGCTCGCCCAGCGCCATGTAGCAGGCGTTGATCTCGCTTTTGAGGCGGCGAATGACGGTTTCGCCCACGCGGCGGCGGTCCTCCTCGTCGAGCTCGGACTTGCGGGTGAAGCGCACCGGATCCAGCGTCTCGAGTAGTCCCGAGAACGAACGGGTGTGGCCGTTGTGCGGCGTGGCGGTCAGGAAGACGCGATGCTCGAACCACGGTGCGATACGCTGGAGCATCTTCGAAACGTCGGAGTCGGAGCCGAAGCTCGCCGGCGCCAGGTTGTGTGCCTCGTCCACGATGAGCAGATCCCAGCGCAAGCGGCCGCCCTCTCCGGGCTCCGCGGTGCTGCGGAACTGCTCGAGCACGTCGGGCTGCTTGAGGTAGTGATAGCTTGCGATGATCCGGTCATGGGTGCGCCAGGGGTTCGCATCGATGCCGATCTCGCGCTGGAGCTTGAGGGTCTGCGCCCGGTCCACGGTCTCGAAGGGCAGCGCGAACTTCTCCTGCATCTCGTCGCGCCACTGGGTGCGCAGCGCGGCTGGGCACAGGACAAGCACCCGGCGGATGCGGCGACGGAGCATCAGCTCGCGGAGGACCATACCGGCCTGAATGGTCTTGCCGAGACCGACGGCGTCCGCTAGCAGGAGGGCCACACGGGGCATTTCCAGGGCCCGCAGCACGGGAACAAGCTGGTACGCCTCGGGGTTGATCGCGCCGTAAAGGGGGGCGGCGAGCGGCGGGCGATCATCGTCGAGCCCCGAGAACGGGAGCGACGGAGTCAGAGCCAACCAGCGAGACGCCCGTATCATCGCATCGAATTCGCGGGGGTCCATCGGGGCCGTATGCTCGACGTGCGGCAGCGCCGAGGGCTCCAGGACATCGGTGCCCAGCTCGACCTCCCACAGCACCTCGTCGGTTTCGACGCCAGTCCCGTCGGTGTACTCGACCTCGACGAGGTGGAACCGGCCGGCCTCGTCGGCATCGAAGGGCTGAACGCCGACGATCATCGCGCGGCGGTTACGGACGACCGCCATCATGCCCTCGCGGGGGATCGCGCGGGTCATGGGGCGCCCCCGCCCAAGATATCGAGGGTCTCGGCGACGCCCAAGCACTCTTGGGGGTAGTCACGTCTGGCGCAGCCGCAGACACTGTTGTCAGCGATGAAGAGATCGCGCCCCCGGCCTTCCCGGCTCATTGCTCTTTCCTGGGTGAGGCTAAGGCTGTCGTGTCTGGTGTGGCAGTTCTTTCGCTAACAGCTGCGACGCTAGTCCCTGTTAAGCGCTCATACTCCTCGACCGCCACGACGACCACGACCGGCCGACCATGTTTCGCGATCACCACTGGCTCTAATCGGGCAACGTCGATCATCCGGCCGAAGCCGTACTTGGCGTCCTTTGCCGAAAAAGTTTTCATGCGCTCGGCCCTATCGCCATCGGGAAATTATGGCCATTATGGCCAAAAATAATAACCTGTTCCAGAGCAAGTCACTTAGTTTGGATAGCGCCTGAGGGTCGCAGGCGGCATACCCCGGCCTGTCAGTCGACGAGACGCCTACTCTGCTCCCGCAATGCGCTCGACAGCTCCCGCAGCAGTCGCCAGGTGCCACCCTTGTAGGCGTCGCCGGAGGCCACCGCTTTACCGGCCCCGCTCCTTGGCCCGCTCGACTTCTCCCACGGTCGCCATCGCCGGCTCAGCTCGGCCTGGCGTGCACGTCGTTCCGGGAGCCAGCCGTTCGCCATCTTTCTCCTCCAATAGTTTGTTTTGCAGATTCGGATTTTCTCCCGCGCGCGGGGCGCTATCCGCAGCGGCCGATGCGTTGTTTACCTGCTGCGGCCCGTGGGCGATGTTCGCCTGTCGGACGTAACCTATGATCGGTGGGTTCTTGATGGCCGCCAGGGCCTCCCATGTGGCCCGGCACTGCGACTGTGCCCGCAGGGCCAGCTTGAGGTAGGTCTCGCAGGCTTGTATGTGCTCGCCCATGTTCAATGCGGCCCGCCGCGCCAGGCTGTTGAAGATGGCATCCGTCGTTTCGTTTCCGCTGGTTAGCCATGCCAAGGCCCTTCGTTTCGGTCAGAACGCATCTGGAATCCACAGCTAAGACGGAAGTGTCGGCAGGTGCCGCAGGTCACAGGAACGGGCCGAGGGATCGGCCGATCTTCTGCGCGGTTTAAGCACCAAGGATAACCGAGCACTTGCTCCGGGCTATCTGGCCAAAGGAACACGGGGCCACATCCCGCGCACTCGCAGGGTTCCGTCCTGTGCCACGGGCGCTCGCCCCGCTCGCGCTGGCGACGCGTGATGACGGCGCCCGCCGAGCCTCTACCGCCCTCCCGCAAACCGCCCGTTGAGGAGCTCCGGTTAAGTGGAGACCCTCCACCGTTCGATATGTCTCCGAGACGGGGACACACGCGGACAAAGTCTCCACCCAGGGCTCTTCCACCTCGACGGCACCGGGGACTTCCCACTTCTTGCTTGTGCCTACCTACCTTAAACTGTCGCCGCAAGCGCCCTGGAAACAACACATAGAAGAAGGAGGTCACGCGATGCAACTCAAGAAGCTGCTTGAAAAGTGGGACCTGACGTTGCTGAAGATCAAGACGCCGTTTCTCGAGGCGAACTGGGAGCCAAAGGACGAGGACAAGGATGCGGCGTGGGATCTCTACGTCGAGATGATCACGCGGGTGGCGACGCAGCGCCTCGACCCTGACGAGGGCGACGAAGCCGCCGCCCTGAATAGCATTCATGACCTCTTTCCTCTGACCCGTTCCACGATCAAGCGTAACGGTCGGCATTGCATCAACTTCACACGCATCGCGGTCGTGGTCCTCAATCAGAAGGTCCGCCCGTTCGCCTCGAGGTGGCATCCCCGAGTCATCGCAGGCAGACTCAATCCCGAAGACCGGGAGGTCTTCCGGGCGCAGCTGCGGGCACTGCAGACGGATCTTCGCAACTATACGAGCCTGCTCGCCGATCTTGCGGACGTGGAGGATCTGACGGACCTGGAGGACCTCTGATCCTGTCTCGCGTCTTCTGTGTCACTGTGGAAAGAAACCTTCCGGGGATGCCTGTTTCCCAGGACAGGGTGCTAGCTGTTTACCGTCGGCGAAAAATGCTCCGGACTCTCCCGGGCCGCGCGGACTCCGGGTCATCCCCGGATTCTCCGTGAATCAGGCCCGTAAAGCTGCCTGCGGTGGGCGGCGGCGGGTAATCTTCAGTCGGACAGTGCTGAGCGAGCAACAGGAACCGTCTCGGAGCTCCAGAGGGTGACGGATCAGGAGCACATCTTTCTGAGCTACAGCCGCAACGATCTCCTAGCGGCGGCAAACCTCCGCTCGCAGATGGAGAAGCGGGGGCTTTGCGTGTTCAAGGACGACAAGAGCATCCGCGAAGGAGACGGGTGGATCGAGCGGCTCCAGGACGCAGTGGACGCCTGCACCGCCTTCGTGGTGCTGGTGGGGCGCGACGGGGTCCGGCGCTGGATCGGAGCCGAGACGCAGGCGGCGCTGAGCCGCCACTTCGGCCCCCACGACGACGCCGAGCGCCTGCCGATCTTCCCCATCCTGCTCGGCGACCGGCCCCCCGAGTCGCTCCCGGCCTTCCTGCGCCTGTTCCAGGCAATGCAGTGGAACGGGAGCGACCCCCTCCCCGAGCGCCTGCTCGATCAGGTCCGCGAGCGCGCCATCGTTGCGAGCGAAGCGGCGGTCTTCGAGGGCTGCCCGTTCGTTGGTCTCGACGCCTTCCGAATGGACCAGGCACGGCTCTTCTTCGGCCGCCAGAAGGACACCCTGGAGGCGCTGGCCTGCTTCGACACGCGCGACCGCAGCCGCACCGTGCATTGGCTGCAGATCAGCGGCAACAGCGGCTCGGGCAAGTCCTCGCTGATGAACGCGGGCCTCCTGCCCCTGGTGGACCAGGGCTGGCTGTGGCCCCGCACGGGATACGAGCACTGGCGCCGCATCGGGCCCATGATGCCGGGTGAGCACCCGGTCACCATGCTGGCGGAGCATCTTGCCCGAAGCTTTGGCGCAGAGATGGCGGACGTGCGCGGGCGCCTGCAGGCTGAAGACCGCGCCCTGGCCGACTGGCTGCGCGGCCGCAAGCTGGACGATACCGCTTTTCTGCTCGCCATCGACCAGTTCGAGGAGTTGTTCACGTTCGCCGATCCCGACGAGCGCGGGCGGTTCGACCGCCTGCTCGCGGCCGCGCTGGAGGATGTCGACTGCCCTCTGTTCCTGATTACCACCGTGCGCATCGACTTCCTCGACCGTTTCGAGACGCTGCCTCGGCTGCTGGCGGTACGCAATCGCAGGGGTCGAGACTGGACACTGCCACCGATCGGCGAAGACGGCCTGCGGGAGGTGATAGGTAGCCCCGCACGGCTTGCCGCTTTGGACGTGAGTGAAGTACGGGAAGCCATGGTCGCGGACGCGCGAGACGAGCTGGGCGTCTTGCCACTGGTGGAGAATGCCCTGCACTGGCTGTGGGAGCAGCGTGATGGAAACCGCTTGAGCGGAAAGCAATTCAACAGGCAGGGCGGGCTCGCAGGGATACTCAGTCACAACGCCGATGGCCTGCTTCGACGCTTAGAGGAAAGGGAGAAGGAACGTGCCTTGGCACTGTTGTTTCGACTGGTCAAAGTGGATCTGGAAGGCCAACGTCATACCCGCCGCCAGATTCCGTTGACGGATGCCATAAATGTAGCTGGCGGCGGAGAGGGGGGCCGAGACCTGGTCGACCACTTGGCGGGTAAGCGCTCCAACGACGGCGGAAGATCCAAGGGGCCCCTGCGCCTGATCACCATCGCGGAGGAGACCCCGGGCGGCCCTGGCGCCCAGGAAAGCCGCCGCTGGGTCAACCTCATCCATGAGACGCTGATCCGCAGCAGGGACACCGGGATACCAGGCGGGCCTCACCCGTATTGGCCCACGTTGTGGGACTATATCGAGCGGCACAAGGCGGACGCGGTGCGGCTTGAAAGCGCCCGACTGCTTGCCTGGCGGATCGAGGACGAGGCCGGCAAGTGGAACGCCGCGAACCGGGACGAAAGGCTGAGATGGCCAGAGCAAAAGATTCAAGGGGCCCTGCTTGAGCTTGGACGAAGCGGCGTCTCTCTTGCTGGATTGATCCGTTCAGATGTCGCCCGGGCCTTTCTCGGCCCGACCGATCCAGACGAATTCCCGACGCTGCTCGCCGGCACGGAAGCCGAAGACGCCACACAGGGCAGCGGGCGTTACGGGGACGCCTGGCGCCTGCCCCTCACCCACGAAGCGCGGGCGACTCTCGGAGACCGGCTGGCCATCCTCGGCGACGATCGCCCTGGCGTGGGGCTGGGGCCGGATGGCCTGCCGGACATCGACTGGTGTCAAATCGAGGGCGGCGACGTGACGATCAAGCTGACAACGGATGAGTCGCTCACGCGGACTGTGCCCGCATTCCGAATCGCGCGATATCCGGTCACCATTGTCCAGTTCCAGGCCTTTGTCGAGGATTGTTTCCGGGACGGTGGGTGGCGGCTGCCACCCGGGTTTCCGGCCGACCGCCTCGCCACCACGCCCCCGGAACATCGGGCCCGCCATGGCAATCACCCGGCGGATAGCGTCAATTGGTGGGAAGCGGCCGCCTTCTGCCACTGGCTGGGCGCACGCCTCGGCCGCGAGATCCGCCTGCCGAGCGAATTCGAGTGGCAGCTCGCGGCCACCGGCGGGGACCCGGACAGAGCCTACCCCTGGGGGGCCAAGTGGGATCCAGAGGAAGAGCCCTGGCGCGCGAACACCCAGGAGAGCGGTCTCGGCCACTCGACGGCCGTCGGACTCTACCCGCCTGGCGCATCTCCTGATGGCGTGCTGGACATGGGGGGCACTGTCTGGGAATGGTGCCTGAACAGCTACGGTTCCCCAGACGACATGGACTACCCGGCCGATACGAGCGACTCCCGTGTGCTGCGCGGCGGGTCCTGGGACCTCGTTCAGGTCGACGCGCGGTCGGCCGCCCGCGGCGGGGACGGCTCGGGCGTCCGGGACAACAATGTCGGTTTTCGGGTGTTGTGCTCGTCCCCCATCCGGGAACACTGATCACTGGGTGCCGCGCGAGCGGCACGGACGGCGCGCAGCGCCGTCTACGCGCGATTTTTTGGGCCCGCGGAAGGCGCTCTGATTGGGGTCGGCGGCGAGCCGGAATCTCCGCGCGATACGCCGATCCCTGCCCTAGCCAAGGCCCGGCTTCCGGCGCATAATCACTGCGCCGGCTTCGCGGCCGGTGGGGTCGCCCGTTGACTTGAGGCCGTGTGCTGCGCGGCGGGTCCTGGAACAACGATTAGGACAACGCGCGGTCGGCCAACCGCAACAGGAACAACCCGAACGACCGGAACAACAATGTCGGTTTTCGGGTGTTGTGCTCGTCCCACATCTTTCCGATCCTTCCAGGGCGAGGTATCTTCGGATGCCGAGCGGGTGGACCGGCTCCGCGATGCGGACCGCGGCCACTTTCAGAATTGTCCGCCGACCAGGGTTTGCGGGCCGAAGCGAGGAAGGAGAGATGGCGCGGGTCGGTCCTGTCCGCACGGCTCGGCCTTGCCGGACCGTCGGGCGCATACAAAACAGGGGCGCCGGCCGGACTTGCTCCCCCGGCGCCCCGCCTCTGCCACGAACCAGCGGTTGTGTTTCGCTGGCTCAGGTCCGTTCGGAGCGAAGCCAACCGCCAAGCAGCCGACCGATCTCGGCGACCATACGGCTGGCGTGGGCATACTGGCCGTCGCTCAGCCAGCGCCAGCGGTGGGCCAGGCGTAGATAGATGCGCAGGCGCCCGAGGGCGGCATCGGCACTGCGCAGAGCGGATACCCGTGAGCGGCCCTCCCGTGACTGGGCCTCCACCAGCGCCTCCTGCAGATCCAGCGCGGCGTCCATCAGCCGCTGGGTCGCGGTGGAACGGTACGCCCGCGGGAAACGCTCGGATTTCGGCAGCAGCCATTCCAGCAGATCGAACGTCCGCGCGAAGATCACCATGTCTTCGGCCATGTCTCGGCTCCGTATGCAACCTGTTTCCCGACCGTGGCGGTGAGCGCCGCGGTGACCACTCCGGCCTTTCGCCACTTGTGCTCATGGGAGAATCTGGTGCTCGCTTGGCGCAAGGCCGCTCGCGGCAAGCGCGGAACGGCCAGCGTCGCCCTCTTCGAGTACCGGGCGGAAGAGCGCTTGGCGGAGCTGCGCAACGCGCTGCTCGCCGGGACCTACCGTCCGGGCGGCTACGTCCACTTCCACATCAAGGAACCGAAACGACGCAAGATCAGCGCCGCCGGCTTCCCGGACCGGGTGGTGCACCACGCCCTGTGCAACCTGATCGAGCCCCGTTTCGAGCGCCTCTTCGTTCCCGACAGCTACGCCAACCGGGTCGGCAAAGGCACCCAAAAGGCCATCGACCGGCTCCAGGAATACGCCCGTCGCTACCCTTATGTGCTGCGGGCGGATATCGTGCAGCACTTCGCCTCCGTCGACCACGAGATCCTGCTCGATACCCTCCGTCGCCAGATCCCCGAGGCCGATGTCATGGCCTTGGTCGAAGCTGCCGTCGGCAGCGGGCGGGGCGTCCTGGACGAGGAGTACCGTTTCCTGCGCTTCCCCGGGGACGATCTGCTGGCCATCTGCCGGCCGCGGGGCCTGCCGATCGGCAACCTCACCTCCCAGTTCTGGTCGAACTGCTATCTGCATCCCTTCGACCAGTTCGTGAAGCGGGAGCTCGGGTGCCCCGCCTATCTGCGCTACGTGGATGATTTCGCGCTGTTCGCCGACAGCAAGCGCGAGCTTTGGGCCTGGAAGGGCGCCGTGATCAAGCGTCTCGCCCGGCTGCGGCTGGTCATTCACGAGACGCGCACACAGGTGCTGCCGGTAGCTGCCGGTATCCCCTGGCTCGGCTTCGTCGTCTACCCGACCCATCGCCGGGTGAAGGCGCGCAAAGTGCGCAACGCCCACAGAAGGCTGCGCTCCCGGCTTGCCGCCTATCACGCCGGGGAGATCAGCTTCGCCGAGCTCGACGCCAGCATCCGCGGCTGGATCGCCCACGTCGGTCATGCCGACAGTTGGGGGCTGCGCGAGCGGGTGTTGGACTCGCTGGTCATCCGTCCCGCCGAGCACCGCCGCGCGCTCGCGGCGAGGGGCGCGTGACCCCGGAGCTCCATTCGGCGCGCTACCCGTCGCGGCGACCGGAGAAGTACGCCGCACGGGTAGACGGCGCTACGCGCCGTTCGTGCCGCTCGCGCGGCATCCAGTGATCAGTGGTCGCGGATGGGGGACGAGCACAACACCCGAAAACCGACATCGCCGTCCCGGTCCGCCGGGAGGTACCTGTAGCGGTTGGCCGACCGCGCGTAGTCCCAAACCGTCGCCCCAGGACCCGCCGCGCAGCACACGGCGGTCGAAGTCTGGACGTCCGGAGGCGGTGACGCGAGGATTCTCGTGCTTGTTCAGACACCACTCCCAGACGGTGCCCGCCATGTCCAGGACTCCCGCAGGCGAAGCACCCGCCGGGTACATACCGACGGCGGTGGCGGCTCCCAGCCGGCTCTCGAAGCTGTTGGCGCGAAACGGCTCCTGCCTCGGGTCCCAGTCGGACCCCCAAGGATAGACCCGAGCGGGGTCCGCGGCCGTGGCCGCCCGCTGCCACTCCCACTCGTCGGGGAGGCGCAAGCTGGCGTTCAGGCGTTCGCCGAGCCAGCGGCAAAAGGCCAGGGCGTCGAACCAGCTCACGTAGACCGCGGGGTGGTTGCCGTAGCGCCCGAAGTCGTAGCTGTCGCCCTCAGGATCCCGATCGAGGTCGTCGCCCCACCACCGCGGATCGCGCCAGCCGTCCTCTGCCGTCAGGAAGGCGCGGTACTGGGCGACCGTGACCGGGTAGGGGGCGATGTGGAAGCCCTCCAGCCGCTTGCGCAGCGCCCGCTTGCCAGGCAGGAAACGCCGCTCGACCTCGATGGCCGCCTGGCCGCCCGAGACGGCGCGCCAGGCGATGTCCGGCGTGCCGTGCGCATCGACGCCGACACCGGGACGGGGGTCGCCCAGCGCATCCAGGCGCTCGCCGATGAGGGCGCGGCGCCTGTGGCCGGTTGCGGGCCGCTCCAGCTCCGCCAGCATCGCGGCCGGATCGATGGGGCCGAGGAACTCCCGCTCCTCGTCGCTCAGCGCGACCTCAGAGCCGAGTTGCCTCAAGGCCACCGCGGCCTCCCGGACCCGCTCGTGGGACCACAGGTAGCTTGGGCTCTTCTGCCTGGCGATCCAGGTCCGAGCGTCGGCCTGGAGCTGACGCACGGTCAGCAACTCCCCGCGGCGGGCTTCGACCCACTCATCCAGCCTGGGCCAGTGCCGCAGGAGGGCCTCGTGAGCCACCTCCACCAGTTCGTCGCCGCCCGTCCAATCGCGGCTGGTCACCAGGAGGCGCTCGTCGGCCAGCCGGCGGGCCACGGCCTGGCCCACCTCGCCCAGCTCGCCGAGGCGGGCGCGCCGGCGCAGGTCCGTGCGCGCCTCGCCCACATGCACCAGGGCGGAGAAGATGCCGGGCACGGCCTCGCGCTCCCGGGGCTCCAGGCTGTCGTAGACGGTATCGGCACGGCTGACGATGGCCTTCTCCAGGCCGCCCATGGCGCGGTAAGCCTCGAGCGTTAGGCTGTCGCCGTCACCCGCCCGCTCGGCCCAGAGCTGCTGCAGGGTGAACTCCAACAGGGGCAGGTCGCCAGGCCGGCCGACCGCGGCGTCGAGCAGGACCTCGGCCAGGGCGTCCGGGACCCCCAGCCCGGTGATCTCCGCCGGGCGACGGATCACCGTCTCCAGGGCCACGCGGTCCAGGGCGCGCAGGTGCACGACGGCGGGGTCGGGCAGACGGGCAGCCAGAGGCTCGTCGTTGAGGACCTCGCCCCAGTAGTCGGCGCGCAGGGTGAGCACCACTCGCAGGGGCGCGCGACGAACGGCATCGAGCAGCATCCCGATGAAGCGGCGCACCCGCTCCTTGTGGGTCTCGCCGGCGACGGCCTGCGTGGGACGGTAGGTGTAGAGCTCCTCCCATTGGTCGGCCAGCAGTAGCAGGTGGGTGGTTCCCGGCTCCTCCTCGAGGATCTGGCCGACGACATGGATCAGATGCTCGGCGCCGTCGCGCTCCAGCCGCTCCTGGAGGCGCTCGCACTGATCGTCGATGTCCGCTTTGGACCAGGCGAGGATCAGCTCGGGCTCGCGCAGCGGGAGCAACGCCCGCGCCAGGGCGAGGAAGGGATTGCTGCCCGGCACCAGGTCCGCGACCTGCCAGACCCGCTCGCCCATCTGCCGCCTCAGGTGCGGAATCAGGCCGGCCCGCACCAGGGAGGACTTGCCGCTCCCGGAAGCGCCGACCACGGCGACCAGGGGATGGTCATCGACGGCCCCGGCCAGGCATTCCAGGTCCGGCTCCCGACCGAAGTAGAATCCGGCGTCCTCCTCGCGAAAAACCCCCAGGCCCCGATAAGGGCAGATACGGGCTCGCGGATCTGGGTGCGCGTCGTCGTAAAGCTCCGCCGGTGCCTTGCCCTCCACCGCCCCGACGATCAGGTCCGCCGCCCGCGGGTCCCAGCCTTCGACCCAGGTATTCTGCAGTAGGAAGACGAGCCCGGCCTGACGTTCGCTGCCTTGGTCGAGCAGCACGGGGATCACGGGGAGCGGCCGCTCCCCCTTCGATCTCCGGCTCTGAATGTCCAGGGCCGCCGCCGCCTCGCGCTGCTGCCACGACCCGAGGCCGTTGCGGCCGACGGCCACGGCGACCGCCCCGCTGGCCTCGAGATTTCGTTCCAGAGCCGCCGGCCAGAACTGGCCGGGGCGCAGATACCAGTCATCCTTGAAGACCTTCAGCCCCCGCTCCCGAAGCGCCTCGGCCAAGGAATCGACGAGCTTCCGGTCTAGCCGGTTATAGCTGAGGAAAAGGTCGAACCGAGGATTCCGTTCGTTCACGGGTCCCTGTCATCTCAGTCAGCCAGTCATCGCGCTTGAGCATAGGGCTTTTGGCGCGCAGATCCTAAGTGTATGTCCCCCACTCGCGCCCGGCACCAACTATCCCCCCCGAATACCTGGATGCCCTGGAACAATGCCCTAACTTCCGGCGACGGCGCAACGCAGAGAGTTCTATATGCGTCCACAATGGGGAGCCAAGAAGGATGACAAGATCATTTCCGGTGGGCCAGGGCCGTTCGGCTGGACACGCAATTCCCGGTGTCGGCGACCGGCGCCCGAATAGACTGTCCGCAGTAGGCGTCGCGGGCCTGTCGGCTTAGAATGGGCAACCCCGCTTGGGGAGACAGACAGCAACGAGGAACCTGCGGCATGAATCAAAGTACCTGGACCAAGACTCGATTGGCGGCGGCTGCGCTGCTGGCGGCGGTCAGCGCGACTGCCTCGGCGGGCTTCCCTGGCTTCAGCAACCCCTCGCCGACGGCGGGTAGCGAGACCTCGGAGAGGGCCAATGCCACGGCCGACAAGGCGATGTACCAGAAGATCGAATACGTCAACGCCTCCAAGCCGGGACCGAAGATCATCGTGCTGCCGGGCGAGATCAAGAGCACCAACGCATCGTTCGAGCAGAAGGTGACCGCCAACAACATCGCGGACTACGCCGAGCTCGAGCTCTCCAACGCCAACTTCCACGTGCTGGAGCGGGCGGACCTGGGGCCGATCATGCATGAGTTCCAGCTCGCCTACTCACTCGGCGACCCCGACGAGGCACACAAGCTGCTGCGCAAGGGCAAGCTCAAGAACACCCGGTGGATCATCAAGTTCGACATCCTCAAGGCCGAGCAGGTCGCCACAGCCCACAAGTCGTTCAACGCCGGGACCGTCGGCAACATCATCGGCATCTTTGCCCACAACGAGGCCGGGGCCGTCGCCTCGACTGCAGGGGGGTCCATTGGGACCGACGAAGGCACCGGCGTCTGGGTCATCGGCATGCGTTACAAGCTGATCAACGCCGAGACGACCGAGCAGGTCGCGACCGGCTATTTCGAGGAAAAGCAGGAGCTCGGGCACAAGGGCGGCTCGATGCTCGGATTCAGCAGCGGCGAGAGCGGCGGGCTGACCCTCGATGGCATGGTCCAGCGCCTCGTCCAGGAAGCGGTCTACGATATCGACGAGAAGCACAAGTAATCCCAGGCTCGGCGTCCCGGCTCCGGGCCGGGGCGCCGGCTACTTGTGGTCGAAGGCGGTCACGCCCTGCCAGTCCTGCGGCAACGCGGCGTGGCGTAGCCTGGAGATGCGCTGCCGGTACAGCTCCGCGGCCATGTCGCCCGGCGTCAGCTGCAGGACTTGGCCGAATAGCGCATCCGCCCGATCCCAGTCCTGGGCCCGATAGCGGCCCAGCCCCTCGCCGAACAGCTGCGACGCCTCCCAGGTGGCGGCAGCCAGACCGTCGCGGTACCCGAGCAGCTGGTAAATGGTGACGGCCTGGCCCTTGCCCTTGACCTGCACCCGGTCCAACTCCCTGAGCGCGAAGCGCTCGTCCAGGCGTCGCGCGGTCGATTCGCTGACGATGGCCTCGGTGCCATAGACCTTGTTCAGCCCTTCGAGGCGGGACGCCAGGTTCACCGCATCGCCGATCACTGTGTAATCCATGAACCGATCGCTGCCGAGGTTGCCCAGGGTGACTTCCCCAGTGTTGATGCCGATCCCGGCATGCAGCCGGTCCGCCCCGGGGACGCCGCTACGCCGGAAGCGCCCCAATGCGGTGAGCATCTCCAGCGCAGTCTCGGCCGCCTGCGCCTCGGCGTCCGCGAGCCGCACGGGCGCGCCGAAGAAGGCCATGACGGCGTCCCCCATGAGCTTGTCCACGGTCCCGCGGTGATCGAAGACGATCGGGAGGACGGTGCTGAAATATCGGTTAAGCAGGTAGGTGGTGGCCTTGGGATCGAGCTGCTCCGAGAGGCTCGTGAAGCCGCGCAGATCCGAGAAGAACAGGGTCAGCTCCCGGCGCTGCCCGTCCAGCGACACCTCCATGTCGCCCGCCACCAGCTCCTTGACCACCTCGGGCGCGACGTATTTCCCGAACAACGCCTGGATCTGCGCCGCCCGGCGCTTGGCCGCCCTGTGCTGATGGACGACCCCGGCGACGAACTGCCCCGAGAGGATCAGCAGCACCGAGCTGATGTCGACCGAGAGGTCGTGTCGGAGGAACACCCAGTAGCCGGCCGCGACCACGCCGGCCAGGCTTGCCACGAGCAGGGCAGCGGCCAGGAGCAGGCGCAGCCGGGGCAGATAGAAGATCATCCCGAGCAGTCCGGCGACCACGGCGAGCCCCGCGACCCAGTCCCTGGGCAGAGTACGGATGAAGTGCTGGCTGAGGATGGTCTCAACGGCGTTCGCGTGACAGGACACGCCGAGGTCCTGCCGCGACTGCACCTCCTCCACCAAGGCGCCGAACAGCTGCCGGTAGCGGGCATCGGCGCTGCGGAAGCGGGAGAAGGGAGTGACGAAGAAGTCCTTCTGCAGCAGGAGGCTGCTGCCGATGATGGCGAGCTTTCCGGCCACCGCCTGGCTCGGGAAGCGGTTATTCACGACGTCGGCGTAGGACAAGTGTGGAAAGGCATCCGAGGTGCCCACATAGTTGATCAGCAGCTCCGGATAGGGGAGCCGGATCTGCTTGCCGCCCCGGTGTCCCACCAGGATCGATTCCTTGCTGGAAAAGTCGAGCTCGAACTCGACGTTGAGAAAGCTGCGCGCCAGCTCGAGCGAGAACGCAGGTAGCAGCTCGACGCCGCCCCCTTCGTGGGGCTTGGCGTTGAGGAAGCGAACGCGCCGCAGGACCTGGTCGGAATCAGGACTGAGGTCGATGTAGCCATCCCCGATCATCGACTGCTGAAACGCGGGCAGAGGCTCCATGCCCCGGCCATCCCCTGCCGAGAGGACCCGGGCGAGTACCACGTTGTCGCAGCGATAGATGCTCTGGGCCAGCCGCGCGTCGGTCTCGGGGCGCTCGTCCGGGGCGGCGAGCACCAGATCCACCCCGACGATCTCGACGCCGGCCCGGCACAAATTGTCCAGCGCCGTCGCGAGCTGATCCCGCGGCCAAGCCCCCTTTCCCCGCCCAAGCTCGACCGAGCTGTGCTCATCCATCAGGACCAGCACGACCTTGCCGGACGGGGCGAGCGGGCCACGCCAGTTCATGCGCAGATCGTAGAAGAAGTAGTCGGCAGTCTTGAGCAGGCCGGCGGCGTGCGCAAGATAGGCGCCAGCGACGATGGTGCAGGTTGCGAGAGCGACGAGACCGAGCTGGGACCAGCGCCGCTTCCGGCCGCGCATCAGCGGGCGCGTGACGCGAGCAGATGGGGCGAGGCGAGCCGCCCTTCGATGCCCCCCACGGCGCTCGAGACCACGACCACGACGTGGCACTTCTTGAGGATCTTGCCGGACGTACCCTCCCGCTTGAGGGCGCGGGCATCTTGGTCGCTGACCACCAGATTCGTCTTCTCCAGGCCCTGGACCGCCTGGACATCCTTCACCACGAACTCCCGCCGTCTGCCGCGCGGGCGACCGCCTTCCTGCGCCACGGCATCGCGAATGCCGAGCGCTCGCCACAGCCACCCGAGATCGGTCCCCGGGGTGTCGGGGCCGCTGGAGGGCCCCGGAGTCCGGTCGCTCACCACGTACTCGGCCATTCCGCGCTGACGCAGAGCCCCGAGATCGACGTCCTTGGCCTGATAGAGGACATCGCCGGAGCTGGAGACGATCTTCGGAAACAAGGCAGGCTTCACACCGGCCGCACCCTGGAAACGGCGCGCGTCGAGCACCAGCCAGGGTGCATCGGCGGCGTCCTGCGGGGCGGCGGGCGCGGCGCTCCCGGTGCCGGCCAGGCCCATGTCGGTGAGGTGCGGGAGCAGTTCGCTGGTCAGCCCTTCGACCCCTTTGATCGGCGCCACCCGGGTGACCTTGTAGTAGGGATCGGGGGACTGGTCGACGAATTCGCTCGCGTGCTCGGTGTCGTGGATGACGGCCCGCAGCACCACGGAAAGACTCCCGTCCTTATAGGAGTCGAGGCTTTGCTTGTCGTCGAGCTGGATATGCCCGGCCAGCTTGACGATGTTGGCCCGGGCGAGCGCCTGCGCGGCCCTCATCGCCTGGAGCTTGGAGCCCTGATTCAGCCGCAGCGATGCCTTGCCGACCCCGTAGATCAACCCATTCTGCCAGTCGATCCAGCCCTCCTCCGACCGCTGCAGGTAGGGCTGCATCGGCGGGGCCGCCTGCTGCCCTTCGACAGCACCGGCCGAAAGCTGCCCCAGCAGCCCCAGGGCGGCGCAGAGGAGCCCGGCGAATAGGCGCATTCGGTCGGCAGGCATGCCCTTGACTCAGAAATCGGAGATGGTCTTGAGCGTCGATTGGGTCCCGGGAGCGGCGGGCTCGCCGGGCCGCACATTGATCTCCGCGAGCTTCTTCGCCGCTTCCTCGCTCTTGGCGACCTGCGCGATGCGCTCCGGGGGGGCGTCCACCAACGAGGCGGGAGGCGTGGTCGTAAAGCGCTCCGCGAGCTGCTTGCCGTCCATCTTCCCCACATAGGCGATCTCCACCAGGTCGCCGCGCACCGAGACCAGCTTGAACGCGTCCGCCCCTGCCTTGACGTTGAGAGGCGCGATCACCGCGGAGTTGATGAGGTCCGAAAAGTTGGAGGTGGACCCCGCGAAGTCGACCTCCATCAGCGAGGTCCGAGTGGCATCGAAGCTGCGCAGATCCACGTTGAGCACCGAGCGCAGCCCGATCATCTCCTTCTTGACCAGGGTGGCGCTGTCGTAGTCGGGCAGCCCTGTGAGTCTCAGCTGGATGACCTTCGAGGGCATCATCAGGTGGTCCTCGAAAAACCCCTTCGAGAACTCGTTGCCGATCAGCTCACCGATGTCACGCAGCGCCTCGTCCTCGCTGGACCAGGTCTTGTGCTCGGGGATCTGGTTGTTGAAGTAGAGCTCTTCCCCGGTGGAGTTATCGACGCATTTCACCGACCAGGAGGTGAGCCGGTACTTGGTGATCTTCAGACCCGAGGCCGGGAGCGTCAGGTCGATGGGCTGGAACTGCGCCTTGCCGACGATGCGGAAATCCACTGTCTGCGCGTTCTTGTCCGCGCTCGCGCCGGCGGGGTCGGACCAGACTCGGTAGCCGTAGGCCTTGATATGCTCTTTGAGCACGTTCTCGGCGATGTCGGAGCGCTCCTCCTGGGCGCCGCGCGCAGCATCGCGAACCACCACCGCCACACCGATCCGGGGGTCTCCGAACTGCTTGATCAGGGCCACCCGCGAGGTCCTGGACATCTCGTCTAGGGCGTGGCGGACGTCTCCCAGGGCAACCTCCGCCTTGACCAGCATGTGCGCGAAGCCGTCCTTGCCGACCCAGGGATCGCTCTCCTTGATGATGCGTTTGATGAGCCCCTTGGACTGCGTCATCACCCGGTCGTCGATCAACGCATAGTTCTGCACCAGCGTCTTGGTCTCGACCAGGGTCCCCACGGCCTTCTCCACCACCTGGCGCCGGGCGTCCTTGCGCAGGTCCTCGATCATCAGGCCCCGATCGCGCTTGTAGGTCTCGGCCTGAGGGTCCGCCAGCCCCTCCGCCGAAACAATGATGGTGCGGCCCTCGTCGGCCGCGGCCCAGGCCGCAGACGCCGTCAACAAGAGGGCAAGGATCGTACGGCTGGCTCGCTTCACGGCTCTCACTCCGGATCAGCGCGATTGTTTGGAGGTCTCGTAACGGCAGATGTCCCGGTACAGCTGCGAGGCGATAGTGGGCGCCCGCGCCCGCGCCATGGACTGGGCCACCGAGGTCGTATCCTCACCCGAGAAGGACTCGGAGCTGGCGGACGCCCTGCCCACCAGATCCCCGGCTGCGGACAGCAGCTCGAACGCCATGTCGACATGGACCTCCATGATGCCGAGCGTGGGATTGCGCAGGCTGCGGTTGCTGACGTTCGCCTTCAGGATGTAGTCGGCCGCCAGGCGCCGCGCCGCGCCCTCGGCTGCGTCCAGATCGCCGTTGGCGACCGCTTGGCGCTCGGCCTCCGCGACCTGGTCGGTAATCTGCTTCTCGGTGTAGGTTCGAAAGCCGAGCCGCTGAAAAGCGTTGTTGACGTACCCGGCGATATGCCCCCGGGGGCCGCCGACACGGTAGCCCGCTGTCAGGCCTTGAACCTCGCGCTCGGACACGAGCAGCATGATGCGTTTCTGCTTGGCCGATTCCGGACAATGGGTGGCCAGATTCTCGCGGATCCTGCGCTGCGCCGCCTCACTTTGGCGCTGCTGCTGGTCGCGCTCCTGCTGCTCGTATTCGCTGAACGAGAATGCGAGGCCCGATTCCACCCAGACGAGCGCAATCAGGGCGACAGCCCAAGGTATCCACGCGTAATTCGATCGTGCCCCACTCATTGATGTCTCTCGGGCCCCGGTTGGAATGGTGCCGCACGGGCAAGCTCGGGCGCCGGACCGCAATCGGCTCCCGGCCGCAGCAACAGCCGGCCAATCATACAACAGATGCCGGCAGGCGGCTGCTGAGACGGTTAACCGCCGAGAGACCTCGACCGCGGCGCCGACGGAACCGAGGCTCGACGTACCAGGATACCGCGACGACGGCGTCGGAAAGACAACGGCGCAGGGGATTCCGCTGCGCCCCCTCGATCCGCGCTCGCTCGCTCGATCCACACGCGCAACCCGCCCCGGCGATACGGCGCCGCTGAGCGGGGGCTTGGCCTCGCCCCCGCACGGGTCAGACGAACAATACGGCGTCAGTGCGAGACGCGGACCGTCCCATCGGAGCCGGTCAGCACGCGCACCCGGTCGCCCGGATAGAAGCGCTCGTCGGCCCCCTGGGTAACTGCAATGGTCCGGCCGCTATCGAGGCGCACCGTGATCTCGAGCCCCGGCTGACGGGTCGCACCCTCCTCGACGGCCGAGCCGGCCAGCCCGCCCAAGATTGCGCCACCGACCGCACCGGCCGCGTGGGAGCGGCTGCCGTGGCCGATGGTACTGCCGGCAATCCCGCCGAGCGCGGCACCACCGACGGTCCCGACGCCGCTCTTCGTGCCCTCGATCTCGACATCCCGGACGCTCTCGACGACTCCCATATCGACGTACTGGGCGGTTCGAGCCTCGGACCGCGAATAGGCCCTGTTGGACATGCTGGGAGCACAGCCTCCCAGGCTGGCAACCAGCATCGACGCCAATACCGCGGCACCCGCCGTGCTTACACCTCTGCTGAGATTCATTTCTCGAGTCACCTCTGTGTGGACGAAGAGACGGTTCTCACTTCGAGTATAGATGGGCAAGCTGAACGCTGGCTTAACGGCCTCGGTGATTTGGGAAGCCGTTCCGACCATCGAGGTCAAACGGGCCTCATCCTGGGCCCACTGTCAGGATGGGCCGCTCACGGGCGCAACGGGGCAGTACCGACCGATCCGGTGCCGCCCGATGCGGGAATCGGGTCGATGCGTCGCCAAGGGGACCCCGCCTCCGGGGAAATCGGGCGTGGGACCACCCGCGCCGCCCTGCCAAGTCCTCTGCCCGGCAGGGGACGCGAAGAGAAGGCGGGGCAACCGGCGAAGCGGCCGGCTTATTCCGGCGTGCGGGGGGGCGGTGCCTTGGACTCCCCGCTCTGCGGGGTCACCACGATGGTGCTGGGGGACCCTCCGCCGTAACCGTAACCTCCGGGATAGCCCCCGGGATAGCCCCAGGGACCACCCCAGCCGTAAGGACCATAAGGGCCGCCGTACCCCCAGGGGCCATAGCCGCCGTAGGGACCGTGACGGTAATAGCCGCGATCATAGTCGTCGTTACCGAACCAACGAGACGGGTTCATCATGTTGCCGAAGTTGAAGGCCTGGGCGGCACCCGCCAGGGTCAACCCCGCCATACCGAGGGCGACGATCAGGATTTTCCGGGACACCGTACTGTTCCTCCGCTTGATTCACGGGCTTCGCTGAGCCCCTGGGCCCTGGACCGGGGACTCGGACTGACCGTCCTCCGGGCCGACCGGCGGCGCCACAGATCCCAGACGAGCCGCCATCCGCTGATAATGATATACCGCATTCGCAGGCTGATTTACAACCGGTGCACGTGCTAACCTAAAAGGGACTACAAAGGGGGTAGCTTGGGGTCCGCCGCGAGGGTCGAAGGCACCCGTGATCGGGCGGCAGAAGCCTCCAAGGACACCTGACCCCGGTCAGCAGATAAACACGCCGGATACGGGGCACCGAAACGGCCGCGACAGGCCTGGATCCAATTCCGAACAACGACCGGATGGGGGGTTAGCTAGGATGAGAAGGTTACTTGCTGTTCTGTTGTCCGCACTGCCTTTCTGCAGCATGGCAGCGGATTACCAGTCAACTCTGCTGGTCCAGACGGGTCTGATGCGCGAAAGCGACCTGATCATCCGCACCGTCAGCGACCTCGCGAGCAACAAGATCTGCCTGGCCTTCTACGTCAGCACCGTGGGTACGAGCCCGGCGATGACCTGTTACGACGTCACCTCTGGCTTCCGGTCGAAGATCATGCAGACCGGCCACTTCGACGAGGACAAGCTGATCGTACGCCGGATCAAGGACGCCATGAACAGCATCTCCTGCATGGTGGCCTACGTCGCCACCGCGGGCACCTCTCCCGCCATCGACTGCTATCGGACCAGCAACACGACCGAGCAGGACTTGGTGCGCGACGGGCACATGCGCGAAGGCGACCTGGATGTGTACCGCATCGTCGACCCGGACAGCACCAAGACCTGCCTGGTGGCGTATGTCAAGACCACCAACACCTCACCCAACCTCAAGTGCTACGACAGCGACCCGAACGGCAAGGGCGCGCTGACTCAGAGCGACTTCCTGCGCGAGGGAGATCTCGTGACGCGCAAGGTCGTGGACGAGAACAACCACAAGGAGTGCCTGATCAGCTACGTGAGCACCGAGGGGACCTCACCTTACATCTACTGCTCCGATGCGCCCAAGCAGGTGCAATACGCGCCGCCGCCGCCTCCAGCACCGGCCCCGCCGCCCAAACGCTAGCACTTCGCTCGGACAGCCCCGCCCCGTGCGGGGCTGTCTCCCTCGGCCCCCAGCTCCTCCGGGCGGGCGCACTCCACACGTTGACAAGCCAAGCCTCGGCGCCTTTACTTCGAGCAACATCACCGAGCGTGCCCCACTGTCGGCAAAGCCGCGGTACGCCAGTACGGAAGGAGCCCAGGATGACCGGGATGGCCGAGCTCAACGCCAAGAACCAGCTTGCCTATTTCGTCAAGCGAAGGATGGAAAAGCTGGGGGTCAGGCTCGAGCATCGCAGCGTGGGACTGATGGACCGGATCATCGGCCAGGCCATGGACCGCATGATCCTGGCCCGCGTCATCGACCGCCCCGACAAGATCGTGCAGACCCAGGAGTCCCTGACCGAATTCATCGATTGCCTGTGCAAGCATGCCAGGGACCTGAGGTCCTATCCGGAGATCGGTGAAAAGGCCTTCGACCGGGCCAAGCTGGAGAAATGCCCGCTCTGGCCGCTGTGCTGAAGGCGTCCTCCCTGGCCGACGACGCCGAACCGCTCGCGCCCTTGTCGCCTCAGGGCTGTGCCCCGGGGTTCTCCTTGAAGTAGTAGTCGTACTTCTTGAGCAGATCGCTGGTCAGAGACCAGGCCTCGCTGTAGGACAGTCCGCTGTCCTTCGGGAAGATCACCTTGATGTACAGCTTGTCGGGGTTGTCCTGTTTGAGCTCGGTCAGGCGCCGCTCGAGGGCGTCGCGCGTCACCGGCGTGAAGTCGGTCTTACCGGGCTCTCGGTACTCGATCAGGTAGCTTCCCGCCACCTTGCTGTAGCGCACCTCCACCACGTACTTTCCGCTCGCTGTGCGCGCAGGCTTGACCAGCTTGTCGTAACGGACCGTCAGCTCGTCGTAGCTGCCCTGCAGGTCCGCCAGCCGTTTGTCTCTCGCCAGGATCAGCGACTTGGCCTGCTCGAGGTCCTGGCGCTGCCGAGCCATCGCCTGCTCCTGGTCCTGCAACTGCTGCTGGGACGACTGGTAGCGCGTCTGCAGATTCGCGTAATCCTGGCGCATGGTGCCGAGGGTGGAGCGGGCGCTCGACAGCTCATCCGTCAGCTGCTCGGCCTGGTTCTTTAGCCGCTCGGTGCTCATGGCGAGCCTGTCCCGATCCTGGGAGAGCGCGCCGATCTGGGTCTGCTGCGTCTGGACCTGCGTCTCTAAGGTCTGGCGCTGATCCTGCTCCTTCATCAGGCGCATGCGCAGCATCGAGAGCTCGTTCTCGGTGGCGATCAGCTTGAGGCTCAGGCTCTCCTTCTGCTCGCCCGTGGCCCGCGCGAGCTCGGCCGCCGTGCGCTCCGCGTCCATGGTGGCCCGAAGCTCGCGCACCAACTCCATGTTGCGCAGCAGGAGCACCAGCATGGCGATCATGAAAATCATGACCACCGTCGTCATGATGTCCGTAAACGAAGGCCAGAAGCTCTCGCCGCCCTGGGAGTCCTGGCGGTTGAGCCTCAGGTCGATGAAGCCTTCGTCGGCGCTCATGCGTCGTTTTCGGGCAGCCGGAAGCCGTGCTTGAGCAGGACCTTGATGGCGGTCAGATCATCCCCGAAGCCCTGGACGCGGTCCCGGTAGGTGTCGAGCGTGCTCACCAGGCGCTTCTCGACCTGCTCGAACATGCGCTGAGACTGATCCATCTGCTTGACCAGCACTTGCAGGGAGCGGATCAGGCCTGTGAACTCATAGAGGACGCTGTCGGTCTGGACCTGGAAGCGTGGCACCAGGTAGTTGGTGGTGACCTGCTCCACCGCACTCACCAGATTGGTCTGCACATCGGTGAGCTTCATGTAGAAGTAGCCGAAGAATATATAACCGACGATGGCTGTAACGGTCGTGTTCAGCGCAGTCGACATACCGTGCACCACCATGCCCATGCCACTCACGTCGACCGAGGACTCCAGCATGTTGGAGGCTCCCACCAGCGCAATAAGCAGCGAGACGATGGTCCCGAACACGCCGATCAGGATCAGGGTGTTGTTGATGAACTTCGGGAGGCTGTTGCGCGTGCTCTCGGAGGCGACCAGCGTGGCCGCCAGCGCGCTCTGATTGATCGGGGTATTGGCCCGGTGCAGCCGCTCCATCGTATGGAACCGCCGCGCGATCATCGTGGTCGCGCCGACCCCGTCCAGCGGGTCGTCCGCCCGCTTGTCGAGATTGCCGACGAAGCGTACCAGGGTAACTTCTTCGCGCGTGTAGATCAGAAACGTGGCGATCATTTTGAGCAGCCCGAGAACAAACAGGGCGACGATGGCGCCGTTGATCAGGTACCCGGTGGCGGTGAGCTGGTTGCGGAAGTACACATCGATGATGAAGTCCATCTTCCAGACCACCACAGCGGCACCGGCAAGCGCCAGCAAGATCATCCGCAGAAGGATGTTGAGACTGAAGTGGCGGCGTAGAAAGATGCTGTCCAAGCCCTGCTCCTAGACCCCGGCGTAAGGTTTTCCAGAGCGTACCACAAGAAGCGTTTTCGGCGAGGCCATGCCCAGTCCCACAAGCCAGTCCGATCCCAGCCGCGAGCACCATCGCCGCAGCCTGCTCGAGATCCTGCAGGCAGCGCTCGAGGCGGTCGAAGGCCGCCGGGCAGTCGCCACCCGTCTCGCCTGCTCGCCCGCCCCGTCCGAGGTAACCCTCGTGGCCATCGGCAAGGCCGCCGGCGCGATGGCCCTCGGCGCCCTGGATGTCTGGGGCCCCGCCATCACCGGGGGACTCGTGATCGGCAAGCGCGGACACCTGGATCGCGCCGGACTGCTCGCCCATAGGCTCGAGAGCCTGGTGGGCGGGCACCCGGTGCCGGACGCGCGCAGCCTGGAAGCGGGCCGGCGCCTGCTCGCCCTGCTCGCAGAGCTGCCGCCGGGGCGCGAGCTGCTGTTCCTGCTCTCGGGCGGGGCGTCGAGTCTCGTGGAGGCCCCGGCCGCCGGTCTGGGGCTCGCGGATCTCAAGGGTGCGACCCGGTGGCTGCTCGGCAGCGGCCTCGACATCACGCGGATGAACCGGGTCCGCAAGGCCCTGTCGCGCATCAAGGGCGGGGGCCTGCTGCGGCATCTGGCCGGGCGCCCCGTCCGCGCCCTGCTGATCTCCGATGTCCCGGGCGACGACCCGGCAGTCATCGGCTCCGGGCTGCTGGTGCCCGACAAAACACTGGGCGATGCGGCTTCGCTGCACCTTCCTGCCTGGCTTGCGGCGGCCGTTTCCGCGGGGCTGGCCGAGCGGGCGTCAGCACCCGTCTTCGCGGCGCCCCCGCTGGAAATCCTGGCTCGGTTGGAGGACGCCAAAGCGGCGGCGGCCGCCCGCGCCCGCGACCTCGGCTACAGCGTCCGAGTCCACGCCCCGTTCCTCGACGGCGACGCCGCGACGGCCGGCAGGTGCCTGGCCAGTATCCTCGCGACAGAAGACCCGGCCGTGCACGTCTGGGGCGGAGAGACCACCGTGCGCCTGCCCCCGCATCCGGGCCGCGGCGGACGCAACCAGCATCTCGCTCTCGCGGCGGCCCTGTCCCTGCAGGGCCGTGAGGATCTCTACCTGCTCGCGGCCGGCACCGACGGCACCGACGGGCCCACCGACGACGCGGGCGCTCTGGTCGACGGCCACACCATCGAGCGGGCGGCCGTGCACGGCCTGGACGCAACCGAGCATCTGGACCGAGCCGATTCGGGGACCTTGCTGGAGTGCGCCGGTGACCTCATCCACACCGGCCCAACGGGCACCAACGTCATGGATCTGGTCCTCGGTCTTCGCTGCGGCGCAAGCGGCGCCCCCCGAGTAGACCACGGGCAGGTTGGGCGCAACCGACCTCATCCGGCAGAATAAGCGATGATCGAAAACCTGTTCACCCGCGCGCTCGACTGCTTGCGAGCCGAAGACCCCCAGATCAAGGCCGCCTTGACGGAGCGGCTCGGGCGAGACTGGCGGGCGGGTCGGCTCGACCTCGATCAGCCCCCCGACCTGCCCGACATCGATCAACCCGGCCGCCCAAGGCGGCCCGAGCTGGTGGCCCCGCGACGGCTCGCCAAGCGCGGCATGGGCACGCCCCGCGGCCGTGCTGCCCTGATCCACGCAGTGGCCCACATCGAATTCAACGCCATCAATCTCGCGCTCGACGCGGTCTATCGCTTCCGGGATCTGCCAAAGGCCTTCTACGACGACTGGGTCGGCGTAGCCTGCGAGGAGACGCGCCATTTCGGGATGGTGCGCCGCCGGCTCCTCGAGCTCGGCTTCGAGTACGGCGACTTCCCGGCCCACGACGGGCTCTGGTCCCTGGCCCGCCAGACCGCCGCCGATCCGCTGCTTCGGATGGCCCTGGTGCCCCGGGTGATGGAGGCGCGGGGCCTGGACGTGACCCCCGGGATGATCGAGCGCTTCCGGGCCGCGGGCGACGAGGAGACCGCCGCCGCCCTCGAGATCATCCTGCGTGACGAAGTCGGCCACGTGCGGGCCGGCACGCGCTGGCTGAGATTCCTGTGCGCCGAGCGTGAGCTCGACCCCGAGGCCACCTACTTCGCGCTGCTCGAGGAGCACATGGGCGAGGCCCTGCGCTACCCCCTGCATCGGGAGGCCCGCCGACAGGCCGGCTTCAGCGAGTCCGAGCTGAGACGGCTGGAGCAGCTCTGCGTGCGCCCCTGACGCCCTAGCGGAACAGGCGGCGTCGCAGGCTCAGGCGCCGTTGATCAGATCGTCGAGCTCACCGATCAGCGCCTCGAGACGTTCAGTCTCGATCTCCAACGCGCGAAAGCTCTCCTCCGCCAACGGCCGGATGGCGCTCTTCTCGGGCAGGCTCATCCCCGCATCCAGAATCGCCCGAGTGCGCGGAATGAAGACCCACTCGAGCCACTGGCTCAGCTCCAGGGTATCGAAACAGAACGGCACTGTGCTCTCGAAGGCCTCCGGTGGTGGCGGGTGCGCTTCCCAAAGGCCGGCGCGCTGCATCTCGCGCTCGATTGCTGCAAGGATAACTGCGCAACGCTGCCGTCTGTCGTCGGCCATCGATCGCTCCTCCGCTGAAGCCTGCCGCCGCACTATCCGGGAAATTGTCCGGGGCCGTTACCGAAGCGACAGAAAGACATCGCGAGCTGGAGGTCGCTGCCACGCCTGCATCGAAGACCCGTAGTTTAGCGCCCAGCGCCTACCTGGGATTCCAGCTCGGTGCGGCTCCGATCGTCGGCCAGCTTCGCAGCCCGACCTACTGGCTTTGAGCGACATCGCCACGCCGAAACACCCCAGTCTCGAAACCGCCAGGCCCCACGCACAGATAAGGCCCATGCTCGGGCCCCCAGTCCCCTAGCACGATGCGCTCGGCCTGCGCACCATCCAGCTCGAATCGGTGGACCGCCGCTCGATGGGTATGGCCATGGATCAAACGGCGCACCCCGAGCCGACGCAGATAGGCCCGCACGGTCTCCGGGTTGACGTCCATGATCTCTGAGGCCTTCATGGAGGTCGCCTCGCCGCTGCGCCGGCGGTAGTCCGCGGCGATGCGCCGGCGACCCTCCAGGGACCGCAAGAGGAACAGCCGTTGCACCAGAGGGTTGCGCAGGCGACGGCGCGCCCGCTGGTAATCCCGGTCATCGGTGCACAGCAAGTCGCCGTGCATCAGCAGGGTCGGCTGCCCATAGAGGTCGACCTTGGCCGGATCGGGAAGGATATGACAGCCCGTGGCCCGCTCGAAGCGGCGCCCGAGCAAGAAGTCGCGGTTGCCCCGCTGTAGGAGGACCGCAACCCCGCCGTCGGTCAGCGTACGCAGAGCGTCGATCACCTGAGCCGCCGGCGGTGCGCGGTCGTCATCGCCGATCCAGGCATCGAACAGATCACCGAGGATATAGAGCCGCTCGGCCCGGGCGGCCCGGCGCTCGACGAACGCCAGGAACAGATCCGTGGCAGCCTCCGGCCCGGCCGCCAGATGCAGATCCGAGATGAACAGGGATTCGGCCAACGGCCGCCCCGTCACTCGTCGATCAGCGCCTGCTCGATCACCACATCGTGGACGGGCACGTCCTGGTGACCGTGCTGGGTGCTCGTGTGCACGGCCTTGATTCGCTCGACGACATCCATGCCCTTGACCACGCGCCCGAACACGCAATAGCCCCAGCCGTCCTGCCCCGGATAGTCGAGAAAGCCGTTGTCCGAGACGTTGATGAAGAACTGCGCGGTCGCCGAATGGGGCTGCATGGTGCGCGCCATGGCGATCGTCCCCTTCTGGTTCTTGAGGCCGTTCTTGGCCTCGTTCTCCACCGCCGCGCGGGTCTGCTTGGCGATCATGCCGGGGCGAAAACCGCCGCCCTGGATCATGAAACCGTCGATCACGCGGTGGAACAAGGTTCCGTCATAGAAGCCCTCGCGCGCGTATTGCAGGAAATTCTCCACCGTCTTCGGCGCGCGCTCGGCATCGAGCTCGAGGACGATGTCGCCGTAGGCTGTCTTCAGGGTAACCATCTATTTGGCCTTTTGTTCGTCTTGGATGCGTGAGACATGCTCGATGACCACCGGCTCGCGCGGCACGTTCTGAAGCCCGATGGGCAGGGTCTGCGTAGGCTGGGAAGCGATGCGGTCGACCACGTCCATGCCGTCGGTGACGCGTCCGAACACCGCGTAGCCCCAGCCCTCGCTCGTCTTGGCCCTGAAATCGAGCGCCATATTGTCCGCCTGGTTGATGAAGAACTGCGACGTAGCCGAGTCGGGATCGGAGGTGCGGGCCATGGCGATGGTCCCGCGCTCGTTTTTCAGACCGTTGTCAGCCTCGTTGGGGATCGGGTCGCGCGTCGGCTTGCGCTGGTAGTGCACGTCGAAGCCACCGCCCTGGACCATGAAGCCCTGGATCACGCGATGGAACACAGTGCCGTCATAGAAGCCCGCGTCGACGTACTTCAGGAAGTTCTCCACCGTCTTCGGGGCCTTGTCCGGGTAGAGCTCCAGGCGGATCTCACCCTGGCTGGTCTGCATAAGGACGCCCACGCCCGCGGCGAGGGCCGGGGACAAGCCGACGAGCCCCAGGGCCCCCACCAGCAACGAACGAATCAGCCACGCCTTCATCGGTTTCCGAGCCTCCGGATTCTGCACTTGCGGCCATTATACGGACCCCCGGCGGGCCTGCAAAAAGACCGGAGCCAGCCGCTTTTGTGGGAGCCCCCGCCTTTCGTTTAACATGCCCGGGCATCCCCGCTAAGGCCCCCGTAATGCTCAAGATCTACAACAGTCTCGCCAACGCCAAGGAGGAGCTCCGGCCGATCGAGGCGGGCAAGGTGCGCATGTATGTCTGCGGCATGACCGTCTACGACCTCTGCCACCTGGGCCACGCGCGGGTGATGGTGGTGTTCGACGTGGTGGCCCGTTATCTGCGCGCGCGAGGCTATGACCTGACCTACGTCCGCAACATCACCGACATCGACGACAAGATCATCAAGCGTGCCAACGAGCGCGGCGAGCCGTTCCGGGCACTCACCGAGCGCTTCATCGAGGAGATGCACCGGGACTCGGCGGCGCTGGGCATACTGCCGCCCGACGCCGAGCCCAAGGCCAGCGAGCACATCGGCGAGATCATCGCGATGATCCAGCGCCTGATCGGCCTCGGCCACGCCTACCGGGCCGACAACGGCGACGTCTACTACGATGTGCGCAGCTTTCCCGAGTACGGCAAACTCTCGGGCAAGTCGATCGACGATCTCGAGTCCGGGGCCCGGGTGGAGCCCGGCGAGGCCAAGCGAGACCCCCTCGACTTCGCCCTCTGGAAGGCCGCCAAGCCCGGTGAGCCCGCCTGGGACTCGCCCTGGGGCCCGGGCCGGCCCGGCTGGCACATCGAGTGCTCGGCGATGTCCACCGCGGCGCTCGGCAACCATTTCGACATCCACGGGGGGGGAGCGGACCTGCAGTTCCCCCACCACGAGAACGAGATCGCCCAGTCCGAGGGCGCCACCGGCGAGCCCTTCGTCAACTACTGGATGCACAACGGGTTCGTGCGGGTGGACGAGGAGAAGATGTCGAAGTCCCTGGGCAACTTCTTCACCGTGCGCGAGATCCTGGAGCGGTACCGCCCCGAAGAGGTACGCTACTTCATCCTCACCAGCCAGTACCGCAGCCCGCTCAACTACGACGCAGAGCACTTGGAGAACGCCCGCGCGGCGCTCACGCGGCTCTACATGGCCCTGCGGGGGTTGCCCGAGGCCGAGCCCGCCGGAGGCGAGGCGTTCACGGAGCGCTTCGAGGCCGCGATGGACGACGACTTCAACACCCCCGAGGCGCTGGCGGTGCTGTTCGATCTGGTGCGCGAGGTCAACCGGGCGCGGGCCGAGTCGGAGACCGAGGCAGCGGGACTCGGGGCGGAGCTGCGACGGTTGGCAGGAATCCTCGGGTTGCTACAGGACGATCCGGATGAGTTCCTAAAAGGCAAGAGCTACGCGCTGTTGGAAATGCCCGCCTTCCGAATCGCCGCATCCGGTGGCCCGGTCCTGAGTGATGAAGGGATCGACGGTCTAATCCGGCAACGCACGCAAGCCCGGAAGGCCAAGAATTGGGCCGAGTCCGACCGCATCCGCGACCAGCTCAAGGCGGCCGGCGTGATCCTCGAGGACGGCCCCCAGGGAACCACCTGGCGCCGCGCCTGACGCGGCGTTCACATTGACCCCTGCCGGGCCTCTGCCAGACTTTGTGGAAAAGACGGATACAGCGGCCCACCCGTGAGCAGGGCCGCACATGACCTGGGGGAGGTCGGAAATGAAGGACCTGGAGCACTATCTCGACATCCTGGTGGAGCGCAAGGGCTCCGACCTGTTCTTCAGCGCCGGCGCCCCGGTGCACATCAAGATCGAAGGGGTGATGGAGCCCCTGGAGCCGGAGCCCCTGAGCCCCGAAGACGTTAAGGCACTCGCCTACGCCCTGATGTCCGAGACCCAGGCCGCCGCCTTCGCCGAGCGCCCAGAGATGAATCTGGCACGGGGCCGCGCCGGGGCCGGACGCTTCCGGGTCAACATCTATCGCCAGCGCGGCGCGGTGGCGATGGTGATCCGCTTTCTCACAGAAGACATACCGGAGCTCGCCAGCCTGGGGCTGCCCCCGATCCTCCAGGATCTGGTCATGGAGCAGCGCGGCATCATCTTCGTGGTCGGGGCGACCGGCTCGGGCAAGTCCACCACCCTGGCCGCCATGGTCGATCACTACAACCGAAACCGCGTCGGACACGTGCTCGCGGTGGAAGACCCGATCGAATACATTCACCAGTATAAGAAATCCATCGTCGACCAGCGCGAGGTCGGCTTCGATACCCTGTCCTATGCGGAGGCCTTGAAGAACGCGATGCGCGAGGCCCCGGACGTCGTGCTGATCGGCGAGATCCGCGATCGCGAGACCATGGAGCACGCCTTCCAGTACTCCGAAACCGGCCATCTCTGCGTGACCACCCTGCACGGCAACAACACTTACCAGGCGCTGGAGCGCGTCGTGACCTTCTTTCCGACCGAGGCCCGGGAGCAGCTCTTCATGGCGCTCTCGCTCAACGTCCGGGCGATCCTCTCCCAGCGCCTGGTGACCGGGCCGGACGGCAAGCGGCTGCCGGCGACCGAGCTGCTCCTTCCCACCCCACTGGTGCGCGACCTGATCCTCAAGGGCCGCATCGACGCGGTGCGCGACGCGATCTCCCGCAACACCGAGGCCGGCTCCCACACCTTCGACCAATCGTTGTACCGGCTCTACCAGCAGGGCAAGATCAGCCAGCACGAGGCGCTGGCGCACGCCGAGTCGCCGAGCAACCTCTCGGTCATGATCCGCACCCAGGGCGGCGCCCGATCCCTCATCTGAGGTTTTGGCTTGGTTGTGAAGACCCGGGGGCGGCCCCTAGAATGCGCCCAGACCCGAGTGGAGTACCGTTCCGGTATGGGCAGCGAATTCGACGAGCGCGCCGCCGAGCTGATCGAGGCCGGCCGGTTCCTGTTCTCGCGCGGCTGGGTCCCCGCCACCAGCGGCAACTTCTCGGCGCGTCTGGCCGACGGCCGCCTGGCGCTCACCGTATCGGGCCGCCATAAGGGGCGGCTGACCCCAGCCGACATCCTGCTCGCCGACGCCGACGGGCGCTGTCTGGATCAGCGTCGCCCCTCGGCGGAGACCGCCCTGCACGTGCAGCTCTACCGGCGCTTTCCCGCCGTGCACGCCGTACTGCACCCCCACTCGGTCAATGCCACCCTGCTCTCGCTCCTGCACCGGGACGAGCTGGTGCTGCAGGACTACGAGCTCCTGAAGGCCTTTCCCGGGGTAGACAGCCACGAGTGCCGGGTGCGGGTGCCGATCTTCCCGAACGACCAGGACATACCCCGGCTGGCTGCACGGGTGGACGCTTGGATGGACGACGAAGGAGCGGCGCTGCGCGGCTATCTGATTGCGGGCCACGGCTTCTACACCTGGGGCGCGAGCGTCGATGACGCCCTGCGTCACGTCGAGGCCTTCGAATTTCTGTTCGATTGTGAGATGCGTCTGCGCGGAGGCCTGAGATGAGTCTGCTTGCGATCTACCCCGAAGACGGCGACCAAGCCCCGAAGGTGCTGCGCGACAGCGCCGAGGTCGCGGCCGAGCTGGCCGGCATCGGCGTGCAGCTGGAACGCTGGGCAGCCGATCGACCCCTGTCGTCGGACGCCGGCCAAGAGGAGGTGCTCGAGACGTACGCCGACGCCATCGCCCGGCTCAACGCCCACCACGGCTTCCAGTCCGTGGACGTGGTGAGCCTGCGCCCCGACAACCCCAAGGCCGGGGAGATGCGCCAGAAATTCCTGTCCGAGCACACCCACGCGGACTTCGAGATCCGCTTCTTCGTCGACGGGCGCGGACTCTTCTACCTGCACGCCGGCGGCAAGGTGTACTGTGTGCTTTGCGCCCAAGGCGACCTGATCAGCGTCCCTGCCGACACGACCCACTGGTTCGACATGGGCGCCACCCCGGACTTCAAGTGCATTCGATTCTTCACCACCCCGGACGGATGGGTCGGCCGCTTCACGGGCAGCCCGATCGCCGCGCGGTTTCCCGAGTTCGACCGCTTCGTCGAGCTCTTCGCATGACCCAAGAAACCCATTTGAACCACCATGGCACCGAGATCGCCAAGGGTTTCAAGGATATATTCGCGAAATGGGTAACTTCTCAATAAGTCACGGCCTAGCAGACACAGCGGCTGCCCGGTCGCGAATGATATCGGCTAATGGAGGAATTGAGGCGCATCGTTCGATCCGATCGGCAAGATAGTCCCAAAACGACACGCCGAGCTTGCGGCAGGTTTTGTTGAGGCTGGCCAGGCTGTCTCGACAGCGCTTTCCCAGATCACTGCGCGTTCCACCGCTGATCTTGCGCCATTTGACGTACACCCGAATATCGCCCTCGCTGTTGTTGGTATGCAGCGGGATGTCCGGGCGGCTCAGCACCAGCAGCAGCTTGGCCCTGTGCCCATGCAACCGCTTGAGCGTCTGGTTGAGCGTCTCAAAGGACGTGCGCTGCGTGAAGAGGGCGTCGAAGCGTGCCTCCAGGGCGGGCACCAACGCCGGATCGGGATGGCGCCGATAGGCCTTGAGATCGGCATACAGCGTCCAGATCTGGTCTCGGACCCGCTCCTGGTCCAGGCGATGGGTGTCGTTGAGTGGGATCAGCTTGTGCACGAGGCGCTCGGCGTGCACCCAGCACAAGGCGTGCAGCAGGATGGCAAACTGACCGGCCCCATCGCTGAGGATCACCAGCTCGAGCGAGAAGCCCTTTTCGATCAGCCCACCCAGCAAGGCCCCTTCGGTGGCGATGCGCCGATGGCGCTCGCTGTCGATTCCCAACGCGTCGAGGTGCTGGCTCCAGCTCTCGGCCCCGGTGATCGGCCCGCTCGTATCGCTGAGCAATCGACGCCGCGGCTGTTGGGGCAATCCTTCCTCAGTGAGGTACTCCAAGGCGTGCTCATTGAGATGGTAGGTGATGTCCCCGGCGTGCAGCAGCTGCAGAAAGTTGATGCGGCTCTTGCTGTAGGTGCTCGAAAACCACGCAAACCAGTCGTTGCCGATCTGTGTGACATAGCCGTTCTTGCCCCGATGGCGTGCGCCGGAGTCGTCCACGCTGATGAAGGGGCTGACTTGCAGACCGGTTACCAGCAACTGGTCCTTCTCGGCGAAAAACACCTCGTTACGCTCGCTCAGCAGGGCATCGATCTGCCCCGCGGAAATGTCGATGCCAAACTCATTGAGCTGCTCACGCAGCAGCGGCTGGGTGACCTGGCAGTGGTGGTGTTGATAGAGCACGTAGCGGCGTAGCGACGCGCCGAAGTGTTTGCCATTGAGGCACGCCGGAAGCTCACCGCTCAGCCACTGCCCGTCCGGCGTCTGCCAGACCTCCAGGCGATAGCGGGTATTGTGAGCCTCAATCCTCAGGTCCTGGACGACAAAATCTCGATATCCCTTGAAGCGCGACCCGCCCGGGGGCTCGATCGAGGGTCTGAGCTCCACCGTCTCATGAATCTCCAATTGCTGGGTCTTGCGGCGCTTGGCCGAGCCGGGGCGCTTGCGCTCTTTCGGCTCACCTTGCCGATCGCCCTGGCTCTTGTCGTCACCATGCGCTTCCTCACCGGATTCTGGATCGGTCCCTTTCTCCATTCCGCTCGCCTTGAACTTCGGCTTCGCCTTCTGCCCCTTGAGCACGGCCACTTCATCACGCAACTGCTGCACCAACTCGGCCTGCCTGAGGTTCTCCTGCACAAGACGCTCGATCTGCGCCAACAACTGCTCCACCAACTCGCTACGCTGGCCGTCCGGGATGTTTGGCAGTTGATGATCGCTCGGCATTTCATGCCACCCCTCAAAGCGCTCGGAGTCCTCTCTCAGAACATTAACTCATGTCGCTAGCTGATTGATATAGTTGCCGTTGGTTATTGAGAAGTTACGAAACAAGGTGGCCCGGTCGACCTCGAGGACCTCGGCCAGTTCTGCGGCTTTGGCCAAGCCCTGCCTCATCAGCACCGCTCCGAGATAACGCTTGGCCGTCGCATCCTCGCGTGCGCAGCTCATCAGGGGGCCCGAGGCATTCATGAAAATGATCTCCTCGGCGGTCTTGAGCACCGCCAACCGCGGACCCAATGTCAGCGCCCCTTCGGGCAAAAGCGGAAGCTCTATCGTGCCTGGCATGCTCCACCTGCGTCGCGTATTTATTTCTCGAGTCCGGATCTCATTATATTGCAGTAGGTTGCAACCGGCATGTCAGGAGTTCTGCATTGGCGGTTCTTCGCGGTATTCACCGACTAGGCGCAGGTTTCGGAAACCATCCACACCTGGCCACCGCCCAGTTGTTCAAGTGGCTGAACCGGCGAAGCCAACGACGCTCACTGACCTGGGAACGCTTCGGCCGGGTGGTCTGGCCGCTGTTGCCGGTGGCGCGCATCCTTCACGACATCTATCCCATCCCTTGGTGGAAGACTCAGACTGGGAGCCGGATGGTGTAACACTCCAAGTCCGGTTCTGCGAGGAGCCGGGGACGAACCGATGCATGGCCGAGATATTGTGGCACCGCCGGGAAACCAGGCGGCAACAGAGAACACCAACTTCGGCCTATCCATTCGGCAAGAAACCGGCTTACTCTCCGAGCCGTTAACCAAGGAGAACCCCAAAAGGAATCTGACCCCGGCCGAGCGTCTTCGGTCTGCTGGGCGCGCTCTTTGAGCCTGGGAACGCAGTCGCGCGCGCGGCGCATCGCCTCGTCGTAGCAGATGCTACTAACGTCGTGGCGCTGGGATTGCGCCAGGGTACCGATGCCGGCGAAGGGTGCTGCCATGGCCGATCCAGGGGCTCCGCCGCAAAATGAAATGCTGGAAAGGCCATAGCACAATGTGCGACGGCGCACGGTGCGCTGCAGAGGAAAGGTAGACGATGAATGTGGTGTCAAGGGCGTTCCCGCCCTTTTGGCCGTCCAACCCATGCCAAACGAACCCTACAACGCACCGCCACTAAGCAGCACGGGCGTCGATGCCCTGAGCCAGGTCCTGGAGCGTAGCACTCACGCCGAGGCTCTCATGCGGGTGTGCGCGGAGGAGCTGTCGTCGGTGAATGACGCCATCAGTCAGGCGCTGGCGTCGCGCGACGCACTGGCCGGAGTCAAAGGCGCCCTCGGCAAGAATGTGGCGCTTGCCGCCAGAGCGCTGGCGGCGTCTGCGGAGCTGACGTCGGTGAACCGGGCGCTGCAGGCCGCGATCAGAGACCGGGACATGGTCGATCATCAATTCGCCGCGTCAGAGGAGCAGAAACGGGCGAGCCACCGTGCCGCCTTCCACGATACCCTCACCGGTCTGCCGAACCGCGCGCTGTTCAATGACCGGCTGGAACATGGATGCGAGCAAGCCCAGCGCCATGGCTGGTCCCTGGCCGTGTTGTTCGTGGACCTGGATAGCTTCAAGATCATCAACGATACCCACGGGCACGCGGCGGGCGACAGCGTCCTGCAGGCCATCGCGCAGCGGCTCAGGGAAAATTCCCGTGGCGAAGACACGGTCAGCCGCCTTGGCGGCGATGAATTCCTGTACCTGTTGGCGGGGATAGGGGATGAGACCAAAATCGGCATGATCGCGGACAAGATCATCCGGATGATTCAGGAGCCCTGCACGTTCACCCTGCGCGACACGGAGATCCAGCTAAGCGTCGGCGCCAGCATCGGCATCTCGATCTTCGCGAAAGATGGCACCACGGTGGAGACGCTGATCAAGAGCGCGGACGCGGCGATGTACAGGGCCAAGCAGGCCGGATCGGGGTATGCCTTTGCGCACTAAAGGGGCTGATGTGTCGGGTAACGCACAGACGCCCGCGCAACGATGAAGGACATTAGCATCATGATGCTACACAAATTCCTGGCGTCGAACCACAAAGACCTGATCCAGCGTTGCAGGAGCAAGGCGAAGCTGCGGTTCGAGCCCAGCCTCGACCGCGAAACCATAGATCATGGCGTGCCGATGTTCCTGAAGCAGCTGGAGGACATCCTGCGCTTCGAGCAAACGACTGACGAGCGCCTCGAGCTCGAGGCCAATCCGGAACCCACGCCGTCGGGTACCGACATCGGTCGCGCCGCGGCCCTGCACGGGACTGAGTTGCTGCGCCTCGGATTCACCGTCGACCAGGTCGTCCACGGCTATGGCGACGTGTGCCAGGCCGTCACCGGGTTGGCCGTCGAAAGCCACGTGACCATTACCGCCGACGAGTTTCGCACCCTCAACCGTTGCCTGGACAACGCCATCGCCGACGCTGTCAGCGCGTACGCGCGCAGCGGCGGGCATTCCGACGGGTCGCGTAACGGGGGATCCCTGACCGCGCACCTGGATGACTTCTCTAACGAGCATCGGCGGCTGGTTAATATCGCCGCCAACGCGTACTTCGCCATAAAGACCGGCAATGTAGGCATGGCCGGAGCGACCGGCGCATTGCTCGCTCATGCCCTGGAGGAACTGCGTTTGCTCCCCCAACGGATCCTGCCGGAAATTCGCGAGGCCATCAAAGAGGAAGCGGTAGCGTCCGAATAGGGCAGCAGATCTGCCGGATCTGCGGCCCGAAACGGTGACGCGTGCCGTGCAGCCGGCTAGCGTTCGCTGTTGGCGGCGGCGCGGTGCCACGGCGCGCCCCGCCAGCGGCGTGAGGCACAGGCTCTGCGCGAATCGCAAACTGAAGGCGAAAGAATAAGGGACAGTGCGGCTTGGCTATGCCGCGTACTTTAGCGGGTGTGAATCCCGCCCGGGTAATCGCTAGCCACGAGCCCGGTATCGAGCCTTGCAGTCGGGTCGGTAACGACGCGGCTGATGCGTAGGCACGAAAGCAGGCGAGGTGCAAGGGTAACGGGTTGAGCCGACCTTGAAGGTGTTGAGCCCCGAAATATTCAGCTGGAGAGCGCCGACGGGCTTGTCCCACTGGCAGGCAATAATCCCCGCTGCGTTACGGCGAGTGGTGGGGGTGCTCCCCGGGGTCCGAGGCCGTGTCGAGCCTGACATTGCGAGTAGGCGGTAACCAAGGAGATCCGTACACCGGTCCGCAGGGAGCGGGCACCCGCGGACGAGTGTAAGAAGCGAGGAAGCGGGCGGAGGTGAGCGGAAGTCGGAGCCACCCATAGTAGTGTTGAGGCCCGGTAATGCGGGTAGAGCGAAGGGGTGGCGGTCTGAGAGGACGCGAAGGGGAAACACGGCCCTACACTGAGAGGACTATGCCCGTGACCACACGACTGGAGCGTCTCACACACAAGGCGCGCAGCGAGCCGCAGACGCGGTTCAACGCCCTGATGGGGCTGCTGTATGACCCGCAGGGGCTGCGCGATAGCTTCGAGCGTCAGGACGGAAAGAAGGCGCCCGGAGTCGATGGGGTAAGGAAGGAGCAGTATGGCGAAGGACTGGAGGAGCGCCTCTCGGAGCTGTCGATACGGATACGGCAGCTGGGCTATCGGCCCAAACCGGTGCGACGGGTGTTCATCCCGAAGGGAGATGGCCGATACCGGCCGCTCGGGGTGCCGAGCTTCGAGGACCGATTGGTCCAGGACCGGCTGAGCAAGGTGCTGCAGGCTATCTGGGAACCGGAGTTTCTGGGTAACTACTCACCCCCTCCTACGGGGTCTCTCGGGTTTTCTCATCTTTAAATACGATCAGATAGAACAAAGCGCTTGACATCATAGCGCCTAAACACTATGGTTTTGATCCGAGACCTCGACGCGGATCAACCAAGATGGGCGCATATTTCGGATCGAAGGCGACCTCCGGGCTGTGTCAGGCGATTATCGCCCTGATGCCGCCACACGATACCTACATCGAGACCCATCTGGGCGGCGGGGCGATCATGAAGCGCAAGCCGCCTGCGCTGCGCAATGTCGCCATCGATCTCAATGCGCGGGCGCTGGCTCGGTTTCAATGCGACTACCCGGTGGAGAAGATCCACGGCTGCGCTCACCGGTTTCTGCGCGAGTACGAGTATCGGGGACGCGAGCTCGTCTACTGCGATCCGCCTTACCTGCATCATACCCGCAGCTCGGGGCGACGTTACCGCTTCGACTACCAGGAGCAAGATCATCTTGAGCTGCTGGCGCTGCTCAAGGGCTTGCCCTGCAAGGTGATTCTCTGCGGATACCCCTCGGCGCTGTACGATGAGCAGCTCGGCGACTGGCGCCAGATCGAGATCCAGGTCATGAACCAGGCCGGGGTGCGCACTGAGAAGCTGTGGCTGAACTTCGCCCCGGACCGCGTCTTCTGGCCCCGCTTTGCCGGTAAGAACTTCACCGATCGCCAGCGCATCAAGCGCAAGGCGGCCAGCTGGGCACAGCGCTACCAGGCGATGCCCACGCCCGAGCGCCTGGCAGTGCTCTCGGCGATGATGGCCGTGGAGGCCGAGGGGGCCTGAGCCCCGGGGCAGGGCTCGCCGGCATGGCCAGCATCAACAAGTCGTCTCTGCGCGAGGAGTTTGACACCCTCAAGGGCGAGCTCGAGCGCCATTGCGCCGCTGGCAAGGTGGCTGCGGAGACACGCACCCTGATCCAAGCGCTGCTGGCGCTGTTCGAGCTGCTGGTGGCGGTGTTCATGGAGAAGCGCACCCCCAAGAACAGCCGCAACTCCAGCCTGCCGCCCTCGCGCAACGATCAAGACGACGAGACCGCCACCCAGCCGGGCACCCACGCCAAGGGCAAGGCCGAGCACAAGGGCCGCTCGGCTAACACCCGCACGGTCGAGACGCTGGAGATCGCCCCGGTCCACGACGGTGAGTGCTGTGGCAAGGACCTCACCGCCGAGCCCTGCCAGGGCCACGAGCGGCGCACCTTCCTCGACATCGTCTACGAGAAGCGCCAGCATCACGTCGATGCCCAGATCAAGCAGTGCCCCGAGTGCCTGACGATCAACAAAGGCGCTTTCCCGCCCGGCCTGGCGGGGCCGTTGCAGTACGGGCCCGGCATCAAGGCCACGGTGATCAACTTTCTGGTGGCCCAGATGGTCTCGCTCAAGCGGGTCCAGCACCTGATGGGCACCCTGATCGGTCAGCTCATCTCCCCGTCGAGTCTGCTGAAGTTCGTGCTGCAGCTCCACCATGTCCTGGCCGCTTGGGAGCAGCAGGCCATCGAGCAGTTGCTCGCCCACCCCAGCCTGCACGTGGACGAGACCTCGCTGCGGGTCGATCGCAAGAAGCACTGGATCCACGTCTACAGCGCAGGGGAGATCACCTTGAAGTTCCTCCACCGCAACCGCGGGCACGAGGCTGTCAATGCCATCAACATCATCCCCCGTTACGGGGGCGTGCTCATCCACGACTGCCTGGCGGGCTACTTCTCTTTCCTGTGCTGCGGCCACGCCGTATGCGGCGCGCATCTGCTGCGCGAGCTCATCTTCGTGATCGAGACCAACGGCTATGCCTGGGCGGCCAACATGAAGCGACTCCTGAAGCAGACCCGCAAGGCAGTCGCCGACAGCCCTGCCAAGTGCCTGTCGGAGAAAGAGTACAAGAACCTGCAAAAGCGCTACCGCAATATCCTGACTCGCGGTGCCAAGGAGCTACCGCCGATACCACCCAGACAGAACGGCAAGCGCGGGCGCATCGCCAAGTCCGACGCCCACAACCTATGGGAGCGCCTCAAGCTGCGCGAAGATGCGGTGCTGCTCTTCGCCAAATTGCCGCACGTGGCGTTCACCAATAACCGCGCCGAGCGTGATCTGAGAATGAGCAAGGTCAAGCAGAAGGTATCAGGCTGCTTCAGGACCCTTCTCTACGCTGAGGCCTATTGCCGCATCTCCAGCTATTTACAGACCATGGCCAACCGCGGATACGGCCCATTGGTCGCCATTCAGATGGCGCTTTCCGGGGAGATCTATGCGCAGACGGGTGAGTAGTTAGTGCCAGGCCGAAAACCTCTGTTTTCCTCGGGACACCGGACAGAAATAGTCAGGTAAGACGCTGATCCAGCGATGGAGACAGCGATAATTTTCCCGTTCGAACAGAAAAAATGAAAATCGCTCGCACTTGAGCGAATCGGGGGGCAAACCAACCCTGCGCGGGCCATTGCGCAAAACCCGATTGCTGCTTAAGCCGCTTTTTTGTCAGCTCCGCGCTTTCGCTGTTCGGCCTCGCGCTCCTGTTGACGCAACAGCGCTCCGAGTCGTTGTATATTGCGGGCCACCACTGCCAGAGCCACATAGCGCTTGAAGCCCTCGATGCCGTGGTCGGGACACTTGTCCAGCCCGTGGACCCCTAAGGCGTTGATGGCCGATTCCACCGCAGAGTGCTGCCTGCGTAGCGCAGTGAATTCCGGATCGGACTCGCGTAGCTGCTCGGTCTGCGTGAGTCGACCTTTCTTGGGTAGCGCCACGCAGTCCAAGCGCTCTTTCAACTCTTGCTGATTGGATGGACTGTGAAAGCCCTTGTCCATGCTCACAGCGCGTAGCCGAGGATAACGATCCTGGGTCTCCTTCACCGTGACTACAGCCACTTGGTCGTCAGTGCACTTTTGCATAACCAAATGGTGTAGGATGAACCGATCGCTGTCTTCGACCACGTTGACACGCAATCCCAGCTCCACAGGTACCCCTGCCTTGCCCTTGCTAATCCATTCGGTATGGGGCTCGAAGAGCGAGAACACTTTCTCCTCGTGAGGGATCACCTCACCCCGGAGCACTCGCCGATCGATTTGATCGATCTGACGCTCGGCATGATGCATGAATTCGTCGAGCTCGGATAATCTGGCCATGACCAGCGGATCATGCGGGCAGAGTTGCTGGCGGGTCATCTCGGCACGCTCCAGATGTCCTTGGGCCATGTTCAGGTACAGGCGGTGGGCGTCCCGAATCTCTTGTTGCTTTTGTTGGCGTTTGGCTTCGTCCTTGGAAGTCGACCGCTTGAGCTGTTGCACTTTGCGATACTGACGCTTGAACTGACGCTGGTGATACTGGTGTTGCCGCCATCCCTCAAGGCCGTATTCCGTGGCCAGATCTGCGCTGATCCCAATAACCTTGCGGATGGCATCGAGCAGCAGATTCGTATCGGTGGGAAAATGCACGTCGGTCTCCACCACGAAGGAGTCAATGCGAGCGAGCAGACCTTCGTCGGGGCTTTTTTTTAGCGCTTGGTGCCCCGCCCGGACCACCTCTTGATTGATACGGTCGAGAATCTCGGGGGTAAACAGTCGCAGGTTGTCCTTGAGCGTCTGAATCTCATAGCGAGTCTCATCCAGCCAGTCGCTGTGGCCGAGCATCTGCCTGAGGGTTTTGTGCTGGTTGGCAAGCTCGTGAATGCGGTCATAATCCGCGTTCAAGCCCAGCCGCAGGACACCGAGCACCAAGATGCTCCATTGCGTCATCCCGGGACGCCCAGTATTCGGATCGGCCTTGCCAGCCTGGCCCGTGCCACGCTTATCCGGGAGCACATCCTGGAGTATTTCAAACACCCGCTCGCGCACCTCAGCAGTCATATAAATGTGCTGCAATCCCCTCAGCAGCTGCGGAATATCATCTCGCGACTTCGGGTCAAGCTCTATGGCGCCGATCTCCGCTTCACCAATCTGCATCTGTGGCTCAATGATCTTGCGCATTTTTTCACCTGTCGAAGATTGCCGGGTTCTTGGCTTCGTAAGTTTCGTCCATGTTCTGCGCGGTTACCCCAGAATCCCCAAATATATCGAAAAAACAGTATGTTATCAATTTGTTGCGTGACAAAGTTGGGCCAAGTTGGGGTATCGGCCGACGTCGATGGTGTTATTCTTCAAGGGCCGGCATGTAGACCAACACATTGTTTTATAATACTTTTTTGCTTTCTGTCCAGGCACTAGTTACGTTTCTGGACTGTTCGTATGGCTTTCGCCCAGGACGCAGTGCGCACGATGCGCTGCGGCGGGTGGCGCAGGTCATGACCAACGAAGGGACGCAGTGGGTGGTGGAGGCCGACATCAAGGGCTTCTTCGACCATGTTTCGCACGCCCACCTAGTTCGGTTTCTGGAGCAGCGTATCGACGACCCGAAGTTGTTGCGGATCGTGCAGCGCTTCCTCAAGGCGGGCATCCTGGAAGACGGCGTGTTCACGGCAAGCGTTGAGGGAACCCCGCAAGGGGGCCTGGTCACGCCCCGAACGCAAAAGGTAACTTGCGGCGTTGGTCGGCGACAAACGACCGGCGGGAGGCGGTGTGTCATTGCCTGCGGGCGTGGCCGGTACCGGGATCGAGTGGCGAATAATGATCGTGTCGTCACCGACGAGCACCTCTTTGACCAAGAGTCTCACGATGCGTTGGCGTTCCGCAACGTCAAGCGTTTGAGCCGAAGAGCGCAGCCGTGTCAGGAATGTGGTCAGCGTTTCGCTCAAGCGCAGATAAGCCGCACGGCTGTGGGTTTGATCGGTAATGGCCTTCAGCTCCATCTGCAGGGTCTGCGCGCGCCGACGCAGCTCCGGCGTTCGGGCGCGCAGTTCTTCCAGCGAGATCAGCGCTTCCTGATAAGCGCTCACCAGCCGCTCGATGCTCTTGGACGTGCGCGCCAGCTCACGCTGCAGGGACTCCTCCCGGCGCTTTGTCGGTTCGGCGTCTCGGGCTGCGGCCAGGCGCTGCTCGATCTCGTTGAGAATGAGCGCCGGATCTTCCAGCAGATTGAGGACCTCCTCCCACACCAGCTGATCGAGCAGATCCTGGCGCACGGGTCGGTTGTCACACAAGGGTCCGTTCAAATGGCGCCAGCCGTCGGAGCCGAGACAGCGGTAGTAATGGATCTTGCGTGCGCTGGTGCGGGTCGAGGTCCTGCACATGCCGTAACCGCACTTGCTGCAGCTCACCAGCCCTTGCACGATGCTCCATTCAACCGTGCGCCGGGGCGAGAGTTGTTTGTTCTGCTGCAACCGCTCTTGAGCGAGGTCGAATACCGCATCGCCGACGATGGCCGGCACCGGGATCTCGATCCATTCCTCGCGTGGGCGCTCTTGACTCGCACTGTTGCGTGCGGCATGCCCCCCGCGCAAACGCAACGCACGCGTAACACGCTGGCGCTCCGCTTGTTTGGTCTTGCCGAAGCAGGCCAGGCCCTTGTAGGCCGGATTGCGCAGCATCGCCCACACCGTGGATCGCTCCCAGCGCGACAGACGCTTGCGCGTTGGCACGCCCTGCTCGTTGAGGCGGCGCACGATCGCCGCAATGCTCAATCCACTGCTCGTGTACCACGCATAGACCTGGCGCACGATAACGGCCTGCGCTTCGATGATCTCGTAGTACGCGGCGCTCTCCTGGGTCTTGCGCACGTAGCGATAGCCATAGGGTGCGCCGGAGAGCACGTTCACGTCCCCGTGCTGAGCCCGATGTCGTTTGCCCCGACGCGAGCGCTCCAGGATCTGGGCGCGCTCGTACTCTGCAATCATGCCTTGGAACTGCACCAGCAATTGATCTTCCGCCGTCTCTCCCTGGGGCGCCTTGACGAAGACTGTCTCCACGCCCTGGCGCGCGAGCTCTTCCATCAGCAAGACTTGATAGGCGTACTTGCGGCTCAGACGGTCCGGAGAATATACCAGCACCGCTTCCAATTGCCCCTCCGCAGCCAGGTCGCGTATGCGCTCGAGTCCGGGACGCTCAAGGCTCGCGCCGCTAAACCCTTCGTCTTCGAACAGCCATTCTCGGGGTACCTGGTAGCCGTGTTCCTGCGCGAAGGCCATCAGGGCCGCCGTCTGGCTGGTAATAGTGTGTTCCTCCTTTTGCTGGGCGGAGGAGACTCGGGCGTAAATCGCGGCACTCTTCATGCCGAACAGCTTTTCCAAACCCTCTTTCAACGTGAAGTAGGCCTGTGCGTAGTGGGCGGGCGGCACATCGTCGAATTCGACCAGAAAATCGAGGTCGCTCGTGGCAGGGTTGAAATCGCCCCGGACGGCGGAGCCGAAGACGTCCAGCCGCCGTGCACCGGATTGCCGGCACAGGGCAGCGACTTGGTCGCGGTGCATGTCGATAAGGTTCGTCATGAGGCCATCATGGCGTGAGGACGGCACTCAGAGAATAAAGGATCGTCAGCAGGCTTCGGCATCCCCTATCCGATAGGCAGGGTCTGATCCGGCTTGGCCGACTCCTCCATGCAATACCCCGCGATGGCGTCGAGGAAGGCGGCGCCGTATTTCTCCAGCTTGGCTTGTCCCACGCCGCTGATGGCGAGCAGGGCCGCTTCGTCGAGCGGCTTGCGGCGGGCCATCTGTATGAGCGTGGCGTCGCCGAAGACGATGTAGGGGGGCTTGCCCTCGGCATCGGCCAGGCGCTTGCGAAGCGCACGCAACTCCTCGAACAGGGTCTCGTCGTAGGGCCCTTGGGCGTGGGCGGCGGGGCGCTTGGTCTTCCTGATCTTTTCCTTGATCCGGGGCCGGGCGAGCTCCAGGGTTTGCTCGCCGCGCAGCAGGGGACGGGCGGCTTGCGTGAGCTTGAGCACCGAGTAGCTGGCGATGTCCTGCTCCAGGAAGCCGTGGTGGATGAGCTGGCGGATGATGGAGGTCCACTCGGCCTCGCTCTTGTCGGCGCCGATGCCGTAGGTGCTCAGCCGGTCTTGACCGAGGGCGCGGATGCGCTCGGTGTCGGCGCCGCGTAGCACGTCGATGACTTGGCGGATACCGAAACGCTGGCCCACGCGGTAGACGCAGGAGAGCGCCTTGCGCGCGTCTTCGGTGGCGTCGAAGCGCTCGGGCGGATCGAGGCAGAACGTCGCAGTTGGCGCAGTGGTAGGCATGGGTAGGGATCGTTGCGATCCCCTCACCCCTGCCCTCTCCCTGAGGGAGAGGGGGCAAGAGGGCGTCGGTGCTTGGGGCGGTCTCGGCGGCTGGCGGATCGTTTCGCGCGGGCGGAGGAATCGTTTCGATCCCCTCACCCCTGCCCTCTCCCTGGGGGAGAGGGGGCAAGAGGGCGGCGGTGCTTGGGGTGGTCTCGGCGGCTGGCGGATCGTTGCGCGCGGGCGGAGGAATCGTTTCGATCCCCTCACCCCTGCCCTCTCCCTGGGGGAGAGGGGGCAAGAGGGCGTCGGTGCTTGGGGCGGTCTCGGCGGCTGGCGGATCGTTTCGCGCGGGCGGAGGAACCGTTTCGATCCCCTCACCCCTGCCCTCTCCCTGGGGGAGAGGGTGGAAATCGGTGTCGCTGCTTGGGGTGTGTGCTGCCGCCGGCAGATATTTCCGTGAGGCGGACTGCAGGGTCTCGCCGAAGTAGTTGAGCAGGACCTGTCGGCGGCAGGTGACGGCCTCGGCCAGGGCCACCATGGCGTTGAGCTTGTGGATCTCGACGCGCCGCTGCTCGGGATTCTCGTTGTTCTCGATCAGGCCCCGGGCCGTGGCCACGTCCTGTAGCCCGAACAGCAGCAGGGCCTCGGAGGGGAGGCCGTCGCGCCCGGCGCGGCCGGTCTCTTGGTAGTAGCCCTCTATGTGCTTGGGCATGTCGTAGTGCACCACGAAGCGCACGTTGGGCTTGTCGATCCCCATGCCGAAGGCGACGGTGGCGACCACCACCTGAATCTCGTCGCGCAGGAACCCGTCCTGCACGCTCTCGCGCTGTCGGGCGCCCAGGCCCGCGTGATAGGGGGCCGCGCGGATGCCCTGTCGCGCCAGGTGGTCCGCGACCTCTTCCACCCTCTTGCGCGACAGGGCGTACACGATGCCGGACTGGTCTCGCCGGTTGGCAAGAAAACGCATCAGCTGGTCGAACGGCCTGTGCTTCTCGAGCACCGTGTAGCGGATGTTGGGCCGGTCGAATCCGGTGACGTGCCGATGGGCGTGGCTCAGACCCAGCACGCGGACGATGTCCTCGCGGGTCTGGACATCGGCGGTGGCGGTGAGGGCCACCAGCGGCACATCGGGGAAGCGCTCGCGCAGCACGCCGAGCGCGGCGTATTCCGGGCGGAAGTCGTGGCCCCACTGGGAGACGCAGTGGGCCTCGTCGATGGCGAAGAGGGCGATGTCGACGGTCTCGAGCCGATCGAGGAAGCCGCCGCTGATCAGCCGCTCGGGGCTGATGTAGAGCAGATCCAACTGGTGGGCGTGCAGGCGCGCCAGCACCCGGCGGGCCTCGTCCGAGCCGAGGCTCGAGTTGTAGAAGGCGGCGGCCACGCCGTTGGCGACCAGGGCGTCGACCTGGTCCTTCATCAGCGAGATCAGCGGTGAGACCACGATGCCGACGCCCGCGCGGTGCAGCGCGGGGATCTGGTAGCAGAGCGATTTGCCCCCGCCGGTGGGCATCAGGACGAAGCAATCCTCGCCCGCGATCAGCTGCTCGATGATCCGCTGCTGGTGCGGGCGAAAGCCGTCGTACCCGTAGACCCGGCGCAGGGTCGCGTGGATGGCGACGGAGATGTCGGAGGCGGGGCGCGAAGGCGGGGCGGAGCTCATGGGGGGATTCTACCCGGACGGGTCGGGCGACAGCAGCGGCGATAGAGCGCTCGGCGTTTCCCGGATTTCGCCGCGCTTCATCCAGGCTACGAGCGTTACTCTATCGAGCGCCTCAGGGTCGGGGCTGTTGTTCCCGGGCCAGACGTTCGCGGATCGCATCCGGGGTCTGCGGGTTGCGCGCGAGCCCGGTTGCGATGCCGAGGTTCTGGTCGCGCTTGTCGTAGAGCTCGGTCAGGATCTCGGGCGGGGTGTTGAGGTGGCTGGCCAGGGTGGAGAGGAAATAGTCGGAGTAGGGGTGGTGGCGGTAGACCCAGACCAGGGTCGCGGCGGAGGTGTCGGGGTTTCTCACGGCGCTCAGGGCGACGCCCAGGTCGGGGCTGCGAGCGAGCCGGTCGAGCACTTGCGGTGGGGCGAAGCGGCTTCGGGCCAGCGGGATCAGCTGGGTGCGGTCGTTGGTCGCGGCTGCCCGCTCGGTGATCAGGCGGGCCTCGTCGCCGGGATGCTGCGCCAGCAGACGCTCCAGGCTATCCGTGTTGGCGCGGATCGCTTCCTGATCGCGGCGGGCAGCGGCGTCACGAGTGGCATTGAGCGCGGCGGTGCGATACCAGCCGACCGCTTGGAATCCCAGGACGCCCAAGATCCCCAGCGCCGCGAGCGCGACGCCGAAGGCCCGGGTGCGTTCGCGGGGGCCGGGTGGGCGCCGGGCCCCCAGCTGGCCGAGCACGGCCCCCAGCAGCCCCGGCACCAGGGCGACCAGCGGCAGGAAGATGAACCCGAGGCCGGCGGTGGAGCTCCTGGATTCCATGATGCCCAGGGTGCCGACGACGAACGACGCGACGTAGCCGTACAGGCCGTAAAGGGCGGGTCGGCGCCAACGCCCGCCCGGATCGACCGCCGCGAGCACGAGGCAGGTCAGGAGGAACAGGCCGGGAACGATCCAGAACGGGAGCAGGCTGAGCATCGGGGACGCGGGCGGTCTCGCTGAGGACTTCCGTGGATTCTACGGGAGACGGGCCGGCCGCGGAGCGTGCATCACTTGTTGCCCCGCCGAGACGGCAGCGGCGGCCGGTCAGTCGCGCACCAGCTCGCGCAGTATCTCGGCGGCATGGTGTACCGGCAGGGAGAAGGGGCCCTCGTCGGGTAGGAACTGCGCGCGGCAGCGCGGGATCAGGGCGGCGTAGCGTCGTCCCATGGCGGGGGGCAGCGTGCGGTCGGCCTCGCCGTGCCAGAGCAGGGTCTCGGTGGGCGCCCGAGACGCGTCGATGTCCCAGCGTCGGGTGAAAAGATAAAGCCCCCAGGCCGGTCCGCGGCCGCCTTGCCGGAACGCGCCGAAGACTGCGGGGGCCATCCGGCGTCCGTCCGGCAGCTCAACCTGATCAGGCGCGCTCAGGGAAGGGGCACGGGGTTGAGAGTGAGGGAGCAGGCGCCGGCTCGGACCAGACCGGCGCGGCCAGAGCCGTGCCCCACGCTCCCCAGTCGGCGCGGCTCAGATCCCGAACGCCTTCTTGACGGCATCCAGGTTCAGCGCCTTGAGATAGGCGTCGACCGGCTCCTGGGACGCGAGATCGCTACCGCGCACCTGGACCAGCACGCGGTTGGCCAGCAGCAGGCTGATCTCCCAGTCGTGGCTGTCGGCCTCGTGCTTGATCAGCCCGCGCTCACCACCCAGGTGATATGGCTTGGTGCCGGGCTGGGCGTTCATCAGCATGGGGTTGGTGATCATCGCCGACATCATGGCCAGCAGCGGGGAGTCGGCGGTGATCTCGATATCCACCGATCCGTCGCCGTCCGTCTTGTGATAGCTGCGCGACACGTGGCTTCCGCCACCCATCATCGCCATGCCTGCGCTCTGGGATTGGATGTCGTCGGCCGTCCATCCCGCCAGAGGCTCGGGCAGCAGCTTGCCGTAAAGGGTATCGAGCTTCTGCTGGATCTCGACCACGGCACCTTGCAGATCTTGCAGCGCCTGGCGCAGGTCCCCGGTCCCATAGGCCTTGGCGCCCTGGCCGATCTGGTCGCTTATCTCGTCGGCGCCCGCCAGGAGAGGGGTGGTCGCGAGGGCAGCGAGCAGCACGGGACGGAACAGATATTTGGTCATGATGGCTTTGCTCTCCGAGTGTGGGTGACAGGACAGGACCGGGTGGGCCCCCGGTCGATGAGGGGTCGAGCGCCGCTCGGGCCGCGAGCACCCGCGGCGGGACTCAGGGGTGCGCGGATGCCCGAAGGCGCCTCGGCTTCGCCGCGAGCCGCAGCCGGACTCGGCGGGCCATTATCGGACCGAGCCGGGAGATATTCAAACGAGGCGATCGCGGCCCGGGCGGACCCTCCCGCGCCTTGGCAGGGACTTGCCGAGAGGCACCGGCTAAGCGCCGGGATCATGGTTCTCGAGCTCGAGCATGCGACGGGCGATACCGAGCGGAGTGATCAGGCCGCGATATTCGTCGCCGTCGAGCACGAACATGTAGCTGGCGGCGTGCTTCTCGAGGATTGCCACCACCTTGAGCACCGGCATATGGGAGCTGACGGAGAGCAACGGCTTTTCGACGAACGCATCGACGGGCTTGGTGAGGATCTCGCGCACCTTCTGGTCGGCATCGTCGAGAAAGCTCAGGTGGGTTCCGAGCACGTCGGCGAGCTCGATCATGTACTCGGGAATGCAACCGTGCTTCATGACGTTGTGTAGGCTGACCCGCCCGTCCGGGCGGGTGCCCGGGCGGCTGCGAAACGGGAGCGCGGGCACCCCGGCCTCCACGCACAGGCGAAATATGTCGCGTACCCGCATGCCCGGCTCCGCGATCTGCGTGGGGATGACGATATTGCTGAGCTTCACGGCTTTCCCCCCTCAGGCGAGATATCGGAAGTAGACATAGATGCTTGCGATCACCACGCTGAGCAGCATCAGCGGGAAGGCCAGCAACGTGAACCGGATGAACTCGATGCGGTGGCCGGCGCGTTCCGCATAGCCGGCCACGATCAGGTTTGCGCTGGCCCCGATCAGCGAGCCATTGCCGCCCAGACAGGCCCCCAGGGCCAGGGCCCACCAGAGCGGCATCAGGGCTTCGGCGCCGCCGAAGGTGGGCGCCATGGACTTGATCAGCGGGATCATGGTCGCGACGAAGGGGATGTTGTCCACCAGCGCCGAGAAGACGGCCGACACCCACATCACGGTCATCACCGTGAGGGTCAGGTCGCCCTGGGTGAGCCCGAGCACCTTGTCGGCCAGGATCTCCAGCAATCCCGCACGCTCCACGCCGTGAACCAGGATGAACAGGCCAACGAAGAAGAAGATGGTCACCCACTCGACCTCGGCGAAGCAGGCGTGCACCCGCTGGGACTGCTCCTCGGCCTTGTGGCTGAGGTTGTGCAGCAGCATCAGCAGGGCGGCGCCGAACAACGCGATGGTCGCGGGCTGGAGGTGTAGGGGGTGCGCGAGCACGAAGCCGGCGATCACGAGGGTGAGGACGAACATGGATTGCTTGAGCAGGCGCACGTCGCTGATGGAGTGGCGCTCGTTGAAGTCCATGATGCGCGTGCGCGCCTCGGTCGTGGCGTGCATCTGCCGGCCCCAGATCAGATACACGATTCCGAGGGTCACGACCATGATGACCGGGACGATCGGGGTGAGGTGGATGACGAAATCGTTGAAAGTGAGATGCACCGCGGAGCCGATCATGATGTTCGGCGGATCGCCGATCAGCGTTGCCGTGCCGCCGATGTTGGAGGAGAAGATCTCGCTGAAGAGATAGGGGTAGGGCGCGACCTTGAGCTCCTGGGTGATCAGCAGCGTCACCGGGGCGATCAGCAGGACAGTGGTGACGTTGTCGAGGAAGGCCGAGAAGATCGCCGTCACCAGCGAGAGCATCAGCAGTATGCCCCAGGGCTGGGCCGCGACCTTTTTCGCCGACCAGATGGCGATGTACTGGAAGACCCCGCACTTGCGGGTGATGGCGACGATCACCATCATGCCGGTGAGCAGCCCGAGGGTGTTGAAGTCCTCGCCGGTCAGGGACGCCTCTTGGGCGACCACTCCGGTGATGATCATCAATCCGGCGCCCAGCAGCGCGATGATCGCCCGGTTGACGCGCTCGGAGATGATGACCGCATAGGTGGCGACGAACAGCGCGCTGGAGACCCAGAGCGGATCCCAGCCGAACAGGGCGTGCGCGATGGGGGCCTCGCCGTGCATCAGTGCAACCCTCCGCGCCTTGCCCCAGGGGTCGGAGGGGACGGGGGCCGGCGTACGCCCCCGCAAGGCCCTGGGCCCGGAAAGGGGGGGCTCGGGCAGTGCGTCGTTGGGATTGTCGCGGTCATTGCCGGGCCTCGCTCCTCATGGATCGATGGGGAAATCCGGGGGGCGACAAACTCCCCCGGCGATCGAAGCACGGTCGCCGCGCAGCTGTTCCAGGTGCCCCCGCCCTGGTCCGGCCGATGTCGTTGGAGTGTTTCGTGCCGGAGGATTCGTGCGGTGAGCCTAAGCGAGGATGCGGCCGCCGGCAAGCCGCCGGGCTGATCCTTGAGAGGCCGGCGCGCGCCGTTGTTGTATGCTTAGGCATCATGGCGATGCAGGAAAACGCGAGCACTGGGTCTCTGGTCCGAATCTTTCGTCACCGAAGGTGCGAGGGCCCGGGCTATCTCGCGGAGCTCCTGGAGCGGCACCGCGTGGCCTACGAGATGGTGTGCATCGACGAAGGGGTGTCTGTGCCCATGGATCTCGACGGGATCGGAGGCCTGGTCCTCATGGGCTCGGCGGGCAGCGTGAACGATCCGCGCCAGTGGATCTCCGAGGAGCTCGAGCTGATCCGCCGGGCGCTGGAGCAGGATGTCCCTCTGATGGGCGTCTGCTTCGGCGGGCAGCTGATCAGCCGCGCCCTGGGCGGGGAGGTCGTGCGCGGGCCTCGGGGGATGGAGATCGGGTGGCACCCCGTCGAGCGCGTCGAGGGCTGCGATTGCCGGGGCTGGCTGGACGGGCTGCCCGCCGAGATCACGAGCTTTCACTGGCACGCGGAGGTCTTCACCGTACCCGACGGCGCCGTGCCGCTGCTGCGCAGCCCCTCGCTGTACAACCAGGCCTTCTGCTTGGGACGGCATCTGGCCATGCAGTTCCACCTCGAAATGACCGCCGAGATGATACAGGGCTGGATCCGGGCCTATGGTGGAGATCTGCGCTCGCCTTCTCCCTATGTGCAGAGCGAGGAGCAGCTGACCGCGGCCTTGGATGCGCAACTGGCCGGCCTGCACGCCACGGCGGACCAGATCTACGGTGCCTGGCTGCGCCGCGCCGGATTGCTGGGTTGAGCTGCGGTCCGGTGTCGCCGTAAATCTGGGCGCGAACGAATCGCGCGGCGCCCGCCTGTGGTAAGGTGACGCCCTGAACGGCTCCGAGCCGTCCATCCCCAGATCGCCATGGCAAGACGCAACAGCTCCCGGCGCGGGGCCAACGGCTCCACCCGAAACAGCAGATCGCAACGGCCCGCAGGCCGGCGAGGCTCTTCTTGGTGGGCGCGCCTGCTGGCGCTCGCCCTGTTGTTCACCCTCGGTGTCGGGGCATACCTGGCGAGCCTCGACCATGACGTGCGCACCAAGTTCGAGGGCAAGCGCTGGGCGCTTCCGGCGCGGGTCTATGCCCGCGCCCTCGAGCTCTACCCGATGGCGGACATCGGTGCCGCCCAGTTCGCCCGGGAGCTGGCACGCCTCGGTTACCAACGCACCGAGCACCCGCGCATTCCCGGGGATTACTCGGTCTCCGGCGGGCACTTCGTGGTGCACACGCGCGGCTTCGAGTTCTGGGACGCCACCGAGCCGGCGCGCACCCTGGACCTGCAGTTCGACGGCGGGGTGCTGCGGGAGCTGCACGACGGCGCGACCGGCGCGGCGCTGCCGCTGGTGCGCCTGGAGCCGCCGTTGGTGGGCAGCATCTATCCGGCCTCCAACGAAGACCGCGTGCTGGTGCGCCGGCAGGATCTGCCCGACACTCTCGTCAAGGCCCTGATCGCGGTGGAAGACCGCAATTTCTACGAGCACCATGGGGTGGATCCCCGCGCGATCATCCGTGCGCTCTGGGCGGATGTGCGCTCGCACAGCCTGGTGCAGGGCGGGAGCACGCTCACCCAGCAGCTGGTCAAGAATTTCTACCTGAGCGACGAGCGCACGCTGGTGCGCAAGATCACCGAGGCGGCCATGGCCGTTCTGCTGGAGCTGCACTACAGCAAGGACGAGATCCTCGAGGTCTACGCCAACGAGATCTTTCTCGGCCAGGACGGGCCCCGGGCGATCCACGGCTTCGGCTTGGCCAGCCAGTTCTATTTCAACCGTCCGCTGGACGAGCTGGACCTGGCCCAGCAGGCCTTGCTGGCGGCGTTGCCGCGCGGCCCCTCCTATTATGACCCACGCCGCCACCCCGGCCGGGCGCACGAACGGCGTGACCTGGTGCTCGACCTGATGGTGGAGCAGGGCTATATCACCGCCCAGCAGGCGGCCAAGGCCAAGGCCGAGCCCCTGGGCGTGAGCGCGGTGAAGGGCCAGGGCAGGGGCCGCTACCCCGCGTTCATGGATCTGGTGCGCCGCCAGCTGCATCGCGATTACCGGGAAGATGACCTGACCTCCGAGGGTCTGCGTATCTTCACCACACTCGATCCCGCGGTTCAGGACGAGGCGGAGGTTCGGATGGCCGAGGGGCTGACGCGCCTGGAAGCGGACCACCATATGGGCGGCGAGGTGCTGGAGGGTGCCGCGGTGGTGGTCGACAGCCAGAGCGGCGAGATCCTGTGCGTGGTCGGCGGTCGCGATGCGCGGTACGCAGGCTTCAACCGTGCCGTCGAGGCAGTACGACCCATCGGATCCCTGGTCAAGCCGGCGGTGTATCTGACCGCCCTGAGCCGACCCAAGGAGTACAGCCTGACGACCCTGGTGGATGACAGCGAGATCCGTGTCCCGGGCCCCGCCGGGAAGGTCTGGGCCCCGAAGAACTACGATCGGCGCGAGCACGGGCGGGTGACGGTGGAGGACGCGCTGGCGCACTCCTACAACCAGGCCACGGTCCGGATCGGCATGGACATAGGCGTGGACGCCGTGGCCGATACGCTGCGCGCCCTGGGCGTGGCCAGGCCCTTCGACGCCTACCCGTCCCTGCTCCTTGGCGCGATCGCGATCTCGCCCCTGGAGGTGGCCCAGGTCTACCAGACCTTGGCGGCGGGTGGCTTCACGTCCCCCCTGCGAGCGATTCGCGAGGTCATGACCCACGACGGGAAGCCCCTGCAGCGCTACCCGGTCACGGTGCACCGCTCGGTTCCGGCAGGACCCGTCTATCTGGTCACCCGCGCCATGCAGGCGGTGGTGACCGAGGGTACGGGCCGGTCGCTCTCGCATTATCTGCCCGCGGATCTCAACCTCGCGGGCAAGACCGGCACCACCGACGACCTGCGCGACAGCTGGTTCGCCGGGTTCGGGGGTGATAAGGTCGCGGTGGTCTGGGTGGGACGCGACGACAACAAGCCAGCGGGCCTGAGCGGTGCCACCGGGGCCCTGCGGATCTGGGGGGCGATAATGCGGGATGCGGGGCCCAAGCCGTTGGTGCTGACTCCGCCTGACGACATCGCCCTGGTCTGGATCGATCCCGCGAACGGGATGCTCGCCGACGAGTCCTGCCCAGGTGCGCGCCAGGAGCCGTTTCTCGCCGGGGGCGTGCCCAGCCTGACCTCCTCGTGCGTGGGCAACCGGGCCTTGAACTATCTCCGGAGAGTGCTCGAATGAGGTATCTGATCGCCCTGCTGGTGACGGCGCTCACCTTGGCCGGCTGCAGCACCGCCCCGCCGGTGCAAGAGCGCCGCGCGCCGGTGCCACCGCGTCCGGCGCCCTTGCCGCCGGCGGCCCGTGTGCATCCCTTGCGCCCGCGACCCCTTCCGCCCCCGCAGCCGCCCGAGGTCAAGGTACAGCCGTACCGCCCAGCCCCACCGCCGGTCGTCGAGCCGGTCTATGGGGCGGCCGCGCACTCCCTGGTCGTTGCCGCGGCGGCCCAGCAAGGTGCCGGGAACGTGGTGGGGGCCTCGGCCTCTCTCGAGCGCGCGCTGCACATCGAGCCGCGCAATCCCTACCTCTGGAACCAGCTTGCCCACCTGCGGGTGGAGCAGCACCACCTGGATCAGGCGGCTCAGCTGGCCGAGAAGTCGAATGCCCTGGCGGGGCCGGACCGGGCCCTGCGGCGGGACAACTGGCTGTTGATCGCCGCTACACGACGGGAGGCCGGGGATCTGGCCGGCGCCCAGGCCGCGGAGCTCAAGGCCGAAAGTCTGCGCTGACGGGGCCTTCCTGGTCCTGGCTCCCTGGATTTCGCTTCGCGGCGTCCGGGCTACGGGCGCTACGGAAGTTGACGGGGGCTCGGCTCCGGCTCTCCGTTTCCTCCCGGTGCCGTGCTGTGTTAGCTTCCAGACGTCTGGCTCCGACACTCACCATCCGGACTCCGTCATGAGCGACATCAAGCTTTCCCCTGACCTGCTGCGCGAGGTCCGTCAGGCCCTGGAGAGGAACGATCCCGGGGCCTCGGATCCCGGCTTTGCCCTGCAGTATCTGGCGGCGCTCATGGGTTACATCCTGGGGGGCGAGGACGCGACCGAAGCCGAAAAACAGGGCTACTTCGACGACCTGACCGCCTTCGCCCGCCACGTCATGGAGGACACCATCGAGAACATCAAGCGCCAGCAGACGGCCCGGGAGCAGAGCGCCTTCGGCTACTGGGAGCCTCCGGCCAAGGGATGAGCGCGCGTCGGCCCCAAACGGCTGACCCGATGGACAGCATGGATGCGCTCTTCGGCTCGGATGGCCCCCTGGCCCGCCATGTCCGCGGCTTCTCTCTGAGGCCCCAGCAGGCCCAGATGGCCGCCGCAGTGGCGGCCACCCTGGAGGAAGGCGGGGTGCTGATCACCGAAGCCGGCACCGGCACCGGCAAGACCTTTGCCTATCTCGTGCCTGCGCTGGTCTCAGGCCGCAAGGTGATCGTCTCCACCGGCACGCGCAATCTCCAGGACCAGTTGTTTCATCGCGATCTGCCGACGGTGCGTAAGGCGCTGGCCGTGCCCGCCGATGCCGCCCTGCTCAAGGGGCGTTCCAACTATCTCTGTCTGCACCGCCTGGACAATGCCCTGCTGGACCCGTCGAGCCGCCGTCGGGAGCTGTCGGCCGATCTCGCCCGGGTGCGCGACTGGGCGAGCATCACACGCAGCGGCGACGTCTCGGAGCTGCGCCAGGTGCAGGAGCGCTCGCCGGTCTGGCCGCTGGTGACCTCCACCACCGAAAACTGCCTGGGCCAGGACTGCCCGGCATATGGCCGCTGTCACTTGGTGGAGGCCCGACGCCGCGCCCAGGAGGCGGACCTCGTGGTGGTCAACCATCACCTGATCTGCGCCGACTTCGCCCTGCGCGACGACGGCTTCGGCGAGCTGCTGCCCGCCGCGGATGCCGTGGTGGTGGACGAGGCGCACCAGCTGGCGGAGGTGGCGGGCAACTTCTTCGGCCAGTCGGTGAGCGGCCGACAGCTGCTGGACCTGGCTCGGGACGCGCAGCTGGAGCACCGGGCCGAGGCTGGGGATCAGCCGGAGCTGCCGGGCCGCACTGCCGCCCTGGAAAAGGCTGTACGGGACCTGCGACTGCTGTTCGGCGTGGAGGCGCGCCGGGGCGCCTGGACCGAGGTGGAGGGCGACGCCCGGGTGGAGTACGGACTGAAAACGGTCCGCGAGGCCCTCAAGGACCTGGGGCAGGTGCTGGAATCGCTCGCGGGCCGGGGCAAGGGACTGGAGAGCTGCCGCGAGCGCAGCGCGCGCCTCGGGGATCTGCTGGAAGGGATCTCGGACGCTGACTGCGACGACGCCATTCGCTGGTTCGAGACCTTTCCCCAAAGCTTCCGGCTCAACCGCACGCCGCTGGACATCGCGGGCCTGGTGCGTAGCCATATGGAGCGGCTGGCGCGGGGCTGGATCTTCACCTCCGCGACTCTCGCGGTCGGCGGACGGTTCGATCATTTCCAGCGTCAGCTGGGGCTCGAAGAGGCGCGCACCGGGCGCTGGGAGAGCCCCTTCGATTACCCCCATCAAGCGCTCTGGTTCGTCCCCCGGGGGCTCCCGAACCCCAACCGGCCGGACTACACCGAGGCCGTGGTCGAGGTGGCGATTCCGGTTCTCGAGGCGAGCCGGGGCCGGGCCTTCCTGCTGTTCACCAGCCATCGTGCCTTGCAGCGCGCCGCCCAGCTGCTCGCGGACCGGGTGCGGTTCCCGCTGCTGATCCAGGGCGAGGCGCCCAAGAACGATCTGTTGGAGCGTTTTCGGAGTCTGGGCGACGCCGTGCTGCTCGGTACCTCCAGCTTCTGGGAAGGGGTGGACGTGCGCGGCGAGGCGCTCTCCTGCGTGATCATCGACAAGCTGCCGTTCGCCTCTCCGGGTGACCCGGTTCTGCAGGCCCGTATCGACGCCCTGCGCCGCAATGGCGGAAACCCGTTCATGGACCTGCAGGTACCCCAGGCGGCGATTGCGCTCAAGCAGGGCGCGGGCCGCCTGATCCGCGACGAGCGCGACCGCGGCGTCCTGGTGCTCTGCGACCCGCGTCTCCTGTCCCGTCCCTACGGCCGTGTGTTTCTCGACAGCATGCCCCCGATGGCGCGGACCCGGGAGATGGACGAGGTGGCGAGGTTTTTCGAAGGACGGTGGACGGGGAAGTAGAGCGGCATTCTTGCCGTGATCATCGTCGATCTCACGCTGGCCCCTGGGGAACGGTAGGTCAGGTTACGGCGCAGCCGCTACCTGACGGATTGGACGGAATACTTCTTGATCTCCCGCTTCTCGTGTCCGGCCTGACGGCCATTGCGTCGTCGCCCCCGAGGGCGGTAGGGTGGCCGTGCCTGACGTGACCCTCACCCATGCGACTACTCGCCATCGACACCTCCAGCGACGCCTGCTCCGCTGCCCTGTACCTCGACGGCGAGGTACGGCTGCGTTGGGAGCTCGCCCCCCGGCGCCATGCTGAGCTGATCATCCCGATGATGGATGCGTTGCTGACCGACGCCGGACTTCGGCTCGCGGATCTGGACGGCCTCGCCTTCGGGCGCGGTCCCGGTGCCTTCACGGGGGTGCGCATCGCCACGGGCGTGGTGCAGGGCGCGGCGTTCGGCGCCGGCCTGCCGGTAGTGCCGGTCTCGACCTTGGCTGCGCTGGCCCAGCGCGCTGTGCGCGAGTGCGGCGCAGACAGGGTCCTGCCAGCGCTGGACGCACGCATGGATGAGGTGTACTGGGCCGGCTACCGATGCGGGGAGGACGGGCTGGTGGAGCCGGTCCTGGCGGAGGAGCTTGCGCCTGCGGGCCTTGTGACGCTGCCCGAAGAAGGCAGATGGTGGGGGGTCGGCAGCGGATGGTCTGCCTACGGCGCAATTCTTGGCGAAAGGCTCGCCGGACGCATCGACGGGATCGACGGGGAGCTGCTGTGCAGCGCCCAGGACGTCGCCCTGCTTGGAGCGCGGGGTCTGGCGCGTGGCGAGGGCGTCCCCGCGGAGCAGGCGCTGCCCGTGTACCTGCGTGATCGGGTGGCGAGCAAGCCTGGGGGCCGTTGAGGGGCGGGGCGCGATATCGTTTCGCGTGCCGTCGGTGACGGCCCCGGATTGCGTTTCACTGTGTCCGGGCTACATTGTTCAGCGTTTAGGCGCCGCTGGGATGGCGAGCTGGAGCCCGCTCCTACAATCCCTCGCTTCCGTCCACCCTGAGGCCGTCGAAGTCGCGCGCCTGAGGGTGCGACGCACTCGGGTCCAGCGCGCCGTCGCGCACCAGCCAAGCGGTTCGCATGCCGGCGGCGCGGGCCGCCTCCAGCTCTTCGCGGATGTCCGAGAGGAACAGGATCTCCTCCGGCGGGAGCCCGATCTCGCTGGCGATCGCGGTGTACGAGGGCGCCTCGCGCTTGGGGCCGGTGCGGGTGTCGAAGTGGCCATCGAACAGCGGCCTGAGATCCCCCACAGGGCTGTGGCCGAACAGCAGCTCTTGGGCCAGCACCGATCCCGAGGAGTAGACGTAGAGGCGAAGGCCCTCGGCGTGCCAGCGGCGCAGATTGCGCACGGCATCCTCGTAGACGTGGCTGGTAATGTCGCCGCGCTCGTACCCCTCCTTCCATATCATGCCCTGGAGGGTCTTAAGGGGGGTGATCTTGCGGTCCTCGTCGATCCAGCGGATCAGCTGGACGACGGCCTCGCCGTCGCTCAGCGGGTGTCCCGCCTCGGCGGCGACGGCCTCGAGCTGCTTCCGTACCGCGGGCTCGGCCGCATGCTCGCGCACGAAGTCTGCCATGCGTGCCCGAGCGTACGGGAACAGGACCTCGAAAACGAAGGAGACCGAGGTGGTCGTGCCTTCGATGTCGGTGAGGATGGCCCGGATCATGCCGCGCTCGGCCCGCACACCACTGCTTGGGTGGAAGCAGCTGTTCGACGGAAGTCGCCCATGCCCGTCATCCGAAAAACGGCCATTGGACCCGCCACGCAGAGGTAGTTAGTGTCTGAGCGGCATCCATTTTGAGCTGAGTTTTCATGGACTTGCCGCTACACGTAGAATCGAGTTTTTGAAATGGACCATCAAAGGTCTCACGGGGGATGTATCTTAACGTATTGATTATGCTGGTATTTTATTGTATCGTAGCGTTTGTTCCCGAGAGCCGATTCCCGAATAATTGCAGGAACTCGCTCTATGCGCCACACACAATGCCCACAGCTGGTGCTGGGCCAGACCCCCTTCGAAGACATCGAGATCGAGTGGGACTCGCGCGACGATATTCCAAAGATTCTCGCGGGGCTCAAGCATGTGCAGCAAGATGAGGAGCGTCGCGAAGCCATCCTGTGGCTGATCGCCCGCGACTTCGCCCAGACCGCAGCACTGGATAACGGGGCACCGGGCATGGACCTGTGGCAGGTGTTCGTGCTCGGGGCGTTTCGTCTGGGTCTGCACTGCGACTATGATCGCCTGAGCGAGTTGGCCAATCATCACGATACACTGCGCCAGATGCTGGGCCACGGGCCTTTCGATAGCGACCAGCGCTACCGGGTGCGCACCCTCGGGGAGAACCTCTCGCGGCTCCAGCCCGATACGCTGCAAATGATCAACTGGGTGATCGTCGGTGCCGCCCACGAGCAGCTGGGTGTCGGCGAAGAGACGCTCTTGCATGGACGTTGCGACTCGGCGGTGGTCAAGACCGACGTGCACTATCCGACCGATGCCAACCTGCTGGTCGATGCGATCCGCAAGATCCTGTACATCGGCGGGCGCGCCGCCGCTGAGCATCCGGCGCTCACGGGCTGGCGCGAGCACCACGCCAACTTCCTCAAGTTCAGACGCCTCTACCATCATGCGATCAAGCTCAAGCGATCGAGCTCGAGCGATGGGGCCAAGAAGCAGGCCAAGGAGCAAGCGATTAGCGAGGCCTATCTGAGCCTGCTCACCTTGGCCGAGCAGCATATCGGCCTGGCTGAGGCCTCGCTGGAGGCCATCGGGGCGTACGATCTGATCGCGGCGCACCAGATCGAGTTCTTCGTCGAGCATGCCAAGCGCCAGGTCGAGCAGATCCGTGCGCGCGTGATCCGCGGTGAGACCGTCCCCCACCACGAGAAGGTCTTCTCATTGTTCGAGCCGCACACCGAATGGATCGTCAAGGGCAAAGCCGGTGTGCCGGTGGAGCTGGGTGTGCGCACCGCCATTGTGGAAGATCAGTTCGGGTGTATCCTCAACTATCAGGTCATGCATGGGCTGACCGATGAGAAGATCACCGTCGAGCTCACCGAGCAGACCCGGGTCCTGTTTGCGAACCTGCGCACCCTCAGCTTCGACAAAGGTTTCTACAGCCCCGACAACCGCGACCGGCTCGATAAGCTGCTCGATCACGTCACCCTGCCGAAAAAGGGGCGGCTGAGTCAGGCCGACCAGGAGCGCGAGTCCAGTGAAGCGTTCGTCAACGCCCGCCAACAGCATCCGGCGGTCGAGTCGGCGATTCACGCCTTGCAAGTGCACGGCCTGGATCGCTGCCGCGACCGTGGCATTGAAGGATTCGACCGCTACATCGCCTGGGGTGTGGTCGGGTTCAACCTGCACAAGCTCGGTGCCATGGTCTTGGAGCGCGAGCGGCGCAAGCAGCAGCGAGCGCGTTCGCTCGCCGCCTGAGCCCCAGAACGCGCCTGTCAGATCGATGGCCAAGGGGAGCGTTTGGCGGGCGTTACGGAAGACTGGATATATATACAGTGACTGCGCCGCCGCATCCCTCCTCAATACCCCTTCTTCTGCTCTGTCGCGCGGAGATGCAGCTCTATACCCATTGCGCTCCGATGGGATTGCTTCAGGATTACGGGGTTTCCGCGCGGACACTACTTAATCCGAGGTTCCATCGCGAATCGTTCTCATCGATGTACTAAGGCGCTGTTTGCGTTGACTTCGTTGGCGTTTACTCCAAGTTCACATGCCAAAGTGTACCCATGTAGATATTGACTCATATCAAGGAAAGATTAGGTAGATGTGTTATATACAGACCCATGTATATCGACATCGTTCCGAACCGCAATTCCCGCCCCGCCATTTTGCTGCGCGAGTCAATCCGCGAGGGCAAGAAGATCATCAAGCGCACGATCGCGAATCTCTCTGCGCTCTCGCTTGAGCAGGCGCATGCGATTCGCGATGTGCTCAAGGGCAAATCCCTGTTCCCCGCCGAGGACCTGTTCGAGATTATCCGTTCGCGCGCCCACGGGGCGGTGCAGGCGGTTACCGAGGCGATGGGGCGGTTGCACATCGCGACGCTCCTTGGGCGCGGGGAGTCGCGCGAGCGCGACCTGGTGATGGCGATGATCGCCGCCCGGGTGCTGGAACCGCAAAGCAAGTTGGCCACGACTCGCAGCTGGAATCATACAACCCTTGGCGAACTGTTAGGCGTCGTCGATGCCGACGAGGATGAGCTGTACGCCGCCATGGATTGGCTGCTGGAGCGCCAGGGGGCTATCGAGCAGCGCCTGGGGGCACGCCACCTGCAGCACGGGGGGCGGGTACTCTATGACTTGTCATCGAGCTATTTCGAGGGCGAGCACTGCCCGCTGGCCGCGCGCGGCTACTCGCGCGACGGCAAGAAAGGCAAGCTGCAGGTCAACTACGGATTGCTCACCAACTCTAGCGGTTGTCCGGTGGCGATTTCGCCGTTCACGGGCAACACGAGCGATCCGCAGACCCTGCTGGCGCAAGTCGAGAAGCTCCAGCAGGATTTCGGCATCGAGTCGATCACCCTGGTCGGGGATCGTGGAATGATCTCGCAAAAACAGGTCGACGCGTTGAGCGAACGATCCGGTCTGCAGTGGATCACGGCGTTGAAAAGCGGAGCCATCCGCAAGTTGATCGATGCCGGTTGTATCCAACTGGATTTGTTCGATGAGCGCAACCTGTTCGAGCTCGCCTATGAGGATTTCCCGGGCGAGCGCCTCATCGCCTGTCGCAACCCGCCCCTGGCTCGGCTACGGGCGGTGAAACGCCAATCCTTGCTCGATGCCACCATGGCAGAGCTCAAGAAGGTCCAACGGATGGTGACTCAGGGGCACTTGAAAGAGCCCGATAAGATCGGTCTGCGTGTCGGCAAGGTCCTCAACAAGTACAAGATGGCCAAGCATTTCGTGCTCGACATCGAAAGTGGGCGATTGGACTTCCACATCGATGCGCAGAAGGTCGCCGAGGAGGCAGCGCTCGATGGCCTCTATGTCATCCGCACCTCGGTTCCTGCCGAAGAAGCCGCCAGCGAGGATGCCGTGCGCTACTACAAGGATCTCAGTCATGTCGAGGCGGCATTTCGGTCCTTGAAGAGCGACGATCTGCAGATCCGCCCGATCTATCATCACACTGAAGATCGGGTGCGCGCCCACCTGTTTCTGTGCATGCTTGACTACTACGTCAAGTGGCACATGAGCGAGGCTTGGCGCTCACTGTTGTTCGCCGACACGGATCAAGCGCGCCTTGCTCGCCGCGATCCGGTGGCTGCGGCAACCCGTTCGCCCGAAGCGCTCGCGAAAGTGGCGACGAAGATCCTCGACGACGGCTCGCCCGCACACAGCTTCCGTACCCTCTTGAACGAGTTGGCGACCATCGTTCGCAATACCTGTCGGCGCAAACACGCCGACGATCCCGAGGAGACCTTCACGCTCGATACCAGAGCAAACCCCAAACAGATGGCCGCGTTCGATCTACTCAAAAAGATTCGCGTGTAGACAGTCGCGTACACCAGTAATTCATGAATATTCCAGAGAATTCAGTGGGTTCGCTCGTGACAGCGCGGGGAACTTCGGCTTAATCGACATCGGACTCTCCCAACCGGTACCTGACCAGGATACCCCTGGCCTGTCTGACCTGATACGCCTTGGCCTGGCTCCCCTTCGGCTGCAGATTGACGATCTCTTCGACACCATGCCGCGTGAAGACGTGGTGGTCGCCCTTGATTCTTTGATCAAATCCGAGGCGAGTCAGCAGCTGACAGAGCATCGTGAATCCGATGTTGCTATCCGCGCTACCCGGCAGAACCTTCTCCCTCAGCTTTGAGTATTTCCCCTTCGGCCTTCATCCTTGAAATGGAAAGGTCCACCATGGTTGGGCAAGGGTACGGTTGATGGAATCCCTGCTAATCAGGATAGGCGGATTCGCCCCACCCTGGGCCCCACCGAGCTCGCACGCGGTTCCTGACGCTCCGAATATGTTCAAGCCGCCACCCCTCCCCACCGCCTCCCCCAACCTCCGCACAAACCCCGACTCCCGGTGGCACATCACCGCCAGATGGTGATTCTTTGACGATCCCCTCACCCCTGCCCTCTCCCTGGGGGCTGTCTATTACCCATACCGGAGACAGCCGCTACGGGCCGCCCGGAATCGAGGGGTGGAAGATGGTGAAGGTCTCGGTGATGTCAGCAAGGCGATTGAGACCGCGCCAGAGTACGGTGGCGCCGGGATGGCCGTCGCCTTTGCGCCCGAGAAAACCACCGAGCTTGGCCACCATGCGCATCGCCTCGCCCAGGGTCGGCGGCGTTTCGGGCGGTGTGGGCGAGCGCTGCTGATGGCAGACCAGCGCCTTCCACTCGGCCTCCTCGAAGAACACCGAGCAGGGGATCTCGGGGGTCTCGCGGCCGAGCTTGGTGAGGTGCATGACGCGCCAGGCGACCACCAGATCGATGGCCAGACAGGCCTGCAGGCTGGCGCTATCGCCGAGGCGACGGTCCTCGATGCGGCAGCCGCTTTTGAGGGTGCGATGAAACACCTCGATATTCCAGCGCGCCGCGTACCAGCCCAGGCGCTCGATCGCCTCCTCCAAGGTCGCGGTCGGCACCGTGGTGAGCAGCAGCCATTCGACGGGATCGCTGTCGGCAGGCGCCTCGAGCTCGATGGCATGGATGCCCCACAGCCCCAGCAGCGGGGCGGCACTGAGCCGGTTTGGGGGGCACAGCTGGATCGGCGCACAGCGGACCTGCAGCGTGGCGCGGCGCGCCTTGCGCCCGCCGCGGGCGGGGATGCACAGCGTGCAGCCGCCGAGCACCGGCTGAGCGGGCAGGAGCTCCCACAAGAGCTTGTGCTCGTGCGTCTCCTCGACCTGGCGCTGGGTGGTGCGGCTGGCGCGCACCAGCAGATCCGGACCCGCGGGGCGCTGGAGCGCCGCCGCAAACAGCTCGTAGATATCGGCCTCGCGGTCGGCGATATTGACCAAACGGGTGTGCGGGCACAGGCGCTGGAGCTCTGCGGTGCGCTGCAGGCTGGTGAGCCAGCGTTGGCTTTCCTTCTCCTCGATGGGGCGTTTCTTGCGCTGTTTGGCCTGGCCGATCTGCTGCGGGTCGCGCGCCCAGACCTGGACGTCGATCAGCCCCAGCGCTACCCCCTCGGGGGTCAACGCCAGGCTCTCGTGCAGCTTCAGTCCCTGCGCGGCGTCGGCACGGGTGTTGATCGGCCCCAGCTCGCGCGTGGCCGCATGGGCCTCGTAGTTGAGGCTGGTGGTGTCTTGGGCGACCAGCACCAGCGGGTGCTCGCCGATACGCCCGGCGGTTGCCTCGTAATGGGGATGCAGCAGCGTTTGCAGATTCACTTGCGCGTTGTGCAAGAACCGATAGGCGGCTTTGGTCGCACTGGCCGCGCCGTTCAGCGCCGCACTGATGGGGGCGGTGGGGTGCTCGCCAAACGCCTGCGCCAACTGCAGCAAGCGCGGGCGCAGCCGCGCATCGGGAAAGTCCACCTGGCCGAATTCCTGCTCGGCCCAGGAGGCAGAGTGCTCGCCCGGCGGCGCCAGGCGCAGCACCGGCGCCGGACGCTGGCACAGGGGTGCGCGCCAGTCGCGCTGCAAGGGCAAGACATACACGGCCTTGACCCCGGTCCCAGCGCTGTTCGCCCGGTCCTGGCGACCGCGTCCGGCACTCTCGCCCAGGCGCCGCCAATTGGCCGCCTTGTACACCGTCCCAGCAAAGTGCTGCTCATCGACGAAGGTCTCCAGCAGCAGCGGCGCATACCCGTAGCGCGGCGGCCAATCGCTGCGCACCCGTGCCGCGGCCAGCGCCAGCACATGCGAGCCCAGGTTGGGCACCTCGATGGTGGGCAGGATCAGAAAGCGACTGTTGGCTACCACCCGCGTGAGATTGGCCCGGCGCGCGTGGGCGCACCAGCCGATCCACTCATCGCGCGCCTTCAACTGCCAGGCCGCAGCGCTGAATGCCAACGCACCCAGCCAGCCGGCCACCGGCGAGCGGATCAGGTAGCGCCGCTGCGCCCCGCACAGCGGCCCGCCGCCCAACGGATGGTAGCCTGCCATCATCGCGCGGTACAACGCCGAGAGACGCCGTCCCTCCACCGCGACCAGCTCCAGTGCCCCAAGCTCCTCGAGCGCACCGGCGAACACCGGCGCCTCGAACGGCTCGGGCGCGACCCCAGCGCGCCCCTGCGGCGCAGTCCGCTGCGCTTCGGGCAATGTGAGCAGACCACGCCGCTGCAATTCCACCAACGCTTTGCGGCTGCTGACCTCCTGTGGCTTGCCGTTGGCACCTCGCCAATTGAGCCAAGCGCAGACCCGCCGCGACAGTGCGCTACGCGTCACGCCAGGCTCCGCCGCTGCCGTGCGCACGCGCTCGATGAGCGAGGCGGTGAAGGTCTGCCCGAAAAGTCGCATGGGGCAGGACAATACCGCCAATCAATAACTGTCTCCAGTGTGTCCAATAGACAGCCCTGGGGGAGAGGGGGAAGAGAAGGCGGTCCCTCACCCTGGTCCTCTCCCGCGGGGAGAGGGGAGCAAGTTGATAGCCCCTCACACTGGTTCTCTCCCTGAGGGGGAGGGAACCGGGGCGGCGGAAGGGGCGGAGATCGGAGAGAAGGGCCGCTGGCGCGCCTACGACTACAAGGACCTCATCGCCCGCGACAAGGCCAGCCTGGATATATTCTGGCTGAGGGACGACTCTCTTTCCGACTCCGACGACCTCCCCTCCCCCGAGGTCATCGCCCAGGAGATCGTGGAGGACCTAGATGCGGCGCTGGAGCATTTCAGGGACATTGCGATGGATCTTGGTCGCGCAGCTGCTGATGCCTGACAACGATGTCACCAGCGCCGCGTACCGATTCCGAGGCGGGCATCATCCGATCGCCGGAGCGGGGCTCCAGGCAGATCGCTGGCACTACGCTCAAGGAAACACGCGGAGTCCGGTATGAGTGAGATTGTCATCTTCGAGGACGACACCCGGCAGGTCGAAGTGCGGCCGGAGGGGGAGACAGTCCGGCTGACCCAGAAGCAGATGGCTGGGCTATTTGACAAGGATGTGCGAACCATCAATGAGCACGTCGGAAACCTGTTTCAAGAGGCAGAGCTGGATCGAGATGGAACTATCCGGAATTTCCGGATAGTTCGCCAGGAGGGGCGCCGGCAGGTCAACCGCGACATCGAGCACTACAATCTGGACGTCATCATCTCCGTGGGCTACCGGGTGAAATTCCAGCGGGGGGTCCGCTTCCGCCAATGGGCCACCCGGGTACTGCCCGAGCACCTGACCCAGGGATACAGCCTCAACGAGCATTGCCTCTCCGAGCAGGGTCTCGCCGAGCTGGAGCGGGCGGTGGAGCTGTTGGGCGAGACCCTGGTCCGACAGGAGCTGGTCTCCGACGGCAACAAGCGCTCCGGCGCCTTCTTGTTCCTGCTATACCTGCGCTAGGAGGGCATGCTCCTGACCCTGGACGAGAACGGCATGACGGCCTTGACCCTGCTTATTGCCGAGAGCGACCCCAAGGCCAAGGCCCTGATGGTCCGGCCGATGATGCACCTGCTGGCCCCGGGGGAAAAGCCAACAGCAACAAGGGAGACCGACTGATGTCCGGCGTGGGCCAGCGCGAGATCCGCACCCAGCAGCGCGGTCTGCACCCTGTCACGGTGGGTTGCCAGATGGTGAGACGACTACTGCTTGGCACGCTTCTGCTGCCGCTGTTAGCGCACGCGGACGAGAATATCGTCGTCTTCTACGGCGGCTACGGGAGCGCCGAGCAGTTCGCTGTCGATGGCCGGGTAATCGAGGCGGAGGGATTGTCGCAGGCGACGAAGGGCGATTCCTGGTGGCGCAACCTGTGGCGTAATCTGCGCCTGATGAACAACTCCGAGCGGGAAGACGTTGCGCTCACCGTCAGGGTCGGTGGATCTGAAGTCCGCACGACTTCGGACGAAGAAGGCTATTTCCACGTGGCGGCGGCGCCGGAGCACCCTCTGGCCGCGGGTTGGCACACGGTGACTGCCGAGGGCGATCGCGCGCAGGGTGAAGGCCGCTTGCTGATCGTGCCCAGGACGAACCCCCTGGGCATTATCTCCGACATTGACGACACAGTGCTCGTCTCAGAAGTGCCGGACAAGACAAAGCTCCTGAACAACACTTTCTTGAAGAATCCTCGCCAACGCAAGGCCTTCCCCGGAACAGCGGATTTCTTCAGGCGGCTGCTGGCGCAGAACGCCGAGCCGGCGGCGGCTGCCATGTTCTACGTCTCCGCCTCACCGCACCAGTTGGCGCCCAATATCGATGGGTTTCTGTCGCTGAACGACTTCCCCCGAGGCGTGTTGGTGACGAAGCAGATCAGCGGAGACGGACGAGACCCGCTGTTAGACCAGAAGCGTTACAAGACCGAGAAGATCGAGGCCATCTTCTCTGCCCTGCCCTGGGTGAAATTCGTGCTGGTGGGTGACAACGGCGAGCTGGACCCCGAGACCTATTGCGCGATTTGGCAAGAGTATCCCCAGCGCGTGAGCGCCATCTATATTCGCAAGGTGATGACGGACCGGGCGCGGACCGTCTGTCCTTTGCAGGCCGACCTCGACGCTGCTATCGGAGACTCGCGCACCGCGAAATAGGCAAGTCGGTGGAGGCCTCGCTGCGGGCAGCTAAGCAGACCTTCTTCCCGCAGGCCGCGGGGGAGCCGCTGCGCCTGCGCTACGTGAAGGCCCCATATGGCCCCGATGCGGGAAACCTGCGCCCTGTGCTCCGCGAAATCGAAGGGCTCTCGATCTCGGGTTATGCCGCCGGAGGAGATACGCGGGACAAACAGCACGATAAGGACACCCACGGTACCAGCGACCGAGATTGCTTCTGAAGCACTGAATTGCCACCTACGGACTGCTAATAACCTTGCGTCATGCCTTCCGTCTTTTCCTGGCTCAAACAGTGGCGCTCAGATGAGCTCGTCGGCGCACTCGAGGCGATCTTCATTGCCCAGGCAGCGGGCGAGCCAATGCGTCGTATCGATGAGATCGAGGCGGTCCGTGGACAGGGCTTGGCCGGCGACCGCTATGCGACGGGTCAGGGCCATTGGCGGTCGACCGATAGCTGTCAGCTCACGTTGGTTACCGCCGAAGACCTGCGCCGCGCGGAAAGGCGCAGCGGCTTGGATTTCTCTGCCGGCCAGCACCGACGCAACCTGGTGGTGAGCGGCATTCCCCTGGATGCGTTTCGTCGTTCTCGCGTGCATATCGGCGACGTGGAGCTTGGCTTTCACCGACTGCGGCCGCCGTGTGGCTATCTGGATCGCGTCTTTTCCCGTGGCGCTGGCAAGGCCCTCGGCCGTGGGGCCGGGGTCGGGCTGAAGGTGGTCGTCGGCGGCGTCCTGCGCGCGGGCGATGCGGTGCGCCTGATTCCGGCTCAGCAGAGCTAGTGCCAGGCCCGCCCTGTAGCGAAACCCACCCGAGCAACCCACCTCGGCCGCGGTCTCCGGGGAGACTCCATAGCCTGCAAGGCGGCGATCGGGACCCAGCTTGCCGTCCCCCTCTATTATCCTGCCAAGGTGCAGCGACGCGATGACTTCGTCTTCGATCGCGAACAGCTCGCCTGTCTCAGGCTGATCGAAAAGCTCAACTGCGGCTACTGCACCTACAGCAATGGACCGATCGCCTACGCGCAGGAGATCATCGCCCGCACCGAGCAGTATTGGTACCTTATCAAGCACACACGCCGCGTCCGCGGCAGCCATGCGCGGGAAGCCGTGAGCACACACCGGCCGCGCGTGGACTACCGGTCGTGCCGTTATATCGCTATCGGCACAGCCGCCTTACCAACCATCGACAACGGTACCAGACCCAGGACCCGCCCAATGCATCTGCCTGCCCACAAGACCAAGATCGTGGCCACCATCGGGCCGGCCTCGGACGATGAGAAGACTATCGAGGGCATGCTGCTCGCCGGGATGAACGTGGCCCGGCTCAATTTCTCCCACGGGGACTTCGCGAGCCACGGGAGGACCATCGAGCGCCTACGCGCGGTCGCCTCGCGCTGCGGCCGGGACCTCGCCATCATGGCCGACCTGCCGGGGCCGAAGATCCGCATCGGCGAGCTGGCCGCCGAGCCCCTGGAGCTTCAGGTCGGCGACCGCCTGACCCTGACCACCGAGACGATCACGGGTGATGCCTCCCGGGTCTCGGTGAGCTTCGGGGCACTCCCGCGGGTCGTGAAGCCTGACGACAAACTGTTTCTGAACGACGGCTTGGTGTCGCTGAAGGTGCTGGAGATCGGCACCACGGACCTGGTCTGCGAGGTACGCGCGGGCGGTGAGGTGCGCTCGCGCAAGGGGCTGGATCTGCCCGGCATCGATCTGGGCATCAGCGCGTTCACCGACCGGGACCGCGAGTGTCTCGCCTTCGCCCTGGCGCAGGGGGTAGACGCAGTGAGCCAGTCGTTTGTCTCTACCGCGGCAGATATCCGAGCGGTGCGCAACGCGGCCGCCGCGCTCGGCCAGCGCCCGTTCCTGATCGCCAAGATCGAGCGCGCCCGTGCCCTGGACAATCTCGAGGAGATCCTAGCGGCAGCCGACGGCATCATGGTGGCGCGGGGCGACCTGGGAGTAGAGATCCCCATCGCCCGCATGGCGGTGACGCAGAAGGAGCTGATGCACGCCGCCAACCGTCACGGCAAGCCGGTGATCACCGCCACCCAGATGCTGGAATCGATGACCGAGAATCGCCGGCCGACCCGGGCCGAGGCCACGGACGTGGCCAACGCCGTCCTCGATGGCACCGACGCGGTGATGCTGTCGGCGGAATCCGCCATGGGGAGATACCCCGTGGACGCAGTGCAGATGCTGGCGGACATAGCGGCGGAAACCGAGCCCTATAGGCCCAGGGCGACGCCCAACTGCCTTTCCTCCCGGGGGTCGGTGGCGGAGCTCATCGCCCGAAGCGTGCGGGAGAGCACCGCCTGCATTGCGCCGGTGGCGGTGGTGGTGCCCACCCGCTCGGGGGCCATGGCGCGCAACGTGGCACGGTTCCGTCTGCCGACCTGGATCACAGCCATCAGTCGGGAGCAATCCACCTGCCGCGCGCTGCAGTTCTCCTACGGCGTGCACGGCGTGAAGGCCGAGGCGGAGCAGGTCGACTGGGCACCCTTCGTCCGCAATTGGCTGCGCCAGGATGGCGTCGACGTGGGCCTTGCCGTACTGACCCAAGGACCCTCGCCGGACAATCCGGACGCCAATTACCGATTGGAGATCCTCGACCTGTCCCGAGGATAAGGGGGCGATCGACTGGCCGTTCGACGCACACGTTCTATCGCCGGGTCCCGTTCCAGCGGATTCCTCCCCGCCCGCTGACGTGCAACATCGACGCTCTACCGCCCGCCAATTGCTCCAAGGCGATATCCGTATGGGAAAAGCCTTCCCGATAGCCGAAACACATCCTCTCTGTATGGTTTGGAGGGATGGTCTGCCGAGTTTCCAAGTCGTTTAATATTTATTATGATCCGAAAGGTCTTATGCGGCTCGGTCGTGCTAGCCGCTTGAGAGCGGTTCCAGAGGGCGCCGGATAATGAGCGGGACCGGGCCCGTATCGAGCATGTGCCCCACAGGGCTCTCCACGCCCATGGACGGCGTCGGCAGACGCTCCCAAGACATGGGCACGCCGGCACGAAGGGCGAGAACATGAGCAACGATCCCGACTCCAAGATGCAGAGCCTTCCCCCAGGGGTCATGCTGAACGCATACCCCGACAGCATCGGCCAGAGGCTCTGCGACACGGTGGCACTGCTGCAAAGGCCCGAGCTGGCGGGCGCCTTTTCGCTGTTTTACATCCTGCCCACCTTCTTCCATAGCGACCTGGATCGAGGTTTCTCCATCATCGATTACGACCACAACGAACAGCTGGTCGACTGCAAGGACCTCGAGGATCTGGAGAGGCTAGGCATCAAGATCAAGGTCGATCTGGTGCTCAACCACCTTTCGGTGCGCTCACCCCAGTTCCAGGACCTGCTGCTGAAGGGCGACGACTCGCCCTACCGGGATTTCTTCATCGATTGGGACAAGTTCTGGGAAGGCCAGGGCGTTAAGGGACCGAACGGGTGCACCGTGCCCCACGAGGAGCACCTCAAAAAGCTCTTCATGCGCAAGCCCGGGCTGCCGATCTTGCGGGTACGCTTTCCCGGCGGCACCCTCAAGACCTATTGGAACACCTTCTACCAGAAGATCGATTTCGCAGAGATCACCGTCCAGGACTTCGCGGCCATCGAAGGGCTTGACCCGGACGTGGCCGCGAAGCTGGTCAACGAATTGAAGATCGTCATCAAGGACAAGGACTGCCTGGAGCTCATGGACCTGGAGGACATCGCCCGTCGCGAAGACATCAGCCATCTCGCGAACGAGGTCATCGAGATCGTCTGCAGCAAGCGTGATTACCTGGGCCAGATGGATCTCAACGCGCGCTCCGAGCTGGTCTGGGAGTTCTACGACGAGACCCTGCGAAAGCTCGCCAGGTATGGCGCCAAGATCATACGCCTCGACGCCTTCGCCTACCTGCACAAGGAGCCCGGCCAGTGCAACTTCTTCAACCGGCCGGGCACCTGGGAGTACCTGGAGCGACTGCGGGGCATCGCGCGCAAGTACGACCTGATCATCTTTCCGGAGATCCACTCCGAATACGGCGTCGGCATCCACGACGAGATCGCGGCGAAGGGCTATCCCATCTACGACTTCTTCTTTCCGGGACTCGTGATCGACGCCCTCGACCGCGGTACCAATGACGCATTGCTGCGCTGGATCTCGGACATTCGCCGGGAGGGCCTGCAGACCATCAACATGCTCGGCTCACACGACGGCATCCCGGTGCTCGACCTCAAAGGCAAGCGGCTCAACGGCACCTATCGCCCCGGCCTGCTCGGCGACCGCGAGATCGAGGCCAGCATCGAGCGCATCATCGCCCGCGGCGGCCGGACCAAGAATCTGTACGACACCAACGGCAAGAAGATCGACTACTACCAGGTCAACGCGACTTTCTTCAGCGCCCTGGGCGAGGACGAGCGCAAGCTGCTGCTGGCCCGCGCGATTCAGATGTTCATGCCCGGCGTCCCCCAGGTCTGGTATCTGGATCTGTTCGCCGGCACGAACGACTACGCCGCGGCAGACCGGGGAGATGCCGCCAAGCACAAGGAGATCAACCGCACCAATCTCAGCTTGGAGGACATCGAGGCCCGGTTGAAGCTGCCCGTCGTACGGGACCAGATCGAGCTGCTGCGGCTGCGCAACAACTCGCCGGCGTTCTCGGGGGAGATGGAAGTCCTCGAGACCGAGCCCCAGCGACTGCACATCGTCTGGCGTCACCCGGAGGCCACCGCCACGCTGATGGCAGACCTGCACACCCACGCCTTTACTCTGTTCCAGGACAGGGGCGCCGGAGAGGAAATCGTCGTATCCTCGGACCGTCCGAGAGACAACGCGCCAGATGCTCGGCCCGGTGCCGATGTCGGGTCATGAGTCCGGCTCGCCAGAGCAGGCAATGCAGGATTCAACGGGGAGCGTCGGACGTGTCGGCTCTTGATTGCCCTCACCCCTCCCCTCTCCGGCGGGCAGAGGGGGCTGAAAGCGCGAACCGCGCGCCACCTGAGGACCCCCCCTCGACCCCGGGACGCCTGTCTCGACCGATGAGCCGCTTACCTGATAATCGCCTCGGAGGACCCCAATGAAAATCCTCGCCACCGACCTCGATCGGACGTTGCTCCCCAACGGCATCTGGCCGCCCGACCCCGGCGCCATCGATCTGTTCAACGAGCTGACCGAACGACATGATGTGCACGTTGTCTACGTGACGGGCAGGAATTTGAGCTTGACCGAGACCGCGATCGAGCAATACGGCATCCGCTATCCCGATGTGCTCATCGGCGACGTCGGCACATCCATTCGACGGTACGGGCCCTCCGGCTGGGAGCCCCACACCGGCTGGGAGGCCCACGTGAGGCGGACCAGTCCGCGATGGGATGCCGAAGCGGTGCGCGGCGCCGTCGCGGACATCGAAGGCCTGACCGAGCAGGCGCGCGAGCACTGTGGTGCGTTCAAGCAGAGCTATTACGTCGACCACGGCAGGAATGAAGCCGTGCAGCAACTGGTAGACGAGCGGGTCAAGGGCGGGTTCGACGAGGTCTGCATTTACAGCTTCGACTCCCAGTCCGGCAAGGGGCTGATCGATTTCCTCCCGCAGAGCGCCACCAAGCAGACCGCGCTGGAATACCTCGCCGACGAGGTCGGTGTCGACAAGGCGGACCTGGTCTTCTGCGGCGACAGCGGCAACGACATCTTTCCGCTCACGGCGGGCTTTTCCGGCGTGCTGGTGCGAAACGCCGACCAGCAGCTCGTCTCCAACGTCCGCCGGGCGGCGGAGGCAAATCCCTCCCTCAGGGTCTACTTCGCGCAAGGCGGGCTCAAGGGCCTGAGCGGCTATTACACCAGTGGCGTCATCGAGGGCGCCTATCATTACGGCGTCTTTCACGACGGCGCCTGAGCGAGCGGCCGCGGGAGCGGGTGACCCAGGACGAGCCGGCTGTGGCCCAAGCGCGAACGGCAAGACAGCGCCAGGCGACGCGCCGGGGTTTCCGCAGCGCTCACGTGCGCGCCTCGGTCTGTCGGGTCTGGGCCCGGTGCAGCCTCGCATACTGGCCTGCCAGGGCCAGCAGCTCCTCGTGGGTGCCGGACTCGACGATCCGCCCGTGGTCGAGCACGATGATCCGGTCGGCGTTCTCGATGGTGGACAACCTGTGGGCGATAATCAGGCAGGTGCGGTTGCGCAGCACCGCCTCCATGGCCGCCTGGATGTAACGCTCGGAATGGCTGTCCAGGTTGGAGGTCGCCTCGTCCATGATCAGGATCGGGGCATCTTTGAGCAGAGCCCGGGCGATCGCCAAGCGCTGGCGCTGGCCCCCGGAAAGCTGGGCACCGTTCTCGCCGATGCGCGTGTCCATGCCCTGGGGCAGCTGCTCGACTAGCTCGCTGGCGTGCGCGGTTTCCACCGCCGCGCGCAACCGCTCGGCGTCGACCCGCTCGCCCTGGCCGTAGGCAATGTTGGCGGCGACAGTGTCGTCGAACAGCACCACCTGTTGGCTGACCAGGGCCATCTGGCGGCGCAGATCCTGCAGACGCAGGCTGCGCAGGTCGCGCCCGTCGAGCAAGATCCGCCCGGACTGGGGCCGCAGGAACAGCGGGATGAGGCTCACCAGCGTGGACTTGCCGCTGCCCGATGCCCCGACCAGGGCCAGGCTCTGCCCGGCAGGGATACAGAGATCGATATGGTCCAGGGCGGGCTCGGTCTGGCCGGGGTAGCGGAAGCTCACGTCCTCGAAGCGGATCTCCCCGCGGGCCCGCTCCAGCGGCTCGGCGTCCGCGGACTCCTCCTCGGGCCGCTGGTCGATCATGAAGAACACGCTCTCAGAGGCCGCCAGCCCCCGCTGGATGTCATCATTGACCTTGGTCAGGCGCTTGGTAGGACCGAACAACATGGCCATAGCGCCGAAGAACGACACGAACCCGCCAACGGTGAAGCCGTTATCCTGGGACTGCAGGATCGAGTAATAGATCAGGATGGCGAGGACCACGGCGACCATGAACTGCACCACCGAGACATTGGCCGAAGCGGTGACCCCCAGCTTGTTCTCCATCTGGCGCACCTTGTTGGCCCGGTGGTTGAAGCGGGCGATCTCGTAGTCGGCCGCCCCGAACACCCGGATCTCGCGCTGGGCGCCGATGGTCTCGCGGATGATCTGATTGAGGTCCCCCATCTGCTGCTGGGCGGTGCGGTTGAGCCGACGCATGCGGCGGCTGGCGCTGTTGATCAGGGCCCCCACCGCGGGCACGATAATCAGGGTGGCGAGGGTTAGCCGCCAATTGAGCCAGGACATCCAACCGAGAAGTCCGACCACCGCGAGGGTGTCGCGCACGGCGGTGACCCAGGCGCTGGTGGCCGCCCGATACACCCTCACCACGTCGTAGGTAAAGCGCGAGAGCAGCGCGCCGGACGTGTGCTCGTCGTAGAACGCCATGGGCACCGCCATCAGCTGCCTGAACATCAGCTCGCGCAGGTCGGTGACCAGGCGGGTGCCGATCCAGCCCGTGGAATAGCTGCTGACGAAGTCGGCGATGCCCCGCACCAGGAAAAGCCCGACGATGGCGAAAGGCATCAGCCGGATCACCGTCTGGTTCCGGCCGATCAAGCTGTCGTCGAGCAGTGCCTTGAGCAGCGCGGGCAGGGCCGGCTCTGTGGCGGCCACGATGGCGGTGCTGACGAAGGAGATCAGAAAGATCTTCCATTGGGGGAAGACATGGGTCAGCAGGCGCCAGTAGAGCGTGCGCTTGACGGCCGACAGCAGCAACCGGGGACCTCTGATGGCGTGGCCGGCCGCGCCGACCTGAGGACCAATCGAAAATCGACCGTAGTATCGCAGGGATTGCCTCTGGAAACCAAGCTCGCCGGCGCCGGGGCACGCCCGTGCGGAGACGATCGGGTGAGCGCCGCCCTCGACGGCCTGTCGCGCGTTCAGCTTGTTGGCGGTAAAATCGGCCGCCGCCCGGGGGGACCGACGTGTTTCCATCGCTCTTGACACCAGCAACCTGGTACCCAGCGCGGCGCAGAATCCGCCGGAGTCTGCAGCTCGTGACAGGAGGACTGCCGCGAGGACCTCGGGGGCCTTTGTTGATGCACGCCCGGCCACAGGGTCTCACTCGTCACGCGGCTCGCCTCAGAACGGCATTGATCGCCAAGCGGACCTTGTCCGGCCGATAGACGACCTGAGCCGCGCGAACAGCAGTAGACCGCGAGACACAGCAACGATCATGGTAAGAGCTTCGGACCAGAGCACAGACCAGACCCGGAGAGACGTCCCTGCGGCGGCGCCCAGCGACAGGCCCCCGGTCGAGGTCGAGGAGATCGGTGCGCTCGAGGCCCTGGTCTCCCTGAAGCAGCCATGGGCCCTCTTGCTGGCCGACTATCCCGGCGCAACGATCTTTCTGACCCACGGCCTTGTCTGCGCCTGGTGGCGGGCCTTCGGAAGTGGCAAACGATTGCGTATCCTGGTGTTTCGCTCTGCCGGGCGCATCATCGGCATTGCCCCTTTGATGCAAAGGGTCCAATGGCACCTTGGTGCGCCCACCCGTTGCATCAGCCCGTTGCGAAACAAGCACATCCTGCGCGAGGACCTGCTCTTGCCCGAGCGGCCAAGAGAGTGCCTGGATGCCATGCTTTCGTATTTCGCCGAGCGCCGCTGGCAATGGGATCGCCTATCCTTTGCCAACGTTCCCGAGCAAAGTCCCCTTTTCGGGCTATTGGCGGATGCAGCCCGACGCCGCGGGCTCGACGCTCCCACCTGGCGGCCCGGCCGGACCCATTGGATACTGCCGATCCAGGGCGATTTTGCGGATTACGTGCGTACGCTTTCGAAGAAACTCCGACAGGAGCTTCGCCGCCACCAGACGCGCCTCGATACGCTCGGACCAAGCAGTCACCGCGACCTGCAGAGCCGGACCGACCAGCTTGCGGCATTGGACGGCGTATTCGCGCTGGAGCGCCGCAGCTGGAAAGCCCAGACGAGAAATGCGGCGCTTACCCCCGCCGACCAAGGCTTCATCCGGGACCTGTTGCAGAGCCTCGGAGATAACCAGCTCGGCAGGACTATGCTGACCACCCAGAGCGACTGGCTCATCGCCGCCTGCGTGACGCTTGCTCAAGGTGACACGCTATATGGGTTGACCACTTATTATGATGCCGATGCGTCCTTCGTGGGCCCCGGAGCCCTCATGACGCAGGAGCTGCTGCGCCGGATCTGGGGTGGACCGTGGCAGCGCTTCGATTTCAACGGTGACACGCCATTCATTCGTCGATGGGGAGGGCACGGAGTGGCCCATTACAGCACCAACCTGTTTTCCAACACCGTCTACGCACGTCTTCTGAAAGCGGGCTGGCGGCGGCGCAGCTCACGAAAAAGGGCAGAAGCAGACCTAAGGAAGGGCTGATCTATCCACGCCGACAAACGATAGCCTGGGCCAATAAGGAGAAACACATGGGGCAAATCGCCGACAAGACGCTCGGGCTGTTGAAAGCTGGACCTTTGACAGGTCTGCTACTCTGCGCCAGCCTCGGCCATGCGCTCGGTCAGCCGAGCGTACTCACGTATCACAACGACAACAGCCGGACCGGCGCAAACCTGGATGAGACCATCCTGACCCCCGCCAACGTAAGCTCGCCCCTGTTCGGGCTCCTCTTCAAACAACCCGTGGACGGATTTGTGTACGCTCAACCCCTCTATGTTCCCGGGGTTTCCATTCCGAACCGCGGGGTCCACAATGTCGTCTACGTTGTTACCGAGCGCGACAGCGTTTACGCGTTCGATGCCGACTCGAATACCGGCGACAATGCCCAACCTTTGTGGCACAGGAGCTTTCGCTCCCTTGGTGCCCACCCCCTACCCGCCTTCGCTACCCGGTGCGACGATCTCGTGCCCGTGTTCGGAATCACGGGCACACCGGTCATCGACGCCACGACCGGGACCATGTACCTGGTCGCAATCACCATCGAGCGTGGCAAAACCGTCCAGCGTCTTCACGCCCTGGACATCGCGACGGGCAATGACAAACCGGACAGCCCCGTTACCATCACCGCGTCGGTGCCAGGCACGGGCGGCGGCAGCGACGGTGCGAGCTTAACCTTCCGCCCGCTGCGGCAGAACCAGCGGGCTGCGTTGCTGCTTGACCAGGGCGTTGTCTACGTCGCATGGGGCGGGCACTGCGACATCCCACCCTACCACGGCTGGATCATAGGCTACGATGCCAGCTCGCTCGCTCAGGTTGGCGTCTTCAACGACACACCCGACGGCCGGGATGGAGGCATTTGGCAGGCTGGCGGGGGGCTCGCCGCCGATGCAGCAGGCAAGATCTATGCGATGACCGGCAACGGCACGTTCGACGCCTATGCCCAGGGGCGTAATGTCGGGAGCTCATTCATCCAGCTGACCCCGGGAGCCGGCCTGTCGCTGACCGACTATTTCACGCCGTTCGACTACGCCTACCTTGACTTGGAGGATCTCGATGTCGGATCAGGGGGCGTCATGCTCCTCCCTGACCAGGTCGGGCCGGTGCCTCACCTCGCCATCGGCGCCGGAAAGACGGGAACCATTTACCTCGTCAACCGCGACAACATGGGACACTATCGCCTGACAAACAATGGACAGATCGTCCAGTCGCTCCCCCATGCGGTGGAACGCATATTCAGCACCCCCGCTTACTGGAATGGGTCGGTCTACTTCCAGGGCGTGGGCGACACGCTCACCGCATTTCAGCTTTCCTCCGGACTGCTCTCACCGACGCCGACGTCGCGATCGTCCGACATCGCCGGATACCCGGGTGCAACACCGTCAATCTCGGCGAATGGCCAGACCAATGGCATCGTTTGGACTATCGAGCTCGACGCGAGCGAGCACGCAATCCTGCATGCGCACGATGCCGCGGACGTTGCCCTTGAGCTCTATAACAGCAGCCAGGCCGGGCACCGCGATCGGATCGGGCCAGGCGTTAAATTCTCGGTACCCACGATTGCCAACGGCAACGTTTATGTCGGGGCCAGGCGGCGCCTCGCGGTTTTCGGCCTTCTGGGCAACGAATAACGGCTGAAGCGCTCAAGCGGCCAAGAGCAGCAACCGATAGTCAATAACGGACAATTTCCCGAAACCCTGTGCTGGCGCACTGGGCCCTGATCCATTGGGGTCTTCGCGGTCCCGGGTGGGTCATTTTCGGCATTCCTCGGCAGCGAAGCCATCTCTGTGTCGGCGGCGTTAGAAACCTCGTCCGCCGTAGGTGCGGCGATAGCTGTCCACCGCCTTGAACCGTGCCGGCTCCCTGTCCTTTATGAACTTGAGATTGGGCCGGCGGCGCTCCTCAGCGCGTCGCTCGTGCTCGCTCGCCACGGGGTAAGGGCGCGAGCGCCGGTCATTACGGGACGAGCGGTTGCGATACTCGCGGACCTCGACCACCCGGCCTCTCAAAGGCGTACGGTTCACCCGCTGTATGGCGCGAAGCGCAGCCGTTGCCGGCGTCACTTGAACCAGGGCGATGTAGTCGTCGTCGCCGCTGTCCTCATTAACGATCCTAATGATCTGGCAGCCCCGAATAGTCGGCGCCTCGCGCACCGGCAGAAAAAAACGCCGCTTGACCCCATTTCGCAGAAACGCAACTACGTCCCCAACCGCGGTGCCCGGAGCGAGTCTGGTCAGAATCATGTTCATTCGCCATTGTCCTCCATATTTCGGGCTCAGTGTACTGCTTTGGAATTCCTGGAGCTTACGAGGCGTCCAGCGCCAGCCACTGAAAGCGTCCTAACCCCTTGATGCAACAATAGAGGCGCCTTGCGGCCCACCGCAAATTTACCGGTTGATAAGGGCCAAATAGGTCGAAGCACTACACTAACCTGTTCAAGTATAGCTAACCGTAGCAGCAATCCGCCCCGGATTCGGCGGGAGCACCTATTCGACGCTTCTACGGCCCCGGGTGAGGTCGAGTTGAAAGCCGAGCGCGCGGGCCCGGGGAGGCCCGGGGGCATGGATACGCACCCCGGGCCGGGAGGGATTGTCAGATACTTTGTCCCTGAACGTCTTGACACTATTCTCAAGGACGGCGGCCCTCGGCAAGGCGTAACGTCAACTCGCGGCTTTGCGCGTTTCGCCCATATCTGGGTCTTGCACTTCTTGTTTCCGCTTGGCCTGCGCGCCTACCACCTCACGCAGGATGCGTTTCTTCTCGCAATCCGCGAACCTAGTCAGGACCTGCCTCATAAGTGGCTGATAGCCGATGTTGTTCAGCTCAGCGATCAGTTTGAAGTCCTCGATCAATGACTTGTGCAAGCGGATAGAGATTGGGCGCAATTCAAGCGCGTCGTTGATCGCTTGCTCGTCCACATCTTGGAGGACTTTGACGTAATTGGGATCGGCGCCCAGTTCGAGCCTGTCCCACGCTTCGTCGGTGCCAGGGATCTTTTCCTTCGAAGTCATCGCTCTGTCTCTCTGTAACGAATGCTCATGACAGACCGAAATCGCTATACATTTTCTTTTCTATCGGATTCGGGCCATAAGCTGTCTTTATGATAAGGTCGCCATCTTTTAGGATGTAGACCACTTTTAACAAACGTCCAAAGTCTGTCTCAGCGATAAACCACCGCGTCGGAGGATCAGTCTTGTGCTGCTCCCGACTGTCAAGAAGATCGCACCCGACCCGGTTGGCAAAGCATTGAAGTATCTCCGATTCCGTGACCGGTGGAACCTTACTCGCAAGTTTCTCTCTGATCTTCGACGATAGCTTTAAGCCCATGACTGCGCATTGCCTCAATCAAGTGTATATACGATCCCTCAACTAATTCAATCCCCTGTTATAGCTTCAAAGCCGGTTTGAAATGGCGTGTTTTCCCATATCGGGGTGAGAACTGTATATACAAGGCCACGCGAAGTCAAGCGGTCGATTTTCATTGTGGGAGGGGTGGCGGTCCTCTCAATCCCGCTCGCGGCCCACCGATAACGACAGACAGCCCGCGGATAACCTTGCATTGCCCCCATTCTCTGGGGCGTCGATCCTTGATAGCCGCGCCTGATCCCGCGCATTCCGGGTATCCAAGACAACTTCGCAAAAAGTTGACCACGGGATGGTCCCGACCCCGGGGTGCTGCTGATCCCGACTTGGCCGGCCGCCGCTCACTTCACCAAAAAGAAGCCCCGCGTCCGAGCGGGGCTATTGGTTCGCCCCTCTCCGTGGGCTTTGCCGTCGCAGCCAACCATGCCGCGCTCTGTTCAGGATAGCTTACCTGCCCGGCTATGCGAGCCGACACACCATCATGGGCAACGCGCCGACCCATCCCCGAGGCCCTGGAGGCCCCGAGAGCAAGGTGATGGTCGGCGCCCGGCCCTGGCCAGGACTTCGACCCCGGAGATATCCCCCGGGGGGCCGCAGCCTGTCCGGCCCGCCCTGGACCCTGCGCATGATCCCGACCGCGGGCCCTGGGCACGGCACGGCACCGACCTGGCCGAGCTGGAGCCCGAGGACGTGGTGGCGAGGTGATCGAGGGCCCCGACCCGGGACCGCTTCGAGCCCGAGTCCCGTGCGCGCTCTGTGACTTTGCTGTGACCCGACGGAAAAGCCGCCTTGCGGCGGCTCTCGTAAGTTGCTGTTTTTACTGGTGCGCCCTGCTGGATTCGAACCAGCGACCACCTGATTAAAAGTCAGATGCTCTACCGACTGAGCTAAGGGCGCATTGTGCGGGCAGACCAAGGTGGCTAGCCCAAATTTCGCATGATACCCCAGTCGCTGCCGAGGGAAAACCCGCGGCCGCCCGCCTGGTCTCGGGCGGTCAACGTCGTCATTGCGAGCCGCGGCTCGGGAACCCCGTCCGGGCTCTGCTCGCCTGAAACGCAGCCAATATTCGCCGGCTGGGGGCCCGAGAGAGAGCTTTCGCTCCCGGGGGGCGAAGCGCCGGCCCTGGTCAACTGGCCGGCCCGGATCGGTACCGCGTGGGATCGGGCATGCCGGCTTCGTGAAAGCCCTGGGCGCGCAGGCGGCAGGAGTCACAGCGCCCACAAGCCCGGCCTTCGTCGTCGGCCTGATAGCAGGACAAGGTCAACCCATAGTCGACTCCCAGCTCGGTCCCGGCCCGGATAATCTGCGCTTTGGTCAAGTGGATCAGGGGCGCGTGGATGCGAAACCGGGCGCCCTCCACCCCCGCCTTGGTAGCCAGGCCGGCGAGCCGCTGGAAGGCCTCGATGAACTCGGGCCGGCAGTCGGGATAGCCCGAATAGTCCAAGGCGTTCACCCCGATGAAGAGGTCGAGAGCGCCGAGCACCTCGGCCCAACCCAGGGCGAGCGCGAGGAACAGGGTGTTGCGGGCAGGCACATAGGTTGGGGGAATGCCCTCGCCCGGCTGCTCGGGCACCGCGATGGACGGGTCGGTGAGCGCCGAGCCGCCGATCGCCCCCAGGTCGACGCGCACCATCTTGTGCTCGATCGCTCCCAGGGCAGCCGCGACCCGACGCGCCGCGCCCAGCTCGGCGGCGTGGCGCTGGCCATAATCCATGCTGAGTGCATAGCAGTCGAAACCCCGGGCCCGGGCCAGGGCCAGGGCCGTGGCGGAGTCCAGACCGCCGGAGAGAAGCACCACTGCCTTCTTAACCGGCATTTCTCACCAGCGTTCGTAGCGAGGCGCCCGAGATGCGCGTGGATACAAGGCGCGCGACCGACCGGGTGCGCAGGCGTACTTGACAGTACGTCGAGCACCCGGGCCGAGCGCAACGCCGTAGACGCGAGCAGATCGGGTGCCGCAGCAGGAGGTTGGTAAGAAATGCGGGTTAGCCTGCATCAACCGAGTCCTCGGTCAGTGTCCGGGCCGATCGCCCCAGAGATACTTGTGCAGCTGCAACTGAAAGCGCACCGCTAAACGGTCTTCGAGTATCCAGTCGGCGAGCACCCGCGGGTCCTGCCGCCCGTGGCAGGGCGAGAACAGCACCTCGCCACGCTCGGCGAGGCGATACTTGCGCAGCACCGAGCACGCCCACTCGTAGTCGGCGCGGTCGCAGATGACGAATTTCAGCTGGTCGCGGGAGCTGAGCAAATCCAGGTTCTCGTAGCGGTTCTTGGACTGCTCCCCCGAGCCCGGGGTCTTAAGGTCCACCACCTTGATCACCCGTGGGTCCACGGGCGAGACGTCCAGCGCCCCGCTGGTCTCCAACGACACCTCATAGCCCGCGTCGCACAGGGCCGCGAGCAGCACCGGGCAGGCGCGCTGGGCGAGCGGCTCGCCGCCGGTGACACAGACGTGGGAGACACCGAGCCCCGCAACGCGCTCCAACACCTCAGCCAGCTCCATCCAACTGCCGCCGGTGAAGGCATAGGTGGTGTCGCAATAGCCGCAGCGCAGCGGACAGCCGGTAAGGCGCACGAAGGCGGTGGGGATCCCTGCGCTGCGGGACTCTCCCTGAAGGGACAGGAAGATCTCCGTGACGCGAAGCCGGGACACGACGGACGGGGCCCCCGCGGGGAGAGGCCCTCAGTGATGCTCCTGATCCATCACCTGGAGACGCTGTCGCGCCAAACGGGCCGCGGTCGAACGTCGGGTAGCTCTGCACCACCTGACTGAGCATTCGGCGGGCATCGGCCCACTGCTGGGTCTCGTAGTCGATAAAGCCCTGCTTAAGTAGGGCGTCCGGTACCTTGGGACTCGATGGATAGCCCTCAGTCACCTTGCGGAATTCCGCCAACGCGGTCTTGAAATCACGCTGGACGTAGGCGGTCTCGCCGAGCCAGTACTGGGCATTGTCCGCCCAACGCCCGCGAGGATACTCGGCGAGGAAGGCCCGGAATGCCTTGGCCGATTCATCGTAGCGGCCCGACTTGAGCAGATCGAATGCCGCCTGGTAACGGGCATCCTCCTGAGCCGGCTCCCCGGTGCCTAAAGACGGAGCGGCGGCCGGACGCTCAGGCGCGGGTAGCGCGGGTACCGAGGAATACCGGGGTGCGGCGCCTGGAGGCGGAGACGGCTCGTCCGGAACGTTCGATTCGGACTGGTATTCGGGCGACCGGGCCTCGGTAGCCGGGGACTGCTCGGAAGGCTGCTCCTGCTCGCGGTAGCCCCAGGCGGGCGGCTGATAGCCAGACGAAGGGGTTTGATACCCCGACGAAGGCGGTAGGTAGCCGGCGCCTGGCGCCTCGGAATGCGGAGCGGACGGCTGCTCTGTGGGCCCCGCCGGCTGGTACCTGGGTCCGGCAGGCTGCCCCGCCGGAGCGGCCTGCCCAGGCGCAGCCGCCTCGGCAGCGGCCCCACCCCGGCCGCCGAGCCGCCGATCTAGGTCCATGTACATGTCGCGCTGACCGCTGGTGAGCTGGTCGATATGGTGGGCCTGCAGCTCGAGCTCACCTCGCAAGCGGCTGATCTCCAGTTGCAGCTCGTTGACCCGCGTCACAAGATCCGCCATCGCGGTGGAGCCCTGTCCCGGCTGGCCTTGACCCTGCTGCGCCTCGACGATGCTCTCCAGACGCTCGATCCGCTGCATCAGAGAGAGCTTCTCGGAGGCCGCTGCGTCCAAAGGGGCAACGCAGCAGAGCACCAATGCGACCGTAATCAGCCGGCGGGAGACCATGGTGGGCATCAGTAAGCGAATTCGACGCGGCGGTTACGCGACCAGGCACTCTCGTTGGAGCCCAGTACCGCAGGACGCTCTTCGCCGTAGCTAATGGTCGTGATCTGGTCCGCCCTGGCCCCGCGGGCCACCATCATCTCCTTGACCGCCTTGGCACGGCGCTCCCCGAGGGCGATGTTGTACTCGCGCGACCCGCGCTCGTCGGTATGCCCTTCGAGGGTCACCCTGACCTGGGGATTGGAAGCCAGGTACTCGGCGTGGGCAAAGACCACATCGCGATACTCGGGCCTGATGGTCGACTGATCGAAATCGAAGTAGATGGTGCGGGTCGACAGCAGGCTGTTGGGATTGTCCAACGGGTTGCCGTTCCAGGCACCGCCGGAACGGGCACCCGCGGTCGATGCGCCGGCGCCGGCCCCGGCCGCTCCACTACCCTCGACGACCGGCGCACCACTGCCGCTCTTGGACTTCGAAAAATGGCTGCAGCCGCCCAACAGCAATCCGAGCAGCAACAGCGGAATCAGCTTAAGCACAACCTTACTCATTGGAATGAGCCTCCTGGGCTACTCAGATGATGGGGACCAGCTCGGCTCGCGTACATCTCCGGCGCGCCGGGTCAGACGCTCGTGCACCCGACCGTCGACGGACACTTCGGCGAGCTCGCCCTGCCCCCCTACTTTGGTCGCGTAAATTATCATGCTGCCGTTCGGGGCGAAACTGGGCGATTCGTCAAGGCTCCCGTTGGTCAAGACCCGGAGCGACCCGGACTTGAGATCCAGCAGGCCAATCCGGAAGTTCCCGCCGACCCGCGTCACCAGCGCCAGGCTCTTGCCGTCCGGCGAGAATCTCGGCGTCGCGTTGTAGTTTCCTTCGAAGGTCAGGCGACGCACCGCCCCCCCGTCCACCGGGATTTCATAGATCTGCGGCCCGCCGCCCCGGTCCGAGGTGAAGGCGATCCAGCGACCATCCGGCGACCAGCTCGGCTCGGTATCGATCGCATAGTGCTGGGTGGTGACCGGGCGCACCTGCCCGGTCGCCACATCCATCACATAGATGTCCGGATTGCCATCCTTGGACAAGGTGAGCGCGAGCCGGCGGCCATCCGGCGACCAGGCCGGCGCCCCGTTGATCCCCGGGAAGGCGGACACCCGCTGGCGGCGGCCGGTCAGCACCTCCTGGACATAGATCGCGGGCCGCCCCTGCTCGAAGGAGACATAGGCGAGACGTTTGCCGTCCGGCGACCAGGCCGGGGACATCAGCGGCTCGCTCGAGCTGACGATCGGCTGGGGGTTATAGCCGTCCGCATCGGCGACCTCCAGGGTCACCTCATCCTTGCCGTCGGGACCCCGAATCGAGGTCACATAGGCGATGCGGGTGTCGAAGGCGCCCGGCTCGCCGGTCAGCGCCTTGTAGATCATATCGGCGATCCGGTGCGCGGCGGAGCGCAGGTCGCGCGCCCCCGTGGGCAGGGAATAGCCGATGACCTGCTGGCCGCGGAAGACGTCGAACAGCTGGAACCGGGCCAGGTAGCCGCCGGCGCCCTGGGGCTCCAGCTGGCCGACCACCAGATCTTCCATGCCGAGCACCCGCCAGTCGCGAAAATCGGGCTCCGTGCCGAACTGCGGGCGCGACAGCATGTCACCGCGGTCGAGCACGCGGAAACGCCCGCTGCGGGTGAGATCGGCGCCAATGATCGCCGCCAGATCCTCGGGCGCAGCCCCCGGCGCTGTCCACCCGAAGGGTACGACCGCGACCGGCAGGGCACCCTCGACCCCCTGGGTGATCTCGATGGTCAGCGGGTCGGCCGATGCCTGGCCGAGCCAGGCGGCCAGCAGGATCAAGAACCATCTCGTCTTGCGCCTCATCTTCACCTCAGCTCTTGTCCGGGTCGAAAATTATGTCCAGATCGCGCATCCGGTCGAACAGCGCGCCGGAGGGCACCGGCAGCGGGTCGGCCTTGCGCACCGCCGCCTCCGCGGACCGGTCGAAAGCACCGTTGCCGCTGCTTTGGATCACGCTCACGGCGATCACCCCGCCGCCGGGGATCATGCGCACCCGCAGTTGCACCTTCAGGTGCGTCCCGACCCCGAGCGGACGCAGCCAGCTGCGCTCGATCTTGTCCGTGATCAGGCCTGCGTAGCGCCGAATCTCCTGGTCGCCTTCCTCGGCCTCCATGGCTTGACGCAGCGAGTCCTCGCGGGCGCGCTGCTCGGCGGCCAGCCGGTCAGCCTCGGCCTTCTTCTTGGCCTCCTCGTGCTGGCGACGTTGCTCTTCGGCCTTGCGCTTCTGCTCCTCCGCCAGGCGCTTGGCCTCTTCGGCCTTGCGCTTGTCGTCCTCCGCCTTGTGCTTCTTCTCCTCGGCGAGCCGCTTCTTCTCGTCCGCCTTGCGCTGGGCCTCCTCCTGCTGACGCTGCTGCTCCAGCGCCTCGCGCTCGGCCTTGAGCTTGGAGAGCCGGGCCGCCTCCTGGGCCGCCTTCTTGCGCTCGATGGCCTGCTTGGCGGCCTCCGCCTGGCGCTGCTTCTCCAAGGCGGCAAGACGCTGGCGCTCGACCTCCTGCTTGCGCTGCAGATCCTCGATCCGCTGCTTTTCCCGGCGCTGGTCCGCCTCGGCCGCCTTCTGCCGCTGGACCTCCGTCTGCCGCAGGCGATCGGCCTCGGCCTGCACCTGCTGGGCGTCCACGACATGCGCCTGCACCAGGTCGCCGCTCGGACGTATGGGATGGGGGCGCTTGAGCCAGTCCACACCCACGATCATGAAGCCGAGCAGCAGCAGGTGCATGAGCACCGCAAGGAACGCCGCCAGCGGGTTTCGCTTGATCAGTTCCCACATCGGAGCTTACTTCTTCGTCTCCGGCGACTCCGTGACCAGGCCCACGCTAGGCGCTCCGGCGCCCTGCAGCAGCACCATGGCCTCGACCACCCGGCCGTACGGGACCTTGCGGTCCCCCCGCACCATGATGGGGGTCCTGGGCTTGTTGCGCAGCACCGCGGCGATGCGAAGCTGCAAGGTCTGCGCATCCACCGGCTGCTCCTTGCCCTCACCCACGTCCACATAAAAGTCCCCGGCCGCGCTCACCGTGACCACCACCGGATCGTCGGCCTCCGGAGGCAGGGCCTCCGCCTCGGCCTGGGGGAGGTCCACATGGACCCCCTGAGTCAGCAGGGGCGCGGTGATCATGAAGATGATGAGCAGCACCAGCATCACGTCGATGTAGGGCACGACGTTGATCTGGGACATGGGCTTGCGCAGCTTGCGCCTTCGGGTCGCCATCGGATCTGCCCGGCGTGCCTACCTGGCCGGCTCAGGCGTGGGCCTGACGCTGAAGGATGGTGGTGAACTCGTCGAGGAACCCTTCGTAGCGGTTGTTGAGCCGCTCCACATCGTTGGCATAACGGTTATACGCGACAACGGCCGGAATGGCCGCGAATAGTCCCATGGCGGTGGCGATCAGCGCCTCGGCGATGCCTGGCGCCACCAGAGCCAGGGTCGCCTGCTTGACGTTTCCGAGTGCGACGAAGGCGTTCATTATGCCCCAAACCGTGCCAAATAGCCCAACATAGGGGCTCACCGACCCGACGGTCGCGAGAAACGACAGGTAGGTCTCCAGCCCGTCGAGCTCCCGGTTCATCGCCACCTGCATGGAGCGACGCGCCCCCTCGACGACGTTCATTGGCGCGATGTCGGGGTTCTCGCGCAGCTTGACGAACTCCCGGAACCCGGCCCGAAAGATCCCGGACATGCCCCGCGCCGCACCATCGTGGGCAAGCCCCCGGTAGAGCTCGCCGAGCTCCCCCCCGGACCAGAATCGCTCCTCGAATTGGTCCGCCTCGCGCTTGGCCCGCTTGAGCGCCCGCGCCCGGTCGAAGATCATAGTCCAAGAGGCCACCGAGGCCAGCGCCAGCGCGGTCATTACGACCTGCACCAGCGGGCTCGCATGGGCGACCAGCCGCACAAACGACATTTCATCGGACATCCGCGATCTCCACGGCAACGGACTGCGGTATGGCGGCCGGACGCAGACCCTCGGCATCCAGGCAGGCGATCCTAATATGACCGCGGGCCAGGGCCTCGCCTCCGCCGGCCGGCCTCACCTCCTGCTCGAACAGCAGACTCGCTCGGCGGCGCTCGGTCACCCGCACACTGACCTCGAGCGACTCATTGAACCGGGCGGGCCGGAAATAGTCCAGCTCGACCCGGCGCACCACGAACAGCACGCCTTCCTCGCCGCGCAGCCGGTCCTGCTCGAAGCCCAGCGCGCGGAGCCACTCGGTCCGCGCCCGCTCCATGAACTTCAAGTAGTTGGCGTAATAGACGACACCACCGGCATCGGTGTCCTCGTAATAGACTCGAATCGGCCAGAGGAATCCTTCCATCGTCAACGCCTTTCCATCATCGGGCGGGGGCGCCCTATCTCAGGAGCCTGATCGCGGCGGCGGCCCCACATCAGCCCTCATCGAACAGGTCGCCGGCCCCGGCCTCGGGTCCGACACCGGGCGGCCTGAGGCCCAGGTGCAGATAGGCGGCCCGGGTCGCCACCCGCCCGCGGGGGGTGCGCATCAGGAATCCCTGCTGGATCAGATAGGGCTCGAGCACGTCCTCGATGGTGCCCCGCTCCTCGCCGATTGCGGCCGCCAGGCTGTCTATACCGACCGGCCCACCGTCGAACTTGCGGATCACCGCTTCGAGCAGCCGCCGATCCATAGCGTCGAACCCGCTGTCGTCCACGTTGAGCAGCCGCAGCGCTCGATCCGCTATCTCGGCGGTGAGGCGCCCGTCGGCCCTGACCTGGGCATAATCCCGGACCCGGCGCAGCAGCCGGTTGGCGATGCGTGGTGTGCCCCGCGCCCGCCGGGCGATCTCCACCGCACCGGTCTCATCTGTCTCCATTCCCAGGATGCCCGCCGAGCGCCGGACGATGCGCGTGAGCTCCTCGACCGAGTAGAACTCCAATCGCTGGACTATACCGAAGCGATCGCGCAGCGGGGAGGTCAGCAGGCCCGCCCGGGTGGTCGCACCGACCAGAGTGAAAGGCGGCAGATCCAGCTTGATGGAGCGGGCAGCCGGGCCTTCGCCGATGACGATGTCGAGCTGGTAATCCTCCATCGCCGGGTAAAGGATCTCCTCCACCACCGGGCTGAGACGGTGGATCTCATCGACGAACAGCACGTCGCGCGGCTCCAGATTGGTGAGCAGCGCCGCCAGATCGCCGGGCTTCTCCAGCACCGGGCCGGAGGTCTGGCGCAGGTTGACGCCCATCTCGTTGGCCACGACGTGGGCCAGGGTGGTCTTGCCGAGCCCCGGCGGGCCGAAGATCAGCACGTGGTCCAGGGCCTCCCTGCGTGCCCGGGCCGCCTCGATGAAGACCTCCATCTGCTCGCGCACCACCGGCTGGCCGACATACTCGGCAAGCCGCCGCGGCCGGATGGCTCGGTCCAGGGCCGGGTCCTCGGGGCCCGCCTCTGCGCTGATCAGTCTGTCCGGCTCAGTCACGGCCGATCTCTATCAACGCCTGACCGCGCCCTGCAGCGCCGCCCTGATGATCTCTTCACTGCCCAGACCCTCGCAGGGCACGGCCTTGACCATGCGCAGCGCATCCTGGGGGCGGTAGCCGAGGGCCTCCAGGGCGCTCGTGGCCTCCTCCGCGGGGGTCAGCGCGCCGACCGGCAGGCCGCCGGTGCGCGCGGCGCTCGAGACGGACACCGAGGCAGCGCCCAGGCGGTCGCGCATCTCCACAATCAGGCGCTCGGCGGTCTTCTTTCCGACTCCCGGCAGCCGGGTCAGAGCGGCGACGTCGTCGCCGCGCACGCAGCGCCCGAACTCCTGGGCGCTCATGCCGGAGAGGATCGCGAGCGCGACCTTCGGGCCGACTCCGCTCACCTTCAACAGTCCCCGGAACAGGCCCCGCTCGGCCTCGCTGGCGAAGCCGTAGAGCACTTGGGCGTCCTCGCGCACCACCAGATGGGTGAGCAGCGTCACCTGCTCGCCCGTGGCGGGGAGGTTGTAGAAGGTCGACATGGGGGCCTCGAGCTCGTAGCCCACGCCGTGGACGTCGAGCAGCAGCCGGGGCGGCTGCTTGTGGACGATCTCCCCGCGCAGACGCCCAATCATCGACGCGTCCCCGCCCGGGACGCCGCCACCCGTTCCAGGGTGCCGCCCGTGTGCGCGTGGGTGATCGCCACCGCCAGGGCGTCGGCGGCATCGGCCGGTGGCTCGGAGCTCAGGCCGAGGATCAGGCGCACCATGTGCTGCACCTGAGTCTTCTCGGCCCGCCCCGTGCCGACCACCGCCTGCTTGATCGCCCGCGGTGCATACTCGCTCACCCTGAGGCCGGCGCTCACCGCCGCGCAGATCGCGGCCCCGCGGGCCTGACCGAGCTTGAGGGCGGAGGCGGCGTTTTTCGCCACGAATACTTGCTCTATGGCCAGCTCATTCGGGCCGTATCTCTGCACCAGCGCGCCGACCTCGGAAAAGATCAGGCCGAGGCGCTGCGCCATCTCCTCCGCACCGAGCCGGATGCAGCCGCTCGCCACGTGCCGGGAGCGCACCCCATCGCTGTCGACGATGCCGTAGCCGGTGACCCGCGAGCCCGGGTCTATGCCGAGGATGCGCCGCACTTGCCCATGCCCGCCCAGACGCTCGGCGCTCAGCCGGCGCCTATGGCCTCCAAGACCTCGTCGGAGATCTCCGCGTTGGTATAGACCTCCTGCACGTCGTCCAGGTCCTCCAGCAGGTCGATGAGGCGCAGCACCTTCTCCGCCGCCTCGGCGTCCAGATCGGCCAGGGTCTCCGAGCGCAGCGTGATCTCCGCGGACTCGGGCACCAGCCCGGCCGCCTCCATGGCGCTCTTGACCGCCGCGAACCCTTCCGGGGGCGCGAGGACCTCCACGCTGCCGTCCTCGCCGGTGACCACGTCGTCCGCACCCGCCTCGAGCGCCGCCTCCATCAGGGCATCCTCACTGGCGCCCGGCGGGTAGCTCAACACGCCCAGGGCCTTGAACAAATAAGAGACCGAGCCGTCCGTCCCCAGATTGCCTCCGCACTTGCTGAAGGCATAGCGCACCTCGGAGGCCGTGCGGTTACGGTTGTCGGTCATGCACTCGACGATGACCGCAGTCCCGCCGGGCCCGTATCCCTCATAGCGAAGCTCCTCGTAGCTGTCGTTCTCAAGGTCGCCGGAGCCGCGCTTGATGGCGCGCTCGACGGTGTCCTTGGGCATGTTCGCGGTGAGCGCCTTGTCCACGGCGAGGCGCAGGCGCGGATTGGCATCCACGTCGCCGCCCCCGGCCCGCGCCGCGACCGTGATCTCGCGAATCAGCTTGGTCCAGACCTTGCCGCGCTTCTTGTCCTGCGCAGCCTTCTTGTGTTTGATGTTGGCCCATTTGCTGTGTCCGGCCATAGGACTCCTCATACAGGGGTGTAAACCCGCGCGATCTTATCACCCCCGCCAGCGGGCCAAGAACAGACTCAATCGCGGAAGCGTCCGCGGGCGAGAAATCGGAGGACCGCCCGAGCGACGCGCCGCGACCACAACAGCCCGAGGTGGCTCACCGGATACGCAATCCAATCGGTCAGCCCGTGTACGCGGGTCTCGGAGACCGCGACCGTCCCGTCGGCCGGCCCGTCCACGCCTCCAATCAGGGTCCCGATGCCCGGCCCGCGGGTCCCGGCGACGGCCCCGATCTCGCGCCCGGAGGGCAAGGGTGGAGCACCCCCGAGCAGACCCTGCTCGGCGCTCCGTCCGAGCGCAACCCGCAGCCAGGGGCGCGTCGCCAGACGCCGCGCCAGCGCACTCCCTGCCAGCGGTGCGCCCAAGAGCACGACCCGGCCGCCGGGCGCCCCAGGCCAGCGCGCAAACAGATTGGCCAGGACTATGCCCCCGAGACTATGGGCGATGAAATGCACACGGACCAGGCCCAGGCCTTCGACGAATTGCCGGAGTGCATCCGCGTTGGCCGCGGGCGGGCGAGCCAATGAAGCGTAGCGGAAGATCCGCCAATCGTAGCCGGCGGCTCCAAGACGGCGCGCCAGCGGGATCAGCTCGAGGCCGCTCATCCAGATCCCGTGGATCAAGATCACCGTCTCCCTCGGTGTCTCGGCAGCGGCCCGGGCCGGACCCGCGCGTGGATCAGAACGGTCCACGGCATCCTGGTGGGCGGTTGACGAAAATCATTTTCCGTTCAAGATGCTGAAGTTCTAATGGTTTGTTGAACATAACACCGGCGGATTCCGTGTCCCAGCAAGTCAGCTATGCGATCGGCGATCGGCTCTATCTCAATATCACCGACCGATGCACCCTGAGCTGCGCCTTCTGTCCCAAGGTCCGGGGCAGCCGGCGGCTCCATGGGTACGACCTGAGCCTCGACCACCGCCCCGAGACGCCGGAGATCCTGGAGGCGGTGGGCGATCCAACCGCCTATGCCGAGATCGTGTTCTGCGGCTACGGCGAGCCGACTTTGCGGCTGCGCACGCTGACCGAGGTCGCCGCAGCGATCAAACGCCGCGGCGGGCGGGTGCGCGTCAACACCGATGGGCTGGCGAATCTGGTGCACAAGCGCGACACGTTACCGGAGCTCGCCGAATGCGTCGACGCGCTCTCGGTGTCGCTCAACGCCCAGAACGCCGAAGTCTACGAGCGCCATTGCCGGCCCGCCCTGCCCGGCTCCTACGAGAGTCTGCTGGATTTCCTGGGGCGGGCACCGCGCTGGATACCCTCGGTGACGGCCACCGCCATCGACGGACTGGAGGGAGTGGACATCGCCGCCTGCGAGGGGCTCGCCGTCGATCTCGGCGTCGCATTCCGGCGCCGCCAACTGGACCAAGTCGGCTGAAGCCGGCGGAGATCCGCGATGACCGCGACGCACAGCCCGTTCGACCTCGGCTCCAATTCCGTCTACACCGCCTGGTGCGAGGAAAAGCTCGCCCGCTACCCCCGAAGCATCGACGACCTGGTGGTGGAGGTGCACGATCCCCGCGCCCTCAACCCTGCGGAGCACGCCGAGCTCTACCGCGTGCTGCGCCAGACCAACATGGCGATCTACTTCGGGCACACCGGCGACGATCCCGACAAAGGCATAGTGCGCCAGCTCGGCGAGCAGTTCGGGCTGCGCGACCTGGACCACAACATGGGCGCCGACGAGGACGCCATCACCTCGCTGCGGGTGGCCTCCGACGCCCTGCATCAGGGCTATATCCCCTACACGGATCGGCCCATCGCCTGGCACACCGACGGCTACTACAACGCCCCCGAACAGCAGATCAGGGGATTGATCCTGCACTGCGTACAGCCCGCCGATGTGGGCGGCGCTAACGCGCTGTGCGACCCCGAGATTGTCTACATGGAGCTGCGGGACGAGGACCCCGAGCACATCCCGGCGCTGATGGAGCCGGACGCCATGACCATCCCCGCCAACCTGGTCGACGGCGTCGAGCTGCGCCCGGCCCGCTCGGGACCGGTATTCTCGGTCCGCCGAGACGGGCGGCTGCACATGCGCTACACGGCACGCCGGCGCAACGTTTCGTGGAAGGACACGCCAGCGGTGCGTCGTGCGGAGCAGGCCTTGCGCCGCATCCTGGAGGCCGGAACGCAGCTGCGCTTCGAGGCCCGGCTGGAGGCCGGGCAAGGCCTGCTCAGCAACAACTGCCTGCACACCCGTGGCGCCTTCGAGAACCGGCAGCACGAGCGGCTGCTTTACCGCGCGCGCTACTACGACCGCATCGCCGGGACCTGAGCGCCCGGACGCCGCGTTACAATGCCGTGCTTGAAATCCCGGGCGCTGCCCCGACGTTCGCGGGGCACGGGACTGCGATGCCCGCCACCCTCAAGCCCGGGCCGGTTGAAATGACAGAAGACGCGCACCCCATCCCCACCGAGATCAACCTGCACAAGAAATCCCGCGTGCTGGCGATCCGCTATTCGGACGGCCGCCAGTTCGAGCTGCCCTGCGAGTACTTGCGGGTGTTCTCCAAGGCCAAGGAGGTGCGCATGACCGACCGGCCGATCACCGGAAAGGAGGGGGTCAATATCGAGCGCATCGAGCCCCAGGGCCAGTACGCCCTGCGCCTGGTCTTCGACGACGGCCACGATACCGGGATCTACTCCTTCGACACCCTCTACCACTTGGGCCTCGACCATGAGCGTAATTGGCAGGACTACCTGGCGCGCCTCAAGGCATTCGGCTACCAGCGCGACGATCCGACCCCCGGCGGTCGCGGCGGCCAGGCCCAGGTGAGCCTGCTTTACTTCGCCTGGCTGGCGAAATTCCTGCGCAAGGACCACGAGACCTTGACGTTGCCCGACGCAGTGAAAGACGTGAGCTCCCTGCTCGGCTACCTGCGCATGCGCTATCCGGACCGCCAACCCTATCTGCAGGACGTCGAAGTCAGAGTCACTGTCAACAAGCAGTTCGCCGAGCCTTTCACCCGGATCGAGGACGGCGACGAGGTAGCCCTGGTGCCCGCCTCCCCGACCCCCCCTGCGGGCGCCTAGCCCACATTTCTCACCAACCTCCTGCTGCAGCACCGGATCTGTCGCGCGCCTTGCGTCCACGAGCACCTCAGACGCCGTACCCCAGGTCGCGTGGGGGCGCCCCAACCCGGCTTCAGATCCCTGAGAACAGCGGGGACCTCAACATCCCGCAAAACGCCGCCGGATCGCCGCACGGTTGGTCCAGGAGCTGGCCAGGCGGACGGCCTCCGGGGCAGGGACCCAGCGATACGCGCGGTGCTCCTGGGCGCGCAGTCGCACCAGCCGCCGCGACGGCAGGCCCAGCCCGAGCCAGTGCTCGGTGTTGAAGCGGGCGGCCGGGGCATAGCGGGCCCGCCAGGGTCCGACGATCGGGAAACGCTCGGAGTGACGCCAGTCCTCGAGGCGGCCCCCGTCCTGGATGCCCGTCTCCTCGAGCAGCTCCCGCGCTGCGGCATGGCGCGTCGTCTCTCCCCATCTCAGGCTGCCCGTGACCGACTGCCAGAAATCCGGCGGACTCTGGCGCCGCAGCATGAGGATCTCTCCGGCGAGGGTGTAGACGACGACCAGCACGGATTCCGGGCGCTTGAAGCGTGGCGCCGGCGCGCTGTCCATCAGCGGCCCGCCGTCCAAGACCGAGGGCCCGCGAGGCTCGTTCATGACCTGTCTCCCGACGTCCGCCCGGATCTTGGCGTGCGATCGGGCAGGGGTTGGCCTCCGACACAGGCGTGTCGGTGCGGCTATTTCTCCTCGGCGCCCTGGGGCAGGCGCACGCGGATCGACAGCTCGCGCAGCTGGGCCGGACTGACCTCCGAGGGCGCCGAGGTCAGCATGCAGGCCGCCGTCTGGGTCTTGGGGAAGGCCATCACGTCACGGATGGAGCTTGCCCCGGCCATCAGCATGACCAGCCGGTCCAAGCCGAAGGCAATGCCCCCGTGGGGCGGTGCCCCATACTGCAGTGCGGTGAGCAGGAACCCGAACTTCTCTCGGGACTCCTCTGCACCAATCCCCAGGAGCCGGAACACCTTTTCCTGGACCTCTTCGCGATGGATACGGATGGAGCCCCCGCCGATCTCGGTGCCGTTGAGCACCATGTCGTAGGCCCGGGACAGGCAGGCGCCGGGGTCGGTCTCGAGCAGCCCCAGCTGGTCCTCCTTGGGCGCGGTGAACGGATGGTGCAAGGCCATCCAGCGGTCCTCGCCGCCGTCCCACTCGAACATCGGGAAATCCACGACCCAGAGGGGACGCCAGGCCTGCTCGACCAGCCCGAGGTCCTCGCCGAGCTTGATCCGCAGGGCGCCCATCGACTCGTTGACGATCTTCGCCTTGTCGGCGCCGAAGAAGATCAGATCGCCGTCCCGGGCGCCGGTGCGCCCGAGGATGCCGTTCACGGCGCTGTCGGGGAGAAACTTCAGGATCGGAGACTGCAGCCCGTCGCGGCCCTTGGCCAGCTCGTTCACCTTGACATAGGCGAGCCCCTTGGCGCCGTAGATCGCCACGACCTTGGTGTAGTCGTCGATCTCTTTGCGGCTGAGCTCCCCGCCCTTGGGCAGACGCAGCGCTACCACCCGTCCGTGGGGGTCCTTGGCCGGACCGGCGAACACCTTGAAATCCACGTCCCTCATCAGGTCGGCGACGTCCACCAGCTCCAGCGGGATGCGAAGATCCGGCCGGTCCGAGCCGAACCGACGCATCGCATCCTGGTAGGTCATGCGCGGGAAGCGCTCGGGAAGCTCCGCGCCGAGCACCTCGCGAAACAGCTCCCGGATCATCGCCTCCATCACCCCGGTCAGGGCAGCCTCGTCCACGAACGACATCTCGATGTCGAGCTGGGTGAACTCGGGCTGGCGATCGGCCCGCAGGTCCTCGTCGCGGAAACAACGCACGATCTGGTAGTAGCGATCGATGCCCGACATCATCAGCAGCTGCTTGAACAGCTGAGGCGACTGGGGCAGCGCGAAGAAATGCCCTGGATGGGTGCGGCTCGGCACCAGGTAGTCGCGCGCACCCTCGGGGGTCGCCTTGGTCAGCATCGGGGTCTCGACGTCGACGAAACCCCTGTCGTCCAGAAAACGGCGCAGCGCGCGGGTCACGCCGTGGCGCATCCGGATGCGCCTTTGCATGATCGGCCGGCGAAGGTCGATGTAGCGGTAGCGCAGCCGAGCCTCCTCGGACACGTTGTCGTCGTCGAGCTGGAAGGGCGGCGTCTCTGAGCGGTTCAGCACCTCCAGATCGGCGCCGAGCACCTCGATCTCCCCGGTGGGCAGATCGCGGTTCTCGGTGCCCGCCGGACGGCGCCGTACCCGGCCCCGCACGCGCAGCACGTACTCGGTGCGCACCCGCTCGGCCATGGCGAACACCTCGGGCTCGTCGGGATCGTAGACCACCTGCACCAGGCCCTCGCGGTCGCGCAGGTCGATGAAGATCACGCCGCCGTGATCCCGGCGCCGGTGGACCCAGCCGCAGAGCGTGACCTGCTGGTCGAGGTGTGAGCTGTTCAGCTCGCCACAGTAGTGAGTGCGCATGTCTGTAGACCGTTCGGTAGGGAATCTGCCGGGAGACCGGCGCGCCGAAGGGGCGAAATGTTACGGACTGGTCAGAAGCGGCGCAAGCCGCGTAGCCCCGTGCGAAACGCCGTAGCGTGGCGATCGACCGCCAAAACGCAGAGGGGCCGTCGCCGGCATCTGCCGGCGATCGGCCCCTCGACCGCCCGGGTCAATCCGACAGGAATCACTGACAGGCGGAGCAGGCACCCCCGCCGCAGGTCGGCGCCGATTCGGACTTGCCGGAATCGTGAACGTTGCGCTTGGAGCCTGCCTTGAAATCCGTCTCGTACCAGCCGCCGCCCTTGAGCCGGAAACCGACCGCGGAGATCATCTTCTTCAGCGTCGGCTGGGAGCACGCCGGGCAATCGGTCAGCGGAGCGTCGCTCATCTTCTGCATGGCCTCCATCTCGTGGCCGCAGGTCTCGCAACGATACTCGTAGATCGGCATGGTCGGGCTCCTCTGTTAAAGCGTGCCGTCCAGATGGGGACGACCTCAAGAAAAGGCAAGAAGCTTACCACAGGCCGATCCTTCCGGCGCCCAGCGCGAAATCCGCTTGCCCGGCCGCATCCGAGCCGCCGGCCCTGGACGGCCCGGCGTCGGTCGCCCAGAATGGCGGGCCAATGGGAAACCCAGACACCAAAGCGGTCCTCATCACTGGCTGCTCCAGCGGCATCGGCGAGGCCGCGGCACTTGGCCTGCGCGAGCGGGGATACCGGGTGCTCGCCACCGCTCGCTGCAGCGAAGACGTCGCCCGTCTGGCGGCCGCCGGCCTGGAGGCGCTAGCCCTGGACCTGGACGACCCCGACAGCATCGCGCAGGCAGTCGAAGACGTCCTGAAGCGCACCGAGGGGCGGATCTATGCCCTGTTCAACAACGGCGCCTACGGCCAGCCCGGGGCGGTGGAGGACCTGACCCGCGAGGCCCTGCGGGCACAGTTCGAGACCAACCTGTTCGGCTGGCACGATCTGACCCGCCGCCTGATCCCGGCCATGCGCAGCCAGGGCCATGGACGGATCATCCAGAACAGCTCGGTGCTCGGGATCGTGCCCTTGGCGTATCGCGGTGCTTACGTGGCGACCAAGTACGCCTTGGAGGGGCTGAGCGACACCCTGCGCCTGGAGCTGCGGGGCAGCGGCGTACACGTCTGCCTGATTGAGCCGGGGCCGATCGAGAGCCGGTTCCGGGCCAATGCGTACCAGAAGTTCCTGGAGTACGTGGACGCGCGCAACAGTGTGCACCGGGATCGCTACGCCGCCATGGAGACCCGCCTGCGCAAGGCGGGCCCCGCAGCCCCCTTCACGCTCCCCGCGCGCGCCGTGCTGCGGCCGTTGATCCACGCACTGGAAAGCCCTCGCCCCAGGATTCGCTATCGCCTGACCGTGCCGACTCACCTGTTCGCGCTGCTGGCACGCCTGTTGCCCGATCGGGCGTTGGACTGGGTACTGGCGGGCACCTCCGGCGGCGGACGCCGCTGAAAGCCCGATCCCCGCTTCAGCGCTGGGCGAAATAGAGCGCGAGAAAGTCCGCGAACGAGCTGCCGTCCTGGGCTTCGAGCTCGACCTGCTCCCGCAGAGACGCCCGCACCTCGTCCTCGAAGCCGGCGAGCCGCTCCGGCGGGAGACTCTGGCCCCGGAAGTACTCCCGATGCTCGGCGGACTTGCGCGCCGCATGGCTGTGGAAGCTCTCTCCATGCTCGCGCATCTCTGCGAGCATGCGAGCAGAAGGTGTGCGCTGGGGGTCCGCCACCAGCTCAACCTGGGCACGCAGGCTCGCCGAATACTCCGCCGTGCCGTTCGCCCGGTCCAACAGGGCGCAGACCCACTGCATCGCCCCCAAGGCCTCGGCGGCCAGGACACGAAACGGCCGCTCCCGCCCACCCCGGCGCAGGTGCAGCGCCGGGTCCCTTCCGCGCTGGGCCGTGCCACCCAGGTTCTGGTCGATCTCCCGGCGCTCCAGGTCGCCGACCGGGGGGCTGTCCTGGAGCAGACAGAACAGCATGAGGGCCTCGAGGAACCTCAGCTGCGACTGGTCGACGCCCAGCGGATGGAAGGCGTCGACGTCGAGGGAACGCAGCTCCACATACTGCACGCCACGCCGCTTCAGGGCCAGGGTCGGCTTCTCGTAGCGCCCGGGGGGCTGCTTCAGGCGCACCGAGCTGTAGTACTCGTTCTCGATCTGCAGGATGTTGGCGTTGAGCTGGCGGTACTCGCCATCGACCACCACGCCGATCTTCTCCCAGAGCGGACAGGCCGTCTCGGTCGCCCGCGTCAGGCTGTCGATGTAGCCATCCAGGCTGTCGTAGCTCGCCTGGATGCCCACCCCCTTCTCCCTGCTGTTCTGGTAGCCGATGTCGCCCATGCGCAGCGAGGTCGCATAGGGCAGGTAGTAGGTGTGCGCGTCGAGCTCCTTGAGCCGGGTCGGTCTGCCCTGGAGAAACGACTTGCAAACCGCGGGCGAAGCGCCGAACAGATAGGGCACCAGCCAGCCGATGCGCTGGAGGTTCCGCACCATGGCCATGTAGGAGGCATCGACGAAGGGACGCCGGTCGCCGGCGACCCCCTCCAGGTCCTGGTACAGCCCCCAGAACGCGTCGGAGAACGAAAAATTGAAGTGCACGCCGGCGATGACCTGCATCACCTTCCCGTACCTGTATCCCAGACCGCGTCGGTACACCGTCTTCATCATCCCGGCGTTGGAGCTGCCATACTCCGCGATCGGGATGCTTTCTGCCCCATGCACGATGCACGGCATGCTGGTCGCCCAGAGCGTCTCGGCCCCGAGGCGGTCGTAGACGAACTTGTGCAGATCGCGCAAAAAATCGAGGGCGGCGCTCGGACTCGCAAAGGGCGGCGTGATCAGCTCCAGCAGGGCCTCGGAATAGTCGGTGGTGATGTGGGGATGGGTCAGGGGAGAGCCAAGGGACTTGGGATGGGGCCGCGGACTGATGCCGCCATCGGGTGTGACCCGAAGGCTCTCTTTCTCGATGCCGATCAGGTTGCCCGCCAAGGCCGCAACCCCCGAGGCGGAGGCGAGGCCAGCTAGACGCCTCTCGAGCGCTGCGTACAACGCAGGAATCCTCGGCCGTCAGGCGTCGGGGCCGACGAGGGGCCGATGCGCATGCCCGATCGTGGACGAGCCGCCCTGCCGCCTGGGCTGGGGCCACTCGACGGGAATCAGCCGAGCACCCGACGCCCGGGCCCCGCACGCCACCGATCCCCCAGAGGACCCCCGTTTCGCCACCGTGCGAGCAGCGCTCCGTAGGGCACGGCAGGCGGGGAGACGAGCCCGTCGTTCGTCCAGCGAGTTTTGCATTTGAATTCAAGCCCGGAATCGGTAAAGATTGAAGAAGATTATAAATTGAAAAGCCTCACCCAAAGGCGCGCCCCATGAGAACGAAATCACCGGTCCTCTCCTGGTTCCTCCTGGCGTGCACCCTCGCCGCAGGTGGCGCCCAGGCCGCCGACGAGATGCAGACTGCCCTCACCGATTCCAGCATCGGCAAGCTATCCCGGGCGAGCGCGCGTCTGTGGACCCAGCTCGACCCATCGAGGCTCAGGCTGCAATCCCATCACGTTCTGGTCATGGACCGATTCGGCAACGAGGTTTACGCCAAAGGGGCAGACCAGCCGGTTCCGATCGCCTCGATCACCAAGCTCATGACGGCCATTGTCACGCTGGACGCGCACCTCAATCCGAACGAGCGGATCAAGATCACGTCGCAGGACCGGGACCTCGTGAAGCATACAAGCTCCAGACTGGGCGTCGGCGGGACCCTGACTCGCGAAGAGCTGCTACAGATCGCGCTGATGTCCTCCGAAAATCGGGCGGCCAGCGCCCTGGCCCGTACCTATCCCGGCGGGCGAGAAGCCTTCGTGCGGGCGATGAACCGCAAGGCGAAGGAGCTTGGCATGCGCCACAGCCGCTTCGTCGACAGCACCGGCCTGGATGAGCGCAACACCTCGACGGCGCGGGATCTGGCTCGCTTGGTCCGGGCCGCCGAGCATTATCCCTTGATTGGGCGAGCGACGACCACCCAGCATGCCGAGGTCCGGCCCTACAGCCACCGGGGGCCGCTGGCCTACCGAAACACGAATCGGTTGGTGGGCAAAGAGAACTGGCGGATCGGGCTGAGCAAGACAGGCTTCATCAACGAGGCGGGGCGCTGCCTGGTCATGAGCGTGGAGATCACGAGACAGCCCCTGGTCTTCATCTTCCTGGATGCACCCGGGAAGCTCTCGCCTCTGGGCGACTCCAACAGGTTGCGCTCCTGGATTGAGGCGGCAGCGGCACGTCACAGCCCGTCCTGATAAAGGTGCTCCCTCCCGGCAACACCGCCACGCGCCCGGAACCGCTCGACGATCACGGCGTAGACTCCGGTTGCGGCGCAGGCGCTACCGGAGAGCGCGCCCCTGCGGGCACCTCGCCCAGACGCCCGCGAGACCTGGCCTCCCCCGAAGCCCTCAATGGGCCATGGCGGCGAGCGGCCGATGCTCGTTGATTGAATCGGCCAGAATACGGGCTGCCTCCCTGGCCTGAATCGCCGAGATCGCCTTCTCTGCCGCCTCGTCGGAGTCCTCGTCGTCATCCTCCGCGGTGTCGGGGATCGCCGGCAGCAGCTTGAGACCGGCCTCCTTCCTGAAGGCGTTCTCGTTGACGCGTTGCGCCTTCTCGCGCTGCTCCCACTCCTGCTTGCGCTTGGCCTCGTTGAGACTCACGGTCTTCTGCTCGGTGATCTGCTTGGCCAGGGCGAACTCCTGGAACAGAAACCGGAAGCCCGGATCCTTCGCGATCCGCTTGCGGTCCAGCTCAGCCAGCTTAGCGACCGACACGGACCCCTGCGTGCGGTAGTCCGCCGGAGCGATGTGATCCCAAGGCAAGGCATTGTCCAGCGAGCGCTCACCCTGATCGGCCGGGTCGGAGGCGAAGGGAAAGCGGATGTCCGGGACAACGCCCCGGAACTGGGTGCTGTCGCCGTCGATCCGGTAGAACTGGGCCATGGTCAGGCGGAGCCTCCCGAGACTGTCTTCGGGATGGCGCACGAAACGGTCAAGGTCGATCAGGCTCTGCACCGTGCCTTTGCCGAAGGTGGGCTCGCCGATGATCAGGCCGCGCTTGTAGTCCTGGATGGCCCCCGCAAAGATCTCCGAGGCCGAGGCGCTGTCGCGGTCTACCAGCACGGCGAGCGGGCCGGAGTAGACGACCTTGGGATCCGGGTCCTTCTCCACCTCGAGCTTCCCCGTGGCATCCTTGACCTGCACTACGGGACCGCTGTCGATAAACAGGCCGGTTAGCTCCGTGGCCTCGGTGAGGGAGCCGCCGCCGTTGTGTCGCAGGTCGATCACGATGCCATCCACGCCTTTGGCGGTGAGGTCCTTGAGCAAGGCGCGCACATCGCGAGTGGTGCTGCGGAAATTCTTGTCGCCGTCGGTGCTGCCCTGGAAATCACGATAGAAGCCGGGGATCTCGATGACGCCAATCCGCACATCGGCCATGCCCGGCAGTCCCTGAATGATGCTGCTCTTGGCCGCCTGATCCTCAAGTTGGATCTCCTTTCGGACCAATCGCACCGTGCGAACCGGCCCACCGGCAGCGGCGCTCTTGGGCATCACCTGAAGGCGTACGACCGTACCCTTCTTGCCGCGGATCAGGTCGACCACGTCCTGCAAGCGCCAGCTCACCACGTCCACCATCTCACCGTCGTCGCCTTGAGCGACGCCGACGATCTTGTCACCGGCGTGCATCTGACCGCTCTGCTGCGCGGGACCGCCCTTTACCAGCCGCTGCACCTCGGTGTACTCGTTGTCGGAATGCAGCACGGCGCCTATCCCCTCGAGCGAGAGCCGCATGCTGATGTCGAAATTCTCCGACGAGCGCGGCGACATGTAGCTGGTGTGGGGATCCAGGCAGGCCGTAAAGGCATTCATGAACAGAGAGAACACGTCCTCCGAGCGCAGCTGACGGGTCCTGGTCAAGATCCCTTCGTAGCGCTTGCTGAGCTTCTCGCGGATCTCATCCTCTTTCTTGCCGGCCAGTCTCAAGGTGAGGATGTCGTTCTTCACCCGTTTACGCCAGAGATCGTTCTGCTCCGCCCGATCCCCGGGCCAAGGCATATCCTTGCGGTCGAAGCGGTACTCTTCGTCTTTGGTAAAGTCCAGATGCCGATTGAGCAGGGACTGGGCATACTTGACCCGATCCTCGACCCTGAAGCGGTAGACACGGAAGATATTGAACGCCGGCTCCAGGCGTGCCTCCCGCAGTGCCTCATCCAGGCGGTCGCGGTAGATATCGAACGTCGCAACGTCGCTCTGCAAGAAATACAGACGGCTCGGATCGAGGGCATCCAGGTACTTCTTGAGCACCGCCTCCGAGAGCTCGTCATTGAGGGCCGTGTGCCGATAATGGTAATGGTCGATGACCTTGGTGATCAGGACGGTCGCCTGGCGCTCGGCACGGTCGGGCACCAGGTCGCTCATCGCAACCTCTTGGACGGACGCCCGGAGCGGCTGGCTGAGAAGGAGGCCGAGGGCAAGCAGCAAACGCGATATCTGGATCTTCATTTCCGAGACCGTTGGGGGGGCACGTGGTTCGACCCACAGGTGACGCGACAGGTTCCGCCGATAGGTCGCGGGAGTGTATCACTATTGCTGCAGAGTCCGCGCGCAAGCGCTCAGGCCCTCGCCCGCGAAGGCCGATGGCCGCAGCCCACCGACCAGGGCGAGGTAGTCGTCGCGCTCAGGCCTGAGCAGACCGTGCCGGATCAAAAAGTCGACGATCACCAGGTTGACGTTGAGTTTGAAGGAATCGGTGTCGCGCACCGTGGCCGCCACCTGCTCGACCGGGCACAGATGGAAGGACTCGACCTCGCCGTCGGTGCAGCGCGGCTCGAACGAAGCCGGCAGCTCCAGGTCGTAGCAATAGAGCGTGTCCGGCCTGAACCCCCAATCGGTGTCCCGGTTGTACGTGACCGCCCCCACCGGGCGCGCGCCCTCGGCCATGGATCGGTCGATCCCCGCCTCTTCCCAGCACTCTTTCGCCAGGTTCTCCGCAAGGGGCGTGCCGTAGGGGAGGCCGCCCGCCACCAAATTGTCAAGCCTCCCCGGGTAGGTAACCCGGTCAGCTGATCGCTTGGCGATCCACATCAGCAGGCGATCGCCGTCGCGTACGAAGCCGTTCAGGTGCTGTCCGAACGTGCGTACGCCGAAGGCAGGAGCGGCCGCCCGGTCGATCGCCAGCAGCCCGTGCTCGGGGGTCGAAGCGGTGACCGCGTAAGGCTCCCCGGTCACGGGTCGCATCAGGCCGCGCTCGACCAGCGACGGCAGCACCGTGGCGATCGCCCGGCTGCGCTCATGGAAGCTTCGCAGCGTCGGGGCCATGGCTAGCGAGCCATCGGACTCCGGGACAAACACGCTCGACCAGTCGCTCAGCGCCTCGGCGAGGCCCGGTCGGACCTTGCCGACCTGGGCCCCATCGATGCGAAACGCTCGATAGAGGCGAGGGTCGTGGTTGTTGTTGAGGCGAAGCTGTCGCAGGAAGCTCATGATCAATAGGTCCGGCCGGAACAGCCGGCACCGGGCGAGCCCCGCCGCCGGGCAAGCCCCGGCTCAGGGCGAACGATCGGCAATGACCGTGCACACCGCGCAGCGGTCCGCACGCGGGCCGTCGAATTCGCAGAAGAAGACGTTCTGCCAGCGCGAAAGGCCCAATTCGCCATCCACCAGAGGAATGGTCTCCGAGGGGCCGACGAGCCCCGCCTTGAGATGGGCGTCGCCGTTGCCGTCCTGAGCATCGTGAAGCCAGACGCCGCGTGGAATGAGCTTGCGCAGCAGATCGATCACGTCGGTCTGCACGCTCTCGTCCCAGTTCTCCTGGATCATCAGGGCCGCCGTGGCCCCCTGGGCATAGACCGAGACCAGTCCGTCCCGGATGCCGCTGCGCTCCACCACCGCGCGGATCTGCGAGGTGATGTCCACCAGCTCCTCGCGCCGCCCCGTTCCCAGTCGAATGATCTCTCGCATCCTGTACCTCGCTCCGCCCACGCTCAGCGCTCCCGGCGTTTGACCTGCTCCCAGATCCGATCCATTTCCTCCAGGCTGGAGGTCTCCGGACTCCTCCCACGAGCGGCCAGCTCGGCCTCGATCGCCCCGAAGCGCCGTTCGAACTTGTGATTGGCGCGCGACAGGGCGGTCTCCGCGTCGACGCCGACCAGCCGTGCGACGTTGACGCAGGCAAACAGCAGGTCTCCCACTTCTTCGGCGAGCCGGTGATGATCCCGCCCGTCGCCCCGCAGCTCCAGCCCGATTTCCCCGGCCTCCTCACCGACCTTCTCCAGGGCCCCCTCCGCGTCGGGCCAATCGAATCCGACCTTGGCGGCGCGCCGCTGCAGCTTCTCCGCGCGCATCAGCGCGGGCAACGCCTTGGCGACCCCGTCGAGCACCCCATGGGCCGCGCGGGCCTTTCGCTCCTCGGCCTTGTGGCGCTCCCAGGCCTCGCGCTGGGCCTCGGCGCTTCCGATCTGCGCCTGGGCGAAGACGTGAGGGTGACGACGGATCATCTTGGCGCAGATCCCGTCAACCACCTGCGCGAAGTCGAATTGCCCGGTCTCCTTGGCCATCTGGCAGTAGAACACCACCTGAAACAGGAGATCGCCAAGCTCCTCGCGTAGCTCGTGCATCTCCCCCCGCTCGATCGCGTCGGCGACCTCGTAGGCCTCCTCGATCGTGTAAGGGGCGATGGTCGCGAACGTCTGCGCCCGATCCCAGGGACAGCCCCGTTCCGGATCGCGCAGCCGCACCATGATATCGAGTAAGCGATCCACCCCTTTCCCCGGTCTGTCAGATGCCCGGTACCGGATGCCGGTCGGCAAACGCCCGGTGCCCGAGCCGCCCCCTGTGCCCCATGCGTCCGGGCAGCCCGGCGCGGGGAACCCAACAAAATGGGAAGGTCCGCCTCCCTGTTGGGCGGCGGGCCTGAGCCCCGGCGGAGCCCGCTAGCCGGGCGGCTTCGCCCGCCCGAACATCACCTGGCGCCGCGGGACCTTACCGGGACAGAATGGCGAGAACGATGATTGAACACGGTCACCGCCCGCGAGATCACCCGGCCCCCCTCACGGGGGTTAGGGTCGGGTGACATGATACTTGCCGCCCCGGAACATCGACACCCCTCGGGCCATGGACATCCCGAAGCTGGCCAGGGTGGCCGCTACCACAACAAACCATCGGACCCATCGTTGCTCCCGTTTCGGCGGCTGAGCCTGCGCGATGCCGTTCAACTGCCGATTTTAGGTGAGACGCCTCGTAAAGCCCACCGGGGGAGTCAACCTTTTCTTTCCATAAAGATCTTGTCGAATCAACAAGGGACTTCTTGGGAGACAATCCAAACTTATGGGCCTCGCCCCAGGTCGGGCCGCGGGAACCGCCTTGCGCGGGATCAAGCGCACAGCGACCAACCCGGCGGGCTTCGGGACCCCGGCCGGGGTCGATGGCGATGCCGCCCGCACAGATGCGTGCGAGTCATCCCGGAACTATCCCGGAAGACGCGGTCGAAATCGGCAGGGTTCGCCCCGCTGCATCGGGGGCCCGCCAGGGGCACGGCTGAGCGGGCCAACGCCGCTTTTGACCAAAGTCAAACCGGGCACCCCGTGAGCCTGTTAGGGTCGCCACGCCGCCAAGGGCCCGCGGGCCGGGCGGGGCCGGCCGGGATCGACGCGAAACGCCCGCTGCGTGCCTACACCATGGCGTAGCGGCCGAAGGCCTGCCAGGTGCGCCCCCCGATCGAGGCGAGCCTTGCCTACCCCTGTAGACCCTGAAACAGCCGGAGCCCGGAGTGATGCGCAAAGACAAACCCGCGGAAGCCCAGGACCCATCTCCGACCGAGCTCGATCCGTCAGGACTGGAGCTGTCGGACGAGGACATTCTCGATGCCATGTCCAGCATGTCGGGATACATCGACATCAGCACCGAGGATTTTCGCGAGATCTTCCACCTGGCCCACGCCCATGCCCTGGCGAGGTTGTTCGGGCGGGCCCGGGCAACGACCCTGATGCGGACCGGGATCGAGCCCTTGCGGGAGACCACCAAGCTCGACCAGGCGGCCCGCTCGATGGCCACCCAGGGCCTCAAGGGCCTGCCAGTAGTCGACGCCGAAGGGCGTGTCGTGGGCATGCTCACCGAGACCGACTATCTCCGGCGTCTGGGGGCGGACACCTTCCTGGCACTCCTGCTTCGCCTGATCGAGGACGCCGGGACCTTCACCCACCGCTGCCACGAGAGCGAGGTGCGAGCCGCCATGAGCGCCCCCGCCGTGACGGTACGCGAGGACGCCGGACTGGTGGAGATCGCCGAGGGCTTCCGGGCCCATCCCGGGCGCAGCATGCCGGTCGTGGACAGCGCCGGTCGGCTGCGGGGGCTGCTGATGCGCAAGGACTTCGTGGAGCAATTCGACCTGGGGTCGGCGCCATGACCTTGCGTGAGTATCTGCACAAGATGCGCGGCACCACCCGGGGCAGTCCGCCCCGAGTCAGCAACGCCGAGATCCTCTGGTCCTGGATCGGCGCCTTCCTGGGGATCGGCCTGGTCGGGTGGCTGCAACATCAGTTCTTCGACGGCACCGATCTGCAGCTGTTGATCGGCTCGTTCGGGGCCTCCGCCGTGCTGGTCTACGGGGCAGTGCGCAGTCCGCTGGCCCAGCCGCGCAACCTGGTGGGCGGTCATGTCATCTCGGCCTGCATCGGCGTCGCCTGCTTCCAGCTGCTGCACTCCGTGCCCTGGCTGGCCGAGGCCGCGGCGGTGGCGACCGCCATCGCCGTCATGCATGCCACCAAGACGCTGCATCCCCCGGGCGGGGCCACCGCGCTGATCGCCGTGGTCGGCTCGGCGAAGATCCATCATCTGGGATTCTTCTACGCGCTCATGCCCGCGGGGCTCGGTGCGCTGATCCTGCTCTGCGTCGCGCTGGTGGTGAACAACGTCGCCGGCACCCGACGCTACCCCGAGGTTTGGTTCTAGTGTGCCGCTTCACGCCGTTTGGAACTGATGCGGGGCGGCACCACCTGAACCGCTTGGGTCGCCGGGGCCTTGGAGTGACCGTCGGCCGCAGGGATGCGGCCGTCGAGCGTACAGGGATGTATTCACAGCGTGTCACGGAAAGGTCCCGGTGACCCAAGCTCCCACCGTCTGGAGCCCGCGTGAAGACCCGCTCCCTGAGCTCTGAGACGTACGAAAGAGCACCTTAGCGGCGCTGGGGCGAGACACATCGAGAGATCGGGGAACGGGTTGGACCTAGAAATGGTTGAATCAATCACTCGATCGCTGCTCGAAGCGGTCAACTGCTGTTTCTAGGTTGAAATGCTCTATCAGACACTCAAGGACCTGCACCTGAGCTTCGTAGGGCTTACCCTGGGCGGCATGTTGCTGCGCGGTGGCTGGATGCTCCGCGACTCGCCGCTGCTCAGGCACCGCCTGACCCGCATCCTTCCGCATGTCATCGACACCATGCTGCTGCTCAGCGGGGCGGCCTTGGCCGTCCTGACGGCGCAATATCCCCTGGTCCAGCCCTGGCTGACAGCCAAGCTCGCGGCCCTCCTGGTCTATGTCTTCCTGGGCACGATCGCCCTCAAGCGCGGCCGCTCCAAGCGCGCGCGCGGCCTCGCCCTCGTGCTCGCGCTGGTCTGTTTCGGCTACATCGTCAGCGTCGCCGTCGCGCGCAATCCCTGGCCCTTCGGCTGATCGACTCACGAGCCGAAACCGGCCCACCCTGCGGGACTTCGTCGGGATAGTTGACGCAGGTCAATTCACCCCCGCGAACCAAGATGTAGGCTTGTTTCTCATAACAAGTACTAGATGTTGTGTTCCGCTACCAGCTGAAGCCACAGGAGTATCCGCGATGACCCAGGTCGCACGCATCGCTCGTGCCCCGAGCCTCGTCCGCAAGCGTGACGGCAGCCAGGCCGCATTCGACGCCGCCAAGATCCGCTCCGCGATCGAGCGCGCCGGACGGGCCACCGGAGAGCTCGACGATAGCGAGGCACAGCTGCTCTGCGCCCAGGTGATCAAGGTGTTGAGCCACGGCCACTTTGCCGGGGGTGTGCCGGACATCGAGCGCATCCAGGACATCGTCGAGCAGACCCTGATCAGCGCCAATCACCTCGGGACTGCCCGGGCCTACATCGTCTATCGCGAGCAGCACAAGCGCCTGCGCGAGGACCGCCGGACCTTGGTAGACGTCGGTGCGTCGGTGAATGAGTACCTGGAGCGCTCGGACTGGCGGGTGGCGGCCAACGCCAACCAGGGCTATTCGCTCGGCGGGCTGATCCTCAACAGCTCAGGAAAGCTGATCGCCAACTACTGGCTGAATCACGTCTATCCGCCGGAGATCGGCGAGGCCCATCGCCAAGGCGATCTCCATGTCCACGACCTGGACATGCTCGCCGGCTACTGCGCCGGCTGGTCCCTGCGCACCCTGCTCCACGAGGGCCTGAACGGCGTTCCGGGCAAGGTCGAGGCCGGACCGCCCCGGCACATGTCCTCCGCCGTGGGCCAGATCGTGAACTTCCTGGGCACCCTTCAGAACGAGTGGGCCGGTGCTCAGGCCTTCAGCTCCTTCGACACCTACATGGCGCCGTTCGTGCGTAAGGACGACCTCTCCTACGCCGAGGTCCGCCAGTACGTCCAGGAGCTGATCTACAACCTCAACGTACCCTCGCGCTGGGGCACCCAAACGCCATTTACTAATCTCACCTTCGACTGGGTCTGTCCGGAGGACCTGCGCGAGCAGATTCCGGTGATCGGCGGCGAGGAGCAGCCCTTCACCTACGGCGAGCTGCAGGTCGAGATGGATCTCATCAACCGCGCCTATATCGAGGTGATGACCGCCGGCGATGCCAAGGGCCGGGTGTTCACCTTCCCGATCCCCACCTACAACATCACACCCGAGTTTCCCTGGGACTCGGAGAACGCCGAGCGGCTGTTCGCGATGACCGCGAAATACGGCCTGCCCTACTTCCAGAATTTTCTCAACTCGGATCTCAAGCCCCACATGATCCGCTCCATGTGCTGCCGTCTGCAGCTCGACCTGCGCGAGCTGCTCAAACGAGGCAACGGCCTGTTCGGCTCGGCGGAGCAAACCGGATCGCTGGGAGTGGTGACGATCAACTGCGCCCGTCTCGGCTACGTCCACAAGGGCGACGAACCGGGACTGTTCAGGCGCCTCGATGAGCTGATCGAGCTCGCCCGCAGCAGCCTGGAGATCAAGCGCAAGGTCATCCAGCGGCATATCGACGGCGGACTCTTCCCCTACACCAAGCGCTACCTGGGCACCCTGCGCAATCACTTCTCGACCATCGGTGTGAACGGCATCAACGAGATGATCCGCAATTTCACGGAAGATGCCGCCGACATCACCACGGACCGCGGCCACGACCTCGCCTGCCGCCTGCTCGATCACCTGCGCCGGCGCATGCTCGAGCTGCAGAAGGAGACTGGACACATGTACAACCTGGAGGCCACGCCGGCCGAAGGCACCACCTACCGCTTCGCCCGCGAGGACCGCAAACGCTTCCCCGGCATCCTGCAGGCCGGAAGCCCCGAGCGCCCCTACTACACCAACAGCTCCCAGCTGCCCGTGGGCTACACCGACGACCCCTTTCTCGCCTTGGAGATGCAGGACGAGCTGCAGCGCAAGTACAGCGGCGGCACGGTACTGCACTTGTACATGAGCGAGCGCATCTCCAGCCCGCAGGCCTGCAAGCGCCTGGTGAGGCGTGCCCTGGAGAGATTTCGCCTGCCCTATGTCACCATCTCGCCGACCTTCTCGATCTGTCCGACCCACGGCTACATTTCCGGAGAGCACGAGTTCTGTCCGACGTGCGACCGGGAGCTGCTCGAGAAGCGGCGCAGTCAGGCCGGCGGCCCGCACTGAGAGGCGCCCGGCACACACCGAGGAGGAGAACGATGTACAGCGAATTTCCGTTGAAAAACGAAGAGCGCACCCGATGCGAGGTCTGGACCCGCGTGATGGGCTATCACCGTCCGGTCTCGGCATGGAATCCGGGCAAGCAATCCGAGCATGCCGAGCGCCGCTATTTCGAAGAGCGGCGGATCAGCCAGCCCGAAGGCAGGTGAAAGCGATCGGCCCTCTGAGCGATCGGCCAACGAGGCGCCAAGCGGCCTTGGCTCCCACAGACCAACCTCGCCAGCCTCGCGATCGACTGCCAACCCGGGCCAGGAGCTCCCCATGCGCATCGGCGGAATGACCCCGTTGACCACCATCGACTACCCCGGCGAGCTTGCCGCGGTGGTCTTCTGCCAAGGCTGCCCCTGGCGTTGCGCCTACTGCCACAACCCGCACCTGCAGCCGAGCCAGAGCGCCTCGGGGATCGGCTGGACCGAGGTACTGGGATTCCTGGAGCGACGTCGAGGCCTGCTCGATGCCGTCGTGCTCAGCGGCGGGGAGCCGACGCTGCACAAGGACCTGCCTCAGGCCCTTGCGGCGCTTCGCGACCTCGGCTTCAAGACGGGTGTGCACACCGCAGGCTGCTACCCCGAGCGGCTCGCGGACGCCTTGGCGTACCTGGACTGGGTAGGTCTCGACATCAAGGCCCTGCCTGAGGACTATCCGGCGATCGCGGGCGTCCCCACCACCGAAAACATCGCCTGGCGCTGCCTGGACCTGCTGCTCGCAAGCGGCACCGCGTTCGAGGCGCGGACGACCTGGGCCCCGGACATCCCAGCGGATCGTATCGAAGAGATCGCCGAGCGACTTTCCGAGCGGGGCGTCCGACACTTCGCCCTGCAACGCTGCCGTCCCCCCGGGGTCGGCAGCGCGGCCACGACTGCGCCCATCCCGCCGAGCTGTCCTCCGAGCTGGTCCTCAGACTCGCCAACCGCTTCGAGCACTTCGAGGTGCGCTGAGGCGCCTCGCAAGCGCACGGCACCTCTCGGCGGCGGGCGACGATGCTGGAGCGTCCCTCGCGGGCATCGCAGACACAACCCGACCTGCGGGATCGCGCTGCCCTGTCCCATCGCGGGCTCCTGGACCCATTTTCCGACGCTGACTCTCGGGGGCTCGTCCGGAGGCACGTTCCGCCAAGGTGCGATCCAGCTCTCAACCTAGAAGCGGCCGTTGAACGGCCGCCAGGGTGCGTGGCGCGTGGTGTCTGGCAAGGCGTAACGAGGCGGAATAGTAGATCTATTCCAACGAGTTATAACGCAGCCAGGCGCCGCGCCGTGCGTGCCGTGGTGGTCGTAGCGGCCATCACCCGCCCGGGGGACCATCAGGTTTGTCCGACACCAGGGTCGAATCAATCAGTTGATCGGTGCTCGAAGCGGTCAACTGCCGTTTCTAGGCTCAAGCCTTGCTGGCTGCGACCGACCTCGCCTTGACGCTCGTTGGAAGCGATCGCTACTCTCGCCAGGGGCCAGGCCTCGATGCGCCCTGCACGGCGCCTTCGTCCGGCCCCCGGGCCGGAGCGAAGCCTCGCCCCCCGCGCGCCCCCACTGTCGGAGCCCCAGATGAAGAAAGGATTGCTCTTCGTTGCGCTGTTCCTCGCCGCCGCAGGCGGCGCCTGGTACCTGTACCAGCACCCGGGAACCGAGGCCCCCACCGCCTCCCGCCCCGCGGAGCCAGCCGTTGCCGCCAAGCCGAGTGCCGCGGACTATGTCCCCGCGGATACCGCGATCTTCTTCGGCTCGCTCAAGCCCGTGCAGTTCGCCGAATACGCCCGTTTTCTCGAGGCGTACACCCACGAGAGCGTCGACATGGTGGCGTTGCAGACCGAGCTCCGGAAGAGCCTGGCGAGGATCGCCGGTGCGGGAGGCGAGCCGCCCCAGGCGCTGCGGATGATCTTAGGCCTGTACGCCGAATACCTTGCCCGCATGTCCGAGACCGGAGGGTTAAGCCCGATCGGGCTCGCCGATCCGCTCGACTCCGCGTTCTACCTGCAGGATGCCCTGCCGGTGCTGCGGATACGCCTCGGCGACGAGGCCGCGTTCGACGCCTTCATTGCCCGGGCCGCGGCGCGGTTCGGCGCCAAGGCCGAGCCCGGCGTTTTCGACGGCCTTAGCTACCAGCGCTACGCACTCACCCCGGCCGGGGCAGCCAAGCGCTCTTGGCTCGTGGTGGCCCGCCACCGGGGGTATGGCATCCTCACGCTCGACCTGGGCGACCTGGTACCGCCCCAGACCTTTTCGCGGGCCCTGGGACAGACCCGGCCGCACGAGAGTCTCGCCGCATCCGGCAAGCTGGAGCGGATCAGCCGGGCGGACGGTCTGCTTCCAGCATGGATCGGCTTCATCGACCATGCGGGGCTGCTTCGCGCCCTCACAAGCCCCGACGATCCCCTGGCGCAGCTGCTGGACCAGCTGAGTGACGACACCACAAAGCGGGACCTCGCCGCCTATCGTACACCGGGCTGTCGGCGGGATCTGGAGGCCATGGCCGCGCTCTGGCCACGCACGGTATTCGGCTACACCCGGCTCGATCTCCAGTCCTCACCGAGGGTGGTGGGCACCTTGATGAAGATCGAGAGCACCGACGCCCCTTTGATGAAAACCCTGATGGCGCTGCGTGGCTTCGTGCCCACCTACGACGGCGGCGGGGCGGGCAAGATCGAGCTGAAGCTGGGGCTCAACGTCGACGAGCTGGGCCCTACCCTGACCCAGCTATGGACGCGCGCTTCCACCGCCAAATTCACCTGTGAGCCATTGCTCGCCGCACAGCAGGGGATGCGCGCGTCGAGCCCCGTCGCGCTCGGGGCGATGACGGGCATGATCAGGGGGCTGCGCGGGATCGGCCTGTCCATCCAGGAGATCGAGCTTGGGCCGAGCAGCGCTACCGGGCCCGAGATCGACCGGGTCGACGCGTTGGTCTCCATATCCAGCGAGCACCCGGAGCAGCTCTGGGGCCTGCTGACCCTGTTCAATCCCAGCCTCGCTGCGCTGCCCCTGCCGGCGGACGGGCAGACCATCGACCTGCCGCTCCCGATCAAGCCCGGGATCCCCCGCGGACTGAAGCTCGGGCACTACGGCTCCCACCTGGTACTGTTCAGCGGCGACCGGGCCGCAGTGGCGGCGCGCTCCCTCGCCCGGCAGCCGTTGGCCAGCAACGGGCTCTACGAGCTGCACCTCGACTATGGCCTGTTCGCGGACCTGCTCGCCGCGACGCCCGATACGGTTCTGGCCGGCGCCGGCCCGGCGCCCACGGACGAGAAGAGCCAGGGAGCGGGAGGGGCGACGGCGACGGGCGCCGCCGTGCAGCCCAACGCCCAGAGCTTGGCCGCGCTGCGCAAGCAGATCGAGCGGCTGCGCGGCATCCGGGTCGACATGCGGCTGGATTTCGTCCAGGACGGCGTAACGATCGGCGGCCGTATCGAGATCCCGAAACACGGCTGACGCACCGCAGCCAGGCGCGCCCCCGGGCACATCGAGGCAGATCCGTTCCGCGGCCGGTCGTGCCGCGCCCATCTTCTTCGATTGCCGCTACCGCCGCCGTTCCGGCATCGGGGATCAGGGGTGCGCCTGGGGGACCTGCGCCTCGCCTGAGTCGAGCCACTCCAAGAGCCTGTCGATGTCCTCGGGGTGTCCGGCACCCCGCGCCTTGGCCTCGCCGAAGGCGGCGCGGGCCAGGCCGTATTCGCCCATGTGCAGATAGGCCATGCCCATCCCGATGAATGGCTGGGTACCCTGATCACCCAGGCTGATCGCCTTCTGGAAGCTGCGAACGGCGTCGCGATACTGTTGATTGACGAGCTGCATGCCGCCCAGACGAGCATATCCCTCGGCCCAGTCGGGCCTGGCCTGCACAACCACCCGGTACGCAGACAAGGCCCCGGTGATGTCGCCCTCCTCGGCCAGGCGTCGGGCCTTGTCGAGGCCCGGGTCCGCCCCGGCCCGGCCCGGCCCGATGCCGATCAGCAGAGTCGCAAGCAGGATGACGAAGCGGAACGAATAGCGTTGCATGACTGGGTCTGCGAAAAAAAGACGAGGCGCCCGCCCCGGGGGACGGACACCTCGACCAGCGGAAATAGAACCCTTCTCATGCTGCCACACGAGCCGCGTTGCTGTCCGGAGTGCGCCGGGGAGGCCGCGGCGCACCGTATCTCTCCCGTTCGGGGAAGGGGTGCGGCGCCGCAGGCGCGCTTGTCGGACGCACTCCCTTGGGGACTGGGCGCGGCCGTGCGGCTTCATGAGGTACTACTTCATAGCGCCTTTTCCGTAGCGCGCTTCGTAGCCCTTGCGCACCTTCTCGATCTGCTCCTTGGTCATTCCCTCGAAATACCAGGAATGGCCCTCGATCGGTTTGAAGTACTTGTCCAGCATCGCGTCGGCGAACTTCTCGTTGCCGTCCTTCTTTCGTACCACGTCCCTGAGCTCGGGGATCCATTGGAAATAGGTGTGCTTGGCAACCTCGTAGATGCCGTGCCACCAGGTGTAATCCGGCCCGCTCATCGAGGCGCCGTGGCGGGCACGGCGTCCTTCGTGGTGCCAGATCTCCCACCAGGTCCACTCGATCGGCTCGTCGAACGGCGTCGGTGTGATGTAGCCCGCCTTCTTCAGCTCTCCCATGACGGCCGCGATCGGCTTCGCGAATTTGTCGTTATACAGCTCGACCAGGTCATCGAACTGCTTGTAATGGCCCTTAATGACGCCTTCGCTGTGGCAGGCACTGCAGACGTCCTGCATCTTCTCGCGTCGCTGCTTCCAGGTCAGGACCTCCACGACCTTGGAGTCCTTGGCCTTGTCGCCGACCTTGGGAAGGGCGTCGCCCTCCTTGACGTTCGAATTCGTCGCCGTTGGCGAGGCGCACGAGATTGATCTTCTCCGAGATGGGCGGCCGCAAGGTCCAGGAGATGCGCTCGCCGACGTCGTGGGTCTCGCCCTCGGAGCCCCCTGCTCCCATATGGCAGGTCACGCACGTCGGCGCCGCCGAGTAATCGATACCCGCCACCCACTTCTCGGAATTGAGATTCATCTCGTCGACCTTGGCGCGATAGATGATCCCGTGCTTGGACTCGTTGTAGACCTCGATCTGCGGATGGTCCGGACCGACGTGACATTTGCCGCAGGTATCCGGCGTTCTTGCCTGGGCCCGAGAAAAGCGGTGCCGAGCATGGCAGGCCGTGCAGGACCCTAGGGAGCCATCCGGATTGACGCGCCCGATCCCGGTGTTGGGCCAGGTGGTCGGAATCGGCTTGCCGTCCTTGCCGACCTCGATCAGGGCCCCGTGGCACTGGCGGCACCCGGCGTTCACCGCGGCGGGGCCGCCGACGACCTCACCCAACAGGTTGTCGAGCGAAGCGAGGATCCGTCCCGCCTTGGCATGGTGGGAGCGTTCCATCTCCCTGAATTCGGTCGGATGGCAGCGCGAGCAGTCCTTCGGGGACACGATGATCGAGATGCGCTGCCCCTTGTGCATGAAGCCGTCCTTGTCGCCCGGCTGGGCCTTGTGGCAATCGAGACAGTTCACACCCGCCTGACCGTGCGCGCCGTCGTTCCACTCTTTGGCCAGCCCGGGGTTCTCGGTCCGGTGGCACTCGACACATTTCTTGCCCGCGGGATCGCCCCAGTCCTTGCCGAACTGCCCCGAGGCCCGTGCGGCCTGCGCCTGGCTCGTCACGCAGGCGAACAGCAAGCATGCGGCACCCACAACCCACATCCATCCGGCTCGTCTTTCACCGTTCATGTTCTCTCCCCCCTCAGTTGCTCGCTCCGCCGGCGATTTGGACATGCGTCGCGCAGGCTGACCCCGAAAATGCCCGTTCTGGGCGAGGCAAATCCTTGACGCGCGTCAAGAACGGCGCCGCTACCCCCAGGCGCCTTGATCAATATCAAGCCGTCTCCGGGCGTTCTGAGGCAATTAAAGAATTAAATTAGAAACTTAGAGCTCATGGTCGCACGCCCCTGAGTGACAGGAGCCATGGACGCGAGAATCTGCGAAAAACGAGCGGCCGCGCTGGCTTATCTGCAGGCGCTGATGGACCCTGCGGAGCCCGATACGGAGCTGGTCGAGCTGGTGCGCGCAGGGAGCCGCCTGCTGAGCGTGGACCGTGGCGAGATGATCTGCACCGGACATATGCCCCAAACCGGCTGCTTCTCGATCATGGACGGCACGGTAAAGCTCAGCCTGCTCGCCGCAGACGGCAGCGAACGGGTGCTCGCCTTGCTGACCCGCGGGTGCAGCTTCGGCGAGTCGGCCAGCTGGCTGGGGCGCTCGGGCAAGGTCTGCGCCGAAGCGGTCCAGGACAGCCGGCTGCTCCTGATCGGTCGGGACACCATCAGGGTCGCGGTCCAGCGCTGCCAGGACTTCTCGGAGGCGCTGCTCCAACGTCTGAGCGAGCAGTCCCTGCGCCTGATCGAGGAACTGCACGCCTCGACCTTTCTCCGGGCGAGGGACCGAGTGGTCCGTCTGCTGCTCGATCAGCTGGATCTGGAGCCGAGCCCCGCTCATCCCCCGGAGATCCACCTACCGGCCTGCAAGGCGTTGATCGCCGCCCGGCTCGACATGACCCCGGAAACCTTCTCGCGCGAGATTCACGCACTCGCCCGGGCGGGCCTGGTGGCGGTGGAGCGCCGCCGCGTCGTGCTGCACGACGTCGAGGCACTCAGGGGAATCCTGGAGAGCAGTTGAGGGGGCCTTCTCGAACGCCGCGATCGACCCCGGAGGGCCTTGCTCAGCCCCCCAAGGCAGACATGGGTCTCAGGATCTGCCCGGGGCGGTCGACAAATTCATGACGCTCGGGCTTGTGCAGCACGGCCTGGCCGATCACCTGGGCGAGATCCGCATCGCTCAGCCCCGCACGCAGCAAGGGGCGCAGCGCCACCTTGTCCTCCTGACCCAGGCACAGGTGCAACGTACCCTCCGCTGCCAGGCGTACCCGGTTGCAGGTTGCGCAGAAATGCCGCGACTGCGGGGTGATGAACCCGACCACCAGCTCGGTGCCCGCCACCTGCCAGTAGCTGGCCGGCCCGCTGCCGCGGAGCGCCGCCGGGCTCAGCCCGAACCCGCGGTCGAGTCGCTCGCGCACATCCTGGAGGTCGACGAAGTGCGCACTGGCCTCGCGCCCACCCGCGCCGACCGGCATGGTCTCGATGAACCTCAGCGTATAGCCGCGCCGCAGACAAAACTCGGTCAGCGACTCGACCTCGCCGTCGTTGATCCCGCGCATGACCACGCAGTTGATCTTCACGGGATCGAGGCCGGCAACGTCGGCCGCCTCCAGGCCGCGCAATACGGGCGCCAGCTCCCCGCCGGTGATACGGCGAAAGGTGTCTTCTTTCAGAGAATCCAGACTCAGATTGATGCGGCGCACGCCGGCCGCACGCAGCATCCCGGCCAAGTGTTCCAGGCGGGTGCCGTTGGTGCTCAGCGAGAGGTCCTCGATACCGCGGACAGCGCCCAGCCGGCGAGCGATATCGGGCAACTCGCGACGTACCAGCGGCTCGCCGCCGGTAAGACGCACGTGGCGCACGCCCAGCCCGGCAAAGATGCGTACCACTCGCTCCAGCTCGTCAGGCTGGAGCCAGTGATCGCGACTCTCAAATCCGCGGTAGCTCGGCGCGAGGCAGTAGAAACAGCGCAGGTCGCAGCGGTCGGTCACCGACACCCGCAGGTAGGAGATCGCGCGACCGAAGCCGTCGACCAGTCGTCGGGCCATCTCGCTCATATTCCGGCGTTCGTAGAAATATCGCCTCTCCAGGCGGCTCCGGCAGAGACACCCGCGCGTCTTCCGGCCACCGGGCGCAGGCATAGGTCGGGCTGACCGGGATCAATCTGCCACCGATCCCCGGAATGTCCTTGATGCTGATCAAGGCGCCACCCTGCATCCGATGTGTTTATGTCCCCTCTAGAGTCCCCGGACGTAGGAGAGGGACCGGCTTTCACCAGAGCACCCCCAGGATGCAGCCCGAGCGGATCCGGATCAATAGACGTCAGCTGCTCAGAGGCGATCTGAGCAGCGCCCGCGCGCCTGCTCGTCCTCCTTGGGCACTGGCGGAGGCGGCATTCATCGACCTTTGTACCCGCTGCGCGGACTGCGTCGAGGCCTGCCCCGAGCGCGTCCTGCGGCACGGATCGGGCGGCTATCCGGAGATCGATTTTTCGGCACGCGGCTGCACTTTCTGCGGCGCCTGCGCCCAGGCATGCACCCTGGGCGCGCTCGACGCCCACGACCTGTCGAGTGGCGCGGCCTGGAGTCTGCGGGCCGCAGTCCGGGAGGGCTGCCTGTCGTTCCGGGGCATCGTCTGCCGTTCCTGCGGCGAGGCCTGTGAGCCCCGCGCGATCCATTTTCGCCTGGCTCCCGGGGGGCGCGCGACGCCCTGGATCCAGGCCGGCGCCTGCACCGGGTGCGGCGCCTGTGTCTCTGTGTGCCCGGTCGGGGCAATCCTGCTCAAGCCCGGGGACCGGGCAGAGGACAGCGTATGAGCGAAATTCATCTATGCGGTGTGCTCGTGCACGCCCGACGGGAGCAGACCGGGGCGGTACGCACCCGGCTCGCGCGCCTGGCGGGCGTGGAGGTGCACGCCGACACCCCCGACGGCCGGTTGGTCATCACGGTCGAAGACACGCCGCAGCGCCATTGCATCGACACCATCTCCGATATCCGAGACCTGGAGGGCGTCCTGGGCGCCTCTCTGGTCTACCAGCATACCGACACCGGCGAGCCCGAAGAGGAGTCCCAACCATGAAACTGACCAGGCGCGACTTCATCAAGACCCAAGCCGCTGCTGCGACCGCAGCCGCGGTCGGCATCACCCTCCCGGGGGTCAAGGACGCACTGGCCGCCCGCAGCGACGGCATACGCTGGGACAAGGCGCCGTGCCGTTTCTGCGGCACCGGTTGCTCCGTGCTGGTCGGCGTGAAGGATGACCGCGTGGTGGCGACCCAGGGCGACCCGGACGCCCCGGTGAACCGTGGGCTCAACTGCATCAAGGGATATTTCCTGTCCAAGATCATGTACGGGAAAGACCGCATCACCCAGCCGCTGCTGCGCAAGAAGAACGGCAAGTTCGACAAGGAAGGCGACTTCGAGCCCGTTTCCTGGGACGAGGCCCTCGACATCATGGCCGAGAAGTGGAAGGCGGCCATCAAGCAGGACCTGGAGGCCAACAAGGGCAAGCCTCCCGAAGAGATTACGTCCAGGGTCGGCATGTTCGGCTCGGGCCAATGGACGATATTCGAAGGCTATGCGGCCTCCAAGCTCTACAAGGCCGGATTCCGCTCCAACAATATCGACCCGAACGCGCGCCACTGCATGGCCTCCGCCGTGGGCGCATTCATCCGCGCTTTCGGCGCCGACGAGCCCATGGGCTGCTACGACGACCTGGAGCAGGCCGACACCTTCGTGCTCTGGGGCTCGAATATGGCCGAGATGCACCCGGTGCTCTGGTCCCGGCTCACCGACACCCGCCTGACCAAGCCGGGCTGCGAAGTTCACGTCCTCTCCACCTTCCAGAACCGCTGCTTCGAGCTCGCCGACAACGGCATGGTCTTCACGCCCCAGACCGATCTGGCCATCCTGAACTACATCGCCAACTACATCATCCAGCACGACGCGGTGAACTGGGACTTCGTCAACCGACACGTCAACTTCAACAAGACCCCGACCGACATCGGCTACGGTCTGCGCCCGGATCACCCGCTGGAGAAAGCGGCGAAGAATCCCGGCAAGGGCAAGCTCACCAAGATCGATTTCGAGGAATACAAGAAGTCGGTCGAGCCCTACACCCTGGAGCACGTCTCCGAGATGTCCGGGGTGCCCAAGGAACAGCTGGAGCGCCTCGCCAAGGTCTACGCCGACCCCAAGCGTAAGGTAACCTCCTACTGGACCATGGGCTTCAACCAGCACGTTCGCGGGGTCTGGGTCAACGGCCTGCTCTACAACGTGCACCTGCTGACCGGCAAGATCTCCGAACCGGGCAATAGCCCGTTCTCGCTCACCGGCCAGCCGTCGGCCTGCGGCACCGCGCGTGAGGTCGGAACCTTCTCCCACCGCCTACCCGCCGACCTGGTGGTGGCAAAGCCCGAGCACCGCGCCTTCGCCGAGAAGGTCTGGCAGCTCCCCGAGGGCACCGTGCCCGGCAAGATCGGCTATCACGCGGTGCTGCAGAGCCGCATGCTCAAGGACGGCAAGCTCAACTGCTATTGGGTCACCACCAACAACAACATGCAGGCGGGCCCCAACATCAACGAGGAGGTCTACCCCGGCTGGCGCAACCCCGCGAACTTCATCGTGGTGTCCGATCCCTATCCGACCGTCTCGGCCATGGCCGCCGACCTGATCCTGCCCACCGCCATGTGGACCGAGAAGGAAGGTGCCTATGGCAATGCCGAGCGGCGCACGCAGTTCTGGCGCCAGCAGGTCAAGGCGCCCGGCGAATCCCGGTCGGACCTTTGGCAGTTCATCGAGCTCTCCAAGCGCTTCAAGGTCGAAGAGGTGTGGCCGGAGGATCTGATCGCCAAGAAACCGGAGGTGCGCGGCAAGACCCTGTTCGATGTCCTGTACGCCAACGGTGCGGTGAACAAGTACCCCAGGCAGAAGGTGACCGACGATCGCGGCAATGTCTATCACAACGACGAGATGGACCACCTCGGGTTCTACCTGCAGAAGGGTCTGTTCGAGGAATACCGCCGCTTTGGTGTGGAGGGCCCTAAGAAGGGCCACGAGCTCGGCGAGTTCGATGCGTATCACAAGGCGCGCGGCCTGCGCTGGCCGGTGATTGCCGGCAAGGAAACCCTGTGGCGTTACCGCGCGGGGTTCGACCCTCATGTCGCCCCCGAAGAAGAGATCAAGTTCTACGGCAACCCGGACGGAAAGGCCAACATCATCTTCGCCCCCTACGAGGCGCCGGCGGAATCACCCGATGCCGAATACGATCTCTGGCTGGCCACCGGACGGGTGCTGGAGCACTGGCACACCGGCTCCATGACCCAGCGCGTGCCCGAGCTGCACCGCGCCGTGCCCGAGGCGGTCGTGTTCATGAATCCCGAGGACGCCAAGAAGCGCAAGCTGCGCAACGGCGACATGGCGAAGATCGCGAGCCGCCGCGGCGAGATCAGCGCCCGGGTCGAGACCCGAGGACGCAACCAGATGCCCGAAGGACGCGTCTTCGTGCCGTTCTTCGACGCCGGACGCCTGGTCAACAAGCTGGTCCTCGACGCCACCGACCCGCTGTCCAAAGAGACGGACTTCAAGAAGTGCGCGGTGAAGGTAATGAAGGCCTGAGGGCGGTCGTACCGGCGCTGTGCTGAGAGACTTCTTCCAGCCAGCCCGGGCGGCCTCGGGATAGCAACCATGACCGAGCGCGACACCAGCGAAAGCAGCAACGGGCGGCGCCGGTTCCTGCAGGACAGCCTGCGCAGCGCCTGCGCCATGGGCTTGGTGACGTTGGGCCTGGGGCTCTACAACCGCCGGTCCCGCGCCTTGCCGGCCCAGGCAATCCGCCCGCCGGGCGCCCTGCCCGCAGAGCAGTTCTGCGGCGCCTGCGTGCGCTGCGGTCTGTGCGTTCGCGGCTGCCCGTACGATACGCTGAAGCTCGCCCGGCTCGGGGAGGAAGTGCCCCTCGGCACGCCCTATTTCGAGGCCCGCGCGGCGCCCTGCGAGATGTGCGAGACGATCCCGTGCGTCAAGGCCTGTCCGACGGATGCCCTCGACCACGCCCTCACCGACATCAACAAGGCCCGCATGGGCCTCGCAGTGATCGTGGATCGGGAATCGTGTATCGCCTTCCAGGGCCTGCGCTGCGAGGTCTGCTTCAACAGCTGCCCGGTGCGCGGCAAGGCCATCCGCCTCGAGTACCGGCACAACGAGCGCACCGGCATGCACGCCCTGATCATCCCGGCCGTCTACTCCTCGGACTGCACCGGCTGCGGCAAGTGCGAGAAGGCGTGCATCCTCGACGAGTCGGCGATCAAGGTGCTGCCCGTCGCGCTGGCCAAAGGCATGCTGGGCCGCCATTACCGGCTGGGCTGGAAGGAGAAGCAGGCCGCGGGCCACAGCCTGGTCACGCCCGACGCCGAGCACCGCTTCAGCCTACCCGAAGGCATGCGCTACGACTACTCCGGCCAGGGCCTGATCGAGGGGGGCGGGAAAGACAGCCCCTTCCCGGCCAATCCGCTGGACACCCTGAACCACAAGGGGGGACTCTGAGATGGTGGGCCTCCCGAGCCGCCCCGGTGGTGATGCGGTGGCGAAGAAGGGCTGGCTGCGGGCCCATCAGTGGCTGCTGCTGCGCCGCCTGAGCCAGTTGGGTGTGCTCGGCCTTTTCATGGCCGGTCCCTGGCTGGGCATCTGGGTCGTCAAAGGCAGCCTCGCCTCCAGCCTGACCCTCGGGGTGCTTCCCCTCACCGATCCCCTGGTGCTGCTCCAGCAGCTGCTCACGGCGCATCTGCCCCAGGCGGCCGCCTTCACCGGGGCCGCCATCGTGCTGGCCTTCTACCTGCTGGTCGGCGGGCGCGCCTATTGCGCCTGGGTCTGCCCGGTGAACCCCCTCACCGACGCCGCCGCCTGGCTGAGGACGCGTCTGAACATCCAGGGCGGGGCGCATCTGTCCCGTGCGCTGCGCTACTGGCTGCTCGGGGCCATCCTGGTCGGCGCCGCTCTGAGCGGCGGCATCCTCTGGGAGCTGGTCAATCCCGTCACCCTGGTATTCCGCGGCTTGGTCTTCGGCATGGGTCTGGGCTGGGGTGCCGTAGCCACGGTCTTCCTTCTCGACCTGCTCGTCAGCCGCCGCGCCTGGTGCGGACATCTCTGCCCCGTGGGTGCCTTCTACGGGCTGGTCGGCCAGATCAGTCCGGTGCGTGTCAGCGCCGTGGGCCGCGCACGCTGCGACGACTGCATGGACTGCTTCGCCGTCTGTCCCGAGCCGCAGGTCATCCGCCCTGCCCTAAAAGGCGCGCCCCGGCGCTTGGGTCCGGTGATTCTGTCCGGCAACTGCACCAACTGCGGCCGATGCATCAACGTCTGCGCCCAGGACGTATTCCGCTTCTCCAGCCGTTATCACAACGACCCGACCGCGGTCGGCGTCATCGAAAAGAGTGAGGTCATGCCATGAAAAAGCACTTCCAACTCGGGCTCGCGCTCACCCTGGGGCTTGCCCTCGCACCGATGCCGACCCCTGCCGACCACCCCCGGTCGCTGCGCGGCGACGCCGATATCAGCGCTCCTTCCCTCGGGACCCAGCGCATGCACCTGGTCAACAACAAGGACAACGTCCCTCGCAGCTTCGAGCAGCAGCCGCCGCTGATCCCACACAAGGTGGACAAATACGTCATCAACCTGAAGAAGAACGACTGCCTGGACTGCCACAGCAAGGAGAAGGCGAAGAAGGAGGAAACCACGGCCATCAGCGAGAGTCATTACGTCACCCGGGACGGGGAGAAGCTCAAGACGCTCGCCCCCCGCCGTTACCTGTGCACCCAGTGCCATGTCCCGCAATTCGACGTAAAGCCGCTGGTGGCGAATACCTTCAAGCCGTCGAAGACCGCAAAGAGCAAATAGCGGGCGGGGATGCCCCACGATCAGAGGGGCATCCCAGTCGAAAAGCCCGACCACCCACTCTCGGAATCGTGAGTGATGCCCTGAGCCGTCACGGCCAGACACCGGTAGCAGCCACCGCGTAGCCTGGATGTAGCGCAGCGAAATCCGGGAATCCCAGCCCGGAGCCACGTCTATCCCGGATTGCGTTTCACTCAATCCGGGCTAAGGGACGGCTCCACTCCACCCCCGGTGCCCGCGTCGCCGCCCCCCTCGCCATCGAGCAGGGTTTTACCGTATTCTCCAACCACACCGATTTCTCCCGGCTCGACAATCTGCGCTGGAAAAATCCCTTGATGGCGAGCCGCCGAACGGCTTGCGGAAGCGATATCTCTCACCAATCTGCGCCGACCGAAGGCCGCACACCGCGGCCCGACGCCGGACCGGCCGTGGAGAGCGGCGGATGGCCCGATTGCTACATCTGTTTAGAACCTCCATCGGCAGCAAGCTGGTGGTCGCCCTCACCGGAGCGCTGCTGCTCGGGTTCCTGCTGGTCCACATGATCGGCAATCTCAGGATCCTCCAGGGCCCGAAGGCGCTCAACGACTACGCTGCCTGGCTCCAGGGGCACCCGCTGCTGTGGGTGTTTCGCATCGGACTGGCGGGGCTGTTCGGCCTGCACATCCTCACCGCAGGGCGTCTCGCCTATGAGAACCGCGCCGCGCGCCCCCAGGGCTACCGGGTCAAGCGTCGCACCCGCTCGACCCTGCTCAGCCGTGGCATGCTGATCAGCGGCACCCTAGTGCTGGGATTCCTGATCTACCACCTGCTGCATCTCACCCTGGGGCTGAGCGGGCCGGACTTTACGCCCCTGGTCGACACCCAGGGCCAGGTGGACGTCTATGCCCGGGTAGTGACCAGCTTCCGCAACCCGCTGATCGCCGCGCTCTACCTGGGGGCCATGGCCCTGTTGGGCCTGCACCTGACCCATGCCATCCCCAGCCTGCTGCAGACCCTGGGCTTCAACCACGAGAGCTACGAGCCTCTGATCCAGGTGCTGGCGCCGCTGCTCGCCTGGGTCGTGGCGCTGGGTTTCGCCACGGTGCCGCTGCTGGTGCAGCTTGGGGTACTAGGCCTCCCGGGAGGGCACTGAGATGGCCGATCCGCTCGATCCCCACATCCCTTCGGGGTCCCTCGAAGAGCAGTGGCACCGGCATAAGGCCGAGGTCCGCCTGATCAGCCCGGCCAACAAGCGCCGCTACCGGATCATCGTGGTGGGCACCGGCCTGGCCGGGGCCTCGGCGGCGGCCACGCTGGGGGAGATGGGCTACCGGGTGGAGACCTTCACCTTCCACGACAGCCCGCGCCGGGCCCATTCGGTGGCCGCCCAGGGCGGAATCAACGCCGCGAAGAACTACCGCAACGACGGCGACGGCGTGGACCGGCTGTTCAAGGACACCATCAAGGGCGGGGATTTCCGCTCCCGGGAGGCCAACGTCTACCGCCTCGCCCACATCAGCAACCGCATCATCGACCACTGCGTGGCCCAGGGCATCCCGTTCGCCCGGGATTACGGAGGCTACCTGGACAACCGCTCGTTCGGGGGCGCCCAGGTCTCGCGCACCTTCTATGCCCGGGGCCAGACGGGCCAGCAGCTCCTGCTGGGGGCCTACGGGGCGCTGAATCGCCAGATCCACGGCGGCCAGGTGCGCCTGCACACCCGCACCGAGATGCTCGACCTGGTGGTCGAGGACGGGCGCGCGGTGGGCATCATCACGCGCAGCCTGGTGGACGGGCGAATCGAGCGCCACCGGGCCGAGGCGGTGGTACTGGCCACCGGCGGCTACTCAAACGTCTTCTACCTGTCCACCAACGCCAAGGCGTGCAACGTCACCGCCACGTACCGGGCCTGGCGGCGCGGCGCCCACTTCGCCAACCCCTGTTTTACCCAGATCCACCCCACCTGCATTCCGGCCTCGGTGGCCCACCAGTCCAAGCTGACCCTGATGTCAGAGTCCCTGCGCAACGACGGGCGCATCTGGGTGCCCCTCCAGGGCCGCGACACGCGCGGACCTCGGGACATCCCCGAGAAGGAGCGCGACTACTATCTGGAGCGCATCTATCCTGCCTTCGGCAACCTGGCTCCTCGGGACATTGCCTCCCGGGCCGCCAAGGCGGTGTGCGACGAAGGGCGAGGGGTGGGCCCCACCGGTCACGGGGTCTATCTGGACTTCGCCGAGTCCATCGAGCGGCTGGGCCGCTCCACCATCGAGCAGCGCTACGGCAACCTGTTCGAGATGTACGAGCGGATCACCGGCGAAGACCCCTGGACCGGCCCCATGCGGATCTACCCGGCCGCCCATTACACGATGGGCGGCCTCTGGGTGGGCTACGACCTGATGACCACCCTGCCCGGCCTGTTCGCCGTCGGCGAGGCCAACTTCTCCGATCACGGTGCGAACCGCTTGGGCGCCAGCGCCCTCATGCAAGGCCTGGCCGACGGCTATTTCATCCTGCCCCAGACCATCGGCCATTACCTGGCGGGGGTGCGACCCGGGCAGGGCAGCACTGAAGCCGAAGCGTTTCGCGCCGTGCAGGCGGAGGCCGAGGCGCGACTGGACCGTCTGGTCGGCAACCGCGGCCGCCAGAGCGTGGACGCCCTGCACCGGCAGCTCGGGCAGATCATGTGGAATCACTGCGGCATGTCCCGGGACCGCGCCGGGCTCGAGCGGGCCCTGGAGCTGATCCCCGCCCTGCGCGAGGAATTCTGGGCCGATGTGTGCGTGTGCGCCGGTCGCGACGAGCTGAATGTCGCCCTGGAGCAGGCCGGCCGGGTAGCCGATTTCATGGACTTCTCGGAACTGCTGGTCCGCGATGCCCTGACCCGCGAGGAGTCCTGCGGGGCCCATTTCCGCACCGAGCACCAGACCTCGGACGGCGAGGCGGCCCGCGACGACGCGCGCTTCGCCCACGTGGCGGCCTGGCAGTGGCGGGGCGACGATCAGGTGCCCGCCCGGCACCAGGAGCCGCTGCGCTTCGAGCGTGTGCCCCTCTCGGAGCGCAGCTACAAATGACCATCGACCGATTCCCGCCGTTCTCGACGAGCCGAAACCGGGGAGCACCCTGATGGACTTCACCCTGCACATCTGGCGCCAGACCGGACCCCGGGCCAACGGCGCCTTCGAGACCCACCGCGTCGTTGGCATCAGCCCGGACCTGTCTTTCCTGGAGATGCTCGATGTGCTCAACGACGCTCTGGTCGCGCAGGGATGCCCCCCGGTGGCCTTCGACCACGACTGCCGGGAGGGCATTTGCGGGGCCTGCTCAATCGTCATCGACGGTCAGCCCCACGGCCCGCTGCCGGCCACGACCACCTGCCAGCTCTATATGCGCCACTTCCCCGACGGCGCCGAGATCACCGTCGAGCCCTGGCGGGCCAAGGCCTTTCCGGTGCTGCGCGACCTCGTCGTCGATCGCAGCGCCTTCGACCGGATCATGCAGTCGGCCGGATACGTCTCCGTGAACGCCGGAGCCGCCCCGGACGCCCACACCGCCCTGATCCCCAAGCAGGACGCCGAGCAGGCCTTCGAGGCTGCCGCCTGCATCGGATGCGGGGCCTGCGTGGCCGCTTGCCCCAACGCCTCGGCCATGCTGTTCGTCGCCGCCAAGGTCAGCCACCTGGCCCTCTTGCCCCAAGGCCGACCCGAGCGCATGCACCGGGCCATCCGCATGGTCGAGACCATGGACCACGAGGGCTTCGGCGCCTGCTCCAACCATTACGAATGTGCGGCCGCCTGCCCGAAATCCATCCCGGTGCGATTCATCGCCCGGCTCAACCGCGAGCTCATGGTCGCCGCCCTGACCAGCCGCGAGTTTGCAAAGCCCTACGCGCGCCACGAGCACGAGGAGTAACGCGATGCCCTCCCCAACCGGATCGCGCTGCCAAACCAACGATGCGGCCCCGCCTCGCGGGGATTTGCAGCCGACGCGCCCCGCTCCGACTAACCTTCCCCCTATTCTCATCAACGTTCAGCCGCGAGGCCCTCGGGGAGAGCTCTCAAGATGCCTGAAGCCAAACGCCAGACATACTTCATCGCAAGACCCTGCCAGCTCTTGGAGATCTGAGGATGCGAAAGATACAGCTTCTGTATGTCGCAAATGAAATAACGAAAAAGATTGGGTTTCTCCAGCAGCACCTTTCTTTTTTCATAGTGGTGAAGAACCTTGCCTTCATAAAAAACGTAGATCTCATTTGGGCCGGAGAAGATGGTGTATGGCACACATTACCGGCCACGTATCACAGCATGGCGGAGCACGATAACGAATACTGGACTGTCACGGCCAGATTTAATTCAGAGCCGCACGTCGACCTTCCCGGCGATATTCAGTTCTCGTTGCGCTATCGGGTCTGCGGTAAAGAGTATTGGGACAACAATCGCGGCCTGCCTTATCGCAGTCGCGTCAACACTTGCGCTCAGATGGGCGTCCATCATTCATTGATCAACATCGGGTATCGCCTCAATTTAGCCGACGACCAGAAGCTCGTTCCTATTACCATCGTCATAAACCCCCCTGCTCACGCAGACAAAGTCACTCTTCACTGGACAACTGACGATTGGAAACATACCAATACAACGCGCTGTTATCTAAACAGTACCCTTGAGCTTGTCCGTGACGACAATACCTCTCTGGGGCGGGCTCAGATATGGAAAGCGTTGCTCATTATCGGGCGGAACTTTCGCATACAATACGCCATTCGCCACGAATCCCGCGGTCACGTCCGTTGGGACAACAATGCTGGCAGAAATTATTCCTCCAGCCGCAAATCCCTGAACGTTCTGGCTTTGAATTTGCATTGCTATCAGGAACATGATCAGGACCGCAAGCTTTCGCAAATCGCCAAAGCGATAGATGAACTTTCCATAGATGTCGTCTGTCTTCAAGAAGTGGCGGAGAACTGGAACGAGGGCCGGGGCGATTGGCACTCCAATACGGCCAAAATCATCAACGATCGACTTGCCTCACCCTACCATCTCCACACTGACTGGTCGCATCTCGGTTTTGACCTGTACCGCGAAGGCGTCGCAATATTGAGCAGATATCCTTTTTCAAGACATGATTCCAGATATGTGTCCAATAGCAGAGACCCCTATAATATTCATGCCAGGAGGGCCGTCATGGCACAAATAGATGTACCCTATATCGGGCCGGTAAATTTCTACTCCGTGCATACAAGCTGGTGGGATGATGGATTCCCAGAGCAGTTCGAAAATCTGCGGGCTTGGGCATCAGCCAACCATAGCGGACCAATCAAAGCGACCCTGCTCTGCGGCGATTTCAATGTCGAGGCGGGATCCAGGGGATATGAGCTGATAGTCAATTCGACCGAATACGAAGACCAGTATTTAGCGCTCAAGTCACCCGATATTTTCGAGAAGATTTACCGGGGCGAGAATCAGAATTCCCAGCGGTACCTGATTGATGACCATCGGATTGACTATATCTTTATGAAAAAGTCGAGTGGGTTGCGAGCTACCTCGGGAAGGGTTGTGTTTACGAAACACGAGTACGGCAGAGTTTCCGATCACGAAGGCTATTTGATGACATTCGAGCCGACTTAATAGCAGCCTATCACGAATCACTTTTAGAAAATTCCCGTTGGTGCCAGACAGATCGTCGCCACGGCTCTAGAAAAGTGCTGTTTTTGCGAGGCAACCCATGCAGTTCTCGGAACTATACGCCAGACCACGCCAAGGATCCCTCGGAGAATTTTTCCAGAGGACCAACGACTTTAGTGAGCCCTTTTCCCTACGGTGGGGAAGAATAGAATTCGACGTTTCATTTGGGGTACAGGCAAATGTAAAGGTGATTCTCAAAGTCTATCGGGACGACAACGTATGCGAAACCTTCTTCGTTGATACGGATGCATTCGATATCCAGTGGAACAACCATAAGCGACGAACAAGGGACTTTTACATTCTCCCGTTCTCCGCACAGCTTGGTCAGGCAAGTTGCGTCAAGTTCTCCTTCATCGTGCACTTGGATGAACACTCCATTTCGTCTCAATATGAATACATCTTTATGGAAGGGCATCAGCTTGAGGACAACCACCCGCAGCACCGAATGATTAACGCAGCATGGGCCACGAGCAACCATTTTCGTACTCACGAGCTAGATGCGGAGGAATTGCAGAGCGATGTCGATTGGTATAATCACCATTTCGAGTCGCTCAACCTGACACCGAAGTTTACCAAGGGGCAGCAATATCACCCTTATCATCCCAAACGTTTCATCCACGATCATATCGACAAGGTAATTCGCAGCAAGCGGGAAAACCCCGATCGGCTGTGTACCATCAAGGTAAGTGTGGACTGCATTGACGACCGGGACTTTATCACCCATCTGATTCATGCCAGCAACCAGAAAGTCCTGGTGCAGTGTATTGTGGAGTGGCGGAAGATGACCCTGACCAACAGTCATAACTACGCCGTGTTGAAGCGGTCCGGGATCGAGCTCATAGGAGTTTTTTGTACGCCTCGGCATCACCTCATCGAGCTCGATCCGGACATGCACACAAAATTCATCATCTTCAACGATGAGGATTGCATACTGGGATCATTCAATATCACTTTCGATCGCTGGTGGGCGAATTGGGAATCCGGGATGACATTCCGTTCCAAGGGGGTATGCCGCTTGCTGGATAACGTGTTCCAGAGCCAGCGTGGCGGCGTCAACCAGAAATATGGCATCGATCCGCTCAGCCGGTTCAACCTGCTCTATACTTTTGGCAGACACTTCATGAGCAACGGCAAACATTACCGGCCTCATCACGCCATCCTGGCCGAAATTCACCGCGCTAAATGGTCTATCAAGCTTTCGTTGTTCTTGATAGGCGAGCTCAGAGGGGAGCATCATGACAGCGTGGTAGATGCCCTGATCCACGCCAATGACCGGGGTGTCGATGTCCAAATACTGTTTAACGGCCATCTGGCGAGACAGGGAAGGATCGGGATAGAGAGGTCCATGCATGACGAGCTGAATCGCCCGTTGCTACCGGCTGTACAACGCCTCAAATCCGCGGGCGTTCGCGTCGGACTTGTTTACGGGCAGCACGATCACCCGGTCCCGTATTCTCCGATACACTCGAAATACTGCATCATCGACGAGACCATCGTGCTAGAGGGCAGCTTCAATTGGTACAATACCTCGGTATTTTCTCACGATCTGCTCGTCGTCGTGAATAGCCGCGATGTCGCGCAACCCTACCTGCACGAATTCGCGCAGATACAGCGCCTGCTCAGAGTGTATGATTGATCGCGAGACCCCACCCGCATACGATCGAGATCCGACTCTTTCGGATGACGCTGCAGCACGCACCGCCGGCGAACCGCTCTCCCTCACTCACCCCGGCGCACGGCCTCGCGGGCATCGACCTTTTCGTGCCGAGCCCCAACTCGGAAATGTAGCAATGAAAGCGCCGACCTCGGGGCTCTAGCCGACCGGCGCTTGTGGGTTAGGCTTATTCTGAAACTACCCACTGCGACCCGAGCCATGACGCGAGTCTTTCTCTCCGCCCTGCGCCATTCGGCCTTCTACAGTCCCTATCTGATGACCATCGCCGGGGGCTTCCTGGCGGCGGAGGGCCTGGAACCGGTGTACGAGCCGCAGACCCCCAGCCGCCCGGCGGTGGACCGCCTGCGCAACGGGACCTGCCACGTCCTACAGTCGGCGGTGGCCACCAGCTTCGCCGACCTGGAGGCCGGCCGCGCACTGGACATCGTGCATTTCGCCCAGGTCAACGCCCGCGACGGCTTCTTCATCGCGGGACGCCGACCCGAGCCCGGGTTCACGTGGGCCAACCTGCGGGGCAAGCGGGTCCTCGTGGACCACTTCTTCCAGCCCCTCGCCATGCTCAGCTACGGCTTGTACCGCCAGGGCGTGGAGTACGCCGAGCTCATCGCGGTCGACGCCGGCGACGTGACCGCCATTGAGCGGGCATTCCGAAGCGGTCAGGGGGATTATGTGCACCTTCAGGGCCCGGTCCCCCAACAGCTCCAGCACGACGGCATCGGTTATGTGGTCGCAGCGGTGGGCGATGCCGTCGGGCCGGTGGCATTCAGCAGCCTGTGTGCCACCCGGGCCTGGCTGGCCACCGACGTGGCCCGCGCCTTCATGCGCGCCTACCGCCAAGCCCGCGATCTGGCGGTCCACGCCCCCGCCGAGGAGGTTGCCGCCCGGGAGCAGGAAGCCGGTTTCTTCCCGGCCATCGACCCCCGGGTGCTGGCGCAGACCGTGCAGGCCTACCAGCACCTCGGCTGTTGGGAACCGGACCCCGTCATCTCCAGGGCATCCTACGACAATCTGCTTGAGGTATTCCTGCACAGCGGCCTGATCACCCGGCGCCATCCCTACGAAGCCGCGGTCGTTCCTCCGCCGTAGCCCGAGCGGATGTACGTGCCCCACCACCCCGTCCCGGAGACCGTCTATCCCGGATGGAGTTGCCGCGACGCGCTCTGCTTTTCATCTCGAGAGAGTCAGGGTGAATCCGATAGCGCCCCGGCAAACACGCCGCCCTTCCCCCCAACCCTCTCGGCCTCGTGAAAGGTTGAGAATATGTGTTCCGCATCTTTTTCTACTCTCCCTTTGGTCAGGGCGAAAGCCGCTAAGCGCCGGCTACATCACTCGAGAGAGAAAAGATCCCAACCGCATGTCGGCAGTGAAGATATGCTCAGTCAACCAGCGCTCCAGAAACGCGATATGCTCATCCTCTACCGGCTTGCGCGCCTGAAGGATCTCCGCCTGCAGCTCCTTGGCGCTCTTGATTAATTCCTGGTGATCCGCCTTGTGCTCTTCACTGTCCTTGTAACCATACTTCAGCATGAGCCGCTCCTCATGACTGAAGTGCCAAACCGTGCAATTGATTAGCTCTTCCAACACCGCTGCCAGATATTCCGGAGATTCACCTTCCTTTACGGAATGATTGAGAATATTAAAAATGTTCACCAGTTTGCGGTGGTCTTCATCGATCTCATCGACCTCCACACTCAGTATGGGACCCCAAATTATGTCTTGCACAAGCCTTCTCCCGATTGGAAAAACAAACCCCGTGAGGGAGTCGAATGATACCGTTCTTTATCCGCCGGAACGACGATGCCGTCGATAGGACAGACAGGTACCGCCTTCCGCCTAAGCTCTCCAGTCGTCGCAGTAAGGGCGCCAGTCACCCACCAGCCCCAACACGACGCAGGCGCGCGGCGTTCGTGCTCAGTCCTCTTCAGTGATCCTCACTCGGTCAGGGTGGGAGAGCATCATTTATCTTCCCCGCTCCCAGCGGGCCGGCCGCTGCGCTACTTCGGCCTGGGAGGCCCGAACATCTCCCAGACCCGCTTCGGCCGTACGTGCTCGCGGCAGCGCCCAATTTCCAGCTCTCGGGGTCAGCAAGGCTCTGGCCAGGTCCCCTGCCGTGCCGCTCAGGCACGCACGGGTTCGCCCCCTCTCTCTGATGACCTACCGCGGCGCTGGTTGCACCTCCCGAACACCACAATACCATTCCCTTGCCATAAGCATGGGACATAGCGCCGATCTGCCTCTTCGAGGGATAGATCCGTTCCATTCTTACATCGGTGGTCGCCAACGACTCAAAAGCGGACCGAAGAATTGCGCCCCGGAAGCGAAGCGACCGAACGGCTCCGCCGGCAACCTCCAAGTCGCCCCTGGCTCAGCGCGGACCGCCGTGGCATTAGGGGGGTGCCCCGGCGATCCGGAGGCCGCGCGACGCAAATGGCCCGGCCTCTCCCCTTGCCAAGAGAGTGCCATTATATTAGCATATAAGGCGCTGCGAATGTTTCCCCCGGACCCGGAGGCAACACCATGAAAAGGCGAGAGATTCTGGTTGCGGCACTGGCGGCGGCATTGGGCCTTGGCGGCCTCACGGCACCGCGCATGGCCAGCGCCGACAACGTCTTCAACTCCATGAACCCGTTCAAGTGGTTCTTCGGCAGAAACTGGGACGACGACTACGACCGTCCGTACCACGACTGGGGATACGGTTGGGGAGGACCCTACGGATGGGGCGCCCCCTGGGCGGCGCCGGGTGCCGCCGACAGATCGACCGTAATCGTCGTGCAGGGCGAAAACGAGTCCTTGGATAACTCCGCCCCGCTGGCCTCGGCCCGCCCGCCACAGTGAGCGGGACCCGCCGTCCCGGCGAAACGGGACCAGTCTGAGGCTCTCCTTCCCGGCCGGCGCATGATGCCGCCGGGAGGGCTTCCCGACCGCTCGTCCCGGGCGGCTCCGGTCGGGCTTGCAGGCGATTCTGTCTGCTCTCCTAAAGCCTCTGCCCGCATCCCCGCGCAGCAAACCCGGTCCTATTCCCGCTGCTTGGGTCGCCCGCCAGTGCCGTTTGGCCCCCCATATTGCAAAGGATCACGGTGTGCCCAACGCATGACGAAATGCTACGAGTCTAGACCTGACCCGGACACCCCACCCACCCCGCGCGCCCCCGGCGACCACCGGCGCCTTCGAAGTGGTTTCCATGCGCCTTTAGTCGATGGCCTTCAACTCTATCTGGGCTCCGTCCGGGAGCCCTTCGATCTGCTTGCCGATACGCCCGGAGAACTGGATTTGTTCGATTTGCTGAATAGTCCGAATATTCGTTAAGGCATACTCGCCGCCTAGTACGCCTGGAACTGACAGATGATACTTGCAACCAAGCGCCAATGGGCCAAGTGCTTCTCTCGCCACTTCCGTTAGGTCCGCCATATACCAGTCAGCCAAGAACTCTTCGTTGCGAGCCAGTGCACTAAGCTCCTCTCGATTCCGGGCTACCATTTTGCAATAAACATCTTCGGGGCACAGGCGCCAGTATCGGCCTCGGACATCCCGGATCATGAGATTGCCAAAGTCGTTTTCTCCAACGACCTCTTCTGGCTCGATCCCGACCCACCCCCAGAATTCTGTGATCGCCTCGATGATATTCATGTGCTACTGCGGTGTCAAAATCTGGACATGCCAATCAATATCATTGCATATTTGTACCTCGTTGACCTTGTATGGATTTCTAGGCCCTCGAAATTTGCCGGAAATCATACGCAACGCGGCTCCTTTCATGGCAACCGGGAAGCGCGCCGCGTGAATGGTCTCACGGTTCCATGTCTTGCTCTGGACAAATAGAGCACATAGGCGTATGGCGCGGCTCTTCTAGAACGGCGCCACGCATTGGAGAATCAATAACTGAAGTTTCTTGTTTTTCCTCACGCGACGAGGCGCATGATAGTTGAGATCAAAGGATTTCGATCCGGTTTGCGCGAATTCTGGCAATTGATACCAAAACCCTCGTTGGCCAGGTGTTTGGCGAGGGACCTTCGTGCGTCCCCGAAGGCAAACTCGGTGGTCTTTTGCGAAGCGTAGCGCCGCGCCGGGGCTTGAGGCAAGTGCTCGGCGTAGATCCAGGTGATGGTGGTGGCTGCCATGCAGAAATGCAGGTGATTGGTAACCGACTCGGGTTTGCGCGTCTGAGTCTCGGTGCTGCCGATCTCTTGTTTGATCTCGCGGAACCCCGCTTCGATTTTCCACCGCGCCGAGTAGTATTCGATGATCTGCTCGACGCTGAGATCAAGGTCCGTGGTCAGCAGCGCAACCCATTGGCTCTTGCGGTAGACCCAGACGACACGCACACGGCAGCGCAAGGTCTTGAGCATCACGATACGCTGGGCGGCCACGACCTCGCGCAGGTCCCCGTACACATGCAGCGTATAGGTGCTGGCATGCTTGCGCATCGCATCGGCCAACTGTGTCGCGTTACCGAGACGATTGCCATATTTCCTGGGTCTTCCGCCGCTACCCTTCTTCGCTGGTTCGGGGAGTGCGTAGAGAGCGGAGTTGACCCGCAACCGCGAGAGCAGATGGGCGCGCGTACCGAGCTGCTCTCGCAACGGCTTGAACAGTCCGTTGTTGCCGAACCAGCTGTCAGTGGCGATCAGCATCGGCGCGTTCTTGAAGACACTGCCAAGCTGTGCGATCAGCCGCACGGCCTGCTCGAACTTGCTGCGAAAGACCAGCGACTGGCGGCGCAGTTTCAGATCGGCGCCCTCCAAGCTCTTGCGGCGCAGATAAAAAGCGAAGGCCAGCGGCAAGCAGGCCCAGCGCCCGTGGATTTTCTTGAGCAGCCCCACGGTGAGGATGGTCTGCGCCCACGGATAGCGCGTCTGGTTGGTCTTGGCCGCATGATCGAAGGTACGCTGGCAGCCGAAGATGTGTTTGCCGGTCTTCGGGTTGATGGAATCATCAAGCGCCAGCAGCAGACGCCCATCGCTCAACGGGCTGGGGATACGCCGCCAGAGCAGATTCCACAGCCGCTCCCAGGGCAGCTTCACTGAAGCCATGAAGGTGTAGTAGCGCCACTCGGCGATACTCACACCGAACAGTGTCTCGATGGCCCGCAACAAGTTGGAGGTGCGCGAGGCGGTGATCGGCACGACGATCGCTTGCAATGTCAGGATGAGCCAGCGAAAGCGCTCCTCGACCCTTGTCGTTGGCCGGAAACAGGGCTTGGAAATCGTTGGCGAGAGTGCGTAAGATAGGCATCGAGTAGGGGCTCTTTTTGTTGGTAAATCATTGGCTTGTGCAACCTTGATTATACCTCGAATCGAGCCCCTATTCACGTTTAAGCGACTGTTTTTTCTCGCAATTATGCGGCTGTCAGCGCGTTCTGCGGGCGGCTGATCATCTATAAGCATGCACTAATATGGCGACCATCCTGTAGTCAATAATATACTAACGTTCTGAAGATGAAGAAATCCCGACGCGCTACGTCACCGCGACTGTTTCACGCGCATTCCCGACGGTCGATAATTGCGACACTGAGAAAGTACAAAACTTCAGTCAATAAGTTACGGGCGCCTTGTCCGGCGCCTGTAAGCAGAAGAGGACTCAGACTCCAACGCGGAAGGCGCACATCAATGATCACCCGAAATATACGCTGGCCGAACAACACCTTCTGCCAGAGAATCATGGCTTTCCTTGTGCTCCTGGCACCGACTGTCGCGAACGCCGCGGCGATCCTCCTGCATAAACCGGGGCTAACGGCGGGCACCTTCGCCACAGCCGGCCCTGAAACTCGAGCTACACTGCTGCAGCTACTGCACCCGGTTACCGTTACCACCCTTGGTCTCGAAATAGACCCCGACGGCCAAAGTGGGTTCGCATGGCGTATCTACACCGCCGCGACCGACACCGGTTCCGGCGCGACACTTCTCGCTCCGGTTGTCCTTGGCGCCGCGCTTCTTGAGGACACAGGGATTCTTCTCGATGATCTTGGGCTACAGGTGTACGACCACGCCGTAAACGTCACACTGGGCGCTGGTTATTACATCGTCGAGCTGTACATCAAGGACCCCGGAACGCTTATGCGTGCCTACCCCGGGGCGGGACAAGCGCTACCGTTCGTCACCACAGACGCAGTTTCCAGGTAATCAATGGCTTGTCGCACCCAAGTACGCCCGGGCTGGTCGTCGATAACAACATACTTCCCACGTTTTCGGTCACTACTCGCGAAACCATGCCTGAGCCTGCATCCGTGCTGCTGCTCGGTGGCGGCCTTCTCGCCTTGCTGCGCTCCCGAATGCGCCCCATGGTTCGGCGGTGGAACAGGTTTGATTGAAGCCGTGGAGGATAACCGTGCAGCCTCCCACGGCTTGGGTGGCAGGCTTGGCGGTCCCGCGCAACACGTGAGCCGAACAAAGGAACAAAGGAACAAAGGAACAAAGGAACAAAGGAACAAAGGGTCCAGGCTCGGATATTTCTTTTCAAATTCGCGGATCTCCCTGTTCCGCTTCGCGGGCAGAGCCCTCGACTGCCTCCCTTCCCGGCCTGCCCTGGCGCTTAGGCTTCCGGCGCTGACCCGTCATAGCCTCAAACTTCGCATAGAACCGAGAATTGGCTAGCGGCTGACTCTGACGCAGGGCCAGCCGGATGTCGCTGAGGGCTTCGTCATCCAACTCTGCCCGAAATAGACTCCAATACGCGGCCTGCCGTCTCTCGCGGTCGGCCTCTATTAGTCGCAGGGCCGGGACACTTGCTCGGGGCAAGCCGTTGCCTATCCTCGGTAGGGCCAGTAGGATACACATCGGGAGGTGTATGCCATGCGCACCAACATTGTGCTCGATACCGAATTGATCGCCTAGGCTATGCATCTCGCCGGCATCAGCACCCGCCGGGAGATGGTGGACCGCGCACTGCGCGAATACGTCAGTCGCCACCGGCAACGTGAGATCCCAGCGCGGAAAAGGGCTGTAATCGGACCGCGAACGTTAATTGTCAACAGCCCCTAGGCATGCATACACCGCCGGAGTAGTCTTCATGAGTGACAGACCGGCGCTCGGCGCCCTCAGAATCCGATCACTCACATGAAGCCCAATCGAGACCAAAGACATCGGCCGCCCGGCCAACACGGTGGAAACGACATGAAGCACCGGCGAGGTCGGTGGTGGCTGGCCCTGTGCTGCGCACTCGGGCTGGTGTTTGCCGGCCCCGCCAGTGCCGGTCGGATCCTGGTGCTGGTGCACGGCTTCCTTGGGGACTCTGCTTCCTGGCAGCAGAGCGGAGTGCTTCCTGTGTTGGAGCAGGCTGGCTGGAAATTCGCCGGCAACTGGCAGTCGGCCCAGTCCGGGGTGCGGCTGAAGCCGGCCGGGCCACCCGCCGGGAAATTCGCGATTTACACGGTCGACCTGCCTTCCACCGCCCCGCTGATGGAGCAGGCGCGCTTGCTCGGCGGGATGCTGGGTGCCATCGCGAAACTGCACCCAACGGACACTATCGACCTGATCGGGCATTCGGCCGGCGGCGTGGTGGCCCGGCTCGCGCTGGTGAACTACGGCGCGGGCACGGTCACCCGCCTGATTACCATCGCCGCGCCAAATCTGGGTACCGAGCGCGCCGCGCAGGCACTGGATGCGACCGACGACAGCGGGCTGTTCGGCGGGATCAAGCGCTGGTTCGTAAAACGCAAGGTGGGAGACGACATGTATCGTACCATCCAGTCTTCGCGCTGGGTCCTCTCGGACCTCGCCCCGCCGGTGCCCGGCAACCTGCTGTACTGGCTCAACAATCGTCAGCACCCTGACATCGTTTACGTCGCAGTGGTCCGCGGCAGCGCGTTCGGGATCCCCGGTGACCAGGTAGTGCCGGCAGCCAGTCAGGACCTCCGCCGGGTGCCCGCGCTGAGTGGCCGGGCCAGCATCCGGGTTGTGGCCGGCGATCACCAACTCAGCCGCCAGGACGGGCTGCTGCTGTCGGAGCTGGTGTCACGACCCGCCAGCGCCACAGCGTCCGCGACACAGTGATGCGGCAGGCCGCTATCCTTCCACTATGTGCCCAAGCGAACAAACGTCCATTGGGAATATGTTCATGATTGAACCGTGAATCCTTTCCACTTCATGGACCTCAAGCAGATGCGAATACGCTGTTTTGCCAAGAAAGGAAATCAATTATGAACAAACTATTCCTCGTCTTGAGTTTAATGGCGATCGGTTTGAGCGGTTGTATTGGTTCCCCTTACAGGAATCATAACGATGGCTATTATGGGGGCAACCATGATCATCAGGATCATCGCCAAGGTGGTGATCAGCAGCGAGATCGTGGTGGTGATCAGCAGCAAGATCGTGGTGGCCAGCAAGACGGTCACGGCGGTGATCAGGGTGACCATGATGGCTATCACCATGACGGGTATCATTGAGCAGGCTGGTGAAACTGAATCTGCCAATGTCTACCCGTGACATGGTTTGAACGTCCGGCTGGTCAGACCCGGATACGGGATGAATATCTCGGTGAGCGAGGGATAGGAATTCGCTTTCAGCCGCCGCAGGCGGAGAGAAAGAGATAGGGGAGTGTCGGAATCAAGTCCTGCAATCACGCAATGCGTGATGCGGGACTCGACCATCCCCGTGGCTGCTTCACGCCCTACCCCTGTACGCTGATAAGGCGAGACGGCGGGCGATCTACCCAATACTCGGCAAGTTGCCAGGGGAGAATGCCATGACGAAAGAACGCCAAGCCCGCCGGGAAGCCAAGAAGCAACCCGCCATGACCCTCAAAGAGAAGAGGAGTGCCAAAAGATCGAAGGAGGGCGCCAAGAGCAGCTTTTTGGCAAGTGGCAAACCGGCCTGATCGCGACCGACCTGCAAGCGCAGACCGGTCTTGAAGGTCCCCGGTCGCAGGGCGGTACCCCTGCCGAACCGGGCACATGCTAAGTAACTACACCGAGGAAACGACATGAACAATCGAAAAAGCCTGCGACGCACACTGGCCCTGATTCTGGGCGGCGCTATAACCTGCGCTGCCGGGGCCAGCTTCGCAATGGATATGGGCAATATGATGAACCCGTCCAAATGGATGGGCGGCAACAACGGGATGAACCCGTCCAATTGGATGGGCGGCAACAACGACCGTGATTACGGCGGACGCGGTGGTTATGGTGGTCCCGGCTACGGCTATGGCGGCCCTGGCGGATATGGCGGATACGGCGCTCCCGGCGGTTATGGCGGATATGGCGCTCCCGGCGGTTATGGCGGATACGGCGCTCCCGCCTATGGCGCTCCGGGTGGCTACGGCGCTCCCGGCTATGGCGCTCCGGGTGGGTATGGTGGCGCCGCCGGTCCTGGCTACAACATTCCTAGCGGGTACAGTGGCACGGCTCCCGCCTATGGCGCTCCGGGTGGCTACGGCGGCGGCAGATAAAGAGCCACTCCGCTCTCCCAAGCTGACTTCTCTTCGCGCACCCCGGCTGCCACGCAACACCGCCGCGTAACCCTTGGCTGCTTGCTTGGGTGACCGGGTATTTCTCTCCGTGTCAGGGCCGGCTACGTCTCAGTCGCCGGCCCCGGACTCCCCAGCCCACTTGCCGCCCCGCCTCGCACCTAGCTGTCAGGGGTGCGGCACGACCGCTAACAGGCCGTCAATCAACCGATCCACGTCGTCCATAGACTGGAAAAGGTGGGTGGAGATCCGAAGCGGCAAGAAGAAGGTTCCGGGTACGGCATTCTGGCTCGAATCGCCGCGCAGGGAATAAAACACCGAGTTGTTGCGAGCCCACGATGTCGTAAGCGGACCTCAATGTCGACACGGCGACGCCCAATGCGGTCGCCGGTCACCATCAGAATCAGAATGCTCAGCAGCAAGGTTCCGTAGCCCCTGAGCTTTTCCTCGAACGTCGGTTCGGTTTGCCGGCGCCGCTGGCCCCGAGTGGCCCCCGGGGTGACGATTACCGTCGTGGCTCTGGCGGAGTGGGCGGGGTGACGATGACCGTCGTGGCGGTGCCGGAGGTGCCGGGTTCGCCCTGACTGCCTTCATTGCCTCGGTTTCCCTGCATCCCCTCGTTACCCATCGTTCCCTGCTCGCCCTGCGCGCCGGGGGCACCTTGCGGACCCGCGGGGCCGGGCACTCCAGCAGGTGCCGCAGGCACATTGACCGTGGTGGGTTTATCACAGGCACTCAAACACAGCGCGGCAAGCAGTCCGGAAATCAATATTCGGTGGTTCATGGCAAATCCTTTGAAAGTAGAAATGGGTGGTTCGAAACAGCCTCGGCGCTGACGCAGTACTGGTAAACGCCAGGGCCGCGACTTTGCCGTCAACCCGATGGACAGGCTACCCACACCCGTTACCGCAGTCTGTGCGATGCCGCGCTTATGTCCGCCGAAGGAGAACCGTGCCATCGCCAGGTTCCGGTGGATGTGCCTGATGTCTGCTGGCGTACGGAACAGGCTGGATTTTCGCAATAACCTCATTCGTGGCGAGCGTCGGATGACGAGCATGGCGCTCCCGATCATCGTCAACGGAAGAATGGGGTCTACCATCGAATCAAAGGGGCCAACAGGAGCCACGCTCGATTATTTCTGCTAGAGTTCATTCATGCCCCATCGCCCACGCGCTTATCTTGACATCTTGATGGTGTGGCGCTGCACAGCGTCCACCGGGGGCACAATCGTGGGCCCTGCTTCTTCGGCGAGGTTGAGGCTGTGACCGGTCAGCGCCGGGAGCAGAAGCGACGGGGCCGGCCGAAAAGGCACGAAATCGAGACGCCTCCCCACGACGCGGGGAGGATAGATCTGCCGATGTGAAATATTCGAGTTGGGCGCCTTTCGGTTACAATGCAAATTCCTCTTCATCAAGTTATGTGTGGAGGCTCACATGCTCGACTATTCGATAATGAAACCGGAAGGTATCCTGGTTCTCAAGCCAGACGCACCGCTAAGCAAACAGGACTTCGACGGGCTCAGCGCTGTTGTCGACTTGTATCTTTCCGACCACGCCAAGCTCCATGGCGTGTTGATTCTTACGAGAGGATTTCCCGGCTGGGAAAATTTCGGCGGATTTACTGCGCACTTGCACTTTGTCCGCGAACACCATAAGAAGGTTGAACGCGTGGCAATCGTGACGGACAGTCAGATCGCCGGTCTTGCGGAATCGCTTGGCAAGCATTTTACATCGGCCGAGATAAGGCATTATCCATTTTCCGACGACGTGAAGGCCCTGAAATGGCTGGAGACCGCGTGAGGCATTTAAGGGGTCACCAGGAATAAGTTTATCTTTCGAGGCTACGATCATGATTGAGCTCCTACCAGATCTCCCTGACCACGTCGTTGGCATCGTCGCCTCAGGCCAGGTGACGGCGAGCGACTATGAAATAGTCCTCGTACCCGCCATCGAGGCCAAACTGGCTGGACATGGGAAGCTTCGTATCCTTTACCAATTGGGGCCTGCATTCACGGGATTTACCGCCGGAGCAATGTGGGACGACCTGAAATTGGGCGTCGCCCATTTGAAAGCATGGGAAAAGGTTGCCGTCGTCACGGATGTCGACTGGATTGCCAACGCTACGCGCCTCTTTGGGTTTGCGATGCCTTGCCCGGTAAAGGTCTTCTCCAACGAAAAAATTGCCGAAGCGGCACTATGGGTAGACGAGGCATGACCCCGCTCGTTTCTCTGACCACCTCTATTTCTTATCGAAGATAACCACGGCGTCGCCGTAAAGGGTCAGGGCGGTGGTTGAATTCCTCCGTTCAAGGTCGGGAGAGAAGCCCGGTGGATCGCAACGGGGGTGTGACCGTTGAGAGCACTGTGCTGTGCGGACGTTCATGGTTGTAGAAATGGAAGTACCGCGTCAACCCCGGTTGAGAGCTCCGGGACGCCATGGTAGTCACGCAGGTGGATGTCCTCGTACTTGACGGTTCGCCGAAAGCGTTCGATGAAGACGCTTGCAGGGCGCGACCCCGTCCGTCCATGCTGATGAGCGTCTCCTGAGCTTATGAGAAATGCCTAGGGCCATTGCCGGCAGGGGTCGGCGCGAAGATCGTCGCATCCCGCGCACGATGGGTATTCTTTCTGAAGTTATATAGTTGGCGTGGTCCGACCCCCACCCGAGACTTCGACCCGGCAGTGCCCCGTACCGCGTGAGATCCCCCATGCATTCCACCACCGAATCCCTGCGCACCCGCCTTGCAGACGACGCCATACAGGTGATGCCCTGCTGTTTCGACGCCCTGTCAGCCCGGCTGGTCGAGCAGGCGGGTTTCGCGCTGACGTTCATGAGCGGCTTCGCCACCTCGGCGGCTCGGGTCGGTCTGCCGGACACCGGTCTGATCTCCTACGGCGAGATGGTCGATCAGGCCCGCACCATCTGCGGGGCCGTGCGCATCCCGGTGATGGCCGACGGCGATACCGGCTATGGCAACGCCGTGAACGTCAAGCGCACCGTACGCGGCTATGCCCAGGCCGGGTGTGCTGCGGTGATGATCGAGGACCAGGTCTGGCCCAAGCGTTGCGGCCATACCCGGGGCAAGCAGGTAGTGGATACCCGAGAGGCGCTCGCCCGCATACGCGCCGCCGTCGACGCCCGGGACGAAGGAGCGGACATCCTGATCCTGGCCCGCACCGATGCGCGCGCCACCCATGGGCTGGACGAGGCCCTGCGCCGAACAGAGGCTTTCCGAGAGGCCGGCGCCGACATTCTGTTCGTGGAGGCGCCGAGGAGCGAGCAGGAGATGCGCCGCATCTGTGCGGAGGTGGGCGGCATCCAGATGGCCAACATGCTGGAGGGCGGCGAGACGCCCTTCCTCGCCCCCAAGGACCTGCAGGCGATTGGCTATCGCATTGCCGCGTACCCGCTCACCCTTCTCTCCTCCGCGGTGAAGGCGATGCGCGGCGCACTTGCCGACATGCGCTCCGGTCGCCACCCAAACGAGCGGCTCGTGGCCTTTTCCGAGCTGAGAGAGATCCTCGGGTTCGAGGACTATTACAGGGAGGAAGATCGGTACGTTTAAAGGCAGCCCTTATGTCGCCCCCAACCCCATCGGCGCCTGCCTGGCCGAGACCCGGGAAACGTCCGATGACACGTCGATCCAGGGACGGATGGACATACTGCAAGCCGCAGAGGATCGTAGCTACCAAGTTGTACGGACGTGTCTGTAGGCGATGATCCTGGCGTCGGCCGTGACCAGTGGTGCAGCGTTCCTATCGGGACACCCACCGTTAGACACCCTCACGCCTAAAAGGCAAACAACAAGACCCCGCTCTTCCGCGGGACACCGGGCTATGGCCGGCTCGCCGATTCCCGCGGCAACGTCAGCCGCGCAGCCCGGCCGGGCTCAAGCCCTAGAGCGGCCCAATAGATTCGATGGTAGACCCCAACGTCCGCAAACTTCTGAATGCTACAATGCGAGCCCTGACCCCTCTCCCTGCTCCTGACCCCTCTCCCTGCTCTTTACTTCAAGACCCCGGAGCCCACGTCCCAAAAAGACGTCGGATACCTCACTCGGCCCGAGGCGGCGCGACACGGAAAGGATTTCGGACAACCAGTTGGTCTCCGAGCTCTTGAGCGTCCTGCAAATCCTCCGAAAGCAGCGTCGTGCAACCGGCAAGAAGTGCCGCCGCGACGATCATCGAATCGTAGATCGCAAAACCGTAACGTTCAGCTATGCCCAGTCCGCAGTCATGGGTCTCCACGGTAAGCCGCTCCGTCCTGCATACCGCGCGCACAGTGTCCAATATTTCGCGGATCTCGGACCAGGCCATACCGAACTTGCGGGAGGCAACGGAAGCAAATTCGTTCAGAACCTGCACGCTGATCACCCCGCCGTCCGCGATCAGCTCCTCGGCTCGGTTAGCTTTGTCCGCGTCACCGGAAAGCAGATACAGGAACACATTGGTGTCGAGAAAGACCTCAGCCCCGCTCATGGGTCTCCAACCGTTCGAAATGGAATCCCTTCGGCATCCGCCCCCGAAACTTTCTCAAGCGCGCCAGCAGCTCTCTATTACCAGGGCTCTTGCTAACCTCGAAAGCCCGAGCGCCTGCAACCTGTATATCGATGTCATCTCCCTCCTTCAGGCCCAGCGCTTCCACGACGCCGGCGGGAAGACGGACCGCCAGACTGTTGCCCCACTTTGCTACTTGCATCCAGACCTCCGAAGCGACAATGGATATACGTTTAGCATAGTATATCCTTGAATGCTCTTCTGTCTACCAGCTACCCAACGCGATCCTTCCGGCTCGGCACTCATCTCTTTGCGACCCCCATCGTTCGCTCGGGAAGCACACCGGGGTCTAGGACGGCGGGGTCAGGTCTCGATACGTAGCATGCAATAATACGAGCCCTGATCCCGTCGCCCCGTGGGAGCCGACGGCCCCTCCCGTCAGACCGCATATTACGAGCTTTTCCGCTACCAGCTGGAGCCCGGCCTGGGCGACCAGATCCGCAGCGCGACTAACGGGAACTATGCTCTGGGCAGCCCTCGGTTTCAGCAGCAGGTCGAAGCGGCGCTGGGAAGGCGAGCTACGCGTGCCCAGCCCGGCCGACTCAAGAAGAAAGCTCCCGCAGAGGCGGCTGGTCTAAGTTACCGCCCTTGACCACCGAAAATCGTGGTCTCCCCTTAGGTTTATGCTACGCATCTTCGGGCCTGTTCCCAGTCCATCAGCAAGGCTCGATACCGGGCCCGTGGCTAGCCGTTACCCGAGTGAGACTCCCACCCACTGAAATACGCGGCAGTGCCCAGCTGCACTAACTCCGCTCCTTCTCTCTGGCCCCGTCCTTCTCTGGAGCCGTTACGACGGACGTGCTTTTAGGTTGCTGCCTCCTGCGCTAGCATTGTGCTAGCATTTGGTAACAAGTCAATTCACCGGAGCCAGGTTATGGCCACTTTAACCATCCGACATCTCCCGGACGATCTGATCGAGCGGGTCAAAGTGAGTGCGGCCCACCACGGTTGCTCCATGGAGCAGGAGCTACGCGATTTGCTGCAGAGTCGTTATGCCCGGCGTAGTGAAATAATTTCTCGGATCCGGACCCGCTGGAAAGACCTCCCCGCAACAGAAGCACAGGAGCTGGCTACATGGCGCGAGGAGGGACGGCATTGATCGTCGTGGACACCATGATCTTCGCATACGCCCTGCTTGGCGTAGAAGAATTCCGCGAAGACGCCGTGGCGGTTCTCGAGGCTCCCGATGCCGTAGTGGTGCCGGATTCCCTACGCGCCGAGCTGGCCAATGTGGTGTGGCAATGGTGTGCTCATCGCGCCCTCTCACTGGAGACGGGTCACGCGGTCCTGGACGACGCCGACGCCTTGATTTCCCAGATCCTGCCCGCAAACCATCTCTGGCATAGGGCTCTAGAGATTTCCGGCAACGTCGGACATCCCGTTTACGACACACTTTTCATTGCCGCTGCGGAGCGGAACGACACTCGTCTCGTCACAATGGACCGCCGATTGCTCTCAATGTTTCCGGCGCTGGCAGTTTCACCCGCCGCCTATCTGCGCTCTTGAGCCCACGATTAGAGGCGCGCACTACTGACGCTACTAACGGCGCTACTCATGGGACACCCGCCATTTTACAGCGGATCCTCGAGCGGCTCGGGATCGCGCCGGCTGCCTGGATCCAAGTCGCGGCGGAATTCGGGTCCATCTTCGGCGCCTGGGTGGGTCAACCTGACTGGGTCCATCGGGCCTGCCAACGGCTGAGCTATCAGCGAGCCCGCGGAATCGGTGCCTGCCGTCAGCTTTTTCCGCCAAGCTAGAGCCAGAGCCTTCTCCCACGCACCCCCCATCCGCTCCGCAAGCACGGGTCCCGAGGACCCTCCCTGCCCGGATTTCGACTGAATCGGTCGGTCTCGGCGGATTGCGGCATTCCGAAGCCAATCTTCCAGTCACCGAGGCTGCCATCCGACCACAGCGTCAGCGCGGGCCGGCGCGGGGGATGGGGTCGATACGCTGGGTGTCCCTGTATTTTGCGAGCGCTCCGCCGGTCCGCCTGGCAAGCGGCCAACCTGCCCACTCGGAATTCAGCAGGGCCGAAAATAGTGTAACTGGTAAGGTGTCACAGTAATTTTGCCTTCGAAATCATCCCTGCTCGGGCCGGATTCAACACCACGTACCGGGAAAGCTCCGACAGGTATGCATCTCGCTCGACGAAAATCGCCTTGAAGCGCCCTTGAAACAGGTGCCCCGCCAGCCCGTGGCGCCGATTCACGTGCGGGGTATACACCCCGTTGAGCTGACGCATTCCTTTCGAGAGGTTTCCCTCAGGCGTCTCCACCAGGAATTAGTAGTTATTGGTCATCTCACAATAGGCGTGGCAGCGCCAATTGAACCGCGCGCAGACATCTCTCAGGACATCCAGCCAGTCCCCCCGGTCTTCGTCGTCGCGGTAGATCACCTCGCGACGATCGCCACCCGATGTCACATGGTATAGCCCTCCAGCGAGCTCGATGCGCAACGGCCTGGCCATGACTGAAGCTTAGGCCAATAATGCTGGATTGCAAGACCTGACCCCGCCTTGGTGGACCGAGGGGGATCATGCCCCCTCCTCTGTATTTCTAACGGAATCTCCGCCTACCGCCAGTGCCCTCCGACCAGCACCCAAGTCCCGTGACGCTTGACCCAGTGGTGGGGACCCCAAACGGCGCCCGCGTGAGGCGGACGCCTCCAACTGCCCGGGACCCAGACGTAGCGCCCGCCCTCCCAGCTCTGATAGCCGGGAGTCCACAGGAACCCCCGATGCGGGGGCGCGCCGTAGCGCTCCACAACCGCCGCTGGAGGCGCCGTGCGGATCACGGCGGTCCCGCCCGCCGGCCCCCGAACCACAGCCGCCCTACCCGCAGGCCCTCGGATCACAGCCGCTCTACCCGCGGGCCCCCGAACCACAGCCGCTCCGCCCGAAGGCCCTCGGATCACGGTCGCAGATCCCGCCGGGGTGTCCCAGTGACGGACGTAGGCGTCCGCAAAGGAGGCAGCAGGAAGCGCAGAAACGGCAAACAAGGCTGCCAGCGCAATCTTTTTCACGGTAAAAGGCTCCTTTCGATGTTATTTCGGTCGGATGGTCTTCCGCTCCCCGGTCCAGGGACGGCATGGTGCTCTCTGCTCCCCGGTCCAGGGACGGCATGGTGCTCTCTGCCCCCCGGCCGGCGCCGACGAGGGTGAGCGGAACGCGCCAACTACAATAACGCAAAGATCAGACAACTACGATTGCGGAATTCACCCAGAGTTTCTCCGGTGCTGGGCAAGGCCCGGTCGGCCCGGGGAGCGATGGCCTCTGGTAAGTCTGCCCGACTCACTGCCCGTTGCGGGCTCTCGCCTGACACGGGCTTTAGCATGATCCGAGCAGCTTGACCTTCAGCCAATCCATTGACCCAGGCTCGGCCGCCGCTTGGCCGGGGGACGAATGCCGACAGCGGGAATTATGGGGTCTTGCCCGGATAGCACTAAGATAAGCGCAAACCCCTGAAAAGCCTTGGGAAAGGCTGGCGTGGGTGATACGGTGAAATCGCGAAAATCCACCAACCACCCAGGGAGCCCGCCTCCATGTATCCTAGCCACCAAGTCGCCGCACGGCAACGTCAATTTGTGCGGCGTCATGCCGCGGATACCGACTCGTACGCGTTCTTCAATCTGCTGACCGGGCCCCAACTACTCGACGGCGTTGAGGCGTTGCTGCCGGAGTGCCGCGGACGGCGGGGTCACGCGAACGGCGGGGTCTCAATACATAGCAGGCCGTAACTACGAGACTCGGCCCCTTCGCCCGCGCAGGGTCGTACGACGGGACAAGGATCAATTGGACATGATTGGGCATAAAATGATACGCCCAGACGGCGACACCATTCGCCTTACAGGACTGAGTCGCCTTACAGGACTGAGCCAACCAGTCCTTGTAGAGCCCATAGTCGTCGTCGATCAGGAACACCCGCTGGCGCCTATTTCCGCGCTGCGCTACATGGTGCGCCACACCGGTGACGATGATCCGAGGAAGTCTCGACGTCTGGTTATCATAAACCTTGAAAAATTGGGTAAATGGTAAGGTGTCACCGTTATTCCATTTGGTAAGGCATAAATGAGGCTCTGTTCCTTCCCGGTCTCCAGCGGACCGATACCCCGGGGACGTTCGGTATACCGTCCCCGAATGCCGCAGAGGTCATGATGAGTCAACCCCCGTCCACACCTGTGTCTGCGCGTACAGTGCCTTACTGGATCGCGTTCGTGGTGGCTACCCTGGTTACAGCGACAGCGGTCGGCTTCTTCGTCATCGGTGTCCGAGACGGCTCCGTCTCGTCTTTCAACTCTACCTTGTGGCTCTGCATCCTCGCCGTAGCGATACTGGTCCCGATACTCGGGCACCGTCTTCGCTCCCGAGGCAGAACTGGCCTCGCAATCGCAGTTCTTTCAATCCTGGCGGTTCCGGGGCTGATCTTCGGCGTCTTTGCTCTGCTTCTTCTGGTCATGTCACCGCATTGGAATTAGGCTCAAAGCTCTCGAAACGGTCCCCTGCAAAGCCTATCTTTAGCGCCAGCTCGGCCGTGGCGTAGCGAAAAGGAGCCCGCAGTTTGACAGCGCGGGCGCTCCGATCGTCTGTTGAGCACCCGAGGTCTCAGATAGCTACCGGCCGGAGTCTGGGGCCTTACCCCGAACACTTGCCGCAGCCTGAATCCCGAGGACACTGTGAGGCGCGCTGGGCGGCGTCACCCGGCTTCCCACCGTCGTGCTCCCGGCCGCATTCAGGCTCGCCATCCAGGGAAAAGGCCCTCTCCTTTGACATCACATGCCCGGCGCTACGAGCGCAGACGCGGCCGCCGTGTGGCTCCGCCGCCGGAGTGCCGCCGTATGCCCGCCCCCCCATGGGACCAGCGGCCGGGCGGCCGGGCGGCCGGCCTTGTCCTATACGGAATCGCCCGCAAGGTCCCGTACAGTACGGAAGCATGAGCGGCGACCCCCCGCGCCAGGGATTCCCGCAGATGCGGTTTCCCGGTCAACGCATTCTGCGACGCCGTTCATCACCACCCTCGAGTGCGAAAGATCGCGGTCCCCTATTACTCACGTTTACGTTCACGCAAGAAATCGTGGGCTGTCCCCGATGGTCCATCGTAGACCCCGTCTCCTCTTAGTTGCATACCCAACCGGCAAGCGGTATGGTGACCCCATATCTTCGATATGGGAGGACCGTATGAAGACCACCATAGAACTTCCCGACGAACTCATCGAGCAGGCCAGACGTGTCGCGCGCGAGGAGCGGGCCACGCTCCGGGCATTGGTCGAAGAAGGTCTGCAGCGCAGCCTCGAAGCTCGGCGCCAGGCGGTCCGTCGGCAGCTTGACTTTCCGAGCTACGGCGGCAGCGGACTCACACAGGAGTTCCAAGGCGCACCCTGGAGCCGGATTCGGGATGAAATCTACCGAGAGCGTGGTGCGTGATCGCCATCGACACAAACATACTCGTCTATGCGCATCGCCGGGAGATGCCGTTTTTCGAACGCGCCCGCGAAGCGCTGACCGAGGCGGTCGCGGGCTCGGAGCCCGTCTGTGTTCCCTGGCCCTGTGTCCATGAGTTTCTCGCAGTCGTTTCCAACCCCCGCATCTTCCGAGATCCCACACCCATGGATCTGGCGTTGGATGCCGTACGGCGACTCCTTGCCTGCCTGTCCGGCGGGTTCCTCGCCGAGGGTGAAGGCTACCTTGGCGCGCTCGAGCGCATCGCCCGACCGGCCCTCCTACAGGGTGCGCTCGTACACGATGCCAGGGTTGCCGCCCTGTGTCTGTTCCACGGGGTACGTGTTCTCTGGTCCGCCGACAGGGATTTCTCTCGATTCCCCGAGTTGGCGGTGATCAACCCGCTTACACCGACGCACACACAAGCGAAAAAGTGACGCGAGGGCTGCAGGCCCGCCGGAAAGAGGAAAGGGGAGGAAAGGGGCCAGGCTCGAATGGCGCTAAGTTTGGCAACTCCTCTCGCTGAATCAGTACGTTAGCGATCGCATCAGCGCTGCTTCTTCGCATGCCCATGCTCGCGAACCTCTGGTCTCGCATCTTCCCTTGGCTTGGTCAGCAGCGGGAATTGGTTGGTACGGCGTTTCAAAGCGCGAGGTTCCACGCGTCCGGGACGTAACCCGACCCGGGGCTCGCCGATCAGTACGCGACAGATCACCACCCGGCATCGACAGCGGGCACAGTGGAACACACGGGCGGTGTTCTGCATCGGCCTCTCCTGCCGATGAGAACTGGATTGAAGAGCCCGAGACAGCGATACTGACGCTCGGGCCGTGCCCGGCACGGGCTGGGGGTGCGGTACCGGGCAGACTTGCCGGTCAGGGCCGCTACCGCACCTGTCTCAACGGCCCTGACGATCTACCCCATTACCCTCCGCTTGTCACCCCGCGCCAACCCCCTCCAGGGTCACAACGGATCCCGCGGCCGATCACCGTCTCCCCGGTGTGCACCATCCTCGCTGGCGATATCCTTCGTTATTCGCCATCTATGCGCGGGTTTTGACCGCCATCTACAGTTACCCTTGCACCTCGCCTGCTTTCGCGCCTACGCATCAGCCGCGTCGTTACCGACCCGACTACAAGGCTCGATACGCGGCTCGTGGCTAGCGATTACCCGGACGGGATTCCCACCCGCTAAAGTACGCGGCATTGCCAAGCCGCAGTGTCCCCTTTTTTGGAGCCGGCCCGCCTCGCCCCAGAGTTGATCCCCCTGGGCGGTTGGCTGGCGGTGAGCGGACTGACGCTGGTGGTGGTGGTGGTGGTGGTGGTGGTGGCGGTGGTGGTGGCGGTGGGGCTCTATCCCGCGTCGGTGATCCGCTTCCTCGACGCCGGCAGTGCCGGCTTCTGGAGGAGCGCGCCATGAGCCGGCCGATGGCCCTGCTGCAACTGACGATCAACCTGCTACACGGCGCCGCCCTCGTCACCCTCACCCCCGGCACCACGGCGGTGGCCATCGACACCCAACGGCGCGAACTGCTGCTCCACCTGCTCGATTTGGACCAGGCCGAGGCGACCATCGACGAGATCCGTCGCGACCTTGCGGCCCCGATCGCCCGCCTCACCGGAGCCGCCCCGTGACCTTACCGATGTTCCTCGCCCTGATCGCCGGCGGCTGCGCCCTGATCGGCGTCCACCGCCTGCTCACCGGCCCCACTCACACCGACCGGCTGGTGGGGCTCGACCTGCTCTTGCCGTGGCCCTGATCTACTGTCTGCTCGCCGCTTGCGTCAGCGGCCGCACCCTCTACCTCGACGTAGGCCTGGGCCTGGGCCTTGCCCTGGCCGGCTTCGTCGCCACCCTCGCCTGGGCGCGGCTGGTGGGCGGCCAAGGCGAAGAAGAAGGCCCATGACATTCCTCGGCGCCCTGCTCACCCTGTTGGCGACCCTGATCCTCGCCATCGCCGCCCTCGGCATACTGCGTCTGCCCGACGCCCTCGCCCGCCAGCACGCCGCCACCAAGGCCGCCACCATCGGGGTGGTGCTGTTCGCCGTGGGGCTGGGATTGATAGCGTTGGGGGCGGGGTGGGGATGGGGCTGGATCGTCCGTCTGGGGCTGATGGTCATACTGCTGCTCACCACGCTCCCGCTGGCGTCTCACGCGGTGGCGCGGGCGGCGATTGCGCAGGGCGGTGGGAAAAAGCGCCCGGCGGGAGGCAAGCAGGCGGATATTAAATCCGCTACCGAAAAGACTGTTTCTCACGGAGGTAACCATGATGATGGGTAAAACGATCCGAATCCTGCTTCCGACTGTTTTCGCCTTGATCTTGGCCGGGTGTGGCGGAATGCCCGAGCGAGTGACGCCCGTAGACAACTTCGAGTTGAACCGCTACCTGGGCAAGTGGTATGAGATAGCAAGGCTGGATCACTCCTTTGAAAGGGGCCTGGAGAGAGTATCCGCCGAATATTCGATGCGCGACGACGGCGGGGTTTCCGTCGTGAATCGCGGCTATTCCAGTAAGAAAGGGGAATGGAAAGAGGCCAAGGGCAAGGCGTACTTTGTCGATGGTGACGACAAGGGCTATCTCAAGGTCTCCTTCTTCGGCCCGTTTTCCGGCTCCTATGTGATTTTCGAGCTGGATAAGGAAGACTACCAATATGCGTTCGTTTCCGGGCCGGATACCTCCTATTTGTGGCTGCTCGCCAGAACGCCGCGGGTCAATCGGGAAATCATCGCGAAGTTCAAGCGCATGGCCGAAGAGCGTGGATTCGATTCCAGCAAATTGATTTTTGTGAATCACGATGAGGGCGACTGACCTTGTGATCTGCGTGCCCCTAAAGACCCGGGGAACTGCGACCCGCCGGCCCGGCCCGAGGCCACGTCGCCTCCATCGCCCAGGATCGGCGGGACATAGAGAAAATGCCGCGACAACCACCCGATCCCTTATCCCCGGAGGCCTGGCGCTGCCTCTTCCGCAGCGACAGGATCTCCCGTGTCCGCTTCGTGCAATACGTCTGCTGGGGCCTTGCCGTCTTGTGCGCCTTCCGTCTGGTTCTGGCGCTGAGGGAACCGCACGGGGCTCGATAGAAAGGTCGATAAAAAGGTGACAGATCTCTCTTAGAAAAATAGATCTGTCACCTTTTCCGACCTTTTCCGACCTTTTCCGATTTGGCAGGTTAGGAATTTAGGTACCCGAACAGCCCAGGAAGCACGAGATCAAGGGCACCCTTCAGCGCTCGTACTACTGGACAACGCACGAAACAAAACCTGCCCCCGAGCGCGCTCCACCCTCCAATGGGCTACTCCAAGTACGAGCACGTGACACGGTAGCACATCTGTGCTACATTCGTCGACGAGCTTTATGAGGAGATCCGCGTGTCGACAACTACCATACGCCTGCCCACCGACCTCAAGGCCCGACTCACGGCCGCGGCCAAGAAAGCCGGCACGACGCCTCACAATTTCATCCTCCAGGCCATCGCGGAGAAGACCGCGGCGGAAGAGACGCGACGTGCCTTCCGCGACGAAGCCGAGGCGCGTTTCGCCCGCATCACCGCCACCGGAGAGACCATTCCTTGGGAAGAGATGAGCACCTACCTCGAGGGGCAGATGGCCGGAAAAACCCTCAAACGCCCGACGCCGCGCAAGCTTGGGCGGTGACATGGCCGGAATCGAGCTAGCCCCGGAGGTCGGCGACGACATCGAGAGAATCCTGCACCACTGCAAGCAATTCGAGGTGGAGGACGCCACGGAGCGGATCCAGCAGATCCTTGAAGCGATTGCGGTCCTTCGGCATAACCCCCTCATCGGGCGGCCGGTGGACATCCAGGAAGGCATATCTGAATCCCCAGAATCGGCCCTACGCGAGCTGGTCATCGGCCGCCGAGCACGGGGTTACGTGGCTTTGTACCGCTACGTCCCCGAGCTGGATATCGTCTTCGTCCTGGCGTTGCGGGGGCAACGAGAGGCGGGGTATTCATAAGGACCGGCACTAAAGATAGCCTAAGGTCGCCGCAAGGAAAAATATAAGACCCCGCGCTTCCTTCTCATCACGGCATAGCACGCATGTTGCAATGTGAGACCTGACGCCCTTCCCTTCCAATAGGCATGACAGCGCCAATTCAACCGGTCACAGACGTCCGCCAGCACGGCCAGCCAGTCTTCCCGGTCTTCGTCGTCGCGGTAAATGACCTCGCGACGATCGCCACGGGATGTCACATGGTAGAGCCCTCCAGCGAGCTCGATTCTCAATGGCCTCGCCATGACTGGGGCTTAGAACAGAGAATGCTTGATTGCAAGACCTGACCCCGCGCTTTCCCCATCAAGCGGAAACGCCGAAACAGACAAGCCTATGCCTAAGGTTGCGCGCGTCGTATTTCTACCCGACTCCGTCTCCCCGCGCCTTGACCGCTACGCGCCCCGACACTACACTCCTCTCTGCCTGGAGCCGTTGCATTTCCTATCCGTCAATGGGAACCGATTTGTTTAGGCGGCTACTGTGCGTCTTGCTGAAGATAAATCGTCCCGCCCTTTGAATCGAGAAAGGCGAATTTACTCTATTCCTACATAAACTAAAGGATATTTATCATGGAAGCGGCTAAACTAACTTCGTCGGACCAGAGTGAAGCTGATGGACCGGGTTTGAGGCACATACTGAGCGCACCCGGTAGTGCTGCGGAAAGCGCGAACCCGATGCAGCGCATCTTGACCGCTTGTCTCGCACTGTTTGCTCTATTTATCTTTACCCTAGGTACCACCGTGGCATACGCCCAGGGCCCCCAACTTTTCGCGCCATTGCCCACCGACCAACTCAGAGACATGAGCCCGGTGCAGACACAACGCGTCGACCAATTCAAGCAGAGGCCAACTACGGCCTCCCTCAGCCTGGTGCGCGTGGATGCAACCGCGCTGAAGGGGGACAGTACAAGCGTTTCGCTGTCGGAAGCCAAAACGCTCAACTTCACTAAAAGCAACGTCGAGATCAGGAGTGCGAACGACTTCACCTGGTTTGGCGCACTCGCCGGGGTTCCCGGCAAGGCGACGTTTGTCGTCCACGACGGCAGCATCACGGGAACGATAAGAGACGATGGCGATCTCTATCGCGTCGAGCCGGTCGGCAATGGCGTCCACGCGCTGATCAAGGTGGACCAATCGAAGTTTCCTCCTGAAGAGCCTCCCTCTTTTAAAGAAAGAGAAAAGCGCGGTGGCGCCGGGCCAACGTCGGACACGGGGGCTGACACGAGCAAGGCCGACAGCCCTGTCGGGATCGATGTCCTGGTCGCCTACACGCCCAGTGCCCGTACCGCGGTTCCCGACATAGCCGCGACCATCCAGTTGGCGGTCGCTGAGGCGAATCAGTCTTACCAGAACAGCGGCATCAACATCAAGCTGACGCTGGTGGACAGCTTCGAGCACTCCTATTCGGAAAGCGGGAAGACTTTCGACACGATCCTGGCTGATTTCGCCGCTAACGCCAATGTCAACAATCGGCGCAACAACAGCGGCGCGGACATGGCCGTATTGATCATCAATCAGTCCGACTATTGCGGGCTGGCGGATGCAATCGAGGCCAATGCCTCGAATGCCTTCGCCGTGGTCTATTACGACTGCGCGACCGGCTACTATTCGTTCGCGCACGAACTTGGGCATCTACAGGGGGCGCGCCACGATCCGGCAAATGACCCGACCACGACGCCCTACGCATACGGCCATGGTCTTCAGCATACCTCCCCGGCCCCGAGTTGGCGTACGATCATGGCATACAACTGCACGGGCGGCTGTCCACGGTTGCAGAATTGGTCCAATCCAAACGTCAACTACAACGGCATCGCGATGGGGACGGCGGCCACGAATGACAACGCCCGCGTATTGAACGAAACCGCAAGCACGGTGGCCGGATTCAAGAGCCGTCCGTCGACCTCCACTATCGGTTCGATTTGGCGGTACACGGGGACCCCCTGCAGCGGCAATTCCTGTCCGGGCTGGCAGAAATATGACAACAACGCAGCCACAGTGAGAATAGCGGCTAGCGGAACCAAGCTGTACCAATTGCACAATAGCGGCAAGATTTGGGAATCCACGGGCACGCCTTGTAGCGGAAATTTTTGCCCGGGCTGGAAGATGTTGGACAATAATCCTGCCACCATCGGAATAGCGACCGACGGGACGCAGCTGTATCAATTGCACAATACAGGCAAGATTTGGCGCTACACGGGCACGCCTTGTAGCGGAAATTCCTGCCCGGGCTGGAAGATGTTGGACAATAATCCTGCCACCATCGCCATCGCCGCAGACAGGGGTAAATTGTATCAACTACACAATAACGGCAAGATCTGGCAATTCACCGGAACCGTGTGCAGCGGCAATTCCTGCCCGGGCTGGAAGATGCTGGATAACAATCCGGCTACGGTGTCCATCGCAGCTGGTGGCAACCAACTATATCAACTGCACAGCACCGGCAAAGTCTGGCGTTCTACCGGCGTGGCGTGTAGCGGCAACTCCTGTCCCGGGTGGCAGATGCTGGACAACAATTCGGCGACTATTGCCATCGTAGCCGGCAGCCAGTTATATCAATTGCACAACACCGGAAAGATCTGGAAATCCACGGGAGCGGCGTGCAGCGGCAATTCCTGCCCGGGTTGGCAAATGCTGGACAACAATCCAGCCACCATCGCAATTTACGCCGAGGGAAGCCATTTATACCAATTGCACAACACCGGAAAGATCTGGAAATCCACGGGAGCGGCGTGCAGCGGCAATTCCTGCCCGGGTTGGCAAATGCTGGACAACAATCCAAACACAGGGCGGGTGGCGGCAGGCGGGGGCAATCTTTATCAGTTGCACCTATCCCGTACCCCCATGACAAGGGCTCGCATCTGTTACGAGTGTAAGTAGTCGGGTGACCATACTAACTCACAAAGGCAAGCCCCCGGTTCTGCCGGGGGACTCACCTATACAGGTCATCTGGACGGGCGGCCAGAAATGGACCCCGAAACTTGGACAGTGCCGTAAGTGAAATGTCCATGTCCAAGACAAAACCGACCTTTTTCACCGTGATGGCCATGTACAGAGCATCCAATGCGTTGTGCTGACTGCGACCCGGGCGGCTTCCGTAGCTAAAACCCAGAAACTCCGGCTCGTAGATCTCCTGCAGGATCAGCACCAGGGCCTGTTGGACGATCTTGTCCTCCAGGCAGGTCATCCCCAGGGGGCGTTTCCCACCGTCGGCCTTGTCGATCCATCGGCGCTTGACCGGCTGCGCCCGATAGCGTCCGGGGTGGATTCGCTCGTGCAAATCCACCAAGTTGCTTATCAGGTTCTGCCCATAGCCATACCAGTCCACTCCGTCCACCCCGGGCGCGGCCTTGCGCTTGAGCCTGTCATAGGCCTCCCACAACAGCGGGACCGTGAGGTGGTGAAGGAGGTTGTTGAACCGCAATGTCCGATTCTTGCGCGTAGCTGCGCGTATCCGCGACAGTCCACTCTCCGATTGCGCCGGTCTCTGCGTACCGGCCTCGGGAGCAACGCCCGGATTCCTCTCCGCCGAGGCCCTTGGCTCCTCAGGCTCCGCCACCTTCATCGCTTCTCTTGATCGCATCGGCTTTGTTCGTCTGTCTCTTCGCTACTATGGCCTCGTCCGAATCCCTAACCCCTTGACACACCGGATTATGCTGTTCGCGTTCCCGACATGGTGTCGGCCTTGACGGAGGTTAGGGCCTCCCGGGTTCCGTTCACCCGATTTCGATGCATGCATCAGGTCTCTGACTCCGACAGGCCAGCTCGGCACTCGCGCTAGCGCGCCTCGCTATGTTGCCTTCCCCACCAGATTACAAGGTCGGCACCTGCGACGTTGATTACGGAGCTCAATACTGAGCCTACATCTTCCCCTGTCAACGCTTAACCCCTGACCTTACGATCAGCGGCCCATGACTCGGGGCCGCGGCGGGTCGCTACCCCTTACCGTGCGGAGGACTCTCACCTCCAATCGGGCGCCCGCTTCGTCCCGGCGCACAATCTGTCACCTTTTTTTCTGTCACCTTTTTTTCTTTAGCAAAGAATCCGGCCCTCATCAGCCCCGACGCCTGGGAATCGGACTACGGCTTCATGAAGCGGCCCCATGCGACCCGGCTCAACCTCGATCTGTTCTACGACTACCGTGCCAACGTTGCGCTGTACCCGCAATGGCAGGAGCTTCTCCGGAAGGGACAGCCCGAGACGATCATCTTCTGGGGGCAGCACAACGTCTTCTTCACTGCAGAAGGAGGCGAAGCATACCTAGCCGATCTGCCGAACGCAGAGATCCATCGACTCGACGCGGGCCATTTCGCAGTCGAGGATCATCTGCACTACATCTCCAGCAACATGCATCGTCTCTACGCCACGAAGGTGGCTGCCGGCAAGGCGAAGGCGTCTTCAAGCAGGTTCGCCTGATCACAGTCTTCACGGGAATCCCCCTCATGGGGCAGCGCTCTTCATGGCGCTGCCCTGTTTGAGAGCCTCAAGAGTCAAAAGGTGCAGCTGATGGAAGGCGCCGCGCAGGACCTTGGATCGGTGAGCACGTAAGGGCGGTACGGCACCGGGGGCAGCATTTTCTCCTCGACCCACTCCCCGAGGATCAGCAACCGCGTCCCGTGATGGGACGGGCAGAATCAGCGGGTCTTGCAGGAGGCGGGAGGCTTGCGCGCCCAAGCGACCGAACGCGGTTTCGTGGATAGATTGTGCGACGACGCGACTCCGGATACGGATCGATTGAGGACGCATGGCCACACAGCCGACCTGGAGACCAGCCTGCCGCCAGGTGCTATTCTTCGAAAACAGCGCTTATTCTTCCTGTTTGTATCACGGCGCCCACAGGTCGACGACGATCGCGAGCCCGCGGGTGGAGACGATCCCGTCGAGCTCGGTGGCGCCGGCGTAGAGGTCTATGGCAGCGGTTGGTGGCACTTGTCGCGGCGGGGCACGCCCGCAGCGGCCGCGGGAACGCGGTTCTTCGTGCCACAGGACGCGCAGGCGGTGACGTGCTCGGATCTGGACCAGGACATGGGAGTGACTTCGAAGGCGTGGCGTAGACTGGGCGCCGTGGCCCGGCCCGTCCTCCTTGCCGTCGACGACGACGCTGGCGAGCTCGCTGTCGTCGAACGTGAGCTGCAGGACCGGTACGGGCGGCGCTACGAGGTCGTGTGCGTGGGCACGCCCGACCAGGCGCGTGCGCGACTCGAGGACTTCGCCACCTTGGGCGTGGAGGTCGCCCTGATCCTTGCCGGGCAGTGGCGCGCCGGCGAGCCCGGGGACCAAGTGCTGGCAGCGGTGCACAAGCTCCACCCCCAAACGAGGCGCGCGGTGCTGATCGCCTGGGCCGAATGGGGCGAGCCGACGACTGGCCGGGCGATCTTTGACGGCATCTCCGAAGGACGGTTCGATCACTACGTGCTCCGGCCGTCGGCGTCACCGGACGAACAGTTCCACCAGACCCTCTCGATGGTGCTGCTCGAGTGGGCCGAGGCGAACCGCGCGGCGCCTTATACGGTCCACATCGTCGGAGAGTCCTGGACAGGACGCGCCTATGAGCTGCGAGAGGTGCTCCAGCAGTGCGCCGTGTCGCACCGCTTCTGCTTGGCCGACTCGCCCGAAGGTCGGGAGCTCGTCGCCTCGGCTCCGCCGGGGGCAAAGCTCCCCCTCATACTGTTCCCGGACGGTCGCGTCCTTGAGAATCCGACCAACCTGGAGATCTCCCAGTCGACAGGCGGACCGATCAACCCCGATCGGGCGCACTTTGACGTGGTCATCGTCGGCGCGGGACCGGCCGGGCTGTCGGCAGCCGTGTACGGCGCCTCGGAGGGGTTCCGTACCCTGGTCGTCGACAGGGGTGGGATCGGGGGCCAAGCCACTTCCAGCTCACTGATCCGCAACTACCTCGGATTCCCGCGCGGCGTCAGCGGCCGCCTACTTGCCCAGAACGCGTACAGCCAGGCCTGGGTCTTCGGGGCCGACTTCGTCTTCTTCCAGACAGTCACCGACATCGCCCGTGACGACGACCACCTCGTGATCACCCTCTCCGACAGCGGCCGCGTGCGTGCCTCGGCCGTGCTGCTGGCCATGGGGGTCAGCTACCGCCGGCTCGGGGTGGAGGCGCTCGAGGCCCTGATCGGGGCCGGTGTGTTCTACGGCGGCTCGACCTCCGAGGCCTCGGCGCTCGTCGGACGCGATGTCTTCGTTCTCGGTGGAGCGAACTCAGCCGGCCAGTCCGCGCTGCACCTCGCCCAGTACGCCCGAAGCGTCACCCTCGTGGTGCGCGCCCGGTCGCTCCGCGACGGCATGTCGGACTACCTCGTCCGTCAGATCGAGGCGACCCGGAACATCCAAACCCGGCTCGGCTGCGAGGTGGTGGGCGGCGGCGGCGACGGTCGGCTCGACCACTTGGTGCTACGCGATAGTGCGTCCAAAGCCGAGACTACGCTCGACGCGCAGGCGCTGTTCATCCTGATCGGCGCCGAACCGCACACCGGTTGGCTCCCGACGGAGATCGAGAAGGACGAGCGGGGCTTCATCCTCACGGGAGCGGACATCTCTCGGCGCAGCGCACCGCGGTTAGATCGTACGCCCTTCCTCCTCGAGACGAGCATGCCGGGAGTGTTCGCGGCAGGCGACGTCCGACACGGCTCGGTCAAGCGCGTCGCGTCGGCCGTCGGCGAAGGGTCGATCGCCATCCAGCTGCTGCATCAGTATTTCGCTGTCGAGCAACTGAAGCCGCGCGGCCGGTCGAGCGACGTGCCGAGTGCCGTTGTCTGATCCGCCGACGCCTTCGAGAAGGAATACACCACCATCATCGACGGCAAGGGCAAGAGCCGCCACATCAAGGCCCACGTCGACGTTGCGTTGCACGTGACGCGTGCGGCCGGGAAGAAGGCGTGATGCCGGGCCGCGGCACGGGGGTACGGGGACACCCACCGTGGTACGACCGTGGTACGGGGACACCCACCATTTGACACTTCAGAACCAGAGTCTACAGTAGAGAACGTTTGGAGCACTCCAGTCGCCGAAGGACCGCGCCATGACCAAGCCTCGCACCACCCTGATCAGCCTGGAAGCCACCGCCTACTACCACTGCGTCTCGCGTTGCGTACGCCGCGCCTTCTTGTGCGGAGAGGACCAGGCGAGCGGGCGCTCTTTCGAGCACCGCCGCGGCTGGATCGAAGAGCGGCTGCTGGAGCTGAGTCGGGTCTTCGCGATCGATGTCTGCGCCTACGCCGTCATGGCCAACCACAACCACCTGGTGTTGCATGTGGACCAGGCGCTGGCGGCATCCTGGTCCGAGCGCGAGGTCACCGAGCGCTGGCACGCACTGTTCCAGGGTACCCCCCAGTCCCAGAGCTATCTGGCCGGCGCTCTGTTGAGCGAGGCCGAGCACGATCTGCTCAAAGAGCAGGTGGCATTGTGGCGAGATCGGCTGATCTCGATCAGCTGGTTCATGGGCCGACTCAACGAGCACATCGCCCACAAGGCCAACGAGGAGGACCAGTGTACGGGGCGGTTCTGGGAGGGGCGGTTCAAGGCCCAGGCGCTGCTCGATGAGGCGGCGGTGCTGAGCTGCATGGCCTATGTCGATCTCAACCCCATCCGCGCCGGGCTAGCCGAGACTCCGGAGGCGTCCGACTACACCTCGATTCAGAGGCGTATTGAGGTGCTGCAAGCCGCCGATGCCAAGATCGACGCCGGCGCCGAGCAGAACGCGTCAGTGCCGCCGACCCAGCCGCCCAAGCTCCTGGCGTTCGTGGGCAGCGAGCGCGAGCCGATGCCCAAGGGGATTCCGTTTCACTTGCGAGACTACCTGGAACTGGTGAACTGGACCGGTCAGGCGGTACGCGAAGACAAGCCTGGGGCGCTCCCGGAGGGACTGCCGCCAATACTGGCCCGCCTCGGCATCAGCTTCGACGCCTGGATGCGTCTGGCCACGGAATTCGAGGCCAGCTTCCGCACCTGGGTCGGGCGCCCTGAGCGGGTTCTGCAGACCTGCCAGCGCCTCGGCTACGAGCGGGCAAGGGGCATCGGCGCTTGCCGTCAGCTGTTTGCCCCCAGTTAGATCCGCGCCACACTCCCAAAACCCCTCTCATCTGTGCGCCCCCCGGCCCGAAAGACAGCCCTGGGCAGCTGCTCGCCAAATCGGGCAGTTCCTGCGAATTTTTCTTCCTCTTTGCGAGCTTGGCGGCCACTGAAACCGCCTGGAGGCGCTAAGCACCGGTGCTCGCATGGCCGTTGCGTCTGACTTCCGTACGATGGGTCCGTACGATGGGTGCCCCCTTAGCCTTTATTAGCCGCTCCCTTAGCCGCTCCCCCGCTGCGTAACCATGCCAACACCCGCGTCGCTTCGCTCCGATGGTGGCAGCTTTGCACCGGATCAGGTGGCAGGCTTGGCGTGGATTAGGTGGCAGCCTTCGCGTGGATTGGGTGGCAGGTTTGCGTGGAATGCGCATCCGATCCTCGGCCCGTGGAGTTTTAAGACCTCTACGTTTCCTCCCAAGGCATTTTCTCCCGCCCCTCGACGTCCCGACTACCGTGCATAACGGCGAGGACGAGCACGCGCTGAGTCTCCAGCCGGTACATCACTCGATAGCCTTCTACGATAATTTCCCGCAACGCCCGATCCTCAGCCTCCGGAATCATTCTTCCGCTTTCCGGAAACGTCTTGAGCCGCCGGGTGGCGAGCACCACCTTTTCGCCGAAACGCCGGGCATAAAAGGCCGAGTCCCTGCGAATATAGCGCATTAGCTCATCGAGATCGTCGCGCGCCAGGTCGGACCATTCAACGCGCATCGTTCAGATAGCGTTTTTCCATTTCTTCCTGAGTGGTCACCTTACCTTCCTGCGCAGCCTGGAGAGAGCGTTCCAGCTTTTGGCGGACATAGAGGGCGTGCATGGCGTCGTCAAAGGTGGCTTGCTCCGGCAGGTGATCGGCAATATCGTGGACGATTTGCTTGATGGTTTGCATGGTGAACTTTCCTCGTGAACCTTATCGAATCACGGTATTCGCCGCATAGCATGCGGAAAAGGTGACAGATTTATTTTTTCGGTTCCTAAAATAAATCTGTCACCTTTTTTCCCGCATCTAGCCCCAAAACGCGCTCGAACTCTCGGGTGTTGTGCGTGACGAGCGTCGCTTTTTCGGCAAGGGCGTGGCAAGCAATCCATAAATCGTTCGCTCCTATGGGCGTTCCCGCAGCGCGCAGACGGGTGAACTGCTCCGCGTAGTGTCGGCAGATAAGCTCGTCCTTCGGAAACGAGACGGGAACTTGCCGAATCAGGCTCTCCAGCCTCCGCAACACTTCACCTTTTCGGGTACTGCGCTCGGCACCCTTAAGTAATTCGGCATAGGTGACAAAGGACATACATAGAACGTCGCCAGGGGGCAAAGCATCGATTCGCTCTGCAATGCGTGGCGGGCGGTTCTTGATAAGGTAGATCAGAATATTGGTGTCTAGCATGTACCTCACAGCTTATCCCTGTCCTGCAGCGGCAACTGGTTATCCCTTTCCTCCTCTAGCGCCGTAACAAACTCGTCGTCAAAGCCCTCAAGGCTTCGCAATAGCGCCTCGCCTCGCCCCTCCCGTAGGGGATGAAGAAGCAAATCCCCATCCGCTGTGCGCGTGATCTCAACCCGGTCCGTGTCGAGCCTCAGCTCCGCCGGGATACGCACGGCCTGACTGTTGCCGTTCATAAAGACTCGTGAAGTTACGGTCGGCATCGACGCCTCCAGATGTACACACATCAGTGTATGTATACTAGCGGGCCGGGTCTGATCGCGCAACTATCGGACGACCAGTGGTTTAGCTGGTCTGCGGGGGTTTACGGTCTACCCGGCCTTCCAGGACATCTTTTGACCCGGCTCGCCGTAACAAGGTGAGCACTGCCTCTTCCTTTCCCCTCGTCCTCGAAGGGCAATAGACAAGGCCTGACCCCGGCGATGTACACGCCCCATTGCCCGCGTCGTACTCGTTCTCCGGCACCTCCGCCTGCCCCGTGGTGCGGTAGCGCACGACCCCCCGGCGCACCGAGGCAGGGGTCACACCGAGGCAGGGGTCTTGCAATCACGCATTGCGTGATTGCAAGACCTGACCCCGTCGATCTTCTTCTCGTTTCTCGAGCTCAAGGTGATCCCCGATTACGGCGGATTCCTGCTCATGATCCTCCCCCCCGGCGGATTCATCGTGCTGGGCTTCCTACTGGCCGGCAAACGCCTCTTGGATGCCCGCTTCAAGGAGCGCCGGGCCGCGCCGGCGATGCCCGCCGCAGCGACCCCCGCCGTCTGATCCCCGAGCGGCGCGACCGGAGAGCCCCTCGATGAACGTCGGAGTCGCCTACGCAGACAAATTCAAGCAGCTCTGGCTCAAGCTCGAAGTCCCGGACGGCTGCACGGTGCGCGAGGCCATCGAGCGCTCCGGCCTGCTGCACCAGTTCCCGGACATCGATCTGGAGCGCCAGAAAGTCGGCATCTTCGGCAAGGTGACCAAGCTCGAGACGCCCCTCGACCCCGGCGACCGGGTCGAGATCTACCGCCCGATCACCGCCGATGCGGAGCTGGTCGAGCGGCGCGATATCGACTGAGCCGCCGGTCAGGTAGCGGCTGCGCCGCAACCTGACCTACGGATTAATACGCCCGATACCCAATGCCGGTTTCGCGGAAACCGGTTCGGCGGTTCGTGAACTTGCACTCTGGATGACGAAACGCCCCATCAGGTCTTCTCGCCCGTTCGGCTTCCAGGTTCCGCTGAACGCGCCGTCCCGCCCGCCGTCGCTTGAATCCAGGAAAGACTGAACGGTCTGGCCGAGGACGTCCCGCGAAATCGTGACGCAGAGCTGCTGGAAACGATTCCAACCAAGCTTGTGCAGGTCGTAAGCTTCGCCTATGGCAAGGGGAGACGAAACCTGGCGCAGCCTAGGGCAGCTGGGGGGCAATCCACGTCACTGGGCCGCCGGCGGCTATCCGGCTATAGCGTCGGGGTCTTGCAATCACGCAATGCGTGATTGCAAGACCTGACCCCCTCATTGAAAAAGACGCTCGGTACGATACCGTACGGACGGTGGAAAACGGTTGCGTGTATACAAATCCTGTCGCACTTGGTCATGTGGTCTTCACGAGCGAGCACTTGACCGTTGGCGTAACCGGAGAAGGGCGTTGCTAGGCATCGCATCGCGCCATCCATTGTGAGGAGGGGATCGAGCCGAACATCCTCCCTCCCAAAGGAAACATTCAAGAAGGAGAGATCACGATGAAAACCTCAATACTCGCTGCTGCGATCGTTGCCTGCACCCTGTCTGCGCCTATCGTAACAGCGCAGGAACCATCCGAGCCCGCCGCGCCGACGGCGGGCGGTCCCCAGGGCGGTCCTGGAATGATGGGTGGTCCTCAGGGTGGGCCAGGCGGGATGGGCGGTCCTCAGGGTGGTCCCGGCATGATGGGCGGTCCTCAGGGTGGGCCAGGCAGGATGGGTGGTCCTCAGGGTGGGCCAGGCAGGATGGGTGGTCCCCAGGGCGGTCCCGGCATGATGGGTGGTCCCCAGGGCGGTCCCGGCAGGATGGGCGGTCCTCAGGGTGGCCCTGGCGGGATGGGCGGTCCTCAGGGTGGTCCCGGAATGATGGGTGGTCCCCAGGGCGGTCCCGGCGGGATGGGCGGTCCTCAGGGTGGTCCCGGAATGATGGGTGGTCCCCAGGGCGGTCCCGGCAGGATGGGCGGTCCTCAGGGCGGTCCCGGAATGATGGGCGGTCCTCAGGGCGGTCCCGGCAGGATGGGTGGTCCCCAGGGTGGTCCGGGCGGGATGGGCGGTCCTCAGGGCGGTCCCGGCAGGATGGGTGGTCCTCAGGGCGGTCCCGGCAGGATGGGCGGTCCTCAGGGCGGTCCCGGCAGGATGGGCGGTCCTCAGGGTGGTCCCGGAATGATGGGTGGTCCTCAGGGTGGGCCAGGCGGGATGGGCGGTCCTCAGGGCGGTCCCGGCAGGATGGGCGGTCCTCAGGGCGGTCACGGCAGGATGGGCGGTCCCCAGGGTGGTCCCGGCAGGATGGGTGGTCCTCAGGGTGGGCCAGGCGGGATGGGCGGTCCTCAGGGCGGTCCCGGCAGGATGGGTGGTCCTCAGGGCGGTCCCGGCAGGATGGGCGGTCCTCAGGGTGGTCCCGGCAGCATGGGCGGTCCTCAGGGCGGTCCCGGCAGGATGGGCGGTCCTCAGGGTGGTCCCGGAATGATGGGTGGTCCTCAGGGTGGGCCAGGCATGATGGGTGGTCCCCAGGGCGGTCCCGGCAGGATGGGTGGTCCTCAGGGTGGTCCCGGCAGGATGGGTGGTCCCCAGGGCGGTCCCGGCAGGATGGGTGGTCCTCAGGGCGGTCCCGGAATGATGGGTGGTCCTCAGGGTGGTCCGGGCAGGATGGGTGGTCCCCAGGGCGGTCCCGGCAGGATGGGTGGTCCTCAGGGCGGTCCCGGCAGGATGGGTGGTCCTCAGGGCGGTCCCGGCAGGATGGGTGGTCCCCAGGGCGGTCCCGGCAGGATGGGTGGTCCTCAGGGTGGTCCTCAGGGTGGTCCTCAGGGTGGTCCTCAGGCCGGTCCTCAGGCTGGTCCCCAGGGTGAACCGAGCTCTGAGTGATCTCAAAGCCCACCAGACATACGCCGGGATGGATGCCGTCAATGGCGCCGAGGTGCTCTGCGCATTCCACGCGATTCGGGGTGGGACATCTGCCAAGAACGGTGTCGGCTGGCCTCGCAACGCGAGCTACGGGAAGAGAGGCGCAGGTTGGTGCGCAGCGCCTACCTGACGCCTTCGTGGGCAGCCGCATCTCGGACATCATCGGGATCCAGGATGTATTCTAATGAACGCATAGTGACCTCCTTGTGTATTGCCCGTTTCGATCTCGTTGACCGGCTCCACGCGGATGGACATCGACCAGGCTCGGACCTTTCTCGCGATCGCCGCCCATGGAAGCTTTCTCGAGGCGGCCAAACGGCTGCACGTCACCCAGTCAACGGTCAGCGCCCGCATCCAGAGCCTGGAGTCCGAGCTTGGCCCCCGGCTGTTCGTGCGCAACCGCGCCGGGGCCGTTCTCACGCCGGCCGGACAACGCTTTCTGCAGCACGCCAAGACCCTGGTGCTGACCCTGGAGCAGGCGCGCCACGATCTGGGCCTGCCCAGCCGTTATCGCGCCACGCTTCGCGTCGGCGGGCGAATCGCCCTGTGGGAGGATTTCCTGCCGCATTGGGTCGGGTGGATGCGGCGCACCGCGCCGGACGTCTCAATCCGCAGCGAGATCGGCTTCGAGGAAGACCTGATGCGGAGGCTGATCGAAGGGACGCTGGACGTCGGGCTGATGTACACGCCCAGCCACGCACCCGGCTTGGTGGTGGAGCAGCTGTTTGACGAAACGCTGGTGATGGTCAGCTCCAGCCCGGACACCCGTTGGCCGGACGAGCACTACATCTATGTGGACTGGGGCCCCGGGTTCTACGCCAAGCATCGGGAGAGCTATCCCGACCTGGAGCGGCCAGCCCAGCTGGTCAATATCGGTTGGCTGGGAATCCAGCTGATCCTGGCCAACGGCGGCTCCTGTTTCCTACCCATCCGCATGGCCCGGTCCCTGATCGAGGCAGGCCGCCTGTTCCAGGTCACGGAGGCCCCGGAGTTCTCGCACCCCGCCTACATGGTGTTTCCGCGGCGCGCCGAGAGCGAGGTTCTGCAGCTGGCGGTGGAGGGGCTGCGCGAGCTGGCGGGGAAGGAACAGGAGAGGACCTGACGCGCCCGGTTGGCGACGGGCATGCGAACTGCGCCGCACCCGGGGGATCAGTTACCCTCAATGCTCTCCCTTGGTCCGCAGCAGACCGGCCAGACGGTTGCCTTGCTTCTGCGGTCCGCCCCGGGGGAACAGCTCGTGCAGGTAGCGATTCGAGCCCCTGGTCTCTCCCCAGACCCGGCGGAAATGGCGGATCATGTCACGCACGCTGGCCTGGCAGCCCCGCTGGGCATAGCGCTCACGCAGAAACCGTATGATCTCCCAGTGCTCGGCGCCGAGCTCCAAGCCTTCATTCGCCGCCTGGGCCCTGACGAACCCCTCGGACCAGTCGGCCGGGTCCACCAGATAGCCTTCGCTGTCGGTCAGGATGACCCGGCCGTCCACTGAAACGGATCGGGTGCTCATGCCCGGATAGGCATTGCTGCCCGCAGGAAACTCGCCGGGCGCCCCCGCGGAGCCGTTCTCGGACTGGGTGATGGACCAGAGGTCGACCAGGATCTCGTCGTCCAGAACGTTCCGTGATAACGCTCGACGCCCGATACCAGCACCTTCCCGCTGCCCGGCGGCAGCTCGAAGTGCGCGACGCCGGATCGGTCCGTCAGGACGGGCGCCGTCTTGACCCCGTCCGCATCCATCTGCAACACCACCGGCGTGCGCTTCAGCGGCTCGTTGGTGAATTTCATGACGACTCGGACCGCGATCATGGTCTTTCTCTCCGGTTCCCGACCCCGCTTCGATAAGCATCGGTGACGGGCCGGACTGCCGATGCTCGCGTCCCCGGGGTACTGCGAGGCGACCCGGGGGACCTGCTCTTGGAATCTGTCGGGAACTATACACAGGCATTAACATCCTGAATAACGATATTTCTTGGACGATGGTATCTGTTTTGTCGATATAACGACCGGTCGGGGGCCGGCCGTCTCCCAGGGGTCGCCGGGATGGTCCGCGGTGGGTGGGCAGGGGCGGATGAGCGCGACGATTTTCCCCCACCCCGCTACTCGGACAATTGCGTCTATGCTGGATGGTGCGGACTCGCTCCGTTCGAGCCATTTTGGGTTTAGCGGCTTCGACCGGCCGGGCGATTCGCGGCCGCAAACTTGGATATTCCGGGGAGCTCGATGGCGAAGCTACGGGTGGTGGTATTGGGTGCAGGTTTTGGGGGGCTCGAGCTAACCACGATACTGTCCGAGGCACTCGCCGATCGCCTCGAGCTGATTCTGATCGATCGGAACGACACCTTCTTCTTCGGCTACTCCAAGCTCGACGTGATGTTCGGCCGCAAGCCAGCCGACGCCGTCCTCATCCCTTACCGCAGTATCCTGAAGCCGGGCGTGGACTTTCGCCACGAAACCATCACGGCAATCGATCCGCAAGCAAGACGCGTCACCACCGACCGGGGGACGTACGACGCGGACCGGCTCGTGGTCGCCCTCGGTGCCGACTACGACACGGCGGCCACTCCCGGGCTCACGGAAGGCGGCAACGAGTTCTACTCCTTTGCCGGCGCCGAGCGCCTGCGGGAGATACTGCCGACCTTTGCGGGAGGCCGCGCGATCGTCGGTGTCGCGGGAGCACCGTTCAAGTGCCCACCCGCCCCGAGCGAGGCCGCGCTGCTGCTGCACGACTATCTCGAGGCGCGCGGCTTGCGCAAGGCCTGCGAGATCAGCCTCATCATGCCGTTCGGGATCCCGATCCCGCCCTCCCCCGCGACCTCGCAGGCATTGCTCGCCGCCTTCGCTGAGCGCGGTATCGCCTTCGTCCCCAATCGGCTGGTGCGTGCGCTGAGCCCGGCGCACCGCGTCGCCGTTCTGGACGACGGGAGCGAGCGGCCCTACGACCTGTTCCTGGGGATACCCAAACACTGTGCTCCCGAGGTGGTGGCGGTCAGCGGTATGACCGTGGATGGCTGGATACCCGTCGACCCCGAGACCCTCGAGACCCGCTTTCCGGGTGTGTATGCGGTGGGTGACGTCACCAGCGTGGGCACACCCAAAGCGGGGGTCTTCGCCGAGGGCGCCGCGCGTACCGTGGCCGCGGAGATCATCGCCCGTGCGCAGGGCAGCGAAGGGCCTTCGGCCTATCGCGGAGCCGGTGCCTGCTACATCGAGTTCGGAGGGGAACGCGTCGGGCGCATCGATGTGGAGTTCCTGCCCGGGCCGCCGACGGGAACCTTCACGGAGCCTTCGATCGCCCTGGCCGTCGAGAAGCAGCACTTCGGCTCCAGTCGCCGGGCCCGTTGGTTCGGGCTGTCGTAGCCTGGCGTCGGGTAGGCGCTGCGCGCCAACCTACGAAGACTACCCGACGATCGCGGGCGGGACTGCCGTAGGAGCGACCTCCAGGTCGCGATCACCGACCCAGGCTGTTCGTGGCGCGAGCTGGAGCTCGCTCCTACCACACCCGGGGAACCGCCCTCGCGACACCGGGGGAACCACCGCCCCGTAGGAGCGACCTCCAGGTCGCGATCACCGACACCGGCGTTTCGTGTCGCGAGCTGGAGCTCGCTCCTACCCCGCCCGGGGAACCGCCCTCGCGACACCGGGGGAACCGCCTCAGCAGCAACGGCGCACGCCGTTCCATTTTCTCGCCTGCTCGAGCTTGAAGAGCTCCTTGCGCGACAGCAGAGGCTTCTCGGGGTGGGCCTTGGCGTGGTGGGCGAGGTAGCGCTCATAGGCATCGTCGCCGGAAAGCTGGCGTATGAGCGCCCACAGCCTGCGAGCCCGCGGCTCAGTCATGTACCCAGTCCTCCACCAAGAGCGAAGGCTCGCGCCGCCCTTCGGAGATGGGAGGGACGGGCAAGCCGTTCAGATGACGGTAGGCAACCCGCAGCATGTCCAGGATCACGATCCAGAGCACGAGCACGAAGAACAGGGTGAGATAGGCGTCGAGATGCTGGTTCAGGATCAGCTGCGGAGCGACGGCGGCCCGCTCGGGGGGCAGTAAGCCGGCCGCGAGCTTGGCGGCGAGGTCGTTTGCGGAGGCGAAGAAGCCGATGCGAACGTCGTGGCTGACGATCTTCTCCCAGGCGGCGCTCGTCGTCACCAGCGCCAGCCAGGCGAGCGGCAGGCCTGTCACCCAGGCATACCTGAGCCGGCCGCTCTTGATCAGGATACCCGTGGCCACCGACAAGGCGATCGCGGCCAACATCTGATTGGCGATCCCGAACAGGGGCCAGAGCAGGTTGACACCGCCATTGGGGTCGATGACGCCGATATAGAGAAAATAGCCCCAGGCACCGACCACCGCACCGCTGGCCAGCAGCACCGAGGGATACCAGGAGGTCTTACCCAGCGCCGGCACGAAATTGCCCATGAAGTCCTGCAGCATGAACCGCCCCACGCGCGTGCCGGCATCCAGCGTGGTGAGGATGAAGACCGCCTCGAACATGATGGCGAAGTGATACCAGAGGGCGAGCAGGCCCCGGCCGAACACAGTGCCAAAGATGCTCGCCATCCCGACGGCCAGCGACGGCGCCCCGCCGGTGCGGGCGAACAGGGTCGCCTCACCCATCTCCTTGGCCAGCATCTGCATCTGCTCCAGGCTCACCGGGAAGCCCCAGGAGGAGATCGTGCCCACCGCCGCGGCCGCCTTGCCGACCACGCCGGCCGGGCTGTTGATGGCGAAGAAGACGCCCGGATCGAGCACGCTGGCCGCGACCATCGCCATGATCGCCACGAACGACTCCAGCAACATGCCGCCGTAGCCGATCATGCGGATATCGCGCTCGTTAGCGAGCAGCTTCGGGGTGGTGCCCGAGGCGATGAGCGCGTGGAAGCCCGAGACGGCGCCGCACGCAACGGTGATGAACACGAACGGAAACACCGTACCGCCGAAGATGGGACCCGTGCCGTCGACGAACCGGGTCAGCGCCGGCATCTTCATTTCAGGGGCCAGCAACAGGATGGCGACGGCGAGCAGCACGACCGTGCCGAGCTTCATGTAGGTGGAGAGGTAATCGCGCGGGGCAAGCAGCAGCCACACCGGCAGGATCGCGGCGAAGAAGCCGTAGGCGATGACCACCCAGGCAAGTGAGAGACCGTCCTGATCGAACAGACCGCGCAGAATCGGGAGGTGGTCGATCCAGCCGCCGGCCCCGACGGCGAGCAACAGCAGGGCGACGCCAAGGAACGAGCCTTCGAGCACGCGCCCCGGCCGGATATGGCGCATATACAGGCCGACCAGCATGGCGATGGGAATGGTGGCGGCGACCGTCGAAGTGGCCCAGGGGCTGTGCTTCATCGCGTTGACCACCACGAGGCCCAGAACGGCGATCAGTATCACCATGATCGTGATGGTGCCCACCAGAGCGGCGACGCCGCCCAGGGCGCCGAGCTCATCGCGGGCCATCTGCCCGAGACTGCGGCCATCTCGGCGGGTGGAGAAGAACAACGTCACCATATCCTGGACACAACCGCCGAGCACCGCACCGATCAGGATCCACAGAGTGCCGGGGAGATAGCCGAACTGGGCGGCGAGGGTCGGACCGACCAAAGGACCGGGGCCCGCGATGGCAGCGAAATGGTGGCCGAATACCACCCATCGATTGGTCGGGACAAAGTCGCGCCCGTTGTCGAAGCGCTCGGCCGGAGTGGCACGGGTTGCATCGACCCCCAGCACCTTGGCAGCGATCCAGGCGCTGTAGAAGCGATAACCGATTGCGTAGACGCAGACCGCGGCGGTGATGAACCAGACGGCGTTGACGCTCTCGCCCCGGTTGAGCGCAATGCCCCCGATCGCCGAGGCCCCCAAGAGCGCAACCCCGACCCAGAGGGCGTATCCAAGCAATTTTCTGTTCACGTTGGCACCCGACACTGATCGTTGGCCCGGATTCTATCGCGCCACCGCAACGACCCAAGCAGGTCCCCGCCGGCTGGCTCTTCGGGGTCGCGACGCGCCTTCCTGCCGCCCGAATACTCGCACATCCCCTGCGGAGTTGACCAATCGGGTACGAAAGGCGGGTGCCCCCGGGCGGCAAGGCCCGCTCTGCGCCTATGGCGAGCCGGGAAGACGCTCGCCGGTGGGAGCCGGTGGCTCTCCGCGGAGCATCTCCTCGATGTCGCCGACCGTGTCGGTCAGGAGGTTGATCTTGTGCGCGAGACCCTGGATCTCCGAGTGCGCACGACGATTGACGTCGAAGTCCAGCTCGCTGCGGAGCCGGTCCTTCTTGTCCTGCCGGTTCTGGCTCATCATGATGATCGGGGCCTGGATCGCGGCAAGCATCGACAGGAAGAGATTCAGCAGGATGAACGGATAGGGGTCCCAGGCGGCCTTGCCCAGCTCGACATTTATCGCCGCATAGATGGATAGCCCAATCAGGCAGCTGACGATGAAGGACCAGGAGCCGCCGAACGAGGCCACGTGGTCGGCGATGCGCTCGCCGAAGGTAACCGCCCCCTCAATCACATCGTTCAACCGGATAAGATCGTGGCTCGCTTCGCTCTCACGATCTATCCTTACTCGTTAGGATTGCGGGCCGCACGAATGCGCACCAGGCGCTGCGCGCTGTGGAACTGCCGGCCGAGGACGGCCATTAGATCCAGGCCGGCGTCCGGCTTGCGTCTGAGCAGGACCGTGATGGCGCTGCGCGAGACCTCGATGCATTCGCTTTCCAGGACAGCGGTTGCCTCTGTCTCGTGATGGGTCTGCGCCACCATCGAGGCAAATCCGAAGAGCTCGCCCTGTGCGGGCTGGTCGACGACGACCTCCTGCTGGTCCTCGTCGATGGTCGTGACCCGCACCGCACCCGACACCAGGACGTAGGCGCGGTCGCTCGGGTCGCCAATCTTGTAGATGCGCTGTCGCGGTGCGAACGTGCGCGCCGCGACCTGGGCGGCGAGGACAGCGATCTCATCCTCGTCGAGCAGGGAGAAGAGTGAGACCTTCCTCAATTCTTCTGGATTACAAGCCATCGACTGCCTCGCTCGGTTGGTACCCCTGCCCCTGCCCCTGCCCCTAAGGCCTGACCCAGCGCGGCGCGGCAACCAGGGCAGGCCACCTCGGGGGATCCGCGGTGAACATCAAGCCGGCGTCGCCAAGTCATGCCAGGCACACCGCTGCGCCCGCTGCTATGCGCTATCCGTTGGCAAGGGGCCATTATGTGGGCCGTCGCCTTTTTTCGCACGGATGAGGACGCCACCTCGGCTATCCGCCGCGCACCCAGCCCCGTACCTGGTCGGGGGCCGGAATGCTCCCGCTGTGCACGAGCCTGCCGTCGACCACCACGCCGGGGGTGGCCATCACGCCGTAAGCGAGGATTTCGGCAATGTCACTGACCTTCTCGAGGCGGATCTCGACACCCGCTTCTTTGGCCGCCTGGACGATGACGTTGGCGGTGATCTCGCAGCTGCGACAGCCGCCGCCCAGTACCTTGAAGTGCTTCATGAGGATCTCTCCACAGCTCGGCCACAGCATCCATCCTTGCCGCGGAGCTGCACCGGCGGACAGGGTCGGCTCCCGTAAGAGCAGTAGAGGCAGCAGTCCCCGGGCCTGGGTCTGAGCAGGGCACCGCAGCCGGGGCACTCCCAATACCAGACACACCGATCCGTGGGCATGGTCTCCTCGCGCGCGAAGCCGCAGCGGGGACAGATGATGGTTGCACGCAGGATGGGCTCCACACCGGCCATCTCAGGCGATCAGGTTGAAGCCCCAGCCCACCAGGGTGAAGGCGAGCGCGAGAACGCCGGCGAAGAGAGCCAGGGCCTGCCATTTGATGACCTTGCGCAGAATCAGCATCTCGGGCAGAGAGAGCGCTGCAACGCTCATCATGAAGGCAAGGGTGGTACCGACCGCCACCCCCTTCCCAAGCATGGCCTGGGCCACGGGGATCACACCGGTGGCGTTGGAGTATAGCGGAACGCCGAGCAGCACCGCGCCGGGCACCGTGTACCAGGCATCACCGCCCAGGTGCTCGGTCACCCAGGTCCCGGGAACGAAGCCGTGGAAAAGCGCCCCGAGGGCGATGCCCCCAAGCACCCATTTCCAGATCCGACCCACAATTCCGCGTACCTCGCCCCAGGCGTAGCGGTGGCGCTCGGCGAGCGAGCGCCCCGACTCGGGCAGGGCCGAGTGGCCCACCTGGATGCGCCAGACGTAGTCCTCGACCCAGCGCTCGGGCCTGAACCCCTGCATGGCGATCCCGCCGACCCAGGCGACCAGCAGCCCCGCAACGACATACAGTGCCGCAAGCCGCCAGCCCAGCACCCCTATCAGGATGACCGCCGCCACCTCGTTGATCATGGGGCTGGCTATCAGGAACGAGAAGGTGACGCCAAGCGGGATCCCGGCCTCCACGAACCCGATGAACAGCGGTACCGAGGAGCAGGAGCAGAAGGGCGTGACCGCCCCCAGACCGACCGCGAGCGCCCTCGCCTGCCAGTCGGGGCGACCGCGTACGAAGTCGCGCACCCGCTCGGGCGCCAGCAAGGCCCGCACCAGGCCCATGAAGTAGATGACGCCGACCAGCAGCACGAAGATCTTCGCCACGTCCGTGACGAAGAAATGCAAGGAGGACCCGAGGCGGGAGCCGGGATCGAGCCCCAGGGCCCCATAGACCAGCAGGTCGGCCAGAGCCTCAAACACCGACGCCTGCCTCCAGACGCTGCCCGGACACGGCCTCGGGAAGACCGGTCGAGGGCAACGCCGGCGCCTGCGCGAAGGCCGCGGACCGCCACAGGCGCCCGGGCAGTCCGTACACCTGGTAGACCCCTGCGGAGAGGATCGTGCGAGCAAGCCGCCCGCCAGCGTTGGCCACGTCGTAGAAGCCCACGGTCATCGACCCGCGATCGAAGTCCGAACAGGCCAGGATCGGGCAGGAGGGCACGGGGCAGTCGCGACGGCGAAGACCAGGCCGAAAATCATCAGACCCACCACGAATCACTTCCCGGCGCCCGGCATGGACCGCGCGTCGGTCGCACGGGCGAGCCCGCGATCGTACCAGCCGCGGGTGGCATTCACGATCCTCACCACCGAGAGCATGACCGGCACCTCGACCAGCACCCCCACCACGGTGGCGAGCGCGGCGCCCGAGTCGAAGCCGAACAGCACGATGGCCGTGGCCACCGCCAGCTCGAAGAAATTGCTCGCCCCGATCAACGCCGAGGGGGCCGCCACGCAGTGCGGCACGCCCAGCCGGCGGTTCAGCAGATAGGCGAGACCCGAGTTGAAGTACACCTGCACCAGAATCGGCGCCGCCAGCATCGCGATCACCAGCGGCTGGCCGAGGATCTGCTCTCCCTGGAAGCCGAACAGCAGCACCAGGGTGGCCAGCAGCGCAGCCAGGGACAGGGGATGCAGGCGCGCGAGCAGCCGCTCCAGGGTCGACGCTCCACCTGCGCCCAACACCCGCCGGCGCCACACCTGGGCGAGCACGACCGGAATAGCGATGTACAGCAGCACCGAGAGAAAAAGCGTAGACCAGGGCACGCTGATCGCCGAGAGCCCCAGCAACAGCCCTACGATGGGCGCAAACGCGACGATCATGATGCTGTCGTTGAGCGCCACCTGCGTGAGCGTGAAGTTGGCGTCGCCCCCGGACAGCCGACTCCACACGAAGACCATGGCGGTGCAGGGCGCGGCGGCCAGGATGATCAACCCGGCGATGTAGGCGTCGATCTGGTCGTGGGGCAGGAAAGGCGCGAACAGCCCGCGGATGAAGACCCACCCCAACAGCGCCATGGAGAAGGGCTTGATCGCCCAGTTGATGAGCAGCGTGACGCCTATGCCTTTCCAGTGCGCCTTCACCTGATGCAGGGCCGCGAAATCGACCTTGAGCAGCATCGGGATGACCATCAGCCAGATCAGCGCCGCCACCGGCAGGTTGACCTGGGCCAGCTGGATGCGCCCCACGGCCTGGAACAGTGCCGGGAAAAGGTGCCCGAGGGCGATGCCCACGGCGATGCACAGGGCGACCCAGAGGCTGAGGTAGCGCTCGAAAACGCCCAGAGAGGCCCCTGCCGCGCGTTTGCCTGTGACTTCGCACTGGACGCTCATGGCGCAGCGCTCCTCGATCTATGGGAACGAATCCCGATTCGCTTTGGTCTCGCTGACCGCCGCACCCTCGTCTCCGGCCCAGGCTGCAGGCGCCTCGTCGCCCGCCGAACGGACCCGACCGATCTCGTGCAGCCGGCGCTGCAGCCTCATCCGGTCGAGGGACTTGAAGGGCAGGCTGACGAAGAGAGAGACCCGGTTCTGCAATTCGGCAAAGGCCCGACGAAACGCCATGATGCGCGCCAGCTCATCGCCCTGCGCTGCCGCCGGGTCCGCGACGCCCCAATGCGCCGTTATCGGCTGACCCGGCCAGACCGGGCAGACCTCGGCGGCAGCGCTGTCGCACACGGTCAGCACGAAGTCCATGCGCGGCGCGGCGCCGGGCTGCCCAAACTCCCCCCAGTGCTTGCTGCGCAACCCGTCGACCGGGTAGTTGTTCTGCCGCAGAACCTCCAGCGCCAGGGGGTGCACCTCGCCCTTGGGGTGGCTGCCGGCGCTGAAGCCTCGAAACCGCCCCCCGCCCCAGCGCTCGATCAGCCGCTCGCCGAAGATGCTGCGGGCCGAGTTGCCGGTGCAGAGAAACAGCACGTTGAATAGCTGATCGGTCATCACCGTTCCCTCAATGGAATGTGACTGGGGCCGTCCGGGGCGCCCCGGACGAACGAAGAGAAGCCCGACTCAGGCACAGCGCGCGGCACCCGGGCGGTTGGGCATGAGCGCGAGCGCGGCACGGTCCGCAGCAAAGGGGGCCTGATCGGCCAGGCCCGAAGCGGTCTGGCGCAGCACCGGCAACACCCAGCCGGGCAGGCCAGGGCTGATCCGGTAGTGGATCCAGAGCCCTTCGCGGCGGTCCCGAACCAGGCCGGCCTCGCGCAGCTGCGCCAGATGCCGGGACATGTGGGGCTGGGCCGCACCCAGTGCGTGGGTGAGCTCGCACACGCAGAGCTCCTCGTGCTCCAGAAGCAGCAGCAGGCATCTCAGGCGGGTGTCGTGTCCGAGGGCCGAAAACAGACGAACGGGGTCCATATTCATGTCACCGAATATACGGCAGGCCATATATTCCGTCAAACGAATGTATTGTGACGGCGGGCGATGCTCGGGAAGCGATGCGTTCCCCCAGCCCTTGCGCCAAGGCGCAAGACACGCCCAGGGAAGGCCGAGGGCCGGTCCTCTTTGCGGACCGACCGGCCCAGCGGCGGTTTCGGAATCCGTGACGGTCTTGCGTCTTGCGGTGAGTCACTCCCGCCCCAGCGCCGGTCTCATGCCAGGCGGGAAAGGCGGAGCTCGTGCCTCAGGGGCACTTGCTCGCGTCGCCGGGCACGTCGTCGACGAGCTGCAGGAACGCGTTGAACGGGTCCATGACGCCCATGGCCTCCATCTTGGGACCATCGAACTTGAGCTTGCCGGTCATCATCGCCCCCATGGCGCCACAGCCCCAGCTCCCTTTGCCCATGCACATCCAGTCCTCATCCGTGGCGTGCATCAGATAATCCAGGCTGAGGTCCATCTTGTCCGTGCTTGGCGCGCCACCGCTCTGGCACATCGCCTTGCCGTCCTTGGGCACGATGGTCAGCTGGACCGCCGACGCCGGCCCGCACTTGTCGCGGTACAGGCGCAACATCTTGAATCCGCGCCCTCCGTTGTTATCCATCCAATCCTTGCCGGCGAGCCCCGTTACCAATGTCGCGGATTTGTTCCAGGCGTCGCACATGCCCTGGGCCCATGCCGCGTCCATGAAGGTCGTTGACCAGCCGCTCAGCGGAAATACGGCGAAACTCGCTGCGAGAGCCATTGCTTTGTACATTGATTCGAGACCTCAGTCGTTGTCGTCGGGGACGAGCTGCAGCGACACGGAGTTGATGCAGTAGCGCAACCCCGTGGGCTCGGGTCCGTCCGGAAAGACATGACCGAGGTGCGCATCGCAGCGGCTGCACAGCACCTCGGACCGGCGCATGCCGTGGCTCAGGTCCTCGCGGATCGCCACCGCCTGCGCGGACGCCGGATCCCAGAAGCTGGGCCAGCCGGTCCCGGAATCGAACTTCTGCCGGGAGCTGAACAGCGGCGCCCCGCAGCAGACGCAGACATAGGTCCCAGGGGTCTTGGTGGCATGGTATTCGCCCGTGAAGGCTGGCTCCGTGCCCTGACACCGGCAAACCCGGTACTGCTCCGGCGTCAGCTCGACCTGCCCGTGCTCGTCGGTCTTGGTCATCTTCTCGGTCATGGCGTTCCTCTCTTGCCATCAGGGTCTTCGACCGCCGATACCGGGGCCCCTCGCCCAGTCCTTGGATCGGCGCCCGGCGGCCTCTATACTCGGCGCCTCCCGCATTCCCTAGCATTCTACACAAGAATTATGGAGCCGAGCATGAGCTTCCAGGCCTTCAACCCTCCGACGCGCACCCTGATGGGACCCGGCCCTTCGGACGTCCCTCCGCGCATACTCGGGGCCCTGGCCCGACCGACCATCGGTCACCTGGATCCGGTGTTCGTGTCGATGATGGAGCAGATCAAGGCCTTGCTCCAGTTCGCTTTCCAGACCGGCAACGCCCTGACCATGCCGGTCTCCGGACCCGGCTCGGCGGGCATGGAGACCTGCTTCGTCAATCTGGTCGAGCCCGGCGACAAGGTCGTCGTGTGCCAGAACGGCGTGTTCGGCGGCCGCATGAAAGCGAACGTGGAACGCTGTGGCGGCATTCCGGTCCTGGTGGAAGATCCCTGGGGGCGGGCCGTGGACCCGCAGAAGCTCGAGGACGCCCTCGAGGCCAACCCGGACGCCCGCCTGGTCGCCTTCGTGCAGGCCGAGACGTCCACCGGAGCTCAATCCGAGGTCCCCGCGCTGGTCGAGATCGCCCACCGGCACGACTGCCTGGTCATCGTCGACGCCGTCACTTCTTTGGGGGGAACGCCGGTCAAGGTCGACGAATGGAAGGTCGACGCGATCTACTCGGGCACCCAGAAGTGCCTCTCGTGCACGCCGGGACTCTCCCCGATCAGCTTCAACGAGCGGGCGCTCGCCAAGGTGCGCGACCGCGCCAGCCCCGTGCAGAGCTGGTTCATGGACCTTAATCTGATGCTGGGCTACTGGGGCAGTGGCCAGAAGCGCACCTACCATCACACGGCGCCGGTCAACGCCCTCTACGGGCTGCACGAGGCCCTCCTGATCCTCAAGGAAGAAGGGCTGGAGAATGCCTGGGCCCGTCACCGGCGGCTCCACCGGGCGCTCCAGGCCGGCCTGGAGGCCATGGGGCTTCAGCTGATCGTTCCCGAGGCGGAGCGGCTGCCCCAGCTCAATGCCGTCGCCATCCCGCCGGGCGTGGACGACGCTCGCGTGCGTGCCCGGCTGCTCGACGAATACAACCTGGAGATCGGTGCGGGGCTCGGCGTCCTGGCGGGCAAGGTCTGGCGCATCGGCCTGATGGGCCACAGCTGCCGGGCGGAAAACGTGCTGCTCTGCGTCGGCGCGCTCGAGGCCGTCCTGTCGGACCTGGGTGCCCCGATCACCACCGGGACCGCGCTGTCCGAGGTCCAGAGGGCGCTCGCCCAATGAGCGCGGCGATCCAGGGTCTGCCCAGGGTCCTGGAGCCCGAGGCCCTGGAGGATCTGCTGGGCAGCCCGGGGCTCCTGGTGGTCGACTTGGGCAAGCCCGATCTTCACGCGCGCCTGCACGTCCCCGGGGCGGTGTTTCTGGACTACGGTCGGATCGTTGCCGCTCGGCCACCGGTGGCCGGATTGCTCCCCTCCGCGCAAGAGCTCGAGCGGGTATTGTCCGAGATCGGCGTCGGCGACGACAGCTGGGTCCTGGCCTACGACGAGGAGGGGGGCGGCAAGGCGGCGCGCCTGCTCTGGACCCTGGATGCAATGGGCCACCGTCGAGCCTCCCTGCTCAACGGGGGACTGCACGCCTGGGCCAACGAAGGTCATCGACCGGAGTCAGGGACGGTGATCCCGACCCCGGGGGTCTTCCGGGCGAGGCCCGACCCTGGCCCCGTCGCCGACGCCGACTACATCCAGCAACACCTCGGGGACCCGGAGCATGCGCTCATCGACGCCCGCAGCCCCGAGGAGTACCAGGGGCTCAAACGCTACGCGGAACGGGCCGGACACATCCCCGGCGCCACGAACTGGGACTGGATCGAGACGATGGACCGGGGGCGCAACCTTCGGCTGCTCCCCGAGGCCGAGCTGCGCGCCGCCCTCCGGTCTCGGGGCCTGTCCGCGGAACGTACCGTGGTAACCTATTGTCACACCCATCACCGCTCATCTCTGACTTACCTCGTGCTCCAGTCCCTCGGCTTCGAGCGGGTGAAAGGCTATCCAGGCTCCTGGTCCGACTGGGGCAACCGCCGCGAGACCCCTATCGAGTGACGATGCGCCGCCGCCCTTCCCGCACCCTCGCCTTCAAGCTCGTGGTCATCCTGGTGGCCGGCCTGATGTTCTACATCGGCTACGACCTCGGACAGGTCTACCGCGAGGATCAGCTGAAAGGCCTGTCCGCCACGGTGTTCCAGCGGCCCCATCCGGTCCAGCCGTTCGACCTGGTGGACCAGAACGACAAGCCGTTCACGGCGGACAGCCTCAAGGACCATTGGAACCTCCTGTTCTTCGGCTACACCCATTGCCCCGACGTGTGTCCGGCGACCCTGACCGTGCTCGCCCAGGTCTACAACCGCCTCGCCGAGCGTCCGGAGCTGCAGAAGCTTACCCGCGCAGTGTTCATCTCGGTCGATCCTGCGCGCGACACCCCGGAGCAGCTCAAGAAGTTCGTGGACTATTTCAACCCGAGCTTCCTGGGGGTCACGGGCAACGACGAGCAGATCAAGAAGATCACCGGCCAGTTCGGCGTCTTCTACGAGCGGCACGCCCCGGTGGACGGCTCCAAGGACTATGCCGTGGACCACAGCGCAGCGGTAATCGTGGTCGGCCCCAAGGGCAGGACGCTGGCCGTGTTCAACGGCGCCTCCGATCCGGTCCGGGTGGCACACGACTTCCTCAAGATCGTCGACTTCTTCGGGGGCTAACGGAGTAACAATGATGAAACTCAAATCGATCACATCCGTCTTGACGGCCGCCTCCCTGTCGCTGATCGCGGCGAGCGGCCTTGCCGCCGATCTACAGGTCGCGAACGCCTGGGTACGCGAGGCGCCGCCGGGCAGCGAGGTGCTCGCCGCCTACATGAGCGTCCACAATAACGGCACCAAGACGGTCGCCCTGACGGGGGCCTCGAGCCCCGCCGTCCGCCGTATCGAGCTGCATCGCACGGTGATGGACAACGGCGTGGCCAGCATGATCGCCCAGGACCGCGTGGAGGTCCCGCCCGGTAAGACCCTGAGCTTCGAGCCGGGCAGTTTTCACCTGATGCTGTTCAATCCAACCGAGGCGCTGCCGGCGGGCAAGAAGATCGAGATCAGCCTGAAGCTGGACGACGGGACCCAGGTCGAGACCCAGGCCGAGGTCCGCCGCGCCACCGCGGCGCCGATGGAGCATCACCAGCCCGGACAATGAGGCCGTGGCGTCCCGCCTCCGGGCAGCGGACCGCACACCCGGCCTCTCAGACCGGGTGTTCGCCCTGCTGCTGTACGCGCTACCGCACCACCTGCTCTCGCGTCTGATCTACGCGGTCACTCGCTGGGACTGGCCTCCCCTCAAGGATGCCCTGATCCGGGGCTTTGTCCGCCTGTACGATGTGGACCTGTCGGAGGCGGAGGAGAGTCGTCCGGCGGCCTATCGCTGCTTCAATGCCTTCTTCACGCGGGCCTTGAAAGACGGGGCCCGCCCCCTCGCGAGCAAGCCCTCGGCCGTACTGAGCCCGGCCGACGGGACCCTCAGCCAGATCGGTGCCATCGAGGAGGGACGGATCTTTCAGGCGAAGGGTCACCGCTTCTCCGTTACCGGCTTGCTGGGCGGTGATCGCGAGCTGGCAGCGCAGTTCGCCGACGGCAGCTTCGCCACCATCTATCTGTCGCCGCGTGACTACCATCGGGTGCACATGCCGTTTGCGGGGACCCTGACCCGCATGATCCATATCCCGGGCCGGCTGTTCTCGGTCAGCCCTTCCACGACGCTGACGGTGCCCGACCTGTTCAGCCGCAACGAACGGGTCGTCTGCCTGTTCTCGACGCCGGCAGGCCCCATGGCCCTGGTCATGGTGGGCGCGATCTTCGTGGCCAGCATGGAGACCGTCTGGGCGGGCACGATCACTCCCGTCAGGCAGCGCACCATGACCTGGCGTTATGACGGCAAGGCCGCGGCGCCCGTATCCCTCCGGCGCGGCGCCGAGATGGGGCGGTTCAACATGGGCTCGACGGTGATCCTGTTGTTTCCGAAGGGCGCGGTGCGTTGGAGCGAGGGGCTCGCGGCCCGCTCGCCGGTCCGCATGGGCGAGGCACTGGGGCAGCTGAGGTAAGGGCCGCAGACGAATAACGCTTAGCCGACAACTGACCGATGCGGCATTGGCGCAATCCCCGGGGCATCTGCCGCGATCGATCCCGTTCGCACCTCAGCCCGTTCTGCCCTGAACCGCGCGCTCAGGCGCGCTCGACCGGGAAGGCCAGGACCTCGTCGATCGACCGGGCACCGGTGAGCGCCATGAGCAGCCGATCCACCCCGAGCGCCACCCCCGAGCAATCCGGCAGACCCGCGTCGAGAGCACCCAACAGGCGCTCGTCCAGGGGCACCTCCGGCAATGCGAGCGCCCGTCGGCGCACCAGATCCTGGGCAAAACGCCGACGCTGCTCGGCCGCATCGGCGAGCTCGTGAAAGCCGTTGGCCAGCTCGATCCCGTCGAGGTAGAGCTCGAACCGCTCGGCCACCGGCGGATCACCGGGGCGCACCCGTGCCAGCGCCGCCTGGCTCGCCGGATAGTCGTAAACGAACACCAGCCCCCGATCCCGCAGCTGGGGCTCGATGCAGTGGGTAAGCAGGAGATCCAACCAGGGGTCGCGACCCCGGAGATCGAGCTGTGCCGCACCGGCGATGCCCGCCGAGCGCGCGGCCAGCCGCAACTCCTGCTCGCCGTAGCGGTGGGGATCGATCCGAAGGTGGGTTTCGAACAGCTCCCCATAGGCCAGCCGGTGAACAGGCCGAGGCCTCTCGGATACCCGGTTGACGAGGGCCTCCACCTCATCCATCAGGCCATGATGATCGAGGCCGGGGCGATACCATTCGAGCAGCGTGAACTCGGGGTTGTGCAGCCGTCCCCGTTCGCCACCGCGGAACACCTTGCAGATCTGATAGATCGGTCCGCTGCCCGCCGCCAGCAGGCGCTTCATCGCAAATTCGGGGGAGGTGTGCAGGAACAGGCGGCCGTCGGACGAAGCCCCGGGCCCGCGGTAGCAGGTCTGCAGGCTCTCCAGGGCGGGATCGGGGACCGCGGCGGCCGACAGCGCCGGAGTCTCCACCTCCATGACACCGGCGCTCGCGAAAAATGCGCGAATCGATGTGAGCAGACGGGCCCGGGCCGCCAGGGCATCGCGAGCGGCGGTCGGCTGCCAACCGCCGCTCATGGGATCATTCCTCTTTGACGCGGGAGACGTACTGACCGGTGCGGGTGTCCACCTTGATCAGCTCGCCGGTCTGCACGAACAGCGGTACCCGGACCACCGCGCCGGTCTCCAGCGTGGCCGGCTTGCCGCCGCCGCCGGAGGTGTCACCGCGCACGCCCGGATCGGTCTCGGTGATCGCCAACACCACGAAGTTCGGTGCCTCGACCGAGAGGGGGGCACCGTTCCACAGGGTCACCGAGCACATGTCCTGGTCCTTGATCCACTTCGCGGCATCCCCCAGGACGGTGGCGTCTGCGGTGTACTGCTCGAAGGTCTCCGGGTGCATGAAGTGCCAGAGCTCTCCGTCGTAGTACAGGTACTGCAGCGGGGTGTCGAGGACATCGGCGGCCTCCACGCTGTCACCCGACTTGAAGGTGCGCTCGATGACGCGGCCGGTTCTGAGATTGCGGACCCTGACGCGGTTGAATGCCTGCCCTTTCCCGGGCTTGACAAACTCATTCTCGACGATCGTATATGGGTCGCCGTCGAGCATGATCTTCAGCCCCGACTTGAACTCACTGGTACCGTAGCTCGCCATGTCATCCTCATCCCACACCCGAATCAAGCCGCACATGATAGCGCGAACCTCGGCTGCTTGGCAGGCTCCCCTCTGGCAGCGCCGGCTGGCCGAGGCGATCTGCGATCCGGCCGAGCTGCTCGAGATGCTGGGACTCGACCCATCGTTGCTTTCGGGCACCAGGGCGGCCACCCAGGACTTCCGGCTGCGAGTGCCGCGGGGCTTTGTCGGGCGCATGCTCCCGGGGGATCCGGCAGATCCGCTGCTGCGCCAGGTGCTGCCCCTGGCGGCCGAGCTCGAGGACGCCGCGGGGTTCGTCGCCGATCCCGTCGGAGATCTCGCGGCTGCCGCCGCGCCCGGTGTGCTGCACAAATACCGGGGACGCGCGCTACTGGTGTTGACCGGGGCCTGCGCGGTGCATTGCCGGTACTGCTTCAGGCGCCACTATCCCTACGGCAACGCCAGCTTGGCCCAGCGGGATCTCGCGGCGGCGCTGGATTATCTGGGCCGACACGTAGAGATCAGGGAGGTCATTCTCAGCGGTGGTGATCCGCTGATGCTCGGAGACGAGCGTCTCGCCGCGCTGGTCGAAGCCCTCGCGGACGTCCCCCATCTCAGACGACTGCGCATCCATACGCGACTGCCCGTGGTGCTGCCTGAGCGCGTCACGCCATCGCTGCTCGACTGGCTCGGCGGAGGCCGACTCAAGCCGGTGGTGGTGGTCCATGCGAACCACCCCAACGAGATCGACGAGACGGTGGGCGACGCCCTGGGAGCCCTGCAACAGGCAGGCGTGCAGCTGCTGAATCAGAGCGTGCTGCTGCGCGGGGTCAATGACGACGCCGATACCCTGGCGCGGCTCAGCGAGCGGTTGTTCGAGCACGGCGTGCTCCCCTACTACCTGCACATGCTGGACCGCGTGCGCGGCGCGGCCCACTTCGAGATCACCGAATGTCGCGCGCTGACCCTGCATCGCAAGCTCAGCGACAGCCTCCCGGGCTACCTGGTGCCGCGCCTGGTGCGCGAGCTACCGGGCGCCGCGTCGAAGATCGCCTTGCCCATCCCCGCTCTGCCGCTCCCCATCTGAGCCCCAGCGAGCAAAGCATGCCGGCACACTTGCCAAATCCGATCGTTTGCAACACCATCGCCTAGACGCCCAAGAATCCGCCCGATCCTGCGGCCGGCTCCCGGTGACGGGAGGGCTGGCAGACCGATCCAAGCAGCCGAACGTCGGCACCCGATCTATGCTTGATGCGGCGCAGAGTCGGCGTGGTGCACACTGAGTCGATACCAGAGATGAGCAGCGATAAGCCCATGGAGCTCGGGATCCCTCCCCAGAAGGCTGATCCGGCGAAGCGGTTTCTCACCGACCCCAAGGCGGTCACCGCTTGGCTCGAGGATCTGCCGCTCGCGAACATCGGCGAGACGGCGAGGCTCGTCTACAGGGCCCTTGCCGACCTCACCCACCTCGAGGTGCCTGACCTCCCGCGCGTCCGGGTGGCCGAGGAACTCAGGGAGGCGGTCCGGTTCCTCGGGCGGAACCTGCTGCCGCGCTACGTTGACGCGGCCTTCCCGCTGCCGACGAAGACGCGCAAGATCGCGCTGCTCAACCGCGAGATCCACGGGGAGCTGGCCACCGCTTACAAGATCGTTCTCTTGCACCAGAGCAAGCTGCCCGCACCGAAGCTCGACCGAAAGCTCGTCGCCTTGGCCGCCGCCCGCGCATTGCGCTATCTGCAAGCGGTGAGCCTGCACTCGGCGCTGATCTACGAGCCACCCCCTCCGGGCACCTGGCGCGAGATCCACGAGATCTTCGAATTCATCCGCCGTCTGGGATTGGACGAGGTCGCGGTCGGAGACGGCGTAGAGCCTCAACCGGGCAGTGCCACCCCCCGCGACCTCTACCTGCGAGCCCTGTTGTTCTCGTTGGTGCCGCCTTATCGGATGCGTCAACGCGACATGCTGAGCCTGGCGGACTTGCTGCCGGCCTGGGCGCCGCTGGCGCGGCTGTTACCCCTGTCCGAGGCACGCGCGAGCAGCGCCTCGGTCGTCGTGCCCACCGCGGCCGACGAGCCGCCGAGCTACCGGGCCGCGAACGGCAAAGAGCCCGCGGCGGCGACCTACGCGCTGATCACGCACGAGATCGGTGAGGTCCTGAGGCGCATGATCGAGGGCTCCACGGCCGAGCCTACCCAGTCATTGGGCGCATTGAAGGCATCAAAGTCGCTGCTGCGTCAGCTGATACAGGCCTGGGGAGCAGGACCGACCCGCCGCTTCGTGCGGACGCGGCTGAACTTCGATCTCGATCTGGTCATCGGAATGGACAACGTGCATGCCCTGCTCTACAGCCTGAGGAATCGGCCGGACAGCGACGACCAAGCCGTGACGCCGGAGCAGGTCGAAGAGGACAGCGTGCTGGAAGAGCTGACCGCATTCACGGCCAGCATTCGGGTGGACAGCGAGCCATCGGCCTTGGACATGTCGCTCGCCGAGGATGACTCCATATTCTTCTTTGCGCAGGCCCCGCGCACCGACACGCCCCCTCGCGTCGAGAGCGCTTTCGCCCCGACAGCGGCCGCCAAGGCACTGCCGGCGGAGCCGCCACCGACCTTCCATCTGCGCACCATCAACGAGAGCGCCGGCGGATACTGCCTGAGCTGGGCGGGGGGGACGTCCCGCAGATCAAGATCGGCGAGATCGTGGGTGTGCGCTCCGCGAGACATTCGGACCAGTTCGGCGTGGGCGTGGTGCGCTGGATGAAAAACGAGCACCCCAGTGGGGCGCAGATCGGTGTCGAGATGCTTTCTCCCGCGTCCGACGCCATCGAGCTGCGCCCCCCGGACAGCGCGACGGGATCGGGATACAGGGCCTTACTGCTCCCCGCCCACCAGCACTCCGAAGAAGCCGAGACCATCCTGGCACCTCCGCTGACCTACCGCAGCGGGCAGGTGCTGCTGATCAACGAGCGCCCGGGAGAAACACAGATCCGGCTGGGAGAGATTTCCGAAGCCAGCGCGGCCTTTGCGCGCTTCTATTTCGAGCGACTGGCCGGCGAGCCGGCCGACGCGGAGCCGGGACCGGGCTTCGAGAGCCTCTGGAAATCGCTCTAAGGTCACTAGAGCGCACCGGCATCCTGTCGTTGGCGACACCTGGAACCTATCTCTCAGTGCCCTGCGGCCGCGACCGCGGTGGTCTGGGCTCAGGCGGCGGCGCGGCAAGCGCCCCGTAGCCGTCATTGCAGAATCGAGCCGCGATAGATCGCGGGGCCCCCAACGGATTTTTCCGAAAACCGCGCCTGCGTCGTCGCACCGCTTGCCCATACATCGCATACTTCGCTGCGTGGTACGCCTTGCGGGCACGCTTTTCGGAAAGCACCGCGGCGCCCGGGGGATTATGAGATAGCTTCCAGTGTTTTATACTGGCTTCCCGGCGATTGAGCCATGAGGCGTTCCGACCGGATCGCACCGTTCCGTCAACAGGACATCGACCAGCGTGGGTGCCAAAGCTCAAGACCGGAAAGCTGTTGCCGCCGATTCGGACGTTGCCCTGAACCTTCTTATCGTCGAGGAGTCGCGCAACGAAGCCGACGGCTACGTGAGCGCACTGCGCAATGCCGGCATCGCCGTTCACCCCACCCGTGTGAGTGGCCCGATCGAGCTTGCCGACGCCTTTGCAGAGAATCGCCCGGACCTGGTGCTCGCCGCATGCGGCGAGGACGACACCGATTTGGATCAGATCGTGAAGATCGTCGGTGCCGGCGATTTCCCGGCCCCACTACTGGTACTGACCAGCAACCTGACTCCGGCCCTCCTGTCCAAGGCCCGAGCAAGCGGGGTACGGGACGTCATCGAGAAAGAGCCGGCCGAGAAGCTCCAGCTTGCCGTATCGCGCGAGCTCCAGGATCTTCTGGCCCGCCGAGCGCTGCTCGAGACAAAGAGCCGCCTCGCCGAGACCGAGAGCCGCTGCACTGCGTTGATGCAGAGCTCCCGGGACGCGATCGCCTATGTCCACGAAGGCATGCACATCTCGGCCAACCCGGTCTATCTGGACATGTTCGGCCTGGTCGACATGGCAGATCTGGAAGGGCTTTCCGTCCTCGATCTGGTGGACCCGGCTGACCATGGCAAGCTCAAAAAGATCCTGCGCTCCTTGGCGAGCGAAGCAGACACGGCAGATGTCACCGTAACCTGTGCGAGCAGCAACGGCGCCCGATTCGCGGCCAAGCTCGAATTCTCCCCCGCGAGCATCGACGGCGAGCCGTGCAAGCAAATCGTGATCCGGGACCAGTCGTCCGATCGGGAGCTGGAGCGGAAGATCCAGCTGTTGACCAAGCTGGATCCGCTGACCGGGCTGGCCAACCGCGATCATCTGATCGACCGGATCGACAGCGACCTGACGAGCGCACGTACCGGTACGCTGCTCTACTTCGTCGTCGACAACTTCCAAGACCTGCGATCGAGCGCCGGCCTGGCGGCCAGCGACGCCGTGCTCAAGGAGCTGGCCGAGGCGGTCGGAGCCGAGGTGAAGGAGCCCGACCTTGCCGCGCGTTTCGGTGACCACTCCTTCTCCGTGTGGCTCCCGAGTGCCGATCAGGCCGCCGGCGAGGCGCTGGCCGAGCGCCTGCGCAAGCTCGCAGAGGAACACGCCTACGCCTCGACCAAGCAGTTCGTGACGACCACCTGCAGCGTCGGTATTGCCCCCGTCGCCGGCGACACCGTCAGCGCCCAGGAGCTGGCGAATCGGGCCTATCAAGCCTCCGAGACCGCCCGCAAAGCGGGCGGCAATCGCTGGAAGGTCTTCGACGCCAAGGACCGGGGCATCCAGGCCGCCGCCAGCGCCGACGAAACCCGCATGCACGAGCTCATCGCGCATGCCCTGGAGCAAGACCGCTTCCGCCTGGTCTACCAGCCGATCGTGAGCCTCCAGGGTGAGTCCCGAGAGAACTATGGCGTCATGGTGCGGCTGTTGGACAAGAACGACGAGGAGATCCTCCCGGCGCATTTCTTCGATCAGGCGAAGGCCTCGGACCAGATGGCCGCAATTGATCGTTGGGTGATCGGACATGCCATCCGTGAGCTTGCGCTGCAGCGCAAGCAGGGCAACAAGATCAACTTCTTCATCAGCCTGTCGAGCGCCGCCCTGCGCGACGAGTCGACGCTGCTGTGGATCATCGACTCGCTGCGCCTGGAAAACGCCAAGGGCTCCTGGCTCACGTTCCAGATCGCCGACGAAGACCTGCGCGCGCGTATTCAGGACGCGAAGAAGCTCATCGAGGGCCTGAAGAAGATCAAGTGCCGACTGGCGATCGACCACTTCGGCGTCATGCCCAAGTTCGAGAGCCTTCTGAAGCATCTGCCGGTCGATTATGTGAGATTCGATTGCTCATTTCTCCAGGGGCTGTCGACCGACAAGCGGAAACAGCAGCAGCTGCTGGAGCTGATCCGAGCCGTGCGACCCTACGAGATCAAGACAGTGGCGACCTGTGTGGAGGACGCCAACAGCCTGGCGGTGCTCTGGACAAGCGGGATCAACTACATCCAGGGTTATTTCCTGCAGGAGCCCACCCCCCAGATCGCCTTCGAAGCAGCAAGCCAATAATCCCAGAAGCGGCAGTTGACCGCTTCGAGCACCGATCAAGTGATTGATTGGACCATCGTTCAGGACAAACCTGATGCTCACCCATTGGGTGATGGCCGCTACGACCACCAGGGGACGAATCGCCCTCGCCGGCAAGACAGGCCGAGTCCCGGCCCGCAGAGGCCCCGGTCTACCAGGGCATGAAGGTATTGAAGAAGGACATGGGCCGACCGAAGTTGCGGTTGATCCGTGACATGTCCGTCTGCATGGCGCCGGTGGTGACGGTCATACCCCGGATGCTCTGTTCCATAGCGTCCATACTGGTCAGCATCGGTTCGAGCGTGCCCACCTTATGGTTGATGGCCTCGACGCTGACCGTCATGGTCCTGACGTTGGCTGTGAGCTTGCCCATGTTGTCGGACACGGACTGCATGTTGCTGGCGAGCACCGTCATGTTCGAATCGACGCTGATCGCCAGATAGTGGACGTCCTTGGCGAGGCTGAAGACCAGATAGAAGCCGTAGGCGGCAAGGATGATGAACGCGAACAGCGACGGATAGACGATCAGCTCCCAGCGCCGGGCACTGGTCTCGAACGCCACGGACAGCCGATCCAATGAGTGGGGAAGTCCATAGTCGGCCCGAACCGCGCTAGTATCGCTGTGGATTTCCGAGGACCCCCGGGTTGGCGGCCCTTTGCTCGTGCGCTCTTCGGTCATCTCCACGCCTTTACGAAACGGCTGAGGGAATTGTGTCTAGCAGGTGTACGAGAATAGCACAGCGAGGCGGGGCGAAGCAGGCTGAGTGCCATACCGACCTACCCCATCAGGCCGGGTCGGACGCGGCTTCGACAGCGGTCGGAGGATGGTCCGCCTGCCGCCGGTATCCCTGGGGCAGGCCCGTGAAAGAAGCGGGTTAGTCCCCCAGGCGGCGGCCGAGGTCAGCGGCCTTCGCCGGGTCCATTGCACGAACCGTCTCGACCAATTCCTCAGCTTCCGCGCGCCGTCCCTGGGACAACAGCTCGGCGGCGGCCGTCGCGTAGGTCTGGGCTGCCGCCTCAGACTCGCCTGTCTGGTAATAGAAATTTCCGACCTCGCGGAGCAGCTCGGGATTGTCAGGCTCTTCCCGGGCAAGGGCCTCGTAGATCTCCCGGGCGCGGCGCACGTCCTTGTCCCAGAACGCGTGCCTGGCCTCATTGAGACGGTCTTGGCGCGCCGCCTTGGCCGGCGGCTGCGCGGGGGACGAGCCCTGAGGGGCTGGGGCCCCTTCAGGCGTATCGACCTTGCGCTCGTCCCCCACTGTTTCGGTCGCTGTCGCGGGGGCCGAGCTCGGGGACGGCGTAACGACAGGCTCCGGTTTCGACCCTTCGCCGGAGACGGCAGGCTCCGAAGCACCGCTCCCTGGTTGGTCCAGCGGCCGGAAGCTGTAGCCCGACGAGGACACGGGCTGCCCGCTCAGGAACTGGGGAACCTGGCGGGGATGCTCAGGCTTGCTCGCGGCAGGCTCGGCCTGATGGGCGGCGGACTCGGCGATGCCGGCGGACGGCTCCTTCGGGGGCTCGGGAACCGACGGCTCCGGGGAGACCGCCGGCTCAGAGGGAACCGACGGCTCCGGGACCCCCGGCAACGCCTGCGGCGCCGGGGTATCGCTCTGCGCCGGCGCTGCCGGCTCGGAGGGGCCCTCCTGCGGGGCCTCCTGCTGCGGCGCGCTGGGGTGCGTCAGATCCGCCGACGGCGCAGGAGGTCCCGCTGTCTCGGTCGCCGGCGCCGGCAATTCGGCCTCAGGCTGCGCTGAGCCGATGGCTTGGGGCCCGGACGGGACGGGCGAGGACAAACCGAATAGCTGCTGCCGCAGGAGAACCCCGGTGATGACGAACACCAGGACCGTCAGCAGGATCAGGTGCTGGACCACCAGCCTGAAGAATGCGCGCATGATCGACCTCCTGTGGGCCCGGATCAGCTGACTAGGTGGGGGTAGAGCGCTGCGGTAAGGGCCGTCATCTCGCGGGCGCCCTTGCCCCGGGGCTCCAGCTCGAAGACGGCCAGTCCCTCGCTGAAGGAGCGGCGGTAGATCGTGCGCTGGGCCAGGCGGGGGCGCAGGAACTTCAACCCCGGCAAGGTCACGAGCGCAGCGGCAGCCTCATCGGACTCCCGAACCGTGCGATTGGTGTCGGCACGGTTGATGAAGCCGACGATCTCCGGGGGCTGATCCCGCTTGATGCTCGACTTGATGAAATGTACGAACCGCTGGGTCGACCAGATGTCTGCCTGGCTCGGCGGCACCGGCACGACGATTCGGTCGGCGAGTGTCAGCGCCCGCTTCATGGCCTCCATGTCAGCGGTGCCCACATCGATCAGGACCTCAGCGCTATTGTGAAGCTTGGAGCCATCCAGCGCCGTGGGTCCGCCGACCTTGACCTTCGGCTCGTAGCGCTCCTCGGAGCGAACCTCGGAGACGTCGGTCAGCGTGGCTTGGGGGTCCGCATCGATCACCTTGACGCCTACGCCCGCCATGGACAGCCAGACGGCCAAGTTAAAGGTAACGGTGCTCTTGCCCGATCCACCCTTCAAGCTGCCAATCACCGTGATCATGCGATTCGGACCTCTCATTTCAGATGCGAGCCCCGGACCCCCGGGGCCAGGCAAGCCACCGATCTCTCCCAGCATGCCTGCCACCTGCATACAGCGAGGAGATGCGCCCTCCCCTCGGCTCGCCGCGAGCGATTGAAGCCCAAGGAAACCGCCGATGGCCCAGGTCGGTTTCCGTCCGAGAAACAACCCCCGACTCCCCTGCCGAAGTCCCGCCCGACTGCCGCTCCCTCAGCCCGAAGGATCGGGGCGACGCCTGTCTGAAGCGGACGATTCCCGCGGCACAGCCAATGCGACGGCCGACCCGCGTCCCCGCCAGTCCGTCCGGCGGTCATAGGCCGCCCCGGACGCAGACCGCTGGGCCCATGCCGCCGGGACCCCCGAAACGCCTCGGGGAGCGGGCTGCGGGCTGACAACCCCGGGCCGAATCGGCCCGAGAGCGACCATCAGCGTGGCCCAGCGATGCAAATGGGTCTGGGGGTCGCCGAAGGCCAACGCCCCAGAGACCCTGGATACCGGCGCCGGCCAGCGGGACCCGGCGGTCCCGGTCAGCGCGTCGAGCACCCTGGCGGGCCGGCGCCAGGTCGGGCTGGTGTAGACGATCGCCGCATGTCCTCCGGCTGAGCCCGACGCCTCGGGGGCTACCGGCGGACGGGGCTCGAGCACCGGGACAGCCGGCAAGCGGATCACGAGGGGCAGGTCCCCGACGCGCAATGGGCGGAATCTGTACGTGCCCGGTCTCAACGAGCGCCTCGGCCAGCTCCCCTGGACGAGCATCGGCGCAGCCACAGGAGCCAAGGAGCGAGCCGCCGGTCTGAAGGATGGCCGGGACGGTATCACGCCGCTCCAGCGAGGCGTGGGAGCGGTCCAACGGCCGACGAAGCGTGGAGCGGGCGACGGATAGGCCCAGGCCCCGGAGGAACTGCGCATGCCCGCACGGGCTTGCCACGCGAGGCCGACGTACCCCCGCTGGACCGGCCGGTACGCAACGGGCGGCGCCCAGGCGGGTCGGGCCGCCCACATCGGTACGCCCCACCGGCCCGAGGGCCCAACGGGCGGAGCCGGATAGCCGGTCCAGCCAGGCCTGGGAATCGCGGGCGGCCGATCTGCGAGCTGCCGGGCCCCGTAAGGATAGGCATACGACGGCCAGCGCCCGGCAGGCGCGGCCACAACAATGGGCCCGGGGCCGTAATAGCCTTGGCGAAACCAGGGACCGGGACCTTGCCTCGGGGGCCACAAAGGAGCGTTGCGCATGGCCCAGGCCATCGGCCGGGGGGCGGACCCCATCCAGGGCATGGACGGCACCCCGAAATGAGCGGATGCCCTCGGCCCCGCGAGCCCTCCAGGAGCCGCCCGCCGGTACCAGACCGGGGCCGCTGCCCAAGAGCCAACGAGTGCCGGCGCGGGCCAGGGCGGCCGAGACAGACCGACCGGTGCGCCCCACCAACCGGCCAGCGCCGGCTCAGCTGCCGCCCCAGCGGCCAGGCCCAGCATCAATATCCAGGTTCTACTGATCAATGCCATTGCGCCCCCCTGTCTCGCGGTCGGTGCCCGAGGCACCCATCCTGAAAAGGGACGGGGGCGAAACGCCCCCGCCGATTGAATCTCGCACCTACGGGTGCTGAGGCACGGCGCCGTCCCCCGCGGAGACCTTTCGATAGTCCGCGGGCACAGAAAACAAGCTGTCGGGCTGGCTACCGATTCGAATATTGGACATCTCCCGGGCATACCCGCCAGGAAACTCCTCCCGGATCGCAACGCCGAGCTCCGGGTCATACCATTGGTACGAATGGGTCGGCTCAGAGCCGTTTCGGGTCACGGTCATCTCCCACTTCTCGGCGGAGCGATCGTTGATCATCTCATGACCGACCATGTGCATCTCCATCCGTGTACCGTCCGAGCCCTCCGAGCGCAGGACCACCCCACGTTCCACGTCGAGCCACTGGACCGTGCGTGATTCCTTGCCCTCGGAATTCCGTAGCTTAATCGCCCGCTTGACCGCCCGGCGCCCGGCCACATCCTCTTTCCCCAGGTTCTCGCAAGCAGCCGCCGGAGCTCCCGCGCAAGGATCTTTGGCAAGATCCGGCTGCCCCTTGCCCGATGCGGAGCCGGGCTGCTCCATGTATAGCTTCTGGGCCGGGTCCAGCGTGTAGCCCACCCCACGGTCACCGTCCGCGATCTGGACGATCAGCTTCCCCTGCTGGGTGATCTCGGTGCGCGTCCGATTACCGGAGACGAAGATTCGGCCGGTACCCATCACACCTTGAGGCCCGATCTGCCGAGTCTCCGCCGAGAATCCAGGGACGGTCGAACCGGCCCACGATGCCGCGAGCGGAGCCAGCAATATGGCCCCAAGGGCACAAACGCGAAGACCTTTGACCTTCACCATGCTTGCTGCCTCGTGCGGTACGCCGGCTCTCTCGCGGCGATCCCCCAGAAAAGGAGCCGGCGCGACCCGGCGGATCGGTCTCTCGTCACACTCTACCAGGGCCATGACCCGAAAACGCCCCCGCCGGGCCACCCCGTCCCATTGCCCCATGACCAGGCAGAAACACCCGGATACTCCCATCCCGATCCTGAATAAGGCAGCCCCACCCCCGAATAAGGCAGCCCCACCCCCGAATAAGGCAGCCCCACTCCCGAATAAGGCAGCCCCACCCCTGAATAAGGCAGCCCCGCTCCTGAATAAGGCAGCCCCACCCCCGAATAAGGCAGCCCCACTCCCGAATAAGGCAGCCCCACCCCCGAATAAGGCAGCCCCACTCCCGAATAAGGCAGCCCCACTCCCGAATAAGGCAGCCCCACTCCCGAATAAGGCAGCCCTACTCCCGAATAAGGCAGCCCTACTCCCGAATAAGGCAGCCCTACTCCCGAATAAGGCAGCCCTACTCCCGAATAAGGCAGCCCTACTCCCGAATAAGGCAGCCCTACTCCCGAATTGAGCAGCCCGAGCCCCGGGTACACCGGCCCCACGGACAGCGCCGCTCCGGCCTGGGGATACGAGCTCTCCCGGGAGGGGGTCGAGCTGGAATGCTCGTCGTTGTCCAGCGGGCGGAACACCGGGGCGAGCGCCATACCGGTGCCGTCCGGCGATTGCCCGGACCCGGAGGAGCCGAATGCCGCGCCGGGCTGCCCGGCGTAGGGCCGGAATTTTGGGAGATCGGCCTCCTGCGGCTTGCTGAGCTGAGGATCCGTGCGGAACCGATATTGCGGCGCATAAGCGGGCTGCTGGTCCGCTCCCCCGGTGTACCCGCTCGAAGCCGAGGCCCCCGTAGCGCCCCAGGAGCCGTATTGCTGCTCGGCACCCGTGGCCCCGAGGGGATAAACGCCGGTGCGCGAGGGCCCGCTTTGGCCCGCCGCACCGCCGGACGGTTGTCCCGAATAGCCCCTGTAGCGGTTGGAAAAGACCGTGTCGCCCGCGGCGCTATCGTCTCCGGAGTCGTATGGCGAATAACCTCCCGCGTCGCGGTAGCCCGCGTAGGTGGAGCCACTCCCGCCGGCGCCGTAACCCTGATGGTACGAGTAATCCCCGCCGCTGCCGTTGTACCCTGTTGCGTCGGACGAGCCGCCCCCACCGCCGCCGTACCCGGCGTCGTAGGAGGACCCTTCCCCGCCAGCGCTGTGCCCCGCATCGTAAGAAGAGTAGCCGCCGATTTCGGAGCGGGCGCCACTGAACGACCGAGCACCGGAGAAAGTGCCGCCGAGCCGCTTGCCCCCGGCGGCCCGCCACCCATTGGCGGAGCCAGCCTCCGGCAGCAGGTAGAGACCGCCGCGGTCAGACGCCGAAGAAGCGTCCCCGGAGCTCCACTGCCAAGACTCGGCGAGGGCCGCCTGGAGAGGCAGCACCAACCAGAGCCCCAGCTGGAAAACCCTCAGGAATCTTCGACGCATATCCTGTAGGTGGCCACCGATAACCCGCTGCAGGCCAAGTCTGGCCCGATCCCGAGCCAACCAGTGCCCGATCACCTCAGCCCCGGTCGCCGCGGTCTCGACTGGTCGACCCTCGTAAACGGGCGGCTGCGATCAACTCGCCGGCGGCTCGACTCCTTTGAGCCGAATCCCGCGGCGCGCCGCGCGCCGCTTCAGATTTCCGTTCGAGGCCGATGATGCATCCTCGACCGTCTCTGCTGCCTCTGGCTCAGGAGCGATCGCGACGGCCGGCGGGTCCTCGGGTCTGGACTGGGCCGAAGCACTTGTCGCCGGCGCCGCCGGCTTCCTCTTCGCGGGAGCAGAACCCCTCTTGGCCTCCGGCGGTGCTTTAGCCGGACCGCTCGATGCCTTCGTGGGTTCCGTGGGCGCTTTTTCGGCCGGCTTCTCGACCGGCTTCTTGGGTGGTTTGGCACGCGCCGTGCCACCTTCCCCGGCGATTGTCGCGGTGGGCGACGCCTCGACCATCTGTGCGGGCGCGCCGGTGCCGCTCGCCTTTTCGACCTGAGCCGGCGCAGAGGACGCGGGCCGAGCAGGTGTCGCCGTATCGGCCGTTTTAGGCCGAGCCGGTCGTGCCTTCTCGTCGGAGGGAGGCAATATCGGCTGCGCCTGGACGGGGCCCTTGCTCTCGTCCGACCCGGTGGTCACCGCCTTCGCCGCGGGCACGGACTCAGGGAGCGTCGCGGCGGCCGCTTTTGGCGCAGCCGCAACCCTGGTGGGCTGAGCCGACGGGCGGAACGGCGCCTGCACCGGCGCTGCCGCCGAGGGAGCCGGACCTGCCGCGCTCGCCTTCGCCGGGGCCAGGCCACCACCCCCGGAGACCACAGGCGCGGGCCCGCCCGAAGGCGCGGCGCCCCCTCCGGCTCCGCCGGGGCTCGATGGCTTAGGCGCCGCGGCAGGCGGAGGCGGCGGTGTACGTGGCCTAGGCTTTGGCTTGCGCTTGAACATCTGCAGCACCAACAGGACCACACCGCGCACGGCATAGAACACGAACATCAGCACGTTCGCCAGCACCGCCCAGAGGCGCATCCAGATCGGCATCTTCGCAGCCCGGGGTCGCGCTTTGGCCGGCGCCGGTTTGGCGGCCGCCGCCTTCAGCTCTTCCAGCTCGGGGATCACGGTACCGGGCCGACAACCGGCTGCCGCGACCTCGCAAAGCGAGCGGCTCGCCTTGATGCAGCCCAGGGGAATGACCACCAGGGTCAGAATGGTCGAGACCATGACGCCCGAGGCCAGAGAGATGGCCATGCCCTGGAAGATGGGATCGAAGAAGATCACGCTCGATCCGGCCACCAGCGCCAGGGCGGTGATCATGATCGGGCGGGTTCGGGTCTTGCACGAGCGGATCACCGCCTCCGCGACCGGCGTGCCGCGCTGGACTTCGTGAATAGAAAAGTCCACCAGCAGGATGGAGTTTCGTACGATGATGCCGGCCAGCGCAATCCAGCCGATCATCGAGGTCGCCGTGAACTCGCCGCCCTGGCCCAACTGGAAGAAGACCGCATGAATCGGGATGATGCCGAGCAGGGTCAGCGGGATGGGCGCCATGATCAGTGCCGGGATCCTGAAATTACCGAACTCCCAGACCACCAGGACGTAGATCAGCACCAAGGCCGCCATGAACGCCGCGCCCATGTCGCGGAAGGTCTCGTAGGTGACTGTCCACTCGCCGGTCCACTCGATCGCACTCTTGGTATCATCCGGCGGCGGGCCGAGCCAGTAGAAAGCGTTGGTCAGCATGTTGCCGGCGGCCGGGTGTGTGCCGTCGGGCGCGACATAGTCTTTTTCGGCCATCAGATCCTCGACCTGGAACATACCGTAGACGGGTGCGGCGAGGTGGCCGCCGACATCGGCGGTGACGTACTCGATGGGCCGCAGATCCTTCTGGTAGATCACGTCCTCTTCGCGGGTCTGCTCGAAATGGCCGAGCTCGCGCAGGGGCAGCACCGACCCGGACTGGGACTGGACCGGCAGGTCCCCGAGCCGCTGGATCTGCGAGCGCTCGGCCAAGGGCACCTCGATGACGATGTTGATCGGCTCGTGACCCGCCCGCTGCTTGACGTCGCCCAGGGTCGTGCCGCCCAAAGCCATCGACAGGTTGCGGTTGATGGCGTCGACCGAGATACCCCGGCGCACGGCCTTTTCGGTATCGACCACGAAACGCCAGTACTCGTAAGGCCTGCGCATGTAGTTGTCGACATCGCGCAGGCTCTCGGTCTGGCTGAAGATATCGGTGAGATCTCGCGCGAACTGGCGGCGAACCTGGGCCGAGGGGCCGTGGACCTCCGCCACCACCGACTGCAGCACCGGTGGTCCGGGCGGCATCTCCACCACTGCGATACGCGCCCCGCTGCCCTGGATCACGTCCTGCAGCATCTGGCGGGCGGCCACCGCGATCTGATGGCTGCTGCGCTTGCGGTCGCCCTTGTCGAGCAGTTGTACCTGGATCTCGCCCTGCCAGGGTTGATCGCGCAGATAGTAGTGACGCACCATGCCGTTGAAGTCAAAGGGACGGGCGCAGCCGGCGTAGGTCTGGATGGCGGTGACCTCGGGCATGGTGCGGATCTTGTCGGCGATCCGCCCGGCCATGTTGGCAGTGACCGGCAGCGCCGTGCCCTCGGGCATGTTCAGCACCACTGAGAACTCGGGCTTGTTGTCCAGGGGCAGCATCTTGACCGCCACCCATTTGAAGTAGAAGAAGGCGAAGGCAACGATCAAGGCGCCCCAGAGGGCGAGCCGGAACAGCCGCGCCTTGCGCGGGTCCTCGATCATGGGGGTCAGGACGCGCCGGTAGAGACCCTCGAGCTTCTCCGCCCCTTCGTGCTCGCGCTTCTCCGCCTTTTTCAAATAGTGCATGCTCGGACGGAGCCAGCGCGACATCGCCAGCCAGGGCGTGAACACGAACGCCGCAAACAGCGAGACGAACATCGCCATGGAGCCCAGGGCCGGGATGGGCATCATGTACGGGCCCATCATGCCCCGCACGAAGCCCATGGGCAGCAGGGCACCGATGACCGTGAAGGTCGCAAGAATCGTGGGGTTGCCCACCTCGCGCACCGCATCCACGGCGGTGTCGCGGTCGGTGCGGCCTTCCTCCAGCCAGCGCCGGTAGATGTTCTCGATGACGACGATGGCGTCATCCACCAGGATGCCGATGGCGAAGATCAGCGCGAACAAGCTCACCCGGTCGATCGTGAAGCCGGTGACCCAGGCCAAGAACACCGTGAAGAGCAGCACTACCGGGATGACCAGCACCACCACCAGCGCCGGGCGGAACGCGCGGAAGGCCCCCAGCACCAGGAAGAACACGAAGCCGGTGGCCACGAACAGCTTGAAGATCAGCTCGTTGACCTTGTCGTTGGCGGTCTTGCCGTAATCGCGGGTGACGCTGACCGCCACGTTCTCCGGGATCAGGCTCCCCTCAACGTCGTGGACCCGATTGATGATGGCGTTAGCCACGGTCACGCCGTTGGTGCCTTCCTTCTTGGCGATGGCGATGGTAACCGCACCCACGCCGTCGGCATCCAGGTCCTTCGGGCCGGCGGGCCCGGTGTAATAGGAAACCAGCTGGGAGGCATCCTCGGGCTGTTGCACCACACTGGCCACGTCATGCACATAGACCGGCACATTGTTGAAAGTGCCCACCACCAGGCGGCTGATGTCATCGGCCGTCCTGAGGAACGAGCCGGTCATCACCGTGAAGTGGGCGCCCCCGGCCTCCACCCCACCCGCCTGGGTCTCGGCGTTGGCGGTCCGGATGGTCTGGGCGACCTGATCCAGGCTGATCCCGTAGCCCGCCAGACGCTCAGGGGAGACCTGCACCTGGACCTGGGAGCGGCGCCCGCCCACCACGAACCCGTTGCCCGTATCGGGGATCTCCTTGATGCTCTGCAGAACGGAATTGGCCAGCATGCGTAGCTGGCTGTCGTCGACATCCGGGACCCCATTGTTGTCGAGATCCTTGGCCCAGAGCGTGAGGGTCACGACCGGGACGTCATCGATCCCCTTGGCCTTGACCAGGGGCGGCGACACCCCCGGTGGGATCTTGTCCATGTTCGAATCGAGCTTGTCGTTGACCTTGACCAGAGAGGGCCCCATCTTCTGGCCGACTCGGAACTCGACGGTCACTATCCCCTGGCCGCGCTCGGTGGCGGAATAGACATGTTTGACGCCCGGGATCTCGCTCATGATCCGCTCGAGCGGCGCTATGGCGAGCTGAGCGACCTGCTCGGCCGAGGCCCCGCTGTAGCGCACGAAGATGTCCACCATGGGGACCGAGATCTGAGGGTCCTCCTGACGCGGGGTCATCACCAGGCCAAGCAGCCCCATCATCATCATCGAGATGAAGAAAAGCGGCGAGAGGGGAGACTCAATGAAGAACCGGGCTGTCCGCCCGGCGAGGCCCAGATGCGCCTCATCAATCACTCTGCTCTCGGGGTGGAGGCGGTCGTTGTTCAGGTCGTGGTCGGTCATGGTTGTTCGCGCATCGCGTTAAAGGCACCGAAGCCGCCCAAGGATGACTTTAGCCGACTTCCGTCGGGCCCGTACTGCCCGGCAGTACGGCCTTGCACCGCCCGCCGGGCTCGGTTCAATCAGCGCGCCCCAGGGGAGCCCCAGCCGCTGGTCACCCGCGCCGAGGGATCGCGCAGGATCTGCTCGCCCGGACGCAGGCCGGACAACACCGTGGTGAAACCGCCGCCGAGATTCTCACCGACGCGGATCAGGCGCAGCTGGGGATTTCCGTCGGCGCCACGCACATAGACGCCCGGAAGACTCCCGTTGTAGCGGATTGCAGACGCCGGGATCACCGGGTGCTCGCGGGTCGGGGCACCGAAATCGGGGACCATCACCTCGGCATACATGCCGGGCGCAGAGATCCCCTGGGGAAGATCGAACTTTACCTTCACCGTGTGACGCTGTGCATCGGCCATTGGAAAGATCTGGGCCACGCGCACCGGCACGATCGAGTCGCCGACATCGAGCTGAGCCTGCAGCATCATGCCTTCTTCCAGACCGGGCCTCAGCCGCGCCGGAACATCGACCAGGATCTGCAGATACTGCACGTCCGCATACTTGAGCAGCGGCTGGCCGGGCTGGACCGTGTCGCCGATCTCGACGAATTTCTGGGTGATCACCCCGTCGAACGGTGCCACGCTCTTGGTATCGCGCAGCTTGGCGTCGATCGCCGCGATTTCCGACTGGGCCTGCATGATCGCGTTCTGGGCCTGCTGAACGCGCACGCCCGCGGAATAGTAATCGGCATATCGCTCGGCGCCCGTCGAGCGCTCACCCATCACGCTCTCCATGGGCCGCGTGAACATCTGGTCGAACAGGTTCGGCATGCCCATGCCGCCGGGCGAATTCTTGGACTGCGGAGCGTAGAGCTCGCGGGTCTGCTGCACCCCGGCGTTGCGCAGCTGGGCATCCGCGTTGGCGAGCTGGGCGACAGCCGACTGGCGCTTGGCCATCAGCTCCTGGTCTTCGAGCGCGACCAGCAGATCGTTCTTCTTGAAGCTTTCGCCTTCGATACCGGCCAGAAACTTCACCCGTCCAGGCATCTGGGCGGAGAGCGTGACCTCTTTGTACGGAACGGTGGTCCCGCCCAGGGCCACGGTCGGCGCGCCGCGGGCCTGCTGGACGGTGAACCAATCGCCCACCGGGCCGCCGCCGGGCGCCGCATCAGCCGGGCTCAGGGCAACAGCCAGCAACCCGGCCGTCAGTAGCACGCCTTGGAGTTTCATTCCCATCGTCTAGGCCACCCAGCGTTTAAAACACCGGCCGCATGATGATCTGCGGCCCTTGCGGCCGGACCGGCCACCGGAGCCGGCCCGGCTGCTCGTTAGACACCCGTCAGACCCGAGACATCACAACGAAGCTCTTGATGAACGGCCCGGCCATCCGGGGGTCCTTGATCATTGCGCCGTAGTCACCAACCTTGAACTTCATCTTGCCGGTGGTGAAGGCCATGCCCAAGCCCATCATGCCCGGGGGACTGCCCATCCACTTTTTCCACTGCTCCGGACTGCACCGGATATCCCAGTTCAGGGTCTGCCCGTCATAGGCACCCGCCGAGACGGCCTTGCCGTTCTGCACGTCGATATACCCTCGTGCCTGGGCGTCGTCGTGAAAGCCGTACCCGATGACGCTGTTGAAGTTGATCTGTGCAAGAGCGTCCGAAAGATCGGGCTCTGCGTTCCACTGCTCCATAAAGCCATTCATCCACTCGTCGGAAAACAGCTCGGCCATTAGCTCCCCCTTACAATCGATTTCTTGTGGATTTTGGCTGCCCGGAAGACAGCCAGGAACCTTCCTCTGCGAGCAAAGAAGTATCCACGAAGGCAATACCTAATGCAACAAAAAGGCCCTGTGCCAAGGGTTCGCCGGGACAGCATAAGTATTTGGTATTTTTCGAATAGTTTACGGGACCGGTGACCCCCCCAAGCCGAGGGAGCACCCGCCGACCGAGCGCGCTCGGCGGGGTGTCCAAGCCGGCGGTGCCGCGCTAGTATTGGCGCCACGGTGCGCCCGTCCTTCGGACCTATGCGAAGGGGGGCTCCCGGTCGCCTCCACTGTGCTCTGGAGCCCCGGGATGCACCGCGTCACCGCAACAACTCCGGCATGGCGATCTGCGACAATCGCATCCCCGGTACAACCACCGCCAGAGTTTCTTAACTCATTAGGAGTCGTTCATGAACCCGGCCGGCAGCATCATCGAGAGTCGCCTCCAGCACCTGGAGTCCCACCTCGAGCAGGAGAATCCCGTTCTGCTCAGGGCGGTGCGCAGCTTCCGCGTCCTGGACTGGGTGGCGTACCGGATGGGGCTGTTGGAGCGGCACCGCTCCTACGCCCAACAGATTGCCTGGTGGCCACTGATCTCCCTGCTCGGGACCTTTTCCTCCGGCAAGTCCACCTTCATCAACCACTACCTGAGCTACAAGCTGCAACGTACCGGGAATCAGGCGGTGGACGACAAGTTCACCGTGGTCTGTTACAGCAAAGAGAAGGAGGCCCACTCCCTGCCGGGGGTGGCACTGGATTCCGACCCCCGATTCCCGTTCTATCGGATCAGCAACGAGATCGAGAAGGTCGCCAAGGGCGAGGGAGAGCGCATCGACTCCTACCTCCAGCTCAAGACCTGCCCCAGCGAGCAGCTGCGCGGCAAGATCCTGATCGACTCGCCCGGCTTCGACGCCGACGCCCAGCGCACCGCGACCCTGCGCATCACCGACCACATCATGGACCTCGCGGATCTGGTGCTCGTGCTGTTCGATGCCCGCCATCCCGAGCCGGGCGCCATGCAGGACACGCTGCAGCATCTGGTGGCAGACACGATCAACCGCGCGGACGCAGGTAAATTCCTCTATATCCTGAACCAGATCGACACCACGGCCCGGGAGGACAATCCGGAGGAAGTCGTGGCCGCCTGGCAACGGGCGCTGGGCGAGCGCGGCCTCACGGCCGGACGCTTCTATACGGTCTACAACCCGGACGCAGCCGTGCCGATCGACAACGAATCGTTGCGCCGGCGCTTCGAGTCCAAACGCGACGCCGATCTGGCCGAGATCCACGGGCGCATGCGCCAAGTGGAGATCGAGCGGGCCTACCGCATCATCGGGTCTCTGGAGAAGACCGCGCGCGACATCGAGGAACGGATGGTCCCCGCGATCAAGCGCACCATCGAGATCTGGTGCCGCCGGGTCCTGATCGGCGACGCGGTCCTGTTCGGGACGCTGCTGATCGCTCTGGTGGCGGCCAGCATCAAGCTCGGCTGGTGGCACGGCCTGAGCTTCGCCCCGTCCTGGCTGGACTCCCTGCTCGGCAGCCCGCTGGCGATGTACCTGGGCGCCGGCGTCTCGGTCGCCGCGATCGTCGGGCTGCATTTCCTGGTGCGCACGGGCGCCGCACGCAGCATGAAGAAGGCGATTGCCCGGCTGGAGCGTACCCTCGACGCCCGCGGCAACCTGCAGCTGGCGTTCGCTCGCAACACCCGCCCCTGGCGCAGTATCTTCGCCAGCTCTCCGGTCGGCTGGGGGCGGCGCTCGCGCCGCCGTCTGGCCCAGGTGCTGGAAGAGGCCGACGCCTACGTGCAGACCCTCAACGATAAGTTCACCAACCCCTCGGGCGATGAGCTGAGGACCCTGGACCAGGCCTCGGCGCAGACTCCCCTCGCCCACGAAACGCCGGTACGCCCGGCCGAGTCACCCGCGGAGCCATCGGTGGTCGCGGAGTCGCCGACCGAACACTGAGCGCACGCCGCACCGATGCGGATCGGCATCGACCTCGGCGGCACCAAGATCGAGGGGATCGCTCTCGGCGAGGACGGGGCGCAGCTCGCCCGCCTGCGCCGGCCGACCCCCGGCGGCGACTACGCGGCCACCCTGGCCACGCTGGCCGAGCTGGTGCATGCACTGGAGGACGCCACGGGGTCCCGGGGGCGGGTCGGGATCGGCACCCCCGGCTTTCTGTCGCCCGCGAGCGGCTTGTTGCGGAACTCCAACTCCATCTGCCTGAACGGGCGGCCCCTCGAGCAAGACCTCGAGGCCATCTTGAAGCGTCCGGTGCGCCTGGCCAACGACGCCGACTGCTTCGCATTGTCGGAGGCGGTCGATGGGGCGGGCCGGGGGGCGGCGAGCCTGTTCGGCGTGATCCTCGGTACGGGCACCGGCGGGGGCATCGTCATCGGCGGGCGCCTGCTCAACGGGCCCAACGGCGTCGCCGGCGAATGGGGCCACAATCCCCTGCCCTGGCCGGGACCCGACGAGCTGCCCGGGCCGACCTGCTACTGCGGCAAGCGGGGCTGTATCGAGACATTCCTTTCCGGGCCCGGCCTCGCCGGCGATTTCGAGCGGGCGACGGGGCGGCGGCTCGCACCTCCGCAGCTCGTCTCACTGGCCGAGGCCGGCGACTCGCAGGCCGAGGCCGCGCTCACGCGCTATGAAGACCGCCTTGCCCGGAGCCTGGCGAGCGTGATCAACCTGCTCGATCCCGAGGTGATCGTGCTCGGCGGAGGCCTGTCCAACCTGGGCAGCCTCTACACCGGAGTCGCCGCACGCTGGGGAGCCTACGTGTTCTCGGATTCAGTGACCACGCGATTACTCCCCCCGCGCCACGGCGACTCCAGCGGCGTGCGCGGCGCGGCCTGGCTTTGGCCCGCATGAGCCGGCCCACCCGGCGTCTGGCGATTACGGCAGGTGCGCTGCTCGCCCTCGCGGTGGCGTGTCGGCTCTGGCTGCTCCCCGCGATGGGGCGTTTCCTGATCGACGACGAGCCGGCCGGCAAGGCGGACCTGATCGTCGTGCTCACCACCGGCAGCGCATACTACCCCCGCCTGATCGAGGCCGCCCGTCTGTTCGAAACCGGTGCCGCCCCGCGCATCCTGATCAACGGCGATCGCAAGACCCCGGCGCTGCGCCGCCTAGAGGCCCGGGGCTACCGACCGGCGGTCCCCTGGTACGAGAACCATCTGCGGGTCCTCGAGCTGCTGGGCGTCCCGCGCAGCGACGTGGTCCCCGTCAGCGTGGAGGATGCCTACGACACCATCAGCGAGGCCCGGGCCCTGGGTCCCGAGCTGGAGCGCCTGAAGGTGCGCAGCATCCTGCTCGTGACCAGCCGCTTCCACACCCGCCGGGCGGCCACCATCTGGCGCAGCCTCTACGGAGGCCGGCTGAAGATCACGCCGGTGGCCGCCCGTGAAGACCCCTTCGACCCCGAAGGCTGGTGGCGCGACGGCCGTCAGATACGCTGGGTGATGGCGGAGTACGGGGGCTGGATCTTCTACGGTTGGCAGGCGCTGCGCGGCACACCCTGATATCGCGCCGCGCGGATTAGGAGCGGTCCTGCCGGTTCCCGGAAAGACCACGCATTCGCGCGGGCTGCCCCCGTTTGACTGGGCCGGGGGGCTGCGCTAGGCTGCTTGGTGTAAGAGATACACTATGCGGCCGGCGCCCGTTTCGCCTTGTACCCACCGACCGATGCCGGCCCCACGCGGTGCGCTTTTGCAGCGCTGCAGATGTCATGAGCGTAGCGAGCTACCGGTACGACTACCCCCACCCCGCGGTGACCACCGACGTGGTGGTCTTCACCATCCGCGAAGAGCACCCGGAGATCCTGCTGGTCCGCCGCCGCGGGGAGCCGTTCAAGGGCAGCTGGGCCCTGCCTGGAGGCTTTCTCGAGATCGAGGAGGACCTGGAGGAGTGTGCGCTGCGCGAGCTCGCGGAGGAGACCGGCGTTCGGGGGGTCTATCTGGAGCAGCTCTACACCTTCGGCGCGCCCGGACGCGACCCGCGCGAGCGCGTGATCAGCGTAGCCTACTATGCTCTGACCCGTTCCGACCGGTTGGAGGTACGGGCCTCGAGCGATGCCGCGGCGGTCGCCTGGTTCCCCTTGAGCGCCCTGCCGCCGCTCGCCTTCGATCACCAGGCCATCGTCGGGCTTGCGCACCACCGGCTCAAGGCCAAGCTGGATTACTCCACCATCGCATTCCAGTTCATGCCCGAGACCTTCACCCTAGGCGAGCTGCAGCGCGTCTACGAGATCCTGCTCGGTGAGCGACTCGACAAGCGCAACTTTCGCAAGCGCATCCTGGCCCTCGGGCAGGTGGAGCCGACCGGAGAGCTGAAGCGCCGCGGCAATCACCGCCCGGCGCAAACCTATCGACTCAAAGACCCCCATCGGGTCGAGATCATCCGATGAGGACAAGAGAGACCCTCGACATGAGCAACCCCACCCCAATCGCGAACCTGCGCCTGCCCAGCATCCGGGTGCCCGGCCACCCGGAATTCCCGGCCCTGGGCGAGGCCGAGAAGCGCGCCCTGATCGCGCGCATCAAGCGCCTGCTCGAGGAGCAGGACGCCACCCTGGTCGCCCACTACTATGTGGACGGCGACCTCCAGGCGCTCGCCGAGGAGACCGGCGGCCATGTTGCCGACTCCCTGGAGATGGCGCGCTTCGGGACCCAGTGCGATTCTTCCACGCTGGTGGTCTGCGGCGTGCGCTTCATGGGGGAGACCGCGAAGATCCTGAATCCGGAGAAGCGGGTGCTGATGCCCGACCTGGGCGCTACCTGCTCGCTGGACGAGGGCTGCCCCGCGGATCTGTTCACCGCCTTCTGTGACCGCCATGCGGAGCGCACCGTGGTCGTCTATGCCAACACCAGCGCCGCCGTGAAGGCCCGGTCCGACTGGGTCGTCACCTCCAGCATCGCCCTGCCTATCGTGGAGCATCTGCACAGCCAGGGGCAGAAGATCCTGTGGGCGCCGGACAAGTACCTCGGCCACTACATCCAGCGCATGACGGGGGCGGACATGCTGCTCTGGCCCGGCGCCTGTGTCGTGCACGAGGAGTTCAAGTCCTTCGCCCTAGACCGCCTGCGCCGGCTGCACCCGGATGCCGCGGTGCTGGTGCACCCGGAGTCACCCGCCGAGGTCGTGGACCAGGCCGACGTGGTCGGCTCCACGACACAGCTGATCCAGGCAGTGCAGGCGATGCCGAACCAGGAGTTCATCGTCGCCACCGACGAAGGCATCTTCTGGAAGATGCACCAGCTCGCCCCGGACAAGAAGCTGATCGCCGCCCCGACCGCGGGCGAGGGTGCGACCTGCGAGTCCTGCGCCCACTGCCCGTGGATGGCGATGAATGCGCTGCAGAATCTCGCCGAGGTACTGGAGACGGGCCATCACGAGATCCACATCGAGCCCCAGGTCCGGGAAAAGGCCCTGGTGCCGATCCGGCGTATGCTCGACTTCGCCCGCGAGCGCGGCATCGGCCGGGTGCGGACCGAAGACTGAGCCCTCCCCGCCCGTGGCGGGGAGCCCGCTCAAATCGTCGTCAACGTCTGGGCGATGTTGGCCTGAAAGATGGCCTTGTGCACGTCCCCGAGGCTGACCATCCCGACCAGCTTGCCGCCCTCCGCCACCGGGATGCGGCGGAACTTGCGCTTCGCCATCACGGCCGCAGCCCGCAGCACGTGCATGTCGGGGGAGACGGTGATCGGATTGGGCGTCATGGCATCCGCCACCTTCAGACGCACCACCTCCTTGTAACGGCCCATCATCTCGTCCATGTCGACCGTCGCCATGCCGCTTTCCATCAGCTCCTCGAGGGTGGGAAACATGCGCGCCAGCACGTCCTTCTCCGCGATGATCCCCACGATCGTGCCGTCGGCGTCGACCACGGGCAGGCCGCTGAACCGGTAGAGACACATCAGAGACACCACCTCGACCAGCGGCGTCTCCGGGGTCACGCTACGTACCGACCGAGCCATGATGTCTCTCACCAGCATGTTGCGCTCCTCAGTGGTTGCTGCGCTCGCGGCTGCCGGAAGCGGCGGCCAAGTCCGGACCAAATCACGTTATTTTCGGCCGTGCGCGCGCGTTTCTCAATCCCCGCCGGCAGCCAGGAGCCTGTCGCCATTAGGACAAGCGCCCGCGCCATGGCGAGCGATTCCGCCGGCGCAAAAAAAGGCCCGCTCCGGAGGACGGGGAGCGGGCAAGCTCAAAGGAGGATGCAATGGAGAATGGCAGAATGAAACCTCGCGGTTTCGCTTCTACCTTAGCAAGCGCCGTGCCAAGCCGTCGGGTTGAGGCGTAAGCGGCGGTAACGCGAGGATTTTGCTCCGAGTGAAGCAGAGCCGGCGGGGCTCCACGCATCCCAGGGGTGCACTCTCGAAGAACAGTGGCGCCCGAATTCGCACCCGGTTGAACCAACCAGGGCGCCCGGCCATCAAAGGCGAGTAGCCGGGGGAATGCCTCCGGATCGAGCCAAAGCCCCGTGCGGGCGCAAACCTAGGGCCCGGATCGATGCCACGCTTTCCCCGCCTCGCCAGCCTCTCTTTCGCTCTCGCCGGCTTGGCGTTCGCCGCCACGGCTGCACCGGCCCCGGCCAACTTCTCGCTCACCAGCCTCACCGGGGGCAAGGTCAGGCTGTCGGACTACCGCGGCAAATGGGTGGTCGTGAACTTCTGGGCCACTTGGTGCACCCCCTGTCTCAGCGAGATCCCCGAGCTGATACGATTCGAGCGCGACAACCCACACCGGGTGCTGCTCGGCGTGGACTTCGAGCAGATCGACGAGCATCAGCTGCGCCAGTTCGTCGCCAAGAACGGCATCGACTACCCGGTGCTCCTGGTCGGCAAGACCCGCCTCGACCCCTTCGAGCCATTGATGGGTCTGCCGAGCACCGCCCTCGTCAATCCGCAGGGGGAGATCGTCGCCTTCCAGACCGGACCGGTGACCGCAGCGCAGATCGAGGACTTCATCAACCGCCACCCCGCCTCCAAGCCCAGCCCCAAGGCCCCGACCATTAGCAAGGCCGAGCCACCCAGGCCCTGACCGCCGACCGGCGGAAGAGCGCCCAGCCGTGCCCTGGGCTGGTTCTGCAGAAGGCCGGCCCCTCGCCAATTCAATCCCCACCGAAGCCGCGCTCACCGGGTGGGCTAGGCTCCGGCCCCAGGCGAACCGAACGATCGGCGGATTGGGCTCTATTGGTCTCCCCCCGTCTACCGCCTACCCCCCCTACCGACGGGCGCGAAGCCTCGCCCCCTACGCGGTTTGCGGACGCACAAGAGGCTCCCCAGATCCATCCACAGGTCCGCCGACCCCTCAGGCAACGCCGACCAGGATCCCTCCCACCCCAACCGCAAGGCTACGCGCTCCGTTCAACCCCAACATATTGGGCCTCGCGGTCGGTTTTTGCACAACGGGCAAGTCCCTGATTTGACTGAAAACCCCCGCTATCCGAGACCGGTTATCCACAGACTACGCACAGCATCCCAACCTGTTTCCCACCCTGTTTTACACAACATGTTGTGGTTGACAAACCCAAGATCGCGTATATATTGTGCAAAACGCGTTGATGAAGCCGGCCGTACGAGCCGGCGGCAGTAGACCCCGACCACCACTTTAGAGCCCGGAGGACGAATCCATGGCAAGTGAAGCCAGGCCCGAAGGCGTCGAAATCCCTATCGCCATCCCGCCCCAACCGCAGATTCGAGGCGGCAACGGCAAGTCCGCCCCGGCCGACACGCCCAAGGGCAACTTCCAGGTGATCCGGCGCAACGGCAAGCGCACCGGCTTCGACGCCTCCAAGATTCAGATCGCCCTGACAAAGGCCTTCCTCGCCGTGGAAGGCGGCGGCGCCGCCGCCTCCCGGCGCATCCACGAGACCGTCGCCGAGCTCACCGACCAGGTGGTCGCGGCCCTGGTGCGGCGCACCCCCGACGGCGGCATCGTCCACATCGAGGACATCCAGGATCAGGTGGAGCTGGCCCTGATGCGCTCGGGCGAGCACAAGGTCGCCCGTGCCTACGTCCTCTATAGAGAGAAACAGGCCGAGCGGCGCGCCGCCGAGGCGGCCCACAAGGCGGCTGAGGCCGGCCTGCCCGAGGAGCACCTCTTCAACGTCACCCTGCCCGACGGCAGCACCCGCCCGCTGGATGTGGCGCGCATGCGCGCCCTGGTCCAGGAGGCCTGCGCCGGCCTGGAGAACGTCAGCGCCGAACAGATCCTGGACACCGCCTGCCGCAACCTGTTCGACGGGGTCAAGGAGGCGGATGTCTCCCAGGTGCTGGTGATGAGCGCCCGCAGCCTGATCGACAAAGACCCCAATCACAGCCAGGTCGCCGCCCGGCTGCTGCTGGACATCATGCGCCAGGAGGCCCTGGGCTTCCTCGGCCTGGACACCAACGTCAGCACCCAGGCCGAGATGGGCGAGCGCTACGCCGAGTACTTGGCCGCCTACGTGAGGCGCGGCGTAGAGCTGGAGCTGCTCGACAGCCAGCTGCCCCGCTACGACCTGGAGCGCCTGGCCGCCGCCATCCGCCCCGAGCGCGACCTGCAGTTCACCTATCTGGGCCTGCAGACGCTCTACGACCGCTACTTCCTGCACAACAGCGAGAATGTCCGCTTCGAGCTGCCCCAGGCCTTCTTCATGCGGGTGGCCATGGGCCTGGCCATCAACGAGATCGACCGCGAGGCGCGCACCATCGAGTTCTACGAGCTGCTCTCCAGCTTCGATTTCATGAGCTCCACGCCCACCCTGTTCAACTCGGGGACCCTGCGCCCGCAGTTGAGCTCCTGCTACCTCACCACCGTGGCCGATGATCTCGACGGCATCTACAGCGCCATCCGCGACAACGCCCTGCTCTCCAAATTCGCCGGCGGCCTGGGCAACGACTGGACCCGGGTGCGCGCGCTGGGCTCCCACATCAAGGGCACCAACGGCAAGAGCCAGGGCGTGGTCCCCTTCCTCAAGGTGGCCAACGACACCGCGGTGGCGGTCAACCAGGGTGGCAAAAGGCGGGGTGCGGTCTGCGCCTACCTGGAGACCTGGCACCTCGACATCGAGGACTTTCTGGAGCTGCGCAAGAACACCGGCGACGACCGCCGTCGCACCCACGACATGAACACCGCCAACTGGATCCCGGACCTGTTCATGAAGCGGGTGGCCGAGGACAAGGACTGGACGCTGTTCTCGCCCGACGAGGTGCCGGAGCTGCATGACCTGACCGGCCGCGCCTTCGAGGCTGCCTATACCGCCTACGAGGAGAAGGCCGCCCGGGGCGAGATCAAGGTCAGCCGCAAGGTCAAGGCCACCGAGCTGTGGCGCAAGATGCTCGGCATGCTGTTCGAGACCGGGCATCCCTGGATCGCCTTCAAGGACCCCTGCAACATCCGCTACACCAACCAGCACGCCGGCTTGGTGCACAGCTCCAATCTGTGCACCGAGATCACCCTGCACACCAACGACAGCGAGATCGCGGTGTGCAACCTGGGCTCGGTGAATCTGGCTGCCCACGTCACCGAGCAGGGGCTCGACATGGTCAAGCTGGAGCGGACCGTCTGCACCGCCATGCGCATGCTCGACAACGTCATCGATTACAACTACTACACCGTGCCCCAGGCCCGGCGCTCCAACCTGCGCCACCGCCCGGTGGGCCTCGGCATCATGGGCTTCCAGGATGCGCTCTACAAGGTGCGCCTGGCCTACGCCTCGCCCGAGGCAGTGGAATTCGCCGATCGCACCATGGAGGCGGTCAGCTACTTCGCCATCCAGGCCTCCACCGATCTTGCCGAGGAGCGCGGGCGCTACGCCAGCTTCGAGGGCTCGCTCTGGAGCCAGGGCGTGCTGCCCATCGACTCGCTCAAGCGCCTCGCCGAGGAGCGCGGCGCCTACCTGCAGGTCGACGAGTCCGCGACGCTCGAGTGGGACAGGCTGCGCGAGCGCGTCCAGCAGGTGGGCCTACGCAACTCCAACACCATGGCCATAGCGCCCACCGCGACCATCTCCAACATCTGTGGCGTGAGCCAGTCCATCGAGCCCACCTACCAGAACCTGTTCGTCAAATCGAACCTCTCGGGCGAGTTCACCGTGGTCAACCCCTACCTGGTGGCCGACCTCAAGCAGCGCGGCCTCTGGGACGAGGTGATGGTCAACGACCTCAAGTACTACGACGGATCGGTGCAGCCCATCGACCGTATCCCCGAGGACCTCAAGCAGCTCTACGCCACCGCCTTCGAGATCGACCCGCGCTGGCTGGTGGAGGCCGGCTCGCGCCGCCAGAAATGGCTCGACCAGGCCCAGAGCCTGAACCTCTACATGGCCGAGCCCAGCGGCAAGAAGCTCGACAACCTGTACAAGCTCGCCTGGGTGCGGGGCCTGAAGACCACCTATTACCTGCGCTCCCTCGGCGCCACCCACATGGAGAAGTCCGCCGGCGAAGGCTCCGGCAAGACGGGCGGCGTCAAGGCGCAGGGCGGCAACTTCGTATCGCTGGCAACGGGCGCCACGGGCTCCGAGGCCCTCACAAACTTGTCTGGAACACGTTTGGACGCGCGGAGCGCGCCCGGAGGGACCGCGGCCGAAAAGCCGCGGGTCAACGCCTGCTCGATCCTCGACCCCGATTGCGAGGCGTGCCAGTAGGAAGCGACATTCATGTCGCGACCGAGAAACAGGGGCGACGTGCATGCAGCGGACCACGCGGCCTTCGGACCGCACAACGGTTAAGCCGGAGGGCCTGGGACGAGCGCGGAATTGGTCAGACGACTCTCGCAGCTGTCGCCAAAGGGGGAAGGCCGCGACCTCCCGGGCTCACCGGCCCTTTTTGCAAACTGCGCTCCGGCCAGGACCCGGTCGGAGCGGCCGATCGCCGCGAAACAACGGACCGCGATCACGCGTGAACACCAGAGAACCTGGAGCCAAACGATGACTAAACGCCGCCTGTGTTTTCCCTCTCCCGTCGCGGGGCGCAGTGGTGGGCGCATCGTCCGACAGCCCGCACCGCTGCGGGCCAATCGAGTCCCGGCCGCATTCCGCGCATCGAAACGGCCGCCCGTCTAGCCGAACAACGAACCGAACGAAGACCGAGGGGGACAGAGACCATGCTGAACTGGGATGATCCGCTCACCGCACCGCCCATCGCCGTGCCGCCGAAAAGGACTGCGCTGCGCGCCGTCGTCGACGCCGAGCAGCCCGCTCCGGCCAACAAGCCCGCGGCCAAGCAGCGTGAGGCCGAGCCCGAATTCCAGCCCATGAAGCCGGTCAACCCCGACGACAAGCGCGTCGTCAACGGCCTGACGGACATCAACCAGCTCGCCCCGTTCAAGTACCCCTGGGCCTGGGACTACTTCCTCAACGCCAACCGCAACCACTGGACGCCTCTGGACATCAACATGGCCCAGGACGTCCACGACTATCACCACAAGCTCACGCTCGAGGAGCGCCACGTCTACGAGAACGTGCTCGCCTACCTCACCACCTCCGACATCCTGGCCATGCGCAACATCGGCCTGGCGGTGATGGAGAAGATGAGCGCCCCGGAGCTGCAGATCTACCAGGCCCGCCAGGTCTACGAGGAGTCCCTGCACACCTGGACCTACCAGCACTGCATCGAGACCCTGGGCCTCAACCAGGGCGAGATCTACAACCGCTACCGCGTGGTCCCGGCCATCAGCAAGAAGATCCAGATCACCAACCGCCGGCTCGACTCCATCCTGCGCCCGGACATAGATCTTCGCGACCGCGCCGAGCTCGAGAACTTCGTCATGGCCTACGTGTTCTTCGCGGCCATCTTCGAAGGAACCTGGTTCTACAACGGCTTCAGCCCGATCTTCGCCCTGCAGCGCCGCGGCCTGATGAAGGGCACCGCCGAGCAGCTGCAATACATCATGCGCGACGAGGTCATGCACGCATCCTTCGGCCTCCGCGTGGCCAAGACCATCATCAAGGAAGAGCAACTCGAGCTCGATCCCAAGGCCCTGCGCGCCATGTGGGACGAGGCCCTGGACGCCGAGCTCGGCTACGCCGAATACATCCTGCGCGACCCCATCCTCGGCTACTCCGCCGAGCTGCACATCGAGCAGTTCAAGTACATCGCCAACCGCCGGGCCAAAACCCTCGGCGTGGACGAGCCCTTCCCCGGCGCCGACAACGCCCTGCCCTGGCTCGACGAGCAGGCCAACCTGCGCAAAGAGAAGAACTTCTTCGAGACCCGCGTCACCGAGTACCAGACCGGAGGGGCCCTGCATTGGGACTGATCCCCGCCCGGCGCTCTTCCCAACCCCCTGTTCTCCCCCTCTCCCCCAGGGAGCGGGCAGGGGCGAGGGGATCGAACCTTCTTCTCACCTTCTCCCCCAGGGAGAGCGCAGGGGTGAGGGGATCGAATCCTCTTCTCACCCTCTCCCCCAGGGAGAGGGCAGGGGTGAGGGGATCAAAGCCTCTTCTCACCCTCTCCCCCAGCGAGAGGGCCGAGCTGAGCGGATCAAATCCTCTTCTCACCCTCTCCCCCCGGGAGAGCCCAGGGGTGAGGGGATCGAACCTTCTTCTCACCCTCTCCCCCAGGGAGAGGGCAGGGGTGAGGGGATCCAGATCCCTTCCCAAACTGCATACCCAACGCCTGCGCGAAACCGCTGTGTGGTGAAACGCCGGGGCATCCAGACCGCAACCGACAAGGAGAAACCAGCCGTGCAGCAGTGCAGCCGATGCCACACCCGATTGGTCCCAATGTCCGAGGACTCCAGCCGCTTCGCCAAGCACTCCACCTACGAGTGCCCGCTCTGCGGCCACACCCACCACTCTTTCGAGCCCATCTGGCCGCCTAAGCCCGAAGGGACCGCCCGGGAGCGCACCCTCTCCTACGACTCCCGAACCTATTCGTTCGAGATTCAGTTCTGACCGGGTCTCGGATCTATTACAAGAAGTCCGTTCGGCGGGGGCCTGACGACAAGGATGACCATCAACAACAAGACCGGGAGGCAGGGATCGCTGAGCCAACAAAGGGGAGCTTGGAGAAGCGAATCCTCGCGAGGGGGTTCGCTTTTTGTTTTGGTGGGCACGACGGCGATTCCGTCTATCCTGGATAGTACGGATTCCCTCTATTCTCACGACCCCGGATTCCGTCTATTCTACCGTTAGCCCGCAAAAATGAACCTGCTCCAGATACTGCAGAGTGAATACATATCCATCATTGCCGGTGGGCTTGGTGGCATCGCTACTGCTTGGTTTACACAACGAGTTCTGAATAAGCGGGGTCTTTTTACCTATACGGTCACGCACACCAGAGTCGGAATGACAGCCGAAGATCCCATTTTTGGTAATGTTGCAGTGTCGTGGAATGGCAGCCCCGTTCAGAATCTCTATCTCTCGACAATTGAGATGAACAATGAAAGCATGAACGACTACGAGGATGTCGTTGTCAGTACTTTCACAAATGACACGCGACTGATGACTGAGCAAACACAGCTAGTAGATACACCAAATATCTTGGAGTGGTCTGAAAAATACAAAGCGCTGTTGCATGTTGAAACTGGAAATGGCCCAACGGAAAGCCAATGGACTACCTATAACGGCTCCCGTGAATATGTTGTTCCGATTCTTAACCGTGGCCAGCGCATCAAGATCACTTACCTTAACTCCGCGAAGGGCGCGCCGATGCCGAGTATATGGTTATCTGTAGCTCAAAAAGGAGTTAAGCTGAAATTCCAGGGAGCGCAAAACCAGATTCTTGGGGTTTCGCAGGGCTTAGCCGCTCTCTTTGGTGTGCTCATAGGCATTGCTGTTCTTCTCGTACTTCCACTGTCTATTCAAGAACCGTGGCTCATCGCCTCTGTAGCCATGATCTATGGTTTTATCGCGCAGATTCCCGGCGCATACGCAGTCAAGCTAATTCTTCGCACGAGGGAACTGATCGGTGGATAGCACGCTAACCATCAACTCCAGCCGACCTCTCCAGTCGCTACCGCTCCTTTCGCGATCGGCTGAAGTGAACCGTTAAGCGCAATAAAGGAGGAGCCGCAATGTGGCCTTTTAGAAAAAAGCGGCAACTGATGACATCCGATGTTGCGGCAGGTTTGTTTTCAGATGAAATCAAGATAGTGATGGAGCCTTATACCCTAGCTTTAGACCGTTTCGCCATAACTCATGACGACGACGACGAGCTGAAGAAGCTAATGGAAGAGATCTGGATCTTCAACATTACAATTCTAGATTATCTATGGTCGATGACCGAGTTCCCAGAAACGTTGAGAGACAAAATCTTGCCGATGATCGTCGTTGGTTACGCGAAAGTGGACCAGAAGCATTACATTGAAAGATCACACTTTTACGGCGAAAGGATAAGCAGTGTTGATTCAGGCACAGCGACCATCGCAGCAGGTAGCGCTCTCGCTGAGCTAATTGATACAGAATACTTTGGCTACAAGGAATCAAACGGCAAGAAGCTATTTCCAGGGACCATTAGTATGTTAGCGATTGAAACGATGAGGAAACTTGGCGATGTGACATTTGATTTACAATTAAAGTATGAAATTGTCCCATAAAGCGCTTAATCGGGATAGGGAGCCGCTCAAGCGGCCCCCTCCCACAGCACCGTACGTACGGGTCCGTATACGGCGCCTAGCCTGCTATTTGCAGAGACGCTTCAACGGGCAAATCGAATTCACGTCAAGTGTCTATCGGGCCATAGCCGGATGGTGGATCTTGGGGAAAAGGTGACAGATCTATTTTTTAGTTCGTTTGGGCCGAGTGTCATGGGCAATGGGAGACCCGGCGCTTGCTGACCCCGGCGCTTGACCCCGGCGCTCCTGCGGGTAAGCGCAGCGCTGGGCGGCAGGAGAGCTCCGATGATTCAACCGTGCCTCTTGTTATGCAGTTAGTGACATTCAGATGAGTAAAGCATATTTTATTCGACCGAATTCACTTGGAGATCTCCGTGCAGAAGCTGACGGAAGCATGCTAAGTCGTGCATTCCTCGAAACCGCAGACTACCGAACATTGATCGAGACTTCGGATCGGACCGTTGTAGTAGGTCGTCGAGGAACAGGAAAAAGCGCTCTGACGCTTAACTTGCAAAGATTCTGGAAGCGCTCTAGTGACATAAGCGTTGTTAAGATTGCTCCGGAGGAGCATCAAACCATTGGTTTGCGACCTCAGGTTGCTCTGTTCGGTGATACATTCTCAAAGATTAGAGCAGGTGCTCGTCTTGCTTGGCTTTATGCACTGATGATGGAAGCCACCAATTCACTTGCAACAAGTTACAAATTCTCAAAAACAGCTGGCTATGAACTTCTGAAAGAACGCGCCCGTCAGTGGAATTCCAACGGAAGAGATACTCTTGACCGATACGCGAATACCCTACGTCAGGTCACCGAGCGTGACCTCTCACCGGAAGAACGAATTGGTAGACTCCCAGTCTCGCTCGATTTAAGAAACGTCGAAGATGCCCTGTCCGACGCTTGTAAGGTCTCGAAATCGACAGTGGCATTCCTGATTGACCGTCTTGACGAAGGTTATGAACCCGATGATAAGGGGGTTGGACTAGTTGACGGGCTTGTCCAAGCAGCGATTGACCTAAAAACTAGAGTGCCCGGAATAAAGCCCATTGTATTTCTTCGAGACAATATATTCCGTGCGGTACAGGTCCTCGACCCGGACTACTCGCGCAACATAGAAGGGCATGTCCTTAGGTTACATTGGGATGCAGAAGCCCTGTTCGTGTTGGCAACCCGCAGAATGAGAATCGCGTTCGAAATTAAACAAGAAGCTAGTCAACGAATCTGGAATCACTGTACGGGAGGTGATCTAAAAGGGAGAGACGGATTCAATAAGTGCTTACAGCTAACGCTATACCGACCCCGGGACCTCGTGTCGATACTCAACGAAGCCTTCTATCTTGCCGCTAGATCGGGTCAGTCCGAGATCGTTCGGGAGCACATCGAACGTTCAGGGCAAACGATTTCTAGGAATCGCTTGGATGATCTGAAGAAAGAGTATGAGGCAATTCTTCCGGGCTTGGATGGATTCATTGCCGCATTTCACGGGCGAAACCCTGAGATGACTGTAGGTGATGCTTACGCTCTAATCGAACAAGTTCTCACAAACGGGTCAGATGACCCAATAGTGCAGCAAGATTTCTTTATTCTCGAGGACGCCCAATCTGTTTTGCGCGGGCTATATAGCGTTGGCTTTCTTGGAGTACGAGAGCCATCGGCCGGCACATTTGTCTTCTGCCACGATGGCAGAGCACCGGATCGTGAGTTTTCTCATGCTGACCGTATATTGGTACATCCATGCTATTGGATGGCATTAAACTGTACCCGAGCCAGGATTGAGCTAGATGATGCAGAAGAAATATATGATGAATATGACATAGAAGTATCATCTGAGACGCCGGAAATTAGAAATGCGAAGATTCGAGACCTCATCGGGCAGGTCTCAGATATTGAAGAAGGAAATCGCGGTGCTTCCGATTTCGAAGTCTGGTGTCAAAAAGCTATTAGAATTTGCTTTGCGAAGGGTTTGAGGAACGTCGAGCTCAAACCAAACAAGCTGGCAAAGTCACGGAGGGACGTCGTGGCGACTAACTTGGGTGACGGGGACGTTTGGCGTCGAATCTACGAGGACTACGGAACAAGGCAGGTCACATTCGAGGTAAAGAACTATAAGGGCTTAGAGGCAGCAGATTACCAGCAAATTCAGTCATACTTGTCTGGTGACTATGGAGCCCTGGCATTTGTAATCACTCGAGATGACTCCGTAGATCTTTATGCGAATCGAGACGTCGAGTGGGTTAGGGAGCTGTATCTCAATCATCGTGTTCTGGTCATCAAATTAACGGCGAAATATCTTAGCGGTTTATTGCTGAAGCTAAGGAATCCTCAAAAACATGACGCTGTAAACAACGCGATACATAGATTGCTTGATACGTACACTCGCCTTTACATTGCTGGGCAGCCAATGTCTACCAGCGCGCAGAAAGAGAAGGGAAAAAGACGGAGAAGGCGTGGTCAATAGACAAACTGAAGTTTCTTGTTTTTCCTCACGCGACGAGGCGCATGATAGTTGAGATCAAAGGATTTCGATCCGGTTTGCGCGAATTCTGGCAATTGATACCAAAACCCTCGTTGGCCAGGTGTTTGGCGAGGGACCTTCGTGCGTCCCCGAAGGCAAACTCGGTGGTCTTTTGCGAAGCGTAGCGCCGCGCCGGGGCTTGAGGCAAGTGCTCGGCGTAGATCCAGGTGATGGTGGTGGCTGCCATGCAGAAATGCAGGTGATTGGTAACCGACTCGGGTTTGCGCGTCTGAGTCTCGGTGCTGCCGATCTCTTGTTTGATCTCGCGGAACCCCGCTTCGATTTTCCACCGCGCCGAGTAGTATTCGATGATCTGCTCGACGCTGAGATCAAGGTCCGTGGTCAGCAGCGCAACCCATTGGCTCTTGCGGTAGACCCAGACGACACGCACACGGCAGCGCAAGGTCTTGAGCATCACGATACGCTGGGCGGCCACGACCTCGCGCAGGTCCCCGTACACATGCAGCGTATAGGTGCTGGCATGCTTGCGCATCGCATCGGCCAACTGTGTCGCGTTACCGAGACGATTGCCATATTTCCTGGGTCTTCCGCCGCTACCCTTCTTCGCTGGTTCGGGGAGTGCGTAGAGAGCGGAGTTGACCCGCAACCGCGAGAGCAGATGGGCGCGCGTACCGAGCTGCTCTCGCAACGGCTTGAACAGTCCGTTGTTGCCGAACCAGCTGTCAGTGGCGATCAGCATCGGCGCGTTCTTGAAGACACTGCCAAGCTGTGCGATCAGCCGCACGGCCTGCTCGAACTTGCTGCGAAAGACCAGCGACTGGCGGCGCAGTTTCAGATCGGCGCCCTCCAAGCTCTTGCGGCGCAGATAAAAAGCGAAGGCCAGCGGCAAGCAGGCCCAGCGCCCGTGGATTTTCTTGAGCAGCCCCACGGTGAGGATGGTCTGCGCCCACGGATAGCGCGTCTGGTTGGTCTTGGCCGCATGATCGAAGGTACGCTGGCAGCCGAAGATGTGTTTGCCGGTCTTCGGGTTGATGGAATCATCAAGCGCCAGCAGCAGACGCCCATCGCTCAACGGGCTGGGGATACGCCGCCAGAGCAGATTCCACAGCCGCTCCCAGGGCAGCTTCACTGAAGCCATGAAGGTGTAGTAGCGCCACTCGGCGATACTCACACCGAACAGTGTCTCGATGGCCCGCAACAAGTTGGAGGTGCGCGAGGCGGTGATCGGCACGACGATCGCTTGCAATGTCAGGATGAGCCAGCGAAAGCGCTCCTGACCCTTGTCGTTGGCCGGAAACAGGGCTTGGAAATCGTTGGCGAGAGTGCGTAAGATAGGCATCGAGTAGGGGCTCTTTTTGTTGGTAAATCATTGGCTTGTGCAACCTTGATTATACCTCGAATCGAGCCCCTATTCACGTTTAAGCGACTGTTTTTTCTCGCAATTATGCGGCTGTCAGCGCGTTCTGCGGGCGGCTGATCATCTATAAGCATGCACTAATATGGCGACCATCCTGTAGTCAATAATATACTAACGTTCTGAAGATGAAGAAATCCCGACGCGCTACGTCACCGCGACTGTTTCACGCGCATTCCCGACGGTCGATAATTGCGACACTGAGAAAGTACAAAACTTCAGTAGACAAACATGCCGCCCAATCGGGATAGGGAGCCGCTCAAGCGGCCCCCTCCCACGGCCCCCTCCCACAGCACCGTACATACGGGTCCGTATACGGCGCCTAGCCTGCTATTTGCAGCGACGCTTCATGGATAAAGGGGGATTAAACAATGAACAATTGGTTAAACCGAAGTTCCCCGCGCTGTCACGAGCGAACCCACTGGAAAGGCCCGGGGCCAGATCTTGTAATCAAGCATGAACGAGCGAACGCCGAAAAGGCGACAGATTTATTTTTGAGGAAAACGGGACGGACGAAATATCTTTTTTGACATTCCACCGCAAACACTTCCAACGCCGATGAGCTGTCGAATTTTTCATTTCTCCGTCCCTTTTCTCGCTCACCCAGATCTACGTTAACGCGGACACAGAGTGAGGATAGCTATATGGCGATCAGCGAAAGGCGCAGGCAAAAGAAGCTCGAGGAAAGGAAAAAGAAGCGAAAGGGTCTAAGAAGCCCGGTACAGACAGCTCTTACTTCGGAGCACAAGGCGTCAAGTTACTCGAAGTTTCCCGTTCATGAATGCCTCGTTCCGGAACGCTTATTCGAGACCGGGATCGGCACCGTTATCTGGGCGCGACGCACCCCACGCGGCGCAATTGCCACAAGCGCTTTCGTTGTCGACGTATTTTGCCTGGGTGTAAAAAATGCTTTTTTCCACATCTCCACCGAGCAGCTTTACGAGAATACAGTGAAGCTCAGGCTGAAAAAGGCGCATGAAGATCAAGCGTTTCAGCGTATGCACCCGACGTGTGCAAGGAAGCTCATTGAAGGCGCAATTAGCTATGCTGGAGAATTGGGATTCTCTCCTCATCGAGACTATCAGAATGCGAAAGGCATTTTCGGAGATGTCGACGGTCATGCGTGCCCGACGACATTTACGTACGGCCTCGAAGGCAAACCCTTCTATACCCGCGGCCCGAATGAGTCGACGCTGCAAGCAAAGAGAATCGTGGAACAATTGGACAGAAAGTGCGGACAGGGGAATTTCGACTACCTGGTTACACTTGATGAAGGCCTGATCGAGTAAGCGCGACCAAAGGCGGCAGATTTATTTGCCTTCAAACCAATGAGGTCCGACACGGTCCGAGGCGATGTTGCGTAACGCTTCGACAAGGACGCGGCGAAAATCGCCGCGCCCATCAAACGGCACGTTCGGCGGAAGAGAGAATCTGGCTTAAATACACCGGGGAGATATTCGACGATGAACAACCTGCATCTTGGCGATTCTGTTGTGGTGAAGACCGGTACGCGCGATCCGGATCTCGGGATCGATATTGGCGGCTGGCAAGGACGAGTCGAAGAGATCTATGATGACCGGACAGTCCTGGTCAGGTGGGACAGCATTACGCTCCGAGACATGGGCGTGGAGATCGCTATCCAGTGCGAGAATGAGAATCTTGACTGGGAGTTGATGACGCTCGAGGCCACTGACATCGAGACGACAGCGAGCCGGGACGCGCCAACTGCCGTTTCCCGGGTAGCCAACGTCCTGAGGGCTGAGATGATGGGCGACCCACGGCTCGATGCCGAGTAAGAGGGCGGACAGGCATGCTGAATCCTGCCATCGCTTAGCCGCGGCAGTGTCAGCGCCTCTCGTTCCGTCTTTAGCATCACCATTCGGAGAGACCAACGTGGGAGCCATTTCGGACGCCGCTGCAGCCTACGCAAAGCTCTTGCTAGATGCCACCGACGGATCGACGGACCAATTGAATCGGGCCTTATCGCTCAGCCAACTCTGCTGGAACCTCGCCCTGCTGCCTGCGGGAGCGCGTGACGAGTCCCTCGCGACAATGCGTGAGCCCTTCAACCTGGAGGACGACGACTTTGAGAACTTTCGGCACTCTGTCGTTGCTCCGATGATCCGGCGCCATGAGCAGATGTTTCCACAGCTGAACCGTCAGGGCTCGATGACAGCCGCGAGAGAATCTCTCGCGCTTGGGGTCGGGCGGAGACCGCTGGCGCCCCTTGGGAAGTACCCAGGAACCGGGCACAATGCGAAGTGTCCGTGTAACAGTGGACGGAAATACAAATCTTGTTGCGGACGGCGCTGACTGTTTGCAAAATAAGGCTTTTGAGGAAAGAAGCGGGCAGATCATGCAATCAAGCATGCGCGGCATACCGAAAGCACGTTAACCGATCACGTTCGAAAAAAGGTGGCGGATTTTTTCCGATCGGTGGTGGTAAAACTCGAGGGTGCCGTACGTCGGGGGCCAGAAAGGTGATAGATTTATTTTTTCGAAAGGTACGCCATCCCAGACGAGCAAACTCTCTTACAATCAAGTCTATTTGCACCGAACGTGTAGCAGATATATCTTGCGCAAAGGCGCGCGGGCACTCGCCTATAACCAGTCGCCGGCCGCGCCACTTCGGCGACTGCGGGGGCCACTGAGCTTCGGCGTTGGCTATGCGAGAAAAGAGGGGTATTTTACGCCATGACTTTTATACCGGCAGGCGAGCTCATCGGCAAAGCTCATCATATTCGGGCAGTACGAATCATGCAGAGCCCAGAGTTACCAGATGGCGAGTACGCCTTCATTGATTCGTACTGCACCGATCCAGGGTGTGATTGCCGCAAAACAATGAGCCAAGTAATGCACGATGGAAGGCTCGTGTCGATCATCAACTATGGATGGGAGTCTCCGAGATTTTACCGACGTTGGAGGGGTAGTAGCGCAAAGTATAATCTTATGCCTCAGATGTCCGGTGCATCAATTGACATAACCAGTCCAGACCTGGTCAATCCGGATGCTGTGCTAGCTCTATTCAATGCGCTTCTGAATGAGATATGGATGACGAATTTCCAACGGCACTACCGACAGGTTAAGTCGGCAGTATTAGACAGGTCGAAGTAATTAAGTAAAAAAGTGGCGAGGGTCGGATTAATCTAAATAACGCCATTGAGAGCGAAATTGTTCATCGTGAAATTGGAGCTTAAAGCGAGCGTGGCCCCTTTACCCCCTGGGCGGGGCATCAAGCGCTTGGGCCGCGCGATCGACCGGTTCTTCGGCGGCCCGCGCGACGAGCCCGCCGAGGCCCCGCCACCGCCCGGCGCAACCCGCGGGGAACTGCTCAAGTCGCTCTATTGGAAAGCCCACAAGGACCGGGGACGGTGAGCAGAGGCTGGTCGCTCGCCGCCCTGGGCCTGCTGCTGGCCCTGGGGATCGGCGCCGGACTCTGGGCGCTTCGGCCCGGGATCGCGTTCCAGGACCCTCCTTCCGGCACCAGCTTTCAGGCGATCGACGGTCGCAAGATCAGCTTGGCCGCACTCCGGGGTCACCCGGTGCTCGTCAATTTCTGGTCCACGAGCTGTCAGCCGTGTATCGAGGAGATGCCCCTGCTGGCGCAGCTCTACCGGCGCTGGTCCGCCAAGGGCCTGGAAGTGATCGGTGTCGCCGCCCCCTATGACCGCCCGGACGATGTCGTGGCGCTGGCCAGACAGGAAGCGATCCCCTACCCTGTGGCGCTGGATCTGACGGGAGCGGCCGCACAGGCGTTTGGCGGCATCCATGCCACCCCCACCAGCTTCCTGATCGGCCCCGGGGGTCACGTCCGCCTTCGCATGCAGGGCCCCTTGGACGTCCCCGGGACGCAGCGCGAGATCGCCGCAATGCTTCAGGAGTAGACACGATGTGGCTCAAAGCCTTCCACCTGATCTTCATGGTCACCTGGTTCTCGGGACTCTTCTACCTGCCCCGGCTGTTCGTCTACCACGCCATGTGCGAGGACAGGTTCACCATCGAGCGGTTCAAGATCATGGAGCGCAAGCTCTATTACGGGATCACCACGCCGGGTGCAGTGCTGACCCTGGTGTTCGGCGTCTGGATGCTGGTGGACTACGCCTGGGCCGCCTACGGGTCCACCCACTGGCTGCACATCAAGCTGGGCCTGATCGTGCTGCTGCTGGGCTACCACCTGTACTGCGGCAAGCTGCTCGCGGACTTCAAGGCGGAGCGCAACACCCGCAGCCACCGCTGGTACCGATGGTTCAATGAGGCGCCCGTGGTGTTCCTGGTGGCAATCGTGCTGCTGGCCGTGGTCGGGCGGGCCCACGGCTGGTAGGCGCCGGGCCGAAAAATGCGCGCGATCTTGTGTACCGTTCCGCGCGCCTCAGAGCCGCTGGAGTGGGTCTGTCAGCGGGCTTCACTGAGGGTTGGAGCCTCAGTCCCCGCGCCTAGCAGTGACGGTCGGCCGCAGGGGTGAGGCGGAAAAGAGGAATGTCCCCCTTCATCCACCCGCTGACTAATCGCCGCTTTGACGGCAGGTCGGAGCATAGGGACTCTGCGACTCGACACAGACCGCTCGGCAGGACCGCCGGATGCCTATCCTTGCGGGACTGGCGGCGTCAAGCTCACCCCCGGCGCAACTGGGGAGGAGGGGCTCCGGATGAGCTCGGCCTCAGCCGACTGGCGGTCATTAGGGTAACTCCCACCTTGACCGATTCCCGCCCGAGGGCTATTCAGTTACTGGTGGGGCCATCGAGTGTCTGACGCTTCACGGAAGGTGCCATGACCTCGCAGCGTCTGGGGCTCCGTGGGGGCAGGCTGGCGTGTTGCTGCGGCATCGGAGCAACAACCGGGTTACAGCGATTTGAGCGCGCTAGTGCGCCGGCATTATGAAGAATGCGGGGCTCGTCGGCATGGAGTGGTCTTTGGTGTTGCGAGCGACCGAAAACTACCGGTTCTTTCCTGCCGGGGGGAACGTCCGTGTTCTGTTTCCCTGGGGGGGAAGTCCGTGTTTTAGCGTTCTGGCACCCAACCAAGTCCCCCAAGCGCTGATCAGCCGGTTTGCGAATTCCGGCGAGAGGCGCCTTCGAGCTCGTGGTCGGTGCCGATGATACACGGCCCGCGAAGCGCTCGCCAGCCGAACCCGCTTCAGATCCTTACAGGGTACGCCCGATTACAGAGCCGCCTTTGTCGCCCCTAGGGCTCTTTAGGAGTCCGCCAGAGCGGAGGACACTGGTCGTCGCCGACGACCGTATAAGTAGGAGGAGTGCAGAACATGTCGAAGACGATCATTCTAGGCGCCGGTTTCGCTGGCCAGTATGCAGCACTGATTCTGCAAGATGCCTTGAAGGGGAAGGGTGACCACGAAATCGTGGTCGTCAATCCCATACCCAAATTCACGTACATTCCGTCGATGATCTGGGTCGCCATTGGCCAGATCGAGCCGGAAAAGGCCCAGTTCGATCTGAAGCCTGTGTACGACCGACTCGGCATCTCCTTTGTTCAGGGCCTTGCCACCGAGGTGCATCCGGACGAGCAGTACGTGGTCGTGGAGCCGCGGGGAACCGGAAGCAAGGAACCTGTGCGGCTCAGTTACGATTACCTCATCAATGCCACGGGTCCGCACCTCAATTTCGATGCGACGCCGGGGCTCGGGCCCGAGAAGGGCCATACCTACTCCATTTGCACTCCGGACCACGCTAAGCAGACCGCTAAGCGTTATTTGGAGCTTGTGGAGGAGCTGAAGAAGGGCCGGCGCGCCACCATCGTGATCGGTACGGGACACGGTAATTGCACCTGTCAGGGGGCGGCGTTCGAATTTATATCCCTGGTTCACAACAACCTGGTCGACCGCGGGGTACGAGATCGGGTCGACCTGAAGTGGATCTCCAACGAGCCGTGCCCCGGTGACTTTGGGATCGATGGCTTCGAGGCCCAGATGGGGTCGGTGATGTTTACGTCCGAGGACCTTGCCCAGGCCGTCTTCACTGACTACGGCATCCAATGGCAGGTGAAAAGCCATGTGCACAAAGTCGACGAGCACCGCATCTATACGGAGAACACAGAGGGCGAGTATGGGGAGATCCCTTACGACTTCGCCATGCTCATTCCTCCGTTTCGGGGAAAGCCGATACGTTATCTCGACCGGGAAGGGAAGGACCTGTCCGAAACGCTGCTTAACCCGGCCGGCTTCATGAAGGTGGATGCGGTCTACGGCAAGCCCTATGCGGAGCTGGGGGCGCAGGACTGGCCCTCCAAATACCAGAACCAGACCTACAAGAACATATTCGCGGTGGGCATCGCCTTCGCACCACCGGGCTGCATGTCCAAACCCTGTGTTTCAACCCATGGAACACCCATCAGCCCGGCAATTCCTCGCACCGGCTATACCTCCGAGCTGACCGGAAAGGCGGCGGCGTTGAACGTTGCGGAGATGATCCAGGGGCGCGAGCCTTGCTTCTCGGCGTCCCTTAGCGAAACCGCCGGCATGTGCATCGCCTCCATGAAAAACTCCTGGACCAAGGGCGCGGCGGCGGTGATCGGCATCTACCCTATCGTCCGTAACCGGCAGCTCTACCCGGAAAGCGGCCGAGACACAGGGGGAACCACGTTGGAGATGGGTCTTGCCGGTGCCTGGCTCAAGAAGGGCCTTCATCACGCGTTCCTTTACAAGCTGAGCGCCAAGCCCATGTGGAAGCACATTCCCTGACGGAGAGACAGCCATGCGCTACATTCTCACTAAATCTGACAAGCGCCGTCAGATGAGCATTCTCCTGCAGCTCTGGCGAGTGTCGGTGCTGTCTCTTCGATTCATGAAGCTCACGCGTCAAGGCTCCTGCAAACGGGTCCAGCGAGCCACCTGAAACCGCGCGGTGTGGGATAGTGCGACGTCGAGGTCCATTCACGGCGGCCTGCGGGGCTATCCGGCCCCGCGGGGGGTCCGCGCTCTTGGGGTCACGTTCTTGGGGTCAGGTCTCGTAGCGTAGCATCCTCGGGATAGCGCGGGTCGGCTATTTCGGGTCAGAGCAAAATCTGACTTTCGCGTTAGGTGGACGTTTCTGGGCGACCCAATTACCACCCGGATCGATGGCCGACATACGCCCAGAGCCCGCCTCCGACAACGACTTCCTGGCCGAGCACGCGGCCCTGCTGATCTGCAGCTACCGCTTGCGCACCGGCCGCGATCTGCTCGACCGCGGCCTGGCACCCCGAGAGGCGGCGCGGGCCCTGTACCATGCGGGGTTCGTTGTGCTCTCCCACAACACCGCGGCTGATCCCTTGTTTACCTATGCCAACCTGGCGGCCCAGGCGTGTTTCGAGCTTCCATGGCGGAAGATCGTCGGCATGCCCTCGCGCTACTCCGCCGCGCCCCTGGCGCGGGAGGCACGGGCGCAGCTTCTCGAGACGGTGGCACACCAGGGGTATATCGACAATTACAGCGGCGTGCGCATCGCGAAGAGCGGCCGTCGTTTTCTGATCGAGCGCGCCACGGTATGGAACCTGAGGGAGGTCCCGTATCAAGGCCAGGCGGCGACCTTCTCCGCCTGGCGGGACCTCGACCGGTCCGACGGCTCTGCCTGAGTCTCGGCCGGTCCGGGGCTGTTCGGTGGGGTGGTGTCTTACCCAACGGCGGTGCGGCCGGGTTTCGCCCGCGCCGGTCACCTGTTGGCTCTATGCGTCAGCTCGTCACCGGTTTTCCGGAACGGCCCGCCGGACGCGTACCGGGTCCTCGCGCGAGCGTCGGGCCTGCCCGGTGCTCATTGGATCAAGGTGCCGGGATGCTATCATTCCGGTACTTCGGGCCTGTCCAGAGCAGGAAATGTTAACGGCCCGTTCAACCCCGGGGTTCTTCGATGTATCGCAAAGAGATCAAGGTGCTCGACTGCACCATCCGAGACGGTGGGCTGATCAACAACTACCAATTCACCGAGGAATTCGTGTGCGCGGTCTACAGGGCCACCTGCGAGGCGGGTGTCGACATCGTGGAGCTCGGCAAGCGCCTAGCGGAGAGCGACGTTTACCCCAGGGAGAAATTCGGCCCCTGCAACTTCTGCGACGAGGACGTGGTCAAGCGTATCGTGGGCTCCCACGAGTGTGAGAGCCCGCCCAAGGTCGCGGTAATGTTCGATGTCGGTCGGGTCGACATTGCCGGCCTTCCCCATGCCGACCACAGCCCGATAGACATGATCCGCACCGCTTGCTACGTGCCGGACATCGACAAGGGGCTCGACCTGGTCAAGCGCTCCAAGGACCAAGGCTATCTCACCACCATCAACATCATGGCCGTTTCGGCCGCGATCGAAACCGAGCTGGTCGAAGCCCTGGGCCAAGTGAACGAGTCCCGGGAATGCGACTACCTATACCTCGTGGACAGCTACGGCGCCTTCTATTCCGAACAGGTCAGTGCCTACCTCGAGCTGTACAAGAAGCACGCCCCGAACAAAGAGCTCGGCTTTCACGGCCACAACAACCAGCAACTGGCCTTCTCCAACACCCAGCAGGCCATCATTGACGGGGTGAACCTCCTGGATGCCACCATCAACGGCATCGGCCGTGGCGCGGGCAACTGCAACCTGGAGCTGTTGCTGAACTTCCTCAAGAACCCGAAATTCGACGTTGCACCGCTGTACCGCACCATTCAGGAGCACTTCGTCCCCTTACGCAGGGAGATCGAGTGGGGCTTCAACGATATCTACGGGATCAGCGGTCACCTCAACCAGCACCCGCGCGAGGCCATGAAGCTCAGGGGCAACAAGAAGATCCACGAGAACTGCTACGACTTCTACGTCGCTTCCACCCGGCACGACGACGGGAACCTCGTCTAAGATTCGAGCAAGGGGGTCAGGCCTGAATCATACTTAGGTCTTAACCCGCGGACTCCAAAGACATAAGAATCGGCCCGCGTTCTTCCAGCTCTGGCTTACCGGATCGAGAGGGTTGGAGCGAGAGCGGCACGATTGCTGCGGCCCGATCTACAATGTAGCGAGCAGCCAAACGCCAACAGGCACAGGAAGCAGCCATGAAGCAGCCGAAAGTCGTTGAAACGCCGGTCGTGAGAAGGGCTCCGAGCGGGGCGGCGGAGGCATTTAAGAAGTGCTCGAAGGGTCTAGACGCACTCAGCTTTGGGGAAGCGATCGCTCGTGCGCGGCAGGCGGGCGTGGAGCGGGAGCTGCTCTTTGAGGCTTCGGCGCCACTGCGCAAGCTGATCGAGCAGGACAAAAAGGCGTTGAATGCGCTGAGAAAACTCGCCGAGGAGCGCAAGTCGAGGCTCAAAGGCCAGGCCTTGGGCATATACAGCCAGACCGGCGGGCGATTCCCAGAGTCGAGCTTCAATCTCTCGCCTGGCCTGCACGTCTTTGGACCGGCATTCGATCTTGATCGTCCAGGCCCTACCTCCGGCTCGCCCGCGGACGCGCAGGCGAATCGTGACACGGGAGAGGTGTTCGTCAACGTGCCCTACGATATCGATGCGCATGGTCTGCGTGCCGCGGCGGCCAGCATCGTGATGATCTTCCAGCCCAATGCAACCGGCACGCTCTCGATACGCCCTTACACCAAGTATGCGTATACCTGGTTGGTCGCGGGGCTGCATCTGTCCGCACACACCGAAGGGCGCCTGGTGATTACCGCTTCCCGCGCCGAGGACGGCCAGGTCCTCGACAGCCGAAGCATCACGCTGTGGGACCGAACCACGGAGAGCAACGTCCACTCGGAGGAAAGCGACGGCGTCGCCTGGCCGCCCGACTACCAGGTGAATTTTCTGGCGGAGCCAGGGCACAACTACCTGGTGGCGATCACAGCGGTCGTATCCGGCGATCAATCCGGCGACAAGTCTATCCTGTTCTTCCCGTCCTGGAGCATGTTCTCGGGATGCATTTCCGCGTCGGTCCCCTGGCTGGTCGCCGAGCTCCGGCTATGATGGCTTCGCGCATCATCGCAGAGCCGCGCGCGGGAGGCCGGGCCATAGGGCGCCGCTCCTCAGAAACAGGGTCTCGCCCTGTAACATGCCCGACGAGACCAGCGGGTTTCGGGCCAGGTCTAGCGATGCGAAGGTTAGAGCCCGAACGAGCCTCGTGGCATTGCCGGGCGAACAACAAGGGAGAATTCTGTAGGCCCCGAGAAGGATGGGTCTCGGTAGGTCCGGTCCCGGGGGTACCGAATGCCAAGTAAACCTGTTGGTAGTCGCAATGCAGTGCCGAGCACACAATGTTTTCTTCAGCGGCGGGATACTTCGAAGGCCAGGCCGTCCTGCTGCCTTTCCCGAGATGCGAGCCACCCGAGCGACGCACCGCGGGCAAAGCCGGTGATCGCCACTGTTTGCCCTGATCTTCAGGCCTCTCGTCCCGGCTGAATATGCGGTGACAAGGGTCCCGATTACAGGTTTGCAACGAAACAAGGAGACTACCGTGAACAAGAGTGGATTGCTGGTCGCCGGCATCGTCGGAGCCATCTTCGGATACTTGGTCGGTAACTTCGCACCTTTTCGCCACCCGGGCACTGTGTCGTTGCAGTCGGGCACCTATTGCTGCGATCGAATCGACATCAGTCAAAAGTGCGTCGTTAAAACGACCGCTTGTCCCGCCGACAAGCCGATTACGGTCTTGGTTCCGTAACGATATCGGTGGCTCGCGCGGGCCCGCGGGGTCGAGTGTTGCGATGCAACATTTCGGCGCGGATCGATGAACCGCGAGCCGAGTAAGGCGGGACCGGTGCGATTCCTTCCTCACCGCGCTCTACGCAACCGGGAGATGTGGGACTGGTCAAGGGATTGTTGAAAATCGAACCTTATCCGCCACCGACATCAGTCCCAGTAGCCGGAAACGCTGGGCGCGGGCGGGCGGAATAGGCCGGAGTCGCGTGATGCCACATTACGAGGGCCAGTGCGGGCGCTTCCAATGTCAGAGCCCCCTCTTTCAGACTCACCTGCTTCCGCCCGGCGGGGAGCCGAGCAAACGCGTCGCCTCGGGCTCGATCGTCCGATAGGCCTGCGCCAGTCGCGCTGCCCAGGCCGCGGCCTCCTCCGCCGACCGAATCCCGTCCTGGCGAATCTCGATCAGGACACAGGGTAAGCCGCGGGCCTCCCCATGCTCCGGAATCGTGTGATCGAATTCGTCTTCGACAGCGTACGGCTCGTTGTGTCCGACGGTGAATTCGCCGCTTCGGGTCAGCGCCCCGAGAAGCAAGGTGGCGAGCCGCCGATCGCGCCCATGGGAGACGCCGACATGCCAGGGCCTCGGGCGCCGCCCCAGGATCGGGGCGAAGCTGTGAATGCTGAGCAGCAGACTCGGTCTCCGGGACCGGGCGTCGAGCAGCCGACCGATGGCTCGATGGTAGGGGCGGAACAGCGCATCGATGCGCATCTCTCTCTGGCCGAGGGTAAGCCCGCGGTTGCCAGGGACCGGCACGCCGGCACTCTGCTCCGGAATGGATTCGGCGCTACGCAGCGGGCGATTGCAGTCGACGACGAGGCGAGAGTAGCCGCTCAGCACCAAGGGGGCGTCGAGCAGCTCCGAAAGATTGCGCGCCACCGCGGCCGCGCCCGGGTCCCAAGCGATGTGATCCGTGAGCAGGGCGGCGTCCAGCCCCAGGGTGCCGAGGCGTCGGGGGACCCGATTGGACGCGTGATCGCACACGAGCACTGCGCTGGCAGAGCCGTCGGCGTTCACCGTCTCGAAGGGCGGGGGCTCGTCGGGGTCCAGCAATCCACGAGGCTTCATCCGGCTCAGAAAAATGTCAACAGCCCCTAGCGCTAGGGCCCCGGCTGACCCGTCACTTCATCGGTCCACACGCGGAAGCTCTTGAGCAGGTTCGGACCGAAGGTGTTGCTGATCGGCACGTCCGCGGCATCGCGGCCCTGGGCGATCAGCACCCGTCCGACCCGCGGTATGTTGTTGCGCGGATCAAAGGTGTGCCAGCGTCCGCCGAGGTATGCCTCGAACCAGGCAGAGAAATCCATGGGATCGGCAGAGGCGGGAACCCGGATATCGCCCAGGTACCCTGTGCAGTAACGTGCTGGAATATTCATGCACCGACAAAAGGCGATTGCCAGGTGAGTGTAGTCTCGACACACGCCCATGCGCTCGTTGAAGGCCTCGAGGGCCGTCCTGGTCGCGCGGGCATGCTGGTAGCCGAAGGCAAGATGCCCGTGGACGAAATCGCAGATCGCCTTGACGCGAGGCCACCCGAGGGGCGTGTGTCCGAATAGGGCCCAGGCCGTTTCGGAAAGACGATCGGTCTCGCAATAGCGGCTCCCGAGCAGAAACACCAGCGTCTCCGCGGGCAAGTCCTCCACGGCGTGCTGGGGGGCCCAGCCGTCGACCACGTCCGGCGCCCCGCTGTCACGGATGAGAGCATCGGTGGAAATCCGGATATCGCCCGGCGGCGCGACGATACGGGTGCACCAATTCCCGAACCCGTCGCGGTAGGCCGTGATCGGCGTCGGCGGGTTAGTGATGATGTGGTCTGGAATGAGGACATCGGAGACGCGCGTATAATGGATATTCAGCATAAGGATCATCGGTGTCGGCTGCGGACACTCGTAGACCAGCTCGTATCCGACCCGAATCTGCATGATGACCCCTCCCCTCGCATAATCCCGCTAGACAGCGTGCCGCACGTCGGATAGGAGGTCCACAGGCTCCCAGGAGATCCAACCGTCCCGGGACAAGTATCGGCCTGCGGTCGTCCTAAATCAACCGCCGGTACCGGCGAGGGCCTCCAGCCAAGCATAGGGAGAAGAACAGCGCGGCGCTGAGTTTGAGGATCTAGGAACAATGTTCGCTGACCACGGCAGGATGCGCCGAGACAGGAACCGCTGCGCTCGCAACCCGTAGGTTCCTGCATCACCTCGCCCTAACGGCTTACACATCCTTGATCCCCCTCCCATCCAGGTGACTCAGTATCGTCGGGTCGCTCCGGTTCTTGGAGGTCGCCGCTTTCATAAAGATAACGACGCCGTCGATATCGCGGATTATCCCTTTCAGTCGATCGTCATTCTCATTGGCATTGCTGATGGACTCAAACGCAAGATCCATCAGGTTCTTGTCGTGGCGCGCGATGCCGATTGCATAGGCGAGGTAGCACGCAAGTCCCGCGTGTTTCATGTCGATACGTTTCGCAAAGGTTCGCCAGGCTTTCACCCACCGATCCCACTCCATTGCCGAAAGCTTCTCTCCATCGAGGTGCAGGAACAGGGTCGTGCTGATGAGGTCATCTTTCCAATTCCATTCGGGGACGTTCGCCTTCCTCCGCGCGACATTCACGGCTCGTTCGTGAAATTCCAGACAGCGACCGCAGTGGTAATAGCACGCGAGGACATATGCAATGTATTCCCGCTCAAGGTTCGTCAATTCGAAGGGCGCCGTCTCACCGGGTAGGCCTTCAAATACAATCTGATGCAGTTCATTGAGCACGTCATTGAAAGCCCAGCCGAGCAAGGGCGTTTTTGGCTTTATCATGCTGGTATGCCTATTCTCCGGTTTCCGTCGCTTGCCGACGTCATCGTCAGTGGTAGGGATTCTGGCTCCGCCGTGCCGGTGCGCTTTCCCGCGATACGGCCACCCATTCGATAATCCCCGGGGGGCCTCTGCAGCCCCCGGGCCAGCCCAAGATCCTGCACGTCTAGGGCGCACGGCGAGTCTTCCCATTGAGAGATCGTCGTCCTATTGTTTCTCCCCGAAGGAAGATCTTCAATCGTTAGAACCAATCTCACCATATTCTCGGGTTGTCGCAAAACATGCAGATGCCCGGCGGATACCGAATGCAGCGATGGAAAGAGTTGACGCGCCCGGTCTGTCGAATACACTGCTGTTTGCACCAAGGACATAGGCCAGGTCTTCCAGCTTGATCTTCGCCTTTTAGCTCGCGGAAGGGTAACTCAGACCGGCGCGCTGGGTTGGCGGCGGTTGGAAGGGCCTTGGCTGCGCCGGTGCCGCGGCGTTGTTGCGCCCATCGGGATATCAAGGAGCTGAGATGGCGACGCAGGTTCAGGGACTACACACGCTCTACAGGAACATAGCCAAGGTGATCGTCGGCAAGAGGGACACGATCATCTACGCGCTGGCTACGCTGCTTTGCCGTGGTCACCTGCTGCTGGAGGACGTGCCGGGCGTGGGCAAGACCATGCTGGCGCGGGCGCTGGCACGCTCGGTGGATGCGGACTTCAAGCGAGTGCAGTTCACTCCGGACCTGCTGCCGTCGGACCTCACCGGAGTCTCGGTGTACGACCAGAAAGAAGGCAGCTTCCGGTTCCAGCCGGGGCCGGTGTTCACCAATCTGTTGCTCACCGACGAGATCAACCGCGGCACCCCTCGCACCCAGTCGGCCCTGCTCGAGTGCATGGCGGAGTGTCAGGTCAGCGTCGACGGGCAGACCCGCCGGATGGCCGATCTGTTCATGGTCATCGCCACTCAGAACCCGGTGGAGTTTCACGGCACCTTTCCGCTGCCCGAGGCCCAGCTCGACCGCTTTTTCATGCGCATCGACATGGGCTATCCGCAACCGGAGGAGGAGCTGCAGATCGTCCGGATGCAGAACGCCGCGCACCCGATAGACGACATCGAGCCGGTGCTGACGGTGGACCAGATCCTCAGGATGCAGGGCGAGGTGCCCAAGGTCCAAGTGGAGGAGAGCGTCGGCCAGTACATCATCGCCATCGTTCGGGCCACGCGCGAGCACCGCGACGTGGAGCTGGGTGCCAGTCCGCGTGGCTCGGTCGCCCTGACCAAGGCGGCCCAGGCGCTGGCCCTGATCCAGGGGCGTACGTTCGTGACCCCGCAGATGGTCAAACAGGTGGCCGTTCCGGTGCTCGGGCACCGCCTGGTGTTGCGGCACAAGTCGACCCTCGGCGGCAAGGCCTCGGCCGAGGTGATTCAAGAGGTGCTGAGCCAGGTGGCGGTGCCGGTCAGCGCCGGTGCGGCATGAGTCCCGGATGGGAGGCGCTCGCCGAGCGCGGGCTGTCGCGGCTCAGCCTCGGCTACGTCCTGCCGGCGTTCGCGGTCGCAATCTACCTGATCGCCTGGAACCGCGGCGTCGCGCTGCTCTACGGCCTGTTCGTGCTGCTGGTCGCGATCTACCTGGTCGGGCACCTGGCCCCCTACTGGAACCTCACCGGGATTCAGGCGTTGCGCTCCCACCCGGCCACGGCCGTGGAGGGAGAGCGGGTGAGCCTGAGCATCCAGTTGGACAAGACCGGCTGGCGATGCGCGTACATGCTCTCGGTGCATGACCAGCTACCGTTCGCCGCACTGTCCGAGAACCAGCTGCTCGCCCTGGTCCCCCGGCTCAAGGACAAGGCGCGGCTGTGGATCGAGGTGCCGTGCGTTCTGCGCGGCGAGCATCGTCTCGGCCCGCTGCAGCTGAGTAGCGGCTATCCGCTGGGGCTGAAGACGCACCGCCGGGCCATCGCCAACTCGGGCTCGCGGCTGCTGGTCTATCCGCGTGCATTCCCCGTCCGGCGCCTGCCCCTGCTGGATTCGTCCAAGGTCCCCATGGCCGGCTCGCGGGCGGCGGCCCTGGCCGGGGGCAGCGACATCTTCTTCGGGGTGCGCGAGTACCGCCACGGCGACAGCCCGCGCCACGTTCACTGGCCCGCCAGCGCCCGGCGGGGCGAGCTGGTCGTCAAGGAGCTCGAGCTCATTAACTGCACCGATCTACTGATCGTGCTCGACCTGAGCCGGGAGTCGGTTTACGGGGAGGGCCTGCACTCCACCCTGGAATATGCCGTCAAGATTGCCGCCTCGATCGCCGACTATGCATTGGCCGAGGGGCACGGCGTAAAGCTGTTCGGAATCGGAGAGCGGACCTGGGAGACCCGGCTGGGGCACGGGGAGACCCACAACCGAGTGGTGCTGGAGCTACTGGCCCGCGTCCGTGCCGACGGCGACACAGCCTACGCCGAGGTCCTGAGCCGCGCCTTGGGGCGGATGCCGCGGGCCGGCGTGGTGGTGGTATTCGAGAACGACACCGCGGCGGCCACCCAGCGGCTCGATGCGCGGCTGCTGCACGCATCGCGCCACGAGGCCCTGACCATCCGCTTCGACAGCCGTAGCTTCGAGCGCGGTCCCGGTGTGTCGCTCCCCCGCCGGCTCGCACGGGCCGACAGCACTTATCAGATAAGCTGTGGCGACGATCTGGCGGGGGTGTTCTCGTGAGCGCGCAGCCGGGCGAGCTCGCCCACGCTCGCAACCTGAACGACCCGCGTATCTACCCCGGGCTGTGGGTCATGCAGACCAGCGTCGCGGCAGCCCAGGCCGCGGTCGTCTCCGCCGCCCCGGTGCCCGCGTCGCTGTTCTGGGCGCTGGTGTGCGCCCTCAGCCTGGGACTCGGACTGAGCTATCGCGCCAAGGCCCTCCGGCTTCACTTTCAGCTGGCCAACGGAGCCGCGCTCATCGGCCTCATGGCCTTTCTGACGGCACTGCTCAGCGATCTCGCTAATGCGCTGCTCACGCTGCTGCTGTGGCTCCTGGTGGCCAAGAACATCACCCTGGCGCGCGAGCGCGACGCCTACTTCACCATCGCGATCTCGCTGGTCGTTCTGGTGTTCGGGGCAGCCGAGAGCCGCAGCGGCTGGTTTCTGCTCGCAGTTACTGTCTACACCCTCGGGGGGCTCTTCACCCTGGCGCTGATGCACGTCGATGACCTGCGCCACAGGGCCCTGGCCGAGCACCCACGACAGGGGTTCGCCGCGCCGCTGCCGACCAGTGTTCTCCCCCTGACCCTGGGGGTCCTGTTGCTCGCCGGCGTCTTCTATTTGCTCATGCCGACCCCGCCCGCCACCCATTGGGGCTCGTACATGTCCCCCGGCGGCCAGGACTACGGGGACCGGCAGTGGGAGCGTCAGGCCGGGACGGGCGAGATCAGCGAGGGGCCCGATACGGCAGACAAGGCACAGCACCGCTCCTCCGGCTCGCCGAGCTCGGACCCTGGCTATGCGGGCTTCTCTGATCGACTGGATATCGACAAGGCGGGGCGCCAAGGCGTCGCCAACGCCATCGTCCTGTATGTCCAGGCGCCCGAGCCCCTGTACCTGACTGGGAAGGTCTTCGACACCTTCGACGGAGAGAGGTGGACGGCGACCCGGGCCGACGAGCAAAAGATCGCCCTGCAATACGGGCGCCACCGCTTCGACATGACCCCCAGCGCGGACGAGGAGGAGCAGGACATTGAGGCGACGGTCGACCTCCCGCCGGTGCTCTTCGGCGCCTCCCGGGTGGTCGAAGTGGGATTCCCCGGCCCGGTGATCGCGGTCGACCGGCTCGGCAGCCTCCGCATCCCGCGTCCCCTGGCCAAGGGTACCCGCTACGAGGTCCTCTCGCGCGTCCAGCGATTGAAAGGGCGACCGCTGGTCGAAGAGCAGATCCTCGACGGCGAGGCCTATCTGCAGCTGCCCCAGCGGTTGGACCCCGCCATCGCCGCTCTCGCCGCCGAGATCACGGCGCGCCAGCCAACGCCCCTGGCCAAGGCCATCGCCCTGGAGCAATACCTGCGCACGCGGTACCAGTACTCGTTCGAGTCCATCTTCACCTCCCAGGGCCACACCCCCCTGAGCGAGTTCCTGTTCAAGACGCATAAGGGCCATTGCGAGTACTTCGCCAGCGCCCTCGCGATCATGTTGCGCACACAGGGGATCGCCTCGCGCCTGGTGACCGGCTACGCGGCGACCACCTATAACCCACTGACGGGCTACCTGGAAGTACGCGCCTTGGACGGCCACGCCTGGGTCCAGGCCTACATCCCGGAGCGGGGCTGGGCTGCCCTGGAACCGACCCCTGCCTACGACCTGCCCCCAGCCCCGCAAACCCTGACGACCTCGCAGCGCCTGGAGCGCTATGCCAAGGCCCTGGTCCACCAGTCCGAGCTAAGCGGCGAAAATCGGGCGAAGCGAAGGTGGCTGCCTGACATCGCCGAGGCCTTCACGCTGATCAACCAGGCCATGGCCCATCTCTGGCACCTTCTGACCGCGGCGCTCTGGACCTGGATCGCCGCCAACCGCTGGCTGCTGGCCACCGTGCTCGGCGGCCTGGCGCTAGGGATCGGGGCGTTCCGCCAACTGCAGCGGCCGCTGCGAGACCGGCTGGCGAAACGGCGCATCGACAGGGCCCGCAACGGAGATCCGAGCCGGCTCGCGGTCCTGTGTGTCTGTGAGCTTCAGGCCTGGCTCGCCCGCCGCGATCTCCCGCGGGCGGACCACCTCACCTTAGAGGAGTATGCCGAGGGCCTGAGTCGAGAAAAGCCCCGCTTCCAGGCCCCGCTCGCCGTCCTGATCGAGCTGTTTTCCCGGGCACGCTACTCCACCGAGAAGCTCGACCCCGAGGAAGCAATATCCGCCTACGAGGCCTTTTCCCGCATCGTGTCGTCCACCGATGCCAAGACGTAGCCGGAGAAGTGAAACCCAGGGTCTGGGCGGCTGACGGTCCCGACAGGCTCATCCCCGATCGCCCGAGAGTCATATGGCTCCACAAAAGGCGGCCGTAGCAGGGGCTACAGCTGGCGGAGCTATGGTGAAGACCTTCATCTCGCCTTTACCCTTCACAGCGATGGTTTGTTCTCCCTGAAACACCACCCGGCCCTTGACCAGGTCATGAGTGGTCTGCGAGACCATCAGCTCCATCGGGCAGGCACTGTTCTCCAGTCTCGAGGCGGTGTTGACGGAATCGCCGAAAACGTCATAGAGGTACTTGTTTGTGCCCACGATGGCACCAGCGACCCGCCCAGAATTCAGCCCGCCCCGGATCTCCCACCGGATCTCGCTCATCCGATTTCGACGCTTCAGGTACTCGATCGTCTCGATCGCCCCTTGCACCATCTTGTAGGCATGATCACGGTCGGCGTCCGGCATGCCGCAGACCGCGAAGTAGGCATCTCCGACAGTCTTGAGCCTTTCGCAGTCATGGGCTTCCATGATCCGATCGAAGTTGCTGAAGATGTCGTTGAGCTCGCTGATCAGCTGCTCTATTTCCATCTCCGACGACTTCTTGGTGAACCCGACGATGTCAGCAATATAGATGGTGACATTGTCGTAAAATCCCGGACGCGACGTACCGGTCTCCTTCAGTTCGTCTGCGATCTTCTTGGGCAGAATGCTGCGCAGGAGTCGCTCGGATTTCTGCTTCTCTCTCCTGATCGCCAGGTTTTGCCTCTGAATGGTCTTGTACGAGCGGCGAAGCATCACCTGGCACCTCACCCTGGCCAACAGCTCGCCATAGTCCAGTGGCTTTCTGATGAAGTCGGATACGCCGGCCTGAAATGCGGTTTGCAGGTTCTCCGAAGACGTGTTCACCCCCGTGCACATCATGATAGGGACATGCCTCAGCCGCGGATGCGCGCGCAGTCGCTTGCAGAAATCAATACCGCACTCGCCCGGCATATGCCAGTCGGTGATGACCAGATCCGGTATGCATTCGACGGCCAACGCGTACCCGTCGGCAGGATTGTCCACGGATCTTACAGCTAAATTCGGGTTGTTCTTCGTCACGAGGTGAGAGATGATTTTCCGGAAGACCGGATCATCTTCGACGACGAGCAGCATCTGGTTTTCCATGTGCAGTCCGACTAGCGCTCGACGGGCGGGGGCTCTACCCCTTTGGTATGATTCTGCGGAATCGTCAGTGGTCGGGACAAGCCCAACCGACCACCTCCATGCCAACGTCCACCCCCGCGTTGGGACGGTAGCATGCCGACAGCCGGGCTTCGGCACAGCCAACCACGGAGTGTGAGCCAGATCCGGTTTACTGAGAACAGCATTTCAAGAGCCGCGCGCCCCGGGACAAGCCTGTCGCGACACGCCGCAAGTACTTGCTTGCGCTGCGCTGTCCTCTTCCCCGGCAGGTCCGGGGCTCGCCATTCCGGGCGAGCCCGTTCGGCCGGGAACAGCCCTGTCGGGCTTCTGCAACTTGGCCTCTCCCCAGCAGGCTCGGCAGCCAGGCAACGAGCCCCGGTGAGACGAGCAGGTCAGGATGCCTTTTCGGGATACACTGGGCGCTGGTGCGGGGATGGCGAGACCCGCCGCCTCGACGGACGCGAGCTATTCGGCGTGAGCTCTACCCACCCCCTGCAAGAGGATGACAAGCCCGCCCAGGGACAGACGCGCCGTCTGGCCCTGGCGCTGGTCGCCCTGGGGGTGGTCTACGGCGATATCGGCACCAGCCCCCTGTACGCCGTGCGCGCCTGCTTCGCAAGCGGTGCCGAGCTCGCACCCAGCCCCGCGAACGTTCTCGGCGTGCTCTCGCTGATATTCTGGGCACTGACGCTGATCATCTCGGTTAAGTATCTACTGCTGGTGATGCGTGCCGACAACCGCGGGGAAGGGGGTATCCTGGCACTGCTCGCCCTCTCCGAGCCGGAGAAACGAAAGGGATTCCGCCGGACGGCGCTGGTCCTGACCGGGCTCTTCGGCGCATCCCTCCTCTATGGAGATGGGATGATCACGCCGGCAATCTCGGTGCTCGCAGCGGTCGAGGGACTGAAGGTGGCCACCCCGGCCCTGCATCCGTTCGTGCTACCCCTGACGATCCTTGTTCTGCTGCTGCTGTTCCTGTTTCAAAAGCGCGGCACCACGAGCGTCGGCAGCGTCTTCGGCCCGGTGATGCTGGTCTGGTTCGCGCTCATCGCGCTGCTGGGCATCGCAGCCATCGTCACCCAGCCTCAGGTCTTGGGGGCCGTCGATCCGCGTTACGCGTTGGACTTTCTCCTCGCCAACCGCGGCACCGGCTATCTGGTGCTCGGGGGTGTGTTCCTGGTGGTCACCGGCGGCGAGGCGTTGTACGCCGACATGGGTCACTTCGGTCCTTCGCCGATCCGCATCGGCTGGTTCGGCCTGGTGCTGCCCGCCCTGCTGCTCAACTACTTCGGCCAGGGAGCGATCATCCTCACCCATCCCGCGCGAATCTCGCACCCATTCTACGACCTGGTACCGAGCTGGGGCGTCTACCCGATGGTCGCCATGGCCACAGCGGTCACTGTGATCGCTTCTCAGGCGGTGATCTCCGGCGCGTTCTCTCTGACCCGCCAGGCGGTGCTGCTCGGCTACTGCCCTCCGATGAAGATCGTCCAGACCTCCCCCGAGGAGATCGGGCAAATCTACATCCCCAACATCAACTGGGCCCTGATGGTCGCCGCGGTGCTGCTGGTGCTCGGCTTCGGCTCCTCCGCCAACCTTACGGCAGCCTACGGCGTAGCGGTCAGCACCACCATGGTGATCACCACCGGGCTGGTGTTCCTGGTAGCGAGACGGCACTGGGGCTGGCCGCTTGCGCTGACTGTCGCCGTCACCGGCCCGCTCCTGGTGATCAACGTCGGCTTCCTGGGCGCCAACCTGTTCAAGCTCGGCAGCGGCGGCTGGGTTCCGCTGGCGGTGGGCACCACGGGGTTATTCCTGATGGCCACCTGGCGCCGCGGTCGCGACCTGCTCTTCGAGAAGCTGCATGAGCGCGGCGTCCATCTGGACGTGCTCATGCCGGACCTGGAAGCGGGCCGCATCCCGCGCATCCCCGGCACGGCGGTATTTCTCACCGGCCGGGACCGAGACATTCCCGGCGCACTCCTGCACCACCTCCGGTTCAACCAGGTGCTGCGCGAGACGGTGATCCTGCTCACCGTGCGGACTGCCGAAGAGCCGCGGGTTCCGACTGCACGGCGCCTGCAAGTGGAGCACCGCGGCTTCGGCTTCCACCGCCTGTTCGTTCACTACGGTTTCATGCAGGCACCCAACGTGCCGGTCGCGATCCGCCTGTGCCAAGACTTCAATCTGATAGAAGGCATCGACCTGGACAACATCGCCTACTATCTGTCGCGGGCCACCCTGATCCCCGTGCGCGATCTGGGCGGCATGGCCTACGCGCGCAAACGCCTTTTCGCCCTGCTGGCGCGCAATGCCCTGCGGGCGGGCGATTTGTACCAGCTTCCGCCCGAGCGCTCCATGGAGCTGGGGGTCCAAATCGAGCTCTGAGCAACCCGGCGCTGGCCGTCATCCACACTCTCCTCACCGGCGCCAAGCGATTCCAGGCCATTGCCCGCGAATCCGTGGTTACCGACGGTATCCCCTCCCCCCGGGCCGACCTGGTCTGCCTTCGGTCTCGGCTGCCGGTCTCACCCCGGCGCCGCACCAGCGCGCCTGCGCAGCCGTGACGGCAGGTTGCTAAGACGGGAGACCTGAGACCATGAGAGCACCCCCATCACCTCGTCGGCTCGGTCCAGCAGGCCCGATTTGGTGACTACCGCAAGATCATGTTTGGCATCGCGCAGGCGGATGAATACGTCGAGCAGACTGTCGTCGGCCCGAACCACCAGGAACTCCGGGGCGGCGTGTGCGGCAAAAATCTCGGCCAAGGAAAGGTTTGGATCTATGCCAGTGATCTTGACCTCATCGAGTATCCCCTCCACACGGCCATCCCGTACCGCCAGGATGTGCGGTGCGCGGTCGACCTGGCGTAAAGCGTGCCGCAGTGGCGCGGGATCGCTTAGATCGCGATGCAATATCGGCACTTCCAACGCGTCCTGCGCTGTGTACATGAGGTACAGGTTCGTCTGGCACGCTTCCGGCAGGTCATGACCGCGGCGCGTGAGCTTCAGGGTATAGATGCTGTCGCGAAGCACGGCCCGACGCACCCCGTACGCCACCGACGAGGTGATCATGAGCGGGATGATGACGTTATAGTCGCGGGTCATCTCGAAGATCATTACGATCGCCGTGACCACTGCGCCGGTCGCGCCGGCCACGACGCCTGCCATGCTGATCATCGCCGTGGCCGGCACATCCAGCGGTACGTTGGGCAGCCAATCGTTGACCAGGATCGCGTAGGCAGCCCCGAGCGTCGCGCCCAGGAAGAGCGAGGGCGAGAAGATGCCTCCGGACGCGCCCGAGCCCAGTGCCAGGGACGTCGCCAGGAGCTTGGCCGCAAACAGCAACAGCAGAAACGCCGGGCTCATAAGCGGCCCGCCGAGAATCTCCTGGATGGTCGAATAGCCGACCCCTTCTATGTAGTACTGCCCGCTGTAGCGCAGAAACAGATACATCATGAGCCCGAAGACCAGCATCCCGAGTGCGTGACGTGTGTAATAGTTGCCGGGCAGCTTGTCGAAGAAGTCCTCGAACGCGTAAATGGAGCGGATGTAGACCATCGCCAGCAAGCCGAGCAGAAGACCCAGGCACAGGTAGGCGATGAGCGTCGTGCCGGTGACGGGGAATGTCCTGGCGATGATGAGCGACGGCACGTTGAATGCGGGAGAGGGCCCGAAGGCGGCCCGTCCCACGTAGGTCGCCGCACCGGTGGCGAGCGCCACCGGGATCAGGGTACGCGAGCTGATCTCGGGCAGGATGAGCTCGATGGCGAACAGCAGCCCGCCGATCGGGGTGTTGAAGGTCGCGGCGATGCCAGCACCCGCCCCACAGCCTATCAACGTAGTGCGCTGCCATCGAGACAACCGCGCCAACTGGCCCAATGTCGATCCGAAGGCAGAGCCGATCTGGATGATCGGGCCCTCACGCCCCACCGCCGCGCCCGAGCCGATGGAGATCGCCGAAGCGAGCGCCTTGACGAGCGACACCACGGGACGAATGATGCCGCCGCCATAATAGATTGCCTCCATGACCTCCGGGACACCGTGGCCCTTCGCCTCCGGAGCAAAGTTCTTGACCAGAAATGCAACGAGCAGGCCGCCGAGCACCGGCGCCAGCACGATCCAGTAGCCCCAGGGTCCACCCGGAGTATGGAGCGCGGAGTCGTAAGCCAGCGAGAGCTTGCCGAGGAAGAACAGGTTGTGGACCAGGCCGATCAGGGCTCGAAACAGGACCGCGCCCACTCCGGCGACCAACCCGGTGATGATGGCGAGCAACGAAAAGCGCAGCAACGGCGCGGGCGGTAATCGAATGCTAGTCACGTAACCGGCTCTGGCTTTTCAATCTGCCAGATTATCGTACACAAACCGCCGACTCCCGGGACACCCTAGCCCGCATTTCTCACCAACCTCCTGCTGCGGCGCCCGGGCCGGCGCGGCCCGAGCACCCCAACCCTTCGCGATCGCTCGAAAGTGATCCTTACTAGGGGCTGTTGACATTTGTCTGAGCGAGGGCGATTGCGAGCGATTTTCCGTGCTGGCAAGGCGCGGTGAGGAGGAATAGTGGATCTATTGCGACGAGCCGCAACACAGTCAGCGCGGAAAAGGGTCGTAATCGGACCGCGAACGGCAATTGTCAACAGCCCCTAGCGATCGAATATAGGGCAGATGATCATCTCGCAGCGGCACGGCGCAGACGCTCTGTCCTGGCGTCTTCGCGGCTTTGCGAGAGGCCAGAAAGTCCTGGACACTGGAAGCGACAGACCGGAAACGACCGCCGGGATAGGCTCTTAAGGGCATGACCCGCTCCCGCGGGAGCGGGTCATGCTCAGTCGCGGTCAGGTCATCCAACCGTTATTCGAACAGGTCATAAACCACACTGAGAATTTCGCCCGTCTCCACATCCAGCAGTACGGCATCATTGCGATAGCGGACCCATACGTAACCGTATGGCGGATTGAAGAGACCGTAATTCCAATAGCTGGTCAGCCAGTACTTGCGCGGCCAGTAGATAACCGGCAGGCGCTCTCCGTAGGCCCATCGGCGGTAGTTCCATGCTCTCGGCCAGACATAGCCGTATGCGCGATAGCGACGCTCCGCGTTCCAGTTGTGGCGGTACACGTGGGGATCGAAACCGCGCCGGTAATGCTGCCAGTCAGACGGCCGGCGGCCCGGGCGATAGGCGTTCCAGTCATAACGCTGGTGACTGCCGTGATGGTCCCAGTTGCCGGACTTGGGATAGGACTCATGGCCGCCATGACCCTCGCCGACCCCTTTGTAATCGTGGCCGTAGCCGCCGGTGCCATGGGTGATGCTCTTGGAATTATATCCACCGCTGCCGTGCTGCGTGATGCCGCTGGGGTTGTAGCCGCCGCTACCGCGATGCGTGCTGCCGCTGGGGTTGTACCCGCCGCCACCGCGATGCGTGCTGCCGCTGGGGTTGTACCCGCCGCTGCCGTGCTGCGTGATGCCGCTGGGGTTGTACCCGCCGCTACCGCGATGCGTGCTGCCGCTGGGGTTGTACCCGCCGCTGCCGTGCTGCGTGATGCCGCTGGGGTTGTACCCGCCGCTGCCGTGCTGCGTGCTGCCGCTGGGATTGTACCCGCCGCTGCCGTGATGCGTGCTGCCGCTGGGATTGTACCCGCCGCTGCCACGCTGCGTGCCGCTGCTGGGACTGTAGGTCCCGCTATGGCCACCATGACTGGAACCACCGGAGCCCGAGCTGCTGCCGCGGTTCGGAGACTGTTGATGCTGCTTGTGGCCGCCTTGCCCGCTTGAATACTCATAATCGGCGGCGAGCTGCTGCCCTGCTCCAACGGCTGTACCGGCGGAAGCAAAGTTGGCCGTCACACAGAAGCTTGCAGCCGATCCAAGCAAAACACCCGCCCTTACCCACTCTCTAGTCATAGCCTGACTCCCGACCTGATGGACCTTGTACACAAACGCAGGAAAGAGATTCGATGCCGAACCGGGTATTACGCGTGCTGCCTTTCCCCCAGCCTACGGCACCCTCATTGCGAAGCCAGGAACGCGACGGGCGCGACACGCCGGTACGCTCGACCGGACAGCCACAATCGCCAGCACCCGCACGCCGCAGACCCCGTCCACGAACCGGCGAACGCCCGGCCGGCGGCTCAGGTTACCCTGAGCCGCGCGCGCAGTACAGGGTGAGTGACACCCCATCCTGCCCCGCAGGGCTCACGGCGAACGCTTGGCTGGCGCCCCGCCTCACCAGGGCCCCAGCGCAAGCAAGCTTCATTCGAAAAGGTCGTACACGGACGCGAGAATGCGCCCTGTCTCCACGTCCACCAGCAGGGCGTCGTCACCGTAACGAACCCAGACGTAGCCATAGGGCGGGTCGAAGAGTCCGAATCTCCAGTAGTGCGTCACCCAGTACTGACGGCTCCAGAAGATGCCGGGGAGATCTTCACCGTAGACCCAGCGCCGGTAGCGGTGATGCCGGCCTTGCGGCCAGACATAGGGGTACCAGCGATACCGGCGCTCGGCCCGCCAGTTGTGCTCATATGGTCGGGTGTCGAAATGGCGATGCTGATGCTCCCAATCCGGCGGCCGATGACCTGGCCGGTAAAGGTCCCAGTCGTAGCGATTCCGCTCACCCTCGCGCTCACCCTCGTGCTCACGAATGCGCGGCCCGCGATACAGCTCATACGCGCCGCCGCCTTCATGCTCGTGTCCGCCGGGACCCTGGTTGTGCTCGGGAAGTGCCGGACCGCGGTACCGCTCATACGCGCCGCCGCCTTCATGCTCGTGTCCGCCGAAACCCTGGTTGTGCTCAGGAAGTGCCGGACCGCGGTACCGCTCATACGCGCCGCCGCCTTCATGCTCGTGTCCGCCGGGACCCTGGTTGTGCTCGGGAAGTGCCGGACCGCGATACCGCTCATACGCGCCGCCGCCTTCATGCTCGTGTCCGCCGGTCCCTTGGCCGCTTCCCCCGGTCCACGGACCTCCCGTCGATAGACCGGGGCCATGGCTGCCGGGGCCCGATCCTCCGCTGACGGGGCCTGAGCTGGGGCCGGTGCGTCCATAAGCACCCGGGCCAGCTCCCCCGGTCGAGAGGGCCGGGCCGCCACCGCCGAAGTGCGGTCCTACCTGGGCAGGCCCCTGGCCCGCGCCACCCACTGCCCCACCGGTGTCAGGCCCCGCCCCCTTGTGGTATCTGTGCTGGTCGCCGTGCCGATCGGACTGCTGATAGCCACCCGCAGGTTGCGGACCAGACCCGACATCGGATGCGGCCGAGACAGGATGGCTACCCAAGCAGATCGCCGTGACCGAGCCGAGCAGAACGCCGGCACTTACGAGCCTTTTCATATGCCTTCTCCTACCACTTGACCCTAGCAGCCATATACGGACTTGGGACTGTTCTACTTAGGACTCGACGGAACCGAAGACCGGGCGTGCCCAAGGGAAACCCGGGCGCCCTCCCGGTGACCTCGACCCGATAGCGCCCTCGAGATCGAGGCGCTGGCGCGCGACATACCGCGGGTGATCCGAGGTCTGCAGGACCTGACTATACCACGGCTGTCCGCGGCCTTCGCCGCACATCGACTGGTTGCAGTATAGGATGGTGCCCGAGGAGCAAAGTGAGGCAGTTTCAGCAGTTTTTCGCTAGGGGCCTGCACCAGGAGCGCCATCACAGCAACCGCCCTCGCACGGGCGGCGAACGCCGCGGCGGCGTTGCGCGTGACACCCCCGTCATAGGGGGCAAAGGCACCTCCTTACGCCGCTTCAGGCCAACGCCGGTGACCCGGGCGTCCGCGACGATCAGGGCAACAGCCGCTGGGGGACCACCGCGCCGACTTCCCGGTAATAGCGCAGCGCCCCGGGATGCAAGGGAATGACTGTGGCATCCATTACGTACGCCGGGCCGAGGGTGGCGAGGTCCGGGGTGACCTTCGCCAAATCGGCCCGGTTCTCGTACATGACCTTGGTCAGCCGATACACCAAATCGGCATCCTCGTCGGCCCGGACGACCAGCTGATTGGCCACCTGCACGGTCGGACAGGGGTAGTCCACGCCCGAGTAACTGCCCTGGGGGATGGTGTAGCGCGTGTAGGCAGGATGCGCGGCGACGATGGCGTCCTGCTCTGCCGGGCTCATACAGACCAGCGCTATCGAATGCTCCGCGGCCAGTTTCTCCAGAGCGCTGCTCCCGAGCCCGACCGACAGACTCGCGGCATCCAGCCTCCCGTCGCCGACCGCACTGACGGTTTCCGCAAACGGCACCCGGGCGGCCATGCCCAGTTGTTCGTAGGAGATGCCGACGGCGCTCAAAACATCGTGCGTGATGGCCTCGGTGCCAGACCCTGGCGCCCCCACCGAGACCCGCTTGCCCTTCAGGTCGCCGAGAGACCGAAGGCCCGATTTACGCAGCGTCACGATCTGGACTGCGTTCGGGTACAGGGCACCGATGGCAAGCAGCTTACCTTTGCCGCTGTCCTTGAACGGACCGGTGCGGTGGTAGGCCGCGTAGACCACGCTTGCCGTTCCAAAAGCCGCCCCGGCAGCGCCGGACTCCACCAAGCGCATGTTTTCCACCGAGCCCCCGGTGGTCTTCTCCTCGACCGCGAGGCCCTCGATGTTGCCCGTCCAGAGCGCGGCGAGGACGACCCCCAACGGATGATAGACCCCTCCCTCGCCCCCGGTGGCGATCGTGAGCGTGCGCTCGGCCCCCGGCACCTCAATCGACCCGGCCAGAAGGCAAGCTGCCAGAATCCAACGGAACGTCTTGCGCACGGCATCTCTCCTGCGGCTTGTGGAACCCCGGGGCAACAAGCGACCCCGACCCCTGGGACGCCATGTTACCCGATGATGCCGACGGCGGAGCCCCCGCCGCCGACATTGGACTTCGCGTGCTCGCCGTGTTTGGGGAGACACCCGGGCCAGGTGCGTCGAAGCCAGGATGGGTTATCCTGACGCTGCCCGCCAGTCTTGACCCCCCAAACGAGGAGCCTAGCGATGAGACGCATCTATTTTCTGGTCCCCGATCAGGAGAGCTGCCGACGCATCGTCGCGGAGCTCGAGGCGAGCGGGGTGCCCCAGCACCACCTCCATGTGGTTGCGAGCATGGACCAAGTGCTGGAGAACCTGCCCGAGGCGAGCGCGTGGCAGAAGACCGAGCTCAAGCACGGCATCGAGATCGGCATAGGGCTCGGGGCGAGCGCGGGGCTGTTGAGCGGGCTGCTGGCGCTCGCCTTCCCCCCCGGCGGACTCATTCTTGGCGGCGGCGCCGTGCTGGCCATGACCGCCGCCGGAGCGGGATATGGGACCCTGGTCTCGGCGCTGATGAAGGGCCACGAGCAGAACCATCGAGTCCACGACTTCGAGCCGGCGCTGATGCGAGGCGAGCTGCTGCTGATGGTCGACATCCCGCGCCACGACCTGGAGCGAGCCAAGGCACTGGTGCTCGAGCACCATCCGGAGGCCGAAATCGGCGTGGTGGCCCGCCGGGCAGCACCATCGGTCCCGTGACCGGCATGCACCGCATGGTCCGCCTCTGCGCATGGTCGCTGAGCTTGTGGGCGCTCTGCGCGGGACCCGCCTTTCCCCAGCCCGCGCCCGAGCCGACTCCCGCCGGGTCGGCGATGGAGCAGGACACCCTGTCGACCCTGGAAGGGCTGGTGCGTGTTCGCACGGGGTTGAAGACCGACATCGAAGGGATCAACCGTCAGATCAAGGGGGCCCAATCCGAAGCACAGAAGCAGGCGCTCGCCCAGCACAGGGACAAGCTGGAGGCAGACCTGGAGACCACGACGCGGAACTTCGAGGATCTCGCCGCCGGCGTCGACATCTCGAGCTTGCGCGCCAAGAAGGAGCAGCCATTCAATTTCCAGGCGGAGCTGTTCTCGCTCCTACGGCCGGCCATCGACGAGATGAAGGACATGACGGCCGGTATGCGTCAGAAGTCGGAGCTGAAGGAGAAGGTCGCCTACTACCAGCAGCGGATCCCCCTGATCGAGCAGGCGCTCGCCAACACCGACCGCCTGCTTGCTCAAATCAAGGACCAGAACCTGCGCCAGGCCCTGACCGAGACTGCCGAAAGATGGAGCAAACGGCGCGCCTTCATGCAGAGCGAGCTGCGCACGGCACAGCTTCAGCTCGACAAGCTCGCCGCCGCGGAAACGTCCCTCGCCGAGGCATCCCAGAGCTATGTGCGCACTTTCTTCCAGAAGCGGGGGCTTTACCTCTCCGAGGTCCTGCTTGCGATCCTGGTCATCGTGCTGGTGTCGCACGGGAGCTATGCCGCGCTGCAACGCCACGTGCCGGGCTTTCGCCGCCAGCACCGCAGCTTCCGCATTCGCCTGGTGCAGCTCGGCCACCGCGTGCTCACGGTGCTGCTGATCATTCTCGGACCCATGATCGTGTTCTACCTGGTCGGAGACTGGGTTTTGTTCAGCCTGGGCGTACTGGTGCTGCTCGGGCTTGCCTGGACCCTGCGTCTGGGGCTGCCCCGCTACTGGCACCAGATTCAGATCTTTCTCAACATCGGCTCGGTGCGCGAGGGCGAGCGCATCCTGATGGAAGGACTGCCCTGGCTGGTAAAGGAGCTCAATTTCTATTGCTCACTGATCAACCCCGTCGCCGAGATCGGCCAGCGGGTGCCGATCGCCTCTCTGGTCGACCTCAAATCGCGCCCCTGCGGCCCCGACGAGCCCTGGTTCCCGTGCCGCAAAGGCGACTGGGTGATCCTGAGCAACGGGCTGCGGGGCAAGGTCACCGGCATCTCCCAGGAGCTGGTGCAGCTGGTACAGCGCGGCGGCGCGCAGGTCACTTACCGGACCAGCGACTTCCTGGCCGCCTCGCCCGTGAATTTGGCGACTAACTTCCGGCTCAAGGAGACCCTCAGCATCAGCTATGGGCTGCAGAAGGACGCGACCGGGCCGATTCCGGACCTGCTGCAGGCGTGCCTCCAGCATCGCGCGGCTCGAGAGGGCTACGCGGACCGGATGCTCAGTCTGCGCGTGGAGCTCGCCCAGGCTGGCAGCTCGTCCCTGGACCTGGTGGTGATCGCCGACTTCGCCGGAGAGCTGGGCGATCTATACAACCGCCTGCGCCGCGCGATCCAACGCTGGTGCGTCGACGCCTGTACCGAGCACGGCTGGCAGATTCCGTTCCCCCAGCTGACCCTGAGCGGCACCCTGGCGCCGGTTGAGACCTGATCGCGGACTGATTCAGGATCCGGCGTGTAACCCCCGCCGGGCGGTGGCGTGGAGCTAGCGCAAGAGCGTGATCTTCCGACAGATCGTGCAACACAGGACTCATCGCACGGGCAGGCGGTGCACCACGGTGACCGTTGCGGGGGCCTCGTCGGGGTCCAGAGACCAAAGCGCCCTCCACCGCGCTTCCCCGCTCAGTCGCTGTGCCGCTCGCCACTCTCGACGGATCGCGCGGCCGAGCTCGCGGAGGCTGGCACGCAGCACGCGATCCAGCCCAAGGGGCAGACGCAGGTTGGCGTGCTCGAATACCAGCACCGCGGCCCGCAGCACCACAAGCCAGAACACCGCCCTGGGCGGAGCACCGACGATCAGGATGGCGGGCACCAGCATCGCAGCCGTCGCAAGAACCTCCAGGGGGTGTCGGCGAAAGTTGGTCGAGAAATCGAAGTCGAGATGACGCGCACGCATAGCCGAGAATCGGCCCTTGCGCTGGCCCGAGATCCGCCCGCTCCCCATTGCCGGAGGGTCCTTGGCCACCGGCGCGTGAGACTGGGCTATAGTCCGGGCATCCGGGAACCGGGAGCCGCCGATGACCAAGATGAAGCATGAGGGCGAGCTGGCCAAGCTCGCGGTGAAGGTCGGCATGAACTATGCCGAGCGGCGCGGCGCGGCGCAGTTCGAGGCCACGGACTCGGCGGACCTCAAGGTCGAGTACGTCTACAAGCTTCTGGTGCACGACAAGCTGGTCCAACCGTTGGCCAAGAGCGACCTGTCGATCCCCAACATGCGCCACAAGCTGGCCCTGTGGATCTCCCGGCAGCTCCCTCCGGACCACCCCTTGCTCAGCTGAGCCCCGCGAGGGGAGCGGCGCGTCCCGCATTTGGGGTAGAGTCTTGCGCGCCGGACCCTTACTTCCTGGGCTGCGTTGCCGACAAAGTCACCCCGATGGATCACAGCGGATACCAGCAGTACTCGTTGGCACAGCTCTACCGGGCTGTCGATACGGTCACGGAGGCAGAGCAGCCCGGTCTGCGGGCGCGCATCGAGGCGAGGATCCGCGAGCTGGAGAAGCAGGAGCCTCGGCTCGAAGGCATCCGCGGCTGGGCGGTCGGGATAGGGATCGGTTTGGTGGTCGCCGCGGGCCGCATGATTCGCATCCTGTACGACAGCTACCCCGGGCTGCTTTCCGCGGGGGCCTGGCAAGCCCTGACCGCGCCGGGCTCGCCGACCTACGACCCTGTGGGCGCCGCTTTCCTCGCGTCCGAGCTGGTGTCCACCCTGGCGCTGCTCGGGATCTACCTGTACATCCTGTATCTGTTCTTCACCAAGCGGAAGGCATTTCCCAAGTGGTTCATCGCGGTCTCAGTCGCGTCGCTGCTGCTGCAAGTCGGCAACCTTTGGGTCGCCCGACCCTTGCTCCCTCCGCTACCGCAGCCCAGCCCGGGGATCATGCGCGAGCTGCTCGATAGTCTGCTGCGGTGTCTCGTCTGGGTGCCGTACGTCCTGAAGTCCCGTCGGATAAGGCAGACCTTCACGCGCTAGCCCTTGCCCTCGGGATTCTGGCCGGCGGCCCCGCGCAACACCTTGCTTATGAAGGCGAGCTTCGTCAGCGCCGGCATACGCTCGTCGGCCAGGGTATCGAGCAGATCCGAGAGGCGCCGCGAGCGCATCACCGCAAACAAGGCCAACAGCAGGGAGGGCACTGCAACCAACGCGAAGTACCCCAGCTTCGCCGTCAACGAGGCCTCTGTCTCGTTGATCAAGTTCATGCCCAGAAAGCCGGTGGTCACACTGCCCACCATGCCGAAGATCGTGACCACAGTGAGGCGCAACATCGAGTTGGACTGACGCCGCAACGAGTCGCTGTCCAGATAGTTGCTCATGGCGTGCACCTGCTCGCGCAGCTCGTTGAACAGCTCCTCGGTGTCCAGATGCACGGCGCACATCCGAAACAGCTCTCGCGCCTGAGCCTGGTCGGAGATCTCGTGGAACCAGTAGCGGTGGGTGAAGCGCAGGAACACCTCGAAGACCTCCCGTATCGCGCGTTTGAACCGACGCACAGCCTCGACGTTCTGGATATCGAGTCGGCTGAGCGCATCCACCAGCCTGTCGGAGAACATCAGCAGGGCTGCCCGGTGAAAGTGCGCGATCAGGAACAACAGGAAATACTGGTGCCTGAACTGGCCCAAGACCCCGGTCTCGGGATCGACGAAGCGTCGTTGCCGGGCGCTGCCCACCACGACCAGGGTCGACCCGCAGCACACGAAGCGGCTGGTCAGGCCTGGGACCTCGGGACACCAGTAGCGGTCATAGCAGTAGCGGTTCTCGAACCCGACCAGATAACGCTTGGAATAGGGGGGCAGCTCACCGCCGCCCGGCGCCGCCGCCATGCCGAGGCGCACGAAGTCCGATAGGGTCAGGCGCTGAGGGTCGTCCAGGGCGAGATAGGCCGCCAGCGGCATGCGATGGTACTCGATCTGCCGATAGCGGATCTGGCCCGCACCCCCCTCGTAGTACAGCTCCAGGGGCCTGAGCAGGAACTCCCAGTGGGACGCGATGTGCGGGGCCCGATGGCGGGCGACGAACGCCAGATAGCGGTCCATCTTCTCGTAGTCCGAGCGCGCCAGCACGCCACCGGCTGCATCCAGCCATTCGACCCGGCCCGGACAGTGGCTGGCCGCCCCGTCCGGCTCCCAGTCGAGCGGGTAAGCCCGACCGAAGCTGTACAGCGTGTGCTGCACCTGCTCCAGATCCAGGTCGTCGGCGAAGATCTCAAGGGCGAGAAGAACGACATCGATGTCGTAGAAGAAGTACAGCTCCACATGGCCGACATCAAACAGGATGGGCGGACGATCGTCCTTGTAGCCGACGCGCGCCTGCGCGATGTCGCTGCGCCGAAACACCCGCACGGGCGACTGGGAGTGCCAGGCACTCGGGTCGTCCCCCACGCCCTCGCCGTAGAGAAAACGCTGCACTTTGGGCAAAAAGGCCGCGAACTCGTTGTAGTGCCGCCGGTGGAAGCGATGGCGATCGCCGCTGAACTCCGAGGAGAGCTCCCGCCAGGGGCAGGACTCAGCCTGCTCGAGCAGCTCCCAGTGCTTCTGGATCTGGGCGCCACGCTTGAGCGGCATGAGCTGCAGCGGCCACAGCAGGATCTGCCTGAAATGCCGGACGCTGATCGGCTCGTCCCTTTCTGCCTGTGCTGTCATCGCCTCCCCCCTTTGATCCGCCTGCAGGCGATTGTCGCCCAAGCGGCCGGACCTGTGGGAGCGGTCCCGGCCCGGAGGCAACCCGACGCAGCGTAACCGACCCGGGCACAAGCCCACAGCAGGACCGGTTGCGGGCTAGTCTCTAGGTAAGAGATCCCAGCGTCGCAACCGGGAGGGCAAGGCCATGAAAAGCGGCAGACTGTTCAAGCACGTCGGGGCACCCGACCCGGAGCTGCGCACCTCGCCGATAGCGGAATTCGTCGACGAGCTTTTTCCCGGGGGAGGCGGCGAACAGGATGAGCATCGCGACTGCTGGTACAACAGCGCCCGGTACCGCGAAGGCGACCTGATCTGCACCAGCAGCGCCGAGCTGTTGCGCTGCGAATGCGGCGCCTGGGTCAAGGAAGGGGCCTGCGACCCCGACAACCCCTGATACCATCACCGCAGAGGGCGCAGCCGCGCCCTGTGGCTTCGGATAAACTGGGGCCCATGCGTGCGTCGCCCAGAGCAAGGCCCCTCGCGAGGATCATGCTGCGCGTCCTTCTCGGGCTCTTCCTGCTGAGCCTGGCGCCGGTGGTTTTGTGGCGCTTCGTCGACCCGCCGGCCACCCTGTTGATGATCGAACGCCGGATGGAGGCTCCCGCACATGCCGCCCTGCGCTACCAGTGGGTGGACCTGGATCGGGTCTCGCCGAGCTTCTTGCTCGCCGTGGTCGCCGGGGAAGACCAGACGTTCCCCTTTCATCGGGGCTTCGACTTTCGCTCCATCGACCGGGCCCTGGAGCAGGCTTCGGAGGGCAGGCGGCTGCGCGGCGCCAGCACCATCTCCCAGCAGGTGGCCAAAAATGTCTTCCTGTGGCCCAGTCGCAGCTGGCTGCGCAAGGGGCTGGAGGCTTATTACACGGTGCTCATCGAGCTGACCTGGGGCAAACGGCGCATCCTTGAGATGTACGTCAACGTGGCCGAGCTGGGGCCGCTGACCTTCGGGGTCGAGGCAGCCAGCCGATACTGGTTCGGCACCTCCGCCGCCAGGCTCGACCGACGCCAAGCCGCGCTCCTGGCAGCCCTTTTGCCGAACCCCTTGGAGCGCTCGGCGGCCAGACCGAGCCCCCAGGTCCGCGAGCGCCAGGATTGGATCCTCGGCCAGATGCGCCGGCTCGGCGACGCCTACTTGAAAGGCCTCTGAGGAAATACAGGTCGGCGTCAGATAGGCGCTGTGCGCCAACCTGACCTGCGAAGCCCAGGAGCCGCGGAGCACCCGGGGGGCTGTGAGCGATTGCTGACGGAGAGGCCATTCCATGTCCAAGATACTGATCCTATACGCCACCACGGACGGGCACACCGCCAAGATCGCCGAACGGCTGTGCCGCGCCCTCGATACCGCAGGTCAGGCGGTCACACTCGCCTCGGTAGCGGACCACCCCCAACCGGACCCCGCCGCCTTCGACAAGGTGGTGATCGGCGCGAGCATCCGCTACGGCCGGCACAGCCCGCTGGTCTCGGAGTTCATCGACCGTTACCAGCAGGCCCTGGACGCCAGGCCGAACGCCTTCTTCTCGGTCAATCTGGTGGCCCGCAAGCCCGGGAAAGACCACCCCGAGACCAACCCGTATCTACAGAAGTTTCTGAGAAGGATCGCCTGGCGCCCGCGCAGGCTCGCCGTGTTCGCGGGAAAGCTCGACTATCCGCGCTACGGATTCTGGGACCGCAAGATCATCCAGCTCATCATGCTGATCACCAAGGGCCCGACCGATCCGCAGACCGTGGTGGAGTTCACCGACTGGGGCCAGGTGGACGCTTTCGCCCGCACCCTGGCGGAGATGTAAGCTCAGCGGCGCCAGAAACCGAGGGTCAGCACTACCAGCAGGGTGTAGAACTCCAGTCGGCCGGCGACCATACAGCCCGTCAGGGTCCATTTGGCCAAGGCGCTCAGCCCCTCGTAGCTGAAGGCGGGCCCAACTGCCCCTAGACCGGGGCCGACGTTGAACTGGCAGGCGGTGACGGCCGAGACGGCGGTGATCACGTCCACGCCGGTGGCGGCCACAACCAGGCTCGCCACCAGGAGCATGATCCACGCAAGGAACACCAGGTTGAGCAGACCGCAGACGGCCATCTCCGAGATCACGGCGCCGCTGACGTGGATACGGAACACCCCTTGGGGCTCGGAAAGCTGCCGAAAGTGGCGCTGGATCACCCGCAGCATCAGCACGATCCGCGCGACCTTGAGCCCGCCCGCCGTCGAGCCCGTCGAGCCGCCGATGGACATCAGCAGCAGCAGGATCACCTGGGCGGCCGGCGGCCAGACCCCGTAATCCCTGGTGACAAACCCGGTGGTCGTAAGGATCGAGGCCACCTGAAACAATGCGGCACGAAAGGTCGGCTCGAGGGCTCGGGCTGGGCCAGCGGCCGGATGCCGCAGAAGGCTGAGCGTCACCAGCACCGTGGCTACGGCCACCACGATCAGGTAGGTGCGCACTTCGTAGTCCTTCAACACCACCCGGGGCTGCCGCTCCACCCAAAAGCGGAAATGCTGCACGAAGCTCATGCCGGCGAGCAGCATGAACAGGATGACGATGTACTGAATCAGGGGACCGAACGCGCCGATGCTCGCCGTTCGGGTCGAGAACCCCCCGGTGCCGAGGGTCGAGAACGAGTGGCAGAGCGCCTCGAACGGACGCATGCCGGCAAGCGTCAAACAGAGCCACTCGGCCAATGTGAGCGCCAGATAGATCTTCCACAGGGCGCGCACAGTCTCCATCAGCCGGGGTCGCAGGCGCTCGGCCGCCGCGCCCGAGAACTCCGCCCGATACAGCCCGTTGCCGCCCTGACTGACCAGAGGCAGAATCGCCAGGCCCAGTAGGACTATACCCATGCCGCCCAGCCAATGGCTGAAACAACGCCACAGCTGCAGGGGCGCCGACAGCACCTCGACCCGATCGAGCACCGTGGCCCCGGTGGTGGTGAAGCCCGAGGTGGCCTCGAACACGGCGTCGGTGAAGGTCGGAAACTGGGCCGAGAAGTACAACGGCAAGGCGCCAAAACCGCACACCCCCAGCCAGACCAGCACCACCAGCAGGATCGCCTCGCGCTGACGCAGCTCGCGGCGCTGACGGCGATAGCCCAGCAGCAGAAGCACCGCCGCCGCCAGCGCGGTGATGCCGATCGCATAGCCCAGACCGGCGAGATCCGCCTCGTCGGTAAGCAGCGAATAGCCCGCCGGCACCAGCATGGTCGCCGCCAGAACGGCAAGAAAGCCGCCCAGCACCCAGGCGACGCTGCGAAGGCTGATTAGAGGGGCAGCCATTTGGAGCGGCGCGCCTGGGCCAACACCTCCGATTCGAGTCGCTGCACCACCTGCTCCTGGGCGAAGAACACGACCCGGTCGCCGGCATGGATCACCGAGCTGCCGTCGGCTACCAGCACCTCGCCATCGGGGCGCGCGATGGCGCCGGCCTTGGCCCCGGGCGGAAAATCGATCTCGGAAACCGGGCGCTCGGCGTAACGGGACCCCTCGGGAACCTGCAGCTCGATGGCCTCGGCCGCCTCCTCCCCGAGAGTCCGCACCGAGACGACGCCCCCCTTGCGGATGAGCTCGAACACGGCATCGGCCGCCTTGACCCGGGGACTGACCGAGGTATTGATGCCCAGCCGTTGGGCAAGCGGCAGGTAGTTGAGCCGGTTGAGCAGGGGCACCACCTTGTTCACGCCGAGCCGGCGGGCGAGCAGACAGGCGATCAGGTTGGCGTCGTCGTTCTCTGTCAGGGAGATGAAGGCATCGGCGGCATCGGCGTTCTCGCGCAGCAGGATCTCCTGGTCGGTCCCGTCGGTGTTCACCACCACGGTATCGGGCAGCTCCGCGGCCAACAGCTGGCAGCGCTCGCTGTCATGCTCGAACAGCTTGATCGCGACCTTCTGCTTCTCCAGCGAACGGGCCAGCTCCAGCCCCACCTCCCCCCCGCCGACGATGAATACCTGGCGGATGCGCTCTCGCCGGACCACGCCCATGAACGCCAGTGCCTGCTCCAGGGCCTCGGCGGTGGTGATCACGTAGATATGGTCGCCCGGGAGCAACCTCTCGTCCCCCAGGGGAACCAGGGCACTGGTGCCGCGAAAGATGACGCAGACCCGGATCTGCTCCCCCCCCGGGGTCTGGCCCAGCTCCCGCAGAGAGCGTCCCGCAAACCAGGCGCCGACCTCCACGTTCATGCTGAAGAGCTTCACCCGCCCCTCGGCGAAATCGCGCACGTCAGACACGCCCGGGACGGTCAGCACCCGCAGGATGCGTCCGACGACATCGCTCTCCGGATGCACGATGCGGTCCACACGCACCTTGAGCGACTCCAGCATGCGCTCCCAGCTCTCGAACTCGGGCGTGCGCAGGCGCACGACCTTGACCGCGGAGGGCGCCAGCTCGTTGGCGATCAGGCAGGCCGCCAGGTTGACCTCGTCGGAGTGCGTGCAGGCAATGAAGACATCGGTCTGGTCCAGGCCCGTGGCCTTCCAGCGGGCGATGCTCGCGGCACTGCCGGGTACGACGTGAGCGTCCAGGGCCTCTTGCAGCTCCCGGCAGCGTTGCTCGGAGATCTCCAGGAGAACCAGGCTGTGGCCCTCGCGAATCAGGCGCCGTGCAATGTATTCGGCGCAATGGCCACCACCGGCAAAATGGATACGCATGACGGAGATTGCGGGTCTGAGCTGAGAAACGGAAGTCTGAGCGCGGCGAGCCGCAGCCGGGGACATTAGAACCCATCTCATAATCCCGCGCGAGCCACCTTGCTATCCGAAACGCGCGCCGGCAAGGGGCCCGGCGCAGCACGGTGCTCGGCATGCGGGCACGCGCGGCAACACCGCAAGCCCACATCTCGGACCCGGCCGATCGGGGAGCGGGCGATTTCGACCCATGACTTGGTTGCGGCTCGCGCGCTGAAGGCACTCCGGCCGCCGGGCTTGCGCCCGACCGCTGATGAGTCCATCGTGGCGAGCGCGGTGCGGCGGCGGAGGCGCCAAACACGAGGTACTGCACCATGACGATGACGGATCAACAGACCAAGCCCAACGCTATGAAAGAGAAGATCCTCACCATGCTCCAGATGCAGGACGCGATAAACCGCAAGGTCGATCGCGACTGGCGCGATCGCGGCTTCGCCTGGTACCGCGCGATCTGGACCGAGTGCGCGGAGATGCTCGACCACTACGGCTGGAAGTGGTGGAAGCACCAAGAGCCGGACATGGCGCAGGTTCGGCTGGAGATCGTCGACATCTGGCACTTCGCCCTCAGCGCCCAGCTGCTCGCCGGCGACACTCCGGAGACGGCCGCCACGCACATCTTAGCGGGGTTGACACATCCCGCAGAGGAGATCCATTTTCGGGCGGCCATCGAGCTGATGGCGGAGAACGCGATCCGCACCCGGGGCGCCAACATCTCGATCTTCTCCGCGATGATGGGCTCGGCGGGGATGAGCTTCGACGACCTGTACAAGACCTACGTGGGAAAGAACGTCCTGAACTTCTTCCGTCAAGACTACGGTTACAAACAGGGCACCTACATCAAGACCTGGCACGGTCGCGAGGACAACGAGCACTTGGCGGAGATCCTGGCCGAGCTCGACGTGGACGCATCGGGCTTCGACAAGCAGGTCTACGAGCGCCTCGCCGCTGCTTATCCGGGCTGACGGGCAGAGCGGCCCCCGTTGCTCACCGACCTCCCGGGTCGGAAACGCCCGCTCAAGCGACCAATGGCAGGAAGGCGGTCCGATGCGGAGGGCCCGCTGCGAAGCGCCAGGGGTGATCCTCTCGCTCGCCCCGATTGGCGGCGAGGATCAAAGGCCAGTCATGACCGGGACGCAAGAGGACAGCCAAGGTGCACATTACCGCAAGTGGGTCGATTGATATTCATGCCTGTAGGACCAGTGCTGGATTTCCCCCGCTCCCGACTCCCGGCGGAGCCGATGGCGGGTCATGGGTGATCCGCCGTCTGCGCATGCCTCCCGACAGGGAAAACACGGAGCAGCGGGCAGCTAGCCCGCGGCCCGTCCCATCCACGAAACCTCAGCAAGTATCGGCAACGCGTCATCGGCCATACTCAAGTCTAGACGCCGGCCTCCGACCGGCGAATGACCGCCGCTAACGCGATGAAAAGCTATCAATATCTGATCGTGGGAGGGGGGATGACCGCGGATGCGGCCGTTCGGGGCATCCGCGAGCGTGACGAGCGCGGCACGATCGCCGTCCTGAGCGCCGAGAAACACCCGCCGTACGACCGACCGCCCTTGTCGAAGAAGCTATGGGCAGGCAAACCGATCGACTCCATCTGGCGCCGGACCGAGGAGGCGGGAGTCGAGCTGTTTCTTCAGACACGAGTGACCACCGGCGATCGCATGGCCAGAACCGTGACAGATGACCAGGGCAGCATCTACGGTTACGACAAGTTGCTGCTGGCGACGGGAGGCTCCCCGCGGCGCCTGCCGGGGGCCCCGGAGGGCGTCATCTATTTCCGCACCCTCGACGACTACCAGCGCCTGCGCGGGCTGACCGAGCGAAAATCAGACTTCATCGTCATCGGCGGCGGATTCATCGGCTCGGAGATCGGCGCCGCCCTGGCCGGCGCCGGCTGCCAGGTCTCCATGGTGTTCCCCGATCCCGGGATCGGTGCCCGCCTCTTCCCGGCCGGGCTCCGCGAATTTCTCAACGGCTATTTTCTCGACAAAGGTGTGGACGTGCTGGCGGGCGAGAAGATCCGCAGTCTCGTAGCCGAGAGCGAACGCTTCACCCTGAAGACCGAAAGCGGAAAGACCCTGTCCGCCGACGCGGTCGTCGCCGGTATCGGCATCGAGCCCGAGGTCGCGCTCGCGAAGTCGCTCGGACTCGAGATCGACAACGGCATCCTCGTCGACGAGCAGCTGCACGCGGCGGTGCCGGACGTTTTTGCCGCCGGGGATGTCGCCAATGTGTACAGCCCGGCGCTCGACATGCGCCGGCGCGTGGAGCACGAGGACAACGCCAACACCATGGGCGCCATGGCCGGTCGCAACATGGCCGGGGCATCGGAGGCGTATACGCACCTGCCCTATTTCTATTCGGACTTGTTCGACCTGGGGTATGAGGCGGTCGGGGACTTCGGCCCCAGCGCAGAGATCGTCGAGGACTGGAAAGACCCCTTCCGGGAGGGCGTGCTGTACTACCTCGAGGGCGGGCGCGTCCGCGGTGTCCTGCTCTGGAACACCTGGGGCCAGGTCGACGCGGCACGCCGGCTGATCGCCACGACAAACCGCTACAGCGCCGCCTCGTTGATCGGCCTGATCCGCGGATAGGCCAGGCGCCGTCTCGTCATCCCCGGCCAGCCGCGTCGCCGTCCAAACTGCGTGCCTGAGAGAAGCGTAGCGCCCGGCGCGGTACGGAGTGTACCGGCAATCCCTGCCCCACCGGAGGCGCGCTGCGGACGCAACCGTCCGGGGACCGGGCTCAGTCCCCGCCCTCCTCCGCCGCCTGGTCCGGTCGAGCGCCTCGGGTCCGAGCCGATCCCAGACGCGCGCCGCCGATAACGAGCGCTGCCACAGCCACCCAGACGACACGCGCCTGGTAGCGGTCATTGGGATTCGACAGGGCGCCGCAGATGAACGCATTGCCCAGCAAGGCAAGCGCGAGCGTCAGCTGCAAACCGAAGCCGATGGCATCACGCCGCCGCCAAGCCAGCCACAGGAGCGGCAGCACCAGGACTTCCGCAACCGCGCCGACCGGCACATGCAGGTCGTTGATCGGATCGAAATCGATCGAGTGCAGCTCCTTGGAGCCTTCATAGCGCTTGAAGTCCCGAGGGTAATCCCGCTGCAACGCCTCCGAGATTATCGGATCGATGTCCGGCTCGACGCCGTCACCGGTCCTGAACATGGCGAGCTGCTGGCCCGTCAGCCGCACGACAGCCTCGACGTGCAGGAGTGGATAGCGCTTGATCGACTTCCACAGGATGTCGGAGGCAGGGCCCTCAAGCGCCTCCCAGCCCCCCAGTTGGTCCGCAATGGAATCCTCGTCCCACAAGAAAGCGTTGGCGTTCATGGGAAAGCGATCGCGGTACGCACACAACGTGTAGGCTTCCCCGCGAGGGCAGGCGTCGTCGAGAAACCGCCTCGCGATACCGTCCTGCACCAATCGGGCCAACATCAACACGGAGCTGGGCTGGGTGATGAAAGGCCGCCCCAGTGCTACCCAATGGACCGTCACCACCGTGCCCATTGCCAACAGGGTGGCGATCGCGGGCACGATCAGACGCGGCCGCAGCTCGGACCAGCGCCCGCGCAACAGCCACCGCCCCGCGCTCAGAGCCAACATCAGCCCAGCGGCCAGCCCCAGGTGTGAAGTATGGACAGCGACGCCCAGCACCAGGATCAGGGCCACGGCCAAACGCCGGGTACGGCCCAGTTGCTCCCCGCCGAACGCCAGGACCGCCACCGCCAGTACCACGATGCCGGTAAATATATCAGGCATCAGCTCGCCTGCGTCCCAGGGCAGGGCGGTAAGAACGGCCAGTGCCAGCACCAGTGGCAGATAGAAACGCCACCGCCGCTCCAGGCGATCCGCGCCGGGAGCAAAAACCGCCACCGTCTCGTACAGCACGTAGGCCGCAAGCAGGGCCTGGACGACCGCCACTGTCCACAGGGTGCCACTGAGGCGCCCTATCCCCGCGAACAGACCATAGGGCGCCGTGCGGTAGGCCGGCATTTGCCAGCTGAACGGGAAATCGACGTAATCCAGGCTGTCCCAGTAGTAAAAGATGCTGCCGTTCCAGAACGCGGGAATGAGCAGCAGCAGGGCAGCCACCGCGACCAGGACAATGCCGGCGATGGCCGCCCAAGGCGCCCGTGTCGTGGTCGGGATCAGGGCCCGCCGCTGCTCTGGGGAGCGCGCGATCGGAGGTTCCTGCGCTGGGCCGAGAAGATCGCCTACCGTGCCCGACGTGGCGGAGTCGCCACGGAAGGCTGCCACCCTTTCACGTTGACGAAAGGCGGGCCCCAAGGACTGCAGCGCGCGGCCAAGCTCGGCCAATGCTCGCCGCCACGGGCGATCTCGAGGAAAAATATCGATCGGAGCCGGACACATCGATGCTTCACATCATCCTGCGGACGAGGCGTAAACGAAGAAACAACGGACGGGGATTGGGGATTGCCTGACGCCGTCGGATCGGGACCCCGATGGCAAAGAGATCAGAGGACGTTGCCGCCAGGCCGATGAAACGGGCTCTGCCGGCCCCGAGCGCCCCCCCAAGGTTTGCCCCCGCGACGCGATCAGGGCTGATCGCGCGGCAAATCCAAAACTGATCAAAACTACAGCGGCCCGCGGCTTCCAGTCAAGAGCTGAACGAGCCCTGTCCCGCGATCGCCGCGCCCGGCGACAGTCGTCGCCCACGGGACGATCTCGAAGCCTGGCTCTTGCGCCAGATACCCGGCGGCAAGCCGAAGTGACGCTTGAAGGCCCGGCTGCACGCCGGCTCGGAGTCGTAGCCCGCCTGGGTGGCAACGGCTTTCAACCTAGAAACGGCGTTGACCTCTTCAAGTAGCGATCAAGTGTTCGATCGGACCATGATTGAGGACGAGCCTGATACTCACCTATTGGGCGGTGGCCGCTACGGCCACCAGGGCACGCACCCTGGCGGCCGTTCAACTGCCGCTTCTAGGTTGAACGCTGCGAGCCAGCCGACCTTGTCGGCCGACAGATTCTGCATGCGCTTGCGCAGGACCCCCACGACCATCAGCTCGGTGAGGCGCGGCAACATACTGCGCGAGCCGGGCAAAGGCCTGCCGGCCTCCTGGGCGGTAAGGCAACTGATCATTATCAATGCTTTGAGCCCGAAAGCGGAGCGATCATTGCAAACGGGGCGAAAAGCAGTAGAAGGCGACCATGGCCAGCCAGGGACTCCGGCAGTTCTCCGCGCTGCTGCACGCGCTTTACGGCGCGGCGATGGAGCCCGGCCAATGGCCGGAGTTCCTGCGTTGCGTGGTGGAGTCGCTCGGATCGAAATCGGCCATGATCCGGGTCGTCGATCTGGAGAATGAGAACGTCGCCTTCCATGCCGACTACAATCTGGACCCGGCGCTGCAGCGACTCTATCCCGAGCATTTCGTCCACGTCGATCCGTTTCTCGCCGCCCTGAGGACCGAGCCTTCCGAGCGCATGTACCGCGGCCACGACTGGGTGCCGGAGCACGCCCTCAAGCAGACCGAGTATTTCTCCGACTACCTGGTACCCCAAGACACGTATTACGTCGCCGGGGGCTTCGTTGCCAACGACAGCCACCGAGCCGTCTATTTCGGTATCCAGCGCTCGCAGCGTCAAGGACAGTTCACGGACTCGGACCTGGAGACACTTCAGCTGCTGGTGCCGCACCTGCGCCGCTCGGTGGACTTTCACCGACTCATCGTTCGCCATGAGCTGCGCGCCCTGGCCTCCGATCGGACCCTGGACCAGTTGGCCGTCGGCGTGATCCTGCTCGACCCCAGCGGCAAGGTCGTGTACTCGAACCGGCGGATCACTGATTTCGCGACACGAGTCCACGGCATCCGCATCCTCAACGGCCGGCTATTCGCCAACCGGCCGAGCGACGCCCCGAGACTGAGAAGGCTGATCGCCGGCGTCTCGGAGCCCGCCTCAGCCGATCCCCCCCGGATGGACTCGATCCGACTGGGCGAGGCTGCCGGCCGGGACGATCTGTTCCTCATGGCGAGCACGCTATCGCCCCGCCTTGCATTTTTCGGACTGTCCGTGCCCTTCGCCGCGCTTCTGCTGCTGGTCGGCGAGGCGCCCCAGAGCCGGAGCCTGGACCCGGGCATTCTCAAGGGTCTCTACGGACTCACGTCTGCCGAGAGCCGAATCGCCGCCCAACTAGCCAAGGGCGTCGACCTGGCCAGTATCTGCAGCCTCTTCCACCTCTCCTGCAACACCGTGCGGTCCCAGCTCCGCTCGGTGTTCCGCAAAACCGGCACCGCGAGTCAGCCGGAGCTGGTGTCCAGGCTGCTCGCCGGGCCTTTCTTCAACGCGGCCTGATCCCGCGAGGCCGAGCGCGCGCGCTCAGTGCCCCGGGTACGGCACGGGAGCGACTAAGCGGTCGATTACCGCGGCCCAGACATCTTCGCCGGGGAAATGGCCGGTGCCGGGCAGGCAAGTCAGCCGGCCCTGCTCGAGCGCGTTTGACAGCCGCACGGCCGTCGTCGCAGAGACCCGCAGATCCTCCGCGCCGTGCCAGACATCGACCGGCCGACCGACCTCGTCCAGCGCAAAGCCCCAGGGGGACCCCAGCGCCATTGCGTCCTCCACTATGCCCTCCGCGCCTTGGTCCAGGGCCACGGAAAGGGAACGCTCATAGCTCTGCTGCCTGACGGGTGCCGACATGGTCTGCAGATCGGCGCGACACATTCCCGTCAGCATGAATGAGAAGAGGGTCGGCCCGTCCGGTGCCTGCATGCCGATCTGGCGGCGAAGCTCCGCCGGCTCCGAGCGGGCCAGATCGAAGAACAGCCGCGTGGCCTCCGGAACTTCTTGGGCGAAACGCGGCTCCGAGACGGGGCCCATGGCCGCAAACAGCGCGACCTGCTCGACCACCTGCGGATGGGCCGCCGCGCAGGCCAACGCATAGGCGCCGCCCCCCGAGAAGCCCAGCACCCTCACCCGGCCGACACCCCGGTGTCGGATCAGCTCGAGCACGTCGTCCGCCCAGCCACGAACGGATCGCCCGGAACAGGGGCCCGACCCGCCGTAGCCCGGCCGGTCCGGGACCAGCACTCGCAGACCCCGCGCAGCCGCGGCCCCCAGCGCCGCCTCCTGCTCGAACCGGGAGCCGGGAAAACCGTGACAGTACAGCAGGCTCGGCGCCGTCGGATCGCCGCTGTCCCGATACGCTAGGACGCGACCATCCGGCAGGGTCAGACGCTCATCGTGCCAAACAGCGGCAGCCACCCACCCTCCCTCGAGCCGGCCCGCCGGTCAGGTAGGCGCATGGCGCGAGGCCGACCGGCCGGGCCCCGGCTGGCCCAATCGCCGGTAGCAGGACTCCGGGACCGCCTCGGGCCGCTTGTACACCGTCCATCCGCAGGGTCGGGACGGGTCGGGATCGAACGCGGTCACCAGCACCGGATAGCCAAAGCGCTCGATCAGGACCAGCTCGTTGAACGCACAGTGGGCACAATACACTGGCACCTCCCGGGCCCGCATCCAGGTCATGGGCACGGCCTCGGGCACCAGGGCGCCCTGCCAGCGACCGTCGAGGCGCCGCCGCAGGGCGCCGCCGCTGCCGCAGGGATCGAAAATGAGCCTATAGCTGTCCTCGTCCTCCTCGACAAGAACCGAGCCACCCCGGTCCGGCCCCGAGAAATGGCTGCGCAGATGCTCGGCGAGGAAGGCCGCCAGCGCCTCGGGGGCGAGCAGGCGCGGCAGTGCGAAGAGGCCTTCGTAGGCGGAGAGGCTGGAGAAGCTGTGGCGCACCAGCGCCAGCGCGAAGGCCGTGCCGCGCGTCGCCAGCGCCGCCGCGGGATAGCCGAAGGTGAAGGTGACCAGGGCATCGTGAAGGGTCACGCAGCAGGCAAAATAGGCATCCAGGTGTGCCCGGGCACCGTCCCAGTCGCCGTGGGACAGGCTCCCCTTCAAGGCATCGAGGCGCTGTGCCAGCGCCCTGACGAAGAACACATCGTCCTGCGGCCCGCCGCTGGCCTTTTCGCGTCTGAGCCTGGCGGCATCCTCCGGCATCGCCCGTGCCAACCGATCGGTGACCTGCTCCACCCAGTCAGCCTTCGTGGCATCGGTGCCGAGAGACGCGCTCTCGCCGGCGAAGCGCGCCAGTGCCTCGACGGTCAGTACCCGTTCCTCGGGCCCCGACGTCAGAACGAGGGCAGACGCGAGGCACTGGAGACACCACTCGAACAGCAGCTCGAGCATCTCCCGATGGCGCGGCGCCAGGGTGTCCAGGTAGGCGAGAGCCAGCGCACCACTCCGGGCGTTGATCGCCTGCTCGACGCGGCGCCGGTCCGATACCGCCAGAGACCGGGGCGCCCCCTTGCGGGTGCTATATCCCAACCCCTCGAAGAGCTCCAGTCGCTCTTCACCCCGGAAGAATCCGGCATCTGCCTGCATCGCACGGCCCTCGCCCACATTCCTGGCGAAGCCTAGCGCAGTGCTTCCGGACAAGACAGGTGCTTTTCCATCCTGCCCCCGGGGGCAGGGGCAATCGGAGGCCCCGGTCGGACCGTCCGGTTGCGCGTCAAATACTCTCGATCAGCATCCGGATGCGCCGGTGAAGCAGCGCTATCACCTCATCGTGGGGCTCGAAATCCGCGTCGGAGGACTCCTTCAAGGCGTCCTCCGCACCGCGCAGGAAACGCTCACACCAATCCTGCACCTGAGACAAGGTCAGGCCATGCTGCAAAGCCGCCTCTGCAACCGAGAGCTCATCCCTGAGGACAGCAAGCACCAGCTCCGCCCTACGTTTGGCGGTCCAGGTATCCCGAGCGTGGCCCTTGTCCACCATCAACCCCCTTTTCGGCTCGATGACGACTACGAGCGACCGACGTGCGGGCAGCTCCGGAGATCCGCCTCTCATCCGGGCACGGGAATTCGCTGCCCTCCTCTGGCCCGAAACCCTCCGTCCGCCCCTAGCGTTCCCGACGTGCCCCTGACTGCCGCCCCTTCCTTCCCGCCGCAAAGCCTGCCCGCTCGCCGGGCATCTTTCATCACCCAAACGGGTGATGAATCTCTATGGCGCCGATGCCAATCTTCGGGCAAGCAAGGCGAATCGCCGCGCGGGGGCCGACATGGGACGGATCAGCAAGCTCATCGACAGACTCGGACTGAGCCGGAAGCCCAAATGCGAGGTACGCACCAGGGCCGGCGTGATGATCCGCGAGTGCGTGCGGGCCCAGCGCATCCAGTTCCGGGATTGCGGCACCAAGCGGTGGGTCGAGCTCGAATCCCCCGATGAGGTCGCCCGCCCGATCGGCGCGTCGCGACGGGTTTCCCTGCAATCGCCGGCCTGGGTGCAGAACCTGCAACCTGCCCCGGCGGAAGTCCGGCGCGATCTCCCCGCCGCGGGCACTCACGCGCCCAAATCTCCGGCGTTCTCCAAGGCTCAATCAGACCGCAAGGGCAGCGCCCCCCGGACCGATTTCGACGCATCCTGAATACGCCGGCGAAGGTCCGCTTCAGCGCCACTGCGCCGCGGGGCGGCCCATCCTACTGATCACACCCCCCCCTCGTGATACCTCCTCCCGCGGAGACCCTGGACCCCTGTGCGCGGTCCGGCGCTTCTGCGTGCGCTTAGAAAGATTTCTTCACTCATATGAGTGAAGAAATTCCGGCAGCCCGGTGCGAGCCTTTAACCAAGAGAAGCCTCGTCGGCTTTCACTCTTGGCTTCTGTCGAGAATCGGCGCTGGGAGGAGCAGCTAAACCGGGACATCGAATGCTCTATCGAATCCGGCTCGTCGGGGATCTGCGATTTCCATCGCGGCCAGAGACGGGACGACCGCTCCGTGTTGTGCGGTCCGGTAATCACCGTGATTGACGCAAGGAGCGACGGACCAAGACTTCCCGAATAGACACTGACTGGAGTGAAAAAAATGATCCGCAATCTGATTATTGTAGCCCTCGCCCTGTCCCTCTCGGCCTGTGCGACTAACAGCCTGAAGATGGCCCGCCCCGAGCAGATCGCCGCGCCCCAGCCGATCGGGGACAACTCGGGCGCCTACATGAATCCCTATACCGAGGACGGCGTTCTTGCCCAGTGGGTCGACAAGGCCATCAACGCGAAGCTAGGTGCTTCCGCGGGCGGCGCGCTCGGCTCTTACGCGGGCCAGAAGGCGATGGAGAACGCTCCTTTCGTCGGCGGCATGCTGGGCCAGGCCTTCGGGGAAAACCTCGGCCGGGAGGTCGCCATCCAGTCGGCAGGCGGCTGGGAGTCCATCAAGGGAAGCTCGGACTCCTCGTTCAATTCGGTCGATGATCTCGCGGTGTACCTCTACGCGCGCCACTCCGGCGACAAGCACTACCAAGAGGCCCTTGAGGCCACCATGGAGATCTATCCGGACCTCCGGCAGCACTACATGGCCGCCGTCCTCGAGGCGTCCCGCTGAGCGCCCGACATACAGAGGTTGGCCGAGATGAAGATGAAATTCGCCCTCATAGCCGGTGCAGCGGCCATGGCCGTCCTGCTCGGTGGCTGTGACACCACATCGAGAAAGCTCAACAACACCGCAGGACGCCCCACCCTCTACGTGGCGCCGGAGACGCCCGGGCCCGTGCAGGGCATCGGCATAGAGTCCCAGGACATCACGAGCATGACCGACGAGATGATGCGCGACATGCTCGCCAGCCCGATTCTCGCGGGCCGCACCCGGCCACCACGGGTAATCATCGATGCGGAGTATTTCCGTAACGAAAGCTCCTCTCGCATCAACAAGAACCTGATCTCGGACCGGTTGCGCGTCGGCCTCAACCGGGCCGCCCACGGGCGCATGGTGTTCGTCGGACGCCACTACGCCGACATGGTCGCTCACGAGCGTGAGCTCAAGCGCTCCGGAACCGTGGACGCGGGTACCATTCGGACCACTCCGGGCCAGGCCGGCGGGGACTTCAGGCTCGGCGGCCGGATCGCCTCGTTGGATGCCATCGATAGGTCGACCGGCCTGAAATCGCGCTACCACCAGATCACCTTCGAGATGGTCGATCTGGAGTACGGCACGATCGTTTGGAGCGGAATCTATGAGCTCAAGAAAGCCTCGCAGGAAGACATCCTGTATCGCTGAGCATCCAGTGCGCCGGGTGCTCGCGGGGATGGCGCTCCTCGCCTCGGTGGTCGCCCCGGCGATCGAGCCGGACCTTTCCGATCGGGTATCCGACCGCCTGCGCCCCCTGGTCGAGCGCTTGCACGACGAAGGGCGGCGCAACAAGGTCCTCAACCTGGACGAGATCGGGCTGGCTGCTTTCGCGCAAGGCGACATCCCCGTCGCCGAGCGGGCTTTCGACGCCGCCCTGGTAGAGATCGAGACGGTCTACGCGAACAACGAGGACGCTGCCAAGGCTAGAACCCTCTGGTACGCAGAGGGTGCGAAGGACTTCAAGGGCGAGCCCTACGAGCGCTCCATGGCATTCTATTACCGAGGGCTGCTGGACATCGTCAAGGGCGATTACGACAACGCACAGGCGGCCTTCGAGACCGGGCTGCAACAGGATGCCTTTGCCGAGGAGGAGCAGTACTCGAGCGACTTCGCCGTACTCGCATTTCTCAAGGGCTGGGCCTACCAGCAGATGGGCGACCCGTCCAAATCCCGGGAGTACTACGACGAGGTGGCCCGGCTCCGTCCCGACTTCCGTCGCCCCGACCCCGACGACAACGCGCTGATCATCATCGAGTCCGGCACAGCGCCTCGCAAGCTCTCCGACGGCGTCGGGCACTACGAGCTGGTGTATCGACGCGGTAAGCGCTTCAAGGAGGAAACCGTCGCTGTCGAAGGCACCCCGGCAGTGCTGAGCGAAAGCGTCTACCGGCAGGCATCCACCCGCGGAGGCAGACCGGTCGAGAGCATCATCGCGGGCAAGGTGGCATTCAAGGCCGCCGCCGCCAAGACCGGCGAGGCCATGGGTAGGGCAGGCGAAGCGGGCCTGCTCGTCGCTTCCCTCGGAGAGGGTCGGGGTGGGCTCCGCAACGTGGGGCTCTCGGTTGGGCTCGTGGGAGTGGTGAGCATGGCTGCGTCGGCAAGGGTCCGGGCCGAGGCCGACACTCGATACTGGAGCAATCTGCCCGACAAGGTTCACGCGTTCACCACACGTGTGAAGCGCGGGGTCGTCGAAAAGCGCCCGGTGCGCTTCTTCGACAAGCAGGGCCACGAAGTGGCCGGCCTGCCCTCTTCAGTAACCCTCGAGCCGATCAACGCGGCCAGCAGCTTCGGCTGGGCCCGCTCCCGTTCGGCGTTCGAGACCAAGAAAGGACCAAGATGATGTTTCGACAATGGGTTGCAGCGGTCGCCATGACCGCCGGCGCAGTGCTTCTGAGTGGCTGTGAGAGCACCTCGATGATCAGCGAGGGGGCGGCGCCCGCCGTCCGGGTGGACGATCCCGCGGCCCCATTCGCCAACCCGGCGATGAATTCGGTGGTCATCCTCGATCCGGCATTGCAGCGCATCAACGGGCCGGGAAAGATCGCGGTGGAGTCCAGCGGCGCCAAGCGCACCCCCGCCGGCACGCTGGAGATCTGGGCCCTGATCAGGAACCGGACCAATCATCCGCTGCAGATCGAAGGTCGGACCAACTTCTTCGACGCAAACCGGGCACCCGTGGACCTCACCACTGCCTGGAAGCGGTTGTATCTGCCACCGCTCGGCATCCAGACCTACCGCGCCCAGTCCACGCTGGTGCACGAGGTGCACTACTACATGCTCGAGCTGCGGGAGGGCCGTTGAGATGAAACCAATGCGGCCTTGCAACGCCACGCTCGCCTCGCTCGGCATCGCCCTGTGCGTGCAGGCGAGCAGCTTCGACGACTTCGACGGAAAGCCAAGCTCGGACGGCCTCAAATACATCGAGCGCTATACACCTGCGGGTCAAGTGCCCCCACCCCCGGTCATGCCATACGAGAGCCCCGCTTACGATGACGCGCCGACTGGAATGATGGGCGGCGCCGGACCCATGCCCGCGGATTCGTCCGCCCAGAAGGCTGCCGCGTGGAGAAACAGCGTGTCTGCCGGGTTCAAGCTGGCCTACAAGCGCGCCGGCTCACCGCGCATAGCCGTATTCTGGAACCGAGAGCTTACCGACCAGCTGTCGCAGTGGTACGCCGACAAGCGGGTGGTGCGCACCAGCGAGCAGGCCGGCCACGTGGACGCCAGGCGCGATCCCCCGAAGGCCGCCGCTGCGCCGGGATACAATCGCTCGGTCCGCGGTGGTGCCCATGCCCTGGAGGCCCAGTATTTTGCAGACTGCCAGGCGGCCTTGAAAGAACGGGGTGCCGACGGAAGCAGCAAGCGTGGGTACGCCCCTGAGCTGTGTTACGAGGTCCTCCAGCGCCCCGCTCCTACCGGGGACGACATGGGGGGAAAGGCCAAGGAATTCGAATTCAGCGCCGGCTTCATGGATCCATTCATCGGCGTATCCGCCAAGATGCTGGACCGCGCGGCCATCATGCGCATCGTCCAGCGCAACAATGCTCGCCGGGCCGGTACGGAGCTCGTCCCGGACTCCGTCACAGTCGAGACCGATGCACTGATCGGCTACGCGGATTACGTGGCCGAAGTGGTGTATTCCTCCGATCCCCAGAGCCAGCTGGGCGTCGAGTTCCTGGTCAGTGTCAAGCAGGTAGCCAGCGGCCGCGTGGCGGCCATGTTCCGTACCGACGCGACCCCCGCCGATCTACCTCCCCCGAGCACGCGCTGGGCCGCGACGGCCAGCGGGTTCGAGCAGCGCACCACCTACGCGTCAGCCAGCCCCCGACAGGTTGGAGAGCAACTGGCCCTTGAGACCATGGAGGCGCTCAGTCGGGCCTGGTAGCGTCGTCCACGAACGGCGGCACAAGGATGTGCCGCCAACAAAAAAGCGGTCGGCCAAAAGGCACAAGCGCTGGTTCTTTACCGCTACTTGGCGCGCCCGGAGAGATTCGAGTCCCGACCATCTGGTTCATCGCCTCGCCAATGGCCATACCCATGCGTTTACAAGTAAAGCCTCACGCTTGCGCATAGGCGTAGGGGTAGGTTGGGGGCATGAAAAAAGCCCGAGACGATCGTTGGCGTGCGTTGAAGGGCGCGCATGAAACGGTGCAACCACTGGGGTCAGGTCTCGCATCCTAGCACGCTACAAGGCGGGACCTGACCCTGTCGATCCTGACCCTGTCGATCCTGGTGGTCTGTGAACGCTTTGATCAGCTTCAACTGTCAGTAGCATCAGCCAGCCGTGCCTTGCGCACCTCAGAAATGTTCTTGCGCCACGTCATCACATTTTCGAAGCCATCCACCAGGCTTGTCGGAATACCGTCGAGAATACCCATCGTCAGCCAGTCAATGATCCAGTAGAGCTTGAGGTCGGCCACGGTCAGACTGCTACCGACGATGAAGCCGGTACTGCCGTTCGCCATCAGCAACCGATCAAAGCAACCTATCCAGAATGGCAAAGTCTCCTCGGCAAGCTCCCTTCGCATTGTCATCTTCCTTTCCGTGTCCGGCTCGTGCAGACTGGGCCCGATAAGACAATTGATGTCCTCGCCCATATCCAGTGCCTCATCCACCTTCAGGGCCTGCATTGGAAGATCCACCGGGTATAGCCCGGCTAGTCGCCCGGCAAAGCGCAGGATCGCGTTGCTCTGCCCTACACATCGGCTGTCCTCGCGTGTCTCGACGACCAGCACCGGCAATCCGCCAAAAGGCAACTCACCTGCCGCACGGCAGTCGCGAAACTGATCCGGCGTCAGGTGCTCATCTTCGAAACCAATGTGACCGATCCGCAGCGTGTCGCGAATCGGCTCGGCACGGCCCGGAAATGCAAAATAACGCAGACGCAGGGAAGTGATTGTGTTCATAGCCGTTCCGCAACCAGGTAAAAAGGTACAAAGTCAAATGAAAACAGACCAAATTTTCTCTTCCCGAATCCTTTCATACATCCAATCCGGGTCAAGATCAGCACCATTCGGCCACACTACCGCCCCGAGGTCGAGTCGCGCCTGGGCGAACACTGTTTGATCCTCCAGCGGCTGGTAGATGCCTCTGTCCGGGGCCGTTGAGATCGACGACAGATCCGCGATGCCGCTGGTGCTGTCCTGGAACGTCATGGCCAGCCGATACCCAGGAAGCACAGCGAGCTTCTTGATACGCCAAGGCGCAGCCGGAATCATTCCCCCCTCGCCCCTTTTGTCCGTTTGCGAGGGGACGCGTGGCGACGATGATCCAGCGTTATGCTTGGCGATTAAGCTGTCAATGGGAATATGCAATCCCTGCCCGAGCTTGCGAATCATCTCCACGAGCCACACCCCCCGTCTTAATGTCAGACTCGCTCCTTTGTGACGCACTGACCACCTGTAAATCCGATGGCAGACCCCACGCGCAAGCCCCAATTGATATATTGTCGAATGTGCCTCACTGTTCCTTTTCCCCGGGCATGACCTTTTCCCCGGGCATGACCTTTTCCCCGGGCACGTCCTTTTCCCCGGGCACGTCCTTTTCCCCGGGCACGTCCTTTTCCCCGGGCATGACAACCGCCTTTGCGGTCATTCCGTTCGCAGTATAGGGCGGCACGTACTCGATGGTCGCCTTGTCGCGCAACTGCTTGATCATTTGAACGTAGGCTGCGGCCTTCCTGTTGCTCAGCAGAGTCTTGGAGATCTGTGCCTTGCCCTGGTCCAGGGTGACCGCATCATTCTTGATGGTCGTCACGAAGGTGATCGACATCCAGTCCTTGCCTTCATTGGAAACGCCGCCACCGATGGGGACATTCGCCAGTTTTCGCAACAACTTCTCGTCGACCCGAGCCGAATCCCACGACACCGGCACGCAGCCGTACTTCATTTTGTTCGTCTTCAGCCACTGCTCAAAATCGCCGAATTTCTTGCTCCGAGCCAATTCGGCTTTGATCTCCGCTTCCCTTCCAACGACAGACTTGACGGCGCAGGTCTGCAAAACGTAATGCTTGCGCTGCGCAAATTGCAGCGGATTGCTATTGTAGTAGGCGCTAATGTCCGCGTCGGTCGGTGAGGGAACGGAAGATAGCTGCTTGTTGATAAAGGCAAACGCCAGAATCTTACGCACCCCATTGGGCGCTTTGGCAAGCTCAGCATGAATCGTCTCATCCTGATCCAGCTTGTCCTGGACCGCCGCCTGACGCAGCAACTCCAGGTCGATCATGGTCTTCATATCGGAGGCGGACACAGGAGCCAATAGCGAACCGGAAAGATCTGGTCTCGCTCTCACGCCGAAGGCGGCCGCCATGATCGGCTGCCCATTCACCTCAACGGCGACCTGTCCTTTCTGATCCGCGGGCGTCTTGCCACTGCAGCCTGACAGCGCAATACCCAATGCCACGACGACTACGAAAACAAAACGAGTGTTTTTCATTGTCTCCGCCAATCAATCAAATGTCAGCAAGAGCCGTAGCTCGGCCAGCGATAGTGTCAAATAAGAACAGCCCAAAGCCACAGCGGTCATGTCTTGCGGTCACGAATTCGACCCGAATCAGCCTCCAGCCGAAAGATCGGCTCGACTGGCTGTCAAGCGGTGCACTCCGAAATGATGCGCGATCTTCCTCATGGTGTAAACACCCGCAGCGAAGGCCCGAGTCAGTTGGGTTTCGAGTAGGTCGGGCACTCCCCGAACGATAGGGCGATGTTTGTGGTCTCTGTTTGCCGCCTGGTTTCTCGACGGTACCACTGTATCTCGCCCATGGTCCAAGTTGTAGCCCGACCCCTCACAGAGCCGGACAAACGGCATTCCCACATCCGGCTCTCCGTCCGATCATTCAGCAAGCTTCCGCTCTGCGACAGGGGTTGAGGTCTTTGAGGACACGGGCCCCGGGGCCAGCCCACCGCAGCCAGGGCTCGGTTGTAATCGTCCCAGTTGTAGGCCTTGCGCTGGCTCTTGCGGTTGAGCGCTTTGCGCAGGGTGAGCGTAGCAAGGGTAGACGAAAGTGCTACAGGCCTGCCCGTTGTCCGTGATGGCGTAATAGCTGAGGTGTGCTTCTACGCGGGTCTTGGCCCGGCGCAGCATCTCCCCTTTCCTCAGTTCGTGCCTGGCCTTGCGCTCCCAATCGGTAAAGGCGTCCAAGGCGGCCCCGAGCTTCTTGCGGCTGATGCGCCGCTTGACCTTAAAGTAGCCCTTCTTGGTCTTGCCGCACCGGTATGCCTCCAGCATCCAGCCCGGGTCGATATGAGTGGGCCAACAAGGTGAACGCTCGCTCGGGATACTTCTGCCCCGGCATCGCTATCCGTTGGCATTTCGTTGACACGTTCTCGGGTTCCTGTGCACACGTCATGTTTCCCTCCAACGGTTCCTACCCCCGGCAGCGGCCTTCCCTCCCCCGGATCCTGTCGGGTCGGTTGCCCGGCTTCTTCGGTACTATTCGCTGCTCCGACTCCCGCCAGTCCCTCCGCCTGTGCTCCTTTCTCGTCGCCCAGGCGTACCACCTCAGTGCCCGTTCTATTCGCTCCCGCCGCCGGCGGTGTCACAAAACCGCCGCGCAACCGTCTAATGAGGTGGAACTCCCCCATGGGGATGACCAACGTTATGGACAACCGCACCGCCACGTTTCAACGACACCGGTCCCGGCTGTACGGGATTGCTTACCGCAGGCTCGGAACCGGCGCCGACGCCGAGCACATGCTGCAGGAAGCCTACCTGCGCTGGCATCGGACCGACGCCGAACGCGTGCAGGTTCCGGAGGCCTGGCTGACCACGACCGTCACGCGGCTGTGCATCGACCGGCTGCGCGCGGCCCGCACCGAGCGCGAGGCTTACGTGGAGCCGGGGCTGCTCATGTGCGTCGACGGCCGGCCCGTGTCGGTAATCTCGATCGGCACCGACGGCTTGCGCATCCTGGCGGTGTACGCCGTGCTGAATCCCGAGAAGCTGAAGGGAATCGCGCCGTCGACATTGTGCGGCGGCTGATCCCCGCTGTCACCACGACGTTCGTTTCGTCTTCTTACGTTCAGAGTGCTTCAACGACAGAAACGGCCATGAGTCACGTATCAATCATTTTCGAGTATCTCAAAATCCACGCAGACGGTATTCGCGCTACAGACCAATGTCAGCGACCCCCTATCGTCCCTAATACTCGCGTGACCCCCGCAGCACGAAAAGCCCTACGTACGCCAATCAGAGTATTTCCTGCCGGGGCAAGTGGCGTCATCGGGGAGGGGTTGATACTGCTACCGCGCGAGGCTGGGCACGAAGTCTTCAGCACGACGCGCGAGGCGGCGAGAGCCGACCAGCTGCGAGCCTCCGGCGCCACCCCAGTTATCGCCAATGCTCTCGATGCGCAGGCACTGTCACAGGCCGTGAGCACCGTCCGTCCAGAGATCGTGATCCATCAGTTAACCGCTCTTCCGCATGGATTGGACCCGAGCCGCATGGCAGAGGCGATAGCGCGCAGGGCCCGCATCCGTAGCGAGCGCCTGGGCGCACTCAAGCGTCAGATCGAGCGGCGCCGCCACTGGCGCTCGATCGGGGCCGACTGCGACCGCTTTGAGCTGCGCTGCAAGCCCAAGTCCTGGCAACGGCGCTACCGCTTCCTCGTCATCCGAAAGCGCCTCAAGATCCAGTCCAAGGAGCCGGTGCAGCTCGATGTGTTCGTGCCCTTCTCGTACGGCTTCGAATTCAAGGTGATCTTCACCAACAAGCGCCTGAGCCCCGCCAAAGTGCTCGCCCTCCACAACGGGCGCTCAGCCCAGGAAGGGATCTTCGCCGAGCTCAAGTCCGACAACGCCCTGGCCTATGTGCCAACGCGCACCTGGAGTGGCAACCAGATCTCTCTGCTCTCGGCCCTGATGGCCCACCATCTCGCCCGGGAGCTGCAGATGCGCGCCCAGCCTCCGGCGAGGTGCACCACCGCCAAGCGCTCGCCGCTGTGGGTTTTCGCCTCCATCGCGACCCTGCGCCGGCACATCATCCAGCGCGCCGGCCGCTTGATCCGGCCCCAGGGACAGCTGACCCTTTCTATGAGTGTCAACGACGCCGTTAAGAATGATCCGTTGCATTTCCTCGACGCCTTAAGCGCCGCTCCCTAGCAGCGGTTCCGAAGGTCCGGGTTTTGCAACGCCGGGGTTCAGTTTCCGGTCTCACCAGCTGCCGGCGTCAATGGGCAGGCTTAGGGGCCGGCTCAAACGCCACCTTCACCGTGTAGCCGAGCACACGAGCATACTCCTCGACCGTCGCCAGACGTGGCGAGACGCTCGAGTTCACGCTCTCCAGCCGGGAGATGTTGCTCTTCTTGGTCCCGAGGAGTGCGGCCATCTGCTCCTGGGTCAGACCGGACTGCTTGCGCAACGCGATCATCTGGCGCTTCATCTCGTACGCCGCACGCAAGGCCTCGTACTCGGCCCTCACCTCGGGGTTCTGCAGGGCCTTCTCCCGGAATCCTTCCATCGTCGGTCTCTTACTCATCGTCTTGCACCTCTTTCATACGTCTGAGCGCTGTGTCCATGTGGCGCTTCGGGATTCTGTTGCCCTTCTTCACCACGGTGATCAGGATCACGATTTCCTGGCCCTTGACCGTGCAGAACACCGAGCGGGCAATCCCTTCCTGTCCCTTGGCCCGGATTTCAAAGAGCCCGCCCCGAAGCGGGGCCGTATGGGGCCGGCCCAAATTGGGCCCAAACTCTTCGATCAGTTCGGTGACCCGCAGAAAGTTGGCGAGAATGCCCGCCGGCAACGCCAGCGTCTCCTCTTCGACCTTCTCGTCATAAAAGCTGATCGTCCAAGCCATAATGAATGTTATCTTTTATGATACCTTTTGTCCATGGGAACATGTTCCTACCGGCCTACTCTAGCCGAACAACGGCCCCCGCCTCCGCCAAGTGAGCTCCGCTCGAGGACGCCGAGAACGGGCTCTGAGCACCCGGTTCCGCAGCTGGTTGGCCGCGCTCTACCAGGAGCTGCAGGCGCTGGACCAGCGCGTCGAGCAACGCACGGCCGAGATCATCGCGCTGTTCCGGGCGGATGGGGCCTGCCAGGGGATCGGGCGATCGAGGGCACCGGCCCCCAGACCGCCACGGCGCTCGTATTGACCTATGGCCAGGCACGCGAGCTCAGCAACGGCCGGCGGTTCTCGGCGAGCCTGGGACTGGTTCCCCGACAATACAGCGCCGGCGATGGGCCGCGACTGCTCGGGATCAGCAAGCGAGGGGACACCTATCTACGCACACTGCTGATCCATGGGGCGCGCTCCGTGGCACGACGCGCGGCGAGCAAGTCCGACTCGCTCAGAGCGATTGAGGGCAAAGCGTGCATATTCCAGCGGGGCTAGAGGAGCAAGCTTTTCAACCACAGGCCGGATATATGGCGGCAACCCGTCCCTTGCCCAGGCGTACTGTTCCTCGCAAACCGGGATGGATCCTTGTATGGCCAGGGGAAAGAGCCGAGCAGTGCGGGCGCGTTTTAGTCCTCGTTCCGGAGCAGGATCGTGATGACCGGCTCCCCGTCATCGCCGGGCCCAACCATCATCTTCGGGTTGGTGAGCTTAGCCTGGGTCGAGTGCCCATCGCGCGGGACGCGGTAGAGCGAGTAGTGGAGCCAGGCACCACCGCCCACGCGGGTACCCAGGGCGTAGGCGCCCATGTAGAGCACCTCCCACAGGCGCCCGGCCGCGTCCTGGTGGACTTGCCGTTCGCTGTCGGCATCGGCCCAGGCCGCGCAGTCCACCCAGCCCGCAGCCGTGAGCGCCAACGGCCAGCTTTAACTGAGCTCCTGGGACAGGAGGCCTCCGTCGATCAGGACGCCCTCTTCCAGGGCCTCGGGCCAGAAGCCGCTCTCGCTCATCGCCGGCGCGGCGTAGAGGCCAGCGGATGATCTCAGGGTATGATCCCGCGGCCTCGGTGTTCCCGAACCTGAAGACGCGTGGCGTCTATGGCACTAAGTGCTAAACTGCTAGCGGGATGTCAGAAGCCCCATGCGGACATACAGGACCCAGTGGTTCCAGGGATGGGCGGCGAACGAAGGCCTGACAGACGAGGCCCTGGCGTCGGCCGTCCGGGAGATCGTCGCCGCACTGATCGACGGCGACCTCGGCGGCCATGTCGTTAAGAAACGGGTGGGCCTGCAAGGTCGGGGCAAACGCAGTGGGGTGCGCACGCTGCTCGCATTGCGGCGTGAGGACAAGGCCTTCTTCATCTATGGGTTCGCCAAGAACGAGCGCGCCAACATCAGCCAGAAGGAGCTCAAAGCACTTCGCATGTTGGCCGCCGATCTGTTGAGCTACGGTACGCAGGAGCTGGCGAAGGCAGTGCGAGTGGCTGAGTTGATCGAGTTGGAGGTAAGAGACGACGGCTAAGCACATCATCACGGCGGTCCATGAGACCGCAAGAGGGCTGCACAAAGCCGGCGTGATGGACGCGGTGACGCTACGCGATTTCGACGCGCTCTGCCTGCCGCCCGTGAAGACCTACACGGCCGATCAGATCAAGCGCATTCGCCTGCGCAACAGGGCCAGTCAGGCCGTGTTCGCGGCCTACCTCAACACCAGCCCTTCGACCGTGCGGAAATGGGAACAGGGGCAGAAGAGACCCAACGGCCCCTCGCTCAAGCTGCTCAACCTGGTCGATCAGAAGGGCCTGGAGGCACTCGCCTGAGCGGGCGTGACGTAGAGAGGTGGCACTTTGACCCAAGTGCGCAGGGCACCCTGCCGGACCCGGTTGAGATACCCGATGCCGGTGGTGTGGAGATCGAAGTACTTGGCTCGCTCTGGCTTGGACATAGCTTTCTCCTTGATCGAAGGACGACGCCGGAGAGAGCCTGCCCCGCTCGGGGAAGTATCTCCCGGCAGGGTGAGCCGAGACCGTGGGTCCAGTGGACCCACGCAGCTCGGCCAACGACCGGACAGGAAGTCCGGGCTGGTGGTCAGAAATAGCGCCTCAATCGCGCCATGGATGGCATGGACACTGCTGAGAACGACATCCCGACCGAGCGTGAAGCGAGAACCGACGGCTTGCGCCGCGGGCACCGGTTGCACGGTTCGCAGGTGCCTCGACCGTCACTGAGCCGCGGTGACCACGGATGAATCCGTTGCTCAGGCGCCTGGCGTGTCGCAGACGTAGCGCAGGTACTTGAGCATGCCGCGGGCATTGGCGAAGGCCGGATGCTCGGCGACCCCCTGGTTGGGGAACCAATCGCGGATCTGGGCGGCGAGCGCCACGGTGCCACCGCCGACGAACAGGATGCTCTCGAGCTCCGCCCCGCGGCCGAGCTGGCGCTGGGTCTCGGCGTGCAGGCGCTCGACGAGCTGACGCTGGGCTCTTTGCACCAGCGCCGAGATATCCTCGTTCTTGCCGAACAGGCGCACCTGGCCGCTCTGCAGGGCCTCGTCCACCGCGCGCTCGCTCACCGTCTCCAGGTCGACGCGCGCGCGGATGCCCTCGGCGACCTCGCGCTTTACATCGAGCGGCCCGCAGCGCAGCGACCCGGAGGAGCTGTGGCGCACCGCCTGATCGGCGACGACCACGTAGTCGGTGGTGCGCCCCCCGATGTCGACCACCGCGATCGGCACCTGCAGGCGCTCGGACTGCAGCTGTACGCCTCCGTCGGACTCGGTGATGACGTGGTCGTACCAGACGGCGAGCGCCTCGAGGATCACCTCGTGAAAGGCAATCGCCGCGGGCAGGCGCCCGTCCAGGGGATCGACGGCGAGCTTGAGGCTCGCGCGCTTCTTCGTGAGCGTCTCCTCCCGACGGCTGCCGTCCCCGAAATAGAAGCTGCCGACCGGCAATCCGGAGACCGCGTGCACCGACTGGCCCCCAAGGCCTGCACGCTGCAGCGCGTGCTGCACAATCGCCGGGTTGAGCCCGGAGAAGGGATAGGCATCGAAGTAGGTCGGCTCCCCGTCCACCTCCCCACCGCGCAGCGCCCCGGGCTGAACACCGTCGACGGGCGGCAGCGGCTCGGTGGACTGGGTCCCCTCGGCGACGGCCTCCGGCTTGGGTAGGCTCGACATGGCAGTCCCCTCGTGCTGCGACGCGGCGGCCAAATCGGCCGCTCGGGGCCACCATGAGTCCATGTTCGGGGGACGGAGAGCAGGACAAAGCACGCCCGGCGGGATCGTGATTCGTCAGCGAGCGGGGGCGAACCATCTCCCGAGCCGACGCGACGGCTGGCTCTGTGTACCGCCTTTGATCCCTGGGACACAGCAAGCGTTCGTTGACAGGGCTTCACTTCTGTCCATACCATTTACAGTATGTGGCTCATCTATGAGCGTCGCCGCGCGGTCAGGCAGCTGGAAGCCCTGCCCCTCGAGGTGCTCAAACGCTACGAGAAATGGAAGGACATCGTGGCGATCAGCGGACCCGAAGGGCTGAGGCAGATCAGAGGCTTTCGGGATGAGGCACTGCGCGGCGACTGGCAGGGGCATCGCTCGTCACGGCTGAACCTCCAGTACCGCGTGATCTACAGGGTCGAACAGGACCGGGTGATGGTCGAGGTCGTGGCCGTCACGCCGCATGATTACCGGAGACAATGAAGTGAAGGGCTACCGCGCGGCAAGCAAGTTGGTCGAGGTGTCCCCGGGGGAGTCGGTGCGCATCCTCCGGGAGCTCCAGGAGCTCAGCCAGAACGAGCTGTCTCAACTGACCGGCATTCCCCAATCGACGCTCTCCGCGATCGAGAACGGACGCATCAATCTCGGGGTCGAGCGCGCCAAGGTGCTGGCCCGCGCGCTGAGATGCCATCCGGCCGTGCTCGTCTTCCCCGGCTGGGATATACACCGCGAATCCGCGGCCTGAGTGACCTCAGGGCAAATTATTGCACTGTAATTTTTTGGGATCGGCGTATCCCTTGCGGCTATCGGCGGCCCTCGGGCATGCCGTTTGGAGGCGGCTCCAGCGCCTTTCTCACCTGCACGAACGGGTTCTCGCCCAGGCGCCTGCGATCATGGCGCGGTCGCTGACGCTGCGCGGTTTGCGCTTGCGCTTGCGCCTGCGCCACACCTGGGCAAAAGCTGGCACGTTCAGCAAGAAACGCCCTTGCACGTGCTGCAGGAGCTGGGAGGATGGTCGGACTACGAGATGGTCCGCCGTTACGCCCATCTGTCCGCCGAGCACCTCGCTCACTATGCGGAAGGCCTGACGCGGCCGCGACTGGTTAGCGCAAATCTAGCACCGTCGTCCGAGCAGGCAGAAAAAAAGCGGCTGGCTTAGCGCCTAACCGCTTGTTTTTACTGGGCCATTTGGCGCGCCCGGAGAGATTCGAACTCCCGACCACCTGGTTCGTAGCCCCTCCTGTAGCGCCAAATATCGTTACCTTTCAGTCACTTGCGTCGCCTACCCTGTTCGAGACCGTAGTTGACTAATCGATGACTTACGATCAGGTGGGCATTTGCGTTAGCACAAATCTAACGAGGCTCCGCCTCAGACCGACGAGCGGTGTGGTGCTGACGGATGGCGGGGTGCGAATCAAGGGCCCCGATCGCCATCAACTCCGCAGTATGAGCCGCGGGCATTGAGACCTTCGAGAGGTCGGACCACAATGGGTCAAGTGGGTCCGAAGACCCGATGGCGACCGGAGCCAATGATGAACGTACCACAGACGGCGGCGGATGTCCTGCGCGATCACGTGACGCTGGAATGCGAGGCGATTGATCGCCTGTACTTGAATGTGTATGTGCCGCAGCTGCAGACTGTTGGCGGGGTGGTGGGGTATCTGCACGGATGCAAAGGGCAGCGTTTCGCCTCGACCGCAGCAGTGGCGCCGATGACGGAAGCGTTTGTGAAGTCGGTCGATGAGTTTGTCGCGCGCACCGGTGTGGATGTGGTGCAGTTCAAGAAGGGCGAGCGCAAGGATGAGGTGACCCAGGAATATCTGGCGCGCTTCGGCGGCACGGAGGGTGTGCTTTACGTGGGCAAGGCGCAGGAGAAGGCGCGGGTGACGCGCACCGAGCGGCGGCGCAACCCGCGCACGGGAAGTACGTATCCGTGGATCGTCGCGTCCACGGCGATGGTCAACCACATCTACTTCTATTGCGTGGATGAGGACTTCGGTCCGTTTTTCCTGAAGTTCTGCACCTATTTTCCGTACAACGCCAAGCTGTGCTTGAATGGCAACGAATACGCCAAGCGCCAGTTGCATAAACGGGGTATTGCCTTCGAGGCACTCGATAACGGGGTGTTCACGTGCGCCAATCCGGATGCTCTGCAGCGGTTGTGCGATGACTTGGATGCCGCGCGGATCGATCGGTTGCTGCGCAAGTGGCTGAAACGTCTGCCCCACCCATTCAGCAAGCAGGACCGCGCGTCGGGGTGCCGCTACGATATCTCTATCCTGCAGGCCGAGTTCTCGCTGACCCAGGTGCTGGACCGCCCGCTCGCTGGTCGCGTGTTCTTCGAGGACGTGATTCGTGAGAATCTCGACATCGGTCGACCCGCCCAGGTGCAACTGATCTTCAACCGTCGTGTCAGCAAACGCACCCCCGGGCGCTTCCGCACCCGCGTCATCACCGACGGTGTGACCCCTTCCCTGCATGTGGACTACAAGCACAGCCGCATCAAGCAGTACCACAAAGAGGGTCAGGCACTACGCACCGAGACCACGATCAACGATACCTACGACTTCGCCCTGGGACGACGGCTGCATAACCTGACGGCGCTGCGTCAGGTCGGCTTCTCGGCCAACCAACGTCTGCTCGACGTCCAAACGATCAGCCACGATTGCGCTTTGGGTGAAGACGAGCTCCAGCGTCATCAGCGTAGCCTGGAGATCAACGGGCAGCAGGCCTCGGCATTGCGCTTTGCCGATCCGCATACTCAAGGCCTGATGCACGCGCTGTTGTTGTTTGTCCTACTGACCCGTGGCTTCTCCAACCGCGATCTGCGTGAGCGGATCTGCACCTTACTGGGCATAGATCCCAGTCAAATGCGCCCGGGCCGCATGACCTATGACCTGCGTCGCTTGCGTCTGCACGGATTGATCGAACGCATCCCGCACACCAATCGTTACCAGCTGACCGAGCACGGTCTCAAGACCGCGATGTTCTACAGCCGCGTTTACAACCGTGTAGTGCGACCGGGGATGTCGCTTCTCAATCCAACCGACACCCAACCGGACAACCCTTTGCATCGACGCTTCAGCGCTAGGAACGAAGCGATCAACGAATTCTGTGACCAGGCCAAAATCGCCGCATGAAATTGTGACGGGAAAAACTTGACTTAAAAGGTCAAAAGACTATCGGTCAAGGAATCTAGCACACCCCTGAACCTTTTCTGAGCCATGGGCCAGCTTTAGACGGCGCCGCCGGGGGATCGCCGTTTGCCAGGCCACGATAGACTCTCGAAGGTGGTCCAACGAAAGCGAGTGTTCCTCTGATCAAGGTACGCTTTCATGCATTCTATAAGACTGCCTACCAAAGCTGACCACCTGAAACGCGTCTGGTTGTAGCGCGACAATCTGGGTGAGAAGTCAGCGACTATGAGGATGAGAAGCTTGGTGTCGCGGCGAGGTCATGATTACTCGGTTTCCTTGGGGTGGCAAGCATCAGTGTCGGGTTGATTGTCCAGCGGGTCTGGGACGAGAATTTTCAGGTCTATGGGGTCCGCAAGGTCTGGCGCCAGCTCAAGCGTGAGCACTTCGAGGCGGCGCGCTGCACCGTGGAGCGTCTGATGCAACGCGTGGGCCTGCAAGGGGCGAGGCGAGGCGGCACATGGCGCACGATGCTGAGCGATGAGGCGGCCGAGCGGCCGGCTGACCGGGTCAATCGCCAGTTCACGGCCACGCGCCCCAATCAGCTGTGGGTGGCGAACATAACGTACGTGGCGACCTGGGCCGGCTTCGTGTATGTCGCTTTTGTCATCGACGTCTACGCCCGGCGCATCGTGGGGTGGCGTGTCGCCACGACGCTGCGCACGGACCCGGTGCTGGATGCGCTGGAACAGGCGCTGTGGTCGCGCACCGCAACCGAGGGCCTGGTGCACCACAGCGACCGGGGCAGCCAGTACCCGTCGATCCGCTACACCGAGCCTCTGGCCGAAGCAGGCGTCGAGTCCTCGGTCGGCAGCCGCGGCGACTCCTACGACAACGCGCTCGCCGAGACGATCAACGGGCTGTACAAGATCGAAGTGATCCGTCGCCGCGGTCCCTGGAGCAATGTCGACGCGGTCGAGTATGCGCCGCTGGAATGGGTAGACTGGTTCAACCACCGCCGGCTGCTCGAGTCGATCGGCAACGTGCCACCGGCGGAGTTCGAGGCTGCGTATTATCGCCAACAGGAGGAGTCGGCTATCGCGGCCTGACTCAAACAAAATGGTCTCCGGAAAAACCGGGGCGATTCACCGATAGAGATTGGCGTCGAAAGACAGCCCAGGTTCTGTTCCTTGCCCTGGACGCACGCGGGCACCGAGGGTTTTCTGGGGCGACGCCGCCGCCTGGGGCCGGCCTGCGGGTTGGGGCTGTGCCTAGATCCTGATGGGTGACTGGTGCGCTTCAACCCTGAAGCAGCACGAACCAATGAAACCCGAGGATGCGCAACGGACGACTGTTGTCTCAAACGGGCGAGCTCTCGCCAGGAAGGCATATTGCCTATTGCACGGAGTCGGCTAATGGGTGTCCCTCATTGTTCTGGTGCACGTCTCCCAGATCTCCGACGAGCGCGTGGAGAAGGTGAGCGATAAGGCGACATGGTCCGCGTCAAGGCCCTTGAGGTGGACAAGCAGGGGCGCATCCGCCTCAGCATGAAGGCGGTCGCTCCGGGCGAGTAGGTTGGGTCTGCGCGGACCGGAAGCGAAGGGGCCGCAAGGCCCCTTTTTCGTGCCGCCTCCAGTGCGGAAAGACGGGCGGGCGGCCCGGGGGGAAGCAGAGGGCGTCTCAGGTAGAAGATGCCGTCGATGCCCGGCCAGCCGGCTCTTCGGAAGGTGCGGACTCCGCAGGCGCGCCCACCCGGACGGGCGTGATCTTCATCAGGACCCCCAGAACGGGATGGTCGATGTAGTGCAGCTCGCCGCTGCGCATCCGCCGGCTTTCCTGCATGCGCGGTAGGTGCCCTCCCGGCGCCGGAGCACCAGATCCAGATCAGCGTGCAGAAAACGGCCCCTCCGGATACGGACCGTGCCCTCGAGGCGCTGTGCGAACGCCGAGCCCGGGGAGGTGTCGGAGAGGCTCAGGTAGACGGGCACGGCCCCCGCTGGCCCCTCACGGGCTTGCACCCAGGCGCGGTGCAGCAGGGGCTCAGTACCGCAACCTCCGTGCGAAAGTGACCACCACCAGTGCGGGCCGAGCTGGTAGTCCTTTGAGGAGAGCCGTTCGAACGGGACCGGCATGCCGCGGCCGGCGCCGGCGGGCTGCACGGCCTGCACAGCACTCCTTCCCTCGAAAGGCTTGATGGCGTCTTGCATACGCCTGCATGTGGCCTTCCCTGGCTACGGCCGCCGAATCCGAGATCCGCGAAAACCAATCTTCAGTCAAATCCTATGACGACCTCCGTCGTTCCATACGCGAGCGGTGCTTGCTCATTGTCTCGTTCAGTTGCCCGAGGACTTCCGAGGCCACTGCGATGATCGCGTTCGGGCCGAACCCGGCCAGCGATAGCTCCCTGTAGAAGTTCTTGGCGACCATTTTCGCGAGACGCTGTGGGTCCGGACTGATCGGCCGCTTTGCACCCTGTCCTCTGTCGCGCTGCTGAAGAACCTGCGACATCTGAAGCACGCGTGATTCGGAAAGCTTCTGAAGCTGGAACACATGGATCGATTTGGCGACAAACATCGAAAAGACCTTGAAGAGATCCAGATCCTGCTCGGTGAAGGAGCGCCCTCCGGTCGGTTGGCTAACGTTCATGACGCCGATCGTGTGTCCAGCGACTACGATCGGGGCTGACATCAAGCTGTCCCCTCCCGCTTCGCCCTGACCCGCCAAGTCGGCCAACGAAGAGTCCCTGACATGGTTGCTCAGCAGTGGTTCACCCGTCATGGCCACCCCCCCGGCAATGCTTGACTCCATGTCCACGGGACTGGCATAGGCTTCCTTCGGCAGATTTCCGAAATGCGAATAGACGCGTAGCCTGGGCCCGCCGGGATCGTCCGCCTCCATCAGCAACATCACGGAGCAGCGGGCGGCGCCAAGAGATTGCGCCGTCAGCGCAGCCAAGTCGCCCAGTCCCTCCTCCAGCGTCTGGCGCCGCTCGATCAGGGTTCCGATGTCGATAAGCTGAGTGATGAACCGCTCGTCCAACGTTCCCCTCCCGAGCATTGGTAGAGTCCAGTCGCCGATCCATGGCTCTCCTGTTGCCCTTGTGCCTGCCGGGGCTGACTGGCGTAGCCACCGAAGCCGGAAGTCGCCCTCTGGATTCACCTTTAGAGTGGCTGACATTGCAGACTTCCCCTAATCCTGCGGTGGGCATCGCCCAATGTCCAGCCCTGCCCCCCGCGTAGACGACAGAACCGATGCCAGGGCGCCCTGAAATTCTGTTACTCCCGGCGTATTTGTGCACCAAATCCAGCCCCGTTTTGCCACCAGATCTGCTTCTTCGCCAAGCAGACTGCCCGACTTGATGGAGGATGACGGAGCGGGATCGGCGAACGTCCCTTACTGGCCGTCTGCTATCCATCTCATCATAGTCACGACGATCCCGCATAGACTGTCGTCGGAGCGCGGAAACATGACCGCACGCGCTCGGCCAATTTCTGCAAGGGCCGCAGAGATGAAAGGACCTCGCCCCACATCTGCTACGGGCCAGTGATGATCTTCCGACCGATGGCGTTGTCCTTGCGATCAGACCAACTCATCCGGATCGAGCTCAGCAGAGTAGGGCCGCAGGAAGACCAGCTCCGGTGGTAACCAGGTAGCCGAGCCGTGAAACCCCGCAGCACTCTGGGCCGCACAGGCTAGCTAGCCAGGGTGCCCTTCCGCAGCATCTGCAGGCTACGCTGTTCGTTGACCGGCTCGCTAAAGAGAAAGCCTTGCATCTGCGTGCAGCCGAGGTCGATGAGTCGCTTACGCTGATAGTCGGTCTCGACGCCTTCGGCGACGAGGTCCAGCCCGAGTCCCAACGCCATGGTGACGATCGCTCCGACAATGGAGCCGTCGTCACCGTTCGGGCGGATATCCTGGACGAAGGAGCGGTCGACCTTAAGGGTCTGTATCGGCAGCTGCTTGAGATAGCTCAAGGATGAATACCCCGTGCCGAAATCATCGATCGCCACCCTCACGCCATGAGCGTGCAAACGGCGTAGCTTGTCGGCCACGCTGTTCAGATCTTTCATGATCGCGTGCTCGGTGATTTCAATCTCCAGCATCTCTCCCGACAAGCCGTAACGCTCGAGAATGTTCAGGATAGCCGGCACGAACTGACTATGCATCACCTCGCGCGCGCTGACATTCACCGAAAGTCGGACGCCAAGCAACCCGTCGTCCCGCCACCGGCGCAGATGGGCGCAAACGCTCTCCACCATCCATTGCCCCACGCGCGCAATGCATCCCGTCTCTTCTGCGATGGGGATGAACTCGCTTGGGGGCAACAGACCCTGGGTCGGATGTTGCCACCGGATCAGCGCCTCCATGCCCGATATCTGCCCATCGGCGGCGCGTACCTGAGGTTGGAAGAACACCCGCAGCTGATTAGCGTCCACCGCTCTTCTGAGCTCGCCCTCCAGCGAGAGATGGCGCGAGAGCCCGTAGTCCATACGCTGGGCATAGAACCGGTAGCTGCCTTTGCCCTTGTCCTTGACGTGATACATGGCGACATCGGCGTTCCTGATGAGCGCGTCAGGCGAATCAGTGTCATCCGGAAATATGCTGATCCCGATGCTGGCCCCCACGAAGAGCTCGTAGCCATCCACCGAGAATGGCCGCCTGAGCCCCTCCATGATCTTGCGGGCCACCCGCTCCGCGCCGGCGCGTTCGCGGATCTGCGGGAGCAGCACCAGGAACTCATCACCGCCGATGCGGGCCAAGGTGTCACCCGCGCGCAGACATTCCTGCAGACGTTGGCTTACCAACCTGAGAAGCTGATCCCCGACGGGATGGCCGAGAGTGTCGTTGACCACCTTGAAGCGGTCGAGGTCCAAGAACATCACCGCCAGCATGCAGGCGTTGCGCTTGGCCTGGGGAAGCGCCAAGTTCAAGTGATCATTGAAACGAGTACGGTTGGGGAGACCGGTAAGCAGGTCGTGGTACGCTTGGTAGGAGATAGTTTCTTCGGCACGCTTGCGGTCGCTGATATCGCGGGCGACGCCATAAGACCCGAAGAAGCGCAGGTCATCGCCCACCCGCGTATACACGCCCATGGAGTTGAGCTCCACAGCGATGACGTCGTTCTGGCCGACGATCCGACCAGCGTCCTGCAGCTTCCGGCAAAGCCGGATCTCGGCATTGCGCGTGGCGCGCTCACCGGTGCGCCGCTCATTGAGTATATGCTCAGCCAGCTTGAGGTCATCCGCGCAAACGATGATGGAGTAGTGCAGCCCCAGCAGCTCGCCCCGGTGATAGCCCAAAAGGTTCTCCGCCCGCTCATTCACATAGGAAAAGCGGCCCTGCGCATCGAGCATGTAGACAATGTCCGGGGAGCTGTTCACCATGTAGCGGTACAGTTCCTCGGACTTGAGCAACCGCTCCCGGAACAAGACGTTGTCACGCTCGAGCTGGCGTTTCCGTAGCAGATCATCCACACGCCGGAGCAGCTCCTCCGGCGGATAGGGCTTGCGCACGAAGTCCTGCGCGCCTCTGCGCAGGGACTCTATTGCGGCGTCGATCGAGCTGTCCCCCGATATGACGATGACTCCGGTGTCGAAGCCTGTCTCCCGGAGCCAGTCCAGAACCTCGTGACCGCTCATGTCGTCGAGGTGAAGGTCCAATAACAGGACCTCGAAGGCCGCCTTTCCCATCTGCTGCAAGGCCGTTCTGCCGCTGGCGGCCACCTCCACGTGGTAGCCGTAGGCGGACAGTAGCTGGCGTACGCTCTCCAATGCCCGCGAATCATCGTCCACGGCCAGAATCCGCACAGCCTCCTTTGCCGGGGCGCCCGGCTCTGCCCGGTTTGAATCAGTCGCCATGGCCTAGTGCAGATCCCGCGGGAGGAGAATCCGAAACACCGTGCCGCCCGAGTCACCGCGGCTGCAGCTAACTCGGCCGCCGAGTTCTCGGACAAGCCTGCGCACAATGGACAGTCCGAGCCCGCTGTGTCCCAACCCCTTGGTCGACTCCACTGGCTGGAATAGCTTCACCAGAACCGGCTCCGGGATTCCGGGGCCTGAGTCAGAGATCTGGATCTCGACATAGTCGCGGTCCTGAAGATATACGCGGTCACGCGTAGAGACGCAGATCTGGCCACTGTCCCCGATTGCTTCGATTGCGTTCTTCACCAGGTTGAGGACGATCTGCTTGACCGCGTTGCGTTTCGTCCGTAACGGCGGCAACGTCTTGTCCAGTCTCAGATGCGTCTGAATACCCTTCGGGGTAGAGCCGGTGTCAACAAGCAGTTGTACAATCTCTTTGAGGAGTGAGTTTAGATCAATAATGCCTGATGAGTTGATTTGGGACGCGGACGAGCTGATCTCCTGTAAGAGCTGCTCCACGCGCCCCACTTCTTCCTCTAGGACCCTCAGGTCCTCAGCCGTGGAGGCCGATAGCTTGGTGCGCAGCACCGCAAGATAATTGCGCAGCACCGCGAGCGGGGTCCTGGCGTCGTGTACGAGCTGACGGGTCCTCGACTGCACTTGCACCAGCGCCTCCGCCACAAGCGTGTGCTCGTGGTCCCTTAGCGCCCGGTGGGACTCCAGGGCGCGAGCCGCCTCGGCCGCGAAACCGAGCCACGCGGCCCCGTGGGCATGCAGGCCGGAAAGCGCCTCCGCGCTGACTCCCGCGACCAGCACCCCGACTTGCGGGCCCGGCACGCACAAAGGCACGCAGAATAGGGCTTGAGCACGCAGACGCCCGAGAACCTGATGATCCAGAACCGAGCCTTCCCCGAAGTCGCCGGGGGTCCAGGCCACCGTCATACGGGAGAGGAACGCCCGCGAAATGCAACTACCCTCGGCCCGGAGCGGTATACGGATGTCCTCGAGCAGAGTCCGGCTCCCCTCGGGATCGCGCCCCTGCAGCTCCTTGGTGTCGGGCGCCAGCAGGAACAGCGCCGCGCGCTCCACCCCGAGCAGAGCTCGCACGCCCTTGATCGTCGAGCGCAGGATACCGTCTTCGTCCTCCTCCTTGGCGAGGAGCCGGCGTATGACCTCGGTGCGGGCATGATCTCCGAGGCTCGAGAGCAGGCGACGTCTTTGGTCCTCCGCCTCGTGAGTACGCTGCGAGGGCCCAGTGTTGGAGGCAGCCAGCAGCTCGGAGACCCACTTGCGGGCCATTCGACGGCGCCGCAGAAGCACTGAATCGCCGGCAAGCCCGAGCATGTCGATCTGGGCTGTGACCTCTTCCCGCGCAGGTTGCTCTTCGCCTGCCGACATCCAACGCTGAGCCACATGCACGATCTGCACTAGCGGATGGGCATCGCGTAATCGTGCGGCGGGCTCGGGATGAAACCTCACTGCATCCGCCGCAAACGACTCGAGGCCCCAGGACTCCAGGATAGCCGCGCCGAGCTCACCCTCGCTTGGGCTGTGGCCGACCACGTCTTGCGGCCCAGCGCCAGCGAGCGGGTCCGAGGGCTCCGGGTCTTGGCTCGCCCGGACGAGCTGTCCCAGATTGTGAAACAGACCGGCGAGATAGGCCTCGTCTGGACAGGGATAGCCGATCTCGGTGGCGACGGCGCGTGCCAGCACGGCCACCCCCAAACTCTCCGTCGCTGCGCGCCGCACGCGTGCCTCGAAGGCCCGCCGCTCGCGCATCAGTAATGCCGTTGTGGCGGTGAGGACGACGCCGTTCGCGGCGTCTAGGCCCACTGCATCAACGAGTCGTCCGAGGGCGCCGCGCCCGTTCAGCCGACGAAAGCCACTCGCGCAAGCAAGCGCGACGAGTCGTGCCGCCAGGCCGGGATCAGCGAACAGGTAACGAGACAGGGACTCGGCCCTTGGCGGCTCGGCGTTGGGCCCGAGCAGGTCGACAACGCGTACCAGCGCCTCCGGGAGCACAGGCAGCCTGTCAACCCCGAGCTGAACACCCGCGTAAGGGTTGGACCTGGACATCGAGTGTATTTGCTTATCTATGCGCAGGCAGGCGCCCCAAGGTGCATCGGACTGCCGAATCCCGCGCGCCCTCTCCGACGCGGACGTGGACTGACGGCTTTCGAGCTGTAGGCCTGCTGGACACGGACCTGCCCCCGTGCCAAAAGTGTGACAATGTTAACACTTCAGCTGACGTAGCTACCGAAGTCGTGCGGGAAGATCGCGCTCTGATCTGCGGGCTCTCGCTCCGGCGGCTGAAGGGCCGACGGTGCAAGGCGGAGCACAACTCAGCAGAAGCGGTAGTGGAGGCAAGGCGAGGGGTCCGGCGGTAACAGGCACCTGCCCTCTCTACTGCAGAAGGCTCCCGCTTCCGCTCAGAAGACCTTACCCCGACAGATCGATGCCCGAAGACGTCAACAGCGTCGGGAAGTCGGCCACCAGCATCTGGGGGGCCTCTGTCACCGGCTGACCTGCGAGAAGGCGAACGACCAGCGTAGCGGCCATCGCGCCGACCGCGAAGGCCCCGGGTGCCACCTGTGGGGCAGGACAGGGCGCGCCGTCCTCCATCACCGTAAGCGCCCTCGTTACGACCTCAACGACTTGCGGGTCCAGTCGCTGGCGAAGCTTCTGCATCATCGGGGCGAAGGCGGCGATATACGAGCTGTTCTCGACCGTCTCGTCCTCCCCGATGCCGAAGATCCGGCGAAACGACCACTCGCTCCCGACGGGAAAGTACACACAGCCGGCGCCCCAACCGATGGCGATGGCCGTGATGGCGGGCTTTCGCAGACGTTGACAGGCATCGTGGAGCCCAACGATCGCTGAGAGATCGAGAAAATCGATGGTGTCGAAGACGAGGTCAGCATCGGCGACGATCTCCCCGGTGTTGTGCACGTCGAGATTCGCGTGGATTGCCTGCACGGACAGGGTCGGATTGATCGCGCGCAGACGATCCGCAAGGGCCTGCACCTTGGGCCGGCCGATATCCGCTGCCGTGAAGTCCTGGCGATTCAGGTTGTGTCCGTCCACAACGTCGCCGTCGACCAATGTCAAGTGCTGGAAGCCGAGCCTGACCGCCGTTTCGGCGAACGAGCTGCCGATTCCGCACCCCGCAATGAGAAGATGCGTCGAACGGATCTTCTCCTGGAGCTGCGGCGTCACATAGCCCAGGTTGCGCAGGGTCAACGTCTGGTAGTCGAGCATCGCCTCACCATGGCTGGTTCGGTTGTTCTTACCGTAAACATGGACAAGGATGGCGCAGGACAGGCGGCCGATCAAGTCAAGCCCCCCTCAAGGGGCTCAAGGGGCCGCAACGCGGGCCCGCGTCACTGCCGCTTTGAGCGGCTCACAAATCTAAAGCCCCCGACTTTGCCGGGGGCATACTTAGTGTCTGAGCGGCATCCATTTTGAGCTGAGTTTTCATGGACTTGCCGCTACACGTAGAATCGAGTTTTTGAAATGGACCATCAAAGGTCTCACGGGGGATGTATCTTAACGTATTGATTATGCTGGTATTTTATTGTATCGTAGCGTTTGTTCCCGAGAGCCGATTCCCGAATAATTGCAGGAACTCGCTCTATGCGCCACACACAATGCCCACAGCTGGTGCTGGGCCAGACCCCCTTCGAAGACATCGAGATCGAGTGGGACTCGCGCGACGATATTCCAAAGATTCTCGCGGGGCTCAAGCATGTGCAGCAAGATGAGGAGCGTCGCGAAGCCATCCTGTGGCTGATCGCCCGCGACTTCGCCCAGACCGCAGCACTGGATAACGGGGCACCGGGCATGGACCTGTGGCAGGTGTTCGTGCTCGGGGCGTTTCGTCTGGGTCTGCACTGCGACTATGATCGCCTGAGCGAGTTGGCCAATCATCACGATACACTGCGCCAGATGCTGGGCCACGGGCCTTTCGATAGCGACCAGCGCTACCGGGTGCGCACCCTCGGGGAGAACCTCTCGCGGCTCCAGCCCGATACGCTGCAAATGATCAACTGGGTGATCGTCGGTGCCGCCCACGAGCAGCTGGGTGTCGGCGAAGAGACGCTCTTGCATGGACGTTGCGACTCGGCGGTGGTCAAGACCGACGTGCACTATCCGACCGATGCCAACCTGCTGGTCGATGCGATCCGCAAGATCCTGTACATCGGCGGGCGCGCCGCCGCTGAGCATCCGGCGCTCACGGGCTGGCGCGAGCACCACGCCAACTTCCTCAAGTTCAGACGCCTCTACCATCATGCGATCAAGCTCAAGCGATCGAGCTCGAGCGATGGGGCCAAGAAGCAGGCCAAGGAGCAAGCGATTAGCGAGGCCTATCTGAGCCTGCTCACCTTGGCCGAGCAGCATATCGGCCTGGCTGAGGCCTCGCTGGAGGCCATCGGGGCGTACGATCTGATCGCGGCGCACCAGATCGAGTTCTTCGTCGAGCATGCCAAGCGCCAGGTCGAGCAGATCCGTGCGCGCGTGATCCGCGGTGAGACCGTCCCCCACCACGAGAAGGTCTTCTCATTGTTCGAGCCGCACACCGAATGGATCGTCAAGGGCAAAGCCGGTGTGCCGGTGGAGCTGGGTGTGCGCACCGCCATTGTGGAAGATCAGTTCGGGTGTATCCTCAACTATCAGGTCATGCATGGGCTGACCGATGAGAAGATCACCGTCGAGCTCACCGAGCAGACCCGGGTCCTGTTTGCGAACCTGCGCACCCTCAGCTTCGACAAAGGTTTCTACAGCCCCGACAACCGCGACCGGCTCGATAAGCTGCTCGATCACGTCACCCTGCCGAAAAAGGGGCGGCTGAGTCAGGCCGACCAGGAGCGCGAGTCCAGTGAAGCGTTCGTCAACGCCCGCCAACAGCATCCGGCGGTCGAGTCGGCGATTCACGCCTTGCAAGTGCACGGCCTGGATCGCTGCCGCGACCGTGGCATTGAAGGATTCGACCGCTACATCGCCTGGGGTGTGGTCGGGTTCAACCTGCACAAGCTCGGTGCCATGGTCTTGGAGCGCGAGCGGCGCAAGCAGCAGCGAGCGCGTTCGCTCGCCGCCTGAGCCCCAGAACGCGCCTGTCAGATCGATGGCCAAGGGGAGCGTTTGGCGGGCGTTACGGAAGACTGGATATATATACAGTGACTGCGCCGCCGCATCCCTCCTCAATACCCCTTCTTCTGCTCTGTCGCGCGGAGATGCAGCTCTATACCCATTGCGCTCCGATGGGATTGCTTCAGGATTACGGGGTTTCCGCGCGGACACTACTTACTTGTTTAGTCGAGCAATTATCACACAAGCTCACAAGCAAAGGGCGGCCAATCGGCCGCCCTTTGCGTTGCTGCCGTACCGCTTAAAACGGGAGTTAACGATTTTGCTTGCGCTTGCGTGCGCGTACAGCACTAAACCCAAATCCGGTTAGTCCAATTCCCATTAGGGCCAAGGAGCTCGGCTCGGGGACGACTCGTGTTATCTCCGCGGTAACATTGAATACGGACTGACCGTTTTCCCCCGCATATACCCGAATATAGTCGAGGCCGTCGCTACCGGTAATGAACTCGAAGGCGGTACCTATGCCTGGAAGAAGACCAAATGTCAGTAGATAATTTTGGCCGTTGTATCCAAAAATTTGGTTATCACCGGCGAAGTCGGCGAGCAAGACATCGTACATATCGTCACACGTTGTCCCGACCAGATTATTCGAAGCAGTGCCATGGAGGGTAGCGGCATTACAAGGGAGGGAATTAGTTGTCTCGAGAAACGCGATCATCTCGTCGCTATTGGGAAGATCGACGAGTACCGAGGTGTCAGTTGGGTCCCGCAGCTGAAAATTCGACCGCGCCGTGATTGTCCACGTAGTACCGGCAGGTATAACGGCATTGTTATGGGTAAGCGTGGAGATGATGACCGGTCCACCCCCGGCATCGGCCGTGGTGTCACCCACCGTAGCGACACTCAGCATGCTCTGTGTCGATTGACCACTTACCCAACTGATTGTCGTGTAGGTATTGGTAGGGGAAGGTGGTGATGTCGTCGGTCCGGTAAAGTCGATGATGGCCGGGTTTTCTGACCCTAGGACAAAACCGCCGTTGTTATCGATGTTGAATACAGGACTGGCATTGGCCTGAGTAACGTAGCCAATGGAGAGTACGAACAACGCGGACAGCAACGATCGCGTATATCTTCTTGCGTACATCTTTTCCTTCTCCCGAAGAATCGCCCCACCGGTTACGCTCATTGCCATGTTCTCCTCTGACTGAATGCTGCGACCGCTTAGCGGATGCCGCCGAGGCGCCACCGCTACTTGACCTATTGCGGATGCATGTTGCATGCCAGAACGAGTTATCCTTTATAAAACAGTTGGTTAGCGTTGCTACGCCGAGGCGGCCTTGCGGGCTTGTAAAAAAAACTGACGGCAGCCGGCTCTCGCACGTTGCACCTCGGCGCTGGTGCGCAAACGGCGTGAAGTGCATCCAAGGCGTTGACTAAGCAATGAAATTCCTGGGTGCGCCGGGACTCGAGACGCACGGCGATGCAGCTGACGCGACTGTAAAATTAATGGACATCGCTCGGGGCATGTCCGCAATCTCAGCCGTGCGTGCACGGCGTTTGACGCCGGGGAAAGGTCGCCAAAGGTCGCCGTGGCAGGATCGCTGGACTTGACGCCGACCTGCACATCGGCTAAGCGTATCTAGATAACAAGGGTCGTGACGGCGGTCGGCGTTGCGGCCCCTATTTCGGCTGGAATCAACGGGCGCCCTGTGGTGATATTCCGCTTATGACTTCACAGAGCACCGAGGTGTCGGTCGAGCGGCCGGATCGGACGGTCCGAACGGCCTACTTCGAATTTCTGAGCGCCGACGGTCGAATGGAACTCTTGGACGAGAGTTACCAGTTGCGCTATCAGGTGTACTGCATCGAACGGGGGTTCCTGAACGAATGCGACTACCCCGAAGGCCGAGAATGCGACAATTTCGATCGGCAATCGGCCCATTTTGTCGGCCGGCACAGGGCCACGCAGCTCTACGCGGGCACCGCGCGCTTGGTACATTTCTCGGAGAAGGGATTCCCGATGATGAGCCATTGCACGCTGGATCGCGAGTACAAGCGGCTGAGAGATATCGATAATCCGGAACTGCGCCGTTGCGGAGAAGTCTCGCGCGTTGCGGTATCAAAGCTGTTCCGGCACCGTGCCGCTGACACTCGATACGGCGGCCCGCCTCGCCCCGACAGAGGCGCCGGGGCGATCCCGCCAGCATCACTCCCAGCATCACTCGAAGAGTCGATCCATATGGGCGCGTATTGGCCGGAGATCGTCTCCGGGCTGTATAAGAGCGTTTACCAGGAAGCGAAACGGAATGGTTTGTCGACGTTGATCGTGGCAATGGAGCGCGGTCTCTATGTCCTGCTCAAGCGGATGCAGATCCGTTTCCAGCCCATCGGGCCCGAGGTGGACTACCATGGGCCTGTCAGACCGTATATGCTTTCGATCGAGCGCGGAGAGATTGACATTGCGAAGCGGGCTCCGCTGGTGCTGATATACCTGCTTCAGGGCCTGGAGCCGGAGCTGTGGCCGGAGTGTACCGCCCATCTCGATCTTAGCGCCATGACCGGAGACCCATCGACCGTCGGCCTTTAGGCGACCATGGGTCGTTGGCCGGGTCCGCCAATCTGGCGTGCTGCCCTGAAACGCCAGTCGGCCGGGCCGGTCTCGTCAGCGCAGAAGCGGGGGAGGGTCGATCGACGAGCGCAGATTCCTCGGCAGCCCCCGCACATACTCCCTGAGCATCTCAGGGTGCTCGAGCTGCGCCGTGCGCTCGAACGCCTCGACGCTCAGCGCGTATGGCCATACGGTGCCGTAGTAATCGAAGGCAGCGCCGACTTTCTCGAAGTGGAAGGCGATCTGTTTGAGTCGTCGCTGCAGGGAAGGCTCCATCGCCGCGATCCAACAACGAATCCCTTCGCGCTTCGATACCTGATAGCCTATGCGTACCAGTCCTGCCACGACCTGATACCTCTCGTTTGCCACCCGGCATCTGTCATACGAGTTCCGCTGCGAGGAGTGATCATCGCGGTGGTCGTAACACGAGTGTCCAGCCCCCGCTCGGCTGCCGCTTCGACCAAGCGCCTTGCTGACCGCAAGCCTGGATATCTCCGCGACGTCAGAATGATGGAACTGTCCGGGTAATCGTATGGCAGAGGCCTTGCAGTGACTGAAGATCGGCAAGGGTCCCGCGGACGCGCGCATGATACGCACGGTGCCGACAAGCCGCTCCAAGGAATCGTAAGCCCCTAGGTGGATGGCGTTGTCATCGTGGACGTCGCGCTCGATTCCATCCGGGCAATGGGCCTCCGGAATAAGGGCAGCTTGCCGGCAGTAGACCTCGAAGCGAAGCCTGAAGCAGGGACGGGCGTGCGAAGGGTCGAGACGGACGAACCGAAACCTGGATTGACTCATGATATACGCTGCCGAAGGATAGGAATTTGCTTTCAGCCGCCGCAGGCGGAGCGGAGCCAACCGGCCCCAAAACTGCGCCACGCGCCTGTCCACCCTGACCTTTGCCGCACCAAACCATGCTGAATCCCCCCGGGTGATGCCGTCGCGTGCCGGGCCTGGCCCCGCCCGACGCTTCTGTGCGCGATTTCCTTAGACGTTCGCCCGAGTTTAGCCCCAGAGCAGCCTACGTCAAGGCTTGGGATCGATCAGGCGATGGCGGGCAAAGGCTCGTAGGTCAGCGGAATCTGGCCGTTGACCGGCCAGTCACCGTCTTCGGGCGGGACCTGGCTGGGCGGGCGAGGGTCCCAGAGCCCCAGGTGGCGCGGGATGCGCTCGATCACCAGGGGCTCCTCGATCACCGAGAGAAAACGCATCTCCCCGCCGCAGTGGGGGCAAACCAGGGGATCAGCCTCGTACACTTGCTTGATCAGACGAGCCCAGGCGGCGCGTGAGGCCTCGTGTGGCTGGTTTCCGAAACCTGCGCCTAGTCGGTGAATACCGCGAAGAACCGCCAATGAGGGTCGCGAATAGCTATCGCTGAAATTGAGGCAGGCCAGGAGGGTGTTGGAGGGTGACCAGCGAGTCGCGGGGGTGACAAGCGGAGCACAAGTCGGCTAAATCGTCAGGGCCGTTGAGAAAGGCGCGGCACCGGCCTTGACCGCCACAGTCCACCGGATGCCGCGCCCCCGAACCGTGCGGTGCACGGCCCACTGGAGAGTATCTCTTTCCCGTGGGCTTTAATCCAGCTCTCATCGGCAGGAGCGACCGATGCAGAGCAGCGCGTCCGTTGGCTGAGTCGGGACGAGGCGGAGCGACTGCTGTCCGAGCTACCGCTTCACTTGGCTGAGATGGCGCGGTTCACGCTGGCGACGGGACTGAGGGAGGCCAATGTCGTGAAGCTGGAGTGGTCACAGGTCGATCTGGATCGCCGCTGCGCCTGGATCCACGCCGATCAGGCCAAGTCTCGCAAGGCGATCCCGGTACCGCTGAACGCCGAAGCGGTACTCGTTCTGCGACGCCAGGAAGAGAAGCACCCCAGCAAGGTGTTCACCTACCAGGGACACCCCGTTACCAAGGCAAACAACCACGCCTGGAGAAAGGCGCTAGGAAGGGCGGGGATCGAGGATTTCCGGTGGCATGACCTGCGCCACACCTGGGCGAGCTGGCATGTTCAGCAGGGAACGCCCTTGCACGTGCTGCAGGAGCTGGGCGGCTGGTCGGACTACGCGATGGTCCGCCGTTACGCCCATCTGTCCGCCGAGCACCTCGCTCACTATGCGGAAGGCCTGACGCGGCCACGGCTGGTTAGCACAAATCTAGCACAGTCGTCCGAGCAGGCAGAAAAACAGCGGCTGGCTTAGCGCCTAACCGCTTGTTTTTACTGGGCACTTTGGCGCGCCCGGAGAGATTCGAACTCCCGACCACCTGGTTCGTAGCCAGGTACTCTATCCAACTGAGCTACGGGCGCTTTTAAGCGGCTCATTGTGTGTGCTTGGCAGGGGATTGTCAATTCACGCCCGAGCGCCGACGATGGCTTGGACCGGCGTTCGGAAACCGCGCGGCACAGCCCTTGCAGCCGGGCTGCTGATGCCGTTTGGGCCTTGGCATCACGGTGAGATAGGGCTTTAAGAAACAACAAGTTGCATCCGAGAGGACTGGTCAATGGCGGACTACGCACCGTTTCTGCAGAACTACCTCGACTCGTTGCACCAGAAGTATGCGGAACTGCGCGACGGCGCGGTGGCTAACTACATCCCGGAGCTCGCCAAGGCCGAGCCCGAGGATTTCGCCATCGCGCTGGTCACGGTCGACGGCCACGTCTACCAGGTGGGTGAATCCCGCACCCCCTTCACTGTCCAGTCGATCTCCAAGCCTTTCACCTACGGGCTCGCCCTCCAGGACCTCGGCGTGGAGGCGGTGCGCGCCAAGGTCAACGTCGAGCCCTCGGGCGAGGCCTTCAACCAGATCAGCCTGGAACCGGGCACTGGGCGGCCCCGCAACCCCCTCATCAACGCGGGGGCCATCGCGACCGCCGGGCTGGTGCACGGCGACGGATCGCAACAGAAGATGGCGCGGATACTCGACGTCTACGGCCGGTACACCGGCTCCCCGCTCATCATCAACGATGCGGTGTACCGTTCGGAGAAGAGCACCGGACATCGCAATCGGGCGATCGCTCACCTGCTCCTCAATGCCGGCATCATCGAGGGCGACCCCGAAGACACGCTCGACACCTATTTCCGCCAGTGCTCCGTGGAGGTGAACTGTCGGGATCTGGCGATGATGGGGGCCACCCTGGGAAATCTCGGGGTGAACCCCGTTACCGGCGTACGCGCCCTGCCCGCCGAGCTGGTGCCGCGGGTGCTCAGCGTGATGGCCACCTGCGGCATGTACGATGCCTCGGGCGAATGGCTCTACGAGATCGGCATGCCGGCCAAGAGCGGCGTGGGCGGCGGACTGATCGCCGTGCTGCCGGGCAAGCTCGGCCTGGCGGTGTACTCCCCGCGTCTGGATGCGCGCGGCAACACCGTCCGGGGGATTGCGGTCTGCCGCTCGGTCTCGACCGATCTCAGGCTACACAGCTTCTATCAGGAGCGATTCAGCTCCGGCAACGTAATACGCTCGAGCTACGATGCGGTGCATGTGCGCTCCAAGCGCAAGCGCGACCCTCAGGCCACGGCGCTGCTCGGCCGGCGCGGCGGGGAGATCCGCGTCTTCGAGCTGACCGGCGAGCTGATGTTCGCTACCGCCGAGATAGTCGCCTCCCAGATCGGGCGGGAGTCGGCCGGCGCACAATACTTGATCGTCGACCTGCAGCGCGTCGCCAGCAGCGACACGGCCGCGGCTCAGTTGCTGGTTTGGCTCCAACGCTCACTGCGCGAGCAAGGCAAGACCCTGCTCCTGACCGGGACCGCCGACAAATACGGGCTGGTCCGCTACATCAAGCAGCATGCACGGCCCGCCGAAGACGAGCCCCTGCTGCGCTTCGAGGTGCGCGACGACGCCCTGACCTGGTGCGAGGAGGCCCTGCTCACCGCGGAAGGCATATCCACGGTCGTCGGCGCCGAACGACCCCTCGCCGACCAACCGCTGTGCCAGAATCTCAGCCCCGCCGAAATCGCAGAGCTCGAGACACGGCTCATTGTCAAACGCTTCGATGCCGGCGCATTCGTCTGCCGCGAGGGCGACGAAGACAACAGCCTGTACTTCCTGCTGGCCGGTGAGGTGGGGATCTATCTGAGCGTCGGGAACGATCAGCGCCATTGCATCGCCAAGATCGCTGCGGGGGGCTCGGCTCCTTCGGGGAGCAGGGGCTGCTGGAGAAGCGGCCCCGATCCGCCGACGTGATCGCCGAGACGACGGTGAAGTCCGGCGTCCTGACGCCGGAGGTTTTCGACGGCGGCAGCGACAGCGCACTAGACCCCGGGTTGCGTGTTCGGATTCTCTCCTCGATCGCCCAGGATCTCTCCGCCAAGCTGCGGATGGCGGACGGCGAGATACGCTCTCTGAGCGCCTAGCCCGACGCGCCTGCAGCCTTTCTGTCTCCTCGCGGAGGGCAAGCCGAGACCCTCGGTCCAGCGGACCGAGGAAGCCCGGCGAACGCCTCGCCATGGATGGCGAGGCTGGGGCTTTGTCCCGGCTCCTGGTCTGCGCCAGGGATGGTTACGACACCCTTTCCCGCCAAGACGAGAGCGGGATAGCCTCGGGCCTTCGTGGCCCTCGCCCTTCGGGCGCCGCTACGCAGTGTCCAAAACGGCTGTCCTGCCGTTTTGTCGAACAAGGGCTCTCATCGAGCTCGATCCACACCTCAAGAAACAAAAAGGGCCCACACGGGGCCCTTGTTGTTTCTGGCGGAGCGCGAGTCCGCCGATCTAGCGTTCAATTTAGTTCGATGCTGTCTTTTTCTCACTTTTTTTTCAGCACGTTATGATCTTCCCATGTCCGAGACAGTCCGCTATAATCCAAGCAGATTGGGGGACCGTTTGGGGGACTGCTCCTCGGTCCAGAGGCAACGGAGGATTGCGACATGGCCATTCACAAGCTCAGCCCGCGGAAGGTCGAGACCGCGCGCCCGGGCAAGCACGAAGACGGGGGCGGGCTGCGGCTGGTGGTCTCGCCCGCCGGGGCGCGGAAGTGGGTGCTGCGCTACACCATCGACGGCAAACGGCGGGAGATGGGCCTGGGCAGCCTCCCGTCCGTAGGGCTTGGGAGAGCCCGGGTGAAGGCCGAAGAGTGCCGACGGCTGGCATCTGATGGCATCGACCCCATCGAGGCCCGCCAAACGGAGCCCGAGCAGATCCCGACCTTCACGACCTGCGCGGCCCATCATATCCGTGCGCATCGGCGCGGCTGGAAGAACGCCAAGCACGCCCGGCAGTGGGTAAGCACCCTCAAGACGTACGCCCGTCCCGTCATCGGCTCGAAGCGCGTCGACACGATTGCGACCGAGGACATTCTCAAGATCCTATCGCCGATCTGGACCACCAAGACCGAGACGGCCAAGCGGGTCCAGGGGCGCATCGAGAACGTCCTGGACTACGCGGCCGCCCACAAGTACCGCGATCCCCTGAACCCCGCCCGCTGGCGCGGTCACTTGGACAAACTGCTACCCAAGCCCTCGCGGGTGAAGAAGTCCTCGCACCACCCCGCCATGCCCCATTCCGAGGTCCCCGCCTTCATGGGCGAGCTGTGGGGCAACAGCAGCATCTCGGCGCTCGCGCTGCGGTTCCTCGTCCTGACTGCTACGCGCACCGGCGAGGTACTGGGGGCCCATTGGTCGGAGATCGACCTGGAGTCCGCTATCTGGACCGTCCCGGCCGCACGCATGAAAGCCCGCCGGGAACATCGGGTGCCGCTCTCGGATGCTGCTATGGCCGTCCTGGGAGCCCTGCCCCGCATCGAGGGCAACTCTTACCTCTTCCCCGGCGCCAGGCACGGCCGGTCCTTGTCGAACATGGCCCTGCTGCAACTGATGCGCGGCATGGGGTACGGGGTCGATGGGAACCGGGGCGACTACGTGCCCCACGGCTTCAGGTCGAGCTTCCGCGACTGGTCCGGGGAGGTCTCCAGCTTCCCGCGAGACGTGGCGGAGATGGCATTGGCCCATGTCATTCAGAACAAGGTGGAAGCCGCCTACCGGCGCGGCGATCTGTTCGCCAAGCGCCGGAAGATGATGCAGGAGTGGGCGGACTACGTCAGTAAAGAACAGGCCAAGGTAATCCCGATCAACAAGCACGCGTGAGCCGTGCCAGGGGAACTCCAAGGTGGGCACCCGAAGCTTGGAGGAAAGGCCGAAGGGGCGGGCCCAAAGCCGGCCCGGCGGTCCGAATTAATCCTGGGAAGGCCATCTCAGGCTTGCTTTCCAGGCCCGTTGGGCCTATTGTCAACTGCAACACGGCCCCTTTCGGTTGAACCGCTTCGGCGGGGAGATCGCTAAGGGGTTTTTTATTGTCCGGGCGTCTCTCGCCAGTCGGCTTCCCAACCGTCAGGCGCTCCCATCCCTCCCAGATTCAACCCAAGGTGGTCCAAGTCGGGGAACCCCTGCAAGTGCGCCTTCATGCGCTCGGGCCAGCTCGAATTCGGATTCACCACTTGCAGCAAATGGCGTGCGATGCGAAGCAGCAGGAAACAGCGCGCCCGGAGGTGGCCACTATCCTCAAACGGCGCGACCCAGGGCACCTCGGTCGCCGGTGGCAACTTGGGCTGATCGACGATGTTCCGGTTCCACAGGCGACTATGGTGGGCACAAACGTTGCGCAGGTAGTTGAGGCTGCGCAGCCAGGTGGCGAAGACGCGGCCGTTGCGGATGCCGTACTTGGCCGAGATCGCATCCTGCTCCTGTTGGCGCATTCCTGCATAGAGTCTGGACATCGCGCCAAAATCCCACACCTCGCAGGCCACCCAGATCGCTAGGGGCAAGCCGTACTTGGACTTGTTGTGGCGGACAAATTCTTCCTTCGAGTCACCGATCAAACGGGCATGCTTGCCCAGCCATTCGTGATGCCCCGTCACCCCCTTGTCATTATTCAGCTCCTGGCCGAACTCCCGGTGAAACAGATCCGGGCGAAGGTAGGCAAAGGGATCGAGTTTGCCCAGGGTATGGGAAATATCCACCCTCAGCGCGATCTCGATACGTTCCAGCGCGTCCGTCGCCAGCAGCCGCAGCTTCTTGTCGAACACGTAGAGCTTGACCGCGTTCTCGAAGGTCGCGCCCGGCCGGAAATCATCCAGGGCGATTCTCGTATCTTTCCGTTGCTTCTTGGCCGGCTTCCGGCCGTGTTCGTCAAGCAGGATCAGCGGCCCCGACCGTTCCCGGAAGGGAAACCAGTAGCCGCTCAGGCGGTAGTAACCAATACGCTGCAAATACTCCAGGGCCTTGGGGCGATCCGTTACCGCCAAGCCACGGGAGATCAGCAGATCGAGTTGCTTCTCGTAGCTTTTCCAGGGTTTGCGGTACTCCATCACAGGCAAGTTTCCCGATCCTCGAGCTCCGTTCTTGTCGACGCGACCCGCTGACCGCGCGTAGCTCCCCGCCGCACCATGGGGAACCGCTAACGGCCAACTCCGACCTGCTGATCCCACTTCGCCAGCGCATTTTCGTCCAGCAGCCTCGGCAACATCGTAGGATCTCTAACCACCACGTAACGCCACAGCCCCCAGTTGCCTTCCTCGTTGACGGCGTTGACCCAGCGCTCGGCCGCCTTGGCCTTCAGATCCGCGTCGTCGCCATACTGGCCCTTGGTCTCGATCACCAGGGTCAGGCCGATATCCAGAATGGCGATGAAATCGGGAATATAGCGCGCAGGGACGCCATTCTTTCGATAGGGCATGAAAAAACCGAGATGCTCGTTCTTGACCCATCGCACCACGCCGGGATGCGTATCCAAGGCATAGCCCGCGCTCTGCTCCCATAGGAGGGTATCGGCGACCATCGCGTTCAGGTGGCAGCGATTGACCGGGTAGACCTCCTTGGTCGTATGGTAGTCGACGAAGCGAGTGCTTCCTCTCCCCGCGGCACCCTTAGCGATCCTTGGCAGCTCGCGCGTTCGGGTGACACTGCCCTTTCGTATCGCCTCGAAGAGAATATCGACCGCCTGCTGATGGTACTTGCCGGCGAGCAGGACATCACACGGCTCGGCATTGCCGATACAGTTCACCTTCTCCTGCAGGAAGCGCTTTGCAGCAAAGGCGACCTTTGGAAACAGTGAGGAGGTGGAGGTGGTCACATCCGACTCCCCGCCGCCGTTCTGCTCGCTCTGCCAACGCCGGCAGACCTCGCGGGCCAGTCGGAACGCCACCTGCTGGAGGCGAAACTGCTTACGCCAATCTGCCAGGGTCAGTACCGGCCGCTCACCGGGGCCATAGACCGCGAGCGATCCCTCCGGGGCTGTCATCGAATTCAGCTCCACAGAATTCGGGATCTGCTTGGGATCGATGGTCACCTGAGAAACCTGTTTCCAGGCAATCTCCAGCTCATAGACTTGAGGGCTGTAATAGCCCTCCACGATGGGAAACTCGATTTCATACTGCGACTTGTCGGGATCGCTGAAGATGTGGTTCGGCTCTTTCGGCGGCTTGCTATCCTTCGACTTGGAGACCTTGAACGGGATCAGAATGTCCGCGCTCTCGCAAAGGTCGCTCGAAGCGGCGCAAGTCAGCCGTCCGTCACGGGCTAAAGCGTCACAAGCACAAGGGCGCCTCGCGCACCGACGCCGCCCAGCCGGGGCGGTTTCACATAACCCTGGCGCCCGGCATCGCGCCCGCTTCCGTCCCAGTATCGGCTCCGCGGCGCGCCCCACGGGCCCCTGAGCCCGGAGCGGCACCGGATCCTAGCATTCTCCCCATTCTAGGCCGGTCGAGGACCTCGTCAACCGTTCCGGCTATGTCTCCTCGGGGTCGAACTCGGTCTTTTAGCGGCGACTTATATTCCTGGAAGGAGAGGGTCGCCGTTGGGTCGGGGCCCGTCTCGGTAGATCGCCGGTCTACACTTGTCCGGCATGTGCGGTCGCTTTGTTCAGTCATCCACGTCCGATCGGTACGCCCAACTCTTCGGCCTTGAGGAGCGGAATCGAGGGGGCCTGGCGGCTCGCTACAACGTCGCGCCTACGCAGACCTGCTGGGCCTGCCTGATCGCCCCGAACGGGAAGCCGGACCTCTCCATCTTGCGCTGGGGCTTGGCGCCGCACTGGTCCAAAGGGCCGGACTCCCGATACTCGATGATCAACGCCAGGGCCGAGACCGTCCACGAGAAGCCCGCCTACCGGGACGCCTTCCGCCACCGGCGCTGCCTGATCCCCGCCGACGGGTTCTACGAGTGGAAAGCCGGGAACGGTCAGCAGCCCTATTTCATCCACCGGACCGACAAACAGCCGATGGTGTTTGCGGGCCTCTGGGAGCATTGGAAGAGCCTGGAGACCGGGGGGGTCATCGACTCCTGCGCGATCATCGTGACCGACGCAAACGATCTGATGCGGCCGATCCATGACCGGATGCCGGCGATCCTCGCGCCGGAGCAGTTCGAGAGGTGGCTGGACCCTGCGGCCAAGGACCGAGATGAGCTGCTGGCGCTGCTGAGACCGGCGCCGAGCGAGGATCTGGAGGCTTACCCGGTATCGAAGGCGGTCAACAATCCCCGGAACGAAGGCCGAGAGTTGGTCAAGCGGCTGGGTGACTAAGCGACTCAGCTGGCAGACAGCGCGGACAGCAGGTGCAACCGGAAGGCGCAGCGTCTAGGAGCGGTCGGCTATCTGCCGAAGTACGTTGTTGATCCGAGTTGATCGACCAAGTGCTCCGTGTAGGCGAATTCCTTCTCACGTGCCTCGGGCGGTAGCTGGTAGAGCGCGTCGAGACCAGCAGGCAATAGCGTGCGGACGTACCCCTCTCCCGTCACAGCCACGTAGGTAACGTAACCCCCAGATTCCACCCTGGTCATTGGAATCCCTCCCCTGCTCGCCCAGAAATACTGATCCCCTTCCCGAGTGATCACCGCTCGGCGCTTCTTTCCCTCCGAGGGTGGAATCGGCGATGACGCGGCCACTCCGTTGGCAATCTCGATCTTGGTGACGGGCTCTCCCAGGAATTCCAACTGCGCGCCGAGAGCTTGTGTTGCCCCACAGGCAAGGGCGATGGCCAGAACCTCGGGCTTCATCGTTGCGCCCTCCTATTGCTGTCGCTGACGTCCGGCGTCGGCCCCCCGGCTCAACCAAGCATAGCCATCCGCATTCGCTTGCGGGTTGGCGATGAGGAGCACCTAGGGGTCGCCACGGGTTTCGCGGGGCGGTATCGGACAAGAGCGCAAGGCGAGGCGGATAAGAGGCGACGCCCCCGAAGGGGCGACGCAGGGCCGGGGCTTCCATTCGGACAGTGCCTACCTGACGCGTGGCCCGAAATGATCCTGCCCGCATGGCGAGCAGCCGGCAACCGGCGAGTTCTGATGAGCTTGTAGGCGCAGCCCTACAAGCCCACTGCTCGCCGCAGCGCAGCGTACGTTCAAACGCGCCTTGTGGGCAGAAACCACCCCTCGACGACACAGAAAGGGGGCTGATTGGGGGACTGAGCGGCGACTGTGCAATAAAAAAGCCCCATATTTCAGGGGCTTAGTCATTCTATATGGCGGAGAGAGAGGGATTCGAACCCTCGATGGAGTTTCCCCCATACACCCTTAGCAGGGGTGCGCCTTCAGCCGCTCGGCCATCTCTCCGAAACTGGTTGTCTGGGTAGCCTACCGGGCCACCCGGCGCCCCCCCGCTGCAGGGGTGCGCGTTACTCCGTACATCCCTGTACTTCGCCCTTCGGGCCGACCTGCGGTCGTTCGCGCTCGCTCCCGGCGATCGCGTCAGCCGCTCGGCCATCTCTCCGAAACTGGTTGTCTGGGTAGCCTACCGGGCCACCCGGCGCCCCCCTGCTGCAGGGGTGCGCGTTACTCCGTACATCCCTGGACTGCGCCCTTCGGGCCGACCTGCGGTCGTTCGCGCTCGCTCCCGGCAATCGCGTCCTGGCTGACGAAGGCGGCTAGGACGCCTGAAGGCCGGCATTATATACATGATGGGAGGGCAGGCCAATTTCCAGACGCCCATCCCTGGGTCGGCGGCCCGGTCGCGACAGACTCGGCCCGCGATCGTTACCGTAAAGAAGACTTATCACAGGGTATCCGATCCTTGAGAAGCCGTACCGCCCCACCCCCATCCCTTAGGCGAGACGGCCGGCAGAGAGGGTCAGGTCGGTGGGGTCTCCCCGGCGGCCTGCTCGCGTTTAATACGCTCGTAGATCTCCTCCCGATGCACCGCCACATCCCGCGGCGCATTCACCCCGAGCCGAACCTGGTTGCCTTTGACACCCAGGACCGTCACGGTCACCTCGTCTCCAATCATGAGGGTTTCGCCAACCCGCCGAGTCAAGATCAGCATAGTTGTCCTGCCTCCCTGAACAAGGGTTCCTGAAACACGACCGTCTTTGGGAGCGTACGTCCATCCATGGCGCACGCCGGTCCATCAAGGGTCGCAGCCAACCAAGCCCGCCGCCTCGTCGAACAGATCCCAGAACGTCGGTACTAGGGATTTTACCAATATTGTTGCAGCGCCGTGAAAGAATTTCCCTTGGGGTTGCCCTGGTTGGGGGCGCTCTGCCCCATTTAAGGGCGGGGAAGCTCCGACTCGCGGGTCGGCCCCGTATCCAAGCCGAAGGCCTTGTGCAGGGTCCGCACCGCCAGCTCGAGATACTTCTCGTCCACCACCACCGAGATCTTGATCTCAGAAGTTGAGATCATTTGAATGTTGATTCGTTCCTGGGCCAGTGCCTGGAACATCTGGGCGGCGATGCCGGCGTGGGAGCGCATGCCGACTCCGACGATCGAGATCTTGACGATGCCGTCGTCCGCCACCACCTTCCGGGCGCCCAGCTCGCTCGCGGTATGCTCCAGAATCTTGAGGGCCTTCTTGAAGTCGGTGCGATTGACAGTAAAGGTGAAGTCGGTGGTGTCGTCCTCGGCGATGTTCTGGACGATCATGTCCACTTCGACGTTCGACTCCCCGATGGGCCCGAGGATCTTGTAGGCGACGCCGGGCTGGTCCGGCACGCCGCGGATGGTCAGCTTGGCCTCGTCGCGGTTGAATGCGATGCCGGAAATCTTCGCCTCTTCCACGCCTTCCTCCTCCAGAGTGATGAGGGTGCCCTCGCCTTCCTCGAAGCTGGAAAGCACGCGCAGGGGAACCTTGTACTTGCCGGCGAACTCCACCGAGCGGAGCTGCAGCACTTTGGAGCCCAGGCTCGCCATCTCCAGCATCTCCTCGAAGGTGATGCGCTCTAGCTTGCGCGCCTTGGGCTCGACGCGCGGGTCGGTGGTGTAGACCCCGTCAACGTCGGTGTAGATCTGGCACTCGTCGGCCTTGAGCGCCGCGGCCATGGCCACGGCCGTGGTATCGGAGCCGCCACGTCCCAGCGTGGTGATGTTGCCGTGCTGGTCGACGCCCTGAAAGCCGGCGACCACGACCACCCGCCCGGCTTTGATGTCGGCGCACACGCGGGCATTGTCGATGTCCATGATCCGCGCTTTGGAGTGGGCGCTGTCGGTCAGGATATGCACCTGGGCACCGGTGTAGGATCGGGCGTCGAGCCCCAGCTCCTGCAGGGCCATGGCCATCAGCGCGATGGTCACCTGCTCGCCGGTGGACACCAGCACGTCCATCTCGCGGGGACTCGGATTGTCGCTTATGCCGCGGGCCGAGGCGATGAGGCGATTGGTCTCGCCGGACATGGCGGAGACGACCACGACCAGGTCGTGACCGCGATCCCTCCAGTCGCGGACCTTGCGGGCCACGTTCTGGATTCGCTCGATCGAGCCGACCGAGGTGCCGCCGTATTTCTGGACGATGAGCGCCATGTCTTCCCGCCAATCCGCTGAGAAATGGGCGCCATCTGGGGGGCCGCCCCGGAAAAAGGCGGCTGATTAAACACCAAAACGGCCCGGCGATAAAGCGCGGGCTCAGGACTGCAGTCGCTCGCTGACCCAGTCCGGGACCGCCCCGAGGGCCTGTGGCAAAGCGTCCGGGTCATCGCCTCCGGCCTGGGCCATGTCCGGCCTTCCCCCGCCGCGTCCGCCCACCTGGGAGGCAACGTGGTTCACGAGGTCCCCCGCCTTGACCCGGGCAGTGAGATCCTTGGTCACCCCGGCGACCAGGCTGACCTTGCCGGCGCTCACCGTGGCGAGCACGATCACCGCGCTGCCGAGCTTATTCTTGAGCTGATCTAGGGTGTCACGCAGCGATTTAGGATCGACACCGTCGAGCTGGGCGGCCAGCACCTTGGCCCCGCCGATCTCGACCGCCGTGCTCGCAAGATCGCTGCCGGCCGCGCTGGCGAGCTTGGCCTTGAGCCGCTCCAGCTCCTTCTCCAGTGCGCGGCTGCGCTCGATGAGATGGGCCACCTTCTCGTCCAGGTCTTCGCGCCCGGCCTTGACCAGATCGGCCACGCGTGCCAGACGATCCTCGTCGTCCTCCATCCACTGCACGGCCCGGGCCCCAGTGACCGCCTCGATGCGGCGCACTCCGGCGGCCACGCCCTGCTCAGAGACGATCTTGAACAGCCCGATGTCGCCGACCGCCTTGACGTGGGTACCCCCGCACAGCTCGGTGGAGAAGCTCCCCATGCGCAGTACCCGCACGCATTCGTCGTACTTCTCGCCGAACAGCGCCATGGCCCCCGAGGCCTTGGCATCATCTAGGGCCATGATGCGGGTCTCGACCACGTGATTGGCCCGGATCTGCTCGTTGACCATCTGCTCGATCGCGCGCAGCTGCGAGCGGCTGAGCGCCTCGTAGTGGGAGAAGTCGAAGCGCAGGCGGTCGGGGTCCACCAGGGACCCCTTCTGGTTGACATGGTCGCCCAGCACCCGCCTGAGCGCCGCGTGCAGCAGGTGGGTGGCCGAATGATTCAAGGCGGTGGCTTGGCGCAGCAGCCGGTCGACCTGGGCCTGGACCGTGTCGCCGACCTGCAGCATGCCCTCGGTGAGGATCCCGTAGTGGGCGAACACCTTCCCGCCCTGCTTGCGCGTGCTGCGCACCTCGAACAGCGCGCCCCCGCACTGCAGGGTGCCGGTGTCTCCGACCTGCCCGCCGGACTCGGCGTAGAAGGGCGTGCGGTCCAGCACGACCATCCCCTCCTCGCCCGGATGGAGCGCGTCGACGGTGTCACCGCCCCGGTACAGGGCGATCACGGTGGAACGGTCCTCCAGTCGATCGTATCCGCTGAACTCGGTCTCGCCCTCGAGGCTGATCTCCGCCTGCTGCCCGACGCCGAATTGGCTGGCCGCCCGGGCGCGCTGGCGTTGCGCATTCATCTCGCGCTCGAAGCCGGCCATATCCAGATGCATCGCCCGCTCGCGGGCGATGTCCGCCGTCAGATCCGTCGGGAACCCGTAGGTGTCGTAGAGCTTGAAGACCACCTCGCCGGGGATCCGCTTGCCGCGCAGGCCGCCGATGGCCTCCTCGAGCATCTTCATCCCCTGCTCAATGGTCTCGGCAAATCGGAGCTCCTCCTGGCGCAGCACGCGCTCGACGTGGTCTCGGGCGGCCGCCAACTCGGGGTAGGCCTCACCCATCTCGGCGACCAGGGGCTCCACCAGGCGATGGAAGAACGGCTCGGCCTGTCCGAGCATGTAGCCGTGGCGAATGGCGCGGCGCATGATCCGCCGCAGCACGTAGCCCCGACCCTCATTGGAGGGCAGCACCCCGTCGGCCACGAGGAAAGCGCTGGAGCGGATGTGATCGGCGATGACCCGAAGGGACTTGCTGCCGGTGTCGGGACAGCCGGTGACCCGGGCCGCGGCCTCTATGAGCCGGCGGAACAGGTCGATGTCGTAGTTGCTGTGCACCCCCTGCATGACGGCCGCGAGGCGCTCCAGCCCCATGCCCGTGTCCACCGAGGGCCGGGGCAGCGCCGTGAGGTTGCCTTCGATGTCGCGGTTGTACTGCATGAAGACGAGATTCCAGATCTCGACGTAACGGTCGCCATCCTCTTCAGGGGTGCCCGGGGGGCCGCCTTCGACCTCGGGCCCATGATCGTAAAAGATCTCGGAGCAGGGACCGCAGGGACCGGTGTCGCCCATGGACCAGAAGTTGGACTCCTCGCCCAGGCGTGAAAAGCGGCGTGGGTCCACGCGGATCTCGTCTAGCCAGAGATCCGCCGCCTCGTCATCGTCGCGATAGACGGTCACCCACAGGCGCTCCGGCGGCAGCTTCAGCACCCCGGTGAGAAACTCCCAGGCATAGGCGGTGGCCTCGCGCTTGAAGTAGTCGCCGAAGCTGAAGTTGCCCAGCATCTCGAAGAAGGTGTGGTGGCGTGCCGTGTAGCCGACGTTCTCGAGGTCGTTGTGCTTGCCGCCCGCGCGCACGCAGCGCTGGGAGCTCGCCGCCCGGGTGTAGCCGCGGCGCTCCCGCCCCAGGAAGAGGTCCTTGAACTGAACCATGCCGGCGTTGGTGAACAGCAGGGTAGGATCGCCTTGGGGCACCAGCGAGCTGCTCGATACCAGCTCGTGGCCCTTGCTCACGAAATAGTCGAGGAAGGCCTTGCGAAGGTCAGCGCTGCTCTTCATGGGACGCCTGCGGGTCGTTGGTCAAGCGGAGGCGAATCATCGGTAATCGGTTGGCCTGACTTCAATTCTACGTTCTTCTTGGCTCAAAACGATCATACCGCCGCATGCACGAGCCGGGGATGGCGCGGCCGCCCGGGCGGCCGCGGAGAAACCTCAATCGTCGAAGCGCAGAAATCGCCGGACCCGCTCCCCGCTGAACCCCCGGTATTCGAGGAAACGCACCCGGCGCGCCAGCTCCCGCAGGTCCGGCGGGCGCCCGGGCCCGAACTTGCGGTCATGGGCCTCCCGCAGGGCCTGGGTCCAGGCCTCGTCGGACTCGTCCAGGAGGCCGGCCGTCAGCCCCTCGGCGATGCCACGCTCTCGAAGCTCCGCCTGGATACGCAACGGCCCGAAGCCACGGCGGCGCCTCGCAGCGACATACTCGCTGGCGAAGCGCTCCTCGCTCTGGAGCCCTTCGCGCTCCAGCCGATCGAGCAGCGGCTCGACCTCCTCGCGGTCCGCCCCACGACCGAGCAGCTTGCCCCTCAGCTCGGCGCGCGAATGCTCGCGCAGGGCCAGCAGGCGCAGGGCGGTCTGCCGAAGCGCCTCGGCCTCGTCGCCGCTCAGGCCTCCACCTCGGCCAGCTGGGAGCTGTCCTCGCCCGCGGCCTGCGGCAGGGAGCCGGCGCGTATCTGCGTCTCGATCTCGCCAGCGATCTCCGGGTGCTCCTTCAGGAAGCCGCGGGCGTTGTCCTTGCCCTGGCCGATACGATCGCCTTTGTAGCTGTACCAAGCGCCGGACTTGTCCACTATGCCCTGCTGGACCCCCAGGTCGATGATCTCGCCCTCTCGGGAGATGCCCTCGCCGTAAAGGATCTCGAAGGTGGCCTGTTTGAAGGGCGGGGCGACCTTGTTCTTGACCACCTTGACGCGGGTCTCGCTGCCGAGCACCTCATCGCCCTTCTTGATGCTGCCGATGCGCCGAATGTCCAGCCGCACCGAGGAATAGAACTTGAGCGCGTTGCCGCCGGTGGTGGTCTCGGGGTTGCCGAACATCACCCCGATCTTCATGCGGATCTGATTGATGAAGATCACCACGCAGTTGGAGCGCTTGATGTTGCCGGTGAGCTTGCGCAGCGCCTGGGACATGAGGCGCGCCTGCAGGCCGACGTGGGAGTCGCCCATCTCGCCCTCGATCTCCGCCTTGGGCGTCAGGGCGGCCACCGAGTCGACCACCACCACGTCCACGGCACCCGAGCGCACCAGCATATCGGTGATCTCCAAAGCCTGCTCCCCGGTGTCGGGCTGGGACACCAGCAGCTCGTTCATGTTGACCCCGAGCTTCTCGGCGTAGGTCGGATCGAGCGCGTGCTCGGCATCCACGAAGGCGGCGGTGCCGCCCTTCTTCTGGGATTCGGCGATGATCTGCAGGGTGAGCGTGGTCTTGCCCGAGGACTCGGGCCCGAAGATTTCCACCACCCGACCCTTGGGCACCCCGCCGATGCCGAGCGCGATGTCCAGCCCGAGGGACCCGGTGGAGATGACATCCAGGTTGCGCACGGCGCCCACGTCGCCCATGCGCATGACTGAGCCCTTGCCGAACTGCTTCTCTATCTGGCCCAGCGCCGCGGCCAATGCCTTCTTTCTGTTCTCGTCCATCGCCTTCTCCCTTTGGTTGTCGCGAGCCGGCAGCGTCCTTCGCCGGCCGTGGTCTCGGATGAAATCGGTCCCGGATTATCACACAGGCTCCGATCGGCGTCATGGGCCGGGCCCGGCGGCTCAGCCCGCGAGCGCCCAGCGCCGCAGGATACGGTAGCGGGGCGGAGTGTCCACCGTCTCGGATGCGGCCAGCACGAGATCCGAGACCGGCCAGTGAAACGGCTCGTCGATATGCAGCTCGCGGGCGCTGCGCGCCTTGCGGACGAGGGTGATGTGGGCCTGATAAAGGCGGGGCTCCGGCTCGAAGCCGCAGCCCCTCAGTCCCTGCTGAAGATCGCGCACCAGCGTGAGCAGGGCGGAGGGCATCGCGCTGGGTCCGCACCAGAGGACGCGCGGCCGAGGCCAAAACCCCAACCGGTCGATGCACAGATCGAAGGGCGGCGCATGTACGACGCCCCCCGCACCGAGCACGCAATCCAGGCGATTCGCCGCTACATCGCCGAGGAACACCAGGGTAAGGTGGATATCCTCGGGATGGGGCAGCCGACCCCGGTCGGCGAGCCCCTGGGCCAGACGCACGAAATGTGGACGCACCGGCTCGCCGGGCCAGAGAGCGAAGAACAGCCGCTGGGCGCCCGGCTCAGTCAAGGATCGCCAGCACCCCGTCGAGGGCTGCGCGCACGGCCTGGCGCCGCACCACCTCGCGGTCGCCCGCGAAATGGGCGCAGCGGGTACGCGTCTCGCGCCCTCGGCGGGCCCAGGCCAGCCACACCATGCCCACCGGCTTCCCGGGGGTGCCACCACCGGGGCCGGCGATGCCGCTGATCGCCACGGCTACCCCGGCACCGCTATGGCCGAGCGCCCCTTCGGCCATCTCGCGCACCGTCTCCTCGCTCACCGCCCCGTGGCGCTCCAGGGTCTCGGCCCTGACGCCGAGCATGTCGCATTTCGCCTGATTGGAATAGGTCACGAAGCCGCGGTCGAGCCACTGGCTGCTGCCGGCAATGTCCGTCACGACCTTGGCCACCCAGCCGCCGGTGCAGGACTCTGCCGTGGCCAGGCTGAGCCCGGACGCGAGCAGCCGCTCGCCGAGGCGCCGTGCCAGATGCTGAAGCTCGTTCATGCAGCCGAGTATGCCGGGGTGCCGCGACCAGGCGCAACGGACGAGCTCGGCCTAACGTGAGACTTCCTTTACACTGTTGGCCCTGCCCGATCGCGGCCGATAGCCCCGAAGGATCCGGACGGATGAAAGACATTCTGTGTGAGCACAAGGCCGCCCCCATGAAACTGGAGGTGCTCGGCGTCTACGACTGGCCAATCTGGAAGAAAGAGGCCTCGCGGTTTCCCTGGACCTACGATCAGACCGAGACCTGCTATGTGCTCAGGGGCCGCTTCGTCGTGACGCCGGACGGGGGCGAGCCGCAGGAGTTCCGACGGGGCGACCTGATCACCTTTCCCGCCGGCCTGTCCTGCACCTGGGAGGTCCTGGAGGCCGTGGAGAAGCACTACAGCTTCGAGTGAGCCCCCTAGCCGCGGGCCGAGGATCCGTCCCCTGGCGCCAGCGGGACGACCCGCCGAATTCGGGCCGGGTCAGCGTACCGCAGCCTGGTCCTCCAGGCGCTCCAGCAGCGCCCCCATGACCCTATTGATCGCGGCGAAACGGGCGTCGTCCCGCAACATCTCCTGCTCCGACTGGACGTAGCGGGAGCCGTCGAGCTCGTCGCGGGAGCTCTCGATGAGCGCGCGCGCGGACTCCGGGGTGGTCTCCAGGTGGAATTGCAGGCCGACGACCCGGTCGGCCAGGACAAAGGCCTGGTGAGGGCAGGCCTCGCTGGAAGCCGCGAGCACCGCGCCTTCGGGGATCTCGAAGCGGTCCCCGTGCCAGTGGAACACCTCCAGCGTGGGGGCAAACACCTCCCCGAGAAGCGTCCCGCGGGCCTGGTCGGTGCGGCTGATGGGAAACCAGCCGATCTCGCGATGGGCGTTCTTCCTCACGGCCGCGCCCTGGGCGCTCGCGATGAGCTGCGCCCCGAGGCAGACACCGAGGATAACCTTCCCCGCGCGGATCGCTTCGCGCACGAGGTGCTTCTCGGCGACGAGCCAGGGATAAACGTCCTCGTCGCCGACGCCCATCGGGCCGCCCATGACGATCAGCCAATCGAAATCCTCCGGGTCCGGTAGAGGCTCCTGCCGATAGAGATGGGTGGAGGTCATGCGATGGCCACGTGCCCGGAGCCAGGGCTCCATGCTTCCGAGGCCTTCGAACGGAACGTGTTGCAGGTGATGAGCGCGCAGGGTCATAGGCGGATCTCGGCGGTGACGACAAGAGGGGTAGACGGTAGACGGTGTCGTCTGGGCTGTCGATGGCGGCTTTCAGGGCCGGCAGACTGCCAGCCGGGCAGACGAGCTCCACCTCGATCCCTCCTATGGGATGGGCAGGGGTGCCGCCAGCCCCAGAAGTCCGGCCCCCTGCCAGGTGCCGCGGCGCGCCAGCTCGCGGGTGATGCCGTTGAGCACCGCCCACTTGCGGCTGCACCAGCGGGGGGCCAGCAAGATGCCCTCGGAGGCAGTGCCGGTGAGCCGGTGGAACACCACGTCGAGCGGGGTGCGCTCGACCATGTCGGCGACGGTGCGGCAGTAGTCGTCCATCTCCAGCGGGCGGTAGCCGCCCGCCCGCCAATCATTGGCAAGACGCGTGCCCTTGACCACGTGCAGGGGATGGAGCTTCAGGCCGTCCGTACCCAGGTCCAGCACCCGCTCCAGGCTCGCCAGCGCCTCGACGGGCCCCTCCCCCGGAAGCCCCAGGATCAGGTGGGTGCAAACCGGCAGCCCACGGGCCCGGGCGGCCCGCACGGCGGAGCGATACTCCGCGAACCCGTGCCCCCGATTCACGCGCTCGAGGGTGTGATCGAAGGCCGACTGCAGACCGAGCTCCAGCCAGATCTCGTGGCCCTCCGCCCGGTATCTGGCCAGCAGGTCGAGCACCGGGGCGGGGACGCAGTCCGGACGGGTGCCGATCGACAGCCCGATCACGCCGGGCTCGCCCAATGCCTGGCGATAGAGCCTGTCGAGCCGTTCCACCTCCGCATAGGTGTTGGTGTACGCCTGGAAGTAGGCGAGGAAGCGCCTCGCCCCGGTCCGGCGGGCGAGCACCGCGCGCCCGGCGGCGATCTGCGCGGCGACATCCGGCTCTCCCCGCGCATTCGGGCTGAAGGAGGCGTTGTTGCAGAAAGTGCAGCCGCCCCGTCCCCGCGTGCCATCCCGGTTCGGGCAGGTGAAGCCGGCATGAATGGCGAGCTTGTGCACCCGCTGGCCGTAACGGTGCAGCAAGTCGGAGCCCAGGGTGTGGACCAAGCTGGAAAGGGTCAACGACATCCATGGAAATATCCCACAGTCCCAGCCCCCCGACCTTTGATCGAGGTCAACTCAGCCGGGCCTGCCGTCCACTCGTGGTCGGACCAGGATGGGCAGGTAGACCGCGGAGAAGATGCCGAAGGCGAGCACCCAGAACAGCCCCGCCAGGAGGATCCACGACAGGTACCACCCGGGTACCGTCCAGGGCCCGAGCACCCGCGCCGCGGCCGCCAGATTGACCAGCACGAAGGCCGCGTTGACGGGCGGCTTCGAGCGTAGTGGCCGGCCGGTGTGCCCCAAGGCCACCCGGGCCATCATCCCCAGGGTGGTAACCCCGATCGCGCCGGCGGTCAGGGCATGGGTCGCGAGGGTTCCGGGAAACAGCCCGAGTGCCGCTAACCCCTGGAGCAGGAACCCCGCCGCCAGCCAACCCATACCCGTATACAGGACCCAGAGGATCGGGATCTGCCAAACCCGCGGATGGTGCCAACCGGCGATCCGCAGGGACTGGACCAGGCCCAATCCAATGGACACGAAGGCGACCGGGGCTCCCAACAGACCGGCCAAGTGGAGCACCGCCAGGGCGATCACCAGCGCGAAGCCGGCCCGCTCGACCCAGACCCGCCGCACCGGGTGTGCGCCGGAGATCGCCCGCTCGGTGAAGAACGGCAAGACCCGACCTGCGACCCAGATCAGGAGCAGCAGCACCAGATCGAGCATCAGGTCGGTGCCCCGCCGCGCCGTCCCGGCAACCCAGCCGAGGGCCTCGACATGGACCAGGGTGTTCGCCAGGGCCATGGCGAGCACCAGGGGCAGAAACAGTCGGTTCACGCGATTCGCCCCTCGCCAAAGGGGCCGCGCCAGCGCGAGGGCTACCAGGGGCAGGAAGGCAAGATCCACGAGCGCCAGCAGCCCGGGGGCGGCGCCCGGCACCCAGGGCAGCAGCCTTCCGGCCAGCCAGACCGAGGCAAGTCCCGCCAGCGGCGCCCCCGAGGGCGTATCGATCCCGGTCCAGTTGCGCACCGCGGTGAGCAGGAACCCCGCAACGACCGCCGCGGCATAGCCGAACAGCATCTCGTGGCTATGCCAGCCGATGCGCCCGTAATACGCCTCGGGCACCATGCTGCGGTGCCAGAGCAGCAGCCAGAGTGCGAGCAGCGCCACAGCCCCCGTTCCCGCCAGCACGAAGAACGGCCTGAAGCCGAGCGCGAAGGGGGCAAACCCTTGCGGACGGCCGGCACGCGCCGGCTCTTCGATCTGGGTGATTGGCATCGCTGGTCTCCCGTTCGCGCCATTGAAACCCACTGAGCGGTAGCCGCCTTGATCCCGATCAACCCAGACGCTCCCTTTAGGCGTACGGCGGGAAGGCATAGGAGCGGGCGCCTGCCCGCGAAGAGCCCGGGCCGGGCCCCGACGACGGTTCGCTCGCGACCGGGCGGTCGCTCCTACGAAAGGGCCGCGGGCATCAGAGGGTCTCGACAGTATCCGATCTGCCGCCCGCCGAACCCAGACCGGGGCCCGGCGGTAAACCCAGCCGCGCGTACATCCCGGCGTCGTACCCGTACAGGTCGTCGAAGAACCCGACCTCGCCGTCGTCCTCGACATAGACGGTGAGATAGACGATGTAGACCGGCAGCGGCTTGCCCATCCTCACCCAGCGGGGCTTGCTGCCCGGTACCAGCGGCCCGTCGCCCTCCGGGGAATTCTGGCCGAGCAGGCTATGCGCGAGGTCCGCGGCGTGCTCCAGCCGGATACAGCCGTGACTTAGGTTGCGTTTGGCCTGGGCGAACAGCCGCACGGTCGGCGTGTCGTGCAAGTAGACCGCGTAGGGATTGGGAAGCGAGAACTTCACCAGGCCGAGGGCGTTGTCGGCCCCCGGGCGCTGGCGCAGCTCGTAGGGAAAGGTGCGGGTGGTGTACGCATCCCAGTCGATCCCGCTGGGGTCCACAACGCGATTATCCAACAGCACCTCCATGTTCTTCTGCTCCAAATAGTCGGGGTCTTTCTTGAGCAATGGCAACAGCTCTTTCACGGCGATCGTATGGGGAACGGTCCAGTACGGATTGAACACGACGTAGTCGATCTTGTCCCTGAACACCGGGGTCGGCCAGTCGTCCTGGCCGACGATGACCTTCATCGCGAGGGCGACGCGATCACCCTCGAACAGCCTCAGCCGGAACTCCGGGATGTTGACCAGCAGGTAGCGAGGACCCAGGTCTTCGGGCAACTCGCGCCAGCGGGCGAGCTGCAGCTCGATGCGCTTGACCAGCTCACCGACCGGCGCGTTGAGGGCCTTGCGCGTGTCGTCGCCGACCAGGCCGTCCGGCTGCAGACCGTGGCGCACCTGGAAGCGCTTGACGGCAGCTTCGACCTGTCCATCGAAAAAGGTCCCGGCGGCCTTGGCGGCCACCTTGTCGATCTCCCCAGTCCGCAGGAGCCGCGCCGTCAACACCCGAATCGCATCCCCGCGATCGCCCTTGCGCAGGATCGGGCCGGGGGGCAGCGGCTGCCAGTCTCCTTGGGCAGCCAGCTGGCGATAGCGCTCGAGAGCCGCCTGGAGCCGGGCATACTGGGGATGGCGCGGGATCAACCGTGCGACTGCCGCATCCGGGTCACCGGTGAGCACCGCCTCATCAAGCAGTCGCACCGGATCGCGCTTGCGTCCCTCCAGATGCCAGCCCTTGATGCCCTCGCCGAGCAGCGCCGGCCCCTCGATCATGTCCTCGGCGAACTGCAGGAACGCTCGAGTGAGGCGCAGATCCATACGGGCCATGGACTGGGCAGGGGATTCGCCCGGCCGTGCCACCAGGACGGTTGGCCAGAACGAGCTGGGGTCGTAGGCCCGCGGATCCAGACCATGGCTTGCGGCGTGCATCAGCTGACCGCGCAACCGCCAGCCGGCCTCGGTGAGGCGGTCATTCCGGTGCCAGATAGGCAGAAAGCCGTACTTGGCATAGAGCCAGAAGACCCGATCCTCGGATGCTCCGGCCATCCTGACCGTCGCTAAGGCCTCGAAGATAGCGGCCTCATCGGATGCGAGCCCGCGGCAGCTTTCGCCAGCCGACGCGGAAGGGCCTTCAAGGCTGTTCACCGGACCTGGCGTCTGCGCCTCGCCCGCAGCGACACAGGTCGCCAACACCAGACTTACCGCCGCGAGCAGGGTGCGTCCCAAAGCGGCCTCCTCCCCCGGTCGTTTCCGGGTCGACTAAGACATCCTCAGGTTACAAGGAAACCGCGATCCGCGACAGAATCACGCAATGAGCAGGATTGATCGGCATTTCTCATCGGCCTGCTGCGGCGGCGAGCGGGCCTGCGGCCAACGCTTGCGTTCCTTGCGGCTAAGTCGACGCGTCGCCGCTCTCCCGGCCTACCGCCCTGAACGACTCCAGACGGTGGCAAGACCGATGCTCAGCAGCACCAGGGTCTGCCACTCCACGAACAGAGCCAGCATCCAGACCTGTTCGTTCATGTACGGGGAGGCGTCCGAGACCAGCTCGAAGATCTGGCCCGCTACCGCGCCGGTGAGCGTCACAACGGCCAGGTACGGAAGGGTCTTGCGCCTCACCGCCCAACCCAGAGACACGCCGAGCGCGAGCACGAGTGCACCGAGCGCCCCGGCCGTGAGCATGGGCAAAGGCCCGCCGTGGGGATACCCGATATCCACCCCGGCCCTCCAGCCGGCGACCCCCGCGATGCCCAGGATGACCAGCGTCAGGAAGCGCGGCACGCCCTCGCCGAGGCCATGGATACGTCCGAGCGCGAACAGTGTGAGCCCCACGATCAGGCCCGGGTAGACGTTGAGAGCGAGCGATCCCTCGGGCAGAAGAAACCCGCCCGCCCAGCAAACAACGCCGGAGACGACTCCGGCGACCAAAAAACCGGCAACCAGCCGGCGCTCGGACGATCCCATGGTGTCTTGTCCGTACGGTCGGGGAAAACCACGAGCGTAGTCTGACACAGGGTCGGGCACCGACGCACACCCACTCGCCGCGCCGGCAAACGGGAAAAGCAACGCCGGTGCGATAGACCCCACCCCCCGGGCGGAGACCCGGCTGGGCGGCCCTGGCTAACGCTCCGGCTCGGGCTCAGTGGCCTGGCTGTGCCACTCGTCGTAGCACTCGGCGCCGCAGAGATAGAGCACATACTCCACGCCTTCGGCGCTGACGGCCGCGGAGAGGGGGATCTCCTTGAGGCAAATCTCGCAGGTCAGAAGACGTTCGCTATCGGCGGGTTGATCGGCCACGGGAAACGCCTCCTCGGGGATGTCCCCAACAAATTGCCTATAGAAATAATTCTAGTTCAGATTCTCGATCCGTCTCCCGCCGGGTGGCCCTCGCCCCGGGCAACCGTTGGTCCCAGAGCACCGTCGTCGACGCAATACCTTACATTCAGGGTTTGATTGGGGCCGTAGCTTTCTTGAGCGTTCTGGTCAACATTTCTAAAGGCCGCCTTTCCGGGCAAGCCCTACACGAGGAGTCGATCCATGCACATCCGCACGACCACCGATCCGATCACGCTGCGCGACGTACCCGATTTCGAGCATCACCCCTGCCTCTACGAGGGTGACGGCGAGCACGGCCTGGAGATCTACTTCGAGAACGAGCGCACGAAGAAGATGTACACGGCCTTGAAGCGCCATGACCCGCTGGTGCTCCGAGGCGCCGACTCCGACGACTACGTCGCCGAGGGCTGACGGGACCTCGCTATCGTGATCACCCGACGCATCTACATGCTGGTGCCGACGCGCTCCCAGGCCGAGGAGGTAGTCAGGGAGCTCTCGGGACGGGGCGTCAACCAGCGCCACATCCACACCTTGGCGCGGGATGGCGTGGACACGGCTCGCCTACCCCGCGCCAACATTCGCCAGCGCACTGAGCTCGGCGCGCATCTCGAGCGCTGGCTATGGGACATGAACCTGGTCCTGTTCTTCGCCGCCGCTGCCCTGCTCTTCCTCGCCGCCTGTTACGCAGCCTGGGGCTGGGCGCTGGGCTGCCTGCTATTCATGGCCGTGTCGTTCCTCCTCGGCGACCGGTTCGCCAGCCATGTGCCGCACCTGCACGTCGAGGACTGCCGGGTCCCGCTCAAGCACGGCGAGATCCTGTTGCTGGTGGACGTGCCACGCTGGCGCGTCAACGAGGTCGAGACGGCCGTGCGCCTGCGCTTCCCGGAGGTCGATATCAGCGGCGTCAGCTGGACCCTGGACGCCCTGGGCATCTGAGCGCCCCGTCAAACCCAACGAAGCCGTCGAACCGGGAAAATGGACCGGTGCCCCGGTCCCCTCATCAGGGACCGGGGGCAACCGCGGGCTTGGCGCCTGGGACATTGCCCCTTGTCTGCCTGCAATAAGCTCGGCTGCGCGCCGAACCTCAGGGTTTGCCTCGCTTGCCGGTGGTCGCGGAATAGTGGAATCTTGCGCGACCGGGTACACATGGGGGAGGACCCAGATGCAAGCGATCCACGACTTCGTCAGCTGGCTGGACGGCTATCTCTGGGGGCCGCCGATGCTGATCGCTCTGTTCGGCACCCACCTCTTCCTCACGTTCCGGCTCCGTTTCATACAGCGCCATGTCGGCAAGGCGATCCGGATCTCGGTGACCCACGACCCGGACAGCCCCGGCGACGTCAGCCAGTTCGGGGCCCTGTCGACCGCTCTTGCCGCCACCATCGGCACCGGCAACATCGTGGGCGTGGCCACCGCGGTAGCGTTGGGCGGGCCAGGCGCAGTGCTCTGGATGTGGCTCACGGGGATATTCGGGTTCGCCACGAAGTATTCGGAGGCGCTGCTGGCCGTGAAATACCGGGTGCGCACCGCCGACGGCACCATGCTGGGCGGGCCGATGTACGCGATGGAGAAGGGACTGCGCGCGCGCTGGCTCGCCGTGCTGTTCTGTATCTTCACCGCCATCGCCTCCTTCGGCATCGGCAACATGGTGCAGTCCAACGCCGTGGCCACCCTAGCCAACGAGACCTGGGGCATCACCCCCTACTTCACGGGCGGCCTGGTCACCTTCCTCACCGCGCTCGTCATACTGGGCGGCATCCGCTCCATCGCCCGGGTCTGCGAACGCCTGGTCCCATTCATGGCGGTCGGGTACGTGCTCGGGTGCGTGGCCATCCTGATCATGCAGCTACCGTACCTCGGTGAGGCGCTAGCACTGATCGTACGTTCCGCGACGGGGCTCGACGCGATGGGGGGCGGGGCGATCGGTGCCGCGGTCGCCATGGCGGCACGCTACGGGATCGCCCGCGGCCTCTTTTCCAACGAGGCCGGCCTGGGCTCCGCCCCGATCGTGGCCGCCGCGGCGCGCACCCGTAACCCGGTGCGCCAGGCCCTGGTGTCCGCCACCGGCACCTTCTGGGACACCGTGGTGATCTGCGCCCTGACCGGCCTGGTGCTGGTGACCAGCATCATCAAGAACCCCGATCTGCATAGTCTGCAGGGTGCAGCCCTGTCCAAAGCGGCCTTTGATGCCATCCCCGTGATCGGCGCTCCGCTCCTGGCCTTCGGCCTGCTCACCTTCGTCTACTCGACCATTCTGGGCTGGGCCTACTACGGCGAGCGCGCGGTGGAATATCTGGTGGGCAAGCGAGCCATCCTGCCGTTCCGCGTGGCCTGGGTCATCGCAGTCATGATCGGGTCCGTGGTGCCCCTGCCGTTCGTCTGGGACTTCGCAGACGCCGCCAACGCCCTGATGGCGATCCCGAACCTGATCGTCCTGGTCGTCTTGAGCGGGGTGGTCGTCGCCGAGACGCGTGAATATCTCTGGGCCGATCGGCTCGACCAGGTGGCGGTCGCCGCCGAAGAGGAGTAATGCGACCCGGCGGCGGAGCGCCCCAGGGACGGCACCGCCGCAGCCTGCCCCCGACTCACACTCTGCTCCGAACAGCGCCATCACGCATCTCGGAGCCTGATGGTCGCGACCTCCACAGCACCCGGCCTCTCAAGCCCATAGCTCGGTCTGCTGAAGGGCAGCGAGCTGGCCGGGCGCCGGTCTTAGCCTGTGTTTCTCACCAGCGCTCGTAGCCAGGTGACCGAGGTGCGCGTGGCTACAAGGCGCCGGCGGCCACTGCATCGGGGCACACATAGACCTGCGTCAGCCAGATCGGCGTGCGCCTCTCGAAACGCTTCTCGAAACCGGCATTGACGATCCAGCGCTCGACCTGATCCGGGTCGTGGACATAGGTCCTGAAGTCAGAGCCGATGAGCCAGAAGAGCCATCCCATGAGGCGAACGCCCCAGCGAATGAACCAGCGGTCGCGCGGATAGGTCAGCCCGTAGACTCTGCGGGTCTTGTCCAGGGATCGATGGACCAGACCCGGCGCGTCGGGATAGCAGCACAGCACCTTGTCCATCAAAGTCAGGTCCGAGGGCTCGAGCCGGTCCGCCAGCTCCATGAAATCGCCTTCGAGATAAATCGTACGCCCCGCAAGTCCGCGCTCGCCAGCCCAGCGCTGCGCCTGCGCGATCATGTCGGGGGCCAGATCGATGCCGACGGCGGTGGCGGCGCCTTGCTCCAGCAGGGTCTGGTGCAGATGGCCCACGCCGCTGCCGATCTCCAGGACGCTGGCGCCGAGATAACCCGCTTGCCCGATCCCGGCCATCAGCTGCCTCTGCGAGGGCTCGAAGCCGCGCCGCTCGAAGCGCCGGCGATAACAACGCGCGAACAGGGAGAAGAAACGCCCGGCGGAGCGGGAATGCGGGCAGCAGCAGCTCATAACGGTCGGTGCGGGCCTGCGGTGGGATGCGGAAAAAGCTACTCCGGAATCGTCCCGGAGGCTACGGGACCCAAAAAATGTTCCCAGGCTCGCCCGTTCCCCCTGTTTTCCCGCCGGGGTCCGACCGCGCCCGCGCCAAAACCCTTTTGATTACAAGGTTCCCGGGGCCCTGTTCCGGGAAACCGCGCCCGGCCATTTTCGGTCTATGCTGTTTAAAGACTGAGTAAATTAGTAAGCATTCATCATGAAGTCGTTCCGCCAATGGCTGGGGCGACGGATCTGCGACTGGCTGTTGCAGGAAGAGCCCGCACCGACCGCCCCCCGCTGCGATTTCGACCGCCTGAGGTTCGAGCTACGCCCCGGCGACGTGGTCCTCTTGGAAGGGCGCAGCCGGATCAGCGACGTGATCAAGCTGGTAACCCAGAGCCCTTGGACGCACTCCGCGCTCTATGTCGGGCGGCTGTGTGACATCGAAGACCCCGACCTGCAGGACCGCGTGCGCTTCTTCTACCGAGGCGAGCCGGATCAGCAGGTGCTCGTCGAAGCGCTGCTCGGCCAGGGCACGATCGTCTCTCCCCTGTCCAAGTACCGCCACGAGCATCTGCGGATCTGCCGCCCCAGCGGTCTCGCGCCGCACGACGGGGAGCGCGTGGTCGGCTATTGCATCCGCCGTCTGGGCTCGGACTACGACACGCGCCAGCTGGTGGATCTGGCCCGCTTCCTCTTCCCGTGGAGCGTGCTGCCGCGGCGCTGGCGATCGAGCCTGTTCGAGCACAACGCCGGCACGCCGACCCGCTCGGTGTGCTCCTGCCTGCTGGCCGAGGCGTTCGACCAAGTCGACTTCCCGATCCTGCCGTTCGTCGACCGTGCCAACGACGGCAGCCTGCGCTTCTTCAGGCGCAATCCCCGCCTGTTCGCCCCGAGAGACTTCGACTACTCGCCGTACTTCGACATCATCAAGTACCCCGTTCTCGGGCTGAACGACCTGGCCGTCTACCGCCACCTGCCATGGAGCGCCCAGGCGATCTTGTACAACGACCGTGAGGCCGATTTTCGGGATCAGATCGCCGCGCTCGAAGAGCAGGAGGCCGAGGCGACCGCCGTGCTCCAACTCGACACCGAAGAGACCCCGCGCCCGCTGCGCCGCCTGTTCGGCAGGCGGCTGCCGCGAGGCAGGGAGGTGGGCGCGTGAGTGCGACTGCAATCATCCTCCTCGCCGCCCTGTTCTGGAGCCTTGCCTACCTGCGGGCGCGGACTCTGTTCTGGGTCGGCCTCCCAGCCCTGGCGCTCATCGGCCTGAGCCTGGGCGGGTATCTACACGGCCCTGCGTGCTACGGTCTGTGGACGCTCTACCTGCCGGTCGTCGGGCTGTACCGGGCCCCGGGTCTGCGCCGGCAACTGCTGGTGAGGCCCCTGCTCAAGCAGTTCCTGCGGGTCATGCCGCCGATGTCGGAAACCGAGCGCGAAGCCCTGGAGGCGGGCTCCGTCTGGTGGGACGCCGAGCTGTTCGGCGGCCGGCCGCGCTGGCAGCAGTTGCAGGCGCTGGCCGCACCGCGGCTGACGCCCGAAGAGCAGGCGTTCCTGGACGGTCCGGCCGAGGACCTCTGCCGGCGCCTGGACGACTGGGACATCACCCACGAGCGCCGGGACCTGTCGCCGCAGATCTGGGATTTCATCAAGTCCCGGCGTTTCTTCGGCATGATCGTGCCCAGGGAGTACGGTGGCCTGGGCTTTTCCGCCCAGGCCCACTCCGCGGTCGTGATGAAGCTCGCCAGTCGCAGCATCACCGCCGCCGTGACCGTCATGGTGCCGAACTCCCTGGGACCGGCAAAGCTGCTCTTGGACTACGGCACCGAGCAGCAGCGGCGCTACTATCTGCCACGACTCGCCCGCGGGGCGGAGATCCCCTGCTTCGCCCTGACCGGGCCCCAGGCGGGCAGCGACGCCGCTGCGCTCCCGGACGTCGGTGTGGTCTGCCGCGCTCGTTTCGACACCCGGGACGGCCTCGGCATCCGTCTGAGCTGGGACAAGCGTTACACCACCCTCGGCCCTGTAGCCACGGTGCTGGGCTTGGCGTTTCGGCTCCAGGACCCCGAGCACCTGCTCGGCGAGCAGACCGATCGCGGCATCACCCTGGCGCTGATCCCGACCGATACCCCCGGCGTGCACATCGGGGAGCGCCACATCCCGTTGGACATCCCGTTCCAGAACGGGCCGAGCCGGGGTGAGGACGTGCTCGTGCCGCTGGATCGGATCATCGGTGGTCCCCCGCGCATCGGCCAGGGCTGGCGGATGCTGATGGAGTGCCTGGCCGAGGGCCGCGGGATCTCGCTGCCCGCCCTGGCCACCGGCGCGGGCAAAGCGGCCAGTCGCTACGCCGGCGCCTACGCCGGCGTACGCCGGCAGTTCGGCCAGCCGATCGGCTGCTTCGAGGGCGTGCAAGAGGCGCTGGGCCGGATCGCCGGCAGGACCTACCAGATGGACGCCGCCCGCTTGCTGACGCTGCGCGCCCTGGACTCCGGCGAGCGCCCGTCGGTGATCTCGGCGATCGTCAAGTACCACCTGACCGAGCGGTATCGCCAGATCGTCAACGACGCCATGGACATCCAGGGCGGGACCGGCGTCTGCCTGGGACCGCGCAACCTGCTGGGTCGGGCTTATCAGGCCATACCCATCAGCATCACGGTCGAAGGGGCCAATATCCTGACCCGCAGCCTCATCATCTTCGGCCAGGGCGCAGTGCGCTGTCATCCGTTCCTGCTGCAGGAGATCTCAGCGGCCCGGGACCCCGACCCCGCCCAAGCGCTGGAGCGATTCGACACCGCGTTATTCGGCCATATCGGCTTCCTGCTTGGCAACCTGGCCCGAGCCACCTGGCTCGGGCTCACCCGCGGTCGACTATCGCGAGCCCCGGGCCGGGGCCCGGTCCGGCGCTACCGTCTCAGGCTGAACTGGCTGAGCGCCGCCTTTGCCCTCAGCGCCGATCTCTGCCTGATGACCCTGGGCGGAGCGCTGAAACGCCGGGAGCGCCTCTCGGCCCGCTTGGGCGACGTGCTGAGCCAGCTCTATCTCGCCTCGGCGGTGCTGAAACACTTCGAGGACCAGGGCAGTCCGGCGGCGGACCTACCGCTGCTGCGCTGGGCCTGTGAAGACGCGCTGTATGGCATCCAGGAGGCCTTTCGCGGCCTGACCCGCAACCTGCCAATTCGTCCCCTGGGCTGGCTGCTCCGTCTGCTCACGTTCCCGACGGGGATGCCGTTCGCCCCCCCGGATGACCGCACCACCCACCGCGCGGCCCGTCTGCTGCTCACCCCGGGAGAGGCGCGCGACCGCTTGACGCAGGGCATCTACCTCAGCCGCGACCCTTGCGAGCCCAGGGGCCGCCTGGAGCTGGCCCTGGAGCAGGCGGTGGCGGTGGCCCCCCTGGAAAAGACCCTTCGCCAGGCCCGGCGCAACGGCCTGTTGGACGCTGCCGACCTTCGAGCCGGGATCGCCCAGGCCCTGGGGCTGGGCCTCCTGACCGAGGCCGAGGCCAACGTCCTGCGCAGCGCCGAGCGCCTGAGGACCGAAGTGACCAGGGTGGACGCCTTCGCGGACTACGGCCGCCGGGGCAAGCGCCGCGAGCCGGCAAGGTCCGTCGGGCAGGCCCACGCGGCCTGAGGAAAACGCGATGAAGATCACCCGCGCCAGACGCAGCAGCCCCCACACGGAACGCCCCGTCTTCGTGGCCGACGGCAGCCGCACGCCGTTCCTCAAGGCGACCGGGGCACCGGGCCCGTTCCGCGCCTCGGACCTCGCCGTAGCGGCGGGCCGACCTCTGCTGGCCCGCCAGAGGTTCGAGGCGCGGACCCTTGACGAGGTCGTCCTCGGCTGTGTAGCGCCCGGTCCGGACGAGGCCAACATCGCGCGCCTGGTGGCCCTGCGCCTGGGCTGCGGCGACCGGATGCCCGCCTGGACCGTACAGCGTAACTGCGGCTCGGGCCTGCAGGCGATCGACACCGCGTCCCAGGCTATCGCCAGCGGCCGGGCGCAGCTGGTGCTCGCCGGCGGCACCGAGGCGATGAGCCACCACCCGGTGCTCTGGAGCCTGCACATGGTCGCCTGGCTGGCCGCCTGGAGCCGCACCCGGGGGCTGGTGGGGCGGGCCCGCCAGCTCGCCCGTCTGCGTCCGGCTCAGCTGCAGCCGGTGGTCGGCCTGCTGCGAGGGCTCACCGATCCGGTGGTCGGTCTGAGCATGGGTCAGACCGCCGAGCAGCTCGCATGGCGCTTCGACATCGCCCGTCGGGCCATGGACGGCTTCGCCCTGGAAAGTCATGGTCGCGCTGCGCGGGCCCAGGACAGGGACCGGCTCGGCGAGATCGAGCCCCTGTTCGACAGCGAGGGACGCTGTTACGAGGCCGACGACGGGGTGCGCCCTGACACCGACTTGGAGCGCCTCGGGCGCCTGCTTCCGGTGTTCGACCGACCCACAGGCCGGGTAACCGCCGGCAACAGCGCCCAGATCAGCGACGGCGCGGCCTGGCTGCTGCTCGCCTCCGGGGAGGCCGTCGAGCGTTGGGACCTACCGGTGCTCGGGCGCATCCGGGGCTGCGTTTGGGCGGGTGTCGATCCCCGGGAGATGGGGCTGGGCCCGGTCCATGCCATGGCCCCGCTGCTCAAACGCCACAGGCTTCGCAGCACCGACATCGACTGGTGGGAGATCAACGAGGCGTTCGCGGCCCAGGTGCTCGCCTGTCTGCAGGCCTGGACCGACGCCGACTACTGTCGAGAGACCCTCGGGATGCCCGAGGCGATGGACCCGATCGATCCGGCACGCCTCAACGTCGACGGCGGCGCCATTGCCCTGGGACACCCCGTGGGGGCGAGCGGCGCCCGCATCGTCCTGCACCTGCTACGCGTCATGGAGCGGGAAGAAGGGCGACGGGGCGTCGCCAGCCTGTGCATCGGCGGCGGCCAGGGCGGCGCCATGCTGCTGGAACGGGGAGGACCGGAGGGTTAGAGCCATGAGCACGCACTGGCACTGGGAGCAGGACGGCGACGGCATCGTCTGGCTGCATGCCGACGACCCCGACCACGCCGCCAACCTGCTCTCCACCCGCTCTTTGAACGAGCTGAGCGCCGCCCTTCAGGCGATCGATACCGCTCGGCCCCTGGGCCTCGTCATCGTCTCGGACAAGCGCAACGGGTTCATCGCCGGGGCCGACGTGGCGGAGCTTGCCCAGGTCGACAGCATCGAGGCCGCAGAGCGGCACATTCACCGAGTGCACGGCATCTTCGGCCACCTGGAGGCCCTGCCCTTCCCCAGCCTGGCGCTGGTCCACGGCTTCTGCCTGGGCGGCGGGGCCGAGCTCGCCCTGGCCTGCCGCTACCGGGTGGCCCGGGACGACCCGGCGACCCGGATCGGCTTCCCCGAGGTACGACTCGGCATCTTTCCCGGCTACGGCGGGACCGCGCGCGCCTGCCGGCTGCTGGGCCCGAGACGGGCGCTGCAGCTGATGCTCACCGGGCGCACCCTCGACGCCCGGGCCGCGCAGCGCATCGGCCTGGTGGATCTGGCCGTGCCGGAGCGGCAGCTGCGGGCCGCCGCCCGGGAGCTGATTCTGACCCGCCCCTCCCCGCGTCGGCCCGTCTGGCGCGAGCGCGTGCTGGGCAGCGCCCCAGCACGCCCGGCCCTCGCCTGGGCGATGCGCCGTGAGGTGCGCCGCCGGGCCCCGCCCGAGCACTATCCAGCCCCCTATGCGCTGCTGGACCACTGGCAGCGACACGGCGGGAGCGAGCGCTCCCTTTACGCCGGCGAAGCCCATGGAGTGCCGGAGCTGCTGCTCGGAGCCACAGCCCAGAATCTCATGCGGCTGTTCTTCCTCCAGGAGCGCCTGAAAGACCTGGGGCGCGACAGCGGCTTCTCACCTCGGCACGTCCATGTCGTCGGCGGCGGCGCCATGGGCGGGGACATCGCCGCTTGGTGCGCCCTGAAGGGTCTGCGGGTCACGCTTCAGGACCGGGCGCCCGCCTGCCTCACCACCGCGGTCCAGCGGGCCTCTACCCTGTTCGTGAGGCAGCTGAAAGACCGGTATCGCGTCCAGGCCGCCCTCGACCGCTTCATGCCCGACCCGAGAGGCTACGGCGTGGCAAAGGCGGACGTCGTCATCGAAGCAATCTACGAGGACGTCGAAGCCAAGCGGGCGCTCTTCTCTTCCTTGGAGGCGCACGCCACCCCCGATGCCTTGCTGGCCACCAACACCTCGTCCATACCCCTGGAGCTGATCGGCACGGCGATGCACGAGCCGGCGCGTCTCGTGGGGCTGCACTTCTTCAACCCGGTGGCAAAGATGCAGCTGGTCGAGCTGGTCCGGGGAGAGCAGTCCGACGCCCGCTCGGTGTCCCGGGCTGCAGCGTTCGTGCGCTCAATCGACCGGCTGCCCTTGCCCGTGAACAGCCGCCCCGGATTTCTGGTCAACCGGGTGCTCATGCCCTACCTGCTCGAGGCCGTGGACCTGATCGAGGAAGGCGTCCCGGCACCGGTGGTCGACCAGGCCGCCAACGCGTTCGGCATGCCGATCGGCCCCGTGGAGCTGGCCGATGCCGTGGGGCTGGACATCTGCCTGTCGGTTGCCGAGAAACTCGCCGAGCACGTCGGAGAGGCGGTACCGGAGCGGCTACGCCGCCTGGTCGCGGACCAGTGTCTCGGCCGCAAGACCGGCAGGGGCTTCTATCGGTACCACGGGAACCGGGTAATCAAGGACCGGGTCCCCCGCCACTACCGGGCGCCCGAAGACCTGCAGGAACGCCTGATCTTCCGATTGCTCAACGGGGCGGTGGCCTGCCTGCGCGAAGGCGTGACTGCGGACGAGGATCTGCTCGACGCCGGGATGGTGCTCGGGGCCGGCTTCGCCCCCTTCCGGGGTGGTCCGATGCGCTATATAAAACAAGGGGGCTTGGTCCGCATGCGGCGCCGATTGGACACCTTGCACCGGGATCACGGAGAGCACTTTTCGCCCGATGCGGGCTGGGTACACCTGGGGAGGGCCTGAGATGTACTACCCCCAGACCACGATGTTGAGAGGGCAACACCCCTCCTCTGCCGCTCGCCCCGCTACCCCGGTGCGGCCACGCGGCGCGCGCACGGACATCATCCGTCTAGCACAAGCGGACACCATCGGCGCCGTACTCCGGGAGCGGGCACGGCGCACCCCGGACAGCCCGGCCTACACCCAGTTCGACGAAGACACCCAGCGCTGGAACACCCTGACCTGGGCTCAGGCCGAACGCGAGGCCGCACGCTGGCAGTCGGCCCTGGTCCGCGAGGGCCTCCAGGCCGGCGACCGGGTGGCCCTGATGCTGCCCAACTGCCGCGAGTGGGTACTGTTCGATCTGGCCGCCCAGGGCCTCGGCCTGGTGACGGTCCCGATCTACACCAACGACCGCCCCGAGAACAGCGCGTTCATCCTGACGGACTCAGGTGCCCGGGTGCTGCTGCTCGAGGACGAGGCGCACTGGCACCGGCTGGCCGGCGCCGCCGGGGCGCTGACCGGCCTGCAGCGCGTGCTCTGCCTGCATCCCGTGGCCTGGTCCGAGCCCGGGCACAGTCGGATCGCCCGGGTCGCCGACTGGCTGCCGGGGGGTGCCGGCGCCTTCCAGGTCGCCACGGCGTACACCGAATCCCTGGCGACCATCGTGTACACGTCCGGCACCACGGGCAAGCCCAAAGGGGTGATGCTCAGTCACCGCAACCTGCTGTGGAACGTCCAGGCCGGCCTGGGGGTGATCGGCGAGGTCTATCCCAGAGACCGACTCCTGTCCTTCCTGCCGCTGTCGCACGCCCTGGAGCGCACCGTCGGTTATTACCTGCCGATGGTCGCCGGATCGAGCGTGGCCTTTGCACGCTCCATCCCCCAGCTGGCGGAGGACCTGGCTCGGACAGCCCCGACCATCATGATCTCGGTGCCACGTATCTTCGAGCGCTTGCGCGCCAAGCTGCTGGAGAAGCTCGCGACCGAGCCCCCGCTGGCCCGCTGGCTCTTGGAGCGAACCGTAGACCTTGGCTGGCGGCGGTTCCAGCGCCGCCAGGGCCGCGCAGAGCGCTGGTCGCCAGTCCTGCTCTTTGCTCCCCTGCTGGACAAGCTGGTCGGTGCCAGGGTCCGCTCGAAGCTCGGTGGGCGGCTGCGCTTCGCCATCTGCGGCGGTGCACCTCTTCCGCCGGAGGTGGCGCGCCTGTTCATCGGGCTGGGCGTGACCCTGGTCCAGGGCTACGGCCTCACCGAGGCCAGCCCAGTGGTCAGCGTCAACCCGTTGGGGGACAACATCCCGGCGAGCGTCGGCCAGGTCCTGCCGGGCGTCGAGGCTCGGATCGGCGCCAACCGGGAGCTCCTGACCCGCAGCCCGAGCGTCATGCTGGGCTACTGGAAAGATGAAACGGCCACCCGGCAGGTGATCGACTCGGGGGGCTGGCTACACACCGGGGACCAGGCCCGACTCGAAGATCACCACCTCTACCTGACCGGAAGGCTCAAGGACCTCATCGTGCTCGCCAACGGCGAAAAGGTCTCGCCTTCCGACCTGGAGCTGGCCATCGGCCTGGACCCCCTGTTCGAGCAAGTCATGGTGATCGGCGAGGATCGACCGTTTCTGGCCGCGCTGGCGGTGCTCGAGCCCGGCGCCTATCGCAAGCTCGCCACCGCACTGCGCCTCGACCCCGAGGACCCCGAGACCTTGCGGACCCCCGATCTCCTCGATGACCTGATCGAGCGTATCGGCCGGCAGCTCCATGCCTTTCCCGGCTACGTGCAGATCTTCCGCGTGTCCGCCAGCCTCGAGCCATGGACTCCAGGCAACGGCCTGCTCACGCCGACGCTTAAGCTGCGCCGGGCCGAGATCCTGGCGCGGTTCGAGCGCGAGGTCGCCGATCTGTACGAGGGCCACCGGTGACCCGGGGGACGGCCGCGGCAATGGCGCAGCTGCCTTTGCCTGGGCGCTAGTGCGCCCTGCAAGGGTTGTCGATCGACCCGCTCGCCTACCCCGCCCGAACACCAGCGCACCAACTAAGTGGTAGCTTAGGTCGAGACAAAGCAACGGAGCGAAACATGAGCGAGCACACCAAGATCGCCGTCGTCACCGGCGCCAATCGCGGTTTGGGCTTCGAGACCTGCCGGCAGCTGGCACGGCTCGGTCTGCGGGTATTCCTCACGAGCCGCGACCCGGCCAAGGGCGAAGCCGCGACCGAAACGCTGCGCGGCGAGGGCCTGGACGTGCCCTATCGGCCCCTGGACGTGACCCGCGCGGACCAGGTCCAACACCTGGCCGAGCACATCGCTTCCGAGCACGGCCGCCTCAACGTCCTGGTGAACAACGCGGGCGTCTTCCTGGACCGCTACGACCCACCGGGCAACAGCGTCCTCGATTCCGATCTCGACGCCGTGCGCCGGACCCTCGAGACCAACCTGTACGGCGCCCTGCGCGTGAGCCAGGCGCTGATCCCCCTGATGAGGGGCGAGGGCCGCGTGGTCAACGTCTCTTCCGGTATGGGGCAATTGACCGAGATGAACGGTTGCTGTCCAGGCTACCGCTTCTCCAAAGTGGGCCTGAACGCCCTCACCCGTATCCTCGCCGACGAGCTGCACGACACCCGGATCAAGGTCAATTCGGTCTGCCCCGGCTGGGTACGCACCGACATGGGCGGGCCCCATGCCGCCCGCTCGATCGCGGATGGCGTGGACACCATCGTCTGGCTCGCCACCCTGTCCGACGACGGCCCCAGCGGCGGATTCTTCCGCGACCGCCAGCCTATTCCCTGGTAGGCGGTCCGGGTTTTATTCGAGTAAGGGTCCCAGTCCACCGAGGGACAAGACCGAGGGATCGTTGAAAAGGAGTCGTTGAACCGTCCGCTCGCTGACTCGAGCTCTCGCGACCGCTTGAAGTCGGACGGCCTCCATTCCATGGCACTTCGAGTGCCACTGGGAGGAGGTCAGGCCGCTGATGCCCGGTTTGCGGCGCAGGCCGTCGATCGACATTCCGACTGCGGCCCAGTACAGCGATGCGCTGGTGCTCGCGTTACCTGCTCTTGCGCATGATGGACTCCCCTTGGGACCGCCATCATGGCTGATATCGCATTTCTTAAAGCTCCGATTCCCGGGGAAAAGAACACTCCTCTCGGTTATGGACTCTCGTCGTGCGGGCCCCCACAACCGGATTACTGTCTTTTCAGCGTTCCCCAAACGTCGGGAGCTACCGACGCGGGCAGATAGGCATGGCAGGCATTGCATGAGCTCTCGACATTTTCCAGGGCTTCGTCAACCCCTCTCCGATTATCTTCTTCCATGGCATCGTGGGCAGCAAGGATCAGAGCTTTCATGGCGGCCCTACTGCGCCTTGCAAGGTCGTCAAATTTTTGAGCATCCATATCCGCCTTGGCGGCCGTCTTCTCCATCAGTCTGGCGGATTCTGCCGCATGCCAATCCATGGGCCCCAGTAGCCCGAACGTTCGTTCAATCGCGATGGCATGCCGCACGAGGTTATCTGAGTATCTCGTCTTATATTCCGACAAATTATGCAGCGCCTCAGCGTGAAGGCGCAGGATGGTAATCACCGAGTCGATGTAAGCCTTCCGATTGAACTCCTCCGCTCGGGCGCCGATCGCACAAGACAGGCAAAGAGTGGTCAGCATAAACGCGACAGACATCTTCCTTTTCATAAGGACCTCGCGACAGGATCTCTCCGAACGACGAGCGCTGCTTAACAATATACCGATCCAAATCCTTATACCTGAAACCATCCGGGCAGAAAAGAGGCCGGAGCGGAATGGCGCTTGGTTGGCGCCTCAACCCGTGGACTTCTAAAGCGAAAACCGGACCACTGTCTTCTCCCTCTCCCCGGCGAAAGCGCGAGGGTCGGGGCGAGCTAACGCGCCGTCGTCAAGTAATGCAGGCTGAACAGCGCGTCCGGATCAATCCAGACCTCGACGGGGGACAAGCCGGCACGGTGCGCCAGGGCGTGGAGCTCCTCGACCCTATACTTATAGGAGCACTCGGTGTGGAGCCGCTCCCCCTCGCCGAATACGAACCGGGCACCGCCAATATGCACGTTCTGGCTGCGACGGCTCACCAGGTGCATCTCAATGCGCCCGCGGGTCTCGTTGTAAAACGCGAGGTGGGCAAAGCCTTCCAGGTCGAAATCGGCCCCCAGCTCACGGTTGATTCGGGCCAGGAGATTGAGGTTGAAGGCGGCGGTGACCCCCTGGGCATCGTTGTAGGCCGCGTTCAGGACGGCGATGTCCTTCTTGAGGTCCACGCCGATCAGGACCCCGCCTTCACGGCCGACCACCGCGGCGAGACGCCTGAGAAAGGCGACCGCTTCGTCCGGCTCGAAGTTGCCGATGCTGGAGCCGGGAAAGAAGGCGACCTTCTTCAAGTGCTGGGGGCAGTACGGGAGACGCCAGGCGGCAGAGTAATCGACGCAGGCGGCATGCACGTCCAGCCAGGGGTAGTCCGCGGCGAGCCCGTGGGCGGAGGCCAGCAGATGATCCTTGGAGATGTCGATGGGCATGTAGACCCCGGGGCGCAGGGCCTCCAACAACAGCCTCACCTTCTCGCTGCTGCCGCTGCCGAGCTCCACCAGCAAGCAGTCGGTCCCAATCAGCGTTGCGATCTCGCCGGCATGGGCGCGCAGCAAGGCGATCTCCGTTCGCGTCGGATAATACTCCGGGGTCCTGCAGATCGCCTCGAACAGGGCCGAGCCGCGGCTGTCGTAGAAGAACTTGGGCGGGATGGCGCGCGGGCGACGGGCCATGCCCTGAAAGACCTCGTCGCGAAGGCTCGCCGGGGCGGGATGGTGATCGTAGAACCGGATCGCCCTCACGCGGAGCCGTCCTCGGCAAGCCGGATGCCCGAAAACTGCCAGCGGTCGCCCGGGAAAAAGAAGTTGCGGTAGGTCGGCCGGATGTGCGAGGCCGGCGTCGCGCACGAGCCCCCACGCAGCACCATCTGGCTACACATGAACTTGCCGTTGTACTCGCCCAGGGGGCCATCCGCGGGCCGGTAGCCGGGATAGGGCGCGTAGGGGCTCGCCGTCCACTCCCAGACATCGCCGAAGAGCTGCGTGGGCAACCGGGCATCGGACGCTGCACGGACAGGATGCAGATGTCCGGTCTCCCGCAGGTTTCCGTCGACCTCCCGATCCCGCGCGGCAAGCTCCCACTCCGCCTCGGTCGGCAGCCGCTTGCCGCTCCAACGAGCGAAGGCGTCGGCCTCGTAGTAGCTCAGGTGACAGACCGGATCGGACTCCAGGACCGGGCGTACGCCGCCCAGACTCATCAGCCACCAACGTCCATCTTGTTCCTCCCAATACAGCGGCGCGTCCCAGCCCTGGTGTTGCACCGTCGCCCAACCGTCGGAGAGCCAGAGGCCCGGGCGCGCATAGCCGCCGTCCGCCATGAACGCCAGGTACTCCCCGTTAGTCACCAGGCGGCTCGCGAGCCGGTAGTCCGACAGGTAGACCCGATGAGTTGGGGTCTCGTTGTCGTAGGCAAAGCCCTCGCCGGCGAAGCCGATGCTGTGCACGCCACCGGACTGCTCGCACCAGCGCAGCGCCGGGGCGGGCCCAGCGGACATCGGAAGGTCCGCCGCGTAGACAGGACGCAACGGATTCGTGGCGAAGATGTGCTTGATATCGGTGAGCAGCAATTCCTGGTGCTGTTGCTCGTGGTGGACTCCAAGCTCGGTGCGTCGGGCGACCTCCTTCCAGGCGCCGTCGCTCAGGGTCCCCAGAAGCTGAGTCATCTGCTCATCCACGTAGCCGCGGTAACTGTAGATCTCCTCCACGGTCGGGCGGGAGAGCAGACCCCGCCGAGGACGCAGCCAGTGCTCGCCCACTGTCTCGTAATAGGAGTTGAAGAGATAGCCGAAGCGCGGATGGAACAAGCGGTAGCGCGGGGCGAACGGCGCCAGCACGAACTGCTCGAAGAACCAACTGGTGTGCGCCAGGTGCCATTTGGGCGGACTGACGTCGGGCATGGTCTGAACGACGTAGTCCTCGACCGCCAGCGGGGCGCACAGCGCCTCGCTCTGGCGCCGCATCTCGCTGTAGCGCGATCGCAGGCGATTACGCTCCAAGGCATGGTCCACCCGACCCTCGGCGGGCTTGGCCCCAACCGATGAAACCTGGCGCATCGTCGCGTCCTCCCTGCCCAGCCGCAATAAGTGCCCCGCTCGTGGCGTGACCCGGCGGGCGGAGGTGATGCATCAGGAGGACCACGCAGCCGCTGCCGATCTTTCAGACACCGGCTGGCCGTCCGGATCCTGCAGCTTCACTCCTTCGACGGGGCCGCCCTTGGCTAGGCCCATTTCTTCGCCACAGCGTCGATCCCGGCACGCTCGAGATCCTGCGGCGTCATGGCGGGCAGAAACTTCACTGTCGCATCGAACTCCAGAAACCAGGGCTCGGCAAGACGCGGCATCTCGGATACGTCCGCCATGTCGACGACGAAAAACCCGCCGCGCTTGCCGTCGTCCGCGCAGAAGTAAGCCGCCTCGGGCTTCATGTCCTCCAGTATCCGTCCGATCTTCTGTCCGACGGTCCCATCGCGTACGGCTTGGTTGAACTTGTCCACCGGCAACGAAATGTGGAGTACGAATCGCATGCCAGCCTCCTTTTATGAACGAGACCTACCACTGCACCGCACTACTGAGATACCCGGCCTTGGCCGCTCGAATCCCCCCGGCAGCCTCCCGAGTCAAATAATTAGATACCGTGCACGGCCCCATGTTCTAACACGATTTCTGTGGTATGGGCCCACCGGCGAACCCCTGTCGCGCCAGACGGGGCTTCCATCGCCTCCCTTCCTATACTCTCTGGGAGCCTTGTCAACGGGACCGGCCCAAGCGGCAAGACGATTATAGGGGGAAGCATGTCCCAGCCGCCGGGTAGGTGTCCCGCCCCGGGGTCCGCCGTGGGTCGCAGGGCGCGCAAGCAACCCTTCAGGCAACGGAATAGACGCTTGACGAGCCCGAGCGGCCGGGACGATATCGAGGCGCTGGTCCTGTCGGCGGGCGCCGGTACAGGCAAGCCTCAGGGCTTGCGGGGCGGAGCCCGAGCGGCCTCCCGCTCCAGCAGCTCTACGAGGTCCCGGAAGACCGCCGCGTTGCGCGCATCGAGGGCACAGAGCCGCTGGTGCGCCTCCAACACCAGGGACGCCATCTGCTGGGCATCCGCGTCCGCCGGGGCGACCTCTGCAAAGGGGCCTGTGTCGACCCCGGGCTCGGCGCGCAGATCGAACAGGCGATCGAAGCAAACGGATCGCAAGGTCTCCGCGACATCCTCGTTGCTCGTGACGATGATCGAGCGGGGCACATCCTTGTCCCGCGACCAGTTAGCGATCCGCGCCAATATCCCCAAGCAGGTGCTGTCGATGGTCTCGGCTCGGGACAGATCGATGAGAAAACGGGAGGTCCCCGGGGCCGCGAAAGCCCGGTCGAGCAGCGTGTTCAGCGCGGGGCCGAGGGGATGACGGACGTCGCCGTTCAGCTGGACAAACCAGGTGCCGTTCTCCTCAACATAGCGCGCGCCGCCGTTGGCCATTTCTCAGCGTCCTAGACCAGGCGCTCGGCGATCATCAGGGTGATGTCGTCGGGGTAGCTGCCGTCGGGGTCCAAGCCGAGGGCGGCGAGCAGCCGATCCACGTCGAGACCGGGCTCCCTAGCCACCTCCAGCAGCCGGGCGCGTGTTTCCGAGAGGCTCGCCTTCGGCAGCGCGTCCAGGACCCCGTCCGAGCACAACACGAGCTGGTGGTGGGTCGACAGTGCCAGGGACCGGTTCTCGAACCGGGCATCCGGCAGCAGGCCCACCGGGAAACCGGGGTCATCGAGCAGGCGCGCGCGCGCGCCGTCGAACAGCACGGGGCAAGGAAAGTGGCCCCCGTTGCAGTAGGTCATTCGGTTCTCCTCTGTATCGATGACGCCGTAGAAGAGGGTCGTGTACTTGTCGAGCCGCTGGGCCAGCAGATCCACGTTCAGGCGACTGAACAAGGCCGCAGGGTCCAGTAGCAGGCGGTCGCCGGCGTCGTGGTATCTCTGCTGATGGCGATCGACGAGGCTCTTGAGCAGCACCGTGACGAACGCCGAGGAGACGCCGTGGCCGGAGACGTCGGCCAGGTAGAAGCCCACACAGGCATGATCGATGACGAAGTAATCCACGATGTCGCCGCTCAGGTAGAGCGATGGGCGCAGATAACGGTTGAATCGGTAGGCGCCCAGGATGCTCTCGGGCGGCGGCAGGAGCTGCTGCTGCAGAGTGCGTCCGGCAGCGGCGTCCTGCTCGAACTGTTCGACATGGCCCCGCAGCTGCTCGTTCGCCCGCTCAAGCTCGAGCTGGAAGCGGCGGTTCTCGCGCTGCAGTCTGGCCTTCTCCAGGGAGCCCGTGATGGCATACTCCAGCACCGCCATGTCCTGTATGGGCTTGGTGACAAAGTCCCAGGCGCCGTTGCGCAGGGCCTCCACTGCGTCGCCCAGCACTCCGGTCCCCGAGACGACAACGACCGGTAATCCGGGCTCGTCCGCACGCAGACGCTGGAGCACCTCCAGGCCGTCCAGACCCGGCATCCGCAGGTCACAAAGCACCAGGTCCGGCGGCGAGGCAAACACGGCGTCCAAGCCCGCCTCGCCGCTCTCTTCCTCGGAGACAGCAAAGCCGCTGTCCTCCAGGTAGCTCACGATATTGAAGCGGACCACCGGGTCATCCTCGATGACCAGCACGTGGGCCGCGTCGATGGCATTCGACGGAGCGGCGACCGCCGCTCCCCGGTCTGTCAGCGGGGCGTCCACAGCGCGTCGATGGTCTGGGCGAAGAGGGCCATGTCCTTGACGGGCTTGCTGAGGACCGGCACCTCGGACAGGCCGGTGAGGACGAGCCCCGCGAAGACCTTGTCGGTCGCAGACCCGGTATGAACGATAAAGCGCACGTCCGGCGCGATCTTGCGGATGGCCAGGATTGTCTCGGCGCCGTCCATCCCCGGGAGGCGCAGGTCCATGATGCGAACGTCCACGGCGAGCCCGTCGCTCACCTTCGCGATGGCTTCCTCGCCCGAATGGGCCACCTCGGCGGGCAAACCTTCGTCTTCGAGAAACGCGACGAGATTTTCGCAGATGGCGTGCTCGTCATCGACGATCAGTACCCGGGGAGCCATAGGGTCTTCCTTCGCGCGGTAGACGGATCAGGAAGCGCGCGCCCCGCCCGGGCGCGGTCTCCACCGAAATGCTGCCCCGGTGCTGGTCCACGACGATGAAGTAGGCCACGGAAAGGCCGAGGCCGGTGCCGATCCCAACGGGCTTGGTGGTGAAGAATGGCTCGAACAGCCGCCGAGCCACTTCCTCGGACATCCCCGGACCGTTGTCCGCGATCTCGAGCCGGACCCACTCACCCTCGTCGTAGACGCCCATCTCGATCTGCGGGGACTCGCTCGGCGGGTGGGTCGCCATCGCTTGGGAGGCGTTGCGTAGCAGGTTGAGCACGACCTGCTCGATCGCCATCTCGTCGCAAAGCACCTCATCCCGGGCGCCCAGACCCTCGCGCAGGATACGGATACGGCGAAAGTCGTAGCTCTTCTTCAGGTCGTAGTCGTGACCAGCCAGCCGCAGGGCTGTGTCTATCAACTGATTGAGGCGCACGGGTACGAAGCTGGACGCGCTGCGACGGCTGTAGGCCAGCATATCGCTGACGATGCGTCCGGCGCGCTCGGCGGCCTCGCGCATGCCCTCGATGAATCGGAAGATGCCGCGCCGCTCCAGATAGGCATTCATTACCTGCAAATCCAGACCCAGCTCGCCGGCGACCCGCAGGTTCTCGCCCAGCCCTCCGGCGAGGCGGCGGCCGAGATTCTGACACCCCTGCGCCACTATGCCCAGAGGGTTGTTGATCTCGTGGGCCATGCCCGCCGCCAACCCTCCGACGGACATCATTTTCTCCGTCTGCACCATCATCTCTTCGATGCGCACCCGCTCGGTCACGTCGTCCAGGCGCACCACTGCGCCGTTGGCGGGATGGCACAGCGGGTAGATCATCAGGTCCAGGTAACGGGTGGCGCCGCCCGCGGGTGCGGGCAGCCGTTCCTTGCGCAGCGGTCTCCCCTCAAAGACCGCTTGCCCGATGTCTTCTCTGCCGACATGAAGGAACGGAAAGAGCTCCGAAAAGGCCTGTCCGACGGCCTGTCCGGCGTCCAGCCCCGTCTCGACGCTTGCGGTTCGGTTCCAGTGCGTCACGCGGCCCTGCGCGTCGACGCCGACCAGGACCGAAGGCATGGAGTCCAGCATGGCCTGCAACAGATCGCCCGCCTCGGCGAGCTTGCTCTCCGTCGCTTTCTGGGCGGACAGATCGTGCACGATCCCGATGAAGGCTCGAGCCCCGAGCAGCGAGGTCTCGCCGACCGACAGGTACATGGGGAAAGTGCTGGCGTCCTTGCGTCGCCCTTCGACCTCGCGGCCGACGCCGACGATGTGGTGCTCTCCCGTCTCCTGATAGCGGCGCAGGTACCGATCGTGATGCTCTGCGTACGTGGCCGGCATCAGCATGGAGACGTTGCGGCCCATCACCTCGCCGGCCTGGTAGCCGAACAGGCGCTCCGCGGCAGAGTTGAACAGCTCTATGTATCCGGCGCTATCGATACCGATCACACCGTCGGCAACGGTCTCAATGATGCTGCGGACAAGGGGGTCTTCGGTCCAAAGCCGCAGTCTTCGGGCATCTTCCACGGCGTAGTCCATCGGGAATGGCTATCTGGCGAGTGCGTCACAGCACATGGGGCTAGGGGCTCACGGGAGCGAGCGGGTCTCGCTGCTTAATGCTCGGCTTTTCTGTGCAAAATGCAAGCGGCCGGAAGGGTCTCCGCCACGTCGGTGGGCACTGGCCGAAATCTCCTCTCCCAACCTGAGCACCGCCCCTGCCGATGCGCTGCAACGACCGCCGCTTCAGTACAAGGCGATTCTTTACAGGATCGATATCGGGCGGAAAATAATCGATATTTCCGCACCTTAGGATCGCCTACCCGATCTGGGGGGACCGGCGAGCCCTCCCTACGCGCCCCGTATCCGCCCCCGACAGACCCGGAGTCGATGCCCGCGGCTCCTTCCGACTTTGCCTCGCCGAGGCTATGGAAACCCGCGACAGATTCGCGGATATAGCTGCGGTGAGGCCCTCGGAAGCCGGTATCCCGGATGCGGTGAAACGGAATCCGGGAGGGCTGCCGGACGTCCTGCGTCGGCCCCGGATTGCGCTACGCTCCATCCAGGCTACGGGCGGGCGACGGGTGGCGCGCAGCCGAGGACAGCTAGAGTCCATATCGCTTGATCTTGTACCAGAGCGCCCGCTCGCTGATCTCCAGTAGGCGTGCCGCTGCCGCCTTGTTGTCGTCGGTGCGCCGCAACGCCTCGGCGATGAGCTGCATCTCCAGCGCTTCCACCTTGGGGTGCAGGGTGAGGGAGTCCCATCCAGCGGCCGGCACGGCGATCGGCACCGCCGGCGCTTCGGACACGTCGGCCGGCAAGTGCGCCGAGGTGACCTCCGGGCCCTGGCACAGCACAGCGGCCCGCTCCATGAGGTTCTCCAGCTCCCGCACATTGCCCGGCCAGCCGTAGGCGAGGAGACGCTCCAGCGCCGCGGCGCTGAGCCCCGGCGCGGCGCGGCCCAGCTCGGCGGCGTATTTGCGGAGAAAATGCTCGGCGAGCACCGGGATATCCTCGCGGTGCTCGCGCAGCAAGGGGACATCGATTCGCACCACGTTGAGCCGGAAATAGAGGTCGGCGCGCAGCACGCCTTCCTCGACCGCCTGCTGCGGATCCCGGTTGGTGGCGGCGACAACGCGCAGATCGACCTGTACCGGCGTGCGGCCCCCGAGTCGCTCGACGGTGCCCTCCTGCAGCATGCGCAGCATCTTCGCCTGCAGCGCCGGCGGCATCTCCGTGACCTCGTCCAGAAACAGGGTGCCGCCGCTCGCCAGCTCACACTTGCCCGCGCGATCGCGGGTGGCCCCGGTGAAGGCCCCCTTGCGGTGACCGAACAGCTCGCTCTCCAGAAGGTCCGCAGGAATCGCAGCGCAGTTGACGGGCACGAACAGACCCTTGCGCCCCGAGCTTTCGTGCAGAGCGCGGGCGACCAGCTCCTTGCCAGTGCCGGTTTCTCCGACGATCAGCACGCTGCTGCGCGCTGGCGCCACCTGCCTGACCAGGGCGTACAGCGCTTGCATCGGCGCGCTGGCCCCGACGAACTCGCCCCATCCCCGCGCCACCTCGTCGCGCAGGAACCGGTTCTCGCGCTGCACCGCGCCCACGGCCAGCGCGCGGGTCACGGCGAGCTCGACGGTCGCCATCTCGAACGGGCGGATGATGTAGTCCGAGGCCCCGAGCTTCATTGCCTCCACCGCGGACTCGATGCTGCCGAATGCGGTCAGAACGATCACCGGTACGTCCTCGCCCCGCTCACGCAGCGCCCGCAGCAGTTGCAGGCCGTCCATACGCGGCATGCGCAGATCGGTGAGCACGAGATCGCAAGGCGCCTCGTCGAAGGCCGTCAGGGCCGCGCCGCCGTCGGCCGCCTGCACGGTCTCGTGGCCCAGGTTCTTCAGCGACAGCTCCAGGAGCCGGCGCATCTTGGCCTCGTCGTCGACGATCAGAATCCGCTTCACCGCAATCACCCCTCGGCCGTTCGGCCGAAACGCATCTCGAAACAGGCGCCGCCCCAGCGGCTCTGGAGCACCTGGATGTCTCCGTGGTGGCCCTGCACGATCTGCTGCACGACGGTCAGACCCAGCCCCACGCCCCCTTCACGGCGCGTGAAAAAGGGATCGAAAACCCGGCGGCGCAGCTCCGCCGGGATACCCGGACCGTCGTCGAAGACCTGGACCAGCAGCGCCTCGCGGGCGACATCCGTGCGCACGCCGACGCGCCCCCCCTCGGAAACGAACTGCAGCGCGTTGAGCACCAGATTCAGGAACACCTGGGTAAGCTGCTCGCGGTCACAGAGGAGGACCGCGTCCTGGGCGTAGGGCTCACGCATCAGCCGGACCTCTTTCTTCTCCGCCTTGGACGCCAGCAGGTTGAGGACGTTGTCGATGATTTCGTGCAGGTCCTGGGGCTTGAACACCGGGGGCCTGGGCCTGGCGCATTCCACCAGCAGGGTCACCAGCCGGTTGAGGCGGTCGGTCTCGCTGACGATGTAGCCCGTAAGCTCCCGCTCCTTGGCATTGAGGTCGCGCTCGCGCTCGAGCAGCTGGGCCGAGGTCCGCAGAATGCCCAGAGGAGTGCGTACCTCGTGAGCCATGACCGCCGCCATTTCGCCCACCACCGCCAGCTTGCCCGCCCGCACGATCTGCTCGCGCGAATTCTCCAGCGCTTCGATCATCTCGACGAAGGCCCGGTTGAGCTCGCGCACCTCGGAGATCACCGTGCCGGCCGCCCGGAAGGGCCTGGTCGCCTCGCCCTGGCGAAACCGGCGGGTAAGCTCGGTGAGGGCGACGATCGGGCGAGCGATGCGCCCGGCCAGTCGCCTCGACGTCCACACCGCCACGGCCAGGGTCAGCAGGAGCACCGCAACCATGGACCAGAGCAGGTGCCAGATCGGCCGGTAGGCGTCGGCAATCGGCTCGATCATCAACATGTGCCAGCCCAGCCCCGGGAAATGCTGGTAGCCGCTGGAGGCCGCGGCACCGACCAGCAGGGTCGATTGCGCGAGCACCGAGCCGTCACGCACCACCGCGCCGGGCTTGCCGCGTTCCGGCACCCATCCGGCCAGGCTCACCCTTGTCAGATCAGACCCGGCCCACAGGTCGCGCGATGCTCCGATCACCGAGCCCCGGGCATCGATCAACAGGGCGCTCGCCGGTCCCTCGGCCGCGTCGTCGAGCAGGTCCAGCACCGAGCGCCAATCCAGCAGGGCATAGAGGTAGCCCAGCCGGCCACTTCCGAAGGCATCGGCGATCGAGGCACGGAGGGCGACGGCGCCTGCGCTGCTGGCGCGCACGGGCTGGAGCTCCACTTCGCCGGCGCTGTCGCCGGGGACGCGCGACCATTGGGCCACGCTGGGCGCCTCGGCACCGATGAGCGCCGGATCGCTGGACGCAATGATGTGGCCATTCGCATCGGTGCAGAACAGGGCGCGATAGGTCGAGCCCTGCCCCTGACGCAGGTCGGACAGAAAGCCCGACAGACGCTTGTCCACGTCCTTGACCCGGATGTCCTGCATCACCTCCAGGCGGCGCCAGATCCGGATATTTTCGAGCTGGGCAAAGAAGAAGGTGTCGATGCGCTGCAGCGCGGCGGCGGCCCCCGATTGCAAGCTGGCCGCGATCTCCGATTGCAGCACGAGACGCACGTCCACGAAGGACAGCACGCCCATCAGAACTATGGCCCCCAAGACCAGCCCGAAAAAGGCGCGCAGCAAGGCAGTACGGATCGTCACCGCTGCAGCATACCTCCGACCCGCCCGTCCCGCCGATTCCGGCGCTTCACGAGACTTTTTGTCCCGCATTTCTCACCAGCGTTCGTCACCATGCGTGCCACGCGCGCGTGGACACGAGGCACGACGGACCGCGCGCGCAGGTCCACTTGACAGCACGTCAACGGGCGGGGCCGCGAGCGTAGCGCCGTAGACCCGGACAGAACGACAGCGCCGCGGGCGGTTGGCGGTACAGAGGGGTAAGCTCGACCCGCTTTCGCCGCCGCGGACAGGATCTGTATGCTTGCTGTCGGGCCCCGCCACGACGGCTTGAGCCACACCTGTCCCACCGTTCCCCCGACCCACGAGCCGGACGCTCGAAAGGAACAAAGCCATGCCGCGCCTTCGTCGCTTGATCGCTCTAGTGGTCCTTTGGGCGCTCACCCTGACCGCCCGGGCAGCCGACACCCTACCCTACGTTTGGGACCCCGCACCTTATCAGCTCGGGCAGGGCCTTCTGTTCCCGGACCTCGGGCTCGATCTCGGCGGCTACCTGAGCCTGCAGTATGAGAACCTTCGCGACCGCTCGCCGACCTACAGCGTGCATGACCTGAGTCTGTTCCTGGACGGGCATCTAAGCGCACGCTGGAGCCTGCTCGCCGAGGTGGAAATGGTCGACCCGCTGCAGGTCACCGAGGAAGGCGGCGTGAGCCATGATCCCCAATTCGACATCGAGAGGATGTATGTCGACTACCGGATCAGCCCTGCCATGACGCTGCGCCTCGGCAAGTTCCTGACCCCGGTCGGCAGCTGGAACTTGATCCACGCCGATCCCCTCGTGTGGACCGTCTCGCGCCCGATCACCGCGACAGCGGCATTCGCCCGCCACGCCACCGGCGCCATGCTCTACGGCTCCGTGGCGGCCTTCGGCCACGACCTCGACTATTGGGCCTTCGTGGACGATACCGCAAGACTCGACCCCTTGAAGCGCAATGAAAAGGCGTTCGACATTCCAGGCGCTGCCTTCGATGCGAACAACAGTTTCGATAACGCCTTCGGTGGCAGACTGCTCTATCACTTCATCGACGACCGCCTGAGCCTCGGTGCCTCCTATGTCCACTTCGGAACGCACCATCCGAGCCAAGACAAGGATCTCTTTGGACTCGACTTCTCCTGGAGCACCCGATATGCCGAGCTGAGCGGCGAGGGCATCATCCGATACCGGCAGGGCTGGTCCCAAACCGACGAGCGCGGTGGCTTCGTCCAAGCGGTGGTGCCATTGCCGGCCCACTTCTATCTGGTGGGCCGGCACGAGCGCTACAGCGCCACGATACTCGGCAGCACCCCAACGACCCTCAACACCTTCGGTCTGACCTACCGACCGCGGCCCCCGCTCTCCCTCAAGCTCGAATACCGGTGCGGCTCCAACAACGACCTGGTCGCGCCGAACGGCTGGCTCGGCTCCATCGCGGTCCTGTTCTGAGCTGATGCGGCGGATGCGCGCGACACTGCCCGTCTGCCTGGCCCTGACGCTCGGCCTGGGGCCCTCGCCGCCGGCGTTGGCTGCGGACCCGGGGATCGCCGTGATCGTCGCCCGGGATGCCCCGCAGGCACGGATGGACCGCGTGACCCTGAGGGACATCTACTTGAAGAAGGTCTTCGTGGATGAGGAAGGCAATCCTCTGGTTCCGGTGAACCTGCCCGCGGGTGACCCGTTGCGCCGGGCGTTCTCCCTGAGCCTGCTCGGCAAGCCCAGCGACGCGCTGGAAGGTTACTGGAACGCGCGCTACTTCCACGGCGTGCGCCCGCCGTACGTACTCGGCTCACCCAATGCCGTGGTCCGCTTCGTCGCGGGCACCGAGGGTGCCATCGGCTACGTGGCCGCCTGCCAGGTCGACGACAGCGTACGCGAGCTGATGCGCTTGCCGCTGCCCACCTCCGAGCGAAAAGCGGTCGATCGCCTCTGCGACGAGCCCGGGCCGCACAACAAATAGGCGGGTGCTCGACGACCCCGGCCCCACCACGCGACCCACCGCCCGATCGGTGGTCAGGGCGAGGCACATCCGCCCCCCGAAACCCTCTACGCACCCCCATCGTCCACTCCGACCGCGCAAAAACAGTCTGACAATTCTTGCGGGGTGCAAATCCCTGCAGGCCCCAACCCTCCGCAGCCGCCGGCGTGACGCTATATTTTTCAATCGGTTATGACGTTGGCACAGATCTGGCTCTGGGACTCCGTAGAAACCTCAGGCGATTGACTTATCCCAAGGTAGGAGACAGACGACATGCAACTGCAATCAGCACGAATACTGGTCACCGGTGCGGCCGGGGGCATAGGCCGACGCCTCTGCGGCCAGCTTGCGGGCCGTTCTGCCAGCCTGGGCCTGCTCGACCGCGGACCTACGGCCATCTCCGCCCTGGTCCAGGACGCACGCGACCTGCGCACAGACGCCGTCGTCATCGAGGCAGACATCACCAGCGCCGAAGAGCGCCGGCGCGCCGTCCAGCAGATGAACAAGGCCTTCGGTGGCATCGACGTGCTTATCAACCTGGCGGGCATCCTCGACTTCCGGCCGTTCGATGAGGCCGATCCCGGCATGATCGCCAAGATCCTCCAGGTCAATGTTGAGGCCCCCTTGCTGCTGGCCCGCGAGGTGCTGCCGCAGATGATCGCCCAGGGCTCCGGGCGTGTCGTGAACATCGGATCGACGTTCGGCAGTATCGCATTCCCCTGCTTTGCCACCTATTCGGCCAGCAAGTTCGCGCTGCGCGGCTTCTCGCAGGCGCTGCGCCGCGAGCTCTCCGGCACCGGCGTTGGCGTCACCTACGTGTCGCCGCGTGCCGTGAAGACCCCGTTCAACCCGGCGATCCTCCATCACATGGCCGAGCGCCGTCTCATACACATCGATGACGCCATCTGGGTCGCCTCGCGGATTGTCAGGGCCATCGAGAAAGACCGTGACGAGGTCCATCTGGGATTGCCCGAAACTCTGCTCGCCAAGATCAACGCCCTGGTGCCCGGGCTGGTCGACAGGTTTCTTGGCAAGCAGGCGGCGGATCTGATCGATTTCTCGCGCCAAGTGCCTTGACCGAGCGCTCCCGCGGCCCCCGGGGAGGCACACCGGTCCGACTGTAGACGGGCCGGTGCGCCTCCCGAGGTCCTCTCTGCTTGCCGATTGCTTCACGACTCTCGCCCGCCGGTTTGAGATTCTTCGCGCCGACAGCTATTTTTTGCTTTGGATGAATCGCCCGCGCCGCGAAAAGCGCAGGTACACGCCCCCCCAGACCGGGCCGGCGGACCCTGGATCCAGCCCTTGGACACGGCCACCGGCGGCGGACCGGTGATCTCGTTCAACTCCTGGGGCTACACAACGTCGCCCGGCATGGCGGGAGCCAATCTGTCAGGCACCTCGGCGGAGTGTGTATTTACTCTCGCCGAGACCACCGACTGGCTCGCTGTGCCTGCGACCGACGGCGATGCCGGCGTGACGGTCGTCTGCCCCTAAAGTGCTGCGCCTTCGACGGGCCTGGGGGTCCACGCCTCTCGCTATCCAGGGGGCGGGGAGATGATCGATCCCCAAGTGACCGATCATCGCCCTCTTCGCCTCTAAGTGCGACTTAGTAAGAGACAGACGAGTCAGTACGATCAGGCACCCGCCGGGCGAACCGGCGGCGAGGTTAGCGCGGACGGAAAGATCTTCGTGACCAAAGCAGAGGAAGGGGACAGCTCTCCCTTTGCCGCGTCTGCCAGGCGCAAAGAAATGCTCGATGCCCAGACCTGACTCCCACGTGACCCTCACGTCTCGCGTGGCTCCCGAAATCCCCGAGCGCATCAGACGCCATCTCGCAACGGCAGGACGGATCATCTGGAAGCGAACGCTACAGGGCGAGACCCCGACCCGCTAACGCCCAGACGGGTTACTTACCGCCGTTCGCGAGGAACTCGATAACGGCAGCCTTGTCGGCATCGCTGAGCTGCGAGAATTTCTCTTTCTTCTTCTTCGGCATGTCCCGCTTGCCTTCGCTGAACAGCTTGATCTGCCCTTGGAGGTACGGCTTCCACTGCCCACCAATGATGCCTGCGTCATCGGCTGCAACGGTACCGCCTTCACTGTGGCACTTCGAGCACGAGGAGTCGTAGACCTCTTTGCCCTTGGCCGCCAGCGCGGCGTCGATGCTTTGTTTCACCGGCTTGAAGGTCAGCGCGGCGTAGTGCTCGGCTAGGGCAGAGATGTCGTCGTCGCTGAGCTTCTTGGCGACTGCGTTCATATCGGTCTCGGCGCCGTCCTTGGGCTTGTACTTGAGACCCGGGCGGTCGCCTGACTTGTATGCGGCCATGGTATCGTGCAGATACACGACGGACATGCCGGCAATGCTGGGCACCTCGCCGTACTCACTGTTGCCATCCTTGCCGTGGCAGCCGTCGCAATCCTTGATGATTTGATCGATCTCGGCAGCCATGCCGATGCAGGGTGCGGTCAGTAGGCAAGCAGCTAGCGTCAATTTGAATCGTTTCATGACAAACTCCCCCCTCTCCTGATGGACTTGGTAATGGCTCTGCGAGCTCGGCAGCAATACGATGCCTGTGCGGGGCGCTCGGCACCGGCACCGCGCCGAGGGCCCGGTCTGGCACCATCCCCAGAGTCCTATAGTAGATCAGAATGCGAAAGAGCGCTCGGAGCGAGATGGCCGCACCTAGGCGGCAACATGTGGACATCGACGGAAAAAGTTGATTTCTTCGCCTTCTTCCCCACGAGGAGCGTAGAGGTGCGGCGGCTTGTTTGCCAGTTGAAATCACTCTCGCCCGAGCCGTTATACGGTCCCGTCCCGGCTTGCAAGGCCGATTCCGACGATGACGGGGACCGAGTTGCAGCCTTATTTCCGGCCTGTTGGCTGGATTGGAGTGACCCTCAACCCCTCTCTCGAGCCAGGGGCGAGCGAAATTCTTGCAGAGACCTTATTTATTTCATGGTCAAACAGGGCGATGTCAAATCAGGGCCATTCGGGCATGAGCCTTTCGGGCTTGTTGTGTCGGTTTGGCGGGAGTGCAGAATCCCTGCCCCTGGGCCAACCGGTCCGCCGGTCTAACCCAGCTTGTATCGCCTCAGCCGGCGGTAGAGGGTGCGCTCGCTCATGCCGAGGGCCTTGGCCACATCCCGACGGTGGCCATGGTAGCGGTGAAGCAGCTCGCCGATGTAGCGCCGTTCCGTTTCCGAGCCCGGCAGCGGAGCGCCGATCTCGGGGGCGGCGGCGTAATCCTTTTCGGGGGCCAAACGTCCGGGGGCATCACGGCGAGCTGCTCCCTGGTCCTCGTCGCATGGCGGGCAAAACGGTTCGTGCGCCATCGCATCCAGGGGGTCCCCCCAGGCCTCGAATTGCGCCAGCGCCCGACGTACATCCGAGGCGTCTATGTAACTGGTGCCCGTGGTAGCGGCGACCTGCAGGAGGTTGCTCAGCTCGCGGATGTTACCCGGGTAGGTATAGGACTCCAGGAGCGCAAGGGCCGACGGACTCAGGGTGGGCCGCGTCGCGCCGGACTGGAAGTGAGGGCAGCGCCGGAGGATCTCCTCGGCCAGCAGCGGCAGGTCTCCCAGTCGCTCCCGCAACGTCGGCGTCCGGACGGTGAAACAGGCGATCCGGTAGTAGAGGTCCCTGCGGAAAGTGCCTGCCTGCACGCACTCCCACAACGGCCGGTTGGTCGCGCAGACCACGCGCACATCAACTTTCATGGTCTTCTCGGCGCCCACCGGGCGGAATTCGCGGGTCTCCAATACTCGCAGCAGCTTGGCCTGGCACGATGCTGGCATCTCGCCGATCTCGTCCAGAAAGATGGTGCCGCCATTGGCGAGCTCGAACAGCCCCCGCCGGGACTTGTCGGCACTGGTAAAAGAACCCCGCTCGTGCCCGAAGACCTCGCTCTCGAACAGGCCGTCGGAGAGCACGGTGCAGTCCAGGCAGATGAAGGCACGGTTGCGCCGGTCCGACTGGTAGTGAATGAAGGCGGCGGCCAGCTCCTTGCCGGTACCGGTCTCCCCTTGGATGAGCACCGGGCTTGCGGTGCTCGCCGCCAACCCCAGCCGCTCGATCATGGCTAGGTAGGCCGGGGCCCGGCCAACCATCTTCGGACCCGCTTGGACGTCTTCGGCGTCCAGTCTCTGGACGGCGATCTCGCATACCCCCTCTCCGAGGAAAACCTCGCCAGTGGACGAGATGATGCGGTGACCGCTCACCCGTACCCACCGCGGCTGCCCCTGGCCGTCGATGTGGGTGTGCAGACACTGGCGCAGCTCCTTGCCCTCGAACACCAGCTCATGGGGACACTCTTCGCCGTGCTCGCAGCAAGGAGAGGAGTGGTGGTGGGTGACCTGATAACAGTGCCGACCGACTACGTCCTCCGCCCTCACCTGATAGGTGAGCTCGTAGGCCCGGTTCACCCCTATGATCCGGTGGTCTTTATCGATTACCGCGAACGGGCGGTCATGGGTTTCAAGCCAGCTCGCGATCTCTTTCTCGACCGCCATACTCTCACTCCACCTGAGATGGTCTCACCTCCTCCGCCGGGCCGGCCCCTGCCTGCCGGAATCCTGCCAGCCAAAATGACCAAGCGATCCCAGTATGGCAGATATTTCTGCCACCGGGTCTGCCACCAGTGGCAGTCGGGCCGACTCTGCGCCAGGGATAACCCTAACCTTCGCCCGGCTGGCCCCCTAGATCAGGCGGCTTTGGGGCAAGATTGGGCGGCCAGGGGGCGCTGGCATGGCTTATGCGTACTGTGCTGGCGCGGGGCAGGAAGAGGCAGAAGCTTGCACCCGCCTTGCCTATAAAAACTGCCTCGCTTGCCACCATCGTCAAGGAGGTTATCATGACCCGTCTTGTCATTCTCGGAGCCGGCGTCGCCGGCCACACCGCCGCCTCGTTCGCCAGGAGCTGGCTGGGCAAAGAGCACGAAGTCGTCGTGGTCAGCCCGAATAGCTACTATAACTGGATTCCCTCCAACATCTGGGTCGGGGTCGGCAAGATGGCGCCCGAGCGGGTGATCACGCCGCTGTCCCCGATCTATGACAAGGCCGGGATCGATTTCCGGCAGGCAAGGGCCAAGGCCCTGCACCCCGAAGGGGATTCCGTCGAGGGGCGTCCCTATGTCGACATCGAATACACCGAGCCTGGCAAAGCGGGTGTCGAGGAGCGCATCCCTTACGATTTCTTGATCAACGCCACCGGCCCGAAGCTCAACTTCGGGGCCACCGAGGGGCTGGGACCGGAAAAGAACAGCGTGTCGGTATGTACCGTAGGCCACGCCAAACAGGCGGCGGACGCCCTCGGCGAATCGATCGAGCGCATGCGGCGCGGCGAGCGGCAACGGTTCGTCATCGGCACCGGTCACGGCCTGTGCACCTGTCAAGGGGCGGCCATCGAGTACCTGTTCAACCTCGACCACGTCCTGCGGGAGCAGGGTGTCCGCGACCGGGCCGAGCTGCACTGGCTGTCCAACGAGTACGAGCTGGGAGACTTCGGCATGGGGGGCATGCATATCCGCCACGGCGGATACATCTCCCATAGCAAGAGCTTCACGGAATCCCTGATGGCGGAGCGCGGTGTCCACTGGTACCTGCGCGCCCACACCACGGCAGTGGAGCCGGGTGTCGTCCATTACGAAACCCTCGAGGGCACGGAGCACGAGCTGCCCTTCGACTTCGCCATGCTGATCCCCCCCTTCGCGGGCGCCGGCCTGAAGGCGTATGACTACAAAGGCGAGGACATGACCAGCCGTCTCTTCAACCGCGCCGGGTTCATGCTGGTGGACGGCGACTACACCCAGCGCCCTTATGAGGAGTGGTCGCCGCGCGACTGGCCCAGGACTTACCAGAGCCCTCTTTACCCGAACATGTACGCTGCCGGCATTGCGTTCGCGCCGCCCCACGGCATGTCCAAGCCGATGCACACCGCCAGCGGCACGCCAATCTTCCCCACCCCGCCGCGTACCGGCATGCCATCCGCGACGATCGGCAAGGCCGTAGCCGCCTCGATCGTCGACAGCATCAAACACGGAGTCACCGAGGCTTCCCACACAGCGTCCATGGCCGAGATGGGGGCGGCTTGCGTCGCGTCGGCCGGCTGTGGCTGGCGGTGCGGCATGGCCGTGGCGATGGCGGTTTATCCGATCGTGCCGGACTTCGAGCGCTACCCCCGCTTTGGCCGCGACACAGACCTGTCGTTCGCCGAGATCGGACTGGCGGGCCACTGGATCAAACACGTGCTCCACCTGCTGTTCCTGTACAAGGTGCGCCAGCGGCTCGGCTGGCGCCTGATTCCGGAGTAACCGCCATGTCCGCTGCCTACTTTCCAGCTAACTGTAGCCCCAAGTGTTGCTCCGCGTGTGCGAAGCGATCCCTGCTCTCTGGAGGAGCTCCAATGACGACCACTCAGCAGCCGTACGACCAGGCATTCTTCCAGTCCGTGCCCACCGATTCCGCCCTGCGCTCGCGCAAGAGCATCCCGTACCAGCTATGGCGCTTCGTGCAGATCAACCTGAAGATGATGCAGGTGGTCCGCCGCAGCCACTCGCCAGCAGCCGCCAGGAAATGACATCGCTGCACGAGCATGAGTTGGCGGCGCATGTCCCCGAGGAAGGCCGTCCGCGCAGGACGGCCTGCGATCCAGTCCAGGCGCATAGTGGGCGCAGTGGGCTGTCGCTGATCCTCCGGTGACGCTGATCGCCTCGCGCGCCGGCAGGCGGCGATTGGTACGACGCCGGCCGGCAAAAATGATTCCCGTGGTTGTCTAAAGGAGGAAACACCAGATGGCCTATCATCGGATCTTCGGTTTTGCGGCTCTGTGTTGCCTCGGATTGCTCCTCGGGGCGGGCCGAGCGATCGGCGCCAAGGAGCAACCAATAGACTGCATGGCTTGTCACAAAGACGCCGTGGTCACCTCGCCGGCGCACGGCAAGCTGGCGTGTACGGACTGCCACGAGGGGATCACCCAGGTGCCCCCGGCGGGTAAGCCTCACCCCGAGCCGGTGACCACGGATGAGTGTGGCGACTGTCATGCGCGCGAGGCCAAGAAAGTCAAGGAGAGCGTCCACGCCAAAGACACGCCGTGCAAGTCGTGTCACGGCGGGGCCCATAAAATAATCAATCCCAAAAATCTCGACTCTCCACTGGCGCCCGCTAACCAGATCCACACCTGCGGTAAATGCCACGAAAAGGTGATGGGCAGCTACCTCGGCGGCGTCCATGCCAGGGCCTTGCTCGGTTCCGGCCTGGTGAGCGCACCCACCTGTACCGATTGCCACGGGGATCACTCGATTCGGCCGCACGACGACAAGAGCTCCCTGACGTCGCACGAAAAAGAGCCTGAGATCTGTGGCAAGTGCCATGCCGGGATTTTGCGGACCTGGGCGACAGGGAGCGCCCATGGCAAGGCGTGGTCGGAGCACAATAGCAAAGGACCGGTCTGCACGACCTGTCACCCAGCCCACTCGATGGGCGACCCGGCGCTAGCCAGTACTCGCCTCGGCTTCCCGAAGCAATGCGCGAACTGCCACAGCGAGCGCTATACCTCCTATCGCGGTAGCTTCCATGGCAAGGCGACGGATCTGGGCTTCCAGGCCAGTGCGGTTTGCTCCGACTGCCATACGCCACACGCGGAGCTTCCGGCATCCGACCCTCGGTCCAGCATTTATCCGAGCACTCTCGGTAAGACCTGTGGTCACTGCCACGGGGCCACCACCGCGGCCTTTCTGACATTTCAGCCGCACAGCGATCCTACCCATCCCGAGCGCACCCCGACGCTCTATTACGTCTGGGTGTTTATGACAGCGCTGCTGTTCGGCGTGTTCGGCTTCTTCGGGCTGCACGACGCGCTGTGGCTGCAACGCGCGGTGATCGGCTGGGCGCGTGGTGAGTTTGGGGTCTGGCATGCAAGTGAGGGCCCGCATATCCGTCGCTTCGCCAGGCAGCATATCTGGACCCACGTGGTCATGGTCACCACCTTCCTGCTGCTTGCCGCAACCGGTCTGCCATTGAAGTTTCATGATGCAGCCTGGGCGCACACCCTGGTCAGCGCGTTCGGAGGCGTCGAAAGCGCGCGAATCATTCACCGCGTCGGGGCGGTGGCAACCTTCGGCTACGCGTTCTATCACCTGGGATTGATCCTGGTGAGGGCACTCCGGAAATGGGACCTCGGACTATTCTGGGGCCCCGACTCGCTCGTGCCTCAGCCCCGTGACTTCGTGGATGCGGCCCGAAACCTGCGCTATTTTCTGTACCTCGGTCCGAAGCCGCCCAGTGACCGCTGGAGCTACTGGGAGAAATTCGACTACATGGCGGTATTCTGGGGGATCCCCATCATAGGGCTCTCCGGGCTGATGGTCTGGTTCCCGGACTTCTTCACCCGATTCTTACCCGGCTGGATGCTCAATGCGGCCTACATCGTGCACAGCGACGAGGCGCTGCTCGCTACGGGATTCATCTTCGTGTTCCACTTCTTCCACACGCACCTGCGGCCGGAGAGCTTCCCCCTGGATCCGGTCATCTTTACGGGTCGGATACCGCTTGAGCGCTTCAAGGAAGAGAGGCCACTCGAGTATGCGCGGTATGTCGCAAACAATGAGCTCGAGAGCAGGCTGGTGGAGCCACCAACTTGCGATGAGCTATCGACCGCGCGGATGTTCGGGTTTACGGCGCTAACCGTCGGTGTCCTGCTGGCGATTGGGATCTTCTCGGCGATGATTGCGGAGGTGTGGCAATAGCCGGCTGCCAGGAGGCCCGAGGATCCGGCAGCCTGCAAGCGGCACAGGGATGTGCCGCGGTTAGCGATCCCTGTGGATCGACGCACAAATTCCGCGAGGGCCGATACTGCTTCGATTCACCGAAACAACTTAGCCGGCCGTCGACGGGCTACCGTGCGTCGTATCCCCCCGGTGACTTATGGCGCCGGAGGCAACGCCTGCACCACGCGCTTCCAGCTGAACGAACCGAAGGTGCTTGCGCTGCCGCGACCAGGAATAGCGAACGCCTTGATCTGGAGCTTGGGCCATCCCATGGGGGCGGTGCTACCGTGCACCACGATCCGGTGGAAATTCTTGACGTCGTAGCCGTTGGGCTGGTTGTCGTAAGCATCGTCTCTGCAAGCCACCTCGGTCGCGCCACTTGCGGTGACACAGGGCGCATCCTTGAGCAGCGGGTTGTCCGAACGCTAACCGTGGGAGTCGCCGTTCAGGCGCAGCACCGACTTTCCAAACAGCGTCGTGTCCAACGCGATACGATCGATGAGGCGATTGGCCTTGCGCTGGCTTCTTCGCAATGATTTCATAAGGCAACAGAGGGAGACCCTTCGGGGCGGAATAGCCGGGATGGAGTGCAGGGAGCTCCGGGGTGGAGCGCGCTCCGAGGCAAGACGCTCTGGATTGTGCGCACGTCTTCCCAGCCTGCAGCCTCGAGGCGGGAGACCCCGAAGTTTCGACTACCCTCAGCCTGAGCCGCCACGCGTTTTCGAAGCAGGCTTCTGGCGCAGAGCGCCGGTCGCGCACTCCGTGAATATCCGTCGTTCGCAGGTCGCACAGACGCTCCTGTCGAGCTTCTGGTAGATGGCGTGGATGGCCGCGCCCTTGCCCTGGAACACATTCCTGGCGCCCGCGGCGTCCAGGTAGCCACAACGGTCTAGCGCGTCCCAGAGCCCTTGCTTGACGTTGATGAGGTAGAAGCCGCCACCCCCCGCCGTGCGGCGATTGGCCTCGTTGGTCAGCGCCTGCCCGCCCTGCAGGTCGACGAAGTTGATGCCCTCGGCGACCACCGCGAGGTGCTTCTGCTCTGGGTGCCTGGCACGCAGGCGATCGAAGGCCTGCTCCACATGGTTGATTGAGCCGAAAAAGAGCGAGCCGTCGATGCGCATCAGGTGCAGCTGCGGGCACTCCACCACATCCGGCTCGCTCGAGAAGGCGCGGTTGGGCAGGCGCGGGTCCGGCGCCCGGGTAACGATCCGGGGCTTGGACGTCCGCTCCAGGTACAACATCAGAGACAGCAGGACCCCGGCGAAAATGGCGAGCTCCAGCTCCAGGAACAGGGCGGACAGAAAGGTGACCAAGAACACCGCCGTCTCGCGCTTGGAGGCGCGGAGGATATGGCGGATCTCCTTGAAATCGATGAGACCCCACGCGACCAGGAACAGCACCCCTGCCATAGCTGCCTTGGGCAGGTAGCTCGCAAGGGGCGCCACCAGGAGCACAATCACCATCAGCATCAGGCCGGCGAGCACGGCGGCAAGCGGTGTCCGGGCGCCCGCCTCGAAATTGACGCCGCTGCGGTTGAACGAGCCGGTCGCCACGTAGCCGGAGAAGAAAGCCCCAGCGATATTGGACAATCCCTGGCCGATGAACTCCTGATTGCCGTCGATGCGATAGCCGCCGCGGGCCGCCAGGGCGCGTCCGATCGACACCGCCTCGGTGAGCGCGAACAGGGTCACCGCCAGAGCCGAGGGCGCCAGGCGCCGGATGTTCTCGAGGCTCAGCGCGGGAGCGGAGAGCGGCGGCAAGGTCGCCGGAAGAGCGCCGACGGTCGCGATGCCGGTCCGGTCGGCGCCCAGGACCAGGTCGAGCGCCAGTGCCAGCAGGCTGCCCCCGACCATGGCGGCGATCATGTAGGGTATTCGCGGGACCCAGCGCTTCACGGCGATACCGAGAAAGAGCGTGACCATCGCTACGGCGGTCGCGCTCAGGTTGATCTCCGCGGCATGGCGGCCGAACTGAGCCAGGATCTCGTGAAAGTGCCCGCCGCTGTCCATGGTCACGCCGAAGAAATGCTTGACCTGCTTCGCGGCGATCAACAGCGCTGCACCAGCGGTGAACCCGACGACGACCGAGTGGGAGATGAAATTCACCAGCGCGCCGAGCCGCGCGAGCCCCAGGGTCAGCTCCAGCACGCCCACCATGAACGTGAGGGTAAGGGCAAGAACGACGTAGTCCGGGCTCCCGGGCGCCGCAAAGATCGACAGGGCGGAGAACAGCACCACGGAGGCCGCAGTGGTGGGCCCCGATACCAGGTGCCGGGAGGAGCCGAAGAACGCCGCGATCATGGCGGGGACCATGCCCGCGTACAGCCCATACTCCGGCGGCATGCCCGCGATGGTCGCGAAGGCCACGCCCTGGGGCAGCACCACGATGGCGCCGGTCAGCGCGGCCACCAGGTCGGCCTTGAGGTCGGCGCGTCGGACCCCGGGCAGCCAGCTCAGAAACGGCACCAGCCAGGCCACCCTGGGCGATATCTGCAGGTTCGCGATCATCATCGACGGTGTCAGCGGCTTCGCCGAGCCTACGACTGCGCGCCCGGCAAAGCCTGTAAAATTATAGCCGCGCCGAGGCTGCCAAGCGCTGTCGTGCCCGGTGCCGAGCCCAGGGCCCTTCCCCGCCTCACCCAGGCGGCTGGCGGTCCCGCCGGACTCGGCTCGGACCGCCCGCAAGTGACGGGACTTGGCTCGTGATTTCCGTTAGACGAGATGGGCTCTAGCCGAGCCAACCGACCACTGAGCCTCCGAAAGCCGACGCGAGCGCCAGAATTCCGACAAATCCCGCCAGCTTTCCCAATGCCCTGAGTCTTTCCCCCTTGGCCCTGCTGCGCAAGACGTAGTAAGGCACCGCGAATAGGGCGATGGCGACAATCGCCATGCTCAACAACGCCGAGCGGCGGTAAGACCGCGACTCGCTGTCCAACCAATACCACCAGAAGGTCAGCATGGAAAAGAGCACGGTCGTGCAAATGATCCACCATTCTGGCTCGGCAATTCGGCGAACGCTAGAGTAGGCGCTTTTCCCGCTCACGCCGACGCTGCAGATGGCGATCAAGAAAAGGATACTTCTTGGGCTCATGGCAACCCCCAGACAGCTCCCCTTCCACAGACCGCAAAACCGTCGTTCTCTCGACCTCCTCGAACACTCGACTGGCGCAATAGATCCAACTCATCTCCGAGGATTCGTCCGACGCAGTGACACACGAACCGCACCGATCGCGAAGGATGGGGCTCCTCCCTCACCACATCCTACGGCACCAACCCCCTCCCCCGCGCGGGGCGAGGGGGCGGGCGCGGCTCAGGGGTGTGGAACGACGGCAAGCAAGGCGTCGATCAGCCGGTCCACATCTTCCGTGGAATGGAACAGGTGCGTGGACACCCGCAGCGGCGACGAGTAGGTGCCCGGCGTCGCATTCTGGCTGGAGGCACCCCGCAGGGAGTGAGGCACCGAGTTGTTGCGGATGACGATATCGTAGACGGAGCTCAGGGTCGACACGGCAGCCGCCGAGGCGGTGCTCTGCGCCGAGGCCTGGCTGACGGTGAGCTCGGCGTTGTAATCGTACCCCGGGGAGAACGGATTGAACGAGGTGAGCCCGGTCCGAGCCACACCGGCCGCGGGATCGGTATACGGAACCGACAGGGAGCGCCGGCCCCAGATGTTTACGATGCGCGCCCGCAGATACTGCGCCAAGGAGACGATATATTCCTCGATCGCCGGGCGACCCCAGGCGTCCCACATCTGGCACACTTCGGTGAGCGCCCGCTGCGACGGTCGGCTGCCATTGCCCACCAACTGCAGCACCGCCGCGACGTTGTGCTCAGGATCACGCACGCCGTTGGCCAGGATCCCGGCCGCGCCATAGATGAGCGTATTGGTCGGGTAGTAGGTGGGCAACGGATTGGTGTTCGTGTACGCCGGGATCGGGATGCTCACCGTGTCGGATGGCACACCGAAAGGCGCAAAGTCGCTGGTAGGGCGCTCCACGACCTGATCTTGCGGATAATTGTTATTGCGGATGTACAGGAACCCGGTCTGACCCGGTCCGCACTGCCACTTGTGCCCCGCCCCGGAGAAGAAATCGCAGCCCATGTCGTGCAGGTTGACCGCCGCCATGCCCGGCAGGTGGGCGCCGTCCACGATAGAGATCAGGCTATTGTCCGCCGCCCACAGGCACAGCTCTTTCGCCGGCAGCCGGGCCCCGGTGAGATAGATCGGCGAAGAGAAGAGAATGGCCTTGGTGTGGGCCGTCTGCTGAGCCTCGAAGCGGTCGAGCACCTCCTGATCGCTGTAGGCATCGTTGGTGGGCAGATCGACGGTCTTCACCCCCACGCCGAAGCGATCCCGCAGGATCGAGACCGCGGAGATCCCGGCGTCCTCTTCCATATTGGTCGTGATCAGCTCATCGGGGGACTGGAAAGGTATGCCCATCACGGTGCGCCAGAGCCCGTCGGTGGTGTTGAAGCTCATCACCAGCTCGTAGGGATCGCAGCCGAACCCCGGGGCAATGGTGTTGCGCATCACCTGTTGGCCGAAAAAGTACGCCTTGGGATTCCGGGCGATATCGCTGTAGTCCTGGTAGAAATCCGAAACCACTCTGGTCGGCGAAGCGCCCGTGGTGCCGATGTTCATGTAGAGCAGCCGCTTGGCGAATCTGAACTCTTTGGCGTACGGGCTCTTCGTCGCCACATCCGCCCGAGCGCTCGGGAACAGCTCGGGCGTGCCGTTCTCACCGACCGAGAGCCCGCCCATCATCAGGCCAGCGGTCCCGTACCCGAACAGCTTCAGGAAATCCCGCCGCGCCGTGCTGATGCGCTCCGCGGCGGCCTGGACTTGGTATTTGGCCTTGCTGATGCTTTCCGATTCCGATCCTGCTTCGACTTCGCTGTTCATTGTTCTTTCCCCCCACAAAGGAAGCTCCATGGTGTGCGGGCGTGGACCCGCTCAGCGGGGACGGCCCCGCCCCCAGGGCAGTCTAGCCCGCGCCGCGCCGCAGAAACGTCGAGGCATCGCACAGAATTGTCCGAAACCCCCCGACCGCCGGCGTCCTAAAGGCCTGTACGGACTTGGGCGTTCGTAGGGAGGGAATGCGGGATCGAGTCGGATTCTTTGATCGATTGAGGAGAATAGCCGTAGCTATTTGACGAAATGGATCGGACAATCCGGCCGATATCCGCTTTTCCGCAGTAGAACAGTCCCATCGACAGGCTCCTAGCGCCGCAGAATCTCACTCTGGCGTGTTGGGAGGGTCTAGGTCTTCCTGGGGAGATTCGGTTTCATCAGCGGACTCTCTGGCGATCCACACATTGAGCAGGTCCACGTGCTCGTCTTCCTCCGCCGTCATTTCCCCGGCGATTGCGCGCACCTCCGGATCGGGCGATCCGGCGGCCACCTGCGCATAGAACTCACGCCCCCGGATTTCGTTGTGCAGCGCGATCTTGAGGGCATCGCAGGGCGTCATCAGATAATGCACCTGGTCCGCGCAAGCGCTTTCCGGGCCCTCGGGACAGGTCCATTTGTAACCCCAGGGAGCTATCTCGGGCAGCTCCAGCCCCTTTGCACGCTCGGCGACCTCTCGGGCATGTTGGTCGCCATACTCCGCGAGCTGCTCGAACAGGTGGGCCACCGCCTCGTTGTTGTGGACTTCCATGGTGTCGGCCAGCTCTCGGTACCGCTCGGCCGATTCCGTCTCCAGTGCCAGGGCGTGGGCGAGGAATTCCTCTACCGAAGCGATGGATTCAGGCACTTTGTCGCTCATACCCTGAATCCCTCTTCGAGCTCAATGACCGAAATACTCGACCGACCCTCCGGCTGCCACACCGGCAGCTGCTGCGCGAATACGACGCCCAGCGACTTGCCATCGTCCGCTTGCAGGCACGCGGCGGCCTTTACCGGGTTATCCGTAGGCTCTATCGCACAGGGGTGAACCTGCTCCTTCCAGTCCTTCTGCTCGGGACGGAAGGTCTGACAGGGACTCAGCACGTGTATGAAGGAGAAGCCGCGGTGCTCCATGGCCTCGACCAGGATACGAGTCAGCGCGCTGGGGTCTCCCGAGAACCCGCGGGCCACGAAGCTCGCCCCGGCCGCCAACGCCATCGCGGCGGGCTGGAAACGTCTGACGCCCGTTCCGTGGGGAGTCAGCTTGCTGCGAGTCCAGTCCGGCGCGGTCGTAGGCGAGGCCTGGCCCTTGGTCATCCCGTAGACCTCGTTGTCCATCACGATATAGGTCAGGTCCATATTCCGCCGGCACGCATGTAGAAAGTGATTGCCACCGATGGAGAAACCGTCGCCATCTCCGCCGGTCACCAGCACCGTCAGATCCGGACGCGCCGCTTTCAGGCCGGAGGCGACGGCCAGAGCACGGCCGTGAATTCCGTGAAACCCGTACGTATCGAGGTAGGCCGGTATGCGCGAAGAGCACCCGATTCCACTGACCACCGCGACCCGCTCCTTCTTCAGGCCGAGGTGGACCAACGCCTTGGTCATGGCACTCAGCACCGCAAAATGCCCGCAGCCCGGACACCAGATGGGCTTGATGTCGGACTTGTAATCTTTCGCCTTCAGGGCCGGTGTGGAACTGAGTACGTCCATTTCAGACACCTTTGCGGATGGCATCGACAATCTCGGCAGGGCGAATCGGCAGCGGGCCCGGACGGGCCAGCGACTCCGCCGTGCTGGGCAGCGCCCGCTGGGCATGAAGATAGTGGAACAGCTGCGCCCCGTGGTTCTGTTCCACCACCAGGACCCGCTCCGTCTCGTCCAGAACGGCCTTCAAGGCGCCGTGCTGCAGGGGCGCGATCAGCCTTAGAGCGACCACGCGCACGGACATGCCAGAGGCCTCCAGGCGGCTGGCCGCCTCAAGCGCCGCACCGGAGACGGAACCCCAGGTCAGGATACAAGTCCCACCACCTCCGCTGATATCCGCCCAGGCATCTCCGAAGTCCGCCTGTTCCAGCTTGCGCAGACGCTTGTCCGACTGGCTCTGGTGAAGACGCGCCGCGCTGGAGGGCACCCCCCGCTCGTCATGCTCGAGCCCCTCGGCGGTGTACATCCCGCCGGCAAGGCCTGGCAGCGCCATCGCCGACACACCGTCGGCGGTCAGCTCGTAGCGCAGATAATGCGCTCCCGCGTCGGTGGCCACCTTACGTCGGGCCCGAGACCGCTCGACCACCGGCTCGTCCGTCACCGCCCGGGACTGCCCCAGGGACTGATCGGACAGAACGATGGCCGGCACCTGGAGCTGCTCCGCAAGCTCGACCGCCCACTGGGTGGTTACGACACTGTCGCTGATGGACAGCGGCGCCAGGACCAGATGAGGGGCGTCTCCATGCAGCCCATAGAGCGCGATGTTCAGATCGGACTGCTCCGACTTGGTCGGTATGCCGGTCGAGGGACCGCCCCGCATGACATCCACCACCACCAGCGGTATCTCGCTGGCGACGGCCAGACCCAGTCCTTCCACCATCAAGCTCAAGCCGGGACCGGACGTAGCGGTGAGCGACGGCACGCCTCCGAAAGACGCCCCGATCACCATATTGATCGACGCCAGCTCGTCCTCGGCCTGGAGCAAGGCCCCGCCCAATCGCTCCAGATTCGGCGCCAGCCACTCAAGAATCTCACTGGCAGGCGTGATGGGGTACGCGGCAACGAAACGCACGCCTCCGCGCAGTGCCCCGAGCCCGGCCGCTTCATTGCCGCTGATGTTCCAACGAGCCGACGATTGGCCGTTGGGCGCGAGTCGTACGGCGTACTCCGGCAAGACCGTTTGGGCGGCGCCGAGATCGATGCATGTGCAGGCGGCGTCCAGGGTCTCCCGGCCCTTCTTGGACAGCAGCTTGCTGACTCCCTGTTTCAACGCCTCGGCCGAGATTCCGGTGAGGCGGCTCAATACCCCGAGCGCAACCATGTTGAGCCGCCCTCCGGTGACGCTTCGGGCGAGCTCGGAAAGGAAGCAGGTCACCACGCTGGCCCCAGTTTCCGCGAGCACACCGGGGACCGGGCCGGCCGCCGGATCGGCCAGGATGAGACTGCGTTGATCCAATGGCATCTCATCCACGAAGCGCTCCACGTTCAGCCAATCCAGACCGACGAGGATGTTGAATCCGTCGCCCATGCAACGGACCGGGGCATCGGAGAACCGAAGAAGCGCCGCCGATTCGCCGCCCCGTATCTGGGGGCCCGCGGAACGGGCCATCATCCCATAGAGGCCCATGGCCCCGGCCGCCTCCAGCAGGATGAGCCCGGTTGTCACAGCCCCGCTGCCTCCCGACCCGGTCACGGCGACGGACAGGTCGGCGCGGACGCCGCTGCGACCCTCGGAGACCCCTTGTTTCTGCATGCAAGGCACCGAATGCTGATCGTAGGAGCCAGCGGACTACCGGCCCGCGCTCGCCAGCCGCGAGCCCGCGCCGACCATTCGATAGTAGCCCATGATCGCCCCCTTACGACAGGCCAAGGCATGGGGGAGCCCAAGCGCAGGGGGCCCGGGACGTCGAGCTTAAACGACCGATAACAATTGGCGCTCTGGGACGCTCCTATCCCCTCTCCCGAGCCGGGCCCCTTTAATTCAGCGCTTCCCGTCAACTATGAAGGTAACCAACGATCACCAGCGCCAGCGCAACCAAGGCCATAGCGCCGTGAATACCGACGACCACGAGCGGCGGCGGTCTGCGATCTTCACGCAGAGCCAGCAGCACCACGCCACCGGCGATAGCCAAGAGGAACAACACCGCCGCATCGTTATAGAGCCTGTGGATGGGACCGCGAAAGATCTGCAGCGATAGAATAACAAGAGCGAGCACGCCTATACCCGCGTGTCCCAGGCCTAAGGCAATGGAGCTCCGCTGATAGCGAGCACCGACAACGGCAAGCGACATTCCAAACACGGCCGCCAAAGAAAAAAACAGAATTGCGACAAGGACCATGAAGCCACCTCGGTCGTAAGGACGCGGCCGGCGCTCGGATCGCGAAGTCACACCTTCCACCCAAAGCATTCGCCGCACTGCATTTTGCCACGTTCCCGGGCAGAACAACCGTTCAGCCAGCCGAGCGCTCGATTGACCGGCGAATAGTGCGCTGCAGACCAGTCCGGCGGCAAATCCCGACACCCAAACAGCGGGGACAGGTCTCGCTTTGTAGCATCTGCCAATCGCGAAACGATAGTGCAGTGCCAGACCCGAGCTCCACCCTATTTTAACTTCCGCCGGCGGCAAATCAATGTCGCCCTACGTTCGCTACGTTCGGGCCCTGCCACAAGCCCTGCCGATCGGTGCCCATTGCGTTGGCAAGGAGTAGAATGGCGCGGGTCTGACATGTTATCGGTCCGCGTCGGGGCGGATTTCCGGATTCTCTCGACGACTCGGCCAGCGACCAACAGATGTGCCCGATCGTTCAGTGATCCCCGTCCTGCCGCAATCGACACGGGCGCGACGCAAGCGTCGGTCCGGGGACTGACCCGATCGACTGCCGCCCGGACCCGGAGTCCGGTGGGGCGACAACCGAATCTAATGCATTCCGTGCTGCCCGGGGCACCGGCTAAACTCGGGGCCGCGAGCAACGCCCTGGCCCTAGGGGATTGCCGGATAGCGAATCTACTCGGTTGGGCAGGATTTTCGTTCGTATTCAAGGCGCGACGGCAGGCGCATCGCGGGGCTCTGTAACTGCCGGCGCAACGCGGAAGACGTCCGAAAAGACAAGCAAGCGGGTATATTTCTTGACAGAAATCGCCTTAGCATGTGCAGATCCTGCCAAGAGGAACTTTGAAAGATGTATTACGTAAGCACCCGGGGTGGCGTGAAGCCGGTGAGCTTCTCCCGAGCCGTGATGATGGGCCTGGCGACCGACGGTGGACTGCTCCTGCCGGAGACCATCCCCACCCTGGACCAGGCGACCCTGCGCGCTTGGGCAGACTTGAGCTTCACGGATCTGGCGGTGGAGGTGATGTTACCTTACGCAGGCGGTGACCTAACCCGGGAAGAGCTCACGGGACTGGTGCGGCGCTCCTATGCGGGTTTTGCCCACCCTGAGATCACCCCTGTGGTCCGGGCCGGCGGGCAGCACATCCTGGAGCTGTTCCATGGACCCACCGCGGCGTTCAAAGACGTGGCGCTGCAGTTTCTGGGCAACCTGTTCGAATTTCTGCTCGAACGCCAGGGCGGACAGCTCAATATCCTGGGCGCCACCTCGGGCGACACCGGCTCCGCCGCCATCTACGGTGTGCGGGGCAAGGAACGCATCAGCATCTTCATCCTGCACCCGCTGGGTCGGGTCTCGCCGATCCAGGAACGGCAGATGACCACGGTACTGGACGCTAATGTCCACAACATCGCCATCCGGGGCTCGTTCGACGACGGCCAGCGCATCGTCAAGGAGCTGTTCAATGACCTGCCTTTCAAGGAGCGCTACAGCCTCGGGGCGGTCAATTCCATCAACTGGGCCCGGGTGCTGGCCCAGACGGTCTACTACTTCTACGCCTGGGGCCGCGTGAGCGGCGGCGATGTCGCGCGGCGCCTGAGCTACGCCGTGCCCACCGGCAACTTCGGCGACATCTTTGCGGGCTATATCGCCAGTCGCATGGGCCTGCCGGTGGAGCGCCTGATCCTGGCCACCAACCGCAACGACATCCTGTACCGGTTCGTGGCATCCGGCACTTACGCCGTGGGGGAGGTACATCCCACTCTCAGCCCCTCGATGGACATACAGCTGGCATCCAATTTCGAACGCTATCTGTACTACCTCATGGACGAGGACCCGCACGCCGTGCGAGCCTTCATGGAACAGCTCGGGCGCGACGGCGGCTTTTCGATCCCGGAGGAAAAACGCCGGATGGTGGCGTCCCTATTCTCCGCTGGCTCGGTGACCGACGCCGAGACCCTCGAGCAGATCCGCCGGACCTTCCGGGAGAGCGGCTATATCCTCGACCCCCACAGCGCCATCGGTGTCCACGCGGCCGCGACCCGGCCCGATACCATCTGCCTGGCAACCGCCCACCCGGCGAAATTCCCCGACGCGGTCCGGCAGGCGATCGGCATCGAGGCGGAGCCGCCACCCTCGCTGCAGGGACTGATGAGCAAGGAACGGCGTTGCGTGGAGCTGGATGCCAGCAGCACCGCCGTGCGCTCCCATATGACCGGCGTGCTGGATTCCGTCCATGCCTGACGAGTCCCGAGCCATCGAGATCCTGGACACCACGCTGCGCGACGGGGAACAGACCCAGCGGGTGTCCTTCTCACCGGGCGAGAAGCTCAGCATCGCCCAGGCGATGTTGCACCTATTGAAAGTGAATCGTCTCGAAATCGCTTCCGCCCGAGTCTCCCGGGGCGAACAGGAGGCGGTGGCCAACGTCCTGGAATGGGCGGAAACGGTCGATCTCGGCGATCGCATTGAGGTGCTCGGATTCGTCGACCATGAGCGCAGTGTGGATTGGCTCGTGGACGGCGGTGGCCATGTGCTCAACCTGTTGGCCAAGGGCAGCGAAAAACACTGCACGGGCCAGCTGCACAAGACCCTGGACCAGCATGTCGCGGATGTGCGGCGCACCCTGGATTATGCGTACGAGAAAGGCTTGCAGGTCAACCTCTACCTGGAGGACTGGTCCAACGGCTACCGGGACTCGCCGGCATACGTCTACCGAATGATGGGGTCGCTTCAGGGCTTGGGCATCGGTCGCTTCATGCTGCCCGACACCCTGGGCGTGATGACACCGGAACAAGTCTACGCCAGTGTCGCCGACATGCGATCACGCTTTCCCGACTGCCGCTTCGATTTCCATCCCCACAACGACTACGGGCTGGCCACAGCCAATTGCCTGGCGGCGGCGCGGGCCGGCGCGTCGGCCGTACACTGCACGGTCAACTGTCTGGGCGAACGGGCCGGCAATGCCTCCCTAGCGGAAGTGGTGGTCAATCTGAAAGACCATCTGGGCATGCATCTCGATATCGACGAACGCCACATCGGGCGGGTCAGCCGCATGGTCGAGAACTTCTCCGGCAAACGCATCGGCGACAATGCTCCCATAGTCGGAGAAGACGTCTTCACTCAGACCAGCGGGATACACGCGGACGGCGACAAGAAGAGCAACCTGTACCAGACCAGGCTGCGCCCCGAGCGCTTCGGCAGACGAACCGGTTACGCCCTGGGCAAGCTGAGCGGCAAGGCCTCGGTACTGAAGAACCTGGAGATGCTCGACATCATTCTGTCGCCGGAGGACCAGGAAAAGCTCCTGCAACGGGTGGTAGCCCTGGGCGACTCCAAAAAGACGGTTACCTCCGAGGATTTGCCATTCATCATTGCGGAGGTCCTGGAAAGCCGGGACTACAACAACATCGAGCTGCTCAACTGCTCGATCACCAGCGGCTTCGACCTGGAGTCCACCTCCAGCATCCGGATTCGCATCAACGACGATGTATTCGTCGCTTCGGGCACCGGCAACGGCGGCTTCGACGCTTTCATGGAAGCGTTACAAAAAATCCTGGACCGGAAACAGATATCCATGCCGCAACTGGCCGATTTCGAGGTTCGCATACCCCGGGGAGGCACGACCAGCGCCCTCACGGAGGCGATCATCACCTGGGATGTCGAAGGCAGTAGTTTCAAGACCCGCGGCGTGGACTCCAACCAGGTGTTCGCGAGTATCAAGGCCGCCATCCGCATGCTCAACGTCCAGATGAACAAGGGCAAGACATCGAGACGGCAGTGAAGGCGTGAAGGAACGCCGCTAGGGGGGCGAAGGAGAGAGCCGCCTCATCGGCCCAGGGATGCCAGCTCTCGAAGACCCAGGACCTCGACTCCACCCCTGATCGGGTACCGGTCTTCTCCCGGGTAGACCAGGTCCAAAAGCGTCGCAGCGTCTCGACCGGGATGCGGGGGCCCAGCTGGGGACTATCCCTCTCCAGATAGGTGGTCACGAAGCTCTCCCGCCAAGCCATGCTCTCTCCATCGTCGGCGGTGTCGCGGCTGGCCTACCGCAACAGCAGATTGGGAAATTCCTTGAAGCAGGCTTCGAGGGCGTCGGGCGGCCCGCATAGGTACAGAGCATCTCCGTCCAGGATGCGGAAGTCTTCACTGAACTCCACCGCCACCCTATCGCCACGCTCCAGCGCCACCACCAGGATAGCGGAGCGGTCCCCCAAAGCGGTGTGCAGCGGGTGCTGCCCGGCGAAACCTGAGCCGTCGACCTTGACTATCTTAACCATCGGCTCGAGGCTCACATACTCCTCGCCGAGCATCTGGTGAGCAAGCAGCTGGCTGGAAACCTGGCCAATGGACAGCGCGAAATCCGTGCCGAGCTGGTACAGCCGCTTCACGGTCCGCGCCTGGTTCACGCGTGCGATCAGAGGTACCTGGGGTGCGGAGTCACGCACGACCGCTACCGCGAACAACGCCTCGTTGTCGTTGCTGAGGGCGAGCACCACGGCGCTCGCGTCGCCTACCCCGGCCCGCGCGAGCACCCCCTGATCGAGAGCGTTGCCAACAACGTCCACCCCGGGCAACGACATGAAGTCTATCACCGTGGTCGACTCTCCGGCATCGTGCAGCAGCTCGACGACCTTTCTCCCCACCTCGCCGTAGCCGAGGACCACGATCTTTCCGCCCTTTCGCAGCGGCGTCGCAATCTCGCCGAAGCGCGTGACGCCCTCGGGGCTGCCGATGACGACGATGATGGTCCCCGGATCGAGCCGGTCGCCGCCCGTGATGCAGGGTCTGAGCTCGCCTTCGACCCAGCGCCCCACAATTGCGATCCCGAAACGCTCCGGAGCACGCAGGTCGGCCAGGGTATGCCCGGCGAGCGCACTCTGCGGATGGATGCGCATCTCCGCGACGGTGACGTGGTCCCCGATCTGCTGAAGCCCGCTCACCCGCTGCTGGATACGCCGGCTCGCTTTCGCCGCGACCGCTGCGGCCAGCATGTGCCGTGGAGTGTAGACGGCGTCTGCGCCGGCGGTCTGCAGGGGATAGCGATGCAGGGGATCTTCCACCAGGGCGATGATCGTGCCCTTGAAGCCCAGCTCGCGCGCGATGAGTACCAGCGCCGCGTTGTCGTGGTCTTCGCCGTTGGCGACGATTGCCTCGGCTCCGCGCATCGGCCCGAGATCCAGATATTCGTCACCGAGACTGGCATGTACCACCTCGACTCCCCGCTCCTGCAACCGCCGCGCCGTATCGCGGTCCTCCTCCAGCACGATTACGCGTCGCCCGAAGCGCGCCAAATCGTCAATCAGCATCGCCACGTCCGGCCCGTATCGATAGATCAGGACGCACTTCCTGTCATCCAGCTCCGGCAAGTCGCTTCGCAGCTTTCCCTCAAAACGCTCCTCGAAGAATGGCAGCAGGTAGATCGGAAACACCAGGAACACAAAGAAGACCCCGAGAAACTGTGCAGCGATCACCAGCAGCACCATCACCGGGCTGTTCCAGTGGGCGTCGGCGCCGTAGCCGGTGGTGGTAACCGTCTCCGCGGCCCACTCTATACTCCACCAGAAATCCCGCGGATCCCCCTCTAGATACCGCATACCGCCCATGTACAGCAACGCGAGCAACACGACTGCCACAAGCATGCTCGCGACCAGAAGCAGCAGGCGCCGTGTGGAACGTTTCAGTTTGGGGAAGATCATTCAGTCACGAAGATATCAGCCACCGAAGGGGGAAACGATCATCTTCTCCAATAGATAACGCGGCGCTGAGACGAGCGCGTCTTCTTCGCGTCGTTTCCCGGCGACCGGTAAGGCTTTTCGTTCAAGTACTTTTACCGCTATGGTGTGAGCTCAACCAACATCCGCATCGTTTCGACCTTCAGGCCGCCCTCCCGCATAGCTCTCGTTCTCTCGTCGAATGGTAATAACTCCTTGAATTTCTCCATCTCGGGTATATCCAGCATCAAACCGGTCGCATCTGGGTTATCGAGGACACGGAAATTTCGGCACTTGATTCCAAGCTTTCCGAACATCTCATGCCTGCTTCCGGGCCCTTGCTTCCAGACTTTGGCCCAGACTGCACCATCCTGCACTTCGTGAAAAATGATTGCTGTAGTCATTGTTGTCTCCTTTGGTTGCACATTGCTTCTTGGCTTGCCGTAATTGACGACCGGTCACGCCAACGTGGCGCTAAGCCGCGCCGCTCTTTGGCGTCGGCTTTAGCGTGTAGTTAGGGCGTAGTTGCTGGTAAAGAAATTCCGGCGCAAAATCGGCCCCGTTCGGCCATACGATGGTCTCCAGTTCCTCGTCCAGTGAGAACTCTGCAAATCGCGCCTTATCCCTCAAAGGCTCAAATATCTCTCCCCATAGTTCGCCTTCTAAATCAACCTCGCCCTCTACATCATCTTCAAAGGCAAGCCAGATACGGTAGTCACCTTGATACTTGGCATTCAATATTCTGGGAAGCATGACATTATTCCAAAGGTTCGATCTTTTTCAGGGCCTTTCGCGCTCGGGCCAAATTCCAATCTTCTGCAAGTTCTGTTTTGTGATATTCACGCCACTCTTGAACAAGGCCCAGGACACGTGGAGACAACCGCCCCTCAATGATTTCGCCGGTATCAATAGCGATGACTGCATGGAAGTTCCCGTACCTCGCATGAAAGTGCGGAGGATCATGGTCGTTGTAGTACATCGCTATTATGATTCCGATGAATCCGCTTATCTCAGGCAAGACGTTCCTCCTCTCTCATCCAGCCCAACGCCGCAAATCACCGGATGCCAAAAGCTGCATAGCGAGGAACGCGCGGCGCAGCTTTTGGCAGTCCGAGTGCATTTGCCTTGTTAGCTCTATACGTCCATTTTCAGAGAATCGATATATGAAACCATTGTTTCACCATCTTCCCTCCAAAATCGATCTACATAAGATTCTCCCTGACTAATTACAAATGCCATGTGATGTAATTTGCTGTTTAAAGTCGAAACTTCACCAGGCAAATGTTCATTCAGAAATTGTGTAAACTTTCTTCTCCATGTATTGAATCGATCCTTTCCGAAGGACGCCCCCCGTTGCGCGTATGCGTTGACAACCTCGCCAGTCAGACGGTCTTTAAATGAAGTTAACCCATCTATTACTTCTTGTTTGTTCATATCCTGTCCTTTGAGGAGCTAACGCTGCCCATCAGTTGCGCCGCCGTTTGGCGTCGACTGGATGGGCTGGTTATGTTTCATCTCTACCAACCCAGTAGTCCGGTTTCCGGTGTTGATGAGCTACCGCGACGATGAGAATATGATCTTCTTCCACGGCGTACATCAATTTGTATGGAAACCTGTGAAGGAGGCACTTCCTTACGTTACCTCGCTCGATTGACCACGCTTGAGGATATTCGGAAATTCGTAATGCGGCCTTTCTCACCTCCTCCTTGAGACGGCGTCCACGCCCCGAATATTCAAGCTCGTAATAACGGACGGCATCGTCCAATTCCCGTCTCGCAATTCCCGTGAAGATGACGCGCATTATTCTTCCTTAAATATTTCCTCCATCGGGATACCTTCCAGCTTTCCTTCCCGATAGGCTTTTAGCCTCTTTTCGGATTCCTCAGCCCAGATTTCATCGAGCTTCTTGTCTGGTTCATCTAGGCTTTTTATTAAACCCTCAACCAAGCTAAACCGTTCCTCTGGTTTCAGCTTCATCGCCTCTTCCAACAGCCTTTTCGTGCTCATCGTGTTGCACCTCCGGTTCGATGAAACATCCGGCGTAGGGACGCCCGTTACCGGGCGCCCCCGCCACAGACCCGGACGTGCAGTTTTCCCGCATCCGGTTCCTCGGTCGTACTCGCTTCCGCGCGGATCATCACAGTTACCCGCTACATGACCCAATGGCTATTGCCCTCAGTGAGGTTGGCTCGTGTTGTTCCAGCCCGACAGTGTCCGGCACGAGTTTCCTTTGAGAACTGCGTACTCCCGTGGGGTCCTTCGCCATGTGGCCGGCTTTCCCGACCTCCGACTACTATGCCCCATAAGACACCCCTCGACGTTGGCTCTCGTAAGCCTACCTGACCGCTCCGTGCTCCGTGGCTCCACCCGAGCCCACGCCGTGTCCGGGCTCGTCACCCTTCCGTGTCCCAACTCTGTCAGTTTCATCACTTCACCTCGTATCAGGAGCCTTCGGGGCTTCCTGGGTTCCTCGACGTATCTCTTCCTGCATGCCACGGCCTGATGACTCCGCCGGACCTCCGCATCCTCGCCAAATCGGATGCTTCTGTGTAGCCTTCGGTGCACGTTAAAACCCTCGGCGTCCGGACCTGACCTTTTCGAAGCTGTACCAGCACTTCAGGGAGCGCGGTCTCCCCTACGGCCTACAGGATTCTCTGTCTACGCTTGCCTCACCTTTCGTTCGCGGGTTACCCCTCTCCTCATTGAGACCAAGACTCGATACGGGTGGGTGGCTAGCCCTTACCCGACAGGGACTTTCACCCCGCAAGATACGCCGGGCTTCGCCCAGCGCGATAACGTTTACATAAACGGCCGAGCGATAGCGAGGTCCGGCGACCAACGGGAGCGTATTTAATGTACTTGTTAGCGATTTTGTAGGTCATGTATTCTTTGTATAGATTTTTGAATTGAAAGCTTGGATTTTTCGGTTGCAGTTATCATCGAAATTACCGCGAGCACATGCATAGAATTATGCCAAATAGCTATTCTGGGGTTTTCTCGAGTAAATACTCTTGAATCAACAGTATGCCCAGCTATATGCAAAGTTTCGGTGTAAGTATAACCAAACGTTCTGTGGTAATTTTTCCTTTTGTGTTCATCTAATGACTGCAAATAATCTTCGAGGCCGACGCAGGTATTGGCTACTTTGTGAACAAAGTCATTACGAATTTCTGAAAGAGCATAAATAAATTTACGCTCTTGCTCGTCTAATAGGCCGAGGTCTTTTACCAGTCTCAATTTTCCTCGGGATTTATCCCCTAACTCCAATCTTGAAATATACGATTCAAGCTCATTCTTTCCAATAGCATAAACTAGAAGATGAGATACTGCTGCCTCGTAGAGAGCATGTATTTTTATTACAAAAGACCAATCGTCTTCGGTTAGTAAACCGGAATAGAAGCCAGACTTAAGATTTGCTCTTTCTTCAAGTTCCGCTATAGCGGACAACATTTCCTCTGTCTGATCCATTTTTTATTCGCTAACAGGTGATTATCAAGCAAACTCTGATATAGAGATATCAATCACGCAGTGATATCGGCATATCAAAGCAAAACTCCAGCTCGCTTCGAACAGGGCCCTCCGACCAGCACCCCCCCGCCACCGCGTCGGCCCCGAGGACGCCCAGACGTCCTGGGGACAGCCTATTTGTCCCGAAGTTGGGCCGTACATGGGCTTACCCAGCACTGAGACGTCGTTAGGTGCCACGTTCCGGGACAAATGCGTCACACCGAACACTCCCGGGGCTCGGGCTATCGCCCACCGGGTGTAGTGCAGATCTGAGGCAGCGACCAGCCTCAACCGGCGCCGGCTTTCCCGACTGCGCTCGGTCCTGTCCAACACAGCGGTAAGGATAGCCTGCAATAAGGCAACGGGGCATTTCGCGGTCGGCGTCGGCCGCCTCTGCGCTTCTCCGCGGCAGCGGGGCTCGACTCCCGTCACGGTTCTCATGCTTCTCGGACACGCTCGCACTCGGCCCTCGCCGGCCATTCGCGGTTTACCGACGCGCCCCCCCTTGCTTTCCCCACGTCGTTGCAGACCTTGACAGCGCTTCAAACGCTTTCTATTCGTCTTAAGACAGAGGCTGTCATTCGCACTGAGGGTTGTCGTCATGCCCCATCGCCCGAGCCTGGTCGAAGTCTCCGATCTGCGATCCTTCTTTTTCGAGTCGCTGCAAGATGCCGCGCGCACGCAAGGGGTCAAGCCCCAGGAGGGCACCCTGCCCTACCTTGCCGGCATGCTCACCGACTATGCCCGGTCCGAGCGTGTCTTCGATCAGACCGCCGACGGCGTAGTGCGCCCCGCTTTGGCGCTGCTGTATAAGTCGGCCCTGGAGTCCCAGAGCAGTCGGGAGCGAAGCCTGTTTCTGCGGCGCCTGGGCGACCTGGCGTTGTTCATTGCCGGGCTGTTCGCCGACAGCCTGCGCCGCGGACCGGTGGACGTCGACTACTACATCGCCATGGGAGGCGGGGCCTACGCCACGCTCTGCCAGACGCCCTCCGAGAGCGCCCGCTCGCGGGCGCTGAGCGAGGTGTTTGAAGACCTCGCCTTGAATTTCGTGCACTTCGTGGACCTGCTCGGCGAGGTCGGCGAGCAGGCCAGGGACCATCTCGAGCAGGATGTGATGCGTCTGCATGAGCTCTGGCGGCGCACCGGCAGCCGACGCCTGGAGCGCAAGCTCAGGTCGCTCGGGATAACGCCCGGCCGGCCGTTCGTTGTCCACTGATCCCGCGCCGGCCGCGACGCCCGCAACATGCGCCTGAACACCCTCCAGGAGTGGCTGGAGCGCCTCTACGACCTAGGGGTCGACCAGCGCGTGGAGGACTTCATCTTCTCCGGACGCGAGACCCTCGAGGCCTTGCTCGGCGATGGGCGCGCTGCGGCGCAGACGCCCGAGATGCTGCTGGTCAGCGAGGACGGAGATGGCTTGGAGCTGTCACTATTCTTCGCCGAGGAGCTCCTGGAGCAGCTGGCGAGCGACAGCCCGGCCCTCAGCCTGCACGACGCCAACCTGGGGCCGCTGCTGGTGGCCATCGAGGGCGTCAGCCACTTTCTGTATGTGGTCTGGCACGCGGCCCGAGGCCGCCCGGTGACCCAGCTCGAGCTGGAGATCCAGGCGGAGGTGGACAAGTTCGTGCTGAGCCGGCTGCTGGCGCGCCAACACCACGGCCCGGGGGTACTGCGCCCCTTGCGCGAGGCGCTGTTTCGGCGGTTTCGACTTCACGAGGACCTGTGCGAGGAGCGGCGCAGCCGCTATCTGCGGGCCAATAGTCTGGCCGCGCGCTACTGCACGGCCCTGGACGGGCGGGCGGGTAAATGGGGCTGCCCACCGCCGGTGCGCTCGGAGCTGCGCCGCTTCTACCGACTGGGCCAGAGCGACAAGATCCGCCACATCCACGCCGCCGCTGCCGTGGCTTGAACCGAGAACGGGCTATTGGGACGGCCAAGGCGCCAAGGCGGATCCGCCCCTGCTGGGAGAGCACGATCTTCACCCAACGGGTGAGTCCGGCCTCGGCGATATATCCTCGAAACGTTTGGCGATCCTGGCTCCTTGGCGGTTCAACGTTCAAGTGCTCGTTCCAGGTTCAAGGAAGGTCCCGCGCCTCGCCCATCCGGTGGAGTGACGCGCGATGCAGGACGTTCAGCCGCCGGTCTATGCCGCGGCCGAACCGGAGCGCATTTCGTCCCCGAAAAAGAAATGCCCCGCGGGGTGCGGGGCATTTCAGAGGACGGACAGAGCCGCGGGTGTTACATCATGTCACCCATGCCACCCATGCCACCCATGCCGCCCATGCCGCCGCCGCCCGGGGCCGAGCTCTCATCCTTGGGCAGCTCCGCCACCATGGCCTCGGTGGTGATCATCAGACCGGCCACGGAGGCGGCGTTCTGCAGGGCATAACGGGCCACCTTGGTGGGGTCCAGGATGCCCATCGCCACCAGGTCACCGTATTCGCCCGTGGCGGCGTTGTAGCCGAAGTTGCCGCTGGACTCGCTCACCTTGGCCAGCACCACCGAGGGCTCGGCCCCGGCATTGGCCACGATCTGGCGCAGGGGCTCTTCCATGGCCCGGCGGGCGATGCCTATGCCCATGTTCTGGTCGTGATTGGCGCCCTCGAGCTTCTTGACGCCCTGCAAGGCGCGCACCAGGGCCACGCCGCCGCCCGGGACTATCCCCTCTTCCACCGCCGCACGGGTGGCGTGCAGGGCGTCCTCGACCCGCGCCTTCTTCTCCTTCATCTCCATCTCCGTGGCCGCACCGACCTTGATCACCGCCACACCGCCGGCGAGCTTGGCCAGACGCTCCTGGAGCTTCTCTCGGTCGTAATCGGAGGTGGTCTCGTCGATCTGCTTGCGGATCTGCTCCACCCGCGCCTTGATATCGGCCTCGGTGCCAGCACCGTCCACGATGGTGGTCTCTTCCTTGGTCACGCTCACCTTGCGGGCCTGCCCGAGGTCGCTCAGGGCGGCCTTCTCCAGGGACAGCCCGACCTCCTCGGAGATCACCGTGGCACCGCTCAGGACCGCGATGTCCTGCAGCATCGCCTTGCGCCGATCGCCGAAGCCCGGCGCCTTCACCGCGGCGACCTTGACGATGCCGCGCAGGGTGTTGACCACCAGCGTGGCCAGCGCCTCGCCTTCCACATCCTCGGCCACGATCAGCAGCGGCTTGCCCGACTTGGCCACCCCCTCGAGCACCGGCAGCAGCTCGCGGATGTTGGAGATCTTCTTGTCGTAGACCAGGATGTAGGGATCCTCCAGCTCGGCGGACATCTTCTCCTGGTTGTTGATGAAGTACGGCGAGAGGTAGCCGCGGTCGAACTGCATGCCCTCGACCACGTCGAGCTCGTTGTCCAGGGACTGGCCTTCCTCGACCGTGATCACCCCCTCCTTGCCCACCTTCTCCATCGCCTCGGCGATGATCTGGCCGATCGCCTCGTCGGAGTTGGCGGAGATGGTGCCCACCTGGGCGATCTCCTTGTTGTCGGAGCAGGGCTTGGAGAGCTTCTTGAGCTGCTCCACCGCCGCCGTCACAGCCTGGTCGATGCCGCGCTTCAGATCCATGGGATTCATGCCGGCGGCCACCGCCTTGAGCCCCTCGCGCACCATCGCCTGGGCCAGCACGGTCGCCGTGGTGGTGCCGTCACCGGCTACGTCGGAGGTCTTGGAGGCCACCTCCTTCACCATCTGCGCGCCCATGTTCTCGAACTTGTCGGCGAGCTCGATCTCCTTGGCCACGGACACGCCGTCCTTGGTGATCGTGGGAGCGCCGAAGCTCTTCTCCAGCACCACGTTGCGGCCCTTGGGGCCCAGGGTCACCTTGACGGCATTGGCCAGAACGTTGACGCCGTGAATGATCTTCTGCCGGGCGTCGTCGGCGAAATAGACTTGCTTCGCGGTCATTTGCGTCTTACCTCTAAGCTTGAAATATGCGGTGGAAAAGGGGCGTTCAGGATTCCAGGACGGCCATGATGTCGTCTTCGCGCATCACCACCAGATCATCGCCGTCGATCTTGACCTCGGTGCCGGAGTATTTGCCGAACAGCACCTTGTCGCCACTCTTGACGTCCAGGGGGCGAAGCTCACCGTTGTCCAGCAGCTTGCCGTTGCCCACGGCAACCACTTCGCCGCGGACCGGCTTTTCCGCAGCCGTGTCGGGGATAACGATCCCGCCGGGACTGGTGCGGTTCTCCTCCAGCCGGCGAACCACCACGCGATCATGCAAAGGACGAATCTTCATCGATGCCACTCTCCTCAGGTTTCTGGCTTTCTGGGTCCAAACAATCAGCGTTATTAGCACTCGCGAGTCGCGAGTGCCAGCCATTCTTGGGGCTCCGGGGCGGTTCGTCAAGGGGTGTTTGAAGAGGCCAAGTCCGGGGCGCGGCCCGGACCACGCCGACGGACACACACTGAAGGCCACCCGACGGGGATCTCTTCCAGCCCGGGCTGACTCGCGTCTGCCGCCCCCTCCACGACGACGCCATCGGTGGGCACGGCGATCCCGGTAAGAAATACGGGCTGGATCTTCGGTAGGGGTTCCTGTGGCGCGCGGTCAAGGCGACCCTGGGCCCCCGGGGGCGCAACGTGGTCATGCAGAAGAGCTTCGGGGCCCTGGGAGTCACCAAGGACGGCGTGTCGTTGGCCAAGGAGATCGAGCTGCTGGACCCCTTCGAGAACATGGGCGCCCGGATGGTGCGCGAGGTCGCGGCCCATACGTCGGACAGCGCCGGCGACGGCACCACCACCGCCACCGGGCTCGCCGAGAGCATGTTCAACGAAGGGCTCAAGGCGGTGGTCGCGGGGGGCGGGGTAGTGATCAGATATACGTGGCCGGCTGCGCTGTGGCGTCCGATCCTAAGCGCTCGGCTATGAGGCTCATCCATGAGCCGATTCTCAGTTCCTAGAGATCCGGTCGCGACATAAATGTCGCTCCGACTATTCCGGGGACCCGAGGTAGGAGCGGGATTCCTGCCGCGACGTTTCCGTTAGAATGCAACGGCGGACCCGCGCCATCGGCGCGAGCCCGCCGCGAAGCGGATCAGTGCTTCTGCTTTTTCTCTTGCTTTTCCTTTTCCAGGTTGACCAGCTCTTGCAGCAGGGCTTCGATGTGGGCGAAATGCGCCTCCAACCTCTGTATGTGCTCCTGCATCATATGGGGGCCCGGGCCGCCCATCGGGCCGCGCATCATGGGCATGCCACCATACGGAGGGGCCATCATGGGGCCGTAGCCACGCTCCCCGCCCATCGGGGGCATGCCACCCTGGGGCCCTCCCATCATCGGCATGCCGACCCCTTCGCCGTTGGGAGGTGCCACGCCACGCTCGTCGAGGCCGGAGATCGGCGGCTCACCCTGATTGGCTTCGCTCTCGTTGTCGCCGGGATACTCCCCCAGCATCGGCATGTTGCCTCCCTGGGACTCTTCCATCGGCGGCATCCCGCCCTGAGGGCCGCTCATCGGGGGCATCCCGCCTTGGGGAGCGCCCATCTGGGGCATGCCGCCGCCCTCGGGTGCCCCCACCACCGGCATCCCACCGGGATGGCTGACCATCGCTGGAGCGCTGCCGGTGGTGGGTGCACCCGTCATGGGCATGGCGGCGGGGGGCGGAGGCGGAGCCGGCTGGGCAGTAGCCTGGGTTTTCTCGGCGCTCGATTCCGCCATGACGGGCAAAGATACCGTCGCAGCCAGGACGCTTGCCGCTAGCACTTTCAACGCATTCATCATCTCATCTCCTTCTTTGGACTGGTTTTTCCGCTTTTGCAGCGGGATTCTGGTCGGAGCAACGTCGCGGCCGCTCAAGGGCGAGATCGTACCCGGCATTTGGCCCGACGGCGAGCGCTGCCGCTGAATGACCGGCGGCCCTCGATCTGGCACCCGGCCCCGGGGCCGGGCCGGGCCCCCGAGACACCCCGGGGAGAGATGGCCGGGGACCGCTTCAATTGGTCAGCAGCTCCGCCACTATATCCCCGATGTCCTCGCCGTAAAGGTCCTGAAAGAAGTGATCCGCTCCGTCGAGCACCGCCAGACGGACGCGATCGCCGTCGGCCACACGCTGCATCTCGGGGATCAGGTCCGGGTCCGACCGATCGTTGGTGCCGGCAAACACCACCACCGGACTCTTGATCCGCGGGATCACCCCTGGAGTGTCCATGGCGGGATCCGGTCCATAGTAGGACAGGAAGGCATCCGCCGTCGCCCTGGCGTCCTGGCATTGGAGAAAACCGAGGTGCTCCATGAGGGCCCCGCCCCGGCCGCGGGCAGCCATCCGCCTGGCCTGGTCCACCAAAGGCTGGAGATCCTTCCCGTACATGCCCCGATAGGTTGCAGCCTCCTTCGACTCGTCACGGGTCGGAGGCGCAACCAAGGCAACGAGTGAGACCATCGAGCCCGGATGGACTGCGCCGTAGCGGGCCACCTGGTTGGCGCCGTAGGAATATCCGAGCAGGACGAGCTCCTCGGTCCCCTGCCCCCTCAGCCAATCCACCCAGGCATCGATCTCGCCCAAGGCGTCGGTGAGCTTGTAGGCGTGCGGCGCCGCGCAGTCGTAGGTCCCGTGCCGATTGTCGACGCCCAGGCTCAGGGTGATCGCGAGGGTGCTGATGCCGCGGTCGCGAAATATGCCCTGCAGGCCCCGCATCAGGGCCGCGCGGCCCGATGAGCGTGAGCCGTGAACCATGAGGACCAAGGGCCCGACTGGCCAGCTGTCGTCCGCCTTCTCGAGGTTGGCATTGAGCCGGAGGCCGTTGTACGTGATCTGCGCCTCCTCGGCCACGACACCGGAGGACAGACCCACGATCAGGAGAAACGCCGCGACATGCCGTTGCACGTGCCCCTCCTCAGCGGGCAGCCGGGTCGGACCCAGTCATTGTTGTTGTTCGTCACCTGCCACCGCCGGAGAGCTCCCGCCGGTCGGGCGGGTGCTACGGCATGATGATAATCGTAGATACGCACGGACCCCACAGAGATTAGAAGACCATCCAATCGACGACGAACGCCGCAACCCGCCCGGCGTCCTCCAGCGGCAGGGCGAGGACCCCGGGCGGAACCTCGGCGGGGGCGTCGGTCGCCACCGCGATCACCCAGGGGTCGTCCAGACAGAGCGCCCGCCGACCCAGGGCCTTGCGATGGACCTCCAGCTTGGGGATGGGGTCCCCGCGAAAGCCCTCCACCAGCACCAGGTCCAGCGCCGCGGGATCGAGCCGGGCGAGCAGCGCGGGCAGCTGGGGCTCGCTGATGCCGTCGCCCTCGGTGATGAGCGCCGTGCGGTGGGGCGAGGCGATGAGCACCTGGCGGGCGCCGGCCCGGCGCATGCGATCGCTGTCCTTGCCGGGACGGTCGATCTCGAACGCGTGGTGGGAGCGCTTGACGGTGCCCACGCGCAGCCCGCGCGCCACCAGCAAGGGAATCAGCCGCTCGATCAGGCTGGTCTTGCCGGTGCCCGACAAGGCGGCTATGCCCAGCACCGGAATCGGGAAGGGAGCGGGGGCCTTGGCGCTCATGAAGAAGCGGTCAACTGCTGTTTCTACGTCGAAGGAAAGAGGATACGCCGGAGCGCCCCCGGCTTCAGCACCACCCGGTCGAGGTAGCGGGCGCCGTCCTCGCGCAACCCGCGCACCAGGATCGCCGTAGAGAGCCAGACCGCAGGGACGAACACCAGACCGAGCAGCCAGCTGTATCGCCCCGGCACGGTGAAGGCGGCGGCGCCCAGCAGGTACAGCGGCCAACTGAACAGCAGCCCCCGCAGCCCGTGCTTGAAGATCAGCAGGGCGCGCGCAGCGCGCCGCTGACGGCGCTGGGGGGCGAGTGGTAGACCGCGCGCAGCACGGCCCGCTCCAGGGGGCTCGCGGCATCGTCCAGGTGCCGGCCGACCGCCGCGTCAACCATCGATGACGCTTCCCCTCGGCTCGGAACGCCAGGCGGCCGAAAGCTCAGTGCCCCTGGGTCGCCACCCCGACCTGGGGCAGCTCGGCAAGGCCCGAGGCCCGCGCCTGGTCCTGGAACGCCGGGTTGCGCCAGAAGAACGCGCCGGGCATGGTGGTCGGAACCACCAGGGCGTAGAAGAGCGCCCGGCCGGCCACGCTGACCATCAGCACCAGCATGGCGGCGGCCGCCCAGACCAGGAGCCCCGCCGTGCCCTCGGGCAAGCCCAGCGCCAGGCCCGCGGCGACCACCAGGGCCACGGCGAGGCCGATGTTGCGCGCCTGATAGACCCGGCCGAAGCGCGTGGTCTGCAGATACTGGGCGGCTTCGGCCTCGCCGCCCCGGCGCCCGAGGTCCCGGGCGTGGCGCCAGAGCCCGACCGACTCCACCAGCAGGCCCGCCGCCAGAGGCAGCGCCAGCCACGAAAGCGCCGCCGCGAAGCCCTGCCCCTCGCTCCAGCGCGCCAAGGCGTAGGCGAGCCCTGCGCTCAGCGCGCCCAGCCTGAGCAGGCTGCCGTAGAAGCTGGTCAGCACCTGCCAATGGTCCCAGAAAGGCCGCGCCGGGATGCGGTAGATGCGGTGCATGAAATAGATCGCCGCCAGGCCCGCGAGGACGGCGCCCCAGCCCGAGACATCCGCCACGGCACCGACCAGTCCTGCGGGGAGCCAGGTCCAGAGCTGCGGCAGGCCGGTCACCAGCCCGTGCAGGCCGAGCAGGTTGTAGAACACGGCCACCCCGGCCACCTCCCGGCTCACCGGCGAATAGCGCAGGTTGTTGAAGGCCCGGTAGAAACGGTGCGGGCGACCCAGGTGCAGGGTCGAGAGCACCAGCGCCAGGGTCTGCACGCCGATCAGCGCGAACAAGGTCAGCGGCCAGGCCACGGGATCCGCCGCCGGCGAGAGCAGCGGCAGCCCGAACCGCGGACCGAGAAACAGGGCGGCGAAGGCCCCGACCACCGCCTGGGTCACCAGGGTGAAGACGACCAGCGGATTCTCCCGGGTGCTGAGCTCGGCCAGGCTCCAGCGTCGGGCCTCGCCGTGCTTGCGGTCGACCTTGGGCCGGTGCAGTCCGCCCTCCCCCGGCTCGTCGCGCTCATAGCGCAAGGGCCAGGCGTCGGTGCGCTTGAGCTCCCGCGGCAGGCTCTTGACCTGCTGGAAGCGGATATTGGGGTGGGTGATCTCCGGCGTGGGAAAGCCGGGAATGCGGGTCTCGACCTGATAGCGGTTGTCCGGCCGGGTCTCGATGACCCCGAAGTCCAGGGCCCCGCCCAGGCAGGCGGCGGCGCAGGCGGGCTTGAGACCCACCTCCAGGCGGTCGACGCACATATTGCACTTGGAGACGTGCCCGGCCTGGGGATCGAGCTGGGGCGCGTTGTAGGGGCAGACCCAGGTGCAGTAGCCGCAGCCGAAGCAGATGTCGGGGTCCTGCAGCACCGCACCGTACTCGGCAAACTTGGTATAGGCCCGGGTGGGACAGCCCTTGAGACACACCGGATCGTCGCAGTGGTTGCAGGCCATGGAGATGTTGAGCCGGCGATAGGTGGGGAAGCTGCCACCCTCCAGGTAGCCCACCGAGCGGAAGGCCAGATGGGGCGGGGTGTTGTTCTTCTCCGCGCAGGCCGCCTCGCAGGCATGGCAGCCGATGCAGTTGTCGGCGGTGAAGTAGAAGCCGTGCTGCTTGTAGCGGTCGGGATTGGAGGACACCGAGGCGTCCCCGTTGATCGCCAGGGTCTTGCCGCGCAGCGGATCACCCTCGGGGACGGTCTCCACCGGCCGGCCGTAGCGGTTGAGCTCGGGATGCTCGGCCTGGGGCACGAAGGCGTAGGCCTGCTCTCCGGGTCGTGTCTGAATCATGCCCTGCTCCTCAGTAGGCCCGATGCTGGTCAGTCAAGGAGGCGAGAGGTCCGGGACCCGCTCCGAGGGACGCCGTAAACCCATCCCTGGGGGCTCGGTTGCGGCCGTCCAGGCCGCAAACGCCCTCGGATCGTGTGGCCGAGCCTCTCGCCAGTGCCAAGAGAGAACGCGAGCCCCACGGCATCCTCAGTAGGCCCGCGCGGCGCGGTTGCGCTCGGCCGCACCGGCCTGGTCGGCGATCGGCTCCACGCGCACCGCGCACTGCTTGAAGGCAGGCTGGCGCGAGTAGGGATCGAGCAGCCCCAGGGTCAGGCGGTTGACGCATTCGTGATAATGGAAGGGCACGAACACCATGTCGCGTGCTACCCGCTCGGTGCACTGCACCAGCACGACGGCGTCGCCACGCCGGGACACCAGCCGCGCATACTCCCCGTGGCGCAGGCCCAGCTCGGCGGCGGCATCCGGACTCATCTCCATGTAGGGCGTCGGCGAGAATTTGTTCTGGTTGCCGACCTTGCCGGTGCGGGTGCGGGTGTGGAAGTGCTCCACGACCCGGCCGGAATTGAGCCAGAACGGGTACTCCTCGTCGGGGCGCTCGTTGTTGTCGAGGAAGGGCAGCGGGATCAGCTTCGCCTTTCCGTCCGGGAAGCAGAAGCGCCCGTCGGCGTACAGCCTGCGGGTGCCCTGCGAGGAATCCTCGCCGGCCCAGTCGCTGGGTCCGTCCGAGCAGGGCCATTGCAGTCCCCGATGCTGCTCGATCTTCGCGTAGCTCATGCCGGAGTAGTCGAGCATGCGTCCGCGCGAGAGCTGCTTGATCTCCTCGAACACCTGCTCGGCCTGCTCGGGAAACTCCATGCGCCGGCCCTGCTCGAAGCGCGCGGCCAGCCGGTTGAAGATCCACAGATCCGAGCGCGCCTCGCCGGGCGGGGCGATGACGTTGCGGATCAGGTTCACGCGCCGCTCGGTGTTGGTGAACACACCTTCCTTCTCCGCCCAGAGCGCAGCGGGGAGATAGACGTGGCTGTACTCGTTGGTCTCCACGTCTCGGTAGGCGTCCTGCACGACGAGGAATTCGAGCCGCTCCAGGGTCTTTCGGATGCGTGCGGTGTTGGGCATGGAGGTCATGGGGTTGGTGGCGATCAGCCAGAGCCCCTTGATCTGCCCCGTTTCTATGGCCGGCAGTATGTCGGTCATGAACAGGCCGCGCTTTTCCGGAAAGAAGCCCGGGTCTATGCCCCAGAAGCGGGCGATGTCCTGGCGGTCCTTCTCGTTCTCCAGATAGCGGTAACCGGGCAGGCCGGAGCAGGACGACCACTCGCGGGTGCCCATGGCGTTGCACTGACCGGTGATCGAGAGCGACGAGGCGCCGGGCCGCCCGATGTTGCCGGTGATCAGGTTGAGATTGTTGATCGCCACCACGCCGTCCGAGCCGTGGGTGGACTGGTTGATGCCCATGGTCCAGATGGTCATGGCGGCCTTGGAGCGGCCATAGAGCCGGGCGACGTGGCGGATGCGGTCCTCGTCGATGCCGCAGACCCGCGCGGCCGTGATCGGGTCCCATCTTTCGACCTCGGCCTTGAACGGCTCGAAGCCGGTGGTGTGGGCGGCGATGTAGTCCATGTCCGCCAGGCCTTCGGTGAGGATCACCTGGGCCAGGCTGTTGAGCAGCACCAGGTCGGTGCCCGGCGTGATCGCCAGGTGCATGTCGGCGAACTGGGCCAGCATGGTCACCCGCGGGTCCACCACGATCAGCGGGAAGGGCCGCTGCTCGCGGACCTCGCGCAGCCGCCAGTAGATGATCGGGTGCTGCTCGGGCAGGTTGGAGCCGATGGCCAGCAGACAGTCGGTGTGCTCGAAGTCCTCGTAGCAGCCGGGCGGGCCGTCGGAGCCGAACGAGCGCTTGTACCCCGACGCCGCCGAGGCCATGCAGAGCGTGGTGTTGCCGTCGTAGTTGTTGGTGCCGATGACGCCCCGTGCCAGCTTGCCGAGGGTGTAGAACTCCTCAGTCATGATCTGGCCGGTGGAGACGATGGCGAAGGCGTCGCGCCCGTGCTCGGCCTGGATGCGCTGGATCTCCGCGGCCGTATGATCGAGGGCCGCGTCCCAGCCCACCTCGCGCAAGGGCTCCCAGCGGCGCTCGCGCATCAGCGGCTTGAGCCCGCGTCCCGCGGAGGTGAACAGCTCGTTCTCGAAGATGCCCTTGATGCAGAGCTTGCCGCGATTGACGTCGGCGTCCGCCACACCGCGGGTGGCGACCGCCTTGCCCTGGCGGTCCAGACCGACCTCGATGGCGCAGCCCGTGGAGCAATAGCCGCAGGTGGCGTATTTCCAGTCCACCACGTCCTTGTCGGTGAGCTTGATGGGATTTTTCTTGTCGCGTCCGAACAGCATGGTTGGCTCTCGTGCTCAGTTCAGTCGATCGGGCTTCGAGCCTTCCGGGGGACATCGCGCGAGGGACGCCGTGAATCCACCCCTGGAGGCTCGAGGGCAGCTTCCCTGCTGCCGACGCCCTCGCACGACACCCCCCGGAAGGCTGGCTCAGGCTCAGGGCGCCTTGGCCGCGCTCTGATCTCTCAGGCCGCTGCCTCCTCCGCGGCGAAGGCGAGATACACCACCCCAGCCTCGACCTTGACCGGATAGCTGTTGGTACAGCCCTCGTCGGGCCCCTGGGCCTCTCCCGAGGCCAGGTCGATCCGCCAGTTGTGCAGCGGACAGGTGACCGTGCCCCCGTGCACTATGCCCTGGGAGAGCGGTCCGCCCTTGTGCGGACACTTGTCGCGCAGGGCGAACACCTGATCGGTGGCGGTGCGAAATACGGCGATGTCCATGGTGTCGGTGCGCAGCACGCGCGCCCCGAGGCGCGGGATGTCGTCGAGCTTGGCGATTTGGGTCCATTGGGTCATAGAGCTACCTCGGTTGGGGGCGATCAGCGGCCAGCGGCCAGCGGCCAGCGGCCAGAAGATAGACGACTGCAGCTAACGACTGTCACCGGCGGCCTTCTTCGCTGACATCGGACCGTTGACCGCTGACAGCTTCAACGCCGTAAACTCATGGGCCTCCGCCCCCTCGGCCCGCGCCTTCCAGGGGTCGCTCTGGGCGAACTGCTGGGAATACTCGAAGCGCTCGTACAGGGCCTGGCGGCGCGCGGGGTCGTCGAGCAGCGCAGCCTTGATGTGGGCCAGGCCCACACGCTCCACCCAGGGTGCAGTGCGCTCCAGGTAATGGGCCTCCTCGCGATAGAGCTGGGTGAAGGCGCCGCAGTGCTCGAGCACCTCCGCTTCGGTGGCCACGCGGGTGAGCAGGTCGGTGACGCGCACCTTGATGCCGCCGTTGCCGCCGATGTGCAGCTCGTAGCCGGAATCCACGCAGACCACGCCGAAGTCCTTGATGGTCGCCTCGGCACAGTTGCGCGGGCAGCCCGAAACCGCCATCTTGAACTTGTGGGGCATCCAGGAGCCCCAGGTCAGCTGCTCCAGCTTGACGCCCAGCCCGGTGGAGTCCTGGGTGCCGAAGCGGCACCACTGGGAGCCCACGCAGGTCTTGCAGGTGCGAAGCGCCTTGCCGTAGGCGTGGCCGGAGACCAGCCCGGCCTTGGAGAGGTCCGCCCACATGGCGGGCAGATCCTCCTTCTTCACGCCGAACAGATCGATGCGCTGACCGCCGGTGACCTTCACCTCGGGCACCTTGAACTTCTCCGCGACGTCGGCGATGGCGCGCAGCTCATCGGGTGTGCACAGGCCGCCGAACATGCGCGGCACCACCGAATAGGTTCCGTCCTTCTGGATATTGCCGTGGGCGCGCTCGTTGATGTAACGCGACTGGGCGTCGTCGACGTACTCGCCCGGCCAGCGGGCGAGCAGGTAGTAGTTGATCGCCGGTCGGCACAGATGACAGCCGTCGGGAGTCTTCCATTCCAGGAATGAGCGCACCTCCTGCTGGGTCTTCAGGCCGTGGTCCTTGATGGCCCCGATCACCTCGTCGTGGCTATAGTCGGTGCACTTGCACAGGGGCTTCTTGCTGGGCACCGGGTCGTAGCCCTCGCCCACCGTGGAGGCCAGCAGGGCCTCCACCAGGCCGGTGCAGGAGCCGCAGGAGGAGGAGGCCTTGGTGTGGGCGCGCACGTCATCCAGGGTGAACAGCCCCTTCTTGACGATGGCGTCGACGATCTCGCCCTTGCACACGCCGTTGCAGCCGCAGATCTCGGCGCGGTCGGCGAGCGCCATCACCTGCTTGCTGGCGTCGCCGTGGCCCGCGTCGCCGAGATCGTGCTGGCCGAACAGGATGGTCTTGCGAAAGCCGGCGACATCCGAGCCCTCGCGCAGCAGCTGGAAGTACCAGGTGCCGTCCATGGTGTCGCCGTAGAGCACCGCACCCTTGATGCGGTTGTCACGCAGCACCAGCTTCTTGTAGACGCCCTGGGAGGGGTCCTGGAGCACCAGGGTCTCGTCGCCCTCGCGCTCGTTGTACTCGCCGGCGGAGAACAGGTCGATGCCGGTCACCTTGAGCTTGGTGGAGGTGACCGAGCCCTGATAGCGGGCGATGCCGTGCTGGGCCAGGTGGTTGGCCGCCACCTTGGCCTGCTCGAACAGCGGGGCCACCAGGCCGTAGCACTCGCCCCGGTGCTGGACGCACTCGCCCACCGCGTAGATGCGCGGGTCGAAGGTCTGCATGGTGTCGTTGACCACCAGGCCGCGCTCGCAATAGAGCCCGGCCCGCTGGGCCAGCGCGATGTTGGGCTTGATGCCCACCGCCATGACCACCAGGTCGGCCGGGATCTCCGAGCCGTCGGCGAACCTTACCCCTGTGACCCGCTCGTCGCCGAGGATGGCGGCGGTCTGGGCCTGCATGTGGAACTTGAGACCGCGCTGCTCCAGCGATGCCTTGAGCAGGGCCGCCGCCGACTTGTCCAGCTGGCGCTCCATCAGGGCGTCCAGCAGGTGTACCACGGCGACCGCCATGCCGTTCTTGGCCAGCCCGTTGGCCGCCTCCAGGCCGAGCAGGCCGCCGCCGATGACCACCGCCCGGCCCCCCTGCTTCGCCGCGTCCAGCATGGTCTCGACGTCCGCGATGTCGCGAAAGCCGATGACGCCACGCTTGTCCGAGCCCGGCACCGGGATGATGAACGGGTTGGAGCCGGTGGCGATCAGCAGGCGATCGTAGCCGACGCTCTGCCCGCCGGCGGTGCGCACCTGGCGCCGCACCCGGTCGATCTCGGTCACCGCGTCGCCGGTGTGCAGATGGATGCCGTTGTCGGCATACCACTCCCGGGTGTTGAGGACGATGTCGTCCAGGGTCTTCTCCCCGGCGAGCACCGGCGAGAGCATGATGCGGTTGTAGTTGGGATGGGGCTCGGCGCCGAAGACCGTCATGTCATAGAGTCCTGGGACGAGCTTGAGCAGCTCCTCCACCGCGCGCATGCCGGCCATGCCGTTGCCGATGACGACAAGCTGCTCTCTGCTCATGAGGCTTCTCCTGCCGCGGCCGCCGGAAGCTCTCTGGCGATGGCGGCTTGATCTGTGGGGGCCCAGGGGGGATTGAGCGCGCGCCAGGCTGCCAGCGCGGTGCCTTCCCCCACAGTTGCCGGCTCAGACAGAAAACCGATGGGATCGGCCGGTGAGAACCGGGCGCCGTCGATCAGCAGATCGCTACCCATGACCAGGCGACCCCCGGTCGCGGGGGTCTCCCAGGACTCGGCGCGGATGCCTTCCCATTTCCAGTCGGCGACCGGCACGGCCATGCCGCTCGGCGCGGCGGCCTCGTGAAACAGATCCGGGCGGTAGACGCGCTCGGCGATCCGGCGCAGGTCTACCGGCTCGACGATCTGACCCCAGCGCACCATCTGCGAAAGGATCCAGAGGGCATGGGACCGCCAGGGGAAGTTGGCGGCGTAGCGATGGAACACGTTGAAGTCCGGAAGGCTGCGCGGGAACTCGTCGCGCGCGTACTGGAAGGTGCCGTTGAGCGACATGCGCACCACCTCGGGGGGCGCATTCACGTAGATCCCCCGCGCGATGAGCGCGACCGCCTCGGGCCGGTTCTCCGGTGCATCGAGCCAGCGGGCCGCCTCCAGCAGGGCGCGCAGGACCGCGAGGTGGGTCCGGGCGTGCTGCTCCGCCCACTCCTCGGTGACGCCGAAGACCTTCTCGGGGCCGTTTCTCCAGATGCAGTGACCGGTGGCGAGCACCCGGCCCACGCCCTCGCGCACCGCCACGCTGTTCCAGGGCTCGCCGACGCAGAAACCGTCGATGTCGCCGCGGCGCAGGCGCCCGACCATCTGGGCCGGCGGCACGGTGACGAAGCGCAGATCCCGATCCGGGTTTATGCCGCCGGCAGCCAGCCAGTAACGCAGCTGGTAGTGGTGCATCGAGAACGGAAAGACGACCGCGAGCACCGGACCCGCCCGCCCCTCGGCCCGATCCGCTTCGATCAGCTCCCGCAACGCCTGGGCGGCGTCGAGCCCGCGAGGCACCTTGCCGCCGCGGCGCTCGCGCAAGCGACCCGCGAGCCCCGCGGATACCGTGACCGCGTTGCCGTTGAGCCCAAGGGAGAAGGCCGTCAGCATGGGCTTGGCCAGGGGACCCACTCCAAGGGTCGCCGCCAGCGGCATGGGGGCGAGCATGTGCGCCCCGTCGAGGATGCCCATGGCGACCTTGTCGCGGATGTTGGCCCAGGAAGTCTCCTTGACCAGGCGCACCTCGAGGCCCTGCTCGCCGAAGAAGCCCTTCTCCCGGGCGATGACCAGGGGGGCGCAGTCGGTCAAGGGGATGAAGCCCAGGTCGAGCTCGGCCTTCTCGAGGTCACCGCCGACGCCATGATTGCTGACATGCGTGCTCATCGGCTCAGCCCGCCAAGCGAAGGGCCGGCTTGGGGCCCTTCGCCTCCCCGTCCACCTCCGCGACCGCGGGCGATGGCGTCTGGACCTTGGCGGGCTTGCGCCCGTGGCGCTCGTGCAGGAATTTCACCACCTCCGCACGGTAGTGGTTGTAGGTCGGATCCTCGGCCAGCTCCAGGCGATCGCGCGGCCTCGGCAGGTCCACCTGCAGGATCTCCGCGATGCTCGCCGCAGGGCCGTTGCTCATCATGGCGATGCGGTCTGAGAGCAGCACCGCTTCGTCAACGTCGTGGGTGATCATGATCACCGTGTTGTTGAGCCGGCCCTGGATCTCCATGAGCGAGTCCTGCATGTGGGTACGGGTAAGCGAGTCCAGGGCTCCGAAGGGCTCGTCCATGAGCAGCACCTTGGGCTCCATGGAGAGCGCCCGGGCTATGCCCACGCGCTGCTTCATGCCGCCCGAGATCTCGTCGGGCTTGCGCTCCAGGGCGTGGGACATGTGCACCAGCTCCAGGTTGTGGCGGGTCCACTGGTCGCGCTCCCGGCGGGTCTTGGTGCGCTTGAAGACCTGATCGACCGCCAGGCGGACGTTGCCGTAGACGCTCAGCCAGGGCAGCAGCGAATGATTCTGGAACACCACGGCGCGGTCCGGGCCGGGCTCGTCCACCTCGCGGTTCTCCAGCAGCACACCGCCTTCGCTCGCCTTGAGCAGCCCCGCCACGATGTTCAGCACCGTGGACTTGCCGCAGCCCGAATGGCCGATCAGGGATACGAATTCGCCCTTCTCAACCGCCAGCGTCACGTCATCGAGGACCTTGAGCGGCCCCTTGTCCGTCGGAAAGGTGATGCCTACGTGGTCGATGGTCAGATAGCCAGTCATCGTTGATTCTCCGTGAGTCCCGGCGGGCTAGCGCAGCACCGCGTTCTTGTCCCAGCTCACCCGGCGCTGCAGGGCGAGCATGGCGCGATCGAGCAGAAACCCGATCAGACCGATGACGAGCACCGCGACCATGATGCGTGCCAGGGAGTCCGAGCTGCCGTTCTGGAACTCATCCCAGACGAACTTGCCGAGGCCGGGGCTCTGGGCCAGCATCTCGGCGGCGATCAGCACCATCCAGCCGATGCTCAGGGATAGTCGCAGTCCGGTGAAGATCATCGGGACCGCCGAAGGCAGCACGATCTTCAGCGTCTTGGTCATCCATCCCAGGCGCAGCACGCGGCTGACGTTGATCAGGTCCTTGCTGACGCTGGACACACCCACGGTGGTGTTGATCACGGTCGGCCACAGGCAGCACAGGGTCACGGTGATCGCCGAGTTGACGAAGGACTTGTCGAACATCGGGTCGCTGCTCACGTAGAGTGCCGAGACCACCATGGTCACCAGGGGCAGCCAGGCCAGCGGCGAGACCGGCTTGAAGACCTGGATGAGAGGATTGAGGGCCCGGTAGAGGCCCTGGCTCATGCCGCAGAGGATGCCGATGGGGATGGCGATCAGCGAAGCCAGCACGAATCCGGTGGCCACCGTGACCAGGCTGGTGAGGATCTGGTCGAAGAAGGTGGGCTTGCCGGTGTAGGGCCGGATGCGCACCTCGGCGTTGGGATTTTCCTCGAGCTTCTGTGCGTTGCGCTCGGCCTGGCGCTCGTAGAAGGCCCGGCCCTTGGCCCGCTCGGCCAGATGCTCCTGATACAGGGCCTCGGCCTGGGCCCAGACCGCTTCAGGTCCGGGCAGCTGGCCGAGGGAGGTCTTAACGTTGGCCGCGCCCAGGCTCCAGAGCCCGAGAAATATGGCGATGGCCAGACTCGGCACGGCCAGGGCAAAGGTGGCCTGGCGCAGCAGGCGATTGATGCCCTCCCAGGTCAGGAATGCCCCCAGGCGCTCCAAGCGTATCCCGCCCAGGGTCCGGTCGACGGCGGTGGTGCTGCTCATGTCGCTGCTCTCCGGTTCGGGGCCGCCGGCAGAGCGGCGTGACCCGGGTTATTCGGTCGAGGGGATTTCCCCCCCTCACCCCGGCCCTCTTTCCCCGGGGGAGAGGGCGTTTTTTGGAGCGGTTTCCGGGGACCGGCGGCTAGATCCGCTGGTCGCCTTTGAGGCCGATCTTGAACTTCTCCAGATAGGCGTTCGGTTGGGTGCCGTCATAGGTGATGTCGTCGATGAACTCGGTCTGGGGCGCACGGAAGCCGGTCTCCTTGGAGAATTCCGGGAAGTCTGAGGGCTTCATCTTGCCCTCGGCGATTAGCTCCTCGGCGGCCTTGCGGTAGATGTCCGGGCGGTAGACGCTCTTGGCCGTGTCCAGGTACCAGCTGTCGGGCTTCTGCTCGGCGATCTGGCCCCAGCGACGCATCTGGGTCAGGTACCAGACGGCGTCCGAGTAATAGGGGTAGGTCGCGTAATAGCGGAAAAAGACGTTGAAGTCGGGCACCGAGCGCTTGTCGCCCTTCTCATACTCGAAGGTGCCGGTCATGGAATTGGCGATAACATCGGCATCGGCGCCCACGTACTCGGGCCGCGCGAGGATCTTCACCGCCTCGGCGCGGTTGGCATCCTGGTTATCGTCCAGCCACTTGGCCGCCCGGAGCAGGGCCTTGACGATGTGCACCGTGGTGTTGGGGTACTTCTCGGTGAAGGCCTCGGTCATGCCAAACACCTTTTCGGGATTGTTCTTCCAGATCTCGTAGTCGGTGATCACCGGCACCCCTATGCCTTTGAGAACCGCCTGCTGGTTCCAGGGCTCCCCCACGCAGTAGCCATAGATGGTGCCGGCCTCCAAGGTGGCGGGCATCTGTGGCGGCGGAGTCACGCTAAGTAGCACATCGGCCTTGATCTGGCCGGTGATGTCGCCCTTCTCGGGGGCGTAGTAACCGGGGTTGATGCCGCCGGCTGCGAGCCAGTAGCGCAGCTCGTAGTTGTGGGTGGAGACCGGGAAGACCATGCCCATCTTGAAGGGCTTACCTTCGGCCTTGTAGTGGTCGACCACCGGCTTGAGGTAGTCGGCCTTGATCGGGTGCTGGGGCTTGCCGTCGGCCTGCTTGGGGACGTACTTCTTCATCGCCTCCCAGACCCTGCTGGAGACGGTAATACCGTTGCCGTTGAGGTCCATCGAGAAGGGCGTGACGATGTGCGCCTTGGTGCCGAACCCGATGGTGGCCGCGAGCGGCTGGCCCGCCAGCATGTGCGCTCCGTCGAGCTCGCCGTCGATCACACCGTCGAGCAGCACCTTCCAGTTGGCCTGGGCCTCCAGGGTGACGTACAGGCCCTCGTCCTCGAAGTAGTGCTTCTCGTAGGCGATGGCCAGGGGGGCCATGTCGGTGAGCTTGATGAAGCCGAACTTCAGGTCGGCCTTCTCCGCCTCGCCCACGGCGGCCGAGGCGCTCGCCGCGCCGACGGCCAGAGCCGTGCAAACGGCGAGTGCAGCACCCCATCTGCAGAATCGGTGTCGAGGCTCAAAGCTTGATTGGTCGGTCATGATGGCTGCCACCTCTGTCGAAAACTGAGCAAAAAAAATGGCGTCTCGGGACGAGTCTCCGTGGGAGACCGTTCCGGACGCCGTTGTCCGCATGCGACCTGCGTTGGTCGCCGATGTCTGTCCGACCGGTCGAGCGCCCGCCTTTGGGGCTCGTTCACTGGTCGGCCTGCTGCCCTTGTTCTAGCAGGAGCCGTGCCAAACACCCGTCCCGCTCGCCCGGCGCGGGCCGGATCAGGCAGTCCGACAAGCCGTCGCGCTCATGTGCTCGGCCGTCGGGCCCGTTCCCGAGGCGACAGTCGAGCAGGGGGACGCCCGCGCGGCGCACCACAACTGTGCCGAGACGAAGGGCCGCCGGATTGCCGGCGTCAAGCCGGTGCAGCGCAGCTCAGATGAGGAGCTCGGCGGCGGTGATGATGCTCTCGGCCACCTCGCCGAGGCGGCGGTTGGAGCGCATGGCAAGCTGGCGCATGGCCTGATAGGCCTCCTCCTCGGACACCCCGCGTTGACGCATGATCAGGCCCTTGGCCTTCTCGATGGTCTTGCGCTCGGCGAGCTGCTCACGAGTCTTGACCAGCTCGCGCTCCAAGGAGCGGAACTTCTCGAAACGGGCGATGGCGGCCTCGATGATGGGGCGCACGCGCTTGGCCTGGAGCCCGTCTACCACATAGGCACTGACCCCCACGCGGACCGCGCGCCGGATCGTCTCGCGGTCGTCGTCCTGGGCGAACATGACGATCGGACGGGGCAGGCGCGACTGCACGTAGGCGAGGCTCTCCAGGGTGTCGCGGCCGGGGGCTGCCATGTCGACGATGATCACGTCGGGGTCCTCGCGCTCGATCAGGGAGACCAGGTCGTCCTCGAACGAGGCGGAGGCGACCACCCTGCACCCCACGGCGCTCAGCGCCGCGGCGATCTGGTCGCGACGCTGCGGCTGCTCGTCGACCACGATGGTCCTGATAGAGCTCTGTGAGGGGCGCTGCGGCGACATAACCGCCTAGGGAATAGCAAGATCGGTGCCATTGGCAAGAGGGACGACCCCCCTCGTGGACCGGCCGGGCGCGCCCCTGGGCGCCGCGACCAGCCCGTAGCGGCGCCCGTCGGCACTCGCGGTAAAGCCCTGATCCGGCCCCCGGTGGCGACCCGAGCGCCGTCCGGCAACCTTGATTCGCTCCCCCCAAGTGTGAAATCCTGCGCCCCTTGACCCATCGGGCAGGCACCGAGAGCGATGAAATCCAGACTCCGGCTGATCGGCGCGTTGCTCTTGAGTCCCTGGGTGGCGCTGAGCTCGGCAGCAATCCATTCTCAGCCTACCGCGGCGATCCCGCCCGGCCGGGCGCTCCTCCGTCAGGCCTCCGAGCCATTTCTGGGCGATCTCCCAGCCCTGCGCCAACACGGCGAGATCCGCGTTCTGGTGAGCCACAGTCCCACCAGCCTCCATCTGGAGGGCGGCACGCCCAAGGGACTGGAATACGAGCTGCTCCAGCATTACGAAGATTTCCTCAACCGCCACCTGCCGCGGGGCAAGCCGCGAACCCGCGTCACCTTCATCCCCATGCCCCAGGAAGAGATCCTGGATGCCCTCAACGCGGGTCGGCGCGATGTCGCAGCGGCAGGCCTCGTCGTCACCCCGGAGCGCATGCTCAAGGTCGCCTTCACCCAGTCCTATGTCTCGGGGGTGCGCGAGCTGATCGTGCAGCGCCGTGACGCGGACTCCCCTCGGAACCTGCAGGACCTCGCCGGGCACCGCATCGATCTAGTGGCGGGCAGCAGCGCGCTGGAGTACCTGGAGCTCCAGAATCGCCGTCATCGCCTGCGCGGACAACCCCAGATCGACGTGCATGTGCTCAATACACACTTGGTCGATGAGGACGTCCTGGAGCTGATCAACGCCGGCCTCCTGGAAATGACGGTCGCCAGGGAGCACGTCGCGGAGTCCTGGGCCAAGACCCTGCCCAACCTGGTGGTACGTAAAGACCTGATCCTGCACGACGGGGGCGAGGTCGCCTGGGCCGTGCGCAAGGGCGACCCGCTTCTGCAGCGGAGTCTGAACGCCTATCTCTCCGCCAAAGGGCAAGACACCCAGCTCGGCAGGCTACTGGTGCGCCAGTACTACGGCGGCCCGCCCACCCGGACGACCGCCTCGGCCGTGCGCGGGCGAAAGAGCCTGGAGCGGCTTGCGCCGGTCTTCCAGCGTTATGCGAAACGATATGACTTCGACTGGCTGGCGATCGCGGCCCTGGCCTACCAGGAGTCCGGACTCGACCAGAACAAGATCAGCCCCTCGGGCGCCCAGGGGATCATGCAGATCATGCCGGGAACTGCGGAGGTCCTCGGCCTGAGCCGCGATATCAACGACTTGGAAGGCAATGTACGCGCCGGCGTGAAATATCTCGCGCGGCTACGTGATCGGTACTTCAAAGACCCCAAGCTCGACCCCGCCGCCCGCATGAATTTTCTCTGGGCGGCCTACAATGCCGGGCCCGCCCGGATTGCGAGCCTGCGCGAAAAGGCGGAGCGAGAAGGCCTCGATCCACAACGCTGGTTCGGCAACGTGGAGAAGGTCGCCGCCCGGGAGCTGGGCCGGCAAACGGTGGACTATGTGGCCAGGGTCAACAAGTACTATCTCGCCTACCGGCTGCGCTACGACGCACTGGCCGAGCGCGAGCAGGCCCGTACCCAGCAGATGATGGCCGCCTTGCCCCAATCCTGGCGCAGCCAGGACAACCGCGGCGCGGCGACCGGGCAGCTCGACTGATCTGCAGCCGCGAACGCCGACGCGGTCGTCCCGGATAGGCCGCCTATCCCTACCGCATCCTGATGGCCGATCTCCCCGCGGGCGCGACCCTGATCCCGAGCCCGGTGAATCAGATCGCCGGCTTCAGTGTGGCAGACCACCATTTCCTGCCGGGCTTTCCGAATATGGCCTGGCCCATGGCCGAGTGGGTCCTGGATCAGCGTTATCGGCACCTGCACGTCCCTGGGACCTGGATCGAACGAGCACTGCGCGTCTACGGGGCTCCCGAAAGCAGCCTGATCCCGCTTATGCACGAGCTACTGGCCGAATTCTCGCAGATCAAGCTCTCCAGCCTCCCGAGCCCGGAGCGCCGCGGCGAGATCGAGCTGGGCCTCAGCGGCGACCCCGCCGAGGTGACCGCAGCCCACGCGGAGCTGGTGAAGGGACTGGATCGGCTCGAACGTCCGTCGCGACTGAGCCCGGAGGCCGGATCGGCACGGTCGGTCACATTTCGCGAACCCCATGGCGCAGCGCCACTCTACTCCCGATGCCTGAGCTAGGATTGGCTTGAGGGGAACCGCTCCGCCGGAAACGACACCTTGGGGCCCCGGAGCCGTGCCATCGGCCTCCGGTGGAAAGTCAGAGAGCGCGATCCCAATGAGCGAGGGTGGGACATGACGTACGACGAGCAAGGCCTTTTCCAGGTCAAGAACATTGCTGATCGTGTCTGGCACATCTACGACCTGTCGGAAGATGATCCCGAGATAGCCGCCGTTTTGGACGACTCGAGCCGCAAGCGTCCCCGCAGCAACCGTCAGCTGCAATTCGAAGCACAGGCGATGGCGTTGGGATTGTACGAGGCGTATGAGACCGCCTTCCTGGAGACGCACGAGGCGCTTCAGTCTTAGCCATATCCAGAGTACAGGCCCGCACACGGGGGCGCCCGCCCCGGGGGGAGCCTCGCGCATCGCAACCCCGCGCAGGGAGAGGCCCCGCCGCAGATCGAGACAAGCAGGGCCTCGCTTTGCACGGGGGCCCTTTCGCTTACGATCGCCGACCGATCGGATCAGAACATGGAGCGGCTGTGGAAATCGGTCAAGTACGAGGAGGTCTACCTCAGGGCCTACGAGAGCGTGTCGGCAGCGAAACTCGGGCTCGGTAGGTACCTCGTGTTCTACAACACCCGCCGACCCCACCCCAGCCTTGATCGGCAGGCTCCCGATCAGATCTACTTCAACGTGCTGCCCTTGCCCAAGGCAGCTTAAACCGTGTGGCACGATTCCACTTATCCCAATGGGCTGCACTGTTCAGACACCCGGGGCCACCTCTGTATGTAATCGCCTGAGGACACCCCGCCGACGTTGGTGTGGGTGGCGCCGCACACCGCCTTGCCATTATTCGAGCTGGTGGGGCGGAAACCGCCACGGTATGCCCGCCCCATTAATGGCCTATGTAGATCCGGTGAAATTATCGTGACCTCCCGTGGCGTTTTCGGGAGCGAAGGACATCATCCACGGGGAATTCAGCCGGGACCTGGTGGAGCCCCGGGCCGCTGCCGGAAACCCCTTCCTCCATCGTCCGGCCGCCACACAGGAGCAAGCCCGCTTGCGGTCTTAGCGGGGCAATTCGGCGGATCAGGAGGCGGAGGCCCAAGCCTCGGATTGGGGTGTCACAAGAGGAACCGGCCGCGCGGTGTCAACATCCCGGCCCCGCGCACGAGATGCCCTCGTCCGGATGCCGACCCGCCCGGACCGACAGCAGCCACTGCCGCAACGCGCGGTCGTAGCCGGGGCGGCTGGCCAGAAAGCCGCTGTTGTGGTCGCCTCGTAGCTCCACGAATCGCTTGGGCCCGGACACCGCCTCGTAGAGCCGCAGCCCCAGCTCGAAGGGTATGATCTCGTCGTCACGGCTGTGCAACACCAGCACAGGAGCCCGGACGTGCGCCATGGCCCTCACCGAATCGAAGTGGTAGCGCAGCGCCACCAGGGTTGACAGCAGGGGGAGCTCCCGGTGCGCGAAATCGCGCGCCGAGCTGAATGTCGACTCCAGAATAACGCCGCCTGCAGGCACCTGCGATGCGAGATGAGCTGCCACCGCCCCACCCAGAGAGCGCCCGAAGATCAGGATGTCCTCAGGGGCGAATCCTCGGGTCGCGGTCAGGTACTGCCAGGCCGCCGACGCGTCCCGATACAGGCCCGCCTCACTCGGGGCTCCCTCGCTTTGCCCATAGCCGCGGTAATCGAAGATGAAGACGGCAAGCCCGAGGCTGTGGAAGATCTCCACCGACTCGCGTCGATGGGAGATATTGCCTGCGTTGCCGTGCAGAAACAGCAGCACGCGGCTTGCGCCCGCACAGGGGACATACCAGCCGTGTAGAGAGACAGCATCCTGAGTTTGGAACCTCACCTCCTCGAAGGCGAGCCCCCAATCGGCGGGTGTCGCATCCAGCGGGCGCGACGGGAAGAACACCATGCGAGGCTGCTGAAAATAGATAAACAGATTCAGCAGCAGCACGCCAACCAGCACCAGAGCCAGGGTTTCCATCATCAGCCTCACAGTGACCCAGTTCCTTGGACAGCCAAGGCCGCCCGGACACAGCCCGCCGGTCCGAATGATCGCGATGCACCCGAGGTTCCCACAGTGTCGCACCGTTTGCCCGTCCAGCGAGTACTGTGCCGTGCGGTGCGCCTTGCCGGCACGCTTGTCGGACAGCAGCGCGACTCGCGGGGAATCATAAGACAGGTTTTCGCCCGCGTTTCTCAACGACATTCGTCGAGGCATGCGAGGCATGCGAGGCATGCGAGGTGCGCGAGCATACCGGGAGCTACAGAGCGGGCACGCAGGCATACTGGAGCGAAGATCGGGTACCCGGTCGGGCGCAACGTCGTAGACGCGGGCAGATCCGGCGCCGCGGCAGGAGGTTGCTGAGACATGCGGGCCGGACCAGGGCTCGCCGCCCGGGGGCGGGGATCTTCTCCGGGGGGCGGCTCAGGGGCCGGGCCGGTCAATTACCCCGCAAACTCGGATATCGCTCGGATTGAAGATCTCGTGGCGGAGAGACCCCCGAGTGCTTAGGCTATGTCGTCTGACCACCACACAGGAGCACCCGTTCATGAAAACCAGACAGTCCCTGATCGCACTCCTGCTGCCCGTTGCCCTGGCGTTCGGCGCAGCCACCGCCGCGGAGCCTTCATCGAGCCGGGGTACGGTCGAGCACGGCCGTTACCTGGTCCGGACCAGCGGCTGCAATGACTGCCACACGCCGGGCTATGCGGAGAAGGCCGGCAAGATCCCCGAGCGGGCTTGGCTCACGGGCAGCCCCGTCGGCTTCCAGGGCCCCTGGGGCACCACCTACCCTGTCAACCTGCGGCTGCTGGTCCAGTCTCTGACCGAGCGGGAATGGACACGCCGCGTTCGCGGGGCGGCGCGCCCACCTATGCCCTGGGTCTCCCTGAGCAGCATGACGGATCGGGACCTGCGCTCGATCTATCGCTTCGTCCGAAGCCTGGGCGCCGCGGGCAAGCCCGCCCCCGAGTTCGTGCCGCCGGACAAGGCAGTCACCACACCCTATATCGAATTCTTCCCCAAGAACCTGCCCAAGCAGGCCCAGACACACTGAGCCGCGGGGCCACCCGTAGGACGCGGGCGGTTTCCGAGCGCTTGCGCCGGGTGACCGGCGTCTGTGTTTTTGTGCCACCGTTTCTATATTATTGACCAAGAAGATATCCGGGATCCCGGGAAGGGGTCCCCTGCTTTTTCCGGTCGAGCGCTTGCTGATTCCGTACCCGATCGAGAGTCAGTCCGGAGACGACATATGCCGTACGTCAAGGTTTATTACAAGGGAGTGTTGAAAGACGAGCTGGAGCTGACGAAGGCCGTCACCGCCATCGGGCGCGGAACGGACAACGACGTGCGGATCGACAACTCGGCGGTCTCCACCCATCATGCCCGGATCATCTGCGAGGGCGGCTCCATCTTCCTCGAGGACACCGGCAGCAAGAACGGCGTCTTCGTCAATGGAGAAAGGGTACGGAAGCGCAGCCCGGTGCAGTACGGCGACGAGATCGTCATCTTCAAGCACACCCTCAAGCTCGCCGCGGTGAACCCGCGCGCCACCGCGTCCACCGGTCGGATCGACGGCGCCCGGCAGGTCGACCAGGGGGCCACCGTCGAGATGGACGTTTCCCAGCTCGACAGACTGCTCAAAGAGCGCCGTGGGGACGGGGATGCCTATCTGCTGATTATCGGTGCAACCCAGCAGCGGGCACGCCACCCGCTTTCTCGCGTGAGCTTCAAGATCGGCAAGGCGAGCGACAGCGACCTGCGCGTCGGCGGCTGGCTTGCTCCGCGGGTAGCCGCCCGGGTCCTACGGCGCGAGGACGGGTACTACATCATGCCCGCCATTCGTGGGCGGGTCCGCGTGAACGGGCTACGCGCCACAGAGACGCAACGCCTGCAGGACGGCGACAAACTCAGCATCCGCGGCCTGCGCATCGACTTCTACCACCGACAATCGAGCGACTGACACCGCTTCGCGATGGAGATCCCCGGCTATAGGATCGAGCGCCTCATCGCTGAAGGGGGGATGGCCTCGGTCTATCTGGCCGTACAAGAGTCCCTCGGGCGCCACGTGGCACTCAAGCTTCTGCGCAAGTTCGACAGCCCCGAGCAGGCCCAGCGCTTCATGGACGAGGGGCGCATCATCGCGGGAATCAACCACCGCAACGTCATCACCATCCACGATATCGGCATGGTGGATGACCGTCCTTACTTGTCGATGGAGTATCTGGAGGGCGGGAGCCTCGAGCAGCGCATCCGGGAGGGGATGTCGGTCGAGGAGGCCCTCGATCTGCTGGAGAAGATCGGAAACTGCCTGGACGCGGTGCACAGCCGCGGTGTGGTGCACCGCGACATCAAGCCGGAGAACATCCTGTTCCACGAGGACGGCACCCCGATCCTCACGGACTTCGGCATCGCCACGCAGCTGGCGTACGACCCCAAGCGCACCCTCGACGGCACCGCGCTCGGCAGCCCGTTCTACCTCAGCCCCGAGCAGGCCGAAAGCAAGGCGGTGGACGGGCGCACCGACATCTACGGACTGGGCATCATCTTCTACGAGATGCTGATGGGGCGAAGGCCGTACCAGGCGGACTCGTACATCCACACGATTCTCGCGCACATCGCCGACCCGATCCCCACCTTCCCGCGGGAGCTGCGCAAGTACCAGGGTCTGCTCGACTCGATGATCGCGAAACACCCGGCCGACCGCTTCTCCTCGGCCCAAGAGCTGGTCGAGCGGGTACGCGAGCTGCGGCGCTCCGGCCTCGGTCCGCTGGCCAAGCGCAAGACCTCCGAGTACGTCGAGGGCTGGGGCCACGCAGCCGATGCGCCGGACGAGGCCAAGCCGAGCCGGCGCCTGGGCCGCTCGACATCCGAGCACGGTGCAACGCTGCTCAAGGACGCCGACGCCGAGACCCTTCTGCGAAGCCTCTTGCAGCGCCCGGCCCCAAAGCCACCGGCCGCCTGGGTGCTGGGGGCGGCGACGGCGGTTGCGGCGCTGCTGACCGCAGGGGTCGCGGCGCTGCTGCTGCGCACTGCTGCGAGCCCTCCCATGCCGGTGAGTCCGAGTGCGCCGGCGCCCTCGAACAGCGGCCCCCCGACCCCCGGGGGCGACGCAGGCACCGGCGCGCTGGCAAGCCAACCCCCCGACGCATTGGCGCCGAGTATCCCTGAGCTGCCCCGGCCCGAGTCGGCATCGGACCCCACCGCGCTGATGCCCCCGACACTGGCCGCGCTGCCCGCACCCGCCTCCTTGACGGGTGCCGCCGAGACCCTTCCCGGGGCACTGCAGGCGCCAGGTATCGGGACCCGGACCGCCGCGGCCGATCCGGACGCAACCCCGGCGGCCGCCGTGCCAGCAGATGCGCCAGCGGCTCCCCAGCCGACCCGCGAGGCCCAGATCGAAGGCCTGCTCGCCAGCGCGCGCGAGGCATTGGCGGGCTACCGGCTGACCACGCCGTCCCAGGACAGCGCCCTGCACTATTATCGCGAGGTGCTCGAGCTGGACCCCAAGCAGTCGGAGGCGCGCAACGGGGTCAGTCGTATCGCGGAGCGCTATGCCGTGCTCGCCGACGATGCCATGACCAAAGCCGATTACAAGAAGGCCGATCTGTACCTGCAGCGCGGGCTGTCGGTGCAGCCCGACAACCGGCACCTCGTCGAAGCCGAGCGCAGACTGGTCAAAATTGAGCAGGCCAAGGCCCGGGCAGCCAGGGAGCGCGCCCCGGTGGAAGACCGGACCGAGCCGCAGCACAAGCCGCATCGAGGATTCCTGGAGACGCTGAAGGCGATCTTCCGCTGAGCCAAAGTGCGGTCCGATTACCACCGGAGGGAGTCAGAATCGACATGACCTGGCAATTCGGCAAAGCGTCCGATCTGGGGGGACGAACCGAGCAACAGGATCGGGTCGAGATCCTCAGCGCTCTAGGCGACCGCACGCACCTGCTGGTCCTGGCCGACGGCATGGGGGGCCACCAGGACGGTGCCCTCGCAGCCCAGGCCATGGTGGATACCGCCCAGCGGCTGTTCGAGGGCCGGGTGCAAGATCCCGGCAGCTTCTTGGCACGGCTCTGTCTGGAGGCCCACGGAGCCTTGGGCTCCCTGGGGGAGATAAGCGCCCGCTCCGCCGGCAGTACCTGCGTCCTGCTGTATCTGGACGAGGCCGAGGCGAATTGGGCCCACGTCGGCGACAGCCGCCTGTATCTCTTTCGTGGCGGAGAGCTCATCGACCGCACCTTCGATCACTCGCTGCGCCGCCTCATGATCGAGCAGGGGCGGATCCGGGAAAGTGATGCCGAGGCCAAGGAGCTGCAGAATCAACTCTACATGCGCCTGGGTGGCGAGCAGGTGCCCAAACCCGATTTCGGCTCCATCGAGATCCGCGCCGGCGATTTGTTCATGCTCTGCAGCGACGGACTCTGGGGCCAGGTCTCGCCGGAAGAGGCCCTGGACGGACTGGCCCGACGCTCACCCCAGCAGCACGCAGAGCACCTGGCGGCAGTCGCCCGCGAGCGCGGCGGCGAGGGGGGGACAACATCAGCATCGCCCTGGCGTATCGGCCCGCCACGCCGCGCCGGAGTCTCCTCGGCCGACTGCTCGGCAGACGCTAAGAGAAAAGCGGCTTAGCGCCACCACAGCTCGTCGTCGAGCCCGTCGTTGTACCCGACGTGACGCTCTTCGTCGCGGTACGGGCGGTCGTCGTAGCCGCCGTAGGTCCCGTAGGTCCGATACCAGCCCGGGAGCTGCCGGTTGAGGTTGTGCTTGAGCCGGAAGATCCGGTAGCTGGCGTCATTGTACGCCCGGTCGAGCTCGGCCCGGTCCCTCGGAGACAGGTAGCCGTTCGCTCGGAAATCCTGCTCCATGGCGGCGAGCCTGTCTTGGTCCCCGTAGAGCACCTGTGCCTCGTCGGGCGTCAGCAATCCCCGCTTCAGTCCCAGAGCGACGCGGGCACGCTGGGTCTCGGCGCGCTGGGCGAATGAGCCCTGGGGGTCATCGCCGTAGTAACCGTTCGCGAAGACGGGTGTGGCCAGTGCAAGTCCCAGCACGACCGCGACAAGAGGTTTATTAAAGATCGCCATAGATCGCTTCTCCTCGATAGCAAGGCCCTTTTCCAGCCTCGCGTCCAGGATAGGCGCGGGGCCGTGAACCCAGGCTGAATGCCCTCAGCCCCCCAAGCCCCGGCTGCAAGGAGCCGAGCCCCCTCGGCGATCGCACGCCCATCGGCCACGCGTATAGCCTCCCACGGGCTCGTGATTCCCGCGCAACAGCGGTGCGGCTCTGCCTTACTCCAGCACGGCTACGGACTTGATCTGGACCCAGATCTCCTTGCCCGACTCGAGCCCCAGGGTCTGTGCGGAGCGAGCGGTGACGCGAGCCACCAGGGGCGTATCGCCGACCCGCACCCGCACCAGGCGCACGGCGGGATGCCCTTCCTCCGCCATGTCCTCCACCCGGGCCGGCAACAGGTTCAGAATGCTGGTGCCCTCGTGCCGCTCCAAGGCCAGACTCAGGTCCCGGGCCAGCACCCGAAGCCGCACCGGATCGCCGACCGGCACCCCGGCATCCCGGACCCACAGGCTGCCCCCCGAAAACGCGGCCCGCGCCAGGTGCCAGACCAGATCGCGCTCGATTACTCGCGCATCGAGCACGACCCCCGCCTCCTCGCCCATGCGGATCGGTAGATCCAGACGCGCCAGGGTCTCGGTCAACGGGCCACCGGCGACCGCGCGGCCTCCGGCCATCACCACCAGGTGGTCGGCCAGGTGCGCGACCTCGTCCGGGGAGTGGGTGACATAGATCACCGGGATCGCCAGGGTGCCGTGGAGACGCTCCAGGTAGGGCAGGATCTCGCCCTTGCTGCGGTGGTCGAGCGCGGAGAGCGGCTCATCCATGAGCAGGAGGCGCGGGCTGGTAAGCAGCGCCCGCGCGATGGCCACACGCTGACGCTCCCCGCCGGAGAGCCTGGCCGGGGCCCTCCCGAGCAGCGGGCCCAGCCCCAGCCAGGCCACCGCATCGTCGAGGCCCACTCGACGCTCGGCCGGCGCCAGCCGCTTGAATCCGTACTCCAGATTGCGGCGCACCGACAGGTGCGGGAACAGGCTCGCCTCCTGGAACACGTAGCCGATGGGCCGCTGATGCACCGGCTCGAAGCGCTCGGCGTCCTGCCAGACCTCGCCGTTCACCCGCAAACGGCCCTCGGCGCGCTCGAGGCCGGCGATACAGCGCAGGGCCGTAGTCTTGCCCGAGCCGGACTGGCCGAACAGCGCCGTCACCCCCTGCCCCGGCACCCGCAGATCCAGGTCCAGGGTGAAGCCGCCCAGCGCCAGATGGAACCGCGCCTCGATGTCGCCCATCAGGCGCCCGCCCTGCCGATGCGACCGTTGACCAGATAGAGGGTCAGCAACACCAGGAAGGCGAATCCGATCATCGCCGCCGAGAGGGCATGGGCCTGAGCGTACTCCAGGGCCTCCACGTGATCGTAGATCGCGACGGAGAGGACCCGGGTCTCTCCGGGGATGCTGCCGCCGATCATCAGCACCACCCCGAACTCGCCCACCGTATGGGCAAAGGCCAGGACCGCCGCGGTGAGCATCCCTGGACGTGCCAGGGGCAGGGCGACGCTGAGGAAGCGATCCCAAGGCGAGGCACGCAGGGTCGCCGCCACCTCCAAGGGCCTATCGCCGAGCGCCTCGAAGGCGTTCTGCATCGGCTGAACCGCGAACGGCAGGGAATAGAGCACCGAGGCCACCACCAATCCGGCAAAGGTGAATGGCAAGGTGCCCAGCCCGAGCGTCTGGGTCAGTCGGCCCACCGGCCCACCGGGGCCCAGCAGCACCAGCAGATAGAAACCGAGCACCGTCGGCGGCAGGACGAGCGGCAGGGCCACCACGGCAGCGATGGCCTGTTTGTACCAGGCGCGGCTGCGCGCGAGCCACCAGGCGATCGGGGTCCCGAGCAGGAGCAGAAAAAGCGTCGTGAGCGACGCCAGCTTGAGCGTCAGTGTCACGGGCTGCCAGTCGAAGGTCATGATCGCGACTCCGAAGATTCCGGAAAAACGATCAAAGCCTACGCCCTGGCTCGCATGTCTCACCAGTGTAGGGGCGAAGCGAAGCGCGTCCGGCCGGGAGCACAGTAGACGGTAGACGGTAGACGGGGAAAAGAATCAAACCGGTAGGGCGGGAAAGCGAAGCGCATCCCGCCGAACAGCCTTCAGGCGCGCCGTCGAAACCGAACGACGAGGACCCCGAGCCAGACCACGACGGCGGCGAGAAACAGCACCAAGCCCGTGTTCATCGACGACTCGGGAAACAGCGGTGGATGCTGTGCATTGGCACGCACCACGAGCCAATGAACGAAACAGAGAAACGCGGCGAGGAGCAGCCCCAGGAAGGCGCCGTGATACTGGAGAAAGGCCAGGGTTTCGGCGCGTCGCTCCGGCGCCAGCCAATAGGCCCGGTTCGGCAGATTCAAGAAGCGTGTCGGAACGAAGCGTACCAGGGTCGACACCGCGATCAGCAGAGCCGGCGCCCCCACGACCACCTCGAGCATGAGCTCGACGTAGGCGCCGCGGGGCATGTACGCATTGGCCGCGCCGCCGACCACAAAGTGGGACGCCACCTCGGGTGGAAGTGAGCCGGAGGACAGCACCACGAAGGCTGCGGCCACCGACAGCAGCAGACAGACCAACAGCAGCTTCATGGCGACTCCATCTATCGCTGTCGGGGCAAACAGCCACACCATCGACGGCAAGCGGCGGGCGCTACATGTCCGGCGATCCACGCCGGTCCGTCGCACCACGCGCCCGGCCGGAGTCCGTCATCCCAGGAGACACCCTTGCAGATGTAGCCCACACTGGCAGATCGGTCGACTCGCTTGCGCCGGCGGTCTCAGCCATGTCGGCGTAGCCCGTCGAGGCTCAATGCCCCGCCACCGGCGGCGGACAGGAACAGGAAGATGAAGCAGAAGAGCACCGCCGACTCGCCGTGATTCAGCAGAGGGAAAAGCACGGCCCCCTGCTTAGCATGGGCCATGAAATAGGCCACGGCCATCTCCCCGGAGAGGATGAACGCGGCCGGGCGGGTAAACAGCCCGATCAGGACCAGAGTCCCGCCGACCAGCTCGAGCACCCCGGCGAGCCCGAGCAACGAGACCACCTGCACCTGATCGAACATGGCCACGTGGGGGAAGTGCAGCAGCTTCGCACTGCCGTGCAGCAGAAACAGATAGGCGGTCACTACCCGCAGCACGCCCTGGGCCCTCGGACCCCAGGCCGTTGGCCGTCTATCGGTGAATGTCATCACGGTGGTCCTCCTCGCCATATCTCAGCCCGCCTGCCTTGCGCCGCTCTATCCGTCGCCCTGCATGGCTGCCATATTACGCGCCGCGACCTCCATCGTCTTTGCCTACTCGCCTTTGGGACTGAATTCCAGCAGCTCGCAGTCTTCTTCCACCAGCACGTTGTGGCCCGGCGGTAGGTAGTAGACCTCCCCCGCGCTGATCACTTCGTCATGGTCGGCATACCTGACCCGCAGCCTACCTTTGAACAAGAAACCCCAGTAAGGACACTGACACCGGCCGTCAGGCAGGCCCTTGAATAGCGGAACCGTGTCCGTACCGGCAGGACCCGACGCGCTCTCACCCTCACCTCATCGCTGATACTCGACCCGTCGTCGGGTGTCAAAGTCCCTTCACCGGCCAGAGCCGCACCCTACCGGTGCCCACACCGATCGTCACGAGCCGGTCCGCGTTGGTGTCGGCGACCAGCAGCGTGCCCTTGTCCAGCACGGCCAGGCCGCCGGGCTGGGACAGGCCGGTGGCCAGGGTGCTTACCTGGTTTGTCCCGAGGTCGAGCGTCCGAACGGCATTATTGAAAGTGTCGGCGATGTAGAGCCGGTGGTCCAGAGAGGCCAGCCCCTGGTCGTGCTGCAGCAGGGCGTCCGCGGCCTCGCCGTTGCGCAGGCCGAAAACGAACAGACCCTTGCCGATCAGCGTTTTGACCTCGTCGGTCTTCAGATTGATGCGGCGCACAGCCGAGGCCTCGGGATCGGCGACATAGAGCCCGCCGTCGTGATACGCCAGGGCGCTGCTTTGGGCAAAGCTCGCCTCCCCGAGCGGCCCGTCGGCGATGCCCTCGGCGCCGCTGCCGGCGAAGGGCCCGACGCGCCCCTCGTCGAGATCGAGCCGCCAGATCTGGTGCACCCCCGCCATGGCAATGTAGAGCTGGCGACCGACCATCTGCAGGCCCCAGGGCGAGCTCAGCCCCACCTCCCGTGCCGGATGCCTACCCTCGACGCCGTAGCCCTGTTCCCCGTTTCCGGCCACGGTCTTGACCTCGCCCGAGGGCAGCGTGACCGCCCGGACCAGGGCATTGCCCGTATCGGCCACATACAGAAGGTTCCCGTCGAAGGCGAGGCCCTGGGGACCGTCGAATTCCGCCTGCCCCGGAGCCCCGTCCCGGCTGCCCCGCGCCCCGTCACCGACAACCTTCAGCACCTTGCCGAAATGGTCGAGCAGCACCACGCGATTGTGCCCAGTGTCGCTCACCGCGACGTAGTGAGCGCTCACCGCGACCTTGCCCGGCTGCAACAGGCCGTTCGGGTCGTGGGCCATAGCCTGGACGGGCAGCGACGTGTCTTTCAAGGTCCCGGCCTCGCGGGCCGACGCCAGGGTCTCGATGAGATCCCGACGTATCGCCGCATACTTGCCCTCGCCGACATACTGCCCGACCACCCCGCCATCGGGCCCGAGCAGCACCTGGGTCGGCCAGGCGAACACCCCGTAGTGCGTCCACAGCACCATGCCCGTGTCGGTGATGATCGGGTGTTGGATGCCATAGCGCTGGATGAAGCCCACGATGTTCCCGGTCTCTTCAGAAGCAGTGAACTTCGGCGAGTTGACGCCGATTACCAGCAGGCGGCTGCCGAACTCTCGCTCCAGCTTGGCCGTCTCCGGCAAGACATGGATGCAGTTGATGCATCCCGGGGTAAAGAAATCGAGCAGCACCACGTGGCCGCGTAGATCCTCGGCCGTGAGCGGCCGCTCGACGTTGAGCCAGGGTGCGTGCACGGGGAACGGAGGCTCTGCGGCCACGGCCGAGCCCGGATGCGCCCATGCGACGACTCCCACTAGCGCGAAGAGCAGTGATAATAGGCGGACCGCAAGGCGCCCGCGCGTCGCTTTGCTCGGTGTCGACATCGGGCGCCTCCATCCAGCCGCCAGTTCCGAGAGTTTAGACCGGGTCACCGCCCGTTGGTGCCGTTCGTTGCCTTCCAAGGGCCGTTGGGCGAGCCGCGCGGCCTGCTGTTGAATCTAGGTATACCCCGACTCTCCGGCAACCGGCTTCCGCCCCCCTCGCGCCACGAAACCGAAACCCTAGAACCGCCTGGTGCGCACCCGCACGCTCGGCGGCGCGATGAGGCCGGGCGAAGGACCCCCCTTCTCCGACCAGAGCCCTCTGCTACGCTCATCCTGATACGGCGTCCAACGCCGCCTCGAGCTCGGCAATGTCAATGGGCCTCTTCAGACCAGACCTTAGAAAGTCCGCCTTGAATTCAAGATTCGACGGCCCCCGCGCATCCTCCCACTGGGGTCCAAACAACCGGACAGCGGTGTGGAACATCAACGCCCGCGGCTGTGAGGTGCCATCCACCAGCATTACTTCGTAGAACACCCAGTGGGCATCTCTGGAAGTCATGATCTTCGCGTCACAGGCAACGTCGTGAATGACGCTCACCCGACGATAATCACCGATGTACGGCGTTCCCACGATCTCTGACCACACCAATTCCGGAATGCTCACACCATCGATTACATCACCCGGCTTGTCCTCCCATCGAAAATCGCTGCTGTGGACAAACGCAAAATCGGAAAGCAGCTCCGTCTTTCTATCGTCACCCTCCTCGACGAGCCAACGAGCCTCCACGCCACCTTCAAAATGAGATGGCATCTTCCACTTCCTCCGCTGTCTCTGACGTGCAACTGCGACTCCACCGTTCAACGTGAGGGGCGGCCGACAGCCGCCGAAGCCCGCTGCTGGAACGTCTCCCCGATGGAACGGCACGACGCCTGCGGCTTTTCGCGGTTTACGTTGCCGCGCGACGCAAGCCTAGTGGCCCCAGCGCAGGACAAGCCACGACAAGTACAGGACCAAAACGACGATGACCGCCACCACGACGAAGACCGCTTTGCGCGCACCTCCGACCAAGGTTGCTCCGCGATCTTGCAGGAGCTCGGCCTTTTCCTGAATTCTCTCTGCTCTTGCCGCTTGCTCCTGATACAGCGTGAACTGTTGACGTTGCAATTCGAGCGCTTCCAGCTGATGCGCGAGCTGCTGCTTCTGGCCGGCACGAATCTCCTCAAGCAGTGTCACGACCTTGTCTGGTTCTTTCGTGTCCATGAGCTTTAACGCCAGCCTCAGCCGACGCGAGCGAGGCGACCGGTTGGATGGAGGCAGTCGCTAGCCGTTTTCATAGCGTCTACACCCGCTTTGTTTGATTGAGCCTGGCCCCTAAAGTCAAGCGAATCGGCCACGCCGATCGCGGACGCCAAGAGCCATATCCCCGTCTCAATGTCAGACTAGCTCTTTCGGGACCTACTGACCAACTGTAAATCCGATGGTAGACCCTCGCTATCAAGTCCCGGTCGGGCTAGAATCCGAAAAGCGTCAAGGAATTTTCGCACCGGGCCGTCTCGCGGGCCATACCGGGATCGGGACGATCTCATCCCGGGGAACGAGGATGGTCTCGCACGCCAAAGCTTGTTGGGGATGGGTGCAGCACGCCGCTTCTTGGTCGCTGGGCTCCTAGGCGGTTGAAAGCGAATTCCTATCCCCGGTCCGCCGTCGGACTCCTCGGCGAGGCGCCGAGGAGAAGTCGCCGACGCAAGAAGCCTTGCAATCGGTAGCCGCTGTCGGGGAGGGCACGCAATGGACGAGGGCAAACTGCACGAGTTGATGGACAAGCTGGTCACCGACATGGGTGGCGCCGCGATGATGGCGAGCATCATTGTCGGAGACGAGCTCGGTCTGTACCGCACCATGGCCGATGGCGCCCCCGTCACACCGGAGGAGCTCGCGGCGAAGACGGGGTGCAACCCGCGCCTGGTCCGCGAATGGCTGAGCGCCCAGGCGGCCGCGGGCTACATGGAACTGCTCGACGGGCGGTTTCGTCTGTCGCCGGAGCAAGCGCTCGCGCTAGCGATCGACGACTCGCCCGTTTATGTCGCGGGCGGCGCCGTGGCGGCGGCTAGCTTTTTCTTGGACAAAGACAAACTGATCGCCGCCATGCGCGGCGATGGCGCGCTCGCGTGGGGCGACCACCATCCTTGTCTGTTCGCGGGAACCGAGCGTTTCTTCCGGCCCGGTTACCGTGCGCGTCTGGTGCCAGAGTGGCTCCCGGCTCTCGAGGGCGTCGTGCCGAAGCTCGAAGCCGGTGCCACGGTGGCGGATGTCGGCTGCGGATACGGGGCCTCGACAGTCATTATGGCTCAGGCGTACCCGGCATCGCGATTTTTCGGCTCCGACTATCATGCGCCCTCCATTGAGGTAGCAAAACAACGGGCTGCGGAGGGTGGGGTCGCGGATCGTGTGACCTTCGATGTGGCCACAGCGAAAAGCTACGTGGACCGCGATTACGATCTGATCTGCTTTTTCGATTGTCTCCACGACCTGGGAGATCCGGTAGGCGCTGCATGCCATGCCTACGGGACGCTCAAGCCCGACGGAGCGGTCCTGCTGGTGGAGCCATTCGCGGGCGATCGCCTCGAGGAGAATTTGAACCCGATTGGACGGATGTTCTACGCCGCCTCCACGTTCATCTGCACGCCGAACTCCCTGTCTCAGGAGGTCGGTCTCGGCTTGGGGGCGCAGGCCGGGGAATCGAAGATACGGGAGATCTTCACGGAAGCGGGATTCACGCGTTTCCGCCGGGCGGCAGCAACGCCGTTCAATCTCGTATTAGAAGCCAGAAAATAGGGCGCGAGTTGTCATGACTTCAGGCGAGAGGGGGCGATCCCTTTACGGGACCTGTTTAAAGCGCTCCGCTCCTTATGCGGTGTGCCGCGCTTCTTAGGCCACGTGCAAACCCGACGGTAGACCGGTTCATTCCCGAGCGGGCGCCTCCAACCCGATGTTGACAACATGCGGGGCTCTAAGCGGATTCCGGTCTTTGTACCTCAATGTTCCGGCCATTGAGGGCCACGATCTGGCGGGAAGAGGCGGTACCGCGGGCGCGGCGGGATTGACGTTCCTGACGGTGGGCGTAGTTTCATTTGCCTTTGAATTGTTTGATTTTGATCAGTGGCAAAAGTGCTGCTCCTCGGCTAGAGCATAAATACAAACAAACGAAGAGGAGTGGGCAGTGAACAGCGGTGGCTCCGGGCGCCGCGACCCGCTTCGACAGGAGCCGTATCCTAATCTTCGGACTGAGGATCGGGGGCAAGTTCGACGCGATCAATCGAGTCTGACCCCGTTGATTAATCGAGTCTGACCCCATTGATTATCTTTGTAGGGCATCCCGCGGTGCGCCGCAAGGTAACGGCCGGCGCCCGGCCTCAGGCCCTCGGCGCAGTCGGCTGTTTGCAGCCCATGGCCCGCAGCCTGCGCGGCTCGGCAGCGTCCGTCTTCGGGGACGGGGGCCCCGGGGGAGCTGGAGCGCCTCAGGGCAGGAAATTGTTCAGGACCCCCATGGGGGCGGCCATCTGACCGGTGTTGCGACGCATCACTGACACCCCGACGCCCATGGCACTCATGCGCTGGTCGATGGTGACCATGGCGGGCACCACCAACGACATCTCCTGCTCGATGACTGGCATGTCCTTGGCGATCGAGTCCATGCTGCCGCGCATCGGGGGCATCAGCCGGGCCAGGCTCGACATGTGCTCGCCGATGGGCGTCATGTGCTCCATGTGGCGGTCGAACCCGCCGAAGCGGTCGGTGATCACGGCCATGTCGGCGTCCACGTTCATAAGGCGCTGGTACATGGAGTCCATGTTGTTGACCGTACGATCCAGATCTTGGTAGAGCACGTGGACGAAGTAGACGTTGAACACCGCCAGGATCAGCAGCAGCACGGAGACCGCAACGGTCACGGCGTCGGTGACCTGGAAATGTCGGTAGCGCTCGTCGATGTGGAACTGGGTCTCCCGACCCAGGCGGGCCATGACCTCGACGATGGCGCTGCGCGGATCTTCGGCCACAGCCGGCCTCCTAAGGAAAGGGGAACATGTTGTTCATGGTCCGGGCCGGGGCACCCATCCGGTGGATGTCCACGCTCATGGCCTGAACCTCGGCATTCATCCGATCGACGCTCGCAGCGACATCGGTGATGGTGGCGCGCACCGCGCCCACGTGGTGGCTGATGCCCCTCACGTTCCCTTGCATGACGCCGAGATCCGTAGTGACCTGGCCCATGTCTTTGTCCATCTGGGCGATGTCGGTTTCCATCCCGTCCAGCACCCCCGCCCGCTTCTCCATGGCGACCATGTGCTGGCGTACCTGGTCCATCTTGTCCGAGACCGAGGTGAAGTGCTTGTTCATCTCGGCGACGACGGCGGAGATCCGGTTGATCTGGGAGCTCAGGGTCAGGAGCAGTACAAGGATAGAGATCGCGATGGCGCTGAGGATGATGAGCCCCGTCCGCACGCTGTGGTTGAGGCGGTTGCCCAGCTTGTTCTTGATATCGATCTGGCCGAGGATGATGCCCTCGAAGGAGCTCAAGGCCCGCAGATACTGCTGCTGCAGCACCGTCTCGTCGGTGCTCGCCTTCGGTCCCTGGGGTTCTGACGCCATCGGCCGGTCTTCCACAAGTAAGTGAATCTAGCGTAGGCCAAAGGCCCTTTTTGGTACAACCAGATCCATGCGGAAGTTCGAGAGAACTTGCGGCAGGTCAGAAGCCTGGCCCAGACCGATCGGGGGAGCCCGCCACTGAGACCCGTCCGGATGGGAACCGTGCCGAGTCGAATCGACCGGCCGAACCGGCCCGACCGCGCCGGCGGAGCCGGTTGTCGAGGGGTGGACCCGCGCACCTCCGGAGCATTCAGGCGGGGCGACTGGCTGCACCGGCTAGGCAACGGGCCCGCAATCTGCCAGGCTTAACGGCGTTCGACGGCGCGGGAGACACGCTGCGATGGCAGCCTACCGGGACATCGGCGGCCTGCGGGTCGCACAACCTCTGTACGACCTGGTCGAGGCTCGGATCGCCCCCGGGACCGGCATAGATGCCGAGCATTTCTGGCGGGCGCTGGCCCACATCGTCGCGGACCTCGGCCCGCGCAACCGAGCCCTGCTGGCCCATCGAGACGGGCTCCAGGCCGCCATTGACGACTGGCATCGCCGCCACCGCGGCTCGCGCTGGGACGCCGAGGCCTATCGGCAGTTCCTGGAAGACATCGGCTATCTCCTGCCCCAGGGCGAGGACTTCCAGGTGACCACCTCCGGAGTCGATCCCGAGATTGCCACCCTGGCCGGCCCTCAGCTGGTCGTGCCGGTCAACAACGCCCGCTATGCCCTCAACGCGGCCAACGCCCGCTGGGGAAGCCTGTACGACGCCCTGTATGGCACCGACGTCATTCCGGAGGACCAAGGTGCGGGCAAAACCGGCCCTTACAACCCGGTGCGTGGGGCGCGGGTAGTGGCCTACGCCGGCGACTTTCTCGACCAGGCCGTGCCGCTGGCGCGGGGCCGCCATAGGGAGGTCACCCGCTATGCCGTCGCCGAAGGCCGGCTCGCCGCGACCCTGTCGGAAGGCTCGGTGGCTGGGCTGGCCGATCCGTCCGCCCTGGCCGGCTACCGCGGGAGTCCCGCCGAGCCGCAGGCCGTGCTCCTGGTCCACCACGGACTGCACATCGAGATTCTCATCGACCGCACGCATCCCATCGGCCAGACGAGTCCCGCCGGGGTGCGGGACCTCATCCTGGAGTCCGCCCTCACCACGATCCAGGACTGCGAGGACTCGGTGGCCGCGGTCGATGCCGAGGACAAGGCCGTCGTCTATGCCAACTGGCTGGGGCTGATGAACGGCGAGCTGGAGGCGCAGTTCCCGAAGGGCGGCGAGGTGCTCACCCGCCGGCTCGAGCCCGACCGGATCTGCACCGCCCCGAACGGCTCCGAACTGCGCCTGCCGGGGCGCAGCCTGATGCTGGTGCGCAACGTGGGCCACCTGATGACCACCGATGCGGTGCTCACCGCCGCAGGCGAGGAGATCCCCGAGGGGTTTCTCGACGGCATGCTGACCGCATTCATCGCCCTGCACGACTTGAAGGGCCTGGGCCGTTACCGCAACTCGCGCACCGGCAGCGTCTATATTGTCAAGCCGAAGATGCACGGCCCCCGGGAGGTCGCCTTCGCGGTGGAGCTGTTCGGGCGGATCGAACATGCCCTCGGGATGGCGCGCAACACCATCAAGATCGGCATCATGGACGAGGAGCGGCGCACCACGGTCAGCCTCAAGGCCTGCATCCGCGCCGCCCGGGAGCGCGTGATCTTCATCAACACCGGCTTTCTCGACCGCACCGGTGACGAGATCCACACCTCGATGGAGGCCGGGCCCATGTTGCGCAAGGAGCAGATGAAGTCCGCCCTCTGGATCAGGGCCTACGAGGACTGGAACGTGGCCATCGGGCTCGCCTGCGGCTTGCGCGGCCGGGCCCAGATCGGCAAGGGCATGTGGGCCATGCCCGACGAGATGCGCGCGATGGTCGAGGCCAAGATCGCCCATCCCCGGGCGGGGGCCAACACCGCCTGGGTACCCTCGCCCACCGCGGCTACCCTGCACGCCATGCACTACCACCTGGTCAACGTCGCCAAGCGCCAGAGCGAGATCGCCCGGCGCCCGCGCGCCACCCTGGACGCCATCCTGACCCTGCCGGTGGTGGAGCGGCCCGAGTGGTCGGCGGAGGAGATCCGCCAGGAGATCGAGAACAACTGCCAGGGTATCCTGGGCTACGTTGTGCGCTGGGTGGACCAGGGAGTCGGCTGCTCCAAGGTGCCGGACATTCGCAACGTCGGACTGATGGAGGACCGCGCGACGCTGCGCATCTCAAGCCAGCACCTGGCCAATTGGCTGCACCACGGCGTCGTGACCGAGGCGCAGGTGCTGGAGGCACTCAAGCGCATGGCGGCGATGGTGGACCGTCAGAACGCCGGCGACCCGGGATACGCCCCCATGGCCCCCCGCTTCGACGGCGTCGCCTTTCAGGCTGCGTGCGACCTGGTCTTCCGCGGCCGAACGGCGCCCAACGGCTATACCGAGCCCACCCTGCACCGGCGGCGCAGGGAATTGAAGGCCCGCGTCGGGTTGTAGGAGGGCCGCCCCCCGCTCGATCGAATGGCGATGTCGCCAGGTAGGCGCCGCGCGCCAATCTGAGCTACGAGGCTAGAGATCCCGGCAGCACCGAGCTCCGGCTCGCGACGGCACAACCCCGTTGTGAAATCGCGACCTGGAGGTCGCTCCTACGGAAGGTCCCCCCGTTTACCGTCTACGATTGTTTCGTCTTTCCCGTGTCTACTGTTTACTGCCTGTTGTGTGCTTTTCCTGAACCCATGCCCATCGCTCTCTTCGTCACCTGTCTCGCCGACCTGTTCCGTCCCTCGGTGGGCTTTGCGGCGCTGAAACTGCTGCGCGACGCCGGCTGCGAGGTCCTCGTCCCGCGCGAGCAGACCTGCTGCGGACAGCCGGCTTACAACAATGGCGACCGGGAGGCTGCGCGAGCGATCGGCCGACAGGTGATCCGGACCTTCGAAGGCTACGACCAAGTGGTCGTCCCTTCCGGCTCCTGCGCGGGCATGCTTCGTCGCCATTACCCGGCTCTGTTCGCCGAAGTCCCGGGATGGGCGGAGCGGGCCCAGGCGCTGGCGGCTCACACCCAGGAGCTCACCGCTTTCCTGGCGGGCCGGTTGAAGGCCGTTCCGAGCCGCACCCGCTTCGAAGCCAAGGCCACCTACCATGATTCCTGCTCGTCACTACGCGAGATGGGGGTGCACAGCCAGCCCAGACAGCTACTGGCGAGCGTCGAGGGGCTGGAATTGGTCGAGATGGCCGAAACCGGCACCTGCTGCGGCTTCGGCGGCACCTTCTGCGTCAAGTTCCCGGAGATCTCCCAGCGCATGGTCGACGACAAGATCGCCGCCATCGAGGCCGCGGGCGCCGACACCCTGCTCGCCGGGGACCTGGGATGTCTGCTCAACATCGCCGGGCGACTCAGCCGCCGGGGCAGCGCGGTGCGGGTCTTCCACGTTGCCGAGGTGCTAGCGGGCATGGCCAAGGGACCCGGCATCGGGGAGGCCCCCGGGTGAAGCCCCGGGTGAGGGCCTTCAAGGCCAACGCCGCCCGAGCCCTAGGCGATGCGCAGCTGCAGAGCGCGCTGAACCGGGCCCGCGGCGGCTTCGTGGACAAGCGCGCCCGGGCCCTGGCCGCCCTGCCCGAATTCGAGGCGCTGCGTCGGCGCGGCCGCGAGATCAAGGACCATGCCCTCGCCCACCTCGACCTCTACCTGGAGCGCTTCGAACAGGCCGTGAAGGCAGCGGGGGGCGAGGTGCATTGGGCCGAAACGGCGGAGGAGGCCCGGGAGATCGTGCTGGGCATCTGCCGCGACGCTGGGGCCCGGCGGGTCACCAAGGGCAAGTCCATGGTCGGCGAGGAGATCGGGATCAATCCCGCTCTGGAGGCCGCGGGCATCGAGGTGGTGGAGACTGATCTCGGGGAGTACATCATTCAGCTGGCCCGGGAGCCGCCGAGCCACATCATCGCGCCGGCAGTGCACAAGACCCGCGGCCAGATCGCAGAGCTGTTTCGCCGCCACCACCGCCGGAGCCCGCAGCGCCCTTTAGAGAGCGTGGCGTCGATTGTCGATGAGGCCCGCGAGGTGCTGCGCGAGCGGTTCCTGACCGCCGATCTCGGCATGACGGGCGCCAATTTCCTGGTCGCCGAGACCGGCTCGATCGTGCTGGTCACCAACGAGGGCAACGGCGACCTCACGGCCTCCCTGCCCCGCACCCACCTGGTGCTCGCCAGCATCGAGAAGATCGTGCCCACCCTGGAGGACGCGAGCCTGCTGCTGCGCCTGCTGACCCGCAGCGCCACCGGCCAGCCCGCCACCGCCTACGCCAGCTGGTACACCGGTGCGAAACGCCCGGAGGACCCGGATGGCCCGGAGCAGTTTCACGTGGTGCTGCTCGACAATGGGCGCAGCGGGATACTCAGGGGGCCTTTCCGGGCCATGCTGCGATGTATCCGTTGCGGGGCCTGCATGAACCACTGCCCGGTCTACGGGGCCGTAGGGGGCCACGCCTACGGTTGGGTTTACCCAGGGCCCATGGGCGCGGTGCTCACCCCGCTGCTCCTGGGACTGGAAGAGGCCGCCGTGCTGCCGGAAGCCTCGACGCTCTGCGGGCGCTGCGAGGAGGTCTGCCCGATGGGCATACCCCTGCCGGACCTGCTGCGGCAGCTGCGGTTTCGCGCCGTCGCCGAACGGGTGACGCCAAGGCGAAGCCGTCTGCTGGTACGGGCCTGGGCCGCCCTGGCCCGCCGCCCGAGGCTATACCGGGTGCTTACGACCCTTGCGGCCCGGCTGCTCCACCAGCTCGGGCGGCGCCGGGGGAGCCTCCGACGGGTGCCGTTTGCGACCGGATGGACCGGCGCGCGCGACCTCCCGGTGCCCGCAGGCCGCACCTTCTTCTCCCAATACGTGGGCCGCGGAGGGGATAAACCGTGAGCGGTGCGCGAGACGCCATCCTCGCCCGCCTGCGTGCAGAGACCGGGACGCCGGAGGGGCGGGCCGCGCAGATTGAGGCTTGGCTGCGCGAGCCCCGGGGCGGGCCCCTGCCGGCCCTGCCCCCGGACCCCATCGAGACCTTCGTCGCCCGGGCCCAGACCGCCGCCGCCCAGGTCCGTCGCGTAAATGGCGGAACCGAGACGGTCGCCGCACTGCGAGAGATCCTCGCACTCAGCGCTGGACCATCGGTCCTCGCGGCCACCCCCGACGAGCACATCCAGGCCCTACCCTGGCCCGCGGATCTGCAAGTCGAGCACCGCAACGCCGGCCCTGCCGATCGGGTCTGCCTTTCAGCCGCCTACGCGGGAATCGCCGAGACCGGCTCGCTCGTGCTCCTCTCCGGGCCCCTGACGCCGACCTCAATGGCCTTCTTGCCGGACCATTTCGTCTGTCTGCTCCGGGCCGAGCACATCGTGCCCCACCCCGAAGACGTTCTGGGCTCGCCTAGGTACGGAGACTGGGGTCCTGCCCCGCGGCGTCCACCTGATCACCGGTCCGTCGCGCACCACCGACGTGGAGCAGACGATGCAGCTCGGCGCCCACGGCCCGCGGCAGCTGACCATCCTGCTGTCCGCGGGCTGACCGGCCAACCCGGTCGCGACCTGGAGGTCGCTCCTACCCTGCCCGGGGGCCAATCCCGAGATTGCCGCCGGGGGAGTCCCCGAAGGCCGGTAAAGACAGTCGAGCCCGTTGCATTGGGGGGTGCTTTCGGGAAACACTCAGTCCCCCACCCGGCACACCCGACTCGGACGGGCGGCGCAAACCTGCGGAGGGATCGGCCATGAGAGCAGCCGTGAGTGATCCGGGCCTCGCCGTCGCGGGCCTCGTCGACGAGTGGGTCCCGTTCGCGGGCCGAACCCTCGCCGACGCCTATCCGACTGCGGCGGGTGGCTTCCACCTGCCCCGCTACCCCTGCTACCGCGCGGGCGAGTCGCTTGCAGGGGATTTCGGCTATTTCTACCTGCGCGGGCCCCGCTATCTGAGCTGTCAGGCGGCGCGCTTCCTGCTCGTGGGCGGCAGCCTGACCACTCTGGTCGACGAGCACTCCGTCGACCTGCGCTCCGACCTCCCGGGCTACTGGAATGGCTTCTACCGCGAGCACTTCGCCGACCAGGCCGGCGAGCTGATCCGGTACCGGGGCAACTGCGGCTATCGCGAGGCGGTGCTCGGCGCGCCCCACCGGCGCGTCGTCGCACCCCATCCCTTCGACAGCGCCTACATTCCGGCGGACCGCTATTACCTCGACCGGCCGGGGCTCATCGTCCAGCTCAACGACAAGGGCAGGATGCGCGATCTGACTCTCCGTGTGGCACCCTTTCGCTGCTATGAGCCAGAAGCATTTCGCGCCGGGGTCTGGCGCTCTCGTTGGCGGCTACCGTTCGTCGTCAAGCTCACCGAAGCCTCTGGGGGGGGCGACGGCGTACGGATCTGCCGCACGGAGACAGACCTGCACGAGGCCCAGGAGCGATTCGCAGGCAGGCGGGTCAAGGTCGAGCGCTATCTCGCCGACGCCCGCAACAACTACAACGTGCAGCTCGCCGTCGCCCCGGGCGGCGAGATCCGTTACCTCGGCGCCTCGTCCCAGCGTCTCGATGACCAGACCCGATACGGCGGCAACCTCATCGATCTGGAGTGGCGGCCGGGTCCCGAGGTCCGCAGGGTCTGCCAGGAGATCGCGCGTGCCGCCTGGGACCTGGGGTGGCACGGGCTGTGCGGCCTTGATCTGATCGAGACCGGGGACGGCGAGATCTACTTCATCGATCCGAATTTTCGCGTCAACGGCTCCACGCCCTTCTTCTTCCTGGGCGACTATCTCGCCACCCATCACCGCCACCCCCAGATGCTCACCGGGTACTTCTGCTACCCTGGCAGGCCGGAGGAGCTGTTTCAGCGCTTCTCCCGGGAGATCGAGCGCAAGATCCTGGCCCCGGTAGGTGCCCACTTTGACCCGACCGAGGACGGCATCACGCGCATCTATGCAGCCCTGGTGAGCGACGGCGACGCCGAGCGGCTGCCCGCGCTGCAGGACCTGTTCGAAAAGAAATCACTGATGCCCGGCATCGGGCTGTGAGTACGACCCTGGACATCGATCCTTTCGACTACGCCGAGGGAGACATACCGGTCTTGCTGGAGCTCCCCCACGGAGGTCACCTCACCCCGGATGAGGTCAAGCCGTACCTGCATCCGAAGTTCACTCCGGGCGACCGCCGGGAAGACTCCGACGAGTTCTCCGACGAGCTCTACCTGGGGCTGCCGGTGCAACCCCATACGCTGCGGTTCAATATCTGGCGGGCCCACGCGGACCCCAACCGCCAGTGCGACGACCTGGATTCGGACGGGGCCGTGAAAACCCACACCAGCCAGGGCGTGAAGATCTACCAGTCCGAGCGTGGCCTGCCCATCAGCGTGCGCGAGGCCGTCATCGAGCGCTATATCCGACCCCACCGTCGGCGGCTTGCCGAGCTCGCTACCAGTCCGTCGATCGAGAAGCTGATCTTCTGCCATACCATGCCGGGGATAGGCACGCGGCTCTCCGAGGACCGGGGCAGCTTGCGCCCGCTGTTCATGTTCGGCAACGGCGGCGACTTGCTGGGTAACCCGCTGCACCCGAACTTCGCAGAGCGGGCCCTGCTGCTGCGCCTGTCCGAGGTCATCGAGGCCCACGTGGGCGATCTCGACGTGGACTTCAACTTCTGCGACGTGGTCCGTTTCAACGATCCGTATAACGGAGTCAACTCGCTCAGCCGTTTCAGGCCCGAGGACTTGCGTGGCAAGCACGCCTTCACACTCGAGATCAATCGCGATCTGCTGCTGCACAACCCGGAGAATACCGAGCCGGCCCGGCGCATCGTCAACGAGATGGTGCTGGCCGCGAACGCGTGGAGCAGCGCCTGAGGGCCGCTCAGCTCATCCGGCCACCGTCCCGAAGAGCGCCCCCACAGCGGCGGTGGCCGCCATGGCCAGGGCACCCCAGAGGGTCACGCGACCCGCTCCGAGGGCGATGCCGGCACCCCCGGCACGGGCGGCAAGCGCGCCCAGCAGCGCAAGACACAGCAGCGAGCCGATGGACACCAGCGCAACCATCCGGTCAGGGCGGCTGAAAAAGGCGATCAGCACCGGCAGCGAGGCCCCCACGGCAAAGGTCGCGGCCGACGCCAACGCCGCCTGAACCGGCCGCGCGCTGTGGATCTCGGTAATGCCGAGCTCGTCACGTGCGTGGGCCGAGAGGGCGTCGTGGGCCATCAGAGCATCGGCCACCTGCCGGGCCAAGGGCGGATCGAGGCCTCTCTGCACGTAGATGGCCGCCAGCTCCCGGCGCTCGTATTCCTCGTCATCCTCGAGCTCCCGACGCTCGCGCGCCAGGTCCGCCTTCTCGGTGTCCGACTGAGAGCTGACCGACACATACTCGCCCGCCGCCATCGACATGGCGCCCGCCATCAGGCCCGCCATCCCGGCCAGCAGCACCTCGTCTCGCCCCGCGGCGGCGGCGGCCACGCCCACCAGAAGGCTGGCCGTGGACACGATTCCATCGTTCGCGCCGAGGACCGCCGCACGCAGCAAGCCGATCCGCTCCGCGTAGTGGCGCTCGAAGTGTTTGCGCATGTTCGGCCTCTTGGGTCAGCTACCAACCCGAGTATCGGGGCGCACGGGGCCGGCGTCCACCCTAATCCCGCGAATGGCAGTTGGCGAACGCTGGCTTGCATTTTTTACCCGCGTTCGCAGCAAGGCGTCCCAGATGCGCGTAGATACAAAGCGCGTGGCGACCGGCAGCCACCAGCCGAACAACGCGTTGGAGCCATACCTGATCGCGGATTCTCTCAACGTGCCCCGCGTGCGGACGCGGTGGCAAAAGAACCGCTTCTCTCGCGAGCGATGCTGTTCGTCCCTCACTGCATCCTGCGTAACCCATCGAGTATCCCATCCCTCGTAGGTCAGATTGCCCCACAGCGGCTACCTGACGTTATCGTCAAGATCTTCGTCGGGCAGCTTCGCAACCCTACGAAACTTTCAACGATGCTGCCAAGCAAGCAGAAGGGTAGTCTTATGATCATTTCTTTTCCGGTACCGGAAAGATCAGTTCTTACCCCCCACAACCGGCGCTGCACATCTGAGAGCGCCACGGTGTAACAGATATTGCTTCTTAGGTGGGAGTGTTCAAGGAGCCCCAGCCTTGTTCGGGCTTCCGCCGCGGTACGCCAATACCCGCGAGGGAAGCGCATCTTTGCGGATTCAAAAGAACACGCCTGGCATGGCTCTGAATTTCTTGCAGAATCAACCGGGCATCAATGACTGTCTGGGCTGGCTCTTCATCGTTTTCAATTGGCATCTGCGTTAAGGGGTCAGCGGTCCACCAGACAGCAGGTCTTCCACACGAGGAAGACCGCGGGGATCACAATCAGGGTCAGAACGGTGGCGCTGAGCATGCCGCCGACCATGGGGGCGGCGATCCGGCGCATGACCTCCGAGCCGGTACCTCCGCCGAGCATGATGGGGAGCAGGCCCGCGATGATCGCCGCGACGGTCATCATGATCGGCCGCACCCGCAGCAGGGCGCCCTCGACGACCGCTTCCCGGATCTCGGCCCGGCCCGGGTGGTGCATTCGCCCCCCCGCATGCGTATGCCTTTCCAGGGCCTGGTTCAGGTATACCAGCATGACCACTCCGATCTCCACCGCCACGCCGGCCAGGGCGATGAAGCCGACCCCCACTGCCACCGACAGGTTGTAGTGGAGCAGGTACAGGAGCCAGAGCCCGCCCACGAGCGCCATGGGCAGGGTACCCATGATGATCAGCACCTCGCTCAGTCTGCGAAAGCTCAGATAGAGCAAGAGCATGATGATCGCCAAGGTAATCGGCAACACCAAGATGAGCCGTTTCTTGGCACGCACCATGTACTCGTACTGGCCCGACCACTCGATGGAGTAGCCGGCGGGCAGCTGGACCTCCTTGGCCACCCGCTGGCGGGCCTCCTGAACATAGGAGCCCACGTCTCGGCCCTTGATGTCGATGAAGGTCCAGCCGTTGGGCCGGGCGTTCTCGCTCTTGATCATGGCGGGACCGTCCTCGACGCGCACGTTGGCCACCTCTCCGAGGGGAATGCGCGCCCCGCGCGGGGTGACAATGGGCAGGTTGCGCAGCCGCTCCACCGAGTTGCGCAGATCCCGCGGGTAACGCATGTTGATCGGGTAGCGCTCCAGCCCCTCGACCGAGGTGCCCACGTTCATGCCACCTACGGCAGTACGGATCACATCCTGGACGTCCGAGATGTTGAGCCCGTAGCGGGCAGCCGCCAAACGATCTATGTCCATGACGACATAGCGTCCCCCCGCGACCCGCTCGGAGTAGGCCGAGGCAGTGCCGGGCACCTCCTGCACGACCTGTTCGATGCGGGTGCCGATCTTCTGGATCACCTTGAGGTCGGGGCCGGCGACCTTGACCCCGACGGGGGTCTTGATGCCGGTGGCCAGCATGTCGATCCGGGTCTTGATCGGCATCACCCAGGCATTGGTCAGGCCCGGAAAGTGCACGCGCTGGTCCAGCTCCTGGATCAGCCGCTCGGTGGTCATGCCCGGGCGCCATTGGTCTCGAGGCTTGAGCTTGATGGTCGTCTCTATCATGGTAAGGGGGGCGGGATCCGTGGCGGTGTCGGCCCGACCCACCTTGCCGAACACCCGCTCCACCTCCGGCACGGTGCGGATCAGCTTGTCAGTCTGCTGAAGCAGCTGCTCGGCCTTGCCGATGGAGATCCCGGGGAAGGTCGTCGGCATGTACATCAGGTCGCCCTCGTCCAGGCTCGGCATGAACTCCGAGCCCAACTGAGTGACCGGCCAGAGTCCGACCACCATCAGTACCAGACAGACCGCGAGTACGGTCTTCGGTGCCCGCAGCACCAGGCCGATGAGGGGCTTGTACAAGGCGATCAGCACGCGGTTAACGGGATTCTTGTGCTCCGGGGTGATATGCCCGCGGATGAAGAAGCCCATGAGCACCGGCACCAGGGTGACCGACAGCCCCGCTGCGGCGGCCATGGCATAGGTCTTGGTGAACGCCAGGGGCGCGAACAGCCTCCCCTCCTGGGCCTCCAGGGTAAACACCGGCAGGAAGCTCAGGGTGATGATCAAGAGAGAGAAAAACAGCGGCGGCCCGACCTCCAACGTGGCCTCGCGCACGATTCGCCAACGATTCTCCGCGGTCAGCGCCTCGCGCTCGATATGCTTGTGCAGGTTCTCGATCATCACGATGGCGGCGTCCACCATGGCGCCGATGGCGATCGCGATCCCACCCAGCGACATGATGTTGGCGTTGATGCCCTGCTCGTGCATGATGACGAAGGCCGCCAGGATACCGATCGGCAGGCTGACGATGGCCACGAGCGCCGAGCGCAGGTGGAACAGGAACACCAGACAGACGAGTGCCACCACGAGGAACTCTTCCACCAGCTTGTGGCCCAGGGTGTCCACGGCCCGCTCGATGAGACCTGAGCGATCATAGGTGGGGACAATCTCCACCCCCTTGGGCAGGCCCTTCTTCAGCTCTTCAAGCCTTTTCTTGACCCCCGCGATGGTGCTCAGGGCGTTCTCCCCGTAGCGCATCACCACGATGCCGCCGACCACCTCGCCCTCGCCGTCCAGCTCGGCAATGCCGCGGCGCATCTCGGGACCCAGCCGGACCTCCGCTACGTCTTTGAGCAGCACGGGGGTACCCTGCTGATTGACCGTCAGGGGGATGTTGCGCAGATCGTCCAGCTTCTGGATGTAGCCGGTGGCGCGCACCATGTACTCGGCCTCGGCCAGCTCGATCACCGAGCCGCCCACCTCCTGGTTGGCGCGCTCGATGGCCGAGCGCACCTTCTCGAGCGGCAGCCCGTAGGCACGCAGCCGATCCGGATCGACGACCACCTGGTACTGCTTGACCATGCCGCCCACGGTGGCCACTTCGGAGACTCCGGGAACGGTCTGAAGCTCATACTTGAGGAACCAGTCCTGGATCGAGCGTAGCTGTGAGATGTCGTGCCGGCCGCTACGGTCGACGAGGGCGTACTCGTATACCCACCCGACCCCCGTGGCGTCCGGCCCGAGCGCGGGGTGCGCCGACGGCGGCAACCGCGGCGCCACCTGGCTCAGGTACTCCAGCACCCGGGAGCGGGCCCAGTAAAGGTCGGTCCCGTCCTTGAAGATGACGTAGACGTAAGAATCATTGAAATACGAGTAACCGCGCACTGTGACCGCACCGGGCACCGCCAGCATGGCCGTGGTGAGGGGATAGGTGACCTGGTCCTCGACCACCCGCGGGGCCTGGCCCGGGTAGCTGGTCTTGATGATCACCTGCACATCGGACAGGTCCGGAATGGCGTCCAAGGGGGTGCTTTTGAGCGAGTACAGGCCCCAGGCCCCCAGCAGCAGGGTCAGAATCACCACCAGAAAGCGGTTGCCGAGGGACCACTGAATCAGTTTGCCGATCATGGCGGTGTCCTCAGGGCTGGCGCCGCTCGATGGCACTGACCGTGTAGCCGTGCTCGTCGCGCTGCAGCTCGAAGGTCACCGGGTCGCCGGCGGCCAGCCCCTCGAGACTCACCCCGGCCTTGACGCGGAAGTCCATGGTCATTGACGGCCAGCCGATCGCCTCGATGGGCTCGTGCTGCATGGTCAAGCTGTGCTTCTCGGGATCAAGCGCCTTGATCACCCCCTTGCCGGCGACCTTGTCCGGCTCCTCGACCACGTGGGAGGCGGCGTCGGACATACGCAGGATGCTCGCCCTGAGACTGGCCTCGGAGTCGATCAGGAACTGCCCGGAGGTGACCACCCGGTCATCCTCGCGTAAGCCGGCGAGGATCTCCACGGAGTCGCCCGACTCCACGCCCGCCTTGACCGCCCGGGGCTCGAAGTGCCCGTGGCCGAGGTCGAGGATTACCCGATCCTGGATGCCGGTGCGGATCAACGCCTCCCGCGGCACCGTGAGGGCGTCCTTTTGCGGCTCGCCGTAGATCGTGACCTCGGCGTACATGTTGGGCTTCAGGACCTCTTGCGGATTAGGGAATTTCAGGCGTGCCCGCAAGGTGCGGGTGACCGGGTCCAGGCTCGGATAGACGAACTCGACATGGCCCTTCCACAGCCGGCCGGGCAGGTACGACAGGCGCACCTCCGCGGGCTCACCGACCTTGACCCATTCCGCCTGGCTCTCGAAGACCTCGGCGAGCAGCCAGACGCTGGAGAGGTCTGCCAGCATCATGACCTCGGTGGCCGGCTTGACGTACATACCCTGGCGTACATTGAGCTGGGCGACGATGCCGTCCTGGGATGCATAGACTTTGAGCACCTGGCTTACCTTGCGGGTCTTGCGCAGCTGCTCGATCTGGTCCTCGGAGACCCCCAGGGCGGCCAGCCGGTCCCGCGAGGCCCCGGCCAGGCCCACACTGCTCGAGGACAGGGCCTGGAGATATTCCTCCTCGGCATTGACCAGAGTGGGCGAGTAGAGCTTGAACAGCAGGTCGCCACGCTTGACCGGCTCGCCCTCGGACTTGGCCGTCAGCTGCTCGATCCAGCCGTCGGTGCGCAGGTGCACATGGCTGAGCAACTGCTCGTCGAAATCTACATAGGCGACGGTGTCGATACGCCGCCGCAGAGTCCCCCTTTTCACAAGCGCAGTGCGTACACCCATGTTTTCCACCACGGCGGGCGAGATCTGTACCTGCACTCCCCCTTGCTCGTAGACCGGCACATAGTCCATGCCCATCTCGTCTTTCATGGGATGGTCCGAGGTGATGGTCGGGTTCATGGGGTTGCGGTAGTAGAGAATCTTGCGCTCTCCCCCAGCCTCGGTACTGCCCCCCTTCACCAGGACCAGCTGCATGCCGCAGATCGGGCATTTGCCAGGCTCGTGGCGGATGATCTGCGGGTGCATGGGGCAGACGTAGGTGGGCAATGTCTCGTCGGCGGCGTGGCCGGCGGCCGCTTGTTCTTTTGCCGGGCCCTCGGCCTTGAAGGGATGGGTCTCGGTGATGGCCAGCTCGACGGCCAGCGCCGTGACAGCGACCAGGCCCAGCACGGCCGTGAGCAAGCGCAATCGGCTCATCGCATACCTCCCGCAAGATAAAGGAGCCCGGCCTGGGCTTTGGCCCGATCGACCGCGAGGCGCAGGGCCTCCAGCCGCGTATCCAGCTCGGCGATCCTGGCTCGCATCAGTGAGTTGAAGTCGCCCCGATCGCTCTGGTATGCGTTCAGGGCCGCCTCCCTGTTCTCGCGGGCACGCGGGATGAGCGCCCTGCGATAGTGCTGCAGGCGCTCGCCATCCCGACTCCAGGAGGCATAGGTCTCGTCGAGCGTGCGCCTGAGCTCGCGCAGCCGATCGTCCCGCGTACGCATGGCCGCTTCGGCCTCATGGCGGCTCGCAGCCAAACGCCGGTCCTGGCGATTGCCCGGGAACAGCGGCAGATCGACCGTCACCATCACCGAGAGCAGGTCCGCCCGCTCGGTCCCGACGGACGCCAACTGGTTGTTGAGCACGCCGTAGTTGGGGTAGGAGATGCCCTGCTGGCCCAGCCAGGTTCGAGCGATGCCGAGCGTGCGCTGCGCCTCGTTAGTCCCGGGGGGCGCATTGCGACCCGCCCGGGCCCCGTAGGACAGATCCAGCATCCAGCGCGGCTTGTACGCCGCGCGGGCCACGGCCACCCCTTCGTCGCCCGCCTCGACCCGGGCGCTCTCGGCCTGGATGAGCGGATGCTGCTCCAAGGCCCGGACCAGCTCGGCGTGACCGAGTACCGGCGGCAGCTTGGGCAGGTCCCGCGGCAGCGGCTCGGCCGCCCGGTCCGAGCCCACCCAGCGCCCGAGGTCCGCCCGCGCCCGGTCCTCCGCGGTGCGGATCTCCAGGGCCCGGTCCTTGAGTCGCTCCAGCTCCAGATCCGCCTGGACCACGTCCTGCTGGTTGCCGTTGCCTGACGCATAGTGCGCCTGAGTGATGGTCACCAGCTGACCGAACAGCTTGAGGCTCTTGTCCACCACCTGGGCCGCCTGGGCCCAATAATAGGCCTCCAGCCAGGCCTGACGGACGGACTTGAGGACCTCCAGGCCCCGCGCATCCCCTGAGTCGCCCTCGGCTTCGGCCAGGCGCGCAGTGCGCCGCGACCGGTGCGCCAGGGTGTCCCCGGGCGGAAACGACTGCTGGAGCCCGATCTGGAGTTGGGTCATGGGCTCCTGATCGAGGTTGAAGGTGTCCGTGGGCAGGCTGATCACGCCAAGCTTGAGCTTGGGGTCGCTCAGCTGGCCATCGGCGACTGCCTGCTCTTCCAGGGCCTTCTGCTTCTCCTGCAGCGCCGTCTGGCCGGGCTCGTTGCGCCCCGCCGCGGCCTCGGCCGCCGCAAGCGTCAGCTCGGCCCGCGCCGCCCCGAGGACCCCCAATAGCACCACGCCTGCCCCAACTCGGAGCACAGAGAGACTGATCAATTGCATGTTGGACCCTCCCGGGCCCCCCGCACCCGGCGGCGGGTACCCGATCCACCCATACGTCCGAGTAACCGGCCGGGCGGCGGCCAAACGCCCTGAGGCGACCAGCGGCCCAAGCCGATGAGATGCAGGCACTTGCCCGTCCGACGGCAAGCCCCGCCCAGAATGATGCGGAGACAGGGCGCCTGCGCGCGAATGTCAGACGGTCGAGCGGGGAGGCTTGAGCTCGACGGGGGGAAAGGGGCCCACCAGACTGGCGAGCCGATGACCGGCGAACACGGGCAACGCCGGAAACACCGGCACCGAGAGTCCGGACGGGACGGTAAAGACGCCGAAATGCCAACAGCCGCTGCAACCGCCGCAGCCACGACACAAATGGGAGTCTTGATGACAGCCGGGATGGTGAGCCTGACAGGATGCTGCGGCGGCGTGCGGGCAGCAGGGGTGAGCATGCCCGTGCACGCACCGGGTCAGCACGACACCCCCGATGCCGGGCCAGGGCGCCAGCGCAAGGGCCAGCGCCAGCAGAAGCGATAGCCAGCGGCGATCTCTCATTCGCACGGACTCGCACCCACCTAATTGGGGCCAGGAGGGAACCACCAGCGAACGTAGTCCGCCTTCGGGTGTCTGTCAATCCAAAAGGACCCCGGTACGGGCCGGTCCGGGGCACAGGCTATGCGTGTAAAGGTGCCGGGTCACGGTGTTGTCGCCGAGTCCTGTATGATAGCGATGCCCGAAGGGACCCGCCGAGCCCTGATGCCCCCGCGAGGAGAGGCCCGATCGAGACAGCCTCGTTGCTCGGCCCGAGATCCATCGAAAAGACCGAGCCAGTACCCGCCCTGCGGGCTGCCGGACATCTTTCGCACCGGAGCCCTTGCGCAGACGACCGACCCGGGTCGGGTCCTTGAGAAAGCATTCGAATTTCGAAACACACGCACAAAACGGAGCCCGGTATGACCGATACAAGAAAGTTCATCTATGCATTCGAAGACGGAGACGGCAAGAACAAGATGCTGCTCGGCGGTAAGGGTGCCAACCTCTGCGAAATGACACAGATCGGGCTGAACGTGCCGCCCGGGTTCGTCATCACCACCGAGGCGTGCCTGACCTATCTCGCCGACCCCAACGACGAACTGCCCCCCGGCGTGATGGACGAGGTGCGCGAGCAGATGCGCAACCTGGAGCAGAAGACCGGTAAAAAGTTCGGCGGCGCCTCCAACCCCCTGCTGGTCTCGGTGCGCTCGGGCTCGGCCATGTCCATGCCCGGCATGATGGACACCATCCTGAACCTGGGTCTGAATTTCGACACCCTCAAGGGCCTGATCGCGGAGAGCGGCAACGAGCGTTTCGCCTACGACGCCTATCGCCGCTTCATCCAGCTGTTCGGCAAGGTGGCCCTGGGCGTGAAGGACGAGGCCTTCGACGAGGAGTTCGATGCGGTCAAGGACAAGGCCGGCGTCACCGCCGACGTCAACCTCTCGGCCCGCGACCTGCGCGAGGTCTCCGACCGCTTCCTCGAAGTGGTCGAGCGCGAGACCGGCCATCCGTTCCCGGAAGATCCGATGGAGCAGTTGGAGATCGCCATCAAGGCGGTGTTCAACTCCTGGAGCGGCAAGCGCGCCGTCGACTACCGCCGCCAGTTCAATATCACCCCGGCCATGGCCAACGGCACCGCGGTCAACGTGGTCACCATGGTGTTCGGAAACCTGGGCGACGACTCCGCTACCGGCGTGGGCTTCACGCGCTACCCGGACACCGGCGAGAATCGCCTCTTCGGCGAGTACCTGACGAATGCCCAGGGCGAGGACGTGGTGGCGGGCATCCGCACCCCCAAGTCGATCGACGCCCTGCACGAGGAGATGCCGGAGCTCTACCGCGAGCTCCAGGAGCTGCGCAGCCGGCTTGAGACCCACTACAAGGAAGTGCAGGACTTCGAGTTCACCATCGAGAAGGGTCGCCTCTACTGCCTGCAGACCCGCAACGGCAAGATGAACACCACCGCGCTGGTGCGCACCTCGGTGGAGATGGTCCGAGAAGGCCTGATGGACAAGCGCCAGGCGCTGCTGCGCATCCACCCGGACATGCTCGAGCAGCTGCTCTTCCCGCGCCTCGATCCCGGTGCCAAGGCCAAGCCGCTGGCGAAGGGCCTGCCGGCCTCCCCGGGAGCCGCCGTCGGTCGGGCCGTGTTCGACGCCGACCGCGCCGAGCAGATGGGCCGCACCGGCGAGCGGGTGATTCTGGTGCGCGAGGAGACCAAGCCCGAGGATATCCATGGCTTCTTCGCTTCGCAGGGGATACTGACCTCCCGCGGCGGCAAGACGTCCCACGCCGCCGTGGTGGCCCGCGGCATGGGCAAGCCCTGCGTCGCCGGCGCGGAAGGCATTGTTGTGGACGTGCACATGCGCAAGGCGTTCATCGGCGACGCCACCATCAGCGAGGGCGACATCCTCACCATCGACGGCACCAGCGGCAACGTCTACCTGGGCGCCGTGCCCATGAAGGCGGCCGACTTCTCCGGCGAGCTCGAGACACTGCTCGCCTGGGCGGACGAGGTCGCCCGCCTGAAGGTCATGGCGAACGCGGACACCCCGGACGACGCCGCACGCGCCGTCAAGTTCGGGGCCCAGGGTATAGGCCTGTGCCGGACCGAGCGCATGTTCAACTCCCAGGAGCGGCTGCCCGTAGTGGTGGAGATGATCCTGGCCGAGGACGCTCCGGCCCGGCAGGCGGCGCTCGACAAGCTGCTGCCGATCCAGCGTAGCGACTTCAAGGGAATGCTCAAGGCCATGGCCCCGCGCCCGGTGACCGTACGCCTGCTCGATCCGCCGATCCACGAGTTCCTGCCCACCGAGCAGCAGCTCGTCGATGAGCTGGATCAGTTGGAGCACCTGCGCGACACCGTGCTGGGCATGAACGTGCTCTCCGACACCATAGAGTTCATGTACCGCACCGCCGACACCCACCCGCAGGTCACGCACCTGGCCGATCCACGGCTGGTGGACGAGGCGATCGAGCGCAAACGGACCATGCTCCAGAAGGTGCGCGCGCTCTCCGAGGTGAACCCCATGCTGGGCCACCGCGGCGTACGCCTGGGCATCACGTTCCCCGAGATCTACGCGATGCAGATCAGGGCTGTGTTGGAGGCAGCGGCCGAGTGCATCAAGGACGGCATCGAGGTACATCCCGAGATCATGGTGCCCCAGGTCTGCACCGTTCAGGAGCTCTGCCGGGTCAAGCAGATCGTGGACTCGGTCAAGAAGGCGGTAGAGTCCTACTATGGCGTCGAGCTCAACTTCAAGTTCGGGTCCATGCTGGAGGTGGTGCGCGCCTGTATGCGGGCGGAGTCCCTGGCCCACGAGGCCGAGTTCTTTTCCTTCGGCACCAACGACCTCACCCAGGCGGCCTTCTCGTTCTCCCGCGAGGACGCGGAGAACAAGTTCCTGCCCATGTACAATGAGAAGGACATCCTCGAGGACAACCCGTTCGAGGTACTCGACGTCAAGGGCGTGGGCAAGCTGATGTCGCTGGCCGTGGACTTCGGCCGCAGGACCCGCCCGGACATGAAGGTCGGCATCTGCGGCGAGCACGGCGGCCACCCGGCCTCCATCCGCTTCTGCCACTCCATCGGCCTGACCTACGTCTCCTGCTCGGGACCCCGCGTGCCCATCGCGCGGCTCGCCGCGGCCCACGCGGCTCTTGACGAGACGGAGAAGGCCGGGATCCAGTCGATGTAAGTGAGCCTGGGGCCGAGCTTAGGGCCCGAAAGGGGCGGCAGGCAGAATGCCTGCCGCCCTTTTTCATCGGCGGGGCCTCGCCGAAAGGCCATCGCCTGAGGGCAGGAAAGGCCGCAGTAGACTCCGGCGCACGACCGAGCCCCGGTCTCCCCGGTAGTGTTCTTGATCGTCACCGAGGCGACGCCGCCCCATACATCGCGGCCGCGGGCTCGGGCATAATTGGGTGCGCACTTAGCTGCGGGTGCTCGCAAGCTCGAAGCGATTTTCCGACGAGCGTTTCGGACGAATTTCTGCCATAAAGGCAGGATAAGGTGGGCGACTGCCCCAACAGTCGCGGGGAACCCTGGCGTCGTCCCGGGGTCTGATTTCCGGTTAAGGGGAGGGTTCATGCATCTGGTCGACACGACCATGTTCTACGCGCCGCGAAGCGGCGGCGTCCGCAGCTACCTCGAGGCCAAGCACCGCTGGTTGGGGCGTTACACGAGCCACCGCCACAGTCTCGTGGTGCCCGGGGAACGGCTCCGGGTGGACGGAGACGTCCATCGCATACCCGCACCTCTCCTGCCGTTCGGGCACGGGTACCGCTTTCCGCTGCGCACCGCGCCCGTCGCCGCCTGCCTGGCGAGCCTTCACCCCGATGTCATCGAGGCGGGCGACCCTTACGTGCCGGCCTGGGCCGCGCTGGATGCCGGCCAACGCCTGGGCATACCAGTGCTCGGCTTCTACCACTCCGACATCATCCGGCTGATCGCCACCCGAACCGGGGCCTGGGCATCCGCAACACTGCGCCGCTACGTCCATGCCCTGTACCGGCACTTCGACCTGGTGCTGGCGCCCAGTGAGGTCATGGCCCAGCGTCTGAGCGAGTGCGGCATCTCGAAGGTCGAGGTCCAGCCTCTGGGCGTGGACATCGAACGCTTCCACCCGGACCGGCGCGATCCCGGGCTCAAGCGGCGACTGGGCCTGGACGATGATACCCGGCTCCTGATGTTCGTGGGCCGCTACGCCCGGGAGAAGAACATCACCGAGCTGGTGCAGGCCATCGAGCTGCTGGGCGCGCCCTATCACCTGCTGCTGGTCGGTCCGGAGATGCCTCCGCGGTTGGGCGCGCGCGTCAGCGTGCGCTCTTCGTATCTCGAGCACGACCAGGTCTCGCTCCTCATGGCGAGCGTCGATGCCTTCGTCCACGCCGGCGACCGCGAGACCTTCGGCCTCGTGGTGCTGGAGGCGATGGCCAGCGGGATACCCGTGGTGGGGGTCGACGCCGGAGGGGTCGCCGAGCTGGTGCAGCCCGGCACAGGCGTGCTCGCCCGATCCGCCCGGGCCCGCGATCTCGCCGAGGCCGTGCAGACGCTGTTCGCCGTGGGTGCACCGGGCTTGGGTGCCCGAGCCCGTCGTGCCGTGGAGGCGCGCTGGGGCTGGGATCAGTCTCTGCACGGACTGCTCTCTATCTACAGCGCTCTGACGGGCCAAGCGCCCGAGCCCGTGCTGGCGCATGGTCCGCGCTGAGCCGCCCTCCGCGGTCAGCGTCGTGCTCCACAACGTCGCCCCATCGACCTGGGGCGCCTATGTCCCGTGGATCCGCGAGGTTGACGCCCGCGGCGGTATCCCGCTCACCCTGTTGGTGGTGCCCGACTACCATCACGGAGGGCGGATCGAGCAGCACCCGAGCTTTCGCGCGGCAATCGAGCAGCGGCTCTCCCGGGGCGACGAGGTCGTCGTCCACGGCTACCACCACCTCGACGAGGCGCCGCGCGGCGCGATCCCGTTCGATTGGCTCAAGCGCAATGTCTACACCACCGGGGAAGGCGAGCTCGCCGCGCTCCCCGAGCAGGCCGCCGCGCGCCTCTTGGAGGCGGCAGCTGCCGACATCGAGCAGCTCGGTTGGCCCCTCGGCGGCTTCGTCCCACCGGCCTGGCTGCTGAGCCCTGGAGCGCGCGCCGCCCTGCGCCGTTCGCCGTTCGCCTGGACGTCCACTCGAACCCATGTGGTGCGGCTGCCCGACTGGGTCCGGGTCCATACGCCAAGCCTGGTCTGGAGCGTACGCAACGCCTGGCGTCGGACGCTATCGAGACGCTGGAACGACCGGGCACTGGCGCGGGGCGACCAACGTCCGCTGCTGCGCCTCGGCCTGCACCCTACGGATGTCGCTTATCCCGAGGTCGCGGCCTGGTGGTTACGCACGCTGGACCTCGCCCTGCAGAGTCGGCGCGCCATGACCAAAGGGGCCTGGGTGAGGGCGTGGGTCTGAGGCGCTACTGGTTGTTGGCGCTGCTCGCGCTGTCCCTGGGCCTTGCGGTGCCGCTCAGCTACGGGGGGATAGGCGCCCTGAAGGCGATGCTCGACGCGCCCGCCTGGCTGGTGCCTTCGACGCTCGGCATGGTCCTCGCCGGCTGGGCGCTTAACGCTCTGCGTCTGTACATCCTTGCCAGCGGGCTGGGCGCAACGCTCGACTACCGCCAGGCCCTGGGCACCATGGTCGCCACCGAATTCGCCATCTGCGCCACACCGGCCGGGGCCGGCGGTCCGCTCGCCTACGTCCTTCTGCTGCGTCGCCGAGGTCTACCCGCAGCCCATGCAGCGGCCCTGTTCGCCATCGAGCAGGTCATGGACCTGCTCTTTTTTTTCGGGGCCCTGCCAGTCGCCCTGGTGCTGCTCGCCTCGCGCACCGATCTGCCGGACCTCGGCGGTATCGCCGCGCTGCTCGGGCTGGTGCTCGGGGTCGGACTGTTGATGGTCTGGCTGCTACTCGGACACTACCGCAAGGTCCTGCTGCTCGCCGGGCGCCTGCTGCGGCACCTGCGCGTGTCTCACCGGACCCGTAATCGCCTGGCGCGCTGGGCCCTTCAGTTCCGCAGCGGGGTGGCCCTGCTGCTGCGCATGCCCCGGCGCCGACTTGTCGGCGTCTACATCCTTTGCGCGGCACACTGGCTGCTACGCTACAGCATCCTCTACGTCGTGTTGCGGGCGCTCGACCAACCGCTCGCCTGGGCCCACCTGCTGCTGGTCCAGATGATCTCGCTCTCGGCCGGCCAGCTGACGTTCCTCCCGGGAGGCAGCGGCGGGGTGGAGCTCGGCGTCAGCGCGCTGCTCGCCCCCTCCCTGCCCAGCACGACCCTCGCCAGCACGCTGCTGCTCTGGCGTTTCGCGACCTATTACTGGTATCTGCTGGCCGGGGCTCCGGTGTTCCTGCTCACCGCTGGCGCAGGCGCCTTCCGTCGTATCACCGGTTGACTTCGACATTCTCCCCGGGACCGCTCGGGCGAGCAGGGCCTCTCGCGCCACCGCAAAGCCGCCAGAGCATACGCCCGCCCCATCCGGAGACGCGCAGAGCCGAAGCCGTGGCGGCCCCCCGGGGCGAACCGGCCCGGCGGGCGATCTTCGTCGGTGGCGTCGGGCGTCGGCGCGCCCCGCAGACCCCGGGCCGCGCGCCGAGGTGGGAAACTGCCTCTTAGGGGCTGTTGACAATTGCCGTTCGCGGTCCGATTACGGCCCTTTTGCGCGCTGACTGCGTTGCGGCTCGTCGCAATAGATCCACTATTCCTCCTCACCGCGCCTTGTCAGCACGAAAAATCGCTCGCCATCGCCCTCGCTGAGACAAATGTCAACAGCCCCTAGTAACGCGAGCGCCGCTGCGGTCGATCGCTGCGCGGTTTGGCCTGGTTGACCTTGATCCGGCGCCCAGCCAGGCTGGACTCGTTCATCGCCTTGATCGCCGCGTCGGCCTCGGAATTGTCCGGCATCTCGACGAAGCCGAACCCCTTGGCCTGGCCGGTGAACCTGTCGGTGATCAGCTCGACGCTCTCGACCTTGCCGTAGGCGCCAAAGGCCTCGCGCAGCTGATCATCGGTCACGTTGTATGGCAAATTTCCCACGTATAGCTTCATTCGGATGTTCTCTCTGCGTTTCTTGGGTTGTGGGACAAAGCGCTACCGCGGAACCAACCCGGAGTCTCGTCAATAGCGGGACGACGTCGCGCCGCCCGAAACAGTACCGGCCCCTCAGCGGCTTGCAGCCGCCCGGGTCCGCTGCCGGCGGACCCGATGCTGCGCGGGCCGCGCGGGAGACTCGCCGACCTGGGGCCGACGCGGGACATGCCCCGCTCCGTTCCCGCGCGTCTGCCGGGCCGGTGCCTGGGCCTGGCGTCCAGTGGGAATGGGCTCCGGCTTGATGCTCGGGTCGGGCTCGTAGCCGCGGATCACCTGCCGCTCGATGCCCCGACCAAGCAGACGCTCTATGCCCTGAAGCAGGTTGTGCTCGTCGACGCAAACCAGCGAGCGCGCCTCCCCTTCGCGCCCCGCACGCCCCGTCCGCCCGATGCGATGGACGTAGTCCTCGGAAACGTTCGGGAGCTCGAAGTTGACGACGTGGGGCAGCTGCTCGATGTCCAGCCCCCGGGCGGCGATATCGGTGGCCACCAGAACCCGGACCTGGCCCGCCTTGAAGTCGGACAACGCCCGGGTACGCGCTCCCTGGCTCTTGTTGCCGTGGATGGCCGCGGCGCTGATACCGTCTCGACCCAACTGCTCGGCGAGCCGGTTGGCGGCGTGCTTGGTACGGGTGAACACCAGCACCTGGCGCCAGTCCCCGGAGCCGATCAGGTAGGACAGCAGCTCACGCTTGCGCGCCCGGTCCACCGGATGGACAAGCTGGGCGACCCGCTCGGCAGGGGTGTTGCGCCGGGCCACCTCGATACGGGCAGGCGAGCGCAGAAGTCCGTCGGCAAGCTCGCGGATCTCCGCGGAATAGGTGGCAGAAAACAGCAGGTTCTGGCGCTCTTCGGGCAGAAGGGCGAGGATCCTGCGGATATCCCTGATGAAGCCCATGTCGAGCATCCGGTCCGCCTCATCGAGCACCAGCATCTCCACCGCGGAGAGGTCCAGGGTGCCCTGGGACACATGATCGAGCAGACGCCCTGGGGTAGCCACCAGGATGTCCACACCCCGACGCAGCTGCTCGATCTGGGGGTTGATCTTCACGCCGCCGAAGACGACTGTCGCCCTGAGCGGCAGGTGCCGTCCGTAAGTACCGACGCTGGCGGCGACCTGGGCCGCAAGCTCCCGGGTCGGCGTCAGCACCAGGGCGCGAATCGCGCGCCGGCCACGGCCCGCCAGCGGCCGGGTGTGCAGGCGCTGCAGCATCGGCAGCGTGAAGCCGGCCGTCTTACCGGTGCCCGTCTGGGCCCCGGCGAGGATGTCCCGACCCGCGAGGATAGGCGGGATGGCCTCGCGCTGAATGGGCGTGGGACGCGTGTAGCCCTGCTCGCGCACAGCGCGCAGGAGCTCGGCCGAGAGGCCGAGGGTATCAAATGACATGTGGGTCGAGACTCCTGACCAGCCTACCCGAATGCCGGGTCGGTCCAAGCGGGTCCAAGCTGAGTGAGATCCGAGGCTGCCCTGTGAAGGGGCGTGGCTGCGGGGGAGGGACGCGGACCGATACGCGCCATTGAAGCGCACCTTACCACAAACGGCCGCACAGACTGTGCAAAACATCAGCCTGCCTGCCCGGGCGGGCGATTTGGCGCCGGAGCAGCCGGACAGCTCGACCCATCGCATCTGCGGCCGCCCGGACCCTCTCACGGCGCCCCTCTCCGCTCGACGCGGCGACGCACCGTTTTCACCATATCGGGCACTGAGATCCGGTTCGCCAGGTTGGCCACGAAGGCCCAGATGCGGCCGGGATCGGCGTGGACGAAGTAGGTCGCGTCGGTCGCGCGCCCGCTGTCCGCCGCGCGAAGAGCCCAGTATCCGTCGTTGACCTTCAGCGGGCTCCCCCGGCCCTGGACGCGGTAGCGCGGGTCATCGTTGAGGCGCCAGGACAGAGTGAGCCCTTGACCTGCCGGGTCGGCCCTGGTTTCCAGCCTGATGGTGTAAAAGCGGTCGTCGACGAAAGGCAGGGCCAACTGCTGAAAGACGTAGTAGGTGCTGTTCTCCCGGGCGAGCAGCTTGCTACGCTCCAGGGTCGCGGGCATGAACCGCGTGTAGCCGTCGAAATCCGTGAGCAGGTCCATGACCGCCTTGGGCGGGGCGCTCATGCGGGTGCGGGCCAGCACCTCACGGACGCTACTGCCGGGATGGTCGCGGGTAAAGACCTGCACGCCGTCCTCATCCTGCACCAACTCCCATCCCTCGCCCAAGAGGCAGGTGCGCGCCCGGCCCGGAGGCACCGCCGCGCAATCAACCGTGCTGCCTGCCGCCCAAGACGCCTGCAGCGCCAGCGCAGCCAGGATCAGCAGAACGCAACGCTTCATCGGCACTGGATCGCACCTCGCTCGCGAACAGCGGAAACACGCATCATGCACCCCTTGCCACAAGGCCATGGCAGAAGATCGGCGGCCGGGAGCCCTCGCAACTCCGCCCCGACCTCCGTCAGCCCGCCGTGACTTGCAGTACAAGTGCGAGTGAGCCACTTGCTTTCGGGACAAGTATGCCGTAACAATGCCATTACTATGCCCCGCCCGAAGAACCAGCTCGAGACGGTCTCCCTCACGCTCTCCACGACGCGCCCCGTCGTGGACTACCTGGAGCGGTTGGTGGAGTCCGGCCTCTACGGCAAGAACCCCGCCGAGGCGGCGGAGCGGCTGATCGCGCAGGGCATCGAGGACCTCATTCGCCGGGACCTGCTGGCGCGCCAACCGGCCGCGCGCTCCCGAAAGACCTGAGGACGGCTTGCTTCGGACCCGCCGGGTCAGCCCCGCGCGTCCCCGACCCAGTATTCATACCGAACATGAGCACCCGAGCACCGCTGGAGAGCCTTTCCCAACCGGCCTTCGATCTCAAGGCCACGAGTTTCACCCTGCCCGTGCTGAAGCTGCTCGTCCCGGATGTGCAGGCGATCGCCGCGGGGCTGACGGCGAAGATCGCCGAGGCACCCCAGTTCTTCCACAATACGCCGCTGGTCATCGACGTCCAGACCCTGCGCGGCCAGGGCGCTGCGGTGAACTTTGCGCTGCTGCTGGGCACCCTGAGGGGCAAGGGGCTGATCCCGGTGGGCATCACCGGGGGCGACGAGGAACAGAACGAGATGGCCATCACCATGGAGCTCGCCGTGCTGGCCGGCACCACCCCGCCCCGCGCGCGTCCCGCCGCGCGCCAGGTCGAGCCCCAGGGAAGTCCCGGACGCGTGGCCACCCAGCCGGTGCGCTCGGGCCAGCGGATCTACGCCGCAGGCGGGGACCTGACCGTGCTCGGCCCGGTGAGCTCCGGGGCCGAGGTATTTGCCGACGGCAATGTGCATGTCTACGGCTGCCTTCGCGGGCGGGCTCTGGCCGGTGTCAAGGGCGATGCGAGTGCCCGCATCTTCTGTACCGATCTGCGCGCCGAGCTGGTCTCGGTCGCGGGCGTCTATCGGGTCAGCGAGGACATCGCGGAAGGTTTTGGCGGCCGCACCGCCCAAGTCTACCTGGAGGACGGGCGCCTGCGCATTGCGGCGCTCTGAGAGACAACCAGAGGTGAGCACACAGTGGCAAAGGTAATCGTCATCACATCGGGCAAGGGCGGGGTCGGCAAGACGACGAGCAGTGCCGCCTTCTCCATGGGCCTTGCCCTTCAGGGGCACAAGACTGCGGTCATCGACTTCGACGTCGGCCTGCGCAATCTCGACCTGGTCATGGGCTGCGAGCGCCGGGTGGTCTACGACTTCGTCAATGTCATCCACGGGGAGGCCAACCTCAACCAGGCGCTCATCCGCGACAAACGCAACAACAACCTGTATGTGCTTCCGGCATCCCAGACGCGGGACAAGAATGCGCTCAAGCCAGAAGGTGTCGAGGCGGTGCTCAACCAGCTGCGTGAGGAGTTCGACTACATCGTCTGCGACTCTCCCGCCGGCATCGAGCATGGGGCGCTGATGGCTATGTATTTCGCCGACGAGGCCCTGATCGTCACCAATCCCGAGGTGTCCTCGGTGCGCGATTCCGACCGCATCCTGGGCATTCTGGCCAGCAAATCCCGCCGGGCCGAGCAGAGCCTCGAGCCGATCCGGGAGCACCTGCTGATCACCCGTTATTCACCCCGCCGCGCCAAGGCCGGCGAGATGCTGAGCGTCGACGACGTGCAGGAGATCCTTTCGGTCCCGCTCCTCGGCGTGATCCCGGAGTCCCCGGCCGTGCTGCAGGCCTCCAACACCGGCGTGCCGGTGATCCTCGACGACAAGAGCGACGCCGGGCGCGCCTACGCCGACGCGGTGAGCCGGTTCCTCGGCGAGGAGCTGCCGCACCGCTTCCTCGAGCCCGAGCGGCGCGGGCTTCTCGGGCGCATCTTCGGAGGCTGAGCCATGGGCATGCTCGACTACTTCATGGCCTCGCGAAAGCGGACCGCGGGCATCGCCAAGGAGCGGCTGCAGATTCTGGTGGCCCACGAGCGCGCCGAGCGCGACGGACCCTCCTACCTGCCGATGCTCCAGAAGGAGATCCTGGACGTCATCCGCAAGTACGTGGCGATCGATCCGCGGGATGTCTCGGTCTCCGTCGACCACGAGGGACAATGCGAGATCCTCGCCCTCAACGTCGTCCTGCCCGATCCCCCGCCGGGCAAGGCCCAGCTCAGGCGGGCCTGAGCGGCTCCAGCCTCGGAGCAACGGTCCACGCCCCTGCGCCAGCGGGCAACACGCGGCTTGTGTATCGATCTACCGGTTGGTCGGCGGGAGGAGAAGGCAATGACCCCAGAACAGGTGGTCCTGATCAGGAGCTCGTGGCAACGTCTGGCCCCGTTTCACGTCCAGGTCCTGTGGCTCTTCTATAGCCGGCTATTCGAGATCGCGCCGCGGCTCCAGGGCCATCTGCTGCAGGACATGGACATCCAGCCGACCCGACTCGCCGCCCTCCTCGAGACAGCCGTGGCCCGCCTGGATCAGCTGGAGTCCCTGCACAGTGCCCTGCGGGTCTTGGGCCGCCGCTATGCCTGTTGCGGCATTCGGGACGAAGATTACAACACCGTCGCCGAGGCGTTCCTGTGGACGCTCAAGCAAGCGCTCGAAAACCGCTTCACCCCAGCCCTGCACGAGGCCTGGGCAAATGCCTGCACGACCCTCGCCGCGCTCATGAAGGACGGCGCCGCGCAGGCCCAGCCACCGCGGCTGAGACGACTACGCAGTCTCTTCGGGCTGCGCGGAGTTGGTTGAGTCTGGCATCCGCCCCCGAGGCACAAGGCGACGACTCGCCTCAGAACGGCCAAACCAGCGGCGCGATCAGCACCGTCGTGGCGCCCATGAGCAGATTGAGGGGGATACCGAACCGCAGATAGTCCGAGAATCTGTACCCTCCGGGCCCATAGACCATCATGTTCGTCTGGTAGCCGATCGGCGTGGCGAAGCTCGCCGAAGCGGCCATCATGATCGCCATCACGAACGGGCGGAAGCTCACGTCCAGGCTCGCCGCAGCCGCCTCGGCGAGGGGAAACACCAGGACTGCGGCCCCGTTGTTGGTAATCAGCTCCGTGAGCAGCATGGTCACCCCGTAAACCGCCGCCAGCGTCAGCCACGGATTGCCCCCGGCGAGGCCGAGCCACAAGCGCGCCAGCGCCCCGGCGGCGCCGGTGACCTCCAGCGCCCGGCCAAGGGCCAGGGAGGCGGCGATCACGGTGAGGACCTGCCAGTCCACGCTCCTGCGGGCCTGGGCACCGGTGGTGCAGCGGGCCGCCAGCATCAGTCCCGATCCCACCAGGGCGGCGACTAGCATGGAGACACCGGCGAAGCTCGCGGCGCCCACCACGGCTAGCAGGATCAGCGCCGCGACGACACCCCGCTCGTGGCGCGGCGGACTCGAGTCCTGGATGGCGCTCACCAGCAGGAAGTCCCTCGACAACCGATGCTGCTCGACGAACGAGGGCCGCGCCTCGATCAGCAGCGTGTCGGCGGGGCGCAGCTCGATGTCCCCGATACGCCCCGGGATACGCCGCCCGCCGCGAGCGACCGCAACCACCACGGCATCGTAGAGGGTGCGAAACCGGCTATCTCGGATGGTGCGCCCGACCAGCGGCGAGCTCGGAGAGACGACGGCCTCGATCAGGGTCCGCTCCGGTCTCGGTACGGCGAGCTTAAAGACCTGATCCGGCGCCGGGACCAGTCCCTTGATCTTGTAGAGGTCCACCACCGAGGCCACGCTGCCGACGAACACCAGCCGGTCGCCCCCTTGCAGGCGCTCGGTGGGCGGGACCGCGGGGTACACGGTGTCCGCCCGCTCGATCTCGGCGAGGAACAGACCCGGCAGCCGGCGCAGCCCGGCCTGCTCGATGGTCCGGCCGGTCAGCGGACTGTCCCCGGCGACCACCATCTCCAGGGCGTATTCCCGGGGGTCCTGGTGGTCGCGGATCGCCGGTCTGCGCTCCGGTAGCAGCCAGCGGGATACCACCAGCACGTAAACGACCCCGAGCAGAGCGCTCGGCAGACCCACCCAGGCGATCTCGAAAAACCCGACCGGTGCCACGCCGCCTCTGGAAGCGACCAGTCCGGTGACGATCAGGTTGGTGCTGGTGCCGATGATGGTGCAGGTGCCGCCTAGAACCGCCGCGTAACTCAGGGGAATCATCAGCTTCGAAACCGACAGCCCCTGTCTGCGGGCCCAGTCCTGGACCACCGGCACGAACATCGCTACCACCGGCGTGTTGTTCAGAAAGGCACTGGTGACGACCACGACGCCCATCAGCCTCCCCTGGGCCCGGGTTACCGAGGCCGTGCGCCCCAGGAATCTGTGTCCGAGGCTGTGCACGACGCCGGTCTCGACCAGGCCCGAGGCAAGGACGTACAAGACCCCGACGGTCGCCAGGCCCGGGTTCGCGAGGCCGGCCAGCGCCTCGGACGGCGAGAGGACGCCGAGTGCGAGCAGTACCGTCATGGCCCCTACCAGCAGGAGGTCCGCGGCCACGCGGGTGAACACCAAGAGACCCACCGTCGAGACCACAACGGCGACTGCAATCCAGGCGTTTAACGTCACGTCGAGCCTCAAGCTGGCCGGTCGAAAGGGCGGGCAGTATAGATCGGCGCGCGGTTCCGCGCCGAGCGTCTGGAGAACCCAGTCGCGTCAGCCCGCGGCCGATTCGGCGACCTCGGAAGCAGGGCCCAGGGCTGGCCTGGCTAGACGCTGCAACACGTGCGCGGCCGCCACCAGTCCGAAGGTGGCCGTGACGGTGACCGCCGAGCCGATCCCGCCCGCACAGCTTAGATCCCGGGTCTCAGTGCCCGCGGGGCGCTGGAGGCACACGCCGCCGTCCGGCGCCGGGAATACCATCGGCTCGTCGGACCAGACGCAGGGTACGTCAAAGCGGCGCCGGGGGTCCCGACTGAAGCCGTAGTCCCGGCGCAGCAGGCGGCGTACCCGGGCGAGCAGCGGGTCCTGAATGCTGCGGCTGAGGTCGGAGACCCGGATCCGCGTGGGATCGACCTTTCCGCCCGCGCCGCCCACTGTCATCAGCCGGATGCGCCGTCGCCGGCAATGAGCGATCAGGGCGGCCTTCACGCGAAAGCTGTCGATGCAATCGACCACGTGATCGAACTTCGGCTCGATCAGCTCGTCGAGGTTGTCCCGCGACAGAAATGCATCGACCTGGCCGACCCGGCACGCAGGATTGATCTGTCCGACCCGCTCGGCGAGCACACCCACCTTGGCTCGCCCCAGCGTGGAGTCCAGGGCGTGTAGCTGACGGTTGATATTGGACTCGGCGACATGATCGAGATCGACCAACGTGAGCGCTCCCACCCCACTGCGGGCCAGCGCCTCCACGGTCCAGGAGCCGACGCCGCCCACACCGATCACGCAGACCCGGGCCTCGGCAAACCGCGCGGCGGCCGCCGTACCATACACCCGGGCCACGCCGCCGAAACGACGGGCATGGTCCACCTCTACACCCGAAATCCCCTGATCCTCCGGCACGCCCAATAGTGTACCGTGTCGCGATTTCCGGAACCTGTGTGAGCCGTTCAGCCCTCTTGCACAGCCGCGAAGAAGAAGCGCCCGCTCCATGATGCCAGGGCCGAATGATGCTCTGCCCCTCTTCGGTCGCCCATCGGCCGTTGTCGCGAGCCGGACGCAGATCACGCTTTTTCCCGCCGGCGCTGCCTACCCTTGGGGCTGGGCAACCAACTCCCGAGGCCCCGTTGTCATGAGCGCGCGACTCCTTGGGGCGCTCACCCGAAGGATGGAAAGCTCTGTGCCTCCGGCCCCGGGCACCGAACGGCTGTCCCTGCCCGAAGCGCTCGCCGAGAGACGGCCGCGACTGTACCTTGCCCTCGCTCTGGCCGCCGCCGTCAGCGGTCATCTGCTGCTGCTGGCATTCCCGGTGGGTGCAGTATCCCTGGGGCTCTTGGTGCTGGGGGGCCTGCTCGACCCGCAGGGGCTCGCCCAGCACTGGTCCCTGGTGGTAGCCCAGGCGACAGCGGCCGGTCTCCTCGTTTGGGCAAGCTACGGCATCGCCCGGCTACGCCCGCCCCTGCCGGCCGGCATCGACCCGTCGCCGTCATCGCGGCTCTACCCGCTGATCGAACAGCTGCGTTCGCAGCTGCGAAGCGCGCCGATCCACCACGTGCGACTCACCAGCGCCCCTGAAGTCCGCCTGGTCCGCACGCCGGGATGCCTCCTGCTGCCGCGTCTCGCCAACACCCTGCAGGTCGGCCTTCCCCTGCTGTTGACCGTTTCCCCGGAGAACCTGCGCGTTTTGGTCGCCCAGAGGGTGGGTGAGCTGGCGTACGGCCTTCGGCACGTTCCCGGCTGGATCGCACTGCTGGCGGGAACCTGGCGGCAGATCGAGGTTGCCCTGGCCCAGGGTAAGCGCCCCGCCTGCCGTCTGGCCCGTCGCGGAGCGGCGCGCTACGCGAGGATGTTGGCGCACATCGGAGGCCCGGCCCTGCGGCAGGCGGATCTGCTCGCCGAGCGCACCGCCCTGGAAATCCTGGACGATGAGCAGGTCAAAGCGGCGGTAACGCACCAGGCCCTGGTCCGCCACAGCCTGGAAAAGGTCTTCTGGGGCGAATTCTGGTCGCTCGCCAAGCGCCACGAGACCCCGCCCCATGGGCCGATGTCCGTCGTCGCCTCCGCGGTCGCTCGCTGCACCGAGCCCGAGCGCGCGCTCGCGACGATCAGTCGACTCATGGACGAGCCCCGGCGAGACGCGCAGCCCACGCTGAGGGAACGGCTCGACTCGCTCGGACACCGGGTAGCGGACCTTCCGAAGGTGCCAGACCCAACAGCGGCCAACGTCTACCTCGACCGGGAATCCACGGCGTTGGCCGCAGCGCTCGATCAGGAATGGACCAGAGAGCATCTCGATGCCTGGCAAGCCCGCTACAGACGGGGCAAAACAAGGATTCGCGACGGACTCGCGCTTTTCAAAAAGGCCAAGGCAGGCACGCTCTCCCAGGAGGAATCCTGGGACTTCGCCCAACTGATCCAGCGGCGCATCAAGGACCGGCGCAAAGCGCGAAAGCTGTTCAAGCAGCTGCTTGCCAGCGACCCCCGGCATGCCCGCACGCAGTTCCTGGCCGGGCGCTCCCTGATGGACGTGGGCGACGAAGCGGGCGCGCGGGCGCTGATGCGGTCCGCTGAGCTGGACCCGGGACTGCGGAGCCAGGTCCTGCGATTGATCGCACGCTTCAACAACGACGGGCCCCAAAGGCAAGAGGCGTTCTAGTGCATCGATCCGTTTGGAGCTTGACAGCGTCAGCCCTCTTGGTAGCTGGGTGATCCGCACGATCCCTTGGATCGAGGGACCTGGCTCGGCGCCGTGGCCAGTCGGGCTGGCTCAGGATGTGTGCCGATTCCGAAGCAGTACGCCGCTTGTTGCTCGTCCCTCCATGACAACCGGGTGACTGCGGTAGGTCGGGCGGGCTGGCGCGTAACGCCTACCCGATACCGGGCTCAGGACGGCGCCCAGAGCTCGGCAATTTCGCCCAGGTCTTTCTTGCCCTTACGCGGGGTGGTGTCGAACAGCGGCTGCGGCGCACCCGGCGCCACGCCGCCTCGACGGAAGCGGGCCACTGAAGCCAAGAGACGTTCCAGCCCCAACCCGATGCATAGCCGATACGGAGGGGGGCATCGAGCCGACCCCGCGGGCCGATCCCACAATAAGCGCGCCCTTGCGCGGCCCCGGCTATAATCCGAGAAAAGTGAGGTCCGGGAGCCACATGCTGGCACAGCGTGGCTGGATCGTCCGATTCACCATTTTCAGGGTCACCGCTTGAGGTTTGTAAACCCCCCCTGGCTGTTGTGGTTAGTGCTTTGCGCCCCGGGGGCTGCCGCCGACGCTTCCCGGGACGCGGGCTCCCCTCTGACGGCTGCGCCGACGACTGCGCGCGCCCCGTCACCCGCCATCCGGGGCACGCTCGAGCGCGGCCGCAACGTCTTCAACCGAACCTGCGTCAAGTGCCATGGTAATGCCGCGACTCGGGCCCCGCTGATCGGAAACGAGCGCATGTGGAAACCGCGCATCGAGCAAGGGCTGCAGACCCTCGTGCGGCATGCCCTGGAAGGGCATGGCGGGCCGCACGGCATGCCGCCCAAAGGGGGCTTCGCGGAGCTGGGTAACGATGATGTCGCCGCCGCGGTGTCCTACATTGTCTCCGAAAGCCGAGCGCTGGCCCCGCAGGCCCCCAAGATCGTGGCGGCGTGCCAGAAAGACAAACGAGGCGAGACCTGCACACCAGAGATGTCTCGAAAGTATCTTCTGCTGTATCTGTTCCAGGGACTATCGGAGAGCCACCGCTGAACGACCACCGCACCGATGGACGGAGCTGTGCCGCCGGCTCCGGTCGGGACCTGCAGAGCGGCTCAACCGCGGTAGATCCTGCCTCGTTCCTGGTGAAAGAGAGGCTCACGTCGCGCGTTCTGATCTGGCTCGCTTCGGGTGACATCGAGACGCTGCGCCCCGGCGTCCTTTGGGGAACCAACGCTCGCCGCTACGGCTGGGTCGACGAGGTCCGATTCGTAGTGTTCGGCGCGGCCGAACAAACCCTGCCGACGAATCAGGCGCTGTTTCGCTGCGTCATCGAGGCCGAGGGCACAACGTTCTGTAGATCCATCGCCGACGGACTGCAGATCTCCGCCGAGCTGGAGCGCCAGGGGGCGACCGTCGACTATGTCGGCCCCGCCATCGCCGAGATGATCGACCAAGGCTGGCGCGTGCTCGTATTCTGAGTCGAACAGGATGGAGAGAGAAGCGAACAGGTCCCCGAGGACATTTCGAACGGCCAGGGCAACCGCGACACCGCCGACCCCAGTCCGGGCACCTGGGCGGTGACGTCGATCCCGAGATTATTCAAGACCAGCAACAGCACAACCGCCCAGATCAATATCCGGCCCACGAGCCCCACGGCATTCAAACCGGTCACGCCCGCCGGTGAGGCTGCCAGCCGCCGCTCCCGCGTGCGGTGTCTTGCCTCTGGGCACGTTACCCCCACACGCCGACGACCAGCCCCCTATGCTGGTCGTCGGCGTGCCGGCTCGGGATCAGTCCCGGGTGCCGGAGCGATTCCACGGGGCGTCAAGGGGGTACTGAGCGGGAAACCCGGTGGCGTACCTGCTGGCGGTGGCGGGGCTGGCCGCGATGCTGGGATTCGTCAAGGTGATGGATGACATGTCCGCACCCATGGGGCGCATGACCGATTCGGTCGAGGCCATGGCGGCCGACATCAAACAGATGAACGTCAACATGGCGAGCATGGCCGCCGCGGTGGCCGGTATCCGACAAAGCGTGGATCGCATGGGGCGAGTGGTCGACCAGGGCGGCCAACAGATCGAGCGCATGAATCCGATGCGCGTGATGGAGGGGCTCTCCCCGACGGGCGGATCCCACTAGCCCGCCCCCGCAGCCCCGTTCCGGCGGTCTGCGCAAAAGCGCGAACTGCACACCGGAGTTTTCGTCGTATTTTGCTCGATGTCGACATACACTACGGGGTGCAAGCCCAGCAGCAGCCGCAGCGCGGCGGCTCGAGACCGGAGACCGGTGTCATCGCTCAGTTACCGTGCTGTTGATTGAGCGCTGATGGGGACAGGCAGACAGCACCGTGCGAGAGCTCATGATGACCAACATTTACGTCGGCAATCTTTCCTACCAACTCACGGACGACGACTTGCGCACCGCCTTTGCCGGTTTCGGCCAGGTGACCTCCGCAAAAATCATCACCGATAGGGACACCGGTCAGTCCAAGGGCTTCGGCTTCGTGGAGATGCCGGTCGCCGCGGAGGCCAAGACTGCAATCGAAAAGCTCGACGGTACCGACCTCAAGGGTCGGAAGCTGCGGGTCAACGAAGCGCGACCCAAGCCGGACACCCGATCCGCGCGCCCGCCCAGGCGCTCCTGAGAGCCTTCACGTCCGCCATAGCGGCGCCCCGGGACCGGACGTTCTCGGGGGCCGCTTCCTAGTTCCTCCACGCACCGCCACCGGCCGGATCTCCTGGCTTTGCTCGCCCTCGCGACCTGCAACCCGCCTTTCTCACCAGTCTCTTGCCGCGCCGACCGGTCGGTTGGAGGTTACCGACAACTGGACCGGACACCCCTTTCCGTCCTAGGCTTGGTCCAACGGCGCCGGATCAAGCCGCGTCGAGCCGGGCCCCCTCGCCATGACAGAGCTGCCTGAAGACGTCGAGATCGAGTTCTCGCTTCGACCCGATCCGGACGAGGAGCTCGGTCAATACGTCCTGCACTTCGAGGGGACGGCCCGTGCCTGGGACAACGAGCAGGGGGCGGACCTGGCGATCGCCCGCATCCGGGGTCAGCGCCTGGACCTGGCAACCGCCAACCACGACAGGGTCGATCCCCAGACGCTGTTCCAGTCGGTAAGCCCCGAGATCGCGGATTTCGCCGAGAACGTGCTCGGGGACCGTACCTGCCTGATTCCTTTCGACCAGACCCAAGGTATCGAGCGCATCGAGTGCGCGTGCATCGTCTACATCGCCGAGCTGCGGGTCGAGCCCGGCCACCGCTCCCAGGGCATTGGATCGGGCCTGCTCCGGCGCATGGGGGCGATCATCGACATCAACGATTGCCTGATCGCGCTGAAGGCCTTTCCCCTGGCGGAGGAGCTCGGAAAGCCGGCGCCGGCCGAGGACCTGGGTCGAGTCGAGCGGTTCTACACCCGGCACGGCTTCGTGGAAGCGGGCAACCATTTCATGGTGAAGGATGCGCGCCTGTGCGAGGCGATGAAAAAGCGGCTGGCGGCGCGTCGCCCACCCGAAGCGGATCCAACCTGACCCGACGACGCGCCGGTTCTGGCGGGGCCGATCCCACCGCTCATCGAGGGCCCCCTTTCCGTCCTCCCCTAGCCCGCATACGGGCTCAGGGGCTCTCCTGTCCGGGCGCCGGGCGAGGCTCGCCCTGCACCTTGGCACGATCCACCAGTGCCGCCGGGTCCTGGTGCACAATGACCTGGCTCCCCGGAAACGCCTGACGGACCGCCATCTCGACGGCGTCGGCGACCGCATGGGCGCGGGTCAACGACAGGTTGCCGTCAAGCTCCAGATGCACCTGCACGAAATAGATGTCACCCGACTGGCGGGTACGCAGATCGTGCACACCTTGGACCTCCGCCGGCTTATACACCAGCTCCACGATACGTCGGCGCACCTCCGGCGGCAGCTCCCGATCCATGAGCAGCGAAACCGACTCGCGGCCGATATGGGCGGCGCTGTAGAGGATGTAGACCGCGATAGCCAACGCGAACAGCGGGTCCATCCCGGGCCAGCCCAGAAAGGACAATACCAGCGCCACGATGATGCTCAGGTTGGTGATGAGATCCGTGAAATAGTGCAGCGAGTCCGCCTTGATCGCCGTGGAGCCGGTATGCCTGATGACGTAGCGCTGTACGCCGAGCAGGGCCAGGGTCGCCAACATGGCGAAGACCATCGTGGCAATGCCGACCGCTGCGGCAACGATCGGCTGGGGGTGAAGCAGCCGGTCCACGGCCTGAAGGGCGAGAAATACAGCGGAGCCGGCGATGAAGGTCGCCTGACCCACCCCGGCCAACGCCTCCGCCTTGCCGTGACCGAACCGATGCTCCTCGTCGGCCGGGCGCAACGAATAGCGCACCGCGAAAAGGTTGATGGTGGAGGCCAGCACGTCCATGACGGAATCGACCAACGAGGCCAGCACGCTCACCGATCCGGTAAGGAGCCAGGCGGCGAGCTTGCCGGTGATCAGCACGCTGGCGGTGCCGACCGATGCGTAGGTCGCCAGAGCGAGCAGGCGCGCGCGCCGGGACGGGTCCGAAGCCGGACTCACGACCGACCCTCGGAACGAGCCGAGACCTGCGCGGCAACCGGCCGACCGCCGGGCGAGCGTCCATGCGCGAGATTGGACCTAGGAAGAACCACATGAGCGAAGCCACCCGCCCCGGGACAAGCCGGTCGAGACAGGGCGTGAATACATCCCTGTAGGCTCGTCAGCCGCCGTCCGGGTGGCCGACCGTCCCGCCAGATTCGCCCCGGACCACCCGCGAGTGCCCTGCCTAGACCAACGGCTTCCTTACTGAGCATTGAGGTCTCTCAACGCTTGCGTGCCAGGGTGAGTCCGTCGCCGATGGGGACCAGGCTGAGGCTGACGCGCGAATCGGCATGGAGCCGGTCGTTGAAAGCTCGGAGGGCCCGCGTATCTTCATCCTGATCGGCGGGGTCGGCCACAGCCCCTCCCCACAAAGTGTTGTCGAACAGCGCCAGTCCACCGGGACGCAACAGCCGGAGCACCCGCTCGTAGTATTCCAGGTAACTGCTCTTGTCCGCGTCCACGAAAGCCAGGTCGAAGCTCCCGGCCTGACCCGCCCCCAGCAGCCCGTCCAACGTATCGATGGCCAGGCCGATGCGCAGATCGATCCGATCGCGTACCCCCGCATCCTCCCAGAACGGAATCCCGATCGCGGTCCATTCCGCGCTGAGGTCACAGCAGGTCAAGCACCCCCCATCGGGCAGAGCCGAAGCGATGCAGAGGGCGCTGTAGCCGGTAAAGGTCCCGATCTCCACGGCGCGGCGGGCCCCCGATAGCTCCACCAGCAACGCGATCAGCTGGCCCTGCTCCGGGGCGATCTGCATGCGCGCGTGCTCATGTCGCAATGTCAGCTCCCGCAGGCGGCGCAGCACAGGCGTTTCGCGCAGCGAGTGCTCGATGAGATAGGCGTAGAGGTGGTCGTCGAGGGCGATGGTACGGTTCGACATGGAGGGACTCCCGCGCGGCGCGGCTATTGTACGGCATCCGACTGCGCTCGGGCGCACCGGTCCGGAGCCTTTCTCATGACCCCCGCGAGCCAGGTCGCGCGGCGGGCCAAAATCGCCACGGTCGCGGCCCTGGGGGATTATGAGATAGGTTCTAGACTTTCGGTGAGCATCCCGGGTACGCCCGGGTCCTCAGCCGAGGCCCCCTAGGGAGGCACCATGCCAGGCCTAGCCGAGCACCAGCCCGCGCACACCGCATCCAGCATCCTCGCAGCCATCCGCCGATGGCCCGAAACCGCTACACGCGCCCTGCGCTATGCCGCCTCGGAGGCCACCGAATACCGCCGCGTCTCGGCGCTGTTCCTGCGCCTGCTCGCGCTGGTCTACGTTGCGGCTTTCGCCTCCCTCGCCGTGCAGATCCTCGGTCTGGTGGGCAGCGACGGCATACTCCCCCTGTCGGAGTACCTGGCCAATCTGAGCCGAGCGATGGGACCCGAGCGGTACTGGCACATACCGACCCTGTTCTGGCTGAATTCGAGCGATCTCGCCCTGCAAGCCGCCCCGGTGGTGGGCTGCGCCTTCGCCATCTTGTTGTTCCTCAACGTGCTGCCGAGACTATGTCTGGTGGTGACGTTCGTCCTGTACCTGTCACTGCTGCACGCCGGGCAGGTGTTCATGAATTTCCAATGGGACTATCTGCTCGTCGAAGCGGGCTTTCTCGCCATCCTGTTGCCGGGGCGGTCCCGGATCCTGGTCTGGCTGCTGCGGTGGCTGTTGTTTCGGGTGAGGTTCCTCTCAGGCGCGTCCAAGCTCGTGAGCGGCGATCCCACTTGGGCCGGGCTCACCGCCCTGAATTACTATTTCGAGACCCAACCCCTGCCGAATCCGATCTCCTGGTACGTCCAGCAGCTGCCGCACTGGGTGCTGCGGACAGGCACCGCCGCGACCCTGTTCATCGAGCTGGTGGTGCCCTTCATGATCTTGCTGCCGCGGCCCTTCCGCCTGTTTGCCGCGGGCGCGACCGTCCTTATCCAGGTGCTGATCCTGGTCACCAGCAACCACAACTTCTTCAACCTGCTGACCATCGCGCTCTGCCTCTTCCTGCTCGACGACCGGGCGCTCGACTGGCTGCTTCCCCGGAGGCGCCGAGCGGAGAGCGATGCCGACGCGACCGCGCCAACCCCGGGCATCGGCAAAAGTCTGGTGCTGGGTGGGCTGGGGGTGCTCATCGTCTTCGTTAGCTGCGTGGAGGGCTGGGAGCTGCTCGCTCAAAGGCACGCACCGGCCTGGGCCGCGGCTGTAGCGGGGCCGGTCGGTGCAACCCGCCTTGTCAACCGCTATCACGTGTTTCCGGTGATCAACACCCAGCGCCTCGAGGTCATCATCGAAGGCTCGAGGGACGGCAAGCACTGGCGGGAATATTCCTTTGACTACCAGCCCGGGGACCCGGCGCGACGCCCACCCTTCGTGGTCCCCCATCAGCCGCGCCTGGACTGGATGCTCTGGTTCGTCTGGGACCGGGACCCGATGAGTCTCACATGGTTCGAGCGCTTCGGCGAGCGCCTGCTGGAGAATGCCCCGCCGGTCACCGCCCTGCTCGCCAAGAACCCCTTTCCCGGAGAGCCACCACGCTACCTGAGGATCACCCTCTACCGTTACCGGTTCACCACCCGCGAGGAGCGGGCCGCCACGGGCGATTGGTGGGTGCGCACCGAGATCGAGCCCTTCTGGCCCCTGGCCTGGTTCGAGCGCCCCGCGCGCGGCTGATGCGGGTCAGCCCGGCGCAGACCGCTCAGTGGTGCCGTCCCTTCGCCGGTGGGCTCTGCACACCCGGCTCCTCCACGGAGATGCCGCGGCGCATCCGCCGACCGATCAGCACACAGGCCTTGTCGAAAGCGGATTCCGCCTCCCGGCTACACCATTCCCATTCCATCGGGGACCCACTCACCTGCATATACCAATGGCCGGTGATCAGCACCTCGCCGAAACGCAGCTCGACGGCCCAATCGTGCCAGACGACCTCCTCCTCGCCGTCCTCAACGAATTCCTGCTCAGCCAGGCGACAATAGTTTCCCGTGCGCTCGTCCATGGCGGAGAGATCGGATACCACCAGGCTGCCGTCGACACAGCTGCGCCAGCCGGTATGCACACTTTCAGCGCTCGGAAATAGGGCGTGGATGAGCAGCGCCGGGGTGAGGGAGAGCTCGATCGGGGTATCCCAGTCAGGCTCGTTTGGGCTATTGACATCGGTCATGACAGCTCCTGCTTGGGTAGGACGTAGCCCCGGGGTTGGCCACTTTACTGCCGGGCCCCTGGTACGTCCAGGCGCGTCGTTCGCGTTGCCGGCCCGCAAGATCCCCGATGTTTACGGGCTGCAGGCCCGAGGCGGGCGATCTATGCTTGAGGCCAAGAAAGCCATACGGGACGGCCTCACGTGAAAGTCGCAGTATTATCCGATGTCCAGGGTAACCTTGCGGCGCTGGAGGTGGTCGCCGACGACATCCTCGCCTGGGCGCCGGATCTCGTCGTCCTGAACGGCGACCTGGTCAACCGCGGCCCCAGCAGCCTCGCCTGCCTGGAGTTGAAGGAAAGGGGAAAGCACGCCGATGAGCTACGATCTGCTGCCCCACGGGGAGAGTCTTCGCCGAGCGGTTGCCTGGATGTCCGAGCTGAGGGTCCACGACTGCAAGGCCGTCGAGGAGGCCTGTCAACGATTCGACCTGTCGCCGCTCGAGGAAGAGTTCCTGCTTGCCTACTTCATCATCGATCCCTGCCCCGGCAAGGACAAGCGGCCCCGGGGTTGAGCCGCTGGGCACCACGGGCGTGACGACCGGAACGCCCAATCAGGCGCGGCGGGCGAACGAACGGCTGCCTCCAGTGGGCCAGGCCGCATTTCTCACCAGCTTTCGTCCCGAGGCACCCGAGATGTGCGCGGCTGCGAGGCCCTCGACGGCAGCACGAGCACCCGACCCGAGAACAACGCCCGGGATGCGTGCAGATCACGCGCGGTAACAGGAGGTTGGTGAGAAATCCGGGCTAGAGATCCAACCGCTCGTAGATCCGGGCGTGCTCCCGGGCCAGCGTCTGGCTCTCGCTTGCGTACGCCTCATCATCGAGCAGCCCGTCCTTAAGCTGCCGGCGCAGCCCCTCGATCTCCTCCTGGCTGCGCAACGCCACCAGCCGCCGCGCGATGTTCTTGGCCACGTAGTGCACCAGCAGCCCGTTCTTGATCGCCGCCAAGTCGTCACCGAACACCGCCCGAAGGGCCAAGCTGTTCTCGTACTCGTGAGACACCTCGGTGGCGCTGGACACCAACCAGTCATCCAGATCCGACCAGCTTGCGCAGACGTCGAGTCCCCCGGCATCCCTGCAGTAATCCAGGACCTCCCTGGCCAGCGCCGCGAATTCATCGCCCATGGTGCAGTCTCCGAACGGCGGGAGCGTCCCCGCCAGTCACTTCTAGCATAGACTGGAAGGCAGCGGCGGCGGCGCGGAACAGACCAGGAGGGCGATACCCGCGGTCGCAGAACGCCAATCGGGCATGTCGTCGTCCTTTCCGGACAACCCGCGTCGGGAGCACCCTTGAGCTACAACGTCAGACTGATGCCCAGCGGCCACAGCTTCACGGTAGAGGCCAACGAGCCGATCATCGAGGCCGCGCTGAGAGAGGGGCTGAACCTGGGACACGGCTGTGCCAACGGCAACTGCGGGGGCTGCAAGGCACGCCTCATCTCGGGCGAGGTCCGTCGATTGCGCAACCAGGACTATGTCTTCAGCGAGACGGACAAGCGCGAAGGCTGCATCCTCATGTGCAGCAACACCCCCGCATCCGACCTGGTGCTGGAGACCCAGGAGGCCGTCTCGGCAACGGATATTCCCTACCAGGAGATTCGCTGTACGGTGCGGCGGGTCGAGCACGGCAGCGAGGGCAAGATGCTGCTGCACCTGAAAACACCGCGCACCCAGGCCCTGAGATTTCTGGCCGGTCAGCGCGTTAGCCTCACCAACCGAGACGGCCTCAGCGCCGTGCTGCCGATCGCAAGCTGCCCCTGCGACGGCCGGAACCTGCTGTTCCTTCTGCACGACCGACCCAGCGACCCCTTCAGCCGCCACGCGTTCGAGCGGGCCGCCGCCGCATCCCAGGCCCTGGTGCTCAAGGGGCCGCAGGGCGGGTTCTTCCTGAGCTCCGAGCCGGACGTGCCGCTCCTGTTCGTCGCCTTCGGCTTGGGAGTGGCCCCGATCAAGAGTATGGTCGAACAGGCGCTGGCCCTCGACAGCGCGCCCAGCATCGAGCTCTATCGCACCCGGGGGGGCGACGGACGAGGTTATCTCGATCGTCTGTTCCGCTCCTGGGAGGACGCCCTGGAGAATTTCAACTACCGCCCGCTGGCCGAGCAAACGCCATCCGCAACAATGGCGCAGCAGATCGCAGCAGACCTCTCCGGTGCCGCGCCGAGAGACCTGTATGTGTCGGGTCCGGCGGCCATCCTCGAGGAATTCCGGCAGCATGCGCAGACCCTGGGCATAGCGCTGGGGCGGGTGCACAGCGATGTCGTGGAGTGAAGGCTACTGCCCTATTTCGTCATTCCCCGCGAGCCGCGGCGACGCTTGAGCTCAAAGCCCGTCATGGCTGCGCCCAACCGGTCATAAGCCAGATTGTCCAGGCCCGCGCTGCGATCGAGGTCGTCCATCAAGGCGTCAACATCGGCAATCGGCTCGGCGGCCTCGCCTCCAGGACGGAGCAGAGCCTGCAGACCCAGCAGGCCGCCGTACTGTATCCGCTGCATCACGCTGTGGGGCGTGGAGAGCAGGTCGTCCTCCATCCCGAAGGCCGCCAGGCCGACGGCCTTCAGGCGTCCATGGACCCGTTCACATCGGGCCTGGGCATCGATCCCCGTGCAATGGACCAATGGCGTGTTGCGTACCGTGACCAGCCGTGCCTTGGCGCATCCGAAATCTTCGGTGATGATGGGCCCCTGAAAGGGGCACTTGAGCTCCCTCATGACATTCCTCCGACGCCTGGCTCGATCCCGGTGGACAATCCTGCCGGTTCCAGCGTTCGAATACCCGAAGATTCTAGCCCGCGATGCTCACCAGGGTTCGTCGCGAAGCGTTCGGGATGCTCGTGGATCCAAGGCGCGCGACAGGCCGGGCGCACAGGGGTGCTCGGCGGTACTTCGAGCACCCGGGCCGAGCGCGACGCAGCGGATGCGGGCCGATCGGGCGCCGCAACAGGAGCGCGGCGAGACATGCGGGCGATCACGCAGCTCACACCGAATCGGACAACCCGGCAAAACCCGTGCGGATATGGCATCCTTGATCCATGCAGCGCAGGTGCGGGCGATCACGCAGCGGGATTGCGGCGCCGCAGTAAGGCGCCCTGAACGCCCGGCACGGCACGCGGAAACGCTCCCTTTTCGGGGCCACGTCCGTTGCATCGATACCACCAGGCTCGGAGATCAAGCCGTGAGTGACACGATCGTCATCGGACACTGCTGGAACTGCGCCAAGGGGTTGGTCGCCGCGGATTACGGGCGCGAGCAGAGCTGTCCGGGATGCGGCAAGCCGACGAGAGTCTGTCGCAACTGCCGCCATTTCGCTCCTGGCCGTCCGAATGACTGCGTCGAGCCCATGGCGGAGCGCGTGCTCGAGAAGACCAAAGCGAACTTCTGCGAGTACTTCGAGGCCACGACGACCCCCCTAGGGGAACCGCAGCCGTCGTCGGATGAGACACTGCGCGAAGCCGCGGAGGCCCTGTTCCGGAGCTAGACGGCATGCCCACGAGCCATCCCCAGGGCGAGCCAAACAGGGGCCCGGGATTCAAGGGTCACTTCTCCACCCCGGCCGCCCCGGCCGCCCTGTACGCCCAGTTCAGACCCCAGTATCCGGAGCCGCTGTTTGCCTATCTCGCCAAGATGGCCCCGGCCCGTCAGCGGGCCTGGGATTGCGCCACCGGCAGCGGGCAGGCCGCCGCGGGGCTCGCCCGCTATTTCGCCGAAGTGGTGGCGACGGACGCCAGCCTGCGCCAGGTCGCCAGCGCGGCACCGGTGCCGGAGACTCATTTCGCCCTGGCCCTTGCCGAGGCCAGCGCGTTGGCGAACCGCTCGCTCGACCTGGTCACGCTCGCCCAGTCGTTTCACCGGCTGGATCTCGACGGGTTCTACGCCGAGGTCCGGTGGGTGCTGCGACCCGGTGGCACTCTCGCGGTCTGGTCGTACGGCCCACTGTCCGTAAACCCGGAGATCGATGCGCAGATCTTCGACCTGTACGAGACGCGCCTTGGCCGATTCTGGCCGCCGGAGCGGGCCGCGGTCGAAAACGGCTACCGCACTTGCGTCTTTCCGTTTGCCGAGGTCCCGCCGCCGGCCTTCGCAATGGCGGCCCGGTGGACCCTGGATCGGCTCATGAAGTATCTGCGCACCTGGTCGGCGGTCCAGAATTACCGGCGTACCCTCGGAGAAGACCTGGTCGAGATGTCAGTCGAAGAGATCCGTCGGATCTGGGGTGACGCGGCGAGCCCACGGACGCTCAGATGGCCACTCAAGCTGCGACTGGGGGTCGCACAGGCGGACGCGGCGCTGCCCGAGCCCGGGTCCCGCTGACAGGAGAGCAAGATGCACAGCCGACAGGACAGACCCCATGCCGATGGTGCCTGGAACGGGATCGTCGCCCGCGCCCTGAAGATCCTCGGCCTAGGCGACGCGGAGGGCAGGCGCATCTTCCTGTTGGTGCTGGGCCAGGAGCTGACGCCCAGACTGGAGGCTATCCGCGCCGAGATCGAGCAGCAGATGCACCGCCCGGCGCGCTCGGTCTCCACCGATCTAGCCAAGGTCGCGCAGTGGGCGGGTGAGCTGCGAGAGACTCTGGGCGGACTTTCCGAGCCCGACAAGGCGACGCTGCTGAGGGAGATGGCGGGCGCCGATCGTTTCGGCCACGGCTACGACGAGGCGTACCTCGAAGCACTGGGACGTGAGCTGGATCGCCTGGTGGCCGGCTGCGCAGCGATCCTCACGCCGCCAGAGCCGTCGATCCCCGACATCCTGCCACTGCGGGAGCTGATCGGGGTCCTCGCCAAGGCTTATGCCGAATGCTTCGAGACCGAGCCGGACGTTTCGACGGACGGGCCCTTCGCCCGCCTCCTCGCCACCATATTCTTTCAGGTAGGTATCAATGCGCCGGTCACCGGGGAGCTGCTGGAGGCGGGGTTGGACGCCCGGCGCTCTCTGACCCAATGACCGGAAGAGCGCGCCCCGCCCCGGATGGGGGCTAGAATCGTTTAGGGATGGTTACCACACATTGAGGAACCAGCGAATGAATCCTGAAGAACACTCCTCGCGCAAACATCTGCGTTTCAGACCCGACCCGCTGGAGTACGCCCAGGTATCGCTGGATACCGACTCGACTGAGTTCAAACCGACTTTCGTCGCCCTCATCGTCGAGGAGTCGCCGGTGTCGGGCTGTAGCCTCATCGCCCATGATCGGGACAACGTCCAGCCGGGCGACCGCTGTCGGGTGAAGATCGGCCACCTCGCCCCGGTGCAGGCGGAGCTCGCTTGGAAACGGCCGGTGGAACCAGGCCTAATGCGCGTCGGATTCGCTTTCCTGGAATGAGCACGACGAGAGATGCGCAACGGCACCCTGTGGAGCTCGCGTGGCGTTGGACAGGGGCTCGCGCCTCCACTATTCTTTGGGCCGTTCCACCCGGTCGGGCACACGACGATCGGAGCCCCCAACCCGGAAGCCCCGGAGAATCCGCCCGATGAAGAATCTCGTCGCTCTAGCCGGTAACGTCGCCGCAGTTCTGGGCATCCTCGGCTGCCTCGTGGCAGCTTCGGCGCGAATCCTCGGCCACTACACGCTGGGGGGTTATGAGCTGCGTACCCTATTCATCGCCGGCACGGCCCTCATGGTCATGGGGTGCCTCGCGAAACTGCACCTCATCGCTTCGGCGTCCACGCCTCGCTGAATTGAGCTTCTTCCGTGCGACGCCCGACGGGCGACCACGCCGGCGTCGGTCCCAGGGAACGCCGCTCGCGCGCGGGCAGCGCGGCCCGGCGTTAGAGGCCGCATCGCAGATCCGCTATGATCAAGGCCGGCTGCCCGAGCACACGGTCTCGTGCATCGACCATGGCTGATCCGCTCACACCCCAGGCACGGGTCGAGCTGACCCGGGAAGTGCTTGAAATCCTCAGAACCTGGGAGGTTCCGGCCGCGGAGCAGCGGACCTTACGGGGATGCCGCGGGTCCCCACGGGGGCCACGGCCTTGACCTGGCCCGGCTACCTGCTCCTTGGGCTGAGCACTCTGTTCCTCGGCTACCTGCTCTGGACCAAGCGGGCCTCTTCGCGCATGAAGGGGCACCGACTGGAAGAGCTCGCCGACCTGCTGCCCGATCAGGGTCGTATCGGCGGCACTGCCCTCGTGTACTTCCATACCCCGGCCTGCTCGGCGTGCAACAGCATGACGCCGCGGGTGGAGAACCTGCGCCGCGACCACCCCCAGGTATTCGTCGTCGACATCTCCGCCAACCCGGAAGCGGCCAGGCGGTTCGGTCTGCTGGCAATGCCCACGACCCTGCTCGCCCGGGACGGCCTGGTGGTGGAGGTCATTGTCGGCGCCAGCCGACTTCGCCACGCCGAGACGTTTCTGGGCGCGGCCTGAAAGGTCCAATTGCCGCCTCTGCCCCGAGCGCTGACGCCATGTCCCGCCGTCTCCTCCTGCCTGTGCTGAGCCTCGCCCTGGCGCTGGGCTGTATTTCGGCTGCGGTGGCGCAAGAGCCCGCCTGGCTCACCCGGTACAAGCATGCGCTGCACTTGCTCTGGAGCCAGGTCTATCCCCAGGGTGGGCAAACGCTTTACTGTGGCGCCCGTTTCGGCCGGGAGAAAGGACCGGACATCGACGCCGAGCATGTCTTTCCCATGGCCTGGGTGGCCCGGGCGCTCGGATGCGGGTCCCGCGCCCACTGCCGCGAGACCAGTGAGCGGTTCGATCAGATCGAGACCGATCTGCACGACATCTACCCTGCCCTGAGGCGGATCAACGAGGCGCGCGGCGCTCGGCGCTTCGGCTTGGTCAGCGGGGAGCGCCGTGAATTTGGCAGCTGTGATTTCGAGATCGGCGGCCGCCAGGTGGAGCCCCGCCCCGCGGTGCGCGGCGAGATCGCGCGGGCCATGTTCTATATGAGCCAGCGTTACGGTTTGAAGATCTACGCCAGCCAAGGGGCGCTGCTCAAGCGCTGGAACGCCGAGGACCCCCCGAATGCCGCTGAGCGTCTGCGCAACGATCGGATCGCCCGGGTGCAGGGCAGCCGCAACCCGTTCATCGACGATCCGTCGCTGGCCGACGGGCTGCGGTTCTGACCAGGGGCTGCTCGACCACCAGGCTCCATATCGCGGTCCGACCACGCGATGAGCACCGCCGCGCGACCCATCCTCGATGCGCTCATCCTGGGCCAAGGGCTCGCTGGTACCCTGCTGGCCTGGACCCTGCTGGATCGGGGCTGGGCCCTGGCCGTGCTCGACGACGGCCATGCCTCGAGCTCGTCCCGGGTCGCTGCCGGACTCATCAACCCGGTGACGGGCCGGCGGTTCGCCAAGACCCCCGACGTTCGACCAGCTGCTGCCGGCCGCCGAGGACAGCTATGGGTCCTTGGAGAGCCGTCTCGGAGAGCGGCTGTTGCATTGGGCACCCATGCTCCGCCTGTTTCGCTCCGAATCCGAGAGTGCGACCGTCGAGCGGCGTCGTCTCGATCCAGCCTACGCGCCTTACCTGGGCGAGCGTCTGGCGCCCGGGCGCGCCGGTGCGGGCATTCGGGACCCCCTCGGAAGCCTGGTGCAGCGGCGCACGGGCTACCTCTCGACCACCTCTCTGATGGATCGCACGGCCGAGCGGCTCCGAGAGGCCGGGCAACTGCATCGGGCACGCGTAGAGGCCCATGATCTTCGCGTGACGCATGACTTCGTCGAATGCGGCGCCCTGCGGGCGGCTCGGGTCTTCTTCTGTCAGGGCTACAGGGCGATGGACGACCCGCTCTGGTCATGGCTGCCGTTTCAGCCCGCCAAGGGAGAGATCCTGGCCCTGGAATCCGGGACCCCGACGCCCCACTACATCTTGAACGCCGGACGCTGGCTGCTGCCGCTCGACGGGCGGCGCTTGCGCCTGGGCGCGACCTACGACTGGGATCACCTGGATCAAGAGCCCACCGAGCACGGGCGGGAAACCCTGCTTCACGACCTGCCGGGCCTGATCGACCTCGGTGGGGCGCGCGTGCTCGAGCATCGTGCCGGTGTCCGTCCCGGAACTCTGGACAACGCCCCATTCATCGGGGTCCATCCGAGCCACCCGCGCCTGTGGATATTCAACGGGTTCGGGTCCAAGGGGTCGCTGCAGGCTCCCGGCTATGCGCAGGCGCTGGCGCAGCACCTGGAGAACGGCCGAGACCTGCCGACTCGGGTGAGCATCGAGCGCTACGCGGGACGTTTGGGTGAGTTGGCCCGAATCCGAGCCTGAACACGAGAAGCGGCGGGTGTGCGCCGGAACCGGCGGACCGGGGCGGCTGGTGCTCCAGGCGCAGGAGTTCGTTGCCGCGGCGCTCGGTCCGGGGGACTGGGCGCTCGATGCCACCGTGGGCACTGGCAAGGACACGCTGTTTCTTGCCCGCCGCGTTGGACCGCTGGGCCGGGTCTACGGCTTCGACGTCCAACAGCAGGCCCTCGACATCGCCCGCGATCTCCTCTTCAGTGCCGGGCAGTCTGAGCAGACACGGCTCCTGCGCGCCGATCACTCCCGCATGGCGGGTTACCTGCCTCTCCTGGAGGGTCGGCAGTTCCGGGCGATGATGATGAACCTCGGTTATCTACCGGGCGGCGACACTCGCTTCCGAACACGGACCGGCAGCACCCTCGCGGCGCTGTACACCATGTGGGAGCACCTCGGCCCCGGGGGCCATATGACGGTGCTCGCCTACCGGGGCCATCCCGGGGGGGCCGAGGAGAGCGACGCGGTGCGGGCCTGGACATCGACCCTTGTAGCCGCAGGTCACGGGGTGCGCTTATGCGACTCTGCGCCAGGCCGTCGGCCCCCGCCCCTTCTCGTTTTGATCGAAAAGGCCGCCGAGGGTCTTCGGCGGACAGGGGCTTCTCCTGGTACAGTTTTCTCGGGCACGGGGTGACGGAGAGCCGGCCGGTGAAACGACAGCTCGAACGAGTGGAGCAGCTGCTGCGCCAGTACGATCACGTTTACCACGCCAACCTGGCGATGCTGGCCCGACAGGCGGCGGAGCGCGACTCCCGAAACGCCCTCGCGCAGATCGATTCGGACGAATGGTGGGGTGATGCCGAGTCGGTCGCCGCCATCGATCTCGCCATCGAAGGTGGTTTCAGTCCGCAAGCCCGTCGGGACGCAATGGCGCTGCGCCAAGATCTAGCCGAGCTTTACCAGATCATGGTCGATCAGGGGGTCCACAACGAAAAGGGCGAGATCATGACGGCTCAGTTCAGGAAATGGCTCGCTTCCCACATGTGAGCCGCAGGGCATCGACGAGGTAACGATCAGACCGGCCAGGCGCGGCCTCGCGGGACCCCGGGCCGGACCGGCTCTCTCCCGCCGAACACCGGTGAAGCGGGATCGCAGGGCGCTCAGCGCCCGCGCGCGGCAAGCCGGCGGACGGACCAGGAGGGAGTGTCTGCAGTGTTCTCCATCGCCGTCTTGAGGCGGATGTCGATGCGCCCGAGCTTCTGGTCACTGAGAAACCGGACCGGCGTATGGGCCTCGTCAGCGGCGAGCCAGACATCGACCGGCGCCTGATCGGCTTGCGTGCCCTTGATCACGTCGAAGGCGGTCAAGCGCAGGTGGAACGTCTGCCGGCGCACGCCGTCGACCTCCATCGGCTCCTTGCCCACCAGCGACGCCCGGTACTCGTACAGAGACTTGCCGTCCGACACCGGGAGCTGGATGGATCCGATCCGTTCGAAATTCTGAAGCCGCAGCACCTGGAGCAAGGCCAGCCGGTCCAGCAGGTGATTCGGAAATGGAGGGCCTTTGATCGTTTTCGCGACGTAACGGCCGGCATCCGCCTTGATGCCGATTTCGGCGAGCAGCTGAAGGCTGAGGGTGGGAGGCACCGTCGCGGCATGTCCCCGCCGATTGGACCCGCCGCGGCCCGGGTGCTCGGCGCCGCTGTCTTTGTCGAAGCTGGCCAACTGGTCATGCTTCCAGTCGAACCAGACCACGGTGCGATGCGTTTCGTTCCTGCCGCTGCGCTGATCGAACAGGAGTGATCTGCGCAGATCGGTGCTGAGCAGGCTGCTGTACTCGTAGCGCAGCGGATAGACCCGTTCCAGGGCCCCGTGCCCTGCGGAGGAGACGACCAGAGAGGTCCGGTAGGCCTTTTCTCCGTTGAAGGGCGTCGGTTTGGGATCCGTGATGATGTGAACGTCGGCGATGTCCAGGCGGTTACCGCCCGAGAGCACGCCCTGGTAGGAGGCCGTATAGGTCAGACTCTCCCCCAGGTAAGCGGGCTGGCTCGCCGCCGCCGAGGATTGGCACAGGGGCGCGAGAGCCAGCGCGAGCACAGCGGCTGCCCAGCCAGCAAGACGGCCCTCGGAGCACCAGCGGCGATGGCGATTCAGGACGAACATGTATCTGCGGACCCTAGCGACCTCGATAGACAGCCCCGGCCTGATCGCCGGCCCGAGCGTCCCCAAGCGGACAAAATCTAACCACGGAATCCTGCGTTGAGCCAGCCGGCAGACCGGGTTGAGCGGCTCCCGAGCACAGTTTACCATGCCAGACATCCCGAGCGTCGCTCGGTGCGAGAGCGAACGCCCCGCAGCCAGGGCTTTCTCAAGTACATTGGCGAGCCGCTCCTTCCCCCGCGCCGGCGCGGCGCTCCGGGCCCAAGCCGATATTGCGTCGACCAGGAATTGCCTTCAGCCATGTCCACCCCGTTGAAAACTCGCTGCGCGGGATTCTGCAGCCTGGCCCTGGTATTGGTGATTGCGCTCACCGGGTGCAGCCGGCCGGAGCGCCCGACGATCGGACTCTACCCGGCGATCGAACGCGGAGACCTGGATCAGATCCGCCGCCACATCCACTGGGGGACCGACATCAACGCCCCGAACATCGACGGCGAGACACCGCTTCAAGCCGCGGGGGAGGTGGGCCAGATCGTAATCGTGCGCATGCTGCTCGACAGCGGCGCCCGGATCGACGCAACCGACCGCGGGGGACACACCGCCCTATACCGGGCCCTGATGGCCGGACGTACCCAGGTGGCCGACCTGCTGGTCCAGCGCGGTGCCCAAATCGACCCCACCGCCCTGCTCCATGCCGTCGTGGAACAGAACGTAGCCGATCGGGACGTGATCGCCTTTCTGATAAAGCAGGGCGCGAACCTGGAAGGCAAGAACGCCTCGGGGGACACGCCGTTGCTGGCGGCGACCAAGCGCGGGGAGCGGGTGCTCGCCAAGCTGTTGATCGCCAAGGGTGCGGACGTCAACGCCCGGGACGCAGAGGGTAAGACCCCGCTGGCGCGCGCCCTGCAGAGCGGCAATGCGGAGCTGCAGCGCCTGCTCCACGAGAACGGCGGACTCGCCCAGTGAAGAGTGACCGCAAACACCGCTTCTGGTAAGGTCGCGCGCTCGACGAACCGCCGACAGGACCCGCGCAGCCATGGCATCCAAACCCGAAGAACTGAGCGTCAGCTACTCCGAAGGCGGAGTCGAGCTGGTCAAGGAGCTCGACAAGGTCATCCTCTCCAAAGGCGCCTGGACCACGATCTTGTTCCGCCTGCAGGAGTGGGACCCGCGCAAGAGGGAATATGGCGCGGACAAGTACAGCATCCGGCGCTACCAGAAGCGCGGGGATAGCTATCTGCCCAAGTCCAAGTTCACGATCTCCAGCCGCGAGCAGGCCCGGGCGATCATCGGTGCACTGTCGGCTTGGGTAGAGGGCTGACGGCGAACGATCCTCCGGCCTACCCGGAGCCTTTGTCACCCGGAGGCTTTTCCGCCTCTTTCAAGGCCAGCTTGCCACGACGTCCCAGCGGTCCCTTGGGCTTGCCCTTGTTCTTGCGGTCGCGCCAACGATCCTTCTTGGGCAGCCGCTCGGGTGCCTTGGCGCGCAGCTTGTCGCCCTTGCGCTTCTTGCGCTTGAAAACCGGCTCGCGATGGCGCGGCTCCAGTCCCTCCAGCACTTCCCGGGGCACCGCTCGGGCCAGGTAGCGCTCGATGCGCTGCAGCATGCGCGCATCATGGGCCTCCACCAGCGAGAGGACCTCGCCGGCCTCTCCGGCCCGCGCGGTGCGCCCGGCCCGGTGGACGTAGACATCCGCGCTGCGCGGCAGATCGTAGTTCACCACTGAGGTAACCCGGTCGAGGTCGAGCCCCCGGGCCGCCACATCGGTGGCCACGAGCGCCCGCAGGCGCCCTTCGTTGAGCAGACGCACGCGCTTCAAGCGGGTCTGCAGATCCAGCCCCCCGTGCAGGGACTCGCAGGCCACACCCCGGGACTTCAGCCTGCCCGCCAGCTGCTCTGCCCGCAGCTTGGTCACGACGAACACCAGCGCCTTTCCCGGCGCCCGCCCCGCGTCGGCGCCCTCGCCGGGGCTCAGGAGGCCGTCCAGCAGACGCCTGAGCAAAGCCAGCTTATGGTCGGCGTCGTCGGCCAAAAACGCCCGCTGCACCACCCCAGGGGCCAGCGTGCGCGGACCGCCCACCTCCACGACCTCCGGGTCGCTGAGCCACTGGCGCGCCAGCTCGAGGATCGGCTCCTGTTCGAGGGTCGCCGACAGCAGGAGCAACTGCCTGCCCGCGGCGCCCTGGGACAAGATTCGTCCCACCTCGGGGAGAAAGCCCAGATCGAGCATGCGATCCGCCTCGTCCACCACGCAGACCTGCAAGCCCAACAGGTCACAGCTGCCCGCCTCGAGCTGGGCGAGCAAGCGCCCGGGCGTCGCCACGATCAGGTCCGGCTCGTGATGGAGGCGCTTGCCCTGCTCCGAGTAGGACGCCCCGCCCGTGATCAGCGCGAAACGCAGGCTGGTCAGGTCGCTGATGCCGCGGATCACCCGCCAGATCTGATCCGCCAGCTCCCGGGTGGGTGCAAGAATCAGCCCTCTCGGCCCACCTTTGGCGCCGTGAGTCTCCAGCATGCGCTGCAGCACCGGCAGCAGGTACGCGAGCGTCTTGCCGGTCCCGGTGGGGGCGCTGACCAGCAGATCGCGGCCCTCCAGGCCAGGAGGAATCGCTGCTTCCTGGACCTCGGTGGGCGTCGCGAGCCCGAGCCGGCCGAGGGCGCGCAGCAACCTACCGTCGAGACCGAGATTGTCGAAGCCGCCTTCCATCTGCCCTGGTCCTCATGATCCGGGCAGCTTAGCGCATGTCCCCCGCGTCGCGCGCCCCCGAGATCCCCGCCTCGGCGGCAAGCTCGGCCGCATAGTCCTCGAGAAGATCCAGCAGCGCCCTTTGCCCAACGTCGAGATCGGGGCGAGCCCGGGCCACCTCGAGCTCTTCCCTGAAGGCCACCAGGGTCAGAGCCCCGCCAGCCCCGGGGTCCATGAGACGACGCTGGACGAATTCCCGCCAACGCCGCCGCTCGACTTCGGACAGGGTCGCCGGGAAATTGCGTGCCCGGTAGCGGAAGAGCAGCTGCGGGAGCCGCGGGTCCGCGAAGCCGAAGTCCACGCCGCCGAGCTCCGCGGGCGCCGTGGCGCGCACGCGGGCGATGCGCAGGCGGTCCGAGTCGCTGATGAAGCCCGCATAGAGCGCCTGCTCGGGGTCCTCGGGCGGAGACGAATCCGGGGAGACCAGCGCTTTCGCCAGCTTGGCGGCCAGCCCTGGGACGGCCTTGAGCCGCTCGAGATGCGCGAGCGAGCCGGCCAGGTCGATGTCCCAACGCCCGGCCGCCTCTTCCGTGAGCGTGTTGACTGGGGCCAGTGCCGGACACCTGTTCAGGTGAACCGTTTTCAACGCAACTCGCCCTTCCCCGTCCGGAAGCGCTGCCACAGGCGTGAACAGCCGCTCCCGCAAGGCCTGCGGGTCGAGCTCGATCAGCGGGCTGGGGTCGTAGCGCAGGTCGACCACGATCACGCCGTTGCGGTTGCTGGGATGCAGCGCGAGGGGCGCCACGATTGCAAGACACCCGTAGCGTGCCGGAAACATGGCCGACACGTGCAGCATGGGCTTCATGGCGGAGGGATCGAGCAAGGGCGCGACCCGGCGCTTGTCTCTCAGCTCGAAAAGATACTCGTAGAGCCTAGGCTGGCAGTGGCGGACCAACCGGGCCAGCTCGATGGTGGCACGCACGTCCGCCAAGGCATCGTGGGCCCCGACGTGCTCGACGCCGTTGGCGGAACAGAGGTCTTCGAGCCGGTAGCTGGGCGTGCCGTCAGGGTGATCCGGCCACTGGATTCCTTCGGGGCGAAGCGCCCGCGTCAGCCGGACAAGATCGATTAGGTCCCAACGCGAATTACCATCGCGCCACTCCCGGGCATAGGGATCCAAGAAGTTGCGATAGAGGCCGTGACGGGTGACCTCATCGTCGAAGCGCAGACTGTTGTAGCCGAGCCCGCAGGTGCCCGCCCGGGACAGCTCGGCATTAATGAGCGCCATGAAGTCGGCCTCCAGCAGCCCGTCACGCCGAGCCCGCTGTGGTGAGATCCCGGTCACCAGGCAGGCCTCGGGGTGCGGAAGCCCGTCTTCCGGAGGCCGGCAGTAGATCATCAGAGGATCGCCGAGGGGTCGCAGGTCCGGATCGGTGCGCAGCCCCGCAAACTGGGCCGGCCGGTCCCGGCGCGGGTCCACGCCCCAGGTCTCGTAGTCATGCCAGTAGAGCGTGAGCCCCAAACCCGCGCGCTCCCTAGCCGACCACGCCGGCGGGACCGGCACACTGTGGTCGCCGTTCGGCCGAGACATGTTGGGGAAGGTGTCGCGGCCGATAGAAAACCCGGGACAGCGAGAACGGGTACAGCAACGCCAAGCCGAAGGCGCTCAGGATGTGGGAGCTCGCTGTTGAGCTGCCGTGGCCAAAACGGATGCGCAAATCGCTTGGCGATGCCCCGCCAGAGTCGACGAGCCAACGTCGCGAACGAAGCCGCTCAACGCGCGTGCGAGAACGGCTCGGAGACCAGATCGGCATGCAGCGCTCCCTGGCGATCGCCGGGCTGGACATCGGCTCAACCGGGGCGGGAGGAAAGACGATACGACGAGCCCGGCGGCCGATTCGGGCCGCCGGATTTTCGGTGACGGCTTACTTGCTTCCCAGGGCCTGGATGACCGCTTCGAAGTCCTCTTTCTTCATCTCCTCGAACTTGCCGCGCATCTTCTTCGGCATATCCCGATCACCCGATTCGAACTGTTTGAACTGTTCTCTCAGATAGGGCATCCACTGACCCGCGAGAATCCCTGCGTCGTCGCTCGGGTCGGCGCCGTACTTGGAATGGCACTTCCGGCACGAGTCCTCGAACACCTCCTCCCCGTGCTTGACCAGGGCCGGGTCTGTCTTCTGCTCGGCGGCGTGGCTCTTGAACGTCTCTCCCGCAAAGTGCTGGGCCAAGGCGTCGATGTCGTCGTCGCTCAGGTTCTTGGCGACCTCATTCATATCCGTCTCGGTACCGTCGGCCTTCTTGAATTTCGTGCCCTTGCGGTCCCCGGCCCGATAGGCCTTCATGGTGTCGGAGAGGTACGGGGCCGAGAACCCTGCAATATTCGGCACCTGATCCTTGTCGCTGTTGCCGTCCTTGCCATGGCAATCGGCACATTTCTCCGCCAGCTTGGCACCGTCGGCAGCGCTGGCCGCCAGGGGAGCGGCCAAGACGAAAATGCCCGCCAGAGCGGCCATCTTGAATACCCTACGCATGTCTACCTCCTCGTTCAGTGGTCGTGGTCGATCGTTATAGCTGCAGCACACGCAGCTCCTCCCCCCGCATCGGGAGACCGATCTCGCGCCTATTCCAACAGGCTCGTCGGCTGGAGGCAAGCTCGAGCGAATTGGGGACGCCGAGCTCGCACGGACGAGCCCGGCCCGACATGTACTGCGCCCCCGCCGGGGGGAAGAGATGGACGCTGCGACAGCTGGCCTCTCCGAAGGCAGACCCCCAGCGGAGCGCGCCCTGACGCCCTTGAAACGCCTTCGTTAAGGCTGCGTAAAATGTCAATACAACAAGTACTTATTCAGCCACCGGCTAGGGTATCTCCCCGTTGCGGGACTCCCCGTGACCTGCTATACACACTTTTCGTATCCCCATTGTGGGATCGCGTTTCCGTCGCGCATTTTCAACGCAGAACAACCGCGCGGCGATGCGTTTTATTGCTCCCATTGCTGCCACCATCGCTCAACACCTGGGGGGGACGTATGAAAAGAATTTTGATCGCCTCGGCGGTGTGCACGGGCCTCGCCGTCACAGGCTGCGCCATGAAGACAACAGCGACCGAGAGTACGGAGGCCATGGCGACGGTCACGCCGACTAAGCCCAAGAATGACTACAACATCACCATCAACTACGAGCTCGGGATGCACTGCACCGGGTTCGACTTCAGCTACTGCTGCGTCCTGCCGCCCTACAACTCGGTGCAGGCCCAGGTGATCAAGACCGCCACCGGCCCCCGCAGTTATCCGGAGCTCTTGGAGGCCGATCCGAAAGAACCCTCCGTGCTGGTCGACGGCAAGAAGCGTTTCAAGCTGGCCTACGGCCATACCGACAACACTTACTCCGAAGGCACCAAGCTCAGGTACTGGAGCGTGCCGTACGACATCAACGGCGATGGCAAGATCGAGGCCAACGAGAACGTGGCCAACGCCTACTGGAACCACATCTACGTCTACAAGGACCTCACGGGCAGCAACCCCAAGAACACCAGCAAGGACAGCGACAAGCTGTTCGTGGGCAAGCAGATCCCGGTCCCGGTAGACAACGGTCCGGCGGGGTCGGCCGTGCCAAGCCCGATGAAGGGAGGCTTCCTGCACTACACCGGCGAGACCGGCACCGTCGTCTTCACCAAGTCGCCGGTCCTGGACAATGTGCCCATCGTGCTGACCAACCCCGGCATATGGGACGCCCTGGGCCTGCCCCTCACACCGTTCAGCGACAGCGTAGCCAAAAAGAGCTGGATGAACCTGGTCGAGACCGACATCCAGCCCTTCCAGGAGCCCTGGGTCTCAATGGTCGACGCCGACACCGGCAAGCCGGTGATCGACAGCCACACCGGCAGGCCCGTGCATTTCACCGGCGACAGCCCCATCGACATCCCCAACTGTGCCAATTGCCACGACAACGAGACGGCGAACGGCACCAAGTACACGCTCTACAAAGGTGAGTACGCTTTCTGGAAATCGCTGGGCGCTTCGGATTGGATCGCTAAGCTCAAGAGCACTGCGATCTCGATTCTGGAGATGCACGACGACCTCAACGGCACCAACTTCCTGAAGCACTACAACCCAAACAGCAGTTCGCTCGACAGCACCCGCATCGGCCGCGACCCGATCCTCTGCCAGAAGTGCCACGCGGACAACGTCATCGCCGTGCTCCAGTCCAAGACCTTCAAGGACAAGAAGACCGGCAAGGTGATGAAGATCCCGCCCTTGACCCAGGCCTTTCACGGCATCCATTTGCAGTATGCGCCTATGCCCGACAGCCTGGGCCGCTCCGGGGCCTGCCAGGGCTGCCACCCGGCACACCGCTACGATAGAAGCATGGCCGGCTACCCGATCACCCCGGACGGCAAGAACGCCTACGCGAAAACCGACAACCGAGACGCGGGAGGCGGCTGCTACGTCGGGCGCGACGTGCACTCCAACCGGGGCAAGGACAAGGACGGCGTGGAGACCCCCGAGCACCTCAATGCCATCGGCCAGTGGCTGCAGGCCAATGTGTCGAAGATCGGCAACGGGGAGGGCGGCAAGGGCCTGTGGTGCACGAACTGCCATAACCAGCTCTCCCGCGAGCTCTATCAGCGGGATAACCTGGAGAACGCCTTCAAGCAGGAAGGTACCACCCTTCGCAACAAGAGCCTGGCCGAGATCGCCGCTGGCATCGGGGTGAGCGTCAAGGAGTTGGAGGAGAAGTACATGGATCCCAAGGTCGTGCTGGACGCCAAGGGCCACGACACCCCCGGCAAATCGGGCATCCTCCTGACCTGGGCCCAGAAGCGCCTGGTGCCCGACGTTGCAGTCATCGCCCTCAAGGGCAAGGCTCCGCTGGTCAAAAAGGACGAGGACGGCGACATCAACGTCACTATCCTGTCGGCGAATCCGGCGGTGAACCCCAAGAGCCTCAAGCTGCCCGCCGGTGCGACCGGGGCCATGGCGGTCCCATACAGCGCAGCGAGCGACGGACGTGACTACTGGCTGGCCGCGGGCGCTCCGCACTGTGCGGACTGCCATGCCGCACCCTTCGTTGAGGGCCAGGGCGGGGTCGCCTTCCCGATCAACCAGCCGGGCAAGTACAGCCTCATGCGCTACTCCAAGGGGCATGCCGGTATAGCCTGCCAGAGCTGCCATGAGTCCATGCATGGCCTCTACCCGGTCACCCCGGACATCGACGTGACCACGTACAAGCAGGCAGCGCAGTACAACCCGGATGGGTCCCACGGTCCGCTCAAGTGTGCGGCCTGCCATGAGGTCAACAAGGCGGGCGTGCCCTTCCTTGCGGCGAAGAAGGGGCATACCTGGAACGGCAAGCCCATCATCGACGACTTCGACGCGGCGGTATCCTGGATGCATGCCAATGCCCCGGATATCGGAGGCAAGATCCCCAGAGAATGATGCTTGTCGGGCTCACCGGCCAGGGAGGGCCGGCGGGCTGCGCCGAAACCTGTACAAGGGGGCTTTGCCCCCTGTTTTTTCTTACCCCTCAGATCAACTGGTGTCTTTTCCCATGCACAAGGTCCATCGCCTCGCACTGCCACTGATGTTCCTGTCCCTGAGCGCGGCTGCCAACCCGCAACCGCCTGAGTCCCAATCCCAGGTCCTGGCCACCGTCGGCGACCAAACGGTCACCGCGCACGATCTGGAATCCGCCATCAACAGCTCACCCGTTTCCACTCAGTTCAACACCCTGGGCGTGGACCAGCAGGCGGCCCTGCGGGGCGACATGTTGAAGCGCCTTGTGGCCTCCCGGCTGCTCCTGCTCGAGGCCGAGCGGCTAGGCCTCGACCGGCAGCCGGAGCTCCGGCGCCAGATGGAGGACTATCGTCTCGGCCAGCTGTACCGCGCATACATGGATCGGCTACGGGCCCAGCTGAAGGTCCCCGACGAGGATCTGGCGGAGATGAAGCAGCAATTCGGCGACGACCACGATGCGCTGGTCGCAGCCAAATCGGCCGCTTTGGTAGGCATTTATCGCAAGCGGCAAGCCGAGCTGATCGCCGAGCTCAAGACCCGTTACGCAGTGCAGTTGCACCCGGAGCGCATCGTGCCCGGGGTGGCGCTGGACACTGTGCTGATGGAGTCCGCAGCAGGACTTCAGATCCGGGCCACCGACCTGCACCGCACCACCGACCAAGGCGAGCCGAGCCCGCGCGAGATGCGCAATCGATTGACCGAGCGCGTCGAGCTCTTGCTGGTCGCCAAGGCCGCCGAGGATGATCATGTCGATATCAGCCAGGCCCTCGCCACATACCGTGCCGAGAGCCTTCCTGCCATGCTGCTGGCTCAGAAGGCCCGCGAGTGGATACCGAACGAGGCGGCGATGCGGACCTATTTCAAGACCCACCCGGCGCTCGGCCAGATTGTCGAGCGCCGGCATATCGGCCAAATCGTGGTTGCCACTCCCGAAGCCGCCGAGGCCCTGCGCAAGCGTGTGCTGGCCGGGGAAAGCCTGTTCAAGCTCGCCGGCCAGTTCAGCATCGATCCCAACGGCCGGGCCAAGGACGGCGACATGGGCTGGATGCGGGCGGGCTCGGGCATGCCCGAGATCGAGGCGGCCCTCGCCCATCTGCCGGAGGGACAGGTGAGCCCGGTGGTGCACACCACCAAGGGCTATCACCTGGTGATGATCCTGGAGCGCAAGCCAGGCAAGCAGCTGGACTTCGAGTCGATCGAGGATCGGGTGCGCCAGCAGATGATCTCCGAGCACTTACCGGCCTATCTGGAGGAGCTCCGCAAACGCTACCAGGTAGCATGGCTCCTGCCCGCCCATAGCTCTGGGGCGGCCAAGTGACGGCTGCCCGCCTGGCGCTCGCCCTGGCCCTGGCCCTGGGCGCTGATCTGGCCTGCGCCGACACGCCGGCGGCCAGCCCGGCCACCTGCTCGGGCCCCGCACTGCCTGGGGGCGCCCGGCGGCTCGCACAGCTAGCGGGCGGAGCCCTACCAGGACTCGACGGACAGCTCCACCGCCTGACCGACTGGCCCGGCAAGGTGGTGGTGGTCAATTTCTGGGCGGGCTGGTGCGGTCCTTGCCAGTATGAGATCCCCGATCTAGTCGCGTTCCAGGCGGCCCACGCCGCCCAGGGCCTCCAGGTGATCGGCATCGGCCTGGACACCCGCGAGCGATTGGGTAACGTGGCGCGCTCCCTCGGGATCAACTACCCCGTGCTGGTCGCCGGTGAAGGCCCGGGCGCCGACCTGATGGGACGATGGGGCAACCCGACCGGGGCCGTCCCCTACTCCGTGGTGTTGGATCGACGCGGCTGCGTAGCCCAAGTGCGCCGGGGCCCCCTCGACGAGGATGATCTCCGGGACGACGTGCTACCGCTCCTGGCACCTGCATCCGCCGGCGCACATCACCCGGGATGAGCCCGGCGGCTCCCGTGCCTGGTCGTTGTGCCGGGGCCGGCGGCGTCCACTCGTAGGCCCAAAAAAGAGCCGCCCGGTCTCGGACCGGGCGGCTCATCGGGGCTGCGGCGGCGCTCGCGCCGCCGGCTCAGATCTTCTCTTTGATGCGTGCGGCCTTGCCGGTACGCCCGCGCAGGTAATAGAGCTTGGCGCGACGCACGTCGCCTTTGCGCACCACCTTGATCTCGGCAACGCTCGGGCTGTGGGTCTGAAACACGCGCTCCACCCCTTCGCCGTGAGACATCTTGCGGACGGTGAACGCCGAATTGAGGCCGCGGTTGCGCTTGCCGATCACGACACCCTCGAAGGCCTGGAGGCGCTCGCGGTCGCCTTCCTTCACGCGGATGCTCACGACCACGGTGTCCCCCGGCGAGAACTCGGGGACGTTGGCCTTGGTCTGCTCGGCCTCGATTTCCTGGATGATCTTGCTCATCGTCGCTCGCTCCTGTCATCGTCCGGCGCTTTGTGCGCACGGAGGTATTCATCTAACAGAATCTTCTCTTCATCGCTCAGCACCCGCCTCTCCAGGAGATCGGGTCGGCGCTCCCAGGTGCGCCCCAGCGCCTGCTGGAGGCGCCAGCGGCGGATCGCCGCATGATCGCCGCGGAGGAGGACTGCCGGAACCGCCTTCCCGTCAATCACTTCAGGGCGCGTGTAGTGCGGACAGTCGAGCAGGCCGTCCCCATGAGAATCCTGCTCCGCCGAGTCCTCATGTCCCAAAGCGCCCGGCAGAAGCCGGATCACAGCGTCCATCAGCACCATCGCCGGCAGCTCGCCGCCGCTCAGCACGTAATCCCCGATGGACCACTCCTCGTCCACCCAGCCCTGGATGAGACGCTCATCGACGCCTTCGTAGCGTCCCGCCACCAGGATCAACCCAGACCGCGCCGCGAACGCCCGAACCGCGGCCTGGTCCAGGCAGCGACCCTGCGGACTCAGGTAGAGCACCCGAGTGCCCGGATCGGCGGCCGCCCTGGCGTCTTCCACCGCGGCCCGCAGCGGAGCAACCTTCATCACCATCCCCGGCCCGCCTCCGTACGGGCGGTCATCGACGGTTCGGTGGGCATCCTGGGTATAGTCGCGCGGATTCCAGCAGCGGAGCTGCACCAGCCCGCGCTCGAATGCCCGACCCGTGATCCCCTGCCCGCTCAAGGCCCGGAACATCTCCGGGAACAGGGTCACCACGTCGAAGCGCATGGCCTCAGAAGTCCGGGTCCCAGTCCACGACCATCGAGCGGCTGCGCAGATCCACGCTGCGAACCACCGGGCCCGGCAGGTACGGGATCAGCCGCTCGCGGGCCCCCCGAACCACCAGCACGTCGTTGGCTCCGGTCTCGAACAGGTGATCGACGACGCCCAGGTCGACCCCCTCGACGGTGAAAACCCTCAGCCCCTCAAGATCCGTCCAGTAATATTCGTCGTCGGCCGCGGGCAGCTGGTCGCGCCGCACCGCGATGTCGGCGCCGAGCAGGCCAGCGGCCTCGTCGCGATCGTGGCAGCCGGCGATACGCGCCACCAGGCCCTTGCCTTGGAGACGCCCTTCCCGGGACTCCATCGCCTGCCAGCGTCCCGCCAGGTAGAGATACCAGGGCGAGTAGGTCAGAATATTCTCGCGCGGTGCGGTATAGGAGTGGACCTTCACCCAGCCGCGCAACCCATACAATCCCGACACCGTTCCGACCACCACGGCCGGACAAAGGCTGCCGTCCTCGGCGAGGATCGGCGGCCGCTCCGAGGTCACCGGTCGGGTCCCTGTAACCACCCCCGGAGGGATAGACCCGAAACCGGGATCAACCGGCCGCCTGGCTGCCGCGCTGTTGTTTGACCAGCTCGGCGACCCGCTCACTCGGCTGAGCCCCGGTGCCAACCCAGTAGTCGATCCGCTCCAGACTGATACGCAGGCGGTCTTCGCCCCCGGTGGCGATGGGGTTGAAGAAGCCAACGCGCTCGATGGAACGCCCGCCACGGGAGCTGCGGCTGTCTGCCACCACGATGTGATAGAACGGCCGCTTCTTGGCGCCGGTTCTCGCGAGACGAATGGTTACCATTGGCTGCCCTTACTCAATTGCGTACGGCCCGGCGGCTGAGAAGCCCGCCGGAAGTAAACGGGGCATTTTACGCAAAATCCCCGAAATGTGAAGCCCAATACCCGCGACGGGTACTGAGGGAGGCCGAAGTGTCCGCTTAGAACGGCAGGCCGGGGGGCATTCGGCCTTGCATGGCGCGCATCATCTTCTTCAATCCGCCGCCTTTCATCTTCTTCATGACCTTCTGCATCTGAGTGAACTGTTTGAGCAGCCGGTTGACGTCCTGGACCTGCGTTCCCGAGCCCAACGCGATTCGCCGCTTGTGGGAGCCCTTGATCAGGCCGGGGAATCGCCGCTCCTGGGGGGTCATGGAGTCTACTATGGCGATGAGCTTGTTGACCTCTTTGTCGTTGACCTGCTGCTTGACCTTGTCCGGGACTTGGCTCATGCCGGGCAGCTTGTCCAGCAGGCCCGCCATGCCCCCCAACTGCTTCATCTGCAGCATCTGCTCGCGGAAATCGCTGAGATCGAACCCCTCGCCCGTGTGCAGCTTGTGGGCGAGCTTCGCCGCCTGCTCGTGATCGACCTTGCGCTGGACCTCCTCGACCAGGGAGAGCACGTCTCCCATACCCAGGATGCGCGAGGCGACCCGATCCGGATAAAAGGGCTCGAGAGCGGCCGTACGCTCCCCCACGCCGAGGAACTTGATCGGCTTGCCGGTGACCTGCCGCACCGACAGCGCGGCGCCACCCCGAGCGTCGCCGTCGGCCTTGGTCAGAATCACCCCGGTGAGGGGCAGCGCATCGTTGAACGCACGCGCGGTGTTGGCCGCATCCTGACCCGTCATGCTGTCGACGACGAACAGGGTCTCGACCGGCTTGAGCTCGGAGTGCAGCTCCCGGATCTCCGTCATCATCGCATCGTCGATATGCAGGCGGCCGGCGGTGTCGACGATGAGCACGTCCATGAACCGACGGCGCGCCTGGGAGAGGGCCGAGCGCGCTATCGCCAGCGGAGCCTGGTCGGGGCTGCTGGGGAAGAACTCCGCGCCGATCTCACCGGCCAGAGTCCGCAGCTGGTCGATGGCGGCGGGGCGATAGACGTCGCAGCTCGCGACCATCACGCTCTTGTTCTGCCGCTCCTGGAGCCAGCGTGCGAGCTTGGCGACGGTCGTGGTCTTGCCCGAGCCCTGCAGACCGGCCATCAGGATGATCGCCGGCGGCTGGGCTGCCAGGCTGAGCGACTCGTTCGCTTCCCCCATGGTGCGCACGAGCTCGTCGTGGACGACCTTGATCAGCACCTGACCGGGCGTGAGGCTGCGCAGCACCTCCTCGCCCATGGCCTGCTCTTTGACCCGGTCGATCAGGTCCCGCACCACCGGTAGCGCGACGTCCGCCTCCAGCAGCGCCATGCGCACCTCGCGCAGGGTGTCGCGAATGTTGTCCTCGGTCAGTCGGCCCCGTCCCCGCAGGTCATTGAGGACACGGCCTAGTCTCTGGGTCAGATTGTCGAACATCGGTGCCGCTCAGGTTGGTCGTCGCAACGATCTGCGCATTATAGATGAGGCGCTGCCGGCAAACCTCAGACCCCGGCCTGTGCGCTTCGGACCAGAGCGCGCCGAGTCGGCCCGGGGAGCGCGGCCGGGGAAACCGCCCAGCGCCCTTTCCCTGTGTCGGGGGGTTGTGAGAACATCCAAAATTGGCATGAGTGCAAACCTTCTTCTCCTGCTTTCCCTGATCTCGGCCGCGTGTTATTTCACCGCGGGCTTCGCCATCGGACTGCGCCTATTTGGAAGACCGGAGGCGTGGCGGCCGCCGCGCTGGCTGGGAATCACCATCGGGCTGGTGGGCAGCGCCTTGCACACCTTGATTCTGTATCACGAGGTGGTCACGCCCCAGGGACTGAATCTGGGGTTTTTCAACGCGGGCTCGCTGGTGGCCTGGAGCGTCATCCTGGTGCTCCTGCTCTCGGCGCTGACCAAGCCGGTGGAGAACCTCGGGATCGTGCTGCTGCCGTTTGCGGCCATCGCCATCATCCTCGAGCTGCGTTTCCCCGAGCGTTACATCCTGGGCGAGCCAGCCAGCTGGGGGCTCGGGATACACGTTCTGGTGTCATTGCTCGCCTATAGCCTACTGACCCTGGCGAGCATGCAGGCCATCCTGCTGGCCGTGCAGGATCGCCACCTCCACAGCCGGCACCCGGGGGGCTTCGTGCGCGCCTTGCCCCCACTGCAGACGATGGAGACCCTGCTGTTCGAGCTGATCGGCGTGGGATTCTTTCTGTTGAGCCTCGCACTGGTGAGCGGGTTCGTGTTCCTCGAGAACATGTTCGCCCAGCACCTGGTGCACAAGACCGTCCTTTCGGTGGTTTCCTGGATCGTGTTCGCGGGGCTGCTCTGGGGACGCTTCCGCTTCGGCTGGCGGGGAAGAACCGCCATCCGCGGGACGCTGGTCGGATTCGCCTTCCTGCTGCTCGCTTACTTCGGCACTAAGGCGGTCCTAGAGCTCATCCTGCACCGCTGAGGAGAACCGTTTCGGGCCCCGGCGCGACTCCCTGGTGGTGGCCACCCAGGGACCCCCAGCCCGGAGGCGACGAGCGGGGCGCACGCACCCTTGTAGGACGGCCGGGGAGTGGTGATAGAATGCCGCCTGATCTGGGGGCCGTAGCTCAGTTGGGAGAGCGTCGCGTTCGCAATGCGAAGGTCAGGGGTTCGACCCCCCTCGGCTCCACCATCCCCCCGCCGGAGGTCCACCGTGCACCCTGGCACCCTGACCCCTCCTGCCCCAGTAGCTCAGATGGATAGAGCATCCCCCTCCTAAGGGGAAGGTCACACGTTCGAGTCGTGTCTGGGGCACCAAGTACCCCGGGCTACCCAATCTCGACGGGTTGCCCATCGGGTGCTGCATGCCACGCCAAATTCAATGAGGTTAACCACCTCGGGTGGTGGACGGTGTTGAAGACCTGCTGACTCCCGCATCCGGGCGGCTCGGTGCCGGAATAGGAGGAGCGGACTTGATCGGACCGCCGGGTCGAGGCATGACCCGCGCGCTCACCCCCTCCCGCCCATCACTGCCCAGCAGCGCGCTCGCGGTCGGTCCCGCAGTGGGCGTAGCGCCGCATTCGCCGACGGCAAACTGTAAATTTCGCTGACAACGCTAGGGGCTGTTGACATTTCTCTGAGCGAGGGCGATTGCGAGCGATGTTTCGTGCTGACAAGGCGCGGTGAGGAGGACATAGCGGATCTATTGCGACGAGCCGCAACACAGTCAGCGCGGAAAAGGGCCGTCGTCGGACCACGAACGGCAATTGTCAACAGCCCCAAAACACCGGGCAACCGGTCTTGCCTCGATCGCGGCCCGCGCTGTAGTTGCGCCGGGAAAAGCGAAAACCCCTCCAGCAGCGGAGGGGTTCGCAAGGGAAGAGCTAGGGCGGAGCTAAGCGCGACGCGGGTGCGCCCGGCGCCTGAAACCCAAGGCGGCGAGCCCGATGGCGAGCAGGGCTGGGGTGCCGGGGAGAGGGGCGCTCGGCCCGCCGCCGTCGTTCCCCCCGTCGCCCGCACCCGGAACTACGCCGTCCAGTGAGGGCCACTGGCTCACTGCAAACGCGGAAAACGCGCCGGTGCCACCCACGTATTGGAGCGTCACTGTGCCGTAAAACGCCGTCCCCAGCAGAACGCCGGGATCGGTGCTCGGATCTCCAAAAATGAACGATATCAGGCTGGAGTCGGAGGACACCTGACCCGTGAAAGTTTGGTTAGGATCATTAGGATCATTGCATGTCCCGCCCACAGTACCGGCCACGCACAACGTCCCACTCACCCACTGCCAATCGGTCGACGACAACTGCTCATGCCAGTCAAACCAATTGGTGCTACTGCTATTTGGGTCGTTTGGATCAGGCGCGCTCGAGAAATACTCGGCGAAGGTGTACGTCTGACCATTGGTAAGCGCCGGGCCAGTCGTGACGTCCTTGGTCCACACGTCTGAGTTGGCGGTCGTATAGTCGACAACCGGGTGTGTGACCCGACCGCCGACCTGCCAAGTGCCAAAAGCCCCAGGGGAATCGACACCTGTATAGGCTGTGACGATCACCCCGCCCCAAGCGGCCTGGCCTACGAGGGCCAGAGCTCCGATCGCGCAATATCGGAAAAGCTTACTGATACCCAGATTCATTGATCGACCCCCTTACTTGCCCGCCGCAGAAACCGCCCCATCTCGTCAACGCACGATCGGCCCTAGACCTCTGCAACTTGAATTGACGCTCGTCCTCACGTTAAGCAAATTCCGGGCCATATCGTCTAACTTGCTGAATTGCTTGATGGCTCCTCGGATCCCCATCGAGCTGCAACACCAGCGTGTAAAAAAACCTGACAGTCTTCAGCCCAAAGGGCCCAAGTGGTCCCGCTTTCGGCACCCCACCCTGGCTAAGGGCAACCGACACCCGGAGCCGTTGCGCACTCAGATCACCGCCCTCTGCCGCCGGCCCGCGCGAGACCGCGCAGCCGCTCGGACAACAGCGTTTCCAGCGTGCGATACGTTTTTATCTGAGCCTGCTGGTAGCGCGTCACGGGCTCGTCGCTCAACAGCGACAGCCGGGCATCGAAGTAGGCGACGTTGGCCTCCAAAGCGCTGACACTGACGGACCCGGGCTCCATCCCGTCCCCGGCCGGCATGGTCGACGCGACGGCAGCGTTCATTGGCTTCGACACCGGTTCCCGTTTTGCCATCCAGCCCCCTTATAACATTCCGTTGATAAACATACTGTGCGCCGATCGAATTTTCCAAGAAAGTCGGGCAGATTTTTTAGGACGATCATCCTCATTGCTGCGATGCGGGGCGAAGCCCGGCCCGAACGCCGGCAATTCTTGTGCTAGTATCAATCGCAATTACGGCGCATCCGGCATTATAGGACGAACGTCCGACATGACCGCCTTCCTCGACAAGCTCCAGGCCACGTCCGGACTCTATGGGGGCAATGCAGGCTTCGTGGAAGAGCTCTACGAGCACTTCCTGGAAGACCCGGCCAGCGTGTCCCTGCCTTGGCGACAAAGGTTCCAGGAGCTCCTCAAGGGCGAGGGGCCGGGACACCCGGAGGTCCCGCATCGACCGGTCCAGAAGAACTTCGAGCGGCTCGCCCGCGAGCGGGTATCCGGCCCAGCCGCCACTCGAGAGCGCATGCCTCCCGGGGCGGCGGAGAAGCAGGCCGCGGTGCTGCGGCTGATCAATGGCTTCCGCGTGCGCGGCCACCAGAACGCGGCGCTCGATCCTTTGGGACTGGCCCGGCCCGAGCCGGTACCCGATATCGACCCCCTTTATCATCGACTCTCCGAGTCGGACATGGATACGGTGTTCAACACCGGCTCGCTGTACGCGCCGGACCGCATGACACTCCGCGAGATCTTGGAGCTGGTGCGCAGCGTCTACTGCGGCACCCTGGGATCCGAGTACATGCACATCACGGACACCCGGGAAAAGCGCTGGATCCAGAAGCGCGTCGAGGGCTACAAAGCGCGGCCCGAGATCACGCCTGCCCAGCAACGCTGGCTGCTGACGATGCTCACCGCTGCGGAGGTCATCGAGAAGTACCTACACATGCGCTACGTAGGCCAGAAGCGCTTCTCCCTGGAGGGCTCCGAGGCGCTGATCCCCCTCCTGGACGAGCTCATCCAGCGGGCGGGGACCAAAGGGGCGGACGAGGTGGTCATCGGCATGGCCCACCGCGGGCGGCTGAACGTCCTGACCAACATTCTGGGCAAGCCCCCGGAGGAGATCTTCGGCGAGTTCGAGGGGCGCAAGCCCTCCAACCCCCTGATCTCATCGGGGGACGTCAAGTACCACATGGGCTTTTCGACCGATATCGACACCCCGGGCGGCATCGTCCATGTCGCCCTCGGGTTCAACCCCTCGCACCTGGAGATCATCGGCCCCGTCATCCAGGGGTCGGTTCGCGCTCGCCAACGGCGCCGCGGCGACGAGATCGGCGCCCGGGTCCTGCCGATCCTGATCCACGGCGACGCCGCCTTCGCCGGACAGGGCGTAGTCATGGAAACCCTGAACATGTCCCAGGCGCGGGGCTTCAAGACCGGCGGGACCGTACACGTCATCGTCAACAATCAGATCGGGTTCACCACCAGCAACCCGCTGGACACACGCTCGACCGCCTACTGCACGGACGTGGCGAAGATGGTCCAGGCACCGATCTTCCACGTCAACGGCGACGACCCCGAGGCCGTGATCTTCGCCGCCCGGCTGGCGCTGGATTTTCGCAACACCTTCCACAAGGACGTGCTGATCGACCTGATCTGCTACCGCCGCCACGGCCACAACGAGGCCGACGAGCCGGCGGTGACGCAACCGGAGATGTACCAGAAGATCCGACACCTGCAGTCGGTACGGGCCATCTACGCCGAGCAGCTGATTTCCGCGGGGGTCCTCCGCCCGGAAGAGACCCATGACATGGTCGAGGACTACCGAACCTCGATCGAGCAGGGACGGGTGGTATCGCGCCCCGTGCTCTGCGGGCTCGCCCATCCCTACACCGTAGACTGGCGGCCCTACCACGGCGTGCAATGGGATCAGCCGACAGATACCCGCGTCGCCCGGCAAATTGTGGAGCGGCTCTCGGGCAGGATGCTCGCCCTGCCCGAAGGATTCCAGCTCCACCCCCGAGTCGAGAAGATCATGGCCGAGCGGCGCCGCATGGCCTCCGGCGACCAGCTCGTCGATTGGGGATTCGCCGAGACCCTGGCCTATGCCACCTTGCTCGACCAAGGCTATCCGGTGCGCCTCTCGGGCCAGGACAGCGGCCGAGGCACCTTCTTCCACCGCCATGCCGTGCTCCACGACCAGCAATCGGGCGAGATCCGCGTCCCGCTGCGCAACCTCGGGCCGGGCCAGCCGCGCTTCACCGTCATCGACTCGATCCTTTCGGAGGAGGCGGTGCTCGCTTTCGAGTACGGCTTTGCCACCGCCGAGCCCAACGCTTTGACCATTTGGGAGGCGCAGTTCGGCGATTTTGCCAACGGCGCTCAAGTGGTCATAGACCAGTTCATCGCCGCCGGGGGGGCCAAGTGGGGCCTGTACTGCGGGCTGGTCATGTTGCTGCCCCACGGCTACGAGGGCCAGGGGCCGGAACACTCTTCGGCACGTCCCGAGCGCTATCTGCAGCTGTGCGCCGAGCAGAATATGCAGGTCTGCGTACCCAGCACGGCCGGGCAGATCTTCCATCTGCTGCGCCGCCAGGCCATTCGCCCCTACCGCCGCCCCCTGATCACCCTCACGCCGAAGAGCCTCCTGCGCCATCGCCTCGCCTCCTCCAGCATGGACGAGATCTGCAACGGCGCCTTCCGGACCATCATCGACGAGACCGACGAGCTCGACCTCGGACGGATCGAACGGCTGGTGCTGTGTGCCGGCAAGGTCTACTACGAGCTGATCGAGGCGCGGCGCGCCCGCGGGCTCACCGACACGGCCCTGGTGCGGATCGAGCAGCTATACCCCTTTCCCAAGACGGCCTTCACAGAGATCCTCGCGCGTTACCCCGCGGCCCACACCGTCATCTGGTGCCAGGAAGAGCCCCAGAACCAAGGGGCCTGGGATCAGATCAAGCACCGCTTCGCGGCGGTGCTCGAGCAAGGCAGGCAGCTCTACTACGCGGGAAGGCCCTCCGCGGCGGCGCCCGCCGTGGGCATCCACAGCCTGCACGTGGAGCAGCAGGAGCGCCTGATCGACGAGGCGCTGACGGGCCGGATCAACCCCACTATGAACAGAAGGCCGATCTTATGAGCGTCGAAGTGCGAGTGCCCGCCCTACCGGAGTCCGTCGCCGACGCGACGGTGCTGGGGTGGCACAAGAGACCGGGCGAAGCGGTCAAGCGCGAAGACCCCCTGGTGGACCTGGAGACCGACAAGGTTGTCCTGGAGGTCCCGGCCCCGGCCGACGGCTGGCTCGGTGAGCTGCACGCGCCGGAAGGGGCCACGGTCAAGGCGGACGACCTGCTCGTACTCATCGAGAGCGCCGCCGCGGCCACTACCCCCAGACAGGCCGCCGCTTCCTCTGCCACCGCGACCAGGACCGGAGCGGAAGCGCCCCCCCCTGCTGCCGCTCTGCCGCAGGGCGCGCCGGGCGAGGTGATTCTCACGCCGGCGGTGCGCCGCCTGATCAAGGAGCTCCACCTGGACCCGAGCAAGATCAAAGGCACGGGCCGCGATGGGCGCATCCTCAAAGCGGATGTGATGAGCTATCTCGATAACCTCGAGTCCCAGACCAGCAAAGACGAGGACCTGGAGGCCTTCGCTCAACCGACGCCCGAGCCCGATATGGCCACCAAGGGCATGAGCGGCTCCCGGCCGGAGCAGCGCGTGCCCATGACGCGGCTGCGCGCCCGTATCGCCGAGCGGCTCGTCGAAGCCCAGCGCAGTGCGGCCATCCTGACCACCTTCAACGAGGTGAGCCTCGCCGCCGTCAACCAGCTGCGCCAGCGCTACCGCGAGGCCTTCGAGAAGGCGCACGAGGTGCGCTTGGGCTTCATGTCGTTCTTCGTCAAGGCGGCCGTGGAAGCGCTGCAGCGTTTCCCTGTCGTAAACGCCTCGGTCGACGGCTCGGACGTCGTCTACCACGGCTACTATGACATCGGGATCGCGGTGGCCTCCCCGCGCGGTCTGGTGGTTCCGATCCTGCGCGACTGCGACCAGCTGAGCTTCGCCGACGTTGAGAAGGGCATCGCCGAATACGGCCGCAAGGCGCGCGACGGAGAGCTCAGCTACGAGGAGCTTACGGGCGGAACCTTCACCATCTCCAACGGCGGGGTGTTCGGCTCGCTGTTGTCCACGCCGATCCTGAACCCTCCCCAGAGCGCTATCCTGGGGATGCACAAAACCCAGGAGCGACCCGTCGTCGAGAGCGGGCAGGTGGTGGTGCGACCCATGATGTATCTGGCCCTGTCGTACGATCACCGGATCATCGACGGACGCGACGCCGTGCAGTTCCTGGTCGCCATCAAGGAATGCCTCGAAGACCCGGCGCGGCTGCTCCTGCAGGTCTGACCAACCAGACAGGCTTTCAGCTCTCAGCGGTCACGGCTCAGTCCTCCAGCCTCCAGCCCGCCGACGGTCTAATCTTGAGCTTATGACCCTCATCAAACGCGAAGATTTCGTCCAGAGCATCGCCGACGCCCTGCAGTTCATCAGCTATTACCATCCGCTCGACTACATCCGGGCGGTGGGCGAGGCCTGGATGCGCGAGCAATCGCCGGCCGCCAAGGACGCCCTGGCCCAGATCCTCGTCAATTCCCGGATGTGCGCCGAAGGCCGCCGCCCGATCTGCCAGGACACCGGGGTGGTCGTGGTGTTCCTGCGCGTGGGCATGGAAGTGCGCTGGGAGACCGGCATGGGTGTAACGGAGATGGTCAACGAGGGCGTGCGCCGGGCCTACACGCATCCGGAGAACGTGCTGCGGGCATCGATGGTGTCGCCGCCCGTGGGCAAACGGCGCAACACGGGCGACAACACTCCGGCTATCGTGCACACCGAGCTGGTGCCCGGCGACAAGCTGGAGGTCCGGCTCGCGGCGAAGGGCGGCGGGTCGGAGAACAAGTCCCGCTTCGCGGTCCTCAATCCCAGCGACAGCGTGGCTGACTGGGTCGTCCAGACCGTTTCTTCACTGGGCGCCGGCTGGTGCCCACCCGGCATCCTCGGCATTGGCATCGGGGGCACGGCGGAAAAGGCCATGCTACTGGCGAAGGAGTCGCTGCTGGAGCCGATCGACATCCAGGAGCTGCGGGCCCGGGGGCCGGCCTCCTATCTGGAGGAGCTGCGCCTGGAGATCTTCGACCGGGTCAACGCCCTGGGCATAGGCGCCCAGGGACTCGGGGGCCTAACCACTGTCGTGGACGTCAAGATCAAGGACTACCCGACCCACGCAGCCTCGCTCCCCGTGGGGCTGATCCCGAACTGCGCCGCGACCCGCCACGTCGAGCTCACCCTGGACGGCAGCGGTCCCGCGGTGATCGCCCCGCCGCGGCTGCAGGACTGGCCGGCGGTGACCTGGGAGGCGAGCGCCGATGCCCGACAGGTGAACCTCGACCGGGTGACGCGCGAGGAGATCGCTACCTGGCGCCCCGGCGAGCGTCTGCTGCTCTCGGGCCGGCTGCTGACGGGCCGGGACGCCGCGCACAAGCGCATCGCGGACCTGATCGGTCGCGGGGAGGCGCTGCCCGAAGGGGTCGACTTCAACGGCCGGTTCATCTACTACGTCGGCCCCGTCGATCCGGTCCGCGACGAGGTGGTCGGCCCCGCCGGCCCGACCACCGCCACCCGGATGGACCGCTTCACGGACATGATGCTCGCCCGGACCGGTCTGATCGGCATGATCGGCAAGGCCGAGCGGGGCCCCGTGGCCATCGAGACTATCCGGCGCCACGCGGCGGTCTACCTGGTGGCGGTTGGGGGCGCCGCCTACCTGGTGGCCCAGGCGATTCGGTCCGCCCGGGTCCTGGCCTTCGACGAGCTGGGCATGGAGGCGATCTACGAATTCGAGGTCGTGGACATGCCCGTGACCGTGGCCGTGGACAGCCGCGGGGCATCGATCCACGAGAGCGGCCCCAGGGAGTGGCGCAACCGTATCGCCGGCATCCCCGTCACCGCGGAATGAGCCGCGCGGTGTCCTCGTTTCGCGCCTTCCGTATCCACGACGACGAGCGGGGCTACCGCGCCGGCGTGGAGACCCTCGGCCTCGCCGATCTCGCGGCCAGCGAAGGCGAGGTGCTGATTCGCGTGCGCTACTCCAGCGTCAACTACAAGGATGCCCTGGCGGGCACCGGGCGGGGCAAGATCCTGCGCCGGTTTCCCCTGGTCGGGGGCGTGGACGCCGCGGGCGAGGTGGCGCAGTCCATAGACCCGCGCTTCGGTCCAGGCGACCCGGTGATCGTCACCGGCCATGGGCTGGGCGTGTATCACGACGGTGGCTACGCGCAATGGCTGCGTGTGCCCGCGGACTGGGTGACACCCCTGCCCGAGGGCCTGACGCTCTTTCAGGCCATGGCCCTGGGCACCGCCGGCTTTACCGCCGCCCTAGCCCTGTTCCGCATGGAGCGTAACGGCCAGTCTCCGGGGATGGGGCCGATCCTGGTGAGCGGCGCCAGCGGAGGTGTCGGGAGCATCGCTGTCAGAATTTTTTACACTTACGGCTACGAGGTGGTCGCCGTATCGGGGAAGCCCGAGTGTCACGAGTGGCTCAAGGGCCTGGGCGCGACGCGGGTCCTGGCCCGGGACCAGCTGGAGCTCGGCGAGCGGCCGCTGGAGAAGGGGGTCTGGGGCGGCGCCGTAGACACCGTCGGCGGGCCGGTGCTTGCCGGGTTGACCCGCTCGGTGCGACCCTGGGGCAACATCGCCGCCATCGGCCTGGCGGCGGGGACCGACCTGCACACCACCGTGATGCCTTTCATCATCCGCGGGGTGAGCCTGCTAGGGATCAACTCGCAGGAGTGTCCTCAGGACATCCGCGCCCAGGTCTGGCCCTTGCTGACCGCCAGAAACGCTGGCAGCGATTGGGAGTCGTTGGCCACCCATCGGCTGGGGCTGGACGGGTTGACAGGGGTTTTCGAGCAACTGCTCGCGGGGCGGGTGCACGGGCGATGCGTCGTGGATATCCAGGCAGCACGCTGAATTGTCCGTCCCCGCGGGTCCGGCAAGCGCATCGGCTGGAGACACATCGGCCGGGGCGCGGTGTCAGAATTTTTTACACTGCATCACACTTTTCCGTGAGAACATTCAGCGGCCCTGCTGCAAGTCCCTGTCAACACACGAAGTTTTCTGGTTGGCTCGGAAAGTGCTAGCTCAACCTACTACAGAACCCACGCGAAGGAAAAGGGATCGAGATGCGCAAACTGACTCAGGGGATCGTCGCAGTAGCGGCGCTGATGGCCGCCTCGGTCGCGAGTGCCGGTGTCTATCCGGGCGACGTGTTCCAGGCGATCGACAACTTTGACCAGACAGGGGCAATTGTCGGCGGGACACAGAACGTCGGGGGTCCCAACAACTCGATAGTGAACGGCTACAACGCATCCCCCGGCTATGCCCAGTATCAGGCCAGCGGAGCGCTGGGGGGATATCGCGACGTCACGGTGCTAAACACCGGAGGCCAAGGTACCGCTTCCGTGAACCAAGTTGGCCTTGGATACCTGCGCGCAGCCAACACCTTCGGCACCACTGATGTTTACCTCACGTGGGACGGCTCAACTCCGGTGGGCGCGACTCCGGCTGGCCTAAGCCACACGGGTCTCGGAGGGGTGGACCTCGGGACGGTGGGCATTGTCATCGGCTTGGTCGGTGGCAACTTACCGTTAGGCACGTCGGCGCAGCTCACCATCTGGAACTCGGGGACGGCGTACTCCGCGACGAACAGCCTCACCGGCGCCGGGCTCCAGTACTTCAGCTTCGATCAATTCGGGCTTGCTGATTTTGCGAACGTCGGTGCGGTTCAGCTCCACATCTTCGGCCCCTCAAGTCCCACCGGCCTCAACCCTTGGGGGATCCAGGCGGACTATATCGATGCCGTCCCTGCCCCGGCGCCCCTGGCGCTCATGGGCCTGGGCCTGATGGCCATGGGCTGGGTGCGGAAGCGTCTGCATAGCTGACCATCACGCGACTCGGACACCCAAACGGCGGCCTCGGTCGCCGTTTTCCTTTCTGCGCCCACACGAGCCGGCGGCTTGGGCCGCGCAGCTATCTAGTGTCCGCGCGGAAACCCCGTAATCCTGAAGCAATCCCATCGGAGCGCAATGGGTATAGAGCTGCATCTCCGCGCGACAGAGCAGAAGAAGGGGTATTGAGGAGGGATGCGGCGGCGCAGTCACTGTATATATATCCAGTCTTCCGTAACGCCCGCCAAACGCTCCCCTTGGCCATCGATCTGACAGGCGCGTTCTGGGGCTCAGGCGGCGAGCGAACGCGCTCGCTGCTGCTTGCGCCGCTCACGCTCCAAGACCATGGCACCGAGCTTGTGCAGGTTGAACCCGACCACACCCCAGGCGATGTAGCGGTCGAATCCTTCAATGCCACGGTCGCGGCAGCGATCCAGGCCGTGCACTTGCAAGGCGTGAATCGCCGACTCGACCGCCGGATGCTGTTGGCGGGCGTTGACGAACGCTTCACTGGACTCGCGCTCCTGGTCGGCCTGACTCAGCCGCCCCTTTTTCGGCAGGGTGACGTGATCGAGCAGCTTATCGAGCCGGTCGCGGTTGTCGGGGCTGTAGAAACCTTTGTCGAAGCTGAGGGTGCGCAGGTTCGCAAACAGGACCCGGGTCTGCTCGGTGAGCTCGACGGTGATCTTCTCATCGGTCAGCCCATGCATGACCTGATAGTTGAGGATACACCCGAACTGATCTTCCACAATGGCGGTGCGCACACCCAGCTCCACCGGCACACCGGCTTTGCCCTTGACGATCCATTCGGTGTGCGGCTCGAACAATGAGAAGACCTTCTCGTGGTGGGGGACGGTCTCACCGCGGATCACGCGCGCACGGATCTGCTCGACCTGGCGCTTGGCATGCTCGACGAAGAACTCGATCTGGTGCGCCGCGATCAGATCGTACGCCCCGATGGCCTCCAGCGAGGCCTCAGCCAGGCCGATATGCTGCTCGGCCAAGGTGAGCAGGCTCAGATAGGCCTCGCTAATCGCTTGCTCCTTGGCCTGCTTCTTGGCCCCATCGCTCGAGCTCGATCGCTTGAGCTTGATCGCATGATGGTAGAGGCGTCTGAACTTGAGGAAGTTGGCGTGGTGCTCGCGCCAGCCCGTGAGCGCCGGATGCTCAGCGGCGGCGCGCCCGCCGATGTACAGGATCTTGCGGATCGCATCGACCAGCAGGTTGGCATCGGTCGGATAGTGCACGTCGGTCTTGACCACCGCCGAGTCGCAACGTCCATGCAAGAGCGTCTCTTCGCCGACACCCAGCTGCTCGTGGGCGGCACCGACGATCACCCAGTTGATCATTTGCAGCGTATCGGGCTGGAGCCGCGAGAGGTTCTCCCCGAGGGTGCGCACCCGGTAGCGCTGGTCGCTATCGAAAGGCCCGTGGCCCAGCATCTGGCGCAGTGTATCGTGATGATTGGCCAACTCGCTCAGGCGATCATAGTCGCAGTGCAGACCCAGACGAAACGCCCCGAGCACGAACACCTGCCACAGGTCCATGGCCCGGTGCCCCGTTATCCAGTGCTGCGGTCTGGGCGAAGTCGCGGGCGATCAGCCACAGGATGGCTTCGCGACGCTCCTCATCTTGCTGCACATGCTTGAGCCCCGCGAGAATCTTTGGAATATCGTCGCGCGAGTCCCACTCGATCTCGATGTCTTCGAAGGGGGTCTGGCCCAGCACCAGCTGTGGGCATTGTGTGTGGCGCATAGAGCGAGTTCCTGCAATTATTCGGGAATCGGCTCTCGGGAACAAACGCTACGATACAATAAAATACCAGCATAATCAATACGTTAAGATACATCCCCGTAACTTCTCAATAACCAACGGCAACTATATCAATCAGCTATCGACATGAGTTAATGTTCTGAGAGAGGACTCCGAGCGCTTTGAGGGTGGCATGAAATGCCGAGCGATCATCAACTGCCAAATATCCCGGATGCTCAGCGTAGCGAGTTGGTGGAGCAGTTGTTGGCGCAGATCGAGCGTCTTGTGCAGGAGAACCTCAGGCAGGCCGAGTTGGTGCAGCAGTTGCGTGATGAAGTGGCCGTGCTCAAGGGGCAGAAGGCGAAGCCGAAGTTCAAGGCGAGCGGAATGGAGAAAGGGACCGATCCAGAATCCGGTGAGGAAGCGCATGGTGACGACAAGAGCCAGGGCGATCGGCAAGGTGAGCCGAAAGAGCGCAAGCGCCCCGGCTCGGCCAAGCGCCGCAAGACCCAGCAATTGGAGATTCATGAGACGGTGGAGCTCAGACCCTCGATCGAGCCCCCGGGCGGGTCGCGCTTCAAGGGATATCGAGATTTTGTCGTCCAGGACCTGAGGATTGAGGCTCACAATACCCGCTATCGCCTGGAGGTCTGGCAGACGCCGGACGGGAAGTGGCTGAGCGGAGAGCTTCCGGCGTGCCTCAATGGCAAACACTTCGGCGCGTCGCTACGCCGCTACGTGCTCTATCAACACCACCACTGCCAGGTCACCCAGCCGCTGCTGCGTGAGCAGCTCAATGAGTTTGGCATCGACATTTCCGCGGGGCAGATCGATGCCCTGCTGAGCGAGCGTAACGAGGTGTTTTTCGCCGAGAAGGACCAGTTGCTGGTAACCGGTCTGCAAGTCAGCCCCTTCATCAGCGTGGACGACTCCGGCGCACGCCATCGGGGCAAGAACGGCTACGTCACGCAGATCGGCAACGACTGGTTTGCGTGGTTTTCGAGCACCTACAGCAAGAGCCGCATCAACTTTCTGCAGCTGCTGCACGCCGGGGACATCACCTACCATCTCAATGAGCACGCCTTGGAGTACCTCACTGAGGAAGGATTGCCCCAACAACCGCGGCGTCGATTGCTCAGCGATACGAGCGGGCCGATCACCGGGGCCGAGAGCTGGAGCCAGCACCTCGACGCGTTGGGAATCGACAGCGAGCGCCATCGGCGCATCGCCACCGAAGGGGCCTTGCTGGGTGGGCTGATCGAAAAGGGCTTCTCGCTCGAGCTGGTGATCCTCAGCGATGGGGCCGGTCAGTTTGCCATCCTGCTGCACGCCTTGTGCTGGGTGCACGCCGAGCGCCTCGTGCACAAGCTGATCCCACTCAACGACACCCATCGCCTGGACCAGGAGCGGGTCCGAGACCAGATCTGGACGCTGTATGCCGATCTCAAGGCCTATCGGCGCCATCCCGATCCGGCGTTGGTGCCCGACCTGGAGGCACGCTTCGACGCCCTCTTCACGCAGCGCACGTCCTTTGAGACGCTCAACCAGACGCTCAAGCGGTTGCATGGGCACAGGGCCAAGCTGCTGCTGGTGCTGAGCCGCCCGGACATCCCGCTGCATACCAACAACAGCGAGGGCGATATTCGGGTGTACGTCAAATGGCGCAAGATCAGCGGTGGAACGCGCAGTGATCTGGGAAAGCGCTGTCGAGACAGCCTGGCCAGCCTCAACAAAACCTGCCGCAAGCTCGGCGTGTCGTTTTGGGACTATCTTGCCGATCGGATCGAACGATGCGGCTCAATTCCTCCATTAGCCGATATCATTCGCGACCGGGCAGCCGCTGTGTCTGCTAGGCCGTGACTTATTGAGAAGTTACACATCCCCCGTGAGACCTTTGATGGTCCATTTCAAAAACTCGATTCTACGTGTAGCGGCAAGTCCATGAAAACTCAGCTCAAAATGGATGCCGCTCAGACACTATCTAGTATGACTGGCCGGTCGTTACGCCTCTAAGCCCTTTGCTCCCGCGATCCCGGCCGCTACACTGGACTCCCGGCGCCGCAATCGCATCGAGCCCATACCCCACCCGCACGCAACTTGAGTCGATGAGGAGCACCTTGATAAAGGGACTTAGCCGAACCACCACCGCTTGGGCGGCAGCCCTTCTCCTCGCGGCATGCAGCAGCCACACCCCGGGCGGCGACGCCTTCGCGCAGGCCCAGAAACACTACGCGGCGGGCAACCTCCGGGCCGCTTACGTCGAGCTGAGAGACACGCTCGATGCGAGCCCCGAGAACCTTCAGGCCAGGGTCCTGCTCGGCCGGCTCTACCTGTACTCCGGGGCTCCGGCGCGTGCCGAGAAGGAGCTGCTTCGCGCCCAGGCCGACGGCAGCCCGCTCGACGATACCGAGCCACTGATCGCGCGCGCGGTCCTGGAGCAGCACCGATTCTCCGACGTGCTCAAAGGTGAGCCTCTCGCCTCCCTCTCGGCACGCGCCCGTGCCGAGGTGCTGGCGGTCCAGGCGCTCGCCCATCTTGGCCTCAAACAGCCCGAGAAGGCCGACCAGGCAGCGACTGAGGCCCTGGAGATCGATCCTCGCTGTGCCTCCGCCATGACCGTGAAGGCCCGATTCGCCGCCATCCAAGGCAAATTTGATCGGGCGCGCTTCTGGATCACCCGGGCCCAGCAGGCCGATCCCAAGGATCCCGATGCGTGGAGCCTACTGGGCGACCTGGAGCGCAATCGGGGTCACCTGCCGGAGGCCGCAGCGGCCTTCGGCAAGGCGATCGAGTACCGTCCATTCAGCCCGAGAGATCTGGTCAAACGCGCCCTGGTCCGGATCGACGAGGGAAAGCTGGAGGACGCCGCCAAGGACATGGCTCGGCTCGCCAAGCAGTTCCCCGGCCACCCGGACGTCGCCTTTCTCACGGGGCGCCTGGCCCTCGCCAAGGGTAAGTTCGCGGAGGCACGCGACGCACTGAGCAGGGATCTTGCGCTTCGCCCGCGCAACGGCTCGACCCTGTTCTATCTGGCAGCGGCGCAGCTGGCGCTCGGCAATCTCGAGGAGGCGGGCAATCGCTTGCAGCTCTACCTGAAGCAGGCCCCCGACTCCGCGCCGGCCCGCGAGCTGTTGGCGCAGGTCCATATACGGGAGAAAGACTACGCCGACGCCGAGAGCCTGCTGTCGCCGGTCATCGAGCGGGACCCGGCGGACCGGACGGCCCTGGCCCTGCTGGCCTTCGCCCTGGTGCGCGAGCAGAAGCTGGATCAGGCGCTCGGCTATCTCGAGCGCCTCGCGGAGCTGGAGCCGCGCTCCGCCCCGGCCCACCTCGAGCTCGGGGGCGTGCAGCTGGTCCTGGGCCGGACGGCGCAGGCCGAGCAGACCCTCGAAGAGGCAATCCGCCTCGCGCCGACCGACGAAAGGCCATACATGCTCCTCGCACGCATGGCCCTCGCCCGCAACGAGCCCGCCAAGGCACTGGAAGCGGCGAGCCGGCTCCACGCCAAACGCCCGAGCTCCGCGACGGCCCTGAACATGAGCGGCAGTGCCTACCTCGCTCAGGGTGACGCAGCGCGAGCCGCCGAGTCCTTCAAGCAGGCGGCCGCGCTGAAGCCCGGGGACCCCTTCGCGCTGGACTCCCTGGCATCGCTGGCGCTCAAACGAGGCGACGAGGCAAAGGCCAGGCAGGACTACACGGCAGTGCTCGCAAAACACCCGGACGACCTCGGCACCTTGCTGCTTCTCGCGAAGCTCGAGGAGTCCCGGGGGGATACGCATGCGGTGCTCGAAACGTTGCAGCGCGCCAACAGGGCCCACCCCGACGAGGCTCCGCCCGTGTTGGCGCTCGCCCGTTACTATTTGACCACCGACAAGCCCCAGATGGCTCAGATTACCCTGAGCGGCGCTCGGGCCAGGTTCGAGAAAGACCCTGGCTGGCAGCTGCTTCTCGGCCAGACCCAGCTGAAGCTCGGCGATGTCAGTGGGGCCGTCATGACGCTGTCGGGTCTGGCACAAACTCATCCCTCATGGGGTGTACCGCACGCCCTGCTCGCATCGGCCCGGATTCGCCAGGGGGACTTGGCCGGTGCCCGGAAGGAGGCCGCCGAGGCGCGCAGGATCGAGCCTGATGATCCGCTGACCAAGGCCGCCGAAACCCAGCTCGCGGAGGCTGGCTCGCCTCTCGCGGCGCCGAGCGCGAGTCCCAAGCCCGCCGAAGCAGCCGGTACTGCCCAAACCCGGGCTCAGACGACAGCGATCCAATCAGGGCCGACGAAAACGACCGAATCGGATACGCCAGCCGTAGGCGCGGCCCGCTCGGCCTTTCGTCGAAGCCCGACCACGGACACGGTACTCGCGCTCGCGTTGCAGCTCTGGAACGCGGGAAAAAGCGCCGAAACCTTGGCGCTGCTCGAATCCTGGACCCGCGAGCACCCCCGTGACCTCCGCGCCTGGTCCGGCCTGGCGGGCGCCCGCCTTTCGGGACATCGCGACGCCGACGCCCTGGAGGCCTATCAGCGCATCTTAGCGGTCGACCCCCGAAACGTGGAGGCATTGAACAACGCTTCCTGGCTCACGCGCCGCGACACCCCGCAACAGGCGCTGGCCCTCGCACGGCGTGCCGCCGAGCTGGCTCCGACTTCGCCGGACGTTCTCGACACGCTGGCGATGGCAGCCTGGGCGGCCGGGCAGTCGGACCTGGCGTCCGAAACATTTCAGAAGGCGGTTACCGCGACGCCGGATCAGCCGTCCCGGCACTTTCACTATGCGCAGTTCCTCGCGGAGCGAGGTATGCGTGCGCAAGCGATCGGGCAGCTTCGGAGCGCACTCGGCGACGAAACGCGTTTCGCCGAACGAGCCGATGCCGAGGCGCTGCTGGCCAGACTGAGCCCGCCCTAGCCACGGAGCCGCGACGGAAAGAGTCGCCCGGCCGGGTTCAGTACGGGCAGCAATACCGCGCCGCCACGCGAGCGGATCGGTCCGGCGCCAAGCGGCGCCACCAGCTCCCGTCGCCCAAGCCCTTGCAACATCCGCCGGCGTTCGTGTGACGCCGACTCCACAGGCCGTCCCGAGTGACCTTTGTGCTGCTTTCTGCTAGGGGCTGTTGACAATTGCCGTTCGCGGTCCGATTACGGCCCTTTCCCGCGCTGACTGTGTTGCGGCTCGTCGCAATAGATCCACTATTCCTCCTCACCGCGCCTTGTCAGCACGAAAAATCGCTCGCAATCGCCCTCGCTCAGACAAATGTCAACAACCCCTAGGCTCTCTCGAAATTGCGCTGCTGAAAGCGGTTAAGTGGGCGCGTCAAGGATCTTTACACTGGCGCGGAGCGGCCGGTGACCAGCGGGGCGCCGCCGGAGCCAAGTGGTTGATTGGCAACGCGAAGGGAATCAAGGGCACAAATTTTGCCCCATCGTTGAGCAAAGAAGCCGGAGCGCAACCCAAATGTTCAAGGTGACGAGGCACCTGCTCGCTACGGCCCTGCTGCTCGGCACGGGCGGGGCTTGGGCGGGCCAAGCGATGTCGTCATCGACACCTTCAATCAAGCTCAACCATTGACGTTCTTCTACATCGCCTCGGTTCCTGGGTCGACTTGGCTCGCCAACGCTTCGCAGTCCAGTGAAGTCGGTCCCGCCAGCTCCACGTCCATCCTCGGGCAGTCCCGGGACATGCAGCTGACGGCTCTCACGCCGAGCGCCACCACATCTTTGATCAGCGCGGACGTTGGCAGCGGGACACTCTCGGTCTCTGACACCAGCCTGCAAAACGCCAAGCTGGCCGTCACCTGGGATGGGCAGGGCAGCCCCGGCCTAGGTCCGGGCGGCGTTGACCTGACCGGTGGAGGGATCAACGATACCCTGCACCTGGGGCTTACCAGTACCAGTGTGGGCTCGGTGAACGCGCTACTCGAGATCTGGGACACTAATAACAACCTGATGAGCCAGCAGCTCGCGCTCACCGCCGTCGGGGACTATTACTTCGATTTCGGCAACTTCGTAAACACGAATCCGGCGTACTTCAGCTCCCTAGACCGGATTCGTCTGACCCTGACGAGCGCCACGAACGGTTGGGACGCCGGTTTCAGTCTCCTCGAAGCCACCACGTTGAACCCGCCGCAGGAGACAACACCCGTGCCGGCGACGCTCGCCCTACTCGGGATCGGGCTGTTCGGTATCGGCGCGGTGCGGCGCAAGACCCGCCAGGGCTGAGCTGCCTCCTGAACGCCCGACTAAAGGCGGCGCGAGCCGCCTTGTTGCTGCCCGCCTTGCCGAATCCCGGATACCATAGGACCCTCCCAGCGTGCGACAGCGCTTGCTCGGAGCCACTCCATGACCCGCCGCATCATCGGGCTGCTGATCACCCTGAGCCTGGTCCCTTGTGGATGCGGGAGGAACGCGGGTAGCGACCTCGAGCACCTGACCAAGGCCCAGACGTACTTCGGGCAGCACCAGTATCACCAATCGGCGGTCGAGCTGAAGAACGCCCTCCAGCAGAACCCGTCCAACGCCGAGGCACGCCTGCTGCTCGGCCGCTTTTACCTGGAGTCGGGCCTCTTTCCCGGTGCGGAGATCGAGCTCCGAAAGGCGTCCCAGCTCGGTCTCTCCGACGACGCCGTCGCACCCTATCTGGCGCAGGCGCTGCTCAATCAGAGCCGGTTCGCAGAGGTCGTCAAGCTCGCCGAGGGACTGCTCGACCGGGAACGATTTGCCGATGTCCTGAACACGCAGGTCCAGAACCCGCTTCCGGCCTCGTCCAAGGCAAGCCTACTCGCCACGGAGGCCCTGGCGCAGCTGGGACTGAATCACCTGACGGAGGCCCAATGGTCGGTCGGCGAAGCCCTGAAGGCGGTACCGGACTCTGCTTATGCCCTGACCGTGAAAGGCCGGCTGGCCGCGGTCGCCGATGATCTGGACGGAGCCAAAGCACTGGCGCAGCGCGCCCTCGGCGTCGACGCCAGCTACGGACCCGCCTGGAGCTTGCTCGGGGACATCGCCGTCAAGAAGGCAGACCCGGCCGCCGCGGAGGCGGCGTTCACCAAGGCCGTCAACACCCAGATCAACAATGCCCGGGATCTGGTCAAACGCTGTCTGGTCAGGATCGACAAGAAGGCCTACGAAGGCGCACAGGCGGACATATCGGAGCTGGAGAAGCGCTTTCCCCACGAAGAAGACATCGACTTCCTCAAGGGCCGGCTTGCCTTCGCCAAGGAGGACTTCCCCACGGCCCGTGACGCCCTCGCCCGCTCGATCGAATATCGCCCCGACCACGGCCCAACTCTGTTCTTCCTCGGCGTCACCCAGTTTCTACTCGGCAACGACAGCTCGGCGACCACCTATCTGCTCTCGTATCTGGCCCAGCAGCCCGACTCGGCGGCTACGCGGAAGATACTGGCGATCCTGGCCATCCGTAAGGGTGATTACGCAGCCGCCGAGCGGCGCCTCCGCCCTCTCCTCAAATCGACGCCTGACGACACCGGCGCGCTGACCCTGTTGGCGACCGCGCTCCTGCGTGCCGGCAAGCGCGAAGAGGCCTTGGCTGCACTGCAGCGCGTGGTGGACCTCAAGCCGAAGTCCTCGGATGCCCAGATGCGCCTCGGAACCGGTCAGTACATCGCCGGTCACTTCTCCAACGCGGCCGAGGCGCTGGAGCAGGCCATCTCCCTCGACCCGAAGAACGAGAAGCCTTACATGCTGCTGACTCGGCTCTACCTGGACGCCGGGAAGACCGACAAGGCCTGGGAAGTGGCCACTCGGCTCCAGCGTGAGTCACCCGGATCGGCCACCGCACAGAACATGCTGGGCAGCGTCCTGGCCGCGCAAGGCAAGACGGACGCGGCCCGAAAAGCCTTTGAGCGCGCCGCGGGCCTACGCCCGGGCGACCCCTTCGCGAATCACGAACTGGCGCAAATCGTGCTCAGGGCCGGCGACCCCGATGCGGCACGCCGCTACTACCGTGCGGTGCTCCAATACCATACCGACCATCTGCTCACCCTGCTGCGCCTAGGCGCGCTCGAGGAGACCGTCGGCAACAAACAGGCCGCCGTGGAGGCGTTGCGCCAGGCGGTGCGGGCGCATCCGGACGTCCTGGAGGCCCGGCTCGCCCTGGCCCAATACTACCTCGATCATGGCGACGCCGACCTGGCCCGCCTGAGCATGAGCAGTGCGCGGGAGCGCTTCGACACCGATCCCCGTTGGCTCATGCTGTTCGGGCGAGTCGAGCTCCAGGTCAACGATCCCCGCGGCGCGCTCATCACCCTGTCACCGCTGACCGGCTCGGGGCGCGACGGGGCGACCCTGGCGAACCTCCGCGCGCTCGCCCAGGCCCGGCTGGGACATTCGGACGAAGCCATGAAGGAGCTCGATCAAGCCCTCGCAGACGATCCGACCTACCTCCCCGCCCAGCTGACCCGGGTGCAGCTGCTGTTCAATGAGAAAAAGCTTGCCGAGGCCAACGCGGCGCTGACGAAGCTAAAGACCAGCGCGGACATCACACCTGAAGCCCTGACGCTCGAGGGGCGCCTGGCCGCGGCCATGGGCCAGAATGGCCGCGCGGAGAAGGCATTTCGGGATGCCTTCACTCGCCGGGCTGACACGGCGAGCGTGCTCGCGCTGACGCAGTTCCTTTGGGACATCGACAAGCGCGAGGACGCCACCGGTATTCTCAAGCAGTGGGTCGGCGCACACCCCGCGGACGTGCATGCCCTGGTCGGGCTGGCCAACGCCTATCGCGGCACCAATCGGGTGAAGGAGGCTATCGGCATCTATGACCAGGTGCTCAAGACCGACAGCCGCAACGTAGATGCGCTCAACAACATTGCCTGGGCCATGCGTCAGAGCGATCCCAAAGAGGCCCTGGGCTACGCCCAGCGTGCCTATGCGGTGAATTCCGACTCGGCCAACGTCATGGACACCCTTGCCGTGGTGGCCTGGTCCGCCGGTGAGATCGAGCTGGCAACCAGGACCTTCGCCCGGGCGCTGAAGGCGGCACCGGACGACCCGGGCCTGCGCTTTCATCACGCGCAGTTCCTCGCCCAACAGGGACTGCGCGATCAGGCGGTCGCCGAGCTCCACCAGAGCCTGGCCAACCCGAAGCCCTTCTCGGAGCGCTCGGAAGCCCAGGCGATGCTCACCCGCTTGTCCACCCCCTGACGCACCCGCATCAGGGGTCTCGGTGAATTCCCCGAAGGTCGGATCAGCGCTTGAGGGTCTGGTCGCGGTAGTGGGCGTCAAGCCAGCAGCGCGGCAACGCCTCCCCGGAGGGAAATTCCAGGTCCACCTTCACGAAGTGCTCCGGATCCTGGAGCTCCTCGCCCGCATGAAACCGCCCTACCAGCTGGGCGTGCTTCGGGTTGAATAGGTCGCCGAGGCTCAGGACCTCGACGCACTTGCCGGTCGCACTGTGCTTTAGGAACATGGCGGACCCCTGATTTCTTTGAACGTTAGCGACGCGCAGCGCTTCCGGCAGCGCCGAACGCGACCACCCTGCGGGCCTGCGGCCTCACTTCAAGTATGAGGCGCGAAGAGGTGTTTGCAACCGGCTCGGTCAACCGCCGGCGCGGGCCTCCCACTCCTCGGGCGTATACGCCTTGATCGACAAGGCGTGCAGCTCGTCGCTGCGAATGTGCTCATGCACCGTGGCCATCACCAGCCGGTGCTTCTGCAGCAGGGACTTGCCGGCGAACGCCTCGCTGATCACTACCGCCTCGAAGTGGCGTCCATCACCGTTGACCTGCACCCGGGCTCCGGGCATCCCCTGCTCTATCAATGTCTTGACCGCTTCCGGGTCCATTGTTCCTCCAGATAGTGATCCGCTCGACGAAGAGATGATAGCGGGATCGGGCAGAGGCTGGCCCGCGCCTCGGACAAGGGATCACAACTCCCGCGTCGCGAGAAATCGGAGCTCCGGCCAACGCTCGATGGTGAGATCGAGATTCACGCGAGTCGGCGCCAGATAGACGAGCTGGCCGTCGCCGTCCTCGGCCAGGTTCTCATAGGCCTTCTCCCTGAAGCGCTTGAGCTCCTTGTCGTCCTTGCAGGCGACCCAGCGGGCCGTGGCCACCGATACCGGCTCGACCACGGCGTCCACGCCGTACTCCCCTTTCAGCCGGTGGGCGGCCACATCGAACTGCAGCACGCCGACGGCACCCAGGATCAGGTCGTTGTTCTTGAGCGGCCGAAATACCTGGGTAGCCCCTTCCTCGCACAGCTGCAATACCCCTTTCTGGAGCTGCTTGCTCTTGAGCGGGTCCTTCAACACCACTCGCCGAAACAGCTCGGGGGCAAAATAGGGGATCCCCTCGTACTTCAGCATCTCGCCCTCCGTGAAGGTGTCGCCGACCTGGATGGTCCCGTGGTTGTGCAGGCCGATGATGTCGCCGGGCCAGGCCTCTTCCACGTGACGGCGCTCATCGGCCTGAAAGGTGATGGCGTTGGCGACCTGCACCGTCTTGCCGATGCGCACGTGGTGCATCTTCATGCCCTTGCGATAGCTGCCCGAGCAGACCCGCAGAAAAGCGATGCGGTCCCGGTGCTGGGGATCCATGTTCGCCTGGATCTTGAACACGAAACCCGAGAAGCGCTCCTCGGCCGGTTCCACCAGACGCTGCGCGGTGGCGCGCGCCCGGGGTCCCGGAGCGTAGTCCACGAACGCATCGAGGAGCTCCTTGACCCCGAAATTGTTGATTGCAGAGCCGAAGAAGACCGGGGTCTGCTCCCCTCGGCGGTAGGCCTCGCGATCCAGCTCGTGACTGGCGCCGCGCACCAGGTCCGCCTCGGCGCGCAGCTCATCGGCCTGATCGCCGAGGACCTCATCCAGACGAGGATTGTTCAGCCCCTGCACCACCTCGCCAATCTGGACCCTGCCGCCATGCTGGGCGCTGAACAGATGGGTGGTCGCGGTGCGCAGGTCCAAGACGCCCTTGAACCGCTTGCCCATGCCGATCGGCCAGGTCACGGGGGCACAACGTATCTTGAGGACGCGCTCCACCTCGTCGAGGACCTCCATCGGGTCGCGGCCCTCGCGGTCGAGCTTGTTGACGAAGGTAAGGATAGGCGTATCGCGCAACCGGCAGACCTCCATCAGCTTGATGGTGCGCTCTTCCACCCCCTTGGCGACGTCGATCACCATCAGGGCCGAATCCACCGCCGTCAGGGTGCGGTAGGTGTCTTCCGAAAAATCTTCGTGACCCGGCGTGTCGAGCAGGTTCACGACCCTGTCGTCGTAGGGGAACTGCATCACCGCCGTGGTGATGGAGATGCCGCGCTGCTTCTCCAGCTCCATCCAGTCGGACGTGGCATGTCGGGCGGCCTTGCGGCCCTTCACGGTGCCGGCCAGCTGTATGGCCCCTCCGAAGAGCAGGAGCTTCTCGGTGAGGGTGGTCTTGCCCGCGTCCGGGTGGGAGATGATCGCGAAGGTGCGTCGGCGGCTGAGCTCGGAGACGATCTTGGACATGAATCGGTACGACCGGGAAATCGGCTAATGATACCGCAAGTCCCCAGTTGGAGCCCCGAGCGGAGCAGGTGCCAGGGCTACAGGCTGCGGGCCAGGATCAGCGCGTCTTCCCGGCCGCCGCGCGCCGGGTAATAGGCACGGCGAACACCGACCTGATTGAACCCCATAGCGAGATACAGGCGGATCGCCGCACCGTTGGACGGTCGCACCTCGAGAAAGGCAGTGTCGGCATGGTGCCCCCTTGCGATGCCGAGCAGCCGCTCCAGGAGCGTGCGGCCCAGACCCTGGCGCTGCAGATCCGGACGTACGCAGAGGTTCAGGATGTGCGACTCCCCCACAGCAACGGACATGACGCCATAGCCCACGACCTCTCGGCCGAGGGCGCCGATCCAGCAACAATAGCCCACGCGCAGGCAGTCCAAGAAGATGCCGCGGCTCCAGGGGAACTCGTAGGCCTCCGCCTCGATGGCGAATACCGCCTCGACGTCCGACGCGTCCATCGGACGCAGGCGCAGCAGAGGATCCTTCAGGATGGCGCTCATAAGGGCCGTTCAGACAACATGCTCGGAGTGTATACCTTTCCGGGGACCGATTCCGGTCGGAGGACGCAGTGCCGCTTCGACGCCCCGCTCAGTTCTAGCCCGCATTTCTCACCAGCCTTCCTAGGGCTCATCGGCCGCCTCGACGGCCAGCAGCAGATCCTGCCAAGCCTTGGCCTTCTGCTCCGGGGAACGCAGCAGATAGGCCGGATGGTAGGTCACCACGAGCGGGATCCGCTGCTCTCCGAATCGGTGTACCCGCCCCCGCAAACGCCCCACCGGGGCGTCGGTCTCAAGCAAGGTCTGCGCCGCAACGCGCCCGACCACCAACAGGATGCGCGGCGCTACCAGCGTGATCTGCCGTTTCAGGAAAGGTATACAGCGCTGCGCTTCGTCCGGGCGCGGGTCGCGGTTTCCCGGGGGGCGGCACTTGAGCACGTTGGCAATGTAGACGGATTCGCGCGCCAGGCCGACGGCCCGTAGCATGGCGTTGAGCAGCTGCCCGGCCCGCCCAACGAACGGCTCACCCTGACGGTCCTCGTCGGCCCCCGGGGCCTCCCCGATCACCATCCAGAGCGCCGCGCGGTCACCGACGCCGAATACGGTCTGAGTGCGATTGGCCACCAGCTCGGGACAGCGCTGACAGGCGACCACTTGCGCACCGAGTCCTTCCCAATCCAGGAGCCCGACCTCGGACCGGAGAGGCGCGATCACGGCCTGCGCGGCCGACACCGCGGGGACGGGCGCCCAAGGGAGGATCTCCGAACCGCCATGCCGGTCCGGGGCTTCGTGCTCGGGGCGATCGGGATGAGATTCGGCTGGATGGACCCGAGGACGGCGGTCCCACCGAACGACTCCCATCGCTTCCAGATAGCTTCGCCGCCGGGACTCGTCCATGGCCGGATTCTACCCGGTTTCCCGCCCAGGAGGCCGGGCCCCCTCTACTGCCTACTGCCTACTGCCTACTGTCCACTGCCCTTCACACATCCCCGCCCTGGGGATGGGCACGCTGCACCGGGGCCAAGATCTTGTTCAGCGCGTTGATATAGGCCTTGGCCGAGGCGATGACGATATCGGTATCCGCGCCCTGGCCGTTGACGATCCGCCCGGCCTTCTCCAGGCGGACGGTGACCTCGCCCTGGGCGTCGGTCCCGCTGGTAATGTTGCTCACCGAATAGAGCTGCAGCACGGTGCCGCTTTCGAGCACCGCATCGATGGCGCGAAATGCGGCGTCCACCGGGCCGCCGCCCTGGGCGTGGGACCGACGCTCCTCGCCGTCTACCGTGACCGCGACGCTGGCTTCGGGCGTCTCGCCAGTCTCCGAGCAGACCCTGAGCGCTACCAGCTTGACGCGCTCGTTCGCGGCGTCAAGCCCGGCCTCGGTCACCAGCGCCTGGAGGTCCTCCTCGTAGACCTCGTGCTTCTTGTCCGCCAGTTCCTTGAACCGGGCGAAGGCATCGTTCAGCGCCTCCTCGGTGTCGAAATCGATCCCCATGTCCGCCAGCCGCGTGCGAAATGCGTTCCGGCCGGAATGCTTGCCGAGCACCATGCGGTTGGCGGCCCAGCCGACATCCTCGGCGCGCATGATCTCGTAGGTCTCGCGGCTCTTGAGCACCCCATCCTGATGGATGCCCGACTCATGGGCAAAGGCGTTGGCCCCCACGATGGCCTTGTTCGGCTGCACCGTAAACCCGGTGATCCCTGCCACCAAACGCGAGGCGGGAACGATCTGCGTGGTATCGATATGATCCACACGGCAGTGGAAGACGTCTCCGCGGGTGCGTACCGTCATGACCACCTCCTCCAGCGCGGCGTTGCCGGCGCGCTCGCCCAGACCGTTGATCGTGCATTCGACCTGGCGTGCCCCATTCAGCACCGCGGCCAGCGAGTTGGCCACAGCAAGCCCCAGGTCATTGTGACAGTGCACCGAGAAGACCGCTTGGTCGGAATTGGGGGTGCCCTCGATGACTCGACGCACCAGCTCCCCGAACTGCTGGGGCACGTTGTATCCCACGGTGTCCGGGATATTGATCGTGGTCGCGCCGGCGCCGATCACGGCCTCGAAGATGCGGCAGAGAAACGCCGTGTCGGAGCGGCCCGCGTCCTCGGCCGAGAACTCCACGTCATCGGTGTATCGGCGCGCCCGGGTAACGGCTCCGACCGCCTGCTCGACGACCTGGTCGGGGCTCATCCGCAGCTTACGCTCCATGTGGATCGGGGAGGTCGCGATGAAGGTGTGTATGCGGGGCCCGGCCGCGGAGGCGAGCGCCTCACCAGCCTGGTCGATGTCGCGATCGAGCGCCCGGGCCAGAGCGCAGACCCGGCAGTCCTTCACGGCCCGGGCCACCGCCTGCACGGCCTCGAAATCCCCGGGGCTCGCGATCGGGAAACCGGCCTCGATCACGTCCACGCCCATGCGCTCCAAGGCATGGGCAATGCGCGCCTTCTCGTCCCGGGTCATGGAGGCACCCGGGCTCTGCTCACCATCCCGCAGGGTGGTATCGAAAACGATCAGTCTGTCGGCATGACTCATGGCTCGGCTCCACGGCGCGGGTGCGGGGGCGGCGTGACCCCGGCACAAACGCGTCGCCCAGGACGGGCCTCGATCACGACGGAGCACTCCCTTTACGACGCCCCGCCCGACGTTTGCGACGCTGCACCAGCGTGAACCAGGGCCCGGAGACCGCATAGGCGACAAACAGGAGGAACAGCACGAGCGGCGGATGCACCAGCACGATGGCGAACACGAGCATCATGGCTACCAGCACGACGAACGGGACCTTCCCCCGCAGATCCAGCTCCTTGAAACTGTGAAACCGGAAGTTGCTGACCATCAGCAGGCCCGCGGCCGCCGTCAACACGGCGCTCACCACGCTCATGGCCGCGCCCTCGAGCGCATACTCATGACCCAGCCACACGGCACTGGCCAGGATGGCTGCGGCGGAGGGGCTGGGAAGGCCCTGAAAATAGCGTTTGTCCGCCGATCCGATCTGGGTATTAAAACGCGCCAGACGCAGCGCGGTTCCGGCGGTATAGACGAAAGCAGGAAGCCAACCGAACTTGCCCAGATGGGAGAGCGACCACAGATACATCACGAGAGACGGGGCCAGGCCAAAGGCGACCATGTCGGAAAGACTGTCGTACTCGGCGCCGAAGGCGCTCTGGGTCTGGGTCAGCCGCGCGACCCGGCCGTCCAGGCCGTCCATCAGCATGGCCAGAAAAATGGCGATCGCCGCCGCTTGGTAGCGGCCCCCCATGGCCGCAAGGATCGCGTAGAAGCCACCGAACAGGCAGGCGGTGGTAAACAGATTGGGCAGCAGGTAGATGCCCCTGCGCCTGGATACCTTCGCCGGCAATTCCTGCATGACAGGTTCCATCTCTCCGTCGCTAGGCGCCAAGTATAGCGGGCGGCCCTCAGTCGGAGCGCCGCCCGCGCAGTGCGTCTAAACAGATCATCCCCGATGCCCAGGGTCCCCGGACAGCGGCGCCGACCGAATCCGGGCCATCGGCCGAGGGGAGCCGCCCCTCAGTTACGGCTCTTGTCGACGATCTTGTTGGCCTTTATCCAGGGCATCATGTCGCGCAGGCGCTCGCCGACCACCTCGATCTGATGGGCCCGACCGATACGGCGCATTGCCTTGAGCTTGGCCGCCCCCGCCTGGTTCTCCAGGATGAACTCCTTGGCGAATTCCCCGGTCTGGATCTCGGTCAAGATACGGCGCATCTCGTCCTTGGTCTGGGCGTTGACGATGCGCGGACCGCGCGTGAAGTCCCCGTACTCGGCGGTGTTGGAGATGGAGTAGCGCATGTTCGCGATGCCGCCCTCGTACATCAGGTCGACGATCAGCTTGAGCTCGTGCAGACACTCGAAGTAGGCCATCTCAGGGGCATAGCCGGCCTCGACCAGGGTCTCGAATCCGGCCTGCACCAGAGCCGTGGCCCCACCGCAGAGCACCGCCTGCTCGCCGAAGAGATCAGTCTCGGTCTCCTCGCGGAAATTGGTCTCGATGATCCCGGCCCGCCCGCCACCATTCGCCGATGCGTAGGACAGGGCGGTCTCCTTCGCGGTACCGCTGGCGTCCTGGTAGACCGCGATCAGCGACGGCACGCCGCCACCCTGGGTATAGGTGGAGCGCACCAGGTGCCCCGGCCCCTTGGGAGCGATCATGATCACGTCCAGGTCCTCGCGCGGCACGATCTGCTCGAAATGGATGTTGAAGCCATGGGCGAAGGCGAGCGCAGCCCCCTTTTTCAGGTTGTTCTCGATCACCTCTCGGTAGAGGCGCGCCTGGTGCTCATCGGGGGCCAGCACCATGACTACGTCGGCCCCCTTCACCGCCTCCTCTATGGGCTTGACCCGCACCCCGGCATGCTCGGCCTTGACCGCGGAGGCCGACCCCGGGCGCAGACCGACAGTCACATCCACGCCGGAATCCTTCAGATTGTTGGCGTGGGCATGACCCTGGGAGCCGTACCCCACGATGGTGACCTTCTTGCCCTGAATCAGCGAGAGATCGCAGTCTTTGTCGTAATAAACGGTGATGGCCATGGATTGTCCTTATTAAGAAGTTGTTCAATGCGGGACGTTGTGCAGGGGGAGGACCGTGGCAGAACTGGCCTCCAACGCGATGGGAAGCCTACTCCGCTCTAAAGGGTCAGCCCCTTGGCCCCCCGGGCGATGCCGGACGGCCCCGAGCGGACCACTTCGACGATGTGGTCCCTGTGCACCGCACGGATGAAGGCATCGAGCTTGTCGCCGTCACCGGTCATCTCGACGATGAAGCTGGTGTCGGTAACGTCGATCACCCGGCCCCGGAAGATGTCGACCAACCGCTGGATCTCGGCCCGGCCTTCTTTCTCGGCCCTGACCTTGATCAGCATCAGCTCGCGCTCGATGTGCGCACCCTCGGACAGATCGACCAGCTTCACCACGTCGATCAGCTTGTTCAGCTGCTTGGTGATCTGCTCGATCACCTCTTCGCTGCCGCGGGTCACGAGGGTCATGCGCGACAAGGTCGCATCCTCGGTCGGCGCGACCGTGAGCGACTCGATGTTGTAGCCCCGGGCCGAGAACAGGCCCGCCACCCGCGATAGGGCGCCGGATTCGTTTTCCATCAGGATGGAGATGATGTGTCTCATAGTCAGGCGAGCTCTCGTTCAGCGGACAGGTGGGGGGACAGGTGCATCTCGTGATGCCCCTTTCCCGCCTCGATCATCGGGTAGACGTTCTCCGACGGATCCACGATGACATCGAGGAACACCAGACGGTCCTTCATGCCGAACGCCTCCTTCATCGCCCCCTCGAGGTCCCCCGGGCTCTGCACCTGCATGCCCACGTGCCCGAAGCTCTCTGCCAATTTGACGAAATCCGGCAGCGCGTCCACGTAAGAATGGGCATAGCGGCTCTCGTAAAAGAACTCCTGCCACTGGCGCACCATCCCCATGTAGCCGTTGTTCAGCAACAGCACCTTGATCGGCAGGCCGAAGTGCTTGCAGGTGGCGAGCTCCTGGATGCACATCAGGATGGAGGCCTCGCCGGAGATGCACGCCACCTCCGCCTCGGGATGGGCGAGCTTGACGCCCATGGCCGCCGGCAACCCGAAGCCCATGGTCCCCAGACCACCCGAGTTGATCCAGCGCCGGGGCTGGTCGAACTTGTAGTACTGGGCCGCCCACATCTGGTGCTGACCGACGTCGGAGGTGAGGAACAGGTCGCCGTGGGTGACCTTGTACAGGGTCTCCACCGCGAACTGGGGCTTGATCACCTTGTCGCTCTTCTCGTAGCGCAGGCACTGCACGCCGCGCCAGCTGTTGATCTGCTTCCACCACTTCTCGAGGGCAGCCTGCCGGGGCCGCTCCGGGTGCTCCTCGAGCACCTTGAGCATGTCCTTGAGCACGCTCTTGACCTGCCCGACGATGGGGATGTCGACCCGCACGTTCTTGGAGATTGACGAAGGGTCCACGTCGATATGGACGATCCGGGCGTTGGGGCAGAAATGGGCGATCTTGCCGGTGACCCGGTCGTCGAAGCGCGCGCCGATGGCGAGCAGCACGTCAGTCTCGTGCATCGCCATGTTGGCCTCGTAGGTTCCGTGCATCCCGAGCATGCCGAGGGACTTGTCGTCGGTGCCGGGAAATGCCCCCAGCCCCATGAGGGTGCTGGTGATCGGGAAACCGGTCTCGGCCACCAGCGCCCGCAGCTCCTCGGAGCCGTTCCCGAGCACCACCCCGCCGCCGGTGTAGATCACCGGTCGCTCGGCCTGCAGCATCAGCTCCACCGCCTTCCTGATCTGCCCCAGGTGACCCTTGCTCACCGGGTTGTACGAGCGCATCTTGACCTTCTTGCTGTACTCGTACGGGATCTTGACGTTGGGGTCCGTCACGTCCTTGGGGATGTCGACCACCACGGGGCCGGGGCGGCCGGTGGTCGCGATGAAGAAGGCGCGATGGATGGTCTCGGCCAGGTCCCGCACGTCCTTCACCAGGAAGTTGTGCTTGACGCAGGGGCGCGTGATGCCGACCGTGTCGACCTCCTGGAAGGCGTCGCTGCCGATCACCGGCGTGGGCACCTGGCCGGTCAGCACGACCAGCGGGATGGAATCCATGTAAGCGGTCGCGATGCCGGTCACCGCATTGGTCGCCCCGGGACCGGAGGTGACCAGCGCGACCCCGGCCTTGCCGGTGGCACGGGCATAGCCATCGGCCGCGTGCGTGGCGCCCTGCTCATGGCGCACCAGGATGTGCTGTACCGCGTCCTGCCGAAACAGGGCGTCGTAGATATGCAGCACGGCCCCGCCGGGGTAACCGAACACATGCTCGACGCCCTCGTCCTTCAGCGCCTGAACGACGATCTCGGCACCACTGATCTCCACGATTGTGACCTCCGGAGGACCGCCGGACCGCCCACCGCTCGCGGTTGGAGCGGGAGCGCGGCCAGCAGGAAATAGCGAATTAGACAAATTACTGATGTTGCGGTTTCAGGTCAAGAAACCGGACCGCCAGCGCCGGGTTTCCGGCCGACAGCACACCCCGGTGGGAGCCATCCCAGCAGGGCCCCGCCTGCCCAGTACCCCGGCGCTCAGTCTGTGCTCGCCGTACTTGTGTTGCCCGCGGTCGCGCGCATAATGACCTTCACCATGCCAATAAAGCGGTCAAGGAGTTTCCCGGACATGCGCAGACAGGTAACGATTTTGTGTCTGGTCGGGCTGACAGCGGTCGGGACCGTGGCTCAGGCAGCCATGTACCGCTGGGTCAACGAACAGGGCGTCACCGTCTACTCGCAGACTCCCCCGCCTTCGGGCCACGCGACTCGGATACCACCCCCGCCTCCGCCGCCGCAGGGGGCGCCGACCGCACCCAGCCTGCAGGAGCAGCTCAACCAAATCGACAAGCAGAACGCCGAGCGGCGTGAGCGCGAGGCCAAGGAGGCCAAGCTGCGCCAGCGCCAGGCAGTCATCGACGCCAACTGCGAGGCCGCGCGGCACAATCTGCAGGTCCTGCAGGGCCCGGCCCGCCGCAACTTCGCGGGCGAGGACGGCACCTACCAGCACTTCACCGACGAGGAGCGCCAGCAGCGTATCCAGGAGGCCAAGGACCAGATCAAAGAGTTCTGCAGCGAGTAGCGCCGATATGCCGATGCTCAGTATCCGCACCAACGTCGAGGTGCCGGCTGAGCGCCGCGGCGCCCTGCTCGGCCAGGCCTCCCGCACCCTCGCCCAGGCGCTGGGCAAGCCCGAGCGCTACGTGATGGTCAGCTATGAGCACCTCCCCGCCATGCTGTTCGCCGGCGACGGCGGACCCCTGGCCTATCTGGAGGTCAAGAGCATCGGTCTGCCCCAGGGCTGCACGGGGGAGATCTCGGCGGCGCTGTGCCACCTGCTGAGTGATCAGCTCGGCGTCGCCCAGGACCGCATCTACATCGAGTTCTCCGACGCCGCCGCTCATCTCTGGGGCTGGGACGGGGCCACCTTCTGAGGCCGGGGACGCGAGCCCTGCACGGCCCCCGATTTGTCCGCCATCGGCGCGGGCGCTAGAATCCGCGGTCCCCCCGCCAAGCCTTCCGACCCCCATGCGCACATCGAGCTTTCCCCTCAGCACCCTGAAAGAGACGCCGGCCGACGCCGAGATCGTCAGCCACCGCCTGATGCTGCGCGCCGGGCTGATCCGCAAGCTGGCGGCCGGCCTCTATACCTGGCTGCCGCTCGGGCTACGGGTGCTGCGCAAGGTGGAGGCGATCGTGCGCGAGGAGATGAACCGGGCCGGGGCGCTGGAGGTTCTGATGCCCGCGGTGCAGCCGGCCGAGCTCTGGCAGGAATCGGGGCGCTGGGACCAGTACGGCCCCGAGCTGCTGCGCCTGAAGGACCGGCACCAGCGCGAGTTCTGCTTCGGGCCTACCCACGAGGAGATCATCACCGAGCTGGCCCGCTCGGAGCTTCGCAGCTACAAACAGCTGCCCGTCAACTACTACCAGATCCAGACCAAGTTCCGGGACGAGATCCGCCCACGCTTCGGCGTAATGCGCGCCCGCGAATTCCTGATGAAGGACGCCTACTCCTTCCACGCGGATGAGATCTCGCTGCAAGAGACCTACGAGCGCATGTACCAGGCCTACTCGCGCATCTTCGAGCGCTGCGGCCTCGACTTCCGAGCGGTGCGTGCGGACACCGGGTCCATCGGCGGGAACGCCTCCCACGAGTTCCACGTGCTCGCCGACTCCGGCGAGGACGCCATCGCCTTCTCCACCTCCGGCGACTTCGCCGCCAACGTCGAGCTGGCCGAAGCGCTGGCGCCCGCTGCCGGGCGGACGGCGCCGAGCGAGGCGCTGCGAGAAACCGAGACGCCCGGGCAGGAAAGCATTGAACAAGTAAGTAACTTTCTCGGCATACCGCCAGAAAAAATCGTAAGAACGATTATTTTCTCCGGCCCGAACGGACCCGTGGCGCTGCTCGTGCGGGGTGACCATAGACTGAACGAGGTCAAGGCGTCCAAATTGGCGAGCGTCGGGGCCCCTTTGATTTGGGCCACGGAAGCGGAAATTGCGGATGCGATCTCCGGAGCACGTATGGCGTATGCGGAAGCTGACATCCGGCTCTTTGAGTCACAGACTGAGAAGCTCGTGCGCGAAGAAGGGCGCCGTGAGGCCAAGAGAGACGCGTACGAAAGGCTTGCTGGCTCGTTGGGCCCAGTGGGCTTGAAGATCCCCATCATCGCGGATCGGGCTGTGGTGGCCATGAGCGACTTTGTTTGCGGGGCGAACAAGGAAGGCAAACATCTCATGGGCGTCAACTGGGACCGCGACCTGCCGCTGCCGGAGGTCGCCGACATCCGCAACGTGGTGGAAGGCGACCCCAGTCCCGACGGGAAGGGGACCCTCACGATCGCCCGAGGCATCGAGGTCGGCCACATCTTCCAGCTCGGTCGCAAGTACAGCTCGGCCATGAACGCCGGCGTGCTCGACGAACAGGGCCGCACGGTGATCATGACCATGGGCTGCTACGGCATCGGGGTCTCCCGGGTCGTCGCGGCCGCCATCGAGCAGCACCACGACGAGCGGGGCATCTGCTGGCCCGCCCCCATCGCCCCGTTCCACGTCGCCCTGCTGCCCATGAAGATGGACCGGTCCCACCGGGTGCGCGAGGCCACCGAGCGCCTGTACGGAGACATGCACGCGGCCGGGATCGAGGTCCTGCTCGACAACCGCGATGTGCGCCCGGGCTTCATGTTCGCCGACATGGAGCTGGTGGGCATACCTCACCGGGTGGTGGTCGGAGAGAAGGGTCTCGACGAAGGCAAAGTGGAGTACCGCGGCCGCCGCGACAGCGAGAACCGCTTCGTCGACATCGACCTCATCGTTCCCATGATCCTCGGGTCGCTGAGCCGAGCCGGGGCACTCTGAGCCCGATGCCCGGTCTCATCCTCGAATGCTGCCCTCGGCCCCGCCGCCGACCCGCAGGGCGCGCCCCCTACCCCAAGGCAACGCCATGACCCGACAGTCCTCTTACACCCGCGAAGAGCTGCTCAAATGCGGCTACGGCGAGCTGTTCGGCCCCGGCAACGCCCAGCTGCCGGTGCCCAACATGCTGATGATGGACCGCATCACCCGGATCGCGGACACCGGGGGCGCCCACGGCAAGGGCGAGATCCTGGCCGAGCTCGACATCCATCCCGACCTCTGGTTTTTCGCCTGCCACTTCCCGGGTGACCCGGTGATGCCCGGCTGCCTGGGGCTCGACGCCATGTGGCAGATCGTGGGGTTTTATCTCGCCTGGCTGGGCAACCCCGGCCGCGGCCGCGCCCTCGGTGTCGGCGAGGTCAAGTTCACCGGCCAGGTGCTGCCCAAGGCCAAGCAGGTTAGCTACCACGTCAACATCAAGCGGGTGATCGCCCGCAGGCTGGTGCTCGGCATCGCCGACGCCAGCATGGACGTGGACGGCCGCGAGATCTACACCGCGAAGGACCTGCGGGTAGGGCTGTTCACCTCGACCGAAGATTTCTGAGCCGCTGGCTCCTGTGCACGCTCGCTGTCGGTGACGTACACCAGACCCGCGGTGGCCGCGGGTCCGGTTGAGTCCGACTCAGTCGCCCACGCCCTGAACCGACCGGATGAGCGCTTGGACGACTGCGAAACGGCGCGGCCATGGAGCAGTGCTCCGAAGTGAAGCGGGCAGGCGGTTGATCGCATCGACGCAGGCAGCGCGGTCCGCGTAGCTGCCATAGGCGATGCCATACCATATGTGGCCGTCCTTGAGGAACCGGAAGGGAAGCGCCTTGCCTCTCAAGCCCTCCTTGTCCAGAAAGGCCCGAGTGGAGCTCAGCTTGGACGAAGCGACCAGCTGTATCACATAGTCTGTGGGCTTGCTTGCGAGAATGCGCACTTCACTGGCTTCGGGCTCAAACAACCACCCTCGATCCGCGAATCCGTCCGGCCTGGCCTTGCGCAGCTTCCCGACGAGCTCTTTGGACGGCTCATACCCGCCATCGGCGGCCTGAAGGATCCACGCCATCCCAAGGCGTTGCAATCGTTCCTCCCTTTGCTCCAGCAACCAGTACACGCCGAGGTTGTACTGGGCGCGGACGAGGCCCTGCCGCGCCGCCCGCTGCCACCAGCGCACCGCCTCGGCGACATCCGGCTTGGTGCCTCGACCTTGCTTATAGGCATTGCCCAGATTGAACTCGGCGGGCCCATAACCCTGCGCGGCGGATTTTCGGAGCCACACCAGGGACGCCGCCGAGTCCTTCTTCATACCCTGTCCGTCCTGGTCCATGACGCCGAGGGCGAATTCGGCGCGGGCATCCCCGGCGCGGGCTGCAGGCAGCAACAGCCGGAGTGCGTGCTGATAATCCTTTCGATCGACGGCAGCCAGCGCGTCATCGTAGAAATCCGCCATCGCGCTGCGGCTCAGCATGAGCAGGCAGACAGCGACCAGGGTCGTCGCGAGACCGACTGTCCCGGATCGCCCGAATCGCATCCCCGGGGCCTTTCCGCAGGCGTCGGGGCTCTTCCCGGCTAGGCGCTCCGTCGCCCTTGCCCCACGGGCGAATTCGGCTATGCAGCGCTCACGGCTGGACGGTCTTTCCCCTGGGCCGGAATGGCCCCGGTCGCGGCCGTGAAGCATCAGGCGATAGGGTCCCATCCAGGTCCCCAGCGCCTCTCGAACAGGGAGACCGAAAATTGCGATTCCGGCCGCTCTTGTCTTCAGTCGCGTAAGGCGATCGGAAATGACGACCCCCTGGTCATCAGGGTGACGGCTCAAAGAGCCGGTTACGCCAGGTCTCCGGCAAGGGAACGGCCAAGATTATCGGGCAACGAACGCGCCGTGAAGCTGTACCGCGCGTGATCGATCCCGGCGCTCACCGCCGCGCCCGCCTTGACCGCCGCGACCATCTCGGGCGTCAGCTCGAAGCGCAGGAAATGCACCGAGGAGGTCTTCTCCTCGGTCTCGCGGTCCAGATCCTCGTCGGCGATGGCGTAGACCCGGTCGAAGTCGGCTACCTGCATCCAGACACGCTGCTCAATGCCGATCAGCTCGGCGAGGCGCACCTTGCGCTCCTCGATGTCGGGGAGCTCCACCATGAGGGTCGCCTTCCAGTTGGAGCCGTCCGGGATCAGGGGATTGTAGGCGTCGAGCTCCTCCTGGATGCCTGCGGCCTCGAAGATGCGCTCGGCCCGCAGCATCTCCTGGATCTGGTACTGCATGGTCAGGCGATCCTCGAAATACAGTGTCGCATTGGGTCCGATCGGCAGCTGCCGGTTCCGCTTGTGAGCCATCACCCGGGCGCGAAACTCGGGGCGGGCCTCGGCGTATTGCTCCAGGGAGAACAGGTCTTCTCGGGTCAGCTTCGACATGGTCGGGATCATCGTCTATTCGTGGGCGATCTGCTTGTCGGTGAAAAGGTAGTCCCGCAGCTCCTTGTCGAAGCGGGGGTCTCGCCTGCGGATCCATTCCAGCACCATGGACGCATGCTCTTTCTCCTCGTCCCGGTTGTGGGCGAGAATCGCCCGCAGCTCCGGGTCCTTGCAGGCGTCCACCCGCTGGTTGTACCAGTCCACCGCCTCCAGCTCTTCCATCAGTGAGACGATGGCCCGGTGCATGTCGCGGCTCTCCGCGCTCAGCTCTTCGATCGGCTCGTGGTAACCCTCGTTGGCCATCGCACCCTCCTCTCGTTGCGGAAAATGGTCTATCCCCAGTCAACTCTGACGCTTGCCCCGAGCCGCGAAACCGGGGCCAGGAGCCGTCCAAACGCCCCCTCTCCCACCGGGCTGTCTATTGGACACACTGGACACAGTTATTGATTGGCGGTATTGTCCTGCCCCATGCGACTTTTCGGGCAGACCTTCACCGCCTCGCTCATCGAGCGCGTGCGCACGGCAGCGGCGGAGCCTGGCGTGACGCGTAGCGGACTGTCGCGGCGGGTCTGCGCTTGGCTCAATTGGCGAGGTGCCAACGGCAAGCCACAGGAGGTCAGCAGCCGCAAAGCGTTGGTGGAATTGCAGCGGCGTGGTCTGCTCACATTGCCCGAAGCGCAGCGGACTGCGCCGCAGGGGCGCGCTGGGGTCGCGCCCGAGCCGTTCGAGGCGCCGGTGTTCGCCGGTGCGCTCGAGGAGCTTGGGGCACTGGAGCTGGTCGCGGTGGAGGGACGGCGCCTCTCGGCGTTGTACCGCGCGATGATGGCAGGCTACCATCCGTTGGGCGGCGGGCCGCTGTGCGGGGCGCAGCGGCGCTACCTGATCCGCTCGCCGGTGGCCGGCTGGCTGGGTGCGTTGGCATTCAGCGCTGCGGCCTGGCAGTTGAAGGCGCGCGATGAGTGGATCGGCTGGTGCGCCCACGCGCGCCGGGCCAATCTCACGCGGGTGGTAGCCAACAGTCGCTTTCTGATCCTGCCCACCATCGAGGTGCCCAACCTGGGCTCGCATGTGCTGGCGCTGGCCGCGGCACGGGTGCGCAGCGATTGGCCGCCGCGCTACGGGTATGCGCCGCTGCTGCTGGAGACCTTCGTCGATGAGCAGCACTTTGCTGGGACGGTGTACAAGGCGGCCAATTGGCGGCGCCTGGGCGAGAGTGCCGGACGCGGTCGCCAGGACCGGGCGAACCGCGCTGGGACCGGGGTCAAGGCCGTGTATGTCTTGCCCTTGCAGCGCGACTGGCGCGCACCCCTGTGCCAGCGTCCGGCGCCGGTGCTGCGCCTGGCGCCGCCGGGCGAGCACTCTGCCTCCTGGGCCGAGCAGGAATTCGGCCAGGTGGACTTTCCCGATGCGCGGCTGCGCCCGCGCTTGCTGCAGTTGGCGCAGGCGTTTGGCGAGCACCCCACCGCCCCCATCAGTGCGGCGCTGAACGGCGCGGCCAGTGCGACCAAAGCCGCCTATCGGTTCTTGCACAACGCGCAAGTGAATCTGCAAACGCTGCTGCATCCCCATTACGAGGCAACCGCCGGGCGTATCGGCGAGCACCCGCTGGTGCTGGTCGCCCAAGACACCACCAGCCTCAACTACGAGGCCCATGCGGCCACGCGCGAGCTGGGGCCGATCAACACCCGTGCCGACGCCGCGCAGGGACTGAAGCTGCACGAGAGCCTGGCGTTGACCCCCGAGGGGGTAGCGCTGGGGCTGATCGACGTCCAGGTCTGGGCGCGCGACCCGCAGCAGATCGGCCAGGCCAAACAGCGCAAGAAACGCCCCATCGAGGAGAAGGAAAGCCAACGCTGGCTCACCAGCCTGCAGCGCACCGCAGAGCTCCAGCGCCTGTGCCCGCACACCCGTTTGGTCAATATCGCCGACCGCGAGGCCGATATCTACGAGCTGTTTGCGGCGGCGCTCCAGCGCCCCGCGGGTCCGGATCTGCTGGTGCGCGCCAGCCGCACCACCCAGCGCCAGGTCGAGGAGACGCACGAGCACAAGCTCTTGTGGGAGCTCCTGCCCGCTCAGCCGGTGCTCGGCGGCTGCACGCTGTGCATCCCCGCCCGCGGCGGGCGCAAGGCGCGCCGCGCCACGCTGCAGGTCCGCTGTGCGCCGATCCAGCTGTGCCCCCCAAACCGGCTCAGTGCCGCCCCGCTGCTGGGGCTGTGGGGCATCCATGCCATCGAGCTCGAGGCGCCTGCCGACAGCGATCCCGTCGAATGGCTGCTGCTCACCACGGTGCCGACCGCGACCTTGGAGGAGGCGATCGAGCGCCTGGGCTGGTACGCGGCGCGCTGGAATATCGAGGTGTTTCATCGCACCCTCAAAAGCGGCTGCCGCATCGAGGACCGTCGCCTCGGCGATAGCGCCAGCCTGCAGGCCTGTCTGGCCATCGATCTGGTGGTCGCCTGGCGCGTCATGCACCTCACCAAGCTCGGCCGCGAGACCCCCGAGATCCCCTGCTCGGTGTTCTTCGAGGAGGCCGAGTGGAAGGCGCTGGTCTGCCATCAGCAGCGCTCGCCCACACCGCCCGAAACGCCGCCGACCCTGGGCGAGGCGATGCGCATGGTGGCCAAGCTCGGTGGTTTTCTCGGGCGCAAAGGCGACGGCCATCCCGGCGCCACCGTACTCTGGCGCGGTCTCAATCGCCTTGCTGACATCACCGAGACCTTCACCATCTTCCACCCCTCGATTCCGGGCGGCCCGTAGCGGCTGTCTCCGGTATGGGTAATAGACAGCCCACCGGGAGAGGGACGCAGTGAGCGGGTCAACAGCGCCCTTTCTATCCCCTGATCCCTGCCTTCTCCCTGAGGGAGCAGGCGCCGCGGGTCAGCGGCAAGATTTCGGGCCTTTCCTCAGATCCCGTAAGCCTTGCGCAGCAGCGAGATCGGATGGACCGACTCTCGGCCGTCGCCGGCGACATTGGCGATATGGTGGCCGGCCATCACGCAGTCGCTGGTGAGGTGATCGGCCTGGGCCTGCTGCACCCTGGTCACCACGGGCTTGACCAGCTTTACGGCGATCGCGAAAGTCTCCTTGCGCACGCCGTAGGTCCCATCGTGTCCCGAGCAGCGCTCAATGGCCTCGACCTGCGTCTCGGGGACGAGAGACAGGGCCTCGCGCGTCTTGGCGCCCATGTTCTGCACCCGCTGATGACAGGCCACGTGGTAGGCGACCTTGCCGAGCGGCTGCTTGAAGTCGGTTTTCAGCTTACCGTGCTTGTGGCGCAGCATCAGGTACTCGAACGGATCGTAGATCGCATCGCGTACCTTGGCGACCGCTGGGTCGTCCGGGAACATCAGCGGCAGCTCCTGCTTGAACATCAGCACGCAGGAGGGGATCGGCGCCACGATGTCCCAGCCCTGGTCCACCAGCTTTGCCAACACCGGTATGTTGGCCTCCTTGGCGGCAGCGACCGCCTCCAGATCACCCAGCTCGAGCTTGGGCATGCCGCAGCACTGCTCCTTGGGCGCGATGGTCACGGGGATGCTGTTGTGCTCGAACACGGCCACCAGGTCCTCGCCGCTCCGGGGCTCGTTGTAGTTGCCGTAGCAAGTGGCGAACAGGGCGACCCGACCCTGGGTGGGACCTGCGGGCTCAGCTCCGGCGCCGGACTTCGGCGACAGGCGCTTGCGCAGGGTCTTGCTGTGATACTCGGGCACCACGGCGTCCTTGTGCACCCCGAGGGTCTTCTCCAGGACGCCGCGAAACCCCGCATTCTTGTTCATCGCATTGACTGCGCCGACGAGGATGGGAATGCCGGCGAGCTTGCCCACCGCGTCGGTGCTGGTCAGGGTCCTGAGGCGGAAGGAGGCGCCCTCCTTCTTGAACTTCACCGCCTTGGCGCGAAGCATCAGGTGCGGGAAATCCAGGTTCCACTCGTGCGGAGGCACATAGGGACACTTGGTCATGTAACAGAGATCGCAGAGATAGCAATGTTCCACGACCTTCCAATAATCGTTCTTGGCAACGCCATCCACTTCCATGGTCGAGGATTCGTCGACCAGGTCGAACAGCGTGGGAAAGGAATGACACAGGCTCACACAGCGCCGACAGCCGTGGCAGATGTCGAACACGCGCTCCAACTCGGCAAAGAGGTGGCCTTCGTCGTAGAAATCGGGGTTCTTCCAGTCGAGAGGATGCCGGGTTGGTGCTTCCAGGTTGCCCTCCCGGGTCGCGCCTGCCATCGCACTTCTCCTGAATTTACCTATAACTGCCTGGCGGAAATCGGGAGGGGCAGCGCCCCTCCCGAGCTGCTTCACTGACCGAGCGAGTCCAAAGCCTTCTGGAAGCGGTTGGCGTGGGAGCGCTCCGCCTTGGCCAGGGTCTCGAACCAGTCGGCGATCTCGTCGAAGCCCTCGTCGCGGGCGGTCTTGGCCATGCCCGGATACATGTCGGTGTACTCGTGGGTCTCACCGGCAATCGCGGTCTTCAGATTCGCCTCGGTACCGCCGAAGGGCATCCCGGTCGCCGGGTCGCCGCACTCCTCGAGGTACTCCAGATGGCCGTGAGCGTGACCGGTCTCACCTTCGGCGGTGGAGCGGAACACGGCCGCGACATCGTTGTAACCTTCGACGTCGGCCTTGGAGGCGAAATACAGATAGCGGCGGTTCGCCTGCGATTCACCGGCAAATGCCTCTTTCAGGTGGCCTTCGGTCTTGCTGCCTTTGAGCGACATCGGTTTCCTCCTTATCGCGGGGTTATAGGGATCACCTAAGCCTGATAGGGCGCTTCGGTGCTAAGAATATTAGGCGCGCCTCACCCATGGGAGAAATTGTTTGTTCCAATAGTTACGATCGTTATCGCCTATCGTAGAGGTGCGCCCTTTGCCGTCTTCGTATGGTCGCTGTCCTGTTCTCGACGCGGCCTCTCGCCCTCCCCCGGCAAACGGGACCGGGCTCACCTCCGTGGCGACCCCTTTCGTCTACACTGCCTGCCGACGACAACCAGCGAGACGGCGCGGAGGGCGGCACGAGCCTGATCCGGCGTGACCCCGGACGGTGTCGCGCCCCCCCCAACGACATGAGCGATCCATCCAGCCCGCTGTCGAGGAAACGCCGCGGCCTGCCCACGGGCAACGCCGCGGGGTCCCTGCGTGTCCTGCAGATCACCGACACACACCTTTACGCAGACACGCAGCGCTGTCTGCTGGGATTGAACACCGAGGACTCCATCGCCGAGATACTCCGCCAGGTCGCAGAGCGCGCGGGTGACTTCGATCTCGTCCTGGCCACAGGCGACCTGGTCCATGACGGTACGGCGGAGGCCTACCGGCGGATCGGCCGGCATTTCGCCGCCCTGAAGCGGCCGGTCTACTGCCTTCCCGGCAACCACGACGACCCGGCGGTCATGGCCCGCGTGATGGGCGACGGCGCGGTGCGTCTGACGTCGCACGCTCTCCACGGACGCTGGCTCTTCGTCCTGTTGGACTCCACCGTTGCGGGCAGCGAGGGAGGCCATCTCGGTGCGCCGCAGCTCGCCCTGCTCGAGGAGCGGCTGACCACCCATTCCGACCGGCACGCGCTGGTGTGCCTGCACCACCAGCCGGTGCCGGTGGGCAGCGTCTGGATGGACGGAATGGCGCTCGACAATGCCGCGGACTTCTTCGCCGTGCTCGACCACCACCCCCAGGTGCGCGGCGTGCTCTGGGGCCATATACATCAGGCGTTCGAGGCGACGCGCAACGGCGTGCGCCTTCTCGGCTCCCCCTCGACCTGCATCCAGTTCACTCCCGGCCAGGCCCATTTCGGGGTCGATCGCCAACCCCCGGGATACCGCTGGCTGCTCCTGCTCCCCGACGGGCGTATCGAGACTGGCATAGAGCGGCTCGTGACGCTGCCCGAGGGCATCGATCTGGACTCCGCGGGCTATTAGCCGGCGAGATCAACGGACACGGTCTCGGCCGCCTCGACCCCGTCGACGGTGTGCCTGAGCCGCAGCGCCAGGACCTCCACCCCTTGTCCTGCAACCCTCCGCAGCGGTTGAGCGTAGCCCGGGTCGATCGTCTCGGCGGGAGAGAAGCAGCTGCCCTCCGGTCGATTGAGGGCGAACAAGATCAGCCCCCGATCCCCCCCGGCGACCAACGCGGCAAGTAGCTCCAAGTGCTTGAGCGCCCTTGCCGAGACCGCATCGGGAAAACGCAGGCGGTCCCCGTGGAGCAACGTCACGTTCTTCACTTCGACCCAGACCGGCGCGCAGTCGGCGGAGTCCAGCCGGAAATCGAGCCGGGAGGCCGGGTGGCCGTCCAACCGGCAGCCCACCTCTCGACGAAGCGCCCCATAGCTTTCCAACCCCGCTACGCCCCCTCGGCCGAAGGCCTCGGCCACGACGCCATTGACCCGCGCCGTGTTGACACCGACCCAGCCTCGTCCCATATCGATCCTCTCCAGCGTCCAGGCCAGCTTGCGGTGAGGGCTGTCCGAACGACTCAACTGCGCGGGAGCGCCAGGCTCCCAACAGGTCGCCATGGAGCCGGTGTTCGGACAGTGGGCAGTCACCAAGGCCCCGTCGACCAGTCTGAGGTCGGCGAGAAACCGCTTGTACCGGCGCAGGATCACGCCATCGGTGAGGGCCGGAAGCCGCATGGTCCTTCTCCAGTGGAATCGGGGCCTGACCGAACGGGCTCCCGGTGGCAGCCTCGGAGCGAGGCCATTAGTATAAGAGCTCGGGACGACGTGGCCGGACAGAGCAAAGGAGCCGACAAGCCACGGCAAGTCTTCCGAAGGTCGGGAGGAGAACACTGATGAGCAAACTGCACCTCTGGGCCCTGGTCTGCTCAGCCGGACTGGGCACCCCGCTGGCCGTCGCTCTGGCCGACAGTCCGCCGTCGGCCGCCGCCCCTGCGACACACCCACCGGCCCTCCAGGTCTGGCGAACAGGCCCCGTTCCCCCTTTCGGTCCGCCGTTCGGAGGCTACCCGGGAGCCGGACCCTTCGGCTCGTACGGACCGGTGCCCTGGGCCGGCTACCCTTGGCCCCCCAACTACCCTTACCCGCCGGGGCTCCCGCAGGTCGCAGGGTCACTCCCTACAGCACCGGCACCGCGGGCGACCATCCCGGTGGCTCCGGCGGCCAAGGGTGCGGACCGGCCCATCGCGGGCCCGGCCACCGGCTCGGCCTCGGAGGCGCCGAGCACGGCCCCAATTGCGCCTTCGGCCACGCAGCCACCCCATGACGCACCGGCACAGCCGCATTTTCGACCCTGGACCCCCGGCAAGCCGAGCACCGCGGACGAAGCCAGCGGACACGATGCCCAATACACGCCCGGCCCCAAGGCCCTCGAGAAGGTGCCCCGTGCAACGGTGAGGCGGACCCCGGACGGGTTCCTGATCAACGGTGCGCCGCCCGTGTTTCGGCCGCTCCCGTCCGAGAACGTGCCGAAGACCCGACAGCATGCGACCCCGAAACAGCCGGCGGGAAAGCCTCTCCGGGTCTGAGAGACCTCTGGCGCCGCATCGGGCGGCGTGCGGTGCTGCGGCAGTGGGCGGCCCTGGGGAGGGCGGGAAGTCGGGTAGCGGGCGGGCCACACCCAAAGCCGCAGCCGATCGGCAGACCCATTGGATCGCCGTTCCCAATGACCCCCATGCCTTGCGCCAGTCGAGGCCTGAGCTCCTAAAATGCCGAGGCGCTGCGCTAGCCCGCCCCATCTCCCCCGATCAGCACATCGATGTGGGCCGCGACGGATCGGCCCAGCGCCGACAGCGCGTACCCGCCCTCTAAGACCGAGACGATCCGTCCCTGGGCATGGCGCTCGGCGATGGTCTTGATCCGCTGGGTCGCCCAGCGGTAATCGGGCTCGCGCAGCCGCAGGTGACTCATGTCGTCTTCGGCATGACCATCGAACCCGGCCGAGACCAGCATCAGCTGCGGGGCGAAACGCTCCAGGGCTGGGAGCCAGCGCTCGGCGACCCGCTCGCGGAACACCGCGCCGGTGATCCCTCCGTCGAGGGGAACGTTGACGACGTGATCGCTGTGCGTACCGACGCCGCAGAAGGGATAGAGCGGATGCTCAAAGCTGGAGCAGAACAGCAGCCGCGGGTCGTCCGCAAAAAGCTCCTCGGTGCCATTGCCATGGTGGGCGTCGAAATCGACCACGGCTATCCGCTCCAGCCCATAGGCTTCGAAGGCGTGTGTGGCCGCGATCGCCACATTGTTGAAGATGCAAAAACCGCCCGAGGACGCCCACCCGGCATGATGCCCCGGCGGACGTACCGCGCAGAACGCCACCTGCACCTCACCACGCATCACGAGTTCGACGCCGAGCACCGCGGCGCCAGCGGCGTGTAGGGCCGAGCAGACCCCGGCCTTGCTGACAGCGGTGTCCACATCGAGCCAGAGCCGCCCCTCTTCGGGCAGGTCGTCCAGGATGTGGGCCACGTATGTCGGATCATGTACCCGCTCCAGCAGCGCCCGCTCCACCTGGGGCGCGTCGAACTGCCGCAATGCCATTTCGAGACCCGAGGCGATGAGCCGATCGTTGATCGCGTGCAGGCGGGCCGGGCACTCAGGGTGGTCTGGGCCCAGATCATGGAGCAGACAGTCAGAGTGCGAGATGAATGCGACGGACATGGTGGCTTGTCGGCAGCACCCGAAAAGGTATGCTGGCTCCGGTTGATTCACGCTCGGCGACGTACCGATGGGCTATCACTACCTGGACTACCTGTTCTCGCCCCAGGCCATCGCCGTATTCGGGGCGAGCGATCGCCCCGACCGCGTGGGCTGCCGTGTCTTTCGCAACCTGCTGGGTAGCCCACTCAAGGGGAAGGTATACCCGGTCAATCCCCGACACAACCGAGTACAGGGACGTAAGGCGTACGCCCGGATTGCCGACATCGGGTCACCGATCGATCTCGCGGTCGTCGCCACCCAGGCGGCCACCGTCGACGGCATAGTGCACCAATGCGGCGAGCACGGCGTGCGGGTCGCCCTGATCCTGTCCGAGGGCTTCTCGGAGACCGGTGAGGGGGGAGCGCGGCTCGAGCAGACCCTGCGCGAGACCGCCAAGCGCTATGACCTGCGCCTGGTGGGGCCAAACAGTCTAGGCATCATGCGGCCGGTCACCGGGCTGAACGCGACCTCCGTGGACAGCCCCACGCGGAGCGGTCATCTGGCCCTGGTCTCCCAATCGGGCGCGCTCTGCACCGCCATCGTCGATTGGGCCGCACCTCACGGCGTCGGTTTCTCCGCTGTCGTATCCCTGGGGAACGGCGCAGACGTCGATTTCGGGGATCTGCTCGATTACCTCGCGCTCGACCCAAAGACCCGGGCCATCCTGCTCGACGTGGAGAGCATCCGCCGGGCCCGCCCGTTCATGTCGGGACTGCGGGCGGCTTCGCGGATCAAGCCTGTGGTGGTGCTCAAAGCGCGACGCCGCCGAGCGGTCGCCCAGACCGGCGGCAGCCGCGCAGAGGCCCTGAGCGGCTCCGACGAGGTGTTCGGGGCCGCCCTCGAGCGTGGCGGAGTGGTCCGGGCCTACGACGTGTCCCAGCTCTTCGCGGCGGCCGAGCTGCTTGCCGGCGGCACGCGGGTGCGCGGCGACCGCCTGGCGATCCTGACCAACGGGGGCAGCCTGGGTGCACTCGCAGCGGATCGAGCGGAGGACCTCGGCATCGCGTTGGCCGACCTCGGGGAGGATACGATCACCGCCCTGGACCAGCTGCTGCCTGCACACTGGTCCCACGGCAATCCCGTGGATGTGCTCGGCGACGCTCCGCCGGAGCGCTACGCCGAGGCGGCGCGCCTCTGCCTGGCCGATCCTGGAGTGGACGGCCTGCTCGCGCTTCTGGCCCCGCAGCCTCTGACCCACCCGACGGACACCGCGGTCCGACTCACAAAGGTATCGCAGGACCGGCGGGACAAGCCGGTCTTAAGCTGCTGGATGGGCCAGACCCGGGTCGAGGAGGCCCGGGCCTTTTTCACCGCGCACGGTATTCCGGACTTCGCGACACCCGAACGCGCCGTGGAGGCATTCAGCTATCTGGCGCGATTCGAGCGCAACCAGAAACTGCTGCTGCAGACGCCGCCCCCGCTCAGCGACCTGCGGCAGCCCGACGTCGAAGGGGCCCGGTTGATCATCGAAAAGGCACTGGGCGGCGGGCGCACCTCCCTTACTCCCGGAGAGACCCGCGCCGTTGCCGCCGCCTTCCACATTCCGGCCTTGCCGCTGCACGAAACACACAACGCGAGCGAGGCGCTGATCGCCGCCGAGGCGCTCGGCTTGCCCGTGGCGCTGAAGGTCGACGGCCCGCAGATCGCTCATCGATCCGACGTAGGCGGCGTAGTGCTCAACGTTGCCAGCGCCCACGAGGTGCGCAGCGCCTACAGCACCCTGATCGAGCGGGTCGGCGCCCTGGGGCCCGAGGCCGAAGTCCGCTCGGTGACCGTGGAGCCCATGATGTCCCCCGCCCCTGGACGCGAGCTGCAGGTGGGGGCGGTCCGCGATGCCGTATTCGGCCCGGCGATCAGCTTCGGCGCCGGCGGAACCGCGGTGGAGATCTTCCGCGACACCGCCTTCGCCCTACCGCCGCTCAACGAGATCCTCGCGACGCGCCTGATCGAACGTACCCGGGTCGCCAGCCTGCTCAGGGAGCTCCGCGGCATGCCCGCGGCCGACCTGGGGGCAGTGGTCCGTCTGCTGCTGCGCGTCTCCGAGATGGTCTGCGAGCTGCCCGAGATCCACGAGCTGACCATCGACCCGGTCGTCGCTCGTGACGACGGCGTCCTGGCACTGGACGTCCGCATCCGGGTGGAGCGCCCTGCTGCGGCATCGGGGCCCTACGCCCACATGGCGATCCATCCCTACCCCTCGGCACTCGAGCGGCACTTCCAGCTCGCCGACGGGACCGATCTGCTGGTGCGCCCAATGCGCCCGGAGGACGCCGAGATGGAGCAGGACTTCGTGCGCAGGCTGTCCCCGCAGTCCAAGTACTTCCGGTTCATGCAGAGCATCAGGCAGCTGAGCCCGGAGATGCTGGTGCGATTCACCCAGCCGGACTACGACCGGGAAATGGCGCTGATCGCGGTCGTCAAAGAGGACGAGACAAAACGGGAGGTCGGCGTGGCCCGCTACGCCATCAACCCCGATGGCCAGTCCTGCGAGTTCGCCCTGGTGGTGAGCGACGAATGGCAGCACCGCGGCATCGGCTCGCGGCTGATGGAGCAGCTCATGGAGGCGGCCCGCGAGCGCGGCCTCAAGCTGATGGTCGGCGACGTACTGAACGAGAACCCCCCGATGCTGGCGCTGTGCCGGGACCTGGGATTCGACAGCGCAAACTCGCCCGAGGACCCGGCGGTCCGCCTCGTCGTGCGACACCTATGAATGGCGGCTCAGCCGTCGATGGCGTACTTCTGGATGCGGTACAGCAGGGTATCCCGACTAATCCCGCGCAGCCGTGCGGCCCGACGGCGGTTGCCACCGCTCGTGCGGATCGCCTGGGCGATCAGCTCCCGCTCCAAGGCCTGCAGGTCTACGCCGCGGGTAGAGCTGGCGATCACCATGACGGAGACCAGGCCGCAAGGCAGCCACCGCCAAACTGCGCCATAGGCGAAGGCCCGGACTTGGGGTCTCGACCGGCAGCAAGCGGCGAGCCGAAAGCTCGACGCGGTGCCAGAGCAGCATGCCGATGCAGTGCAGGGTGCTGAACAGCCCCACCGCGAAGGCGACAAGCAAGCTAAGATTCATCGCGTGGGGCGCCTCAAACCGCGGCGCTGGAGAGCGGGGCGAGATGGCCTCGCTTTTGTCGCCGGCACCTGCGAATAACTGGGGGCTGTTGACACTTGTCTGAGCGAGGGCGATTGCGAGCGATTTTTCGTGCTGGCAAGGCGCGGTGAGGAGGAATAGTGGATCTATGGCGACGAGCCGCAACACCGTCAGCGCGGAAAAGGGCCGTAATCGGACCGCGAAAGGCAATTGTCAACAGCCCCTAGAATTAGGCACCGCTGTTGAGAGCGGCCATCGATAAGGGCAATCTGGAGGACGTGGTGGATCACTTGCACGAGTATCTGGATATTGGCGTATTCGGTATCCTCGGTCTGATGAGCTTTCTCGTGGCCTGGTTCGCCATAGAGCGCCTGCTGTTTTACCGGCACGTGGATCTGCACGTCTACCACAACCCCGATGCGCTGAACATCGCGCTGACGCACAACCTGACGACCCTGTCCTCGGTGGGCACCAATGCCCCTTACGTCGGGCTGCTCGGCACTGTGCTCGGCATCCTCATCACCTTCTACGACATGGGCCAGCGCGGCTCGATCGACACTCAGGCGGTGATGCTCGGCCTGGCGCTCGCGCTCAAAGCCACGGCCTTGGGTCTGGTGGTCGCGATCCCTGCGATCGTCATCTACAACGGTCTACTGCGCAAAGTCGATGAGCTCACGGCCCAATGGAGGATAGAGGTCGAGCGGTGAAACGATTCGAGTCCATCAACGTCATCCCGTTCATCGACATCATGCTCGTGCTGCTGGCCATCGTGCTCACCACGGCGACGTTTATCGCCGAAGGGCTACTCAAGATAGAGCTGCCCAAGTCGGAGGCCGCCGCCGAAGCAAAGCCGGAAGCTGCGATCGAGGTCGCCGTGGACCAGGAGGGACAGCTTTTCATCGATGGCACTACCACCGACCGGGCCCACCTGAAGGAGCGCCTCGCCGCCATGCCCAGGACGACGCCCATCAGGCTGCGCGTGGATGCCGGGGCCCGGTTTGCGAGCTTCGTTCAGGTGATCGACATTCTCAAGCTGCTCGGCATGGACCGTCTCACGATCCTGACCCGACGGTAGCTATGAAGGATCCTCGCAAATTCCACCTCATCGGGTTCTTCGCCTCGGCCTATCTCAACCTATTTGTGCTCGCCGTCGTCTGGCTCAGCCTCTGGCGACCCGCGTTGCAAGGCGGCTGGACCGACGGCGGGGACACCGCGGTGGGTGTGAGCCTCGCGATGTTTCGGGGCGACGCAGCGACATCGCTGGCGGCCGCCTCGGAGCCCGCAGCGCAGCCGCCACCATCACCCGCTCCCACCGCTGAACCTGAGCCCGAGCCGACGCCGACGGCGACGCCCCAAGCCGAGCCCGAGCCACAGCCTGCTCCCCAGGCGCGGCCCGAGGCGGCACCGAAGCCCAGACCCCACCCCCACCCCAAGCCGAAATTGCGGCCCACAGTGAAGCCTAAGCCCCGCTCCGCGGCGACGCCGACCGCGGCTCCCGGCTCCACTTCGGCAGCCGCATCATCCAAAGCGCAGCCAGCGGCTGCCGCGCCAAGTGCGGGCGCACAGGCCGCTGGCGGGGCCGACATAAAAGGCGCCGGGGCTGCCGCCTCGCGAGCTCCAGGGGCCAACGCCAAAGCCATCGCGGCCGACAAGCGGGCCTTTCTGCGAGGACTCCAGGAGGCAATCAGCCGCCAGACCAGATACCCCCCGGAGGCCGAGCACCGGCACGAGACCGGCACTCCGGTAGTGGCCTTCGTGCTTGAAGACGACGGCACCATCGTCGGGATCCATCTGGAGCGCAGCTCCGGCTCGACCCTCATCGACGAGGCCGCCATGGCCACACTGCGACGACTCGGCCGCTACCGGCCCATACCCCCTGAATTCGGGCGCAGCCGCTGGGAGATGAAGATACCGATCCGCTACGAATTCGAGAGATCAGACTGAACAAGCGCCGCGCCCGGCTCCCGATCCAGATTTGGCCCGCATACCGAGCCGCGATGCGGGTCCGGGCTTGCCGTTCAGTTTCATTATCCTCTGAGCTAGACTGCCGAAAGTTCGATTCAGATCCGAGCCGATCAGGCTGGTTCCTGCTCCTGCCGCCAGCCCCTGGGGCCCGGGGGTCAGGCACATCCCGCGGAGTCAAGGAATATCGATCATGAGCATCCGGACCCGTCTGACCTACGCGCTGCTCACCTTCATCTGTTTGTTCGCCCTGAACCTCGCCGTCTTCGCCTGGACCCAGTCCAAACAGAACACCAGCATCGAACGGCTCCGGACGGCCGCATCCAAGCAGTTCGAGGTGATCGCTCTGACCCAGGGCGCCCGCGAGCAGAACCGCAGAGCCTTCCTGCTGCGAACCCTGCTGCTCAGCGACGAGCACACACAGCTCAAGGTCGAGGAGCTGGTCGCAATGCTCAATCGGGTCCGCGATCTCGAATCCATCAGCCAGCGGCTGGAGCAAACCGCGAACGCCATGGACCGGGCCGCGGTCTCCGCGGCGAGCGACGCCCTTCGAAGGCTGATCCATCGCTGGTTGGACTTCTACGGGGCGTTCGCGGCCGCCGGCGTCACCGGCGTCGCGCCGGACACGACGAGCTGGGAGCCCCTGTTCAACGCGCTGACCGATCGGACCGGTGAGCTGCTCCGCGCCGAGCGAGGGGCCGTCGAGCAAGCCGACAACGCCTTTGCGGAAGCGAAGGCCGTGACGAGCCAGGTATCCTACGCCATCTTCGCTTGCTCGCTGCTGGTCTCCATCATCCTCGGCTTCACCGTCATCCAGGCCATCGGGCGGGGTGTGGGCACGCTACGCGAAGGCGCCGCCAGAATCGGCGCGGGGGACCTGGAGCACCGCATCGAGCTCAACGCCCGCAACGAGCTGGGAGATCTGGCCCGGGCGTTCAACAACATGGCGACCAGGCTGGCGAGCGCGGTAGCGGAGGCCCGGGCTTCACGCGAAGCCGCGGACGAGGCGAACCGGGCGAAAAGCCGCTTTCTCGCCAACATGAGCCACGAGCTGCGAACACCCATGAACGCCATCATCGGCTACAGCGAGATGCTGCTCGAGGAGGCCGAAGATCTGAGCCCTCAGGAGTTCGCGACCGACCTGCAAAAGATCCTCGGCGCCGGTCGGCACCTGCTCTCGTTGATTAATCACGTCCTCGACCTGTCCAAAATCGAGGCCGGCAAGATGCAACTGTTCGTCGAGACCTTCGACCTGGCCGACGTGCTCAAGGATATCCAGAACACCATCGAGCCTCTGGTGGCGAAGAGCAAAAACCGCTTCCGTCTCAGCTGCGCACCCGACATCGGCAAGCTGTCCACGGATCAGACCAAGCTGCGCCAGACCCTGCTGAACCTTCTGAGCAACGCGAGCAAGTTCACCAAGGAAGGCGAGATCACCCTCGCGGCGTCCCAACAACAGATCCAGGGGAGAGGGTGGGTCGTCATCAGCGTCTCCGACACCGGCATCGGCATGGACAAGGAGCAGATCTCCCGGATCTTCGACGCATTCAGCCAGGCGGAGCTATCGACCACCAAGCAGTACGGCGGCACCGGGCTAGGGCTGGCCATCAGCCGACAGTTCTGCCAACTGATGGGCGGCGACATCGAGGTCGAAAGTGCTCCCGGCAAGGGCACCACCTTCCGGGTGAAGCTACCGCAGCACGCCGAGGCCACCAAATCCGCAGGCGCACCGGCGGCGCTGGGTCCGGCCGAGCGCCGGGTGCTCGTGATCGACGACGATCCGGCCGCCCTGGAGCTGGCCCAGCGCTCGCTGGTCAAGCACGGCTTCTCTGTGGTCACCGCCAACAACGGACGAGACGGTATTGTCCTGGCCAAAGAGATCCACCCGGTGGCCATCACCCTGGACATCCTCATGCCGGGCATGGACGGCTGGCAGGTCCTGACGGCCCTCAAGGCGGACCCACAGACCGCCGAGATCCCGGTGGTGCTGATGTCGATGGTGGACGACCGCGAGCTGGGCTTCGCCCTCGGCGCGGCCGACTACCTGACCAAACCGATCGATCGCGACCGGCTGACGACCGTCCTGGAGTGCCTGCTGCGTGATCAGGAGGCCGCCGAGATCCTGGTGGCCGAAGGCGACTCGGAGAGCGCGGCGGCGCTCACCAAGACCCTCGAGCAGCACGGGTTCCGAATCACCCGGGCAAGAACCGGCAAGGAGGCCCTGTCCCGGCTGCAAAAGGGCGCCCCTGCCCTGATGTTCGTCGACCTCACGCTGCCCGACATGGCCGGCCTGGAGCTTCTCGACGCGCTCTCGAAGAAGCCCGAGTGGAAGGCGATTCCGGTAGTCGTGCTCAGCGACGAAGAGCTGTCCGACTCGGATTACAAACGCTTGAGCGGCAGCGTCACCAAAGTCCTGTCGAAGTCGGGTACGAGCCCCGAGTATATTCTCACCCAGATCTGTGATGTGGTAACCAAAGGCGGCGTCGCCCAGAGAGGTCAGGCATGAAGAGGCTATTGTTGGTCGAGGACAACGAGATGAACGCCGACATGCTGTCGCGGCGGCTGACCCGGAGGGACTTCGAGGTGCGCCTGGCAAAAGACGGAGAAGAAGGGGTCCGGATGGCCAAGGAGGACCCGCCGGATCTGATCCTGATGGACATGAGCCTGCCCGTCATGACCGGCTGGGAGGCGACGCAGGTCTTGCGACAGGACGACGCGACCCGCCAGATCCCGGTCATCGCGCTGACCGCCCATGCCATGGCGGAAGACCGCCAGCGGGCCCTGGATGCCGGCTGCGACGACTACGACACCAAGCCCGTGGACCTGCCGCGGCTGCTCGGTAAGATCGAGGCGCTGCTGCAACGGTCGGGTGGCTGAGCTGCCGTTGCCAACCGGCCCGCGTTGAGCGTTCTCCACCGCGCCTGATCGGAACGCGCGCTCCGGGTCGGGCCCAAGAGGCGTAAGTGGGGTGGGCGCAACGCGCCGACCCGACAGCCATGGCGACGCCTTCGACCCCGGTGTGGCGGGGGGCGCTATCGAGTGAGCAGGGCCTTGCGTAGGTTGACCAGCGCCCTTTCCTTACTCGCCAGCTCCGTCTTGGCGGCGGTCAGCTCGGCATCCTTCTCCCCGAGCGCACGCTTCGCCGCCGCCGACTGGGAGCGCTCGCGCTGTACATCGTCCAACACGCCGAGCAGCGCCGAGGCCTCGACCCGGCGGGCATAGGCAGGATCCTCTTTCAGCAGGGTCTGAAGGCTCTGGCGCGCCCTGTCCAGATTGCGCGCCTTGCCCTTGGCCGACACGCGGGCCAGGGCTAGGCCGTATAGCGCTTCGCTGCGCTGAGGGCTGCCCGCCGCGACATCGGCGAGGGCCACTTCGTAGAGATGGATGCTATCGCTCGCATCGCCGGCCGCGAGCTGCGCTCGGGCCTGGGCCAGGGTATCACCGCCGGAAGCGGTCGCCGGCGCGGCACTGCTCCCCCCTTTCAGCGGCAGACTTGCCAGGTCGCATCCCGCGAGCACCACGGACACCAAGCCAACAACGATCAGACGATACGAGCCCATGAACGCCTACTCCCTGATGCGGCCGGGGGATCCCGGACCATGAGTTTGCCGATGGCCCCTTAGCGGGGGACCGAGTGCTCCATACTACCTGGGCCGGCTCGAAAGGCAACGGCACATCCCCTCGGACGCGAGGGGTCTTGTCCTTCAAGCCACTCGTCGGGGATGAAAACGGTCTCGGTAGCTGCTCGCTCCGGCCGGGTCGGCCGCCTGATCCCAGCTCCCCCGATTTTGAATTCGCCCGGCCGCATGGAGTAAGATAAGAGTTTGCTTATAGGCCGAGGCGTAAAGACCATGGCTCGATTCAACCCAGACTGCGTGCAATCGCTGCAGGCCGAGCTCAACAGCCATCCGGTTTACGGGGCGCTGCGCAGCCTCGATGACCTGCGCGTCTTCATGGGACACCATGTGTTCTCGGTCTGGGACTTCATGTCCCTCATCAAGTACCTCCAGGGCCGCGTGGCACCCGTCCAGATCCCCTGGGCGCCGGTCGGCGACCCCTCGGTGCGTTACTTCATCAACCGCTTGGTGCTGGAGGAAGAGTCCGACGAGGTCCCTACGCCGGAAGGAGGGGTACGCTACGCGAGTCATTTCGAGACCTACTGCGCCGCCATGAGCGAGATCGGCGCCGACGGCGCCATGCCGATGCGCTTCCTGGAGCGGGTCGGTCGCGAAGGCTTGGATGAGGCGCTCTATTGCGAGCTGGTGCCGGAGCCGGCGCGATACTTTTGCGAGACCACCTTCGGGCTCATCCGCAACGACAAGCCCCACGAGGTGGCAGCCGCGCTGGCCCTGGGCCGCGAGCACGTCATCCCGGAGATGTTCCGGCAGTTCCTGGTGCGGATGAAGATCGGCGAGACCCAGGCGCCGGCGTTCTACTTCTACCTGAAGCGGCACATCCATCTCGATGCGGACTTCCACGGCCCCCTGTCTCTGGCGCTCCTCGACGGGCTCTGCGCCGGCGATCCAGCCAGAGTGCAGGAGGCGGAGACGGCGGGAGAAGAGGCCCTGTGCGCCCGCATCCGGTTCTGGGACGGCGTGCTGGAGGCCGTTCAGGGCCGAGCCGAAGCGGCCTGAGCAGCCATGCGCACCAACCCGATCTATCCCGGAATCCAACAGGACGTCTTCGGCGGCATGACCGACATCGGCGGCATCATCAAGGATGCCTGGGCCCTCGGTCTGCTGCCGGAAAGCGAGACCTGCGAAGGCTGGCCCTATGCCAAGATCCAGCAGCTCTACGACCAGGTGTCCCGGGCCTGGGAGCCCCACGGCCACCTGGTAAGCCGGCTCCCGCCAGAGCTCAAGGAGCGCTATCTGCGCATCCAGGGGCAGGCCCTGCAGCGCGCCAGGGAGCTGGGTTGGGAGCCCCCGATGGAGAGCGACGACGGATAGGCCCGGGACCCCGACCACGGCATCGTACCAGCGACCTGAGTCCCGACGACACACCATGGCCGATGACGCCCAGCTCATCGTCGACGCCCGCCGGCTCTATGCAGGGCGATTCGAGGGGGTGCTCTCGACTCACTCCTTGGAGCACCCCGGCTATCCGCTAGGCTCCCTGGTCCCCTACAGCCTGGACCGGCAGGGCCGGCCCCTGATCCTGATCTCCCACCTCGCCCAGCACACACGCAATCTGGCGATGGACCCGCGCTGCGCCCTGACCCTGGTCGAGCCGGGAGAGGCTGACCCGCAGCAGCGGATGCGCCTGAGCCTGATCGCCGAGGCCCACCGGATCGAGGACAGAGTCGATGAGCTGGCCGAGCGTCACTTCCGGTATTTCCCGGCGGCCCGGCCCTACTTCGAGGAGCTCAATTTCAGCTTCTATCGGCTGGAGCCGGTGCATGCGCACTTGGTCGGCGGCTTCGGGGCAGCTCGTTGGCTAGGCAGCGACCGGCTGCTCAGCGCCAATCCCTTCGATGCAGCGACCGAGCGGGGCATTGTGGAGCACATGAATCTGGAGCATCGGGACGCCCTGGCCCGGTACCTGCGCGCAATCGGCCTGTCCGAGCCGCCCCAGCCCCTGAGCCTCGCCGGTATCGACGGCACCGGCATCGACATCCGCGCAGCGGAGCGCCTGCTGCGGGTCCCGCTGCCCCGCAAGATCACCACCCCCGCAGACGCCCGCGAGGAGCTGGTGGCGATGGCCAGGCCTCACTAGCCCCGTCCGAATCAGCCCTTCGCCTCGCCGATCCAGTCAGTGTGGAAGAACTCGCCCCGAGGACGGTCGATGCGCTCGTAGGTATGGGCGCCGAAATAGTCGCGCTGGGCCTGCAGCAGGTTGGCCGGCAGGCGGGCGCTGCGGTACCCGTCGTAGAAGCTGAGCGCCGAGGCGAACGCGGGCACCGGCGCCCCCAGGCTCACCGCGATGGCGACGGTCCGGCGCCAACCCGGCAGTGCGGCCCTGATGGCGTCCCGGAAGAAGTCGTCGACCAGCAGGTTCTCCAGCCCCGGGCTGGCATCGAACGCCCGCTTGATGTCGTTCAGGAAGCGGCTGCGGATGATGCAGCCGCCCCTCCACATCAGGGCGATGTCGCCGAACTGCAGGCTCCAGCCGTAGTGCCGGGCCGCCTCGCGCATGAGCATGTAGCCCTGGGCGTAGGAGACGATCTTGGACGCATAGAGGGCATCGTGGACGTCCTTCACCACCTGGGCGGCATCGCCACCGAACGGTCGGGCCGCGCCACTGAGGGACTCGGAGGCCCGAGCCCGCTCGTCCTTCATCGCCGATAGGTCGCGGGCGAACACCGCCTCGCCGATCAGGGTCAGCGGCACGCCGAGCTCCAGGGCGTTGATGCCGGTCCACTTGCCGGTGCCCTTCTGGCCCGCGCTGTCCAGAATCTTGTCCACCAACGGCGCACCGTCGGAGTCGCGGCGTCCCAGGATGTCGGCGGTGATCTCGATCAGGTAGGAATCGAGCACGCCGCCGTTCCAGTCCGTGAACACCCGCTGGACGTCCGCCACGTCCATGCCCAAGGCGTCGCGCATCAGCGAGTAGGCCTCGCAGATCAGCTGCATGTCGCCGTACTCGATGCCGTTGTGCACCATCTTCACGTAGTGCCCGGCACCCTCCTCGCCCACCCACTGGCAGCAGGGGGCCCCATCCACCTTGGCGGCAATGTCCTGGAAGATGCCTTTGAGCAGCGGCCAGGCCTGGGGATTGCCGCCCGGCATGATGGAAGGTCCGTGGCGAGCCCCTTCCTCGCCCCCGGAAACGCCCGTTCCGAGAAACAGTATCCCGCGCTCGGCCAGCTCGCGGGTGCGCCTGATGCTGTCCGTGAACCAGGAGTTGCCGCCGTCGATGATCACGTCGCCCTCCTCCAGGTGAGGCAGCAACGCCGCGATGCTCTTGTCGACCGCTTCGCCCGCCTGGACCATCAGCATCACCCGCCGGGGGCGTTTCAGGGCACCCACCAGCTCTTCGAAGGAGTAGGCCGGAATGATGTCCCGACCGACAGCGGGGCCCGCCATGAACTCTTCGGTGCGGGAAGCGGTACGGTTGTGGACGGCCACGCGGTAGCCGTGGTCGCTCATGTTGAGCACCAGGTTCTGGCCCATCACTGCAAGTCCGATCAAGCCGATATCTGCATCTGTCATGCGACTGTCATCCGATCCGGGTTGGCGCTATGCTTAAGTTCTTGCCGTGCAACGACGAGAGCGCATTACAATAGCAGGATTTGCGCCGATCCGAGAACGCCCCGCCCAAGCCGCCGCGGCAACACCGTCATGACCGAAGCCAAACGCGTCGTCCTCGGCTCCGCCGAAACAGCGATCCACGATGAGCTCATGGATCAGGCCCGCCTAGTGGACCGCGCGCTGGCGAAGGCCGTGGACGCGCTCCAGCACCGGGATCTCGATCTCGCACAGACGGTCGTGGCCGAAGACGCCGCTATCAACGAGCTGCGCCGACACATCGAGCGACGCTGTCTCGTCGCCATCGCCTCCCAGCAGCCGGTCGCCCGGGACCTGCGCGTCATCCTGGCCGCCATGCACATCACTGCCGAGCTCGAGCGCATGGGCGACCATGCCCGGAGCATCGCCCACCTACTTACCGAGCTCTACGCACCGGCCCCCGAAGCGCACGTCGAGCAGCTCGTGCACATGGCCGCCGCCTGCTCGGCGATGATCCACCGCGTCATGGGCTCTTACAACGACCTGGACGCCACCACCGCCGAGCGGGTTGCCGCCGAGGACGACACCGTCGACGCCATGGCCCGGGAACTGGTCCACCGGGTGCTCGCCGATATCAGCACCTCGGCCACTGAAGCCGGCTGCGGCGCGCGGCTGCTGTGGATGTCCCGCAGCCTCGAGCGCATCGCCGACCACGTCACCAATATCGCCGAGCGGGTGGTATTCATGGTGACCGGCCAGACCAAGGAGCTGGGCTGAAGCCGCGCCGCGCGCTCGTCCCGTGTCTGACCTCCAGGGCGAGCAACCCAACTTCGGCGACCGGAGTCGGCTGGCCAAAACGACCGGAAGACTCACCGGGTGTTGGAGAAGAATGGACCGCCGGGACCTCGCTAGCGCTCCCTTTTTCTCGAGCCGAAATGAAATTTCTTCGCTTCAGTAGCCCAAGCATCCTGGGCTGTCCCTGACCAAATCTTTACCCAAATGCCATTCTGGTCTGTGCCCGATGACCGATTGTCTTAAAATCGTGCTGTATCCCTCATTATTCTCCTTGGCCTGGAAATCGTGATCCGCCCTTCACCCGCCGCCATCCACCGGCGCCTCTTCGCCTGGGCCGCCGCCATGCTGTTCGTAGCGGTTTGGTATGTGGCGCTCCAGTCCGCCATGGGGCTGCTACTCCACGTCAAACCCTCGTCCCAGGCCATGTGGATGGACCTGGGCGCCCATCTCGCCGTCGGCGCGATCCTCTTCGGGATGGCCTCGAGCCTGCTGCGCTTCGCCCTCGCAGCCGCTGCCCTATTCACGGCACTGACCCTGACCAACGCCCTCAAGATGTCCATTCTGGGCGGCCCCCTGATGCCGGACGATCTCCTGATCGCCGGAAACATGCTGCTCCTGCTCGACGGCTGGCCCCTGGTGGGCGCCGCCCTGCTGATTCTGCTCCCGACTGGCCTGCTCTGGTGGGCGATCGCCTGGCGTAGGCCCAGGACCTGGGCGAACCTTGGTGTTGTCGCCCTCGCGGTCGGGCTGCTCGCCTCCTTCCCCGGGAAGGCGAGTCTCGCCCTGGACGGATATCTCGGTAACGTCTACTGGAATCAGCCCGCCAACTACCTCTCACGCGGCCTGCTGCTCCACCTGCTCCAGGAGAGCGTGCGGACCCGCGCCCGCCACGGCCCGGCACCCACCGCCGGGGAGGTCGCCGAGGCCCTCGATCGTCTCGGCGCCGCCGCACCGGGCGGCCTGATCGAGGTCGCCACGTCCGGTCGCCCCGCGCGCAATCTCCACATCATCGTGCTCGAAATCCTTCTGGGACCCGACAGAGCTGACCGCCGCGGGCCTTTCAGCGGACCCGCTGAAGGAGGGGTTTCGGGAGCTCTGGGCTGCCGCGGGACACTCTCATGCCCTGGTGCCCGTCTTCGGTGGCTACACCGCCAACAGCGAGTTCGAGAGCCTCTGCGGCTTCCCGCTGGAGCGCGACGAAGCCTTTTTCGAGGGCCGGCTGCGCCGGACCGTGCCTTGCCTGCCGGGCCACCTGGCCAGCGCCGGCTATCGGTCCTTCGCCTCCCACCCCAACGCCGCCGCCTTCTGGAACCGGGTCAACGCCTATCGCCGGATCGGGTTCGACACCTATTGGTCGGACCGGGATTTCGCCCTTGACGACATGAACGGGGGCTTTCTGAGCGACGCATCCCTCTATCGCCAGGTCCTCGACCGACTGGCCGGGGTCATCGACGGCCCGACCCCCGTGTTCAACTACGTGCTCACCTATTTCGGGCATTACCCCTACCCCCTCAACGAGCGCCACCCCCCCGTGATCAGCGCTTCCGAGGGCCACGAAACGATCGCCGCCTATGCGAACACCGTCTACTACAAGTCCCGCGAGCTGATGGCGTTCGTGCGCGAGCTGCGGCGGCTCGACCCGGACGGACTGGTGGCAATCTTCGGAGACCACCTCCCGCCGCTCGGAAACCAGTTCGACGGATTCGAGGAATCCGGTCTGCTCGCGTCGGACCGGGCCAGATTTGCCGACGAGATGTTCCGGACCCTGGTTTCCACCCCCCTCGTCGTGATCGATGGGCGCCGAGGCGCTATCCGCGTGGGCGACATCCCGCTCTATCGCTTGCCGGCCCTCCTGCTCCAGCTGCTGGGGGACGATCGCCCCTCCATCATGGCGCTCACGGCCGCGGACCCGGACGCACCGTCCATCCGCCCCCTCCCGGGCATGCATTTCCTCGCCAGCGGCGACGGAGTCACCATCTGCCGCGACGGCGAGGCACAGCCCTCAGCCTGCGAGGCGTCCGCCTCCTGGCTCGCGGCGGTCCGGGTCCTGCGTCGGGACCTCTTCAGCGGCAGGCAGTACGCGTTGCACAGCGGCGAAAAGCCAGACCATCACGCGGCAGTCGAGGGGGACACGCCCGCCGGGATCATCACTCTGCCGTCCCGGTCTTCTGCTGCAACGACGCGATCTTCCCCGACAGACGCCACGCCGACCCTGGCGCTTTAGATGCCCGTCCCCGCCGACGATACCCGGTAGTGAGCCCCCGCCCGGATGCTGCTAAAGTCCTCCCCATACACCCGGGGCGCAAAGCGTGAAGGATCTTCGAGACCTGGAGCTGACGCTCTGCTCCCAAACGCCGATCCTGGCGATCGAGTCGCTGGAGGAGGGAAGGCTGCTGGAAATGCTGACGCGGCTGTCGCTGCGCCTGCCCTACCCGTTCTTCCGATGGACCGTGACCGACGGGGTACGCCGCCTCGATATCGACGCGCCGCCCCAGCGGATCACAGCTGATCCCACCGAGGCGCTCAAGCACATCAAGGCCGTGCCCTCGCCGGGATTCTACGCCCTGCTCGATTTCCATCCCTACCTGGACGACCCGCTGCACGTGCGCCTGATCAAGGAGATCGCCCAAGGCTACGACTCGGCGGCCCGCACGCTGGTCTTCATCAGCTACCGGCTCGCCGTGCCGCCCGAGGTCCGGCACATGAGCGCGCGCTTCAACCTGAGCCTGCCCGACAGCGCGGGCATCCAGACCATCATCCGCGAAGAGGTGCAGCGCTGGCAGAGTCGCAACGGCGGGCGAAGCGTCCGGGTGGACCAGCGTGCCGCGGAGCAGTTGGCGAACAACCTGCGGGGCGTCACCGTCACCGATGCTCGCCGGCTGATCCGCGGCGCGATCGAGCACGACGGGGCGATCACCTACAGCGACGTCCCCGAGGTGATGAAGGCCAAATATGCGCTCATGGATCAGCACGGCGTAGTCGCCTTCGAGTACGACACGGCGCACTTCGCCGACCTCGCCGGCCTCACCCGGCTCAAGGCGTGGCTCGCGCAGCGGCGCAAGGCCTTCGAAGGCCGCGCCCCATCCCTGGACCCGCCCAAGGGCGTGATGCTGCTCGGCGTGCAGGGCTGCGGCAAGAGCCTGGCGGCCAAGGCGGTGGCCGGGCAGTTCAGCGTGCCGCTGCTGCGGCTGGATTTCGGCGCGCTGTACGACAAGTTCTACGGGGAGACCGAGAAGAACCTGCGCCAGGCGCTCGAAACCGCTGAGGTCATGGCGCCCTGCGTGCTCTGGATGGACGAGATCGAGAAGGGCCTGGCGCCCTCCGACGCCGACGACGGCCTGTCGCGCCGGGTGCTGGGCACCCTGTTGACCTGGATGGCCGAGCGCAAGGCCCAGGTGTTCATCGTGGCCACCTCCAACGCGATCGAGCGCCTGCCCCCCGAGCTGGTGCGCAAGGGCCGCCTCGACGAGATCTTCTTCGTCGACCTGCCGGACGCCGCGACCCGCCGCGAGATCTTCTCGATCCACCTGCGCCGGCGCAACCTGGCCCCGGGCGGTTTCGACCTGGACGCGCTGGCGCAGGCGAGCGAAGGCTTCAGCGGGTCGGAGATCGAGCAGGCGGTGGTCTCCGCCCTGTACGCGGCCGCGGCCAAGGACGCCGAGCTTGGCGGCGACCTACTGATGGCGGAGCTGGCGCGCACCCGACCGCTGTCGGTGACCATGGCCGAGCGCATCGCGGCGCTACGCGCCTGGGCCCGGGAGCGCACCGTTCCGGCCGGGTGACTTGCACGGGACGCGCCCGCCCCTATCCTTTGAGAATTGAGGGAATCCCCCGCGTCGAGCACAGCGCCGCCATGCAGTACAAAGACTATTACAAGATCCTCGGCGTCCCGAGGGATGCGACCAAGGAGCAGATCAAGCGGGCCTATCGCAAGCTCGCGCGCAAGTATCACCCGGACGTGAGCAAGGAGCCGGACGCCGAGGCGCGCTTCAAGGAGGTCAACGAGGCCCACGAGGTGCTGCACGACCCTGAGAAGCGTGCCGCCTATGACCGGCTGGGCAGCGCCTGGCAGTCCGGCCAGGAGTTCCGACCGCCCCCGGGGGCCGAGACCCGGTTCTACAACTACGAGAGCGGCCCCGATCTTGGCGCGGGAGGCTTCAGCGACTTCTTCGAGGCCCTGTTCGGCCACGGCCTCGGCGGCGCGGCAGACTCGATGCGTGCCCGAGCAATGGACCAGACGGCCCGGGTCGAGGTCGCGTTGGAGGACAGCTTCCACGGCGCCACCCGCACCCTGCATCTCGACATGCCCAAGATGGATGCCCAGGGCCGGCTGCACAACCACCGCCGGTCCCTGCGGGTGCACATCCCACAAGGCGTGATCGAGGGACAGCAGATCCGCCTCGCAGGACAAGGCCTGACAGGGGGTAAAGGACCGGCCGGGGATCTCTACCTGGAGATCCACTTCGCGCCCCATCCGCTGTACCGGGCCGAGGGCAGGGATGTCCACATGATCCTGCCCGTCACGCCCTGGGAGGCGGCGTTGGGGGCGACCGTGTCGGTCCCAACCCTGGGGGGCGCCGTCAGCCTGAAGATCCCCGGCGGGTCCCAGGCCGGGCGCAAGCTGCGCCTCAAGGGTCGGGGTCTGCCGGGCAGCCCCCCGGGTGACCAGTACCTGGTCTTGCAGATCGCGCTGCCCCCGGCCGATTCCGAGCCCGCCCGCAAGGCGTATCGCGACCTGGAGCGGGCCGCCCCCTTCAACCCCCGCGAGCGACTGGGAGGCTAAGCATGAGGCGATCCGTGGAGATCATTCGAGGCGTGATCCTCGACGAGCGGACCTGGATCGATGCGGGGGAGCTGAGGAGCCTCTGCCGCGTGTCGCGCAACTCGCTGAGCGAGATGGTCGAAGAGGGTCTGCTGCGCCCCGTCGGTACGCTGCCGGAGGAATGGCGTTTTCCTTCCAGCGACCTGGCGCGTGCGCGCCGGGCGTTGCGCCTCCAGCACGACCTGGGCGTCAACCTGGCCGGCGCGGCGCTGGCGCTGGAGCTGATCGAAGAAGTGGAGCGGCTGCGCGCGCGGCTACGCGTGCTCGAGCGGGAGATGCTGGAAGAATGAGACCGCACGGAGGCTCGGCCGGGAACAGCGTCGGGTAGCTTCGCGAACCGGCCTGCGGGAAATGCTTGGCTGAGCTCGGGTGGAAGCGGCGCCGGCTAGCTTTGCAACCCGGCCTACGACGACGGCGGGGCGGGCAGCGGACTGATGCGTCCCGCAAAGCTCACTCGATAGGCGCCGTCGGGGCCCGGGCGTCCCAGTAGGCCGAGGGCGGCCTGGGTGCCCGAATCGAGGGTCCCCTGAGGCTTGAGGCTCAGGCGCAGGCTGTAATCGATAGGCAGCGTGAGATTCACCTGGCCTTCGGTGGCCAGGGCCCCCGGCATGCCGTCCCACGTGATCGTGCCCTTCGTACCGTCGGCCGTGGCACGGATGCGAACCTCTCCGAGATCGATGGGCCTGGGCACCTCAAGGCCTGCCCCCTTCCAGGTGAGGTTCCCCGCGACCAGGGGGAGCTCTCCGGGAACCCAGTCAAGACGCTCGACGCGGCCCCGCACCCGGCCGCGCAACACAAAGGGCACGACCCACATGCCGTGCAACAGCTCCGCGTCGAAATCCAGCGCAAGGTCCTCGGCGTGCATCCGACCGCCGAAGGTCGCGGCCACTCGCCCCGAGGCCCGTCCATTCTCGCCCTCCAGATCCACATCGAGCGCCACCTCGCCGAGCAGCAGGCGCCAGGTCACCAGGTTCCAGCGCAGGGTCCCGAGAGAGGCCTGCGAGGCCCAGAAGCTGTGCACCGACCCCCTCCAGATGGAGCCTTCCACCCCCTGCAGATCGATGCGGACGTATGGGGGGATCAGGTGGGGAAGGAGAACCGCAGCGGGGAAGGTCCCGACGAGAAACGCCAGGTAGGCCACAAGCGCCCCCGCGAACAGGGCAGCACGCCGGCGCCAAGTCATTTCGCAGATCTTTCCAGGGTGAGCCGGGCCTCCACCTGGTGGCTGGTCTCGACCCGGGTGAGACTCAGGCTGGTAGGCTGTATCCCCTGGCCCTGCAGGGCACCGAGCCAGGCGATGAAGCGGTTGAAGTCCACGGCCTCCAGCTCGACACGCACCATCTGCGCACCCTCCGGCTGCAGGCGGCGGATGCGATCCTTGACCTGGGACTGGGTCGCCGCACGATCGACCACCGCGAGCAGGCTGCCGCCGGTATCAGTCGTGACCGGGGGGACACTACGTTTGAGGGTCTGCACCTCCGCGGCGGCGCCGCGCATCCAGGCAAGCGACGAGAACTGCTGCGCAACGGCATGGCGCAGGCGCTCGGCATCGACGACGAGCGGACGCCAGACGGAAAGATAGATCAGTAGCAGTACCGCCGCTGCGATTCCCCCCAGGACCAAGAGTCGTTCCCTGGGCGCCAGACTGTCGAGCCACTCCTTCACCCCTTGGCCTCCCGGATGCGCAGGCGCGCCGCCACGTGATCGCCCTCGACGTTCACCGACTGGATGTCCGCCTGCATCCCAGTCGCCGATTCCAACGCCTGGCGCAGGGCGTCGAGCTGCTGGACATCGCGTGCCTCGAGGCTGAGCTCGAGGATCTCGTTGCGAAACTCCATTCCTTTGAGCGTGAGACCGCCTTGAGCCTGCAAGGGTCCGGAGGCATCGGCGAGCATGGCGAGGAAGCCGCGCGATCCGGCTCGCGCGGATTTCAGCGCCTTGAGCCCCTGCTCCATCTGGACCTTGGGATTCTCCACCCGGTGCACCTCGGGAAAGGCCCCACGGAATACCGCCTCGACGGCCCCGTTGAGCAGGTCGCGCTGATGCTCCAATCGACCCACTTCCAGCCTCAGGCTCACAAGGCCCAGCACCGCCCAGGCCAAAACGGCCGCGGCCGCCGGCCACCACCGCCGCAGCTGCCGGGCGCGCCTCTCGGAGGCGCTGAATTCGCCCTGCAGCAGGTCCGGTCCGGCATCGGCGGCGAGCCCCCCCGCAAGGACGGGCCAAGGGCTCTCGCACGGCCGCGGCTCGACCGTAAGATGATGGAGTTGGGGAAGCTCGAAATCTTGCTCGGCACACCAGACCTGCAGCCCCTCGGGCCTGGCGTCCTCGGCACTCGCCGCCAGCGCCGCAGGCAACAGCACCGACAGCAGCTCGCGCTCGCAGGCAAAGCCGGTACCAGCGCCGGTGCGCACCAGCGCGCGTCCATCGTCGATGAGCAGCCCCCAGCGCCCCCGCGTCAACGGCACGGCGAGCACGTCCGGGATCGCGCGAGCCGGGTTGATACCAGCCGCTGCCAAGGCAGAGAGGGCCTCCTTCATTAGCGAGCGGCGGACCACCGCGGCATGCACGCGGTCGCCATCTCCGGTGAACGCGACATGGAGCTGCTCGACGTCCTCGGCCAGGTCGTCTTCCAAGGCATACGGGACCGCCTTCTCGAGCTGTTTGCGCCCGCGCGCGGCAAGAGGCCGTTCGAAGAGCACCACATCCTCGGACTCGACCAGCCAGATCACCTGTCGGCCGGTCGAGGCGACTGCGGCCTGGAGTATGCCTCCGCTGCCCGTGGAGACAACCGTACCGCCGACGTCCAGCGCCGCCCAGCGCCAGACCTCGGTATCCATCCGCCCTTTGAGCAATAGCCTAGGTGCCGGCAAGTCAGCTGACCCCCTGGCTGCGCGACAAGACCGTCACACCGCCTTTCTCGTCTCGGTAGAGCACGCTGTTGAGCCTGAAGTGAATCTCGCCGATCACCGCATCCGCCTGCAGCAGGAAAAAGCTGCTCGACACCCCCAAGCGCGCCGGATTGATGGTCACGCCCTGGAGCTCGGGTTGGCCCAGAAATTCTTGTAAAGTCGCAAACGGCTGATCGGCCCGGAACTGAATGATAGCCTGAGCCTGCTCCTCGTCCAAACCGATTGCCACCAGCACTGCCTGATCTGCCGTATTGACGTTGATGGAGCCCCCCCGCGGCAGGGCCGCCAGGTGGGGAGCCAGAGCCTGGTACATCGATTCGGTCACCCCTCGGATCTGGCGCAGCTCGCCCACGCTGGCCATCGGCGCGTTGGCCGCCCGATAGGGCGCCTGGAGCTTCGCGTAGTAGTCGTCCTCGGCGCCGTTGGGACCCGTGGGCTCGGTATCGACATCGATCCAGTCGATCAGGGCCGGGATGATCTCCTGCGGGACCTGGAGCACCTGGAACAAGCGCGTGAAGCGGCTCTGCGCCACCGGGTCGACCTTGAGCCCATCCGCGGCGACCAGGTTGTTGGGGCTCAGCCGGCCGTTCAGGTCGATCACCTGGGCACTGATGGTGCCGCCCTCGACCTTGATCGGGGGCAGCGCGGTGGCCCATTCCTCCCCTAGGTTGTCCGACTTGCTGTTCGCTGCATCCCGTTGGAGCATTCCGATCGCCCAGGCCTCGGCGCCCAGGGCGTACTGCATGGCCTGGTCGGCGAACAGCAGGTTGCCGGTACGGTGGATGTCGAGGTTCTGCCGGTCGGCCATCGCCACCGCGACCAACGTCGCAATGGTCACGATGACCAACACCGTAATCAGGGCGACGCCCGCCTGCCGCCTGGATGACCTCATCCGAGCAGCCCGAAAAGCCGGCGCAGGCGCCCCCAGCGCAAGGTGTCGATGACCACCTCTACGGCCCTGGGCGGGCGCGTTGCGACATCGGGCTGGGCCCCGAGAGGTGGCCATTGGTCGCTCCAATTGCCGTGGACATCGAGAAACCGCAGATCGACGCTCCGTACGCCGTCCAGCAGCGTCGTGCTGGACGGCTCGGCCCCCGGTCCGGGATCGACCTGGGGCCAGGTGATGCGCACCAGCTGGTCTCCGTCGAGCGCGTAGGCGACGCGCACCAGATCGCTGCGCGGGGCTCCGGCAGGATTGGGCCAGCCCGAGCGAGTGAAGCTGAACAGTTGATCTTGCCCCGGCGCCGCGACAAACGGAAGCTGCGGGTCCCCGTATTGATCCCTGGCAGTGCGGAGCGATGCCTGGAGCAGATCGCGCTCCATTATCTGCAGGCTCAGCTGGAGCTGATTCAGGGCGCGGGAATGATCGTCGAGTCGGGCATTGGCGCCGAGCAGCGCCGATAGGCCGCTGTAGGCCGCAACCGCGACGATCGCAAAGATCGCCACCGCGACCAGCAGCTCCAGCAACGTGAAGCCACGTCCCCGGTGCATGGCCACAATTGGGGTATGACGCATGGCCAAGCGATCACCCAGGTGTGGCTGCCGCCGGCGCCAAGGGAGGCTGCCCGACGAAGCCCACAAGCGTTATGACGGAGTCCTTAGGGTCGTCGTCCAGAGCCACGGCGATCTCGACCTTGCGCACATGGTCGTCGTCCGTGCTCTGCACCGTCTGAGTCCAGCGCCAGACACGCCCCCCCATCTCCTCGGTTCCGGACGCGCTGCCCGGTGTAGGCCAATCCGCAGCCAGGCGCAGCTCCTCCATCCGGTTGAGAGCTACCCAATTGGCGAAGCTCTTCTCCTCCAACCGAGCGGCGTTCAGGGAGGACGTCCCGCCAATACGCACCAGGGCGGCCAGCGCCACCGCCACGATTGTCAGGGCCACCAGGACTTCGAGCAGGGTGAACCCGCGGGAGTTGGTCACTTGGCGCTGCCCGGCCCGGTCACTTGCCCCACGCCATCCACGTCCAGACGGGTCTGCCGCTCCTGTGCGTCCGATATCACCAGGGTAAATGGCGTGACCTCCCCGCTCGAGTACAGAAACACCTGGGGGGCTTCGGGCGGCGCACCGCCCAGATTCACCCGGATACCCTCGACGTACAGGTCGAGCCGAAACTGCTCCCCCAGGTCTCGAGGCCGAAACACGCGGTCTCCGGTGAGCGGCTGCCATTTACCCGTTTCCGCACGTTGGACGAACTGATACCCCTGGGTCCAGAGCTCCAGCCCGCGGTCTCTGGCCTGCAGCAGCGATTCATCCCGGGCGGCCTGAAGCAGGGCCGAGAAGCGACGGGTCTGCTGGCTCAGCAAGGCGGCGCCACGGTCCACCATGGAGAGCACGACTCCCCCGACCAGCACGCCGACGATCACGATGACCACCAACAGCTCCAGGAGGGTGAATCCCTCCTCGCGCGGCGCCCGCAGGGTCAGCGCCATGACCCGGCTCAGTTGAGCTCCCAGTTGCCGATGTCGTCATCACTCGGCACACCGTCGGGGCCGAGCGAATAGATGTCGACCTCCGACTTCGAGCCTGGGTAGAGATACTTGTAAGGGTTGCCCCAGGGGTCTTTGTTCAGCGTCTTGATATAGCCGCCAGCCTTCCAGTTCTTGGGCTCCGGCGAGCCGGCAGGCTTCGCCACCAGGGCCTCCAGACCCTGGTCGGTCGTGGGATAGGTGAAATTGTCCAGCCGATACAGATCGAGCGCCGTCTCCAGCGCACGGACGTCGGTCTTGGCCTTGGCGATCCGCGCCAGCTCCGGCTTGTCCATGATCTTGGGGACGATCACGGCGGCGAGGATGCCGAGGATCACGACCACCACCAGGATCTCGATCAGAGTGAAGCCCGCTTGGCTGAGCGAGCGGCGACCCGCACGATTGTCGTTGATGCTACTACCCATGCTGTCTCCCGTATGTCGTGGCGCCCGGCTTCTGTGCCGGCTGCGGGGTCAAGTGACCAATTGATTGAGCTCGAAGATCGGCAGGAGGATGGCGAGCACAATCATCAGCACCACCCCTCCCATCGTCAATATGAGCATTGGCTCGAAGAGCGCGAGCGCAGTGCTGATAGTGAGGTCCGTCTCTCGCTCCTGCTGCACCGCAGCCCTCTCCAGCATCTCTTGAAGCTGGCCGGTCGCCTCGCCGCTGGCAATCAGATACACCGTCATGGGCGGGAAATAGCCCGTTTGCTCCAGAGCCCGGTGGATAAGGCTGCCCTCGCGCACACGATGCGCCACCAATTCGACCGCGCGGCGCATGGGCAGGTTCGGCACGACTCGCGAGGAGATCTGCAGCGCTTGCAGGATTGGAACGCCGCTGGCGGCGAGGATGCTCAGCGTGCGCGCGAAGCGGGCGCTGTTCAAACCCCGGGCCAACCGGCCAATCAGCGGCAGCGACAGGATCAACTGATGCGCCTTGTACCGCAGGGCCTCGCGACGCAGCAGCTGGCGCAGCCCCAGCCCGGCAGCCACCCCGGCGGCCAGCGCGTACAGGCCGTACTCGCGCACCATTTCGCTGACCCTGATGAGCCCCCGCGTGAGCAAGGGCAGCTCCTGGCCGAGGTTCCGAAATACCTGGACCACCTGGGGCACCACGTAGCCGAGCAGACCGCCGAGCACCAGCACCGCCATCACCGTCAGCAGAATGGGATAGAACAGCGCCGTGGCCACCTTCTGGCGCGTGACCTGGCGCGCCTCGGTGTAGTCCGCGAGCCGATCCAGCACCGCCTCGAGGTGACCGGACTCCTCCCCGGCATCCACGGTAGCGCGGTAGAGCTCGGGAAACGCGGACGGGAAATCGGCCATGCCGCTGGCCAGGCTATGGCCTTCCATGAGCCTCGAGCGGACTCCGAGAATAACGCTCTTGATGCTGTTCTTGCGGCTCTGGCGCGCGACGTTCGCCAGCGCCTCCTCCAGCGGGGCGCCGGCGCGGATCAGGGTCGCGAGGTGCCGGGTGAGCAAGGCCAGGTCGGCCGCTCCCACCCGGTGGAAGCCGCGCACTCGGCCGGGCCGGTCGGGCTTGCGGGTGACCTCCTGGATATCGAGCGGCGTGAGCCCCTGGTCGCGCAGCAACTGGCGGACCTGGCGCGCCGTGTCGCCCTCGATGACGCCCTTCTCGCGGCGTCCCCGGGCGTTGAGGGCGGAGTATTCGAAAGCCGGCATTCAGGGGACTAGGCGGCACGCGTGACGCGCAGCACCTCTTCGATGGACGTGTGGCCCGCCAAAATGCGTCTCACGCCATCCTGGCCGATCGCAGGGGTCGACTTGCGCGCCTGGACCTCGATCTCCGCCTCGCTGGCATTGTTGTGGATCAGCTGGCGCATGGTCTCGTCGACTACGACCAGCTCATAGATACCGCTGCGGCCATGGTAACCGGTCCCATTGCAGGCCGGACAGCCGATCGGCCGGTAGACCGAGATCGGCCGACGGTCGCGGATGCCGAGCAGATCCCGATCGGTCTTGGGGAGCTCATGCTCCTCCTTGCAGTGCGGACAAAGCAATCTCACGAGCCGCTGGGCCAACACGGCCAGCAGGGTGGACGACACGAGGAACGACTCCATACCCATGTCGCGAAGCCGCGTGACCGCGCCTACCGCGGTGTTGGTGTGCAGGGTGGAGAACACCAGGTGACCCGTCAAACCCGCCTGGACCGCGATCTCGGCAGTCTCCAGGTCGCGGATCTCACCGACCATCACGACGTCGGGGTCCTGGCGCAGGATCGCCCGCAGACCCCGGGCGAAGGTCATGTCGACCTTGGTGTTGACCTGGGTCTGGCCGATACCGTCGATGAAGTATTCCACCGGATCCTCGACGGTGAGGATGTTGCGGCTGCGATCGTTGATCTCGGCAAGCACCGCGTAGAGGGTGGTGGTCTTGCCGGAGCCAGTCGGGCCGGTGACCAGGATCATGCCGTGTGGCCGCTGAATCAGCTCCTTGATCCGGCCATGGGTCTCGCGATCCATCCCCAGGTGGGCCAGATCGAGCCGGCCTGCCTGTTTGTCCAACAGGCGCAGCACGACGCGCTCGCCGTGTCCCGAGGGCAGCGTGGATACACGCACGTCCACCGGCCGGCCACCCACGCGCAGCGAGATGCGTCCGTCCTGCGGCAGGCGCTTCTCGGCGATGTCGAGCCGCGCCATGACCTTGATGCGCGATACGATCAGCCCACCGAGACTGCGCGGGGGCTCGAGGATCTCGCGCATGGCCCCATCCACCCGCAGACGCACCGTCAGCCGATCCTCGAAGGGCTCGACATGGACGTCCGAGGCGTTCTCCTTCACGGCCTGGGACAGAATGGCGTTGATCAGACGGATGATCGGGGCGTCGTCCTGGGACTCGAGCAGGTCCTCCGGCTCCGGGAGCGACTCGGCGATCCGATCCAGATCGAGCTCGCCCTCCATGTCCGCCATCATCGACTCGGCGGCATCGCCGCTGCGGTCGTAGGTCGCCGCCAGCAGATGGTCGAATCGCTGGTTGTCCACCACTTCGACACGCAGTGGGCGACGCACCAGGCGACGCACCTCCACTACCGCTGCCGGGCGGGCATCGTGGCGAATGAAGACCTGCGCCCCACTTTCCTGTACCTCCCCGAGCAGGACGCCATGGCGTTTGGCGAAGCCATAGCTGAGGCGCAGCTCCGGAGTCGAGGACTCGGATGTCTCCTGCGGATCGCTCATGGGATCAGTGCGGGGCAGGCGCCTCGGTCGCCGGCGCTTCCTGCGGGGCTGCCGAGCCGCTCGGCGGAGCGATCGGCGCAGCGATGCCACGAATCTCGTCAAGAGCCGGGGGAAGCACAGCCGCACCGTGGGACATCAGCCCGCGCTCGTGAACCTGCGTCTCGAGCTGGCGCGTGCGCAGGTAGCTGTACTTCTCTCCCGAGTAGCCGGCCGCTGTCCTGGCGTCCCGCACGATGAGCGGATGGATGAACACCATCAGGTTTTGCTTGCTCTTCTCGGTCGTGTCGTAGCGGAACAACTGCCCCAGCACCGGCACATCGCCGAGCAACGGCACCTTCTGAACGGTGTCTTTGAAGGTATCGTCGATAAGTCCACCGAGCACCACGACTTGGCCGTCCTCGACGGTGACCGTGGTCTTGATCGAGCGCTTGTTCGTAACCACGTCGGAGGTGCTCACCCCGGAAACAGCGGGAGCGAGACTGGAGACTTCCTGCTTGACCTCGAGCTGGATGCTACTGCCTTCGTTGACCTGAGGGCGCACCTTGAGGGTCAATCCCACATCCTGACGCTGGATGGTCTGAAACGGGTTCTGAACCGTCGTGCCGCTGTCGACGGTCGAGTACTGGCCCGTGATGAACGGGACGTTCTGCCCGACCACGATCTCCGCCTCCTGATTGTCCATCGTGAGGAGACTCGGCGTGGACAGGATGTTGGTCGCCGCGTCGCTCGCCAAGGCCTGCACCAGCACTTGCCAATTGGTCACGCCCGCGGTCAGGTTGCCAACGGCGACCGCCAGCCCGTTAGCCAGCTGGGTGGGATCCTGGGACAACGACAGTATATTGCTGGCGGTGGGGCCGAAGGTGCTGATGGATTGCGTGCCCTTGGCCGTCCCTTTGCGGGTATCCAGAAAATACTGGACCCCGAGGGCATGGCTCTTGTCGGTGGTGACCTCCGCGATGATCGCCTCGACCAATACCTCGGCCCGGCGGATGTCCAACTGACGGATCACCGACTTCAAGTTCTTTAGTACCTCCGATGGCGCCGTGATGACCAAGGCGTTGTTGACCTCGTCGGGCTGGATCTCAATCTTGCCGCCGGCGGAGGAGGCTGAGGCCGCGGCGCCCGGGGCAGCGCCGGCTTTCCCTTGGGTCTGGCCGGTGACGGTCGCCTGCAGCACGGCGGCCATGTCCTTGGCCCTCGCGTATCTCAGAAAAATGACCTGCGTATTCCCGCCGCTCTCGAGCGGCGTATCCAGATGCGCGATCAGGGCCCGCAGGCGCAGCCGCGCGCTGAGCTCACCCGTCATCAGGATGCTGTTGGTGCGCTCATCGGCGGTAAGCACCGGTGCGGCGACCCCCTGAGTGGCCTGCTGACTCTGCTGCTGCAGCGCCGAGAGCACCCGCACCAGCTCGACTGCCGAGGCGTGCTCCAGCCGAATGACCTCGACATCACCCGTCTCTGCCCGGTCTATCCGCCGCACGATCTCGGTGATGCGCCGCACGTTGGAGGCCCGGTCGGAGATGATCAAGACGTTGGAGCTGGGGTAGGCGGCGAGGTGCCCCTGCTGCGGGATCAGCGGGCGCAGGACCGGCACCAACTGCGCCGCGGAGACATACTTGACATCGATGACCTGGGTAACCAGCTGATCGCCCGCCTCCGGTGTGTATCCGTCGAGCGTGGGTACCGCCTCCTGCTTGGCGTTGGCATCGGGCACGATCTTGATGACCTTGCCCGCAGGGACGGCGGAGAATCCGTGCAGCTCGAGGACCGAAAGAAACACCCCATAGAGCTCGTCCTTCTTCATCGGTTTGGCCGAGACCAGCGTCACCTTGGCTTTCACCCGAGGGTCCACCAGGAAGTTGCGTCCCGTCGCCTCGGCAACCGTGTCGATCAGGACGCGGATGTCAACGTCCCGAAGATTCAGGCTTGCAAGATCCGAGTCCTCGGCGCTCGCCCGCCCGAGCGGGAGCACCAAGAGTAGGCAGAGCAGAATTGGCTGCAGCAGTCGTGGCATGGGAAAGGCCCTAAGTCGAGTTCCACGGCTTCGCGCGGCTTCTTTTCCGCCGGCCGAGTCGAGGCAGTTTGCGATTCTACCCCAAGGCCCGGCGGAAAATCTCTCCCTCGTGCTCGGACCTTGGTGTACGTAAGCGCCGAGGCTGCCGCCTAGAACGATCCGTTGACCTGGATCAGCTGTCCGCTGCGCATGACCGTGGCGTTGACCTGAGAGGCGGAGGACAACACAGTGAGCGCGCGCAGCCCTTGGGCAGGGCTGGTGAGTGGAATGCCGTTCACCTGGGTCACGACGTCGCCGCTCTGCAGTCCGAGCGCGGAGATCGCGGGGGAGCTGGTGTTGAAGTTCAGCTGATAGCCGACGACCTGTCCGCCGTTGACCACCTCCTTGGCATTGACCATTCCGGCGATCAACGCGGGATTACTGACCACCTGGTCGCGCAGTTGGCCGAGATCCGACGTGGACAGGCTCATCGGGGCGCTGTTCGACGAGGTCTGCCCCGTCACGCCGGCGGCCGAGCGCATCCCCGGCGCCGCGGCGCCGGGCGCAGACAGCATCGGCACAGGATAACCGGAGCCCGACTGACCCGCCGCATCGCGCATGCCCCCCGGAGCCCCGACGGGGTATGTCCCAAACGCCGAATGGCGCCGATGACGGCTCGAGCCCCAGCCGCCGTTATTGTCTGGGGGCACCACCCGGGACAGGGAGGCCGTGCCGCCATAGGAGGGGACCGGAGCGCGGAGCGAGCCGTTCTCCCCCTGAGTCGGATCGAACAGGCGCAGGGTTTCGAGACCAGTCGGTCCTTCCAGCAACACGCGGTCTGCCAGGACCTGGCGCAGGACGGCCCCGCCGGGAATACGCGCCCCGACGGCGTACATCTTCTCGACCCCGCTGCTGTCAGCGATGATGGCGATGCCGGACTCCCCCCCGTGGCGAGCACGCCGATCAGCTGCAGGTTCAGCCGGGTCTCCGGGACCTGGGCAGGGCGGACCAGGGGAGCCACTTTGGGTGCTTCTCCCATGAGCTTGGCCAACAGGATCCGACCGGCGTGATCGTAGGCCACCCGCTGTACCGCCCCACCCGCCCCGGCGCCACGGTCGGCGGGCACCGCCGGCGCCGGCGTTATCAGCGTCCCCGTGAGATGGGCGGCTGCCGAGGCCGCCAGAAGGACTGAGCCGACGAACGCAACGCGCGGCGCCCATTCGAGAACCGTTTCATTGATCTGCATACTGGCATGACCGCCCTTGTCGCGAGCTTAGCCTCGTCCGCTATTCTAGCCTGCGATCTGGGTCCTCTGGCTAGCCCCAGCGGGCGCCGGAGCGATCCCAAGCTCCCGAACCGCCGTGAAACCCCGGTGCCGTCTTTCGTTTATCATGCCCTGCCCACTGATGCCGGAGACCCCATGAGCTCACCGGAGATCCTCGGAAGGCTCGCCTCGATCCACGAGCTGATGTCCCGGCTGATCGAGACGACGCCCGAGGCCGACGTCAATCGCCGCTTCCATCCCGAGCTGGGGTCCCTCGCCTGGCACTTCGGGCACAGCGTCTATGTTGAAACGTACTGGCTACGCGAGGTCATCCAGGGAGACGACAACCTCACCCGCCGGGTCGCCCACCTGTTCACTCCGGGCACCCGGCCTCTGGCCGATCAGTGCGCCGCGCTTCCGCCCCGCGACCACCTGTTGAGCTGGGCCGCCGAGATCCAGGACGCGCACCTGATGGCACTGGCCACCCCGGGCATGCTGCCGGCCCATCCACTGCTCGAGGCCGAGCGCATCCAACGCTTCATCCTGCAGGAGCACGACCGGGAGTACGAGCGCACGCTCGCCGTGCTCCTCGAGCGGGCGCTGTCCGAGCCGCAGGCTCTCGGGGACCACCTCAGCGAGCGCCCGTTGCTCCCCGCTCCTCCGAGCCCCGAGGCCACCCAGGTCGAGCAGGGCCACTACCGGATCGGCTCCCGCTTCGATCCCGAGGCGTACGACAACGAGCTGCCGCCCCAGATCGTCAACCTCAGCGCCTACCGCATCGCCGCCCGCCCCACCTCCAACGCAGAATGGCTCGCCTTCATGCTGCAAGGCGGCTACCAAGACTCTTCACTCTGGAGCCAGGAGGGCTGGGAATGGCGTACCGGCATCGACCGCGCGGCGCCCCGCCACTGGCGCCGGGACGCCGGGGGCACTGGTACGGGCTGGGGATCAACGGCCCGGCGGATTTGCCCCCGGGCGAGCCCGTCACCGGCGTCGGCCGCTACGAAGCCGGGGCTTACGCGGCCTGGGTGTCGAGTCTCGGCGGGGCCCTGGAGGGCGCAGCACTGCAGCATGAATTCCAGTGGGAGACCGCGATCCGGACTCGAGCCGTGCGGGAGCTCGGTCGCGCCTGGGAATGGTGCTCCAACCATTTTGAGCCCTACTCCGACTACCAACCCCCCCCGGAGCCGGCGCGCGCAACCTCCGATTTCGATGGGCGACACTTCGCTCTGCGCGGAGGCTGCCTGCATACGCAGCCTGAGCTGCGCCGGCCAAGCTTCCGCCATCGCGCCCTGGCCCACCAGGATTTCCTGTTCACAGGCCTGCGGCTCATCTTTCCGCCCGAGTAGCCCGCCGAGTACCGGGAAACCCCCCGCTCTCGATCGTCATACGAACCGCATCGAAAGATCGACCGCCCTTACGTCCTTGGTCAGGTCCCCCACCGAAACGTCGTCGACCCCTGTCTCGGCGATGGCACGCACCGTGGCGAGACTGACCCCTCCGGAGGCCTCGAGCCGCGCTCGACCCTGGGTGATCACCACGGCGCGGCGCAGCCCCTCCAGGTCGAAATTGTCCAACAGGATGCGCCGGGCCTGGGCCTCGAGGGCCTGGCGCAACTGATCGAGGCCCTCGACCTCGATCTCTACCGCGAGGTCGGGCGCCAGGTGGCGCGCCGCCTGCAAGGCCGCGGGCACCGAGCCAGCGGCGGCGATGTGGTTCTCCTTGATCAGAATCGCGTCGTACAGCCCCATCCGGTGGTTGAAGCAACCCCCGCAGGCGACGGCGTATTTCTGCTGGACTCGCAATCCCGGCAGGGTCTTACGGGTATCCAGAACGCGGGCCCCGGTGTGCGCCACCGCCTCGGCGTAGCGCCGGGCCAGGGTCGCCGTCCCCGAGAGGGTCTGGAGGTAATTGAGGGCGGTGCGCTCGCCGGTGAGTAAAGCGCGCGTGCTGCCCCGCAGCTCGCACACGACCTGATCGGGGTGCACCCGCGCGCCCTCGGCCACCGCCCAGCCCAGAACGATGTGCTCATCAAGCTGTCGAAACACTTCAGCGAACCAGGCCGCGCCGCAGAGTACCGCCTCCTCGCGGCACAACACGATCGCGCGGGACTCGGCCAACGGGGGAATCAATGCCGCGGTGCGGTCGCCACTGCCAACATCCTCGGCGAGGGCGATCCGAACCTGCTCGCGGATCAGCTCCGGCGCCGGCAGATCAGTCAATGCCGAGCAGCTCCACTTCGAACACCAGGGTCGCTTGGGGCGGGATCACCCCGCCGGCGCCAGCGGCCCCGTAACCGAGGGGTGGCGGGATGGTCAGCCTGCGCACGCCGCCCACCCGCATGCCCTGGACACCCTGATCCCAGCCCCGGATGACCCGGCCCGCACCCAGACGGAAGCGGAAGGGGTCGCTGCGGTCCCGGGAGGAGTCGAACTTACGTCCGTCTGCAAGCCAGCCGGTGTAATGGACCGCCACCGTCTGGCCAGCTTCCGCCAGGTCGCCGGCCCCCTCGGTGAGGTCCTCCACCTTCAACCCGCCGTCCAGCATCCTTTCGGTCATCGGCTCACCTCTTCTCTCGGACTCCAGGGGGAGCTGGCGACCATGAATCACCCCTCCCGTTGGCCGGCATTCTAGCCCGAATGCGAACGATGAGAAGCGTCGGGTGGGGCGCTATCGGCGATGACCCTAGTCCTCGACCACCGTCGCAGATCACGGGCTCCGCGGCATGGGCCTCAGCCAGACAGTCCGGGGCCTTCGGACGACGGGTCACGCAGAGAGGCGAACAGCGCGGCCAGCGCCCTGTCGACCAGCGGGACTTCGCTGCGCGCGACGGGCTGGGCGCGCCCTTCGCGCAGCATCCGGGCGAGCGCCTGGAGATCCAGGTCCATCACCTTGCTGCCACGGCTGTTGACCAACACGCAAAGATCGCTGACGCTGCTGCGCCACGAGAGCTTGACCCGGCGTGTTCTTCCATCCTGGGCGCGAATGTCGAGCCAGGAGCCGACATCGAGCTGGGCCGCCTGCTGGAGATAGGCGTCGGCCGGGGCGCCGCCCTCCGGCCTCACACGGCCGCTGTCTTCGACCCCGGGGCTCGGCCCAGGCCCGCGAGCGTTGCCGGACGCCTCGTCGCCCCCCGAGGTCGCCGGCGAGGCGGCTGGGCGCAGCGACGCAATATGTACGCCCTGCAACTCCTTGAGCAAGGTGTTCATCTTGTGCTGATCGAAAGAGATTCCGGCCAGCCCTTCCCTGAGTCGTCTCAGAAGGTCCGGGATCCGCTGGAGCAGTTCCTGGCGCTCCGCGTAGCCGCCCTTCGGCGCGACGCTCCACAGCAACTCGTCGACGACGCGCAGGACCCCGCCCCACTCCTTACTCTCCGGGCCCTGGCGGAGGAAAACAAGCAGCATCAGATCCTTCCAGCCATCCTCGATCAGCGTCCGAGCGACCTGTGGCACGGGCACGGTGCACCCCTCGAGGCGCCGCACAATCTCGTCACCCACACGCTTCTTGGCCAGCGTGAGCTGTTCCTTGCCCCGAGTAATCTGCGCCGCCCGTTCCTCGGCGACCCTGGCGCCCCGCTCCTGCTCGTCGACAAATACGGCCAGCTCGTCGTCGAGCCGGTTGAAGATGTCGAGGTCGCGGTTGAAATCCGCGAGCAGCCGGTCGACCATCGAAAGCAATCTCGCGTAGAGCGCGTCCTTGGCAGGGTCAGCCTCGCCGCTCCATCCCACCGCGGCCGCAGCGAGGCGATTGAGCAGACGACGCGCCGGATGAGCGTTGTTGCTGAAGAACCCGCCATCGAGCAAAGCAACTTTCAGCACCGGGATCTGCAACCGGGCGATCAGCACCTTCATGGCGTCCGGGATCGACGAGTCTCTTGCGATGACTTCGAACAGGAGGGTGACGACCTCAATGATGTCGTCCTCCATAGGCCCGATGACCCGGGCACCCGCGCCGGACCCGATGCCAAGCGCCTGGGCGAGGAGCTCGCGCACCGCCACAGCGGCGACCGTACCCGGGGCGCCACCCGCCTGGAGCGCAGTCAGCGACCCGGCGTGCTGCAGCGAAGACAGCGCGGCGACCAGCTCGGCGGGCTCCACCGGCAACCCCGCATCGGCTCGATCATCCGTATCGGGGGTACGGTGGCGATGCGCCTCCAGGAGCCCCCTGAGCGTTCCCAGCACATCGTCCGTTCTCCGGCCACCCCGCTGCGCGCGCGCTGTCCCGCCGGGAGAGGCCGCGGTGCGACCGGGCTGCTCCTCACGCAGCGCGGGTGAGACCGGGTTGCGGCGAGCCCGCGGAACCAGATTGGGCAAGATCCCCTCACGGGCCATCAACCCGTTGATCTCGTCATACAAGCCGCCGACGTAATGCATGGCCTGTTTGTCGAAAAGCTTGTACATCACCAACTTGACCGGCACATCCACCGCCAGATCCGCGATGGCATCACGGAACGCTTGACAGATCGCTGCGGAGCCCACCGGGTTAGTGCGATTGTCGACCTGCACGCCGCCAAGGCTCGAGAGCCGCTCGTTGAGGACGTAGAGCTCACGCCTATACAGGCTCTCGCCCTTGGAGATCAGGTTGGTAACGGCGAGGGTCTCCTCGAGATCGTCGTCCGCGACTAGCGCCATATCCCGCTCCGCGACCTCTGCGGGCGATGAGCTCACGCGCCCCTGGACCGCCCAGAGGCGATCGAACCCGGCAAGCACGCCGCTCAGGAATTGATCTCCAATGTGGGTCCTCGCCTTGCGCACCGTGCGCATCACGTCGAAGTAAACGGTCTGCAGGGCGTCCCGGTCCGATTTGTCGGCCATATCGAACAGGGCGTCATCGAGGCGCTCGAAGAGTCCAGCGAGCAAAGGCGGGAGCGTCCGCGCCACTGTCCGGCGACACGCGTCGACCAATCGGCGAGCCGCGTCGGAAAGCTGGACCCTACGGGTAGCCGCCGCAGCCTGCATGATGTCGATGACGTTGCCTCTTTCGACCATTTACGCCTCACCCGCCGGTCACCCGCCGCGCCGACGGTCGACCCTTTAACCCACTTCTAGAATAAGCTCGCCTATGTGTGGGCGCCGCGACGCCTGTCACATCGCCGGCGTTCCCCGCCAGGACGGACGGCGGACCCTTCAGCCGGCGCGACATCAACCGATTGCGTCACAGGTATCTATTTGTAATTCAAATGGATAAGCAGTATAGCTTATATTCCGCCCCAAACATGGGGACCGCCAACCTTAACAAGCCGAGGTGGCTCGTGTATGTTGGCCGCGCCCCCCGTTGCCATTCGGGATGCCCTCCTTGCTGGCGCACCTAGGACGCTCGCTGCTCGAAAGCCTCCGCGACCTCCTCCCCATCATTGCGGTGATCGCGTTCTTTCAGCTCGTGGTCCTGCACCAGCCGATCCCGAATCTGGCCGACCTGCTCGGCGGCATGCTGATGGTGCTGGTCGGCCTGACCCTGTTCGTGTACGGACTGAAGATCGGTCTCTTCCCGATCGGCGAGTCCATGGCCCATGATTTCGCGAGCAAGGGCAGCCTCGCCTGGCTTCTCGTATTCGCGTTTGCCCTTGGTTTCGGCACGACTGTGGCGGAGCCTGCCCTGATCGCGGTGGCCGATGAGGCAGCGCTGGTGGCCGCTGGCGGCGCGGTCATCCCCAACCGGCCCGAGGCGCTGCAGAGCTACGCGCTGGGCTTGCGCCTGACGGTCGCCCTGTCCGTCGGCTTCGCGATCACGGTCGGTGTCATCCGCATCATCAAGGGCTGGCCCATCCACTATTTGATCATCGGCGGGTACCTCGGGGTAGTGATCATGACAGGTTTCGCCCCCGTGGAGATCATCGGCATTGCTTACGATTCCGGAGGTGTAACCACCTCCACCATCACGGTGCCCCTGGTGACCGCTCTGGGCATCGGCCTGTCGACAAGCATCGCCGGGCGCAACCCCTTGGTCGACGGATTCGGCCTCATCGCGTTCGCTTCCCTCACGCCGATGATCTTCGTGATGGGCTACGGGATGCTGCTGCGGTGAAAGGGCTGGCTTTCGCGCTCGATGCGCTCGGCGACACGTTTCGCGATGTGCTGCCCATCGCCGTGATCCTGGTCGGATTCCAGCTCTTCGTGCTGCGCCGGCCGATAGCGAGGCTCCGGCAAGTGCTCATCGGCCTGCTATGCGTGCTACTCGGTCTGGCTTTCTTCCTGCAAGGGCTGCAGCAGGCCTTGTTCCCTCTCGGAAAGCTGATGGCCCGCCAGCTCACCGACCCGGGATTTGTCGGTCTCGGCGCAGGGGCAGGGGCAGGACAGGTGGACTGGCTGAGCTATCGGTGGGTCTATGTGTTTGGCGCAGCCGTCGGATTTGCGACGACCCTTGCGGAGCCCGCCCTGATCGCGGTGGCGATCAAGGCCGCCCAGGTCTCGGGGGGCACCATAGACACTTGGGGGCTGCGGGTTGCCGTTGCCATCGGGGTGGCGGTCGGTATCGCTCTGGGGAGCTACCGCATCGTCACGGGCAGCCCTTTGCATTGGTACATCATTGCAGGCTACATCCTGGTACTGATCCAGACCGCCTTTGCTCCCAAGATGATCGTCGCTCTCGCTTACGACTCCGGTGGCGTGACCACCTCCACGGTGACGGTGCCACTGGTGGCCGCCCTGGGCCTCGGGCTCGCGACCCACGTGCCGGGGCGCGATCCCCTGCTCGACGGCTTCGGCCTTATCGCCTTCGCAAGTCTGTTCCCCATCATGACCGTGATGGGATATGCCCAGCTGGGCGAGTGGTACATACGGCGCCAAACCAGGCGCTCCGCGGAACGAGGAACCTGACCATGCACTTCAAGCTCATCATCGCCCTGGTCGAGGACAGCAAGACCGATCAGGTTCTCGAAGCGGCCCGCCAGGCCGGAGCCAAAGGCTCGACAGTGATCAATCAGGCGCGGGGAGAAGGCATTCAGAAATCCAAGACCTTCTTCGGGCTGAATCTGGAGATCCAGCGCGACGCCGTGATGCTGCTGGTAGAGGAGCATCTCAGTCGCTCCGTCCTGGAGACCATCTCGACAGTCTGCCACTTTGAAGACAAGCCCGGGACGGGCATCGCTTTCCAGATCGATGTCGAGGACGCCGTCGGCGTCAGTCATCAGATCGAGGTCCTGTCCAGCGTGGTGGAGGAAGAGATATGAGCGAGAAACCGTTGGTGCGGGTGCGCGATGTCATGAAGTCCGCGTTCGACATGGTGGATGGCATGGCTACGGTGGCCGATGCGCTGAGGACCATGGCGCATGTCGAGACCAAGTGCCTGATCGTCGACAAACGCCATGACCGTGACGAGTACGGCATGGTTCTGATCTCGGACATCGCCCGGCAGGTCCTGGCCAAGGACCACGCTCCCGACCGGGTGAACATCTATGAGATCATGTCCAAGCCGGTGGTCACCGTGGACCCGGAGATGGACATCCGCTACGCCGCCCGGCTGTTCGGCCGCTTGGAGCTGTCGCGGGCGCCGGTGGTCGAGAACGGCAAAATCGTAGGGATCGTCAGCATGACCGACCTGGTCATCAAGGGGCTGATCGGACTGAAGGGCGGCGCGGAGCGCCAATGACGGGCCCGCGGTGCTGCCGATCGACCAATTCGAGTTTCACCACCGCCTCGAGGACACCCCGGGCGCGGCCCTGGTGATGTTCTCGGCGCCTTCCTGTGGGCAATGCCGCCACCTGGAGAAAATGCTCGAGCGGGTCAGCGCCCTCTGCCCGGATCTCAAGCTGTTCAAGATCGACGCCCAGCGCGAGGCCGCCTTGGTACACGAGCTCGAGGTGTTCCATCTGCCGAGCCTGTTCCTATTCCGCGACGGGCACTTTCATTGTGAGCTGCAGGGCGAGGCCTCACCCCAAGCCCTGGCCATGGCTGTCGAGCGGGCCCTGGCTTGGCCCGCCGAGGAGGCCCCTTGAGCGCCACAGTGCTGCTCGAGGGGGTACGCGACTGCCCGTCGCCCAATCAGGACGCCCGTTCGCCGGGCTGCACCGTGGATCTGTTGGTGATCCACAACATCAGCCTGCCCCCGGGGGAGTTCGGAGGCAACTGGATCGACGCCTTGTTTCAAAACCGCCTCGACCCCGGGGCCCACCCCTATTTTGCGTCGATCGCCCAGATGCGGGTCTCGGCCCACCTGCTGGTGCGCCGGGATGGGTCCCTGGTGCAATACGTACCGCTGGAGCGTCGGGCCTGGCATGCGGGGGTGTCGAGTTTTCGCGGCCGCTCGGCATGCAACGACTTCTCCGTGGGGATAGAGCTGGAAGGCACCGACGACATGGCATTCACCGACGCTCAGTATCTCAGCCTGGTCGGCGTGACCCGACAGATCCTGGCCCTCTACCCCGCCATCACGCCCGAGCGGATCGTCGGGCACAGCGACATCGCGCCCGGGCGCAAGACCGACCCCGGCTCCGCGTTCGATTGGGCGCGCTATCGGCGCATGCTGGCCGATGCTTGAATCTCACGCGCCCTTGCCGGACACTTGCCGCCCATGAGCTTTCTTGCCGTCTTGCTCGCCCTGTTCCTGGAGCGCGTCCTGATTGACCAGGACGAGTGGCGCCGTGCGCCCTGGTTTGCGTCCTACCTCGCCCGCCTGCGCGGGCTGCCCTTCGGAGAACGCCTCTCCCGAGGGGTCTTAGGCGTGATTGCGGCGCTGGCCGTCCCGCTGCTCCTCGTCGCCCTGATCCAGTCCTGGCTAGGCGGCAGCTTGGCGGGGGTACCGGAGCTGTTGTTCGCCACGGCCGTCCTGATCTACTGCCTCGGCCCCGGAAACCTCGACGCTCAGATCCAGGCCCTCGTCGAGTCCCTCGACGATGAAGACGAGGGCCTTGCCCAGGGGCTGGCGCATGATTTGGTCGACGACGAGCCTGCGCTCGGTGACTCGACGCTGGTGGGTCAGGTCGTCCGAGCCATCCCGGTACAGGCCCTGCACCGGCTGTTCGGGGTGCTGTTCTGGTTTCTGGTGCTGGGTCCGGTCGGCGCGCTGCTGTATCGTCTTGCCCGCCACCTCGATGCCTACGCCGCAGCTCACGGCGACCTCGATGCGGAATTCCGGGCTGCGGCGCTGCGGCTCCCCGCCATCCTGGACTGGGCTGCGGCCCGAGCGGAGATAGCGGCCTTTTCTCTGGCCGGCTCGTTCGAGGACACCCTGGCCCAATGGCGGGACAGCGCCGCCAGATCAACGCCCGATGAGCTGGTGAGACACTGCGCCGCCGCGGCGTTGCGGATCGACGGGAGCGAGCCGCCCGAGAGAGACGGGGTCGCGCTCATCGAGCGCTCGAGTGCATTGGTGTGGCGCTCCATCCTCATCTGGGTTGGCCTGCTGGGGCTCGTCACGGTCGCCTACTGGGCCTCCTGATCGACCCGCCCGCCTTGCCGGAGACCAAGCTGATTGACCTGATGCGCCACGGCGAGCCCGTGGGCGGGCGCCGCTATCGAGGCCAGATCGACGATCCCCTGAGCGAGCGCGGCTGGGCCGACATGCGCGCGGCGGTCAGCGGAACGCCGCCTTGGGACAGCATCTGCAGCTCGCCGCTTCGCCGCTGCAGCGATTTCGCCAGAGATCTGGCGGAGCGGATCGGGATCCCGCTGGAGCTCGACACGCGCTTGCGGGAAATCGGCTTCGGGAGCTGGGAAGGGCGTACCGCGGACCAGATCCGTGCTGAAGACCCGGAGAGCATCGCCCGCTTCTATCACGATCCGATCCACAACCGCCCGCAGGGCGCGGAGCCCCTGGAGCATTTCAGCGGGCGCGTGGTCGCCGCCTTCCATGACCTGGCCAACCGCCCCGCCGGCCGGCACACCTTGCTGGTCACCCATGCCGGGGTGATCCGCAGTGTCATCGCCCACGTGCTCAACGCGCCCCTGGAGTCGATGTACCGGATCTCGGTCGAGACCGCGAGCCTCACCCGCATCCGTTGCGACGGGGAGCGCCCACCGACCCTCGTCTTTCAAGGGCGCCGTCGACTGTGATCCGGGACTGGCTGGGGGGCGTTCTGCTCCTCGGCGTGTGCAGCTGCAGTGCACACCCCCCCGGGGTCCACGCGCCCGATCCGGCCGGGGCCCGGCGAGTGATCGCGCTGGCGCCTCACGCCGCCGAGCTGGTGTTCGCGGTGGGCGCCGGAGACCGTCTGGTCGGCGTGGTCGCCGGGAGCGATTACCCGGCCCGGGCGCGCGACCTCCCGGTCATCGGTGATTCGGTACGACTGGACCGGGAGCGCGTCCTGGCACTGAGGCCGGACCTGGCCGTCGCCTGGGTGCCAGGCAACCGCGAGGCGGACTTGGACTGGCTCGCCACTCAGGGCGTGCCGGTGTACCGCAGCGACCCGCACCGGATCGAGGCGATTGCGCAGGACCTCCAGGCCCTAGGGGCACTCACGGGGCATGTCGAGGATGGCAGGGCGACCGCCGGGGCATTTCGCGCCAGACTCGCGCACCTGCGTCGAGCTTACGCCGGCATCAGAGCGCTACGCGCCTTTTACGTGCTCTGGCCCGAGCCGCTGATGACCGTCGGGGGGCCCTCGCTGATCAGCCGGGCGATGAAGATCTGCGGCTTCGAAAATCCGTTTGCGAGCCAGCCCGCCGAGACCCTCGCAGTGGGCCGGGAGAGCCTGATCGCGGCGCGACCGGCGGTGCTCCTGGTGCCCGGATCCGACCCTGGGGGTGCTGCCGCGCACCTCTTGGACTCCGGCCGATGGCCGGGTCGCGCGCCCGCCGTGGCCCCCGTGGACCCGGACCTGATCGAGCGGCCGGGGCCGCGGATGCTCGACGGGATCGAAGAACTTTGCCGGGCTCGCCAAGCGTTGATGAGAGGACGGTCGGGCGGCTGAGCTGGGCTCAGGCCGAATACTGGACCCGACGGCGCAGACGGTCGGCAATGCTGGTGAGGCGCAGCCAATCGGCCAGGGTGCGAATCTCCGCGAATGATCTGAAGAAGATCCGCGCCGACCGGGGCCGGGGGATCAGGAAGACCGGCGCCGACGCACTATCGTTTCGCCGAGCAGCACCAGCGCCACCCCGAGGCCGATCACGGAGTCCGCGAGGTTGAATGCCGGCCAGCGGCCGTCCGCACTGAAGCCGGGCCAGCCACCCAGCGCTGGGTGGTGGAAATCTATGAAATCGACGACATACCCCAGGACCAGCCGGTCCATCAGGTTGCCCAAGGCCCCGCCGAGGATCAGGGCGAGTCCCGCCGCGATGAACCGCTCGCGCCGGTCCAGTCGGAGCAGCCAAAGCAGTATCCCCAAACTGATCACCGCGGCGAAGGCCGCCAGAGCCCAGCGCTGCCACCCCCCCTGATCACTCAGGAAGCTGAACGCGGCACCGGTGTTGTAGGTCAGCGTCAGGCTCAGAAACGAGGACAGAGGCTCAGGCCGCTGGAACGTGAGCCTGGCCGCGGCCAGCCATTTGGAGGCCTGATCGAGGCAGAGGACCAGCGCGGACAGCCAGAGCCAGCGACCCATGATCAGGCGAACCGCCGGGTCTCGCCGGCGCCGTCGACGTTCTCGACACAACGGCAGCACAGCTCCGGGTGCGCCGCGTGGGTGCCGACCTCCGCCCGATGGTGCCAACAGCGCACGCACTTGGCATGAGGTGAGGCCGTGATCCGGACCGCGAGCCCCTTGAAGTCGGTGTCCACCGCCTCGGGCGGGCGCACGTCCAGGGGGTGAACCCGGGCACCCGAGGTGATCAGGACAAATCGCAGCTCATCACCCAGGCGCCCGAGCAGCTCGCCCAGATCCTGGTCGCAGTACAGGTCGAGCTCCGCATCCAGGGAGCCGTTGCCCTCAGCACGGAATCGCTCCATCTCGGGTCCGAGTGCCATGCGGACCTGGATGATGCGGTCCCAGAAGTTGCGGTCGAAGGGATCACCCGGGTCCAGGGCGAACAGCCGGGCATACCAGGTATCGAGGAAGACGCTCGCGGGACGCTCTCCCGGGATGTGCGGCCAGATCTCCTCGGCGGTGAAGCTCAGCACCGGTGCGAGCCAGCGCACCAAAGCCTCGATTACATGGTACATCGCGCTCTGACAGGAGCGGCGCGGCAGGCTGTCCGCCGGGGTGGTGTACTGGCGGTCCTTGATCACGTCCAGGTAGAACCCACCCATGTCGACGGCGCAGAAATTGTGGACCTTCTGGTAGATCAGATGGAACTGATAGCTGCGGTAAGCCTCGATAATCTCCTGCTGGAGCTGGTGGGCCCGGTCGACCGCCCATCGGTCGAGCTCGATCATCTTCCCCGGGGCCACCCGGTGGCGCACGGGATCGAAGCCGGCCAGGTTGGCTAGGAGGAACCGGGCGGTGTTGCGGATGCGTCGGTAGGCGTCGGCGGTGCGTCTGAGGATCTCGTCGGAGACGCTCATCTCGCCGCGGTAGTCGGTGGCTGCGACCCAGAGCCGGATAATGTCCGCCCCGAGGGTCTTCATCACGTCCTGCGGGCTGACCACGTTGCCCAGGGACTTGGACATCTTGCGCCCCTGGGCGTCGACGGTGAAGCCATGGGTCATCACCGCGCGGTAAGGCGCCCGGTCGTTCATGGCCACCGAGCTGAGCAGCGAGGACTGGAACCAGCCCCGATGCTGGTCCGAGCCTTCCAGATAGAGATCGGCCGGAAAGGCGAGCCCTCCGCGGCGCTCCAGCACGCAGTAGTGGGTCACCCCGGAGTCGAACCAGAACGTCCAGGGTGTCGCGCACCTTCTCGTACTGCGCGGCATCGGCGCCAAGCAGCTCCCGTGGATCGAGCGCATACCAGGCCTCCACGCCGCCCTCTTCCACCCGGCGGGCCACCGCCTCGATCAACCGGTCGGTCTCGGGATGCAGGGCCCCGCTTTGACGCTGGACGAACAGCGCGATCGGCACGCCCCAGGTGCGCTGGCGCGAGATGCACCAGTCCGGACGGTTCTCGACCATCCCCGCGATCCGCGCCCTGCCCCAGTCGGGCAGCCAGGCTACCTCGCCGATCTCGCGCAGGGCCGCCTCGCGCAGCCCCGCCTGCTCCATGCTGATGAACCACTGGGGAGTAGCGCGGAAGATAATCGGCGTCTTGTGCCGCCAGCAATGGGGATAGCTGTGGGTGAAACGCTCCTCGTGCACCAGGGTGCCCCGGGCCTTGAGCACGTCGATGACCTTCTCGTTGGCGCTGAGCACGTGCTGACCGGCGAACGTCTCGGTGTCCGCGAGAAAGCGCCCGTCGCCCCCTACGGGGTTGTCCACGGGCAAACCGTAGCGCTGGCCGACGATGTAGTCCTCGAGACCATGGCCGGGCGCGGTGTGCACCGCCCCCGTGCCCGCATCCAGGGTGACGTGCTCGCCGAGGATCACCGGGACCTGCCGAGCATAGAACGGGTGCTGTAGCTGCACCCCTTCCAGATCGGCCCCCGGCGCGTAGCCCTTGACCCGGTAATCGCTGATGCCGTAGCGGCCCATCACCTCCTTGAGCAGGGGGGCGGCGATGATCAGGCGCTCGCGCCCCAGGGGCCCGTCGCACTCGACGATGGCGTACTCCAGGGCCGGGCTCAGGGCGACCGCCTGATTCGCCGGGAGCGTCCAGGGCGTGGTCGTCCAGATCACCAGGGAGACCGGGCCGCTGCCGCACCCGCCTGGGCCATGGTGACAGCGGACCAGCAGGGCCGCCGGATCGACGAGCCGGAAGCGCACATCGATGGCATAGGAGCTCTTGTCCTTGTATTCGACCTCGGCCTCGGCCAAGGCCGAGCCGCAATCGGTGCACCAGTGCACCGGCTTGTAGCCCTTCTGCACATGACCCCGGGCAACGATGCGGCCGAGGGCGCGGACGATATCGGCCTCGAATCGATAGTCCATTGTCAGGTAGGGCCGGTCCCAGTCGCCGAGCACGCCCAGTCGCTTGAAGTCCAGGCGCTGGCGCTCGACCTGCTGGGCGGCATATTCGCGGCAGGCCTTGCGGAATCCCTCGGCATCCACCTTCTGGCCCACGCGTCCGACCTTCTTCTCCACCTGCAGCTCGATGGGCAGGCCGTGGCAATCCCAGCCCGGGACATAGGGCGCGTCGTAGCCGTCGAGACCCCGGCTCTTGACGATGATGTCCTTGAGCACCTTGTTGACCGCATGGCCGATGTGTATCTCGCCGTTGGCATAAGGGGGCCCATCGTGCAGGACGAACCTCGGCCGGCCCGCGGCGACCTCCCGCTGCAGGGCGTAGAGGCCCATCCCTTCCCATCGCCGGAGCATCTCGGGCTCGCGTTGAGCCAGATTAGCCTTCATCGGGAACGCGGTGCTGGGGAGGTTCAGGGTGCTCTTGTAGTCAGTCACGACGATGCCTTTTCCTCTGCGTGCTCGGCGGATGCGACGGGAAGCGGGGACGCGTCAGCCGGGGGACAACCCGAGGCACGCGCGGGCCTCGAGAGCGTCGCGCTCGATCTGGCGGCGCAGCTCCTCGAACGAGGCGAACCGGCGCTCGTCCCTCAACCTCTGCGCAAACTCCACCTGGACGTGCTCGCCGTAGATGGCCCGATGAAAATCGAACAGGTGCACCTCCAGCAGGTACCGCGAATCCCCGCTCACCGTGGGGCGGATGCCGATGTTCGCAACCCCGGGCCAGACCCCTTCCGCGAGCCCATGGACCCGCGCAGCGAAGACGCCCCGCAGCGGGCTGGATCGACGATGCAGATCCAGGTTCGCGGTCGGGAACCCGATGCTTCGCCCCCGCTTGTCGCCGTGGGCGATCCGCCCGCAGATCCGGTAGGGGCGGCCCAACAGGCGCTCGGCGGCGCTCAGGTCACCCTCGCGCAGCGCCTCGCGGATGCGCGTGCTGCTCACCCGCCGTTCCTCCAACGAGAAGGTGCTCATGTTGTCGACGGCAAAGCCATGCACTGCGCCCTCCCGGCGCAACAGCTCGATGTCGCCCGAGCGGCCGCGACCGAACCGGAAGTCATCGCCGACGAAGAGGTAGCGCACTCCCAGCCCCTCGACCAGCAACCGGTGGATGAACTCCTCGGCCGACCGGGCGGCGAGCCGGGCATTGAACTCCAACAGCATGACCCGGTCCACGCCTGAATCGCGAATCGCCCCGAGCTTCTCGCGAAAGCGTGTGAGGCGCGCCGGTGCCGCCTCGGGCGAGAAGAACTCCTGAGGCTGCGGCTCGAAGGTGATCACAATAGCGGGCAGGCCCAGCTCGCGGGCCTTCTCCAGCAGGTGGCGAAACACCGCCTGATGGCCTAGATGGACCCCATCGAAATTGCCGATGGTCGCCACGTTGCCCCGGTGACCGGACCTCAGATTGTGCAGACCGCGAATCAGCTCCATGGCAACGCGCGCTGCGCTCGATGGCGAAAGGCGAGTGATTATACAAAGGTTAACCCGCCAAGGGGCAGCGCAACGGCGGGGCCGAACCGCCCGCGGCCCGGATACCAGCCGGTCCTGGGGGGGCTATCGACTCCGCGACCGTATTGCGAAGTAGGTGCCGGCGGGGCTCAACTGGCGAGACGGCCCTTGGCGTCCAAGGCGTACAGGTGGCGCTCGGCGTCGACCAGGTGCTGACCCCAGTGCATCTTGAACCCCCGGCGCCAGCCCTCAAGCGCCTTGGAGGGTCCACCGGGGGTCTCGTCGAGCAGGCGCAGGCCGTGTTTGAGCTCGCAGTAGATGTCGGTGAGGTCGTCCGCCAGGCTCCCGCTCATGTTCTGCTCTTCGGAGGAGACGTCGAACTCCAACCAGTAGCCGTCGTTCTCGCCCAGGAGCTCGCGCAGGTGAGAAAACAGCTCGAAGCGCGCGTCGAGATCGGCGACCAAGGTGTGCTCGCCTCCCACCCCCGGCGCCTCCAGTCGCTTGATCGCCGCATGCAGCCTCGGCAGCAGATCCGCGAGGTCGCGCACCCACGCGCCGTTGCCCAACCCCGCCTTCTCGATGAGCGCGCAGTAATCGCGTGCGATCTCGGTCATCTCATTCAGGTCGGGATCCATCTCTTCCCCCGGCACGTCAGCCCAGGTACCCAGAGGGAAGTGTAGCCAAGAATCCCACGCGGACAGCCGCTACGCTCACAGCTCGACCATCTCGAAATCTTCTTTGCCGGCGCCGCATTCGGGACACTTCCAGTTGAGAGGGATATCCTCCCATCGGGTGCCCGGCGCAATCCCCTCGTCGGGCAGGCCGGCCATCTCGTCGTAGATAAAGCCACAGATCACGCACATGTATTTCTTCATCGGTCTCCCATCCGGGTCCAGTCGACCCCGCAGCGATCATGGGGGCGGCATTCTGTCACGAACCCATATCCGAGGCCACCGCATGGACCTCGCTTGCCGGCAGTCGGCGGCGCCGGCCGCGCCCGGGTAGACTATGGGCCTTGTCGCCGATGATCCCATGAGTCCACCGCATCCCCCCGTCGTGCTTGCCATCGCCGGCCATGATCCGAGCGGCGGCGCCGGAATCCAAGCCGATATCGAGGCGGCCGGCGCCAACGGCGCGCTCGTCGCAACCGTGGTCAGCTGTTTGACGGTCCAGGACACCCGTGACGTCCATTCTCTCTCCCCCCTGGAGCCACAGCTCGTCCTGGCCCAGGCCGAGACGCTGCTTCACGACCTACCCGTAGCGGTGATCAAGATCGGACTGATCGGCACTGCAGAGCTCGCCCAGGCGCTCGTCCGGCTGCTGGACCGTGAGGCCTCCGGCATTCCGGTCGTGCTCGACCCGATCCTGCGGGCCGGTGGGGGCTCAGCCCTCGCCGACACCGCGCTTCAGGCCGCGCTTCGCGATGCGCTGATCCCGCGGGCGACCCTGGTCACGCCCAACCTTCCGGAGGCGCGTGTACTGGGCGGCGCACAGACCGCGGAAGAGTGCGCGCAGCGCCTGCTCAGGCTGGGTGCGCCCTGGGTGCTCGTCACCGGAACCCACGAGGACGCCCCCGCAGTGACCAACAGGCTGTTCGGACCCGCCGGCCGCGGTGGAGCCTGGGACTGGCCGCGCCTGCCCCACAGCTACCATGGCTCGGGCTGCACGCTGGCGTCCGCGGCAGCGGCCCTGCTGGCCCGCGGTCTGCCGATGGAGCAAGCCGTCGAGCGCGCCCAGGACTACACTTGGCGCGCTCTGGCCGCGGGCTACAGGCCCGGCCAAGGCCAGCACCTGCCCGAGCGCCTGCTGGGGCTGCGTGGAGAGCCCCAGTGAGCGGACACCACCCCGCCCTCAGGGGACTCTACGTCATCACCGATGGCCCCGACCCGGTGCCGCGCGTCGAGCAGGCGCTCGGCGGCGGCGCACGACTGGTGCAATACCGCGACAAGACCGCAGACGCGCAGCGGCGGCTCAAGGAGGCCCTCGGGCTGCTGAGCCTGTGCGACCACTACGGGGTACCGCTGATCATCAACGACGACCTGGATCTGGCGGCGGCCGCCGGGGCGCACGGGGTGCACCTGGGCCGCGACGACCCGTCCTTGGCCGCAGCCCGCCGGCGGCTGGGTGCCGGGGCGCTGATCGGCGTCTCCTGCTACAACGAGCTGGGCCGGGCCCTCCAAGCGGCCGACGAGGGAGCGGACTACGTGGCGTTCGGGCGATTCTTTCCCTCGGGCACCAAGCCTCTGGCCGTTCAGGCAGAGCCTGAGCTGCTGCGCCGAGCCCGCAAGGCGCTGAGGCTGCCCCTAGTTGCGATCGGCGGTATTACCCCCGAGAATGGCGACGCACTGATAGAGGCCGGCGCCGACATGCTGGCCGTTAGCGGCGGCCTCCTGGGCCAGCCCGATATCCGCGCCGCCGCTCTCGCCTTCACCCGTCTGTTCGAGCCAGGAGGTCCAACCCGATGAGCCGCTCCCACGACCTTTTCGTCGCCGCCCAGGCCCGTATCCCGGGGGGCGTGAACTCCCCGGTCAGGGCTTTTCGCGGCGTGGGCGGTGACCCCCTGTTCATCGACCGGGCCTCCGGGCCCTATCTCTACGACGCAGACGGCGTGCCCTACATCGACTACGTCGGCTCCTGGGGTCCGATGATCCTGGGCCACGCCCACCCGGCGGTGATCGCGGCGGTGCAGGACGCGATCGGGCGCGGCCTGAGCTTCGGGGCACCCACGCAGATCGAGACGCGCATGGCCGAGAGGGTATGCGAGCTGGTGCCTTCCATGGATCTGGTGCGCATGGTCAGCTCCGGCACCGAGGCGACCATGAGCGCCATCCGGCTCGCCCGGGGTCATACCGGGCGCGACAAGATCGTCAAGTTCGAGGGCTGCTACCACGGTCATTCCGACTCCCTGCTGGTCAAGGCCGGGTCTGGGGCGCTCACCCTGGGACAGCCCTCCTCGCCCGGCGTGCCAACCGCGCTGGCAGAGCAGACCATCACCCTCAGCTACAACGACGCGGATCAGGTGCGCGAGACCTTTGCGGCCCTGGGCGCCGCGATCGCCTGCATCATCGTCGAGCCGGTGGCCGGCAACATGAACTGCATCCCGCCCGAGCCCGGATTCCTCCAGACCCTGCGAGAGGTCTGCGACGAGCACGGCGCGGTCCTGATCTTCGACGAGGTGATGAGCGGATTCCGGGTCGCCTTGGGCGGGGCCCAGACCCTGTACGGGGTGCGGCCTGACCTGACCACTTTGGGCAAGGTCATCGGCGGGGGCATGCCGGTGGGCGCCTTCGGCGGGCAGCGCGACATCATGGCGAAGATCGCCCCTCTCGGCCCCGTCTATCAGGCCGGCACGCTGTCGGGCAATCCGGTCGCCATGGCCGCCGGCCTCGCCACCCTGGAGCTGATCGCGGAGCCCGGCTTCTTCGACCGTCTGGGTGACCGAACCCGGGCGCTCACGGACGGGCTGTTTGCGCTGGCCAACGCCGCCGGTGTCCCCCTGAGCGCCAATCGGGTGGGGGGCATGTTCGGCATCTTCTTCACCGAGGCTCCCCGGGTCACCAACTATGCCCAGGCCACCGCCTGCGACCTGGAGCACTTCAAGGCCTTCTTCCATGCAATGCTCCGCCGCGGGGTCTACCTCGCCCCGTCCGCCTTCGAGGCGGGCTTCGTCTCGGCGGCCCACGGGGACGAGGAAATCGCGGCCACCCTCTCGGCCGCGGCGGAGGCCTTCGCCGAGATCGCCTGAGCCATAGAGCACGGGACGACCCGGGGGCCCTGATCCTAAAGCCCGACCCTGCGGCCCGCCCGTGACTGAGCTTCTGCCTCAGCTGCTCGCCTGGATACCGGCGCATCCCCTCGGGGCCGGTCTGGCCATCTTTCTAGTGGCGATGTCCGAGTCCCTCGCGGTGATCGGCCTGCTCGTTCCGGGCGTGCTGATGATGTTCGGGATCGGCGCCCTGGTCGCCGCGGGTGCGGTCGAATTCTCGGATGCCTACGCCTGGGCGGTCGCCGGCGCCGTGGCCGGCGACGGGCTGAGCTTCTGGCTCGGGCGCCGGTTCCGGGACCGCATACGCGGCCTTTGGCCTTTCAGCAGGCACCCGACGGGTCTGGAGCGGGGGCTGGGCTTCTTCGACCGCTACGGGGGCAAAAGCGTCGTCTTCGGGCGTTTCGTCGGGCCGGTCCGGGCCATCATTCCGCTGGTCGCGGGGATGCTGGGGATGTCCCCCAGGCGCTTCCTGGCCGCCAACCTGCTGTCGGCCCTGGCCTGGGCGCCGGCCTATCTGCTCCCGGGTATGCTGTTCGGCGCTTCGCTGGAGCTCGCCTCCGAGGTGGCGTTCCGCTTGGTCATTCTGCTGCTCCTCCTCGCGGTCATCCTATGGACCGTGGTCTGGACGGTGCGCACCGCCTTTCGGGTCCTCCACCCCCATGCAAGCGCCTGGCTACAGGCGGTGCTCGGCTGGAGCGCCCTGCACCCGAAGTTCGGCGAGATCGGCCGTGCGCTCGCCGACCCGTCCCACCCAGAGGCCCGGGGCCTGGCGCTGTTCGCAAGCCTGCTCACGGTCAGCGCCGGACTGCTGATGCTCCTCACCGGGGTCCTCCTGGGAGGAGGCTGGCCGAGCCCGCTCGACCACACCCTGTTCGAGGGACTGCGCAGCCTGCGCAATCCGCTCGCCGATCACTTCATGGTCTATGCGTCGAGGCTCGCGGACACCTTCGTGGTGGTGCCGTTGATCGTCGGCGTGCTGCTGTACCTCGCCGCCCAGCGGCATTGGCGGACGACCGCCTATTGGTTGGCGGCCGCCGCCTTCGGCATGCTCTCTTCGGTCGTCCTCAAGTACAGCCTACGCATCCCCAGACCCCTGTCCGGGATAGAGGGACTCACGCCCTTCGCCTTTCCGAGCACCCATGGCATGCGCGCTACGGTGCTCTACGGCTTCCTGGCGGTGATGATCGCTCGCGCCTTGCGGGCACGCTGGCGATGGATTCCATACAGCATCGCCGGCGTGATAATGGCTATCGTCTCGATGTCGAGGGTCTATCTAGGGGTGCAATGGCTCTCGGAACGTCCTGGCGAGCCTGACTCTCGGCCTCACCTGGATCGCGGCCCTCGGCGTCGCCTATCACCGCCACACCCGGGTGGAGACCCGTTGGCGGGGTCTGGCCGTCGGGTCCGTAGCGGTGCTGACCCTAGCCACCTCCCTCCAGAGCTGGCGTGCCCAGGGAGCCGACATCGCCCTCTACACGCCCCAACGACCGAGCCGCACCGTCCTCGAGAACGGCTGGTGGAGCCGGGACTGGGCAACCCTGCCCTCCGTGCGGGAGGACACCCGGGGGCTGGACACCCACCCGCTCAGCCTCCAATACGCGGGAGCGTTGCAAGCGCTGAGCGGGCGCCTGGAGGCCGAGGGCTGGAGGCGGCCGTCGCCGCTGGGCTGGCGCGATCTCCTGACCCTGCTCTCGCCGAGCCTGCCGCTCCGGCGGCTGCCGCTGCTGCCCCAGGTCCACAAGGGTCGTCATGAGGAGCTGGCGCTGATCAAGGACCTGAGCCCGAATCGCCGCGTGGTGATCCGGCTGTGGCGCAGCGATCTGCGCCTCGAGCCGGGCGATGTCCCCCTCTGGATCGGCAATGCGAGCCTTCAGGAGCGCGCCGAGCTGCTGTGGTTTCTGGGCTACCCGGTCACGGATCCGGACTTTCCGGCCGCCTTCCGTTACCTGGATGCGGCGCTCAGAGGGGCCGGTCTGGAGCTGCGCCGCCCGCGGGCCGACCGGGACCTGCTGCTGGCGCGCCCGCCGCGCGCGAACCGCCGTATCAGTCCTGCGATCCCCAGCGCGGGGTCAGTTGGTGCTCCACGCCCAGATGGTCGAGCACCCGCCCCACCATGAAATCGACCAGATCCGCGACCGAGCCGGAACCGAAGTAGAACCCGGGACTGGCCGGCATGATCACGGCCCCCAGACGGGCGAGCTTCAGCATGTGCTCGAGGTGGATCGCCGAGAACGGGGTCTCACGCACCACCAGGAGGAGCTTACGCTGCTCCTTGAGCATCACGTCGGCCGCCCGATCGATGAGATCCTGACAGACCCCGGAGGCGATGGTCGCGAGCGTCCCGGTGGTGCAGGGACAGACCACCATCGCGTCGGGGGGATTGGACCCGCTGGCCACCGGCGCGGTCCATTGCTGCCGTCCGAACACCCGCAGCTGTCCCGGCCGGGCGGCAAAGCGCGCACTCAGCACGACCTCGGCCTCTTCGGCTCGGGAAGGCAGCTCCTCGCCAGCCTCCATGCGCATTACCACCTGGGCGGCCTGGGAGTACATCAGGTAGATTCGCCGCTCGGCCTTCACCAGGCACTCGATCAGCCGTAGCGCGTAGGGCATGCCCGATGCGCCGGTGATGGCGACGGCGATGGGGCCGGGCTTGTCGCTCATGAGGTCGCTCCCGTTCCGAGCCGCAGCGGGCGTCTGAGCGCCTCCGCCGGCGTCAGTCTAACCCGCAAGACACTCCCCGACCGAGGTGTCGGTCAGGCCGGCGCCGGCTGGCGGCCCAGGGCGTCCAGCAGCCGCTGATGGATGTTGCCGAAGCCGCCATTGCTCATCACCAGCACCTGATCCCCGGGCCGCGCATCGTCGACGATGGCCTCGACGATGGCCGGGACCGAGTCGGCGACCTGGACCCGCTCGCCCAGAGCGGAAAACACCGCCCGGGGATCCCAGCCCAGCTCTGCCGGGGCATGGACCAGCACCCGGTCGGCCTCGGCCAGGGCATCGGGCAGCTGATCCGCGTGCACCCCCAGGCGCATGGTGTTCGAGCGCGGATCGAGCACGGCGATAATCCGCGCGGGCCCCACCCGGGCCCGCAGCCCGGCGAGCGTAGTGCGGATCGCAGTCGGATGATGGGCGAAATCGTCGTAGACGCGGACGCCGCCCACCTCGCCTCGCAGCTCCATGCGGCGCTTGATCCCGCGGAATTCGCCCAGCGCGCGAATCGCCTGGGCCGGCGCCACCCCGGCGTGCGCGGCAGCCGCCAGGGCCGCCAGGGCGTTGTTCAGATTATGCTCGCCGATCTGGCTCCAATCGACTCGGCCCATGCGCTCGCCCCGGCACAGCACCTCGAACCGCCCGGCGTCGCGACCGACCTCGGTCGCATCCCAGTCGGACCCGCCCCCGAGACCGAAACGCTCCACCGGTGTCCAGCAGCCCTTGGCGAGTACCTGGTCGATTGCCCGATCGGCCGCCGGAGCGATGATCCGGCCCGCGCCGGGCACGGTCCGCACCAGGTGGTGGAACTGACGCTGGATCATGGCCAAGTCATCGAAGATATCGGCGTGGTCGAACTCCAGATTGTTCAGAACGAGGGTACGCGGGCGGTAATGGACGAACTTGGAGCGCTTGTCGAAGAAAGCCGTGTCGTACTCGTCGGCCTCGACCACGAAGAAGGGGTCTGAGCCGAGTCGGGCCGAGACCGCGAAGTTTTCCGGCACCCCCCCGATCAGCAAGCCGGGATCCAATCCTGCAGACTCCAGCATCCAGGCCACCATGCTCGAGGTGGACGTCTTGCCATGGGTCCCCGCCACCGCGATGACCCATCGCGAGGCCAGCACCTGCTCGGCGAGCCACTGGGGTCCCGAGGTATAGCGCAGGCCGGCATCGAGCATGTACTCCACCGCCGGGTTGCCCCGGGACATGGCGTTGCCCACCACCACCCAGTCCGGCGCAGGCCGCAGATGCTCCGGACTGTAGCCCTCCATGAGCCCGATGCCCGCCTGCTCGAGCTGCACGCTCATGGGGGGGTAGACATTGGCGTCGGAGCCGGTCACCCGATGTCCGAGGGAGCGCGCCAGCAGCGCGATGCCGCCCATGAAGGTTCCGCAGATGCCGAGGATGTGGATGTGCATGTCAGACGAGTGCAGGGAAAAGGGCTGCCAACAGCTCGTTGGCCAGGAACATGTACGCGATAGCGAGCAGCACACCCATGATCAGGGGCACCTCCAGCGCGTGGCGCAGGATGTGGCCGATTACGATCTGGATCCAGATCATGAGCCCGATACCAAGGATACCGGCGAGCTGTACGAGCCCCGAGCCGCCGTCCGTATCAGCCCCGGCGAGGGGCTGCAGCGGCAGCGCCAGGGCCGTCAGCAGGGCCCCGGATCCCAGCAATGCGGTCGCCGTTTGAGCAAATCGTGCCGAACGACCCCGCAGCTGCAGCGCGACCCAGATCGTCGCGAGCAGCACGAGGGCGTCGACCAAGCTGGCAGAGAGCGCCGAGCCTGCCCCCCCGAGCACCCGGACCCCCGCAGCCAGCCCCACAAGCACATACGCGACCAGCGTAAGCCCCAAGAGTCCCTGGGAGGCGGGGGCATCCTGTGGGGCAGCCTTGAGCAGACAGAGGTCCAGGAAGAAGCGCAGCAGTCGGTTCAACGCCGAGCGGGACCGATGAGATTGGGATCACCCATCCGAGGAATGATAGCGCCCGCGCCGGGTCTGCCGAAACCGACCTGAGAGGTTGAGTGTTAAGCTGCACCCTCATTTCGTGAGGACACCGGGCATGCGAAGGCTCTATGTCGACTCGGTCGGTAAGCTGCACGAGCTGTGCACCCTGCTACGGGACAGCCGCTGGCTGGCAGTCGATACGGAGTTCATGCGCGAGAAGACCTACTTTCCCCGGCTTTGCCTGCTACAGGTCGCCGACCAGACGACGGCCGCCTGCATCGACCCCCTGACGGTCGGCGACCTGTCGCCGTTGCTGGATCTGCTCTACGAGCCCGCGTGCATCAAGGTCTTCCATGCCGCTCGCCAGGACCTGGAGATCTTCCTCAACCACTGGGACCGACTACCCGCGCCGATCTTCGACACCCAGATCGCCGCCATGCTCAGCGGCCTCGGAGAGCAGATCGGCTACGGCGCCCTGGTCAAGGTCCTCCTGGACGTCGACCTGGAGAAGGGACACACCCGGACCGACTGGTGCCGGCGCCCTTTGGATGCCGACCAGCTCGCCTACGCCTACGACGATGTCATCCACCTGGGCGAGGTCTATCTGCGCCTGCACGCCCGGCTCGAGTCCCTGGGCCGACTCCGCTGGCTCGAAGAGGACTTCGGGAGCCTGGCGGACCGGGCGACCTACCGCACCGAGCCCGAAGAGGCATGGCGGCGCGTCAAAGGTCGCCAGGTACTGCGAGGCGTCCAACGCGCGGTCCTGCAACGGCTGGCCGGCTGGCGGGAAGGCGAGGCCCAGTCCCGGGACCGACCGCGCCGCTGGGTGCTGGGAGACGAGGTGCTGATCGACCTCGCCCGGCGCATGCCCCGGGACCTGGGCACGCTGGCGCGCATTCGGGGCCTGGAAGGCGGCGCCGTCGCGCACTGGGGCGAACGGCTGCTCGCGCTGATCGCGCAGGGGCGCGGTGCCGCTAGGGAGGACTGGCCGGAGGAAGAGGGCCGAGGGCCCGTCCCTTCGGCGGCCGAAGAGGCCCTGGCGGATCTGTTGTCGGCCGCCCTGCGCCTGCTTGCCGAGGCCCAGCACGTCAGCCCCTCCGCGGTGGCCAGCCGCGGCGACCTGACCCGGATCGCCTGCGGCGAGCGTGCGGGGCCGCTGCTGCGCGGCTGGCGGCGAGCGCTCGCCGGCGAGCGGCTCCTGGATCTGGCCGAAGGCCGGGGGGCCATGGGCGTGGTGGCAGGACAGCTCCAGATCCTGCCGGCTATCGAGTAGCCTGGCCTGGCCGTTCAGATCCGGCGCCTCGCGATCAACGCCGGCAGGCCGGGGCCGCACCAGCTACTATTTAGTGCCGCCACGCATCGCAGGAGTGCAACCCGGCGGGGAAGCGGTCTTGGTCAACCCAGAGGAGGCCCGATCCGATGAGAAAGCTTGCCGTCACCCTTGCCCTGATCCTGCTCGCGGGCTGCTCCCGCCACCCGGCCCCAACAGGGGATGTCACCCACAATCCGGTCTGGGGACCCCAGGTGAAGGCGTTGAGAGAAACCGAGGACGTGGCGAAATTCGCCGAGGAACAGCAGCGCCTCAACGACAAGTCCCTGAAAAACCTGGGCCTCGCACCGGATCAGATCAAGGAAGGACACTGATCGGCCGCTGTCGCCGGGCGATCAGCGCAGCGGCGCCCAGGGCCGCGAGCGCCAGAGCCACCACCAGGCGGTTGCCGAAGCGCAGATAGGGGGTCATCCCCTTCATGGGGACGACGTCGCCGCTCAGCACGTAGGGCACGAACAGCGGAGAGCGCTCCCGCACACGACCCTTCTCATCGATGAGCGCGGAGATGCCGCTGTTGGTGGAGCGCAGCATCCAGCGCCCTGCCTCCAAGGCTCTCATGCGCGCGATTTCCAGGTGCTGATGGGGCGCCAGGGAGTCACCAAACCAGGAATCGTTGCTGACGTTGACGAGAAAGGCTGCGTCGGGGAAGGCCCCGAGCATCTCTTCGCCGAAGGCGTCTTCGTAGCAGATCGACAGTGCCGCGCCATATCCGGCCATCCGCAGAAACGGCCTCGCCGCATCGCCCGCAGAGAAATCAGACATCGGGATGTTGAGCGCCCGGCCCACGGGCTCGAAGATCCTGCGCAGCGGCACGTACTCTCCGAAAGGCACCAGATGGTGCTTGCGGTACACCCCCCGCTGCCCACCGAGTGTCAGCAAGGCGTTGTAATAGAGCCCGGTGTCGGCATCCACCACCGGGGCGCCGAGCAGCAGATCGGTGCCGTGGCGGCGAGCCTCCTCGGACAAGGGCTCCAGGAAGCTGCGCTCCACCTGACGGGCAAGCGTCGGCACCGCGGTCTCGGGCCAGATCACCAGGCGGCTGTCCCAGTGCTGGCGGGTCAGGTCCCGGTACAGGTCCAGGGTGGGAAACAGCCGCTCAGGCTGCCACTTGAGGCTCGGCGTGATGTCCCCCTGGATCAGGCTGACGCGAAACGGCTCGCCGGCGGGCTCGCTCCAGCCCAGGTTACGCAGCCCCCACCCCACCAGCCAGAGCAGGGCGAGCGCGGCGACGCCCGGATAGAACCGGATCCGGAAGTCACTCAACGCCCAGGCAGCAAGACCGGCCGATAGCGCGAGCAGGCCGCCCACCCCGTAGACACCGAGCAGCGGCGCAAAACCAGCCAGCGGGGCATCGATCTGCGAGTACCCCATCGACAGCCAGGGAAACCCGGTCAGAAACCAGCCCCGCGTCCACTCTCCGAGCACCCAGACCGCCGGAAAGGTCAGCAGCAGGCGCACCCAGTCGGGGCCATCCAGGCGGGCGGCGAGCCAACCGGCCAGACCGTAGAACAGGGCCATGGAGGCAACCAGGGCGCCGGTGATTGTCCAGGCCAGCACCGGCCCGCCGTCGCTGAACCGATCGATGCTGATGTGCACCCAGGACACCCCCGCACCGAGCAGGCCGAGCCCGAACAGATAGCCCAGGCCGAACGCCCGACGCGGCTCTGCGTCGTGCCACAGCAGAAAGAGGCCTGTCAGCGCGACCAGGGGGACCGGAAAGAGCCCGAAAGGGGCGAACCCCAGCACGCTCGCCGCCCCCAAGGGCAACGCAGCGAGCCAGAGCCAGCGCCTGAGCGCCCCGATGCTGAGCCGAGCGGGCAATGCGCAATCCCCAGCGAATATCAGGCCTGGCCGGGAAGGCCTTCGCGGGCCTCCTGGAGACGACGCGCGTAGAGCAGGTGGATGCGGCGGCTGTCGGCGCGCATGACCTGGAACTGAAAGCCGCCCAGATTCACCTTCTCCCCGCGCTTGGGCAGATGGCCCAGGGCATTCATGACAAGCCCACCGATGGTATCGAACTCCTGGTCATCGAATGCAGTGCCGAAGTGCTCGTTGAAGTCCTCGATCGTGGTCTGGGCCTTGATCGTGAACTCCCGATCACCGCGCTTGAGGATCGCTGCGCCCTCGTCGTAGTCGTACTCATCCTCTATCTCCCCGACGATCTGCTCGAGAACGTCCTCGATGGTGACCAAACCGGCGACCGAGCCATACTCGTCCACGACGATTGCAATGTGATTGCGGCTACCGCGGAACTCCTTTAGCAGTACGTTGAGGCGCTTGCTCTCGGGCACGAACACCGCGGAGCGCAACACCTGGCGCATATCGAAACGGCGCCCCCCGTCGCTCCCGCAATAGGGCAACAGGTCCTTGGCGAGCATGATGCCCACCACCTCGCTGCGGTCGTCGCCGATCACCGGGAAACGCGAGTGCGCCGACTCCACCACCACCGGCAGGACCTTGTCGAGGGGGTCATCGCGGCACACCACCGTCATGTTCGCCCGCGGGATCATGATGTCGCGCACCTGCAGGTCGGAGACCTCCAGCACGCCCTCAATCATGCTCAAGGCCTCGCTGTCCAACAGGGCCCGGTTCCTTGCCTCCCGGAGCACGCAGAGCAGCTGCTCCCGGTCTTTGGGCTCGCCGCCGAACAGCTGGGTCAGCCGCTCGAGCCAGGATCTCGGACCCGATCCACCGCTGAGTCCTTCGCTACTCATGGTTCTCCGGCTCTTGATTGAAAAACACTGAGAAAGCCGTCCCCGCCCGCTCAGCGCACACATCCATGTAGTGCGAGAAACACCGATTCATTCGGCGTTTCCATAAGGGTCTGGCAGCCCGAGACCAGCGAGCACCGCCGTCTCGAGCGACTCCATCTCGCTGGCGTCCGCATCGCTCTGGTGATCGAAGCCGAGCAGATGCAGGACCCCGTGGGCGACCATGTGCGCCCAATGGGCCTCCGGCGGCTTGCCCTGCTCGACGGCCTCCCGCGCAACCACCGGTGCGCAGATCACGATATCACCCAGGTGCTTCGCTGGCACGCCCGCGGGGGGCTCGAAGGGGAAGGAGAGCACGTTGGTCGGCCGGTCCACACCCCTGAAATCGCGGTTCAAGGTACGGCTCTCGGGCTCGTCCACAACGCGGATGACCAGCGCCCCCGAGGCCTGGGCGCCCCGAAGGGCGGCCCGCGCCCACAGACGCAGGCGCTGGCGCGCAGGAACCGGTGCATCCACGGCGACCAGCTGGCATTGGATAGGAGCGCTCACCGGGACAAGCCGCGGGCGCCGGGCGCCGGCTTCCCGCGGCCCTGGACTCCGGCCGGAGCGCCGGCGATTCGCAAGGCGCGCATCAGGCCTCCGGACCCCGCTCGCCAAACACCTCGTAGGCATGCACGATTCGCTGGACCAAGGGGTGGCGCACCACATCCTTGGCATTGAAGAAGGTAAAGCTGATGCCGTTCACCTGACCCAGGACCTCGATCGCCTGGCGCAGACCCGACTGCTGGCCCTTTGGCAGATCAACCTGGGTCACATCTCCGGTCACCACCGCCGTGGAGCCGAAGCCGATTCGGGTGAGGAACATCTTCATCTGTTCGGGGGTGGTGTTCTGCGCCTCGTCCAGGATGATGAACGACTCGTTCAGCGTGCGCCCGCGCATGTAGGCGAGCGGGGCCACCTCGATAACGTTGCGCTCGATCAGCTTGGCCACCCGCTCGAAGCCGAGCATCTCGTAGAGCGCATCGTAGAGCGGACGCAGATAGGGGTCGATCTTCTGGGCGAGGTCCCCCGGCAGGAAGCCCAGGCGCTCGCCGGCCTCGACCGCCGGGCGCACCAGCAGGATACGGCGCACCTGCTCACGCTCCAGGGCCTCCACGGCGCAGGCCACCGCCAAGTAGGTCTTGCCGGTGCCGGCCGGGCCGACCCCGAAATTCAGGTCGTGGCCCAGGATCTTGTACATGTAATCGCGCTGGTTCGGTCCCCGGGGGCGGACCAAGCCGCGCCGGGTCTTGATGACGACCTCGGGGGTCTCCTCCGGCCCCGGCTGCTCCAGCAGCTCATCGACCCCCGATTCCTGCAAGAACAGGTGGACCTGCTCGGGGGTGAGCACCTCCTCAAGGCTCGCCTCGTACAGATCGTGGATCAGCTCCCGACCCGCCGCGATGGCGGGAGGGGCGCCGAACAGCCGAAACAGGTTGCCCCGGTTGGAGATCTCGATACCGAGCCGCCGCTCGATCTGACGCAGGTGCTCATCGAGCTGGCCGCACAGATTGGCCAAGCGCCCGTTGTCGATGGGCTCGAGGACCAGGTCGATGGTGTCGGGATGGTCGGAGACTGCTGCCATGCTAAGGGCGCAGAGGAAGGTCCGCTCGGGTCGCTGGGCTTATGAACACAATAGCTCGGGTCGACGCCGCCGGCGAGGCGAGTCAGGCCACCTGGACCTCGGCCGCCGGCTCGGCCAGCTCGCCGCGCAGGGAGTTGGGCAGGGCCTCGGTGATGCGCACGTCGACGAACCGACCGATCAAGTCGGCGCCGCCGTCCAGGTTGACCACGCGATTGTTTTCGGTGCGTCCGGCAACCTGGCGGGCGTCCTTGCGGGAGGGGCGCTCGATGAGGATGCGCTGCACGCTGCCGACCATCTGCCGGCTAATCCGCTGGGCACTCTCGTTGATCCGGTCCTGCAGGCGCTCGAGTCGCCGCTGCTTCACGGCGAGCGGGACCTCGTCGGGCAGCTCAGCGGCGGGCGTACCCGGGCGACGGCTGTAGATGAAGCTGAAGCATTGGTCGAAGCCGATCTCCTCGATCAGCCGCAGGCTGTCCTCGAAGTCGGCGTCGGTCTCCCCGGGGAAACCGACGATGAAGTCGGAGGAGACGCTGATACCGGGGCGCACGCGGCGAAGGCGCCGAATCTTGGCCTTGTATTCCAGGGCAGTGTGGCCGCGCTTCATCAGCCCCAGGATGCGGTCCGAGCCACTCTGCACGGGCAGGTGCAGGAAGCTCACCAGCTCCGGGACCTCGCCGTAGACGTCGATCAGACGGTCGGAGAGCTCCACGGGGTGCGAGGTGGTGAAGCGGATGCGCCCTATCCCCTCGACCGCCGCCACGTACTGGATCAGCAGCGCCAGGTCGGCGCTCCCGCCGTCGTGCATCCGGCCCCGGTAGGCGTTGACGTTCTGGCCGAGCAGGTTGACCTCGCGCACGCCCTGGGCGGCCAGCTTGGCGACCTCCGCAACGACATCATCGAACGGGCGGCTGACCTCCTCGCCCCGCGTGTAGGGGACCACGCAATAAGTACAGTACTTGGAGCAGCCCTCCATGATCGAGACGAAGGCGGCGGGACCCTCGGCCCGCGGCTCGGGCAGGCAATCGAACTTTTCGATCTCAGGAAAGGACACGTCGACCACCGGCCGACGGGCTTCCCGCGCCTGCTCCAGCATCCGGGGCAAACGGTGCAGGGTCTGAGGACCGAACACCAGGTCCACGTAAGGCGCTCGCTCACGGATCGCCTCGCCCTCCTGGCTGGCCACGCACCCGCCGACCCCAATTACCAGCCCCGGCCGGCTGGCCTTCCACGGACGCCAGCGCCCGAGCTCCGAGAACACCTTCTCCTGGGCCTTCTCCCGGATCGAGCAGGTGTTCAGAATGAGGACATCGGCATCCTCGGGCCGATCGGTGGGCTCCAGCCCGTGGGAGGCGCGCAGCACGTCTGCCATCTTGGCCGAGTCGTACTCGTTCATTTGGCAACCGAAGGTCTTGATGTAAAGTTTGCCCGACATGTTGCACAGCGGCAGGGGATGGACTGGGCAGTTTACCGCGGCTCCCCGCCCGCATCCAGCGCGCGCGAGGCGACCGGCAACCACCGAGGAGGACGCGACGCGGGGAGCGCGGAGCACTCCCCGCTCGACCCCAGTTCCCTGCATCACCGACGGAGATTGGCATGCGCATCCTGGTCGTGGAAGACGACGAGAAGATCGCCTCCTTCGTCGTCAAGGGCCTTCGACAGGCCGGTTATACCGTGGACTGGGCCTCCGACGGGGAGCTCGGGCTGAGTCGTCTGCGCGGTGGCGATTACCAGGGCGCCGTGGTGGATATCATGCTGCCGTACCGCGATGGGCTGTCCCTGGTGGAGGCCACCCGCCGGGCGGGCATCGCCACACCGATCATCTTCCTCTCGGCCAAGCGCGAGCTCGACGACCGCATCCGCGGCCTGCAGGCCGGCGGAGACGACTATCTGGTCAAGCCCTTCGCCTTCTCCGAGCTGCTGGCGCGCATCCAGGCGCTCTTGCGCCGCGCCTCCGGCACGGTGGAGCCCGTGCGTCTGGGTGTCGGAGAGCTCGAAATGGACCTGGTCCGGCGTCGGGTGAGCTGCGCGGGTCGCGAGATCGTGCTGCAGCCGAGGGAGTTCGCGCTACTAGAGTATCTGCTGCGCCACAAGGGCAGCGTAGTCTCTAAGATCATGCTCATGGAGCACGTCTGGGATTACAGCTTCGACCCGGAGACGAGTGTGGTCGAGACCACCGTCAGCCGGCTGCGCGCCAAGCTTGCCGAAGGCTGCGCCTCGGACGGGAACCTGATTCGCACGGTGCGGGGGATCGGTTATGTCATCGACGCATGAGAGCCGACCGGGCCGGCATTCGATCGCGATTCGGCTGACGCTGTTTCACGCCCTGTTCTTCGGCCTTGTGACCACCGCCGGAGGGATACTGCTCTACCATCTCGTCGAGGTATATATCGTCGACGAGGTCGACCAGGACATCCTCAGACAGAAGAACGACATCGTCCGCACCTTCCAGACCGACGGGCCCGCCTCGGCCCGGACCCAGGTGGCGGCGGATGCCCGCAACGGAGACAAGGAAGACTATTTCGTCCGGGTTAGCGACCGCTCGGGCCGCATCCTGTCGGCCTCCGATTTGACCGGCTGGCCCGCCGCGGGCACCCTCGACGCCCTCAGCCGAGACCTCGGCCCCGGCGAGCAGCGCTTCGACACCCTCGACCTCGCGGACGCCCGCCGTGCGGCGAGGGTGGTGACCGCCGCGCTGGCCACCGACCGGTTTCTCCAAGTCGGCATTTCCATGGGAGACAGCGTCGCCCTGCTGGAGCACGTCCGCCGCTACGGCCTGATCATCCTCGCCACCATGCTCTCCCTGGGCGCGGCCGCCAGCTGGGGGCTCGCCCATCGGGCCATGGCGGGCGTCCAGGCGGTCACCCAGGCCGCCGAGCACATCGCCGGCGGACACTATGCCGAACGGGTCGTTTCGGCCGGCCAAGGCCAGGAGATCGACGACCTCGTCCGGACGTTCAACCGCATGGCCGACCGGGTGCAGACCGTGATGCAGGAGATGCGCCAGGTCAACGACCACATCGCCCATGACCTGCGCAGCCCGCTTACCCGAATCCGGGGCCTGGCCGAGGCGGCGGTGACGGATCCGACGATCGGCGAGGAGGCCGCGGAGCTGGCCGGCGGCGTCGTGGAGGAATGCGACCATCTCATCGGCATCATCAACACCATGCTCGACATCGCCGAGACCGAGGCGGGAGTCCAGCACCTGCAGGTGGAGCCGGTGGATCTCTCCGCACTGGCCGCCCAGGCCGTGGATCTGTTCTCGGGGGTAGCCGACGACAAGGGCGTCGACCTCGACTACCGCGCAGACTCGCCGCCGTTGCTGCGCGGCGACCGGCGGCGCCTGCAGAGGGCTCTGGCCAACCTGGTGGACAACGCCATCAAGTACACGCCTGCGGGCGGAAGAGTGGAGCTCAGCGTAGGCACCGACGCCGGCAGCGCCCGCATCGCAGTACGCGATACCGGATCCGGGATAGCGCCCGAGGCGGTACCGCATCTGTTCGAGCGCTTCTATCGCGGCGACGAGAGCCGGCAGCTGCCAGGCAACGGCCTGGGACTCAGCCTGGCCCTCGCCGTGGCCCACGCCCACGGCGGCGACATCCTGGTCGAGTCGAAGCTGCACGCCGGCAGCCGGTTCACCCTGGTCCTGCCGCTCGAGCCGGAGCTCGCGCGCGCGTAGCCACAGCGGCGCCAGCGATCCTTACAAGACCGTAAGGTTCACCGGCGAGCGGCGAGCGGGGGTATCCGCGTCGCTTTGCCTCGCCCCGCCATCCCGGCGTCGCCGCTCCACGTCGCTTGGCCTTACAAATCCGTAAGAGACCTGAGCCGGGGGTTTTCCCTATCCTTCATCCTGTGAAAAGCCTTCGGCCATTGGTTCTGACAACAGCGCGCCCCCGACGGGGTCGCCCTGCCGGCGCGGCCCGATGGAACCGGCCGCGAGCGCTCGACCGCGTCTAGGGGCTGTTGACATTTGTCTGAGCGAGGGCGATTGCGAGCGATTTTTCGTGCTGGCAAGGCGCGGTGAGGAGGAATAGTGGATCTATTGCGACGAGCCGCAACACAGTCAGCGCGGAAAAGGGCCGTCATCGGACCGCGAACGGCAATGGTCAACAGCCCCTAGCCACGCCTATCTACGACCCTATCCCGAACGTCCGTTTTCGGGCTCGGTTTTCGCCCCACTTATAGGACAGCGAATAATGAAAGTGACGGCTCAATACCCCAGATCCCTGCTCCTGAGCGGGGCCGCCCTGCTGCTGCTCGCGCTGCAGGCCGGACCGGCCCAGGCCCTCCCCAGCTTCGCGCGCCAGACCGGGGAAGAATGCGCGGCCTGCCACATCGGCGGCTTCGGGCCCCAGCTCACTCCGCACGGCATGCGCTTCAAGCTCGGTGGCTACACCGATACCGACGGCAACGGGCTCAAGATCCCCCTATCGGCCATGGTGGTCGGGTCGTTCACCCACACCGCCAAGGAGGTCGATACACCCGACCACAGCGGTAACGACAAGTGGGACGTGCCGCAGGCGTCCCTGTTCCTGGCCGGGCGCTGGAACGACTGGATGGGCAGCTTCATTCAGGCGACCACTTCCAGCGATGCCGACGGCACCTTGTCCATGGACAATGCCGACATCCGACTCGCGCATACCGTGCAGCTGGCAGGCAGCGACACCATCCTGGGTCTGAGCTTCAACAACAACCCGACGGTCAGCGATCCCTTCAACACGCTCCCGGCCTGGCGCTTCCCCTACATGTCCTCGGACATCATCGCGCCGATGGCCTCGCCACTGCTCAGCGGCGGGCTCAGCCAGCAGGTCGGTGGCGTCTCGGCCTACGCCTTCTGGAACGATTCCTTGTATGCGGAGCTGGGCGGCTACCAGGCGCTGTCACGCGGCTTCCTGGACAACGTCAACGTCGATGCCAACAACAAGATCGATGGCACCGCCCCCTATTGGCGTCTGGCCTACACCCAGGACCGTCACCGGGACGCCTGGTCGCTGGGGGTATTCGGGATGAACGCAGACGTGATCCCCAACTTCAAGGGCGGTCGCAGCGACAATCGTGACGACATCGGTGTGGACGCCTCCTACCAGTTCCTGGGCAACCGCAAGAACATCTTCACCCTCAATACGTCCTACATCCACGAGCACAACAAGCTCGGTGCCACCGACCCGGGTGACAAGGCCGACCTCGACCGCTTCGATCTGGCCGCCTCGTACTATTACAACCAGACCTATGGTCTGAGCCTCGGCCTGTTCGACATCAACGGGACGACCAATCACGCCCTGTACCCGAACTCCCACGACGGTCTCGGCAGCCGCAGCGGGAGTCCGGACAGCCGCGGCTACATTCTGCAGGCCGACTGGACCCCCTTCGGCAAGGAGGGCGATCAGACCTGGGCCAACTTGCGGCTGGGCCTGCAGTACACCGGCTACACGAAGTTCAACGGGGCCTCGAACAACTACGACGGCGCCAAGCGTGATGCCGGCGACAACAACACCCTGTTCGCGTTCCTGTGGACCGCGTTCTGAGGCGCCGGTCATGGGGGGTCAATCGCACCTGGCCGTCGTAGCGGCCGCGGCAGTGATCGTCGTGGTATCCATCATGGCCATTCCGGCCCGAGCCGCATATGCGAGCGGTGATGCGAGCGAGGGCAGTGACCTGTTCGAGCAGGAGTGCTCTGAATGCCACAGCGTCGTCCCGGGCCGGAACAAGAAGGGCCCGAGCCTGTTCCACGTTATCGGGCGGCGCTCGGGCAGCCTGGCCGACTACAGATATTCGGACGCGATGAAGAACGCGCACCTGACCTGGACGCCGCAGACCTTGGCCCGCTATCTCAGCGGTCCCAGGAAGATCGTGCCGGGAACCCGGATGAAGTACAGCGGGTTGCGCGACCCGCGGGACCAGAGCGACCTGATCGCGTTTCTAGAGAGTCAGCACTGAGCCGGCCGCAGGCGCCCCCGCGGCCGTGGCGGAGCGAGCGCCGGGGTCCGCGGGGTCCCGGTGGGCCGCCGCCCCCCGACGGTCAGCCATTCAAACACGAGGAACATCCCATGCAACGCAGCACATCGGGCCTGGCACTCGCCGCGCTCATGGCGGTCGCGTGCGCCGCTCACGCGGCCGATCCCCTGGATATCGTCAAGTACCGAAAGAACCTGATGAAGGCAAACGGCGGCCTGATGGGCGCCGCCAACGCCATCATCCGGGGTAAGGTGGACTACAAAGGGCAGCTGGCTGCCGAGGCCTTCTCCCTGCAGCAGACGACCAAGGACCTGGCCTCCCTGTTCCCTAAGGGCACGGAGCACGTCGGCGACACTCAGGCCCTGCCAGCCGTCTGGTCGAAACGCGCCGAGCTCGAGGAGCACGCCCGAGACGCTGCACGGAAGGCCGCGCGCTTCGCCCAGGCCGCCGCCGGTACCGACTCCAAGGCCACCGCCGCCGCTTATGAGGAGCTGGCCCAGGCGTGCAAGTCGTGCCACAAGGAATTCCGCAAGTAAGGCCAGCGGAGGGGACGGGCTGATGCGCCCCCTGCAAGGGCTCTGGATCATCCTGCTGCTGGGCGCCCTGGGCTCCCCCCCGGCCCGGGCGCAGCAGCCGATGAGCCGCGGCGAAGCGGTCTTTCACGAGGCCGGCTGCGAGAACTGCCACACCGACCGTGACCATCATGGTGCTCGGCTGGCCGGCGGCCGCAGACTCGCCACCGCCTTTGGGGTGTTCTATACGCCCAACATCACCCCCGACGCCGAGACCGGGATCGGTCGCTGGAGCGAGGCCGACTTCGTCCGCGCCCTGCGCAAGGGCGTCAGCCCCGAGGGGGACAACTACTACCCCAGCTTCCCCTACACCTCCTATACCCACCTCAGTGACGAGGATCTCCGGGCCCTCTGGGGCTACCTGCGTGCCCAGCCGGCGGTGCACCAAGCCGACCGCCCCCACGAGCTGCCCTGGTACTTGCGCTTCCGGCCGCTGATCGGGGTCTGGAAATGGCTTTACTTTACGCCCGGAGGCTACCAACCCGACCCGACCAAATCGGCGCAGTGGAATCGCGGCGCCTATCTGGTGGAAGGGCCCGGCCACTGCGCCGAATGCCACACGCCGCGCAACATTCTCGGCGGCTTCATCAAGGGCAAGGCGCTGGCGGGGACCCGTAACGGGCCGGAGGGGGCCGTCGTGCCCAACATCACACCGGATGAGCAGACCGGGATCGGCAGTTGGAGCCAATCCGACCTGATCCAGTACTTCGACGACGGGATGCGCCCGGATGGGGATTTCGCCGGCGGCCCGATGGCCGAAGAGATCGACCACAGCCTCCACTACCTGCCCAGGGAGGACCGTCTGGCCATCGCCACCTACCTGCGCTCCCGGCCGGCGGTCGTCAACGCTGCGCGCAGGCCGAAGAAGGCCAAGCAGCAGGACGACGATTCGGACTATTGAACCTAGAAACAGCAGTTGACCGCTTCGAGCAGCGATCAAGTGATTGATTCGACATCGGCCTGCACCACCCGCACATTGCCGAGTCGCGCCGTCCGTTGCCGTGCCTGCTCCAGGAGGGCCGGGCAGAGGTCCACCAGCTCCACGCTGGCAAAGCTTGCGAGCCGCTCGCCGAAGAAAATGAATCGGTCTGGTGAAGGCTACCGATCCCAGAGTGACCCCCAGGACCATAAACTGACCAGGCGCGGAGCCGTGGGCCGATGCTCGATCGTGCGGGGCGTCGCCGATCACAGGCGACGGGGACGTAACGGCATGAAGCTCGGGAAAGCCTCGGTTGCGCTCGCGATGGTCGGACCGGGCCTGCAGCAGGTCGCGGCCGACCCCCTCAACTGTGATCCGGACCTCATTCGATGCGAGGACAATCGCCGGCCGTCGCTTCGCAGGACGATCCCCGCCCTCCTGCCGGTTCGCTCGTCGAGTGCCTCGGGGGGTGGCGCTGCCGCCGCATCTCTAATGCGGCCGAGCCTCATGCCGGTGTCAACATCTTTTACAGTACGGGCACGGTCGCGCATGGGTAATGACGTAACAGACTGATATCAAAGAAAGTACCAGGTCAGGCCCGGATCGTGCTTGGGTCCGCTTGTCGCGCTTGGGCGCGCCCGATCTTTGGAGGAACCCATGAGAATCCTTTCAGCCATTTTGCTCAGCCTGGTTTCCGTGAGTGTCTGGGCTCAAACAGCTGCCCCGCTCCCTGAGCCCGAGAGCCTGTCGCTGCTCGGCCTCGGGGCAGCCGCCCTGTTGGCGGTACGCTGGAAAAGGAATTAGATCAAAGGGCCGGCACCTCCTGGAGGTGCTGGCGCGAAATCCCCTTCGTCGTTGGCACGCGCGCTTCTTCGCTATCTCCGCCGCTTTGGCATCTACGCTCTGGCCTTCCTGCTAGTCGGCTGGGTCGTTCACTCGGTATGGTTTACCTTCCTTCCGCGCGCCAACGTGCATGTCGGCGCGCACCCGGTCCGGGTCGTTATTGCCGATACTCCGAGGAGTCAGTCCTGGGGGCTGATGTTTCGGATCGCTATCTGGGACGACCAAGGGATGCTGTTCGTCTACCCGCACCCGCGCAAGGTCTGCATGTGGATGAGAAACACCTTTATTCCCCTCTCGGTGGCCTTCGTGCGTGAGAACGGCGTCATCGCGGGCCTCGACGACATGCAGCCCCTCACGCGCCGGTTGCATTGTGCCCCCCAGCCGGTGAGGTATGTCCTGGAAGTGCCGAGGGGCTGGTTCGAGCTCAACGACGTGGCCGTGGGGGATCGCGTAACCGCCATCCCACCAACCCTACGCGCTAACCCGGCCGCCCCCTAACCCGCGTCCAACGGCCTGCTTGTCAGCTCACCCCGCACGTCGTGCGGGCGGTGCTAGAATTAGGTCACCATCGAATTGGCCTCCCACACGAGTGGCACCTCCAGCAGCACCGGCAAGCGATCTCCCAGGGGGTGTAAGCGCGTGCATTTCATTCTTGAAAGAGACCGGCTCCAGGACCTGATCCGAGTCCTTACGGCTCAGGGCTATCAAGTCATGGGCCCGCGGCTGGAGCGCGGGGCCATGGTCTACGGACACCTTGCCGACGCCTCCGAGCTTCCGGTGGGCTACGTCGACGAGCAGGCCGGCGGTCACTACCGCCTCCGGCGGATCGCCGACGGCGCGCCCGATGCCTCGGCCCTGTTTCGCTACGTGGTGGGGCCCCACAGCTGGAAACGCTACCTGTTTCCCCCACGCCAGCGGCTGTGGCGTGCGCGTCAGGATGGCAGCGGTTTCACCATCGACGCGCAGATGGACGAGCCCCCGCCCTACGCCTTCTTTGGGGTACGCGCCTGCGAGCTGGCCGCCATCGCCGTCCAGGACCGGGTGTTCGACAACGGCGAGTTCGCCGACCGCGGCTATATGCTGCGGCGGGAGCGGGCGTTCCTGGTGACGGTCAACTGCACCCGCGCGGGCAACACCTGCTTCTGTGCCTCCATGGGCACGGGGCCGGCAGCCCCGGGGGGCTACGACCTGAGTCTCACCGAGCTGCTCGACGCCGGGGGCCACCGCTTCCTGATCCGCTCCGGCAGCCAGCGTGGACAGGCGATTCTGGACGCCCTGCGCCTGCGTCCGGCGCCGGTCGAGGACATCGAAGCGGCCGAGCGCCGGGTAAAGGAAGCGGCCCACGACATGGGCCGGGAGATGCACCCGGAGGCCGCTGCCATCCTGGCCCGCAATCCCGAGCACCCGCGCTGGCAGGAGGTGGCCGGGCGCTGCCTGAGCTGCGCCAACTGCACCATGGTCTGCCCCACCTGCTTCTGCTCCACGGTGCAGGACGAGACCAGTCTGGACGGCACCGAGGCTTGGCGCACCCGCCAATGGGACTCCTGCTTCAGCCTGGACTTCAGCTACATCCACGGTGGCCCGGTGCGGCGCGAGGCAGCGGCGCGCTACCGCCAGTGGATCACCCACAAGCTCTCTACCTGGCATCAGCAGTTCGGTACCTCGGGCTGCGTCGGCTGCGGGCGCTGCATCACATGGTGCCCGGTGGGCATCGACATCACCGAGGAAGTGGCGGCTATACACTCGTCGGAAACCGCACCCCTGGGAGGAGGAGACTAGATGGGCGAGACGGAGGGGTTGGATCGCATCCTGGCGGAGCACCCGTTCTTCAGCGACATGAGCGAGCGCGCCCGCGGCCTGATCGCCGGCTGCGCCGCCAACCGGGTGTTTCACGACGGCGATCACCTGCTGCGCCAAAGCGACCCGGCGGACACCTTCTACCTGATACGCCACGGCACCGTGTCCGTGCAGATCAACGTCCCCGGGCGCGCGCCACTGGTTATCGAGACCTTGGAGGGTGGAGACGTGCTGGGGTGGTCCTGGCTGGTGCCGCCCTACCGTGTGAGCTTCGACGCCCGCGCCGTGGGGCTGGTGCGCAGCCTGAGCATCGATGCAAAGTGTCTACGCGGCAAGTGCGAGGACGACTTTGCCCTGGGCTACGAGTTCTACAAGCACTTCCTGCCGGTGGTGGTGGCCCGCATCACCGCGGCGCGCTTGCAGCTGGTGGACATGTACGGCTACCCGGACGCATACGCCCAGTCCCCGGCGCGCCTGTCCGACGAGACCACGCCGCCCGCCAAACCGTCCCCGGGGGACACCTGAGAGGTCCGGCAGCGGAGCCGTTTCATGACATCGACCACCCCAAGCCCGTCCTGGGGACGGGACCTACCCGATCCGATGGTGCCCGCGCGCTTTCGGGTGGATGCCGTCCGCAGAGAGCTGGCCGGGGTCTTCAGCCTCGACCTGAGCGCAGCGGACGGCGCGCAGGAATTCCCGTTCCGCCCCGGCCAGTTCAACATGCTGTACCAGTTCGGCGCGGGCGAGGTCCCCATCAGCATCAGCGGCGATCCGACCAGGCTCCGCACCCTGACTCACACCATCCGCGCCGTGGGCGGCGTCACCGAGGCCATGCAACGCCTGCAGCCCGGCCTCATGCTGGGGGTGCGCGGCCCTTTCGGCACCCCCTGGCCCACCACCGAGGCGGAGGGGGCAGACCTGGTGATCCTGGCCGGCGGCATCGGCCTCGCCCCGCTGCGCCCGCTCATCTACCACGTGCTCAACAACCGCAAGCGCTACGGCGCGGTGTGCATCTGCTACGGTGCCCGAAGTCCCGAGGAGATGCTGTACCGAGACGAGCTGACCCGTTGGCGCAGCCGTTTCGACCTCAGCGTGGACGTGACCGTGGACCACGCCGCGCCGGACTGGATGGGTCGTGTAGGGGTGGTCACCAGGCTGCTGTCCCAGAAGACCTACTCGCCCGTCGACAGCATCGCCTGTCTGTGCGGCCCCGAGATCATGATGCGTTTCGCGGTCGAGGCCCTCAAGGGCCAGGGGCTGGGCAACGACCGGATCTACCTGTCCATGGAGCGCAGCATGAAGTGCGCCCTGGGCTTCTGCGGCCACTGCCAGTACGGCGGCGATTTCGTGTGCCGCGACGGCCCGGTGTTCCGCTTCGACACGATCGCCGACCGATTCAACAGCCGGGAGCTCTGACATGGCACGCACCCGACCTAAGCTCGCGGTATGGAAGTTCTCCTCGTGCGACGGCTGCCAGCTGAGCCTGCTGGACTGTGAGGACGAGCTGCTGGCGGTGGCCGACTCGGTGGAGATCGCCTACTTCCTGGAGGCGACGCGGGCGGAGATCGCCGGCCCCTATGACATCTCCCTGGTGGAGGGCTCGATCACCACGCCCCACGAGGCCGAGCGTATCCGCCGGGTACGCGCCCAGTCGCGCACCCTGATCACCATCGGCGCCTGTGCCACCGCCGGAGGCATTCAGGCGCTGAAGAACCTGCGCCAGGTGGACGAGCTCGTCCGGGCGGTGTACGCGTGCCCGGAATACATCGACACTCTGGCGAGCTCGACCCCGATCCAGGACCACGTGCCGGTGGACTTCGAGCTACGCGGCTGCCCCATAGACCGCCACCAGCTGCTGGAGGTGTTGAACGCGGCGCTCAACGGCCGCAAGCCCAACATACCGGCCTACAGCCAGTGCATCGAGTGCAAGCTGGCGGGCACCATCTGCGTCATGGTGAGCGAGGGCAAGCCCTGTCTCGGTCCGGTGACCCAGGCCGGCTGCGGCAACCTGTGCCCGACCTGCGACCGGGGCTGCTACGGCTGTTTCGGCCCCAAGGAGACGCCCAACACCGCCTCCCTCAGCGCCCGGCTCCAGAGGCTCGGCATGGACCGCCGCGAGGTGCGCCACTTCTATCGACTGTTCAACGCCAACGCGCCCGCCTTCCGTGAAGAGAGCAAGGCCCATGAGTGAATCACCCCGGGGCGAACAGCGCGTCATCCAGGTGGACGCCCTGGCCCGCGTGGAGGGCGAAGGCGCTCTGTACCTGAGGGTGACCGACGGGGTCATCCAGGACCTGAAGTTCCGGATCTACGAGCCGCCGCGCTTCTTCGAGGCCCTGCTTCAGGGGCGGGACTTCAGGGACGCCCCAGACATCACCGCACGCATCTGCGGCATCTGCCCCATGGCCTACATCCTGAGCGCCTGCCAGGCCATGGAGCAGGCGGCCGGGGTGAGTGTGGAGGGCGACCTGCGCGCCCTGCGCCGCGCCGCCTATTGCGGTGAGTGGATCGAGAGCCACGTGCTGCACGCCTTCCTGCTGCACGCCCCGGACTTTCTGGGCTACCCGGACGCCATCCGTCTGTCCCACGACCACCCCGATCTGGTGCGCAAGGCCCTCGAGCTCAAGAAGCTGGGCAACCGCATCCTGGAGGTGATCGGCGGGCGCGCCGTGCACCCGGTCAACTTCCGCGTCGGCGGCCTGCATGGGCTGCCGCGTCGCCAGGCCTTGGCGGAGCTGGCGGAGGAGCTGGAGCGCGGTCTGGCTCTTGCGCTGGAGCTGACCCGCTTCACCGGCGGGCTCGACTTCCCCCCGTTCGAGTACGACTACAGCTGTGTCTCCCTGCGCCACCCGGACGAATACGCCATCCAGGAAGGGCGCATCGTCAGCAACCGCGGCCTGGATATCCCGGTGAGCGAATTCGAGGCTCACTTCGATGAGGAGCACGTGGCGCACTCCAACGCGCTCCACGGCTTCCAAAAGGACTCGCCGGAGCCCTACCTGGTGGGCCCCATCGCCCGCTACAACAACAACTTCCAGCAGCTCAGCCAGCTCGCCCAGGAAGCCGCTCGCGGGGCGGGCCTGGGACCGGTGGTGAACAATCCGTTCCAGTCCATCGTGGTGCGCATGATAGAGACCGTCTACGCGGTGGAAGAGGCCCTGCGACTGATCCGCGGCTACCAGGAGCCGGCGGCGGCCTGCGTATCGGCCGAGCCCCGCTCTGCCCGCGGCTACGGCTGCACCGAGGCCCCGCGCGGCATCTGCTACCATCGCTACGACCTGGACGACCGGGGGCACATCCTGGAGGCTCGCATCGTGCCACCGACGGCGCAGAACCAGAAGCAGATCGAGCGCGACCTGCGGGGCCTGGTGGCGCACCGGCTGGACCTCCCGGACGAGCGCCTGCAATGGATCTGCGAGCAGGCGATCCGCAACTACGACCCGTGCATCTCCTGCGCCACCCATTTCCTCAAGCTCACCGTGGAGCGTGGCTAACCTTCTGATCCAATGTATCGGCGACCCCCTGCGCGGTGACGACGGCGCCGGTCCCGAGGTCGCTCGCCGGCTGGTAGCCGCTCCGCTGCCCGCTTCGGTCCGGGTGCGCGAGCACTGGGGCGAGGGCGTCGAGCTGATGCAGGAGTGGGACCGGGCAACACGGGTGGTGCTCGTGGACGCCGCCCACTCGGGGGCCGAGCCGGGGACCGTGCACCGTTTCGATCCCTCGAAGGAGCCGATCCCGGCCGATTTCTGTTACTACTCCACGCACCGGTTCGGCGTCGCGGAGGCGGTGGAGATGGCGCGCGCCTTGGGGTATCTGCCGCCGGACCTTCGGCTGATCGCCATCGAAGGCCGAGACTTCGGCTTGGGCCAGCCCCTGAGCCCCGCGGTCGCCGCGGCCGTGGAGCAGGTCACGGCCGAGCTGCTGGCGTTGGCTCGACGGGAGGACCGACGCGAGGAAGCCGCGGCACGTCCGATCAACCCCGCCCTTGCGCTTCAATTCGGTGCGAGCCAATCCAGCAGAGACGGCGACCTTGTCGGGCGACGGCACCCCGGACCGTCTGTCGGCCGTCTGTCGGCGATTGTCCGACGCTCGGGTAAGGACGGCCCCCAGGACAGCTGAGCGGGTCTAGACTGAGAAGGTGTCGCTTCGCGCCGAGGACAATGACATGGTCTCGCGTTATGCCAGCGAGAGGCGAGGGAACGTTCGTGTCTGGTTCGATGATCCCGCTTCGGCCGAGCCTGTTCCTCAACCCCCTCTCCCGCAGGTGTGGCGTGTGCTCGGCGAGGACCTCAGCGAGACCGGTATCCGGCTCCTTTCCCCCAAGCTCTTTCCGGTCGGCTCCCGCTTGCGGCTTGACCTGGAGGTCGGGAGCCCGACCCTTGTGCTTCCCGCGATCGGCAGGGTGGTATGGGTCGAGCAGCCTCCGGGAATCGATCGCTGGCAAATCGGCGTGGAGTTCTCTGGACTGAGCGACGGCGTTCGGGAGCGGTTGCGCCAAATCATTGCCGCGCGACACTCGGTCTAGCGAAGACGCAAGCCAGATCCGGGACATGCGCAGAGCGCCCCGGCGGAGTCGCCAAGACGGTCCCTGACTCTGCGGTGGTTCAGGACCCGCGATCGCCCATTCCTGTTTGTGTCCTAATGGGATAGGCGCGCGAGCCATGCTTGCCGGTGAGCAGGACCGCTCCTATAGTCGATTCAGACACTGGGATGTACGGCCTGTCGACCGTGAGCCGTTGCCAGGGCCATGCCCAGACGCGGAACCGACGCTGAAGTGGCCAGTCCGAACATACATCTGAGATACCGGACCCGGAGCGAGAGGGTACTGGCACCGACGCGATGGATGCGCCCAATCACGGCCGTGGCATGTGTCGAGCGCGCCCTGGCAGCCCTGACAAACCAATTTCACTCGGACGCGCGTCATGAACAGATACATCGCTCTGATTGCAGTCATCTTCGGATTTGCCAGTGTGGCGGTCGCGCAAGGCACTCCGAATGGGCATGCCAACAATGCTGCGCTCACGGTGCATAGCGCCCCGGTGTGTCCCGGTCCGGCGAGTGCGGGCACGGCCCGCTGCCACGCCTGGGTCGTTACTGACGCGAACGGCATCCCCAGGGCGACAGGGGTGACCGGCAATGCCGCGCACCCGAGCTCCCGCCACCGCAGTGGGGGCGGTACCGGTGGCGGTGGCAGCACCAGTCCCCCCCCCGCCTCCCGGCGCCTACGGGACTGTGCAATTCCGGAGCGCTTACGGGCTCAGTAAAGCGGCGAGCGGGGGCGAGACCGTCGCGATCGTGGACGCGTATGACAATCCGACGATCGAGCAGGATCTCGCGGCCTACAGTAGCGCGTACCAGTTACCCTCGTGCACGACGGCCAACGGCTGCTTCAGGAAAGTGAATCAGACGGGCGGCACGAGCTACCCGAGAGCGAGCTCGGGCTGGGCGCTGGAGATAGCGCTTGACGTGCAGGCGGTGCATGCCGTGTGCCCGGACTGCAAGATCCTGCTCGTCGAAGCGCGCTCGAACAGCCTCAGCAACCTGCTTGTCGCGGAAAGCTATGCTTCCGGCCACGCGGACGTTGTTTCCAACTCCTGGGGTGGAGGCGAGTTCTCTTCCGAGGCTGCCTATGACAGTTACTTCGGTGGGACTCCGACCACCGTTTCGTCCGGAGACGGGGGCTACGGAGTCGAGTGGCCGGCGGCATCACCGAACGTAACGGCCGTCGGTGGCACGACCCTCAACCTCAACACGGACAACTCGCGTGCCAGCGAAACCGTGTGGAGCGGCACCGGCTCGGGTTGTAGTGCCTACGAAGACCAGCCTTGGTATCAGAATTCAGTCGATACCCTTGCCCCCCCTTGCGGGCATCGCATCGTCACCGACGTTGCAGCCGATGCCGATCCGGCCACCGGCGCCGCCGTCTACGACTCGTACGGCTACGCCGGCCAGAAAGGGTGGCTCACCGTGGGTGGCACGTCGCTCTCCGCGCCGATCATCGCTGCGGTCTATGCGCTCGCGAAGAATGTTCAGGGCGCAAGCGTCCTGTATCTCAACAGTGACCAGCTGTACAACGTCACTCAGGGCTACAATGGCTCGTGCGGCACCTACCTGTGCCGGGGAACGACCGGGTACGACGGACCTACGGGCCTCGGCACGCCCACTGGGCTGACCGCGTTTTGATGGTGCATAGCCGCCCAGGCTCACATCCAGACGCCTGACCGTCTGTAGAGTCGCCCACTGCGACATCGTCTCCCAAACCGAACCTTGGGAGCCAGCAACGCCTGCCCCCGCTTTCGGGTGCCCAAGCTCCTGCTTGGGCACCCCGCGCCGGTCACTCCGCTCTCCGCTGTGCTCTCTCGCCGCTCCCGGGGTCGGTCTCAGCCCCGACGCACGTGGCGAAGCGGGGTAAAATCAACCCGGCCCAAGCCTCACACCCGGGTTGCCACGGCATCCGCCTCGCGACGCCTCACCACGACATCGACTCAATGCCCAGCCTCAGGAAGATCTTTTGACCCACCAGCCGCGAAAACGCTTCGGCCAGAATTTCCTCCACGATCCGATCGTCATCGCGCGCATCCTGCGGGCGATCCACCCCCGGGCGGGAGAGCACCTGGTAGAGGTCGGCCCGGGGCGGGGTGCGATCACCACCGAGCTGCTCAAGGCCTGCGGCGAGCTCGATGCGGTGGAGCTCGACCGGGACCTCATCGAGCCGCTCGCCCGGCTCTGCGGTCCGCTCGGTCGGCTGCAGATCCACGGCACGGACGCCCTCACCCTGGACTTCTGCTCGCTGGCCAGCGACCGGCGCCCGCTGCGGGTGGTGGGCAACCTGCCGTACAACATTTCCACCCCGCTGCTGTTTCACCTGCTGGACCAGGCGCACTGCATCGGCGATATGCACTTCATGCTGCAGAAGGAGGTTGTGGAGCGCATGGCCGCCCCGCCCGGCGGTAAGGTCTACGGAAGGCTCTCGGTGATGCTGCAGGCGTTCTGCGACGTCGAGGCGCTGTTCGACATAGGTCCCGGCGCCTTCACCCCGGCCCCGAAGGTCCACTCCAGCTTCGTGAGGTTGCGTCCACTCCCACAGCCGCGCGTTCCGATCCCTGATCCAGCCCGGTTCGCCCTGGTGGTCTCCCGGGCCTTCGGCCAGCGCCGCAAGACCCTCCGGAACGCCTTGAAGGGCCTGCTCGACGAGGCCGCGATGGAGCAGGGGGGCGTCGACCCGGGCGACCGGGCCGAGCGGCTCGATGTTGCCGCGTTCGCTGCCCTCGCGATCGCGGCTTGCAATCGGGGCACTGAGACCTGATTTCATAAGCCCGCGTCGAGCAGATTCCCAGCGGGTCCGATCTGCGGCCCCCCGGGCCCCCCTTGTCCTCGGCGAAGCGACAGCACCGATATCCCACCACAGGACCCAAGCAGTATGGCGGACCAAGACGGCACCGAAGAAGCGGCAGAGATCCTGGAGCACAACCCGCTGGCACGCCCGGGCGAGGTGCTTCCGACAGTCATTCATCTGTTGCCCATCGCCGCCCGGCCCTTCTTTCCCGGACAGGCGGTGCCGCTGCTCATGGACGTCAAGCACTGGGGGCGCACCCTGCGGGAGGTGGGCAAGAGCGCGCATCACGTCGTCGGGCTGGTCCTGGTGGAGGGCGACAGCTCCGACGAGGCGACCGCCGAGAGCTTCAAGCGCGTCGGCACCGCCTGCCGGGTGCACCGCGCCCAGGAGACCGACGGCAAGCTGCAGATCCTGGTCGAGTGCATCCAGCGCTTCGCGATCGAGAAGCTGGTCAGCCGCAAGGCGCCGTTCTCCGCCCAGGTCCGCTACCTGCCGGAGCACGCCGGGGAGCCGGGCCCCGAGGTCAAGGCCTATGCGATGGCGATCATCAACACCATCAAGGAGCTGCTGCCGCTCAATCCCCTGTACGGGGAAGAGCTGCGCATGTTCCTGGACCGCTTTGGGCCCGAGGACCCTTCCCACCTCGCCGACTTCGCGGCCAGCCTCACCACCTCGGGCAAGCAGCAGCTGCAGGAGGTGCTCGAGGCGGTGGAGATCCTGCCGCGCATGGAGCGCGTACTGGTACTGCTCGGCAACGAGCTGGAGCTCGCCAAGGCCCAGCAGAAGATCCGCAAGTCGGTCGAGGAGCGCATGGAGAAGCAACAGCGCGAGTTCCTCCTGCGCGAGCAGCTCAAGACCATCCAGAAGGAGCTCGGCCTCGCCAAGGACGACCGCACCTCCGACATCGAGCGCTTCCGGGAGCGTCTGACAGGTCTGCAGCTGACCGAGCAGGCGCAGCGGCGAGTGGACGACGAGCTGGAGAAGCTGGCCCTGCTCGAGACCGGCTCACCCGAGTACGCGGTGACCCGCAACTACCTGGACTGGATCACCCTGCTGCCCTGGGGCAAGCACTCCGCTGACAACCTGGACCTGCAGCAGGCGCGCGCCGTGCTCGACCGGGACCATTACGGCCTCGACGACGTCAAGAAGCGCATCCTGGAGTTCCTGGCAGTGGGCATCATGAAGGGCGAGGTCGCCGGCTCGATCGTGCTGCTCGTGGGCCCCCCGGGGGTGGGAAAGACCTCGGTCGGGCGCTCCATCGCAAGCGCGCTGGGCCGGCAGTTCTATCGGTTCTCGGTGGGCGGTATGCGCGACGAGGCGGAGATCAAGGGCCACCGGCGCACCTACATCGGCGCCATGCCGGGCAAGTTCATCCAGGCCATGAAGGAGGCGGGCACCCAGAACCCGGTGATCATGCTCGACGAGATCGACAAGCTGGGCGCCTCCTTCCACGGCGATCCGGCCTCGGCCATGCTCGAGGTCCTGGACCCCGAGCAGAACGTCGACTTCCTCGACCACTACCTGGACCTGCGCTTCGATCTCTCCAAGGTGCTGTTCGTGTGCACCGCCAACCAGCTCGACAGCATCCCGGCGCCGCTGCTCGACCGCATGGAGGTGATCCCGCTCGCCGGCTACATCGCGAGCGAGAAGCTCGAGATCGCCCGCAAGTTCCTTCTGCCCCGCCAGATCCGGCGCGCCGGACTCAAGCGCGGCCAGCTCCGGATCGACAGCGCCACCCTGCGGGCCCTCATCGAGGGGTACGCCCGCGACGCCGGGGTGCGCCGACTCGAGAAACAGATCGGCCGCATCGTGCGCAAGGCGGTCGTGAAGATTCTCGATGGGGCGCCGATGCCGATCCAGGTCGGCCGCGACCACCTGGAGGGCTATCTGGGCAAGCCCGTGTTCCGGGACGAGCGCAAGCTCAGCGGTCCGGGCGTGGTCACGGGCCTGGCCTGGACCGCCATGGGCGGGGCCACGCTCAGCGTGGAGGCGGTCCGCACTCACGGGTTCGCCCGCGGCTTCAAGCTCACCGGCCAGCTTGGCGAGGTGATGCGCGAATCCGCCGAGATCGCCTATGGCTACATCCAGGCTCACTGTGCCCAATTCGGCGCCGATCCTGAGTTCTTCAAGGATGCCTTCGTCCACCTCCATGTGCCCGCGGGCGCGACGCCCAAGGACGGTCCTTCGGCGGGGGTCACCATGGCGAGCGCGCTGCTCTCGCTGGCCTCCAACCGGCCGGTGCGCGACATCGCCATGACCGGTGAGCTGACGCTGACCGGACAGGTGTTCCCGGTCGGCGGCATTCGGGAGAAGGTGATCGCCGCGCGCCGAGCCAGCCTTCGCGAGCTGGTGCTGCCCGAGGACAACCGCGGCGATTTCGAGGAGGTCCCTGACCACATCCGCAAAGGGATCAAGGCGCACTTCGTGTGCAGCTTCGAGGATCTGGCCCCGCTACTGTTTTAGCACTGGCGTCGGGTAGGCGCTGCGCGCCAACCCCGCCTACTCCTTCGAAAAGATCCCCGAGCGGCGGAGGTCAGGCTGCGGGGCAGCCGCTACCTGACGCCCTGGCTCGAAGGTGTCAGGCAGGATCAGAACGGGATGTCGTCGTCGAAGTCGCCGCCGGGCGGGCCACCGTACTCGGGAGCCGGCTCGCGGGACGCCGTCTGGGGGCGCCCCTCGTCGAAGGCGGCGGCGCCCTGACCGCGACTGTCGAGCATCTGCATGTCGCTCGCCACGACCTCGGTCGTATAGCGATCCTGGCCGTCCTGGCCTTGCCACTTGCGGGTCTGCAGCCGACCCTCGATGTAGACCTTGGCGCCCTTCTTCAGATACTCGCCCGCGATCTCGCCGAGCTTGCCGAACAGCACCACACGGTGCCACTCGGTCTGCTCCTTGCGCTCGCCGCTCTGCTTGTCCTTCCAGCTCTCGCTGGTGGCGACCGTGATATTGGCCACAGCGGAGCCGCCCGCCGTGTATCGGACATCCGGGTCCTTGCCCAGATTGCCGATAAGGATCACCTTGTTGATGCCTCTCGCCATGCCGGCTCGCTCCTCGGTTGGTTGCTTCTTCCGTGAATGATCAGGGGTGGGGAGTGGAAAGTCTACGCGTCGGCTGCCGAGAATTCACCCAGGGCCTCGGGATCGAGAACGCGCCGGTCGACCTTGAGATAGGCGACCCCCTCCTCGGCCACGACCACCGCCTCGGCCACCCCGGCCACCGCTGCCAGGCGACCCGCCACAGCCAAGGCCTCCTGCTCGCTCACCAGGCCCACCCGCAGCAGCATCGAGCTCAGGCTGGTCGGCGAGCGCATGCCCGAGGCGACCAGCAGCCAGAGCGCTGCCGCCGTGGCGCCGAACAGGAAGACTCCGGAGACGCCGAACAGGTGCTGCAGGTAGCCCCCGAGGAGCCCGCCGAAGAACGCGCCTGCGAATTGCGACGTGGAGTAGACGCCCATGGCGGTGCCCTTGCTGCGCGCCGGTGCCACCTTGGAGACGATGGACGGCAGGATGGACTCCAACAGGTTGAAGGCGGTGAAGAACAGCGCCAGCGCGAGCACCATGGCGGAAAGGCTGTGCTGCCCGGCCCAGACGCTCAGCATGGCCAGGCCCAACGCCGCGACAGCGCCCAGGAACACGGCCTTCATGCGCCCCCGCTTCTCTGCGATGACGATGAACGGAACCATGGCGACGACCGAGAATGCGAGCACCCCCAGATAGAGCATCCAGTGGTGCATAGTTGGGATGTTCAGCTCGTCGCGCAGCACCAAGGGCACGGCGAGGAAGACGGAGGTCAGAATCATGTGCAGGGACAGGATGCCGTAGTCCAGCCGTAGCAGGTCCGGCGTCTTGAGCACCTGACTGAGCTGGCCCGTCTCCATCTCCGCATCGGCGTGGTGCCGGCTCAACGCCGGCGTGGGGACGACCCAGATGACGACTGCCATGGCCGCCACGGCCAGCACTCCGATCAGCCAGAAGATGCCGGGCACCCCGATCCAGCCGTCGAGCACCGGACCCAGCACCAGCGCCAGCGCGAACGCCATGCCGATGCTCATGCCGATGGTGGCCATGATCTTGGTGCGGTGCTCTTCGCGGGTCAGGTCCGCGGCCAGCGCCATCACGGCGGAGGCGATGGCACCGCACCCCTGCAGGGCTCGGCCGAGGATGATTCCATGAATGGTGTGAGACATCGCCGCCACCACGCTGCCGAGGGCAAAGATCACCAGGCCGAACAGCATCACCGGCTTGCGTCCGATGCGGTCCGAGAGCATCCCAAAGGGCACCTGCAAGATGGCCTGGGTGAGGCCGTAGGCGCCGATGGCGAGACCGACCAGCACCGGCGTGGAGCCGGGGAGTTTCCGGGCAAACAGGGCGAGAACGGGCAGGATCAGGAACAGCCCGAGCATTCGCAGCGCGAAGATGCCGGCCAGGGAGAAGGTGGCCCTACGCTCGAGGGCGCTCATGCGGGAAGTAGAGACAGCTGAGCTCACGATAGTTCGCCTTTGTCGAGCCACTCGAAGGCGGCGTATATTAGCAAATTTACTCGAAGGCCGTTTTGCGACCCATGGACCAGATCCTGATCCGCGGAGCCCGCACCCACAACTTGAAGGACATTGATCTCGATCTGCCCCGGGACAAGCTGATCGTGATCACGGGCCTCTCTGGCTCGGGCAAGTCCTCATTGGCCTTCGACACGATCTACGCCGAAGGTCAGCGCCGCTACGTTGAGTCGCTCTCGGCCTACGCGCGGCAGTTCCTCTCCATCATGGAGAAGCCGGACGTCGACCACATCGAAGGGCTGTCGCCGGCCATCTCGATCGAGCAGCGCACCACGTCCCACAATCCGCGCTCGACCGTCGGTACCATCACCGAAATCTACGACTATCTGCGCCTGCTCTTCGCTCGCGCCGGCACGCCGCGCTGCCCGGCGCACGGGACCCCGCTCGAGGCGCAGACCGTGAGCCAGATGGTCGATCAGGTGCTCGGCCTGCCCGAGGGCCACCGTCTCATGCTGCTCGCACCCGTAGTCTCGGAGCGCAAGGGCGAGTACCAGAAGCTCCTGCAGGAGCTCGCGTCCCAGGGCTTCATCCGCGCCCGGGTGGACGGTGAGCTCCACGAGCTCGACACGCCCCTGGTGCTCGATCCGCAGCGAAAACACACGATTGAGATCGTGGTCGACCGGTTCAAGGTGCGCCCCGAGCTGCGCCTGCGCCTGACCGAGTCCTTCGAGACGGCTCTGCGGCTGGCCGGCGGCGTGGCTCGCATCGCATCGATCGATGATCCCGATCAGCCCGAGCCGGTGTTCTCCGCCAACTTCGCTTGCCCCCAATGCGGCTACAGCATCGAGGAGCTGGAACCGCGCATGTTCTCGTTCAACAACCCGGTTGGGGCCTGCCCGAGCTGCGGCGGCCTCGGGCTCGAGGAGTTCTTCGACCCCGAAAAGGTCGTCGCCCACCCGGAGCTCAGCCTGGCTGCCGGAGCGGTCCGGGGCTGGGATCGGCGCAACGCCTACTATTTCCAGCTGGTGCGCTCCCTCGGACGGCACTTCGGGTTCGACCCCGAAACACCCTGGCAAGTTCTGCCCGAGGCAGTACGCCGGGTCATTCTCTTCGGCAGCGGCCCGGACGAGATCGAGCTCAGCTATCTGGACGAGCGCGGCCGGCCGGTGAAGCGGAGCCATCCCTTCGAGGGCATGATCCGTAACATGGAGCGCCGCTACCGCGAGACCGAGTCCAACGCGGTGCGCGAGGAGCTCTCCCGCTACATCTCGTCCCGCCCCTGCCCGGGCTGCGCAGGCAGCCGGCTCAACGAGGCGGCGCGCCACGTCTATCTGGGCGAGCAGACCCTGCCGGCGATCGCCGCCATGCCGATCGGCCAGTGCCTGGCCTATTTCCGGAAGCTGGAGCTCGGCGGCACCAAAGGCCAGATCGCCGCCAAGATCGTCAGCGAGATCCAGCGGCGGCTGGGCTTCCTGGTCAACGTGGGCCTCGACTACCTCACGCTCGAGCGCAGTGCCGACACCCTCTCCGGAGGCGAGGCCCAGCGCATCCGGCTGGCGAGCCAGATCGGCGCCGGCCTGGTCGGAGTGATGTACATCCTGGACGAGCCGTCCATCGGGCTGCACCAACGCGACAATGCCCGGCTCTTGGACAGCCTGACCTACTTGCGCGACCTGGGCAACACGGTGATCGTGGTCGAGCACGACGAGGAGGCGATCCGCGCCGCCGACCACCTGGTGGACATGGGCCCGGGCGCCGGGGTCCATGGGGGCCGCATCATCGCCCAAGGCACCGCCGCGCAGATCGAAGAGGTCGCGGAGTCCCTGACCGGCCAGTACCTGTCTGGACGTCGGCGCATCGAGGTCCCACGCCGACGCATCCCGAGGAACCCCACGCGCAGCCTGCGGCTCAGCGGGGCCCGAGGCAACAACCTCAAGGGCATAGACCTGGAGATCCCGGTCGGGCTGCTGACCTGCATCACCGGCGTGTCCGGCTCGGGGAAGTCGACCCTGATCAACGACACCCTCTACCCCCTGACGGCCAACGCCCTGAACGGGGCGAGCCTGCAGGTCGCCCCCCACGACGAGATCCGGGGGCTGGATCAGTTCGACAAGGTGGTGGACATCGACCAGAGCCCCATCGGCCGCACGCCCCGTTCCAATCCCGCGACCTACACCGGGCTGTTCGGGCCGATCCGCGAGCTGTTCGCCGCCACCCACGAGGCCCGCTCCCGCGGCTACGGGCCGGGCCGGTTCAGCTTCAACGTCAAGGGCGGGCGCTGTGAGGCCTGCGCGGGCGACGGTCTGATCAAGGTGGAGATGCACTTCCTGCCCGACATCTACGTGACCTGCGATGTGTGCAAAGGCCGGCGCTACAATCGCGAGACCCTGGAGATCCGCTACAAGGGCCGCAGCATCGACGAGGTGCTCAACATGACCGTGGAGGAGGCCCTGCCCTTCTTCGACGCCGTGCCGCCGCTCAAGCGCAAGCTGCAGACCCTGGTCGACGTCGGCCTGAGCTACATTCAGATCGGACAGAGCGCCACCACGCTGTCCGGCGGCGAGGCCCAGCGGGTGAAGCTCTCCCGCGAGCTGTCCAAGCGCGACACCGGCAACACCCTGTACATCCTCGACGAGCCCACCACCGGACTGCACTTCCACGACGTGAAGCACCTGCTGGAGATCCTTCACCGCCTGCGCGACCACGGCAACACGGTGGTGGTGATCGAGCACAACCTGGATGTCATCAAGACGGCGGACTGGATACTGGATATGGGTCCCGAAGGGGGCGACGGCGGGGGTGAGATCATCGCGACCGGCACACCCGAAGAGGTCGCAAAAATGGCCTTGTCCCACACGGGCCGGTTCCTGAAGCCCCTGCTCAAGGCGCGCTGATTCCCCGTACCGGCTTCGCCGGGTCGAAACCTGCCGGCCGAAGCCGCCGCGACAACCCCAACGCTACCGACCTTACTCTCCCTCGCCCCCGCGAGGGGGAGAGGGCGGGGTGAGGGGCGACCCGCTCGCTCAGCCCCTCCTTAGCTCGCGATACGTGCCGCAATGGGTCAGGCGACGCGGAGTACCGGAGCCCCCGGGCCCAGGCCGAGCCGCTCAGCCGCGTTGTCCTCCCTGAAGGCAATCTCCACCAGCCCGAAAGAATTGCGGTACCAGAAAGGCTCGCCCGGCGGCGCCTCACCGAAGGTGCGCGCGAACACGCATGTGCGACCTGCGACTTCGAAACGAGCGTCGTCCGGCAGTTCATCCGCAGAAAGACCGGTGATCAGATTCCCGTAGGCGTCCACGTAGACAATCGCGGGGAGTTGGTCCGCCCAGTCGGCGCCCACCAGATCGTCCACGACCAGAGGGGAGGACTCCACCGACTCGCCCAGAGCTAGGCGTGCGGCGACGGGCGCGAAGAGGTCGCGGCCGTGGAAGCTGTCGGACAGGCGCGCCGGAAGCCAGTCGATACGCAGGGCGCGAACCGCGGCCGCCCGGCGCGCCGCAATCGCCAGCAGCCCGTTGTCCGGGCCCACAAACCAGTGCCCGTCCGCCTCGACGGCCAAGGCCCTACGATCGGTCCCCACACCGGCGTCCACCACGCAACAGAAGACCGCGGGAGCGGGAACATCGCGGATCAGCGCGGGCAGGGAATAGGCCGCCAAGTCGGGACAGAAGGCCGGCAGGTCAGAGATCAGGTCGACCACCGGGATAGTTGGCGCCGCAGCTGCCAGCACCACCTTCATCTGGCCCACATAGGGGCTGCCAATACCGAAATCGGTCAGCAAACAGATCAACGGGGAGCCCGACGCGCACACGGCCCCATCTTACCGCTTCCGCCGCCCGACACAGGCCAAAGACTCTCCCCTCCACAACCCAGAAACCCGGGTCTGTCCCTGAGAGGTTTCGTGAGTTTTCCCGCCTATCCCTATCCTCCACTGCCGGGACATAGTAAGAAGAAGAATAAGAACCAGCCGAGGGAAAACCATGGACACCAAGACCGTCATCCTCGTGCTCGCCATCGCGGGTGCGGGCTATTACTTCTGGAATCAGTACCAAGCTGCGAGCTACCAACAGGCCGTCGCGGCCGACGCTGATACCAACGGCTTCGTTGCGCTGCCGCCGCCCGCCGGGGTCGCCCCCCACACGGTGCTCATCCTCGCCGCTCCGAACTGCCCGAAGGCCGGTGCGCGCCGTGCAGCAGCGTTGGCCGAGGCACTCCGCGAGCGCGGAATCCCTTACGCTCAGAGCGGCCAGATCCGTTTCGTGGCCTCCCCGGGGCACATACCCGACAGGCACCGGCTCGACTCGGTCATGGAGGGACCCACCCCCATCGTAATCGTCCACGGTCGCGGCAAGGCCAATCCGGCCCTTGATGAGGTTGTCGCCGAGTACCACCAGGGCGTTACGACGGACTCGCCCGATGAGGATTGAGCGACACCGGAAGCTCGTCCCACGAGCCGCTCTGGCTACGAGTCACGACACCCACCGTACGTCGCATCTTACCGCCTTCGCCGCCCGGCTCAGGTCGAAGACTCCGGGGTCCGCAGCCCCAAAATCCTGGTCTGTCCCTGAGGTTTCTTCTGACGTTTCTCTGAGGTTTCTGCGGAGTTTCTGGCGCTGACCAGATCCTTACAACATCAATTTTGGAGGCGGAACGGGCTGTTTAAGAGCCAAAACCGAGTCTTTATGGGAAGAATCCCTAGGAATTTCGACCGTTAGCGTGGTCCGACCTCCGTCGGCTGGTTCGTCGGCGGAACTGTGGGCGTTGCCCATGTCGTCTTGACAACAAAACTTTTGCCATCTATCTTGACAATACTTTTGTTGTCATTAGTCGGCCTCGGCTATGTCTACTTTTCCTCGCCCAAAGCTGGAAGACGCGTTTTGGAGAGATCTGCGCTCCGGAAGCCACCTGCTGATCCCTGGGCCCAGGCGTATCGGGAAGACGACGCTGCTCAAACAGACGCTCGCCCGGCCCGTCGCCGGCTTTTTCCCGGTCTATGTCTTCGTTGAATCGGTTGACTCCGTCGACGAGCTGTATCGCAAGTTCTTGTCCGCACTGCTCGACCAGCGGTTTATCGATGTGCTCAGCCGCGCGTCGCAACGCTTTGCCAGCTGGCTACAGCGAATCCGAATTGAGGAGATCGGCTCCAAGGTACGCTTCGGTGCTCCGGGCCAGGTGGATCACCTCGCCGAGTTTGTCCAATTCTGCCAGGATCTGGAGCTGAACGGGCGCATCGTCCTCATGGTCGACGAGCTTCCTCAGGCGGTGGAGAACACCCTTGGGAACAGGTCCGAGCAGGAACGGCGCGAGGCGATCCGGATTCTCCAGACTCTTCGCGATTGCAGGCACGACCCCGCTCTCACGGAACGCGTCCAGTTCGTCTTTGCCGGCTCCATCGGGTTGGAGAATGTCGCGGCGACCCTCGGTGCAAGCAGGCACATCAATGACCTCAAGACCCTCCGCATCCCTCCGCTCACCGCAGACGAAGGACGCATCTTTCTGGACCAGGAGCTGAGCCGTCTCGGCCTCGCGGGTCTCTCTCCGGAGGTGCGGGAGCACTTGCTCGGGCGTATCGGATGGGACTGGCTGATACCCATCTTCATTAGGCGCCTTGCAGAGGAGCTGGCACCCGGCTCTGCAGCCCCGGATGCGGCGGATCAGGCATTTAGCGCGCTGTTGACCCACCAGAACCTGTTCGAGCACTGGTATGGCCGGTTGCGAATGACGCTGGAGCCCAGGGAGCTCCAATTCGTCAAGGCCGTGCTTGGCCACGCCGCAGACCCGCGGAATAACGGCATTCACAGCCGGGCGTTGACCAATCTCGCCGTCGAGCATGGGGTCCGGGAGCACCAGGTCAATCTCATCGGCATCCTCAAGCACGACGGCTATCTCAACAACCAAGAGGACCCGGCACGCTACCGGTTCAACTCACCCGTGATCCGCGAATGGTGGTGGCGCAACGTTGCGAATTGACCGGTGAGGGCGAGATCGATGGGAGAGGCACTAGGTGGAATTTACAACCCTCAGGCGATGTCGGAGCCCGAGTTCCTGACCCGCTATTCGGTCCGTCTGGAACTGACGGACAAGGTGCTGGGAATGATCCTGGGCGCTGGACCGGAGGATGAGCCAGAGCATGTAATCGTCCAGGGGCAAAGGGGACAGGGTAAGACAAGCCTACTGCGCCGCATCCAGATTTCGCTCCGGGACAACCGGGAGACTCGCCATTGGCTGATCCCTTTGCTGTTCAACGAGGAGCTCTACGGTGTCACCAGCCTCTGCCGGCTGTGGGAGGAGGCGGCGAGCCTCCTGAGTAACAGACCGGGCTTAGACGGACTTCCCGATGCAATGGAGGCCGCTTGGAACACGCCACACTACGAGAAGGACTGTTATCTCATCCTCGACCGAGCCATTGCCGACCAAGGTGCGCGACTGGTCCTGCTGATCGACAACATCGGCGATCTGTTCGGCAAGCTGAAACGCCCGGCGCAGCAACGCCTACGTGAGATTCTGCACACCACCAAGCGAATCCAGATCGTCGGCGCGTCCGCTGTGATGATCGAGCAGCACTACGACCATAGCGCACCCTTCTACCAGTTCTTCCGCGAGGTCAATCTACCCGGTCTTTCCCGGGAGGAGGCTCTGACCCTGTTGCGTCACTTGGGCACGCCAGAGCAGAAGGCGCGACTGAACGAAGTCATCCAGCGCGCCCCGGGGCGAATCGAGACCCTCAGGCGGCTCACCGCCGGCGTCCCGCGCACCCTGGTACTGCTGTTCGAGATCCTGCTCGACCGGGACGGCACCGCATTCCGCGACCTGGAGCTCCTGCTTGACCGGGTTACTCCGCTCTACAAGCACCGAATGGACGATTTGCCCCCGCAGCAGCAGGCCATCGTCGACGCGGTTGCCCTGGGCTGGGACGCCCTGTCCGCGGGAGAGATCGCCCGTGCCACGCGCCTCCCTAGCAAACAGGTCGCGGCCCAGCTCAAGCAACTGGAACGAGCTAACATCATCTATTGCGAGCCCACCAGCAAGAAAAACAACCTATACCGGCTAGAGGAGCGTTTCTTCAACATCTGGTACCTGATGCGCCACGGCCGGCCCGGTGACCGACGGCGCACACTCTGGCTGGTGCGGTTTCTGGAAATCTGGTGCACACCGGAGGAACTGCGCGAGCGTGCGCTGGGTCATCTCTGCATGCTCGCCGAAACCCGCCTCTCCCCGGAGCATGCATGGCTCATGACCGAGGCATTGCGCCGGGTAGGTTTGGACCTGGACACCGAGGATCGGTTGGTGAAGGCCACTCGGGAGTATTTGCCAGTCGGCCAGCAGGGTCAGGTCGCGCCCTCCATCGCCGAGACAATCGAACAGATAGAAAGCAATGTTGATGCGAAATACCGCCCATTATTTGACAGGCGGCGTATCGCAACGATGGGCCTGAGCGAGCGGCTCGAATACATTTCGAGTGGTCCAAAGCTGTTTCGCTCAGTTGTATCTGTCTTAAAGAGGGAATGGCCGGAAGATCAGCTTATTGACCAGGTTGAACGCTTGCAAGTTGACGCTGCTTTGGCTACAGCGGAAGCGCTTGAGAGCATAACGATGCCTAAGGGGATCAACATTTACCCCGGCATTGTTAAATTCGTGGCGAGCTTCCGTAAATCAGTAGCGGATTTTCGCGAAGCCGGACTTCGCTTGCGATCGCGACTCACAGATCAGTCGCTCGGCCTGGATCGGGAGATCTGGGCAATGATTCTCCACCTCCGCTTGCATGCCTTGCATCCAGAGCTGTTGCCGGGGGCATTGGAAGCCTTCGACGACATACTCCCGAATCTGGACCTCGACGCAAAAGCAGATCAAGTCACTTTGGTTCTGACGATTCTGCTCGGCACCGAGCAAACGGCCTACGTTCGCCGGCTGTTCGAAGATAAGGAGTTCGCAATTTACCGATTCAAGGATAGATTCAAGCCGCATTATTTCGCCCTGCTTGCGGAGCTTGGCAAGTCCCGAGACGACGACTTCAAGCGGATGGGGCCGGAGCTTGCGCAGACCGTGGAGGAAATTCGCGCAGCAGTTGCCGAGTGGCGCAAACGGCTATCGGTCGCTGACTCGAAAGAGTAGCGAGACCCCCGGAAACCCTCGGAGTCCAATGAGCAAGGGGGGTCTTGCAATGCAACATTCGGGCGGGGTGCCGGGCTCTCGCTTTGTAGCACGACAGCAAAGCCCGTTCCTCTTAATGCCTTCCTACTCCCCGGGGCCGTCCGGCATGCGCATGAACAGGTCGGCGATGACCGCCCCACGGCTTTGATACCGAGCCGCGGCTACATCATCCAGCCGATGCAGCACGCGCCTGGGCAAGGTGATGTTCACATGCGCTCTCCTCTCGCGCCCGCGCGCTGATTTCCGACGAGTCGAGCGAGGTCTTCGTGAGCGCGGCGAGCGCCCGAGAGATCGCAACCAAGCAGCGGATCGGCAAGCTGACCGAAGTGCCGGAGGCGGCAACGCGATTCATCGAGCTGGTCGCCGCCGACGGATTCATCCCCCTCGCCATTACCCAGGTCCACGCTCTGCGAGCAGGAACCTGCGAGCTCGAGCACCGAGATCCGGTCGACTGCATGCTTGCCGCCCAGGCTGAGCTCGAGTCACTCGTCCTGATTACCCGGGACCCTGTTTTCGATACTTTCGGCACCGCGACGGCGTGGTGAAGGCCGCCCGGCACTGCACTCAGGGTCGGGCCACGCTACCCGACTGATTCAACATAGGAATTTCTGAAAACGCCTTCTCATCGGGGCTTAGACACGCGGAGGGAGCAGATCGGATCATGCGTTTTGCCTGGCCCGGGCGTCAACGACCCTTACGTTGGGTGTCCCCTTAGCGAGACCGCGACCATGCCCTTATCCCCGATCCCCGAGTACTGGTCGGCCGAGCAAGCCCTGGCCGTCTACGAGCTGCTTGAGGAGCTGCTCCAGGCCATCTGGGCCCGCTATCAACTGCAGATCCAGCAACAGGCCCAGGCCAACTTACTCGACCCCTACACCCCCCAGTTGGACCTCTTCGAGCCCAACGACCCCGTCCTCTTCTGAGCTGCTCCTCTAACGTGCCTGAATCCGTGACAACGTCACTCCCCTGTGCCGAGTCCGCCATGTTTACGCGGATTTCCACAGCCATCAACAGCAGCGCCTCGCGGGATTTGATCCAGCAGTCGTCCGAGTCCCTCGCAGGGCGCATCGGCTGTATCGAGCTGACACCTTTTTAGCTCGCTGAGACCGGCGCCGAAGCGGCCGAAGCGCTCTGGCTGCGGGGTGGATTCCCGCCTTCCTTCCTGGCCGCCAGCGAGTCGGCCAGCGTTCGATGGCGCAAGGATTATGTCGCGACCTTCATGGAAAGGGATTTGGCGGCCCTGGGCATCACCATCGCGCCCCAGTCGCTTCGTCGATTCTGGATCATGCTTGCGCACTACCACGGACAGATGCTGAACTACTCGGAACTCGGACGTTCTTTCGGTGCCGCAGACACCACCATCCGTCGATACCTGGATATCCTCGAGGCCACGTTCATGGTGCGCCTGCTGCGCCCGTGGCACGAGAACCTGCGGAAACGCCAAGTCAAGGCGCCCAAGCTCTTTCTGCGCGACTCCGGGCTATTCCGTACGCTGTTGGGGATACAAGACCGGACGGCGTTGATCCGTCACCCGAAGCTCGGACCCTCCTGGGAAGGCTTTGCCCTTGAGGAGATCCTGCGCGCCTCTTGCACGGAGCCGGGCGATGCCTATTTCTGGGCGACCCATGCCGGCGCAGAGCTCGACCTTCTGATTCTTTCCAAAGGCAAGCGACTCGGGTTCGAGGTGAAGTACACCGAGCGACCTCAGGTCACCAAGTCGATGCGTATCGCCCTGAAAGACCTCACGCTGGATCATCCAACCATCGTCTATCCGGGGGACCGTGATCTGCGACTTGCCGAAGAGTTTCGAGCGCTTGGGCTTCAGTCACTCCTTCGTGGACGCGCCGACGACGCAAAATAGCTACGCAGTCTATCAGGGCGGTCCGGCGTCCCGGCAACCGGAATAGACCTGCCCAATGACGGAGCTTGGCCAGAAACAGGCGTATCCCGCGCCGACAGCCAACCGGGAAGTCGGACACCCCCGGAGTCCCCAGCTGCAAAACCCTTTATGGTCCGTGGCTAATCCGCTTTCGTCGGAAGACCGACCGGCGCCTGCAGTCGCGCGAAACCAACTATGCTTGGATGCTGAGCGCGAGTCGCTATCGACAGCGCGCACCAAGCCGAGGCTGAACAATGTCCGCTTTCAACGTCGTGCGCTTTCGAGTGAAACCGGGTGCGGAGCAACGGTTTCTTGACGTGCACCGCGATGCCCGAGCCGATTTTCCCGGGTTTCGGCACGGCGCGCTGATCAAGACCGGGGAACGGAGCTATTGTCTGATCGGCGAGTGGGACAGCTATGATCAGATTCAGGCGGCCGAGTCAGCCATGGTGGCCCTGCTGGACCGGTTTCGGGACACGCTGGAAGATCTGGGCGGCGGCTTGGGCGTTACCGATCCGGTGGCCGGAGAGGTCGTGCTCGAGCTGAAAGTCTAGCCCGCATCACTCACAGACCCACCCCTCACCCGCGCGGGTCGCGGGGCGTAGGGTCGGGCCTTGCGTTTGGCCCGACGCCAACGTCTGCTCTCGTGCCCCTTCCCAGCAGGCCTTTCGGCATCCGTCGCACTCGAGCCTGGCATCCAGGCATTGATTCGCGTCCGGCCGGTTTTCGGGCGATGGCGACGCTCACCGGAAATATTGGAGACCGCTTACCGCGGGCTTCGTGGTCAGGCAGGCTCCGAGGGACAAAACCGAGGAATATACTAGGATATATCGCCCTCCGGTCCTAGTCGCCCGCGTATGAGACCGATGACCGCAACGAAAGCCCAGGCAGATCCCGTGCTGACTCTGGAGAACACCTATGCTCGGCTGCCGGAGCGCTTCTATGCCCGGATCGCACCCACACCGGTTCGGCGGCCGACACTGATCCGTTTCAATCATGCCCTGGCGGAGGAGCTGGGACTAGATGCCCAGGCCCTGACCAGCGAGGCCGGCATCCAAGTGCTCGCCGGCAATCAGGTGCCCGCCGGGGCCGAGCCGCTCGCCATGGCCCACGCAGGTCACCAGTTCGGCCACTTCGTTCCCAGTCTGGGCGACGGGCGCGCCGTGCTCCTGGGAGAAGTGGTCGACCGCAAAGGGGTGCGCCGGGACATCCAGCTCAAGGGCGCCGGGCGCACCCCCTTCTCGCGTAACGGGGACGGCCGCGCGGTGCTCGGGCCGGTGCTGCGCGAGTATGTCCTGGGTGAGGCCATGCATGGGCTGGGCATTCCCACCACCCGGGCGCTGGCGATGGTCGCCACCGGCGAGCCGGTCTATCGCGAGCGGGCCGAGCCGGGGGCGGTCCTGACCCGGGTGGCTGCCGGCCATGTGCGCGTGGGCTCCTTCGAGTACTTCGCCCGGCGCGGCGACGCGGACGCTGTGCGCATCCTGGCCGACTACGTGATCCAGCGCCACTATCCGGACTGTGCAGCGGCAGCCAACCCCTATCGGGCCCTGCTCGAAGCGGTGGCGGAGCGCCAGGGTACATTGATCGCCCGTTGGCTGCTGGTGGGCTTCATCCACGGCGTCATGAACACGGACAACATGGCGATCTCCGGCGAGACCATCGACTACGGCCCCTGCGCTTTCATGGACACCCTGAGACCGGGCCAGGTGTACAGCTCCATCGACCAGTTCGGGCGCTATGTCTATGATCGGCAGCCCCAGATCGGCCACTGGAACCTGACCCAGCTGGCCAACAGCCTGCCGCCCCTACTGGCGGGTCCCGAGCGCGCCGCGCCGAATCTCGCGAGGCAGCATCGGCGAGGTACGCGGCCCGCGCGGCCTTGGATCTTCGGTCTGTTCTTCGGTCTGGCATTCGGCCTGGCCAGTATCGGCGCCGCGGAACTGGGTCAGCTGGCCGACCACTGGGGAATAGAGACGGTCTACAAGCTCTGCTCCTCGTACCTACCGTTGCTCGGTCTGCTCGCGGTGTCGCTGCCGGACTTGCACCGTTACCGCGGCCGTCCCGTAGCACGGCAGAACCGTCCGGGCGGAGCCGAGTCGCACTGAGTCCCCACCAGCAGGGGGAAGACCAACAAATCCAGGACCCTCCCTATACCCGCTCCCCTGAGGGACGGGGTGCTTCCAGCCAACAACGGGGCTACCCCCTCACCCCATTCCCCCTCGCCTAAGCGAGGGACAAGAAACAAAACCGCCCGTTTCGTCGAGGTCGACGTCCGATGGCCCGACTAAGTGCCATTCCTGTCGGAGTCCCAGGTCTTGCTGGTCTCCCAGGACCGATGACCAATATCCGGAACGGGGTGTCGGTACCCTGCCCAATCGACCGCGGCGGCGTGCCGATGGTCGACCGCGACAGGCTGCAGATCGCGCACCTCTCGGCGCTCGGTCCCTCGCGATGCTATTGTTCTGGCTGTGCGCACCGGCAGGCAAGGATATGGACTCTCCCCTCGTCAGCGTCGTCATCGCGACCTACAACCGGAGCAACGTTCTGCCGTACTCCATCGGCAGCGTTCTCCAGCAGACATACTCGAACTTCGAGGTCCTGGTCGTTGGAGACGGCTGCACCGATGATTCACCGCAGGTCGTCGAGGACATCGGCGACTCTCGCATACGATGGATAGGTCTGGCCGAGAGCTCCGGACATCAGTCCACGCCGAACAATACTGGTCTGACCCACGCCAAGGGTGAGCTTGTGGCGTACCTTGGACACGACGACCTTTGGTTTCCCCATCACTTGCAGGTTTCGGTGGACGCGCTCCGAGACGGAGCCGATGTCGCCTATGGCTTGAGCGTTCTGGTCGACGAGGATGAGCGCACCACATTTATCTACCCGGTCGTGCTCCCCTACGAGTCCGGGACGTGGATTCCCCCTTCCTCGATCGTGCACCGAAGGGCCATCATCGACGCGATCGGCGGCTGGAAAGACTACCGGACCCTGGACTGTGATCCTGAGGTGGATCTCTGGCGGCGGATGCAACACGCCGGATATCGCTTCCAGCTGGTGCCCAGATTGTCCGTGGTGAAGATTCCCGCGGCATGGCGCAGGGACATCTACGTCACGCGCCAATGCCATGAGCAGCGCGTGTGGCTCGAACGGCTCGGATCGGACCCTACGCTGGAAGTCAGACAGCTGGCCCTGTGCTATGTGAACCTGCGTCGCTTAGAGCGGAACGAGCGAGGCCGAGCCCCGTACATGCGGCTACTGACATTCTTCGCCAGCGACACCCTTTTGAGGGCAAGACGCACCTTAAGAGAGCTGTTATCGCGAAAACAACGCGGGGTCGACCGCGCCAAGAGACGCAAGGGGCTCAAGGTAACACCATAGACCCCGAGGATAGCGGGCATGTTCGACACAGCGAAGAAAGACGCGCAGCTGGTTACGCCGGACTGGAAAAAGCTGCAGAAGCACATCGAGGGGGTTAACGCCAAAGAGGTCGCGCATGTGCCGCGGGATCATGGCGTGATCACCGAGATTTTCCGACCCGAGTGGGATCCCACCGGAATGCCGGTTGTACATCTCTACCAATCCAGACTGTTTCCCGGCGCACTTGGCGCCTGGAGCTGCCACAGAATCGCGATCGACCGACTGTTCGTCAGTCAGGGACACCTGAAGATCGTCCTCTACGACGGTCGCGAGACCAGTCCGACATACGGGACCCTCCAGGAGCACCATGCGGGCGATTTCAGGCCAACCTTGCTGGTAATTCCGCCAGGCGTCTGGCATGGTGTGCAGAATCTCGGAACCAACGACGTGATTCTGCTGAACCTCCCAACCCGCCCCTACATGTACGACGATCCGGATCACTACCGCTTGCCCTACGATGCACCCGAGATCCCCTATACGTGGAGTGTCGGTGGACAGACTCGGTTGCGCGGCGACCGGACCCGGTCATAGGGGCGAGAGGATTACGGGATCAATCTGTTGAATACGGACGGCTCCAGGAAGACGCCGGTAGGACGCTGAACTGTCGTCCCTCGACAGACGTACTTTTCGGCTGTTTGGAGCTCGCGGGTCATCCGCAAGCAGCGGCTCCGCAAGTTTGCCGATGATACGTTATACGCAAGGGCCACTCCGCCGGTCTCCCCATATGGTCCAGCCTGACGTCCACCTGCGCCCCTTCCGACCGGCCCGACATCCTTGGCTTGCCAGCGCGTCGCGGCTATGCTTCGCTGCAGAGAAATGGGGTCAAACCTATGCGTTTGAATATCGTCGTCGTCTATGGGTCTGTGCGGTCTGCGCGCCAGGGGATCAAAGCGGCGCGGTTCCTGGTGTGCCAGTGCCGCGCGCGGGGGCACGAGGTCGTTTTGGTCGATCCCCTTGAATACCCTTTGCCGCTGCTCGATAGGATGTATAAGGAATATCGCCCGAACGAGGCCCCGGAAGCCCTGCAACGCTTGGCGCGGATCATCATCCCCGCCGACGCGTACATCATAGTTTCCGGAGAGTACAACCATACAGTGCCCCCGGCGCTTGCGAATCTTCTGGACCATTTTCTCGAGGAGTATTCTTGGAAACCCTCGGCGATCGTCTGCTATTCGGCCGGCCCTTTCGGTGGGGTGCGCGCGGCGATGACCCTAAGGGCCATGTTGGCGGAGATGGGAATGTCGAGCATTCCATCCATCCTACCGATTCCCAGGGTGCAAGATATCTTCGCTGACGATGGGGCTCTTCTCGACTCAAGCTACGCCAAGCGGGCGGACCGGTTCATTACCGAGGTGGAGTGGTATGCCACCGCGATGAAGAACCAGCGTGAGCGGCCTTGCGAGCGAAGCGAATGCGACGGCAAGAAGCTGGTCCCGTCGGCCTAGGGGCCTGTTGACAATTGCCGTTCGCGGTCCGATCGTTTGTCTCATGCACGCCTTCAACGATGTCAATCCGCGCCGAAGGTTCACCCCGGATCGGCGTACGAGATTGACCGCCTTGCAGGGTGAGAACAGGCGTCATTCGCGGTGATGGGTCAGCCGATCCAACGGCGCCGTACTCACCAAAGTAGCCATCCAACGGCTCCTGAGCCAAAATGTATCGGACGATCCGAGGTTGCCTGAAAGCCGTTACCCGGCTACCGCCTTGGATCGGTTGATGACTGGAGCCGAGATGTCGAACATCCTCAGGTACTGCGCCGACCTGCCCACGAGGACCTACGAGGCGGGCGAGGTCATTCTCTCGGAAGGCGGCTCTAACCAGAGTCTGTTCATTCTCATCGCCGGGACCGTCGAGATCCTCAAGGAGGACCTACAGCTCAATATCGTGTCCCAGCCTGGCGCCTTTTTCGGCGAGATATCGGTGCTCCTGGACACGCCCCATATGGCCACGGTCAGGGCGATGAATAGGGTGAGGATGTATGTGGCCGAAGACGGGGCAAGCTTCCTTGCAGCGCGGCCGGAGCTTGCCTTGGGCGTGGCGCGTCTGGTGGCGCGCCGCCTGCGGCAGATGACGACCTACCTCGCCGACCTGAAACACCAATTCGAAGACCACGAGGGTCATCTGGGGATCGTGGACGAGGTGCTGGAGAGCCTCCTGCATGACCACCCCGAGGATCAGACGGTGACACCCGGGTCGGACCGGGAGTACGAGCCGAATCTCTAGCCCGCATTTCTGGCCAGCGTCTGTCGCGCGGGCGTAGTGCGCAATATGTCGAGCAGGCCGGAGCGAGCCCAGCCCAGTAGACGCGGCTGTCGAGCCCTGCATCAGACGGCCGGCGAAAAAGGCGGGCCTCAGTCCAGCTCCTCGACGGGACGCTGCAGCGGTTCGCCGAGGGCCACCCGCTGCGCGCCGGCCAGGGAAAGCCATATCGCCTCACCCTTGTCGGTATCTATGACAACCTGCGTCGGCACAGGGCCGGTCTGGCGACCGGGGTTGAACACCCAGGTAGCCCCGATGCGGTCCACCCAGGAGCCGTCCGCCTTGAAAGGCGCCTGGTGGATGTGTCCGGTCAAGACCATGTCCGGTTGATACTGGTTGATCCAGTCCAGCAGGTGATCGTCGCCAAAGTGCTGTTTGCCGGCCCAGCTGACCGGCGATCCGTCAGGCGGGGCATGGTAGACCCAGACCCACCGTTCGGCGCGCTGTCCGGCATCCCGCGACAGCTGTTCGCCTATCTGCCCGCGGGCCGCAGGACCGTCCCACCAGGGACAGAGGGTCAGAGTCGTCGCATCGACATCGACCCGATCCTCGTCGCACGGCACGCCGATCTGTCGCACCCGCTGCATCCATCCCGCGGTCTTCTCCCCAGCCGTATTCAGGGCATTGAGATCGTGGTTTCCGGAGCACACCAGCAGGCGCGTACGTTGGCTGAGCATACGCAGGTACTTGAGCACGACCACGATCTGCGCATTGACCGGGACAGCCGAGGAGATATCGAGCATATCGCCGGCAATGATCACGGAGTCAAACTGGTCGGCGACCGAGTTGAGCCAGTCAAACTGCTTCAGCGTGTAATGCAGGTCGGAGACCAAAAGGCATTTCATCGTCAGGTCTTGCGCTTGCCCGCTCAAAGCCATCGGAACAGCCAAACCCAGTGTAGCCCATAGGCTCGGCAATACGTGGACGGTGCAGGCTATATTCCCTTCGGATGCCTGTCTACCCCATGCCGATGTAGGTGGCTACACAAAACCGCACTTATCTGGCGAAGGATCGGTCGTTGGGTAAAGCGGCCGCTGAGGGGCCAGACCATTCAGGCTGGTGACAGAAGAGCCAAGATCGGGTAGAGAAGAAGGGCCGTTGAGACAGGTGCGATACCGGGTCTCATTGACTTGGCGGTCGTCCCGGTATCGCACCCCAGGCCCGTGCAGAGCGCGAGCCCGATCACTATTGATCGTTTCCCCCCCAATATTCAAGCCCTCATCGGCCTTTATCGCCGATGCAGAGCTCTGCACGCCTGTTCAACTACGCCCGCTGTCACCGCCAAGTGGTGATCTGCAGCGACTGTGATCGCGGCAATATCTATTGCCATGGCGGCTGTGCGCAGGAGGCACGAAGAATCGCTCGCAATCGCCCTCGCTCAGACAAATGTCAACAGTCCCTAAGAACGTCAGAAGTAAGCCACACGCCCCGGGAAGAGCCTGTCGGGACACGCCTTGAATACCCGCTGGCGCTATGCCGTCCCGCTCCGCTGGCGGGCCCCACAGGGCTCACCGTCCCTGGTGAGCCCGTTCTGCCCGGGGGAAACCCCGGTGGGCTTTCCCATCGGCCTCACCCCCGTAGGCTCGACGGCCGCCGTCCAGGCGGCCGACCGTCCCGCCAGACTCATCCCGGACCGCCCGAACCTGATGTGGCTTTGCTAACGACTTCCTTAGTGGCAGGCCCGCGCCCGGACCAAGCTCTGCGGCAAACCGGTCGCGGCGCGAGAAATCGAATTGTGGCCGACTGCAGACAGGATGACCAGCCCGGGACCTTTGGTTTAGTGTCCGGGGGCGCACCCGACCTTTAGCGCGCGGGGGCGGAGCGCGGTTGGAGCGGCCGGTTCGGCGGGATACGGTTCGCGTCGTATGGGGTTGCGACCGAATCCCGGGATTCTGCGGATTGGGGGCAAGACGCGGAGGCGCCGCAGTTGTAGAGTATTGCGCGCGCCGATTCGAGGATGGCCACACGAGGTCGGTTTGCTCGGGTTCAAGGTGGTCCAAAACAACGCTAGACCGGTAAGCCGTGATGAGCCGGAGCAAGGAGACGATATGAACTGGTACGTCGATGTGCTGAAGAAATACGCTGTATTTACGGGGAGAGCGAGCAGGACGGAATATTGGATGTTCTTCCTCTTCAATCTCATCATCGTGTTGGCGATCGGGATCGTAGAGAGAATCCTCGGTATCCCAGCAGTGCTGGGGATCATTTACGGCTTGGCGGTGCTGGTTCCCGCGATCGCGGTCGGGGTGCGAAGGATGCACGATACCGACAGGACCGGGTGGTGGCTTCTCATCGGATTTGTTCCGGTGATCGGGGCCATCGTGGTGATCGTATTCCTGGCCCAGGCCAGCACTCCAGGGGACAATCAGTACGGAGCAACCCCTACCGCTGTCTGATCATCCGGGATCGACGGAACCTGCCCATGACCGACAGCGACGTGTCGGTCGTGGGCCGTTTTCTTGTCTCACTCCTTGCGTGCCCGGGGACCGGAGGTTTGTTGGAGCACCTTCTTGGAACTGGCGCCGACGTTCTGAAGACGAGTTTCACGTCCACGGGGCCCATGAGCACCTGGGCCATGCTAGGCACCCGCCAACCCGCCTCAACCGTCACACGGCACGGGATCGATGGGATTCACCCTGGATAAGGTTGTGCCTTGGGGACGCTCCTACGAAGAGTACGTCGCCCTGTTCGGCCTCACCGAGTCCGATCTGAGGCTTCGCCTGCTCGGTTGTGGTGACGGGCCCGCTGGCTTTAACGCGGAGCTGACGAGGCGCGGCGGCCGTGTAACGTCGATCGATCCTATCTATGCGTTCGGCACTGAGGAGATCAGGAGCCGCATCGCGGAGACCTACCATCCCGTGATGGAGCAGATGCACGCAAATCAAGGGGATTACGTTTGGACAACCATTGCCTCCGTGGAAAATCTCGGCGAGGTTCGCATGGGCGCCATGAAGACCTTCCTCGCGGACTTCGATGCCGGAAAGCGGCAGCACCGATACGTCGCCGCCGCGTTGCCGACGCTGCCTTTCAAGGACCGGAAGTTCGACATTGCCCTGTCGTCGCATTTCCTGTTCTTGTACAGCGCCCAGCTGTCCGCAGAATTCCATGTCCGAGCGCTCGCCGAAATGCTGCGGGTAGCTCGCGAAGCGCGGGTGTTTCCGCTGCTGGAGCTCGACGGAGGTCGGTCACCGCACTTGCCTGTCGTGACCGAGCACTTCGCAGAGCAGGGGATCAGCGTCGAGGTCCGACAGGTGGCTTACGAGTTTCAGCGGGGCGGTAACGAAATGCTCGTGCTCAGCCCTGCCTGAGACTGCCGTCAAAGGAACGCCCCCTGGCGGGCGCCCCGCGGGACTCGGGCGGGACCAATCCAATCCGGGAAGAACATGACCCGGCGTCGGCAAAGGCCTGGCACGCAACCCTGGGGCCCAGAGGCACGCCTCCCTCCCGGTACGGCAGCGCCTCTATTTCGGGGCTACGACACCGGGCGGATACTCCGCGAAGACAGGGAGCCCACCGTCGGGACAGGACCATTCTGCACGCGAGTCCCAGAAGATATGTGCCTGGGGCCGGATGCCGGGATCGTCATCCAAAGACCCTGCCGGGACCACGACCATGTCCATTTGCGGCACAAGCCGGGGTAGCGGGCTACCGCATTCAGCACAGAAGCAGGTCGCGAAGCGCTCGGCCTCCGGCACCTTGTGGCGGCACACAATGCTCTCGCCCGCAAGCCAGGTCAGGGTCGCCGGCCGCACGATCAGGTTGGTGGCGTGGCCGGTCCCCGAAGCCTTGCGGCACCGGCTGCAGTGGCAGTGAGTGAAGCGGACGACCTCGCCGGTGACCGCATATTGGACCGCCCCGCAAAGGCAACTACCGCCGAGCTTGATCTGCGACATCGCGTTTTCCCCCGTGCGGATTCCGCGCTCACGCCCCATGCCCGCGCGCAGGGTGAGTAGCGGTGAAGCTCCAGAGGCGAATCGTAGCATGGGGCCAAGTGGCGCGTGGCAGCGGCTCAGCCACGCTCGGCGACGGGACATTTCGCCGAAATGCGCTGCGCTTTTCCCCCCTTCCACATGCCAAGGGAAAAAGCCGGCGACGCGTCTGCGGTTCACCGGCGCTCGCCGAGTCGGGGGGATCGGCGGACACAATGCGTAAGAAAAGAAACCGGGCCCTGAGGCCCGGTCTTTCGGCTCGATCGGACAGCCGCTTATTCGGCCGCGGCGCCAGGCCCCTCGGTCTGCGGGCGATCGACCAGCTCGACGTAGGCCATCGGCGCCTTGTCACCGGGCCGAAACCCGCACTTCAGGATGCGCAGGTAGCCGCCCGGACGCGCGCGGTAGCGCGGACCGAGCTCGGCGAACAGCTTGCTCACCACATTGTTGTCGCGCAGACGGCTGAACGCCAGGCGGCGCTTGGCTACGCTGTCGTTCTTGGACAGCGTGATCAGGGGCTCGGCCACCCGGCGCAGCTCCTTGGCCTTGGGCAGGGTGGTCTTGATGAGCTCGTGGCGGAACAGCGAGCAGGCCATGTTGCGATACATCGCCTGGCGGTGGCTGCTCGTCCGGCTGAGGTGGCGTCCGGATTTGCGGTGGCGCATGACACGACTTCCTTAAAACAGGTCTACGAACTTGGGCGATCGATCACTTGCTGCTGGCAAGGAGCTCGTCGAGGTTGTCCGGCGGCCAGCTCTCCAGGCGCATGCCGAGAGACAGACCGCGGGTGGCGAGCACGTCCTTGATCTCGGTGAGTGACTTCTTGCCAAGGTTGGGCGTCTTGAGCAGCTCGACCTCGGTACGCTGGATCAGGTCACCGATCAAGAAGATGTTCTCCGCCTTGAGGCAGTTGGCGGAGCGCACGGTCAGCTCCAGATCGTCGACGGGCCGCAGCAGGATCGGGTCCACCTCGGGGCGCTTCTCCTCGGTGCGCCGTTCCTCCTTGCTCTCCAGGTCGACGAAAATGGACAGCTGGTCCTGAAGGATGTTCGCGGCACGGCGAATCGCCTCTTCCGGATCGATTGTGCCGTTGGTCTCCAGATCGATCACCAGCCGGTCCAGGTCCGTGCGCTGCTCAACCCGGGCGTCCTCCACCGTGTATGCAACGCGGCGGACCGGGCTGAACGAGGCGTCGAGCTGCAACCGCCCGATCGGACGATCCTCGCCCGCCGTATTCTGCCGAACGGTGGCGGGCTCGTAGCCGCGGCCGCGGGCGACGGTCAAGGTCATGTTCAGGGCGCCGTCGTCGGTCAGATGGGCGAGGACATGGTCCGGATTCGCAATCTCGACGTTGTGGTCGAGCACGATATCCCGGGCGAGGACCACACCAGGGCCCTTCTTGTTCAGCGTGAGCACCGCCTGGCTGCGCGAATGCATACTGACGGCGAGGTCCTTGAGGTTCAGAAGGATGTCCAGGACATCTTCCTGGACGCCTTCCATGGTCGTGTACTCGTGCAGCACGCCCTCGATCTCCGCCTCGACGACCGCGGCGCCCGGCATCGAGGAGAGCAGAATCCGGCGCAGCGCGTTCCCCAGCGTGTGACCGAAACCGCGCTCCAAGGGCTCCAACGACACCTTGGCGTGCTGATCGTTGACCCTCTGGACGTTGACGACGCGCGGCTTGAGAAACTCGGTGACGGATTCCGTCATGGATAGACCTCTGCTAGTCAGTCCTTACTTGGAGTACAGCTCGACGATCAGCGATTCGTTGATCTCGGCGGGCAGATCGGAGCGCTCCGGCACCCGCTTGAACACGCCTTTCATCGCCTTGGGGTCCACTTCGACCCACTCCGGGAAGCCGTACTGTTCGGCCACCGCCAGGGCATTCTGGATGCGGATCTGGCTGCGGGCTCCTTCACGAACCGTAATCTCGTCCTCGGCACCGACCTGGAACGATGGAATGTTGACCACCCGGCCGTTGACCTCGATCGCCTTGTGGCCCACCAGCTGACGAGCCTCGGCCCGCGTCGCACCGAAGCCCATCCGGTAGACGACGTTATCGAGGCGCTGCTCGAGCATCTGCAGCAAAATCTCGCCGGTATTGCCCTTGCGCTGACTCGCTTTGCGATAGTAGTTGCGGAACTGGCGCTCCATCACCCCGTAGAGGCGGCGCACCTTCTGTTTCTCGCGTAGCTGCCCGCCGTAGTCCGACAGGCGCCGGCGGCGCTCGCCGTGCATCCCCGGAGGCTTCTCCATGTTGCACTTGGTGTCGATCGAGCGCGCACGGCTCTTGAGGAACAGATCCGTTCCTTCACGCCGGCTGAGCTTGCACTTTGGACCGCGGTATCTAGCCATTGTGGTACTCCGAAATCACACCCGACGCTTCTTCGGCGGCCTGCAGCCGTTGTGAGGGATCGGGGTCACGTCCGTGATGCTGGTGATCTTGAACCCCGCATTATTCAGCGCCCGCACGGCCGACTCCCGCCCCGGGCCGGGCCCCTTGACGTTGACGTCCAGATTCTTCAGCCCGAAGTCCTTGGCAATCTGGCCCGCACGATCGGCGGCCACCTGGGCGGCGAACGGCGTGCTCTTACGCGATCCGCGGAAGCCCGAGCCCCCGGATGTCGCCCAGCACAGCGTGTTCCCCTGGCGGTCGGTAATCGTGACGATGGTGTTGTTGAACGAAGCGTGGACATGGGCCACGCCGTCGGTCACCATCTTCTTGACTTTCTTTCGCGTACGGGTTGCAGCTTTTGCCATCGAGATGTTCCTGAGTGGGCGGAGGGAGCCCGTCTTTCGGTCGGCTTGGGTCTAAGGGCTATTTCTTGATCGCGCGACGGGGACCCTTTCGGGTGCGGGCATTAGTCCGAGTACGCTGGCCGCGCACGGGCAGTCCGCGCCGGTGGCGAATCCCCCGGTAGCAGCCCAGGTCCATCAGGCGCTTGATATTCATGCTGACTTCACGCCGCAGATCGCCCTCGACGGTATGCTTGGCGACCTCCACGCGCAGGCGCTCGACCTCGCCTTCCGTCAGCTCCTGGATCTTGCGGCTCGGCTCGACGCCGGCCACCGAACAGATCTTCGCGGCCAGGGAGCGGCCGATGCCATAGATGGACGTCAGCGCGATCAGCGCGTGCTTACGGTCCGGGATGTTGACGCCTGCAATACGGGCCATAAACTCTCACTCCTGAAATCGCATTCCCCACGTCACGACGCGCGGAAACGCGAAAGCTTACTTAATAAGTACCTTTCGTTCAATAGCGGGCCCAGAGGGCCTGTCCGCGAAACCTGAGCGGGGACGTCCGCCAGGTTTCCTCGGTCCACTGCACGGGTCCGGCGCCACCTCGAAGGGCGTCCCTGCCTTCCTGGCGAGACTGCGGGGGCTCTGATCTAACCCCAGCCCCGCCTTCCCTGGCGCGGCGTTCGCCAGGTTTCCTCGGTCCAGTGCAACGGGTCCGGCGCCACCTCGAAGGGCGTCCCTGCCTTCCTGGCGAGACTGCGGGGGCTCTGATCTAACCCCAGCCCCGCCTTCCCTGGCGCGGCGTTCGCCAGGTTTCCTCGGTCCACTGCACGGGTCCGGCGCCACCTCGAAGAGCGTCCCTGCCTTCCTGGCGAGACTGCGGGGGCTCTGATCTAACCCCAGCCCCGCCTTCCCTGGCGCGGCGTTCGCCAGGTTTCCTCGGTCCACTGCACGGGTCCGGCGCCACCTCGAAGAGCGTCCCTGCCTTCCTGGCGAGACTGCGGGGGCTCTGAATCTAACCCCAGCCCCGCCTTCCCTGGCGCGGCGTTCGCCAGGTTTCCTCGGTCCACTGGACCGAGGGACCTGGCTCACCCCTGCCGCTGTTTATGCCGGCCGTCTTTACAGATCACGCGCACGACGCCCTTGCGCTTGATGATCTTGCAGTTGCGGCACACCCGCTTCACGGAAGCCTGGACTTTCATGGCCTCTATCTCCGATATGTTTCCAAAACCGATTCGAGCGCACTCAGCGCAGCAACCCGCCGCCAAGACCCTTCAGATTCGCCTTCTTCATCAGGCCCTCGTACTGGTGCGACATGAGGTGCGCCTGTACCTGCGCGATGAAGTCCATGATCACCACCACGATGATCAGGAGCGAAGTGCCGCCGAAATAGAACGGGACGTGCCATCCAACGATCAGGAACTCCGGCAGAAGACAGACCAGCGTGACGTAGGCAGCGCCCCAGAGGGTCAGCTTGGTCATGACCCCGTCGATGTAACGCGCCGTCTGGTCGCCCGGGCGGATGCCCGGGATGAACGCCCCGGACCGTTTCAGATTGTCCGCCGTCTCCTTGGAATTGAAGACCAGCGCCGTATAAAAAAAGCTAAAGAAGACGATCGCCACCGCGTACAGGATGACGTAGATCGGCTCGCCCGGGGACAGCTTGCTGGTGATGTTCTGGAGCCAGCGCATGTTCTCGTTGGATCCGAACCACTGCCCAATAGTCGCGGGGAACAGAATGATACTGGACGCGAAAATAGGCGGAATCACACCCGACATATTCAGCTTCAGCGGCAGGTGGCTGCTCTGGGCGGCATACATCTTGCGCCCCTGTTGGCGCTTGGCATAGTTCACCGTGATCCGGCGCTGCCCGCGCTCGACGAAGACCACGAAGAAGGTGACGGCACAGACGAACCCGAACAACAGCAATACCGTGAAGACGTGCATCTCCCCAGTGCGCACCAGCTCCAGAGTGCCGCCGATAGCGGCGGGCAGCCCTGCCACGATTCCCGAGAAGATGATCAGCGAAATGCCGTTGCCGATACCGCGCTCGGTAATCTGCTCGCCGAGCCACATCAGCAAGAGCGTGCCCGCCACCAGCGACACAGCCGCGGTAAACACGAACCCGACGCCCTGGTGGACCACCAGGGCGGAGCCGCCGACATGCTGCCCCTGAAGGGCGACGGCGATGCCAGTGGCCTGGAAAAATGCCAGAAACACCGTGCCGTACCGGGTGTACTGGGTGATCTTGCGCCGTCCGGCCTCGCCTTCCTTCTTGAGCTGGTCGAGCTTCGGAATCACCGAGCCCATCAGCTGCACGATGATCGAGGCCGAGATGTAGGGCATGACGCCGAGGGCGAACAGACTGGCGCGCTTCAGGGCACCGCCGGAGAACATGTTGAACATGTCCAGGATAGTCCCGCGCTGCTGCTCGAACAGCACCGCCAACGCCGCCGGGTCGACACCGGGCACCGGGATGAAGGTACCGATCCGGTAGACGATCAGTGCGCCGACCAGAAACAGCAGACGCTGACGCAGCTCGGTCAGGCGCCCGACGCCGGCGAGCGCGCCGGCTACCCCAGCAGTGCCCTTGACCGCCATTTAGTCCTCGACCTTGCCGCCCGCCGCCTCGATGGCCGCCCGCGCGCCCTTCGTCAGCAACAGACCCTTGACCGTGAACGCCTTGTCCACCTTGCCGGAAAGAATGATCTTGGCGCGGGTGACCGCCTGGGAAAGCACGCCTGCACTCTGCAGCGCCGCCAGATCGACCTCGCCGGATTCGACTTTGGCAAGCTCGCTCAAACGGACTTCGGCCGTGCGACGACCCATGTCCGTGCTGAAGCCGACCTTCGGCAGGCGACGCTGGAGGGGCATCTGGCCGCCTTCGAAACCGACCTTGTGGAACCCGCCGGCCCGAGCCTTCTGGCCCTTGTGGCCGCTCCCGCTGGTCTTGCCCAGGCCGGAACCGATGCCGCGGCCGACACGCTTCTTCGCTTGACGGCTACCGTCGGCGGCTTTCAGTGTGTTCAGACGCATCTCAGGCTTCCTCGACCTTGACCATGTAGGACACCTTGCGGACCATGCCGCGGGTCGCGGGGGTGTCCTCGACCTCGACGCTGTGGTGCATGCGGCGCAGACCCAGGCCTCGCACGCAGGCCTTGTGGGACTCCAGCCGGCCGTATGCGCTGCGCACCAGCGTGACGCGCATCATCTTCTTGTCAGACATGTTCTACCCCAGGATCTCTTCAACGCTCTTGCCGCGCTTGGCGGCCACAGCGGTGGGATCGTCCATCCCCAGCAGCCCATTCATGGTGGCGCGCACCACGTTCATGGGGTTGTTGGTGCCGATACACTTGGCGAGCACGTTCTGCACGCCGAGGACCTCGAACACTGCCCGCATCGCCCCGCCGGCGATGATGCCGGTACCGTCGGACGCAGGTTGCATGTAAACCTTCGCAGCGCCGTGGCGGCCGACGAGAGGATACTGCACGGTGGAGCCACGCAGCTTCACGCGCTTCATGTTCTTGCGCGCGTTCTCCATCGCCTTCTGGATGGCGACTGGAACCTCCTTAGACTTGCCTTGGCCGAAGCCGACCCGGCCCTTACCGTCACCGACGACGGTCAGCGCCGAGAAACCGAACTGCCGACCGCCCTTCACCACCTTCGCAACGCGATTGATGGTGATCAGCTTTTCGATCAGTTCTTCGCCTTCCGGGTTCGGGTTGAAAGTCGACATAGCCAATCCTCTAGAATTTCAGTCCGGTCTCGCGGGCAGCGTCGGCCAACGCCTTCACGCGCCCGTGATAACGGAATCCGGAGCGGTCAAACGCCACCGACTCGATACCGGCCGCCTTGCAGCGCTCCGCGATCATTCTACCGACCACGGCGGCCGCCCCCGAGTTACCGCGGGAGCCTTCGACCTGAGACCGCACGTCCTTGTCCAGGGTGGAGGCGCTTGCGATCACCTGGGACCCATTCGGCGCGATCACCTGAGCATAGATGTGACGCGGCGTGCGGTGGACGCTCAGGCGATGAACGCCGAGCTCCCGGATCTTGGCGCGGGACCGACGGGCCCGACGCAAACGAGCAGATTTCTTGTCCATCGTCATCGCACCTTACTTTTTCTTGGTTTCCTTCCGCACAACCGTCTCATCGGAGTAGCGGACACCTTTGCCCTTGTAAGGCTCGGGGGGACGGAAACCGCGGATCTCCGCGGCCACCTGACCCACACGCTGCCGGTCGGAGCCCGAGACCAGGATCTCGGTGGCCGACGGCGTCTCGATGGTGATGCCTTCCGGGACTGCGTAGTCCACCGGATGCGAGAAGCCGAGGCTGAGGCTGAGCACCTTGCCCTTGGCCTGGGCGCGGTAGCCGACGCCGACCAGCTCGAGCTTCTTCTGCCAGCCCTTGCTGACGCCCTGGACCATATTGTTGATCAGGGCACGCGTCGTGCCGGCCAACGCCCAGGCCTGCGCATTGCCGGGATCGCGCGGGGCGATCTTCAACACCTTGCCGTCCTGGTCGACGCTCACCTGCGGGTGCACGGACAGTCCGAGGCTTCCCTTGCTCCCCTTCACCGTAAACTGGCCCCCGGAGATGGACGCCTCGACGCCGGAGGGAAGCGAGATCGGAGCTTTTGCTACGCGAGACATCTTCGACCCTCCGTTAAGCGACGTACGCCACGACCTCACCGCCGTGGCCGGCCTCGCGAGCAGCCCGGTCGCTCATCACGCCCTTGGACGTGGACACGATGGCGATGCCAAGGCCGCCGCGGACCTTGGGCAGGTCTTCACGGCTCTTGTAGATGCGCAGCCCGGGACGGCTGACCCTCTGAATAAGATCGATGACCGGCTTGCCCTGGAAATACTTGAGCTCGATCGTCAGAACAGGCTTGCCGTCGCGCTCGACGACCGCGAAATCCCGGACGTAGCCCTCGCTCTTCAGCAGGGCGGCGATCGCAGCCTTGAGCTTGGACGAAGGAATGGCGACGGACACCTTGCCGGCCGTCTGGCCATTGCGGATGCGGGTCAGCATATCCGCGATGGGATCCGACATGCTCATCATGGACTCCTTGGGTCAGCCCGCCGCAAGCGGCGCGATACCCGGTTGAACGAAGCGGCTTCCCGGGGGAAGCCGATTAATATAACCTCAATCGGATGGGATTTCCAGCCGCCGGTGACCAGATCCTACCAGGACGCTTTCACCAGTCCCGGTACATCGCCCCGCATGGCGGCCTCACGCAGCTTATTGCGGCCCAGACCGAACTTGCGGTAGAAGCCGTGGGGCCGGCCTGTGGCCCGGCACCGATTCTGCCGGCGGCTCGGGCTGGCGTCCCGGGGCAGCTGCTGCAGCTTGCGCACCGCAGCTTCGCGCTCCTCCGGGCCCGCCGCGGCACCCCGGATCAGCGCCTTCAGCGTCGAACGCTTGGTAGCGTACTTGGCTGCGGCGCGCGCGCGCTTGACCTCGCGTGCGATCATGCTCTTTTTGGCCATGTCGGTACTCTCAGCTCTTGAAAGGAAATTGAAACGCCTGCAGAAGAGCCCGCCCTTCCTCGTCGGTCGCGGCGCTGGTGGTGATGATGATGTCCAGCCCACGCAGCGCATCGACCTTGTCGTAGTCGATCTCGGGGAAGATGATCTGCTCGCGCACGCCCATGCTGTAATTGCCACGGCCGTCGAAGCCCTTGCTGCCCATACCGCGGAAGTCGCGGATTCGGGGCATCGCGACGTTGATCAGACGATCCAGAAACTCGTACATCCGCTCCCGGCGCAAGGTCACCTTGCATCCCACCGGCCAACCTTCACGGATCTTGAAGCCTGCAACCGACTTGCGAGCCTTCGTCACCACCGGCTGCTGACCCGAGATCAGGCGCATGTCGCTCACTGCGAAGTCCATGACCTTCTTGTCGCCGACCGCCTCGCCCACACCCATGTTCAGGGTGATCTTCTCGATGCGCGGAACCTGCATCACGGACCTGTAGCCGAAGCGCTTCATCAGCTCGGGCACCACCGCCTGCTTGTAATGCTGTTGCAACCTAGCCATCGCCGTATCCGTCTCAGATGTCCACGACTTCGCCGTTGGACTTGAAATACCTGACCTTGCGCCCGTCCTCCAAAACCTTGAAGCCGACGCGGTCGCCTTTGCCGGTGACCGGGTTGTAGAGGGCGACGTTGGAAATATCCAGCGCCATCTCCTTGTCGACGATACCGCCCGGCTCGCCCTTCATCGGGTTCGGCTTGGTGTGCTTGCGCACCATGTTCACGTTCTCGACGACCACCCGCACCCCGTCGAGCACGCGCACCACCTTGCCGCGCTTGCCCTTGTCCTTGCCTGTCAGCACGACGACGTCGTCGCCGTTTCGAACCTTCCGCGTAGCCATGGTTAGGGCCTCACAGTACTTCGGGCGCGAGCGAGATGATCTTCATGAACTTCCCGCTGCGAAGCTCTCGGGTGACCGGCCCGAAAATTCGGGTGCCGATCGGTTGCAACTGGTTGTTCAGCAGCACGGCTGCGTTCCCGTCGAACCGAATCAACGAGCCGTCCGGACGGCGAACGCCGTGCCGGGTGCGCACCACCACGGCGTTGTACACGTCCCCTTTCTTGACCTTGCCGCGAGGGATGGCGTCCTTGACGCTCACCTTGATGACGTTGCCGATGGCGGCATAGCGCCGATGCGAGCCGCCGAGCACCTTAATGCACTGCACCCGCTTGGCACCACTGTTGTCGGCGACATTCAAAATCGTCTGCATCTGGATCATGACAATATCCCCGGATCAATGCCTCAAGCCCCAGGCCGAGCCAATCGGCGCGCTCAGTTGGACCTTTCCAGCACCTTCACCAGGCGCCAGCTCTTGGTCTTGGACAGGGGCCTGCATTGCTCGACCATCACGATATCGCCGATATGGCACTCGTTGGCGTCATCGTGGGCGTGCACCTTGGTGGAGCGGCGCATAAACTTGCCGTAGATCGGGTGCGCAACGCGGCGCTCGACCAGGACCGTGATGGTCTTGTCCATCTTGTCACTCACCACCCGCCCCTGCAGGGTGCGGTTACTGGGTGTCGGCTCGTTCATTGTGCTTTACCTGCTTTGTGCTCGTTCATCACGGTCTTGATCCGCGCGATCTCTTTGCGAACCTCCTTCACCCGCGACGGCCGCCTCAGCTGGCCGGTGCCCTTCTGCATGCGCAGGTTGAACTGCTCCTTGAGCAGCTCCCCGAGCATCTCATGGAGCTCCTCGCCGGTCTTGCCTCTGATCTCGCTCGCCTTCATCACAGCACCTGCCGTTTCACAAAGGTGGTATGCACCGGCAGCTTGGCCGCAGCCAGCTGAAAGGCCTCGCGCGCGAGGTCCTCGGTGACACCCTCGATTTCATAAAGCATGCGACCGGGCTGAACCAGCGCAACCCAGTACTCCACGTTACCCTTACCGCTGCCCATGCGCACCTCGAGAGGCTTCTTGGTGATCGGCTTGTCGGGAAACACGCGGATGAACAGTTTGCCGCCGCGCTTGACGTGACGGCTGATCGCCCGGCGGCCGGCCTCGATCTGGCGCGCTGTCAATCGGCCGCGGCTGGTCGCCTTCATCCCGAACTCGCCGAAGCTCACCGAGCTGCCGGAAACTGCCAGCCCGCGGTTGCGGCTCTTCTGTACTTTGCGGAATTTCGTCCGTTTCGGTTGCAACATCGCTTAGGCCCTCTTCGCGGCCGGCTTCGCCTTGGGCGCGGGAGCTTCCTGCTCCTCGGCGCCGCCGAAGACTTCGCCCTTGAATATCCAGACCTTGACGCCGATCATCCCGTAGGTGGTGATCGCCTCGGAGAACCCGTAGTCGATGTCGGCGCGCAGGGTGTGAAGGGGCACACGTCCCTCGCGATACCACTCGGTACGCGCGATCTCGGCGCCGTTGAGCCGGCCGGCGATGTTGACCTTCACGCCTTCCGCGCCCAAGCGCATGGTGTTCTGCACGGCACGCTTCATAGCCCGACGGAACATAATGCGCCGCTCGAGCTGTTGGGAGATGCTCTCGGCCACCAGCTGGGCATCCAGCTCCGGCTTGCGGATCTCCTCGATGCTGATGTGCACCGGGATCCCCATCTTCTTCGCCACCTCGGCCCGCAGCGCGTCGATGTCCTCGCCTTTCTTACCGATCACCAGCCCCGGGCGCGCCGTGTGAATGGTGATGTGGGCGTTCTTCGCCGGCCGATCGATCTGGATACGGCTCACGTTGGCCTGCTTCAGGCGCTCCTTGAGGAACGCGCGGACCTCCAGATCGGTGTTAAGCAGGTCGGCATAGTGCTTGGAGTCCGCATACCACTTGGACGTCCAATCCTTGACGATGCCGAGGCGAATGCCGGTTGGATGTACTTTGTGACCCATGATGGCCTCTCTTTCCTGCTTACTTGTCGGCGACCGTCACGGTAATGTGACAGGTCCGCTTCTGGATCCGGTTGGCCCGCCCCTTGGCGCGCGGCATGACCCGCTTCATCGTGGGACCCTCGTCGACGCAGATGGCAGCAACGCGCAGCTCGTCGATGTCCGCGCCCTCGTTGTGCTCGGCGTTGGCGATGGCCGAGTCGAGCACCTTCTTCACCAGCTCGGCGGCCTTCTTGGTGCTGAAAGCGAGGGTGTTCAGCGCCTGCTCAACCGGCTTGCCCCGGACTTGGTCGGCAACCAGCCTGGCCTTCTGGGCGGAGATGCGCGCGTGGCGCAGCTTTGCGACTGCCTGCATGGCTCTTGCTCCGGTTAACGCTTCTTGACTTTCTTGTCCGCTGCGTGACCGCGATAGGTGCGGGTCACTGCGAACTCACCCAGCTTGTGACCGATCATGTTCTCGGTGACGAGGACCGGGACGTGCTGGCGGCCGTTGTGAACGGCGATGGTCAGGCCGATCATCTCCGGCAGAACCATGGAGCGGCGTGACCAGGTCTTGATCGGACGCTTGCTTGAGATCGCGACGGCCTCGTCCACCTTCTTCGCGAGGTGATGGTCGACAAACGGACCCTTGATGATTGAGCGTGGCACCTTGCTGTCCTCGGAATCGGTTACTTGCGGTTACGACGGCGGACGATCATTTTGCTCGTGCGCTTGTTGGTGCGTGTCTTGTGGCCCTTGGTCGGCACGCCCCAGGGGCTGACCGGGTGCCGGCCGCCGGAGGTACGCCCCTCGCCACCGCCGTGCGGGTGGTCAACCGGGTTCATGGCCACGCCACGAACCGTCGGGCGAATGCCGCGCCAACGCTTGGCACCAGCCTTGCCCAGAGAGCGCAGGCTGTGCTCCGAGTTGCCGACTTCGCCGATCACCGCCCTGCATCCCACGTGGACCTTGCGCATCTCGCCGGAGCGCAGCCGCAGGGTCGCGTGATCGCCTTCGCGAGCAACCAGCTGCACCGAGGCGCCGGCGCTGCGGGCGATCTGGGCACCCTTGCCGGGCTTGAGCTCGACGCAGTGCACCGTGGAGCCGACCGGGATGTTACGCAGCGGCAGGCAGTTTCCGGGCGCGATCGGCGCATCGCTGCCCGAGACCACCCGGTCCCCGGCCATCAGGCCCTTGGGGGCGATGATGTAGGCGCGTTCGCCATCGGCGTACTTGATGAGCGCTATATGGGCGGTACGGTTGGGGTCATATTCGATGCGCTCCACCACCCCCGGCACCCCGATCTTACCGCGCTTGAAATCCACGACGCGGTAGCGCTGCTTGTGGCCACCACCCTGATGCCGCGTCGTGATCCGCCCGGCGTTGTTGCGACCGCCGCTCTTGGTCTTCTTCTCGACCAACGAAGCCAGGGGAGCGCCCTTGTGAAGGTCCGGCGTGACAACCTTGACGACGAACCGCCGCCCGGCAGAGGTCGGATTTGCTTTTACGATAGCCATGACGATGCTTCCACTGTGTCTCTGGGCACGTCGCGCAGCGCGATCAAGCGCCGCCGCCGAAATCGATGTCGTGTCCCGGCTTGAGCTTGACGTAAGCCTTCTTCCAGTCGGAGCGGCGACCCTGCATCACGCCGAAACGCTTCGCCTTGCCCTTCACGTTCGCGACCTGCACGCCCTCCACCTCGACCTCGAACAAGAGCTCGACCGCCTTGCGGATCTCGAGCTTGGTCGCGTCCGGCAGCACCTTGAAGGCGAACTGGTGGCCGCGATCGGCGACGAATGCGCTCTTCTCGGACACCACGGGGCTCAGCAGGACCCGCATAAGACGCTCGCGACTCATGACAGACGCTCCTCGATTCGCTTGACGGCCGCGCTCGTCATCAGCACCTTGCCGAAGCCGATCAGGCTCACCGGATCGACATCTGCGGGCTCGCAGACGCCGACGTTGTAGAGATTGCGCGCGGCCAGATAGAGATTCTCACCGGCGTCCTCGGCGACGATCAGCACATCGTTCAGGCCGAGGTCCCTGAGCTTGCCGACCAGTTGCTTGGTCTTCGGGGCCTCGACCGCGAGGCTCTCCACGATGACCAGCCGCTCCTGGCGCAGCAGCTCCGAGAGAATCGAGCGCAGGGCACCGCGGTACATCTTGCGGTTGACCTTCTGACTCCAGTTCTGGGGGTTGGCGGCGAAGGTGACGCCACCGCCCCGCCACAGCGGGCTGCGGCTGGTGCCGGCACGGGCGCGGCCGGTGCCCTTCTGGCGCCAAGGCTTGGCACCACCGCCGCTCACCGCCGAACGCGTCTTCTGGCCTCGGGTTCCGGCGCGCCCGCCGGCCATGAATGCGTTGACAACCTGGTGGACCAATGCGTCGTTGTAATTGGCGCCGAACACGGCGTCCGATACCTGCAGGCTACCGCCCGTCTGTAGGTTAAGGTCCATCGTGCTTACCCCTTGTTCTTCGCCTTCGCCGCCGGCGTCACGACCACATCGCCGCCGCGCGCCCCGGGAACCGCACCGCGGACCAATAGCAGATTGCGCTGAGCATCGACCCGCACGATCTCCAGGTTCTGGACCGAGCGCTGCACGTCGCCCATGTGGCCCGCCATGCGCTTGCCCTTGAACACCCGTCCCGGACTCTGGTTCTGACCGATGGAGCCCGGCGCACGATGCGACAGCGAATTGCCGTGCGTCGCGTCCTGGGTGCTGAAGTTGTACCGCTTGATCACGCCGGCGAAACCGCGGCCCTTGGTGATGCCGCGCACGTCCACCATCTGCCCCGCGTGGAACAGATCGACGCGGATCTCTCCGCCGGCTGCGAGGTCTTCGCCCTCGCCGTCCTCGAGACGGTGCTCGCGCAGCATACGCGCCGCCTCGACACCGGCCTTGCCGAAATGGCCCGCCATCGGCTTGGTGACCCGGGACGCCTTACGCGAGCCCACGGCGACCTGCACCGCGCGATATCCGTCGACCTCCGGGCTGCGAACCTGGGTGACCCGGTTTAGCTCGACCTCGATCACGGTTACCGGAACGGAGACCCCGTCCTCGGTAAACACGCGAGTCATGCCGACCTTGCGTCCGACCAATCCAATTGCCATCTCTGCGTACCTCAGTTCAGCTTGATCTGAACGTCGACACCGGCAGCCAGATCGAGCTTCATCAGCGCGTCGACCGTCTTGTCGGTGGGGTCCAGGATGTCCATCAGCCGCTTGTGGGTGCGGATCTCGTACTGGTCCCGCGCGTCCTTGTTGACGTGCGGTGAAACCAGGATCGTGAACCGCTCCTTCTTGGTCGGCAGGGGAATCGGGCCCAGCACCTGGGCACCGGTTCGCTTGGCGGTCTCGACGATCTCCCGAGCGGACTGATCGATCAGCCGGTGATCGAACGCCTTCAAACGAATACGGATTCTCTGATTAGCCATTGCAATTACTCGATGACCTTGGAGACCACGCCGGCGCCGACGGTACGGCCGCCTTCGCGAATCGCAAAGCGCAGCCCTTCCTCCATCGCGATCGGCGCAATCAGCTTCACCACCATCTTCACGTTGTCCCCCGGCATCACCATCTCCACCCCTTCGGGCAAATCACAGGCACCGGTCACGTCCGTGGTGCGAAAGTAAAACTGCGGGCGATACCCGTTGAAGAACGGCGTGTGACGACCGCCCTCCTCCTTGCTCAGCACGTACACCTCGCACTCGAAGTGCGTGTGCGGCGTGATCGTTCCGGGCTTGGCCAGCACCTGACCGCGCTCCACCTCGTCGCGCTTGGTCCCGCGCAGCAGCACCCCGATGTTGTCCCCCGCCACCCCTTCGTCGAGCAGCTTGCGGAACATCTCAACACCCGTGCAGGTGGTCTTGATCGTGTCCTTGATCCCCACGATCTCCACTTCCTCACCCACCTTGACCTTGCCGCGATCCACGCGCCCGGTCACCACCGTGCCGCGGCCCGAGATCGAGAACACATCCTCGATCGGCATCAGGAACGGCTTCTCGATGTCGCGCTTGGGCTCCGGAATGTAGGCGTCCAGCGCCGCCACCAGCCTCTCGATCGAGGGTACGCCGATCTCGGAGGTGTCCCCCTCCAGCGCCTTCAGCGCCGAGCCGATCACGATCGGGGTGTCATCGCCCGGAAAATCGTAGCTCGACAAGAGCTCGCGGACCTCCATCTCCACCAGCTCCAGCAGCTCGGCATCGTCCACCATGTCCGCCTTGTTCATGTACACCACGATATAGGGCACACCCACCTGGCGCGCCAGCAAAATGTGCTCGCGCGTCTGCGGCATCGGACCATCCGCCGCACTCACCACCAGGATCGCTCCGTCCATCTGCGCCGCTCCCGTGATCATGTTCTTCACGTAGTCGGCATGGCCCGGGCAGTCCACATGCGCGTAGTGACGCTTATCCGATTCGTACTCCACGTGCGCCGTGGCGATCGTAATCCCGCGCTCACGCTCCTCCGGTGCGTTGTCGATCTGGTCATAGGCCCTCGCCTCTCCACCAAACTTCTTCGACTGCACCACCGTGATCGCCGCCGTCAGGGTCGTCTTCCCATGGTCCACGTGACCAATCGTCCCCACGTTCACGTGCGGCTTCGTGCGCTCGAATTTTGCTTTCGACACGGCTGATACTCCCGGGCAGCGTTACTGTTTCTTGACGATGGCTTCGGCGATGTTCGCCGGAACCTCGGAGTACTTGGAAAATTCCATGCTGTAGGTCGCCCGACCCTGGGTCGCGGAGCGCAGGTCGGTGGCATAACCGAACATCTCCGACAGCGGCACCTCGGCACGGATGATCTTTCCCGCAGGCGCGTCGTCCATGCCCTGGACCAGTCCACGGCGGCTGTTGAGGTCACCCATGACGTCGCCCATGTAGTCCTCGGGCGTCACCACCTCGACCTTCATGATCGGCTCCAGCAGGACGGGCCGCGCCTTGGCCGCGCCTTCCTTGAAGCACATGGAGCCGGCGATCTTGAACGCCATTTCGCTCGAGTCCACATCGTGGTAAGACCCGTCGAACAGCGTGACCTTGACGTCCACCACCGGATAGCCGGCAACGACGCCGTTCTCCAGCGACTCCTTGACGCCCTTGTCGACCGCCGGGATGTACTCCTTGGGGACCACGCCGCCGATGATGCCGTTGACGAACTCGTAGCCGGTGCCGGGCTCCTTGGGCTCGATGCGCAGCCAGACGTGGCCGTACTGGCCGCGGCCGCCGGTCTGGCGCACGAACTTGCCTTCCTGCTCGACCTTCTGACGAATGGTCTCGCGGTAAGCGACCTGCGGGGCACCGACGTTGGCTTCAACCTTGAACTCGCGGCGCATGCGGTCGACGATGATCTCCAGGTGCAGCTCACCCATGCCGGAGATGATGGTCTGCCCGGACTCCTCGTCGGTGCGCACGCGGAAAGAGGGATCTTCCTGGGCCAGCTTCGACAGCGCCATACCCATCTTCTCCTGGTCGCCCTTGGTCTTGGGCTCCACCGCCACCGAGATCACGGGCTCGGGGAACTCCATGCGCTCCAGGGTAATGACCTTGTTCATGTCGCACAGGGTGTCGCCGGTGGTGACGTCCTTGAGGCCCACCGCCGCGGCGATGTCACCCGCGCGCACCTCCTTGATCTCCTGGCGGTTATTGGCGTGCATCTGCAGGATACGGCCGATGCGCTCGCGCTTGCTCTTGACCGGATTGAACACGGTGTCGCCGGAGTTGACCACGCCCGAGTAACAACGGAAGAAGGTCAGGGTGCCCACATAGGGATCGGTGGCGATCTTGAACGCCAGCGCGGAGAACGGCTCCTCGTCCGAAGGATGACGCTCGGCCTCGGTCTCGCCGTCGTCGAGCGTGCCGCGGATGGCGGGGATGTCGGTCGGAGCGGGCATCAGCTCGATGACCTTGTCCAGCACAGCCTGCACGCCCTTGTTCTTGAAGGCCGAGCCGCAGGTGACCGGAACGATCTCGAGATTCAGGGTGCGCTTGCGCAGACCCTCTAGGATCTCCTCCTCGCTGAGCTCCTCGCCTTCGAGGTACTTCTCCATGAGCTCTTCGGAGCCCTCGGCGGCCGCCTCGACCATGTGGTCCCGCCACTTCTGGCAGGTTTCCTGCAGGTCCGGCGGGATGTCCCCGTACTCGAAATTGGCGCCCAGGGTGGCCTCGTCCCAGATGATCGCCTTCATCTTGATCAGGTCGATGACGCCCTTGAACTTCTCTTCGGCGCCCACCGGCACCTGAATCGGCACGGCAATCGCCCCGAGGCGAGACTTGAGCTGCTCGACAACCCGAAAGAAATTCGCGCCCATGCGGTCCATCTTGTTGACGAATGCCATGCGCGGGACGTGGTACTTGTTGGCCTGGCGCCAGACGGTCTCGGACTGGGGCTCCACACCGCCCACGGCGCAGAGGACGAACACCGCCCCGTCGAGCACGCGCAGGGAGCGCTCCACCTCGATGGTGAAGTCCACGTGCCCAGGGGTGTCGATGATGTTGATCCGGTGCTGCGGGAATTGCTTCGCCATGCCCTGCCAGAAGCAGGTCGTGGCCGCAGAGGTGATGGTAATCCCGCGCTCCTGCTCCTGCTCCATCCAGTCCATGACGGCTGCACCGTCGTGCACCTCTCCGATCTTGTGAGAGATGCCGGTGTAGAAAAGGACGCGCTCGGTCGTGGTCGTCTTACCGGCATCGATGTGCGCCATGATGCCGATGTTGCGATAGCGCTCGATAGGTGTGCTGCGTGCCACGTCTATATCCCGTCAGAACTGTTAAAGAACGAGAACCGCCGACGGCGGTTACCAGCGGTAGTGAGAGAAAGCCTTGTTGGCCTCTGCCATGCGATGGGTGTCCTCTTTCTTCTTCACCGCCGAGCCACGGGATTCCGCCGCATCGAGCAGCTCGCCGGCCAGGCGTTGATCCATGGATTTCTCGCTGCGCTTGCGCGCCGCGTCGATGATCCAGCGCATGGCGAGCGAGTTGCGGCGCACCGGGCGCACCTCGACGGGCACCTGGTAGGTCGCACCGCCGACGCGCCGGGATTTCACCTCGACGACCGGCCGGACGTGCTCCAGCGCCTTCTCGAGCATCGCCACCGGCTCCTGGCTGCCGGAGCGCTCGACGACGCGGTCGAGCGCGCCGTACAGTATCCGCTCGGCGATCGACTTCTTGCCGTCCACCATCACCATGGCGATGAACTTGGCCAGCAGGACACTCCCGTACTTGGGATCGGGGAGAATCTCCTGGCGTTGGGGAACTCTTCTTCTAGGCATGACTGCTTCTCAGTTCTTCCGACGTTGCTTCGGCTATCAGCCCTTGGGCCGCTTGGCACCGTACTTGGAGCGACCCTGGCGGCGCTTTTCCACCCCGGAGGTATCGAGTGTGCCGCGCACGATGTGGTAGCGCACGCCGGGGAGGTCCTTCACGCGACCACCGCGGATCATTACCACCGAGTGCTCTTGGAGGTTGTGGCCTTCACCGCCGATGTACGAAGTCACCTCGTAACCATTGGTCAGGCGCACGCGGGCAACCTTGCGCAAGGCGGAGTTGGGCTTCTTGGGCGTGGTGGTGTAGACACGCGTGCACACGCCGCGCTTCTGCGGGCAGGACTCCAGCGCGGGCACCGTGCTCTTTTCCACCTTGCGCCTGCGGGGCTTGCGCACGAGCTGATTGATCGTTGCCATCTCTAAGTCTCGTCTCCAGGGACGCCTTGCGCGTACTTGCGCACCAAAACACCGAGCAATCGGCGCCCGCCCGAGGCGCAACGCACAACGCCGGGTTTCGCCGCCACTCAGCTTGGTTGATCTTGTTCCGGCGGCTGGCTGGGCAGCCGGATTTACAAGAAACGGCAGGCCGGCGGGACACCGGCCGGTCTAAAGAGGGCGCATTCTAGGCACCCGGTACACCCCTGTCAAGCCACACCGGCGCGCCCGGGCCAGCCTTCTGACGCCAACCGCGGCGACCGTGCCGTCCGTTCACATGTCTGTCGTGTTCAGTGCCTGTTTCAGCGCCTCTTCCACATCCTCCACAACCAGCTCCGGACGCGCCTCTTCACCCTCCAGCTGCTCCTCCGCCCGGCGGCGGCGACGCTGGTTGTGGTGGGCGAGGCCAGTCCCGGCCGGGATCAGTCGGCCGACGATGACGTTCTCCTTGAGGCCTACCAGGTCATCACGCGCGCCGCGCACCGCAGCCTCGGTCAGCACCCGGGTGGTCTCCTGGAAGGAGGCCGCAGAGATGAACGACTCTGTCGCCAGCGAGGCCTTGGTGATGCCCAGCAGCACCGGCTCCCAGATGGCCGGCTGCTTGCCGTCGGCCTCGGCCTGGCGATTCACCTCCGCCACCCGGCTGCGCTCGAGCTGCTCGCCCCGGAGGAACTTGGTGTCTCCCGTGTCGGTGATCTCGACCTTGCGCAGCATCTGCCGGATGATCACCTCGATGTGCTTGTCGTTGATTTTGACCCCCTGGAGGCGGTACACGTCCTGGATCTCCTTGACCAGGTAGGCGGCCATCTCGGTCACGCCCATCAGGCGCAGGATGTCGTGGGGGTTGAGCTCGCCGTCGGCGATCACCTCCCCTTTTTCTACGTGCTCGCCCTCGAACACGTTGACATGGCGCCACTTGGGGATCAGCTCCTCGTGCTCGACCCCGTCGGCGTCGGTGATGACCAGACGCTGCTTGCCCTTGGTCTCCTTGCCGAACGAGACCGTCCCCGTGGCCTCGGCGAGGATCGCCGGGTCCTTGGGCTTGCGCGCCTCGAACAAGTCGGCGACCCGGGGAAGACCGCCGGTAATGTCACGGGTCTTGGATGACTCCTGGGGGATACGGGCGAGCACGTCACCCACCCCCACCTCGGCGCCGTCGGCCACCGTGACGATGGCCCCGGCCGGCAGGTAGTAATGCGCCGGGATAGTGGTACCGGCGATATTCAGGTCCGCGTCGCTCTCGTCGACCAGCTTCACCATCGGGCGCATGTCCTTGCCAGCACTTGGACGCTGCTTGGGGTCCATGACCACCAGCGAGGACAGGCCGGTGACCTCGTCGACCTGGCTTTGCACCGACACGCCCTCGACGATCTCCACGAACTTGAGGGTGCCCGCCACCTCGGTAATGACCGGGTGGGTATGCGGGTCCCAGTTCGCGACCATCTGGCCGCCTTCGACCTGGTTGCCGTCGTGCACCAGCACGTTGGCCCCGTAGGGCAGCTTGTAACGCTCGCGCTCGCGCCCGACGTCGTCCAGCACCAGGATCTCCCCGGAGCGCGACACCGCGACCAGCTTGCCGCTGCGGTGCTGCACGGTCTTGATGTTATGCAGGCGCACCGAGCCGGCGGCCTTGATCTGGATGCTGTTGACCGCCGCAGCCCGCGAGGCCGCACCGCCGATGTGGAAGGTGCGCATGGTGAGCTGGGTCCCGGGCTCACCGATCGACTGGGCGGCGATCACCCCCACCGCCTCGCCGTTGTTGACGCGGTGACCCCGAGCCAAATCGCGCCCGTAGCAGGCCGAGCAGACACCGACCCGGGACTGGCAGGTGATGGCCGAGCGCACGCGCACATGGTCGACCCCGGCAACCTCCAGGAGATCCACCCATTTCTCGTCGAGCAGGGTGCCGGCCTCACAGAGGATCTCGTCGGTGCCCGGACGATAGACATGGTCGGCCGTCACGCGCCCTAGAATCCGCTCGCGCAGGGCCTCCACCACGTCGCCGCCTTCGATGATCGGGGTCATCAGCAGACCCTGATCGGTGCCGCAATCCACCTCCTGGACCACCATGTCCTGGGCCACGTCCACCAGCCGCCGGGTGAGATACCCCGAGTTGGCCGTCTTCAGCGCCGTGTCCGCCAGGCCCTTGCGGGCCCCGTGGGTGGAGATGAAGTACTGCAGTACATCCAGGCCCTCGCGGAAGTTGGCGGTGATCGGCGTCTCGATGATCGAGCCGTCGGGCTTGGCCATCAGGCCGCGCATGCCGGCGAGCTGCCGGATCTGGGCGGCGCTACCGCGGGCCCCGGAGTCGGCCATCATGAAGATCGAGTTGAAAGAGTCCTGCTCGACGGCGTTTCCATTGACATCGATCACCTTTTCCTTGCCGAGCTTGGCCATCATGGCCTTGGCCACTTGGTCATTGGTATGCGACCAGATGTCGACGACCTTGTTGTAACGCTCGCCGGTGGTGACCAGGCCCGAGGAATACTGGTTCTCGATCTCCTTGACCTCCTGCTCGGCCGCGGCGAGGATCCGCGCCTTCTCCTCCGGCACGACCATGTCGTTGACACCGATGGAGACCCCGGCCCGGGTCGCGAATGCGAAGCCCATGTACATCAGCTGGTCGGCGAAGACGACGGTCGCCTTCAGCCCGAGCTGGCGGTAGCACTGGTTGATCAGCCGAGAGATCGACTTCTTGTCCATGGGCCGGTCGACGAGGTCGAACGAGAGCCCATCGGGGAGGATCTCCGAGAGCAGGGCCCGCCCGATGGTGGTGTCGCGCAGCTTGATGCGCTCTTCCAGGGCCCCCTCCTCGGACGCGACGACCTCCCGGATACGAACCTTCGCGCGAGACTGCAGGTGGGCCTTGCCCGACTCGTAGGCACGGCGTGCTTCCGAGACGTTGGCGTAGGCCATGCCCTCGCCCTTGGCGGCGACGCGCTGGCGAGTCATGTAGTACAGGCCGAGCACCACGTCCTGGGACGGCACGATGATCGGATCGCCGTTGGCCGGGGACAGGATATTGTTGGACGACATCATCAAGGCACGTGCCTCGAGCTGGGCCTCCAGTGAGAGTGGCACGTGCACGGCCATCTGGTCGCCGTCGAAGTCGGCGTTGAAGGCGGTGCAGACCAGGGGATGCAGCTGGATCGCCTTGCCCTCGATCAACACCGGCTCGAAGGCCTGGATGCCCAGACGATGCAGGGTGGGCGCACGGTTGAGCATCACTGGATGCTCGCGGATCACCTCCGCGAGGATGTCCCAGACCTCCGGCGTGCCGCGCTCCACCATCTTCTTGGCCGCCTTGATGGTGGTGGCCAAACCGCGGAACTGTAGCTTGGAGAAGATGAACGGCTTGAACAGCTCGAGCGCCATGCGCTTGGGCAGACCGCACTGGTGCAGCTTCAGCGTCGGACCGACGACGATGACCGAGCGGCCGGAGTAGTCCACGCGCTTGCCGAGCAGGTTCTGGCGGAAACGCCCCTGCTTACCCTTGATCATGTCGGCGAGCGACTTCAGGGGGCGCTTGTTGGTGCCGGTGATCGCCCGGCCGCGCCGGCCATTGTCCAGCAGGGCATCGACTGCCTCCTGGAGCATGCGCTTCTCGTTGCGCACGATGATGTCCGGCGCGTTGAGATCGAGCAGCCGCTTGAGGCGGTTGTTGCGGTTGATGACCCGGCGATAGAGATCGTTGAGGTCCGAGGTGGCGAAGCGCCCGCCGTCCAGGGGTACCAGGGGGCGCAGCTCAGGCGGCAGCACGGGCAGTACGGTCAGGATCATCCACTCGGGGCGATTGCCGGACTCGTGCAGGGACTCCACCAGCTTGAGGCGCTTGGTCAGCTTCTTGATCTTGGTCTCGGAGTTGGTGCCGATGATCTCCTCGCGCAGCTTGCGCACCTGGGTGGGCAGATCGATGGTGCGCAGCAGGGCGTCGACCGCTTCGGCGCCCATGCGGGCGTCGAACTCATCCCCGTTCTCCTCGATCGCCTCCAGGTACTGCTCATCGGTGAGCAGCTGACCGCGCTCCAGGGGGGTCATGCCAGGGTCGACCACCACGAACGACTCGAAGTAGAGCACCCGCTCGATATCGCGCAAGGTCATGTCGAGCAGCAGCCCGATGCGCGAGGGCAGGGACTTGAGGAACCAGATGTGGGCCACCGGCGAGGCCAGCTCGATGTGGCCCATGCGCTCCCGGCGCACCTTGGCCAGCGTCACCTCCACCCCGCACTTCTCGCACACCACGCCGCGGTGCTTCAGCCGCTTGTACTTGCCGCACAGGCACTCGTAATCGCTCACCGGGCCGAAGATCTTGGCGCAGAACAGCCCGTCACGCTCCGGCTTGAAGGTGCGGTAGTTGATGGTCTCGGGCTTCTTGACCTCGCCATAGGACCAGGAGCGGATCATGTCCGGCGACGCCAGCCCGATACGGATCGCATCGAACTCTTCGGCCTGGCCCTGCTGCTTGAGAATTTTCAGAAGATCTTTCAAGGTCTTGTCTCCTGTCGCCGCATTCCGTTCGGAATGCGGGTGCGCGGGAGGCCCGCCCTCGGGCCGATCATACCTGCTTCATCGCGGCGAGGGCGCCGCTCCCACAAACCTCAGTCCTGCTCCAGCTCGACGTTGATACCGAGCGAGCGGATCTCCTTGACGAGCACGTTGAACGACTCGGGCATACCCGCTTCCATGCGGTGATCACCGTCGACGATATTCTTGTACATGCGGGTACGGCCGTTCACGTCGTCGGACTTCACGGTCAGCATCTCCTGCAGGGTGTACGAAGCGCCATAGGCCTCCAGCGCCCAGACCTCCATCTCGCCGAAGCGTTGGCCGCCGAACTGCGCTTTGCCGCCCAGGGGCTGCTGGGTGACCAGGCTGTACGGTCCGGTGGAGCGCGCGTGCATCTTGTCGTCCACCAGGTGGTTGAGCTTGAGCATGTACATATAGCCGACTGTCACGGGGCGATCGAAGGCATCGCCGGTGCGACCGTCATAGAGGGTCGTCTGCCCACTGGTCGGCAGCTCGGCCAGCTCCAGGAGCTTGAGGACTTCCTCTTCGTTGGCGCCGTCGAACACCGGGGTGGCCACCGGCAGCCCGCCGCGCAGGTTGCGCGCAAGCTGCAGCACATCGCCATCGGACAGGGAGCCGACGTCCTCGGGCTTTCCGGAGTAGTTGTAGACCTCCTCCAAGAAGCCACGGACTTCCGCTACCTGGCGCTGCTGATCGAGCATCCGCCCGATGCGCTGGCCCACGCCCTTGGCGGCCCAGCCCAGGTGGGTCTCCAGGATCTGGCCGATGTTCATGCGTGAGGGCACGCCGAGCGGATTCAGCACGATGTCTACCGGGGTGCCATCCTCGCTGTAGGGCATGTCCTCCACCGGAACGATCATCGAGATGACGCCCTTGTTGCCGTGTCGCCCGGCCATCTTGTCGCCGGGCTGCACGCGCCGCCTCACGGCCACGTACACCTTGACCATCTTGAGCACGCCCGGGGCCAAGTCGTCGCCCTGGGTGAGCTTGCGCTTCTTCTCCTCGTAGCGGGCACGGAAGGTCTCGCGCTGCTGTCGAACCTGCTCGGCGATCGCTTCGAGCTGCTGGGCGCCCTCTTCGGCGCGCAGACGGATCTCCAGCCACTGGTCCCGATCGATCTCGCTCAGATAGGCCTTGGTGATCTTCGCGCCCGCCTTGAGGTGCGCGGGGCCCCCGTCCGCCACCTTGCCGATCAACGTCTTCTCGATACGAGCAAAGGTGTCGTTCTCCATGATGCGCAGCTGGTCGTTGAGGTCCTTGCGCACCCGGTCGAGCTCCATCTGCTCGATCTGCAGGGCGCGCGCGTCCTTCTCGACCCCGTCGCGGGTGAACACCTGGACGTTGATCACGGTACCGGCCATGCCCGAGGGCAGGCGCAGCGAGGTGTCCTTCACGTCCGAGGCCTTCTCACCGAAGATCGCCCTCAGCAGCTTCTCTTCCGGAGTCAGCTGGGTCTCGCCCTTGGGGGTGACCTTGCCCACCAGGATGTCGCCTTCCTTGACCTCGGCACCGATGTAGACGATGCCCGACTCGTCGAGCTTGGCGAGCGCGGCCTCGCCGACGTTGGGAATGTCTCCAGTGATCTCCTCAGGGCCCAGCTTGGTGTCGCGGGCCATGCAGGTGAGCTCTTCGATGTGGATGGTGGTGAACCGGTCGTCCTGCACCACCCGCTCGGAGATCAGGATGGAGTCCTCGAAGTTGTAGCCGTTCCAGGGCATGAACGCGACCAGCAGGTTCTGGCCGAGCGCCAGCTCGCCCATGTCGGTGGACGGGCCATCGGCCAGCACGTCGTCGCGCGCGATCTCGTCGCCCACCCGCACCAGCGGGCGCTGGTTGATGCAGGTGTTCTGATTGGAGCGCGTGTACTTGGTGAGGTTGTAGATGTCGACGCCGGCCTCGCCCGCCACTGTCTCCTCGTCGTTGACCCGCACCACGATACGGGCGGCGTCCACGGAGTCGACCTGACCGCCGCGCTTGGCCACCACGGTGACACCGGAGTCCACCGCCACGACGCGCTCCATGCCGGTGCCCACCAGGGGTTTCTCCGAGCGCAGCGTCGGCACCGCCTGGCGCTGCATGTTGGAGCCCATCAGGGCGCGGTTGGCGTCGTCGTGCTCGAGGAACGGAATCAGCGACGCGGCCACCGAGACGATCTGCCTCGGCGACACGTCCATGTACTCCACCTTGTCCGGGGTGTACATCCCGAACTCGTTCTGGTGGCGGCAGGAGATGATCGGGTCGATCAGGCGGCCTTCGGCGTCCAGCGTGGCGTTGGCCTGGGCGATAATGAAGCGGCCTTCCTCGATGGCTGACAGGTAGTCGATCTCGTCGGTCACCTTGCTATCGTGCACCCGACGGTAGGGGCTCTCGAGGAACCCGTACTTGTTGGTACGCGCGTAGACGGCCAGAGAGTTGATCAGGCCGATGTTCGGGCCTTCCGGCGTCTCGATCGGGCAGACCCGACCGTAGTGGGTGGGGTGTACGTCGCGCACCTCGAAGCCGGCGCGCTCGCGCGCCAGACCGCCCGGACCCAGAGCAGAGACACGGCGTTTGTGGGTCACCTCCGAGAGCGGGTTGTTCTGGTCCATGAATTGGCTGAGCTGGGAGGAGCCGAAAAACTCCTTGATCGCCGCGGAGACCGGCTTGGCGTTGATCAGCTCCTGGGGCATCAACCCCTCGGACTCCGCCAGGCTGAGTCGCTCCTTCACCGCGCGCTCCACGCGCACCAGGCCGACGCGGAATTGGTTCTCGGCCATCTCGCCGACGCAGCGGATGCGCCGATTGCCCAGATGGTCGATATCGTCGACCTGCCCGTTGCCGTTGCGGATGTTGATGAGCTCGCGCAAGACGTCGACGATGTCCTCCCGGCTCAGCACACCACCGCCTTCGGTTTCCTCACGGCTGAGCCGGCGGTTGAACTTCATCCGGCCCACGGCCGAGAGGTCGTAGCGCTCCTCGGTGAAGAACAGGTTCTGAAACAGGTTCTGCGCCGCCTCTTTGGTGGGTGGCTCACCGGGGCGCATCATCCGGTAGATCTCGACCTGGGCCTCCAGCTCACTGGTCGTGGGGTCGATGGCCAGGGTGGTCGAGATATAGGGACCGTGGTCCAAATCGTTGGTGAACAGGGTCTCGACGCGCTTGACGCCCTTGTCGACGAGCTGCTCCAGCAGCTCAGCGGTCAGCTCGTCGTTGGCGCGGGCGAACAGCTCACCGGTCTCGGTGTCGACGACGTTGGAAGCGAGGATCTTGCCGTCGAGAAACTCCGCGGGCACGACCAGCTTCTTGACCCCGGCCGCCTCGAGCTGGCGGATGTGGCGCTGGGTTACCCGGCGACCGGCCTCCACCACCACCTCGTCGCCTGCCTTGATGTCGAAGATGGCCGTCTCACCGCGCAGGCGCTCGGGAACGAGATCGAGAGTGATGGTCTTCTTGCCGAGACGGAAGGTGTCGGTCTCGAAGAACATCCCCAGGATCTGCTCCGCATCGTAGGCGAGCGCGCGCAGCAACACGGTGGCGGGCAACTTGCGCCGGCGGTCGATACGGCAGAAGACGTTGTCCTTGGGATCGAACTCGAAATCCAACCAGGACCCACGGTAGGGGATCACCCGGGCGCTGAACAACAGCTTGCCCGAGGAATGGGTCTTGCCCTTGTCATGGTCGAAGAACACCCCTGGAGAGCGGTGCAGCTGGGAGACGATGACCCGCTCGGTGCCATTGATCACGAAGGTGCCGTTGTCGGTCATGAGCGGCAGCTCGCCCATGTACACCTCCTGCTCCTTGATGTCCTTGACGACCTTGGAGCCCGCAGGTGCCTCCTTGTCGTAGATCGCCAAGCGCACCAGCACGCGCAAAGGAGCCGAGTAGGTGGTCCCGCGCAGCTGACACTCGCGCACGTCGAAGACCGGCTCACCGAGACGGTAGCTCACGTACTGCAGCTCGGCGTTCCCCGAGTAGCTCTGGATCGGGAAAACGGAGCTGAACGCCGCGTGCAGCCCGATGTCGTCGCGCTCCGCCGGACGGCGCTCCTGCTGCAGGAAGCTCCGATACGACTCGATCTGGGTCGCCAGCAGGAATGGTACCTTGAGGATGCTCGGCCGCTTGCCGAAGTCCTTGCGGATACGCTTTTTCTCGGTGAAGGAATAGGTCATATTTGCCGTCCCTCGGAATACTGTCACTATGAACGGACTCGGCGGGAGCCAGATCCTGCGTTAGACGGGGGAGAAGGACCCGCGGTCCCCCGCCGGAAGCGGGAAAAGGCCGGCGGCGCGAGCGCCACCAGCCCCTTCCTCGCAATGGTCTTTCCGATACTCAAAATGGATCTTACTTGACCTCGGCGGTGCCGCCGGCCTCCTCGACCTGCTTCTTGATGTCTTCGGCCTCGGCCTTGGAGACACCTTCCTTCAGGGTGGTCGGAGCGCCTTCCACGGCGTCCTTGGCCTCCTTCAGACCCAGACCGGTCACCGCGCGCACAGCCTTGATGACGGCGACCTTGTTGGCCCCGAAGCCGGTGAGGACCACGTCGAACTCCGTCTGCTCCTCGGCAGCGGCAGCCTCACCGCCGCCCGCAGCGGCGGGAGCGACGGCCACGGCGGCGGCCGCGGACACACCGAACTTCTCTTCCATGGCGGCAATCAGCTCGACGACCTCCATCACGGTCATGTTCGCGATCGCGTCGAGAATTTCGTCTTTGGAAACAGCCATTTCTGTAACTCCTGAATCTGTAACGGTAAATGGGGATGAAGCCGATTACGCCGCCTGCTTGGCGTCGCGGATGGCCGCGAGGGTCCTGGCAAGCTTGCCCGGGACCTCGTTGATCGTGCGCGCGAGCTTCTCGACCGGGGCCTTCATCACCGCCATAAGGATGGCGACGGCCTGGTCGTAGGTCGGCATCTGCGCCAGGGTCTCGATCTCCGCCGGCTGCAGCATGCGCCCGCCGATGGAGACCAACCTCACGACCAGCTTGTCGTGACCCTTGGCGAAGTCCTTGATCACACGCGCCGCCGAGCCCGGGTCTTCTTGCGAGAAGGCAATCACCAGCGGACCGCTGAGACCTTCCTGCATGCACTCGAAGACCGTCCCCGCAACCGCACGCCGGGCCAGCGAGTTCTTGACCACCCGGAGATAGACACCGTTGGCGCGCGCCTGCTTGCGCAACTCGGTCATCTCCTCGACGGTCAACCCGCGGTACTCGGCGGCGACGGCGGAATGGGCATTGGCCGCCACTTCCGCGACTTCGGCGACGATGGCCTGCTTTTCAGCGAGGTTCAGCGCCATAGTCGTTCAACTCCTGATCACGGAGGAGCGGTTGCCCGCTCCCAGTTGCACCAGAGACACCGAGGTGTCTCGCTCACGGGCCCGTCATCAGGACAACACCGCACCCTGATTCAGGAGCACCGTCTGCGCAGGCAATTAAGCGCCCGAAGGCGCACCTGCGGTCTTTGACGTACACCGGCCAAAGGCCGGAGCCCCAAAGTCTATCCCCGGGGCGGCCGAGACCGCCCCGGCCAAACCATCAAACGCTCAGCGACGTCTGGTCGACCACCACACCGGGACCCATGGTCGTGGACACGGTGATCTTCTTCAGGTAGACACCTTTCGCCGCACTGGGCTTGGCCTTCTTCAGGTCGTTGATCAAGGCCTCGAGATTCTCCCGGAGCGCGCTTGGAGCGAAGTCCACCTTACCCAGCGGGCAATGGATGATCCCCCCCTTGTCGGTGCGGTAGCGCACCTGTCCCGCCTTGGCATTATTGACCGCCTGGGCGATATTCGGCGTGACCGTACCCACCTTGGGGTTGGGCATCAGGCCGCGCGGGCCGAGGATCTGCCCCAGCTGGCCGACTACCCGCATCGCGTCCGGAGAGGCGATGACAACGTCGAAATTCAGGTTGCCCGCCTTCACCTGCTCGGCCAGATCCTCCATGCCGACGATGTCGGCCCCGGCCTCGCGGGCAGCATCGGCGTTCGCACCCTGGGTGAACACCGCCACCCGAACCTGTTTGCCGGTGCCATTGGGCAGCACGGTGGACCCGCGCACCACCTGATCCGACTTGCGGGGATCCACGCCGAGGTTGACGCTGACGTCAACCGACTCGGGAAACTTGACCGACGCCAGGTCCTTCAACAGCCCGAAGGCGTCTTCGGCGGGGTACTGGCGCGAGCGATCCAGCTTCTCGCGAATCGCGCGCGCACGCTTGGTCAACTTTGCCATGGCTCAGACCCCCTCCACATCCAGGCCCATGCTGCGGGCGCTGCCCGCGATGGAGCGCACGGCCGCATCCAGGCCCGCGGCGGTCAGGTCGGGCATCTTGATCTTCGCGATCTCTTCGAGCTGGGGGCGGGTGACCTTGCCGACCTTGTTCGTGTTCGGCGTAGCACTGCCGGACTTGATGCCCACCGCCTTCTTCAGCAGGATCGACGCGGGGGGCGTCTTGGTAACAAAGGTGAAGCTGCGGTCGCTGTAGACCGTGATCACCACAGGCGTCGGAAGCCCCTTTTCGAGCTCCTGGGTGCGGGCGTTAAACGCCTTGCAGAACTCCATGATGTTGACGCCGTGCTGACCGAGCGCCGGCCCCACGGGTGGGCTAGGGTTGGCCTCCCCGGCCTTGACCTGCAGCTTGATGTAAGCCTGTATCTTCTTTGCCATGTTGCACCTCTGTGTGGGTTCGAACGCCCGGGACTCTCACCCGGGCTCCCCGATGGCGGCATTGAGATGCCGCTGAAAAACCTGGCTCGGCGCTCGCCGCGAGCCTCCCTCTAGGAGCGCCGCCCTCGGCGCGATCCCTCTACAGGCCCCCGGCCTCCGCCGCAAGCCCCTTGTGGGAGAGCCGCCTCGGCGCGATTCCCCTCAGGGCCGGCGCCTGCATACATCCCTGTAGGAGCGCCGCCCCCGGCGCGACTCCTTTAGAGGCCCCCGGTCTCAGCCGCAAGCCCTCTGTGGGAGCGCCGCCTCGGCGCGATTCCCCTCAGGGCCGGTGCCCGCATACATCCCTGTAGCGACGATCCAGCCCGGCATCCCTGCCGGTCGTTCGCGGCGCCACGGTTCAGGGCCGGTGCCCGTTACGTCCATGTAGGCACGATCCAGCCCGGCATCCCTGCCGGTCGTTCGCGGCGCCACGGTTCAGGGCCGGTGCCCGTTACGTCCATGTAGGCACGATCCAGCCCGGCATCCCTGCCGGTCGTTCGCGGCGCCGCGGTTCAGGGCCGGTGCCCGTTACGTCCATGTAGGCACGATCCAGCCCGGCATCCCTGCCGGTCGTTCGTCGCGCCGCGGTTCAGGGCCGGTGCCCGTTACGTCCATGTAGGCACGATCCAGCCCGGCATCCCTGCCGGTCGTTCGTCGGGCTGCGAATGTCCACTGGACATTCGATCCCTCCTCACCCCTTCTCGACCTGGCTGAACTCCAGGTCAACGGGGGTGGAGCGGCCGAAGATCAGGACCGAGACCTTCAGGCGGCTCTTCTCGTAGTCGACGTCCTCGACCACGCCGTTGAAATCGTTGAACGGCCCGTCGATGACCCGCACCACCTCGCCGGGCTCGAACAGGACCTTGGGACGCGGCTTCTCGGCGCCTTCCTCCACCCGCTGGAGAATCGCCGCCGCCTCCTTGTCCGAGATCGGGGCCGGCTTGTCGCCGCGACCGCCGATGAAGCCCAGCACCCTGGGGACATCCTTGACCAGGTGCCAGGTGTCGTCGGTCATCTCCATCTGCACCAGCACGTAGCCCGGGAAGAACTTGCGCTCGCTCTTGCGCTGCTGGCCGCCGCGCATCTCCACCACTTCCTCGGTGGGCACGAGAATCTGGCCGAACAGCGACTCCATGCCGGCACGCCTGATGCGCTCCAGCAAGGACTTCTTGACCTGGTTCTCGAAGCCGGAATACGCGTGTACGACATACCAGTGCATGGTGAGCGTCAACCTCCGTGCCCGATGAGAGCCTTCACCACCGCGAACAGCACCCAGTCCACCACCCACATAAAGATCCCCATCAGCACCACGAGCCCCATCACCACGAGGGTCGTCTGGATGGCCTCCTGACGCGACGGCCAGACCACCTTGCGCAATTCTGTCCTGGCATCAACACCAAAGCGCCAGAGGCTGCGACCCGGGGTGCTCTGCAGGGCGATCGCAGTGGCCGAGCCGAGCACGACCAACAGCCCCAGCACCCGCAGGAGAATCGAGTGCTCCTCGAAATAATAGAAGCCGTAAATACCGGCGACGAGGAGCAGCGCGGCGACCACCAGCTTCGCCGCATCCATGCTGGAGCTCGGAACCTCAGCCTTCGCGTTCATGAAAAAAGCGCTCGGATACTCTATGGAAATGGCAGGCCAGGAGGGACTCGAACCCCCAACCTGCGGTTTTGGAGACCGCTGCTCTGCCAATTGAGCTACTGGCCTATGAATTGTTAGAGCAGCCCCAGTCCGCGATCTGCTGCGGGTGGAGCCGCTCCTGCTACCTCGTCGATACCGACGCGCTGATTACTCGATGACCTTGGAGACCACGCCGGCGCCGACGGTACGGCCGCCTTCGCGAATCGCAAAGCGCAGCCCTTCCTCCATCGCGATCGGCGCAATCAGCTTCACCACCATCTTCACGTTGTCCCCCGGCATCACCATCTCCACCCCTTCGGGCAAATCACAGGCACCGGTCACGTCCGTGGTGCGAAAGTAAAACTGCGGGCGATACCCGTTGAAGAACGGCGTGTGACGACCGCCCTCCTCCTTGCTCAGCACGTACACCTCGCACTCGAAGTGCGTGTGCGGCGTGATCGTTCCGGGCTTGGCCAGCACCTGACCGCGCTCCACCTCGTCGCGCTTGGTCCCGCGCAGCAGCACCCCGATGTTGTCCCCCGCCACCCCTTCGTCGAGCAGCTTGCGGAACATCTCAACACCCGTGCAGGTGGTCTTGATCGTGTCCTTGATCCCCACGATCTCCACTTCCTCACCCACCTTGACCTTGCCGCGATCCACGCGCCCGGTCACCACCGTGCCGCGGCCCGAGATCGAGAACACATCCTCGATCGGCATCAGGAACGGCTTCTCGATGTCGCGCTTGGGCTCCGGAATGTAGGCGTCCAGCGCCGCCACCAGCCTCTCGATCGAGGGTACGCCGATCTCGGAGGTGTCCCCCTCCAGCGCCTTCAGCGCCGAGCCGATCACGATCGGGGTGTCATCGCCCGGAAAATCGTAGCTCGACAAGAGCTCGCGGACCTCCATCTCCACCAGCTCCAGCAGCTCGGCATCGTCCACCATGTCCGCCTTGTTCATGTACACCACGATATAGGGCACACCCACCTGGCGCGCCAGCAAAATGTGCTCGCGCGTCTGCGGCATCGGACCATCCGCCGCACTCACCACCAGGATCGCTCCGTCCATCTGCGCCGCTCCCGTGATCATGTTCTTCACGTAGTCGGCATGGCCCGGGCAGTCCACATGCGCGTAGTGACGCTTATCCGATTCGTACTCCACGTGCGCCGTGGCGATCGTAATCCCGCGCTCACGCTCCTCCGGTGCGTTGTCGATCTGGTCATAGGCCCTCGCCTCTCCACCAAACTTCTTCGACTGCACCACCGTGATCGCCGCCGTCAGGGTCGTCTTCCCATGGTCCACGTGACCAATCGTCCCCACGTTCACGTGCGGCTTCGTGCGCTCGAATTTTGCTTTCGACATCGGGTACTCTCCGGAAGGGTGTTTCGCTGAGATCTGAAACCGAAATCCGGGCGCTTACCGCGCCCCTGTCCCTCGCAACAGAACGTCTGAATATGGAGCCCAGAAGCGGATTTGAACCGCTGACCTCACCCTTACCAAGGGTGTGCTCTACCAACTGAGCTACCTGGGCGCGCCTTAACCTACTCAAGCAGCCCCGACCCCGGCAGGACCGCCTGTCAAAACTACCGGTGGCCGCGGAGACACAGCACCCGACCGCCCCGAACAGCCGCAGGTCGCAGCGTCAGGGCGTACCTGGAGCGGGTGATGGGAGTCGAACCCACGCCATCAGCTTGGAAGGCTGAGGTTCTACCGTTGAACTACACCCGCGATGACTCGGGACCCGCGACGCCGGGACGGACGATGAAGAATCCTGCCCCGCCCGCCCGGCTGAAGCCGATCAACCGCGCCCCGAGGCGCTCCGCCGCCAGACGCACGACTCACTTCGGAGGAGGCGCAAAGACCCCTGCCCTCCGGGCGCGGCCTGCGGCCGCGTGCCGATTCGCTCCCGGCGAATCGGTCGAACCTCTCTCGGTTCTCATCCTCCCCCCCTGTCGGGACCGGGGAAGATGCCTGGCGCGCTCTCCTTACCGCCCACGCTGCCACTCCCGATTCTGGTGGAGGGGGGAGGATTACTCCGGGCATCCTGCCCTCCGCCCTCCGCGCGCGGCCTGCGGCCGCGTGCCGATTCGCTCCCGGCGAATCGGTCGAACCTCTCTCGGTTCTCATCCTCCCCCCTGTCGGGACCGGGGAAGATGCCTGGCGCGCTCTCCTTACCGCCCACGCTGCCACTCCCGATTCTGGTGGAGGGGGGAGGATTCGAACCTCCGAAGGCTGAGCCGTCAGATTTACAGTCTGATCCCTTTGGCCGCTCGGGAACCCCTCCCGGGGAAGCGCAATATTCTGTCGGACCACCCAGGGAGTGTCAACCGGTTTTTGGCACCGCAGACTCATCCTGGATGCCGGTTTCTGGTAGCATCGGCACCCTCGCGCGAGGCAGTCGCGGGTCAGTCATATTCCTGATCGATCATCGCCCGCCTCGCATCGGTTACAGGGGGAGTTACAGGATGAAGGTCACGATCTTCGGTAGCGGTTACGTCGGGCTTGTCACGGGCGCCTGCCTGGCAGAGGTCGGTAACCAGGTGGTCTGCGTCGACGTGGACCCGGCGAAGATCCAGCTGCTCAACAACGGCGGCATTCCTATATATGAGCCCGGCCTCGAGGAGCTGGTTGCCCGAAACCAGGAAGCGGGGCGATTGCACTTCACGACCGAGGCCCATGTCGGCGTCGAGCACGGCCTGTTTCAGTTCATCGCCGTGGGCACCCCCCCGGACGAGGACGGCTCAGCCGACCTCCAGCACGTCCTGGCCGTGGCCCGATCTATCGGCGGGCATATGAGCGATTACCGCATCGTCGTGAACAAGTCGACGGTGCCGGTAGGCACTGCCGACAAGGTCGCGACGACCGTTCGGGAAACCCTCGCCGCAAGGGGCTCTCAGGTTGAATTCGACGTCGTTTCCAACCCCGAGTTCCTGAAAGAAGGGGCCGCAGTGGATGATTTCATGCGGCCGGACCGCATCGTGATCGGAACGGACAACCCGCGCACCAGCGAGCTATTGCGAGTGCTCTACACGCCCTTCAACCGCAATCACGACCGTCTGATCACGATGGACGTGCGCTCGGCGGAGCTGACCAAGTACGCGGCCAACGCCATGCTCGCGACCAAGATCAGCTTCATGAACGAGCTCGCGAACATTGCAGAGGCGGTCGGGGCGAACATCGAACGGGTCCGCGTCGGTATCGGCTCCGACCCGCGCATAGGCTACCAGTTCATCTATCCCGGCTGCGGATACGGAGGGTCCTGCTTCCCGAAGGATGTCCGGGCCCTCGAGAAGACCGCCCTGGCAGCCGGCTGCACCCCCCAGATCCTTACCGCCGTCGAAGCGGTGAACCACCGCCAAAAGCGCATACTGTTCGACAAGATCAGGCAACACTTCGGCGACAACCTGACCGGTCGGACCTTCGCACTCTGGGGCCTGTCCTTCAAGCCCAACACCGATGACATGCGCGAGGCCTCCAGCCGCACCCTCATGGAGGCCCTTTGGGAGGCCGGAGCCGGCGTCCGCGCTTTCGATCCGGTCGCCTCGGAGGAGGCCCGGCGCATCTACGGCGAGCGCACCGACCTCAAGCTGTGTGAGGAGGCGGACGAGGCCCTTTCGGGCGCCGATGGGCTGATCATCGCAACCGAATGGGCCGCGTTTCGCAGCCCCGACTTCGCGCTGATCAAGCAATCGTTGAACGAGCCGGTGATCTTCGACGGGCGCAACCTCTACGATCCGGCCATCGTAACCGCCGCAGGCATTTCCTATTACTCCGTCGGCAGGACACCTCAGCACCCCGCGCGCTGATCGACCGATACCGACGACTGTGGCGGCAAAGCATCAATCGGTGAGAATTTCCCGCAATCAGCCCATCCTTTGCGCAGAGCCCCTTGACAGCCAGGCACGCATCGTCCATGATCGCGCCAACATCGAAATGTTGCAAAAATATAACAATCGCGCCGACGAACAACAAACCGGCCCCGAAAGCGTAGGACGACGACACCGAGGAGGGCGCGCTCTCGGGACCTTCCAAAATTCTGGAGGATCTTCACCATGTTGCAAAAAAAGCACCTGATGGCAACCGCAATCGTGGCGACCCTGGTCGCACCGAGCGCCTTCGCGACCAACGGCATGTTCAGTGATGCCTACGGTACCAAGAGCAAAGGCATGGCCGGGGCAACCACCGCCCTGCCCCAAGACACGATGGCGGCTGCGACCAACCCCGCAGGCATGGTGTTCGTCGGCAACGGCATGGACATGGGCGCGGCGGTGTTCAGTCCGCGCCGCAAATGGGAGAGCGAGCGGGACCTGGGCCCCGGGCTCGCGCCCTCGCTGACCACCCGGGAGAGCGGCAAGGACTGGTTCCTGATCCCGAGCTTCGGCTACAACAAGATGCTCGACGACACCCGGTCGGTAGGGATCGATGTCTTCGGAAATGGCGGGATGAATACCGACTATCGCTCCGAAGTTCGCCCGATCGTCCCGTTCAATCTGCTGCCCCTACGCGGCTCGTTCGGGGACGGCCGGGCCAACATCGACCTAGAGCAGCTGTTCATCGAGCCGACCTACTCCCAGAAGCTGACCGACGATGTCTCCGTCGGGATCAGCCCGATCCTCGCGGTGCAGCGCTTCCGCGCCAAGGGTCTTACCCGCTTCCGCCTCTTCACCGCGGACGCGTGGGACGCCCCCGGTATCCTTCCCCACCCCTGGGTAGTGAACGGCCTGGATGACAACGGGTACGACTGGTCCTATGGCGGCGGCGTCAAGGCCGGGATCCAGGCCAACGTCAGCCCCACCCTATCCTTGGGCGCAGCCGTCCAGTCTAAGATGTACATGAGCAAGTTCTCCTCGTACGACGACTTGTTCGCCAACAACGGCGACCTGGACATCCCCGCCACCGTGAATGTCGGCCTCGCATATAAGCCCGTGGCGGGGCACACCTTCACCTTCGACGTTCAGGACATCTTCTACAGCGATGTGAAAGCCATCGGCAATCCGAGCACCGACACGCTGATCGGCTGCCTGCTGGGCAAGCTCGCCCTGCAGGGCAACAGCTGCTTCCTGGGCGGCAGCAACGGTGCCGGGTTCGGCTGGAGCGACATGGTCGTGTACAAGGCCGGGTGGCAGTGGGAGTACAGCGACCGCACCACCGCCCGCCTGGGCTTCAGCTACGGCAAGCAGCCGATCCCGAGCCGGGACGTGGTGTTCAACATCCTGGCGCCGGCCACGATTGAGGAGCACGTGACCGCCGGTCTGACCCGCAAGCTGGGTGAGAACAACGAGATCAACCTGGCCCTGACCTACGCCCTCCCCAACTCAGTGGAAGGCCGCAACCCCTTCGGGTTGGGCTCGGAGCGCGTCAAGCTGACGATGCATCAGTGGGACCTGGAAATGGGCTGGGCCTGGAAATGGTAACCTTCGCCGCGGGCCATTGAGGCCTCCGCCGCAAAAGGCCGCCCTCGGGCGGCCTTTTTCATCGCGTGCTCAGCGCGCCGCGTGAAGGCTGTTCATCACCCGCTGGTGCTGGCCGTCCAGGATCAAAGGCAAGAGACCCGCCGCACGGGCCAGCGCCGCACGGACGCTGGTCTCATCGTCCCTGGAGGGTCGCCCGAGAACGTAATCGACCACCGCATTCTTATCGCCCGGATGGCCGATGCCGACGCGAAGACGCAGGAAATCCGGCCGCCCGAGGGCGTTCAAGAGATCGCGCAGGCCATTATGCCCTGCATGGCCACCGCCGCGCTTGAGCCGCACGACCCCGGGCTCGAGATCCAGCTCGTCGTGTACCACCAACAGCTCCTCGGGGGCTATGCCGTAGTAGCCCGCGAAGGCTGACACGCTCTGGCCGCTGCGGTTCATGTAGGTCGTCGGCTTGAGCAGCCAGCAATCGCGTCCGTCGACACGGATACGGGACAGGTCGCCGAAAAAACGCGGCGCGGGACGGAAGCTTCCGCCGAAAGCCCGGGCGAGCTCGTCGGCAAGCCAGAACCCCACATTGTGACGCGTGCCCTCGTACCGGGCTCCCGGATTGCCCAGTCCCACCACGACGCGGACTGGGGTCTCCAGGGTCATCGGCCGGGCACGAGCGACAGGAGGCAGAGAGAGTCAGCTGCGGGGAGGGAGCGACCTGATCGCTCCCCGCCCCCGGGCGCGGCGACTCAGGCGCCAGGGCCTGTCTCACCAGGCTCGCCGCCCTCCACCGCTTCCTCGGCACCTGCTCCGCCATGCTTGGCCAGGAGCGCTACCACCGGAAGATCGTGCTCCGGTCCCTGAGCGAGGGCCGGGATCTCGACCCCTTCGGGCAGTTTGAGGTCGGACAGATGTAGCGTATCGCCAACCTGCATCGCCGAAACATCGACCTCGATGAACTCGGGCAGATTGCGGGGCAGACAGTTGATCTCAACGTCAGCGTGCAAGTGGCTGAACATGCCGCCGCCAAGCTTGATCCCCGGAGCGATCGCCTCACCGACGAAATGCAGGGGCACGTGCATCCGCAGCTTCTCATCCTCGGCGACGCGCTGGAAATCGATATGCAGCACGAACGGCTTGCTGGGGTGGCGCTGCAGATCCTTGACCACGACCCGCTCGCTGCCGGCCTCAACCTTCAGATCGAGCACATGGGAGTAAAACGACTCGTGCTCCAGATGCTGGGCAAGATCGGTGTGAACCAGCGCGATCATGGCTGGATCTTTGTGCGCCCCATAAACAATCCCGGGCACCAGACCCGCACGGCGCAGGCGGCGGCTCGCACCCTTCCCCGTGTCCGTGCGCGCCTGCCCGACTATCTCGAATGTCTCTTGCATGTCAGTCTCCATCGAGCAAAAAGAACAGCCCCGAAGGACCCGCGACCAGGTCCAGTGCGGAGCACCTCGACGCCGCACCAGGGCGGCACGGCATCCGTTGAAGGTCGGCCCCAAGGCCGATCTAGTCAATCCACGAACAAAGAGCTCACCGACTCGTCATTGCTGATCCGGCGCAGCGTCTCGGCCAGCAGCTCGGCGATACTGAGCTGGCGAATCTTCGCGCAAGCGCGCGCCTCCGGCCACAGGGGGATGGTGTTGGTCACCACCAGCTCGTCGAGCATCGACCGGTTGATGTTGGTGACGGCCGCCCCCGAGAGCACCGGATGGGTACAGTAAGCGACAACCCGCGCCGCGCCGTTCTCCTTCAAGGCCTTCGCCGCCTGGCACAGCGTCCCGGCGGTATCCACCAGGTCGTCGATGATCACGCAGCTGCGCCCTTCGACCTCACCGATGATGTGCATCACCCGCGCCTCGTTCGCCCGCGGACGACGCTTGTCGATGATTGCCAGATCAGCATCGTCCAGACGCTTGGCCAAGGCCCGGGCCCGAACAACCCCCCCCACGTCCGGCGACACCACCATCAGATTCGGGTACTTCTGGCGCCAAACGTCGCCGAGCAGTACCGGGGAGGCGTAGACGTTATCGACCGGGATGTCGAAGAACCCCTGGATCTGGTCCGAGTGCAGATCCACCGTGAGCACGCGGTCCGCACCGGCCATGGCAATCATCTTGGCCACCAGGCGGGCCGTGATCGGCACCCTGGCCGAGCGCGGTCGACGATCCTGACGGGCATAGCCGAAATACGGGATCACGGCGGTGATCCGTTGCGCCGAGGACCAACGCATCGCGTCGATCATCACCAGCATTTCCATCAGATGATCGTTGGTCGGCGCCGACGTGGGCTGCACGACGAAGACATCGCGCCCGCGCACGTTGTCCTGAATCTCGACCATCACCTCGCCATCGCTGAACTGACCGACGACGGCCTTGCCGAGCGGAAGATTCAGCCGGGCGGCAATCTCTGCGGTGAGCTCCGGGTTCGCGTTACCCGAAAACACGGTCATGGGGCTGGCGGCCGACACGGATAACCTCCGCTGCGTCTACTCGATCGTATCTGTTCGGGGCGCCTGGCCCGGATTGCCTAGAGCCCTGCCAGGGTGGCGCGGTCCCGGGCAGAAGACTGGGGCGGTTGGCTGGGGCGGTAGGATTCGAACCTACGCATGCTGGAGTCAAAGTCCAGTGCCTTAACCGCTTGGCGACGCCCCACTCGTCTGCAAAACCCGAATCCTACCGCCCCGCGGTAGGATGACTCGGGCATCCTGCCCTCGCCCCTGCGAACCTACACATGCTAGAGTCAAAGTCCAGTGCCTTAACCGCTTGGCGACGCCCCGATGATCTTTGGCCCCGAGTGTTTGCTCGCGAGGGATTCAGCCATTCCCGGAGAAAGCGCGCTCTAGCCGCTTGCCCCCTGGAGCATCGCCAGCAAGGGAGATCGATTCAGCCCGCGGGCCAGAAAGCCGCGCCACTTTTTCGGCAGCTGGGCCAGCAGCCCACGCGCCGGCTCCGGAACGTCGAAGGCCGCAAACACCGCCCCTCCGGTGCCGGTCAGCCTGGCTTTGGCATGGCCTCCAAGCCAGTCCAGTACCTCCGCGACCGCAGGGTGTCGCCGACGCACCACCGCCAGACAGTCGTTGCCCCCAGCCCCCGCAAGAAAGTCAGATATTTTGAGTGGGGGCGAATCGCGTGTCAATTCCGGGTCCGCAAACACGGCGCCGGTGGAGACCTCGACCGGAGGGATCACGACCAGGTACCAAGGCTCCGGAAGCACCATCGGCCTCAGGTCTTCGCCGACCCCTTCTGCCCACGCAGCGCGTCCGAACAGAAAGATAGGTACGTCGGCCCCGAGGACCAGCCCCAGGCTGGCCAGCCGATCATCGGACACCCCGGTCCCCCAGAGCCTATTCAACACCGCGAGAGTCGTCGCGGCGTCGGAGCTCCCGCCCCCAAGCCCTGCCCCCATGGGCAATCGCTTGTCCAGGTCGATGTCGACGCCGAGGGGACACCCGGTATGCTGCTGCAGCAGGCGCGCGGCACGCACGACCAGATCGGCCTCTTCGGCCACTCCTGCCAGGGGGCGTACCCTGCCCACCCTGCCATCCCGACGTACCGAGAAAGACAGCCGGTCCGCACAGTCGACGAACTGAAATACCGTCTGCAGCAGATGGTATCCGTCGGCGCGGCGTCCGACGATCCGCAGCATCAGGTTGAGCTTGGCGGGCGCCGGCCACCACCGGTCCCCGACCTCAGTGGGGGCCCCGGGAATCATTCCCTTCGGCCCAGTGATCAACCACCACCTTGACCTCCACATCCGCGCGGCTCAGGACCAGACGCCGGGGCACCACCCACCGACCCAGATCCGTCCAGTCCAGGAAGCGCACCTGCCACCCGTCTTGCTCGAGGCGCAGCGGGCGCCCGGCCTCTCCGCGCACCACGCCAGCGGGACGACCGGGCTCGGCGATCCCAACGAGCCAGTAGGAAAGCTCGCCGACCGGCAGCTCGGCCCCGAATTGCTGTTGGGCCCACTGCTGAAGATCGGCACCGCGGTGCTCCCGCCCCTCCGGGTCCCGCATCCAGAGCTTGCCGTCGCGCTGCCGGACCTCGACCGCGCCCCGCCCGAAAGGTCCGCTGAAGTGCGCGCTGAAGTCTTCTCGGTTCTGGCTCCAGCGCAGGCTGGCGCTCCAGCCTTTGCTGTCGACCTTGACCCCGATACGCCCGTCGAGAGTCCAGACTCGGGGCACTTCGGAGGCACTCGGCAGAACCCCCCTCAACGTAGGCGCACGCAAGGAGGCACAGGAGGCGACCAGCAGCAGGGCGGCTGCCCCCACCAGCAGCGGCCGTCCCCATCGGGCGACAGAGTGCAGGACCAGGGCCAACGCGACTCACTCCATGCGCTGCATGGTACTGCGGATGTACTTGTTCTCCGGATCCTGTGCCAGGCCATCCCTCCAGACTTTGCGTGCCTGGTCCTTGTGGCCCGCGGCCCAGAGGACCTCGCCGAGGTGCGCAGCGATCTCCCCGTCGAAGCCCGCCGCCAAGGCCTTCTTGAGGTAGCCGATTGCCTCTTCCATGCGGCCAAGCCGATAGAGCACCCATCCCATGCTGTCCAGGATCGCCGGATTGTCGGGCTTGAGGGCCAGTGCCCGCTGGATGTAGCCCAGTGCCTCCGCATAGCGGTCCGTCTGATCGGCCAGCGTGTAGCCCAGGGCGTTCAACGCATCGGTATGCTTGGGATCTTTCGCGATAATGGCCTTGAGATCCCGCTCCAGGATATCGAGCCGATTCTGACCGACGGCGTAGATCGCCCGCGAGTAGAGCAGATCGGCATTGCCGGGGTTCTCCGCCAGCGCTTCAGAGTACAGGTCCCAGACCTGGCTCGACGTTCCGTACTTCTTGAGCAGATCCGCCTCCTCGAGGTACACGGCCACCGCCTGCTCGGGCGCGGAGACCCGCAGCTGACGCAACACCTCACGAGCCTCAGCCAACTTTCCGCCTTGGGCCAGCAAGTTCGCAAGCAGCACACGCGCCTCGGTGCGATACTGCTCACCCTCGACCCGCCGGTACCATTCCATCGCCGCTTTGGCATTTCCCTGCTTCTGCTCGAGACGCCCGAGAAACAGCGCCGACTCCGACTCCCGCTTACCGTGCTCGTAAAGCCATTGCAGATCCTTGCGTGCCTCGGCCGGCTTATCGAGCTCGACGGCGAGGACGCCGACGGCAAAATGGAGCTCCTCGCTGTCAGGCTGCTTCTGCAGGAGGACCAGAAATTGCTCATAGGCCTCGGGCAAGCGCTCGATCTCGACCAGGATCTGCGCATAGGCGGTCCGCAGGAGCCGGTCGTCGGGATAGCGCTGCACCCCGGCGCTCAGCAGGGTCGCGGCCCCCTGCTTGTCGCCCCGCTGGATCAGGATGCGGCTGAGGAGCACCCGCACGTGTTGCCAATCCGGGCGCTGCTCGAGCAATTTCCGGGCATTCGCTTCGGCCTCATCCAGATGCCCCGCCGAAAGCGCCAGGATGACCAGCGCATAGCGGGCGTCCGGGTCGTCCTTGTCCTGCGCGACCAGCGTGCGCATCAGGCCCAGGGCCTTCTCCTTGTCGCTCTCCCGGCCCAGCAGCTCGGCGGCGTCCAGAAAACCCTCCTCGCCCTTGGCCGCGGCGATCCGTATCATGGCGCGCAGCTGGTCCATCGCCTGACCGACCTGGCCGTCGGCGAGGTAGCGCATGGCAGCATACCGGCGGGCCTCGGAGTCGTTGGGCGCGAGCTGGATCCAAAGGGCCACCGCCTCGCGGGTCTTGCCGGCGTCCTTCAGAAGCACCGCGATGCGCGTCGCCCGCTCGGCCGCATAGGCTATTCCGGCACTGCGGGCAACCTCGAGGTAATGGGTATAGGCAGTCCGGAAATCCGAGCGCTGAACGGCGATCTCGGCCACCATGAAGCTGAAGAGAACATCCGTCGAGAGCTCGGTGGTCTTCGCCTTGGGCTCGGGGAAAGGCAGCGCAGCCGGCTTCTTGGTCGGCGTCGCCGGCTGAGGGCGGCGAGCCATCTCGCCGCAACCCGCGAGGACCAGCAGCACGGCCAGAAGAGCGGTGAAACGCAGCACGGGGGGAGCATTCCTTCGTGGTATGAGGGCCGCCGCCGGGCGGGGCCGCAGCGACATCGCATAAGTATAAAGAAAAATCAGGGTGCGGTTCCCGTGGCGGAGAGGCTGCCCGGAAGATCGGCTCCGGGCCGGGACCCGGTATGCACTTGAATTCGATGGGACGGTAACAGAAACTTTCGCTTCGTATCCAGACACTTTCGCCCATGTCGCTGCTCGTTCTCGGACTTAACCACAAAACTGCCCCGGTTGCGATCCGCGAGCGGGTGACCTTCGGCCCGGAACATCACCGCCGAGGCGCTGAGCAGCGTCGCCGAAGTCGCAGGGGTCCGCGAAGCGGCGATCCTCTCGACCTGCAACCGCACCGAGATCTACTGCGCCTTGGCAGGCGCGGAAACGACCGACATCGCCCGTTGGCTCGCGAGCTTTCACGGCCTGGTCTATGAGGAGATCCTACCTTACCTGTATGCGCATCAGGAATCGGAGGCGGTCCGGCACCTCCTGCGCGTGGCCAGCGGCCTGGACTCCATGGTGCTCGGTGAGCCTCAGATCCTGGGCCAGGTCAAGACGGCCTACCAGAGCGCCAACGATGCCAGTACCGCCCAGAAGCTGCTTGGTCGGCTGTTTCAGCACAGCTTCGCGGTGGCCAAGCAGGTGCGCACCGACACGGCCATCGGCCACAGCCCCGTGTCGGTCGCGTTTGCGGCCGTCAGTCTGGCCCGGCAGATCTTCAGCGACCTCTCAACCCAGACGGCCCTGCTGATCGGGGCCGGGGAGACGGTGGAGCTGGCCGCGCGTCACCTGCACCAGCACGGCATCGGCCGGATGGTCGTAGCCAATCGGACGGTGGAGCGTGCTCACCAACTGGCCGCACAGTTCGACGGCTATGCGATAGCGCTGACCGAGCTGCCGAACCACCTGCCCGAAGCCGATATCGTCATCTCCTCCACCGCGAGCCCCCTGCCGGTGCTTGGCAAGGGTGCCGTGGAGAGCGCCCTGAAGAAGCGTCGGCGCAAGCCGATCTTCATGGTCGACATAGCTGTGCCCCGCGATATCGAGCCCGAGGTCGGGGATCTCGACGACGTCTACCTGTACGCCGTCGACGACTTGGAGGAGGTCATCCAGGAGAACCTACGCTCGCGACAGGATGCCGCCCTGCAGGCGGAGGAGATCATCGAGCTTCAGACTATCGAGTTCATGGGCTGGCTGCGCTCGTTGGATGCGGTCGGCATGATCCAGAGCTACCGCAGCCAGGCCGAGCGACTGCGCGACGAGGTTCTGGAGCGAGCCCACCGCATGCTGGCCGGCGGCAAGCCGCCCGAGGAGGTGCTCCAGTACCTCGCCCACACCCTGACCAACAAGCTGCTCCACGCCCCGAGCGCGCGCATCCGACAAGCAGGCTACGAGGGAGAAGCCCAGCTGCTGGAGGCCGCGCACCTGCTATTCGAGCTCGGCAAGAACGCCCACTCGTGATGGAAGCTTCCATCCGCGGCAAGCTCGAGCGCATCTCCGAGCGTTTCGCGGAGATCACCGCGCTGCTGGCGCGGCCCGAAGTGCAAGCCGACCAGGGCCAGTATCGGAGCCTCAGCCGGGAATATGCCCAGATCGAGCCCGTCGTGGAGCGGTTCAGCGAGTTTCGCGTCCTCGAGCACGAGATCGACGGCGCCCGGGAAATGCTCGGCGACCCGGAGATGCGCGAGCTGGCCCGGGATACGCTGGCGGAGGCCGAGCAACGCCGAGACCTGCTCGAGCCCGAGCTGCAGCGCCTGCTCGTGCCGCCGGACCCGGACGACGAACGAAATGTGTTTCTGGAGATCCGCGCCGGCACCGGCGGGGCCGAGGCGGCGCTCTTCGCCGGGGATCTGCTACGGATGTATCTGCGCTTCGCCGAGGTACGCGGCTGGCGCTCCGAAACCCTCAGCGAAAGCGTCGGCGAGCAGGGCGGATACAAAGAGATCATCTGCCGCATCAGCGGGCGCGGGGTCTACTCCCGCCTGAAATTCGAAGCCGGAACTCACCGGGTCCAGAGGGTCCCGCAGACCGAGTCCCAGGGGCGCATCCACACGTCCGCCTGCACCGTAGCGATCCTGCCTGAGGCCGAAGAAATCGACGACGTCGATATCGGTCCGACGGATCTGCGGGTCGACACCTTTCGCTCCTCAGGGGCCGGCGGCCAGCATGTCAACGTCACTGACTCCGCCGTGCGCATCACCCATCTGCCCAGCGGGATCGTCGTGGAATGCCAGGATGAGCGCTCCCAGCACAAGAACCGCGCCCGCGCCATGTCGCTGCTGCGTGCCCGGCTGTTGGCGCGCCTTCGCGACCAGCAGGCCAGTGCCCAGGCTCTGTCACGCAAGCTCCAGGTCGGAAGCGGCGATCGCTCGCAACGGATCCGAACCTACAATTTTCCACAGAACCGCGTAACCGATCACCGCATCAACCTGACCTTGTACCGGCTCGACGAGCTGATCGAGGGCGGCCTCGACCCGCTGATCGAGCCCCTGATCCAGGAGCACCAGGCCGAGCAGCTCGCGACGCTGGCCGAGACCGAGCATTGAGCCTCACCATCGGCAAGGCCCTGCAGCGGGCCCAAACGCGTTTGACGGCGTTGCCCCAGGCCGAGCCCGCCCTGGAGGCGGCGGTGCTGCTCTCACACGTGCTCGGACGCCCACGCACCTACCTGATCGCCTGGCCCGAGCGGACCCTGGCCGAAGGGCAGCGTCGGGTCTTCGAAACGCTGGTGCAGCGGCGTTGCGCCGGGGAGCCGATGGCCTACGTCACCGCCCGCCGCGATTTCTGGTCCCTGGCCCTCGAGGTCAATCCCCATACGCTGATCCCGCGCCCCGAGACCGAGCTCCTGGTCGAGCGGGCCCTCGCCCTGATACCGCCAACCGCGCACTGGCGCATCGCCGATCTGGGGACCGGCTCCGGGGCGGTGGCGGCTGCCCTGGCGCGAGAGCGCCCCCGAGTCCATGTCCTGGCCACCGATCTGTCCGCTGCCGCCCTCGCGGTGGCGAGGCGCAACTTCCGGCGGATCGGGGTGCGCAACCTAGAGGTCCGACTAGGCAGCTGGTGGGACGCTCTCGGCCCCCGGGAAAGGCTCGACCTCGTCGTCAGCAATCCGCCGTACATCGCAGCGCGGGACTCCCACCTGCGTCGGGGCGACCTGCCGAGGGAGCCGCGCCGGGCGCTGATCGCCGGCCCGGACGGCCGAGAGGCGCTAAGAGATATCGCCGCCCGAGCCCGTCGACACCTCAAACGCGGCGGTTGGCTGCTGCTCGAGCACGGACATCGTCAGGGCCCGGGGGCACGGGCCTTGCTCAAAGCCCATGGGTGCGTCGCCGTGGAAACCTTTCGAGACGCGGGCGGGCACGAGCGGGTGACCCAGGGCCGTTGCGGCCCCTGAGCCGCTGGTCGGACGCTTCGCCGGCGGGCCTTGCATATTTGTTTTCTCGCATTAGCATTGGGGGAATGAGCACGCCGGAAAACGAGTTCATCAAGCATCGCGAGATCGCGTTCGCCGAGCTGCACCCCGACCCGCACCAGGCGCGCAGCGCGACCTTGCTTCTCGCCCAGGTACCCGGCGTACACCACCTGCAGGTCGCCTCTCCCACCTTTCTCAAGGTAACCTACGACGTTCCTGCAGGTCACCCGCGAGCAGATCGAGACCATGCTCAGCGAGAAGGGATTTCACCTCGACAACCGCCTGATGTACCGGTTGATCCGGGGGCTGCACTACTACACGGAAGAGACGCTTCGAGCCAATCTCGGCTGTCCCCGGGGCGAGTCGAACTGCACCCAGAAGATCTTCGCGGAGCGCTACGGCCATACCGACCACGGCTGTCGCGACCACCGCCCGGAGCACTGGCGCCGCTACCTCTGATCCTGGGGAAGCGATCGTCCTGACTGTCGGCGCTCCAGCCACTCCCTACGATCTTCGCCGGTGCAAGACGAGCAGCTCCTTCGCTACGCGCGGCAGATCCTGCTTCCGCAGATCGGCATAGAGGGCCAGCAGCGCCTGCTGGCATCGCGTGTGCTGGTAATCGGCTTGGGTGGTCTGGGCTCCCCAGTCGCCATGTATCTCGCCGCCGCCGGCATCGGCGAGCTCACACTGGTGGACTTCGACACCGTCGATCTGTCGAATCTGCAGCGCCAGATCATCCACGGCACCGCGGACATCGGTCGAGCCAAGGTCGAGTCTGCCCGGGAGACCCTGCAAGCGCTGAATCCCGAGTGCCGGATCCTCGCCGTCGACCGTCGGCTCGCGGCCGACGAGTTGCACGAGCGGGTCAGCACCGCAGATCTGGTGATGGACTGCAGCGACAACTTCCCGACGCGCTTCGCCGTCAACACCGCCTGCGCCGCGAACGGGACGCCGCTGATCTCCGGGGCGGCCGTGCGCATGGACGGTCAGGTGGCGCTGTTCAGCGGCCGGCCCGGCGAGCCCTGCTACCAGTGCCTGTATGGTGCCGGTGGTGCTACAGAGGAGACCTGCTCCGAGAACGGCGTGCTCGCACCCCTGGTGGGAGTAATTGGCAGCCTGCAGGCCCTGGAGGCAATCAAGTGGATCACCGGGGCGGGCACGACGCTCGTCGGGCGCCTGCTGGTGTTCGATGCCCTACAAGGGAGCTGGAGAACACTCACACTCAAGAACGACCCTACCTGCCCTGTCTGTGCCACCAAGCCGGGCGCCCGGGTCCGACAGGAAAGCGCCGCAGGGCTCTGAGCCGCCCGGGGCCCTGGCCGAGAATGCCGACCGCCGGCGTGGCTGGGAGGCTCGCGGCCCGGTCTCGCGGGGCCGCAAGCGGGTCTCCATGGGTCGATCAACGAGTCCGACTGTGCGCATTCGCCACCCGCGCACTGAGAGGCTGAACATGCTACCGCCCGATCTCGATCCCTCCACGCGCGCCTGGCTCGAAGGACTGGGCGAGGACATGGTCGTCCATGACCGCCTGCTCGGCCGCGAGCTCAGCTTCCGGACGACCTGGGGCCTGTTCTCCCCCAAGGCGATCGACGACGGCACCCGGCTACTGCTGGACCACCTGGAATGGGGGCCGCACGACCGCGCCTTGGACCTAGGCTGCGGCTACGGCCCGATCGGCCTCGCCATCGCCGCGGCGGCGCCCGACGGCCATGCGGTGCTGGTCGACAAGGACTTCGTGGCCGTGGAGTACGCGCGCAGGAACGTCGAGCTCAATGGCATCCGCAACGCCGAGGTCCTGCTGAGCAACGGCTTCAGCCACCTCGGCGAGCGCCGCTTCGACCTGATCGTCTCCAACCTTCCGGCGAAGACCAACAAAGAGCAGTACTATCTGTACTTCTATGAAGCCCTGGCCCGCCTGAGCCCGGGAGGCCGGATCTGGGTGGTCACCATTACCGGTCTTCGCAAGTTCATCCAGCGGGCATTCGGCGAAGTATTCGGCAGCTACGAGAAGGTCAAGCAGGGCAAGACGTACACGGTGGCGATGGCCGAGAAACGCAAGACGACCTGACGACATGGTACCGTTCGCTCCTCATTGTGCAGCCGCCGATGGACCCCAGCACCATGTCGCAACGCACCGCCGAGATCGTTCTGATCAGCCTGGCCTGGGCCCTCATGGTGGCCTTGGCGCTGGCCTGCCGACCGCTCACCCCGGTCGACGAGACCCGGTACCTGAGCGTCGCCTGGGAGATGTGGCACCGCGGCAATCTGCTGGTGCCCTTCCTCAACGGCGAGCCATACGCGCACAAGCCTCCGCTGCTGTTCTGGATGATGCAGCTGGGCTGGGCACTGTTCGGCGTCAACGAATGGTGGCCGCGGGCTGTGGGCCCCCTGTTCGCCCTCGGGAACCTGTACCTCACCCTCGGTCTGGCACGAAAGATCTGGCCTGGCGAGGCGCAGTGGCATGGGCTGGTCCTGCCGATCCTCGCGGGCTCCCTGGCCTGGGCCGCCTACGGCACCGCAACTCTGTTCGATATGCCGCTGACGTTCTTCGCCCTGCTGGGCGTACAGGGGGTTTGGCAGGCACTGCACGGGGGGTGCCGATTCGGCCCCTGGCTGACGATCGCCTTGGCCATCGGGGCCGGCGTCCTCGACAAGGGTCCCGTCATCCTGCTGTTGATCCTGCCCGCCGCCGTCCTCGCGCCTTGGTGGACCCAGGACCGACCCGCTACCGGTTGGCCGGGTTGGTATCTGCGCACCGGGCTCGCCCTGCTGGGCGGCGCCGGGATCGCCCTGGCCTGGGCGATCCCCGCCGCGCTCGCGGGAGGGCCCGGCTATGCCGACGGCATTTTCTGGGGCCAGACGGCGGGCCGCATGGTCGAGTCCTTCGCCCACCAGCGTCCGATCTGGTGGTACGTCCCGCTCCTGCCGGTCCTGCTGTTCCCCTGGCTGCTGTGGGGAGGGACCTGGCGCGGTCTGAGACGCCTGCCGCTGGACGAGGGCAGCCGATTCTGCATCGCCTGGGCGGCACCGACGTTCCTCGCCTTCTCGTTGATCAGCGGCAAACAGGTCCACTACCTGCTGCCAATCTTCCCCGCGTTCGCCATCCTCAGCGCGCGCGGTCTCGGACAGCTGGACGATCGTCCCACGCGGGGCGATCGGGTGGCGCTGGCCGCCTTCCTGCTGGTGCTGGCCGCCGCCTTCCCCCTGGCGCCGATGCTGCAGAACCGGGTACCGGATCTACAGTGGGTGACCGCTTCCTCCCCGTTGTGGGGGGTGCTCCTGGCCCTGATCGGCGCGGGTCTGCTGCTGCATCGTCCCCGCGCCTACCGATCCCAGGTCTGGCCCATGGGGCTGTCCGTCCTTGGGGCTCTCGCCGTCCTGCACCTGGGCCCGATCCGGGCCAACCGCAGCGCCTTCGATCTGGCGCCGCTGGCCAGGCGCATCGCGGCCCTCCAGGAGTCGGGGCACCCCGTCGCCCACTACGGACGCTACCAGGGCGACTATCAGTTCCTCGGCAGACTGCGGCAACCCATCGAGCAGCTCGACGACACCCCGGCCCTGCGCGCCTGGATCGCCGCCCACCCGGACGGATACGTGGTCTCGAGGTTCAGCACGCAGCTGCGCTCGGCAGCCGCCGATGCGCAGTACGTGCAGCGCTACCAGGAGGACGAGATCGGCCTGTGGAGCGCGCACAGCCTGGCGAAGCGCCAACGGCTGCCCGGCGAGAAGGGAACGGCCGAGATCAGCCCCCCAGCCGTTCCTTGAGCAGGTCGTTGACCTGCTGGGGGTTGGCCTTGCCCTGGGTCTTCTTCATGATCTGCCCGACGAAGAAACCGAGCATCTTGCCGCGCTTCTGCTCTTCGGCCTGGCGGTAGCTCTCCACCTGGGCGGGGTTGGCGGCGAGCACTTCGTCGACGACACGCTCCAGCGCGCCGCTATCGGTGATTTGCTTGAGGCCACGAGCTTCGATGATCTCATCCGCCGTGCCCTCGCCGTTCCACATCGACTCGAACACCTGTTTGGCGATCTTCCCCGAGATGGTCTGGTCGGTGAGCCGCTTGAGCAGCCCACCGAGCATCTCGGCGGAGACCGGCGAGCCGTCGATCTCCCGGCCCTCCTTGTTCAGGGCCGCGGCCAGATCTCCCATCACCCAGTTGGCCGCCGGCTTGGCCGCGCTGGCGCCGCCTCCTGCCGCCACGACCGCCTCGTAATAGTCCGACAAGGGCCTCGAGACGGTCAGCTGATCCGCGTCGTAGTCACCGAGGCCGTAGTCCTGGGTGAAGCGGGCGCGCTTGGCGTCGGGCAGCTCCGGCATCGCGGCCAGCACCTCGCCGACGAAGGCGTTGTCGATCTCCAGGGGCAGCAAGTCGGGGTCCGGGAAGTAGCGGTAATCCATGGCCTCTTCCTTGGAGCGCATGGAACGGGTCTCATCCCGGTCCGGATCGTACAGCCGGGTCTCCTGCACCACCGTGCCGCCACCCTCGATCAGGTCGATCTGACGATCGATCTCGTAGTTGATGGCGCGCTCCATGAAGCGAAACGAGTTGATGTTCTTGAGCTCCGTCCGGGTTCCCAGGCGCTCCTGCCCCTTGGGCCGCACCGACACATTGGCGTCCACCCGCAAGGAGCCTTCCTGCATGTTGCCATCGCAGATCCCGAGGTAACGCACGATCTGGTGAATCTTGCGCGCATAAGCGACGGCCTCGCGGGCGGAGCCCATGTCGGGCTCGGAAACGATCTCTAGCAGTGGCACGCCCGCCCGGTTCAGGTCTATACCCGTCAGCCCATGAAAATCCTCGTGCAGGGACTTGCCGGCGTCCTCTTCGAGGTGGGCCCGGGTCACCCCGATCAGCTTGCGCCCGCCGTCCTCAAGCAAGATCTCGACCTCGCCGCGCCCGACGATAGGGTGCTCGTACTGGCTGATCTGGTAGCCCTTTGGCAGATCGGGATAGAAGTAGTTCTTGCGCGCAAAGACCGAGCGGTGGCCAATCTCGGCGCGGATCGCACAGCCGAAGCGCACCGCCATCCGAACAACGTCTGCGTTGAGAACCGGCAGCACCCCAGGCAGCCCGAGGTCGACCGCGCAGGCCTGGGTATTCGGAGGCGCGCCGAAGGCGGTCGAGGCCCCGGAGAAGATCTTGGAGCACGTCGCGAGCTGGGCATGGATCTCCAGCCCGATTACGGTTTCCCAGTCCATGCTCTCTTACCTTTGAGCCCTGCGCTCACCCGGCCATCGCCGGCGCCGCGCGGTGCCAGTCGGTGGCCTGCTGGAGCTTGTGGGCCACGTTGAGCAGCTTCGCCTCGGCGAAGTAGTCGCCGACGATCTGCAACCCGACCGGCAGGCCCTCCGCCATCGGCGCGGGGACCGACATCGCCGGAAGCCCCGCCAGATTGGCCGCTATCGTATAGATGTCGTTCAGGTACATCGTGACGGGATCGTCTGCCTTCTCACCGAGGCCGAACGCCGTGGTCGGAGAAGTGGGCCCCGCGATCACGTCCACCTGCTCGAAGGCGCGGCGAAAATCGTCCGAGATGAGCTGGCGGATCTGCTGAGCCTTCAGGTAATAGGCATCGTAGTAGCCCGCGGAAAGCGCATAGGTCCCGATCAGGATGCGCCTCTTGACCTCGGCCCCGAAGCCTTCCGCTCGGGAGCGCTTGTAAAGATCTTCCAGGTCGCTCGGCTCGGCGCATCTATGCCCGAACCGAACCCCGTCGAAGCGCGCGAGGTTCGATGAGCACTCGGCCGGGGCCACCACATAGTACGCAGGCACCGAGAGCCGGGCATTGGGCAGGCTGACCTCCACCGGCTCGGCACCGAGACGCCGGTAGGCGTCGATTGCGGCCTCGATGGAGCGGGCCACGGGCGCCGCCAGGCCTTCCTCGAAGTACTCCTTGGGCAGCCCGATTCGCAGCCCCCGGATGTCTGCGTCCAGCGCCGCGTCGTAATCAGGCACCGGCTCCTGTGCGCTCGTGGAGTCCCGGGCATCGAAGCCGGCGATGACTTGCAGGATCGCTGCTGCATCGGCGGCACTGCGAGTCATCGGGCCGCCCTGATCCAGGCTCGATGCGAACGCGATCATGCCGTACCGCGATACACGACCGTAGGTGGGCTTCAGACCGGTGATGCCGGTGAGGGCGGCGGGCTGGCGTATGGACCCGCCAGTGTCGGTGCCGGTAGCCGCCACGGCCAGGCGCGCCGCCACCGCCGCCGCCGAGCCTCCGGAGGAGCCACCCGGGACGCGCTGCAAGTCCCAGGGATTGCGTACCGGGCCGTACCAGCTGGTCTCGTTGGACGACCCCATGGCAAACTCATCCATGTTCGTCTTGCCGAGACAGACCGCACCGGCCGCCTTGAGCCGCGCGACCACCGTGGCATCGTAGGGGGCGACGAAGCTATCGAGCATGCGCGAGCCGCAGCTCGTCCTCACCCCGTCGGTGCAAAAGATGTCCTTGTGGGCGATCGGGATTCCCACCAGGGGGCCGGCGTCCCCAGCGCGGATGCTCTGGTCGGCCCTCGCCGCCTCCTGCAGGGCCTGCTCGCCCGTTCGGCTGATGAAGGCGTTCAGCGCCGGGCTCAGGCGCTCGATGCGCTCCAGGAAATGTCCGACCAGCTCCACGCTGGAAAACGCGCGGCTGCGCAGACCGGCGCCCAGCTCGGCGATACTTTTCTCGTGCAAAGACATGGGGTTACCTTGCGCGGGCCCGACGCACGGTGAGAGCCTTTTCGAGCATGAGCCCGATCACTCGATCACCTTGGGGACCAGATAGAGCCCCACCTCCGTGAGAGGCGCCACGGACTGGAACTTCGTGCGCTGGTCCGACTCGGACACCACATCGGGACGCAGCCGCTGGGGCATGTGCAGGGGGTGGGCCATGGGGGCGACGCCGCGGGTGTCGACCGCGTTCATCTGCTCGACCAACGCGAGAATGTTGGACAGGTCCCGCGCCACGCCGTCCAGCTCGGCTTCACTCACCGCCAGCCGGGCCAGATGGGCGATCTTCTCGACGTCCGCGCGCTCCAGGTACATGGCTGCCTCGTGCTCGACTTGATCCAAACCGAAAAAGGCCGTCAAATTACCACAGATCCCAACGGGAGTGCAGGCCACATATCGCCGGCAAGCTGGCGTATTGTGCGACCTGCTTTCTTGCCGTCGCCTCCGGCCGTTGCTAGATTACGCCCTCCCCGCCGCCGCCGGCGTGCGGAGACGCCCGGGTCCGGTTCCATACCACCCTTCAACCCATCGGAAGTACTGGCTATATGTTGCTAAGACGCATTCGGGGTCTGTTCTCCAACGACCTGTCCATAGACCTCGGGACGGCCAACACCCTCATCTACGCCCGCGGCCAGGGCATAGTGCTGAGCGAGCCCTCGGTGGTTGCGATCCGACACGATCGGGGCCCGGGCGGCAACAAATCCGTGGTCGCGGTGGGCGAAGAAGCCAAGCAGATGCTCGGTCGAACGCCCAGCAACATCACGGCCATCCGCCCGATGAAGGAGGGCGTGATCGCCGACTTCACCGTCACGGAGAAGATGCTGCAGTACTTCATCCACAAGGTGCACGAGTCGAAGATTCTGCGCCCCAGTCCGCGGGTGCTGGTCTGCGTGCCCTGCGGCTCGACCCAGGTTGAGCGCCGCGCGATCAAGGAGTCGGCGCTCGGTGCCGGGGCGCGGGAGGTCTATCTGATCGAGGAGCCCATGTCCGCGGCAATCGGCGCGGGCCTGCCCGTGGACGAGCCCCGGGGCTCGATGGTGCTCGACGTCGGCGGCGGCACGTCCGAGGTCGCGATCATCTCGCTCAACGGCATCGTCTACGCCAACTCGGTTCGGATCGGCGGCGACAAGTTCGACGAGGCGATCATCAGCTACGTGCGGCGCAACTACGGCACGCTGATCGGGGAGGCAACAGCCGAGCGCATCAAGAAAGAGATCGGCTCGGCGTTTCCCGGCAACGAAGTCCGGGAGATCGAGGTCAAGGGCCGCAATCTCGCCGAGGGCGTGCCCCGCAGCTTCACCCTGAACAGCAACGAGATCCTGGAGGCGCTGCAGGAGCCCCTCTCCGGTATCGTCGGGGCCGTCAAGACCGCCCTGGAGCAGACCCCGCCCGAGCTCGGCGCTGATGTGGCCGAGCGCGGCATCGTCCTGACCGGCGGCGGCGCCCTGCTGCGCGACATCGATCGGCTGGTCGAGGAAGAGACCGGGCTGCCGGTGGTGATCGCAGAGGATCCTCTCACCTGCGTCGCCCGAGGTGGGGGCCGCGCCCTGGAGCTCATCGACGAGCGGGGTGTGGAATTGTTCACCGTGGAGTGAGTCCGTGGATCGGCGCCCGGTACCGGCGCCGACCGCTAGACCATCAATCGAGGCCCTCCCGCGATCAAACCGATCTTCGCCCAAGGGTCGTCGCAGGGCGCGCGCGTTCTTCTCGCGGCGGTCGTATCGTTGGTGTTGATGGTGGCGGACCAGCGTTACCATCATCTTGCCAACTTGCGCTCGGCCCTCTCCGCCGTCACGTACCCCTTACAGCTGCTGGCCGAGGCGCCCGTGTCCCTAGGCCGCTGGTCTGAGAATACCTTTGCCGCACGTAGCACCCTGCGCGCGGAGAACGAGCGCCTGCACGAAGAGAATCTTATGCTGCACGGACGCCTGCAGAAGCTCGTCGCCCTCGAGACGGAGAACACGCGGCTGCGCGGCCTGCTCGAGTCCTCTTTCAAGGTCGGCGATCGCGTCCTGGTAGCCGAGCTGATGGCGGTGGACCTGGACCCGTACAAGCAGCAGATCCTGATCAGCCGAGGCAGCAGATCGGGGGTGTATGAGGGCCAGCCGGTACTCGACGCGAACGCCGTGATGGGCCAGGTCTCGCAGGTCACGCCCTTCACTTCCACGGTGGTCCTGATCACCGACACCTCTCATGCCCTACCGGTACAGATCAATCGCAACGGGCTTCGCGCCATCGCGGTCGGCACCGGCCGCGTGAACGCCCTGGAGCTACCCCACCTGCCAAACAACGCGGACGTACAGGTCGGCGACCTTCTCGTCACCTCGGGCCTCGGCGGGCGTTTCCCGCCCGGGTACCCGGTGGCGGAGATCACATCCGTCGAGCACAAGGCCGGACAGCCGTTCGCAGAGGTATTCGCGACGCCCACTGCCCACCTGGACCGCACCCGCGAGGTACTGCTGGTCTGGACCCTGGACTCCGCGTCCAAGCCGAAAACGCCTGGCGATACCCAGGGCCCCGCCGCTCGGCCGACCAAGGAGCACTGAGCGTGCAGCAAGGGCGCCGCGGAACCTGGGTCATCGTGCTCACGTTCGTCGTGGCCCTGGTGGCGGAGGTGCTGCCCCTGCCCGAGTGGGCGCAGGCCTTCCGCCCCCAGTGGTACACCCTGGCCCTGATCTACTGGTGCGTTGCCCTGCCCCAGCGGGTGGGCGTGGGCACGGGCTGGGCCCTCGGCTTGGTCGTCGATGCGCTGACTGGCACCGTGCTCGGCCAACACGCCCTGTCGCTCTCCCTGATCGCCTTCTTGAGCGTGAAGCTGCACCTGCGCATCCGGGTCTTCCCACTCTGGCAACAGTCGCTCACCGTGCTCACGCTGCTTGCGCTGGAGCGGCTGCTGTCTCTCTGGATCATCGGAATCACCGGATTTCCGACGCCGCCCCTGCGCTATTGGACGCCGGCCCTGGTCAGCACGCTGCTCTGGCCCTGGGTGTTCATCGTCCTGCGGGATGTACGCCGACGCTTCGGGGTGAGCTGACGCCGCCGCCAGGCAGCCCGCCGGAACCCTCCAGCCGTGTCTCAGAACACCATCAAGAACTACCAGGGCGAGAGCCGGCTGTTTCTCGCCCGCGCCATCGCCGCAGCCGTTGTCCTGGTGGTGCTGCTCGCTCTGGTCGTGGCTCGGCTGATCAATCTGCAGGTCATCCATCACGACCAATTCACGACCCAGTCGCGCGAGAACCGCGTCAAGTTGGTGCCGCTGCCTCCCACGCGAGGCCTGATCTACGACCGGAACGGGGTGCTGCTCGCGCAGAACCTGCCCACATTCAGCCTCGAGGTGACCCCCGACCGGGTCGACGATGTGGACTCGACCCTCAAGCGTCTGGGCAAGATCATCCAGATCACCGACGACGACCGCGACCGGTTCTATCGCCTGCGGCGCCAGCGCCGACGCTTCGACAGCGTGCCGATCCGGGTACGGCTCACCGAAGAGGAGGTGGCCCGCTTTTCGGTCAACCGTCTGCGTTTTCCGGGCGTGGAGATCGCCGCCAACCTGGTCCGCGACTACCCCCTCGGCCCAGACCTTTCCCACGTGCTCGGGTACGTGGGGCGCATCAGCGAGGATGATCTGGATCAGATCGACGCCTCCAACTACGCCGGCACGACATACATCGGCAAGCTGGGCGTGGAGAAGGCCTACGAAGACGTCCTGCACGGCACGGTCGGCCTCCAGCAGGTAGAGGTCAATGCAATGGGCCGGGTGCTGCGGGTGCTCGAGAGCGACCCGCCCGTTCCAGGCAAGGACCTGTATTTGCACCTCGATGCGCGGCTTCAGGAGGTCGCGACCCAGGCGCTGGGCGAATATGCGGGCGCGGTGGTCGCGATCGACCCCAAGACCGGCGGAGTATTGGCGCTGGTCAGCAAGCCCGGCTTCGATCCCAATTTGTTCGTCGAAGGCATAGCCCCCTCCATCTATCGCACGCTCGTGCAATCGGAGGACCGACCCCTGTTCAATCGGGCGCTGCGCGGGCAATACCCCCCGGGCTCGACGGTGAAGCCCTTCGTCGGCCTGGCGGGCCTCGAGCTGGGGGTCGTCGGGTACTCCGACCGGGTCTTCTGCCCCGGCTTCTACCGGTTGCCGGGTCAGACGCACCGGTACCGAGACTGGAAGAGAGCGGGGCATGGGAGCGTAGACTTGGACGACGCCATCGTGCAATCCTGCGATGTGTATTTCTACACGCTCGCCCACGCCATCGGGGTGGACCGTCTGCACGATTTCCTCAGCCAATTCGGCTTCGGGAGCCGCACCGGGATCGATCTGGTCGGCGAGATGTCGGGTCTGCTGCCCTCCAGCGAGTGGAAGGAGCGCACCAGAAGGCGGCCCTGGTATCCGGGTGAAACCCTGATCATGGGAATAGGCCAGGGTTTTCTCCTGGTCACGCCCATCCAACTGGCGACGGCTGTCGCAACTCTCGCCGCCGACGGCAAGCACATCTCTCCGCGTGTCGTGGACTACATCCAGGCCCCGGGCAGCAAAGACCCGCCCGAATACATCCACGGCCCCGTCACGCAACTGAAATGGCGCGACCCCGCGGATTGGCAGCACATCATCGAGGCCATGGTGCATGTCGTCGAAGACCCGCATGGCACCGCCAAGCGCATCAAGACGGACGCCTACCACATTGGGGGCAAGACCGGCACGGCCCAGGTATTCACGATCAAACAAGACGAGAGATACGATGAGAACGCGATCGACATCAAGCTGCGCGACCACGCGCTGTTCATCGCATTCGCCCCAGCCGATGATCCTCGAATTGCCGTAGCGGTGATCGCCGAGCATGGCGGCCACGGCGCCTCGGTGGCCGCCCCCGTGGCACGCCGCGTCATGGATTATTATCTGCTTGGAAAGGATCAGCCTTGAGAAGAAACGCACTCTCCGCCATCAACCGCGCGCCCGAGGGGTCCTCCCGGCCCCAGGGATTGCTCGCCGGTCTGCACCTCGACATGCCCTTGCTGACCGGCCTGGTGCTGCTGATCGGATTCGGTCTCGTCGTGCTCTACAGTGCCGGCGACCAGGATTTCGGCGTGATCGAGCGTCAGGCGTTGCGCCTGGCCCTGGCCCTCGGGGTGATGGTCGGCCTCGCCCACCTGCCTCCCGCCCAGCTCAAACGCTGGAGCCCGTGGATCTTCGGCGTCGGTGTCGCGCTGCTGTTTGCGGTCCTGATTATCGGCGAGATCGGCAAGGGCGCCCAACGCTGGCTCGATCTGGGCCTGGTCCGCTTCCAACCCTCCGAGATCCTCAAGCTCGGAGTTCCGATGATGGTCTCCTGGTATCTGGCCGAAAAGCGCCTGCCGCCGAACTGGCTGCAGGTGTTCGTCGCCTCCGTCATGATCATGGTTCCCGTGGTGCTGATCGCGAAGCAGCCCGACCTGGGCACGGCCCTTCTGGTGGCGAGCGCGGGTGCGTTCGTACTGTTCCTCGCGGGCATCAGCTGGCGCCTGATCCTAGGTCTGGGCGCCCTCGGCGCGGCGGCTGCGCCGATCCTCTGGATGTTCATGCGCCCTTACCAGCGTCAACGGGTGCTCACCTTTCTCAATCCCGAGAGCGATCCCCTCGGTGCCGGCTACCACATCATCCAGTCCGAAATCGCCATCGGCTCTGGGGGCGTCTACGGAAAAGGCTGGCTCAACGGGACCCAATCACACCTGGAATTCCTGCCCGAGCGCTCCACGGATTTCATCTTCGCCGTGCTCGGCGAGGAGTTCGGACTCATCGGAGTCCTGCTGCTGCTCAGCCTCTTTCTCTATCTTGTGCTGCGCGGCCTCTACATCGCGACGCAGGCCCAGGACACCTACAGCCGCCTGCTCGGCGGCTCCCTGAGCCTGGTGCTCTTCGTCTACCTGTTCGTCAACACGGGCATGGTCAGCGGGCTACTGCCGGTCGTGGGCGTACCGCTGCCGCTGGTCAGCTACGGCGGCACCTCTCTGGTGACCATCATGGCGGGCTTCGGTATGCTCATGTCCATTCACACCCACCGCAAGCTGCTGCCCAGCTGAGGCAAGCCGAAACCCATCATGAGACGCCACAAGCTGTTTTCTCTGGCGCTGTGCAGCGCGCTGTTGTGCGCCTGCACCACCGAGGCGACCACGCGCCCCGACGTTAAGCCGCAGATGAAGGAATTTGTGGACCAGATGGTCCGCGAGCACGGCTTCGACGAACCGGCCCTGACCGCGCTGCTCGCCAAAGCCCAGTTTCGCCAGTCGATCATCGACGCGATGAACCGCCCCGCAGAGGCCAAGCCTTGGTACAAGTACCGCCAGATCTTCCTAACCCAGCAGCGTATCCAAGGCGGCGTGGAGTTCTGGCAGGAGAACGAGGCCGTGCTCACGCGGGCGTCCCGGGACTACGGCGTGGCCCCCGAGATCATCGTGGCGATCATCGGCGTGGAGACCCGCTACGGCGCCAACACCGGGTCCACCCGCGTGCTCGACTCGCTGAGCACCCTAGCCTTCGGCTATCCGAAGCGGGCCCGCTTTTTCCGCGGCGAGCTGGAGCAGTTCCTGCTGCTGGCGCGTGAAGAGCGGATGGACCCCGTCGAGCTCACGGGGTCCTATGCGGGGGCCATGGGCAAGCCCCAGTTCATCGCCAGCAGCTATCGCAGCTATGCCGTCGACTATGACCACGACGGCCGCCGCAATCTCTGGGACAGCAACGCCGACGCCATTGCCAGCGTGGGCAACTACTTCAACCGCCACGGCTGGCGGCGCGGCGAGCCGATCGCCACTCCGGCCAAAGGTGTCACCGCTGCGCACCAGCACTTCATCGACGCCGGCGTAAAGCCCAGCATCCCGGTGGCGGACCTGCGCAAGGCCGGAATCCAGGTCGATCCCAAGCTCAAGGCCGACGAGCGAGCCAGCCTGATTGCGCTGGAAGACAAGGGCGGTCACGAGTATTGGGTCGGCCTGAACAACTTTTTCGTCATCACCCGCTACAATCACAGCAAACTGTATGCCATGGCTGCGTACCAGCTCAGCCAGGAGATCCGCGCCCTGAAGAAGACCCGGGAGAGACCATCGGTTGCGGTGCACTAACCCGGATTGCTCGCCAGCGCTCGCGACGATGCGTTCTGAAGGCGCGCCAGGGGCTGGACGCCCAGGCTCCGGCGACGGTAAAGCGATCGCCCTGCCGCGGACCTGGGGAAGCTGGGTTTGGCTGTGTCTGGCCACCTGCTTGTTGATCGCAGGCTGCGCGACTCAGACCCCGAGCGCGACCCAGCCTGCGCCCGCCGGCCACGCCGGCGCCGACGGTGCGCCGGCGGGGAACATCGACTTCGCCGGCATCCCTGACGCCGTGCCTCGCCCGGAGCCGTTGAGCCGCTATGGCAACCCGCCGTTCTACGAGGCGGAGGGACAGCGCTACGAGACACTCCCGAGCAGCCAAGGCTATGTCGAGCGCGGCATCGCCTCCTGGTACGGAACCAAGTTTCACGGCCGCTTGACCAGCAGCCGCGAGCCCTACGACCTCTACGCGATGACCGCAGCCCATCGCACCCTGCCCCTGCCCTGCTACGTGCGCGTGACCAACCTGCAAAACGGCCGTAGCGTGGTCGTTCGAGTCAATGACCGCGGCCCCTTCCGTGCGAATCGAATCATCGACCTGTCTTACGTAGCCGCAGGCAAGCTGGGCATCTTGCCGGAAGGCATAGGTCTGGTCGAGGTACGCGCCATCGATCCTCGCCGCCCCGAGCCTGAGCCGGTGCACCTGGCCGCGGCGCACAATCCTCTGCTGTTCGTCCAGGTGGGCGCTTTCAGCAGCCGCCAGAACGCCGAGCGCCTGCAGGCCCGCCTGCAGTCCTCCCTGGAGCGCGCGGTGCGCATCCAACAGATCCCGCAGCAGCTGGGTCGGCCCCTTTACCGCGTCCAGGTCGGCCCCCTGGACGGGGTGGACACCGCCGACCAGGTCGCCGCACAGCTGGCCGGGCTCGGCCTCGCCGAAACCCAGGTGGTTGTCGAATAGACAGCGCGTGCGCGGGAGCGCCCTGCCCGATCGCCCGGCCTCGGGTACAATAAGACCTCGGTCCGGGGAACGCGGGCGCACAGCGCCGGCCCCTATACCGAGCCGGGAAGGCCGGGGGCGCCCGGCATCGGGCAGCATCGAGCGCCTCAGGCGCTCTTTCTGCTCCTGTCTTTTCACCCGGACCGGCCGTACAAGTGGTGTTTCCCGGCCGAGAGGGTCTCCCGTCGACTCGGGAGCCTCGTGTACACACCTACTGAACAGATCAACCGAGAGGATCGCAGTCCCGTGCTTAGCAAATCCCGCAGCCCTTACCTCGCGATCGTCCTGACCCTGCTCGCACTCGTGGCACTGCCTGCCGCGGCTATCCCGATCCCCGCGCCGCCCGCCGTGTCGGGAACCGGACACATACTCGTGGACTTCGGCAGCGGCGCGGTGCTCGCGGAGAGCAATGCCGACACCCACCTCGAGCCAGCCAGCCTCACCAAGATCATGAGCGCCTACGTGATCTTCCGAGAGCTCAAGGCCAACAAGATCCACCTGGACGACATGGTACCGATCAGCGAGAAGGCCTGGCGTACCGGCGGCTCTCGGATGTTCGTACAGGTCGGCACCAAGGTGAAGCTGGAAGATCTGATCAAAGGCATGGTCATCCAATCAGGCAATGATGCGACCGTCGCACTCGCCGAGTACGTCGCGGGCACCGAGGGCACCTTCGCCGAGATGATGAACAGCTATGCCAAACGGCTGGGCATGACCAACAGCCACTTCGTCGATGCCAGCGGCCTGCCCAACCCGGATCACTACACGACACCCCGCGATCTGGCCAAAGTGACTGCGGCCACCATCCGCGAGTTCCCTCAATGGTACGCCTGGTATTCGACCAAGGAATTCACGTACAACAACATCACCCAGCACAACCGCAACAAACTGCTGTGGCGCGACGACGCGGTGGACGGCGTCAAGACCGGCCACACCGAAGCAGCGGGCTATTGCCTGGTCGCATCGGCCAAGCATCAGGACATGCGCCTGATCGCCGTGGTGATGGGCACGAACAGCGAGAACGTTCGGGCCAAGGACGCCCAAGCCCTGCTGACCTACGGTTTCCGCTTCTACGAGAGCCGTCGTCTTTACCGGGGAGGAACCGAGCTCAAGCCGCTGCGCGTCTGGAAAGGCGACAAGGAGACGGTATCGGCGGGCCTCAAGGACGATCTGTACGTCACCGTCCCGCGGGGCAGCTACGACAAGGTCAGCACCCAGGTAGAGCTGAACCCCCGGGTCGTGGCGCCCGTCAAGGCAGGACAGCAGCTAGGCAGCGTACGCATCGCCCTCGACGGCAAAGTGCTGTCGGAGACGCCGCTGGTTGCGCTCGGGAATGTGGCCGAAGGCGGCATCTGGGACAGCGTGCGCGACACGATACTGCTTTGGTTCGAATGAGCGCCCGCGCGATGAGCCCTACCCAGGAAGTGTTCTTGAACCGCAGCTTTCTCCCGATCGGCGAGGCGCGCGTCTCGGTGATGGACCGCGGGTTCTTGTTCGGCGACGCGATCTACGAGGTGATCCCCGCCTACGGCGGGCGGCTATTTCGGCTCGACCAGCACCTACGCCGTCTCGAGGACAGTCTCGCGGGCATCCGAATGACGGACCCCCTGGGAAAAGCCGCCTGGGAGGGCGCCCTGACCCGGCTGGTCTCCCAGTACCCGGGGCGCGACGTCGGCGTCTACCTCCAGGTCACCCGGGGGCCCGCCGCCAAGCGTGACCATGCGATCCCCGACAGGGTCGAGCCGACGGTGTTCGCCATGGCTAACCCTATCGATCCGCCGGACGCCGAGCTGTCCCAGAGGGGAGCGGCCGCCGTCATTCTGGACGACATCCGGTGGCGCCTGTGCAACATCAAGGCCACGACCCTCCTGGCCAACGTTCTGCTGCGCCAGGAGGCGAAGGACCGGCAGGCAATCGAGGCCATCCTGGTACGAGAGGGCCAGGCGACCGAAGGGGCGGCCAGCAATGTGTTCGTGGTGCGCGACGGGTTGGTGATCACTCCGCCCAAGAGCCCCTTCCTGCTGCCCGGCATCACCCGGGACCTGGTGCTGGAGCTGGCCGCCGAAGACGGCATCCCTTACGCGGAGACCTCGGTGAGCGCCGAGCAGCTGCGATCCGCCGACGAGATCTGGCTCACCAGCTCGACCAAAGAGATCGTGCCGGTGACCCGCCTGGACGGCGAGCCGGTGGGCGCCGGTGTTCCAGGCCCGCTCTGGCGGCGCATGGTCGGACTCTACCAGGGCTACAAAGCAAGGCTGCGGGCGGGAGGCTAAGCCATGGGGCCAGACACGGCCAAACGACCTGGCCTGGTATTCCCCTGCCGGTTTCCGATCAAGGCGATGGGCCTGGCCGACGCCGGATTCGAGGATCTGGTGGTGCAGATCGTGCGCAGCCACGTCCCTGACCTGGGGGAAGGCGCGGTGACCACCCGCTGCAGCCGCGGAGGCAAATATCTCGCGGTTACTGTGATCGTCCAGGCTCGGGAGCAGACCCAGCTGGATGCCATCTACGAGGCGCTCAGCGCCCACGAGAAGGTGGTCATGGCGCTGTGAGCGCCATCGCTCGGACCATGAGATCGGGGACGTTTCGGGTACGCCGGATCGGACTGCGCGAGTACGAGCCCGTCTGGCGCGCCATGCAGGGATTCACCGACCGCCGTGATGCACAGACCGCCGATGAGATTTGGCTGGTCGAACACCCCCCGGTGTTCACCCTGGGCCAGGCGAGCCGCCGCGAGCACCTGCTGAGCCCGGGAGACATTCCCGTGCTCGTCGTCGACCGGGGCGGGCAGGTGACCTACCACGGCCCCGGCCAGCTCGTCGTCTATGTCCTTCTGGACCTACGTCGGGCCGGGCTCGGTGTGAGGCCGCTGGTCAGCCGACTCGAGCAGGCGGTCGTCGACCTGCTGGCCGCCCGGGGGATCGAGGCGCATGCGCGCTCAGATGCCCCCGGCGTCTATGTGGCGGCAAAAAAGATCGCCTCCATCGGACTGCGGGTCCGCCGAGGTTGCAGCTTTCACGGCCTGAGCCTCAACATCGACATGGACCTGGAGCCCTTCTCCCGGATAAATCCCTGCGGCCATCCCGGACTGCAGGTCACCCGGCTGACGGATCTGGGCGTACGCGGTGGACCTTGGGAGATCGCCGACACGCTCGCGGGGTACATCGCCGGCGGCCTGGGCTACACTATCGATCCGACGCAGCCCGCACTGACCGAGCTTCCCGCGTGAGCGATCCCGGCGATTTCACACCACCCTCCAGGCTCAGCCCCAGCAGCCACCAGCGGGCCCGCGAAAAGGTCGCGCGCATCCCGGTAAAGGTGGAATCGGTGGAGACGCTGCTGCGTAAGCCCGCCTGGATCCGTGCGAAGGCGCCTGTGGGGCCGGGCGTGACCCGGATCAAGCGCATCCTGCGCGAGCGCGGCCTGAGCTCGGTCTGCGAGGAGGCGGCCTGCCCCAATCTCGGGGAGTGTTTCTCCCAAGGTACCGCAACCTTCATGATCATGGGCGATATCTGCACCCGGCGCTGTCCATTCTGCGACGTGGCCCACGGGCGCCCGGAGCCTCTGGACCCGGCGGAGCCCCGGCACCTGGCCGAGGCCATCCAGGCCATGGGCCTGGCCTACGTGGTGGTCACTTCCGTAGACCGAGACGACCTGCGCGACGGCGGCGCAAGCCACTTCGCCGACTGCATCCGGGAGGTCCGCCGCCTCAACCCCGGGACCCGCATCGAGGCGCTGGTCCCCGATTTCCGAGGGCGCATGGAGCCCGCGCTGATCGCCCTGGGAGCCAGCCCGCCGGACGTGCTCAACCACAATCTGGAGACCGTCTCCCGCCTCTACCGCCAGGTTCGACCTGGCGCCGATTATGCGTGGTCGCTGGGGCTGCTTAGACGCTTCGGCGAAGGGCACCCCGAGGTGCCCACCAAGTCCGGCCTGATGCTGGGTCTTGGCGAGCGGCCCGAAGAGGTCGAGGAGGTGCTGAGGGACCTGCGCACCCAGGGCTGCAGCATGTTGACCCTGGGCCAGTATCTGCAGCCCTCGCGGGACCACCTGCCGGTCGCGCGGTTCGTCCCGCCCGAAGAGTTCGAGCATCTCGCCGGGGTGGCACGCGACCTCGGATTCGCCAGTGTGGCCAGCGCCCCGTTGGTGCGCTCGTCCTACCATGCCGACCGTCAGGCAACACCAGTGCTGGAGATCGAATAGACCATGACCCTCGACGTCGGCCTGACCCACACCATAGAGACCTTGATCCTGCCCCCCGGTGGGCTGATCCTGCTACTGGTGCTCGCCCTGACCCTCGGGCGGGCCGTCCTGGGGCGACTGTTCGCCCTGCTGGTCGTTGCGGCGCTCTACCTCGCGAGCACCCCATTTGCCGCCAGCCATCTGGCGGCCGGTTTGGAGACCTACCCCGCGCTTACGGACACCCAGATGACGCAGACCGGCGCCCAGGCGATCCTGATGCTCGGCGGGGGCCGTTATAGCGCGGCCCCGGAGTACGGTGGCGATACGGTGAACGCCATTACGCTGGAGCGGGCGCGCTATGCTGCCCTGCTGCAGCGACGCACCCGCCTTCCCCTGATCGTCAGCGGAGGCGCGCCCATGAGCGATCAGGCACCGGAGTCCCATCTCGCACGCCAGCTATTGGAGAACGAATTCGGCGTGAAGGTCGCCGCAGTGGAGGACCGCAGCCTCAATACCCGCGAGAACGCGAGACTGAGCGCACCGCTTCTCAAGGGTATGGACATCCACCAGGTATTGCTGGTGACCCATGCCTGGCACATGGCCAGGGCGCTGCAATCCTTCCAGGGCCTCGGTATCGAGCTGGTGCCTGCCCCGACCGGATTCATCCACAAGCAGGGTGCCCCTCCGGCGTGGCGCGACTGGCTTCCTGGGGCCCAAGCCCTGCGAGAGACCTACCTGTGCCTACACGAGTATCTGGGAGCGCTCTGGTACCGCCTGTCCTGAAACCTCAGCCCGCGGGGAGGTGTCCGTCGAATCGCTCCATGAGATAGCCGAGGCAGTCCTGGCGGATCACCCGCCGGTCGGTGGTGAGCATCGAGGGCATCACTGGCACGCGGAGCTTCAGCTCCCGATTGTCGACAAAGAAATAGCGCTCGGTCATGTCGGCCCCGCCCTCGTCGCTCACCTCCAGCCCCAACCCCCGCTCGGCGTGCAAGCAGCCCAGCAGGGTACCGGCCGGCAGCTCCCGGAAGTTGAGCCGGTCGATATCGGGGGCGAGCTCGAGGTCGACGTCCCGCTCTCCGAACCCGAAGCTCGTGTCCGGGCGAACCCGGACCGTGGCGACGGTATGGAAGAGATCCACATCATGGGGTGACACGGCTTGGCTGGGGTGCTCGGCCAGATGCAGGCATGCGCTGAGGTACTCCCGCGCATGCTCGGTGCCCCGGGCCTGGCCCGGCTTCCCACACTCCAGGGTGACCGCGGGACACAGACGGGCCATGGCCATGGACTGGACCCCTCGCGGGCGCAAGAAATACACCACGGTCCGGCTGAACAGCGCCGCCAGGTGCAGGAATCGGTTGTCGAGCACGTTGATACAGGCGTAGTGCGGATTGAGGCCTGTGTTGTTGTGTACGTCCACGCTGGCGAATACGCCCCGTTGCGCCATCAAGTCCACCACCCCTGCCATCAGAGCGTGCTCGGGCGTCGGCGGAGACTCGCTCCCCGGCCAGACGCGGTTGTAGTCCGGTTGGCCCTCCAGGTGACGCAGGCCACGGGCGGCGGCAGAGACGTTGGCGATGAACAGGCTGAGCGAGCGCGGCAGTACAAACCCACCGGCGCCGTCCTCGTGGTGCTTGAGAAGCGCACATACCGCTTCCCAGCCGCTGGTCTCGTTGCCGTGGGTGAGAACGGAGACGAACAACGGCGGCTCCCGGCGCCCCGGGAGGTCGATCAGCGTCGGACCGCCGAGCAGCCCTTCGAGCGCCTGGGCCGGCGCATCCAGAAGTCCCGGAGGAACGGCTTCGAGCTCCTGCAGCATCAACTGAGTCTCAGCCCGGCCCCATTCAGACTGGCCAGAAATGGACCGGCCGATCGGATGCCTGGTGCTCCAGGTAGGCCTGGACAAGGGCTCCCATGTCCGCCCCGTGGGCGGCCACGAACCGCCGCTGCCAGCTCGCGCCGTTAATCCCGGTCTCAATGCGCTCCCTGAGCACGCCGAGCCACTCGGCGGCCTCGCTCTCTGCGACCCCGAGGTCGACAAGACCCGTATGGGCGAGGGGGATCAGGACATCCGCGCAGAATCTGTCCATGGGCAGCTCTGCCCCACCGACCCACTCCAGGGTGGCTCCCAGCCCGTACTGGGCGCCGTTGTAGAAGTTTCGCCGGGCGGCGGCGAACGGCAGCTCGTGCTCGGGCGGGATCGTGCGGCCCGCCAATGCATGGACCGCCCCAAAGTACAGGGCCGCGTTGGCGATGGAATCGAGCACCGTGGGACCTGCGGGAACGACCCGGTGCTCGAGGCGCAGATGCGGCGTGCCGTCGTCGTCGAAGCCGACCAACGGACGATTCCAGCGCCAGATGGTGCCGTTGTGCAACCGCAGGTGGGCGAGGCGCTCGGGCGGCTCGTCCATCAGATGCGGGAGCAGGACGGGAAATCGCTCCGTGTTCGCCGCGTAGCATTCCATGATGCTGTCCGCGACATAGCCCAGCCCGTAAGTCACCCGTTGGGCGAGCTTGGAGCCCGCCACGGCCACGGCCTGCTCGAACAGCGGCACCCGCGTCTCGGCCCAAAGATCGTGGCCGAACAGGTACGGCGAATTGGCCGCGAGCGCAACCATCGGCCCCGAGAGGATCTTCGAGGCGTTGTAATAGCGCCCGGCGCGCAGGGCATCCACCTTGAGGTGGATCTGAAACGAGGTGGCCGCCGCCTCCAACATCACGTCCTGGTGGATCGCATGCAGGTGGTCGACGCCCTTGATATCGATCTGCAGCGGAATGTCTCTGCGCAGCCTCAAGAGCTGCTCGTTCAACGCGCGGTATCGCTGCAGCCCGGACATCTGGGACAGGGTGAAATCGCCTTCCCGGGCAGTGGGCAGGATTCCAATCATCGCCAGCCGGCAGCCCAGATCGCCCGCCACCTGGTCACAGCGCTGCCAGAGCTCGTGCAGCGACCCGTGCAGCCGGGTGAGGGGTTGGCCCTGGAGCTCCACCGGGGGACCGTTGAGCTCGACATTGAAGGTTGCGAGCTCCGGAACCACCAGCGGATCGGCCAACCGCGCCAGGTAGCGCTCGTTGACGCCGGCAGGACGCCAGGCGGCATCGACCAGCCAGGCCTCGAGCTCGAAGCCGCCCATCGGCGGAGAGCGGCTGAGTCCGCCGTCCGCCACCAAGCTGGCGAGCAGTGCTGTCTCCGCCCGCAATCGCCGATCGAACTCGGCGAAATCGGCGGGCTGGAAATGGCTCTCCCCGATCTCCTGACCCACGGCGCCTAGGCCTCCATCCGAGCACGCTCGCGGACCAGGCGATCGATCTCGGCCAAACGCTGGGGCGTGCCCACATCCACCCAGAGGCCCGGGTGATACTCGGCGCTGACGGCGTCTCGGTCGCAGGCTCGGCGCAGCAACGGCGCGAGCGGGAAGGCGCCGAGCTCACAGCCGTCAAACAGCGCCGGCCGGTACACCCCGATGCCGCTGAAGGTGTAGCGGGGCGCACCCTCGTTGCGGGCCAGCCCGTCGACCAGCACGAAATCGCCCGACGCATGGTGTGCCGGGTTGTCGACGAGCACGAGGTGGGCCAGTCCAGACAGCGAGCGCGGGAGCCGGCGGTAATCATAATCCGTCCAGATGTCGGCGTTGATCACCGCGAACGGCTGCGACCCGAGCAACGGCAGGGCCTTGAAGATGCCCCCCCCGGTCTCCAGCGCGGTACCTTCGGGAGAGTAGGCGATGCGCGCCCCCCAGCGGCTCCCATCGCCGAGGACCGACTCGATGTGCCCGCCCAGATGGCCATGGTTGATCACCAGATCGGTGAGGCCGGCCTCGGCCAGGGCCTCGATGTGGTGCACGATCAATGGGCTTCCGCCGACGGGCAGCAGCGGTTTGGGAATGCGGTCGGTGAGCGGACGCATGCGCTCGCCCCGCCCGGCCGCCAGGATCATTGCCTTCATGGTGTGCCCCGCCTTGCATGACGCGGCGTCAATTCTAGCCCGCATTGGTCACCCGCGTTGATCGCGAGGCATCCGAGATGCGGGTGGATGGAAGGCGCGAGGCGGGGAGACGGAGCCGCAGGCGCACTTGACGAAACATCGAGCACCTGGGCAGACCCAACGATGTAGACGCGGTCAAATCGCGCGCCGCAGCAGGGGTTGGTGAGAAACGCGCGCCGGCAGCCAGCGCCGCAATCACTTCTTCATCGAGTCGAAGAATTCGTTGTTGGTCTTGGTGATCTTGAGCTTGTCGTAGAGAAACTCCATGGCCGCCAGCTCGTCCATGGGATGCAGGATCTTGCGCAGGATCCACATCTTCTGCAGCTCGTCGGGCTTCATCAGCAGCTCCTCGCGGCGGGTGCCCGAGCGATTGATGTTGATGGACGGAAAGATGCGCTTCTCGGAGATGCGCCGGTCCAGGTGGATCTCCATGTTGCCGGTCCCCTTGAACTCCTCGTAGATCACGTCGTCCATGCGCGAGCCGGTGTCCACCAGGGCGGTGGCGATGATCGTCAGGCTGCCGCCCTCCTCCACGTTGCGCGCCGCGCCGAAGAAGCGCTTGGGCTTATGCAGGGCGTTGGCGTCCACGCCGCCGGTGAGCACCTTGCCCGAGGAGGGGATCACGGTGTTGTAGGCGCGCGCCAGACGGGTGATGGAGTCGAGCAGGATCACCACGTCCAGCTTGTGCTCCACCAGGCGCTTGGCCTTCTCGATGACCATCTCGGCCACCTGCACGTGCCGGGTCGCCGGCTCGTCGAAGGTGGAGGAGATCACCTCGCCACGCACCGAGCGGGACATCTCGGTCACCTCCTCGGGCCGCTCGTCGATCAGCAGCACGATGAGGTAGCACTCCGGATGGTTGTGCTCGATGGAGTGGGCGATGTTCTGCAGCATCATGGTCTTGCCCGCCTTGGGCGGGGAAACGATCAGCCCGCGCTGGCCCTTGCCGATGGGGGCGCACAAGTCGATGGTGCGGGCGGTGATGTCCTCGGTGCTGCCGTTGCCTATCTCCAGCTCCAGGCGCTTGTTAGCGAACAGCGGGGTGAAGTTCTCGAACAGGATCTTGTTCTTGGCGTTCTCGGGCTTGTCGAAATTGATGTCGTTGACCTTGAGCAGCGCGAAATAGCGCTCGCCGTCCTTGGGCGGTCGAATCTTGCCCGAGATGGTGTCGCCGGTGCGCAGGCTGAAGCGCCGGATCTGGCTGGGAGAGACGTATATGTCGTCCGGTCCGGCCAGGTAGGAGCTATCGGCCGATCGCAGGAAACCGAAGCCGTCCTGCAGGATCTCCAGCACCCCGTCACCATAGATGTCCTCGCCCTTTTTGGCCTGGGCCTTGAGGATGGCAAAGATCAGGTCCTGCTTGCGGGACCGGGCCATGCCCTCGAGATTCATGGATTCCGCCAAGGCCACGAGCTCGGGCATCGGCATCTTTTTCAGTTCGGTAAGGTTCATGATTCGACCGGATTGGCTGTCGGATAAGGGATAGGAAAGATAGGCGGGCGCCGCTCCGCTGCGCCGGCCGGCGAGTCGGGCCGCCCTGTTTATCGGGGTTTGGGGCTGGATGCGCGAAGGGCGCGGAGGGCCTTTGCCTTCGAAGTCTAGCACCCGAAAAGGGCGCGTCCAGCCTGGGAGCGACCGCCGGGCGGCCGCTCGGCGTCACAGATTGCTATCGATGAAGGCAGTCAGCTGGGACTTCGACACAGCGCCGACCTTCGTCGCCTCCACTTCACCATTCTTGAACAGCATCAGGGTCGGAATCCCGCGAATACCATAGCGCGGCGGCGTGCTGGGATTCTCGTCGATATTCAGTTTGGCGACCTTCACCCGACCCTGGTACTCCTCGGCGATCTCATCCAATACGGGGGCGATCATCTTACACGGGCCGCACCAATCAGCCCAGTAGTCCACGAGAACCGGCTCGCTGGATTTCAACACCTCGGTCTCAAAGCTCTCGTCCGTCACATGAACGATCTGTTCACTCACCTGGAATCTCCAAACACCTGCAGGAAGGCGCGCCCGGGGGTACGGAGGACGCGCCGGCGCGTTCGCGGTACCAGCCGGATCGGGACGATGATTGCTGGTGATACGATATTGTGTGGCTCGAAGCCTCGCATTTCAATGCATCCGGGTCAAGTTTTCAAGCCCGGCGGCGGCGGCGAAATTGCTGTATCCTAGCCGCCCATGACCGATACGCACCTGACCGACATCCGATTTGACAGCCTCGGCCTCGATGAAAGCGTACTGAAAGGGCTTCAGGATGCCGGGTTCGATTTCTGTACCCCGATCCAGGCCGAAACCCTCCCCATCGCGCTCGCGGGCCACGACATCGCCGGGCAGGCCCAGACCGGAACCGGCAAGACCGCCGCTTTTTTGGTGGCCGCCTTCCAGCACCTGATCACCCACCCCGCCGATCCCCGCCGCAAGCCGACCCAGCCTCGCGTCCTGATCCTGGCGCCGACCCGGGAGCTTGCGGTGCAGATCCATCGGGATGCCGAGGCCCTCGGGCGGCATACCGGCTTTCGACTCGGCCTGGTGTTCGGCGGCACGGCCTACGAACAGCAGCGCAGGCAGCTCGAGGCCGGAGTCGACGTCCTGATCGGCACGCCCGGCAGGCTCATCGATTATTTCAAGCAGCGCATCTTCGACCTGGAGGCCGTACAGGTGGCCGTGCTCGACGAGGCCGACCGGATGTTTGACCTCGGGTTCATCAAGGACATCCGCTACGTGCTCAGGCGCATGCCCAAGCCGGACCGGCGCCTCGGCATGCTGTTCTCGGCCACCCTCTCCTACCGGGTGACCGAGCTCGCCTATGACCACATGAACAACCCGGAGGCGGTCGCCATCGAGCCCGACAAGGTCACGGCGGACAAGGTCTCCCAGGCCTGCTACATGACGGCCAACGAGGAGAAGATCCCGCTGCTGATCGGGCTGCTGCGCAAGCTCGACGCCCATCGCACCATCGTATTCGTGAACACCAAGCGTGCCGCCGACATCGTCTGGGGGTTCCTCGAGGGCAACGGCTTTCATTCCGCGCTGCTTTCCGGCGATGTGCCGCAGACGAAGCGCCTGTCGCTGCTGCGCCAGTTCCAGAGCGGCGAGCTGCCCGTCCTGGTCGCCACTGACGTGGCCGCCCGCGGTCTGCACGTCCCCGAGGTCTCCCACGTGATCAACTTCGACCTCCCCGAGGACGCCGAAGACTATGTGCACCGGATCGGGCGCACCGCCCGGGCCGGCGCAAGCGGCGATGCCATCAGCTTCGCCTGCGAGACCCATGCCTTCTCGCTGCCGGACATCGAGGCATACATCGGTCACAAGATCCCCTCGGCGGCGGTCACCCCCGATCTGCTGGCCCAAGTGGATCCGGCGAGCCGGGTCCGACCGGAGCGGCGCGAGCGCGAAGGCCACCGCGGTCGCCCGCCGAGAAGGGGCCCCGCCGAGCGGCGGGATGCCGGCGGCGAAGGCTCGGCCGAGCGGTCCAATCGCAGGCGAGCCGGTAGGCCACGCAACCCGCGCAGGGGCGGCGGCAGCCCCGCGGGCTGACCCGACCGCCGATGAGCGCTCGCGAGATCGAGCCGGCGAGCCCAGGCACGAACAAGTGCAGCCGCTGCGTCCAGAGCAAGTGCTGTACCTACATCACCCAGGCCATCGAAGCCCCCCGCTCCAAAGCGGATTTCGAGCATCTGCTCTGGCAGGTCTCCCACGACAGGGTTGAGATCTACAAGGACCGCTCTGGCTGGTTCCTGCTCATCCAGGGGCGTTGTGAGCATCTCATGCCCGGGGGCACCTGCGGCATCTACGCCCAGCGCCCGCAGATCTGCCGCGACTACGACAGCAGCTGGTGTGAGCTCGACTCACCGGCCGAGGAGGGCTTCAGCCTGCACTTCCGCGACTACGCGGAGCTGCTCGCCTACTGTCGGCAGCGCTTCAAACGCTGGGAGGGCTGAGGACCGGCGGTTCTCGTTGCCGCCCCGCCTCAGGCGGCGGGCATCACCTCGGAGAAATCCCGGATCGCATCGAAGTCGGGCAGCGCCCGCTCGGGACCCCGTGTATCGGGCCTCAGCACGGCCAGCAGCCAACGGATGCCGTAGTCCCGCGCCACCGCCAGCACACCCGGGCTGTCGTCCACGAACAGGGTACGCTCTGGATCAAAAGGAAGCGCGGCGTGGAAGCGGTGCCAGAACTCGGGATGCTCCTTGGGAACCCCCAGCTCGTGGGCGCAGACGATCTGATCGAAATGGCCGGCCAGGCAGGTGCGCTCCATCTTGAGGCTGATTGCCTTCTGGTGCGCATTGGTGACCAGCACGCGACTCTTCCCCGCCCGCCGCAGCGCCTCGAGAAACGAGACGACGTGGGGATGCACGGCGATCAGGTGGTCGACCTCCTCCTTCAGCAGCGCGATGTCGAGGCCGAGCTCCCGGCTCCAATGGTCCACGCAGTACCAGTCGAGGGTACCCTCAACGTCGCGATAACGCCGGTAGAGCTCGTCCCGAGCCGTCTCCACCGCCAGACCGCGGGCCTGGGCGTAGCGCTCGGGCACGTATTGGAGCCAGAAGTGGTTGTCGAAATGAAGATCGAGCAGCGTCCCATCCATGTCCAAGAAGACGCTGTCTATACCCTGCCAGTCGATACTCATCTGTCCACCCGCGAAAACCATCCCGCGCACCTGCAGGGCCCGCCGAAGCCAAGGGTCGCCGTCGGCAACCACCAGCGAGATCCTGGACCACTGGACGCGCCGGCGCAAGCCTTGCGCGCCGGCGTCCGGGCCCCGGGCGATCGCGAGCCGATTTGCGGGTAGACTGTGCACTCTCCTGGGGCCCCGGTGCGCCCACTGATTCGATCTCCACCATGCCGCAGAAGCCCATCATCCACGAGCGCCGCATCATCGCCGACACGGGAATACTCACCGTAGAGCAGGTGGATCTGGAGTTCTCCAACGGCTCGCAACGCCTTTACCAGCGCATCGTCGGCACCCGGGATTCGGTGCTGATAGTGCCGGTGCTGGACGACCAGAGCCTGATCCTCATCCGCGAGTACGCCACCGGCATGGAACGCTACGAGCTTGCCTTTCCCAAAGGCATCATCGAGCCGGCAGAGGATCCTTTGGAGGCTGCCAACCGGGAAATGCAGGAGGAGACCGGCTATGCGGCCCGCCGGTTGGAGACGCTGCGCACCGTGACCCTGGCGCCCGGATACCTCCAGCACACCACACACCTGGTGATGGCACGGGACCTCTACCCCCAGCGGCTGCCCGGGGACGAGCCCGAGCCAATCGAGGTCGTCCCCTGGCCTATCGGAGACTGGGCCGCGCTCCTGGCACACCCCGAGCTTACCGAGGCCCGCTCGATAGCGGCCCTGCTCATGGTACGGGACCTCCTCCTCGGCCGGCCCTGAGCTGCACCGGCACTGCCCCTTATCCCGAGAGAGCCCTATGAGCCACGCCAGCGAGATCCCCGTGGAGCGCGTCATCGAGATCGCCCGGCGCGCCGCCGATGCCATCCTGGCCGTTTACAACACCGACTTCGCGGTCGAGCATAAGGAGGACCGCTCACCCCTGACCGCGGCCGACATGGCCTCCCACCACAGCATCGTTCAGGGCCTTGCCGAGCTCACGCCGGACCTGCCGTTGCTCTCGGAGGAGTCCGCGACCATCCCCTTCGAGGAGCGGCGCCGATGGCCGCGGTTCTGGCTCGTCGACCCCTTGGACGGCACCCGGGAGTTCATCAAGCGCAACGGGGAGTTCACCGTCAACATCGCGCTGGTCGAGGGCCATCGACCAGTTCTGGGGGTGGTCCATGTGCCCGTCTCGAGGGTCACCTACTTCGGCCAGAACGGCCAGGCGTTTCGCCAGCGCGGCGACGAGCCGCCGACGCCGATCCGGGTCAGCCCCCGGCACCAGCGGCCGGTGCGGGTGGCGGGCAGCCGCTCCCATGCGGGCGACAGCTTGCAACGGTTCCTGGAGAACCTCGGCGATCATGTCATCCTGAGCATGGGCAGCTCGCTGAAGCTGTGCCTGGTCGCTGAAGGTAGTGCGGACATCTATCCGCGCTTGGGGCCGACCTCGGAGTGGGACACCGCGGCGGCCGAGGCCGTCGTGGTCGCGGCCGGTGGCCGGGTGACCGACACCCGGCTGCAGCCGCTGGCGTACAACGCCCGCGAGTCGCTGCTGAACCCGCACTTCCTGGTGTTCGGCGACACCAGCGTGGACTGGAGGCAGTTTCTTTGATCGCCCTCCAGCCGGAAGGTCCGATCCAGAGCGAGCCCCGGTCCCCGGCCTTCAGGCCGGGGAGCCCAGCTCGGGGATCCCTTCGGAATCGGGATCGAACTCGTGGGAATGCGCGACGCCGCGCTGCAGCTCCGACCACATCTCGCGGCCAGCGCCGCGCAGCTCCGGATAGGTACAGGCGAGCAGCGAGTAGAACCATACGGACAGGCCGGTGACCCAATGCTTGGTCTTCGGATTCTGACCGAGGATGGGCATGGCCTGCTGGATCTGCAGGATCCAGGTCTTCGCGGTCTGCTCGTCCAGCGACGCGGGATTGCGCAATGCCCGCGCCACCTCACCCGATCCCAACCGGCGCTCGATGGTGGTCACGTAGACCCGCCGAACCTGAACGGCCAGATCAAGCAGGCTGCCCAGCTCTTCTGCGGTCATCCCGCGCAGGGTCCTGGAGAACATCGACAGGCTCGCCTGGAGCTTGCCGATCAGCTCCTGCCTTGGGTCGTCGCTCATCTTGGGTGTGTCCCCTGTTCTTGTGATGAGAACCGCATCAGCGCCCGCAAAGACCGGCGGCGGACACCAGCGCAGGATAGCTGCAACAGCAGCTCCGGTCCCGCATCGACCTGAGCCACGTAACCAAAGCCGGAGCCCCGGCCACACGAGCTGCCGATGACCTGATCCCTACTGCGTGCTACAAGGGCTGGTATGGCAGCGGCCGAGCGCGCGCCGGGCTTGACCCGAGAGTTCCGCCCGTGTAGGAGTAATCACCCTAGCCGGTGTCGGCTGGACTACTATAAACAAGTACCTCGCGAGAGGCTCAGACGCATACTCACCTCAGGAGGATTCAGCGTCGTGTTTCCCAAGCCCAAGCACGTCCGCAAAGGCCTATTGGCGGTTGCCGCCCTGTCCGTTGCGCTGGCATATGCGCCTGCCGGCGAGGCATTCAACTTCGGTGATTTCATGAGCCCCGGAAAGTGGTTCGGCGGACGCAATTACGACGATAACTATTACCCACCCTACGGTTTCGGGGGCCCCTATGGCTATGGCGGCCCCTATGGGTACGGATCGCCCTACGGCTACGGCGGCGCCGCACCCTACGCGGTAGCACCCGCGCAGCCCGCCACCACACCCCAGTCCGACACCGAGTCGGCGAAGCGCATCAAAGAGCTCGAGGATCGCGTCAAGGAGCTTGAGAGCGAGAAGCAGCAGATGAAATCCTCTCCTGCATCGGGCTACGGAGCGCCGAGCTATGGCGCTCAGAGCTACGGAGCCCCGACCTATGGCACGCCCGGTTACCGTCCACCCTCCGGCGGCGCCTCGGAGTATCCGTCCGGCAACCAAGGTACGGAGACCTATTCCGGAGGCCAGCCTGGCCAATCCGTCTCCGGTACCCCCGGCACCCAGCCCTATGGGGCGCCCCCAGCAGGTCAATCCTATCCCAGCGCCCCCGGCGGCCAAACGGGCCAACCCGCCCTGGGTGCCCAAGGAAAGCCGTACGCGCCGGCGGTTCAGGTGACCCCGGGCATGTTCCGCCCCTGGGATAAACAGTAATCGAGCCGGAACGCGGGGCCCGGAGGCATCACGCCGGGCCCCGGCAGGCAGGCCTCCTCGGCCCGCATAAGTCGCCATCTGCCGCTGGGCCTGCGCTCTGTTCTGCGGCTCGGACGGCGCCGGCGCCGAATCGAGGGGTGATAGGCTGGCTGGATCTCGAGGTCCTTGGACTCCGCCGTCTCCACCGCCCCCGTCGGCGGCACTTCCTCTCCAGCGTGCAAACCGTGCCCCCTGAAGAGCAGTCGGCCTGCGGCGACCTATGTCGAACCGATGATCGGCAAGCTCAAGCTTCGAAATCCGTTCTCCTTCGGCTCCTAGCTGCATAATCGTCGCGGGTCAGCAAAAGAATCGGGGGGCAGAGCTCCAACAACTGGGAGCCCCATTCCCCCTTGCCATGTGCCTCTTGGCCACGGCCACAATCGGAAGCCGACCCTCACAGGCCGGTCTCAAATTCTCCATACCGCCGCAGCACCTCCCGAACATACGCCTCGGTCTCCGGGTAAGGCGGGACACCGCCGTGGCGGGTTACCGCGCCCTCGCCGGCGTTGTAGCCGGCCAGGGCCTTGTGGAGATCGCCACGGAAGTGGGCGAGCAGCCAGCGCAGGTAGGCCATGCCTCCAGCCAGATTCTGCTTGGGGTCGAAGGGGTCCTGGACGCTGAAGCGACTCGCGGTGGCGGGCATCAGCTGCATCAAGCCCTGGGCTCCCTTGGTGGAGACCGCCTCGGGGTCGAAGTCCGACTCGACGGAGATCAGCGCCAGGACGAGGCGCGGATCCAGACCGAAGCGAGGCGCCAGGGCCTGGGCGAGGCCGGCGACCGGCCCCTTGCCCTTGGCATTCTTGGGCGTCCAGGTGACCCAGCCCCCGCGATCGTCCGGTACGGCGCAGTCGCCGTGGGTGGGCGCGATGTCCCTTAACTGCCCGCGCAGGCGGCGGGCCAGCGGATCGCCTTGCTCCGCTGCATTGCTGATCCAGGCCATCCCGCGACCCTCGTCCTTGGGCACGTCGCGCCCGTTCAGGTAGATCCAGCCCAGCTCGTACGCTGCCTCGGCCTTGCCCTGCCAGGCCAGGGTGCACAACAGCCGTATCGCCAGATCGAGCTGCTTGGCCACGCCCTCGCCGTGCTCCAGACGATAGGCCCAGGCCATGCGCTCATCGGCGGGCGCTGCAAAGAGCTGTGCAGAGTCCGGAGCGCTCTGGCCACCAGCCCAGCCGGGGATTGCGGCCAGCATCAAGGCCAAGGCCCCCAGACACCGCTGACGTTTCGATGCGGCTCCGGCTCGTCGTGAATGAGGAGACATAGCGGACAAGGATAACCCGTCAGCCCGAGTGCTGCTCAGCGGTGATGGCGCCGCTGCGCGATAAGCATCGCACTATCGTCCAAATCACCGACGCCTTCCTCCCAGCGACCCCAGGATGCCCCGCAGCAGCTGGCGTCCCAGCTGGCTGCCGATGGCCCGGGCGGCACTCTTGACCATCGCCTCCACGGGGCTCTCGCGCCCCCGGGATGCGACACCGGGGCGCCGCTGCTCCGCCCTTGCCTGCCTTTGCTCCGCGGCCGCCCCGGCACGCTGCTTGAGGATCTCATAGGCGGACTCGCGGTCCACCACCTTGTCGAACACGCCGTAGAGCACCGAGGAGCGGATGATGCGCTGGCGCTCCTCGGGCTCGATGGGGCCAATCTGGCTGCGGGGCGGGCTGATGAGCGTGCGCTCGACCATGGAGGGACGCCCCTCGGTGTCCAGGGTGGAGACCAGGGCCTCTCCCACGCCCAGCTCGGTGATCACCTGCTCGGTGTCGAGCCTGGGATTGGGGCGAAAGGTCTGGGCGGCCGCGCGCACCGCCTTCTGATCTTTGGGCGTGAAGGCCCGCAGAGCATGCTGGACCCGGTTGCCGAGCTGGCCGAGCACCGCGTCAGGGATGTCCTGGGGGTTCTGGGTGATGAAGAACACGCCCACGCCCTTGGAGCGGATGAGGCGCACCACCTGCTCGACCTTCTGCAGGAGAACGGGGGGCGCCTCGTTGAACAGCAGGTGCGCCTCGTCGAAGAAGAACACGAGCTTGGGCCGGTCTGGGTCCCCGACCTCGGGCAGCGACTCGAAGAGCTCGGAGACGAGCCAGAGCAGCAGCGTGGCGTACAGCTGGGGCGACTGCACCAGCTTGTCGGCGGCCAAGATGTTGACCGTCCCGCGCCCCTGCTCATCTTTCTGGATAAAGTCGGCCAAGTTGATGGCAGGCTCGCCAAACAGCCGCTCACCGCCCTGATCCTCCAGACCGACGAAGCGGCGCTGTATGGCCCCGATGGAGGCGGCCGAAACATTGCCGTAATCGGTGCGAAAATCCGCCGCATTGTCGCCGACGAACTGGGCCATAGCCCGCAGGTCCTTGAGGTCGAGCAGCAGCAGGCCCCTGTCGTCGGCGATGCGGAACACCAGATTGAGCACCCCGGCCTGGGTCTCGTTCAGCCCGAGCAGACGGGCCAGCAGCAGGGGGCCGATCTCGGAGACCGTTGTGCGCAGTGGATGGCCCTGCTCGCCGTAGACGTCGAAGAAGGTGACCGGAGCACCCTCGAAGCGGAAGTCCTCGATGCCGATGCGCTCGAGCCGCTCGGCGACCTTGGGATGCTCATGTCCGGGTCGGGCAATGCCCGAGAGGTCGCCTTTGACATCGGCCATGAACACCGGCACGCCGAGCCGGCTGAATGATTCGGCAAGTAGTTGCAACGTGACGGTCTTGCCGGTCCCTGTCGCCCCGGCGATCAGCCCGTGGCGGTTGGCCATGCGTGCCAGGAGATGAACCGGCTGCTCCCCCTTGCCGATCAGGATCTGCTCGTCGCTCACCTCAGCCCCCCGGGAGTGCCCAGAAAAAGGATGTCGAAACATCGCTTCGCCGCATGATCGGCCAGACGGATCAGGCTGTCCACCGGGTCATGGGACCCGGAGCCGGAGAAAGAACATGGACTCGCAGGCTTTCGTCGAGCCCAGACCGTCTTTGCCCCCTCACCCGGCCGCCTCCGGAAGCCCAGCGAGCAATGGGGCCACTGGCCGACGTGCCGAGCCGCCGGAGCAGGGGCCGAGGACAAGGCGGCTCAGGCTCGTGTACCCTTTGCGGCGCAAGCGACAAAACCGCGGCCCATCGACGAAGAGGGAGGGTGCATGACCGATAACCTGATGCTGCTGCCCAGCCGGGAGTTCCAGAACATGCGGCTGGTGCGGATTCCCGAGGACTTCGAGGAGCACGAGGCGTTTCGCTATGCCACGGGGCTGATCGCCCAGGCCGAAGAAAACAACCCGGACTGCTCCTGGGAAGAGATCGCGGAGCTGCTCGAATCTCATGGCTTCCTGTCGGTGGACTTCGTCCTGGGGCCCGAGATCGGCCTCTGCTCGAAATCCTGACGGCGTCGGAGCGATCGAGCGGATCCGCGCGGTGCAGTCGGGCATGCCAGGGCAGATCGCTGAAGCCGCGTTTGTACGCTCGCGAAGCCTGTCCAGGCTGGTCGACCGGAGATGGTCCTTTAGCAAGAAAGCCTGCAGGGCACAGCCGCTTTCAAAAGGCGCGGCACCCTGTTAACGCTGTTCTCGCTGACCGCCGAGAAACGCGGCGCGAGAGTCACCGCCATGTTGGCGGAGAACCGCGTCCATCGCATGGGAAAATGGGTTAATCTCCAACTTTGGCGCCCCGGTGGTCGGGGCGAAGAAGAGAAGATTGTCGGCGCAGGGCGGGGGCACAGCCACGCCAGGGAACCGGGCATCGGCCGGAGGAGAACCGAATGCCGAAAAACACCACCCTATACTCCGTCATCCTGACGGGCGACCCGAAGCTGGGCGAGGACATCGACGATGTGGTCGAGCGTCTCGCGCCCCTGCTGAAGCTGGAGCCGGAAAAGGCCCGCCGTTTGCTCTCCGGCAAGCCCCGTCCGGTGGGCAAGCCGGTGGAACGGCCCAGGGCAGAGAAGATCCTGAGGCTGCTGTCCAATGCGGGCGCGGACTGCTATATCGAGCAGATCGACGAGGCCCTGCCGCGATCCCTGCACCGCGCGCCGCCGCGGGAGCCGCCCCACCCGTCGACGCCCCTGCGCCCAAAGTCCCAGCCGTTGGGACCCCTCACGGAGAAGCTGGCGCCCTCAGCCTGGTCCCTGGAACCGGTAATCTTCGGGGCCCCGCCATCCAAGGCGGAGCCGGAAACGCCTGAGACTCCCGCGCCGTTTTTCCCCGCCCGAGACGAGGACTCCGGCCTGTCGCTCGCCGAGCGCCCGGTCGATGACGGTCCGAGCTTCAAGAAGCCGGAGCTGATCGTCTGTCCCAAGTGCGGTCATGAACAGCCGGCAGGCGAAGAATGCGAGGCCTGCGGAATCATCTTCCACAAGTATCAACCGGTGGCAAACCGCGAGGAGGCCAGCGTCCCGTCGGCCGCCCGCGCGGAGGCCTCGCGCGGCCGGCGGGCGGTCGCCGCCGACGGCGATCTGGAATTGTTCATCGGACCCAACGGCCGCACCTACCTGGATAAGTTCGAGAACTTTCGCGACGCCCGAGGCGAGCATTTTGCGCTGACTTGGCATTGGCCGGCCCTGTTCGTGCCTTTCTTCTGGGCGCTGTACCGCAAGCTCTGGCTCTGGTCGATCCTCACGTTCATCAGCACTGCCTTGCTGCCGCTGATCAGCAACGTGGGCTGGGCGCTGACTGCCAACTACCTCTACTTCCGGCACGCCCGCGCCGGTACCGAGCGCGTTCGCGGTCTGTTTCGTGGCAGCGGCATCGAGCAGCAGATCGCTCGGGCGGGCGGCACCAGCGCCGGGGCCGTCTGGATAGCTATCATTGCCCTCGTATTCCTGCAGTACTGGATCTACACGACTGTGCTCTCGCCCATGTTCAGGAGGGCCGGCGACATCACTCAGGCGGTGCTGATCCGACCGCAGGACGCCGAGCCCCGGCTCGGGCCGGAGCTTGCGCGAAATCCCGCCGCGGTGCGAACCCTCGCGGCCCTCGGGGTCCTGGAGGTCGGGGTCAAGTTCTGGTTCGCGACCAAAGGCAGAGGGCGCCAACCCGACGAGGTGACCTGGGACGAGATCCTGAGCGATCTCAAGATGCCACAGAAGGATCTGGCCAACGTCTGGAACACGCCGATCCGCTACGAAGGCTATCCAACTGGCTTCGCGCTGCGCTCCGCCGGCCCCGATCGGCTCTTCGGCGCCGGGGACGATATCGAGCGCAGACGCGAGATCTGAGACACCCCCACTAGCCGAAGGTCTTCAGCCAACGCTCGAGGGCATAGAACTCGGTCACGACCGCGTCCGCGGGCGCCAGTTCCGGGGGCCAGTGGGCTTGCGCGCGGTTCACCCAGACCGTGTGCATTCCCAGTCGGCGAGCGGGCTCCACATCGAGATAGGGATCGTCCCCCACATGGACGGCCTCGGCGGGGGCGACCGCCGCATGGCGCAGCGCCTCTTCGAACAGGTTCGGCGCAGGCTTGGCGGCACCCACCTCGGCCGCGCGAAGCGAATAGTCGAACTGCCCCCTGAGGGGGGTGCGCGCCACGTCCGCATTTCCGTTGGTGATGGATATCAGCCGGTAGCGGCGCCCCAGGGTACACAGCACTGGCAGGACGTCGTCGAACGGCTCTACGCGGTTGCGCTCGTTCAAGAACAGGCGGATCGCGCCGTCCGCCCAATCCCGGTGATAGCCGTAGCTCTCCAACAGCTCGGCCAGCGACTCCCGACGCAAGGCGGTGAGATCATGTGCGAGATCGGGCCGGCGCTCGCGCAGACGCGCCCTGTGCTCCCGCAGGCTCTCGACGCCCAGGGCTTCGGCCAGGCGCGGTGCCCGATCCATCAGCCAGCTGTGGAGCCGCTCTTCCGCTCGCAAGATAACCGGCGTGCAGGGCCAGACCGTCTCGTCCAGATCGATGGTAATCAGGCGCACGGACGGCCCCTCGGCTAGGGGTTGTTGACAATTGCCGTTCGCGGTCCGATTACGGCCCTTTTCCGCGCTGACTGTGTTGCGGCTCGTCGCCATCGATCCACTATTCCTCCTCACCGCGCCTTGTCAGCACGAACAATCGCTCGCAATCGCCCTCGCTCAGACAAATGTCAACAGCCCCTAGGGAGATCTCAGGCATAGGGAGACCGTCTGCCCCACATCATGACCTCTCCGACTCGGTCCACCTGGCGCCCCTCCAGCCGGGCGGGAAAAGACCCCAGCGGCCGCAGGCTGAAACAGGGTCACCTCTGCGGCTAAGTTTAAGGGAGCCAACGACGCCAGCGCGAATCCTGCACATCTCGCGACGGAGCCTGGCGAGCACAATGGGGGCCAGAGTCCCCCTCTCTCGATGGAGACGTTCTCGGAGACACCGCCATGTTCTGGAAACAGAAGAAGACCGCTCTGCCCACCCCCGAAGAGGCGCTGCCGGGCAGAGACCGGGAGATGCCCGTGCCGGCCGCCCACCACCTCAACGGGCGCCCTCTGAAGCCCCCCTTTCCGGAGGGGATTCGGCTGGCCCTGTTCGGAATGGGCTGCTTCTGGGGCGCCGAGCGCAAGTTCTGGCAGACTCCGGGCGTCTACAGCACCGCCGTCGGCTACGCGGGCGGCTACACCTCCAACCCCACCTACGACGAGGTCTGCACTGGGCTCACGGGGCACAACGAGGTGGTGCTGGTCGCCTACGACCCGAAGATGGTCAGCTATGGCGATCTGCTGCGGGTGTTCTGGGAGTCCCATGACCCCACCCAGGGGATGCGTCAGGGCAACGATCTCGGTACCCAGTACCGCTCGGGCGTCTACGTGTTCGACGAGATACAGCGGGCCGAAGCGCAGGCCACGCGGGATGCCTTCCAGGAGGCGCTTCACCAGCGCGGGCTGGGCCCGATCACCACGGAGGTCCTCGACGCGCCACCCTTCTACTATGCCGAGTCGTACCACCAGCAGTATCTGGCGAAGAATCCCCAGGGGTACTGCGGTCTCGGCGGCTGCGGGGTGAAGCTGCCCGAGACAGCCTGAGCGGCTTCGGCACACCGGGAAGGCTTGGCGCGGGGCGCGCTAGTGGGAGCGAGCTCCCGGGTGGGCTAACCCGCCTGGGTGATCGCGACCTGGGGGCCGCTCCTACCCTAAGAACGGGGCACCGCTATTCCCCCGGCTTCAGCTCCACGGTCCCGGTGACCGTGACACTGATGCGTTGGGTCCCCGGTTCCAGCACCGGCGCGGCAGCCGCCGGAGCGACCATCGCGCGCAAGAGCATGGGCTGGATCGGAGCCCCCTGGGTGCCAATGTCCAGCCGCACCAAGCGATAGCCCGGGCGGCCCAGCTCGCCGGCAACCAGCGTCGCTCGATGCCCGAATCCGGCGAGGGCCTCTTTGATCAGTCGGTCCTCTGCCTGGGCGCGTCGTCCGTCGGAGACTCGATAGGCGATCGACTCCACCTGCAGGCTCGCCTGGAGCTCACCGATCAGACGGCTCAGCCGCGCGCTGTCGCTGCTCTCCAGGCGGATGGATTGGCGCACGCGCCAACCGGTCAGGACCTCCTTCCGATAGACAGGGGTGGTTCGGTAGTCGAGGGTCTGGACCTTGATGCCGGGGGTGCCTTTGGCCCGCGCGAGACCGGCGACAATCACGCGATTGACCTGGTCGGCGAGGACCGCAGGGTCCTCGCCCTCGCGCTGCTCGAAAAGCACGGCGACCAGCAGATCGTTCTCCACCTCATCGGTCGCAGTCGCACTCAAATTGATCCGGTCATAGGGGGTGTCTTCTTCTCCCGCCGAGGCAGGTGGCGGCCCCGCCAGACAGAGCAAGGCGATAAGGGCGAAACAGGCAGGCGCTCGCATCATGATCTCGGTCCTCGTATTCGATGAATAGGGGCGATCAGCTGGCGTCTGGACTCCGGTGGAGAACCTCGCCTGCCTCGCTCAAGACCTGCACGGAGACCGGAACGCCCTGCCGGATGCTGGCGGTCACCACGCAGAAGTCTTCGAACAGATCCAGACAGCGCTTGAGCCGAGCCGACTCGAGCAGCCCAGCCCCAATGGTGATGCGTACATCGAGGCATCCTACGCGCAGGCGCTTCTGGTCATTGCGCACAATCTGGCAGGTCGCCTCGGTCTTCACCGCGCCGGCGGGGACCTCGTCGCGGGCCAGGCAGTACATGAGGCTGGCGCTCAGACAGTTCGCCGCCGCCGCCGCCAAAAGACGCGAGGCATTGGGGCCGGTGCGCCCACCGAGCGGCGGCGGCTCGTCCATCAGCAGTTCCGGGGCTTTCGGCAGATCGAACCTGACCTTGAATGCGTAGTCCTCGAGCTGTTCCAGATGGATGGTGAAGCGACCTTCTTCCGACACGGCGACTCTCCGACTAGGGTGTGAGGGCGGGCACGGCTCAACGGCGGGGCGGCGCGAGCAACCTCAGATCACGGCGCTTGAACAGGGGGATCAGCACCATGCCCGCGACAAATCCGCCGATATGGGCGCTGAAGGCCACCCCTCCCGCCTGAGAGGAAGCCAGCGCCGAGCTCAGCAGCTGCAGACCGAACCAGAATACCAGCACCAGTCCGGCCGGGAGATATACGGTCGGAAACAGCAAGCCGATGGGCACGAGCACGAGCACCCGGGCACGGGGATAGAGGAGCAGATAGGCTCCCAGCACCCCCGAGATCGCGCCGCTCGCACCGATCATCGGCAGCTGCGATCCGGTATCGGGCAGGGCCTGCGCGAAAACCGCCGCAGTGCCGCACAGCAGGTAGAAGACGAGGAACCGCGCATGCCCCATCGAGTCCTCGACATTGTTGCCGAAGATCCACAGGTACAGCATGTTCCCGATCAGGTGCATCCACCCGCCGTGCAGAAACATCGACGTGAAGACGGTCGCCCAAGGCGGCACCACGACGAGGTCCGGCGAGAGCTCACGGACCTTGAACAGCACTGCGGGAATGCTGCCCAGGGCATAGACGGCCCGCGTCTGCGCTTCCGAGCCGAGAGAGAGCTGCCAGAGAAAGACCAGCACACAGGCGACGATCAGCGCCACCGTCACCACAGCCGGGCGCTCCGTGGGATTGTCGTCGTGAAGTGGCAGCATGTCCGGCCTTGTTCGATTGGCTGGCCGGCCATTCTATCCGACTGGCCGAACGGCTCTCACCGAGCCGAAAGCCGCTTGTCGCGGGACGCCGATCAGAAGCCGGGTATGGGCGCTCGACGCCCGAAGCTGTTCGCCGACCATGGCGCAAGGGGCTAGGCGGCTGCCAGAATATGGCTCATGGACCCCAAATCACTGCGCCCCGGCGCCCGGCGCGGACGCGGCGCATCGAGCAACCCCTTCAACCGCTACGCCGAGCGCCACTACGAGCCCTTCGACGACGGCTGGGGCGCCGCGGAGGCGGAGCCCGAGGCGCTGCGCACTCGCCTCACTCCCGACGCCAGCCGCAGTGTCATCAGTCGTAACGCGTCGCCGGACATTCCCTTCGACCGCTCCCTCAACCCCTACCGAGGCTGCGAGCACGGCTGCATCTATTGCTACGCCCGCCCGACCCACGCGTGGCTCGGGCTCTCGCCCGGAATCGACTTCGAGACGCGGTTGTTCTACAAGGCGGAAGCGCCGGAGCTGCTGCGCCGCGAGCTGGCCGCCCGGGGCTACCGCTGTGCCCCCATCGCGCTGGGGGTCAACACCGACGCCTGGCAGCCGGCAGAGCGCCGCCTCGGCATCACCCGGAGGGTCCTTGAGGTGCTGCTGCAGCACCGCCACCCGCTGACCCTGATTACCAAGTCCGCGCTCGTGGAGCGGGACCTGGACATCCTGGCCGAGCTCGCGGGTCTGGACCTGGTCGAAGCAACAATCTCGCTGACGACGCTGGACGCGGATCTGGCGCGGTGTCTGGAGCCGCGCGCGGCCGCACCCCGGCGGCGCCTGGAGACGCTGAGCCGGCTCGCCGCGGCCGGCATTCCGAGCGGGGTCATGGTGGCGCCGGTAATCCCCGCGCTGACCGATCCGGAGCTGGAGCGCATCCTCGCGGCCGCCCGGGAGGCCGGGGCGACGGAAGCGGGCTACGTGCTGCTGCGCCTCCCCTTGGAGGTCGAGCCCCTGTTCGCGGAGTGGCTCGCCGAGCACCGACCGGGCATGGCGGATCGGGTCCTGAACCGGGTACGCGACACCCGCGGCGGGAGCCTCAACGATCCGCGTTTCGGCTCACGGATGCGCGGCAGCGGGAGCTATGCCGACCTCATCGCCCAACGCTTTCGCATCGCCTACGGGCGTCTGGGCTTCGAGGGCCACGCGGCCCTGAGCCACAGCCTGTTTCGCGTCCCCGAAGAGCCCGGCGGGCAGTTGGGCCTGTTCTGAGACGCGCTTCGGCGATCCAGCCTGGGCGTGCCCGCATTCCGGCCGGTCGGACTTTGGATGCGCTACTGCGGAAGAGCGGCGCGCGGGATGGGACCGCAAGGGTCGGCGGTCCGGCCACCACCCTGTGCATGGTCGAGAATTGCATCCATGCTTGGAGCGAAGTCCGCCCGACCCGGCCGCTCCCGACCGGGGACAGGCGACAGGGGGCCTTTCGCTAGGAGACTGCTGTCATGAGCCTGACACTGATATCGGCGGCTTTCGTTCTGGGCGCAGCGATTCCCAAGCTGTACACGTGCGACGGGGCCGACCATTCTCCGCCACTGGCTTGGACGGGCGTCCCCGAGGGAACGAAGAGCCTGGTCCTGATCGTGGACGACCCGGACGCCCCGGACCCCAGAGCCCCCCGCATGACCTGGGTTCATTGGGTGCTCTACAACCTGCCGCCGGATCTGAAGGGGCTGCCAGAGGCGGTATCGGACGCCGCGCTGCCCGCGGGCACCGGCCAGGGCGTCAACGACTGGAAGCGCACCGGCTACGGCGGCCCCTGTCCGCCGATTGGGAGACACCGCTACTTCCACAAGCTCTTCGCGCTGGACACCCGCCTGCCGGACCTGGGGCACCCGACCAAGACGGGGCTGCTCCAGGCAATGGACGGACACATCCTGGACCAGACCGAGCTGGTGGGAACCTATCAGCGTTGAGGGCGGGCTCGCTCGCCCGCCGGGCTTCCTCAGTGGGAGAAGGCCTCCTTGAGAAAATCCTGCATGCGCTGCCAGGAGCGGCGGTCCGCCTCTGGGTTGTAGGCCAGGTTCTCCATCCCATAAGAGCCCGCGTCCGGGTTGGTGAATGCATGTCGGGTGCCGCCGTAAATGTCCATCTCCCAGTCCGCCCCCGCCGCCCTCAGCGCGGCCTTGAAGGCGGCGATGCGCTCGGGCGGCTCGAAGGCATCGGCGTCGCCATGGAGGGCCAGTATCCGGGCGTGGATATGTTTCTGCTGCGCCTCGGTCGCCGGCGGCAAGGGACCGTGGAAGCTCACCACCGCGTCGAGGGGGGCGCCTGCGTACGCCATCTCCATGACGGTCCCGCCGCCGAAGCAGTAGCCGACGGCCGCGAGGTGGCCCCGGTCCACGCGCGGGTCGGCCTCGAGCACGGCGAGCCCCGCCAAGGCACGTCGCTGCCAGGCATCGGTGTTCTTGGTGACCTGCTCCATCCAGGCCTGCGCATCCGCGGGGTGGCGGGTGACCTTGTGATCCCCGTACATGTCGGCGGCGAAAGCGACGTAGCCCAGCTGCGCGAGCATCTGAGCCCGATGTTTGGTGTAATCGGTGAGCCCCCACCACTCGTGCACCACCATCACCCCGGGGCGTTTGCCCTGGATCGCGTCGTCCCAGTAGAGGTAGCCGGTGAGCTTGGCGTCGCCGTCCGCATAGCTCACCTCCCGGCTCTGAACCTGGGCACCAGCCTGAAACGCAGTCAGCAGTCCCAAGAGGACAAGAATCGCTCGCATGGTCTCTCCTAAATTGGCGGAGGCCGGGCACGCCCGCTCCCGGCGTCGGTCCTATTGTCGAGCCAGCACCTCGATGAACGCCAGCGTCGCCGCCACCGCCGCCGCAAGATTTTGCTCGAGGGTGCGACCCGACGCGCCGCGGGGCTTGAAGCTGTGCTCCCCGTCCTCGATCCAGGTCAAACGCACCCCGGGAGCAAGCCGGTAGCCCGCCACCTCCGTTCGGGTGCCGAAGGGGTCTCGGGTGCCCTGGCAGATCAACGTCGGAGTGCGAAGGGCCTCCAAGTGCTCGGTGCGCAGACGCTCGGGCCGCCCGGGCGGGTGGAAAGGGTAGCCCAGACAGACCAGCCCCGCAGCCTGCTCCTGGTCCGCGATCAGGCTTGCCATGCGCCCGCCCAGGGACTTGCCGCCGATCACCAGGGCGCCACGCGGGCAGCCCCCCGAGACCAACGCCGCGATAACGCTGTGCCAGGTCCCGAGCAGCGCCGACTCGCGATCGGGCGGGCGGCGCACCCCGAGCCGCTGGGACTCGATCATGTAGGGGAATTCGAATCGCACCACGCGCACACCGCCCTGGGCGACCCCTTGCGCGATCGCCTGCAGGAAAGGCGAGGCCATTCCCTGCCCGGCGCCATGGGCCAGCACGAGGGTCCAGGGCGCGCTCGCCGGCCCGTCCGCCAGCCATTGGTCCGGCGGCGGCAGGCTCATCGGCCGCAGATCTCTCGCCAGGCAGGGTGCCAGGCGATCAGATCGAGAGCCGTGGCCAGCAGTCCCCGTCCGGGCTCGGTGCGATGCCAGGTGGATGCGCCCGAGGGGTGGGGAAGCGGAATGATGTCGGTATCCGGCAAGGCCTCGAGCCGGTGGCTGGCTCCGATCACGTCTGCCAGCTTGTCGACCTCCAGAAACAGCCCGATCGCCAGCTTGCCTACCGGCAGAACCAGCCGCGGTCGCAGGATCCCGATCTCGGCATCGAGCCAGCGCCCGCAGCGCTGCACCTCATCGGGCGAGGGGACCCGGTCGCCGCCCCGGGGGGCCTTGCCGGGATAGCAGCGGCACACCGCGGCCATGTACACGCGGGTGCGGAACGCCTCCTCACGCAGGCCTTTGCCCTCGAACCAGCGAAATAGGGTCTTGCCCGCGGTCCAGGCGAAGGGCTTGCCGGCCGGTCCCTCCTTGGACCCCGGCGCCTGCCCTATCAGCATGACCGGGGAGACCACGGGCTGACCCATGACGACAGGCCCGATCATCTCCGGGCAGCGCCGGCAGGCCTTCAGGGCTGTCTGGTGCTTGCGGATGGCTTGAAGGGCGTCCACGGGACCTTCATCATTCGGTTTCGAAGCGGAGGAGGACCGGATCGATGATCGGGACCTTGCTGGGTCTGGGCGTTGGAGCGGGCTTGTTGGGCCTGCCCGTTTGGGTCGCACCCATTCTACTGATCCTGGGCTCGGACAGAACCTCGGGTCTGGAGAAACTGCTCTGGGTCCTTGCGGTCGTCTTCAGGTCCTGGCTCGCCTGGATCTTCTATGCCCTACTCGCGCCGCTCGCCGAGCGGCCCTGACGCCCCGGAGACCGCTATGAAAGCCGTACTGATGACCCGCCCCGGCGGCCCCGAAGTCCTCGAGCTCCGCGAGATTCCCGAGCCGACGATCGCCGCGCCCACCCAGATCAAGGTGCGCTTGAAGGCCGCCGGCATCAATCCGATCGACACCAAGCTGCGGGCCCGGGGGCTGCTCTTCCCCGATCCCCTGCCGGCGGTGCTCGGCTGCGACGGCGCCGGAGAGGTGGTGGATGTGGGCGCGCAGGTGGGCCGCTTCAAGCCGGGAGACCCGGTCTGGTTCTGCAACGGCGGACTGGGCCGCGCGCCGGGCAACTACGCCGAGTACACCCTGGTGGAGGAGTCGGTCGCCCAACCCATGCCCGCCGGCTTCGACTATCGCCGGGCCGCCGCAGCGCCGCTGGTGCTGCTCACCGCCTGGGAAGCGCTGTTCGACCGGGCTCGCCTGAGCGCCGGGCAGACCGTGCTAATCCATGCCGGTGCCGGCGGGGTCGGGCACATCGCGGTGCAGCTCGCGCGGCACGCCGGGGCGCGGGTCTGCACCACGGTGAGCAGCGAGGCCAAGGCGCAGTTCGTGCGCTCTCTGGGTGCGGAGCGGGTGATCCTTTACCGGGACGAGGACCTGCTGGAAGCGGTACGCGACTGGACCGGCGGGCGCGGGGTCGATGTGGCGCTGGATACCGTCGGACCCACAGTGTTTCGCCGCTCCATTCCCACCGTCGCCTATTACGGCGACCTCGTCACCATCCTGGACCCCGGCCCCGAAGCCGATTGGAAAGAGGCGCGGACGCGCAATCTGCGCATCGGATTCGAGCTGATGCTCAGTCCCCAGCTGGTGGATCTGCCCGAGGCCCGGGCCCACCAGGGCGAAATCCTGCGACGCTGCGGTGAGCTGATCGATCAGGGCGATCTGCGCATCGAGGTGCAGGATACCTTCCCGCTGGAGCGGGCGGCCGAGGCCCACCGGCTGCTCGAGGAGGGTCGCCTCCAGGGCAAGCTGGTGCTGAGCATCGGGGACTGAGGCAAGGTCCGTGGTCCGGGTCGCCCTGCTCTCGGACACGCACGGAACCTTGGACCCGCGGATCGGCGAGGCCGTGAGGGGCTGTGATCTCGCGGTTCACGCCGGCGACATCGGAAACGCCGGCGTGCTCGCCGTGCTCAGCCCACGCAGTGGCCGAGCGATCGCCGTGACCGGCAACAACGATACCGCGGCAAAATGGCCGACGGGGGACGCCAAGACATTGGAGAGTCTGCCCACGGTGGCAAGCCTCGAGCTGCCCGGCGGCCGCTTGGTGGTGATTCACGGCGACCGCATCAACCCGGCGGCGCGACGCCACGAGCGCCTGCGCCGACGCTTTCCGGACGCGAGACTGGTGGTCTACGGGCACAGCCACCGGCTGGTTTGTGACCTCGGCACCCTGCCTTGGGTGGTCAACCCCGGTGCCGCGGGGCGCAGCCGGACCTTCGGCGGCCCTTCGATGCTGATCCTGAGCGCAACTCCGGACAGCTGGGTGGTCCACGCGCTGCGATTTCCCGGGCCTTGAGCCCCCGAGCAGGCCCGGACCCGGCTCACATCTGGCCCGTGACCTGCAGATCGTCGGCGGTGTCGAACTGCCGGTCGGGACCGGCCGAGCGCACACGGAATCCGTCTACGGACGGCTCATAGCGCATCGGGGTGCCCCAGGGATCCTGCAGGTCCTTGTCACCGATACCGAGATCCTTGCGGAGCCTGTCGATGGTCACCTGGGTGGGGTCGTAGCCCAAGCCGAACTGGATCATCCAGACCTTGACCGACCGTGCCAGCGTCGTCAGCTTCCGCTCGGCTTCACTGGCTGGGGGAACCGGGCCCGGGGGCTCGACGGGATGCGTCGTCGGCGCGCTTACCGATGTCGGCGGTCGCTTCTCACCGCCCAGCCACAGGTAAAGCCCGGCACCCAGAACGGCGAGGACGAGGATGCCGATCAATCCGAGAGCCACGGGGCCCGGACCCTTGCGGCGCACCGGCTCGCCGGCCGGGGCCAGGTCCGCCCAGGCCGGACGGGCCCGGGTGTCGAAGAATTGCTCGTGGCCGAGATCGGCTTCAGACGGGGATTCGTCAGCCTGCGATTGCTGGGCCCCAGGCGCCGCAGCCGGTCCGGGGGCGGAACGCGCATCGGGCGGATGTTCCCCCGCGCCGCTGACGTCGGACCGCGTGCCCCCCCCCGCGGGCTTCGCCTCGATCTCGATGATCTCGATACCGCCCGCGGCTGACCCGGGCGTCGGCGCGGCCTCGGGCTGGGGCTCCAATCCCGCCTCCAGTTGGAGCTCGGCCAACGGCTCAACGCTCGCCGGCACCCCGGCCACCTCCAGCCGGTCACGCAGGGCTTCGGCGTCGCTCTGGGCAAGCTCATGGCTGAGCGGGATACGTTTGCCCGTCATCAGACGTGCCACCCGCTCCGGCGGGAGCCGAAGAACCTCGGAGAGTAGGGCGGCCGCGGCGGCCGAGTCCGCCGACTCCTCGATTCGACCGGCCAGCACCACCCGGAATTTCTGTTCTGCCATGGAGATCGTCGCGTACCGAGAAGGTAAGGTCGCCCAGTGCCACCGCCGGACCGCCTCACTATAGCAGGCACTAGCCCGGATGAGTACGAGCCCGCCCGCGATCGAACAGCGGCCAGCCCTGGGAAGCTCTGATCTATCGCCCGAGCCGTCACCACGCGGCGAAGGTAGAATGATTGGCTTTCCCGGACCTGCCCGATGAGCGCCTATCTCAAGCCTCCCAAATCTCTGCTCAGCAAGGTCGGGCGAGCGATCGCCGATTACTCAATGATTCGCGACGGCGACCGCATCCTCCTCGGGGTGTCGGGAGGCAAGGACTCGTTGACCCTGCTGCACCTGTTGGGCCATCTGCGCAGCTATGCGCCGGTGCGCTTCGAGCTCGCGGCGATCACCGTGGACCCGAAGGTCGACGGGTTCGACCCTTCCGGCCTGCGCGAGCACTACGATGCCATCGGGGTCTCTTATTTCTATGCCGAGCAGCCGATCATGGCGGAAGCCCGCGAGCACATGAATGGAGACTCCTTCTGCGCCTACTGCTCGCGCATGAAGCGCGGGATCATGTACACGACGTGCCGGCGCTTAGGCTACAACGTTCTCGCGCTGGCCCAGCATCTGGACGACCTGGCTGAGAGCTTCCTGCTCTCGGCGTTTCACGGCGGCCAGTTGCGGACCATGAAGGCCCATTACCTCAACGACGCGGGCGACGTACGCATCATCCGCCCCCTGATCTACTGTCGCGAGACCCAGACGGCGGCCTACGCCGCGCACGCGCGCCTGCCCGTGGTCCCCGACAGCTGCCCGGCCTGCTTCGCGGCCCCGACCCAGCGCGCGCGCATGAAGACCCTGCTCGCACGCGAAGAGCGCACCAACCGTCAGCTGTTCGCCAATCTGCTCCACGCCATGCGGCCCCTCCTGACCGAAGGCGGCCCGCCGGGCGGCGCCGACTCGCCGGCCCCTCCTCTCCACCCGGCCGACTGATCCTCGCGCGATCATTGTTACGTCGCCAGCAAGGGTGTTTTCGTTCGGGGGAGCCTTTTTTCGGGGGCGATCGACCCGCATGCTTGGCTTACGGCAGCCCGCCCAACAGGAGACCGGCCATGATCCATCTGCGTCCCGCCGCCGAGCGCGGCCACAGTGAGCACGGATGGCTCGACAGCTACCACAGCTTCTCGTTCGCCGACTACTACGACCCCCAGCACATGGGGGTTTCCAACCTGCGGGTCATCAACGACGACACCGTCGCACCCGGGCGGGGCTTCGCCACCCACGGTCACCGGGACATGGAGATCGTCAGCTACGTGCTCTCCGGCGCCCTGGAGCACAAGGACAGCCTCGGCAACGGCTCGGTCATCCGCCCGGGCGACGTACAGCGCATGAGCGCCGGGACCGGCGTGCGTCACAGCGAGCTCAACCCGTCCGGGTCGGAGCCGGTGCACTTCCTGCAAATCTGGCTGCTTCCCAACCGTCAGGGCATTGCGCCCGGGTACGCCCAGAAACAGTTTCCCCCCGGCGACCGGCGCGAACGCCTGTGTCTGCTTGTCTCTCCCGACGGACGCGAGGGCTCCGTCGCCGCGCAGCAGGATGCGTTGCTGTACGGCTCGTTGCTCGGACCCGCGGGGAGCGTCGAGCACCGGAGCCCGCCCGGGCGACGCACGTACCTGCACCTGGCTCGGGGCGAAGCTGAGGTGAATGGGCACCGCCTCACCGGCGGCGACGGCGCCAGCATCGAGGGCGAAGCGAGCGTGCGCGTCACCGCCCTTGGCGAGGCCGAGGTGCTCTTGTTCGACCTGCCGTGAGCCGGGGACCACCGATCCCCAGGGGTCTGGGGACCGGCGCCGTCTATAGTCTTTCGAAGAAAGGCGTCTCGCGTATCGGCGGGGCTTGAAGCTAGAAACGGCAGTTGCCCGCTTCTAGGTTGAAAGATCATTGTGCGTTAATATATTAGCGTTTACTGATATATTAGGAATTTCCCCTCCATGCATCCCAGACTCCTCTCCTCGGGCGCTGCCTTGGCGCTCGCGCTGGCAGCGATCGCCGTGCCAGCGCAGATGCCGCTGCAGACCGTGTCGGCCGAATATCGGGACGAGCCGCGGGAGCTGCGCCTCGACGGCACCGTGGAGGCGGTCAAACGCGCCACCGTGTCCGCCCAGACCAAGGGCCAGATCGTCGAGGTGCTGTTCGACGTGCACGACTATGTCGAGAAGGACGCGGTGATCGTGCGCCTGCGCGACACCGAGCAGCAGGCGGAGGTCTCCCGGGCCGAGGCCGCGCTCCAAGAGGCCCAGGCCCGGCTGCGGGAGGCCCGGGACAGCCAGAAAAGGATCAAGGAGCTGGCCGGCCGCCAGCTCGCCTCGCGCGCCGATCTGGACAAAGCGGTGGCCCAGCTGAGCTCCGCCCAGGCGCGCAGCGACGCCGCCGAGGCGGATCTGGCGAAGGCCCGGGAACAGCTCGAATACACACGAGTGCGCGCCCCCTACAGCGGCATCGTCACCGAGCGCAAGGCGGAGGTCGGGGAGTCCGTGCAGCCCGGCCAGCCGCTCATGACCGGGCTTTCCCTGGACGAGCTGCGGGTCAACGTCGCCGTGCCCCAGAGCTCGATTCAGGCGGTGCGGGCCTCGGGAAAGGCCCGTGTGATCCTGCCGGGCGGCGGCTCGGTCGAGGCGACGAAGGTGACGGTCTTTCCGTATGCCGAGCCGGGCAGCAACAGCTTTAACGTCCGCTTGGAGCTGCCTCCGGGCACCGCGGGGCTGCTGCCGGGCATGTTCGTCAAGGCCGTGTTCCCCATCGGCACCGAGAAACGCCTGCTGCTGCCGGCCGGGGCGGTGGTCTATCGCAGCGAGGTCACCGCCGTCTACGTGGTGCGCCCGGATGGAAGCATCGGCTTCCGGCACATCCGCGTCGGGCGCCAGACCCCCGACGGGATGATCAGTGTGCTCTCCGGGCTGGACCCGGGCGAGCGGGTCGCCCTGGACCCCATTGCCGCCGGAGTCGAGCTCAAACGGCACCCGGTGCCGGCCGCGGGTCGCTGAGATGGGCATCGCCGGGCGGGTCGCCCAGAAATTCCTGCGCACCGAGATCACCCCCCTGCTCGCCCTGGTGGGTCTTCTGCTGGGGGTATTCGCGGTACTGGTGACGCCGCGCGAGGAAGAGCCTCAGATCAATGTCACCTTCGCCAATGTGTTCATCCCCTTCCCGGGCGCCTCGGCAACCGAGATCGAGCACCTGGTGGCCGCCCCGGCCGAGCAGGTGCTCTCGGAGATCGAGGGTATCAAGCACGTCTACTCCATCTCGCGCCCGGGCATGGCGGTGCTCACCGTGCAGTACAAGGTGGGGGAGGACCGCACCCGGGCGATCGTGCGTCTCTACAACAAGATCTTCTCCAACCAGGACTGGCTGCCGCGCAACCTGGGCGTCGGCCAACCGATCATCAAGCCCAAGGGGATCGACGACGTCCCGATCGTCACCGCGACCTTGTGGAGCAAGGATCCGAAGGTGGGCGCCTACCAGCTGGGCCAGGTGGCCCACGCCGTGGAGGCGGAGCTCAAGCGCGTACCGGGCACCCGCAACATCTACACCATCGGCAGTCCGGAACGGGTGGTGCACGTGCTGCTCGATCCCCAGGCCCTGGCAAGCTACGGGATCGGCCTGGACAGCCTGCGGGCCTCCCTGGCGGCGGGCAATGCGATCCGGGACGACCTCTCGCTCACCCGAGACAACCAGGAGGTGTTGGTACAGGCCGGGAGCTTTCTCACCAGTGCCGAGGAGGTCGGTGACCTGGTGGTCGGCACCCACGGCCTCAAGCCGGTTTTCCTGCGCGACGTGGCGCGGATCTCCCAGGGACCCGACACGCCGGAGTCCTACGTCTGGCTCGGCGCCGGTCCTTCGGGGCAAGCCAAGGGGCTGAGCGAGACAGGCGTGTTCCCCGCGGTCACGATCGCGGTCGCCAAGAAGCCGGGGACCAATGCCGTGGAGATCGCCGATCAGGTGATCCGCCGCTTCGAGACCCTCAAGGGCATCTTCATCCCCGACGGGATCCAGGTCACCGTCACCCGGGACTACGGCATCACCGCCGACCAGAAGGCCGAGAAGCTGATCCACAAGCTGGTGTTCGCCACGGCCTCGGTGGTGCTGCTGGTGCTCTTCGCCCTGGGCTGGCGCGAGGCGCTGGTGGTGGGCGCCGCGGTGGTGGTGACGCTGGCCATCACCCTGTTCGCCTCCTGGGCCTGGGGCTTCACCCTGAACCGGGTCTCGCTGTTCGCCCTGATCTTCTCCATCGGCATCCTGGTGGACGACGCCATCGTGGTGGTGGAGAACATCCATCGGCATCTCGCGCTCGGCGCCCAGCGCCTGCTGGAGGCCATCCCGCGAGCGGTCGACGAGGTGGGCGGACCCACCATCCTGGCCACCTTCACGGTGATCGCGGCCCTGCTGCCCATGGCCTTCGTGACCGGCCTCATGGGGCCTTACATGAGTCCGATCCCGATCAACGCCAGCCTGGGGATGCTGATCTCGCTCGCCGTGGCCTTCGTGCTCACCCCCTGGCTCACCAACCGCGCGCTCGCCAGCGTCGCCCACCGTCACTTCCAGGCGACCCAGGAGCCGCCGGCGCGCACGTGGATCGACCGCCTGGCCGACCGGATGCTCGGGCCGTTCCTCGGCGAGCACGGCGGGCGCAACCGCTGGCTCCTGCTGGGCGGGATACTGCTGCTCATCACCCTGTCGATGGCTTTGGTCGCCGGCCGCGTGGTGATCCTCAAGATGCTGCCCTTCGACAACAAGTCCGAGCTCCAGGTGGTTCTGGACATGCCCGAAGGCACGAGCCTGGAGCGTACCGCCGCCGCCCTGGGAGAGATGGGTGAGTACCTGTCCGGCGTGCCCGAGGTCACCGATTACCAGGTCTATGCAGGCACCTCCGCGCCCATCAGCTTCAACGGTCTGGTGCGCCAGTACTATTTGCGCCGGGGTGACAACCTCGGCGATATCCAGGTGAACCTGGTGGACAAGAACGAGCGCGAGCGCAAGAGCCACCAGATCGCTCTGGCGGTGCGCCCGCCCTTGGATGCGATCGCCACCCGCTACGGGGCGAGCGTCAAGATCGTGGAGGTGCCGCCGGGCCCACCGGTTCTTTCACCGCTGGTGGCGGAGATCTACGGGCTCGACTACGAGGGCCAGATAGAGGCTGCGCGCCGGGTACGCTCGGTGTTCGCCGCCACCCCCGACATTGTCGACGTGGACGACAGTGTGGAATATCCGTCCAAGAAGCTGATCCTGCGCGTGGACCGCCAGAAGGCAGCCCTGCTCGGGGTCTCCCAGAGCGACGTGGCGCGGGCGGTGGGCACCGTGCTGGCCGGCGAGGACGTGAGCTACCTGCACGGGGAGGACGTCAAGTACGCCGTGCCCATCCGGCTGGAGTACCGGGAGGCGGACAAGGCCGATCTGGACGCGCTCCTTGCCCTGCGCCTGCCCGGGCGTGAAGGTCGCTCAGTGCCTCTGTCCGAGATCGTGCAGGTGGTCGATTCCACCCGCGAGCACTCGATCCAGCACAAGGACCTGCTGCCCGTGGTCTATGTGACCGGCGACATGGCGGGACGCACCGACAGCCCGCTCTATGGGATGTTCGCCATCTCGGCGGCGCTCGAGACGAAGGTGGGGCTCACCCAGTACTTCGTCCACCCCCCGGAGAGCCCCTACGACTACAGTCTGAAGTGGGACGGGGAGTGGCAGGTCACCTACGAGACCTTCCGGGACATGGCGATCGCCTACTCGGTAGGTCTGGTGCTGATCTATCTGCTGGTGGTCGCCCAGTTCCGCTCCTACCTGGTGCCCCTGGTGATCATGGCGCCGATCCCGCTCACCATCATCGGCATCCTGCCGGGCCACGCGTTGCTCGGCGCCCAGTTCACGGCCACCTCCATGATCGGGATGATCGCGCTCGCCGGCATCATCGTGCGCAACTCCATCCTGTTGGTGGACTTCGTCAACCAGCAGGTGCGCGAGGGGCTCCCCCTGGAGGAGGCAGTCCAGCGGGCCGCGGCGGTGCGCGCCAAGCCCATCGTGCTCACCGGCCTCGCCGCGATGGCCGGGGCCTTCTTCATCCTCGACGACCCGATATTCAGCGGGCTCGCCGTTTCGCTGATCTTCGGCATCCTGGTCTCCACCCTGCTCACCCTGGTGGTGATCCCGGTGGTCTATTACGCAGTGATGCGCAGCCGGCTGTACCGGATCACCGCCGAGGCCTGATATCCCGCGCTGTACCGCCGAACAACGGCCTAGTTCCCGGGCCCTGCCGGATGTCCGACTCATCAGTCACACGGATACCGAAAATGGAACCATACGTCATGCGACCGGCCGAGTCCCTCAGGGCGCGACGCGCCCCGACCTGGGGTTGCCGGGCCCCAACAGGGGGCGTTGCCGGGCACGCGGCAAGTCCTCTCAGGGGCTCGCTTCGCCAGTGGGCGGTGCTGGTTCTCGCGACCCTCGGCGTCGCGGGCGTGCCCGGCTTCGCAGCGACCGAAATGGGTCGCATCGGCCGCGTCTGCACCCTGATCTCGGAGAGCGCCGGGCGCCACGGGTTGCCCGAGAGCTATCTCGCACGTCTGATCTGGAAGGAGAGCAGTTTCGACGCCAAGGCCGTCAGCCCCGCCGGCGCCGAAGGGATAGCCCAGTTCATGCCGTCAACGGCAAGCCGGCGCGGTCTCGATGATCCGTTCGATCCCGAGCAGGCGATCTCGGCGGCGGCCGCCTATCTGGCCGATATGCGCAGGACCTATGGCAATCTCGGACTCGCGGCGATCGGCTACAACGCAGGGGAGGACCGCTTGTCGCGCTGGCTGTCGCAGGGCGGCTTCCTGCCGCTGGAAACCGAGGATTATGTGTTGTCGGTCACAGGCAAGCCGGTCGAGCACTTCATCAAGCGCGGCAACGAGGTGGAGGACCGCCCGCTCGACGCGAGGCTCCCCTTCGAGAAGGCGTGCCGGCGCCTGCCGGTGATCGAATCGGCAACGGTCCCCATGTCGAGGCAACCCCGCCTGCCCTGGGCGGTGCAGGTCGCCGGCAGCCCCGAACGCTCCGCCGCCATCGCCCGGTGGCACCGGCTGCGCCGTCAGTTCTCCTCGGTGCTGGCCGGCCACACCCCGTTCATACAGCGCAAACGCTCGCCCCTCGGGCGAAGCGATATCTACGCCGTGCGCCTCGGCGCTCAGAGCCGCGCCGAGGCCGACCGACTCTGCGCCCGACTCACCCGAGCGGGCGGTTCCTGCCTGGTCATGAAGGACTGAGGCCCGGTACTGCGCACAATGCATTGCGCAGCGCGAGACGTTCAGGCGGGCGGGCCTGATTGACCAATCCCTGCTTGCCAGAGGGGGGCCTTCCCCCCTGTTGGCACCACATCACCGACCAGGCTTGCGGCGGCGCAACCGCCTCGAGAAAGGGGCCCAGCGAGGATCACGCATTGCAACTGCCTGCGACCCTCAGCCGCTGATGGCCTCGGCGACCGACCGGACATCCGCTGCTCCCACGGGACGAGATATCCGAGATCGGCCGTCAACAGACAATTCGCACGCCATGGCGGCCAGTATGGTTGACGTTATTCGCATATTCGTTAGAATTTCCGCTTATGACCCGTCCGCTGAAAGACCTCCTTTACGAGCAAGTCGCCCGTGTCGGCAAGGCATTGTCCAGCCCGAAGCGCCTCGAGCTCCTCGAGCTGCTGGCCCAGGGCGAGAAGACCGTCGAAGTCCTCGCGAAGGAAGCGGACATCGACGTCAAGCTCGCCAGCGCGCATCTTCGTGCACTGAAGGAATCACGCATCGTCGAGGCGAGGCGCAATGGCCGCTTCATTGCCTATCATTTGGCCGGTGACGACGTCGCAGAGCTCTGGGCCAAGCTGCACACAGTGGCAACCGAGCATCTGGTCGAGCTGCAGGTGGCACTCGACCGGATCGTTTCGGGTCCCGAGCGCCTCACCGGGGAGACCCGGCGAACCCTGCTCGCCAAAGCGAGCACGGGTAACATCCTGGTACTCGATGTCAGGCCCGAGTCCGAATATCAGTCCTCCCATTTGCCTCATGCGCGCTCCATTCCTTTGTCGGAGCTCAAGCGCCGCCTGACGGAGCTACCGCAGGGCAAGGAGATCGTCGCCTACTGCCGGGGCCCGTTCTGCCTGATGTCCGCCGAAGCGGTCGCGCTGCTCAAGCGACGCGGTTTCAAGGCCCGAAAGATCGGGGACGGCGTGGCCGAATGGTCGGCCGCCGGCCTGCCTCTGGAGACCGGCCCCTGATTCAGGATCGCCATGAGCACGCTCTTCATCCTAACCGACCCGCCCTACGGCTCCGAGCGCAGCTACAACGGTCTGCGCCTCGCCAGGGCGCTGTCCAGGCAGCCCGGGCGGGGTGTGAGGCTGTTCCTGACGGGCGATGCCGTGGCCTGCGCCAAGGCCGGACAGAAGGCTCCCGAGGGCTATTACAACGCCGGCGCTATGGTCCAGATGGTGGCTTCCGCCGCGGACGTCGGTCTTTTGCGGCATCTACATGGCGGCGTGCAGCATAGCTGACGAGGAGATCGTCGCCGGAGCAGCCCGCACGACATTGAACGACCTCGCCGTCTGGACGGCCGAGGCCGATAAGGTATTGGTGTTTTGAGAGGAGGCGAAGATGTTCTTCCGGCAATTGGCAACCAGGGAGGCGACCCTGTCCTATCTCTTCGGCTGCGGCAGCTGTCATGTGGCCGTGGCCGTCGACCCGGTGCTCGGCGACGAAGACTGGTTCCTGTCCGAGGCCGGCAAGCAGGACGTTAAGATCACCCATGTGATCGACACCCACGTCCATGCCGACCATTACTCCGGTGGCCGGGCTCTGGCCGAGAAGACCGGCGCCCTTTACTGCCTGCACGAAAGCAATACCGGGCGCGTGAAATTTCCCATTGAGGCCCTGCGCGACGGTGAGCTCATCGTCGTCGGCAATGTCGTGGTTGAGGTGGTCCATACGCCGGGCCATACCCCGGACAGCATCTGCCTGCTGGTGACCGACAAGCGACGCGGCGAGGCCCCCTGGTTCATCCTGACCGGCGATACCCTGTTCGTCGGCGCCATCGGCCGTCCGGACCTGGCCGGCCGGGAGCACGAGATGGCCGGCACGCTCTACGACAGCCTGCACGAGCGCATCCTGGCGCTGCCCGGCGAGGTGGAGCTCTTTCCCGGGCACACCTCCGGGAGCATCTGCGGGGCCGGGATCTCCGGCAAGCCGGGCTCGACGCTGGCCTTCGAGAAACGCTGCAACCCGCTGCTCAGCATGGAGCGCGAGGCCTTCGTCGAGGCCCTGACCAAGGAGATCCCGCCGCGCCCCGCCGAGATGGACCGCTGGGTCGCGGCCAACTTGGGCGGCTGAGGTGTCTGCCGCAGCCCCGGCCGGGGAGATCCGGCACGGCATCCGCGTCAATCTCCCGCAGTTCCTGCACCAGTTGCTGCAGGTGCTGCTGGTGGGCATGACCATCGGCATGACGCGCACCGTGGTCCCGGCGCTCGCCGAGCAGGAGTTCGGGGTGCCCCGGGGCTCCTTCTCGCTGCTGGTCGCCTTCGTGGTCGGCTTCGGCTTCGTCAAGGGCGCGCTCAACTTCGTCGCCGGGCGGCTGGCCGAGTCCTGGGGACGCCACCGGGTGCTGCTGCTCGGCTGGGTCACGGCCATCCCCATCCCTTTCCTGATCTACTTCGCGCCGTCCTGGGACTGGATCGTCGCCGCGACGCTGCTGCTCGGGGTCAACCAGGGCTTGACCTGGTCCATGACGCAGACGTCGAAGCTCGACCTGACCCGCCCGGACCAGCGAGGGCTGGCCATCGGCTTCAACGAGTTCTCCGGCTACATCGGCGTGGCCATCGCCGGCATTGCCACCGGCTATCTCGCGACCGGCTTCGGTCCGCGCGCGGGCCTGCTGGGCTTCGGACTGGTGGTGATCGGGCTGGCGACCCTGCTGACCGCGCTGTTCATCGAGGACACCTTGGCTTGGGCAAAGAAGGAAAAACCCATGGCGGCAAGCAGCGGAGAGACGCTGCACCCGCGCTATCCTGTCGGGGTCCCGGCAAAGCCCAGCACCCGGGAGATCTTCGCCCTGGTCAGTTGGCGGGACCGGCGCTTCTTCGCCGTCTGCCAGGCGGGCCTGGTGGAAAAGTTCGTCGATGCGCTGATCTGGGTGTTCTACCCGGTGTTTCTGTACGGCAAGGGGATCTCGCTGCCGGATATCGGCTGGATCGTGGGCGTGTACGGCTTCACCTGGGGTGCGGCCCAGCTGGTCACCGGACGGCTCTCGGACCATTGGGGGCGCCAGTGGCTCAACGTCGCCGGTATGTGGGTCTGTGGCGCTGGCGTGGCCATGATGATGCTCGGTGACGGCATCCCCTGGTGGTCCCTCAGTGCCGGGGTATCCGGACTGGGCATGGCAATGCTCTATCCGAATCTCTCGGCCGCCATCGCCGACATCTCGGCGCCCCATTGGCGGGCCTCGGCCATCGGCACCTACCGCTTTTGGCGTGACCTCGGCTACGGGGTCGGTGCACTGGGCCTCGGATTGGCCGCCGCATCGACCCAGTCCGTCGCCGGTGCCTTCTGGTTTGTCGCGGCAGCGATGGCGCTGTCCGGACTGGGCCTCGCCATCCTCGGCGAGGAGACGCATCCCAGGCTGAATCCGGCGACCGGTCTGCCGGGTGGGACTCTTGACGCTCCCGCCATCGAGGTGCGCGTAATCTCCCAGCGGGAGCCCGGCGGTCGTTGCCGGCTCTACTCAGGATATGCGCAGGTCGTTGAGAAGTATCTCCGGGCGCGGAGCCGAATCGAGGTCAGCGAGCCGCGCGATGCCAACGCCACCGGCTTCCCCTCGATCTGGCTCAATGGCTCGCCAATCACCCCGTCCCACGGAGTGATCGTCATGCCTGCTGATCTGCTCGCGGTGCTCGGCGCCGACGACGTGCCGATGGTTGAGGGCTTGGAGCAGGATCTCAATGCGGAAGTCGAGAAGATGCTGAACGAAAGCGGCAACAAGACCGCTTAGGGGTCGAGCTCAGTGTCGGGTGCTGTTGGCGTCCATCCACGCGGCGAGTGGTCGACTTCGCTGCCCGGGGCCGTCACTATCCGATCCCGACTCGGGCAGCCGCAACAGCCTTTGGGATCGCTGGTTGCAGACCGCTCCCGACCCGCTCGGGCCGGTTGCAGTTTCGTTCCGGCGGGCGTTTCATTGCGCTTTGGGCTCAGTCCATCGCAACGGTGCGCCATGTCCATCACGGTACGCAAGCTGCTGCAATACCCTCAGCTCGACTTCCAGGTCGATGCCGGTGAGTCGGGCCTGGGACGGATCATCACCACCGCCGAGCTCAATCGGCCATCCATGGAGCTGACCGGCTACTTTGCCGCCTTTCGCTCCGACCGCATTCAGATCTTCGGCAACGGCGAGGTGTCCTACATCCACGCGCACGAGCACGACCCTGCCCTGCGGGGCCGGTTGGATCGCATCCTCTCCCATGGCGTGCCCTGTGCCATCGTCACCAACGGGTCCCGTGCGCCACGCTTGATCCACGAGATCGCCGATGCGGTCTCCATCCCGGTGCTCACCTGCCCCCATAGCACCACCAAGCTCTACAAGCGGCTCTGGGAGAACCTGGAGACGGAGTTCGCCCCCGCGACCACCGTGCATGGAGTGCTGATTGACATGCACGACATGGGGGTGCTGATACAGGGCAGGAGCAGCGTGGGCAAGAGCGAGTGCGGGCTGGAGCTGATCCGCAGGGGCTTCCAGCTGGTGGCGGACGATATGGTCGTCGTCAAATGCCTGAACGACTCGGTGCTGATGGGGCGTGGCAACGAGCTGCTGCCCTTCCACATGGAGGCCCGCGGACTCGGAATCATCGACATCAGCCGGCTGTTCGGTGTCACGGCCATACGCGAAACCAAGCGTATTTCCCTGGTGATCACCCTGGACGAGTGGCACCCGGAGACCGAATACGACCGCACCGGGCTGGTCGAGGACACCATGACCATACTCGAGGTGGAGATTCCCCACGTCACCATTCCGGTGCGCCCTGGACGCAACGTCGGCACCCTGGTGGAGATTGCGGCCCTCAATCAAAAGCTCAAGGCCATGGGCGTACACACGGCCCAGCTCATGAGCGAGCGCTTGATGACCGAGATGGGCAAGGGCGCTCCAGAAGACTGACGGGCGCGCCCGCATCATGGGCGCGGCCGGCCAGACTCACTATTGACCCGATTTGGATCACGCTACACGGGCTGACCCGGGGCGGTCCAAGCACGAGATTCCCGCAAGCACGGCCGACCCGGCGCATTCACCCTAACCGTGAGAATTCATGGTCTTTCCCTGTTGCCCGGGGGCTCCTCGGCATGCTCAGGGACACAGGGGTACAGGGGACTGGCCCGAGCGTTTCGGGGACGATGGGCCGCGCCGACCGAGGTCGCTTTGGTGCAAGGCATGCTCGCTTCCCTGGCATTGAGCGGACAGCCGAGTCCTGGAGCCGTCGATCAGTTCGGGCTCGGCGCCCGGATGGCAGGCGCCTTGCCGACCTCGGCCCTGGCCAGTGCAAGCATCGCCGACACCAGGGGATCGCGGCGTCGGGGTCCTCCCCCTGGTAGACGCGCACGTCTATGGCCGGCTGGCCGTCCTCCACGGTGGAAAAGGCGTCGCTCTTGGTCACCGGGATGGGCGTGTTCTTGCGGATCAGCGGCACGAAGGTGAAAAGATAGGGCTGGCCGTTGAGCAGTCCGATGGCGCTGGTGCCGAGGGCGTAGGGCTTGACGTCCACCAGCACGCCGGAGACCTTCTGCCCGGCGATGACCGCCGCCCGGATGGCCGCGCCACGCCTGATCGCCCATGGAGAGATTCAATGCCTTGTAGGCCGAGATCGCCTCGCGAAAACGCCCGGCCCCCAGATCCTCCAGGGCGGATTCAACAGAGGGTACGGTCGTTTGCCTGCCCGGAGCCGCTGGATGCTTCTTGCGTTTCTTGCGCATGCCGAGGGGTTGCCGAAGTAAGGGGCGGATACGCCTCACGCCCCCGAAAATCGCGCAAGTATAACGTGCAACGACTCCAGCGGCCCGACGACGAGCGCCAAATCAATGACCTGGTGCCGGTAGTGATCATGGCACCCATACCGCTGATCATCATCGGCATCCTGCCTGGGCACGCGCTGCTCGGAACGGGGGCTGTTAGAGTAACGAGCCCCTATCCGTCGTGGCGCCGCCCGCGCCGTAAAGGAGTCTGCCGGTGGAGAGCCTCATCATTATCGCGATGCTGACGCCGTTGCTCATGATGAACGTCCTGGTCGGTCTCGGTAAGGCCACCGCGTCGCGCATCGGCCGGCGCCTGGTGGGGTCCGAGGTGCCGGCCGCAGCGCCGGCCGCTCGCGTCGAATCGCTGCGTGAGACGATGGACCTCGCACTAATGTGGGCGCGGCGCGCCGTGACCCTGCTCGGGCTCGGCCTCGGCGCGTACGCCTGGATGAACGGCGGCCAGGTGCTCAGCGTCGCCTGGCTCGCGGTCGTCGTCATGCTCGGTATCGCCTTCCGCAATGGCGCGGATCTCAGCCGAAGTCTCGTTTACGCGCGCCATGACGCAAAGCTGGTGCGGACGCGCCGTGCGGAGCTGCCGCTGGGCCGCATCTTGGCGCCCGCACTGGCCCTCACGATCTTCACCGGCACATTGTTTCTCGCGGTGTGGGCGGTACTGTTTGTAGTAGTCCGGGGTGCCGCAGACGTCGCGTTCGGCGCTGGCGTTGGGCGCTGGGCGCTAATCCTGTGGGGGTTGGGCGTGGTGGCTGGAGGAGTGGCGCACTCACTGGTCGCCCGCCATGAATCCGGGCTGATGCTGCGCGACGACCTGGGCGTGGGCGCCCACAAGACAGGCCGGCTGGCGGGATAGACGCACCCGAGCGCCGATAGGCCTTCCGCGAGCGCCCCGGGCCGAACCTGGACCGGCTGATAGCTCTCAAGGCCGTCCGGCTGGAGTGGGAGAAGCACAACCGCTATGGGCGGATGGTCCGCAAGGTCTGGGTGAGCCCCCCGACTGTCTGGCCCGGGAGTGCCCTAAGACGTGGGACGCAGACCTAGACCAGATCGCCTCCGGGCTCACGTGGCCCTTCAAGCGGTACGCCCACCAGAGCGGCGAAGACCGGGAGTGGTACGCTGTTGCCGATGATGGGGCGCCGGCAAAGGAGCCCGCGCTGTGGAGCCATCCGGCCCCCGTGTCGCCGTGGGGGTGGAGGCGTCGCCAGTCCCCGCGGGATGACCGAGTTCGGCCAACAGCGGTCCTTGAGCTGTGGCTTATATTGGCAGTGGCTGAAGCTCGGTCCCGGCCAGAACTGGTCATACGCTCAATCCCGAGAATCCGTTCCCGCGCCAGGATCTGTCGCGAGATGGGTGCGAACGCGGATGGCCCCGCTGCCCAGCGGCCGGCGCGAAAGCCAACGCAGCAATCCCAGCCACAATCCGCCGCCATAGCCAAAATGGATGGTGGCGCTGGTCAAAGGCACACGGACGGCAACACGCCACGGCTGACCCGCGCGCTGGGCCAAGGCGCCGTCCAACGCCAACAGGCTGAAGTAGGTGCCGAACGCGACCGCAGGCGGCGGGGTGCCCAGTGCCGCAAGCCCCAGCACGAGGACGATCATCGCGGGAACCAGATGCGGCCAGCCGAAGGCGTCCGGCGCCAGGCGCAGGATATCCACCCGCGCGCGGCCGGAGAGATAGCTCTGGCGCCAGAACCGGCGCGGATCGACCCGTCGCCTGTGCCAGATGAACGCCTTGGACACGAAGGCTATGCCCCGACCGCTCCGACGCAGACGTTGAATGAATTCCTTCTCTTCACCACGGCGATCGAGGCGCGGGTCGAATCCGTCCAGCGCCAGAAAGACGGAACGGCGAATGGCCAGATTGCAGCCGGCGGGAGTAAACGGTGCGAAGGGATTGTGCAACCGCAGCCGGCCGCTGCCGATCCAGGAGTGCATGCTGTACTCGACCGCTTGCGAAAACGGGCTGGAACCTTCCGGCACCTGATCCGGACCGCCGGCCGCGGCAATCGCCTGGTCACCGAACGGTACGACGAGATCCGCCAGCCAGTTCTCGGGCGCACGGGCATCGGCGTCAATGAATGCGATCATCTCACCGGCGGCCTGTGCCGCGCCCAGATTCCGAGCGCTTGGCACGCCGAGATTGCGCTGCATGGTGATCACCCGCAGTGGCGGCTGCCGCGGCTCTGCCGCGAGCCCGGCCAACAACCGCGGCGTGGCGTCTGTGGAACCGTCATCCACCACCACGATCTCGTCCGGCAATCGGGTCTGTTGGTACAGGCTGTCGATACAGAGCTCGATGCCCTCCGCCTCGTTACACGCGGAGAGAACAACGGTTACACTGGGCACCTTCGCGGCCATCGGAGGACATCTGCTGAGATGGTGGACGATTCCGGAGATCGGGTGACCTCCGGCCGGTCCATGCCGGATCTGGGTCGCGCATTGCGCGTCATCGTGGAGGTCGTTGGCAAGGATAACAGCGTTGCCCTGCTCGACGAACCGATACACCGGAATATCGGCGATCACCTCATCCAGCTTGGCACCGAAAAGTTCTTGGCCCAACAAGGTCATGTGGTGGCGGCACGGGCGCATGGGCACAGCTACGGGCGCCGCGCCTTGGCGCGGCGACTGCGTCCCGACACCGTCCTGGTCTGCGCCGGTGGCGGCCATCTCGGCGATCTTTATCCCGCCCACCAGCGTTTGCGCGAACAGCTCATTACCGACTTCCCGCGCCGGCGGATCGTCGTGCTCCCGCAGAGCCTGTACCTGCGCGATCCCGCCAATGCCGCACGCATGGTCGAGAGCTTCAACAGCCATCCGGACCTGCACCTGTTCCTGCGCGACCGGGACAGCCTGGGGCGCGCCGCGGGGCTGGGTCTGCGTAACCTGCGCCTCGCCCCGGACATGGCACACGCCCTGTATCCGCTCGCGGCAACCTCCGAATCAACGGCAGACACCCTCTGGCTCTTGCGCCGGGATCGCGAGGCCACCCGGTTCACGCCGCCCGCTGGCGCACCCAACCTCGACTGGTGCAACCTGATCCGCATGGCGGACAGCGCCGCGCTCGGGCTGCTCGCCGCGGGCTCGAAGCTCGGATTCGAGGACTGGCTGCAGCCGCTGCTTGAACAGCGCCGCGCGATCCTGGTGGCGCGCGCGATCTCCCTGTATTCACGTTACCGACGGATCGTCAGCTCGCGGCTGCACGGCGTTCTGCTTGGCCTGTTGCTGGACAAGCCGGTGAGTATGGTGCCCAGCCTGACGGGCAAGTCCCATGCTTACTACCGGACCTGGCTGGAGGGCATAGCGGGCATCGACTGTCGCCCCCCTGCGGCGAACGGCACCTGAGGCCGGCTGGCTGTTGATGGCAAGCCCGCGGGCGCAGCTCGCGCCCCGCTTACCGCAAGCGCCGATGGGTCCGCCGTCGGGGGCTGTTCGACGAGGCAGAACGACGCAGGCTGATCCCGCGGGACACCTCCCCTTTCCGGCGCACGTCATCCGGGGATTTCCGGTTGAGATCCTCCCCGGGGCCGGGGGCGGCAATGATCAAGGCCGGTTGTAACCCCAGGAAAATCGATGTTCCAGGTAGTTCAGCGTGCGTGCGCGAATGCGCGCGAGCTTGCCGGCCAACGGAAGGTGGCCGCCGGCGTCCAGCATTGACCCGATCACCCCCTGTAGATCGGGGTCCGCCCCGCGCTGGCGCAATTCGGCGAGCGCCTCGTTGAAGAAGTTGCGCTGAAACTGCCGTGTGGGCGGGAACCGCCGCAAGGCGTCCAGATCGAGCGGATGCGGGAAGGTCTCCATGGCGTCGAACCTGCCCAGCGCGCGCAGCATCATCCCGGCATGGGAACATTTTCGGCAGCGACCACAGTTCATGCCCGTGGCGTCACCCGTCTGGTAGCAGACGCGCAGGTGTTTCTGTACCAATTCCCAGTCGTTAATGCGGCGGATCTTGGCAAAGCGGGTCGGTCCCGGGTCTTCCTGAACGATCTGGGTGGACTCGCTGCTCCAATGAGGGTCGAGCTCTGGGTGCGAGCCCATGGGTTCAAGCTCGTCCGCGCTGAAGCCGCCGGGCACATATACCCGCCGGAAGTTGGGCGCCAGCAAATGCGCGACAGAGGCTAGGGCGGAACCGAAGTACATCGCCTCCCAGCCGACGTGTGGTTGTGCGAACGGGCGCCAATTGGTGGTAACCTCGATCAGTTCCTTCCCGAGACGACCCGCGACGGTCCGGACGGACAGCGCCGCGCGTGCCCTGGCTTCGACCCGGTGCAGCGCGATGTCGAACCCGTGCACGAATATCAGGTGGGTTACCTCTTCCAGGTGCTCTTGCAGGCTGTAGAAGGAATCCACGCCGCCCGAGAAGAAAGCCGCCACCCCGCGGCGTCCCGACGCATCAAGCGGCGCCGTAATCGGCGCCTCGACGGTAACGGGCCGCAGTGATTTGAACCAACCGGCCAGGATGCGCTGCACCTGCTCGCTGCCCGCCACCACCTGTGCCGAGATCGGGTCGGCGAACTGCAATGACCAGCCCCGGCGCATCGCTGGGATCAGTGCGCCGGCCAGAAAGGGATCAGCCAGCGGACTGACCCGGTCGCTGTCTGTCAGCAGCCATATGTCGCGCCGGCGCCGACCCAGGCGGAACTCGGCGCTGACCAGGTAGCCCCGGTGCGTGCGTTCCCGCCGGATGGGCCCGATGTGCAGCGTTGCCATGAGGATTGCCTCTTTGACCGGAGCGCGGTCGTCACGGGGAAGACGAACTTGGTCTCATGTATCCACGGCCCCCCCGCGTGGGAGGACAGTGAGTAACAAGCGCAAATGCAGGCTACACCAACCAGAGCCCGCGCGCCGGCACCACCTACCGCAACCGCCCATCCGTCAGCCAGTAGAATCGGAACGCCGGCACCACCAGCTGTTTCTTGACCAGGCTGGGCGAGGCGGCGCTACACAGGTCCTGCAGGCCACCCATCTCGAAGCGCCCGCGGTTGCCCAGGTCGCTCAAGGTGAGCGGTTGCGGCGCGGCGTCGAAGTTGGCCACCACCAGCATCCGGTCGTCCGGCTGGGTGGGGCAGTTGCGCATGTACACGAACAAATACTCGTTGCCGGTATCGATCAACTCGTGGTTGTTGAAGTCGGCGAAGGCCGGGGTGCTCTCGCGCACCGCGATGATGCGTTGCCGGCCATCAAACAGGCGCTGCTCGACACTGTCGTGCTGGTGGCGCAGGTCCGCCTTGATCCAATCGATGCGCGGCCGGTAGTAGGCAGCAGAGTTTCCGGTGAGGCTGGGCAACAGCTGCACCTCCCCGACCGGCAGCAGGCCGAGCAGCGCGCCATGCAGGCGTGAGCTCGCGACGCGCTGGTAGCCGGAGAGCAGGTCGATCGCCCTCTGAAGAAGGGCGTTGCGCCTGCGGTCCAATGGTGCCAACAGTTGATTCTCTGCCGCCGCCGGTGATCCCCGGGGTGCGGCTGATCCGTGATCCTGTGGCGATCAGTCCCAGCGCCAGCCCTGAGCCCGCCAGCGAACCCCGCAGAGCCGACGCCGTCGGCCGCGAAAATCTCATCGGTAAACCAATCTGTCATCCACAGCAGTTCTTGCTCCAACGCATCGCCAGAAATAACAAGTCGAGCCCGAATGTCCTCTGGGGTGATCGTCGAGCTGTGCGGGATGTGCAGCACGCAAACAGACATGGCATGGGAGACGCCAGCAGGAGCTCAAGAGCAGGAATGATGGATCAGCAATCTACCTACTCCGACTCGAAACCCTGCACATCGAACTTCAGGGTACGGCAGTTCTCGGTCACGACCCTGACCACCTGCTCAGGTACCCCACCGGGTAGCAGGGCCTCAATCTCCAGCGTGACCCGCACGTCTGCGCCGACGAGTCCCACCAAGTGCGTTATCACCTCCTCGGCGATGCGGCTCGCATCGCGGCCGACCCGCGTAGCGTCCAGTGCTACGCTGCCGTGGAAGCGCTTGGGGACGACGGCGGGGCGGACGTCTTGGCCCAGGCCAGCGCTGTCTTCACCCTCGCGGCCGCCCAAGCCAGCAGCACCTTCCGCGGTGCCGCGGCTGACGGACGTAGTGCCCGCATCTCCCCCCGTGCCGGCGTTGCCAGCCTGCGCACGGGCCTGCGCCTCGGCGTCTAACTGCCGCCTCGCCACCTCCGGTTTCACCACCAGCGCCGGCGAAGCTGCATCGGTGAGGCTGACTTGCCGGCCAGTCTGCAGGCCCCGGTAACGCCCTTCGGCCTCGTCGTAGCCCTCCGCGTACGCGAACGTATCCGCTTCCCAGGTCAGCAATCCCACCCCCGTGCTGACGGCATCCAGCAACACGGAGGGCTCCGCCAGCCGCGGCAGGTACAGATACTTCGCGAAGTCCTCGACCAACTGGCGCACCGGCACGTGATCGCCGCGCCACAGCGGGATCTTGTCCAGTTCCATGCGCAGCCGCGTGCCGGCGAAGCTGTTGATCAGCAGTTCCTCGCTGCGCAGCTTCTTGCTGGCGCGCACGGCCAGTGCGTCCGCCCCCGACAGGCGGATCGCCTGCCATTCGACAGGGGTCTGTGGGCTCGACTGTCCCGGCACCAGCAGCCACTGGTAGGTCTCTGGAATGCGTGCGGTGACCTTGCCGTTGGCGCTCTCCTTCTGGGTCTCGGCTTGGCGCAGCTGATGCGGGTCCAGGTTGAGCTGCTCGCGCTCGTTCACGATCGACTGCCACGCCAGATAGCTGCGAACCGCCTCGTCGAGATCCTGCAGCCGGGTCTTGTCCGGGGCGAGGAACACCAGTGTGTTGCGGTAGAGCCGCGGCGCGCTGCCGCGGTACTCCAGGATCGCCTTGGCTGCCGCCTCGGCCGGACTGCTGCCTTCCTTAGAGTAGGGGCAGTCGATCCCGAGCACCACCAGCCGGGCATCGAAATCGTCCGGCACGTCCTGCCCGGACTGTGGCAAGGGGTGGATGCGGGTGAAGTCGCCCGTCTTCTTGAGGTCGGCCCGCAGCCGCTGGTCCAGCTCGTGGGCAATGGCGTCGGGATCTCGCTTGTACTGCTCCGCGCGGTCCTCGGCCAGCTTGGTCACCGTCGGCTGGGTCGAGTACCAGTAGCGGGGCCCATCCTGGTACAGGTAGGTCGCGGCTGCCGTGAGGCGGCGCAGGGCATCGCCGAAGATCGGGGGCGATTCACCGGGCATCACGCAGCCGAGCTTGATCCGCCGGTCCTCGATGCCGCGGTTCGCCGCCGCGGTGATCGGCGCCGAGCCCAGGTAGATGGTGCGCGCCACCCGGCGGCAGGCGTGGTACTTGCCGAGGTTTGTCTGCTGACCGTCTATCTGCAAGGGCAGGGAGCCTGGTCCGTCCACGTCTTTGTCGATGACCGGCACCCAGTTGTCCGACAGGTAGCGCGTCAGCTCGAACTGTACGCGCGAGTCACCGACAGGGATGCTGCCGGGCATGATCAGCGGGTTGCGGTCGCCCTTCTCCCAGAGGCTGTGGATCACCGCTGCCATCAGGCGCAGCACGCCGCGCGTGCGCTGGAACTTGGGCTGGGTCGACCAGTCGTTGTAGAGGCGGTCGAACACCTCGGGGTGGATCGGGTACGCGGCCCGCAGGCGCTTCTCGTAGTCCGCGTCCCGGCACTCCGGCGGGAACTCCTGCTGCTGGGTTCGGTAGAAATCGTAGAACTCGCGGGCAACCAGATCGCGGCCCTTGAACTGCTCTTGGCTGATCAGCGGCTCGAACAGCCGCCGGCGCACGATCTCGAAGCCCTCCTCCATGCTCGCCGGCCGCCAGGAGGTGGCGACGCGCTCGACCACGTTGCGCAGCCGGGCCAGGGCCTCGCGCCCGCGCTGGCCGCCGACCTCGATGTCCTCGCTCTGGGCGTGCGGCGAGGTGGCCGTGTCGGAGGCCGGCAGGCTGATCAGCACCAGACAGTTCTTGGCCGCCTTGGCCGTCTCGGTGAGGAGCTGGGCGAAGGTGAACTGGGTCTCGAAGTCACCGGCGGGCAGCTCGCCCTGGTCGTGGAGCTGGCGCGCGTAGGCCACCCACTCGTCGATCAGCACCAGGCAAGGCGTGTAGCGGTCGAACAGCTCGCGCAGGGCATCCCCGGGGCTGGTGGCCCGCTCGTCGTCGGCGGCCACCCGCGCAAAGGCCTTCTTCGCCTCTTGGGCGCCGCCCACCGCAAGGCCGAGCTGCCAGGCCAGCTCGCCCCAGAGGGTACGCACCACCGTGCCGTCCGGCTTGGTGACGGGGTTGCCGGGCGAGATACGGTTGCCGACCAGCACCACGCGATTGGCGCGCGGCAAGGTCATCGTGCCCGCCTCCTTCAACACGGCGTCGATACCGGCCAGCTCCTGCGGGGCGATGCCGGAGAACAGGTGGTAGAGCGCCAGCATCGAGTGGGTCTTGCCGCCACCGAAGTTGGTCTGAAGCTGCACCACCGGGTCGCCGCCCTGGCCGGAGAGGCGCCGGATGGCCCCCACCAGCATCTGGCGCAGGCTGTCGGTCAGATAGGTGCGGCGGAAGAACTCGCCGGGATCGCGGTACTCGTCGGTCCCCCCACCCTGGTGCACCTGCCACAGATCCGCGGCGAACTCGGCCTGCTGGTAGCGGCCGCTGGCGACATCCTTGTGCGGCGTGATGACCTCGCGCCAGGGCTTGAGGTTGCCCGTCACCTGGCTCTCGATGGCCAGACTGGCCGTCTTGCGTTTCTCGCCCCGCACCTGCTCGTCGAAGCGCACGCGCAGCAGCTCCATCTTGATCTTCTGCACGTCTTCCGCCTGGGGCGCGGAGACGGCCGTGAGCAGCCGCTCGACCGAGTCGAGGGCGCGGTAAGTGTCGTCGCCCGAGAAGGCCTCCTGGTGGGCCCAGCGGTTGCGCACATCGATCAGCTCGTTGACCAGGCTGCGCTCGGCCTTGCCCAGGACCTGGCGAAACACCTCGCTCCATCTGCGGTCCATCACCACCAGGAGCACGGCGGCATCCTTGAGCGGGTCGCCCTTGGTCGCACCGAGGCGGGTATCGCCGAGGATGTCCTTCACCTCGTGCGCCCAGGCGTCGCCGTGCTTCGCCTTCAGCTCGCGCTCGACGAACAGCCTGAGTCCGTCTTTCAGCTGGTCCAGCGCCCGCCCGACACGCTCGTGGTTGCTGATCGCCATCGGTGACTCCTATTCGAACAGGTCAGCCGTGCCGGCCGCCGCCGCGATCGGGGTCTCCCGCGCCAGCCGCAGGATCTCCGGCCAGCTCTGCACGAGACCGTTGTAGGAAAGTGCCTCAGCGGCGCGCTTCTTGCGCTCGCAAAGCGTGTAGAGGCGATAGCACAGCTCCCGGGCGATCTCGGCCTTGGCACCCAGTTTGGCCACCAGCTCCGCGGCGGCACCGTCACCGCCGACCTCAAGCACACGGATCAGGTGATGCACCATCTCCCACGCGGTGAGGCGCGGGTCGGTCGTCGGGTCCCAATCGGCGGGCAGCTCATGCGGTTTCAGCAGGCGCACCTTGCCCTTACCCGAACGGATGATGCCGGCCTCCATCATGCCGGCGACGCTGGTGTTCTTGGACTTGGAGAGCTGCTCGGCGACGCCGTATTCGCCCTCCGCGAAGCCCGACTGCTCGAACCAGGTCAGCGCCCAGCGGCTGTCGACGTCGAAGTCGCCCTCCTGCTCGGCCAGCGCCTCGTCGAGGGTCTGGTTGATGAGCGCCAGCGCCTCGCGCACGGTGAGCGGCTTGCCCTCGGCGTCGAGTACCTTGGCGTAGCGGGTGTAGACCGCCATGCCCGGGCCTATGGCCGCCTGCGCCAGGTCCACCGGCGCGATGTTGCCGCGCTGGAGGTGGGCGAGCGCCACGGGCAGCTCCGCCTTGAGCGCGGTGACGAGCTCGCGGCGCGTGGCGGTGGGCGCGGAGGCTTCGCGCGGGCGGCAGACGAGGATGATGCTGGAGGCGAGGGCGTTGGTGCCGATGCTGATTGAGCGCGAGCCGCGTTCCGTACGTATTGGCCAAGTGCCGCTGATCGCGAAGCCAGCTTCGATGACTGCGGCCAGGAACGTGTCCCAACCGGTGCTGGCGGTGCCCTCCTCGTCATCGCTCTCCGACTGCTTAAAGGCGTAATAGATAGTGACGGGGAAAGCGGGATGCGCCTACCCGGCGAGCCGGTGCATCGCCTGGGTCATGCCGTCCAGGAAAAACGTCTCCGCCTTCTCCTTGCTGCCGTGGCGATACGGCGTCGCGACAAGCTCCTCGGCCTTGGGCACGGCCAGCGTCGCGAACAGGTCCGGGAAGATCGCGCGGAGCGAGCGGCGCAGCCAGACGTAGAAGAAGTCTGACAAGTCGGCGTAGCCGATGTTGTCGTAGTAGGGAGGGTCGGTCGAAATCACCTTGTGGCGACTGACGGACTGGCTTGCCGCATCGGCTTGTGACGCCCACCCGCGGCCAGCTGATGCCCCTGCTTCCAAGAACCGCACTCCGCCCTCGAGCGACACACTGAAGTCCCCCGCGGCGCGCGCGAGCTGATTGACCTCTGCGTAATCCCAAACCATAGGCAGAGCCTGTCGAGCGAAGGTGCTCTTTGCTTGGTCTCGAGTCGGGCTCCACGCGACCAGGGCGGTGTTGTAGTCGGTGGCCTTATCCACGCCCAACCCTAAGTACACGCCCACAGCATCTGCATAGGCAGTGACGCCGGTGCCGCCATCGCGGAGAGGCTTTCTGTCGTCGGGCAGGCCGGCGGCGAGGGCGTCGCGCTGCACCCGCTCGCGCGCTTCCTGCACCAGGTCGGAGAAGGTCGTCAGCGCCACGAGCTGGCGGGGGGTGAAGAGGTCGCCCCAGGTAGTGAGGCCGTAAGGCGTGCAGTTGCCGCCGGTCATTCGGGTGGCGATGTCGCCTTCCGGTTTCCACTCGGGCTGAGCCTTCAGCGCCGCCGCCTCGTGCTCCGGGGTCGGCGCGAGATAGACGCGCCCGCGGTCACCCTCGGCGACGATTGCCATCAGCCGCGCGCCCATGTGCCCGGCCTTGCCTTCGTCCTTGATGTATTGCGGTGCAATCGGCGCCCCCGACATCAGGCACTGGAAGTTCGCGCCGCGCGAGAGCTTGGTCCCGTTCTTCGCCGCCGCCGCCGCCGCATCGTTGGGCTTCCCCACCTTAACCGTGAAGCGGTAGCCGCCGTCCTCGATCACCGGCTCGACGTACGCCTCCTTGCCCGCCTTGGTGGAGAGCATGAAGGTCGAGGCGAGGGGCACGTCCACCTTGGCGAAGGCCGGGTTGGGGCTCTTCACCGTGCGCGCCCAGAGCCAGGCGATCACCGTAAGCTTCCGGCCGACGTACTGTTTGAGGTCCGGTCGCACCTTCACCATCTCGGCGGTGACCTCGATCTTCGGGTACAGATGCCCGATGCGTTTCTCCGCCTCGTCGCGCATCCACTGGCCGTAGTAGCGCACATCCTCGGCGAGCCCCTGTGCGCCCTTCCACTCCCGAGCGATAAGGGACTTCTCCTTGAGCGCGTCGGGGTTCACCGGGGGCTTCCCCGCGAACCTGGGCGGGATCTCGATCATCGCCTTGTTGATCAGCACCGCCACCGGGTTGAGGTCGCTGGCGTAAGCTTCGAGCCCCAGCCGCTGCGCCTCCAGCGGCAGCGCCCCGCCGCCGGCGAAGGGGTCGTGGAAGGCGGGCAGCCTCTTGCGGTCGAACAGCTCCTTCGCGCGCGGGTGGTCGGCGTTCTCCGCACAGGCGCGCCGCCAGCTCTGCCAGATCTCGTCGCGCGCCGCCTGCAGCACCGTCGCGTTGGTGGTGTTCTCCCACTTCACCAGATCCTCGATGATGCGGAACAGCCGCTGCCGCTCTATGTCCGCCAAGGTCTCGTCGAGCGTAGGCGCCGGTCCCGGCTCAGGAACGGACAGCGTGGTGCCCTTCGCCCTCGCGGCAAGGGTCTTAGCCTCCTCCCAGGTCTTGAGCCGGGCTTTGAGCACAGCCTCCGCCTTTCTACGCAGATTCGGATCGCCCCGGAGCACATCCACGTAGGTGGACGGGTCGTCCACCATCTGCGCGAAGATCACCGCCCGTGCCGCCGCCAGCGGCCGGCGCGCCCACCACAGGTGCAGGGTGCTCGGGTGCCCGTGCCGGATCGACTTCTCCCGCGCCGACGCCTTGTTGATGGCGTCCAGTGGCAGGGCGACCTCGATGAGCTTTTTGGTGACCTTGGGAGGGTGACTCATTGCAGCTGTGCAAGTCTCTCGCGTCGATCAGTAGGTTCGGCAGGCCCGTGCCGCAGATGATTGGGATGGGTCGGCATGTCGAGAGCCCGAAAGGTGGGCTCAATCCTGTTTGGCGTTGGCGACGGCGCGATCGACGTACCGCATCGCATCGTCCAGGTCTTTCTCGCTGTCGATGACCACGCAGGTCGACAGCACGTTCTTCCCTGTCTTGCGAAACTCTATACGGGGGCCTGGGATGGCATTGGGAATCTTGAGCAGGTACAAGCGCAGATAGGGGCGGCGCTTTTTCAGCTCCAGGGTGCAGGCCACCCGGTTCCCCGCCTCGAAGCGCAAGTCTCCTGATACGGTGCTGTCCGTCGGGTAAATCAAGACGTCCGGGTGCTCGGTGCGCACACGGTCCACCAATGCCGCCGTAATCGCCTGCGCGTCGGGGTTGGCAACCGCATATTGCTCGGCGAACCTTCTTTTCTGGCTTCGCCCAAGGATCTCGTCTATCGGAGGCGTCGGATGGTGCTCTGTGGGGTCCACCGCGGAATCTGAGGTCTCCCTGGGGAGCTGGTACAGCGGGATCGGGATCGGCGGAATGCCCATGCGGCCACAGAGGCTCTGCACGTACTCGCGCCAGTAGGGCCAGACGTGATACCCCACGTTGAAGCGCGCGAACTCTTCGAGCGCGGGACCCAGCTCGTCCGGATCGATCGCGGCATCGAGGGCATATTGGGCGCAGAACTCGGTCTTCGCCTCGATATACACCGCGTCTTCCGGGATCGCCTGGGACGGGTCCTGGTCTTTCACTGCGGCGGTATCGATCAAACGGACACCCGCCATGAAATAGAAGAGCAGGGTCTTTGACGGGATAGCGTCCTCTTCCCTGGTGGCGGTGACCACGCGAAACTTGTCGGCGGGGCCGACCCGGTACTGGGGCACCAGAGACAGGTCTCGCTCCATGAATTGAGGGACGAACCCGTCCATGCAGCGCACTGTGGATGAATGCAGGTAGACCGCCTCGATGGTCAGTGCCTCGATCGCCTTGCGGAGCATTAAGCCGTCCACGGGTCAGGCCGCCGCGGACCAGTGGTCCATCGGAAAGATGACGGTGCCGGTGCGCTCGTAGTGCAGCCTTCTGGCGCCAGTGACGACCCGCTCGGTCTTCGTCGTCTGCCAATGGCCGCCGGCCATCGCATCAATGCTCAGCCTGGGCCTCTTCCCGAGGGCATGGCAAACATCGGCGAGGGTACGCAGCGTCATGTTCCGCGATCCGCCCAGCACCTGGGAGACGTAACCCTTGGTGGCCCCGAGGCGGCTCGCCAGCTCGGACTTGCTGATGCCGGCCTCTTCCATGGCCGCCCAGATCTCCTCGGTGACCTCCGTGATCAGCCGCTCCTGGGCCACCAGCTTGGCGTTCTCTTCACTCTCACAGGCCCATTGCTCCAGGAAATCGGTCATGGTCATTGCTCCTCGATTTGTCGCCAGCTTCGGATCACGCGGTGCGTATCCTCCGCGGCGAGCTTCGGCCCCTTCTTGAATGCGAAGTGGCTGATGTAGAAAACAGCCTTGTGCCGTGTCGAAAACCACCCATAGGCACGCAACTTGCCCGCCTTGATGGCGTAGAAACGCTTGCCGTCGGGCAGCTCGCCCTCCGTGTTCCAATAGTCGGGAGAGCGCAGCTGCCCCTGATTCGCCAGGAGCTCGCGCCGTGCCGTCATCTGGGCCAGGGGCCCGGCCTGCTTCTTCAGCGGGATGTGCTGCAGTGCCTCCACCAAGCTGGGCGGCCGCCAGACGGCAGGATCGGCGTCGGCCGGCCGATCCTCGCAGTACCTGATGGTGAGTCTGGTTCCGCGGAATTCAAGCATCTGAGTTTACATCTATGTAAACCATTGTCGAGGGATTTCGTCGGCGGTCGCACTCAGGTGGGCGGGCCAGAGCGCGCGAGCAGCTCTGCGAAATCGTAGTTGACGCTGGTGACACCGAAGTCCGGCTCGCGGCCGAACGGTCGGCGCAGGTAGTAGGGCGTCGCCCTTTCTCCGTCGAGCTCGACGATGGCAAGGATGAAGTCGTCGGGCTTGTTCAACGAGTAGATGATCTCGTTCTTGGTGACGGTCACGGTGCGTGTGCCGGCCACCCGGCCCTTCACCTCGATGAAGCGCAATCGGCCGGTACCGGGGACACGCGACTCGATGTCGTAGCCGAGCTTCTCGGTCTCTCGATCGACGGGCTCGAAGCCCAAGTCGCGCTCGGCCTCCATGACGATCGCGCGCGCTCTGGCGGCCGCAGCCTGGGTGTCGATGGTCGGGCCCAGGGACACTCGCTGACCCGTCATCTGCGCGATCAGGCCCAGCGGCACCACCACCATCGCGCCGAGCACCACCGGCGGCAGGGCCGAGACCTGGCCCTCGAGATCCAACTGCGCCATGCGCTTCTCGAGCCGCGCCTGCAGGTCATCGGCCCGGCGCCGCGCCTCCTGTGAGTTGAGCCGGGCGTTGGCCTTGCCGGCCTGCTCCTGCAGCGCCAGCTCGGCGGCGCGGTGGTCCCAATAACTGATCTCCTTGACCAACCGGTCCTTGACCGCGGCGCGGGTCTTGGCGGTCCATTCCAAACGGCGGTCGCGCACCTCACTCAGGTGCCCCGGGACGACTTTCGAGACGGCGTAGCCCAGGGCCTGCTGCTCCAGCTCGCGGCCGATCCAGGCGCACTCGGGACGGTCGAGGAGGGTGGTGATCGCGGGCTCGTCCGCCTTGAGCGGCCGGTAGTCCAGGTAGGGGGCGTACGAGAGGTGAGAAAAGAGAAGAGAGAAACGAGAAACTAGGTTGGCCGACTCTTCCGGCGCATCGTCGTCAGCATGCGGCTCGTCTCGCCGAGCAGCCCGCGCAACCGCTCCGTCTCCGCCGGCGGAAACCACCCCAGGTCCTCGCACAGAGTCAGCAGGGTCTCGGTCTCCGCCAGTGAAGCGTGGGCGACGGCGAGAAACTGAGCCTTCTCCCGCACCGATTCCCTCGTCCATCCCTCCGCGATATTCGCCGGGATCGATACCGCCGCCCGAGTGATCTGCGATCGCATTCCGTACGTCTCCTCCTTCGGCAGACACGCTACGAGTCGATACACTTCCCGAGCCGCCTCCATCGCCTTCCGCCACACCGTCAGCTCCCTGTAGTGCATCCGCCAATCCCTCTTTTCTCCCTTCTCGTTTCTCGTTTCTCATCTCGACGTAGAGCATCCGGCGCGAGATCACCCGCCGGTCACCGGTGCGGGTCATGCTGGCGTCCTGGATGGCGTGCTCAAGATACAGCAGCAGCCGGGGCGACTCGCCGGTGTCGCGCTCATCCACCAGCACGGTGCCGCGGCGCAGGAGGTCGCGGTGGCGCTCCAGGGTGATGTCCAGAGTGGCATCCAACAGGGGGTGACCCGGGCAGACGAACGCCGCCAGCGGCTGACCCTGCGGGGCAATCAGGTCCTTCTCGAAGACGATGCGCTCGTAGCGCGGCAGGACCGGCTCGCCGAGTCCGATCAGCCGGTCGCGGTTCCGTACCGGGGCGGGCACGTGGCTCAGTTCGTAGCGCCGCGGTTCCCGCAGACGGGTCGTCCCACCCAGCAGCCTGAAGGCCTCGAGAAAGAACGACTCGATGTAATGGGGCTGCAGCCTGCGCGCCTCGGCGCGCTCCATCTCCTCGCGGATACCCCGTACCCGGCTGGCGTCCATGACGTCGTGGGCGAGGGCCCGCTCATCGATCAAGTCCCGAACGTGATCGCGGTCGAAGGCATGCTCCACGACCTGGGTCAGTCGCGCCTTCACCTCGGGGCGCTCGCCGTAGCGGATCGCCTCGATCAGCAGATCGCGCAGGGGCTTGCCCTCGAACTGGACCTTGCCGAGCACGTCGAACACCTGGCCGCCAAGCGTCTGACGGGCCTGCTCCAGCTTCTCGAGCAGGGTGCGGTAGACATCGCCCTCGCGGGTCTCCTCCGCCACCAGGTTCCACAGGTGGCAGACCTCGGTCTGGCCGATGCGGTGGATGCGGCCAAAGCGCTGCTCGATGCGGTTGGGGTTCCAGGGCAGGTCGTAGTTGACCATCAGGTGGGCGCGCTGCAGGTTGATGCCCTCGCCCGCGGCATCGGTCGCGACCAGCACCTGCACCAGCGGGTCGTGCTTGAAGGCTTCCTGGGCCTTGCGCCGCTCCTCGCGGCCCATGCCGCCGTGGATCATCACTACCGCCTCGCGGCGGCCCAGCAACGTGGTGATTCTGTTGTGTAGATAATTCAGGGTGTCGCGGTGCTCGGTGAAGAGCACGAGCTTCTGGTGCGGTGAGGGGGTCGGCTTGGGGACCCTAAGCGCTACGTACTCAGGCGCGTCCTCGGCCACCTGACCCGCCATGCCGGCGGGAGTGAAGATCTCGCTCAGGAGCGTGGCCAGCTCGCTCCACTTGCGGTCGTCGCCGCTGCGCCGGACGGCCTGGGCGAAGGTTTCCAACTGTTGGAGCGTGGCGATCTCGGCCTTCAGCTCGCCGATAGTCCGGGCCGCCGTGGCCTGGTCGAGGATCTCCTCCTCGGTGGCTTCCACCTCGCTGTCGGGCGCCTCCTCGAGGTCCTCCACGTCCTCCGGGTCGAGCACCGGCAAACCGGCGCCCAGATCGCGGGGTAGCGCACCCCGCTGCAGCAGCTCCAGCTCCCGGAGCCGGTTTTCCAGCCGTTCGCGGCGCCGGCGCAGCGACTGGTAGATCGCCTCGGGGGAGGAGGCCAGGCGGCGCTGCAGGATGGTCAGGGCAAAGCCCACGGTGCCGGCGCGCTTGTCGTTCTGCAGCGCCTCGGCCCGATTGAACTCCTCGCGGACGTAGTCGGTGACGGCCTTGTAGAGCCGAGCCTCGCCGTCCGACAGACGGTACGGGACCGTGTAGGCGACGCGCTCGGGGAACAGCGGGGTGCCGTCGAACTTGAGCAGGTTCTCCTTGACCATGCGGCGCATCAGGTCCGAGACGTCGGCAGCGTGTACTCCATCGCGGAACCGACCCTCGAAGCGGTCGCCGTCGAGCAGCGCCATGAACAGCTGGAAGTCCTCCTCCTTGCCGTTGTGCGGGGTCGCGGTCATCAGCAGAAAGTGCCGGGTCAGGGTCGAGAGCAGCTGCCCGAGCTTGTAGCGCTTGGTGTACTTGATCTCGCCGCTGAAGAAGGTGGCGGCCAGCTTATGGGCCTCGTCGCAGATCACCAGGTCCCAGCGGCAGTCAGGGGCCTTGAGCATGGCCTGCACGTCCTCGTTGCGCGACAGCTTGTCGAGCCGGGCGATGACCAGGTTGTTCTCGAGGAACCAGTTGCCGGTGCGCGCCGCTTCGAGCTTGTCGTTGGTCAGAATCTCGAACGGCAGGCTGAAGCGCCGGTACAGCTCGTCCTGCCACTGCTCGGCGAGGCTGCCCGGGCAGACCACGAGGCAGCGGTTGAGGTCACCGCGGACCACCAGTTCCTTGATGAACAGGCCCGCCATGATGGTCTTGCCGGCGCCGGGATCGTCGGCCAGCAGGAAGCGCAGCGGCTGGCGCGGCAGCATCTCCTCGTAGACTGCGGTGATCTGGTGCGGCAGGGGCTCCACGAGGGAGGTGTGGACCGCCAGGACCGGGTCGAAGAGGTGGGCGAGGCGGATGCGATGGGCCTCGGACACCAGCCGGAACAGCGCCCCATCGCCGTCGAAGCTCCAGGGTCGGCCCTGCTGAGCCACTTCCAGGCGAAGCTCGTCGTGGCGGTAGAGGAGCATGTTGCCGACCCGGCCGCCCGGTTCCTTGTAGGTCAACTCCAGGGCGTCCGTCCCGAACCACTGGACGGAAACGACTGTGACAAGGCGATCCGGGAGGATGCCCCCGATGACGGTGTTCGGTTGAAGATCCTCCAGGTGGGCCAAGCTCGGTCTGCTCCCTGCCTGGGCGACAACGCGCCCAGTTAGTTTTGTTCTGATAGCTCAACAACGAGACACCGGGCCAGCCCCAAGCCGGGACCCGTGCCATTGGCGCCGTTGACTGAGTAGCATACGCGGCCATCATTGGCCAAGCATCCCGCGCGCCGGGGAAGGTGGGTCGCTCCCGAATCCATCGAGATCACCCCTGTCCGGGTCCGGGCGGGCCAGATCAGACTCGAGAGCCGTGCCCCCAGGGAGATCCTCGTCGAGCGCGCAGTACGCCTTCGAGGACCAGGAGGCTCGGGCCCGAAATCTGGGGCTGTGGACTGACCCTTACCCGGCGCCGCCGGGGGAGTGGAGGCGGCGCTAGGGCATGGCGCCCGGTGTTTTCGGTTCGGGCAAGACCGGTCATGCGGGCCGTCGTGGCATCCGGCAGGACTGAGTCACGAAGGGGGCGATCAGGATACCTCGGCGAATTCCCTGGGAACTTGGGGACCGAGGAGGAGCGGTTGAAGTGTCAGAAATCTTTACAGTCTGCCCGGAAGCACCACCGGGGAAATTTGCTAACTTATTGTTTCAAATGCCAATGCCTGAGATGGCGCACTATTTGCCTATGGTGAGAGAGTGCAAGCCTAAGCGTTCGCTAGCGGCGGCACAGCCTGGTAACCGCAACACAGGTGGCGACGAAAGCGATGCGAAGCTGGCATGCCAGTCCCCGAGGTAGGGCGGTTGGATTCCTTGGTTCTGAATAGGAGCAATTCCAAACATGCTACACGAAGAAATGTCCTTCAAACGGCTTCGCGATTTGCGGTTTCACCCGCTTGTCGCCCTCCTGCTCTTGATCTCGGCTTCGCCTGTCCACGCTACCGTGATCTATGACGGGGGCGCGCCCGACCAGGGAGGCCAGATCTACGCGCAGGCTCCCGCAGCGGTGGCGATGAATTTCACGCTGCTGGCGGGCTCAACTGTCGTGACGGATGCGCACTGGTGGGGTGGCTGCTTTCCAGGCCCCACGTGCGATCCCTCGCCTGATTTCGTTCTCAGCTTTTACGACGATAATACTGGCATGCCCGGTGCTTTGATTGCCACTAGAGCTGTTGGGACTGCCAACCAGACCGCGACCGGCGCTTCAATTGATCCCTCAGGTGGCGCATGGGATGAATATGCATACGACGCGACCTTTGCTGCTCTGTCGTTTACGCCCGGCACGCAGTACTGGTTCGGCATCACCGAGCTCACCACGGAATCCAGTGGCACTTGGGGAGTAGAGACGACCTCAACAGCACCTTTTGGCTCCAAGCTTTTCTGGGACACGGGTTCGGGGTGGGGTTCGCTGCCGGAAAATTTGGCATTCCAACTAACCAGCGTTCCGGAGCCAAGCAGCATACTTCTCTTGACCTTGGGGCTTTCTGGCTTGGCTGCCGTTAGAAAGATTAGAGCGTAGACATTCGATCCGCTTTGTTTGCTTGGAACAGCAGGGTCGGTACCGGCCCTGCTTTATTATTTGCTTGTACGTTATGGATCTTGCTGCATTATTTGATCAGGGATAGGAATTGGCTTTCAACTCCGAGCCTTCCGTGGCGATCCGCTCTTCTGCCTCACCATGGCTGAACAACTGCGCCTCCGGGGCTTGGAGCTGCCCAATCAGGTTCACGAGCTGCTCATAGGCAGCCTCGTAATGTCGGTCGCGCTCGGATTCGGATCTGCGGTAGCATTTCATGCCAGAGGCATCCTCGGTGCGTGCTTTTTGCGCGCACAAAAAGTTTACACCCCCCGTGAGGCATCTTTTCCTGCCAGGCACCGGGAAAGGCGCCCGTAACCGATTGATTTTCCGATGCGTGGCGTCGTTCTAGAAGAGCCACACCGGACGGGAAAAGACCAACCCCAGAACCACGATCCCCGAGATCCGGCCGAACATAGCCTGCTCCTTGGTCCTTCTTGAGGTGCTTAGCGCACCTTCTCAGCTGAATCTGAGTGCTTTTCTTCTTCGTGTCGATACTACCCATGCTCCGGTGCAGCGATGTCGATCTCGGTCAACGCCAGGTTACTCGGAAGTGACTCCGGCCACGCGACCTCCCGAGAGCAAACCTCATCCTATTCAGCGCTGGTTCAGTCTCCAAAGATCATGCTGTTAATGACCGGGGAGAAGAGTCAGTCGACTCGGGAGAATGAGCATGCTCAATCTACGTCACATCGCTGCCGTTCTTGCCGCGGCGACCCTGGCGTTGTCGACAGTCGCCAGCGCCGCCGGGATCGCGATCGGGCATAACGTCCATCACAAGGGACGCACCTTCGCATACTGGGGTCGTCATGGCGTCCATGTGGGCCGCTGGTACCCTGGCGCCGCGGGCTGGTACCCGGGCAAATTCGGAGGATGGTACCCGGGTAAGTATTCCGGAGCGGGTGTTTATTACGGGTGCCCAGGCTGCTACTACGGGCACTATGGCGACTACTACGACCATCACCGCGACAATGACGATCTGCTGTGGTATGGCCTCGGCGTAGCCACGATGGTGCTCGCGGAGCAACCGCGGCCTGCGGTGGCTGCCGCTCCCGCGTCGCCGCCCGGGCGGGTGCGTCACATCGCGCTCTCTGCCGACGCCCTGTTTGCCTTCGACAAGGCGACTCTGATGCCGCGGGGAATGGACAAGCTCGATCAGCTGGTGCATGACTTGGGGGACGCCTACTACGACACCATCGTGGTGGTGGGCTTCACCGACCCGCTCGGCTCGGATGCGTATAACCAGCGCCTTTCCGAGCGCCGTGCCGCCGGGGTCGCCAGCTATCTGATTAGCCACGGTGTCCACGCCCGCACGATCCGCGCCGAGGGTCGCGGTGAGACCGAGCTCAGGGTGACGCCCGCCGACTGCAGCGGCGCCCGGGGACGGACCGCTTTGATCGCCTGCTACCAACCGAACCGCCGCGTCGAAGTGACCGTGACCGGTGCCATGCCACGGTGACCCCTGCGGGTCCAACGGAGACATCGCGGCCGGAAAAGCTCGTCATTGTCAACGCACAGCCCATGGCGGGAGCCGGCTGCACGGCACACTGCCTCCCACGCATGGTGCGTTGCCAGTCCTCGCTCCAAGCTGGCCAGACCGGGGCCGCTCTAGGACAATGGGCCCCCGACCCCAAGACCAGGTGATGTCATGTGGAGCATCGATGAGGCCGCTCAGGCCTATTCCCTCGCCAACTGGGGGGAGGGCTATTTCGGGGTCAATGCCGCGGGTCATGTCATGGTCCGGCCCCGGCGCAGCCCGGAAGGGGAGGTCGATCTGTATCGGGTCGCGCTGCAGGCGCGCGAGGCCGGCCTCGCCTGGCCAGTGCTGGTGCGCTTCAACGACATCCTCCACGACCGGGTCGCCTCGATGTGCCGGGCCTTCGCCGAGGCCTGCGAGCACACCGGGTACCGAGGCCGGTACACCGCGGTCTACCCCATCAAGGTCAACCAGCAGCACAGCGTGGTCGAGCACATCCTGGCCGGGGGCGGAGACTGCGTCGGCCTGGAGGCGGGCAGCAAGCCGGAGCTCACGGCCGTGCTCGCCGAGGCCCCACCCGGCGGGATCATCATCGGCAACGGCTACAAGGACCGCGAGTACGTCCGTCTCGCTCTGATCGGGACCCGGCTGGGCCACCGCGTCTACATCGTGGTGGAGAAACCGAACGAGCTCGACACCATCCTGCAGGAGTCCGAGGATCTGGGGGTGCGTCCGCTGATCGGGGTGCGGGTGCGCCTGGCAGCCTCCGCGGCGGGCAAGTGGCAGAACAGCGGCGGGGAGAAAGCCAAGTTCGGCCTGTCCGCCATCCAGGTGCTCGGCCTCGTGGAACGGCTCAAGGCAGCCGAGCGGCTGGACTGCCTGCAGCTGCTGCACTCCCACCTGGGCTCGCAGATCCCGAACCTGCGCGACATCGCTGGGGCCATGGAAGAGGTCGCGCGTTTTTTCGCCGAGCTGGCGCGCCTCGGGGTCCGGCTGCAGGTCGTGGACGTCGGGGGCGGCCTGGGTGTGGACTACGAGGGCACCGGGACGCGCCATTACTGCTCGATCAACTACAGCCTCGAGCGTTACGCCGCCACGGTGGTCGAGGCGCTGGGGCGGGTCTGCGCCGAGCAGGATCTGCCCCATCCGGACATCATCACCGAGTCGGGCCGAGCCTTGACCGCGCATCACGCGGTGCTTATCGCCAACGTCACCGAGTACGAGGTCGCGCCCGGGGACGGGGAGCAGATCCGGCCGGAGGCGGGCGCCCCGGTGCCGATTCGCAGGCTCGGGGCCGCCCTCGATCGGGTCGACGATAGCTCGCCCTTGGAGCTCTACCGTGAGGCGCTGCACGATCTGGACGATGTGCGCGATGGGTTCCGCCGGGGCGAGATCTCCCTGGAGCAGCGCGCTCGGGCCGAGGAGCTGTTCTACGCCCTGTGTCGGAGCATCAGGCCGCGGCTGCACGGCAGCGCGCGCAGCCACCGTGCTCTGCTCGACGAGCTCGACGAGCGCCTGGCCGACAAGGTGTTCTGCAACTTCTCGCTGTTCCAGTCCCTGCCCGACGTATGGGCCATCGATCAGATATTCCCGGTGGTGCCGCTGCAACGGCTCGACGAGGCGCCGACGCGCAGCGGCACGGTGCAGGATCTGACCTGCGACTCCGACGGGTGCATCGAGCAGTACGTGGACGAGAATGGCGTGGAGCGCACCCTGATGCTGCACGACATCCGCGAGGGCGAGCCCTATTTGCTGGGGTTCTTCATGGTCGGGGCTTACCAGGAGATCCTCGGCGACATGCACAACCTGTTCGGCGACACCGACGCGGTCAACGTAGAGCTCGACGCCGAAGGCGGATACCGGCTCGTGCGCCCCGAGCGGGGCGACTCGGTGGACGAGCTGCTGAGCTATGTCCACTTCGACCCGCGCGACATGCTGGTGAGCTACCGGCGCAAGCTGGCCGCGGCAGGACTCGGCGACCAGGAGCGCGAGCACCTCTTCACCGAGCTGAAGGCCGGGCTCTATGGCTATACATATCTGGAGGACTGAGCCCGAGCGGGCGTCCTTTCCGATTCATCCACCCCGGGCCCCGCGATGACCGACAAGCCCCCGTTCATCCTGGTCGACGGCTCCTCCTATCTATTCCGGGCCTTCCACGCGCTGCCGCCGCTATCCAACTCCCAGGGCGAGCCCACCGGAGCAGTCGTCGGGGTCGTCAACATGCTGCGCCGACTGCTCGACGAGTACGCGCCCGAGCAGGTCGCCATAGTCTTCGACGCCCCGGGGCCGACCTTCCGCGACGAGATCTACCCCGAGTACAAGGCCCACCGCCCACCGATGCCCGAAGAGCTGCGCTCCCAGATCGAGCCCCTGCATGAGATCATCCGGGCCCTCGGGCTGCCGCTGCTGGTCGTTTCCGGCGTGGAGGCGGACGACGTGATCGGGACCCTCGCGATGCAGGCCGCCGAGGGGGGGATCAGCACCCTGATCTCGACCGGCGACAAGGACTTGGCACAGCTGGTGGGAACGCGCATCACACTGATCAACACCATGAGCGACACCCTGCTCGACCGGGCGGGCGTGATCGAGAAATTCGGCGTCCCGCCGGAGCACATGGTGGACTTCCTCGCCCTGGTGGGCGATAGCGTCGACAACGTGCCCGGCGTACCCAAGTGTGGGCCGAAGACGGCGGCCAAGTGGCTGCAGGAGTACGGGAGCCTGGACGCACTCATCGCCGGAGCAGACCAGATCAAGGGCAAGCTCGGGGAGAATCTGCGGGCGAGCCTCGGGCAGCTGGCCGTCTCCCGGGACCTGGTAACCATCCGCTGCAACCTGGACCTCGAGGTCGGACCCGAGGACCTGCGTCGGCGCCCGCCCGACGTGGACGCGCTGCGCGCCTGGTATACGCGCCTGGAGGCCCGGCGGCTGCTCGCCGGGTTGGAGGAGCCCCCGGCCACGGGCGACCCCACGCCGCCGGCCCCGGCCGGCACGGCCCGGTACGAGACCATCCTGGACGAGGCCGCTTTCGAGGCCTGGCTGGAGCGCCTGGCCACGGCCGAGCTGTTCGCGGTGGACACCGAGACCACCAGCCTCGACTACATGCGCGCGGAGCTGGTCGGGCTGTCCTTCTGCGTCGAGCCGGACCAGGCCGCCTACCTGCCCGTCGGTCACCGGTACCCCGGCGCACCGGACCAGCTGGACCGCGAGTGGGTGCTCACGAGGCTCAAGCCGCTGCTGGAAGACCACCAGCGCCCGAAGGTCGGACAGAACCTCAAGTACGACATGAGCGTGCTCGCCCGCCACGGGGTCGAGCTGCGCGGCGTGCGCTACGACACGATGTTGGAGTCCTACGTGCTCGACTCCACCGCCACCCGGCACGACATGGACTCCCTCGCCCTGAAGTACCTGGGCCACACGACCATCGCCTACCAGGACGTCGCCGGCAAGGGCGCCTCCCAGATCAGCTTCGATCAGGTGCCCCTGGAGCAGGCCACCCCCTATGCGGCGGAAGATGCCGAGGTGACACTGCGCCTGCACCAGACGCTCTGGCCCCGGGTGCGTGAAGAAGACGCTCTGGCCCGCTTGTTCGCGGAGATCGAGATGCCGCTTGTGCCCGTGCTCTCGCGCATGGAGCGCCGGGGCGTGCGCGTCGACCGGGCGATGCTCGCCCGCCAGAGCCGGGAGCTCGCCGAGCGCATCCACACCCTGGAGCAGACCGCACACGAGCTCGCCGGGCGGCTCTTCAACCTCGGCTCGCCCAAGCAGATCGGCGAGATTTTCTTCGACGAGCTGGGCCTGCCGGTGGTCTCGCGCACCCCCAAGGGCGCCCCGTCCACCGCCGAGAACGTGCTGCAGGAGTTGGCCGACCAGGGGTTCGAGCTGCCGGCTCGCATCCTCGAGCACCGGGCGCTGTCCAAGCTCAGGTCGACCTACACCGACAAGCTGCCCGAGATGATCAACCCGCAGACCGGGCGGGTGCACACCTCCTACCACCAAGCGGTGGCGGCCACCGGGCGCCTCTCCTCCTCGGACCCCAACCTGCAGAACATCCCGGTGCGCACCGAGGAAGGACGACGAATCCGCCAGGCATTCATCCCCGAGGAAGGCTACCGGATGCTGGCGGCGGACTACTCCCAGATCGAGCTGCGCATCATGGCGCACCTGTCGGAGGACCCGGGGCTACTGAGGGCCTTCGAGCAGGGGCTGGACGTGCACCGGGCGACTGCCGCGGAGGTCTTCGGCTTGTCCCCAGACCAGGTAAGCACCGATCAGCGCCGCTTCGCCAAGGCCATCAACTTCGGTCTGATGTACGGGATGTCGGCGTTCGGGCTGGCACGCCAGCTCGGCATCGGCCGGGACTTGGCCCAGGACTACATCGACCGGTATTTCCAGCGTTATCCCGGTGTTCGCGGCTTCATGGAGCGGATCCGGGACCAGGCGCGCGAGCAGGGCTACGTCGCGACCCTGTTCGGTCGCCGGCTGTATCTTCCCGAGATCGCCGCCCGCAACGGGCAGCAGCGGGCGGCTGCGGAGCGCACGGCCATCAACGCCCCCATGCAGGGCACTGCGGCGGACATCATCAAGCGGGCGATGATCGCGCTGGACCGGTGGATCGAGGAGGAGTCTCCCGCGGCACGCATGATCATGCAGGTCCACGACGAGCTGGTGTTCGAGGTCCGGGCCGAAGCGACCGAGGCGGTCAGCGCCGCCATCCGCGGCCACATGGAGGGCGCCGCCGAGCTGCGGGTGCCGCTCCTGGTCGACATCGGGGTGGGGAACGACTGGGACCAGGCCCACTGACGGCGGGGCCGAACCGGCCGGGAAAAAAATTTCGGCCGGCGCAAAACTTTTCTGGTGGGGTGCGGTCTGTATGAATGTACGCCGATCAGGCGTCAGGGCCGCACCTCCCTCCCTTGGCGGCCCATCCTCCCGGTCGCCCCAACCGGGAGTAATTGAGCCCCGGCAGATCCCCCCTTTTCTGCCGGGGTTTTTCTTTTACGGGGACCGAACATCTTCGCTCGGCGGCTCCAACCAGGCGTCGAGCAGGGCGTGGGCCTCGTCAATCCCTTCGCGCTTGAGCGCCGAGAACAGCTGCGCGCCGACCCGCGGATGACCCTCTGCGGCGAGGCTACGGCGCAGCTGCAACAGCGTCGCGCTCGCCTGTCCCCGGCTGAGCTTGTCGGCTTTGGTCAGCAGGATGTGCACGGCAAGCCCCAGGTGCCGCGTCCAGTCCAGCATCCGTCGGTCGTAGTCCTTGAGAGGATGGCGGATGTCCATGACCAGCACCAGGCCGCGCAGAGCACGACGCTCGGCCAGGTAATCGACCATCGCGCCCTGCCACTCGCGCTTGACGGCCACCCCGACCTTGGCATACCCATAGCCGGGGAGATCCACAAGCCGGCGCTCCTCGTCGAGCGCAAAGAAGTTCAGCAGCTGGGTTCGGCCCGGCGTTTTGCTGGTACGAGCCAGGGCCTTCTGGTCGCAGAGGACATTGATGGCGCTGGACTTCCCGGCGTTGGAGCGCCCGGCGAAGGCCACTTCCCGGCCCACGTCCGTGGGGGCCTGGGACGGCCGGCCGGCGCTGGTGAGAAATCGGGCCCTGCGGTAATAAGGATTCATGGGTCGGCGGACGCTGGACCGCGATCGAAGTGTTCCCGATTGTACGGTGTCTGCGAGCAACGGTTCCAAGGCAGCCCGAGATTGACGGATGTCATGGCCGGGCGCGGAGCGCGGGGGCAGGCTGTGCCATCCGCCGGAAGATCGAGCCCAGCATGAGCCAGCCCAGTCGCGCCCGTAACAAGCTCTGGCCCATCGGATTGATCTTGCTGGGTGCCCTGCTAGCCGGCGCGGTGTACAGCTTGCGGCCCCTCCTGAATCCACCCGTCGTCGCCAGCGCCCCAGTGAACACCGAGTGCGATCTCCATCGGAGCCCCTGCAGCTCGGTCCTCCCCGGCGGAGGACGGATCAGCCTCTCGGTGGAGCCCCGCGAGATCCGACCGATGACGCCCTTGGACCTGGCCGTCCAAGTCGACGGCATAGCCGCACATGCCGTTACAATCGACTTCGTCGGGGTCAACATGGACATGGGGCTCAATCGCTCGCCCCTCCGGGCCACGGGCCCGGGCCGCTACCAAGGAAGCGGCATGCTGCCTGTGTGCGTGCGCAGCCGGATGGTGTGGGACGCCAAAGTGCGGGCCGAGACCGCCGGGGGCCTCGTCGAGGCGGCCTTCCGTTTTCAGACCGTACGCCCCTGAGGGCGACTCCCGCCGTGATGCAGACCGGCCCCGTCGGAAGCAGGGCTCGCAGGCCCAGACCCGCTCGGATCGCTCAGGCCGGCGCCTCTTCGCGCACCCAGCGCCCGCTGCGCCCACCGCGTTTCTCCAGTAGACGCACGGCTTCGATTTCCATCCCGCGGTCCACGGCTTTGCACATGTCGTACACGGTGAGCAATGCGATCTGCACCGCGCAGAGCGCCTCCATCTCTACGCCGGTAGGACCACGCGTCTCCACCGTCGCAGTGCACCGGACCCAGGGCCCCCGCGCCTCGGGAGCCAGATCGAGGCTCACCCGGGTCAGTGCCAGCGGATGACAGAGCGGCACCAGATCCGCGGTCCGTTTGGCGGCCATGATGCCGGCAATCCGCGCCACGCCCAGGACATCACCCTTGGCGTGGCCGCCGGCCTGGATCATCGCCAAGGTCTCGGCCCGCATAAGGATACGGCCCTCCGCCACCGCCACTCGGCGGCTGGCCTCCTTGGAGCCCACATCCACCATCTGCGCCCGGCCTTCGGGGTCGAAGTGCGTCAGATCAGCCACGACGACTCCGGCAGCCGGCGGCCGCTGACGCGATGGGATACGAGAGCGTCCATCCGGGTCTGGGCTGGCACGACCCGCGCCTCGTTCAAACGGTCCGGCTTACGCCGACTGCGGCGGGATATCCCAGCGCCCGGTCGATCTCGCGGATCCCGAAATCCATGCTTGCCAGATTGCCGATAACGTAGGTTGCGGGCGCACCGCCAACGCCGCCGACGGTGCCCGGATCGACCAGCAGGGTCTCTGCCCCGAGGATGTTGCGCACCCGGGCCACGTCCGACCGGTGGCTATGTCCGCAGCAGACCAGATCCCAATCGCCGGTCAGCGCCATGGCCCGGGCGTAATGCGGATAGTGGACCACGAAGATCCGCCGGCCGCCGAGCTCGATGGCCGCGTCCATGCCATGGTAGTGAATGACGCCACCCGGGCGCCCCGCCAGACGGCCGAGGGTATAGAGATCTCCGGTGTTGTTGCCGTGGATCACATGAATCGGTAGCCCGTGCCTTTCCAGGCACTGCAGGGTACTCGGCGCGACCACGTCACCGCAATGGATCACCGCCTCGGCCCCCAACATCCGGGCCTGTTCCACTGCCGCATCGAGCAGTGGGATCTGATCGTGGCTGTCGGAGAGGATGCAGATTTTCATGGGGGGAGCGGTTACCGGTTAGTGGTTAGCTGAAATGTGCTCTGCTCTTATGCCAACAGCTAATCGCTAAAACCTGGGCTTCTCCGGCGCGTCCTTGAACATCTGGACGCTGTCCAGGATCTCCTGCTTGGCCTGGTCGACCCCGCCCCAGCCATCGACCCGCACCCATTTGCCCTCGTCGAGATCCTTGTAGTGCTCGAAGAAGTGGGCGATGCGGTTCAGCAGGTCTTCCTGCAGATCGCGGAAGCTCTCGACCTTGCGATAGCTCTTGCACAGCTTGTCCAGTGGCACGGCGAGCACCTTGGCGTCGTCGCCGGACTCGTCGGTCATCTTCAGCACCCCGACCGGGCGGCACTGGATCACCGAGCCCGAAATGAGCGGGTAGGGGGTGAGCACCAGCACGTCCACCGGATCGCCGTCGCGCGACAGCGTATGCGGCACATAGCCATAGTTGCACGGATAGTGCATAGAGCTCGACATGAAACGGTCGACGAACATCGCCCCGGTCATCTTGTCGAGCTCGTACTTCACCGGGTCGGACTGAGCCGGAATCTCAACGATGACGTTGATCTCATTGGGCACGTCCCGGCCGGAAGTGACTCGATCCAGGTTCATGCGCTGTCCCCCTGAGCACGCAAAGAGGCCGACTCGACATCGACCCCGACGGAACGATAACGGATTCCGAACGGGGCGGGCAAGGACCCGTCGGGGGCCGCCCTGACCCGAGTGCGGACGACAAGCGCAACCATTCGCCCTCGTGCTGGTCTCAACTGGCGGATGAGTCATCACCCTCGCTTGCGGTCGGTTTCACGCATGCGCGGACTTTAAGCGAGGGCAAACGACGGCCATATGAGGAGTCGACACCCCGGCAGACCCCATCTCTGCCCGGCTCCTTCACCCTAACCGATCACTTCACTGGAGTTGCAGCATGCCCAGAAACTCGATCATCCGTGCCGCATTGCTGGCGACCCTGGTCGTCGGGAGCGCCGGCGCCTATGCCGCCGACCCCAGCATGGACTCGGTCTATCAGGCCGCCGAGCACGGCAGGATGTCCGAGGCCCTCACCATGATGGATCAGGTCCTGCGCGACCACCCTAAGAGTGCCAAGGCCCACTACGTCGAGGCCGAGCTGATGGCCAAGCAGGGACGCCTCGCCGAGGCCCGGTCCCAGCTCGCCAAAGCGGAGACTCTGGCCCCGGGCCTGCCCTTCGTAAAGCCAGAGTCCGTCAAGGCGCTGGTCGCCCGGCTATCCGGGGGGAGCGCCCTGGTCGGGGGCTCTCATCGCCCCTCGGCCCGATATCCGTCTCCCTGGGGGCTGCTCCTCACCCTGGCGGGGCTACTGGGAGTCGTCCTCATCGTCGTCCGCCTCATGGCACGCCGTAGTGGGGCTCCGATGATCGGGGCTGGCCAATACGGCCCCGCGTCCCCGATGCAGCCCTATGGCCCCGGCGGCTTCGGGCCCATGGCCCCACGGGCAGGCGGGATGGGGTCGGGCATTCTCGGCGGTCTGGCCACAGGGGCGGCCGTGGGCGCCGGGATGGTTGCCGGAGAGGAGCTGATGCATCACTTCCTCGACGGCAATGCCGGTGGCTCGGCAGGCGCTCCCATCACCAGCGCCGACCCGTTCATTTCCTCCCCAGACGACATGGGCGGCCAGGATTTCGGAATCAGCGACGGGTCATGGGACGACGGGTCGAGCTCTGGGGGCGACGACTGGAGCTGAGCTGCGGCGCGCGCTCGGGAGCTGCGTCCGCCCTGCGGGGCGGATCACCGCCCCCGGCCCGGAGTGATAGGAGCGAGCTCCAGCTCGCGATTGCAATGCAGGCTGCCCATCGGTCGCGACTTGGAGGTCGCTCCTACGGAAGACCTGCCCTCGGCGCGACTGGGCTTTGAAGCGGCTGGAAAAGCGGACGGCCGGGCCATCCATGGCCCGGCCGTCCGCCGGCGCTATCCCGGAAGCTGCCTCAGTGCAGCAGAGGCACGATCAGCAGCGCCACGATGTTGATGATCTTGATCAGCGGGTTCACGGCCGGACCGGCGGTGTCCTTGTAGGGATCGCCAACCGTGTCGCCGGTCACCGCCGCCTTGTGGGCATCGGAGCCCTTGCCGCCGTAGTGGCCGTCCTCGATGTACTTCTTGGCGTTGTCCCAGGCGCCGCCACCGGTGGTCATGGAGATGGCGACGAACAGGCCGGTAACGATGGTGCCGATCAGCAGCCCGCCCAGCGCCTCTTTGCCCAGCGCCACGCCCACCACCACGGGCACCAGGACCGGCAGCAGCGAGGGGATGATCATCTCCTTGATGGCCGCCTTGGTCAGCATATCCACCGCCCGGGAGTAGTCCGGCTTCTGGGTGTGCTGCATGATGCCGGGCATCTCGCGGAACTGGCGGCGCACCTCGTTGACGATGCCCCCTGCGGCACGGCCCACCGCCTCCAGGGCCATGGAGCCGAACAGGAAGGGCACCAGGCCGCCGATGAACAGGCCGATGATGATCATGTGGTTGTTGAGACTGAAGTCGACCTTCGCATCGCCGAGGGCGTGGGTGTAGTCGGCGAACAGCACCAGCGCGGCCAGGCCGGCCGAGCCGATGGCATAGCCCTTGGTCACGGCCTTGGTGGTGTTACCGACGGCGTCCAGGGGATCAGTGATGGCACGGATCTTCTCGTCCAGGTTGGCCATCTCGGCGATGCCGCCGGCGTTGTCGGTGATCGGACCGTAGGCGTCCAGCGCCACGATGATGCCGGTCATGGACAGCATCGCCGTCGCGGCCACCGCGATCCCGTACAGGCCGGACAGCTCATGGGCACCCCAGATCGAGGCGCAGACCGCCAGCACCGGCAGCGCCGTGGCCTTCATGGACACGCCCAGGCCGGCGATGATGTTGGTGGCATGGCCGGTGGTGGAGGCCTGCGCGATGTGGCGCACCGGTGCGTATTCGGTGGCCGTGTAATATTCGGTGATCACCACCATGGCCGCGGTCAGCACCAGGCCGATCAGCGCCGAGCCGTACAGGCCCCAGACGGTGTAACCCGGAATATCGCCCATGAACATGTCGGTGACGAAGTAGAAGGCGATGGCGGCCAGCCCGCCGGAGACGAGCACGCCCTTGTAGAGCGCGTTCATGATCTTGGAGCCTTCCTTCGCCTTGACGAAGTAGGTCCCGATGACCGAAGCGATGATGGACACACCACCGAGCACCAGCGGATAGATGATGGCGTCCGTCGACTTCATCAGCAGCCAGCCGAGCAGCATGGTGGCGACCACGGTGACCGCATAGGTCTCGAACAGGTCGGCGGCCATGCCGGCACAATCGCCCACGTTGTCGCCCACGTTGTCGGCGATCACGGCAGGGTTGCGCGGGTCGTCCTCCGGGATGCCGGCCTCCACCTTGCCCACCAGGTCCGCGCCCACGTCGGCGCCCTTGGTGAAGATGCCGCCGCCCAGTCGGGCGAAGATCGAGATCAGCGACCCGCCGAAGCCCAGACCCACCAGGGCGTGCAAGATCTTCTCCTCGGGAATGCCCATGCTCTGCAGCACAGCATAGTAGCCGGCCACCCCCAGCAGACCCAGACCGACCACCAGCAGCCCGGTGATGGCACCGCCGCGGAAGGCGATCTGCAGGGCGGCGTTCAGTCCGTCGTAGGCGGCCTGGGCCGTGCGCACATTGGAGCGCACCGAGATGTTCATGCCGATGTAGCCCGCGGCCCCGGAGAGCACTGCGCCGATGGCAAAGCCGATGGCCGTCATCCAGTTGAGGAAGAAGCCGATCACGAAGAACAGGACCACACCGACCACGCCGATGGTGGTGTACTGGCGGTTGAGGTAGGCATTAGCACCTTCCTGGACCGCCGCCGAGATCTCTCTCATGCGCTCGTTGCCGGTCGGCTTGCGAAGAATCCAGCGCACCGACACTATGCCGTAGGCCAGCGCGAGCACCGCGCAGACCAGGGCGAATATCAGACCCACGTTCATCGTGATCTCCTCTGCGAAAAGTTAAGGAATTGCAGCATTGAGTACCGTTCAGCGGCCGACCCGCGAGAAATCCGTGCCGGGCCGCAGCCCGAAAGCCTCCTCCAGGCCCATTTCGGTGATGAGCCGGTCGACCGCACCCTGGCCATGCTCCCGCTGCAGCTCCGCCAGCATCAGGCGAACGGCGTTGCGGTTATAGCCGCCGCCGAAAGCCAGCTGCGGGCGGATCAGCTCACGGGCTCGCTCGGGGGTCATCTTTGGTGTGTCTCGGGCATGTCTCGGGCCGCGGCCGACCGGCAATGAAGAACGGGGGCTTTGCGGCCCCCGATTTTTCAACCTCAGATCTCGAAAACACTATTGAGCTTCTTGGGCACGGCCACGTTTTTCAGGGTGACGTATTTGGGCATGCCGCTCTCGAACGGCGGGTAGTCCTCGCCCTGGATCAGGGGCACCAGGTAGTCGCGGCAGGGCGCGGTGATACCGAGCCCGTCCTCGGAGATGAACTCCCTGGGCATGAACTTCTCGACATTGGCCACCTCCGACAGCGGCGCCTTGCCGACCTCCCAGGCGTAGGGATGGGTGGACTTGCGCACGATGGTCGGCATGATGGCGTTGTCGCCGGCGATGGCGTACTCCACCGCCGCCTTGCCCGTGGCGTAAGCCTGGTCCACGTCGGTCTTGGAGGCCAGGTGCCGGGCCGCCCGCTGCAGATAGTCGGCCACCGCCCAGTGGAACTTGTAGCCCAGGGCGTCCTTGATCATGTTGGCCACCACCGGGGCAGCGCCGCCCAGCTGGGCATGACCGAAGGCGTCGCGGGTACCCTGCTCGGCCAGGAACTTGCCGTCGGGCCACTTGGCACCTTCCGAGACCACGATGGTGCAGTAGTCATGGGTCTCGACCTTCTGCTGGACCGTGGCCAGGAAGCGCTCCTGGTCGAACTCCACCTCGGGGAAGAGGATGAGGACCGGGATGTCGTTGTCCGCGTCCGCTGCCAGACCACCCGCCGCGGCTATCCAGCCGGCGTGGCGGCCCATCACCTCGAGGACGAAGATCTTGGTCGAGGTCTTCGACATGGAGCGCACATCGTAGCTGGCCTCCCGGGTGGAGACAGCGATGTACTTGGCCACCGAGCCGAAGCCGGGGCAGTTGTCGGTGATGGGCAGGTCGTTGTCGACCGTCTTGGGCACATGGACCGCCTGGATCGGATAGCCCATGGTCTCGGAGAGCTGGGACACCTTGTGGCAGGTGTCCGCGGAGTCGCCACCGCCGTTGTAGAAGAAGTAGCCGATGTCGTGGGCCTTGAACACCTCGATCAGACGCTCGTACTCGCGCCGGTTCTTCTCCAGGCTCTTGAGCTTGTAACGGCAAGACCCGAAGGCGCCCGAGGGCGTGTAGCGCAACGCGGCGATGGCCGCTGCCGATTCCTGACTGGTGTCGATCAGGTCCTCGGTCAGAGCGCCGATGATCCCGTTGCGGCCGGCGTAGACGTTGGCGATCTTGTCGGGATGCTGCCGAGCAGTCTGGATCACCCCGCACGCGGAGGCATTGATCACCGCGGTCACACCGCCCGATTGGGCATAGAAGGCATTCTTGGCTGTCATGCAGGATCTCCCTCAATACGCTACGTCGGATTTTCGATTCAAGCTCTCGCCCCGGAGGCCCCGGCCGCCCCCGCTCACCGGCGCTTTTCCGGGAGGTCGCCCCGCTCTCGGGCGGCATGGTCTGCCTGGGTCTGCAGGAGCGACACCACGCACTCGGTCAGGTCGTCGTACTCACTCACGCCGGTGCCGTACTGCTGGAAGCCTCGATAGAAGAACTGGCATCGGTAGCGACGGTCGCCGGTCTTGAACACGACGAAATTGCAGTCCTCGGCGCGCCAGTAAAGGACTGGGCAGGCAGTGAGCTCGCGGTCGGAGACGCTCAACCGGATCTCGGAGTCGGCCAGCTCGATGTCGACACCGCGCCCGAAACGCTCTTCCAAGGTCGTTCTGACGACCCAGAGCTCGCTCTCGGTGATGTCGGGAATCTGCTTCATGGACCCTGTTTCCGGCCAGTCGGCCCGCCCGCGGCGGGGGCCGGGAATCTTAACCGAAAACCGGTCCGGATCAATAAGGAAGCACGTTGACTTGACGCGAACGATCAGATTAGCTTACCCGAGATCGATGAATGCCGGCCAATGCAAATGTCGGATGGCGCCATCGAATTTGCTAATTGAATAATAAATTCTTGGACTTGAAGCCAATCCAGCGGCTGCCGGCCGGCCCTGGAATGGCCGCCGGAGCGGGAGGAAGGCTATGCGAATCATCTTGCTGGGGGCGCCCGGCTCGGGCAAGGGAACCCAGGCGAAGCGCCTGGTCGAGGACTATGGCATTCCCCAGATATCCACGGGGGACCTGCTGAGGGCGCAGGTCGCCGCGGGCACCGCCCTGGGAGTGCAGACCCAATCCGCGATGGACTCCGGCCAGCTGGTTTCCGACGCCATCGTCCTGGGCATGATCAAGGAGCGCCTCGCCCAGCCGGACGTCGCCAACGGCTTCATCCTCGATGGGTTTCCGCGCAATTCCGCCCAGGCAGACGCCCTGGACCTGCTCCTCGATGAGCTCGGCCAGCCCGTCGACGTTGCCCTCTTGATCGCCATCGATACCGACACCTTGATGGAGCGGCTGGTCGGACGTCGCACCTGCGAGTCCTGCGGCCAGATGTACAACGTGTACACGGATCCACCCCGGGTCGACGGGATCTGCGACCGGTGCGGCGGGGGGGTTCGCCAGCGTACCGACGACAACGAAGAGACCATCAGCAACCGGCTCCGCGTCTATGAGCACCAGACCGCAGCCGTGATCCAGCATTACCGTTTGCACGGAAAGCTGCGGCAGGTCGACGGTGTCCGGGATATCCGCGACGTCCACGGGGAGATCCGGGCGATCATCGACGAGACACCGCCCACCATCGTCGATACGGTCCCGGTCAGCGAGGCCCCCGAGCCGATCGAGCGCTGGCCTGAGGCCAGCCCCGCCGAGCGCCCATCGGCGGGGCGCGCAACGAGCGCCTGGCGAGAGAAAGCCGCCCCCAAGAAGGCTGCTCCGAAGAAGGCCGTCCCGAAGAAGGCCGTCCCGAAGAAGGCCGCACCGAAGAAGGCCGTCCCGAAGAAGGCCGTCCCGAAGAAGGCCGTACCCAAGAAGGCCGTACCCAAGAAGGCCGTCCCGAAGAAGGCCGTACCCAAGAAGGCCGCACCGAAGAAGGCCGTACCCAAGAAGGCCGTACCCAAGAAGGCCGTACCCAAGAAGGCCGTACCCAAGAAGGCCGTCCCGAAGAAGGCCGTCCCGAAGAAGGCCGTTTCGAAGAAAGCTGCACCCAAGAAGGCTGCGCCCAAGAAGAGCGCGGGCCGGCGCCGCTAGTTGGCGCCCTCGCACGCCGAACAAACCGGTCCAGGGCGGGAGGCTGCAAACGTATTGCCGCGGCGATCCCTGCGGGTGGATGCTGCCGCTGCCCGGCCGCCCAAGGCGCTCCGGGCAGCGCCGAGGCCCTTGAGCAGACGATCGCGGAGCTCGTGGAGAGCTCGCAACAGCTGCAGATGCTGCGACAGATTGGCGTGGACATGGCCCAGGGCAATGGTGGCATAGGCGTGCCGACTGCAAAGCTTGGCGAGCGTCAGGCACAGATGGAGATCCTTCCACCCGGGGTCGAAGCGGCCGGCTGAAGCGAGATGCGCCGTACCGCGGCTCAGTCCCCGGCGATCGTCAACGAGCCGACCAGCCAGGAGCCCGTCTTGATGCTGCCACGGCATTCCTCGTCGCACCCGACCGCAATCAGGTCGCGGAACATGCTGCGCAGGTTGCCCGCGACGGTGATCTCCTCCACCGGATGCCGGATCTCGCCGTTCTCCACCCAGAAGCCCGCTGCCCCCCGGGAGTAATCGCCGGTCACCGGGTTGACGCCCTGCCCCATCAGCTCGCCGATCAGCAGCCCCTCCCCCATCCGTGCCATCAGACCGTCCAGATCCAGCTTGCTGGGGTCGATCCTCAGGTTGCGCACACCGCCGGCATTTGCGGTGGTCTGCAGACCCAGCTTGCGGGCGGAGTAGCTGTCGAGCACGTAGCCGTCGAGCACCCCGGCGGTCACCAGATCCCTGGCCTGCGTGGCCACCCCCTCCTGGTCGAAAGCGGCGCTGGCGAGCCCGCGCGGCAGCAAAGGGTCCTCATGGATCCGCACGAAGTCGGGGAACAACCGCTGGCCGCGGGCGTCGAGCAGAAACGAGGAGCGCCGGTACTGGCTGGAGCCCCGGATCGCCCCGATGAAGCTTCGCAGCAACGAGGCCGCCACGTCGGCGCGAAAGATCACCGGGGCGGTACGGGTGCCGATCTTGCGGCTGCCCAGCCGCCCCAGGGTGCGCTGCGCCGCCTTGCGGCCAACCTGCTCGGCCGACTCCAGGTCTTCGGGACAGCGGGCCACCGTGTACCAGTAATCGCGCTGCATCCCTTCCCCCTCGCCGCCGATGACCGCGCAGCTCAGGCTGTGACGGCTTACCGGATAGCCTCCGATGAACCCGTGGCTGTTGCCGTAGACATGCAGCCCCGACTCGGTGCTCAGAGTGGCGCCCTCCGAGTTGGTAATCCGGGAGTCGAGCGCACGGGCCGCCTCCTCACACGCCAGGGCCAGATCGACGGCGGCGTCCACCTCGATCGACCAGGGATGATAAAGATCCAGGTCCGGGATGTGCCGGGCCATGAGCGCGGGATCTGCCAGGCCCGCATAGGGGTCCTCGTGGGTGTAGCGCGCGATGCCGCAGGCGGCCCTCACGGTGTCGCGGATCGCCTCGGGGCGCAGATCGGTGGTGCTCGCAGAGCCTTTTCTCTGACCGAAATAGACCGTGACACCCAAGGCGTTGTCGCGGGTATGCTCGATCGTTTCCACCTCGCCCAGGCGCACCGTCGCGGTCAGACCCGAGTCGCTGCTCACCCCGGCCTCCGCAGCGCTGGCCCCCTGGCGCTCGGCCTCCCTCAGGAGCTCGGCCACGATCTGCTCGAGGTCCGCTAAACGTGGGTCGATGTCGCGCATAGGCCGCTCGCAGAAGGTCGCATCACTGTTATCTTTGGTCGTCGAGGTGGGGGAGATGCAGGTCGATGACATCCCCGCGGGCGATCGCCCGACGAGGGGCATCCCGGCTCAGGCCGAGGTTCCGCCAACGGTAAGTCTGTCGATACGCAGGGTGGGCTGGCCCACTCCCACGGGCACGCTCTGGCCTTCCTTGCCGCAAGTGCCGACCCCCTCGTCGAGGGCGAGATCATCGCCGACCATGCTGACCCGGGTCAGCACCTCCGGCCCGTTGCCGATGAGGGTGGCCCCTTTGACCGGGCATGTCACCCGCCCCTTTTCGATCAGATAGGCCTCGCTCGCCGAGAACACGAACTTGCCCGAGGTGATATCGACCTGGCCGCCGCCGAAGTTCACCGCGTAAAGACCTTTGTCCACCGAAGCGATGATCTCGTCGCGGCCGTGGGGCCCCGCGAGCATGTAAGTATTGGTCATCCGAGGCATCGGCAGATGTGCATAGGACTCGCGCCGCCCGTTGCCGGTCGACGCCTGGCCCATGAGCCGGGCATTGAGCTTGTCCTGCATGTAGCCCCGCAGCCGGCCGTTCTCGATGAGCACCGTACGCTGGCTGGGCGTGCCTTCGTCGTCGATGTTCAGCGAGCCCCGCCGCCCGGCCAAAGTGCCGTCATCGACCACAGTGCACAGCTCGGAGGCCACTTTCTGACCGAGACGGCCGGCGAACGCTGACGTGCCTTTGCGGTTGAAGTCCCCCTCCAGCCCGTGCCCGACCGCCTCGTGCAGCAGCACCCCCGGCCAGCCGGAGCCCAGCACGACGGTCATGGTCCCCGCTGGCGCCTCTACCGCCTCGAGGTTGGTCAGCGCCTGGCGCACGGCCTCGCGCGCATAACCGAGAGCGCGGTCCTGCTCGATGAAGAAGCTCAAACCCTGACGCGCGCCGCCCCCGCTGGCGCCCTGCTCGCGTCGCCCCTGATGCTCGACGATTACGCTCACGTTGAGGCGCACCAGCGGCCGCACGTCGCCGTGCAGGGAGCCGTCGACGGACGCGACCAACACCAGATCGTGGGCGGCAACCAGGCTGACGATCACCTGAGTGACCCGGGGGTCGGCGCGGCGCGCCTCTGCGTCCACCCGCCGGAGCAGGTCCACCTTCTCCTGCTCGGTCAGGGTCTCGAGCGGATTCAAGGGCTCATAGAGACGATGCGGCGGAGGGGCGGACCGGGCGACGCACACCCGCCCCTCACTCCCCGCCCGAGCGATGGCGCGCGCGGTGGCCGCAGCCTCGAGCAGGCTCTCGGAGCGAATCTCGTCACTGTAGGCGAAACCGGTCTTCTCGCCGCTAATGGCGCGCACCCCGGCCCCTTGCTCGACGCTGTAGCTTCCCTCCTTGATGATGCCGTCCTCCAGCACCCAGGATTCCAGCCGGCTGGACTCGAAAAAGACGTCGGCAGCATCGATCCTGGGGCTGAGCAGCCCGCCGAGCACCCGGTCCAGGCTGCTCTCGGCCAAGCCAGCCGGAACCAGAAGGGCGTTACAGGCGATATCGGTCGAATTCATGCAAAGCTCTCATGAGGGCGAGCCGCAGTTTCAAGCGCCCGGCTCGCAAGATCTTTGGGCGCCCGCCGCCGGATGCAAGCACCCGATCTCAGCTTCGATCGAGGCGGCGGTGCTCCACCGCGGGAAAGGTACGGCGAGTGGTGGAGAGCAGATCCGCACGGATCTCAGCGCAGACGGTCCCGATTCCCCGCGGCAGCTCGGCAAGCACCGTGCCCCAGGGATCGACAATCATGCTGTGGCCGTAGGTCTCCCGGCCGCTCACGTGGAACCCGCCCTGCCCGGCGGCCACCACATAGGCCAGGTTCTCGATGGCGCGGGCCCGCACCAGGATCTCCCAATGGGCCTTACCGGTCATGGCGGTGAATGCCGCGGGCAGGCAGATGATCTCCACACCCTGATCGAGCATGCGTCGGAACAGCTCCGGAAATCGAAGGTCGTAGCAGACGGCCACTCCCAGTCGTCCGAAGGGACTGTCGATCACGACCACCTGGTCGCCGGGCTCGACGGTCTCGGATTCGGCGTACCGCTCCTGGGTACAGGGCAGATGGACGTTGAATAGATGGATCTTGTCGTAACGAGCGACCTGCTCCCCCCGGGGGTCGAAGACAAGGCTCGCAGCCCGGACCCGGCGCCCATCGCGCCCCTCCAGCGGCACGGTGCCGCCGACCACCCAGATGCCGAAACGCCTGGCCACGTGCACCAGAAATCCCTGCAGCGGGCCCTGGCCCGGGGCTTCCTTTATCGTCTCCAGATCGCGCTCGTGCTTGCCCATAAAGCCGAAATTCTCCGGCAGCACCACCAAGCGGGCGCCGTTGTCGACAGCCTCGGCGACCAGCCGCTCGACTTCGAGCAGGTTGGCACTGAGGTTGGGCCCGCTGGCCATCTGAATGGCGGCGATCTTCACGCTCTATGGACTCGCTGAACGGGGACTGTCGGCGGCATTCGCGTGGCTGAGAATAGCACCGATCCGCGCCTGGCGGCACCCGAGCGCTAGTCCCGTTTACTGCGCTGCGGGCTTCTGCTGGAGAGGGGCCTGCGGCTGCTGTATCGGCCCCTGTGGGGGCCCCTGTGTGGGCTGCTGCGGCGCTGACGCAGCGGGGAAGTCCTTCGGTGGGGGCGCCCCGGACTCTTGTCGCGACACACTCTCCACCTTCGGATCGCTCCAGGGGCCCGTGACGGTGAACGTGTGGCGACCGATCCGGTTAACCCGATCGCCGACGAGCTTCTGCGCGACCAGCAGCGCCGCTCCCACCGCCGGGCCACCGGCGATGGCGCCGGCGACAGGCAGAGAGGACGTCAGTTGCGGCGTGACAGTGACGCGCTGGTCGAAATCCTCCTTCACCAAGCCGATCCTCCCGGACAAGTCGAGCCGCGCCGAAGGCCCTTGGATCATCAAGTCCTTGGTGAAGGCGCTGCCCTCCTTGAGCACGAAAGTGCCATGGATCTTGTCGAAGCTCAGCCCCTTGCCCACCAGATCACTGAAATCCAGGCTGAGGCGACGTTGAAGGGTCCCGAGACTGAGCAGCCCGAACATCCGCCCTACGCCCGGCTCCAGCTCCAGGAACTGACCTTCCCCGACGCTCATCTCGAGTCGACCGTCGAGGGAGCGTCGCTCCAGGTCCGCGGGCGACCCGGGCCAGGTCAGAGTCCCGGCCAGCGTTGCGGTCTTCGCCTTGACGTTGGGAGAGAATCCCAGGGTCGAGAGCACGTTCGCGGGATTGCCGGTCGACAGCTTGAAGTCGAGCTGCGTGTGAGCGCCGTCCCGCGCAGAGCGCACCCAGCGGCCTTCGCCGTGAGCATGCAGATGCTCGGAGTCCAGGTCCAGGTGGTCGAACCGCAAACCCTGGGGGATACGGTTCGCGACGACGGTCAGGGGCCCCAGATCCGCCTGATTGACGCGCAGGCGGCCGACCCGGAGATCCAGCCCAGGGAACACCCGTGGATCGGCATCCGAAGGGGGCCGGGGCGCCGCGTCCAGGGCGTCCGAGGCCGAGACGTCCAGGTCCAGGTGGTCCAGACGCACCAGGATGGGCGCCGTTTTCAGGGACCGCGGAATACGGATGGAGCCCTTAAATCGACGTGACTCAACCTGCCCGCTCCAGGCATCGGCTTTTGCCGTCAAAGCCACCGCGGCGTGACGCAGGTCGAAGAGATCCCCGTAGCGCAGCCGCCCGACACCCAGATCCACGCGGTTGATCGACGCGCCGGCCTCCTCGGGACTCCCCTGGATATGGCGCTCGCCGTACGCCAGCCAGGGGGCCAAGTCCAGGTCTGGGACCTTGCCACTCAGCGCCAGGCCGTCGCGGGTAGGCATCTGCGCCTCGCCGCCCCCTAGACGGAGCGCGCCACGGAGCATGGCGACCGTACCGGCATCACGCTGGAGCAGAAAACGGCCGTCGAGCAGGCCATCGTAGGTCAGGGCCAGGGCATAGGGTCCCGCCGCGACAAGATCGATTCCCACGCGCAGCGACCTCAGAGACTCCGGCGGCTTGCCCAATGGTGCGGGCAGACCGAGCGAGACCCCAGCGAGGTCCGACTCCAGCGTCAGGTGGGGCGGCCCACCGCCTCCCTCCTTGCGGGGCAGATCCAGGGTCAGCAGCCAGTCGGCCTCGCCCTTTGGCTCGGCGATCGCGGCCACCGGCGCGCGATCGACCAAAGCCTGGCTGCCCAGGCGTCCCCGGGCCCTGATAAGGATGCGCGACGGAACCTCTTTCGGCGTCTCGACCTCGATCTTCACGTCGGCTCCCAGGGCCTTGGTCTTGATACCCCGCGCCTGCACGCCCGATTCGGAGAATCGCAACCCGCCCCGAAGATCGTTCAGCCTCAGATCCCAGTCCGTCAGCGCGAGAGTGGCGCCCTGGAAGTCGACGGTTCCGTCGAGCTTGAGATTGTGCATCTCCCGGGCCGCCAAAGGCAGGTGCAGGTCGATCGACACGGCCGTAGGCCCGTCCCCCGTCACCCCATCGGTGAACTTCTTGAACGTCTCCTTCAAGGGAGTCTCGCTCAGCAGGCGCAAGTCGTCGCCGACCGAGCTGGCCACACGCCCCTGCACGTGCAGGGGCGTGACCGGATGCAGATTGTCGATCTGCGCTTCGGCCTCGAGCACCCGGCTCGAGAGGATATCGGCGGTGTAGGCCCGTGCCTCGAAGCTGTTGTTCAGAAACAGCACGTCCCCGGTGAGCCCTTCCAGACGGGGCCAGCGCGCGTGGTAGTCGAGCACCAGATCCTCGACCCCGAACAGCACCTCGAAGCGCCCACTATAAGTCCGGTGAAAAGGGAAATCCCGCAAGGGCCCGCGCACGATCACGCCGCCGGATACCACCCGGCCCGAGACCACGGCCTGGTCGAGCCAGCGCACGAGCTTGGGCGACATGATGCCGGTCGGGTAGTAAAGCCCCGCCTTCGAGGCATCGCCGTCGTAGAAATCGGTCTGCAGATCCAAAACCGGTGAGACATCGGGATGAGGCGGCAAATCCAGGCTCAGCCGGGTGCGGGTGCGTATGTCGGTGTTCGACGCCGCGATGTCGGGCGCACTGATCCGCCAGCTGCCGTCCGCAAAGCGCTGCCAGGCAACTTGCCCGGTGAGTCGGTCCACGCCGAGCGGCCAGCGGAACAGACGCGGCAAATCCACCGCAAGATGCGCGCTGTCGAGGTCCGCCTGGCCACCGTCTTGATCCGCCGAGAACCGTCCATCCAGCGCCGAGACCCCGGGGGCCTTCTCCCAGGCCGCAGCCTTCAAACCCTGCACCGCTCCGTGAGCGGACCAGCGCGGGCGCCCTGCCGTTTCCAGATACTGCACCTGCAGGTTGCGCACGTCGCCCGCCGGGTTGGCCACGTGCAGGGCTTGCGTGAAGCGATTGTCGGGAATCGGAAACATGCCGACCACCGCCATGATGTCTTCAATGCGCAGGAAATCCGCGCCGAAACGCACGCGTACCCGCCCCGCGGGGTCAAGCTCGCTGGCGAGCGCCAGGTCGCTGCGCGGCCAGACGTGCCGGCCACGCTGCACCTGGATGTCCGCCGCGTCGAGCTGCCATCCCGTCGGCAGTCGGCGCCAGCGAAACCGCCCGCCTGCCCGGGGCAGAGCGAGCCGCCGGTCGCTCGGTCCGGAGAACTGGACGTCCTTCACATTGACCCACCCGGAGACCCCGGCGAGGCGCCCGCCTTTCCACCGGCTCCAGATCTCCAGCCCCCCGGTACCCGAGCCGAAGCTGTAGCCCGGGGGCAGGCGGTCACGCAACAGGCGCTGCAAGGGCATGCGCTCGCCACGCAGGTAGCCGTCGGCCACCCAGCCGCCCGGGCGATCGAGGGCCCCGCTGATATCCGCTGACAGGGTCATACGCCCTCCGGTCTCCCCCGGGAGGCCGAGGCTCCCATCGAGCTGGTGGCGCTCACCGTCGCTGACCAAGTCGAGCGAGACGTCGTCGAACCGCATCGGGTGCCCACCGATCGCCTGGTTCTCCCACCAGACCTGGCCCTTGCGCAGCGCAATCCGCTCGGGAAGCGTGAGTAAACCACGCGGGCCGGAGCCGTTGCCGCCCAGATTCTCCAGGCCCGAGATGGTGACCGAGCCGTCGGAACGACGCTTCGCCAAGAGGCGGGCGCCAACCACGGTGATCCGGCTAGCCCTCAGCTCGCCCGAGCGAAGGCTGTCGAGCAGCGACAGCCCGACGCGCACCTGATCGAGCTGCAAGAGCGGCTCGCCCGAGTGCGGGTCGAGCACCGCGACGTCCTCCACCAGAAGCTGCGGACCCAGACCACGCCAGCTGGCCCGCAGGGACCCGATGCTCACCGGTCGGCCGATCTGCTCGGCGGCCATCGCCGCCAGCTCGTTGCGGTAGTCCGCCAACGCCGGCAACACCAGACGCGCCGCGCCGACCAGGACACCGGCCGCGATGACGAGCACCAGTGCTGTAACCCAGAGCCAGAGCGCGAGCGGTTTTACCAGCCGGATCATCGAGCGCCGTCAGATCAGCACTACGTCGTAGTGCTCCTGGTTGTAGAGCCCTTCGGCCTGCAGCTTGATCGGCTTGCCAATGAACTGCTCGAGCTCGGCGAGATGAGTGGATTCCTCGTCGAGCAGCCGATCGATGACCTCCGGGGAAGCAAGCACCAGGAGCGACTCAACGTCGTACTGGCGCCACTCGCGGAGGATCTCGCGGAAGATCTCATAGCAGGTGGTCTCGGCGGTCTTGAGGGTGCCGCGGCCCCGGCAGTGGGGACAGGGCTCGCAGAGCACGTGCTCCAGGGACTCGCGGGTGCGCTTGCGGGTCATCTCCACCAACCCGAGGCTGGAGACCTCGGTGATGTGGGTCTTGGCATGGTCCCGAGCGAGGCACTTCTCCAACGCGCGCATCACCTGACGCTTGTGCTCCTCGTCGCTCATGTCGATGAAATCGATGATGATCATGCCGCCCAGGTTGCGCAGGCGAAGCTGGCGGCAGATGGTCTGGGCCGCCTCGAGGTTGGTCTTGAAGATGGTCTCTTCCAGGTTGCGGTGCCCGACAAACGCACCCGTGTTGACATCGATGGTGGTCATCGCCTCGGTCTGGTCGATGACCAGATGCCCGCCGGACTTCAGCTCGACCTTGCGCTGCAACGCCTTCTGGATCTCGTCCTCCACTCCGTACAGGTCGAAAATGGGGCGCTCGCCCGGGTAGTATTCGATGACCGCCTGGAGATCCGGAATCAGGTCCTCGGCAAAACGCACGGTCCGCTCCCAGGTCTCGCGCGAATCGATCCGGATCTTCTCGACCCCGGGGCCCACCAGATCGCGCAGGGCGCGCAAGGCGAGCGGCAGATCGGCGTGAATCAGCTCACCGGGCTTGGCAATGCGCACCCGCTCCTGGATCGACTGCCAGAGCCTCAGCAGGAAACTCCGGTCGGCCTCCAGGGCGGCCGCCTCCGAGCCTTCCGCGGCGGTGCGCGCGATCAGCCCGCCGACCGGCTCGCTCGTCGAGAGGCCGGTGAGAATGTCGCGCAAGCGCTGCCGCTCGGTCTCGTCCTCGATCTTCTGCGAGACTCCCACGTTGTTGAGGGCCGGCATGTAGACGAGATACCGCGACGGGATGGACAGATTGGTGGTGAGCCTGGCCCCCTTGGTGCCCAGGGGGTCCTTCACCACCTGTACCAGCACCTCGCCTCCCTCGCGGACCAGGTCCGTGATGGCCTCGCTGCGGGCCTCGCCCGGGCCCGTGACCAGGATGTCGGAGGCGTGCAGGAAGGCGGCGCGGTCCAGACCGATGTCGACGAATGCGGCCTGCATGCCGGGGAGAACCCGCGAGGCCCGGCCCTTGTAGATATTGCCCACCAGCCCGCGGCGCCGCGACCGCTCGATCATGACCTCCTGCACCACGCCGTTCTCGATCACCGCGACCCGGGTCTCGGGCGGCGTGACGTTGATGAGGATCTCTTCGCTCATGCTCGGGCACCCTGACCCGGCGGGGCCAGAACCGGGATTCCGGCGCCCGCCAGCAGCTCGGCGGTCTCGAACAGAGGCAGTCCCATGACCCCCGAGTAGCTGCCCTCCAACCACTCGACGAACACCGCCCCGAGCCCCTGGATCCCATAGGCGCCGGCCTTGTCTCCCGGCTCACCGCTCGCCCAGTAGACCTGGGCCTCCTCAGGGGCGATGGGGCGGAAGCGCACGCGGCTCACACTCAGCCGGCTGGCCTCCCCCCGCGGACCGCACAGGGCCACGCCGGTGAGCACGCTGTGGGTTCGTCCGGCAAGCAGCTCCAGCATGGCGAGCGCATCCCCGCGGTCCCGAGGCTTGCCCAGGATGCGCTGACCGACGGCCACCGCCGTGTCTGCGCCGAGCACCGGGCGCGCCCGGCGCCCCATCACAGCCTCCCAGCCGCTGCGGGCCTTGGCCAGGGCCGTGCGCAGCACGAACAGCTCAGGGGCCTCCTGGGGGGCCGGCGTCTCGTCGACGGCGGCCGTGACCAACTCGTAGGCGACCCCGATCTGCGCCAAGAGCTCGCGCCGGCGTGGCGATTGGGAGGCGAGATAGACAGCGGGCGGGGTCACGAACGTCGGGATCTCGGAGTGACTCGGAACAACCTGCGATGGCCGTTCAATATAACAGACCGGACCAGGCCCCGGCCCCGGCCGCGGCCGCGGCCGCGGCCGAGAGGTCATCCTGTCACACAAGCACAACGCTTCATACACGCGGGCGACACGCGGCTCTGGCAGGCTTAGGGCATGCCAAGAACGGGAGGCCCGATTCCCATGTCGACAGTCCACGCTCTTCGCCCGCTACGGTTTCGCTCGATCTGGATCTCGGACGTGCACCTGGGGTTCCGCGGCAGCCGCGCCGATTTGCTGCTGGATTTCCTGCACTCGGTAGAGTGCGAGCGCCTGTACCTGGTCGGGGACATCATCGACGTTCTGGAACATGCGCCGGGGTGTCTACTGGCCCCAGGAGCACAACGATGTGCTGCGCGCCCTGCTCGGCAAGGCAAAGCGGGGAACCCGGGTAATCTATGTTCCCGGCAATCACGACGAGGTGTTCCGTGACCACGCCGGCCTGCGCTTCGGCAACGTATCCATCGAGGAGCAGGCGATCCACGAGACCGCCGACGGGCGAAGATTCCTAGTGCTGCACGGGGACCAGTTCGACAGCATCGTCCAGTACAGCCGCTTCCTCGCCTTCCTGGGTGACCGCGCCTACGCGCTGATGCTGTGGAGCAACCGCTGGCTGAATGCGGGGCGCAAGACCTTCGGGCTGGGCCATTGGTCGCTCTCGGCCTATCTCAAGAACAAGGTCAAGAATGCGGTGAGCTATATCAGTAATTTCGAGCATGCCGTGGTGCGCGAGTCGACGCACTATGAGGTGGACGGCCTGATCTGCGGCCACATCCACCACGCCGGCATGCGCCGCATCGAGGGCACGATCTACTGCAACTGCGGCGATTGGGTGGAGAGCTGCACCGCGCTGGTGGAGCACCACGACGGCCGGATCGAGATCCTGCGCTGGGTCGAGGAGCAGACCCGCGCGACGCCGCGGGTGCAGCCCGCGAAGGTGTCGGCTGGCTAGGCCGGAGCGACGAGCCGGCGGTAGTAGTCCAGCAGTCGCGCTGCCAGTGCGGGCGCGGTCCAGTCCCGTGCGTAGGCCACGGCCGCGACCCGCAAGCGGCGGTTGAGCTCCCGATCCTGAAGCAGGCGCAGGGTCTTGGCGGCGAAATCCTCGACGTCCGCCTCCGCAATAAGCGCACCGGCTCCCTCGCGCAGTACGTCCTTCACCCCCATGCGCGCGGTCGAAACCACGGGCACCCCGCAGGCCAGGGCCTCCAGCAGCACCAGGCCCTGGGTCTCGGTGTGGGAGCTGAACACGAAGACATCCCCGGCGCGGTAGCAATCCTGCAGCTCCCCGTCTCGCGCCAGATAGCCGACGAAGCGCAGGTTCGCACTCAGAGAGCGGCGCTCGACCTCGCGCTCCAGCGAGCCGCGCGCCGGCCCCTCGCCGGCCAACAGGAGGAGCACATCGGGCAGATCGCGGCGTAGACGCTCGACCAGGTCGATCAGAAAGCCGATGTTCTTTTCGTGGGCGATCCGACCCACGTGCACCAGCACTGGCCGGTCATCGGCGATCCCCAGACGGGCACGGAAACGCTGGCCGTCGCCGCCCCCGAACAGGCCCAGGTCGATGCCAGTGGGGATGATCTCGGCGGGCGTACACGCACCATAGCGGCGCAGGACTTCGAGCATGGCCGAGGACGGCACCACCAGTGCTCCCACCGCATTGCACTGGGCGGCCGAGAAGCGCCTGGCCAGGAAGCGCAGCACCCGGCGCGGAACCCAGGGGAGGTATTTGTCGAGGTACTCCTCGAAATAGGTGTGATAGCTCTCGACGGTCGGAACGCCCAAGGCGCGCGCCAGCTGCACCCCGGCGTAATGGGCAACGAAGGGGGTATGGATATGCACCAGATCATAGCCACGGCTGGCCAACGTAGGCAGGTGTTGGCGGATCAGGGCGCCCTTCAGCATGCGATCTTCCTGATCCACCGGCAGTGCTCGCGAGGGGATTCTCAGGATCTCGAAGGGCTCCGGGACCGCAGGAATGCCATACTCGGGAGCGATCAGGGTCACTTCGTGGCCGGCGTCGGTGAGCTCCCGCGCAAAGGTCTGGATCGACGTCGACACCCCGTTGACTCGGGGGAAGTAGACGTTGGAGATCATCAGGATGCGCACGGGCGCCGCTCGCCATGACAGACAAGGCGACCTTCTTACCCCCTCGGCGTGAAGGCTGTGTGACAGGTCCGGCCGCAGCCTCAGGCACGGTGGTACGGATGCCCGATCAGCAGGGTCCAGGCACGGTAGAGCTGCTCGGCGAGGAGCACCCGCACCAGGGCATGGGGCAGGGTGAGCGGAGAGAGCGACCAGCGCAAGTCCGCGGCGGCCCGACACTCGTCCGAGAGCCCGTCGGGCCCGCCGACCAGCAGCGCCAGATCGCGGCCTTCCCGCATCCACTCCTCAAGGCGCGCCGCGAGCTGCTCGGTGGTCCAGGACCGGCCGGACACCTCGAGCGCGACCAGCTGGGCCCCTTTTGGAACTGCCTTGAGGACCCGGTCGCCTTCCTCGCGCACGGCCCGACCCAGATCCGCGCCCTTGCCGCGTCGGCCGGGCGCGATCTCCACCAGACGCAAGGTGCATTCGGCCGGCAAGCGCCTGGCGAACTCGCCATAGCCCTGCTCCACCCAGGATGGCATGCGGGTGCCGACGGCAATCAGATGGATATGCATGGACGGGATTCTATCAACGAGGCTTCAGCTTGCGCGGTGCACACCAGGACCGATAATCCAACTACCTCTGGCCGACGCGTTGCAATCCCGATGAAGGCGATCCTGTGTAACTTCTCAATAAGTCACGGCCTAGCAGACACAGCGGCTGCCCGGTCGCGAATGATATCGGCTAATGGAGGAATTGAGCCGCATCGTTCGATCCGATCGGCAAGATAGTCCCAAAACGACACGCCGAGCTTGCGGCAGGTTTTGTTGAGGCTGGCCAGGCTGTCTCGACAGCGCTTTCCCAGATCACTGCGCGTTCCACCGCTGATCTTGCGCCATTTGACGTACACCCGAATATCGCCCTCGCTGTTGTTGGTATGCAGCGGGATGTCCGGGCGGCTCAGCACCAGCAGCAGCTTGGCCCTGTGCCCATGCAACCGCTTGAGCGTCTGGTTGAGCGTCTCAAAGGACGTGCGCTGCGTGAAGAGGGCGTCGAAGCGTGCCTCCAGGTCGGGCACCAACGCCGGATCGGGATGGCGCCGATAGGCCTTGAGATCGGCATACAGCGTCCAGATCTGGTCTCGGACCCGCTCCTGGTCCAGGCGATGGGTGTCGTTGAGTGGGATCAGCTTGTGCACGAGGCGCTCGGCGTGCACCCAGCACAAGGCGTGCAGCAGGATGGCAAACTGACCGGCCCCATCGCTGAGGATCACCAGCTCGAGCGAGAAGCCCTTTTCGATCAGCCCACCCAGCAAGGCCCCTTCGGTGGCGATGCGCCGATGGCGCTCGCTGTCGATTCCCAACGCGTCGAGGTGCTGGCTCCAGCTCTCGGCCCCGGTGATCGGCCCGCTCGTATCGCTGAGCAATCGACGCCGCGGTTGTTGGGGCAATCCTTCCTCAGTGAGGTACTCCAAGGCGTGCTCATTGAGATGGTAGGTGATGTCCCCGGCGTGCAGCAGCTGCAGAAAGTTGATGCGGCTCTTGCTGTAGGTGCTCGAAAACCACGCAAACCAGTCGTTGCCGATCTGCGTGACGTAGCCGTTCTTGCCCCGATGGCGTGCGCCGGAGTCGTCCACGCTGATGAAGGGGCTGACTTGCAGACCGGTTACCAGCAACTGGTCCTTCTCGGCGAAAAACACCTCGTTACGCTCGCTCAGCAGGGCATCGATCTGCCCCGCGGAAATGTCGATGCCAAACTCATTGAGCTGCTCACGCAGCAGCGGCTGGGTGACCTGGCAGTGGTGGTGTTGATAGAGCACGTAGCGGCGTAGCGACGCGCCGAAGTGTTTGCCATTGAGGCACGCCGGAAGCTCTCCGCTCAGCCACTTCCCGTCCGGCGTCTGCCAGACCTCCAGGCGATAGCGGGTATTGTGAGCCTCAATCCTCAGGTCCTGGACGACAAAATCTCGATATCCCTTGAAGCGCGACCCGCCCGGGGGCTCGATCGAGGGTCTGAGCTCCACCGTCTCATGAATCTCCAATTGCTGGGTCTTGCGGCGCTTGGCCGAGCCGGGGCGCTTGCGCTCTTTCGGCTCACCTTGCCGATCGCCCTGGCTCTTGTCGTCACCATGCGCTTCCTCACCGGATTCTGGATCGGTCCCTTTCTCCATTCCGCTCGCCTTGAACTTCGGCTTCGCCTTCTGCCCCTTGAGCACGGCCACTTCATCACGCAACTGCTGCACCAACTCGGCCTGCCTGAGGTTCTCCTGCACAAGACGCTCGATCTGCGCCAACAACTGCTCCACCAACTCGCTACGCTGAGCATCCGGGATATTTGGCAGTTGATGATCGCTCGGCATTTCATGCCACCCTCAAAGCGCTCGGAGTCCTCTCTCAGAACATTAACTCATGTCGCTAGCTGATTGATATAGTTGCCGTTGGTTATTGAGAAGTTACGATCCTGTTCGATCTGGACGGCGTCATCTACGAAGGTGACCAAGCCCTGCCCGGCGCAGTGGACGTGATCGCATGGGTGCGAGGCCAGGCGATCCCCCACCTGTTCGTCACCAACACCAGCTCACGCCCGCGACGCGCCGTCCTGGAGAAGCTTTCGGGCATCGGCATCAAGATCGACCGCGACGAGCTGCTCACCCCAGCGGTGGCCGCTGCCGAATGGATCAGGACCCAGCGACCCGGACGCGCGGCGTTGTTCGTGCGCGAGGCCACCCGCGAGGAATTCCAGGGGGTGGAGCAGCTCCCGCAAGACGCCGATTCGGGGGCCGGTGCGGTGGTGGTCGGCGACCTGGGCGAGCAGTGGGACTTCCCGACCCTCAACCGCGCCTTCCGGCTACTGATGGCCGAGCCCCGGCCCCGACTGATCGCCCTGGGGATGACGCGCTACTGGAAGGTGGCCGGCGGGCTGCAGCTCGATGCCGGTCCATTCGTCGCTGCCCTGCAATACGCGAGCGGGGCCGAGCCACTGGTGCTGGGCAAGCCCGCGCCGGAATTTTTCCATACGGCTCTGCAACGGCTGCAGAGCCGGGCCGAGGACAGCCTGATGATCGGCGACGATATCCGCGGGGACATAGACGGGGCCCAGCGGGCCGGCCTCAAGGCGATGCTGGTGCGCACCGGCAAGTTCCGCCCCGAGGACCTGCAAGGGGCCATCCGCCCCGACGCGGTGGCGGCTTCGGTCGCCGACCTGCCCGGGTGGTGGAGCGGCCAGGCCGCATGAGCATGGCTTACGGCGACTGGCGTACCTCGAGCGCCGGACCCGACGGCCCGGCTGACCGCCATGGCTGAATCCCACTCCGGAAAGCTCGGCTACTGGGAGGTCACCTCGATCGGCATCGGCGGCATGGTGGGGGGAGGGATCTTCGCGGTCCTCGGCCTGTCGGTGGACCTCACCCGTGGGGGAGCACCGATCGCCTTCCTGCTCGCGGGCGTAGTCGCCTCGGTGACTTCCTATTCCTATGCGCGCCTGTCGGTCAGCCTTCCGAGTCAGGGTGGGACCGTAGCCTTCCTCGACCGGGCATTCGGCCCCGGGATGCTGACTGGCAGCGCCAACATCCTGCTTTGGATGAGCTACATCGTCATGCTCTCCATCTACGCCTACGCCTTCGGCAGCTACGGTGCGAGCCTGCTCCCAGCGTCTTCGGGCACGCTCTGGAAACACGTCCTGATCAGCGCCAGTATCGTCGGCATCACCGGGCTGAACCTTCTCAGCGCCCGACTGATCGGAGAGGCCGAAGGCTGGATCGTGCTCATCAAGCTGCTGATCCTCGCCCTGTTCATCGCAGCCGGAATCGGCGGCATCGACGCGGCCCGGCTGGCGCCCTCGACTTGGCCGCCGCCGCTGCACCTGGTGGCGGGCGGGATGCTGATCTTCATCGCCTACGAGGGCTTCGAGCTGATCGCCAACAGCGCCCAGGACGTGCGCGCCCCCGCCCGGACACTGCCCCGCGCCTATTATTCGGCCGTGGCGCTGGTGATTACCCTCTACGTTCTCATCGCCATCGTGGCGGTCGGTGCGCTTCCCGTCACGCAGATCGTCGGTGCCAAGGACTATGCCCTGGCCGAGGCGGCCCGGCCTTCCCTCGGCCAGACAGGCTTTTTGCTGATCGCCGTGGCCGCCCTGCTCTCGACCGCCTCAGCCATCAACGCCACGCTGTACGGCACAGCCCGGCTGAGCTACATGATCGCCAAGGACGGCGAGCTTCCGCAGGTCCTTGAGAAAAAGGTCTGGAACGAGCCGGTCGAGGGGCTGTTGCTGACCTCGGCGGTGACTTTGCTCATCGCCAACTTCGTCGATCTCTCCAGCATGTCGATGATGGGCAGCGTGGGGTTCCTGCTGATCTTCGCCGCGGTCAACGCCGCCAACGCCAAGCTCGCAGACCGGACCGGCAGCCGACGCTGGCTGTCCCTGCTCGGGAGCGCACTTTGCCTCGGCGCTTTGGCGAGCCTGCTCTGGCAGAGTGCCAGCCGCTCGCCGGCTCAGCTGTTGATTCCGTTCGCCATGGCCGCGCTGGCGTTCCTGATCGAAGCCGGCTATCGCCTCGCCACGGGCCGGACGATACGTCTATCCAAGACCTCCGACCCGTAGCCGTAGCGTTCCCGATCAACCGAAGGAGAAGCACATGTATCCCTGGATGTTCTACTGGGCGCCCCACCTCAATCTGCCTGGGAGCGGCAGCGTCAACCAACGCATCGAGCCGAATACCAGCTGGTTCTTCGGCGCCATCCCGCCCTCCGCCGGCGATGGCCGGATCGAGCAGAAGGCCTTCGAGGTGGCGTCTTACGGCCGCCAGCTCGGGCTGATCACGGAGGTACTCCTGGACATCGCGGAAAAGGCCGCCCCTGCCTCTCCTGAGGGCCAGGCTGCATTGCGGCGTCTAACCGAGGTGCAGGCGAGGATCGCGGCCGTCAAGGAGATGGACGCATCGGCGGTCCTGGCCGACATCGAGGCGCTGGTGACGCGCCTGAAACAAAGGGCCGGGGCTAGCTATCCGCAGCTGCGCGAGCGCATCGAGCAGGCGCTGCGGGACCCGGCCGTATAGCCGGCGGACGCCTGCCCGGCCTCAAGCCTGGGTCAGCCAGCGGAGCTCGGCCCAGCGCAGAGACTCGAACAGCACGGTTGCACCATACCAGGAGGCGCAGACCGCGGCGGCCAGGGTGAAGCCGGCATGCACGCCGCCGCCGGGGGCCAGCCACCCGCTCAGCGCCATGCCCATCACGACCGGGGTCACCATATTCAAGGCGGGCGCCGCCACGTACCGGCGAGTCCGAGTCAGATGCCAAGCCAGCAGGATGCCCCGGGCGATCCAGCCCAGGCCGTCATGCCCGCGATCACCCGAGCCGGTCAGGACCGCGCTCCCCATGATGGTCACCGCGGCCATCCAATGGAGCGAGCGCACTGGCACACTCCAGAGCCGGATGCGAACAGGGACAAGCTTTCTCGGAAACATGGCGGAGGACATTCGTCGGCACCTCGTGGCTGTGGACATGCGCTGTACTCTAGGAGGCCGGAGCTGAAACCGCGCTGAAAATGACCGGGCCACCGAGTCGCTCCGCCGTCATGCCCGGGAGTCCTGGCCGCCCAACGGGGCGCCGCACCGCCTCGGCGACACCCTCTCTGCGAAGAACGGGGCCGGAAAGCGTGACTGCGACCAGCCAGTGGCAGTTCCGGTACGGCGAAGTCCCGCGGGCCTTGCGGCAGCCGCGTCGCGCCCTGACGGGTCTTGGGGCGACGATCAGTCGGCAAAGCCAATGCGGCAAGCCATCGCATCGGCATAGAGCTGAAAAGACCCTCGGGGGAGCGCCACCCCGGCGCGATTCAATCGAGCTTCAATGAGGCCCCGGCATTTCACCGGGGGTGAGCCGGGACCGAAGTGCCAGTGGCACTTCGCAGCCCGGCGAACGCCCGGCCATGGAAGGCCGGGCTGGGGCTCGGCTCCCCTCGCGGTCGCGCCAGGGATGGCTGCTCAAGCTCCAATGAGACATCGGCATAACACCGCGCGAGGCTGAATCGCGGCGAGGGCGCCGCTCCTACAAGAACGTCTCTTCAATGAGGCCCCGGCATTTCACCGGGGGTGAGCCGGGACCGAAGTGCCAGTGGCACTTCGCAGCCCGGCGAACGACCGGCCATGGAGGGCCGGGCTGGGGCTCGGCTCCCCTCGGGGTTGCGCCAGGGATGGCTGCTCAAGCTTCAATGAGACATCGGCATAACCCCGCGCGAGGCTGAATCGCGGAGAGGGCGCCTCTCCTACAAAAACGTCGCTTCAATGAGGCCCCGGCATTTCACCGGGGGTGAGCCGAGAGCGAAGTGCCAGTGACACTGCGCAGCCCGGCGAACGCCCGGCCATGAAGGGCCGGGCTGGGGCTCGGTTCACCTCGCGGTCGCGCCAGGGATGGCTGCTCAAGCTTCAATGAGACATCGGCATAACACCGGGGAAAACCCCAAAAGAAAGGGCCCAGTGAGCCAGACCGCCCAGGGCTTCAATGAGGCCCCAGCAATTTGCTGGGGAAAACGAGGTCAGTACCGAATCGATCTCCGCTACTGGGCCGAGCTTCAATGAGGCCCCAGCAATTTGCTGGGGAAAACTACAGGCTCGTGGTGCCACGGAATCGCCACAAGATCGCTTCAATGAGGCCCCAGCAATTTGCTGGGGAAAACACAGATAACCCGTGGCAGACACACACAGACACGCAGCTTCAATGAGGCCCCAGCAATTTGCTGGGGAAAACCGGCCAGGGACATTCTGGACAACGATTTCATTTACCCGCTTCAATGAGGCCCCAGCAATTTGCTGGGGAAAACCGCGAATGCGGTGTATTCGTTGGCCTTGGTGCCGAAGCTTCAATGAGGCCCCAGCAATTTGCTGGGGAAAACGGCCTTTCGCAAGCACTTGGACAGGATGATGTCGCAGCTTCAATGAGGCCCCAGCAATTTGCTGGGGAAAACCTTGTCGCGCCAGCGATCGCGCGCACGGTTCTTGAGCCAGCTTCAATGAGGCCCCAGCAATTTGCTGGGGAAAACACTACGCCAGCGCTACCGTACCTATTAAGCGCTGAATAGGGCTTCAATGAGGCCCCAGCAATTTGCTGGGGAAAACAAGCCCGCTTTTACTCATCCCGCAGTCCGCGCATTTGCTTCAATGAGGCCCCAGCAATTTGCTGGGGAAAACTTCGTCCGTTCGCAAATCTTGTGCTTGACTCACAAGGCTTCAATGAGGCCCCAGCAATTTGCTGGGGAAAACAATGACTTGCCAGGGATCGTCATCCTTGCCCGCCAGGCTTCAATGAGGCCCCAGCAATTTGCTGGGGAAAACGTGGAGACTCCGTTCATGAGCAACATCGGCAAGGAGCTTCAATGAGGCCCCAGCAATTTGCTGGGGAAAACTGCTCAATACGGCCCTCGGTGGCACCGCCCGCACGATGCTTCAATGAGGCCCCAGCAATTTGCTGGGGAAAACAAATTTCATCGAGCTTTATCTAGATTTCTCTTAACCAGCTTCAATGAGGCCCCAGCAATTTGCTGGGGAAAACGAGCAATGGGGAGCGGGGCTGAGCTACTACGTCGGGCTTCAATGAGGCCCCAGCAATTTGCTGGGGAAAACGGGCAATGGCCGTGGGTCCAGGCGCCGCGGAAATCAGCTTCAATGAGGCCCCAGCAATTTGCTGGGGAAAACAGCGCACAGCTGCAGCTTTTTCGGGAATGATGGAGGCTTCAATGAGGCCCCAGCAATTTGCTGGGGAAAACCGCCGGGGTCGCCGGGGATCCGATCTCCTATTACTTCGAGCTTCAATGAGGCCCCAGCAATTTGCTGGGGAAAACATGGCAGTAGAAAAGCCCGTGCTTTGCGACTCTGCAGGCTTCAATGAGGCCCCAGCAATTTGCTGGGGAAAACTGCCTTATCCTCCGCCTCTTTAACCCCGAACAGCGCTGCTTCAATGAGGCCCCAGCAATTTGCTGGGGAAAACTTGAGCGTCTGCGAGATACCATAGCTGCCGAGGCTCTGGCTTCAATGAGGCCCCAGCAATTTGCTGGGGAAAACTCCCGCTAATGGCCTTGCCTTGCCCGGAGCCGGATCCCGCTTCAATGAGGCCCCAGCAATTTGCTGGGGAAAACCAGGCCCAGCGCTTCTGTTGCCTGCAAGGCTTTCCCGGGCTTCAATGAGGCCCCAGCAATTTGCTGGGGAAAACAGCCCGCTCGCAACCGCTTCATTGTCCACCAGAATCCGCCCTGTTTGCGAGCGCTCCCGCTCCAGGGCACGTTCGACACCGAAACTACCCTTGTCCCAGCCCGACGGAAACAGAAAATAGCCAAATTTTCAAAGAGCTATGCTCTTGCGAGCGCTCCCCGGGGTTTTCGGCACCACCGGAGCGCTCGCACGGCGCCGGCAGCGGGATCATACGATGATCGGGGCCCGTTCGATGGCCTGGAAGTCCCTGCCCAGACTGACCACCCGGGGCTTGACCGTGTCGGCGGGGCCCAGGTCCATGGTCACAACATGGTCCGTTTCATGATGGATGATCCCGTCGAGCAGGGCAATCATCTCGGCGTGGCGTTTGCGGCTGAGCCGGCATTGGAACACAGAGAGCTGGACCCACTCGCCGTATCCGTGCATCAGCCGGAATACCCGCCGCCAGCGCTTGGGGTCGGCGATGTCGTAGGCGACGATATACAGATGCTCGTCCATGGCTCAGCGAGTCTTGAAGGCGGGGTAGTCAGGGATCTCGCCACCGAGATAGCGGCCCAGCAGTCGGGCCTGGAGCTCGAGAAGGCGCCGGTAGGAGAGCCTGTAACCGAGGTCGGGGTGGGTGATCTCCTGGGCCATACGGCGCTCGAAGGTGCCGATGAAACGCTTGCGCCCGTCCTCGGTGAGGTTGACGCTGCCGGCAGCGCTGACGAAATCGCTGGGCCGGACCTCGCCGTTGTTAATCGCCTGGATGACGCAGGAGTCCGCGATCAAGGGACGGAAGGGCTCCATCAGATCGAGGGCCAGTGCCGGCCGGCCATAGCGAGGCTGGTGGTAGAAGCCGCGATAGGGGTCGAAGCCGACGGCACTGAGGGTGACCGTCCAGGCCCGCACCAGCAACGAATAGGCATATGACAGCATGGCGTTGACGGGATCCGTGGGTGGCCGGCGGTTGCGTCCATTGAAATCGAAAGGCAGCTCCTCACCGTCGCTGGTCTTGATCAACCGGGCGAAGCTGCCGAAATAGCGGGAGGCCGCCGAGCCTTCGATGCCGAGCAGCTGCGGTAGATCGGTCGCCCGGGCTACGCTGCGGGCATCGCCCTTCAAGGCATCGAGCAACCCGTCGGGCCGGTCGTCGCCACGCCAGTTGCGCCGCAGCAGGGTGCGGCTGTTGAGGATTTTGGCCTCCACCAGGGACTTGGCCAGGTGCAGGCAGGTCTTGGGATCGAAGCTCTCGCGGTACTGGGCAGTGCGAAGCTCCACGTTCTTGTGACCGGTGCCCACGGTGTGGCCGATGAACCAGCCGCCGAAACTGTGCCAGGAGATGGTGATGTCGCGGCGCATCAGCTCGTGCAGACAGGGCGTGGTGACATAGACGTTGCCCATCAGAACCAGCTGTGAGACCTCGCCCAAGCGGGCGCTGTTGACCTTGTGGTCCTCGATGTAGATCTCGAGCGTCTCGCCCTTCTTGCTGACCTTGGCGCTGTGGGCCTGAACGTAGACGGGCATGGCCTCGTCGCGCGCGACGACCAGCGGGCGGGGCTGGGTTTCGCCGTGGTGCAGGAAGTTGACCTCGTCGGGCAGACAGATCCCGACCAGGGAACAGCGCGGACACTTGGGGCTGTCCGTGAGCGGCGGGGGGATCTGGCCGCCCGCGGCCACCAGCCGCAGTCCGTCGATGGCGTTCAGGGTGAGGGCGCGCAGCTCCTCGTCGAAAGGCACGTGCACCCGCTCCTTGGACTGCACGTAGTAAAGAACGCCCTCCTCGCAGACATAACCGTGCTCAGCCAGGATGAGGCCCTGGACGCAGAGCTGGGCACGCTCGGGGTCATAGGCGCCTTTGGGCACGTGGGGGCGCTTGCCGCGCTTGTAGTCGACCGGGGTCACCCGCTCGCCCTCGCCTTCGATGAGGTCCATGCGAGCGATCAGGCCGAGACGGTTGGACGAGAGGGTGATGGAGCGGGCATGGAAATGCTCCTCCTCGGCATCCCCCGGGTCGGGCAGGTCCCCCGAGGGCCGGTCGACCCGGCGGTGGCTGTAGCGGCCCTCGACGGTGTCGCCGGAGTCCGCCCATTCCGACTGGACCCATTCCAGGTAGGCCAGGCGGGGACAGTATTGGTATTCGTTGACCATGCGCGCGGGCAGCAGCGGCATGTCCCCGGACAGCTCCGGAAAGGGCAGCGGCAGCTCACCCTGCTGGGTGCCTTCGTGCTCGTCGGGCATGGCTATCGTTCCTTGCCGAGGTTGGTTGCGCCGCTGTCGGAGGCTATGATCGGATCGAGCCTTGTCGCACAGTTCGGAGATCGACCATGCCCAGCCCCAGTCCCTCGAGCGGGGGCGATTCGTACACTTGGCGCGATTACCGCTCTTGGCCCGCGGACGAGCGCTGGGAGATCATTGGCGGGATCGCCTATGCGATGGCGCCGGCGCCATCGACAAAGCATCAGACCGTTACCCTGAATCTCGCCGCGCAGATCCGGGCCGGCTTGGCGGCCAAGCCCTGCCGCCCCTTCATCGCCCCCACCGACGTCAAGCTCAGCGACCTGGACGTGGTCCAGCCCGATATCCTGGTAGTGTGCGATCCCGCGAAGATCACGCCGACTCATATCGAGGGCGCCCCCGAAGTGGTCGTCGAAGTGCTTTCCCCGGCCACTTCGGCCAAGGACCTGCGCCAAAAAAAGGCCCTCTACGAGCGCGCCGGAGTGCGTGAATACCTGGTGGTCGACCCGTTGGAGCATTACGCGATGCGCTTCCTCAACGGCGCCGACGGCTTCGACAAGGGCACGGTGTTCGCCGCCGACGAGCGGATCATCCTCGTCACCCTCGAAGGCTTGGAGGTGCCGCTGTGGGAGGTGTTCGAATTGCCCTCCCCAGAGGAGCGCGCATCCGGGCCCGGCGACACGCCCCCCTAGCCTGTCTCTGCCCCTCGCCCGGCGCACGAGTCTGTCCGCGTGCCCGCCGATATGCGTTATCGCGCCGGGGCATACCGAAGCTGTTGCCGGCTCGATAAGCCGTGGATACCATCGGAGATGCAAACCCGGTGACAAGGTGAATGACGTGGCGGCGATCAGCCTGAGACTTGCCGACGAGATCGAGGCCCGGCTGAGCGAGGAAGCCCGAATCGAGGGGCGCCCCCGGTCGGAGGTGGCTCCCGCAGCTATCCTCGAATACCTCGAGCGCCGTGAGAACGAGCGCTTCATGGCGCAGCTGGCGGAAGAAGCCCGGCGCGCATACGCCGACCCGGCAATTCGTCGGGAATCCATGGAGATCACCGAGGAAGGGATGCATGATTTCGCGGATGCAATCACGACCGACGAGCGCGCGGCAGGCATCGACCCCGGCGAGCAGTGGTGGCGCTGAGGAAACGGAGCGAGGTCTGGGCGGCCACCCCCCCCCGGCGGGCGTGAAATCGGCAAGGTGCGGCCCGTGCTGATCATCCGGGCCGACGAACTGACCCGAATGTGCACACCGTTGGTCGTGGTCTTGGCCCTCGGTACCCAGGTCTAAACGGAGCTCAAACTTTGGCGCATCACCATGCCGGCCCGCGACCGCCTGCTCAAGCCCTGCCAGGCGGTGACCGATCAGCCGCGGGCCGGCCTGGCAGGCAAGCTCTGCCGCCCCTTCATCGCCCCCACCGACGTCAAGCTCAGCGGGCTGGACGTGGTCCAGCGCGACATCCTGGTTGTGTGCGATCCTGCGAAGATCACGCCGACCCACATCGAGGGCGCCCCCGACGTAGTGGTCGAAGTGCTCTCTCCGGCCACCTCGGCCAAGGACCTGCGCCAGAAGAAGGCGCTCTATGAGCGCTGCGGGATGCGCGAATACCTGGTGGTCGACCCGTTGGAGCATTACGCGATGCGCTTCCTCAACGGCGCCGACGGCTTCGACGAGGGCACGGTGTTCGCCGCCGACGAGCGGATCATCCTCGTCACCCTCGAAGGCTTGGAGGTGCCGCTGCGGGAGGTGTTCGAGGTGGAGGGGCCGGCGCTGCGGCTTGCATCGGCGGAAGCCCACGGGCATATTCATTTGTCCTGAGGCGGACGCCGCCGGGTGTCCCGCCTGGGAGATCGGACTCACGAGCGATCCTCGCGGATGATCGGATTGGCGCGGAAGATGACTGGGGTTACGGTGATCCTTTCCATGCAGACCCTGCCTCTGGTAATCGCCTATTTATCCGCTTTCTGGAACAAGCCTCCGCCGAAATGGCGGGACCGACCGATAACAATCGGTCCTGCCTGCGCAGTTCTAAAGCACAGGCGTAACTGGCCTGACAGACCGCCTCTGGGCCCCACACTGACAGAAACAACTTCGGCCTCGGGTATCGGCAGCCCCAGTCTGCGGATTTCGTTGTAGGCATCGCCAAGCAGGGCATCCGCTGGGGCCAGATGTTTCCCGTAACGTGTCGGGACATAGGGGGTTATAGTTTCCCAGTAGCGAGAGCCCCCGAATATGGGGTCGTCGTCTTTCGGGGTTGGTACTTGCTTCAACGCCAGTATGCCGGCGCTGCCGGCCCGCAATTCCGTGAAATCTTGTAGTGCCAGATCGAGCAAGGCCAAATGATCCTTCTCACCTGCGGTTGGCCTCCGGGCCTCCAAGATGTGGGGTGCTATGACCAGTAGGCGTTTCCGTTCCAGGTCTACTGCAAAGGCGATGTGCCTGTGAGAACCCCGGCGCAGAGTACGACCATCCATCTCGTGACCGGTAAAAAAACCTGGCAATACCGTGCGCTGCCCGATTTGGGACTGTGCACGCGCCATGACGGCACGCCTGAGGGCCTTCGCCAAGTCTTCCGGATCGACTTCACTTGCCAGGCTGCTGGTGATCTCGAGCCCGTGAAGCCCCACGGAGCATTGTTCCGGTGCCATCAATCCAAGCCCGAGGTAACGGCCATCGCCGATCACTATTGGGCCCTCGATAGGTTTTGAAAAGGTCAGTGCTATATGCCACAAACGCTCTTTGGCAAAGCGTGTCCCGCTCGCAAAGTCCTCGGCGCGAACGCCACGGCCTGAGAAGGGCTCGCGTCGGACCTCGATGTTCTCCACGGGCGTTCTGATGCCCGCATGCCTGAGAGCCTGCACTACCGCACGTCGTGCCCTGTCCTCTTCAAGTGCTCGCTCGGCGCCACCCTTCGCCTCTTCGCGGGTGTGGTGGGGGTCGATACGGCGACGGCCCGCTTGCTCAGGCAGTGCGGCTGGGGTGACGGTGTGCCACGCTCGGCTCGGTTCGCCCGATTCCAGGCCATAATGGCGCAGCATGCCAGGGTCCTCGGCCGGAATAAGCAGCGTATCGAACATCTGACCGGTATCCTCATCCACCCGTGAATCGATGGAGAGACCGGATAGAGCCCAATTGATGTCGTCGAAGCGCAGCGGGCAACCCGGTGCCATTTCGACCAGCAGGCGCCGCACGGATCGATTCGTCATGGTGTGGCCGATAGATGGGATCGGAAGCAGCCGAACGCGCGAAGCCTTGTCCGCCTCCGTTGCGTTGCGCCCGATAACTACCCTCTCGATAACTTCCCGCTTGTCCGGCATGGCCTTGCTCAAGCGATCCACTACCTTGTCGCGCACTTCCTCGACCAGTTGAACCACGCGGTCCTGCGGCCAAGAGCGAAACGGGCTGCGGTCTGCGCTGGTGCGCAGATCATATAAGCGCCAACGATTCGATGCGTTGTAGACCACCCGGCGAAACCTGGACTTAGGTGGCTGAGAGAAAAAGACTTGCGTCTTTCCCGCTTCGTGACCTCTTGTCAAACGAGTACGATGTGCGGCGTAGCGCAGCAAAAGGCTATTGAGCGACCCTGCTTGGGGGCATTCCAAAGCAATGCCGTTATCACCTGGGACCGGCCGGTAGATAGTGCCGGGTAGGCTTTCATAACGAGATTTCTCTGCGGTCCCATCTACCGCCACCGCGCTTGCCCAAGCCATGTCTATGCCGCGTCCGAGTTGGTAAAGATTGTCGGCCATGGCGCACAAGGAAGCGACATGTTCAGTGGATTGCGCGTCATGCTCGAAGTGCCAGCTATAAATGATGGGTATTCCCGGCAGGACGAATCTTGGACGGATCGACTTGCCCACGCGGATATCCGCTACTCGTCGAGGATCTCCGCCTTTGGCATCCAGGTCGTTGTTTGGGACAAATGTGGTGTATGGGCGGCCTGCTCGTACGCCAGGCGCGAAGATCTCGGGAGGCCCCGGTACGGACTCCAGCCAGTTCAAGGCTGCCGTGCACTCGGGCGGCAGACTCTTGCCGATGGCGTTGCCGGCAATCAGGGCCTGGAACAGGCGGGCTGGAGACGGGGGCCAATCCCCATCGCCGTGGTAGCGGTCATCCAGAAATCGGACCTGGATCAATAACACCTTGTCCATCGCATCCTCACTCGTAACGGTTTGCCATAAGCTACTTGGTTTTGCCGCGTCCGCCCTTGCCGGGGCTCTTTCCGAGAACGTCTGCCAGATCGGCATGGGCCAGGTCTTTCCGGAACTCATAGGTTGCGTCGTCAGCGACGGAGAAGTTGGCTTTAGCCGCTTTGGCGTATTCAGCGGCGCGCGTCTGATCCAATTTGATCGGCGATCGGGTGCCGTCGCGTTCCACAACGTGCCAACTTGCGGGCTTTTCCGGGTGCGGCGTCAACAGACAACCTTGCCGCAGGAAGCCATCCAGCGGCTCGGTGGCAGCGACGAAGGCGAGCCCCAGAATATAGCGGCGCAATATACGAGACTCATCTCCGTTGCCACGCAAGCGCCGCAACGCGATGAGGTTGATGGTGATCTGCCGCTCTATGGGGCCGCGTGCAACCACCCCACCGTGGGTTCCGACTGCCGGCACATGAACGAAGCCGCGCTTCGCCAGATCGCTTTTCGGGTCCCCTTCGTGTTTTTCCTTTTGTTCTTCGGTAAATACGTCTAACACACTGTAGTCGATGGGCGGGTTGTACTGTGCCGAGCGCTTTATGACATCCACATCCCATGCCCGAATGACGGCTTGCAAGATGCGCGGCAACTTGGCCTGAGTATCGCGCGAGTCCCAGGCGCCGAATACGATCGAGGTGGGGGCCAGCCGGGCGATCTTGCTGGCGTCGCCGGTATCCAGGAAATGCATGAAGGCTTCGTTCGCGGTGGCCTTCAGCGTAGACGAGCGTACCAGGGCATCGCCCAAGCGGTGTCCGACATCCAGGATCGAGACGGCTTTTCCTTCGCCATATTGGATATGGATCTGGGGCACCAAATCAGCGAGCTTGTTGTCCGACGTTCCGTCTTCGGCTTTACGGAAGATTGGCTCGATGCGATTGGCCTGGGAGCCTACGCTGTCTATGGTGACGAGGGTTCTTCCGTCCGAAAGGGTCTCCATGCCGTAGTTGTCCAGATCAGCATAGGTCGGCGGAAAGATGACGCTGCCCTCACCCTCTACGGGTAACAGGGCCTGGGTTATGTGCAGGGCGACGGGACCTTTGGGGTTGTCTACCCAGGAATGAATCGTGTCGTCGGTCAGCATGGTCACTATCCTCTCGTTTCCTCTAAGACATCGGTGATGCAACGGGCTTGATTTTCCTGGCCAGGCCAACCTAGCCTCATTGTGAAATGACGTTGCGGGAAGCCTAGATCGGAACAACCCAAGGAGGCGCGCAGAAACATTGGGTCGTACAGGGTGTTGCTCGTGTCTATGCCGAGCACGCCGTAGTGGTACTCGAGCTTGGTGCGCTCGCTCCGTTTCGGTCTGGCGTTGCTCATTCCGATAGCGGCCAACATTTCGACGATGGGAAAGCCGATCATTGTCAAATCGGTATGGTCATTGGGCGAGAAACCTACGTCCAACGGAATATAGTCGCGCCGCCAGTCGAATCGAAAGCTGCTCGACTGCGGCTTGGAAACGGCAAATGGGTCTTTCGAATTGCTGAGTAACTCGTCACGAACGAGGTCGAGAGCGTCGCGATACAAGGCCGCGCCAGGATAGCCGCCTGCTCCGGCCCAGAATTTTACCGTGTCACGCCTTGTAGAGTCACCCCAATGGTCGACGCTCAGTCGGATCGATCGATTGTCAAGTAAACAATCGATAAATATTGGTAGCGTTGCGGGGCTATCTGGAATTTGCATGGGATAGGGCCAGTCGACCGGGGTGGTCTTGGTTGGCACTCTCCATTTTTCCGTGGATAGGTCTGTCCCCTGGGGCACGAACGCACTTACTCTCGAGGATGCCAGGCAGCCGAGCACCGCATCAAAAGGATTTCTTTCGTCTGTGGTCGCAAGATGGAATTGATCTTGGGTGCCGCTGATCCAGTCGAATCCAGCACGGGCATAACCGTGCAAGACACCTGCCATCTCCATAAACCCGAGGCAGGCAAACACTTGTCCGGGGTTGAACAGGTCTACGGGAATGGACGCACGGGCCATCACTTGTCTCCTGTTTCCCTGCTGCTGTCGAGTCCGTTGTTTTGCTTGGATGCCTTTTGGTCAGCGGATCGCAAGAGGGCCTCCCACCAAGCGAGTCCCCAGGGCCCCCAGCGCCGCTGCAAGCGGGCGAAGCGCAAGGCTACTTCGCGCGCGCGGGCTTCGAGCACGGACGGTGGAGCCTCATCGCAGCCACGAGCGCAGATGGTCGGTCGGGCATTTCCGTGGTGAGCGGCGATGACATGCAGCACCAAATCTTGATGCTCTTCAGCGAGCTGTCTGAATTCGGGGTCACTTGCGGCATGAAACAGCGAGCCAAACTCGTGGCGGTAGCCGTCGAGCAAGGCTGGAGTGAGCGGTCCTTTGGTCTTGGCAAGCGCTTCGCCGCCAGCCGGTGCCCGGAACGCGCGTTGCCACCGAAGGGCCTTCTTTCCTTCGTCGTGGAGGCGCGCGGCAATTACCAGGATCTTGACGTACTCTTCAGGAAGGTCTAACCGCTCGCCGATGTCCCGCGCGTGCTGTGACGCCCAAGCCTGGTGCTCAGTCAGGGTTTGGTTGCGGCCGATCGAGCGGTCTTCTTCATTCGCTGCGTCGTCGCGCCACTTGTACACGACCAGGGCGCCCAGTATGTCACCCTCTTCTGAGGCCTTGCAATTGAATCGGAAACGTTCCCGCCAGTTTGAATCGAAAGCGGGCTCATGGTCGCCATCCAGGACCTGGACCTGCCAGCGAATCGCGTGCCTTTCGGGATCGTGGTCGTCGTCGGACCAGCTTCGGCGGTCATCGGCCAGCCACTCTGGGCCGTCCGCATCGACGCTAAGCGTCCCTTGTGTCGTGCAGCCACCGAGGTCGGCGGCCAAAATCAACGTCTTTCCGGTCAGCTCACGGATCAAGGCCTTTTTGTCGCGCGTTTCTAAGTCCTCTGGGGAATAGGCCTGGGCAAAATCTCCCGCACTTGTGAGGGTGATCGCAATAATCTGGGCCGATGCCTGATCGTCTGGGGGGGTGTCTGCTTTGTGTCTCCGCATCGAGAGCTTACGCAAGCGCGCAACCACCCACTCAACCACCCGGTAGGTTTGTGTCTCGAGTTGCTCCGTGACGTGGGGTGGGGCGGCCTCGAAATAGGCCTCCACATCGCCGGGCCAGCGGCGGTCGGTGCTCAAATGTGGTGTGCGGACCGGTAGAAAGCGTCTCCAGAGGACCACGGTCTGCGGCTCTTCCTGAATCCATCCGCGCAGCCAGGGAGCGACTTCCGGTCGTCCGGTGTGTTCGCGCAGGCTGGTCAGCGACCAGGCGTCGAGCAGGGGGCGGGTCAGCGCCGGGTGCAAGGGCGCAGGTGTCGTTGCGTGCGCGATCTGCTGCAGAAGGCTCGGCTCAGCCTCGGCCTTGAGCCGACGCAGAGCACCCGGACTGGCATCGACGCCGTGGGTGAGCGCTGGGAGGGTATCGAGCAGGGCGCGGGTGCTGCGATGAACGGCCTCCGGAGTAGGGCTGTTGGGTGGCGGTGGACCGGGGTCTATGACGATGATGCGGGCCTCTCCCGTACCGCGCCGATTGACCCGTCCCAGACGCTGAACCATACGCTCCCACGCCACCAGATCACAGACCATATGGTCGGCGTCGAGATCGACCCCGACCTCACCGGCCGAGGTGGCTACCAAAAAACGCGCCGATTTTGGCGAGACAGGAGTGTCGGCAAGGAAACCCATGGTCGCAAGTTGTTCGGCTGCCGCAACTCGCTCATAGCCACGGCGTGCGCCTCTGAACAGGCCCACGGCGTCGGCCGGCTCGTCCAGTGTGCCGAGGCCGGCACTTTTCAGTTTTTGCATCAGAGCCGCTTGGACTTTCTCGGCCTGATCGCGTGAGTTGCAGTAAACCAGGCAGCGCAGCGCCGATCTGCCCTCGTCGGGCTGTTTCCATGCCTGCTCGGCCAGTTGCTCGATAAGCTTCTCGGCGGGCTTCTTTTCTTGTTTCTTCGGCTCGGTCTCCCCGACTTCTATGTCGACGATCATGAGGCTCTTGCGGGCATCGAGACGGTCTCGGGTCAGCGGTTGTGGGAGGTGGGGCTCGTCGAGATCTGTGTCTGAGAGGCGGAAGGTGTCGCCATGACGCGCTCGACCGGTTGCCGACAGCGAGAGCAGGTGTAATCGCGGCAGGAATCCCGGCCTCTCTTTGCCGCCCGGCCCGAGCTGTTGATCAGACCTTTCGATGGCTTCCAGTAGGCGCTCGAAAGGTGGCACCAAGTGAGCCTCATCGAGGACGATGAGGGTGTCGACTCCGAGCAGTCCTGCATGGTATGGACGCATTTTGCGGGAGACCCCATAGCCCTCGAACAGCAGGCGGGAGCCGACCATATCCACGGTACCGACGATGATGGCGGGTCGGGCGGGGTCGTCCAGCCATTCCCGGTTGTCGGCGAACTGTCCGCGGAGGGTCGAGATTGGAAACCGTTCGGACTCCGGCAGGCGATTACGTGTCTTCTCGACGAAAGCGGTCGCCTGATCCACAACTGCGCGCCGATCCACCACGTAGACGAGACGGAGCGGTTGCCGCTGACCGTCGCGGATGGCGATCAGCCAAAGTGCAATGACGGCCGTCTTGCCTAAGCCCGTGGGTATATCCACAGCGGCAGGAATCTGACCGCGAGCAAAATAATCCCGGAACAAACGCCATTGCCAGGACATAGGCTGGTGGCCGGTAAGCGTTTGAAACTCGCTCTGGAATCGCTCGAACTCCATCTTGCAGTCCTCAATCTATGTTCTTGAGCGGTCGACCTCATACCGTTCATTCATGGGCCCTGCTCCTCCAGCCGTACGCGCCAGTTCTTCGCCAAGGGGCGCCAGTCGCGCCGGTCGTCGGCACGTAACGTCGCCAAATAGACATCTGTGGGCGGCCCATAGGACGGAATGGGCTCGACAACCGGCAAATTGAGGCGCTGTAGCGGCAGGTCGATAAAGAGCCGCGTGGCGCGGCCGTTGAAATCCACAAAGGGATGGATGCTCAGCAGGCGTCCTTCCGCGAACGCGAGAAGTTCCAGCCAAGCCTCGTCGGGCTCCGGGGGGAGGTGCCGGATGCGTTCGCCCAAGTCGTTGCCATAGTCCCGCATCTTGGCTGCCACCTGCCAGGCATCGGGAGGCTCGTGCGTACCGACGATGACGTTAACCGTACGCCAACGGCCTGCGAGATGGGGAGTGAGATCTGCGCAGATGCGCCGATGCGGCCCCGGAATCAGGGTGTCGTCCAGCGGATATTCGGCGACCTCGCCGTTGGCGACGGCCACGGCAGTCCGCTCGACGCGGATCGCAAGATGGAAGGCCAGCTCGGCGTAGCTGATGACGCCGCGCGTGGTTTCTATTTGGCGGGTGGCGTGAGCAGGCGTTGCAGCTCGCGTTCCAGCATTGCCCGATCCACCGGCTCGCCTTCGAAGGCCATGCTGCGCGCGACCTTCCCGGGAATGCGGCTCAGGCGTATTCTGCGTTGCTGCTCGGCGGTCAGGTTGCGCCAGCGTTGGATGTTGATATTCCATTCCATAAACTGCATTTTGGCTCATTGCCCGAGGTTGGGCAACCTGTCCGGCAGCGCAGGCGTGCCAATCGGCGACGCGAACGTGGGTTTCCGTCCACCCAGGAAGAAACGGCCTGTGCTGGTCCAGCGGGTCCCGCGTCCGGGTGGCCCAGGAGCCTCCTTGCTCGCCTTCGCCGTCGTCATCACCCGCACTTGGTCCCACAACCAGCTCCGAATCCTCCATGCCCGAACAACCACCAACCAGACGGCCCAAAGACTCCTTGCCGAGCTCCCAGACTGATTGGGAACGGCTCGCCGAGCTGTCCGATGAGGACATAGACACATCCGACATCCCCGAGCCGACCCCGGAGCAACTCGCTCGCGCGGTGCTGCGCAAGGGGCCGAAGTCCGTCGACCCGAAGCACCAGGTGACCCGACGCCTCGACGCCGACGTGCTGGCGTGGCTCACAGCACAGGGCAAGGGGTACCAGAGCCGCATCAATGCCTTGCTGCGGGCATATATGGAGGCCCACCGCGAGCCGAACGGCCCACGCCGATAGAAAGTCGATCGGCGCTCGATCCCGAACGAGATCGCAACGGCAGGTAAGGCCGAGCCCGGGTCCTGTGCTGTTCTCAGGGTCGGGAGAGGTTTCCGACAATGGAGCGAAGGGTCGCCCCCGCGACCTAGCCTGAGCCCACAGGCAGGCACACCATACGGTGACGCTTCGTGTCGCGGGGACTGGATGGGCAGAGCGCAGCGGTCTTGGCTACGCCGATCAACGCCGCGGCAGTCAGTCCGGCGACGCGCGGTTTCGGTGGGTCCCGCCCCATGCTCTCGCGCGCGACCAGCCAGCGGCTGGGCTGCGGGCAACCGTGTCTGGCAGTCCATCTCGCGCCTGTTCCTCCTGTCCTGAGGGCCCGTAACGGCCACCGGGCCGATCGGCTTCCAGCGCTATGGATAGCATGGGCACAGGCTCACAGACTGAGCCTGCGGAGAAAAACACGGTCTGGCGCGGCACCGCTCGGCGCGACACGGCGAATGAGGACCGAGCTCGGCACAGGGGCTGGCGGCTGGCGGCTGGCGGCTGGCGGCTGGCGGCTGGCGGCTGGCGGCTGGCGGCTGGCGGCTGGCGGCTGGCGGCACTCAGCATGCCATGCGCGAACAGCTCGCGCCGCGAGAGGCGAGGATCTGTGGGCGGCCGGGCGAGTCCCCGGAGACGGGACGACGGCCCGGGCGGCGCCGCCGGTCAGGCGCCGTCGCGAGCGGCGGGCTCCCTGGCGGCCGACGGCGGCTCATCCACCGACCAGAGCCGCTCGATCTGGTAGAAGTCGCGCACCTTGGGAAGCATCACGTGGACCACCACGCCGTTGAGATCGATCAGCGCCCACTCGCCCTGCTCGACGCCTTCCGTGCCGAGCGGGCGCTCCCCGGCCAGCTTCGCCTGAAAGGCCACCGCTTCGGCGACCGCCTTGACGTGCCGGTCGGAGGTGCCGCTGGCGATGACCATGAGGTCGGTGATGCTTGTCTTGCCCCGTACGTCGATCACGACAACGTCGCGGGCCTTCATATCATCCAATGCCTTGACGACCAGATCGCGTAACGCTTCCACCTGCATCCAACTACCCGTCGCTCGAGGAAAACTCGCTGCCATCATAACCGATACGACCGGATCGGCCATGGCCGGATCAGGGGGCAGCGTACAGACCTCGGTCGATGATGATCCGGGCGACCGTCTCGGGCAGCAGGAAGGCCGGACTGCGGCCCTCGAAGACCCGCCGACGGATATCGGTAGCGGAGATGTCGAGCTGAGTGACCGGAAAGAAGATCACGCGACCGCCGAGGGCGGTGCTCAGATCCGCAGGGACCTCGGCCAGGCGTCGCTGCACGAAGCCACGCAGCGACGGCTCCGCCGGCAAAGGTGCACCGGGGCGTTGCATGACCACGAGGTGCGCGAGACTGCTGATGTGCTCCGGCTCGTGCCAATCGAGAAACCCGTTGAAGGCATCGGCACCGATCAGGAGGCAAAGCGGCCGGTCGCTGAACTGGGCGCGTAGGGACTGCAGGGTATGAAGCGTGTATGAGGGCCCATCGCGGCGCAGCTCCCGGTCGTCGGCGATCAGCCCGGGGTGGCCCGCCACGGCGGCGCGGACCATCTCCAGGCGGATCTCCGGGGCCGTGGTTGGCTGCTCGCGGTGGACGGCCAGGCGCAAGGGCACGAAACGCAGCTGCTCCAGACCCAGCCCTTCGAAGACATCGAGCGCAGCGCGCAGGTGTCCGAAGTGGATGGGGTCGAAGGTCCCGCCGAGCATGCCGATCATCGCGGCATTATGGCCCGGACCGCCGCTCCGCCCAACTCACGCCCTTTTTGCGTAGCGCGCTTTGCCACGGGCGCTCAGGGTCGCCCTCACTACGGCCGTCGATTCTTTCACAACCCCTGAGGGACGGCGGGCGATCAGGGTGTGCGCCGCGGCTTCGATGCTGGGGGGCTCGGCGACATCGAGCTCGATCGTGGATCATGTGGAGCGGTTGCCCGAGCGGCCGCCTGCGGTGTTCGCGGCGCTCACGGAATAGAAGACAGGCGACCCGCCAAGGCGCCAAGGACGCCAAGAAAGGCAGGACGAGGAAGCTGAGCCACAGAGGTCACAGAGGTCACAGAGGTCACAGAGGTCACAGAGGTCACAGAGGGACGGAGTCTCTGTGCTCTCTGTGGTTCATCCCAGAACCGGCACATAGCCTCTCACCGGCGCCACCTCTGTGCTCCGCCGCTGTGCGCGCCTTCTTTCCCTGTCTACTCTCTCCTGTTTCGGTGCCTGTGGCGATCGCGAGCTGGAGCTTGCTCCTACGATCTCCGTCTGCCGCCTACTGTCTCATCCCCTGACGTGCCCGTCCCCGAGCACGATGAACTTCACGGAGGTCAGGCCTTCGAGTCCGACCGGGCCGCGGGCATGGAACTTGTCGGTCGAGATACCGATCTCGGCCCCCAAGCCGTACTCGAAACCATCGGCGAACCGGGTCGATGCGTTGACCATGACCGAGCTGGAGTCCACCTCGCGCAGGAACCGCCGGGCCCGGGTGAAGCTCTCGGTAACGATCGCATCGGTATGCTGGGACCCGTAGCGCGTGATGTGCTCGATGGCCTCGTCCAGGTCCTTGACGACCCTCACGGCCAGGATCGGGGCCAGGTACTCCGCCCCCCAGTCCTCTTCGGTGGCGGCCAGGGCGTCGGGCACCAGCCGGCGCGTCGTCTCACAGCCCCGAAGCTCCACGCCCTTCTCTCGGTACATGCCGGCGAGCACCGGGAGGACATCCTCGGCGATGCCCTCGGCCACCAGCAGGGTCTCCATGGTGTTGCAGGTGCCGTAGCGCTGGGTCTTGGCGTTGAAGGCCACCTGGACAGCCTTCTCCAGGTCCGCCTCGTCGTCGATGTAGACGTGGCAGACTCCGTCCAGGTGCTTGATCACCGGCACCCGGGCCTCGCGGCTGATGCGCTCGATGAGCCCCTTGCCACCACGGGGGATGATGACGTCCACGTACTCGGGCATGCTGATCAGGGACCCCACGGCGGCCCGGTCGGTGGTCGCAACCACCTGCACCGCATCCGCGGGCAGGCCGGCGGCCTCGAGGGCACGCTGGATGCTGCCGGCGATCGCCTGGTTGGAGTGGAAGGCCTCCGAGCCACCGCGCAGCACAGTAGCGTTGCCCGCCTTGAGGCAGAGTGCGGCGGCGTCGGCAGTGACGTTCGGCCGCGATTCGTAGATGATGCCGACCACCCCCAGGGGCACCCGCATGCGCCCGACCTGGATGCCGCTGGGACGGAAGCTCATGTCGAAGATCTGCCCGACGGGGTCCGGCAGCGCCTCTACCTGCCGCAGCCCCTCAACCATGGCGCCCACCCGGGCCGGGCTCAGGCTGAGGCGATCGAGCAGCGCGCCGTCCAGCCCTTTGGCCTCGCCCTCGGCGAGGTCCCGCCGGTTCGCCTCGATGAGCGCTTTCTGGTGACCGTCGATGTCCGCGGCGATGGCGTGCAGGGCGCGGTTCTTCTGGGCCGTGCTGGCCGCGGCCAAGGTCCGGGAGGCCTGGCGGGCTCGCCGGCCGAGACCGGCCATGTAGGCGGCAATATCGCTGGTCGCATCGGACATGGTCTGCACCGTCGTGCCTGGGAAAAGTTACCGATTCTAGCAAATCACGTCAGGCCGCTCAGGTGCTGTGCCGGGCTGCCGGCCATGCCCAGCGCGATCTCGCGCAGCAGGGTCCAGGCGTCGCCGCTCATCTGCCCCTTGATCACCCTGTCGACCGCGGCACAGGCCTGGAGCAAACGCTGCCACGCCGCCAGGGGCACGCGAGCGAGGCCGGCACGCACGGCGGGCTTTCGCTTCTCCCAGACCCGGTGGGCCCCGATGACGCGCTCGGGGTCGGCGCCCGCCGCGATCTCGCGCGCCATGGCGGCAAGCTGGCGGATCTCGCGGGCCAGGGCCCAGAGCACGACCGGCTCGGGAACACCCTCGGCCTCCAGGACGTCGATCATGCGTACGCACCGCTCGCCCCGTCCCTCGAGGGCCCCGTCGACCAGAGCGAACACGTCGAAGCGCGCATTGTCGGCGACGGCGTCGGCCAGGACCTCGGCACTCACGACCCCCTCCCCATTGAGCAACAGGAGCTTGTCGATCTCCTGGGCAGCGGCCAACAGGTTACCCTCGATGCGCTCCACGAGCATCCGCACGACGCCGGCCTCGGGCACCAGGCCGCGGCTGCGCATCCGCTGCTCGATCCAGGGCAGCAAGCGCCGGCCTTCCACGGGCCAGACCTGCACCAGCACGCCCAGCGCGTCCAGCGCCTTGACCCAGCGGCCGCCCAGCTGTTTCTGGTCCAGACGCGGGCAGGTCACCAGCAAGAGGGTGTCGGCGGGGGGCCTGGCGGCGTAGGCGACCAGGGCATCGCTGCCGGGCACGCCGATGGCGGCGCTGGCGAGCCGCAGATCCAGCACGCGCTTGTCGGAGAAGAGCGAGAGGCTGTCGGCCGCCGTGCTCAGCCTTGCCCAGTCGAAGTCCGCACCCTGGACATCGAAGACCTCTCGGTCGGTATATGCGGCCTGGCGAGCGGCGAGGCGCACGGCGTCCGCCGCCTCGCCGGCCTGCAGCGGCTCGTCACCGCTGATCAGGTAGCAGGGGGCGAGTCCCCGACCGAGATGCTGCGCCAGCTGGTCGATGCGCAGCCGCATCAGTGTAGCTGGGCCCTCAGCCGCTCCAGGATGGCGATCGCCAGGTCCTGGCGCATGTCCCGACGGGTGTCTTCCTCCTCGCGCTGCTTGCCGAGGGCCTGGGCCTCTGGGCTGAGCAGCACGCGCTGGCTGGTGACCCGCTGCAGACCGACCAGCTGCTTGCCGCCCGCGTCCAGCAGCTCGAACTGGACGCTCTCGTAGAGCTCGTACTCCAGACCCTTGCCGCGGCCGCTCACCGAGACCATGCGTCGGCCGACGTCGTCGCTCGCCAGGTGCAGCACGCTGGCAGCCTTCGTCGCATCGGAGGAGACCCCGGTGCCCGCGCCCTGAAGGGCGCTCTCGATCGCCTTGGTCATGGGCGAGAAGGGCTTCACTCCGCGGACGTAGACGGGAGAGATGCGCTGGGGCAGCGCTACGGTCCCTCGCAGCTGCCAACCGCAACCGGCGAGGGCGGTTGTCAGAGCCAGCCAGAGAGGCAGGGAGGCACGGAGTAGGCGTTCGGCGGGCTTCATCATGGGCTGTTCCAAAGTTGGGTCGGCGCGGTAGGGACCGATTCTCGCACGCGCCCCCTACCGGGCGACGATATTCACCAGTTTGCCCGGCACGATGATGACCTTGGCGATCCGGGCCCCCTCGAGATGGCGTTGCACGTTGGGCTCGGCCAGCGCGGTGCGCTCGATGGCCGCCGTCTCGGCTTGGGCCGGGACCTGGACCTTGCCCCGTACCTTGCCGTTGACCTGGACCACGTACTGGATGCGGTCCTGCGCCAGGGCCTCCGCGTCGGGTGCCGGCCAGTCGGCCTCCAGAATGTCCGTGCCGTAGCCCAGCTCGCGCCACAGATGATGGGTCAAGTGCGGGGCGATGGGCGCGAGCAGACGCAGCAGGATGCCGAGCCCCTCGTGGAGCACCGCCCCGTCTCCCGGCCCCGTGCCCAGCCGGTTCAGGCTGTTGACCATGGTCATGCAGGCGGAGACGACCGTGTTGAACTGCTGGCGATCGTAGTCGTAGATGGCCTTCTTCAGCGCCTCGTGGACCTCGCGCCGGACCTGCTTTTGGGCCTCGCCGAGGGCCGCCAGATCCCCGGGGCCCGCCGTATTGGCCCCGGCCGCGAGGCTCCATAGCCGCTTCAGGAAGCGGTGGGCCCCCTCGACCCCCTCGTCGGACCACTCCAGGGACTGGTCGGGCGGGGCGGTGAACATGGTGTAGAGGCGCACGGTGTCCGCCCCGTAGCGGTCGATCAGGGTCTGGGGATCGACGCCGTTGTTCTTGGACTTCGACATCTTCTCCACGCCGCCGATGGCGACCGGTTGCCCGTCGGCGGCGAGCCGGGCCTGTACCGGCCGGCCCTTGTCGTCGCGCTCCACCTGGACCTCGGCGGGGTCGTACCAGTGCCGGTGGCCCCCCGCCGCCTCCCGGTAATAGGTATCGGCCACCACCATGCCCTGGGTGAGCAGGCGGGTGAAGGGCTCGTCGCACTTCACCAGCCCGGCGTCGCGCAGCAGCTTGTGGTAGAAGCGCGCGTAGAGCAGGTGCAGGACGGCGTGCTCGATGCCGCCGATGTAGTGGTCCACCGGCAGCCAGTAGTCGGCGCGCGCATCGAGCATGGCCCCGCCGTTGTCCGGGCAGGCGTAGCGGGCGTAGTACCAGCTCGACTCCATGAAGGTGTCGAAGGTATCGGTCTCGCGCCGGGCCGGGGCGCCGCACTCGGGGCAGGCCACGGCCAAGAAGGCCTGGTCGTCCTTGATCGGGTTGATGGTGTGCTCGTCGTAGGCCGCTGCCTGGGGCAGCACCACCGGCAGATCCTCGTCGGGCACCGGCACCACCCCGCAGTGCTCGCAGTGGATCATCGGAATGGGCGCGCCCCAATAGCGCTGGCGCGACACGCCCCAGTCACGCAGCCGATACTGGACAGTCTTCTTGCCGCGCCCTCGGGCTTCCAGCCAGGCAGCGATGGCATCGAAGGCCTCCTCGGAGGTCAGCCCGTCGAAAGGCCCCGAGTCGAAGAGCATGCCCTTCTCGGTGAGCGCCGCCGCCTCGATGTCGATTGCCCGGCCGTCGGCCGGCCGGATCACCTGGCGGATCGGAATGCCGTATTCTTGCGCAAAGGCGTGATCGCGCTCATCGTGGGCGGGCACTGCCATCACCGCGCCGGTGCCATAGCCCATGAGCACGAAATTGGCGGCGTAGACCGGCACCCGGGCGCCGCTCACCGGATGGAGGGCGTGAATACCGAGCGCCATCCCCTTCTTCTCGGCGGTCTCCAGCTCGACCTCCGAGGTGCCGCCGTGACGGCACTCCTCGATGAATGCGGCGAGATTGGGGTCGGTGGTCGAGGCCTCCAAGGCCAGGGGGTGCTCGGCGGCCACCGCCACATAGGTCACGCCCATCAGCGTGTCCGGTCGAGTAGTGAACACGGTCAGCGCCCCATCTGCACCGTCGAGCGCGAAGTCGAGCTGGACCCCCTGGGAGCGGCCGATCCAGTTGGCTTGCATGGTGCGGACCCGCTCGGGCCAGCCTTCGAGGCGATCGAGCTCCTCGAGCAGCTCGTCGGCGTAGGCCGTGATACGCACGAACCACTGGGGGATCTCGCGCCGCTCCACCAGCGCCCCGGAGCGCCAGCCGCGCCCGTCGATCACCTGCTCGTTGGCGAGCACGGTCTGGTCCACCGGGTCCCAGTTCACCACCGAATGCTTTCGATAGACGAGGCCCTTGCGGTACAGACGCGTGAACAGCCACTGCTCCCAGCGATAGTAGTCGGGATCGCAGGTCGCCAGCTCGCGACCCCAGTCGTAGCCGAAGCCCAGGCGCCTGAGCTGCCCCTTCATATACTCGATGTTGCCGTAGGTCCAGCGCGCCGGGGCCACCCGGTTTTTCAAGGCCGCGTTCTCCGCGGGCAGCCCGAAGGCGTCCCACCCCATGGGCTGGAGCACATTGCGTCCCAGCATGCGCTGGTAGCGCGCGATAACGTCCCCGATGGTGTAGTTGCGCACATGCCCCATGTGCAGACGCCCACTGGGGTAGGGAAACATCGACAGGCAGTAGAACTTCTCCCTCGTCGGGTCCTCTGTGACCCGGAAGCTGCTCTCGGTCTCCCAATAGGCCTGGGCGGCGCGCTCGATGGCCGCGGGATCGTAATTGTCCTGCATGAAAGGGGCTTTCGGCTCTGGCTGGTGCGGGATCGCGAAAGAATACCGCAGCGGTTACGGTTCCGCGACTGGGCGCAAGCCCTCGCGACCGCACGGTTGGAGCCACGCGCCGCTTGGTCCAAACTGTAGTCACGAACAGGCGCAGCACCGGGACCCGCACCGGAGCCGCGCCCAAGCCTTCCCGCCGCCGTGAGGCCAAGATCCATGAACGAGAACAACCACAAGGGCCCGACTCCCGACCTGATCGACCGCCTGGTGAGCGCGTACGACACCATGCTCGAACGGGTCGATGAGGCCATGCATCGGTTCGAGGACCGCGGGGTGCCCGCCCTGCGGCGCAGTATCGACCAGGCCCGGGAGCGGGCCGTCGAGCTGGGAGAGCTGAGCCGGGAGGAGGCCGAGCGGCTCGGCCAGTACATCCAGCGCGACATGGAAGATGCCGCCAATTTTCTCGCCGACACCGGGGAGGAGATACGGGGCTGGCTCGGCTTTGATCTGCGCCTGGTGGAGAGCAAGCTGCTCGATCTGGTCTCCAACGTCGCCGATCAGACCAGCCTGCAGCTGCGCGAGCTCAGGGAGCAGGCGCGCCGCGCCGACCTCTATCGCACCGGCGAGGTCACGGGTCCGGGCACGCTGGTATGCACGGGCTGCGGCAAGGAGATGCACTTCCACAAGACCGGACACATCCCACCCTGCCCGGCCTGCAAGACGACGGAGTTTCGCAGAGCGGGAGAAGAGAACGAAGAAGAAATGGGAGAGAGCGGCGAGGAGACCGTAGACAGTAGACAGTAGGCAGGGACGAAAGCCCCTCGCGGAACATCCGCCATCGGAGCCGCGCCCTCCGGGCGGGTGGTGAACGGTAGACCGGGAAACCCGGAACGGACGGATCGGGTGAGCCCGTACGTAGGTCAGGTTGCCGCGCAACGGCTGCCTGATGCTGACAGGGCGCACAACTGGCACCGGCCCGGAGCACCCAGCCGACGCCCCGGACGAGCCAAATCGCAGTGATCTGGTCTCGTAGCTCAGCGCAGGAACAGGGTTGCGAGGCCCAGGAACGCCATGAACCCCACCACGTCGGTCACGGTGGTCAGCAGGACGCCCCCCGCCAGGGCGGGATCTATGCCCATGCGCTCCAGGGCCAGGGGAAGGAGGGCCCCGGAAAAGGCGGCAAATAGCAAGTTGATCGTAAGCGCCGCGGCGATCAGCACGGCAAGCCCCGCGCTGTCGAACCAGATGCCGGTCACCAGACCCACCACAGCCGCCCAGACCATGCTGTTGAGCAGTCCGACGGCGAGCTCCTTTGCCAGCAGTGACGGCACGTTCTTGCCGGAGAGTTGCCCGAGCGCGATGCCGCGGATGGCCAGCGTCAGGGTCTGGCTGCCGGCAATACCCCCCATGCTGGCGACGATCGGCATCAGCACGGCAAGCGCCACGACCCGCTCGATGGTCGCCTCGAACAGGCCGATGACCCAGGATGCGAGAAAGGCCGTCGCCAGGTTGACCCCCAGCCAGAGCGCGCGGCGCCGGGCACTGACCATGACCGGCGCGAACATGTCCGCATCCTCGCTCAGGCCGGCGTGGCCCATGAAAGCGTGCTCGCCTTCTTCACGGATGACGTCCACCACGTCGTCGACAGTGATGCGCCCGAGCAGGCGGCCGGTCTCGTCCACCACCGGCGCCGACACCAGGTCATAGTGCTCGAAGCGGCTCGCCACCTCCTTCGCTGACGCCGTAGCGGCGATCGGCTCGAGGTCCAGACTCATCACCTCCGCCACGATCTCCTCCGGATCGTGGGTCAGCAGGACGGTGATCGATAGCACGCCCAGGTACTTGTTGTCCCGGGTCACGACGAACAGGGCGTCGGTCGCGCCCGGTATACGGTCGCGCAGACGACGCAGGTAGCGCAGTACCACGTCGAGGGGCACCTCCGGGCGCACCGTGATCGTGTCCGTGTTCATCAGTCCCCCGGCGGTGTCTTCCCCGTAGGACAGGACGGCTTCAAGCCGGCCCCGGCGCTGATGATCCAGGGAATCGAGCACCTGGGCGGTGATGGTCAGCGGCAGGTCCTGGACCAGGTCCGCCAGATCGTCCGTGTCCAGCCCCTCGATGGCAGCGAGCAGCTCCGGCAGATCCATCTTACGGATCAGATCGGTGCGGACCTCTTCATTGACGTGCAGCAGGACTTCCCCGTCCTTGTCCTCGCTCAACAGCCCCCAGACGATCTCGCGCTCGGCGTAGGGCAGGGATTCCATGAGGTGGGCAATCTCCGCGGGCTGCAGGGCGTTGAGCAGCTTTGCGGCGTGCTTCAGGCCGCCACGATCCAGGACCTCTTGCAGGCGCGCCAGGCGATTGTTCGGTGGGACTGAGGCTTCGGGAGGCATGGCGTCGCTGGGCTTCTCTCGGCGAAACGAAGGCGCACAGGCGCGGTAGGTGCCTGCACGAGTGTATCAGCCGCGGATTGCCAAGCCGAAACAGGGCCTCAGTGGGCCGCCGGGTCTCCCTGAAGCTCCGAGAGCAGCGCACCTATGTCCTCCTGGTCTATGCCCAGGAACAGACGCTCCGCGGCGGCACGCAGCCGCTGGATGTCGCACGAGCGCACGACACGCTTGGCTTCGAGCAGAGCGCGGGGCTGGATGCTCAGCTGGCGCAGCCCCATGCCGAGCAGCAGCGGGATGTAACGGGGATCGCCCGCCATCTCCCCACACATCGATACGGGGATACCCGCCCGGGCGCCAGCATCGATCGTCTGGCGGATGAGCTTGAGCACCGCCGGATGAAGGGGATCGTAGAGGTAGCTGACCTCCTCATCCACCCGGTCGATTGCCAGCGTGTACTGGATCAGATCGTTCGTGCCGATGGAGAGGAAATCCAGATGGCGGGCGAAGGCCGGAGCGGCGAGCGCCGCCGCGGGGACTTCGATCATCCCCCCGATCGGCATGTCGGGGTTGAATGCCACACCCTCCCGGCGAAGCTCTTCCTTGACGCCGTCGATCAAGGCCAGGACCTGGCGCAGCTCGTTGATGGACGAGAGCATAGGCAGCATCATGCGCACGGGCCCCAGGGCGGCGACGCGCAGGATCGCCCTCACCTGTGGACGGAACAGCCCGGGCTCCTTGAGACAGAGGCGGATGGCGCGAAGGCCCAGTGCCGGATTGCAGGTCGACACCATGCCGGCGGTACAGCTGTCCACGCCCTTGTCGGCGCCCAGATCCAGGGTACGGATGTGGATCGGCAGGCCGGCAAGCGACTCGACCACGCGACGGTAGGTCTCGTAGTGCTCCTCCTCGTCGGGGACCATCGGCCGGTTCATGTAGAGAAATTCGGTGCGGTACAGTCCCACCGCATCGGCGCCGGCCTCGCGAGCGGTCTGGATATCCTCCGGCAGCTCAATGTTGGCCATCAAGGTCACGGATTCGCCGTCGCGGCTGACCGCCGGCTCCCTGGCCAAGGGCGCCAGATCGCGGACGTGACGGCGCTGACTCTGCAGGCGCCCCTCGTACTGGGCGGTGATCCGCCGGTCGGCGCCGGCGAGCACCACCCCCTGCTCGCCGTCGATGATCAGAGGCTCGTTGTGGAGCAGGCAACGGGTGGCGTGGCGCACGCCGACCACCGCGGGCAGCCCGAGACTGCGCGCCAGGATCGCGGTGTGCGACATCGGCCCGCCGTACTCGGTCACGAATCCGGCGATCCCGCCGTTGCGCAGCAGGATGGTGTCCGCCGGACTGAGATCATGGGCGAGCACGATGCGTCCGTGCAGCGAAGGCGACTCGTCGGTACCCATGTCGGGCGCTCCGACCAGGTGCTTGAGGATCTGTCCTACCACGTGATCGACGTCGTCTCGCCGCATGCGCAGATACGGGTCGTCCATCTCGTCGAAGACGCGAACCAGGCGATCTCGGCGCTGGCGCAAGGCCCATTCGGCGCTGTGGCGGTGCTCGCGGATCATCTCCACCGGTGCCGTCACCAACGCGGAGTCCTCGAGCATCAGCAGGTGGGTGTCGATGAAAACCGCGATGTCGCTCGGCGTGTCGGGAGGGATGTGTGCCCGGACCGCGCCGAGGTCCATCCGCGCCGCATCGACGGCGGCGTAGAAACGCGCCACCTCGGCCTCCACCGCCGCGGGCAAGATGGAGCGCGGCACCACCTCCAGGGGATCCCTCCCGGTGAGCAGAAAGGCGCGACCGATGGCGATCCCCGGTGCAACGCCGATCCCGTGGCAGGCGAGCGTCATTCGGCCTCCCCGAAACGCTGTGCCACCAGATCCTCCAGCGCCTGCGCGGCGTCGCCCTCGTCCTCGCCGGCCGCCGTGAGAACGAGCTCCGAGCCCTTGCCAGCGGCCAGCATCATGACGCCCATGATGCTCTTGCCGTTGACGCGCTGGCCGTTGCGCTCCAGATGGATCTCGCTGGCGTAGCCATTGGCGCAGGTCACGAACTTGGCCGCGGCCCGGGCGTGCAGGCCCAGCTTGTTCACGATCAGGATCGCTCTGGTGATCATCGGCCGACGAGGCCCTCCCGCTCCGGTCGGCGACAGCAAAGCACACCGCGATTACCGCCGCTGACCGCCTTCTCCACCAGGGCCTGAAGGTCCAGGGTCGGGTAATTGAGCACCCGCACCAGCATCGGCAGATTCAGTCCTGCCACCACCGCTACCCGTCCGGGACGGCGCAGGCGCGTAGCGATATTGCTGGGCGTTGAGCCGAACATGTCGGTGAGCACCAGTACCCCGTCGCCCTGATCCAGATCCTCCGCCATGCCCTGGGCCTGCTCCAGCATCACATCGGGATCGGCATCCGGCGTGACCGCCAGGGTCTCTGTATGCAGCGGACACACGCCGAGCATGCTGGTGGCGGTCTCCAGCAGGGACGACCCTATGCCGTTGTGGGTGATGATCAGGATGCCGATGCTCACGAAAGCTCCCGGTGCCGGGTGAGCACCGTGCGGCCCTGCCCGCGCAGGTACTCGGCGAGCCACTCGATCAGGTAGACCGAGCGGTGCTGGCCACCGGTGCAACCGATGGCCACCGTCAAATAGCTGCGGCCATCGGCCTCGAAGCAAGGGATCCAGCGGTCCAGGAACCCCGCCAGGAATTCCCGCATGTCCGTGACATCGCCGTGGCTCTCCAGGAACTCCGCCACCTCCGCGTCGCGACCGGTCAAGGGACGCAGATCCGGGCGCCAGTGAGGATTGGGCAGGCAGCGGATGTCGAACACGAAATCGGCGTCCGACGGAATGCCATGCTTGTAACCGAAGGACTGCAGCAGCGTCGACACGCTGCCCGTTTCACGCCCCGATACCCGCTCGCGCACCAGATCACGCAGCTGGTGGACGTTGTAATGGGTGGTGTCGATCTGCAGGTCGGCGAGGCCGCGCATGGAGCTGAGCAGCTCGCGCTCAGTCTGGATGGCCTCGGCGAGCGAGATCCTTCCGGCCGTGAGGGGGTGTCGCCGTCTCGTCTCGCTGAAACGCTTGATCAACGTCTCGTCTTCGGCGTCGAAGAACAGAACCTCACAATCGGTACCCCGCTCCCGCAGGCTGCTCACGACCTCGGGTACCCGCGAGAGGAGCTCGACCCGGCTGCGGGCATCTATGCCCACCGCCGTCCAAGTGTAATTGGGATCGCGCTCGCCCACCAAGTGCTCGGCCAGGGCCTCGAGCAGGGGGATCGGCAGATTATCGATGCAGAAGTAGCCCTGATCTTCGAGGGTGTTGAGAGCGATGCTCTTGCCCGAGCCGGAAAGACCCGTGACGATGACCAGTCTCATGGAACGGAGCAGCCCCAGGGCGAGGGTTGTGTGACAGAGACCCCATTATAGAGCCTATCTGATAATCGCCGCGGTCGCGGCCGAGGAGGACCAGGAGCCCGGCGCCGCGCAGGCACGGCCTTAACAGGAGGAATCAGTCGTCCAGGGAGCCCAGCGAGCGGCGCTGGCGCTCGATCAGGTCCGCGCTGGCATCGTAGCCCTTGAGCCGCAGGATGTGGTTGCGCACGGCAGTCTCCACCAGGATCGCCATGCTGCGCCCGGGGGCGACCGGAATCAGCACCTCGGGAATCTCCAGTCCCAGCACGGTACGCGTGGCATTGATCCCGGATAGCCGGTCCAGGCGCCCGAGCTCCTGCTCGCTCAGCCGAGCCAGGTGCACGATGAGTCGCAGATACTTCTTATCCTTGATCGCGGTATCCCCGAACATCGCGCGCACGTTGAGCACGCCGAGCCCCCGGACCTCGAGGAACTCCCGCAGCACGTCGGGACAGCTGCCTTCGACGATGTCGGGGGCGATGCGCGAGAACGACGGGGCATCGTCGGCCACCAGCCGATGGCCCCGCGCAATCAGTTCCAGGGCAAGCTCGCTCTTGCCCACCGCCGCGTCCCCGGTCACCAGGACCCCCATGCCGAGGACCTCCATGTACACCCCGTGAAGGATGGTGCGATCGGCCAGCACATGGGTGAGAAAGTATTGCAGCTCATTGATGAGCTCCTGATCCGGAAGCGGCGACGCGAGCAGAGGCGTCTGGCTGTGCTCGGCGTGCTCGGCGATCAGGGGATCCGGATCGATCGCGTCGGCCACCACCAGCGCAGCGGGCTCACCGCACAGCAGCTTGTCCATGAAGCCGCCGAGCTCCCGATCGACCAGCCCCGACAGGTAGACCTGCTCGGCATGGCCGATGACCTGGATGCGGTTCGGGTGAATACAGTTAAGGGGGCCAACCAGGGCTTGGCCGGCTGCTCCCGGAAAATCCCCCCGCAGGCTGCGCTGCTCGCCGCTACGGCCCGCCACCCACTCCAGCGACAGCCGCTCGGACATCGCCTCGAACAGGTCGAGGGTGGTTGCGGGGGTCATTACGACGCTCCCGCCTCCACACTCAACATGGCGGATAGCAGCAGGTCGGGGGAGCAGTCCTGGCGCAGGCGGGCGCAGATTTGCTCATTGCTGAACAGGCGGGCGAGGAGTCCGAGCAGCTCCAGATGCTCCTGGGTAGCCTCCTCGGGCACGAGCAGCCCGAATACGAGGTCCACAGGGGCACCATCGATGGAGTCGAAATCCACCCCCGCCTCCAGCTTGAGGAAAGCGCCCATCGCATGCTTGACGCCGGTCATGCGGGCGTGGGGCAGGGCTACGCCATGCCCCAGCCCGGTACTGCCGAGCCGCTCGCGCTCGAGCAGCCGTTCGAATACACCTTCCTCGGTCAGCCCCGGCGCACCACTCGCCAGGAGACGTCCCAGAGTCTCGAGGATGCGCCTCTTGCTCAAGGCCTGAACATCGCAGTCGATGCGCTGCTCGACGATGAGCTCCGGGGGAAGTTGTTCCGGTCTCATGAGCGTCTGCCGCTTCAGGCAGTCCCCTTCTGCCCGTTTGAGCCGCGGTGGTTGGTCAACTTCTCCTTGTGCCGTTTGACCTGCCGGTCGAGCTTGTCCACGAGGCCGTCGATCGCGGCGTACATGTCCTCGTGGACGGCATCGGCGAACACGCTCGCACCATTGAGCTGGATCGTCGCTTCGGCCTTCTGGGCCAGCTTGTCGACGCTCAGGATGACGTGCACGTCGATCACATGGTCGAAATGCCGCTCCAGCCGATCGAACTTGCTGTCGACGTAGGTACGCAGCGCGTCCGTAATGTCGACATGGTGACCGGTCACACTGATCTGCATCGGTTTGCTCCTCGGTTGTTGTCGCTCAAACCAGGCGTTTCCGCTCGTTGGAAGGCGGTATTGCCATCGACTCTCGGTACTTGGCCACGGTACGGCGGGCCACATCTATTCCCTGGTCCACCAGGATCTCGGCGAGCTTGCTGTCGCTCAAGGGCCGGTCGCGCTTCTCCGCAGCGATCAACTTCTTGATCAGTGCCCGTATGGCCGTGGCCGAGCACTCGCCGCCTCCGGCCATGCTCACGTGGCTGGAGAAGAAATACTTGAACTCGAAGGTCCCCCGGGGGGTGTACATGTACTTCTGGGACGTCACCCTCGAAATGGTCGATTCGTGCATCTCGAGCGACTCGGCCACGTCACGCAGCACCAGGGGACGCATGGCCTCCTCACCGTAGTCGAAGAAGCCCCGCTGAAATTCTACGATGCTCCGCGCCACCTTCAGCAGGGTCTCGTTGCGGCTCTGGAGGCTCTTGATGAACCAGCGGGCCTCCTGCAGGTGGTTGCGCAGATAGACGTTGTCGTCGCTCTGATCGGCCCGGCGAACGAGCCCGGCGTAATAGGGGTTCACGCGCAGCCGCGGGGTGGCCTCCGGATTCAGCTCCACCTGCCACTGGCCGTTGCGCTTGGTCACGATCACATCGGGGGTGACGTACTGGGGCTCCGGCGAGGCGATCTTGGTCCCGGGACGGGGATTCAGAGACCGGATCAGCTGCATGATGCCCTGAAGCTCTGTCTCCTCGATCCCGAGGCGGCGGTTGATCTGCCGCATGTCCTGAGCCGCCAGGAGGTCGAAGTGGTCGCGCACCAGGCGTAGGGCTCTCTCCCGATGAGGGGTTTCCTCAGGCAGCTGCTGCAGCTGGATCAGAAGACACTCGCGGGGATCGCGCGCCGCCACACCAGCCGGGTCGAACGACTGGATGCGGTGAAGCACCGCCTCGACCTCCTCGATCCGCAGCTCCGGGTCCCTGAGTCCCGCCCGCAGGTCCTCGAGGGACGAGGTCAGATAACCGTCCTCGCTCACCGCATCGATGATGGCGTCGGCGATGACACGGTCCACCTCGCCGAAGCGGCTCAGATTGAGCTGCCAGCGCAGGTAATCGGCCAGCGTCTGCGCCTTGCTGCGCTGGGCCAGCAGATCCACTTCCTCGCCGTCGCTTTGGGCACCGCCGCTGGCGGGCAGTATGCCGGGCTCGTAGAGGTCGTCCCAACGAGTGTCCACAGGGAGATCCTCGGGCATGGCCGAGCTCTCCACGTTGAGCTCGCGGTCAGTGTCGGCCTCGGACACACCGGATTCGTCCTCGCCGGGCTCGGAGCGCACTGTCTCCGCCCCTCCCTGGTCGAAGCCGGGCTCCTCTTCCGCCTCCAGCATTAGGTTGGAGTCCAGCACCTCCTGAATCTCTGTGCGCAGATCGAGGGCGGAGAGCTGCAGAAGGCGAATGGCCTGCTGCAACTGCGGCGTCATCGTGAGCTGCTGGCCCAGCCGCAGCTGGATCGACTGTTTCATCAGGATGTGTCGATCGAGATTGGTACGCTATTTGTATGGAAAACCTAAGCCCATTTTAGTCCAACTGGCCGACGGTGGCGCAAGCACGGCGACCGACCGCGTCAGTGGGACCTACATGGTGAAGTGCTCGCCCAGATAGACGGAGCGGACCTCGGGATCCTCCAGGATGTGATCCGGCTGACCCTCCGCAAGCACCACACCCTCGTTGATGATGTAAGCACGATTGCAGATACCGAGGGTCTCCCGGACGTTGTGGTCGGTGATCAGAACGCCGATTCCGCGCCCGGCCAACGCCTTGACGATCTTCTGAATCTCGAGCACCGAGATGGGGTCGACCCCCGCGAACGGCTCGTCCAGCAGCACGAACCGCGGCTCAACGGCCAGCGCCCGGGCGATCTCCAGGCGGCGGCGCTCGCCCCCAGAGAGACTCATCGCCAGGCTTCCTTTGAGGTGGCTGAGCCCAAGGTCGGCGAGTAGCCGGTCCCCGAGCTCCCTACGCTGCTGGCGCCCCAGCTCGCGGCGCAGCTCCAGAATCGCCTCGACGTTGTCGCGTACCGAGAGCTTCCTGAACACCGACGGCTCCTGGGCGAGATAGGACAGGCCCATCCGCGCCCGCGCATGCATCGGCAGGTCGGTGCACTCGTGCCCGTCGATGGCGACACGACCGTCCTCGGCCGGAATCAGGCCGACGATCATGTAGAAGCAGGTGGTCTTGCCGGCCCCGTTCGGCCCCAGCAGCCCGACGATCTCGCCACTGTCGACCCGCAGTGATACGCCAGCGACGACGGTCCGCCCGCGGAAGCGCTTGACCAGCGCCTCTGCCGAAAGCGTGCTCATGGCTTGGGCGGCGGGGCGGATTGCGGCTCGATCGTCATATGAACCCGCTGCTTGCCCTGGGCGGCCGCTCCGGCCTTGACCACCGAGCGCGCCCGGTCGTAGATGATCCGGTCACTCTTGAAGACGTTCTGGACCCTGGGTCAGGACGGCATCTCCGAGCAGATAGAGCAGCTCGCTGTTGACCGAATACTCCGCGCGCTTGGCGTGCCCCTTGACCAACCGCCCCTTGTCGGGCTGCTGCTGGAAATGCACCGGCGTACCGTCGGCCGTCACCTTCTCCGAGTGCGAGCCCCTCTGCTGGACCGTCACCCGGTCGGCTTCGATCCGGATCGTCCCCTGGCGGATGACCACATTTCCTTGATAGGTGCTCAGACCCTTGCGGTCGTCGATCTCCACGCTGTCCGCCTCGACCTGGATCGGCTGCGCGCGGTCCGATTCCAATGCCCAGGCACCGGTGGCCGGGACAGCCAACAACCAGGCGGCGAGCGCCGCCTCCAGCAAGACCCGCGCCTTGCCCATGTCACTTGACTTCATAGCGACCTTTTACTTTGGACAGAAGCTTCAACCGCACCGGCCCGTCGAACCAAACCTGCAGGCCAACGGCCTGCACCCGGTCGGCCCCGCTTCTGGCGTCCACCGGCTGATCGGTCTCGGCATAGCTAACCTTTGGCTGAACCCGCAGATCGTGGGTCACGATGTTGACGGCGCGCACATCCTTTGCCGCTGCCCGATCGATGTGCACCTCACCCTGAAGCAGCACCAGCTCGCCGTCCCCGGATACCCAACCCTTGGGAGATCGCACCTCCCAGGGGGGGCGATCCCCGTCGAACAGGGTCAGACGCGGCTTGGTGAGCTGCGTACTGTCGTCATCGGCGTAATGTACCATGCGGTCCGCGACCAGGCGCCGACGCGGGGTGCCGTCGGGTCCCATGGTCGTAAGCTGCAGAGTATCGACCTCGTAATCGGGAGAGTGGGAAGGCTTGACGGCTGCAAGCTCGCGTTGCTGGAGCCAGGTCGCCAGCCCCCAGCTACCCGCTCCCAGCAAGACGAGCAGGAGCAACGGCCAGACATCTTGCCGATTCACGACCCGTTGGTCACCGAAGGTAGTGCTCGAACCGGGCCTCCAGCGTGCCCTGGGCTTCCATCAAGAGCTCACAGACCTCGCGGGCCGCGCCCCGCCCGCCGGGCGAGGGGGTCTTCCAGTGCGCGTGACGGGTCACGAGCCGATGGGAGTCCGCCACGGCGATCGCCAGTCCGACGCGCTTCATGATCGGCAGGTCAACCACGTCGTCACCGACGTAGGCGATCTGGTCGTCACTGAGGCCGGTCTCGCGCTTGAGCTCTTCGTAGGCGGGCAGCTTCTCCAGCTGACCCTGAAACACATGGGTGATGCCCAGGCTGGCCATCCGGATCTCCACCACCCGGGATGTACGTGCGGTGATGATCCCGATCTGGACTCCGGTGGACTGCAGCATCTTCATGCCGTGTCCGTCCTTGGAGTGAAACGCCTTGTACTCCTGACCATCGTCCCCGTAGAACAGGCTACCGTCCGTCAGGACCCCGTCGACATCGAAGATCACGAGCCGAATCTGAGAGGCTTTCTCCAATATGTGCTCCATAGGGGGGATCTCGAATCAACGCCGGGGACAGAGAGGGCGCATCAGACCACCCCAGCCCGCAGCAGGTCGTGCATGTTGAGCGCGCCGACCACACGCTGGTCCTCGTCCGCGATCAGCAGGCCACTGATCTTGTTGCGCTCCATGATCTCGAGCGCCTCGGCGGCCAGGGCCGTTTCCACCGCGGTCTTGCAGTTGCGCGTCATCAGATCCCGCACCTGGCTTGAGCGGATGTCGGCACCTCCATCCAGGGCACGGCGCAGGTCGCCGTCGGTGAAGATCCCCAGCAGCCGGCCGCGCGGATCGACCACCGCGGTCATACCCAATCCCTTGGCGGTCATCTCGACAAGGGCGTCGCGCAGAGAGGCCTCCTGGGGGACGGCGGGGATCGCGTCGCCGCGGTGCATGATATCACCGATATGCAGGAGCAGCCGCCGCCCCAGACTGCCCCCCGGATGGGAGCGGGCAAAATCCTGCTCGGTGAACCCGCGCGCCTCCAGCAGCGCCACCGCGAGCGCATCGCCCATGGCAAGCGCCGCAGTGGTGCTCGAGGTCGGCGCCAGCCCCAGCGGGCAGGCCTCCTTCTCGACGCTCACGTCGATATGGACGTCCGCCTCGCGGGCCAGATTGGACCCGGGCTTGCCGGTCATGGCGATCAGCGGCACTCCCAACCGTTTGATGAGCGGCACAATGGTGAGCAGCTCGTTGGTCTCCCCGGAGTTGGACAACGCCAGGACGACGTCCTTGTCGGTGATCATCCCCAAGTCACCGTGGCTGGCCTCCCCCGGGTGGACGAAGAAGGCCGGGGTGCCAGTGCTGGCCAGGGTGGCGGCGATCTTGCCGCCGATGTGTCCCGATTTGCCCATACCCGTGACCACGATGCGCCCGGTGCATCGGAGCATGAACGCGCAGGCCCCGGCGAAATCCTCGTTCACCCGCCCCGCCAGCCCAGCCACCGCGGCCGCTTCGTTGCGCAGAACGGCGAGACCGAGCGCCTGCAACCGCTGGGATTCCTCGCGAGATAGCTGAGTCTTCGGCGCTTTGGTCATAGGTATCCGCTCTTCGCCGCCCGCCGCGAGGGCCACTCACCGAAACACGACCCCCTCGGGCCGGAGAAACAGCAACGATTGGTAGGCGACGAAGGCCGCCAACAGCAACAACCCTTCGGCTCGACTGATCCGCCCCTCCCCCTTGAAACCGTAGCTCATCACAAACAGCACCAGGGTCAGCCCGATCATGACCGGCATGTCGCGCGTCAGCACGGCCGGGTCGAAAGGCCCCGGAGCGAGCAACGCAGGCACCGCAAGCACGGCGAGCAGGTTGAAGATATTCGAGCCGATGACGTTGCCGATGGCGATATCGTGCTCCTGCTTGAGCGCGGCGGCGACCGCGGCGGCCAGCTCGGGCAGGCTGGTGCCGACCGCCACCACGGTAAGCCCGATCACCAGATCGCTGACGCCAAAGGCGCTCGCCAGGTTTGTCGCACCCCAGACGAGCAGCCGGGAGCCCCCCAGCAGCGCCGCCAGCCCCAGGCCGACCCACAGCGCCGCCAAGGCCGGACGCATGTGCTCGGGAATCTCGGCGGCGTACTCGGCGCGCATCGGATCCGCATTGCGCTCGCGAATGCCGATGCGCACCATGCCGACGAGCACCAGCGCGAGACCGGCGAGGAGCACCAGGCCATCCAATCGGCCCAGCGCCCCATCGACCATGAGCAGCAGAGTCACCAAGGTCACGGCCAGCAGGATCGGATACTCGCGCCGCAGGCTCTCGGACCGGACCTGCAAGGGCGCGATGAGTGCGGTACTACCGAGAATCAAGGCGATGTTGGCGATGTTGGAGCCCACCGCGTTGCCGATGGCCAGCCCCGCGTCGCCCTGGGACGAGGCCACGACCGAGACCAGGATCTCCGGCGCGGAGGTGCCGAGACCGACGACGGTGAGCCCGATCAGCATCGGGGACACACCGAGGTTACGGGCGGTAGCGGCCGAGCCCGTTACGAAGCGGTCGGCGCCCCAGACGAGCAGGGCGAGACCGGCGATGACGGCGATTACGTTGAGAAACATCGGGCCGTCGATCGAAACGCAGGTCGCGAACAGTTGGACTGCGGGCTATCGGCGCTTGCGCACCGGGGGGGGAGCGGGCGGCCGCTCACGAGGTCTTGACGCGGGTCAGGCCGCAGCGGACGCAGCGCAGGACGGTTACCAATCGACCCTGTTTAACGTCGAAACGGGTCTCTTTCACGGTCTCCCACTTGTGATGGTTGTGGCCGCACAGGCTGGCCCCTTTGTAGCGCGCGCCGAGCTTGGGGCGCTTGAATTCGAGTATGTCGGCCATGGCCGCTCCTGGGCACCCATCCGCCCCCTGGCACCTACCGGGGCCCGATAAAGCATAGATTCTCGCACCTCGTCGTCCCCGACAAGCACCGACGGGACAGGCGAGCCCATCGGCCGAACTGGGGCTCTGGCGACACGCCCGCCGCTGGGGCCCCGGGTCCGGCCGGACCACCCCCGGACCGGCATTGGCACGCCTGCCTGGAGCCCTTGCGGGCCCGCGGTCGCTTGCTTGACGGCCCAGGGAGCCAGGTAGAGAATGCTGCATTTGTTTCCCAGGGGTCGGCGCCGCCGGTCCCTCGCCCCCCGGCGAACGGACCGGCCCCGCTCACATCTTCACAGCCGCGCGGACGCCCGGCGACCCGCGAGCAAGAGACGATGACTTCGAGATCGAGCGCTGACAAAGACCCGCTGGTGAGGATTCGTGGGCTGCGCTTCAGCCGCGGCGATCGAGTCATCTTCGATGGCGTGGACATCGACATCCCCCGCGGCAAGGTCACCGCCATCATGGGCCCCAGCGGCACGGGCAAGACCACCCTGCTCAAGCTGATCGGCGGCCAACTGCGGCCCGACGCCGGCACGGTGGAGGTCGACGGGCAAAATGTCCATGCCCTGAGCACCCGGGAGCTGTACAAGCTGCGCACCCGCATGGGGATGCTGTTTCAGAGCGGGGCGCTGCTCACCGACCTCAGCGTGTTCGACAACGTCGCCTATCCGCTGCGCGAGCACACCAAGCTGCCGGCGGCGATGATCCGTAAGCTGGTGCTCATGAAGCTGGAGGCCGTAGGCCTTCGCGGTGCGCGCGACCTGATGCCCGCCGAGCTCTCGGGCGGCATGGCACGGCGTGTCGCGCTCGCCCGCGGCATAGCGCTCGACCCCATGATGATCATGTACGACGAGCCCTTCACCGGTCAGGACCCGATCTCCATGGGGGTCCTGGTCCAGCTGATCCGCCGGCTCAACGACGCCTCCAACATGACCAGCGTTATCGTATCCCACAACGTCGCAGAGACCGCCCAGATCTCGGACCTGGTCTACATCATCTCCAATGGCAAGGTGACGGGCCGGGGCACCCCCAAGACCCTCGAGAGCTCTAGCTCGGCGTGGGTGCGCCAGTTCCTCCAGGGGCTTCCGGACGGCCCCGTGAGCTTCCACTACCCGGCCCCACCGCTCGCTCAGGACATCCAGGGCGCACCGGCCCGGGATGCGCCTTGACCGGGCTGGCGCCGATGCTCGGTTGGCTGGAGCAATTGGGGAGGATCGGACTGCGCGTCATCGAGCGGCTCGGGCGTGCCCACCTCCTGCTGCTCGGAATCGCCGGGGGGCTGGGCTCGCTCATCGTGCGCCCGGGGCTGCTGGTCAGGCAGCTCCTCTCGGTCGGGGTGCTCTCGGTCCTGATCGTCACCGTGTCCGGATTGTTCGTCGGCATGGTGCTCGCGCTGCAGGGCTACTACGTGCTCTCCAAGTTCGGAGCCTCGGAGTCACTCGGGGTGATGGTTGCCGCGTCGCTGGTGCGCGAGCTCGGACCCGTGGTGACTGCGCTGCTATTCGCCGGCCGGGCCGGCTCGGCCTTGACGGCAGAGATCGGGCTGATGAAGGCTACCGAGCAGCTCTCGGGGCTGGAGATGATGGCAGTCAATCCCGTCAATCGGGTGCTGACCCCGCGCTTCTTCGCCGGCCTGATCTCCATGCCCCTGCTGGCCTCGATGTTCAGCGCCGTCGGGGTGCTCGGGGGCTACTTCGTCGGCGTCGGCCTGCTCGGGGTGGACGACGGCGCCTATTGGTCGCAGATGCGGGCCACGATCGATCTGCATGAGGACATCTACAACGGCGTGATCAAGAGCCTGGTGTTCGGCGCGGTCTGCACCTGGATCGCCCTCTATCAGGGCTACGACGCCACACCCACGTCCGAGGGGGTCAGCCGGGCGACCACGCGTGCCGTGGTGCACTCGGCGCTGGCCGTTCTGGGCCTGGATTTCGTGCTGACTGCGCTGATGTTCGGGGGATAAGAAATGGTGCGAATGCGAACCGTAGAGCTGACCGTCGGCGCCTTCATGGCAGCCGGGCTGGTCGCGCTGTTCTTCCTCGCCATGCAGGTGAGCAACCTGAACATGCTGTCCAACGCGGAGGGGTATCAGATCACGGCTCGCTTCGACAACATCGGCGGCCTCAAGGTGAAGGCGCCGGTCACCATGGCCGGCGTGCGAATCGGGCGCGTCACCCACATCGGGCTGGACAGCCAAAGCTACGAGGCGGTGGTGACGCTCACCATAGACCCGCAGTACGACAAAATACCGAGCGACACCTTCGCCAAGATCTTTACCGCCGGACTGCTGGGCGAGCAGTACATCGGTCTGGATCCGGGCGGCAGCCAGACGTACCTCAAGCAGGGCGATCGGATCGCACTGACCCAGTCGGCGCTGGTGCTCGAGGATATCATCGGCCAGTTCCTGTTCAGCAAGGCCCAGGAAGCGTCCAAGCCCAGCGCCGCGCCAGGGGCGGGCGCCGGATCCTCCCCGGGAGCCTCGGGTATCTCGAAGGGTGGCGCAGACCCCGCCTTCTGATGGGACGCCGACGCACCAACCGCCGCCCCAAGCCGGCGCCCCAGAGGCCCGCGAGCGCCGAGCCCCGGGCGACCCTGACTCGGCGCGGGGGCGATCTTTACCTGGGGGGGGAGCTGACTTTCGCCACAGCCGCCGGTCTGCTGCGCGAGCTCCCGCCGCTGTTCGCCGACGGCGAAGCCCTCCTGCTCGACCTGCAAGGCGTCACCCGGGGCGACAGTGCGGGACTGGCGCTGCTGCTGGAATGGGTCGAGGAAGGAAGAAAGCGCGGCGTCGACCTGCGTTACCGGAACGTCCCCGAAGCGCTGATCAACATCGCCCGTTTCAGCAACGTGCTCGAGCTGCTGCCCTTGGAAGCGTGAATCCGTTGCCGCCCCGGCGAGTGCTGCGCTCGCTTGACGCCGCAATTTGCTGATATTCTTTTGGACTTTCCCAGTGTCGCCCATGCGCGCTGCCAGTGAGCCGGCTTGGTCGAAGCCCCCGCGGGAGCGGCGCGTCTCGCCGGTGTGTCCGGGTGTACGCCCCTGGGCCGTTCCGACGCCCCACATCAGAGCCAATACCCCCTTGCGCCTGCCATGAGATCCCTGATTCAGCAGCTGGTTAGAAACGCCCTGGAGCGCCTGGCCGCCCAGGGCGTGGTCCCGTCGGACGCCCTGGGGCAGCCGGTCATCGAGCGGGTGCGCGACGAGCGTCACGGCGACTTCGCCACCAACGTGGCGATGGTCCTGGCCAAGGCGGCGGGGCTGCGCCCCCGGGAGCTGGCCGAGCGGCTCGTGGCGGTCCTGCCTGCGTCCGAGCGCCTGGCCCGCGTGGAGATCGCAGGCCCGGGATTCATCAACTTCGCACTCGCGCCGGGGGCGTATAGAGCCCTGATTCCCGAGATCCTGGAGGCGGGACACCGCTTCGGGCGCAGCCGCCTGGGTGCCGGCCGACGGGTCCAGGTGGAGTTCGTCTCGGCCAATCCAACCGGCCCGTTGCACGTCGGCCACGGCCGCGGCGCAGCCTATGGGGCGGTGGTAGCCGACCTGCTTCAGGCCGTCGGCTTCGAGGTGCACCGCGAGTATTACGTCAACGACGCGGGTCGGCAGATGGACATCCTCGGCACCAGTGTCTGGCTGCGCTACCTGGAGCTGTGCGGCGAGGAGCTGAGCTTTCCGGTCAACGGCTACAAGGGCGACTACGTCTGGGACATCGCCGCCACCCTGCACCGGGAGCACGCCGATGCCTACCGCTACGGCGCGGATGAGGTGTTTGCCGATCTGCCGGCTGATGAGCCGGCCGGCGGCGACAAGGAGACCCACATAGACGCGCTGATGGCCCGGGCGAAGAGCCTGCTGGGCGACAATCGCTATCGCTACGTCTTCGAGCTGGGCCTGAACACGATCCTGGACGACATTCGGGACGATCTCGGGCAGTTCGGGGTCAACTACGACCAGTGGTACTCGGAGCGATCCCTGGTGGAGAGCGGCGCGGTGAACCGCGCCATCGAGCGGCTGCGCGCCGCCGGCGCTCTCTACGAGAAGGAGGGCGCGCTCTGGTTCCGCTCCAGCGCCTACGGCGACGAGAAGGATCGGGTCGTCATCCGCGAGAATGGGCAGGCCACCTACTTCGCCTCCGACATCGCCTACCACATGGACAAGCTCGAACGGGGCTTCGACCGGGTCATCGACATCTGGGGGGCCGACCATCACGGCTACGTCCCGCGCGTGAAGGCGGCCCTCCAGGCATTGGGAGACGACGCGGACAAGCTCGACGTGCTGCTGGTGCAGTTCGCCATCCTCTACCGGGGCGGGCATAAGGTACAGATGTCGACACGCTCCGGGGAGTTCGTCACCCTGCGCCAGCTGCGCAAGGAGGTCGGGCGCGACGCGGCCCGGTTCTTCTACGTGATGCGCAAGTGCGAGCAGCACCTGGACTTCGACCTGGACCTGGCGAAATCCCAGAGCAGCGACAACCCGGTCTACTACGTCCAGTATGCCCACGCCCGGGTCTGCAGCGTGCTGCGCCAGGCCGCCGAGCGCGGGATCGCCGTAGAGCCCTCCTTCGGCGAGCGCAATCTAGAGCTGCTCCAGGCCGAGCATGAGACCGCGCTGCTCAAGAGCCTCGCGCGCTACGCGGAAGTCGTAGAGCTGGCCGCACTGCACGAAGAGCCCCATCAGTTGGTGCACTATCTGCGGGAGCTGGCCAACGACTTCCACATCTACTACAACGCCCAGCAGTTTCTGGTGGAAAATGAAGCACTGCGCGACGCGCGCATCAAGCTGATCCTCGCCGTGCGCCAGGTGCTGCGCAACGGCTTGGGGCTCCTGGGCGTGTCGGCACCGGAGACCATGTAGCCGTGCCCAGGGATTACAAGAGCCGAGCCACCGCCATCGCGCGACACCCGACGCCGGGCTGGGTGGTCTTTCTTGCCGGGCTGATCGTCGGGGTGTTCGGCTCCGGCCTCGCCTGGCTCAAGCTGAGTCCGTCACCGGGGAGACCGCAGCTTCCCGTGCCCGACACCGCTCGCAAGGCGCCGGAGAAGCCGAATCGGGAGGACAACGGCCCCAAGCCACGGTTCGATTTCTACACCCTCCTGCCGGCCCAAGAGGTGGTCGTCGACGAAGCCGACATCAACAAGCCGGAGCCCGCCGCCCCGCCGTCGACGCCGGCACCACAGAGCAGCACCCGACCTGCCGCGGCTGCCCCAACCGCCAGCGGGGTCACCGCCGAGGCACGGACACCGGCCAAGGCGGAGTCCTATGTGCTGCAGATGGGGGCTTACCGAAGGCGGTCCGACGCCGAGCGCCTCAAAGCGAGCCTTGCCCTGCTGGGAGTCGAGGCGCAGATCCAACGGGTCAGCATCGATAACAAGGAGAGCTTTCAGCGGGTGCGCAGCGGCCCCTACGGCCGGAGTCAGGTCAATGAGCTGCATGCCCGGCTGAAGGCCAACGGCATCGGTGCCATGATCATCAAGCTCAGCGACTAGCCGATACTCCCCAGCCACCACGTCGGGAACGGACCCGTTTGCGTGTGCAGCGATCCGGATTCCGTTGCACTGCACCGTGGCGAAGGAGCTGTGCTGCAGCGGCAGAAGCGACCTCCAGGGGTCGCGACGACGCTTTACCGGTCCACGGGTGCAAAGGGGATCGCGAGCGGGAGCTCGCTCCCACGGTCGGGCCGGCTCCCGAGCAGGATCTCGGGCGCCGACCGGCCTAGGGCTTGCTGGCCGAGGGCGGCAAGGCCGCGAGATCGGCCAAGAACCGAGCGTAGATCTGCTGGAGCGCGACCGAGAAGGCCCTGACGGCATCGCCCAGGTCCGCGCCGTGAACCGGAGCGCTCGCCGAGTAATCGCGGACGAGGAGCGGCCGTTCGCTACCGCGCCGGTCGAGCTGTAGCTCCAGCTCGACGGCGACATCGGAGCCGCCGCCCACCTTCATGACCCGCTCGAAGCGCCGCAGATTGCCCGAGAGCAGGTAGTCCCAGCGGGTCCGGGCATCGTCGATCATCACCAGGGATGCGGCGCCGGATCCCCGCAGGTAGGCGAGCAGGTGATCCTGGATCAGGCGGGGCGGCCCTTCGATCCAGGCGTGATAGTGATAGCGCAGCAGCTCGGTGGGCACTCCCGCTTGGGTATAGACGATCGCCCGCTCCCGATGGATGCCGGCGCTGTCGATCGCGCCGATCGCGAGCACGCCACTGAGCGGCCGCACGCTGCCGGGGGAGGCGGGGACGGCCGGGGAGAGGCGGTAGAAATGGTCCTCCGGGACCGGCTGGACGGTTGCACAGGCCGTGCCCAGCAGGGCGACCGCGACCACTACCGATGCAAGCCTGGCTCTCACGGCATCACTCCTTTCGCTAGCCCGCATTTCTCACCGGCCTTCGTCCGCATGTGCAGCGGGGCTCAACAACAGCCCGGGACTCTGACGGATCTGGCGCGAGAACTCGGCCATATTGCGGCTGGTCGCCTCCAGGTCGTAGGCGATGGCGCCCACGTGCTCGGACACCTGCTGCAGGCTGGTGCGCAGGTCCTTCACCGCCTGCTCCACATCGCCCCGGCTACCGCTCACCATGGCATCGGACTGTTCCAGCGTATGGTGCAGAACCGTCTGGCTGCTCTGTAGTCGCTGGGACAGGTCCCGGAAGTTGGCCGCCGCCGTCTCCATCGCCTTGAGCATGCCCGCGATGCTCGCCCGATTGTCCTGCCCGACCACCTGGCGCAGATCCTCGGCACCGGCATTCAGCCGCCCGGCCAGCTCGCGCACCTGGGCGAGCACCTGATCGACCCCCTGGTCGAGCTTCGCCGCGCTGCTCTCCAGGTGCCCCACGATCGCCGGGGTGCCCTTCTGAACGCTGTCCGCGATGGCATCGATGCGCGTGTCCAGATTCTGGATCAGGGGCATCAGGCCTTGGCGGCTGAGCTGGTTGACCTCGCCGGCAATGGCGTCCACGGCCGCGAACAGGTTCGCCCCCTCCTGGCCGTTCATCACCGCACCCGGGGCAAGAAGCTTCTTCGAGCTGCCTTCGGCGATGTCGATCATCACCTCCGAGAGCAGCCCGGGCGAAACGACCCGGGCGACGCTATCGGCCGGGACCGGCCAGGGGCCCGATGCGGAACGATCGAGGTCCAGCGCCACCCGGTAGCGGGTCTTGCCCTGCTCGTGCTCCGGCTCTATACCGCCGACCCGCCCGACCCTGAATCCCTGGTAGGCCACCGGTGTCCCGTTCGCCAATCCGGCCACGTTGGCGTAGACGACGTAGTACCGGTCGGTCGGACCGGTGCGCCCGGTGAGGTAGGCCAACATCGCCACCAGGGCCGCCAGCATCGCGAGCACGAACAGCCCGACCGTCAGATACGAAATGTGCTGGTATCGCATGGCGCTAGCGACCGGTGAGCCGTCGCAGATACGCGTCGGCGTCCACCTCGCCGTGCTCCGGCGTGCGGTTGAGCAGACTCTGCACCCGGGGGTTGGGGCATGCGCGCACCTCGTCCACCGTACCGGTCATCAGGATGTCTCCCCGATCCAGAAAAGTGAGGCGGTCGGCGATCTTGAAGGCCGACTCCAGCTCGTGGGTCACCACGACGATGGTCATGCGCATGGCCGCACGCAGAGTCAGGATCAGCTCGTCGAGCTCGGCGGAGACCACCGGGTCCAGCCCTGCCGAGGGCTCGTCGAAGAACAGCAGCTTGGGGTCCATGACAATCGCACGGGCCACCGCGGCGCGCTTGATCATGCCCCCGGAGAGCTGGGCCGGCGTCAGGTCCTCGAACCCGGCGAGGTTCACCACCTCCAGCTTCATGCGCGCCATGATGCGCATGGTCTGCTCGTCCAAGCGCGTGTGCTCGCGCAGCGGCAGCATGACATTCTCCAGCACGCTCATGGAGTTGAACAGGGCCCCGCCCTGGAACGCCACGCCCATGCTGCGGCGCAGGGCGTACATCTGCCGCCCCGCTAGCCGCGTGATGTCCCGGCCCAACAGACTGATGGCGCCGGCGAACGGCTTCTCCAGTCCCAGGAGCTGGCGCAGGAAGGTCGACTTGCCGGAGCCCGACCCTCCCATGATGACCAGGATCTCTCCCGCGCGCACGCTCAGGCTCACACCCTTGAGAATGTCGCGCCCTCCGTAGCGCACGCGCAGATCCTGGACCTCGATGGCCGGCGTCTGCTCCACGGCTCAGCGATTCATGAAATAGGTGAACAGCATGTCCGCGATCAGGATGGCGGCGATGGAGATCACCACCGCGCGGGTGGTGGAGCGCCCCACCCCTTCGGCTCCTCCTCTCACCGAGAAGCCGTTCGCCACGCCGATCAGGGTGATCAGCACCGAGAAGACCCCGCTCTTGGCAAGCCCCTGGAGCACGTCCTCGACGCTGAGGGCCTCGAGCGTGCGCTGCCAGAAGACATCCAGGCCTATACCGAGCAGCGGCGCGCTGTAGAGACCCCCCCCAGCAGGCCCAGCAAGTCCGAGAAGAAGGTCACCGCCGGCAACATGACGATCATGGCGAGCAGCGCGGGTGCCACCAGATAGCGCACGGGGTTGATGCCGATCACCCGCAGCGCGTCGATCTCCTGGGAAATCACCATGGTGCCGATCCGGGCCGCAAAGGCCGAGCCCGAGCGGCCCGCGACCAGGATGGCAACGATCAGCGGGGCGAACTCGCGGGTCACCGAGAGCGCGATGCCGAGCACCACCTTGCCCTGGGCCCCGAAGGTCTGAAGGGTGTGTATGCCCTGGATGGCGAGCATGGCGCCCACTGTCAGGGACAGCACGGCGATGATCGGCAGGGCATTCAGGCCCACCGACACCATCTCCTTGACGATGTGGTTCATGCGCACAGGCTGGCCGATCCGCCAGCCCCAGAGTATCCAGTACAGGCTCTCGCCGAGCAGAGCGCCGTGGTAGCCGAGCTCCTCGACCCCCTGGACGGTGCGCCGCCCGAGGGTCTCGACCGCCGCGGCCGCCCGCAGCTCAGCCATGGGCCAGGGCATCCTCGATAGAGCCATAGATCGGAAACACGGTATGCAGGTGTGCGAGCTGCAGCACCATGAGCGCCGAGGCACTCACCCCGACCAGGCCGAAGGGCAGGCGCCGCTCGCGCGCCAGCTGATAGCCCTCCACCAGGCTGGCCACACCGGAGCTATCGATGTAGTCGACCTGCGAGAGGTCCACGAGCACACCGCTGCGACTGAGCACTCCGAGGATGGCACGGCGGGCCTCGGGCGAGCTCGACATGTCCACCTCGCCGCCCAAGGCGACGACCCGCACCGGACCGTGGTCGATGATCTCGCACTTCACGGCTGGCTCACCCTTTTTCTCATTTCCAGGAGATTGCCCGCCGCTCCCTCGACCGGCAGAAACACCGTCTCGTCCATCAGTTGCCGGATGAAGTGGCTGCCCAGCCCGCCCGGGCGAAGGTCGCCGAGGTCGCGGGGCTTCACCTTGGAGGGATCGGCGCGGGGACCGTTATCGGCAAGACGGAACACCAGCTCCCCGGCATTATCCAGAATCTCCAGGGTGATTTCACCCGCGGCAGAGCCGCCGCCAAAGCCGTGCTGGACGACGTTCATCGCCGCCTCTCCCAGGGCGAGGACCAGCCCGTCGCGCAGGCTCGGCGGGCATCCCATGCGATCCAGGGTCTCCCGGGCCGCATCGCGAAGCTCTTTGAGCCGGGGCGCCAGCGCGGGCACGCCGAGCCTCAGCAGCGTTCTCAACCGCCGCCCTCCACCACCAGCAAGGTGACGTCGTCATGGAGGGGGCCACCGACCTCCAGCAGGGGCTCGACCAGGGCACGGATGCGCTCCTGGGCCGGCAGGTGGGCCAGGGCGGCCACCCGCTCCTGGAAGCCTGCGGCGGTGAGCTGGCGGGTCTCGGCGGTGCGCCCTTCGGTGATCCCGTCGGTGAATACGTAGAGCGCTCCGCCGTCGAGATTCAGCTCCACCTCTTCGAACACGAGTCCCGAGAGGATGCCCAGCGGCGGTGCCCCCGCGGGAAAACGCAGGAAGCGTCCGTCCCGGCCGCGGAAGAGCGGCGGCTCGTGGCCGGCATTGGCCAGGCGCACCCGGTCCGTGACGGGGTCGTAGACACCGGCCACCAGGGTCACGAACATCCCCCGGCTGGCGGTCTCGTGGATCTCTTCGTTGACCCGGGCGAGCAGCGGCCCGGGCTCGCTCTCGAGCTTGGCCAGCGCCCTCAGCAGGCTCGCCACCTTGGCCATGAACAGGGCGGCGTGCACCCCTTTTCCCGAGACGTCGCCCACGGCGAAGAACAGCAGGCCATTCGCCAGGGGAAAGAACAGATAGAGATCGCCCGAGACGCTGCGAGCGGGGATGTTCAGCCCCTGGATCGGGGCCTCGCGCCCGGGGTCCGGCGGCAGCAGAGAGCGCTGAATCTCACGGGCGACCTCCAGCTCCTTGCGCATCCGCTCCTGCTCGACCAGCGCCTCGGCCATGCGTGCGTTGTGGATGGCGAGCGCTGCCGCCGAGGCCAGAGCTATCAGAAACAACCGGTCGGACTCCTCGAACAGGGCCTCGGGACCGCGCTTGTTGATCAGCTCCAGCGCCCCCAATCGACGGCCCCGTACGGCGAGCGGCGCGCAGAGCACCGAGCGGGTCCGAAAACCCGTGCCCTCGTCGACCGATTGGTTGAACGCGGGGTCCAGAGCGACGTCGCGGATCATCTGCGGGGCGTTCTCCTCCAGGGCCCGCCCGATGATTCCCTTGTCGGCGTCGAGGCGCATGCCGGTGATGTTTACCGGGCCGGCGCTGGCGCGGCATTGCAGGGTCGCGCCACCCTCCTCCAGCAGGAAGATCGAGCCCGCCTCGGCGTCGAGATAACGCATCGACTCCAGCAGCGCGGTACGCAGGGTCTCGTCAATGTCGAGGGAGGCCGCGAACGCCTGGGTCATCTCCGCCAGGACGGCGAGCTGACCGTGCTCCAGACCGCCAAGTTGGTCGGACAGGCTGGGATGCTTGCTCTCGTGTCGCCCCATCGGGCTAAAGTGCCATAGGGCCCGGGGGCTGTCCATGACCGGGCAGATTCGGCGCCCGGACCGAGCTCTCGGAGTCGCTTGCGCGGGCCCGGTCTGCGTCCACGGCAAGACGCGGCCACCCGCAAGGGGTATCTCCGGAGTGGGCAGACCCACCCATCGCCGTTATCCTGGTCGGGGTCGTTGCCCGCTTGCGCTGCAGGCGCGGTTGGCGCGCCCGGGCACGCCGTCGTCGCCCCCAGCCGATAAGATCAAGAGACACAAGTCCTTTCATGCGTCCGTTCTTCCTGCTCCTGTTCTTCTTCTCCGGCGCATGCGGCCTGGTGTACCAGATCGTCTGGGCGCGAATGCTCACCCAGGTGATTGGCACCACGGCCACCGCCGTCGGCATCGTGCTGGCGGCGTTCATGTCAGGCCTCGCCCTGGGCAGTTGGCTCCTCGGCAAGACGGCCGATCGCCAGCCGGATCCCCTGCGTCTCTACGCCGCGCTGGAGATCGGCATCGGCGCGACAGCGCTGGCGACACACCTGGCACTGGCGCACCTCGCACCCGTCTATGTCGGGCTCCACGAGCTATTCGGCGGCTCCGCCACCCTCCTGGCGGCGATGCGGTTCGCATTGGCTTTCGCAATGATCATGGCCCCGACCTGCCTGATGGGCGCCACGCTTCCGGCACTCGCCCGCTTCTTCGTCCGGCGCCCCGATCTGGTCGGCGCCGACCTGAGCACGGTCTATGCGGCAAATACCCTCGGCGCCGTCCTGGGCGCCATCGCGTGCGGCTTCTACCTGATCGGCAAACTCGGCACGGACACCACTGTCTACCTGGCGGTCGCCACGAACCTGGGCATCGGCCTGCTCGCCTGGGTCGGGTCCACCCGGCGCCAGCCGGCTGCCACGCCCGAGAGCCGGCAGGACCCGTCCGCCCCTGTCCCTGAATCCCCGCCGGGAGCCCCCGTCTCGCGCAGCCTCTATCTGCTCCTGCTGATCGGCCTGGGCCTGTCGGGCCTGGCGTCCTTCGCCTACGAGATCTACTGGACGCGCTCCCTGGTCTTCGTTCTAGGCAACTCGACCTACGCACTCACCACCGTGCTCACCGCCTTTATCGGCGGCGTAGCCCTCGGCGGGTTTCTGGCCCGACTCATCGTCGATCGCGTGTCGGATCGGCTGGCCCTATTTGGCTGGGTGCAGTTGCTGATCGCGGTCTCCGCCGCAGTCGGCTTGCCGTTGCTGTTCTTCTTCGCCGATCCACAGGCGTTGCGGGATTTCCTACGTGCGTCCTCCAGCGGGGTCGGCCCGGTGATCTTCGCGCGCTTCGGCATCGCGGTGCTACTGATGCTGGTACCGGCGACCCTGATCGGGGCGACCTTTCCTCTGGCCGGGCGGATCGGGATCATCGACCTCGAAGAGACGGGTCGGCGGGTGGGGTTGATCTACGCGAGCAATACCCTCGGCAACGTGGCCGGCGCCCTGTTGCCCGGCTTTCTGCTGATCCAATGGCTGGGCATCCAACGCGGCATCCTGGCGATGGCCCTGATCAACGCCCTGATCGGCTCCGTGTTTGTCGCCGTGCGCTTTGCCCACGGCACCCGGCTGCGCTGGGCCGGCGCCGCAGCGGCCCTGATCGCGGTGCTGGTCCCGGTGCTGGTGCCGGCAAGCTTTCAGTTTCCATCGGAAGGAGAGGGTCCGGGCGATCGGGTGCTCTTCTACCGGGATGGCCCGTCGGCGACCACCAAGGTGACGATCGATCCCGAGACAGGCGCCAAGGTCATGGCAATCGACGGCATCATCATCGGGGGCAATACCCACACCGAATACAAGCAGCTGCTGCTGGCCCACTTGCCCAAACTGCTGCTCGACGATTTCTCGACGGAGCTGTCGGTCGGACTCGGCTCCGGGATGCTCGCGGGCGAGAGCGCCCGGCACCGCGGCGTGCACAGTCTCACCGTCGTGGAGATCGAGCCCAGCGTGGTAGCTGGAGCGGCCTGGTTCACCCGGGAGAGCCACGGGGTGCTGTCCGATCCGCGGGTCCAGGTGGTGATCGATGACATCGGCGACTATCTGCGGACACACGCGGCGCGCTACCGGGTCATCTCCGCCGACGAGAAGACCGCGCTGGAGTACGCCTCCAACGGATTCTCCTACTCGCGGGATTACTACACCCTGCTGAGGGAGCACCTGGCCCCGGGGGGCCTCCTCATCCAGTGGGTGCCGACGGACATGCCGCTCAGCCAGTACCGGATGGTCCTCAAAACCTTCTCGGAGAGCTTCCCCCAGGTGCTCATGGCCCACTTCATGCCCGCCCTCAAGACCGGCGCCTACAACACGATCCTGATCGGCTCGGCTGCTCCGATTCCGCTCGACATCGCCCGCATGCGGCGGGCCATGGACGCCGAGCCGCAGGCCTTCGAAGCCCTGGCGCGCTACGGCCTGACCTCACCGGAGGCCGTTCTTGGCCAGTTCGTCGCCGACGGCGACGCCATCCGCGCGGCCGTTCGGGACGTACCGGACAACACCCTGTCCCATCCCCGGTATGAATTCTTCTCCCCCGCCGACTACGCGGTGCCCCTCAAGCAGCGGGTCGCGGAGAACATCGACTTCGTCTCGCGCCTGCGGCGGAAGGCGGGGGCCGGATTCCTTGCCGGGATGCGCCTGGGGGATGAGGCGACCCGGAGGCGCCTGAGCCAGGCCGAGGAGGCCGAGCTGGCCTTTCTGACCGGCTACCGCTCGAGCCTGGGCCCCGGACCGGTCTCGGCCGCGGATATCTTCCGCGAGTACGACCGGGCACTGACCCTGGCACCCTGGAACGACAGTCTGCGGGCGCGCATTGCCCTGCATTACCAGGCCATCGGGGCTTCCCAGCGGAGCGCCTGGGGCCAGGTCGGGATGCTCGAGCACGCCGTCGCGGTCTACGACAAGAGCCCTACGGTATACGTCGACTACGGTGTCGCGCTGGAGCGCCTTGGCAGGGAAGACCAGGCCCGCGAGGCGGTACGGCGCGCCACCGAGCTGGACCCAAGCCTGATCGCCGCCCGTCGGGCGCTCGGGGGCCTCCTGCTCGAAGCGGGACGGACCCAGGAGGCCCAGGTACAGCTACGGGCCTTGGGCGACCTGCAGCGGGCCGCACTCGGGCGCTGATCCGCCGATCGGCCGCGCGCTGCGGGCCCAAGTCGCCTTGCGTACCCGCCAAAGTGCGCAGTGGCCCCACACTTGTGACTGCGGACCCGGCAACCATCCACGGAGGCAGAGGCGATGTACCGAGCGGCGATCATCCAGACGGCGCCCGTCCTTTTGGAGCGGGAAGAGACGATCCAGAAGGCGGTGGATCTCGTGGGCCAGGCGGCTGCGCAAGGGGCCGGGCTCATCGTTCTGCCCGAGGCCTTCCTTCCGGGCTATCCGGCCTGGATCTGGCGCCTGAGGCCCGGCACCGACTGGGACCTGAGCGAGGCGCTTCACGCGCGACTGCTCGCCAACGCAGTCGACCTGGAGCGCGGCGACCTAGCCCCCCTGGAAGCGGCGGCCAGAACACATGGGGTCAGCGTCGTGTGCGGCATGAACGAGCGGGAGGGCCGCCTCGGACGGACCACGCTCTACAACACGGTGGTCGTCATCGGCCCCACGGGGGAGATCCTCAACCGACACCGCAAGCTCATGCCCACCAACCCGGAGCGGATGGTCTGGGGCCTGGGAGACGGCTCCGGCCTGAAGGTGGTCGAGACCCCCTGCGGGCGGCTCGGCACGCTGATCTGCTGGGAGAGCTATATGCCCCTGGCGAGGTACGCCCTGTACGGGCAGGGGATAGAGATCTACGTCGCGCCCACTTACGACAGCGGCGAGGACTGGCTCGGAACGTTGCAGCACATCGCCCGAGAAGGCCGCTGCTGGGTGCTCGGCAGCGGGACGCTGCTGCGAGGCAGCGACATCCCCGCAGATCTGCCGGGCCGCAGCGTGCTGTATCCGGACGCCGATGAATGGGTGAATCCGGGCGATTCGGTGGTCATCGCCCCCGGCGGCGGGATCGTCGCGGGGCCCCTGCACCGGGAAGAGGCAATACTGTTTGCAGAGATCGACCGCGGACGGGTCGGCGCCGCCAGGCGGGCGCTGGACGTGGTGGGCCATTATGCCCGCCCGGACATCTTTCGGCTGCACGTCGACACCCAGCCCCAGACGCCGCTGGAGCTCGAGTGACGGTGGCGAGCCGGCGCCGCCGACCCTGGCTACTCCGCCACGGCCGGCGTCGGGGGAACGTGGAGCCGTCCGCCTTTCATCACGAACACCAGCGGCAGCATGGCGGCGAAGGCCAGAGCGACGAAGATGTAGGCGTCGAGAAAAGCGATCATCTGTGACTGGCGGGCGAGCTCCCGGCCCAGCACCGCGGCCCCCTGAGGCGTCCCCGCGATCGACAGCCGAGCCAGATACCGCGTGAGCTCCGGGTTGAAGGGCTCGATATGGCCGCCGACATTGTGCCAGGCGATCTGGGCATGGCGGGTGAGCACCGTGGCCACCACCGAGATGCCGACGCCCGAGCCGATGGTCCGCAGCAGGCTGAACAGCCCCGCGGCCTCGGCCGAGAGCCGCTTGGGCAGGGTGGAGAAGGCCAGGGTGGACAGGGGTACGAACACCATGCCCAGCCCCATCCCCTGCAGGATCATCGGCGTCACGACGCGGGCCGTCCCCATGACCAGGCTGTACTGGGTGGTCTGGTAGGACCCCAGACTGAAGATCAGGATCCCGGCAACGATCAGCAGCCGCGGGTCCGTGCGGTTGATGAGTCGGCCGACCACGAGCATGCTGAACATGCTGGCCAGCCCGCGCGGGGCCAGGACCAGTCCCGTCGTGATGGTCGGATAATCCATCAGCCCCTCCAGCATCAAGGGCTGGAGCAGCATGGACCCGTAGAGCCCCAGCCCCAGGAATGCGATAAGCAGGCTCGCGGTCGCGAAGTTGCGGTCGGTGAAGAGCTCGGGGCTGAACAGGGCATGCCCTGTGTGGGTGCGGGCATGCAAGTAGTAGCCGACGAAGCCGACCAGGCTGAGATAGGCGGTGAACTGGATGGTCGTGGAGGAGAACCAATCGTCGGTGGTGCCGCGATCCAGCACGTACTGCAGGCCCCCGATCCCCAGTACCAGCAGAACGAGGCCCAGCCAGTCCATCTCCCGGCCGTGCTGGTCCGTGTCCGGGACATAGCGCAGCACCATCAGGACCGACATCAAACCCACCGGCAGGTTGATGAAGAAGGTCCAGCGCCAGGACAGGACCTGGGTGAGCCAGCCCCCGAGGGTCGGCCCCAGGATGGGACCCAGCATCACGCCCATGCCCCAGATGGCCATGGCCTTGCCACGCTCATGCAGCGGGAAGGTGTGCACCATGACGGACTGGGACAGGGGCACCAGCGCCGCCCCGGCCACGCCCTGGGCCAGGCGGAAGAAGACGATCTCGGTCAGATTGGAGGCCAGCCCGCACAGCATGGACGCGGCCACGAATCCGACGATGCTTACGGCCAGGTAGCGCCGCACGCCCATGCGGTCCGAGAAATAGCCCGTGAGCGGCATGAAGATGCCGGACGAGACGATGTAGCTGGTCAGCACCCAGCTGATCTGGTCCGGGGTGGCCGACAGGGCGCCCTGCATGTGGGGCAGAGCCACGTTGACGATGGTCGTGTCGAGCACCTGCATGACCGTGGCCGACATGACGGCCACGGTGATCAGCAGACGCTGCCCACGCTCGTCCATCAGGACCCTTTCGTGGCCGCGGTGGGCATCGGTTGCGCCGTGGTATCGACGGTGACGACGGCGCTCGTGCCCACGCGCAGGGGGAGCCGCGGATCGGGATCTTCGATAACCACCCGCACGGGCACCCTCTGGGTGACCTTGACCCAGTTGCCACTGGCGTTCTGCGGCGGCAGGAGGGAGAACGCCGCGCCGGCGGCCGCCCCGATGCTTTCCACCCGGCCCTCGAAGGCGTGGTCGGGATACATGTCCACCCTGACCTGCGCCGGCTGTCCGGGGGCGATGCGCTCTAGCTGGGTCTCCTTGTAATTCGCCTCCACCCAGTAGCGATCCGTACACACCAGCACGAACAGATCGCTGTCGGCGCGCACCACGCTGCCCGGGCGCAGGCTCAGCTCCCCGATCTGACCGCTGCACGGCGCCTGGACCCGGGTGTTGTCCAGCTCCCACCGGGCTCGGTCCAGGGCCGCCTTGGCCTCGACCACCCGGTCATTGGCCTCGCCGGCGGCGCCCAGCGCCCGGCGGGCCTCTTCGAGCCCCGCCTGGGCCACCTGAAGGTTGGCTTGCGCGCTCTGGTAATCCGCCTCGGCGTCCTCGAGGCTCTGCTGGGCCAGGTAATCCTTCTTGATCAGCCGCTGGGCGCGCTCGGACTTGGACCGGGCGTTGGCGAGAAGCACGTCTCGGTGGTGTACCTCTGCCTCGGCGGAGCGCACCCCGGCCTCCAGCTGCATGACCTGGCGCCGGGCCTGGCCCAGCCGGGCCTGGCCCTCCTCCACCGCGAAGCGAAACGGCTCGGGGTCGATTGTGAACAGCAGATCTCCGCGTGCCACGTGCTGTTGATCGGTCACCAGGACCTTCGTGAGGCGCCCGGTGACCCGCGGGGCCACCCGGACCACGTTGGCGTTCAGATAGGCGTCATCGGTGCTGGGGTGCCTGATGCCATAGGCCTGATAACCCCAGATGCCCGCCGCGCCTGCAGCGACAGCGCCGGTCAACACGAGGATCTTCAACTGCATCCGCTCGACTCCGATGACCCGGGCTGCACGCGTCGCTGGCTACAGCTGCTCGGCCTTGTGCCTGATCTGCTTCAGCACACCGATGCAGACCTCGACCTGGCCGGGGTCCAGGTCCACCAGCAGGTCGCGGCGCAGCTGCGCCGCGACTTGGTCGATCCGGCTGACCACCCCGCGCGCCTGCTCGGTCAGGTGCACCGTCTTCGCGCGCCGGTCCTGCGGGGACTCGCGACGCTCGATCCAGCCGTCCGCGCTCATGCGGTCCAGCAGCCGGACGAGCGTCGGGCCCTCGATACCGACCCACTGGGCGAGGTCCTTCTGCACGGCCCCGTCGCCGCGCCGGTGCAGCTGCAGCAGTACCAGCCAGCGTGCCTGACTCAGCCCCAGGGGCCGCAGACGCTCATCGAGCCGGGCGCGCCAGAGTCTGGCGGTCTCCCCCAACAACGGCCCCAGCCGTTCCCATCCGGATTGCATGGACATACCTGTATCACTAATAGATAGCGTGCTAACGATATCATAAACAGAGACGCTCAGGGAGCCGGTAGGTTCCAATATCTCCGCTTAAGAGGCCGGCTCTGTCGCCGATACCGTGCCGTCTTGCGGCCGGTCGCCGAGAGAGCTGGGCTCTATGGGCGCGATGGACCCCGTGCGCCGTGCCGTGGCTATCGCGAGCTGGAGCTCGATCCCAGAATCCCCGCCTGGCCTCTGTCGGTCGCGGCATGAAAGCCGCTCCTTGGAGAGGGCATGTCGCCCACTATGGGCAGCGAAACCGCCTGCCAGCCACGCATCAGGGCGGCATCTGCGGTTCCATCTGCCCGGCGCGCATCACCGGAAACGTCTCACCGGCCCTCCCTTCCCCGTCGCCTTCCTGACCGACGGCAAAGGGCCGCACGGAGCCCCGCAGCCGTCGGATGCCGGCCTCGCTCGACGGCTCGGGCCACACCAGGGTGAGCATCCGGGCCGGGTGCAGCACCCGCTCGCGCGTCAGGGACGCCAGCAGCAACGGCGCCCCATCCGCCGCATCCCGATAACCCGAGGGCCAAGCGCGCAGCACCCAGCGGCTGTCCGGCTCTGTGGCCGACGCGCGGGTGAGCGTGAGCAGCGCCAAGCGCCCCTCGTGCAGCTTGGGCAGGATCGGCAGGTCCTCGATCCCGGTATCGGGTCGCAGGAACCCGGCCAGGCCGGCGACGCGCCAGGGTGTCGCGACCGCCCAGCCGGCGGGGGCGAGCCGGGAGGCCAGGGCTTGGGGCGTTCCCAGCCACTGGAGGACGAGCGGCTCTTCGGGCTCTCCTCCGAGGTCCGTGCGCCGGCTCGGCAGGCTCGGCCCGCGGCCGCGCCACCAAGCGGCGACGTTCGAGCGGTTTCACGGTCTCCTCCGGCAGGTAGCGCGCGACGCTTTGGCCCCAGGTGCGCGACAGGTGCGAGGCCCCGAAGGTCGCCAGGACGAGGGTCAAGAGCACGACCATCCGGCCCGGGTGCACACCGGTACGCGGATAGGCGTGATAGAGCGCGGCGAGGGCCAGGGGTGCGAGCAGTCCGAAACAGAGCCCGGCCAGCACATCCGACGACCAATGGGCCCCCAGATAGACCCGGGAGGTAGCCATCAACAGCATCCAGAACAGGGCCGGGAGGTAAACGAGCGGACGCCAGCGCTGGCCCAGCGCGCCCGCCCCCAGCCAGGCAACCAGTCCATACACCGCCGCCGCCATGCTGGTATGGCCACTCGGGAACGAAAACGCATCGAAGCCGGCGTACATGGCCACAGGCCGCGGCGCTCGAACGAGCAGCTTGAGCAGGGGAAGCCCCGCGGCGGTGAGCGCCAGCGCACTGCCGGCCGCCAAGGCGAGGCGCCGGTGACCGCGCAACACCAGCCAGCCGAGCAGCGTCAGGGCCACGGCGCCCGTCACGATCGAATCTCCCAGGCTGCTGACGGCGATCATGAAGGGGTCGGTCCAGGGGTTGCGCAGGCCTTGCATCAGGGTGCTGATCGCCTGGTCCGAGCGCACCAGCTCGTCGCGGGTCACCACGTCCTCGAGGAGCGCGAAGAAGCCGGCCAGGGCGACCACCAGCAGCGTGAGGGTCGCCACCAACGCGGCCGTGGCGGGGTGGGCCGGATCGAACCGGACAGCCAGACGCTGCAGCAGGCTACCCCGGTTGCGCTGGGTCCAGGCGTATGCGCGATCGAACAGCCGCCGCGCCAGGGGCGTGGTGCGCAGCACCAGAAGCCGCGTCGACCACCAGCTGAGCACCAGCACCGCGAGGACCCCCAACGCGGCCACCGCCAAGCGAGGGCTCACGCCCCGCAGCAGCTCCAGCGAGGCACCCGCCAGTACCCCCGGCAAGATGTGGAGCGGGGCCCACACCAGGGCCGAGAGCGCGTTGGCCGGGTAGAATCGCCGCGGCGGCATCCCCAGGATGCCGGCGACGGTCGGGATAATGGGTCTGAGCACGGGCAGGAAACGCCCCAGGACCACGCTCTTGCCGCCATGACGGCGAAAGAACGCCTCTCCTTGGGCCATCAGGTCGGGGTAGCGGGAGAAGGGCCAGCGGCCGGTCAAGGTCTCGCGGTAGCGGTAGCCCAGCCAAAAGGAGAACCCGTCCCCCGCGATGGCCCCCGCCGTGGCCCAGGCCAGGATCGGCAGCAGCGGCAGATGCCCAACCCCGACGATGCCACCCACGGCGACCAGGATCATCGCGCCGGGGATGACATAGCCGGCCAACACAACGGCCTCCAAGGCGGCGACCAGGAACACGAACAGCCCCGCCCAATGGGGGTGTCCCGCGAGGAGCGCCACACTGGCGTCCACCCAGCTGCTCACGCCCGGGCTGTCCCCGGCAGGGAGCGCGGAGTCGGCTGCCGCGGCCGGTCAATGAAGCAGGGCCGGCTCAACCGTATTTCACGCTCATGTCGTGCAGCGCCTCGCCCACGTGGGCAAGACGATCGGCAGCGTTCGAGAGATGGCGGTAGACCTCACGGCGTTTGATCCGATCGATGACGAATTCCAGACAGGCCCGCCCGGAAGGGGAGGCGCCGGGATCCGTCATCGCCTGATAGGCCTCGCCGGCGAACATCTCGGCCAGGGCCTTGCGATACAGGGATTCCACCTCGCGCTCGGCCCGCCGGGCTTGGGCCGCCAGGGGCTCGACCTCTTCGGGGTGCTCGCGAAACCGCTGGAACCCCTGCGTCAGTGCCGCCGCCCCGTCGCGCAGCCGCGCCACTATCGCCTTCATCCAGGTGTCGGCAGCGACGTTGAGCAGCTCCAGCTCGCGCACCGACGTCACCGCATAGTCGAACACGTGGTCCACTCCCGTGACCAGGGTATAGATGTCCTCGCGGTCGATACGCGTTTCGTGTAGTCGAAAGCCACCAGGACGGCCACGCAGGCCAGGCTCAGCCAAACGATGAGCTCCATCGGGCGCGGGGCGACAAACCGCTCAGATCCGGAGCTCGTCGTGGAGCGCGGGCATCACGACCTGGGTCCCGCTCAGCAAGGCGCCGAAGGAGCCCATGGCCTGCTCGTCGCCGTGCACGAGCACCGTCTTCTCCGGGGCAGGCGCGGCGCGCCACCAGGCCAGCAGCTCTTCCCGGTCGGCATGGGCGGAGAAGCCCCCGATGGTGTGAATCCGGGCGTTGACCGGGATGTCCTCGCGAAACAGATGCACAGACTCTGCGCCATCGATGATCCTGCGCGCCAGGGTGCCCTGGGCCGCAAACCCGACGAAGATGACGCTGCTGTCGCGCCGCCACAGATTGTGCTTGAGGTGGTGGCGCACCCGCCCGCCGGTGCACATGCCCGAGCCGGCGAGAATGATGGCGCCGCCGCCGATCCGGTTCAAGGCCATGGACTCGGTGGTCTCGCGCGTGAAATGCAGCCCGGGCAGCGCGAAGGGATCGCGCCCTTCCCGGAACAGCTCGGCGGCCTCCCGGTCGTAGCATTCGGGATGACGCCGGAAGATCTGGGTGGCGGAGATCGCCATGGGCGAATCCAGGAACACCTGGATGCTCCTGCTCAGCCGCCCCTGCTCGACCCCCTCGCGCAGGTGATAGAGCAGCTCCTGCGCGCGTTCGAGGGCGAACGTCGGGATGATGACGTTGCCCCCGCGCTCGAACGTGTCCTGGATCGCCTCGTAGAGCTCGTCGATCGACGGCTGCAGCGGCTTGTGGGTGCGGTCTCCGTAGGTGGTTTCCATGACCAGGACGTCCGCCGCCGGGCGTCGGGCCGGATCACGCAGGATCGGCCGCCGACTGGACCCCAGGTCGCCCGAGAACAGGATGCGATGCGAGCGCCCCCGCTCCTGCAGCTCCAACAGGATATTGGCCGAGCCGAGGATATGGCCGGCGTCCAGGAAGGTCGCCCGCGCCCCCTCGCGCAGGGTCAGGGGCTCCCCGTAGCGGGCGCTGCGGCCGAAGTAGTCGAGGCTATTGAGCGCATCCGGGGTCGTGTACAAGGGGGTGACCGCTTGGCTGTTCGTCCCGCGGCGCGAGCCCTTGCGGGCCCGCCAGTCCGCCTCCTCTTCCTGCAGGTGGGCCGCGTCCAGCATCACCAGCCGGGCCAGCTCCCGGCTGGCCGCGGTCGCGATGATCTCGCCGCGAAAGCCGCGCTCCACCAGCAAGGGGATGCGCCCGCAATGATCGAGGTGGGCGTGGGTCAGGAGCAAATAGTCGACGGGTCCCGGATCGAAGCCCAGCGGCCCGCGGTTCTCCTCCTGCAGCTCGCGCCCCCCCTGGTAGAGCCCGCAGTCAATGAGGATGCGGACACCGTCGGACTCCACCAAGTGGCAGGAGCCGGTGACACCCCGATCAGCGCCGTGAAACGAAAGCTTCATAGGGATTGGCGTGAGGTCTTCTCGGTTCTGCTCCCCGTCTCGGTGCCGACCGGGACGCCCGGGCCGCGCGCAACGCGGTAGCTACGGGCCGATCGGGCGCCACAGCAGGAGGTGGCCGAGCAGTGCGCGCTTAGACCCGTCACTGCCGGAGCCAAGCCTGGTAGCGGCGCCGCTCGGCGGCCGCAATCCGTTCCAGCCCTTCGCGCGCTTGCCCCGCCATCCAGCTCGGGTATTCTGCCCAGGCCAGCACGTCGCGAACGTCGACCTTCGCCAGAGCGCAGTAGCAGCGGATCTGCTCAAGCGAGGCCCCCGCCAGCTTGAGGATCGCGAGCCTCACTCGCTCGCGCTCGCGCTCCCAGCTCTCGGTGCCGTAGAGCCAGAGCGCCTCGCGGACCTGGGCGCGCTCGGCCTCGTCCGGAAACATCCGCCCCAGCTTGGCGTAAAGCACCGCATCCAGCTCGATTCCGGTCATCTCGCGCTCCGCTCGAGCCCCCCATGAGCTGGGGGGCGGACAGCCATAATGGCAACTATAGCCCGCGAGACGAGGGGCGGTCGTACACAGTTATAATTGGTTGTTTGCGCCGCTCGGGACTGTGGACGGCGCGCGGAACACCGGGCCTTTTCTGCTGTCGCAAATCCATGTCGACCCTCTATACCCGTTTCGCCGCTGGCGCCCTGTTTCCCATCCACGAATGGCTGAAGGGACATGACTCGGTGGCCGTGCGCCGAAGGCTCGAGGAGAGCCAGTGGTGGCCTGCGGAACGCCTCGCGGCCTACCGCATCGAGCGCCTGCGCGCATTCCTGAGCCACATCGGTGCCCGGGTGCCCTACTACCGGCGCCTGTTCGCCGAGACCGGATTCGACCCGGCCCGAACGGAATCCCTGGCCGATCTCGCGCGGCTGCCCTTATTGACCAAGGGTCTGATCCGCACGCACACCGAGGCCTTGAAAGCGGAGGACGCCGGACCGCTCGCCCGCTTCTCCACCGGCGGGTCCAGCGGCGCCCCGTTGATTTTTCACGTCGGCAAAGATCGGGTGAGCCACGATGTCGGCGCCAAGTGGCGGGTCACCCGCTGGTGGGATGTGGACATCGGTGACCCGGAGATCGTGATCTGGGGCTCGCCGATCGAGTTGGGGAGCCAGGACCTGGTGCGCGCGATCCGTGATCGGCTCCTGCGCACGCAGCTGATCTCCGCCTTCGAGCTCAAGAAGAGCAAGATCGGGCGCATCCTGGAGACCATCCGCCGCCGGCGCCCGCGCATGCTGTTTGGCTATCCCTCGGCCATTGCGCACATCGCGGGACAGGCGCAGGCCCGGGGTATCGGCATGAGCGGCCTCGGCATTCGCGTAGCCTTTGTGACCTCGGAGCGGCTCTACGACGAACAGCGCCATCTGATCCAGGAGGTCTTCGGCTGCCCGGTCGCGAACGGCTACGGCGGGCGCGACGCGGGCTACATCGCGCACGAGTGTCCGGACGGCGGAATGCATCTGATGGCCGAGGACATCATCGTCGAGATCGTGGACGGCGACGGCAATCCCTTGCCCGCCGGCCGCAGCGGGGAGATCGTGGTCACCCACATGGCGACCGGGGCGTTTCCGTTCGTGCGCTATCGCACCGGGGATGTCGGCGTGATGAGCGAGCGCCAATGCCCCTGTGGCCGCGGGCTGCCTTTGCTGGAGGAGATCCAGGGTCGCACCACGGATTTCGTCGTCGCCGCCGACGGCACGGTGATGCACGGGCTGGCGCTGATCTACATCCTGCGCGAGCTGCCCGGGGTGGCCAGGTTCAAGATCATCCAGGAGAGCCTGAAGCACACGCGGGTGCTGCTGGTGACCGGGACCGGCTTCGAGAAGCGCAGCCTCGAGACGATCCGCACCGGATTCCGGAGACGCCTGGGCGAGTCCGTGCGGATCGACATCGAGCAGGTCGAGGAGATCCCCGGCGACAGCTCCGGCAAGTTCCGATACGTGGTGAGCCGGGTGACCGGGCGCGGATAGCCGAGCCCCGCCCCGGCTCGAGCGAGACCCACGGCAGGGCTCAGTCGGGCAGGCCGTCCTTGATCTGAACAAAGGTGTCGAAGCTGGCCATGAGCAGGTCGATGAGGGTCGGATCGAACTTCTTCCCCTTCTGCGCAAGCATGTATTCCTTGACCTCGTCCAACGGCCAGGCCGGCTTGTAGGAGCGCCTGCTGACCAGGGCGTCGAACACGTCCGCGATCGCGACTATCCGACCGTACAGGTGGATATCCTCACCGACCAACCGCCCGGGGTAGCCGGAGCCGTCCCAATTCTCGTGGTGCTGGGCGGCGATGATCGACGCCGCCTGCAGGATGTTGCTCTGGGAGTCTCCCAGGAGCCGCGCACCGATCTCGGCGTGCAACTGCATCCAGGTCCACTGCTCGGCCTCCAGTCGACTGGGATGGTTGAGGACCTGGTCCGGGATGCCGATCTTGCCAACGTCGTGAAGCGGAGCGGCGGCGCGCAGCACCTCGGCCTCCCGCTCGCCCAGGCCCGCCAGTATCCCCAGCTCCGCCGAGTACTCGCCTACCCGGCGCACGTGGTTGCCCGTTTCCAGCGAGCGGGTCTCCACCGCGCCTGCAAGCATGAACACCGCCTCTTTCTGGGCGGCCTCCACCTCCCTGCGCAGCTGCAGGTTCTCCAGTCCGATGGTCACGTTGCGGAAAAACAGGTCGATCAGGTGCTGGTCGGGCGGCGGCAACGCATAGCCGCTGCTGACATAGACCGCGGCCGTCGTACCCGTGTGCGTCGCGATATAGCCGCAGAAGACGTTCGGCAGCACGACGTTGGCCCGCCGCCGCAGGGTCTCCTGAATCACCGCGTTGACCGCAGGCGGGAGCACCTCCCGGGGGTCCCGTCCGACGTAGGACTTCTCCTGGCCGGTGGTGGCGACGATCACCTGTTGCCCGTCGATCAACGTTGTGGCTAACCCGGAGGCCCTGACGAAGAGCAGGTCCCGATCCAGGAAGAGCAGGGCGGCGACCTGCTCGATGACCCCCTGGATAAACGTCTCCAACGAGTGGCGCTCCAGGATGGATGCGCTGGCGTCGATAACCTTGGCGAGGCCGCGGCGGTTGGCGTCCAGGCTGGTCAGTGCGCGGTAGGATGAAAGCGCCGTGTAGACCACCGTGAACAGCTTCTGCGCAGTGAGCTCGGTCTTCTCCTTGTAGTCGTTGATGTCATAGCGGGTCACCACCTGCCGCTCGGGTGCCTGACCGGGCTGTCCGGTGCGCAGGATGATGCGCACGAACGGGTTCTCGATCTCTTCGCGGATGAAGCGCACCAGCTCTAGCCCCGCATGCTCCGATTCCATGACCACATCGAGCAGAATCAGCGCAATGCCCGGCTCCGCCACCAGCTGCTGGCGGGCCTGGCTCGCCGAGTATGCGCTGAGCAGATCAAGCTCCCGGCTGGCGAACTCAAACCCGTGCAGAGCGAGGCGCGTGACCGAGTGGACCTCCTCCTCGTCGTCGACGATCAGCACCTTCCAACCCGGTGAGCGGGCTGTCCGCTCCTCCGCCGAGTCCTCGTCGGCGAAGCTCAGGAGCTCCGATTCCTGCGATGGGGTCATGCCGTCTCCTTCGGTTGCAGGGGGAAACGAATCCGAAAGCTTGTGCCCTGATTCCCGCTCGTGCAACCGATCGCTCCCCCGAGGGTCTTGACGACCAGGTTATGGACGATGTGCAGTCCCAGCCCGCTCCCGCCCTCCCCCCGCCGGGTCGTGAAGAAGGGGTCGAAGATGTGCTTCATGTTCGCCTCGGGGATACCTTTGCCGTCGTCACCGAAAGATAGCTCAGCGACGTCCTTGTGTGCCCGTACCCTGATCCGGATCCGACCGGCCTGCCCCGGGTCGTAGGCATGCTCGAGCGCATTGACGATCAGGTTGGTCAAAATCTGCGAGAGGGCCCCGGGGAAGCTGTCGACCACGAGATCTTCCGGGCACTCGAGCACCACTTCGTGGGCGGTCACCTTGAGCTTCGGGCGGAGGCTGAGCAGGACCTCTTCGATATAGCCTTTCACCGCGAAGCGCCGTCTCTCACTGCTCGACTGGTCGACCGCCACTTGCTTGAAGCTCTGGACCAAGGCGGACGCACGCGACAGATTGGTCATCAGAATGTCGACGGCCTGGCCCGTGTGCTCGAAGTACCGCTCCAGCGCCGAGCGCTTGAGCGTGCCGGCGAGGTAGACCTCCCGGACCTGGCGAGTCTGTTCCTGAAGGTGCGAGGCCGCCGTGACGCCCACCCCGATCGGAGTGTTGATCTCGTGGGCGATCCCCGCTACCAGACCCCCGAGCGATGCCAGCTTTTCGGCCTGGATCAACTGATCCCGGGCGGCGTTGGCCTGCTGCTCGGCCTGCTTGCGGGCGCTGACATCGCGCACCACGCACACCAGATGGCCGCGACCCTGAACATTGATCGCGCCGACCGCCAGCTCGATGGGAAAGGTCGTTCCGTCCCGGCGACGGGCGATGGTCTCCACCTCTTGCCCGACGGCCAGCGGGAGCTCTCCGTTGGCCCCGGGCCCGCCCCACAGCTCCCCGAGCTGGGGAAACAGAATCCCGATGTGCTGTCCGACCATCTCTTCGGCCGTGTACAGAAAGATGGGCTCCGACGCCAGGTTGAAGATCTCGATGCGGCCGCCGGCGTCGGTCGTGATGATCGAGTCGGGAATAGTCTCCAGCATCGCGCGCGCATCATCGGCAAGGCTGTCCGCCGCTAGTGCGCGTTCGTTACCGCGTCGATCAATCACCATCTGTCCGACATCTCAACCAACAACGGGGCCCTCCCGCACGGCCGGGCTCGACGCGGAAGACCCTGCCCTGATCCTGCGCCCCAATGATTCGGTGCGAAATTTATGCCTTCCGCCGCGCCCAATCTTCGGAGCACGCTGCTGCCCGGTCTCGCGACTTCGAGGCCCCTCGAACGGGCGAAACGAACGCCGATCCGCCACTCATCGTTCCGCAGAAGTTTACCCGAATACCGGGCTGGGTCCAGCGCCGAGCCCACCTGACACCTTCCCCCAAAGCCGCGCAAGTTTCGCTTAGCGTGCTGTCTGAACGGGAATTATCGGAAGTGCCAAATCGTGCGATGGCGTGGCGACCGCCAGATGTCACGAGGCGCGACCCTGAACGTTCGTTAGAACGTCCACCATCGGCTTCGACTGGCCTTTCCCCGCTGACCGAGTTACAGACGCTCAGAGCGCCTTGGCCGCAAACGTATCGCAGGCCCCCAGCTCACCGCTCTTCAGCCCCGTCTTGAACCATTTGACGCGTTGCGCCGAGGTGCCGTGGGTGAACGAGTCCGGCGTGACGTATCCCCGCGACTGTTTCTGCAGTCGATCGTCCCCGATGGCGCTCGCGGCGGTCAGAGCCTCTTCGATGTCCCCGCTTTCCAGGACGTGACGGGCCTTGTTCGCGTGGTTTGCCCAGATGCCGGCAAAGCAGTCCGCCTGCAGCTCCAGGCGTACCGAGAGCTGATCGGCCCGCGCCTCGCTCAGACCTCGCTGCGCCTCACGGACTTTGGACGAAATCCCAAGCAGGTTCTGCACATGGTGGCCAACCTCATGCGCGATCACATAGGCCTGCGCAAAATCCCCGGGCGCGCGGAAACGGCTGCGTAGCTCCTCGTAGAAGCCCAGGTCGATGTAGACCTTCTCGTCCGACGGGCAGTAGAACGGACCCGTCGCCGCCTGGCCGACGCCGCAGGCCGTGCGCGTAGCGCCGCGGAATAGTACGAGCTTGGGCTTGATGTAGCGCGCGCCGCGCTGCGCGAACAGGGAACTCCAGGTATCTTCGGTGTCGGCCAGGACCACCGAGACGAAGTCGACCAGTTCCTGCTCGGCGGCGCTTTGTCGAACGAGACCGGAGCTTTGCTGCTGTCCCGGCGTAAGCCCGGGCTGCACCCCGCTCTTGCCGCCCAGCAACCCGCCGAAATCGCCCCCGGTGAAGTAGAACACCGCCAGCACGATCAGCACGATCCAGATCCCGCCTCTGCGGCCAACCATGCCGAGCAGCAGCGGCAACATGGACCCACCGCCCCCGCCACCGTCGGAGTCGCCGCTCGAACCGCGCCGGTCCTCTATGTTGTCGCTTCGCCTTCCGCTCCGCCAACGCATGGGAATCTCCAGGGGTCAGCCAACGATTACCGGTATCCAGCAGCCCGCGCCACACCACCGCAGAGCCGGCTGCTCCCTAGGGGCTGTTGACAATTGCCGTTCGCGGTCCGATTACGGCCCTTTTCCGCGCTGACTGTGTTGCGGCTCGTCGCAATAGACCCACTATTCTCCTCCTCACCACGCCTTGTCAGCACGAAAAATCGCTCCCAATCGCCCTCGCTCAGACAACTGTCAACAGCCCCTGGCCCTTATGCCATAGCCACAGATCAAAAGGTAGGGCTCCGCTAGCCGCTGTCGGGTCACACCGGGCGACCGAAACAGCCATGGAGCAGCTGGCGCTGCGCGCCAACCTCAGCTCCCGCACCCCCAGAGCGGCACCGCCCCGTTTTAGGAGCGACCGCCCGGTCCCGATCTTTTCGCTGAGCCTCCGCGCCCCGCCCATCGCGAGCTGGAGCTCGCTCCTACCAATACCGGTTTGTGAACCATCCCGAACCGCCGGCAGGCGCTGCACGCCAGCGTCAGCTCCGCAACTCGCAGAGCAACACCGCCCTGTCGTAGGCGCGACTCTCGGACCCGCTCGGGGTGCCCAAATCAATGAGAAAACACCAATGCGCTATCTACGCGCGTATGCTGCCATTCGATCCGAATCGGCAATCTTCCGGTACCCCCGCAAGATCGAATCGAAATGCCCTATTTTCAGCAGGACTGTCGCCGGCCCATTATCCAATGGCCCATGGTCCACCAGGATGACGTCGGGCGGCGCCGCGAGAAACCTCTCCCTTTTCTTCCCCGAATAATCCATCAGCATTTGTAAATAGCGCTTCTCCGAAGCTGCATCATTGGCTTCTCTTGCCTTCTTGGCCAACCGAAATGCATCGACAAGGATCCAGTCGCTACAATAAGGCTCTATCCATCGCCCTCCGATCATACGCGTCAGCGGATGGCCGCCCGCTATATCCCCGCCAAGCATCGCCACGGTAGGATGGTTCGTAGCCTGCTTGATTCCCTCGACAAAGTCATGCGGGATGACCCCCGTGCCGACGAAACGGGTGTTTGCAACAAGTACGGAGCCAAACACCAGGAAGACAAAGAATCCCGAAGCCCGACTACCGATGCGTAGCTCCTTCTTTCCTCCAGTACCTCGGCCAATCGCTGCGAAGATTCCAAGGCTTCCAAATAACACCGCGGGATAGATATGGTAGGCCCATCCCTTGCCTTGGATGAAAAACGGTATCCACGCGCTCAAAGAGCCGAGAAACAGGCTCGTCGACAGCCTACGCTCGTTGCCAATTACCGGGATCGCCATTCCTGCGACTGTCAGCAGAAACATCGGATAACTGAGCTCTATCAATGATAAGAACGGAGACCTCGACACCAGATAGGTTTCCTTCAGCAACGGAAACGTCGAGTCGAAATACTCCGGATAGATCAGAAAGACACTGCCAACGTATACCCCGAGGATTCCAGCAATGACAAGAAATTCAGGCAGTAATATCGTCTTTAGGCTTCTGCCCTTGTACGCGAGCCAACAACCCACGGTGATCCAGACAATCGCATAATAGAATTTAGCGAGGGGCAGCACACTACCGCAAACGCCCGCGACAAGCCAATGGGCCCGTCTGGGCCCAACCTTAGACCCACTGCCTGCCCGCCAACTCGCTAGAACAAACAGCGGCAGTGCCATTACGGCGCCGATCTGGTCACGCTCGGTAAAGGCATTGCCGGCGAGAAGCGTCGTGAAGCAAAGGAGCGAAGGAAACAGAATCTTGACCGAGCTTCGATCGGCCAGCCCCGCAGACACCATCATCCAACAGGCGGCCGCAACGGCAGCGAAGCAGATCGAGAACGTATAACTGAAGTTTTGTACTTTCTCAGTGTCGCAATTATCGACCGTCGGGAATGCGCGTGAAACAGTCGCGGTGACGTAGCGCGTCGGGATTTCTTCATCTTCAGAACGTTAGTATATTATTGACTACAGGATGGTCGCCATATTAGTGCATGCTTATAGATGATCAGCCGCCCGCAGAACGCGCTGACAGCCGCATAATTGCGAGAAAAAACAGTCGCTTAAACGTGAATAGGGGCTCGATTCGAGGTATAATCAAGGTTGCACAAGCCAATGATTTACCAACAAAAAGAGCCCCTACTCGATGCCTATCTTACGCACTCTCGCCAACGATTTCCAAGCCCTGTTTCCGGCCAACGACAAGGGTCAGGAGCGCTTTCGCTGGCTCATCCTGACATTGCAAGCGATCGTCGTGCCGATCACCGCCTCGCGCACCTCCAACTTGTTGCGGGCCATCGAGACACTGTTCGGTGTGAGTATCGCCGAGTGGCGCTACTACACCTTCATGGCTTCAGTGAAGCTGCCCTGGGAGCGGCTGTGGAATCTGCTCTGGCGGCGTATCCCCAGCCCGTTGAGCGATGGGCGTCTGCTGCTGGCGCTTGATGATTCCATCAACCCGAAGACCGGCAAACACATCTTCGGCTGCCAGCGTACCTTCGATCATGCGGCCAAGACCAACCAGACGCGCTATCCGTGGGCGCAGACCATCCTCACCGTGGGGCTGCTCAAGAAAATCCACGGGCGCTGGGCCTGCTTGCCGCTGGCCTTCGCTTTTTATCTGCGCCGCAAGAGCTTGGAGGGCGCCGATCTGAAACTGCGCCGCCAGTCGCTGGTCTTTCGCAGCAAGTTCGAGCAGGCCGTGCGGCTGATCGCACAGCTTGGCAGTGTCTTCAAGAACGCGCCGATGCTGATCGCCACTGACAGCTGGTTCGGCAACAACGGACTGTTCAAGCCGTTGCGAGAGCAGCTCGGTACGCGCGCCCATCTGCTCTCGCGGTTGCGGGTCAACTCCGCTCTCTACGCACTCCCCGAACCAGCGAAGAAGGGTAGCGGCGGAAGACCCAGGAAATATGGCAATCGTCTCGGTAACGCGACACAGTTGGCCGATGCGATGCGCAAGCATGCCAGCACCTATACGCTGCATGTGTACGGGGACCTGCGCGAGGTCGTGGCCGCCCAGCGTATCGTGATGCTCAAGACCTTGCGCTGCCGTGTGCGTGTCGTCTGGGTCTACCGCAAGAGCCAATGGGTTGCGCTGCTGACCACGGACCTTGATCTCAGCGTCGAGCAGATCATCGAATACTACTCGGCGCGGTGGAAAATCGAAGCGGGGTTCCGCGAGATCAAACAAGAGATCGGCAGCACCGAGACTCAGACGCGCAAACCCGAGTCGGTTACCAATCACCTGCATTTCTGCATGGCAGCCACCACCATCACCTGGATCTACGCCGAGCACTTGCCTCAAGCCCCGGCGCGGCGCTACGCTTCGCAAAAGACCACCGAGTTTGCCTTCGGGGACGCACGAAGGTCCCTCGCCAAACACCTGGCCAACGAGGGTTTTGGTATCAATTGCCAGAATTCGCGCAAACCGGATCGAAATCCTTTGATCTCAACTATCATGCGCCTCGTCGCGTGAGGAAAAACAAGAAACTTCAGCGTATAAATATTGGTTGCCAATTCCGGAGAAATCCCCAGAAGGCTTGCCACGGAATGGGGCGGGAGGTAAAGCCAGACGGAAAACGGCGGATTCGTCTCTATGATATCGCGATAAAGGCGATCTCCCTGGTGCATCCGGTCGAGCACGGTCAATAGCCAACTGGTATCGGGGATCGTGCCCTGTATCCGAAAAGAAAGAAGGGATGTCAGAAAGATGCCCACACACGCACCTATCGCCAGCACGGTGGAGACGTGCCGACTCCGCCGCCCGCTCATCTTCCCTGAGCTCAGCGCGCCGGTTTGTCGAAGCTCTTGAGCTTGACTTTATCGTTTACGAATTGGATCGTGATGGTTCCGTGCTTGTCTTTCCAGACAGCGTTGGTGCCGGACAAAGGGCCCAATCCGATGCTCGAGGACTCGGTCGGCTCGCCGAGGATCGCCGTTACTTGGGCCATCGTCATATCGTTCCGGATTTTCGCGAAATTCTCTCGATTGATCGGCGAGCAGCCCCACAGCGCGGCGGCCAGGCACAGGCCGAGCAGGCCACGGTGGACAGTCGAAGCGGTTTTCATCACAAGAACGTCCCCTTGAATTGACGATTTCTCAAGATCGCGGGTCCAGGGCAAGACTTTCGCAGCGGGTGGGGCGGCTCGGGCCCGACGGACCGGGCGACCATATCCCTATGACCAAACACCGGCCAGGCCGGAACACCGCTCAGATTGATTCCAGCCGGCCGCGCTTGCCATGAGCCCGATTGGGCGACATCACCCTGATTCCCTCCCGCTCGCGGCCCCACCGCGCGCGCTTCGGGCTCATCTGCCCTTGGCGGCGGCCACCCCCCGGCTCTCTGCCGATTCTAGGCCGATACACGCCCTCGTCAATCGTTCACAGGCTCCGCGCGAAATACCCCCTTCCAAGCGCGAAAGCGCCGCCCTTTCTGACCCAATTTCGTCGGTGAGTGAGGTGGGTTGCAGGCTCGGAGGCCGCCTGCGGTTGGCCGCACAAGACCGATGCTGCAATTTCGGACCTGACTCCGGCATGCTCGCAACACCCTTGCTACATTCTTGGACCCGGGAGCGCGCTTGGATCTGACCCCGGGAGCGCGCTGACCCCGGGAGTGTTGTACGAGGGATAGGGCGGCCGGCCAGCGTGGGGAATTGCTGCGGTCTGTTGCGGGTCAGTGCTTCATTTTTGCGCCATGACCCTGTTTGCCGGGGAGAATGAGCGGTCGCTTTGGCTCCATGGCGCTTGGAATATGGAGCTGGCGACAGGAATCGAACCCGCGACCCGCTGATTACAAATCAGCCGCTCTACCGTCTGAGCTACGCCAGCTTTGTTCGTTGTCGAGGTACGTCTAGCCATCGAGGCTGAGCCACGGAGGCTTCTGCGAACCCCAGCCCGGCTGGTTCGGTCTCGCGGCACAGCTGCCTCGGCGTTCGACTGCGCGCGAAGCGTTGCTTGGCAAACGCTTGTCTCACCCTGGCCGGGCGGTCGGCCGACTGCGTCGGCCCGCGGGACCGACGATCCGGGCTGACCCGTCTGAGCTGCGCCGGCTTTGTTCCTTGTCATCTGCGTCTAGCCATCCTTTCGGACGCGATGGAGCCGTATCTTACCAAGCTCTCCGGCTCAGGGCGTGTCGACCTGTACGCACTCGCGGTCTACGACCTTGAGGTCGGGATGGTCGTGGGCGAAGCGGCGCTTGAGCGCTGCCGAGTCGATCGGGGCATTGGCCGGGAAATCGAGCCAGAATTCGTCGGAATCGCTCATGCGGGGGCGCACCTCGGCGGCGAACCCTCGGGCAACGACCTGCGCTCGGCGGCGCTCGGCGGCCTCCCGGCGCGAGAACAGGCCCAGGGAGACGGCGTTCTGCAGGTCGCCTTTGGCCGGGCGCCAGACATCGGTGATGCCCGCGGCCTCGAGCTTTTTCTCCATCTCGCGGGCCGCGTCGTGGCTGGCCAGGGGCGGGATCAGCACCCAGAACCCGTTGGGGGTCTGCACGGATTCCTGGCGAAGCTTGGCGGCCACGTTGAGGGAGGCGAGTTGCCCCGCGACCTGCTCGGCGGCGTCTCGCCGGTCGAAGGCACCGAGGGCACGGCATTTCTGGAGATGGGGCTGGGTGTCGGGAGCGGGCTGGGGTGCCGGTCTGCCTGCCGGACCGGGACTCGGGCCTGCGGGCGGCGCACGGGGCCGGGCGGGCTCGGCCGAGGCCAGCGTGGTCGATGACGGAGAGACGCCGGCGGTCGGCCCCGGATTCGCCGCGCGCGCAGACGAGGGTAGCGGGGAAGCGGGGGGGAGCGTGGGGAGACGCTGCTCCAGATCGAAGCCGCCGGCACTTCGCGCCGCGGCGGACTTGTCCCGCTCGGACAGGAGCTCGAGGTTGCCGCCCCGGGTGGGCAGCGGCGCCACGACCTTGGTCACGGAGCGGTAGTAGCCCCAGCCGGCCAGACCCAGGTTGACGAGCAGCAGCAGAATGAACAGCCGTTTCATGATCCGATCGAATCGCCTGCCAACAGCGCCAGAGCTTCGATGACGAGGTGCTCCATAGGCTCGAAGCCAATCTCCAGGACCGGTGCCAAGCGAGCGGCACCACTGCCGGTGAGGACCAGGGCGGGAACCGATCCATCGCTCCCGAGTCGGGCCATGACCCGCTCGATCAGGGCAACCACGGCGTACACGGGGCCGGATTCGACGGCAGTGGCAGTGTCGCGTGCCAACAGCTCCAGAGCGCCGCTCGCGCCGGTGCGCGGGATGGCGGTGCCCTGCTCGATGGCCTGACGCATCATAGCGAATCCGGGCAGGATCAGACCACCCAGGTGACGACCGGTCGCGGCCACCGCATCGATGGTAATCGCGGTACCGCAGTCGACGACACAAACGGCGGATCCGAGCCGACGGTGCGCGGCGGCCATGGCCAGCAAGCGGTCGATGCCGAGCTGGCCGGGCTCGCGGTAGCCGTTGATGACGCCCAGTAGCGTCGCAGCAGAGCGGATGGGCTCCGGGGCCCGGTGCCAATGCGCGCCGGCCCATTCGTCGAGGGCCTCGGCTAAGGCCCGGCCGGCGACGTTGGCCACCAACACCCGCTCGGGCGTGGGCAGTGCGCTCCAGCACTCATCCAGCAGCTCGGAGGGGGATTTCTCCCGGTGGGGCGCGCTGCGCACCGGGCTCAGGGCGCCGGCGGTCCAGCTCGCCCATTTGAGGTTGCTATTTCCGAGGTCCACCAAAAGCACCGCGCCTCGTCCCCGATCGTTGCCCCGGGATTTCATGGCTCGGGGTCCGGCACCGGGCGAAGGCTGATCTCGCCAGCGTGATAGGCCTGGACGCGCCCGCCGACCAACAGCCGCAGGGCCCCGGACGGGTCTATGCCGCAATGCAGGCCGTGGGTCGTCTGGCTACCCTGATGCAGCGCCACGGCCTGGCCGTAGAACAGGTCGTGGCGCTGCCACTCCTCCAGCCAGGGACCCAGCCCCTCGCTTCCGTAGGCGGCGAGGGTCTCCACCAGCCGTGCGGCCACTCGCCCCGCCAGCCGGTTGCGGGACAGGCCCGCAGCGCCCGGAACCCGTTCAAGATCGGTCCATGGCTGGTCGATCTCCTCACCGCTGTCCGGCGGGAGGCAGGTGTTCACCCCCACCCCGATCACCGTCTGGGTTGGCCCCCCCAGCTCGCCGGTCATCTCGATCAACAGCCCCGCCAGCTTGCGCCCCTCGTGCAGGACGTCGTTCGGCCATTTCAGACCCAGGTCGCGGGCGCCCAGGTCCTGAAGCGCCCGCAGCACCGCCAGGCCGCAGGCAAGGCTGAGGCCGCTGAGCTGGGCGGGCGCCATGGCAAAACGCCAGAGCACCGAGAGATAGAGGTTGGTGCCGTACGGGGAGACCCAGGGCCGACCGCGGCGCCCTCTCCCGGCGGTCTGCTGCTCGGCGACGCAGAGCGAGCCCGAGGCGCCGCCGGCGGCGGCGACCCGCAGCAGCTCGGAGCTGGTGGAGTCCACGCGCTCCAGGACGTAGAGCGCCGGAATGCGCGTGCGGGCCTCCGGTGTGACCGCTTCGAGGATGCGCAGGCTGTCCAGCAGGTCCAGCGGGCCCCCGAGCCTGTAGCCTTTGCCGGGCACCGCCTCGATGCGCAGGCCAAGGTCCTCGCCCAGGGCCCGAACGCTCTTCCAGACCGCGGCGCGGCTCAACCCCAGCGAGCGAGCCAGGGCTTGGCCGGAGTGGCAGCGGCCGTCGGCGAGCTGTCGGACGAGATGCTGACGGGTGTCCATGGGTCGCCGGGCGGCCAAGGTCGCTCGGCATCAGTCCTCGCGGTGCAGCCAGGCCTTGCGGCGGGCCAGCCGCTCGGCGCCGGGATGCGGCTCCAGCCAGAGCTCGCAGGTGTCGGCGGGCGGAAAATCGGGGCACAGGTTGAAGATCATCAGCTCGTCGCGCCGGAACACGTGCGCCGGGACCGTTTCTCCCCGCGGAAGACGAGCGACCAACGCTTCCAGGTTGTCGGCGCCGGCGCGCAGGCCGTCGACCGCCAGGATCCGGTCGCCGGCGGAGAGCCCCGCCTCCTGCGCCGGACTGCCGTCCGGAACGACCGTGATCTCGGCGAAATTGCCGACCGTCTTGTAGCGCGCGCCCAGGCTGAGCCGAAGCGGGATCTCGGCGGCGCCGTTGGCGCGCAGCCCGCCGAAATCCTGGGGGCCGCGCGCGGGACGCAGACGCAGCCCGACGCCCACTTCGGCCAGCAGAGATTCCAGGGGCGGATCTTCGGTGCCGTGCACGTATCGGGAGAAGAAGACCTTCATGTCGAGCCCCGAGACCTCGTCGACCAACCGCTCCACGCCATCCTCGAGCACGCCGATCCCCGGGGCACCGTGGCGCTGCCACAGGGTGCGCATCACATCGTCCAGGCTGCGCGCGCCCCCGGTGTCCACCCGGATGCTCAGGTCCAGGGCCAGCGCCACCAGCGCACCTTTGGCGTAATAGCTGACAATCGCGTTGCTGGCGTTCTCGTCCTGCTTGTAGAACTTGCTCCAGGCGTCGAAGCTCGACTCCGCCACGGACTGCTTGAGCCGACCGGTGCCGCGCATCACCCGCGTGACGGTCTCGGCCAGGGACTCGAGATAGCTCTCGGGCTGGATGCAGCCGCAGCGCACCAGCGCCAGGTCGTCGTAATAGGACGTGAAGCCCTCGAAGACCCAAAGCAGCTGGGTATGCACCTCTTTGGTCAGATCGTAGGGGACGAATCGCGCAGGGACGATGCGCTTGACGTTCCACAGATGAAAGTACTCGTGGCTACACAGGCCGAGAAAGCGCCGGTAGCCCGCGCCGGGCTCGCCCTCGCCTGGACACGGCAGGTCGTCCCTCTTGCAGATCAGGCTGCTGGAGTCGCGGTGCTCCAGGCCTCCATAGCCGTCACCGACGGCCGAAACCTGAAAGAGATACTGCTGGGCGGGAAGATCCCCGCCGAACAGTGCCACATGCTCGGTGCATATCGAGGCCAGATCCCGGGCGAGCCGCTGCGAGTCCGCGCGGTGGCGTCCGGTGATGGCGATCCGGTGGGGGACGCGGGTCGCCTCGAAGTCGACCAGGGCAAAGGTGCCCATCTCTACCGGATGGTCGATCAGGGTATCGTAGCTGTCCGCCCGGTAGGTCCCGAATCCGAGCTCCGGGGCAGCGAGGCGCGGCAGGGTCGTGGCAAGCCGCCAGCCGAGGTAAGCGTCCCCCTCGGGCGGGCGAATGTCGACCGCGCAAGGCTCGTGCTCCTGTCCCTTCACGGCGAGGAAAACGCTGGTCCCGTTGAAGTAGGCGCGGGTGGTATCGAGGTGCGCCGCCCGCACCGACAGATCCCAGCCGTAGACCAGGTAGTCGACCTCGAGGGGCCCCGAGCAAGGCGTGCAGCGCCAAGTCTGCTTGTCCAGCTTTGTAACCGCCACCGGGTCGGTCTCGCAGCACGCGGTCAGGGTGACGATGTTGCGGGCGAAATCCCGAATCATGTAGCTGCCCGGGATCCAGGCCGGCAGCCACAGGACCTGTCCGTCCCGAGCGGGTCGCCCTACCCGCAGACTGACCTCGAAGAGGTGGGCCTCGAGCGACATCGGCCGGATACGATACGAAATCGGACAGCTATCCGGCATCGTCGACATCTCACTCCCAGGAAGCCAGGGAAGCGGTTGCCTGTTCATTGCCGGGCCTGACCACCAGGCCCGATCTGGTCACGGTGACATGGTACAGGGCCCCGTCGGCAAGGGGCACATAGGCGGCCGAGCCATAGTAGGCGTCGACACCCGGAACGCGCCCCGATCGGGCCAGGCCCCAGATATCTATGCCGCGGCCCCGCTCGAGCGAATAGACCGTGCGGGGCATTCGCCGCTCTTCGTCCACCCTGGCGTAGCGACCGCTCAGGCGCTCCAGACGGACCAGCGGCGACTGGCCCAGCAACGAGAACAACGGCGTCCATTTGATGAACCGGGCGTCGATCTGCCACTGCTCACCCTCCACCCGGTAGCTCTGGGGCTCCCCACCCACCGGCAAGACCCGGACGGAGAATACCCGGTCCCCGGTCCGGGCCACGCTGACGTCGGCCAGCGGCTCCTCCAGGGTCAGGCGATGGTAGCTCCAGAGATTCAGCGAGACGCTGAGGGCCAGGGCACCGAGCAGCAGGGCCGATAGCCCCGTCGCGGTGCCGACGAGCAGGCCGCCGATCCGACCGGCCCGCAGCCGGCGAGCCGCCGTCCAGAAGGCGAGCAGGCCGGCCAGCAGGAGCCCGACGCTCAGAACCGGAAACAGCATCATGCACCCCGTCAGGAGCTCAGCCGTCGAGCCGCTGCCCGGTGCTTTGCGCGGATGAATCCGCTGTGGGGCACGTACAAGAGGTCAGCGATTCGGCGCACAAGGTACTCCTCGTACTTGTCGATCCGGCCGTCGGCATAGGCCAGGTCCCAGAGCAGCTCCACAAGCTGCTCGCGCTCCGCGGCATCCAGGTGATCGGTCAGTCGCCGCGTGAACTCGTGCAGAGAGACCGCGCGATCGGCCTCGGCCTCGGCGAGAAGGATCAGGTCCTCGGCTTCCTGACGGTCCAAGCCATAGGTGTCCTCGATCAGCGTCACGATCCGGTCGCGCTCCTCGGGCGCTTCCGTGAAATCCGCCCTCATCGTCTCGACCATGAGCACTGCCGCCGACAGCCGCAAGGCCCGCTCCACCGAGCCCGTATCCCGGGCGGAGCGGCGGCTGTCAAGATAGTTGAGGAGTCTCTGAATCATCGCGCACCCGCCATCGGTTCGACCCGGGCAGGCCCGCATCGTTCCGCCCCGAACGCGATCTCGGCTCTCCTCCGCGTCGTTCCAGGACGGCGACGCCCGCGCGCCGAAGCGCAGATCGAGGCAACGAGATAGGCCCCCGGCGGGCAAAAAAAAAGAAAACCCCGGCGCTTTCGCACCGGGGTCTTTGATTAAAAGCCTGGCAGTGACCTACTTTCACATGGGGAGGCCCCACACTATCATCGGCGATGCACCGTTTCACGTCTGAGTTCGAGATGGGATCAGGTGGTTCCAGTGCTCTATGGCCGCCAGGCAAACTGGCTCGTGAAAAAGGGGTCAGAACCCTTTTCCTGCCCTCACCTTCAACCAGAAGGAAATGGGCTCTGACCCCTGTTTTCGCAAAATCGGTTCATCGCATTCGGCATGGGTCCGTATTCGCATCGGCCACACCCAGAACTTTTGGGTGTTATATGGTCAAGCCTCACGGGCAATTAGTACCGGTTAGCTTCATGCGTTGCCGCACTTCCACACCCGGCCTATCAACCTTGTAGTCTTCAAGGGCCCTTTAGGGATCTCGAGGATCCAGCGAGACCTAATCTTGGGAGGGGCTTCCCGCTTAGATGCTTTCAGCGGTTATCCCGTCCGTACGTAGCTACCCGGCTGTGCCACTGGCGTGACAACCGGAACACCAGAGGTACGTCCACTCCGGTCCTCTCGTACTAGGAGCAGCTTCCCTCAAGTCTCGAACGCCCACGGCAGATAGGGACCGAACTGTCTCACGACGTTCTAAACCCAGCTCGCGTACCACTTTAAATGGCGAACAGCCATACCCTTGGGACCGACTTCAGCCCCAGGATGTGATGAGCCGACATCGAGGTGCCAAACACTGCCGTCGATATGGACTCTTGGGCAGTATCAGCCTGTTATCCCCGGAGTACCTTTTATCCGTTGAGCGATGGCCCTTCCATACAGAACCACCGGATCACTAAGACCTACTTTCGTACCTGTTTGACGTGTCTGTCTCACAGTCAAGCACCCTTATGCCTTTGCACTCAATGCGCGATTTCCGACCGCGCTGAGGGTACCTTCGTGCTCCTCCGTTACTCTTTGGGAGGAGACCGCCCCAGTCAAACTACCCACCACACACTGTCCCCGACCCGGATAACGGGCCTGGGTTAGAACTCCAAACATGCCAGGGTGGTATTTCAAGGTTGGCTCCACCGGAACTGGCGTCCCGGCTTCAAAGCCTCCCACCTATCCTACACAAGCAAGTTCAAAGTCCAGTGTGAAGCTATAGTAAAGGTTCACGGGGTCTTTCCGTCTAGCCGCGGGTACACTGCATCTTCACAGCGAGTTCAATTTCACTGAGTCTCTGGTGGAGACAGCGTGGCCATCGTTACGCCATTCGTGCAGGTCGGAACTTACCCGACAAGGAATTTCGCTACCTTAGGACCGTTATAGTTACGGCCGCCGTTTACCGGGGCTTCGATCAGGAGCTTCGCCGAAGCTAACCCCATCAATTAACCTTCCGGCACCGGGCAGGCGTCACACCCTATACGTCCACTTTCGTGTTTGCAGAGTGCTGTGTTTTTAATAAACAGTCGCAGCCACCTGGTCACTGCAACCCCCTTCCGCTCCCGGAGCAAGTCCGTTCACGTACCAAGGGCGCACCTTCTCCCGAAGTTACGGTGCTATTTTGCCTAGTTCCTTCACCAGAGTTCTCTCAAGCGCCTTGGGATTCTCACCCTGCCCACCTGTGTCGGTTTGGGGTACGGTCCCTTGCTACCTGATGCTTAGAGGATTTTCCTGGAAGCATGGCATCAACCACTTCGCGCTACAAAGAGCGCTCGTCATCACGTCTCAGGATTGCGCCCCCGGATTTGCCTAAGGGCACTCCCTACACGCTTAAACCGGGACGTCCGACACCCGGATGGCCTAGCCTTCTTCGTCTCCCCATCGCAGTAACAAGAGGTACAGGAATATTAACCTGTTTCCCATCGACTACGCCTTTCGGCCTCGCCTTAGGGACCGACTAACCCTGCGCCGATTAACGTTGCGCAGGAAACCTTGGGCTTTCGGCGAGGGGGCCTCTCACCCCCTTTATCGTTACTCATGTCAGCATTCGCACTTCCGATACCTCCAGCAGACCTCTCGATCCACCTTCGCAGGCTTACGGAACGCTCCCCTACCATGCGTGCAAGCACGCATCCGCAGCTTCGGTACATGGCTTAGCCCCGTTAAATCTTCCGCGCGGGCCGACTCGACCAGTGAGCTATTACGCTTTCTTTAAAGGATGGCTGCTTCTAAGCCAACCTCCTGGCTGTCTGTGCCTTCCCACATCGTTTCCCACTGAGCCATGTTTGGGGACCTTAGCTGGCGGTCTGGGTTGTTTCCCTCTTCACGACGGACGTTAGCACCCGCCGTGTGTCTCCCGTGATTGCACTTC
>CAVZIJ010000004.1:0-76194 GCA_963775335.1 uncultured Gammaproteobacteria bacterium
AAGGATAGATCGTGAGAGCGAAGCGAGCCACGATCTTATCCGGTTGTTGAACGAGCCCGAGCTCGGGGCCTCGCAACAGCGGATCGACGCTCTTTAGAAAATTGATCGCAGAAGCCGCGGGTGGTCAGGGCAGGACTGGCGGCCAACCTGGCACCTGGAGCCGGCGAAAGGCTGGTGGTTTGGCCGTGGCCGGGCGCCTGGAGGCGGCCAAAGTGGCCACCCGGCGCCGGGATTTTAGCTGATTCTCACCACACGGGCACAGCCAAGCCCTGGCCGCGCACGGCCAGCGTGTCCGGCGCCCCAGGGCCCGGGGGAGGAGCTACACCGGCACGGCCAGCGGCGGTGGCCCCTGGCCCCCAGGCGGCTGAGGGTGACGGCCGGGGGGCGGATAGACGGCAACCACCCGCATTCGCCCGCCACAGGCTGGGCAGCAGAAGCTCGGGCGCTGGGGGGCGGCCACAGGTCGGATCACCACGTGCAGGATCAGCTGCAGCAGCTGCAAGGTGCGCCGCGCGTTGTGATGGAGGAAGCCGTAGTCGCGCACCCGGTGAAAGCCCCGGGGCAGCACGTGCTGGATGACCCGCCAGAGCAACACCTCCCCGGGCAGCGTCTCGATGCGCGTCTCCCCGGTCTGTCCGTCGGTGTAGCGAAAGCTCACCTGCCCGTCGTGCTCGGCGAGGAGGTTGGACTCGCTGATCACCCCGCGGTAGAGATAGCGCGAGAGGTACTCCAAAGCGGTGTCTCCGCGCCCCACGAGGCGGCAGTCGACCACCCAGCGCTCGGGCACGCGCTCGCCCGAGCGCAGCCCCGCCTGGGCGATCTCGTGCAGCAGCTTGCCCCGGAACACCTGGGCCAGGGCAAACTCGTTGAACAGATACCGGTAGCGGGTGCGCTTCCAGGCGCGCTGGGCGAGATCGACCCCGCCGCCGGGCACCACCACATGCAGGTGGGGATGGTAGGTCAGACGCCGGCTGTGGGTATGCAGGACCGCGGTCATGCCCATCTGGCCCCCCAGATGCTTGGGGTTGAGCCCGAACTGCTGCAGTGTCTGGGTGGCGGCGCGGAACAGCGCCTCATAGACCGTGCGCTGATGCCGCCAGGCGAGCTCACGAAGCTGCGCCGGCAGCGCGAAGGTGACCAGGAAGTAGTCCACGGGCAGCAGCTTCTCGCGCTGGCGCGCCAGCCACTGGGAGGCCTCGTGGTTCTGGCAGCGCGGGCAGCTGCGATGCCCGCACGAGCAGGGCTGCCAGTGCAGCTCGCAGCACTCGCTGCAGCGGCTGAGCACCTGCCCGGCCCCGGGCGTGCGACAGCGGGAGATCGCGTCCAAAGCCCGCTCATGGCCGGGCAGCAGCTGCCCGCCATAGCGGGCCTGCAGGGCCTCCCGGTAGGTCTCGATCAGGTTGGCCAGCTCCATGCTCAGAGCTTCCTGAGATCGACCCGCAGGGAGCCGACCAGGCGATTGAGCAGCGCCGAGGTCGACTGCTCGGTGGTCTCGGTGAGGTGGGCGTAGAGGGCGGTGGTGGTGGGGCTGGCGTGGCCGAGCAGCGCCTGGATATGGCGCAGGCTCAGACCCTGCTCGAGCAAATGGGTGGCCAGGCTGTGGCGCAGTGAATGGACCGAGATCTTTTTTTTATCCCGCAGTCGGCGAGCAGCGCCTTGACGGCCTGCTGGGTACCGCCGCGGTCCATGTGGGTGCTGGCCTCACGGATGCGCTCGGGCGATCCGACCGGGTTGGGAAACAGCAGACGCGGATGGCGATGCTTGGCCCAGAGCGCGCGCAGCCCCTGGTAGGTGAGCTCCGGCAGCGGCACCAAGCGGTCCTTGTGGCCCTTGCCGCGGCGGATATGCACCCGGCGGCGCGCCGCATCGATATCGCTGACCTCGAGCGCCAGCGTCTCGCTCAGGCGCAGGCCCATGGAGTAGGTGGCGAGCACAAAGACGCGGTAGCGCAGCTTGCGCGCCGCACCGATGAGCTGCTCGACCTCCGAGACGCTGAGCACATCGGGCAGCGAGCGCACCTGGGGCGGCTTGATCATCTCCACCCACTGCCAGTCGCGCTTGAGCACCTCGGCCCAGAAGAACTGCAGCCCGTTGCGATCCACGCGCACCGTGCTCCAGGAGTGGGAGTCGATCAGCGCGGAGAAGTACTCGGCGAGCTGATCCTCGCCCAGCTTGTCGGGGACGCAGTCGAAATGCTCGCTGACCCGGCGCACCGCCCGGGCATAGACGTCGATCGTGCTCTCGCTATAGCCTTGCAGCTTCAGGGCACGCAGGTGCTTGGCATACAGGCGGTCAAAGCGCTTCTGTTCTTTCGGATTCATGGGGTAAGCTCCTCAGCAGGACTGCCCAACATTGGGCAACCAGGGAGCATACGTGGGGATCAGGGGGTTTTCCTGCCGCGGAGCCGCTTCGTTCAACAAGGCGCTTAACTCGGACCGCCTTCGTCGCAGCGCTCCTCAGCCGGCCGGTTAGCACTAGCGTTATGCGCTCTAAGCCGATACGGAGGAAGAGCCGCCGATGCCCACAGTCTCGAGTGTCGGACCGTACCGGTTCTTCTTCTATTCTGGAGATCGACCGGAACCAGCTCATGTGCACGTCGAACGAGACGATAACGTTGCCAAATTTTGGCTCGACCCAGTGAGGCTCCAAACGAGCGGGGGATTCAATGCGGCGGAACTTCGAAGGATTCAGCGGATTGTTGAAGGCAACCGAAACACACTGATAGAGGCGTGGAATGAGTACTTCGGCGAGTGACATTGGCCAAGCTTTGGCTAAAGAAGTCAAAGTAACGAGAGACGAGCTCAGGGTTGTTCTAAGCGATGGCCGAACCATCGCGGCGCCTTTGGCATGGTATCCCCGTCTTCTCCACGGCACGTCCGAGGAACGAGGCACGTGGCGCTTGATCGGACGGGGCACAGGAATTCACTGGGAGGTACTGGATGAAGACATAAGTGTTGAAGGCCTTCTGGCCGGACTCCCATCGGGCGAGAGTCAGGAGTCCTTGAAGAAATGGCTCAATGCGCGCGAGACGCCCATAACAAACCGATCGAAGCGACGGGATTAACCGCTGGCGCGGTTCTCCCCGCGCTTCATCGGTAGCGTTAGCCATATAGCCAGATGCAGAAAGGTTGCAATATGCGAGGGCATGGGGTCAAGGGCATGGGGTCAGGTCAAGGGCATGGGGTCAGGTCCCCTGTTATAGCATCGTATGGATTAGGGAAAGGTTATCTGACAAAGAACGGTGACGGCTGTTTCTTCCATAGGTTTCGACTATAGGTTCAGACTGCATAGGGGAAAGGCAGACGGATGGATGGAGTGCCGACACTTCGCTCCGGTACGCGCCAAAGCCAAGAGTGAGGGCGAATATGATTCCCGCCGGGTATATGGCAAAGCACATAGCCGGTCGGCCCGAATGGCTGAAGGCTGAGCATGTCGCCGACGTCTACTCGGTCAGCAACTGCATGTCGGGTGCATTTGCGGACTACATCAAATACTGGAAACACAACGGCTTTTGGCTTTTCGACTCGCCCTACATTATTCAGAAGGTCGCCAGAGACCACTCTATCGATCTAGCCGATACCCGTCTGTTCTATTACGAGGTCCATGAGCTCGAATTCGAAGAAGATGGGAATTCATGGAAGCCGTTTGCCCCGGAGCCCTCGTTCACAACCCAGGTCTTCGGACCGGAATCAAAGATTCTCGAAGGATACAACGTTGTGACCTTTTACGGGCGAGCGAGTCCGGAATGCTCACCGCTATCGTGCAACGCCTTGGCGTCCGAACTGGGGACAAACCGGCACTGTCTGCTCTCTTCGTTTGAACGGGCGAAGACAATGCTGGAACAAGGGCGATTCAGGAATACCGAGCCCGGACCATACAGAATATTTGCAGTGTATTCCGTGAAATGGCCCTTACCCGCCCTTCAAGAGGAGCCAGGCAAGCAGGAAAGGTGACGGCGGGAACAGGAGCCGCTCCCTCCGCCGCCTTTCCGCGGCCTGGCGAGAGCACGTTGGCGGGCCCAGCATCCTCGGGGATCCGGGATCCCGGGATCCGGGGTCAGGTCCCGCCTTGTAGCACCCATTGGTCTAGGCAAGTACACAAGAACGGGGAAAAATAGATCTGTCGCCTGTCGACCTTGCGGGCAAGGACGCCGATGGTCGCTCTGGTCATCAAAGGACGAGATCTTCTATAGTCCCTCCAAGAGGTCACCCAGGTCGAGCATGCAATCGGGCAATCGCGCGCAGCCTAGCGGCTCCCCTTCCAAGAACAGCCGGGTCTCCCTGTAGCCCTGTGGGCTGGGCTCGCTGTAGCGCTCCAGCCTCCTTTGCTCTACGTCGAGCAGCCAATACTCCGGGATGCCGGCTTGGCCATAGAGCCGCGCCTTGACCGTCCGATCGTAATCCAGGCTGCTTGCGGCGACCTCGATCACGAGCAGGGCCGCCTTGGCTGCGGGGACCTCGGACGACAAGATGAGCCGGGGATCCAGAAGCACTAAATCGGGCTCGGGCTCGGTGTGGTTGGATAAACGTATCGGGTTCTGCACGCTGACCACCACCTGGTCGCCGCCACATCGAACAAAAAACCGATTAAGGCGGTTCACCAGAAAAACATGGGGCCCTCCGATCGGCACCATATCGATGATCTCCCCCTCTATCAGCTCGACACGATCGTCCTCGGCGAACAGACCGGCAAGGCCCATCCGGTGATATTCCTCGACGCTGAACCTGTGCCTTTGTGCCACCAGTGTGCCCATCAGCTCGCCCTCGCTCTGGCTCGGCCCGACCCCCAGTTGAGCATAGTCAGTATCATTACTGCGTCTTTGGTTGGCGTGGGGAACCTCAATTGCCCCACTGCTTAGAAGACGGGGTCTGCGGGCTCAGTGTCCCTGCCCGCAGGCCTGGCAGGCAAAATCCTCGAGCTTGCGGGTATCGGCCGCGAAGCTGCGGATGCCCTCGGCCAGCTTCTCGGTGGCCATGGCATCTTCGTTGAGCCCCCAGCGGAAGGCGCTCTCGCTCAGCTCCAGGCGGGGGATGGTCGACGCCTTGGCGGCTTCCGGATCGAGCTTGCGGGGCACCTCGCCCTCGGTCCCGCGCAGCTCCTCCATCAGGTTGGGGGCGATCGTGAGGTAGTCGCACCCGGCCAGCTCCAGGATCTCGCCGGTGTTGCGAAAGCTGGCGCCCATCACGACGGTCGCGTAGCCGTAGTGCTTGAAGTAGTCGTAGATCCGCCCGACCGAGCGTACCCCGGGGTCCTCCGCCGGGGCATACGCGTCGTGCGCCTCGGCCTTGCGGTACCAGTCCATGATCCTGCCGACGAACGGCGAGATGAGCGTGGCCCCGGCCTCGGCGCTCGCCACCGCCTGGCCAAGGCTGAACATCAGGGTGAGGTTGCAATGAATGCCCTGGCGTTCCAGGCGCTCGGCGGCCCTGATGCCTTCCCAGGTCGAGGCGACCTTGATCAGGATGCGCTCCGGGCCCACGCCCACGTCGGCGTAAAGGCCCATGATGTGCTCGGCCCGCGCAATCGTCGCCTCGGTGTCGAACGACAGGCGGGCGTCGACCTCCGTGGAAACCCGTCCCGGGACTATCTGGAGGATGCGCGCGCCGAAGTTCACGAACAGCTTGTCCATCATATCCCGGGTCTGCTGCTCGATACGGTTGCTGCGCGAGCGGGCGTAGGTGACGGCGTCGTCGAGCAGATCCCGGTATTGAGGCTGCTGGGCGGCCTTGAACAGGAGCGACGGATTGGTGGTGGCGTCGGTTGGTTGGTAGCGGGCGATGGAGTCGATATCGCCCGTGTCGGCTACCACCGTCGTCATGGTCTTGAGTTGATCGAGCTTGTTCATGGAGTCCTCTCTCTTGGGACCCCGGGGGTCCCGGTTCGCTGCTAGGGCAAAGCCGCCGAACAGGTACGGCACGGCTGAAGGGCGCTCTGCGGGGTCAACGCGCGCCGGCGAGCACCATGAGCTGATAGGGCTCGAGCTCCAGCTCGTGGGTCGCCACGATCGTGCGGCCCGCGACCTGGTCGGCGACCGTCTTTCTCAGCCCGAGCATGCGAAGCCGCCGGGCATCGAGCTTCTGCGCCCTATCCTTGAAGTTGGCGAGCACCAGCACCGTGTGCGAGGCGTCGCTGCGAAAATAGGCGAAGACGTGGTCGTTGCCGGTGTCCACGAACTCGGTTTCGGCCCGCGTGAAGGCGAGGTTCTGCTGCCGGATCTGGATCAGGTGCAGCAGCCCCTGGTAGATGCGGCCTTCCACGGTCTCGGGGTCACGCCGGCGCTCGGCGCGCTCCCAGTCGAAGCCCGAGCGGTGGATCCAGCGGGTGTCGCCGACCTTGTCGGGGTCCTGATCGTAGGCGTAATCGTTGAGGGTGCCGATCTCGTCTCCCAGGTAGATCAGCGGCACGCCGCCGATGGTCATGATGATGCCGTGCAACAGCAGGATGCGCCGGATCGCCAGGTCGATCTCCTGCTCGTCGTTCGCCTGGATGCCCTTCTCCAGGCCGGTTAGCGATGCGCAGGTGCCCGAGATGCGGGCCTCCCCCGTGGCCGGATTCTCCTGGAACGGCATGCCCCGGGCGAAGCTGCCCTCGAACCGCCCGCTGTAGAAGCTGGTGAGGAACCGCCGGTGGCCTTTGGGGTCCACATCCACGGCGACGGCGTCGTCGTCCGAGAAGCCCCAGCCGATGTCGTCGTGACAGCGGGCGTAATTGACCCAGGCGCAGCCCGGGGCGATCGCGAAGCCCCGTTTCAGGGAGTAGCTCAGGAGCTTGACGTCGCGGGTCGCGAGCGTGCTCCAGAGCAGCGCCATGAGCTGGGGGTTGTAGGAGAGCTGGCACTCCTCTTCGCTGATGTACCGCTTGACCTCGTCCGGGTGCACGATGGCCTCGGATTTGAACACTGTCGCCGGGGCGGCGATGCGAACCAGGGCGTTGAACGCGCGGATGATCAGGTGCGCCTCGGGCAGGTTCTGGCAGCTGGTGCCGAGCTTCTTCCAGATGAAGGCGACGGCGTCCAGGCGTAGGATTTCCACCCCCTGGTTGGCCAGGAACAGCATCTCCTCCAGCATCCGGCTGAACACCACCGGGTTCTCGTAGTTGAGGTCCCACTGGTAGTTGTGAAAGCTCGTCCAGATCCACTTTCGCAGGCGGGTACGGTAGGTGAAGGCGCCGGGGTGATCCTCCGGGAAGATCGGGGCGGTGCTGCGCTCGTAGGCGTCGGGCAGCTCCCGGTCCGGGAACATGCGGTAGTATTCCTGGTAGTCGAGATCGCCGTCCATGGCGTTGCGCGCCCACTCGTGGTCGTCGGCGGTGTGATTGAAGATGAAATCCAGGCACAGCGAGATGCCGTGGCGGCGCAGCTCGGCCGCCAGACGCCCGAGATCGTCCATGGTCCCCAGCTCGGGACGGACCTCGCGGTAGGTCGTGACCGCATAGCCCCCGTCGCTGTCGCCCTCGGGCACCCTGAACACCGGCATCAGGTGCAGGTAGTTGATCGCGAGCTCCGTCAGATAGGGGATGCGCTCCCCCAGGCCCGCGAGGTCGCCGGCGAAGAGGTCCACGTAGCACATGGCGCCCACCATCCGCTGCGACTGGTACCAGTGCGGATCGGTCTCGCGCCGGGCATCCAGGGCGCGCAGCTCGGCCGGCCGCGCGAGCCACATCTGGGTGGCCGAGCAGAGGATGCTCTCAAGGTGGTAGAAGAAGTCGTAGTGGTGGCCGTAGAGCCGATGCAGGTGCTCGAAGAGCTTCGGGAAATGCCGCTGCAGCCGCTCCCGGAATCCCAGCCATTCGCTCGGCTCGGTCTGGCCCGTATAGCGGGCCTCCAGGCGTGGAAGCAGCCGCTGCAGGGATTTCTCGGCCTGCCGGGCGGTCCAGTCGGGGTTATTCATGGTTATCGGGGTCGGTCGTGTCTGGGGGGAGCGCAATGTCTCTGCGCGATTGTCCGGTCCCTGACCATCGATGACAACCCGCGCGATGGCGGGGGGAAGCTTTCTCTGTGCCCCCTCAAAGCGTACCGGCGGACAATGCCCTGATTACCGGGGCCGTGTCGGGCCGCACGCCTCGCCAGAGGTAGAAGGACTCCGCCGCCTGCTCCACGAGCATGCCCAGGCCGTCGAGCGCTTGCGCCGCCCCATGCTTGCGGCCCCAGAGCATGAATGCGGTGGGCTCATCGCCGTACATCAGGTCGTAGGTCCAGCCGTCGCGGGCCAGGCAGTCGTCCGGGATCGGGGGCACGCGTCCGTTCAGCCCGGCCGCTGTGGCATTGATGATGAGATCGAAGCGCCGCCCGGACAGGGCCTCCAGCCCGCAGCCCGACACGGGTCCGAGGGCTCGGAACCGCTTGGCGAGCTCCACGGACTTGGGTGTGGTGCGGTTGGCGACGACCAGCTCCGCGGGCAGGGCCTCCAGCAGCGGGCGTAGGATGCCGCGCACCGCTCCCCCGGCGCCTAGCACGAGCAGCCGCTTGCCGGCGAAGGCGAAGCCGTGGTTGTCGCTCAGGTCGCGCACCAGGCCTACGCCGTCGGTGTTGTCGCCCCGCATGCGCTCCTGTTCGAGGACGACGATGGTGTTGGCGGCGCCCGCATCTTCGGCCCGATCGCTGTGCTCGTCGACCAGCCGCCAGGCGTCTTCCTTGAACGGCACTGTCACGTTCAGGCCGAGCCCGCCCTCGGTGACGAACCGGCAGACGTCGCGCTTGAAGTCGGTCCCGAGGATGCGCTCGTAAGCGATGTCCTGCCCGGTCTCGGCGGCGAACGCCGCGTGGATCTGCGGGGACTTGCTGTGCTCTATGGGGTTGCCGATGACGGCGTATCTATCGGTCATTTGGGCAGGCGGTGGTTGCTGGTGGATGGAAAACGGGGCCATCGGCCCCCTTCTTTGCCCTCCATCCCTATTCGTTCAGCCAGAGGGCGGCTTGTTTGGCGAAGTAGGTCAGGATGCCGTCGGCCCCGGCGCGCTTGATGCAGAGCAGCGACTCCATGACCACGGTGCGCTCGTCCAGCCAGCCGTTGAGGGCCGCTGCTTTGTGCATAGCGTACTCGCCGCTGACCTGATAGACGAACGTAGGGGCGCCGAACCGATCCTTGACCCGCCGGACTATGTCCAAATAGGGCATCCCCGGCTTCACCATCACCATATCGGCGCCTTCTTGCAGGTCGAGGGACACCTCCCGGAGCGCCTCGTCGCTGTTGGCCGGGTCCTGCTGATAGGTGTACTTGTTGCCTTTACCCAGGTTGGCGGCCGACCCCACTGCGTCGCGGAAGGGCCCGTAATAGCTGGAGGCATACTTGGCGGAGTAGGCCAGTATGCGCGTGAGGATGTGTCCTTCGGATTCCAGCGCCGCGCGCAGCGCCCCGATGCGCCCGTCCATCATGTCGGAGGGGGCGACCACGTCGGCCCCGGCCTCGGCGTGTGAGAGTCCCTGGAGAACCAGCACCTCCACGGTCTCGTCGTTGACGACGTAGCCGTTGGCGTCGATGAGTCCGTCCTGTCCGTGGGTCGTGAACGGGTCCAGGGCGACGTCGGTGATCACCCCCAGGTCAGGAAGTGCCTCCTTGAGCGCCCGCACGGCGCGCTGCGCCAGCCCGTCGGGGTTGTAGGCCTCCCGGGCGTCCTCGCTCTTGGCCTCGGGTGGGGTGACCGGAAACAACGCCACCGCGGGTACGCCGAGCCCCTGGGCCTCGCCCGCCTCTTTGACCAGCAGGTCGATGCTCAGGCGTTCCACCCCCGGCATCGAGCCCACCGGCTCGCGACGCGCCTCACCCTCGAGCACGAAGACCGGGAGGATCAGATCGCCCGGAGTCAGAACGGTTTCGCGCATCAGCCGACGGGAGAAGTCGTCCCGGCGCATGCGTCGCATGCGGGTGGCGGGGAACGACCCCTTGAAATCCAGTGGACACGACATGACTCTCTCTCCCGGACGGCGGCACTGAGCCGCCTAAAGATACCTCAGGGGCCTCGGCGGGCCAACGCGCATGGCCGGGGCCCGGGTCGCTCTGGGGTGTTTCACTGGCCCTCGAGCCCGTGGGTTCTTACGCGCCGGCGCGCGGCAGAGGGTTATCCCGGCCGGTTCGGTCGCCGTAACCGGCTGAAACCGAAGGAAAGCGCTAAAAGCGCAAGGGTATGCCGGTGCTGGAGCCAAGAGTGCGATATCTGGCCTCTCTGTTTCACTGCCCAACGTGGATCCGCAAATCGATGTTCACCGTCATCTTAAAGGAGCGGCGACTCCCTGGTATACTCCGCGCGCCATGGCGCCCCGGGGTGGGAGCCGCCCTGTTTCCGGCTTGCGGGAAGGGCGCTTTCGGAAAGATCGCTAAGCACTAATGAGACAGATCGAGCCGGCGTCCGGCGCCATCTTCGACGTGGACGAGGAGCACTTCCAGCAGCGGGTCCTGGATGCGTCGCATATCCATCCTGTGTTAGTGGATTTCTGGGCCGAGTGGTGTGCGCCATGCCTGGCTTTGGCGCCGCATCTGCACCGGGTGGTCGACGAGCACGGGGGGCGTGTCCTGCTCGCCAAGCTGGAGGTCGACGACAACATGCGCGTGGCCGGCCACTACCGGGTGCGCGGCTTTCCGACGGTCGTTCTTTTCCACCAAGGGGTAGAGCTGGCGCGATTCAGTGGTGCGCGCCCCACGCCCTGGTTGAGGGAGTTCCTGCAAGAGCACCTGGCGCAGGCTCTCGGGGCGTGATGTCTTACGCGTTTCGCCGCCGGACGGATCGCGGCGGCCGGCTGCGGCTGTAACATCGTGGCTCCGGAGACGGTCCAACCTGGTGTGAGAGGCGTTTCAGGGCACAGGCCGCGAAATCGCTGTTGTGCGCCGGGATACGGGGATATTGAGAAAGGTATTGCGGAGGTTGATCTCATGGTCATACGGCGGGTGTCGTCATTGGGCGCGGTTCTGGGGCTGCTCGTGCTGAGCGGGCTCGCGCCGGGGGTGTCGGCGGCGGCCGGGCTTGCCGCCCCGGAGCAGGTCATCAAGGAGACTTCCGATGAGCTGCAAAAAGTGGTTCGGGCCGACCGCATGCGGTTGAAGCAGAACCCGCGCTATGTCTACGCAAAGGCGAACGAGATCGTTGGGCCCCGAGTGGATTTCTCCATGGTGTCCAGCCTCGTGCTGGGTCGGCATTGGGGCATCGCCACTCCCCAGCAGAAGTCCGCCTTCTCCGAACAGTTCAAACGGCTTCTGATACGTAGCTATGCGAAGGCTTTTCTGGACTTCGAGTCCTGGGAGGTGCATTTCGCGCCCATGAAGATCTCTCCGGCCGACAACGACGTCGTGGTGAGGACTGAGGTGGCACACCCGGGCGGTCCGCCGATTCACGTGGACTATCGGATGAGGCGCGATGCCGAGGGCTGGAAAGCCTACGACGTTGTCATCGATGGGGTGAGCCTGGTGGTGAACTACCGCAATCAGTTTCGAGAGGTCCTGCGAGCCCAGGGTTTGGATGGTCTGATCCGCAGGATCGCCTCGCTGAACGAACGGCACGAAGGCTCGGCCGACGTCGGGTCTCTCATGGGTCCGGTCAGGCGGGCGGCGGCCTAGCTACCCTTCGATCCAGTCACGGGCGCGCAGGAACTCGGTGTACAGGCGTGCCTCCGCCGTGCCCGGCTCGGGGTGCCAGGCATAGCGCCATTTCACGATCGGAGGGAGCGACATGAGGATCGATTCGGTCCGTCCGCCTGACTGCAGCCCGAACAGGGTCCCGCGGTCGTAGACCAGATTGAACTCCACATAGCGGCCCCGTCGGTAGGCTTGAAAGTCGCGCTCGCGCTCGCCGTAAGCGATCGAGCGGCGGCGCTGGACGATCGGCAGGTATGCCGGCAGGAAATGGTCGCCGACGCTGCGCGTAAAGGCGAAGCAGTGGTCGAATCCCCCGGAGTTGAGGTCGTCGAAGAACAGGCCGCCCACCCCCCGGGGCTCTCCGCGGTGTTTCAGGAAGAAGTACTCATCGCACCAGCGCTTATGGCGCGGGTAGACGTCGTCGCCGAACGGCCGGCAGGCCTCATGCGCCACGAGATGCCAGTGCCTGGCGTCCTCCTCGAACCCGTAGTAGGGGGTCAGGTCGAACCCGCCGCCGAACCACCAGACCGGCGCAGCGCCAGGCTTTTCCGCGAGGAAGAAGCGCACGTTGGCGTGGGAGGTTGGCACGAACGGATTGCGCGGGTGAATGACCAGTGAGACCCCCATGGCCTGAAAGGATCGCCCGGCGAGCTCCGGGCGCTGGGCCGTTGCCGACGATGGGAGGGAATTCCCGTGTACGTCGGAAAAGTTGATCCCGGCCTTCTCGAAGACAGCGCCCTCCTCCATGACGCGGGATCGGCCGCCCCCGCCCGCGGGGCGCTCCCAGCTGTCTTCCCGGAACCCCGCGCCGCCGTCCTCCCTCTCCAGGGCCTCGCAGATCCGGTCCTGAAGCGCCAGGAGATACGTCTTGACCTGTGCGATGTCGGGGCTGTCACTCATCGGGATTCTGTCTCCTGGCCGGATTCGCCCGGCCGGCGCGGGGGCCCTGGGCCGAAATCGTCGCGGTCGCCGCGCATTTTGAGATGGTCCGTAGTCTGTCAGAATCGCCTGCCTTCCGGGAGCCCAGGTGCCCGCTGGCCCGATGATCGGTCCGGCTCAATCCCGGAGGACCTTCCCGGTCAGTCCGTCCCGGATCGTGCTCGGTCTCGGCGCGCCGCCCAGGGGGGCGTGCAGGATATAGTCGAGTCCCGGGAGGCGCTGGCGCACCTGGAGGGGTGTACGCGCCGGGGGGTGGCCGCTCGGATTGGCGCTGGTCGACACCAGCGCGCGAGCGCAGGCGCGACACAGGGCAGCGGCCACCGGATGGGCGGTGACGCGCACCGCCAGCGTGTCGTGGGCGCCGCGCAGCCAGGTCGGGACTGCGTCGGCCGCCGGGAGCACCCAGGTGTCGGGTCCGGGCCAGCCGGTGAGCACCTGGGCCATCCTCGCCGGCGCGAGGGGTCGGACGAAAGGACGCAGCTGCTCGAAGTCCGCGGCGATAAGGATCAGCCCCTTGGCCAACCGCCGCCTCTTCAGCACGAGCAGCCGCGCGACCGCAGCGCGGTCGAGAGGATCACAGCCCAGGCCGTAGACGGCCTCGGTCGGGTAGGCGACCAAGCCCCCGCCGCGGATGCAGCGCGCGGCCTCACGCAGATGCCAGGGCTGGATCGGCTGAGTGCCCCCGATCACGCCAGATCAGGCGCCCAGACGCGACTGCAGCTCCGCGTCCTTGGCCAGCACGGCCTCGGCATTGGCCTGGCGCTCGGCCCCCAGCCGCTCGGCGAGGTCTCGGTCGCACAGGGCGAGGATCTGGGCGGCCAGGTACGCCGCATTCTTGGCGCCCGCTTTGCCGATCGCGACGCAGGCGACCGGAATGCCGCCAGGCATCTGAACGGTCGACAAGAGGGAGTCCATGCCGTTCAGCGGCCCGGCGTCCAGCGGGACGCCGATGACGGGCTTCAGGGTCAGGCCTGCCACCGTGCCGGCGAGGTGGGCCGCCAGGCCGGCCGCCGCGATGAACACGGCGCAGCCGCGCCCGTCGGCGTCCTTGACGTAGGCATGGGTGGCGGCAGGGGTGCGGTGCGCCGACGTGATCTTGACCTCAAAGGGGACGTGCAGGGCGCCGAGCACGTCGATCGTGGCCTGCATCACAGGCAGGTCCGAGTCAGAGCCCATCAGGATCGCGGCAAAGGTTTTGCTCATGGGTCGCTTTCCGGTCCGTTGTGCAGACGGCGGACCTTACCCCAAAGCCGAGGCTCGGGCTACCGCGGCATGCCTGAGATCATCAGCCGGCGTTGCTCTCAGGTACGTCCTGGACGTAGGAGCAGTCCGCCTGGGGGCAGACCTTCTGGGTACCCCGACGTCGGGTGGTCTTCAGGGTCAGAATGGGCCAGCCGCAGCTCGGGCAGGGCTCGGCGACAGGCTCGTTCCAGACGGCGTAGTCGCAGGTCGGATAGGTGGAGCAGGAGTAGAAGATCTTGTCGCGACGGGACTTGCGCCGGACCAGGGTGCCCTTGCCGCACTTGGGACAGCCGACGCCAGTGTCGACCGGCCGTTCCAGCGGCTCGATATGGGCACACTTGGGGTAGGCGCTGCAGCCGATGAACTTTCCATACCGCCCGTCCTTGACGACCAGGGCCGAGCCGCACTTGGGGCAAGAGCGGCCTTCGAGCACCGGTGCGGCCTCGGGCGCCTCTTTCTTTTCCGCGTTGAGGTCCCGGGTGTAGGTGCACTCGGGGTAATTGGTGCAGCCCACGAATCGCCCATGACGCCCGAGCCGGATGGACAGCTGGCCGCCGCACTCGGGGCAGGCCTCGTCGAGCGCCTCGTGGGTGACATCGCTGCGCTTGACGTGGGCGTGTGTGTGCTCGATCCGTTCTTTGAAGGGCGTCCAGAACTGCCGAAGCAGCGGCTTCCAGTCCTCCTCTCCCCGCGAGACGGCGTCTAGCTCGTCCTCAAGCCGTGCCGTGAAGTCGTAGTCCACGTACTGGCTGAAGTACTCGGTCAGAAATCGGTTGACTACCCGCCCTACGTCGGTCGGGTAAAAGCGCTTCTTCTCCAGGCGCACGTAGTCGCGCTCCTGGAGTGTGGAGATGATGGCCGCGTAGGTCGATGGGCGCCCGATGCCGAACTCTTCCAGAACCTTGACCAGACTAGCCTCGGTGTAGCGCGGCGGCGGTTCGGTGAAGTGCTGCTCGCTGCGGATGGTGGTGAGCTGGACCCGCTCGCCCTCGGTCAATGGAGGCAGCTGGGTCTCCCCTTCACCCTCGTTTTCGGGCGCATCGTCCCGTCCTTCCTGGTAGACGGCGATGAAGCCCGGATCGCGGATGGTGCTGCCGGTCGCGCGGAAGCGGTTCCCGGGACCGCACCCCAGATCCGCCGAGACCGTGTCGATGGTTGCATGATTCATCTGGCAGGCGACCGTGCGCTTCCAGATCAGCTCGTAGAGGCGATGCTGGTCGCGCGACAGATAGCCCGTAAGCCCATCCGGAAGGCGTTCCACCGCGGTCGGTCTGATGGCCTCATGGGCCTCCTGGGCGTTCTTCGCCTTGGTCTTGTAGTACCGGGGCTGTTCGGGACAGGCGGCTTCGCCGAAGCGCTTGCGGATCAGGCCACGGATCTCCTCGATGGCTTCCTGGGCGAGGTTCACCGAGTCGGTGCGCATGTAGGTGATCAGGCCGACCGCCCCCGCGCCGGTGTCCACCCCCTCGTAGAGCTGTTGGGCGGTGCGCATGGTGCGTTGAGCGGTAAAGCCCAGCTTGCGCGCCGCCTCCTGCTGCAAGGTCGAGGTGGTGAACGGCGGAGCTGGGTTGCGCTTGCGCTGTTTCTTCTCGACCTTCTCGACCAGCAGGGTCCCGCCCGCCGCAGTCTCCAGGGCGCGTTGAACCGTGCCGGCGCGCTCCGCGTCGGTGATGCTGAACTGCTCGAGCTTCTCGCCCGCGAACTGGATGAGCTTTGCCGTGAAGGCGCGCCCTGCCTTTCCGGCATCCGCCTCGATGGTCCAGTACTCACGCTCGCGGAAGGCCTCTATCTCGAGCTCGCGCTCGACGATCAGCCGCAGCGCGGGACTCTGCACCCTTCCCGCCGAGAGGCCCCGGCGCACCTTCTTCCAGAGCAGCGGTGAGAGATTGAAGCCGACCAGGTAGTCCAATGCCCGGCGCGCCTGCTGGGCATTGACCAAGTCCATCGAGATCTCGCGGGGATGCGCGATGGCGTCGTTGACTGCCCGTCTGGTGATCTCGTTGAAGACCACCCGATGCACCGGCTTCTGGCTCAGCGCCCGGCGCTCCTGCAGCAGCTGAAGCAGGTGCCAGGAGATGGCCTCGCCCTCGCGATCCGGGTCGGTCGCGAGATACAGGGCGTCGGCCTGACGGAGGGTCTTGGCAATGGTGGCGACGTGGCGCTCGCTACGCTCTATGGGCTGGTAGTGCATGTCGAAGTCGCGCTCGGGCTCTACGGCGCCTTCCTTGGGAACGAGATCGCGTACGTGCCCATAGGAGGCCAGGACCTCGAAGTCCTTGCCCAGGTACTTCTTGATCGTCTTGGCTTTGGCCGGCGATTCGACGATTACCAGATTCATGATTGGCGCTTCAGCAGCAGTTCGGACCCGCCTTTCGAGCGGGTCCGCGCGTTTTGCAAGTCAATAATGGGGGACGAGGGCGCTGTCAAGGAGCCCGGTGGCTTCGCCCCCGCACACGGGGCTCCGCCGAAGCCGATCAGTGGAGAAACACGGGGTCTTCGCTGTAGATGATGTCCTCCATCTGGGCGAAGGCCATCTCCCGGCCGGGCTGGCTCATGAGCACCAGCAGCACGATCCACTTGATCTCTTCCTCGCTGAGGATGGACGCATCCAGTGCCAGCGCGCGGTCAATGACCAGCTCGCGGCTGATCGGGTCCAGAATCCCGTTCTGCTCCAGATAGAGCAGGAGCCCGCGGCAGCCGGTATCCAGCCGATGCATCTCGTCCTGGCTGAAGATCCGGTGGGAATGGCGCGACCGCCCGCGAGGGGCGTCGCACTGTTGCTGGACTGCCAGCTCGTCGAGCCAGCGGATTGCCTTGTCGACCTCTACGCTGGGAAACCCCGCCATGGTGAGCTCCTCGCGAAGCTCTCGCTGGTCCGCGGGCGGCCCCGCGTCTGCATCCATGTAGTTCTCGTAGAGGTAGATGAGCACATCCACCATGGTCTCGTTCATCGCTCTGCTGTCCGGTTCGGGACCCGCCGGCCGCCTAGGGCCCTGACTCCCCCGTCCGAGTCGGATTCAAGGCCGGGTGGCGCGCGCATACCGTCCACCTGGGATCGATGATACATGACCCTGCAGCTCCAGCAAAAGAAGCATGGAGGCGACCGTCTGGGCTGCGAGTCCCGTGCGCGCGACCAGCACATCGACCGGTACCGGGTCGAATCCGAGGCTGTCCAGCAGTCTCCGGTAGTCGTCGTCGGGCCCTTCGCCCCTGTCCCGAGTGCCCTCAGGGTCCTGGGCGTCCGAGGCAGGCTCCAGGGGGCCGATCTGGGGCCCCAGCTCGGCCAGCACGTCCTGCGCGGTCTCGACCAGCTTGGCGCCTTGGCGGATGAGCTGGTGGCAGCCCCGCGCCAGGGGATTGTGGATCGACCCCGGGATGGCAAACACCTCGCGGCCCTGCTCGGCAGCGAGCTTCGCCGTGATCAGCGACCCGCTGCGCAGTGTCGCCTCGACGACCAGAACGCCGAGACTGAGGCCGCTGATCAGGCGGTTGCGCCGGGGAAAGTGCCCGGGTCGTACCCCGGTGCCGGGCGGAAATTCAGAGACCAGCGCGCCCTGACGCGCGATCTGACGCGCCAGCTCAAGGTGCGAAGCGGGGTAGACCCGATCCGGACCAGTGCCGAGCACCGCCAGGGTGGTCCCTCCCGCTCCCAATGCCCCCCGGTGTGCCGCGGCGTCTATCCCAGACGCCAGGCCGCTGGTGATCGTGAGGCCGGCGCGGGCCAGGGCGCCGGCGAAGGCACACGCGTTGTCCCGGCCGCCGGCGGTGGGATTGCGCGAGCCGACGATTGAGATCTGGGGATCGGCGAGCACGGCGTACTGTCCCTGCACGAACAGCGCCAGCGGGGGGTCGGGTATCTGCGCAAGGGGTCTGGGGTAGCGGTGATCGGCCAGGGTGATCAGGTGGCGATCCGGCCCGGCGCCCAGCCAGGCCAGATCGGCATCGACCTCTGGCCACCGGCCCGTGCGCAGATATTGTCGGGCGGCACTGGGGACACCCAGGGAGTCGAGCTGGTGATCCTGCCCTGCCGTCAGAGACTGCGCCGGAATGCCCGCCTCGGTCAGCCGGCGCCCAATCCCTGCACCGACTCCGGGGGCGTGGACGAGGGCAAGCCAGGCCCGCAGCTCCGGAACATCGACGCTGTCTTCCATGACGCGGGGCCCGCCTTCCGCGGGCCCCCGATCAGGGGTTGTGGACCCGGTCGCGGACGTGGATGGCGCGGATCGCATCCATCACCAGCGCGAAGCTCACCCGTGGGAAGGTCCGAAATACCATGAGGTGCCCCGCCTGCTCGTCAGGGAGCGTAACGCGCTTGTGTCGCGAGGGGGTGACCGTGTCCTTGATCGTCTCCCCACGGCTCTCGATGGCGAGGACGTCGCCCGGCGCCAAGCCGGCCTCTGCGCCACGGTCGAGGGCGACCACGTTGAACTGCCCGATCTCCGTGATGCCTCCGAGCACCCCGATGATGGACCCTCGGACCTGCTGGTCGGGGGCCTTTGGGAAGAACGTCACCAGTGGTTGGGCGTCGGACACCGGGATCAGGCGGTCCCCCTCGCGGGTTTCCTGCGTGGTGCGCAGGAGCTCCAGGGTGGCCGGGTCGCCGGTGCGTTGCAGCTCGGCCTCGCCGATGTAGAGGGCCTGGTAGCCGAGGAAGGCCCCGGTGTCCGCATCCCGGTAAGCCGGCCCTGGGCGGACGACGTCGAAGCGCGTGTGCTCGTCGGTCCGGATGGCTCGCACATAGATGCGGTTGCCCGCTCCTCCGATGACGTGCTCGTCGGCATGGGCGACGATGTAAGGGGCGTCGCCGAGCTCACCGCGTCCGACCACGTACGGGCGGCTGAGAAACTGCTGTATGGCGTCGACGGGAATGGCCGGAATCGCGCTCGCCAGGGGTGTGGATCGGATCTTCGGAGAAAGCTTGACCTCATAGCGGCCGCGGATCAGGGACAGGATCGGGCGCCCGTCGGCGTAAGTAAGCACCAGGGTGTCGCCCGGATAGATCAGGTGCGGATTCTTGATCTGCGGATTAACATGCCAAATTTCGGGCCAGAGCCAAGGCTGTCGCAGGAAGCGCCCGGCGATGCCCCAGAGCGTATCTCCCTTAACGACGGTATAGCGGTCGGGATGGGAGGGGTTCAGCTCGACGCGCCCGGCGGCGGAAACCACAGACGCGAGCAGCAGTCCGATGATGAGCCCTGCGAGCTTCCGGCTAGACTTTCCCATGTTGGCCCCTTTGGGTGAAGATAGGCTGCAGTGTAGCCCAAAAGTACAGGTCTTCAAGTCAATGCGTTGACTCAGATTCCTGTATGATCATTAATTTAGCGCATCATCTTGCATCAATGCTATAGATCTGGCAGACCCTGATGGCAATCCTGGACATCCTGCATTATCCCGATCCGCGTTTGCGTACCAAGGCCTCGCTTGTCACTGAGGTCACCCAGGAGGTGCGCCAGTTGGTTGACGACATGTTCGAGACCATGTACACCGCTCCGGGCATCGGCCTGGCGGCGACCCAGGTGAACGTGCACAGGCGCGTCATCGTGGTCGACACCTCGGAGGACCACACCGCTTCCCTCTGCCTGATCAACCCGGAGATCCTGGACCGTGAGGGGGAAGAGCAGATGGACGAGGGCTGTCTTTCCGTGCCGGGGGTCTACGAGACCGTGATGCGTGCCGAGCGGGTCCGCATCCGCGCCCTCGATCGCGACGGAAATGTCTTCGAGCAGTGGGCCGACGGGCTTCTGGCGGTGTGCATCCAACACGAGATCGACCATCTGGATGGCAAGCTCTTCGTCGATTACCTCTCCAGTCTCAAGCGCCAGCGGATCCGCAAGAAGCTCGAGAAGGAGGGCCGTCAGGGCCCGGCCAGGCCTGAGGTTGCCGCTAGCCGCGCCATTTAGGGTGGTTCGGCCCGATTATGAGAGGGGGCCAGCGGTCGCGCTGCGACCGGGTTCCCAGTCTGCCTAATCCACGGCCGTTGCGCGGCCCGCTATCCTGGATCCCCGATGAGCGAGCCGCTCGATATCGTGTTTGCCGGTACCCCCGAGTTCTCCGTGCCCGCCCTGCGAGCGTTGCTGGCTTCGCGACACCGGGTCCTCGGCGTGTATACCCAGCCGGATCGGCCCGCCGGACGTGGCCGCAATCTGCTCGCGAGCCCGATCAAACAGCTCGCTCAAGCCCATGATCTGCCGGTCTATCAGCCCGTGAGCCTCCGGGGCGAAACCGAGATCGCGCAGCTCCAAGGCCTCGCGCCGGACCTGATGGTGGTGGTGGCCTACGGGCTGCTGCTGCCGCAACGAGTGCTCGACGTACCGCGTCTGGGCTGCATCAACATCCACGCCTCTTTGCTGCCGCGCTGGCGTGGTGCCGCGCCGATCCAGCGCGCCCTGTTGGCCGGGGACACCCGGACCGGGGTCACCATCATGCGCATGGAGGCAAGTCTGGACACCGGCCCGATGCTGTTGATCCGGGACTGCCTGATCGCTGCGGAGGACACGGGCGGGGATCTGCACGATCGTCTGTCCCTGTTGGGTGCCGAGGCGCTGATGGCGGCCCTGCCCGGTATCGCCGACGGCAGCGTCCAGCCGCGGGCCCAGGATGACGCCGAGGCCACCTATGCGACCAAGCTGACCAAGGAGGAGGCCCAGATGGACTGGGGGCGGTCTGCACGCGAGCTCGAGCTGCAGGTGCGTGCCTTCAATCCCTGGCCCGTTGCCCACACGCTCTGGCAGGGGACGACGCTGCGGATATGGCGCGCCCGGCATCTCCCGGGGGCTGCCGGGGAGGGCACGCCCGGCCGGGTGGTCGCTGCGTCGCGCGAGGGGATCGATGTCGCCGCAGGACGAGGTGTGTTGCGCATCCTGGAGCTACAGCTGCCCGGAAAACGGGCGATGGGCGCGCAGGACTTCGTCAACGCCCACTCGGTCACGGGGGCGCTGTTTGGCTGAGCTGGGCCCGGGCGCCCGCGCCCGTGCGATCGCCGCGGGCATAGTGCGAGACATCGGGGTCGGTCGATCCCTGTCCGAAGCGCTCCCCGCCGGATTGGGGCTGGTGCTGGAAGCCGACCGCCCGCTGGTTCAGGAGCTGTGCTTCGGTGTGGCGCGCTGGTACCCGCGGCTTGGAGCGATACTCGACGGGCTCCTCGCACGGCCTTTGAAGGCGCGCGACGCCGATCTGCGCGCGCTCCTTCTCGTCGGACTCTACCAGCTCATCTATACCCGCATCGTTCCCCACGCGGCCGTCGCCGAAACGGTGGACGCGGCGCGTGACCTCGGCAAGCCCTGGGCGTCGGGCCTGATAAATGGGGTGCTGCGGACGTTTCTACGGGAGCGCGAGGCGCAGGTCGCCCGGGCGGACCGGGGACTCGACGGCCGGTTTGCGCATCCCCTATGGCTCGTCGAGCGCATCCGCCAGGCCTGGCCGGGGCGGTGGGAATCCGTACTGTCGGCGTGCAACGAGCGCCCGCCGATGACCCTGAGGGTCAACCAGCTCCGGGTCAGCCGGGACGAATACCGGTGCGAGCTGGAGCGCCTGGGCCTGAAGTCACGCTTGCCGCAGGCCTCGCCCGTGGCCCTGGAGCTTCAGGAGGCGGTCCCGGTCCAGCGGCTCCCGGGCTTCCAGGATGGGGTGGTCTCGGTGCAGGACGCCGGCGCCCAGCTGGCCGCGGCTCTGCTGGACCTGCGACCCGGCCAGCGGGTGTTGGACGTCTGCGCCGCCCCGGGAGGGAAGACCGGCCACATCCTCGAGACCGAGCCGGCGCTACAGGAGGTTGTGGCGGTCGACATCGACGGGCCGCGATTGGCGCGCGTGCGGGAGAACCTGGATCGCCTGGGCCTGAGCGCGGTCCTGTATCTCGGCGACGCTGCGCGGCCTGCGGGATCCTGGGCCCGCCCAGGCTATGACCGAATCCTCCTGGACGCTCCCTGCTCGGCGACCGGGGTGATGCGTCGTCACCCGGACATCAAGCTGCTGCGTCGCTCAGCGGACATCGCGGCCTTGGCAGCCACCCAGGCGAGGATGCTGGCGGCTGTATGGTCGTTGCTGGAGCCGGGGGGTATCCTGTTATATGCGACCTGCTCGCTGATCCCTGAGGAGAACGAGCAGCAGGTGGATCGCTTCCTGCGGGCAACCGCCGACGCCCGCGAAATGCCGATCCAGGCTCCCTGGGGGCAGGTGCGGACCGTTGGGCGTCAAACTTTGCCCGGGGACGACGGGATGGACGGTTTCTACTATGCCTGCCTGCAAAAGGTCTGACGGGTGAGCCCCCAGCTCGTGCCGTTGCATCGATCCTTGCCCTCCTTGCGGCTGCTCGGCCTTGCCTTGCTCCTCTGTACCCTGGGTGCGCGAGCCGCGGATTTCTCCGTGGAGCGGGCCACCACGCGACTCGTCGATGGGGTGTACAAGCTCGATGCCCAAATCGATTACCGCCTGAGCGAGACTGCGACGGATGCGCTGGACAACGGCGTGCCGCTGACGATGGAGGTCCACATCCAGGTTCGCAACGCCGGCGCCTGGATCTGGCAGGAGGACGAGGCCGATTACAGGTTGCGTGATGTCATCCGATACCATGCGCTGAGTGGGCTTTACGATGTCGTTAATCTGGATTCAGGCCGGCGGCGCAATTTCGTTACGCGCGAAGCAGCCCTCGCCGCCCTGGGGGAAATCAACGGGCTGCGTCTGATCGAGGCCAAGCGCCTCAACCCGGACGACACCTATCTCGTGGAGCTCAAGGCGGAGCTCGACATCGAGGCGTTGCCGTTGCCGCTACGCCCTCTCGCCTATCTGTCGTCCTCCTGGAAGCTCAGCAGCGGGTGGCTGTCATGGCGGCTGACCCCGTAACCCCGTTCCGTCGCCGGGCCCTCCCGGTGCTCCTGCTGCTGGCATCCCTGCTCGTGGTCCTGCACCTCATGAGCAGTGCCGTGCAGAACTCCGCGACCCTCAGCCGCTTGTTCATCCCGCTGCTGATGTTCAGCGTAGCCGGCCTAGTGGTCCTGGTCGTGCTGATCGTGTTCAATCTCGTGCGTCTCGTCGGCCAATTCCGGCGGCGCGAGCCGGGATCGCGGCTGACGGGCCGGATGGTGGCCATGTTCGTGCTGCTCTCCGTGCTCCCGGTGACGGTTGTCTACTACTATTCGCTGGTTTTTCTGCTTCGGGGCATCGACAGCTGGTTCGACGTGCAGATCGACCAGGCCATGAACGACGCCCTGTCCCTGGCCCAGGCCTCCCTCGACCTGCACAAGCGCGTGCTGCTTCGGCAGACCGAGCGCATGATCAGCGAGGTCTCGGGAGCTTCCGAGGCGGCGATGACCCTGAGCCTCGGCGAGCTGCGTACCCGCTTCGGCGCCCAGCAAGTGACCCTCATGGATTCGTCGGGAAACATCATAGGGAGCAGCCTGGAGAGTCCCGCGGAGCTCGTGCCGGACATGCCCCACAGCACCGTAATCCACCAGGTGCGCAACGGCGAGAACTACGTCGGACTGGCCCCGGGGGACAAAGAGGACCTGCTCCAGGTCCGGGTGGTCGTGGCCGATCCGGACGGTAGACCCCTGATGCTACAGGCCCTCTATACGACCTCGGCGCCGATCACCCAGTACTCCGAGCGCGTGCAGGAGGCCTACACCCGGTACAAGGAGCTGGCGTTCCTGCGCGGGTCCCTGAAGTTCAGCTTCACGCTGACACTCTCCCTGGTGCTGCTGTTCTCGCTGTTGTCCGCGGTCTGGGCCGCGTTTTCCTCTGCGCGGCGTCTGGTCGCGCCGATCCGGGATATCGCGGCAGGCACCCGCGCCGTTGCGGACGGGCATTACGACCAGCAGCTGCCCCTGCCGCGCGCTCACGATGAGCTCGGCTCTCTGGTGGCATCATTCAACACCATGACGCGACGCATCGCCCTGGCGCGGGATGAAGCCGACCGGAGCCAGCGGGAGGTCGAGGCCCAACGGGCCTATCTGCAGACGGTGCTGAGCCGACTGCTGTCGGGTGTGATGGTCTTCAGTGCCGATCTGCGGCTGCGCATCGCCAATCAGGCAGCCCACCAGATTCTCAAGCTCGATCTGGAGCCGTTTCTTGGGGCGCCACTGGAGCAGCTGGGCGAGGCGTCGGCCCAGGTTCGGCAGTTCGTCGATCTGTTGCGCCCCGCGCTGCAGGACTCGGCGTCGGAATGGCGCGAGGAGCTCAGCCTCTACGGCAGCGACGGACGCCAGGTCTTGCTCTGCCGGAGCACCCCCCTGTCGGTGCCCCAAGACGAAAGCGCCGGCCACGTGCTGGTGTTCGACGACATCACCACCCTCATCAAAGCCCAGCGCGATGCCGCATGGGGAGAAGTCGCCCGCCGCTTGGCCCACGAGATCAAGAATCCCCTGACCCCGATCCAGTTGGCCGCGGAGCGCTTGCGCCGCAAGTATCTGGCGCGGCTGCCGGCAGCGGAGGCGAAGGTGCTCGATCGGGCCACGAACACGATCGTGCACCAGGTGGAGGCGATGAAGGAGATGGTCAACGCCTTTTCGGACTATGCCAAGCCCCCCCAGATGCGACCGGAGCCCGTGGAGATCGATCGGCTGCTATCGGATATCATGGAGCTGTATGCTCCGGGCGAGGGTGGGCCGGAGGTGGCGGTCAGCTTCGGCGCTCCGGGTGCCTTGGTCCAGGCCGATCCGGGGCGGCTGCGCCAGGTCATTCATAATCTCGTGAAGAATGCCCAAGAGGCGATCGCGGAGCGCCCCGGTGGCCGTATCGACATGGCGACCCGCCTGCGCGAGGAGCAAGACTGTTGGTTCGTGGAGATCAGCGTCGAGGACAATGGCCCGGGATTCGACGAGGAGCTGCTGAGCCACTATTTCGAGCCCTACATCACCACCAAGACCAAGGGGACGGGTCTGGGGCTGGCCATCGTCAAGAAGATCATCGAAGAGCATGGCGGCATGATCTCCGCGCATAATCGCGCTGGCGGAGGCGGCTGCCTGCTGATACGGCTCCCGCAGGCGCTGCCTGCGACGAGCGGCAAGGGGGCATGCGTTCCCGAAACCCTGGCTCGAACGAGGAGAACCCAGGTATGACTGGCCCGTACATTCTGGTGGTCGACGACGAGCCGGACATCCGCGGCGTCGTGAAGGACATCCTTGAAGACGAGGCATACCGCGTCGCCACCGCCGAGAGCGGTGACGCCGCGCGCCGGGCACTGCGCGAGCGCAGGCCGGATCTGGTGCTGCTGGACATCTGGATGCCCGATGTCGATGGCATTACCCTGCTCAAGGAATGGTCCGAGGACCAGGGACTTCCATGTCCCGTCATCATGATGTCGGGCCATGCGACGGTGGAGACCGCGGTCGAGGCGACCCGATTGGGCGCCTACGACTTTCTCGAGAAGCCCCTGTCGCTGGCAAAGTTGTTGCTGACGGTCGAGCGGGCGCTGGAGGCGGATCGCCTGCAGCATGAGAACGTCGGGCTGCGCCGTCGCACGCCGCACGTGCCCGAGCCGATCGGCAAGAGTGCGGCGATCCAGCGGCTGCGCGAGCAGGTCAAGCGCATTGCCCAGCACGACACCTGGGTGCTCATCCGCGGTGAGCCGGGAAGCGGCCGCGAGACCTTTGCCCGCTATCTGCATGCCCAGAGCACCCGTCGCGACCGGCCGTTCATCGACATCAATGTGTCATCGATCGCGCGCGGCAATTCGGCTCTGGAGCTGTTCGGTGCCGAGGAGAGTGGACGCGTCCACTACGGGATTCTCGAGCAGGCGCGAGGCGGGACACTGTTTCTCGACGAGGTGGCCGACATGGAGCTTGAGGCCCAGGGCCAGCTGCTGGGGGCGCTCGATTCGGGCTCGTTTCTCCGGCTGAGTGGGTCCGAGCCGGTACAGATCGACGTGCGTATCGTTGCGGCGACCCAGCGCGATCTGGAGGAAGAAGTCCGCGAGGGGCGCTTCCGGGAAGACCTCTTCTATCATCTCAATGTCGTTCCCCTGAACATCCCCGCATTACGGGATCATCCCGAAGACATCCCCGATCTGCTCAACTACTACATCGACCATTACGTCACCCAGGACAAGCTGCCTTATCGGCGGTTCTCGGTTGCCGCCCAGAATTTTCTGCGCAATCAGCCATGGCACGGCAATGTGCGCGAGCTCAAGAACCTGGTCCAACGGCTGCTGATCCTCGGGGCCGGGGAAGAGATCACCCTGGATGAAGTGGAGGCGGCGATGGGCGCGGGCGTCGTGGCCGAGCATCTCGCCTCGGTGATGCCTATTTCGTTTGATCAGCCGCTGCGCCAGGCCCGCGAGCAATTCGAGAAGATCTATCTCGAATATCAGCTCAAGAAGCACGCCGGCAACGTGAGTCAGACGGCACAGGACGCCGGGATGGAGCGTACGCACCTGTATCGCAAGCTGCGGGCCTTGGGGGTCGAGATAAAGGATCGCAAGTAGGCGCCCCTGCTCGGCCCGCCCAAGGCGATGTGAATCGCAGTCCCGTGTCGAAGGGGTTGCCCCGCATCGCCAGGCTGGCCGGGAGCCCCGGGGCTCGGTGCGTACGCCGCAGCGTCGATTCCGGCGCGCCCGCGCGGAGAGGAGCGATCCGATGGGTATGACCGAAACCTTCGAGGCGATGCTGGCCGCGGGGCAGGACACGCCGCTGCTGCGGTTCGGCTTGGGCACGGTCTACTACAAGGCGCAGGACTGGCCACGAGCGGTGGCACACCTTCGTGAAGCGGTCGGTCAGGACCCGGGATATTCTGCGGCCTGGAAGCTGCTCGGACGCTGCCTGTTGGAATCAGGTGACCCGGCGCAGGCCATGGAAGCGCTCGACCGGGGAATATCGGTCGCCGAGTCCAAGGGAGATATCCAGGCAGCGAAGGAAATGAGAGTGTTCCGCCGGCGAGCGGAGAAACAGGCCGGCGGGCAGCAAGCATAGGCACGGTGGGACGGGGCGGCAATGCCGTAGGCCGCCGCCGGTTCGGGGAGCGCGCCCCGATTACCCGGCCGGCTGCACTTGCAGACCGTATTTCCGGATCTTGCGATCGAGTGCGGGCCGGGAGATGCCTAGAATCGCGCAGGCTCGACCCTTGTGACCCCCGGTATGAGCGAGCACCGTCTGGACGTGCTCGGCCTCGACCTGCTCCAGGGACTTCAGTGGCGCCGCCGCGGTCGGCGCCACGGCTAGCGTGTCGCCCTGCGGCAGCTGGGGGAGCAGGTCTGGGCTGAGAACACCGGAGCGGGCGTGGACCATGGCCTGGGTGAGGACGTTCTCGAGCTCGCGCACATTGCCCGGCCAGGGGTAGGACTGCAGGCGCCGCATGACCTCGGCGGGCACTTGGAGCGCCGGGCGGTGAACCCTCGGCGCGATCCGCTCCAGCAATGCCGGCACCAGCAGCGGGATGTCCTCGACGCGGTCTCGCAGCGGCGGCAACCTGATGACGACCACCTTCAGCCGGAAGGCCAGATCCTCCCGAAAACGGCCCGTGCGGACCTCTTGCTCCAGCACCCGATTGGTTGCGGCGATGATCCGGGCGTCGCTGGCGATATGTTGCACCCCCCCGACGCGCTCGAAGCTGCGCTCCTGAACGGCGCGCAGCAGCTTGGCCTGCAGGGGCAAGGCGAGCTCAGCCACCTCGTCGAGGAAAAGGGTGCCCCCGCGCGCCAGCTCGAATTTGCCGATCTTGCGCTGCACCGCGCCGGTAAACGCGCCCCTCTCGTGTCCGAACAGCTCGCTCTCGAGCAGGCTGTCCACGATGGCCGCGCAGTTGACCGCAACGAAAGGCCCCCCTCTGCCGCTGTGCGCATGGATGAGCTGGGCGACGATCTCTTTGCCGGTGCCCGACTCGCCGGTGATCAGCACATTGGTGCTGCTCGCCGCGCTCAGGGCAATCTCTTTGCTGACCTGCAACATGGCCGCGCTGCGCCCGATGAGCTCTCCGTCCATCGGCCCCGTTGCTCGTTCTCCTTTCAGGGCGGCGACCTCTCGGGACAGGCGCTGGCCCTCGAGGATCCGTCGGACGCTGTGCTCGAGCGCTTCGATCTGCAGCGGCTTGTGCACGAAATCGCTGGCGCCTCGCTTGATCGCTTCGATGGCGAGCTCGAGGTCATGTCGGCCGGTCATCATGAGCACTGCCAGCTGGGGATCGCTTCTCCGCAGGCGACCGAGCAGCTCCAGGCCGGTGCCGTCGGGCAGCTGCTGGTCGAGCAGCACCAGGTCCGCGGACTCCCGTCGTAGCTGAGTTGTCGCCTCGGCGCAGCTACGGGACTGGGCCACGATGAACCCCTGATCCTCGAAATGCAGGGCGAGGACCTGACTGAGGGCGTCATCGTCCTCGACGATGAGAAGACGGGGGCTCATCCGCTGAACTGGGCTCGGGCCGCGGGGTTGGTCTAAGGCTCATCATAGGCAGGCCCGTCGCGCGCCGGCAACCGGCGGGCCTGCGGCGGGGCGGGCGGCGTCTTACACGACGCCATCAGCAGAACTGATCAGCCGATAAATTACCTATTGACAGTTTATTAGCGAATTCTTATTCTGTTGCCAACTTAACAACATAGTACTCAGGAGCACGACCATGTTGGCAGCACTCGCAGCTATCCTCTTGGGGGTCGGCGCCGTTTCGACGCCGCAATTCGTCGCCGACGAGGCCCAATACGCCCAAGTCCATAAGACCCCGGTAGTCGTCCAGGTTGCGGATACCTGGAATGCCGGCGCTCGCCATGGCGAAGGGCTCGGCCTTTGATCCAAACCCGCGCCCGGAGTTGACCGCACTGGCCCCGGCCCCATGGCCGGGGCAGTTTTTATCGGGAGGTGCGGACGAAATTATGAGATAGATTCTAGACGGCGGCTCGCCAACAGCAGGCACACCCACCCGGCCATGAACGCACTCCCGCCCACGGGAATGAGCGGGCCGAGAAGCCCGAGGCCCCCCGCCTCCTTCGCATAGATCCCACCACAGAAGAGCAAGGTGCCGGCGACAAAGAGTCCTCCCGCCGCGCGCGCCCACCGACTCGGGGCCTGATGCTCGAGCAGCCCCGCCAGACCCAAGGCCAGTGCGTGGAACCCCTGATAGGCCAGCGCTGTCCTGACCAGGTCGAGCTGCGCGGCCGCGAGGTGGCCCGCCAACAAATGAGCGCTGAGCGCACCCAATATGACGGTGACCAGGCCGCTGAGCGCGGCGAGGCCGACCAACAGCGCCGCGGTCGGCCGCCCGGTTTGGGTGGCTCCGGTGCTCAATGGGCCCCCAGCTTTCCCAGCTCATCCAGGATGTCGAGCACCAGTTGAGAGGTGGCGGCATCCATCCCCCGGCAGAGCTGCCGGGGGTCCCGCTCCCCGTTGATCAGCCGCCGCACCACGGCGGCCAGGCGGGCGAGCGGACCACCTGCGCGAGTCATCTGCTCGGCCATCTCGGAGACGATCTGCAGGGCCTCGACGTTACCGGTGGCGGCCGCGCGAATCATGCCGGCCAGGCCGGGGGCGGCCAACGTCGGCTCTGGGCGGGTCGACGGATCGGGCAGGGTGCGCGGGTCCTGGAGTCCGCGCAAGATCGCTTCGGCGATGACCTGGTCTTCTTCATCCAGACCCCTGATCGCGGAGAGATCGCGCTGGTCGGCCAGGATTCGACGGATCGCTGCCACCAGGGCCGTCCAACCCTGTTGCTCGGCCGAGCGAAGCAGGTCCCGCAGGGTGTCGGTGGCCGGTGCGCTCTGGGCCAGCTCAACGACCTGACGGATGAAGGCGCCGTGCACGGCGACGATCTGCTGGTGGCGTGTCGGCAATGCGGGCATGACGGGACGGGGCTACGGATAACGGCAGGCTAGTGTACCAGGCTGGAAGTCGGGCCTGCAGCGCGGCGGCGCCGTGCGAGGATTACGGCTCTGCCCGCGGACTTTCGCGGAGGAGCGCCAGGGTCTCCTGGGCTATTTCTCTGACCTCGGCGTCCTCGTCGTTCAGGAGGGACTCGGCGACGGACGCGGCGGCAGGGTCGCCGGTCAGCCCCAGGTAATGGCAGGCGTCGGCGCGGGTCCGAGGGTTCTCGGACAGGCACAGGCTTCGTAACAGCGGGACGGCACGTGCCAGCAGACCGCTCTCCTGCAGCTCTTCCAGCGCAGCTCCGACCCCGATCCGCACACTGATCGGGGTCCCCGGGGCCCCAATCAGCCATACCAGCGCATCCAGGACCTCCGGGGTCTCGCGCACGATCGAAACCACCCGATCCAGCTCGCGGCCCTCCAGCAGATAGGCGAAATACCGCCCATAGTCGGGCGGGGTCCCGCCGGCCGCCGCCCAGTCGCGCAGCTCGCCGTAACTGTGCACGCCCTGAAGCACGAACGGGCCGATGCGCATCCAGGGCACGCTGCGCGCGTCGAGTGCCTGGGCCTCCTCTGGATGCACCCCCAGGTTGACCACGCCCAGGCGCCCCAGCCGGCCCTCCTTGATCAGGCGCAACAGGTGCTCCAGCACCAAGGGGCAGCGGGTGCAGCCCGGCGCGATGAGCGCCAGCGCATCAGGCGGGGTCGAAACGGGCTCGGACATGCGGATGCGAGGAACCTGGAGTCTGGGGAGGCGGCTAGGGTAAGTCGTCACTCGGGGCGAAGAAAAGCGCTTTCACCGCGCCGGCGCCTCCTCCGGGGCCGGCCTCGAGGGGTTGGCCTCAAATACGCCATAAACTGCGTCTTCACCGGCCCCGGAGAGACCCTGGGCCCTGGGTGTGTCAAGGCTCAAATAACCTAGTGTTTTCAAGTTGTTGTAATTCCCGATGGCTCCAGTCAAATAAACCCGGCTTATAGCCTTCATCCGTAAAACTGTTTGGCGCTCCGGGCTTTACTTCTCTATCTTTACGGCCCCTGAAGAGAGATGCCGTCTCGCTCCATCGCCATACGCGGCGTCGGGGGAAGCGGCGGCCTGAACTGGCAAAGACGCCGCGCCGGGCCTCGGCGCGCCGACCATTCACTGCACTGAACTGAACACTTAGGAGAAGAGCACCATGCCTACTTTTGTCCGTACTGATAAGTGCGATGGCTGCAAGGGCCAGGACAAGACCGCATGTATGTACATCTGCCCGCACGACCTGATGAAGCTGGACAAGGACGGCTCCGAGACGGGCCACGCCATGAAGTCCTACAACCAGGAGCCCGAGCAGTGTTGGGAATGCTACTCCTGCGTGAAGATCTGCCCCCAGAACGCCATTGAAGCCCGTCCGTACGCCGACATCGTGCCCCTGGGTGGCTCTGTGCAGCCGCTGCGCGGCACCGACTCCATCATGTGGACTATCAAGTTCCGCAACGGCACCATGAAGCGCTTCAAGTTCCCGATCCGTACCACCCCGGAAGGCTCCATCGACCCGTACGGCGGCAAGCCCGCAGCCGACATGGCCAACATCGCCAAGCCCGGTTTCTTCGTGGAGGTCAACGGCTACCGCGCCGGCAACGCCAGCGAGCTGATCCGCAAGTAATCGCGCCCAGCGCGGCAAGCGCATCGAGTTTCAGGATCTTTTATTCGAGGTAACAGAGAATGGCTGGAGAATTTGGCAATCCCGAAGTCGTCCAACAAGAGGTCGACATCCTCATCATCGGCGGCGGCATGGCCGCTTGCGGTGCTGCCTACGAGCTCGGCCCTTGGATCGACGCGGCGAAGAAGGCGGGCCACGACATCACGGTGAAGCTGGTCGACAAGGCCGCCATGGACCGCTCCGGCGCCGTGGCCCAGGGTCTGTCCGCCATCAACACCTACATCGGCGATACCCAGGACCCCGCCGACTACGCCCGCATGGTCTCCAACGACCTGATGGGTATCACCCGCGACGACTTGGCCTATGACCTCGGTCGTCACGTCGATGAGTCCGTGCATCTCTTCGAGGAGTGGGGTCTGCCGATCTGGAAGACCGACGAGAACGGCGAGCGTCACGACGGCTCCAAAGGCCTGCCCGCACTCAAGGACGGTGGCAAGCCGGTGCGCTCCGGCAAGTGGCAGATCATGATCAACGGCGAGTCCTACAAGTGGATCGTCGCCGAGGCCGCCAAGAAGGCCCTGGGCACCGACAACATCGACGAGCGTATCTTCATCGTCAAGCTGGTCAACGACGCCAAGGACAAGAACCGAATCGCCGGTGCTGTCGGGTTCTCCACCCGCGAAGACCAGGTCGTCGTTTACAAGTGCAAGGCGTGCCTACTGGTGGCCGGCGGCTGCGTCAATATTTTCCGCCCCCGCTCCGTGGGTGAAGGTCAGGGTCGTGCCTGGTATCCCGTCTGGAATGCCGGCTCCACCTACGCGATGGCCGCCGAGGCCGGCGCTGAGATGACCATGATGGAAAACCGCTTCGTGCCCACCCGCTTCAAGGACGGCTATGGCCCGGTCGGCGCTTGGTTCCTGTTGTTCAAGTCCCAGGCCACCAACGCCTTCGGCGAAGTGTACATGCAGCGCAACAAGGAGATGTTGAACGACTATCCTCCTTACGGGCAGGCTTCGGTGCCGGCGTCGTGTCTGCGTAACCACCTGATGCTCAAGGAGATGCGCGAAGGCCGCGGTCCCATCTGGATGGACACAGTGTCGGCGCTCGCCAAGCTGCGCGAGACCCTGTCGCCCCGCGAGGTCAAGCACCTCGAGGCCGAGGCCTGGGAAGATTTCCTAGACATGTGCATCGGCCAGTGCGGCATCTGGGCGGGTGAGAACATCGAGCCGGAGAAGAAGAACTCCGAGCTGATGCCCACCGAGCCCTACCTGCTCGGCTCCCACTCCGGCTGCTGCGGCATCTGGGTGTCTGGTCCGGACGACATCGGTGCCCCGACCGACGAAGCGCTGGGCGACGGCATCCCGGACTACCTGCCGAAGGGCTGGAACTGGGGCTACCGCTCCATGACCACCGTGCAAGGTCTGTTCACCGCCGGTGACGGCGTGGGCGCCTCCGGACACAAGTTCTCGTCCGGCTCCCATGCCGAAGGTCGCCTGTGCGCCAAGTCGATGGTCAAGTTCGTCATTGACAACAAAGCCTGGAAGCCCGAGCTCGACACCTCGGTGGAGCAGTTGGTCGAGGAGATCTACCGGCCCGTGCGCAACTTCCTCGAGCACAAGGACTACACGACTGCGATCGACATCAACCCGCATTACATCACGCCGAAGATGCTGCAGTACCGCCTCCAGAAGATCATGGACGAGTACGTGGCGGGGGTGGCGACCTACTACACCACCAACGCCAACATGCTGGACTTGGCCGAGCAGAAGCTCGAAATGCTGAAGGAAGATTCCCTGAAGATGCGCGCGAAGGATCTGCACGAGCTGCTGCGCGCATGGGAGAACTACCACCGCATCCTCACCGCGGAAGCTCACATGAAGCACATCCAGTTCCGCGAAGAGTCCCGCTACCCCGGGTTCTACTATCGCATGGACAAGAACTTCGTCGACGAAGAGAACTGGCACTGCTTCGTGAACTCGGTGTACGACAAGGACTCCAAGAAGTGGACCTGCTTCAAGCGCGCCCACGTGGATCTGGTCGACAAGTCCAAACTCTTCAAGGCCGCCGCCCACTAACCGGTAGGCAGGGAGCGGACAGCAACCGGGCGCCGCAAGGCGCCCGGTTTTTTTCCGCCTGCGAATTGGCGGATTAGATTCAACCTAATCCCGTATAATCAAGACCTTATCAACTCCGACTGTTTTTCGCGGCCGTGTATCCCGTCCGGTGAGAGGCCGCAAGGAGAGCCCGATGACCGAAAAGCTCGATCTTCCATTCAAGAGCGGCATGGTGCCGAAGATGCTCGAGGCCGACTCAAAGCTTCGCTTCAGGTGCCACAAGGGGGTCTCCTGCTTCAACGCCTGCTGCCGTAAGGCCGACGTGACGCTTGCGCCCTACGACGTCATCCGACTCAAGCATCGTCTGGGAATTGGCTCTTCAGAGTTTCTCGATCGTCATACGGTGCCGTTCCAGATGGATGCCCACGGCGTGCCAGGGATCAAGCTGCGCACCGATGATGCGGGCACCTGCCTGTTCATGGACGACGAGCAAGGATGCACGGTCTACACGGATCGCCCTAGCGCCTGCCGCTACTATCCCCTGGGGCTGCTCACGATGAAGCCATCCACGGCCTCGGCCGACACGCAGAACTACTTCCTGATCCGGGAGGATCACTGCAAGGGTCACGAGGAAGACCGCGAGATCAGCGTCGCCGACTACCGCAAGGAGCAGGGGGTGGAGGAGTACGACGACCTGAACCGCGAGTGGTACCAGATCATGCTCAAGAAGAAGTCCGCAGGACCCTCGGTCGGACAACCCTCCGAGATGAGCCTGCAGGTCTTCTTCATGGCTTCCTATGATATCGACCGGTTCCGGCGCTTCGTCACCAGCGAGAATTTCCGCAAGGTCTACGATCTGGACGACGCCTTCTATGCCTCGATTGCCGACGATGACATCGCCCTGCTCCAGTTCGCCTACCGGTTTCTGCGCCAGGTGCTGTTTGCCGAGCGCGGCATTCCGGAGCGCCAAGGCGTCTGGGACGAGCGCCTTCAGGAGCGCAAGGAGATCTGGGAGGCCCGCCTGAAGGCCGAGGTCGAGCGCCGCAACCAGGATCGCGACAAGGCGATGCGCGAGGCGACCTGATTCGGGCGCAGTGCGCCGGGGACTCGCCCTTGGTCCCTCAGGATTGCACGCCTGTTCGGCGGATTGCCGCCGCGGCGGCCCCGAACAGGGCGGTGTGGGGGTTCAGGATGACGCTGACCGGTATCGACCGCATCAGCGACTCGAACCGGCCCTTCGCGCCGAAGCGCCGGAGGAATCCTTGCTGTTGGAGCCGCGGCAGGATCTTGGGCGCGATGCCGCCGCCCAGGTAAACCCCGCCGGTGGCCATCAGCTTCAGCGCGAGGTTGCCGGCCTCGGCGCCATAGAGCTCGACGAACAGATCGAGCGCCCGGCTGCAGAGCGCGCAGCGGCCCGCAAGCGCCGATTCGGCGATGGCCGCGGCCGCGTCCGGAGCGTTTCGGATCTCCTGCGCAGGCGCGGCTGCGTCCCGCCTGGATAGGAATTCGAAGATCTCCACCAGTCCTTGGCCCGACACCAGCCGCTCCCAGCTCACGTGGCCGTACTTGCCTTGCAGATAGGCGAGCAGGTCGGTCTCCAGCGGCGAGCCGGGCGCAAAATCCGCATGGCCGCCTTCTGTTGCAAACGGATGGTGGGACTCGCCGTCCCAGTACAGTCCGGCCTCCCCGAGACCGGTTCCGGCGGCTGCAATGGCCCGGTTGCCTGGAGCGGCGCGGCTCCCCTCCTGCAGCACCAGGATGTCGGCCGGGCTCAGCCACCTGACGCCCCAGGCCTGGGCCTCCAGGTCGTTGAGCAGCGCCGCGGGTCGCCCGCCGAGGGTGGAGGAGAGGGCGTCGGCGTCGACGACCCAGGGCAGATTGGTGATATGTGCCACGCCGTTGCGAACCGGTCCGGGAACGCCGAATCCCGCCGCTTCGGGGCTCGCCTGGAGCCGCTGGAGTGCCTTGGCCAACGCGTCTTCGAGGCTGGCGAATGATCCACTGGCCAAGGTCTCGGCCCGCAGCAGACGCAGCTGTCCGCCGGTCCCCTGGAAAAGCCCGAAACGGCTGTGGGTTCCACCGATATCCGCACCGATCACCAGCATGCCCGTCCCCCCGCGGCACTGCGCCAAACGAAAAGGCCCGCGCCGCTCTGCGGCGCAGGCCTTGTCACGCGGCCTGACCTGCGCCTACTTGGCCAGCGCTTCGAGCTTCTTGGCCGGGATCACCTGGCCGTCCAGCGCCGCTTCCTTGGCGCTTCGCCCGAAGGCTACCGACATCAACGTCGAATAGTACACCACCGGCATCTTGAACTTGGTGCCGTAGGTGGCGTTGATCTGGTCCTGGTAGACCTCGACGTTCATCTGGCACACCGGGCAGGGGGTGACGATCATGTCGGCCCCGTGGTCGTAGGCCGCCTCGATGATGCCCTTGATCATCTCCTGGGACTTCTCCGGCTCGGAGAAGGCGAGGGCACCGCCGCAGCACTGGACCTTCTTCTCATAGCCTTGCAGCGAATCCCCGCCGAGGGTGTCCACCAGCTTGTCCAGGTACTTCGGGTTCTCGTAGGACTCCCCGGAGATGCCGAAGGGGCGGTTGGTCTGGCAGCCCACGTAGCCGGCAATCTTGATGCCCTCCAGGGGCTTCTTGACCTTGGACTTGATGGTGTCGTAACCGACCTCCTCCACCAGCACTTCGCACATGTGCTTGATGGGGGTCTCGTTCTTGAGCTTTAGGCCGGCCTCGGCCAGGGCCTGGTTGGCCTCGGCCAGCAGACCCTGGTCCTCGCGCAGCCGCTCTTGGGTCTCGCGGGTCGAAAGCCAGCAGGCCGCGCAGGTGGCGACGATCTCCTGCCCGGGGTTGTGCTGCTCGGACAGCGCGATGTTGCGCGCGGAGAGCGCCAGCCGCGGCAGCTCGCCGCCGCCGGCATAGCCGATGGACGCCGCGCAGCAGTTCCAGTCCGGGATCTCGTTGAGCTGGATGTCGAGCTCCTGGCACATGGTCTGCACAGAGACCAGATAGTTCGACGAGGATGCGCCTTTCTGGGAGGAGCACCCGGGATAAAAGGAATACTCAAGCTTAGCCATTTGGATGCCTCCTCACTTGCCGCCGTGCTGGGCCACACGGGCGTCTTCCAGCTCCTGGGCCTTTTTGATCATTTTCTGGAATCCCCCGACGTCTTTGACCGCGTGGCCCCCAAGCATCTCCATCGGGCTCATCCGTTTGGTCTTGAGCATTCCGAGTCCGATGTCCTTCATCTTGAGGGAGGTCTTGATGCCCTCGGAAAATCCGTTCATGAAGTACAGGCTCAGGCCCAGCTTGAGCTCGTTGACACGCCCCTTCTTCATCAGGTTGTCCCAGAACAGCTGCGCGAACTTGGCCGTGGGCTGGTTCTTGGGCGCGATGCCGAGGCGTTTCGCGTAGTGAGCGAGCCCATGCATGATGTGGGTGATGGGCAGGGCTCGCGGGCAGCGTACGATGCAGTTATAGCAAGAGGTGCACATCCACATGGAATCGGATTGCAGGACCTCGTCACGCTTGCCCGCGCGGATCATCATGAAGATCTCCTGGGGCGGGTGGTCCCAGAACTTGCCGAGCGGACAAGAGCCTGAGCACACGCCGCACTGCATGCACATCTTCACCCAATCGCCTTCTTCCACGTTCGCCTCGACTTCCTTCAGGAAGCTGTTGCGATACTTCTCGACCATCGCTTGGTTCATCTCACTCATGGGTGCGCTCCCTTAGAACTTGAACGGGCTCAGGCCGATCTCAAAAATCCTGGCGGCCAGGTCGTTGATGATCCGCGGTGCCCGCTCGATGTCGGTGATGGCGACCTCGTGGACCGACACCCGCTCCGGCTCCAGGTTGAGCTGCTGCAGCGTATCCCCCACCTTGCTCATGCGCTCGGCCGCCATGGCGGAGCCCCGCACAAAGTGACACTGGTAGTCCGCGTCTCGGCGACAGCCCATCATGATCACGCCATCGTAGCCGCTGTTAAGCGAGTCGGTGACCCAGGACAGGCTCACCGAGCCCAGGCAGCGAACCGGGATCACCCGGGCCCAGGGGCTCACTTCCTTGCCGGCCATCGCGGCCTGATCCAGCGCCGGGTAGGCGTCGTTCTCGCAGGCCAGCACCAGGATGCGCGGTTTCTCGTCCAGCTCCTCGGGGATGTTGCAGGACTTGATCTGCTGGCCCACGGTGTCGATGGAGTAGTTGTCGAAGAAGATGACGCGCACCGGGCAGGCACCCATGCAGGTGCCGCAGCGGCGGCAGCGCGACTCGTTGAACACCGGGTAGCGCTTCTCGTCCTCGTTGATCGCACCGAAGGGGCACTCCACCGTGCATCGCTTGCACTGGGTGCAGCCTTCCTTGCGGAAGCGCGGGAAGCTCAGGTCGCCGACCCGCGGATGCACACCGGCACCGCCCCCGGCGTTCAGCGCCGCCTGAATCGCCTTCATGGCCGCGCCGGTCGCATCATCGCGCGCTTGCTGAACGTCCATTGGGCGGCGCACCGGGCCGGCGGCGTAGATCCCGGTCCGCCGGGTCTCGTAGGGGAAGCAGATGAAGTGCGAGTCGGCGAAGCCGTAGCGCAGGTGTGGCAGGTCGGTTCCCTGGCGGTAGTCCAGATTGAGAATCGAGGGAGGGGCGACTGCGAGCGCCTGGCGGGCCGCGGCTTTCTCCTCTTCGGTCGGCGCCTCGTCCACCGCCAGCTGGGCGTAGGGATCGGGGCCCGTGTTGGCGACCATGCCGGTCGCCAGAACCACCAAATCGCATTCCATCTCGGTGTCTTCGGCCAGGATCTCGTCTTTGAACCGGACCTTGAGCGTGCTCCCGGGGACCACTTCGGAGACGACGCCCTTGCTGAACGTCACCTGCTTGCGCTGGCCGGCCCGATAGAAGTCCTCGCCGGCGGCGCCGGGGGTGCGCAGGTCGGAGAACAGCACGTTCGTGTCGCAGCCCGGGTTCTGCTCCTTGAAATACAGCGCCTGCTTGATCGACGCGGTGCAGCAGAAGCCCGAGCAGTAGGGCAGGTGCCCTTCCTTGGTGGAGCGCTGGCCGGCGCACTGCACGAAGGCCACGCTCTTGACCTCCTTGCCATCGCTCGGCCGCTTGATCGGCCCGCCGTCGGCCGCCTTGGCGAGCTTCTCGAGCTCCAGGTTGGTGACCACGTCGGGGCTCTTGCCATAGCCGAGCTCGGGCAGCTGGTTGGCGTCGTAGGGCCGGAAGCCGGAGGCCTGGATGATGGCCCCGAAGTTCTCGGTGGTGGTACCGCCGGACTCGGTGGTGACGTCGGCACTGAAGCGCCCCGGTGCCCCGGAGGTGCGGGTGATGGTGCTGTTGAGCTGTACCTCGATGCGCTGGCTCGCCTCGACCCGCTGGGTGAGGTCCGCTACGCCGTTGTCCTCGGGCTCGGCGTAGGGCGCGCGGGTGGGGGTCTTCTTGTAGAGCTGGGCGGCGTGGCCGCCGAGCTGGCCGGTCTTCTCTACGATGGTCACGTCGAAGCCCGCGGCGGCCGCTTCCAGCGCCGCGCTCATGCCGGTGATCCCGCCACCGACCACCAGGATGCGCTTGGTCACACTCTGCTCCCCGGAAGGCTTGGGAACGGTCATGAAGCGCACCTCGGCACAGGCCATCCGTACGTAGTCGTCGGCCATTTCCTGGGTGGTCTCGCGGTTCTCGTCGGTGTCCGGACGGAGCCAGAGCACGCCCTCGCGCAGGTTCGCCCTGGACACGGCGACCTCGGTGAAATTGAAGGCCTCGACCTTGGCGCGACGCGAGCAGGCCGCGATCATCACATGGGTGACGGCCTCTTTGGCGATATCGTCGCGAATGGTCTGCACGCCTTCCTGGCTGCACAGCATCTTGTGCTGCTTGCACAGATTCATCTTGCCTTCGCGGGTCGCAATGGTCTCGAGCTGCTTGGTATCCAGGCGGTCGCCGATCCCGCACCCGGTGCAGATGTACCCGGCGAATTTCTTTTGGTCTGCCACTGTTTAACCCTCCGTTCCGGCGACCCGGTTGACTACCTGAATGGCGCGCAGCGCCGCACCGGTGGCGTGCTGAACCGCCCGGTTGACGTCGAAGGCATCCGCCGAGGACCCGGCGGCGAAGATGCCGCCGTTCTTCTCGTCCGGCTCGATGAAGCCTTCCTCGTTGACCACGATGGGCACCGGGAAGCTCGCCTTGTCGACGCTGGGCTCCATGCCGGTGGCGAGCACCACTAGGTCGTGCTCGTCTGCGTAACGTTGATAGCCCTCGGTGTCGACGCCATGCAGCACCGGGCTGCCCGTGCGCTTGTTCTCGACGATGGAGGCAACCTTCGATTTGATGAACCGGACGTTGCTCCGGGCCTTGACTTTTTCGTAGAAATCCTCGAAGCGATCGATGGCGCGGATATCGATGTAGTAGATGCTCACGTCGGCCTCGTCGCCGTAGGCATCCGTCACGTAGGTCGCTTGCTTGAGGGAGGCCATGCAGCAGATGCGTGAGCAGTGCAGCAGGTGATTGCGGTCGCGGGAGCCGGCGCACTGGACAAACGCCACCTTCTTGGCCTCCTTGCCGTCGGATGGCCGCACGATATTCCCCCCGGTGGGGCCGCTCGGATCGGCCAGGCGCTCGAGCTCCACGTTGGTGATCACGTTGGCGATGCGATCGTAGCCATAGGGCTGGATCTTGGCGGCGTCATAAGGCTGCCAGCCGGTCGCCCAGATCACGGCGCCAGCGCTGAAGGTGATCTCCTCTTCCTTCATCTCGAGATCGATGGCGTCGTACTTGCACGCCGCCTTGGCCTTGTCCGCGTCCGCTGTCCCGATCATGCGCGGGTCCATGACGTAGCGCATGGGGTGGGCCATGCGGTGGGGCAGATAGATCCCCTTGCGCTTGCTCGCGAGCTGGCCCTTGCCTGAAAGACCGTAGTCGAATTCGTTGTCGAGCTCGGTCTCGACGACCTTCGCACACTCGCCGCAGGCCGTGCAGTTGTCGTTGACGAAGCGCGGGTGCAGCTTGACCGTAGCCTTGTAGCTGCCCGCTTCGCCCTGGATGTTCGTGACCTCCGCCATGGTCAGGATCCGGAGATTCGGATTCATCTTGGCCCGGCGCTGGTTGATCTCGAGACCGCAGGTGGGGAAGCACAGCTTCGGGAAGTACTTGTACAGCTGGGTGACGCGTCCGCCGAGAAACGGGCGCTTTTCAACCAGGACGACCTGTTTGCCGGTCTCGGCGGCTTCAAGGGCTGCGGTCATGCCGCTGATCCCGCCACCGACCACCAGGATCGTCTCATTGGTTGCGACTACTTCCGTCATGGATGGTCCTCCGTCGCGGAATTGAAATGGTCAACGCGTGGCTTCGCACCAAAATCTGGATCTTGACTTCGGCACTAGGGGATCTAACAATGCGTGCCTTGCACGGGCCGGAATTCAGGACCGGCACCTTACTCTCCTTCCCATGTCCCCGCCATATCCCAGCTGCAATATCACGATCGAATTTTCGAATACTCTAATAGATCGTTCAAATGGCGTCTTTGCCCGGTTGGGCAGCCGGTCGCCGGTTCGGTCTACGAATAACGACGCAAGTAATGCCACAGGCCCCGGGATAAGCCTGCCGGGACACGCCGTGAACACATCCCTGTAGGCTCGAGGGCAAGTGATGCGGCTTTCCTAAGTGACTTGCGTAGTAACCTTTTCCGGGGAGGGTTGAAGCGGGGAGCGGGCCCGTTTAGGGTCGCCCACTGAGCAGCTGGGTGGTAGGGTGGTACGACGTGAGCGCCGATGAGAATCTGATGGCTGGGAGCGAGGCTTACTTCATCTTCGAGGAGCCCTATTACGAGCCTGTCGGCGACGAGATCGAGATCTTCGAGGCGGCCTACCGCAACCTTCTGCCGCTGCTCCTGAAAGGGCCCACCGGGTGCGGCAAGACCCGCTTCATGGAGCACATGGCATGGCGGCTGCGCCGCCCGCTGGTCACGGTGTCCTGCCACGATGATCTCACCGCCTCGGACCTGGTTGGGCGGTTCCTCGTCAAGGGCGGCGAGACGGTCTGGGTGGACGGGCCTCTCACCCGGGCCGTGCGCCTGGGCGGCATCTGTTACCTCGACGAGGTGGTCGAGGCCCGCAAGGACACCACGGTTGTGATCCATCCGCTGGCCGACGACCGGCGACAGCTCCCGGTGGAGAAGACCGGGGAGCTGCTGCAGGCCGGTCCCGAGTTCTGCCTCGCGATGTCATACAATCCCGGTTACCAGAGCGTGCTCAAAGACCTGAAGCAGAGCACGCGGCAGCGCTTCGTTGCCCTCGAGTTCGACTACCCTGGCCCGGACCTCGAGCGGCGGATCATCCAAACCGAGACCGGTATCGATAGCCAGGGGGCCAGGCAGCTGGTCAAGTTCGCGCACATGACCCGCAACCTAAAGGGCACCGGGCTCGACGAAGGCGCCTCGACGCGCCTGCTGGTGCACGCCGCCAAGCTCATGGCCGCAGGGGTACACCCGGTGGCCGCTTGCCGCAGCTCGATCGCCCAGGCGCTCACCGACGATGCCGAGATGCTCTCGGCGGTGAACGAGCTGAGCTCCTCCCTCTTCTGAGATGATCCCTCGGCCGGAGCGCCCCGACGCGCGCCGCGATGAACGCGAAGAGCCCACTCACAGCCCAACAGATCGAGCAGCTGCTGGATGGCTTCCTCGAGGTGGAATTCTCCTTCCGCGAGACCGCCGCTCCGGCTCGTGCGCTGGCGGGGCTGGAAGGAGAAGAGCAGACCTTCGTGCTCGACCTGGTCCGGCGGGCCGCAGCCACCCACGTCGAGATAGGTCACCGCCTGGCCAGGCAGGGTGTGCAGGTGCTCCAGTCCATGGATCGCCAGACCATGGAGGCCTGGGTGCTGCACGCGATGGACTGCTACGATCGGTCCGGCCTGAGGCCGGCGCTGGAGGTGATCGACGATGTCGAGACCTACGTCAGGCGCGGTCGCGTGCGCGCCTCCGGTGCCGTGCTCGAGGATGTGGTCGGGGTGCTCGAGCCGTTCCTGCGGGGGCTGTCCGGCCGCCGGCTCCGGGTTGCGGAGGCCGACCAGGCCTACACGGACAGCGAGACCATCTTCCTGCCGGCTGTGCTCACCCGGCTTGCATCCTCGGCCGCCAACCATCGCCTCTACAAGGCGACTGCGGTGCACCTCTGGGCCCAGACTCGGTTCGGGACCTTTCGGCTGGACTTCGACCGCGACTTTGCGGCATTTGCCGACCCCGCCGCCGCCCTCGACCGCTTCCACGCCCTGGAGCGCATCCGCCTCGATGCCTGCATCGCCCGGGAGCTTCCGGGATCGTACCGCGACATGCGGGGCCTGCGCGCCGAGCTCGCCGAGCCCGCGGTCCCGGCGGGCTGGGAGGCGCTCGCCGAGGTGCTGAGTGACCGTCAGTGCTCCGCCCGCACCAGCCTCGGTCTCGTCGAAGCCGCCCTCAAGCGTGGCGCTCCGGCGCCGGTCTGCTATCAGGGAGAGCTAAGCCCGGAAGCGGTGCAGGCCGCCATGCAGAAACGTATCGAGCGCGAGAAGGCATTCTTTCGCCTGGGACTCAAGGATCTGGCCGGCGAGCCGCGCGAGCGGGCTTCCGGGGCGCCTGAGTCGGAGCGTTTCGAGGCGCGCCGCCAGGTCGAACCGGAGCTGCCCGAGGGGATGCGCATCGAGATCCTGCTCGACGACAAGCCGGTGGTGCTGCCCGAGGCGACCCGCGAGCTGCTCACCTCGATCCTGCTCGATCTCGGCGATCTGCCCGATGAGTACCTGGTGCCGGCGGGGCCCGGCGAGTACGATGCGAGCCGATTCGAGGACCGCCCGAAGGACCCGGACGAGGTTTGGCGGGGCGCCTACCACGAGGAGGGCGCGTTTCACTACGACGAGTGGGACTGCTGCCGACGCCACTACCGTAAGAGCTGGTGCGTGGTTCGGGAGCTGGAAGTAGAGCCCTGCTCGGATGGCTTTGTCGCCGAGGTGATGCAGCGCTACGGTGGCCTCGTAAAGCACGTCCGCAAGAGCTTCGAGGCCTTGCGCGACGAGGACAGGCTGCTCAAGAGACAGGTCCACGGTGACGGAATCGACATCGATGCCCTGGTGGAGGCCCTGGCGGACGCGCGCGACGGACGAGAGATGACGGACCGCCTGTTCACCCGCATGCACCGCGTAGAGCGCAGCGTCGCCGTGGCGGTCATGGTCGACATGAGCGGCTCGACCAAGGGCTGGGTCAACCGCGCCGAGCGCGAGGCGCTGATCCTGCTGAGCGAGGCCCTGTATAGGCTCGGCGACCGCTATGCGATCTACGGCTTCTCGGGGGTGACCCGCAAGCGCTGCGAGCTGTTCCGGGTGAAGGCGTTCGACGAGCCTTATGACGACAGGGTGCGCGGGCGTATCAGCGGGATCCGCCCCAAGGAGTACACGCGCATGGGGGCGGCGATCCGCCACGTCAGCCGGCTGCTTGGCGAGGTCGAGGGCCGCACGAAGCTGTTGGTTACCCTATCGGACGGCAAGCCTGAGGACTACGATGGTTATTATCGCGGTGAGTACGGCATCGAAGATACGCGCCAGGCGCTGTTCGAGGCACGACGTGACGGAATTCACCCTTATTGCATCACTATCGACGAGCGCGGGCAGCAGTATCTGCCCCGCATGTACGGAGCGGCCAACTACGTGGTGATCAGCGAGGTCGGGCGTCTGCCGTTCAAGATCTCTGACATTTACAGGCGCCTGACTACTTGATAGCGTTCCGGCCCAATGGCGTGGGGGCGCCGAGGGCCTCGCAGGGTGAGTCCTGCAGCGCAACGATCGATCTTGGCGGGGTATGCGCTTTGACTGACGGGGAAGCGTCAACACGGTCTGCAACACCCGAGCTCCTCCGCCCTGAACGGGGCGACGCTCGGGCTCGCCGCAGCGGCATTCGGGACTGGGTGCAGTCCCTGCCGCTCGCCAACGTCGGTCAGACGGCGCACATGCTGTATGAGCGGCTCGGCTACCTGAATACCCGCCAGATACCCCAGGCTGATCGCTACGCCATCCTCGAGGCGCTGAGGCCGGCGCTGGATCTGGTCCTGCAGTCCCTGGGTCGCCACTACCTTCAGCTGGATCTGCCCCTAGCGGGACGGGGGGAGTTGGTTGCGCGCCTGTCGCGTGAGCTGCAGCGCATGATGGTCTCCGGTTACCGACTGGTACTCATGCAGCTCCATGGTGCGTCTCCCCTGACTCGAGCGTTTCACAACGGGCGCCGTGGCGAGGTGCTGCATCGCCAGCTTTACTACCTCGGCCGCTTGTTGCTGGAAGACTTCCAGCTTTATCACAAGCACCCGAAGGGCCTCTGGAAAGACATCCATGCCGTGTACTTGGAGGCGCTTCGCCTGGAGCTGCAGGATCGGCCTTACGACAGCGAGGACTCGCAATTTCCGGGGAGGTCGAGCATCTCGGATCTGTACAAGCAGCTGTTGCTCCTGGGCCTCTCGGGCCCTTACCGGCTGCTGCAGGGCGAGGCCCAGCGCGTGTACCACGCACTCTACGGTTGGGCTCCGCTGGCCCGTCTCCTGCCGCTGGGGGATGCGCAGAGCGGATCGGCCTTGTATCTGGTCGAGCCGGAATCGGATTGTCCGCCTCGCTACCGCGAGGAGACCGCCCCCGGAGACCTCCGCGGCTGGGTGCTCGATACCGGTCGGCTCGCGGATGTGCTCGGCCGGGAGCTGGAATCCCTCGGCGGATCGGCGCCCCCGTCCGGCGCCCTGCGTCCCGAAGGCTGGCTGGTCTCCCTGAGCCCAGAGCTTATCGGGCGGCTCACGTTGGCCTGGGGTTTGGGTGGCACTCGTTCGGCCACCCGCCACCTGGCCGACGGGGAGCTGAGCCTCATCTACGGCATAGACTCGATCATCAGCGTCCTGCTCACAGGGGCGGAGCTCCGGCCGCCGCCTGGCCGGACTGGTGAGCCCCCGTCGGGCCGCGACGGGAGGGGAGGGCGTCGCCAGGATACCCAGACCGCGGGCTTAGGTGTCGACGATCTTAGCGTGGAGGAAGACATCGCATTGCTTGGCGGCGACGAAGCGCCAGCGCCTTGGTCCCGGGCCCAGCAAGGGGGGCCTGGCCCGATCGACGTTTGCCGCGTGGTCGATCGCAGCCCGCAGGGATTCCATGTGCGTTTGACCAGCCGAGGCGAGCGCCCGAGACGGGTCGGTGATCTGGTAGCGGTTGCTGAGCGGAGCGCTCGGTCCGAGGACCACCCTTGGCGGGTGGGGGTCATTCGCTGGATGCGCGCGAATGCCGTGGACGACATACGTCTCGGTGTGGAGATACTCTCCGAGTGGGCCGAGCCCGTCGTGCTGCACTGGCGGCGGCGCGAGGGAGGCGAGGAGCAGCGGATGCCCAGCCTCCTGATAGGCGAGCCCGACGATGCCGGTGGGGTGGTGGACTTGGTGACGCCGGCGTTCTTCCCGGCGCCCTCGGATCGCCTGGAGCTTCGGCGCGGCGCTCGTATACAGGGCGTGCGTGTGCTGCAACCGGTCGAGCGCACCCGTTCGTTTGTGCATTGCCGGTACACCGGGGCCTTGGCGGCCCGCAGTGCCCGTGTTTCTTCCGCACCGGCCCCTGCGCCCCCGTCCGCGTCGGTGAACAAGCCCGCGGCGCCGGCGGAGGAGGATGACTTCGACACGCTTTGGCGAAACCTCTGAGCGGCGCTGGTTTACGGCTTGATTTTGGGCCGCCGCGTTGGCACTCTGGCCGGACCTCGCTCGGGGCCCGAGCACGAGGGTATCCAACAATATCGGCAACAACCATCGCAGGGGGATTTCATGAAGGTAAAGCTCATCGGCGCGTCCGCACTATTGCTTGCGACTGTCTCCGTCACTCAAGCACAGCCCTACTATCCGGTCGGTCCGTATCCGGGTGCAGAGAGGCCGGCGCTTGACGCTGCGCAAGCGGAGACCCGGGAAGGCTTCGGCAAGCTGTTGAAGTTGCTCGGCACCGACCGTAAGGTCACGAAGGCCGAGGTCGCCGTGTTCCTGGAGAAGGAGATCGTTCCGTACTTCGATTTCGGCTACATGGCCCGCTGGGCGGCCGGTCCAGCCTACCGGGAGATGAGCCCCAAGCAACGGGCAGCACTGGTGGAGCGCATCAAGGAGGACTTCCTTACCACCCTCGCCCAGAAGCTGGCGGGGTACGGCAGTCAGCAGGTGCGCTTTCTTCCCACCCGCTACCGCGGGCCGGGCGAGGCCACGGTTGGGGTTCTGATCCAGCATCCCGGCGCTTATCCGGCCAAGCTCGACTTCCGTTTCTATCGCGCTGACGACGGCTGGAAGGTTTTTGACGTTACGGCCAACGGCTCGAGCGCTCTCGTGTATTACCGCCAGATGCTCAATCGAATCTGGGCCGGGCCCATTGGTATGCGGTAGCCCCGGGCAGTGCGGCCCTGAGGGCAAATGATGGCCCCGGCGTCAGCCGGGGCACAGGATCTCGCCGATACCTGCGCCCTTGCGCCCGCTCGGGAAGATATCGGGCCCCACATCAAAAAGCGTCGGCTCGCGGCCGAGCATGAAAACCCGCCCCCCGCTGTATGGGCGTAGCAGGGATGGAGCGGAGCGCCGCAGCCCGCGGCGCCCAGGGATCACGCCGAAACCGTTTCCTTGAGGGACTTCAGGGCGGTCACCTTGACCACCGTGCTCGCCGGTTTCGCCGCGATCTTGATCTGTTCGCCGGTCGCCGGGTTGCGGCCCATGCGTGCCTTGCGGGCCGGCTTGCGCACTCGGCGAATCTTGACGCCGGTGTCGGGGATGGAAAATTCCCCGGAGCCTTTTTTCTTCATATGGCGCTCGATGAGCTGTCCGAGGGCGGTGAAGACCGTTCCCACATCTTTCTTGCTCAGACCCGTCTCGTCAGAGATGGTCTGGATGACATGGGTCTTGGTCTGCTTGGCTGCCATCGCCGACAACTTCTTCGCCGGCGGGGCTTTGGCGGCGACTGCCTTCTTTTTTGCCACTTTCTTTGCGGCCTTTTTCTTCACAGCCATGGAGCACTCCCGATCTAGTTGGTGAGCGGCAACCGAAACATAGCATATAAGCTGCTGTTTGGTACTACTCAGGCATTCTTTGTACCTTGAACATCACCGCGGGGGCGGCCGTTTAATGGCCGAGGTCTATCGGGCAGTCGCCGCCGATATTTGGCGTTGACCCGACCAGCCCAGCCGGTGGATCGAGACGGCGCGATCCTGCGATGCTTCGGCTCAAACGATCAGGCAGACACCGCCGCGCCGGGAGTCACCCCGGCCGGACAATTGGCTGTCTGCGCCGCGCATGATGCTGTGCGCGCCGCCGAAGAAGAGATTCTTTTCCGGCCAGATTCGTTGACGGGGAAACTCCGTCGATAGCTGGTGCAGGGTCGCAGCGGGAAGCCCCGCCTCGACGTTAAGCACGTCGTCTTCGAGATGTATCCGCGGTGCCTCGACGGCCAGCGAGAGGGGTTGGCCGAGGTCCACCAGACCAACGATCACCTGCAGAATTGCGCTGCGGATCCTGTTGGATCCGCCTGACCCCAAGGCCACCAGCGCTCCGTCGGGCGTCTCCATGACCGTCGGCGACATCATGGAGGCCAGGCGTCGATTTGGCTGCCAGTCATGGAATCCGTGGGGATTGATGTCCTCTTCGCCGAGCATGTTGTTGAGCATGATACCCGTGCCGGGCAGCACGTAGCCGGACCCTTCGCCGTTGGAGAGCGTCAAGCTGGCGAGATTACCCAGACCGTCCGCTACGCTTATCTGGGTGGTCCCTCGGGTGGACTGGTTGCCGGCGCTGAGCGCGGCATGCAGGAGCTCGAGCTGCTTGGGGTCCAGCAAGCTCCGGGCGTTGCGCGCGTCGAGGCCGCGATCGATCCCGCGCTCCCGGCGCAGTCGCTGGATCAACTCCATTGCCCGGGCCAGAGCCAATAGGTGCTGAAGGCCCCCGACGCCGTCCTGGTGCAGAGTCTCGCGTTCCAGTACCCCCAGGGCGAGCGCGATCAGGGTGCCGCCGAGCGATGGCGGAGGATTGACGAGGATACGGGCGCCTCGATAGCGCATCGCCAAAGGGTCCCGAACGACGACCCGGTACCGCGCAAGGTCCGTGAGGCCGAGATGGCCTCCGCGCTCGCGGCTGTCGCGGGCCAAGCGCTGCGCGATCTGGCCGCGGTAGAACGGGTCCGCGCCCTCGCGGGCCAGGGTGTCGAGGAGCTCCGCGAGTGCGCGATTTCCGACGCGCTCGCCCTCCCGCGCCAACTCTCCCGGGTCGGTTGGGCTCGCGTGCAAGGCCATCGCGTCAGGGTTGGATCGCAGGATCGGCGCGACGATGGTGCCGATGTAGTGCTGCAGCCCATTGACAGGCACCCCGTCCCGCGCAGCGCGGATCGCCGGCTGGATGATGTCGCGTATCGGCATCCGGCACAGCGAGCGGTGAATACCGAAGGCGCCACGCACGACGCCGGGAACGGCGATCGATCCCAGCCCGATGTGAAACTCTTGCTGCGCGGCGCCGAAATCGGCCAGGATCGGGAAGAAATCGAGCTCGTCGCGTGGGCGCTTGGAGCGGGGCGTCTGGGTGAAGAAATCGAACAGCTTCGCGCGGCGGTCTTGGGTATGAGCCAGAAGAAAGCCGCCTCCGCCGAGCGAGGCCAGAACCGGCTCGGCGACGCAGCTTGCGAAAAGTGCGGCGAGCGCCGCATCGAAGGCGTTGCCACCCTCGCGTAACATGGCCGCGGCGGCCTGAGCCGTTACGGGATGGCCGGCCGCAACGACTCCGCGCGGGTGAAGTACCATAGAAAATGGCCTCTCGCTGTGTCTGTCCGGGAGTATGCTCGTCCCCGGTCTGTGACAGGCGCCAAAATTTTAGCGGAAAGAGTTGCTAGACTCGTGATACGGCCCGCGCATACCAGAACAACAGCCGATCAGTGTTTCGGCGGGCGCCCTCATCCGATGCCGGACCGGGCTCCAGTTGCGCCGTTTCTCCCGATTCCGCTGGCCGCAGGCGACTTCTGAGAGCTGTGCGAATGGCCGTGGCCCCGGAACGTAACGAGTTGGCTTTGCTCAAGCGGCTGGTCCCGCTCAACACGCTGCCGGACCAGGATCTGCAGCAATTGCTGCACGAGCTCCGGATCGAGCAGGCCAAGCGCGGCGAGTTTCTGTTCCGGGAAGGCGACACCGACCATCAGAGTGTCTATCTGCTTGCAGGGCAGGTTGCTCTGGTGTCGGGAAAGGCGGAAGTCGATCAGGTGTCTGCCGGCACCGATATGGCCCGCTTCCCCATCGCCCATCAGATTCCTCGTAAGTTCTCGGTCCGGGCCAGATCCCCGGTCGAGTTCGTCCGCATCGACAGCCGTCTGATTAGTGAGCGGTTGGCCCGACGTAGCCAGGACGCGTACGAGGTCAGCGACCTGCGCTCCGAGTCTTCCACGGGCGAGGACTGGATGACCCAGCTACTCCAGTCCCGTGTCTTCCAGCAGATCCCGGCCGCCAACATCCAGCGGGTGATGATGGCCATGGAGGAGATGCAGACCAAGGCCGAGGACCTTGTTATCCGTCAGGGCGATGAGGGCGACTACTTCTATCTGATCCACAAAGGGCGGTGCGCCGTCACCCGGGACATGCGGGACGGCAAGGGGCCCGTGGAGGTCGCCCAGCTCGGACCCGGAGACAGCTTCGGGGAGGAGGCGCTGCTCTCCGACAAGCCCCGCAACAGCAATGTGGTGATGCTGACCGATGGGGTGCTGCTGCGGCTCAGCAAGCCGCACTTCGTGACTCTGGTCAAGAGGCCCCTGGCCCGCACGCTTAGCTTCGAAGAGGCCAAGGCCCGTGTCACGGACGGGGCGGTCTGGCTCGACGTGCGCCCCGCTGCGGAGTACGAGGCCGGCCATCTGGACGGTAGCGTCAATCTGCCCTTTGCATCTTTGCGTTACCAGGCCCCCAGCCTGGCCCCCAATCGACATTACGTCGCGTATTGCCAGGACGGGCGCACCAGCAGCGCAGCGGCATACCTCCTCACCGACCGCGGCTTCGAGGTCTCGGTCATGGACGGCGGTTTGCGCCAAGCGGGTCCGGATGCGTTCGTCCAAGGTCTCCGGAAGACCGAGCCCGAGGCGCCCGCGCCAGCCGCCGAGGGCGCCAGCGCAGCGCTTCAGGGCGAGATCGGCGTCTTGCGAAAGCGCCTTGACGAGGCGGCGAGCCGGATGGCCGAGATGGCTCGAGGGCTGGAAAAGGCCGCGGCCGACCGCCAACGCGTTGCCGATCAGCACGACCACGACGTTGCTGCGTTCAAGCAGCTGATCGACCAGGCCAAGCATCAGATTCGGTCGGATCGGGGGGCACGCGACCAGTCGCTCGCCCAAGCCAAGGAGCAGGAGCAACATCTCAAGGCGCTCGGCGAGAAGCTCGAGCAGATGGAGCAGGCCCTCGCTGCTTCGAAGAAGGAAACCAAGGCCGCGCAGCGCGATTATGCCCGCCAGATCGAGAGCGCCCGGGCCGAGTGGGGCTCGCGGGTCGAGGGCCTGGAGCGCACTCTGGTCGAGGAGAAGGCCCGGGCCTCCGAGGTCGAGCGGGGCCGGGCAGAGCTCCAGGCTCTAGTGGATCGTTGGGGTCAGGAGCACGACGCCCGGGTCACCGAGCTCGGTCAGCAGCTGGCGGGGACACGCACCGCGCTCGATGCCGCGTCGGAACAGCGCAATGCCTTGGAGCGGGAGCTGGCGCAGCGAGCCGAAGACCTCAAGGCGTTGGCCCGGGACCGGGCGAGCGAGGCTGAGGCAGCCGGCTCGCGCTACGCCGAGCAGCAGGCCGAGCTCGCGGAGGCACAGCGCCGCATTTCCGAGCTGACCCAGGCCGGTGGTGACCTCGAAGCTCGCTTGGCCGGGGAAGGTCTCCGAATCGAGGCCCTGGAGCAGGAGAAGGCGAGCGCTGCATCGAGCGCCGCAGCGCGCCAGGCCGAGCTTGAAGTGGAGCTCAGCGCCGCCAGACAGTCGCTGGAAGAGCTCTCCGAAGTCCGCAGTGCGCTGACAGACCAGGCTGAGGAGATGGCCGAGCGTCTCGAGGCGATCGAGAGCGAAAAAGCGCGGGAGGCCGAGGTCGCGGCCGCCCTGCGCGCCGACTTGGCGCGGAGCGAGTCCGAGCTCGAGGAACAGCGCGCAGCCCTTGCCGCGAGTCGGCAAGAGGCCGAGGCGCTCGGCCAGCTGAGCGGCCAGCTCGAAGAGGCGCGTGGGGCGCTCGATCTCGTGCAGCGCGAGCGCGGTGATCTCCAGGCGCGGCTGGAGTCGCTCCAGGGCGATCTGCGGCGTGTCGAGGAGCAACGCTCTGCGGCCGAGTCCCAGGCCGAAGAGAAGGCCCAGTCCCTGGTCCAAGAGGTCGATCGGCTGTGCACGGGACTCGCCGAAGCCGAGGCCCAGCGTCGGCAGGCCGAAGAGGCCGGTGCGGCGGCGAGCGCCCGGCTGCAGGCCCTGGAATCGGCACGCGGTACCCAGGATGAGCAGCTCGCCGGCGTTACAGGGGAGCTTGGGGAGGCCCGCTCCGAGCTCGTTCGGCTGCAGGGCGAGCGGGCGGATCTCGCCGAGAAGCTCGGCCGGGTCGCCGAGGAGCTGGCGGCCGCCCAGGAGGCGGCCCGCGAAAGCGCCCAACGCTTCGAGCAGGCTGCCGCAGAGCGCGAGGAGCTGCAGCGAGCCCTGGCTGAGGGACGCTCCCAGGCCGAGCGGCTGGAGCAGGACAAGGCGGATCTCGCGGCGCGTGTTGGGGCAGTGGAGGCGGAGCGCGAGGCCGCGATCGGCGAGGGTGCGGCGGCGGCGCAAGCGCGCGATCAAGAGATCGAGCGTCGCACCGAGCTCGAGCGAGGGATCGAGGCCGTCCGAGAAAATCTATTGCAGGAAACGGAAACCCGTGTCGCCTTCGAGCAGCGACTGGCGATTCTCGACGAGGAGCGGCAGGGCATAGCGGCCGAGCGCGAGAGCGCTGTTGGCCGGGTGGGGGAGCTTGAGGCCGCCTTGACCGAGCGTGACCGTGATCTGCGGCTGTTGAAGGATCGAGTCGAAACGCTCGAGGCCACTGCGGGCGAGCACGGCGAAGCGGAGCGCGAGCTCGGTGTCCACAAGGAGCGGATCCGCGATCTGGAGCGGGCGAACGCCGATCTCAGTGCCGAATTGCAGGCGGTCAACGAGCAGGCCCAGGAGCTGTTGAATCGGCTCGCCGAGCAGGGGAAACAGCATGACAAAGAGCGTCGGCGGCTGACGGCCGCCGAAGAGCGCTCCGCGCAGTCGAAACAGGAGCTCGGCGAGGCTCGCGCCCAGCTCAAGGCCGCCGAGGCGAGGATCGGCAAGATCGAGAAGCGCGCCGAAGGGTTGGAGGGCGAGCGCGACGGCGCCCTCTCGCAGGTCGCCGCCTTGGAGACGCGCCTGGCGGACGACGGCTCGCAGAACGAGCGAGTCCTGAGCGAGGTGCGGGCCGAGCTTGCGGCCGCCCAGACCCAGTTGGACGCTTTACGCGACCGTGGCGAGGAGGTCGAGGCCGAGCGTGATCGGGCCCTTGCCCAGGTTGGCGACCTGGAGGGCCGGCTGAACGACCTTGCGTCGCAGGACCAGCAAGCGCGCAGCGAGGCGCAGGCGCGGCTGGACGCCGCCGTGGCTGGGGCGGCCGAGCTGCGTGACAGGATCGAAGAGGTCACGCACGAGCGTGACCAGGCGCTTTCGCGGATTGGCGAGCTGGAGGGTCGTGAGGAGCAGGTCGCGACCCGGGCGCAGGATGCCTTGCGCAGCGAGCTCGAAGCCGCTCGCGACAGGCTGGTTGAGCTGGATCGGGCGCTCTCGGAGACCGTCCAGGAACGCGATCAATCCCGGCAGGCGCAGGCCGAGCTGGAAGCGCGGCTTCAAGCGCAGGAGGCCGCCGACGAAGTGGGCGATGCGGGGCTGCAAGAAGCCAGACTCCAGGTCGGGCAGCTCGAAGCGGAGCGGGAAGGGCTGCGCGAGACGCTCGACGATCTCGAAAGTCAGATGGTCGCCTCGGGACTTCGGGTGGAGGGGCTGGAGCAGCAGATCAAGGCTTTGGAGGCGGAGAAGGCTGCCGCCCAGGCTGATCGGGACACCTTCGCTGCCCGGATCGATGAGCTGGAGAGTGCGGCGGCCAGGGGGCAGACGCAGGGTGCCCAGGGCGCGCGGGAGGCGGGCGAGCTGTCGGCCGCCCTGACGCATGCCGAGCAGGAAACCGCGCGGTTGCGTGCGGAGCTGGAGCGGCTTCAGGCCGGGGCCGCGAGCGTGGACGCCGGCGCGGCCGATCTGGCGGAGTTTCAGTCCCTGCGCCAGGAGCTGGAGGATGCCCGAGCCTCGCTCCAGGAGACGCAAATCGAGATTGACGATCTGGTGAAGGAACGCCATGCGCTCGAAGATCGGCTCGAGGACGACAACGGTAAGCTCGAAGCGCTCGCGCAAGAGGCCGAGCACGCAAGGCAAGACATGGAAGAGGCTGCCTACCAGCGCAAGGAGGCCGAGGACGCCCGCCGCCAGGTCGAAGAAGCCATGTACCGGCTCCAAGAGCAGCTGGATACGACCCGGGGCGATCTGGCGCGGGCAGAGCGCAGCAGCGCCCGGGCCGGGTCGTCCGCCAACATCGGTAGTAATCTGCGCGCCGCGCTAGCCGGGGGGCTGGTCGGCATGCTGCTGGTAGCGCTGGGAGGGGCGGGTTGGCTTGCGTGGACCGGGAAGCTGGAGCTGCCCGGCGAATTGGGTGCCCGCCTGGCTGCTCAGCGTGGCTCCGAGTTATCGCGAGGCGGCGTTTCGACGAAACCAGGGGCGGCGGAGACGGCGCCCCTGGTCCAGCCGGGAGCGTCGCTCGTCTCGGCAGGGTCGCCGGCAGCTGCAGCCGCCGAGCCCCTCACCCCGGCTGGCGAGGCTGAGGCTGCGCCGAGTGCCTCCAAGAGAAGAGAATTGCAGGAGCCGTCAGCCCCGGTCCTGGTCAGGGTGCAAGGGGGGGAGTTCACCATGGGCAACAACAACGGTCCGCTCTCGCCCGACGAGCGCCCCGAGCACCGGGTCCGGGTCCGGGATTTCTACATCGGGCGTTACGAGGTGACCTTCGCAGAATACGATCGCTTTGCGCGGGCCACCGGGCGTCGTCTGCCGGACGACCATGGCTGGGGTCGCGGTAACCGGCCCGTGGTCGATGTGAGCTGGGAGGATGCCGTCGCCTATACCGAGTGGCTGTCGCGGCAGACGGGCGCCCACTACCGCCTGCCTTCGGAGGCCGAATGGGAATACGCGGCTGCCGCGGGCACGCACAGCTTCTATTGGTGGGGTTACGACATGGGCAAGAACCACGCGAACTGCTTCAATTGCGGCAGTCGCTGGGATGGCGTCCAGACCGCTCCCGTGGGAAGCTTCGCCCCGAACGCTTACGGACTTTACGATACCGCCGGCAACGTGGCCGAATGGGTCGAGGACTGTTACCGGCCGAGCTACGAAGGTGCACCCACCGACGGCGCAGCCTGGCAGGATGGAGACAAATGCGAGAAGCGTGTGCTGCGGGGTGGCGCGTTCAACCGGCCGGCCGCCAACCTTCAAACCACGAGTCGGGCCGCCCAGCCGCCGACCAACCGGCTACCCGGCGCGGGCTTTCGCGTTGCCCGAGACCTGCGTTGACCGAAGGTGTCTGGCCTGGGCATGTCGCCGACCGGGGGCGCAGGGGGCACGAGCGCCGGCCCCGGCGCCCGGGTGCGGGTACTCTGCGCGCTCGATGATCTGGAAGATCCGGGCAGCCGTGGTTTCTCCGTTGAGCTTGGGGGGCAGCCCCTCGAGCTCTTTGTCGTCCGCCGCCGCGACCGGGTCTACGCTTACCGCAACAGCTGCCCTCACACCGGCGCCCCATTGGAATGGACGCCACATCGTTTCCTCGACCTCGCGGGCTCCTTCATCGAGTGCGCCATGCACGGAGCCCTGTTCCGATTCGAGGACGGGCGCTGTTTGCGCGGACCCTGTGCCGGCGACCGGCTGGAGCCGCTGAACGTGAATCTGTGCGACGGCCAGGTTGTGCTCCTCGATCCATGATCTCCCTGCTGGCCGCTTTGTTTCCATTTTGGGCGTTGTTGTTCTCGATCTGGGCGCTCCTGGAGCCGGGGCTCTTCGTTCCGCTGAGAGTCGCCATTGTGCCCCTGCTGGCCCTGGTGATGTTCGGCATGGGGCTGACCCTCACGCCGGAGAGCTTCCGCCGGGTTCTGCGCCAGCCCGGGGTGGTGGCCCTGGGCGTTGGCCTGCAATACGGCATCATGCCGTTTGCGGCCTGGCTCTTGGCGACCGTTTCGGGGATGTCACCGGAGCTGTCGGCCGGGCTGGTGCTCCTGGGGGCATGTCCCGGCGGCACGGCATCGAATCTGGTCTGCTACCTCGCCCGAGGCGATGTTGCGCTCTCGATCACTCTGACGGCCTGCTCCACGCTGCTCGCCGTTGTCGCAACCCCGCTGCTGACCTGGGCCTACGTCGGGCAGATCGTCCCAGTGCCGGTGTGGTCGATGCTCCTGTCGGTGCTGCAGATCGTTTTATTGCCAGTCGCCGGGGGCATCGTGGTCAATCACTGGCTCGCGGGGCGTCTGCGCTCGATCGAGCGGGTCGCGCCATCCGTGTCGGTGGTGTGCATCCTGGTGATCATTGCGATCGTGGTGGCGCTAAACCGCGACCGCATGCTCTCGATGACGGCGGCGGTGGCCCTACTGGTGGTCCTGCACAATGGTCTGGGGCTGGTCGGCGGCTATTGGGCGGGGCGCGTGCTAGGCCTGGATCCTCGGATCTGCCGGACCCTGTCGATCGAGGTCGGGATGCAGAACTCGGGGCTTGCCGTAGCGCTGGCCACCCAATACTTCGGCGCACTGGCTGCTCTGCCGGGCGCTCTGTTCAGCGTCTGGCACAACCTCTCAGGCTCGCTCCTTGCCGCCTGGTGGTCGCATCGGCGTGAATCACGGCAGGGCTATTCGAATCCGCCGGTCTCGTCGTAGGTGTCGATGTCTTCGAGGGGGTTTCCTGCGTTCTCGCCCGCCGGTCCCCCGAGATCGACGCCGTAATCCTCTCCTTTGAGGTCGAGCGATCCCGACCAGTCTTCCGGGGGCTCGGCCGCTACGACCTCCAGCTCCTTCCAGCTTTCCAGGTCGTATTCCTCGACCGTTCCGTCAAAAAACTGTACTTCGACGGTCTTCTCGCTCGGATCGTAAGCGACGACCTCCAAAGCATCGCCCTCCTGGGTCTGGTACCACTCGCCGACGATCGGCCTGGGGCTGCTCATGGTGAAATGCCTCCTCTGCCAAGACTGGGGGCGGGGATTGGTCTTTCCTCCATTTATAGGCCCCGAAATGGGCTTTGCCAAACATCTTAGGGATTTTCAGGGGCAGGGACTCGGGTATGCCGCGTGAATCGACTCGATACCCGCGAGCACTTCCCGCTCCAGCGTCATCTGGGCGCCAGCGATGTCGGCTTCCAGCTGGTCGATGCTGGTAGCCCCCAGGATGCACGAGGTCACGAACGGCTGGCTCGTTACGAACGCCAAGGCCATCTGCGCGGGGTCGAGCCCGTGGCGCCGGGCAAGGCTCACGTAGGCGTCGGTGGCTGCCGCCCCCTGGGGATTGGAATAGCGTGAGAACCGGTTGAACAGGGTGAGTCGGGCGCCGGGCGGGCGCTGTCCCCCGAGGTACTTTCCCGACAAGACGCCGAAAGCTAGCGGCGAATACGCGAGCAGCCCGGCGTCTTCCCGATGAGCGATCTCGGCCAGCCCGATCTCGAAGGTGCGGTTGAGCAGGTTGTACGGATTCTGGATGCTCTGGATCCGGGGCAGTCCGCTGTGCTCCGCCAGCCAAAGGTATTTCATGGCGCCCCAGGGGGTTTCGTTGGATACCCCCAGGTAACGAATCTTGCCGGTGCGGACCAAGGCTCCAAGGACGGCGAGCGTCTCGCCGATGGGTACGCTCGGGTCCGACTCCGCGTGACTGTAGCCGAGCCGGCCGAAGAAATTGGTCTCCCGGTCCGGCCAGTGCAGCTGATAGAGGTCGATATGATCTGTGCGTAGCCGCCGCAGGCTCTGGTCGAGTGCGGATTCGATGTTGCGTCGGTCCAGCCGCACCTGTCCTGAGCGCAAGTGAGAGACCCAGTCTCCGGGACCGGCGACCTTGGTCGCCAGGATCACGCGGTCGCGGCAACGGCGCATGGCGAGCCAGCTCCCGATATAGGCCTCGGTGCGCCCTTGAGTATCCGCCTTCGGGGGTACGGGGTACATCTCGGCGGTGTCGATGAAGTTGATACCTGCGCCGAGGGCATGGTCGAGCTGCTCGTGGGCCTCGGCCTCGCTGTTCTGCTCGCCGAAAGTCATGGTCCCAAGGCAGACGGCGCTCACCCGCAGGTCGGTTCGCCCGAGGCGACGATGCTCCATGGTGGCCTCCACGTTAGGTTACCCCGGGGACTCTACCACGCGACCGGCCCCGCACCGCCCCGGGACAGGGCGTGGCCGACCTCTTAGACTATGCGTTTTTCGCAGGTGCACTTCCGATGGAGCTAGCCGGCGAGCTGTTTCCTCCCGGTTTCCTGGTCTGGGCCTGGGTCGCCTACGCGATGGTCCTGCTCGGCGCGCTGCGTATGGCCCCTTGGGGGCGCCTGCGCACCAACGAGCGCCTGCATGTCTACCTGGGCAGCGGCGTGGCGTTGATGTTGCTCTGGAGCTTGCGTACGCAAGTGACTTCCGGACTGTCGTTCCATCTGCTCGGGGTCACGGCGATGACCCTGATGTTCGGCTGGTCCCTCACCGTGCTCGGGACAGCGGTGGTGCTGGGCGCCACGATCCTGGCGGGCGTGGGGGATGCTGCCGGGTATCCCTTGAGTGCATTGACCACCGCCGTGGTCCCTGCGACCCTGACCCAGGTGCTGCTGGTGCTGGCGCGCTCGGTGCTGCCTAGGCATTTCTTCATCTTCGTGTTCGTCAATGCGTTCTTCACAGCCGGGCTCGGGGCGCTTACCGCGGGTTGCCTGGCGGTGGTCCTGCTGGCGGGGGCCGCAGTGCATCCGTTCGCCGATCTCGAGCGGGACTTGATGCCCTTCTTCCCGTTGATGTTCTTTCCCGAAGCCGTGCTCAATGGCTGGATCATTACCCTCATGGTCGCCCTGCGCCCCGGTTGGGTCTGGTCGTTTCGTGACGAGGAGTATCTCGACGGCAAGTAAGTTGGGCGTGCTCGACGGTGCGTCGAGCACCCGGGCCGAGCGCAATGCCGTAGACACGGCAGATCGGGCATCGCAGCAAGAGCTTGGCGAGAAATGCGGGCTAAAATTGCCGGGTTGGCGGTCTTGGAGGATTGATCTTGGCTTGGTGGGGCAAACTGGTTGGGGGTGCCTTCGGCTTCATGCTCGGCGGACCTCTCGGGGCGGCGCTGGGCGCCGTGCTGGGGCACAGCTTCGACAAGGGAGTCGCCGGCCTGCAGGAAGTGCCGGATCCCGGCGAGCGCGAGCGGGTGCAGACCGCGTTCTTTACCGCGACCTTCTCGGTGATGGGGCATCTCGCCAAGGCGGACGGTCGTGTGTCGACGGACGAGATCGCCTTGGCCGAGGCGCTGATGGGACAGATGGATTTGTCCCCGGAGCTGCGCAAGACCGCCATCGGGCTTTTCAATCAGGGCAAGGCAGCGGGCTTTCCGTTGGACGCGGTGCTGGATCAGTTCCGCGTCGAGTGCCGCAGGCGCCAGACCCTGATCCAAATGTTCTTGGAGATCCAGATCCAGGCCGCTTACGCCGACGGGGATCTCGATCGGAGCGAGGACCGCCTACTGCAGCACATCTGCTCGCGATTGGGGATCCCACTGGAGACCTATCGGCGCATCGAACAGATGGCCCGGGCCGAACGCCGCTTCGCCGGTGCTCGCGGCTGGGGCGGGCGCGCCGAGCAGCCGCCCCGCGGCCCCACCCTCGATGACGCCTACGCAGTGCTTAATGTGGCGCCCGATGCGAGCGAGGCCGAGATCAAGCGGGCCTATCGCCGCCTGATCAGCCAGCACCACCCGGATAAGCTGGTGGCCAAGGGTCTGCCCGAGGAGATGATGAAGCTGGCGACCCAGAAGACCCACGAGATTCGCCAGGCCTACGAGCGGGTGCGCTCGTCCCGGGGCTTCTGAGACGCCCGCACCGCGTAGCCCGTCCTTGGGCAAGCCGGCGGTCTCGGCTATCCTTGCGAACCTGGCCCATCCCGAAATCAACCCCCGAGGGTGCCATGTCCGACACGCTGGATCCGATTGTCCTCAATTTCGTCTACGCATGCTTTGGCGGCGCCCTGACGCTCTTCTTCATGTGGTTGGGCTGCAAGGTGTTCAGTCATATCGTGAACTTCAGCATTCCGGAGCAGCTCGCCAAGGGTAATATGGCCGTCGGGCTCATGATCATGGGGATCTTTATCGGGATCGGCATCGCGCTTGGCCTGGTGATCGGGCTTGGTCTGAACTGATGGGTCCGAGGAGTGGACCCTTGCTTGCGGCACTCCTCGCCCTCGTGCCGGTCGTGGCCCTGGCGGCCTTGTCCCTGCCGGTCGAGGATGATCGGTGGACCCACGCTTACGATGCGCATTTCCGCAAGTATACGAAGCACTATTTCGGTCCCAACGTCGATTGGCACTGGTTCAAGGCCCAGGGCATCGTCGAGTCCGGGCTCAAGGCCAATGTCCGGAGCGCCGTAGGCGCTAAGGGCGTGATGCAGGTCCTGCCCACGACGTTCGCCGAGATCAAACGATCCAATCCCCATCTGAGCCGCATCGACAACCCTCGTTGGAACATCGCGGCAGCCATCTACTACGACCGCGAGATGTATCGCAAATGGCAGGACGGGCTGCCGATCGCCGAGCGCCTCAAGCTTGCCTTCGCCAGCTACAACGCCGGCCTGGGCAGCATCCAGAAGGCCTACTCCAGGGCAGAGAAGCGGCGGGCTGAGGTCCATGAGTGGAAGCACGTCGCCCCTTACGCACCGGGGCAGACCCGGGTCTACGTCCTGCGGATCGAACGCCTCATGAGGCCTGCCGGCTTGGCCGAAGGCCGACCCTGGGGGGGCGAGGGCTGAAAATCTCCCTCCGATCGAGTACAGTTCGCGGTTTCGGGCACTCGCACCCCGTTCGGGTCGCGGACCCGTCCGGTGAGACTGGAGACTGAACACCATGGCCCAAGACCTGATTGCCCCGTCTATCCTCTCGGCGGATTTCGCCAAGCTCGGCCAGGAAGTGGACAACGTACTGGCCTCCGGCGCCGACATCGTCCATTTCGATGTGATGGACAACCACTATGTGCCGAACCTGACCATCGGGCCGCTGGTGTGCGAGGCCCTGCGCAAGCACGGCGTCACCGCTCCGATCGACGTGCATCTCATGATCGAGCCCGTGGATGCGATCGTCCCCGACTTCGCGAAGGCCGGCGCCAGCTATATCACCTTTCATCCGGAGGCCTCCCGCCATGTGGACCGCACCCTCCAGCTGATCAAGGCCGAGGGCTGCAAGGCGGGGCTGGTCTTCAACCCGGCTACGCCGCTCGACTACCTGCGCTACGTGATCGACAAGATCGACATGGTGCTTCTGATGTCGGTCAATCCCGGATTCGGCGGACAGAGCTTCATCGGCTCCGCGCTCGAGAAGCTGCGCGAGGCGCGCAAGATGATCGATGCCTCGGGTCGCGAGATTCGCCTGGAGATCGATGGCGGGGTGAAGGTCGACAATATTGCGGAGATCAAGGCGGCGGGCGCGGACACCTTCGTGTCCGGCTCGGGCATCTTCGGCAAGGGCAAGGACGGCGATCCCCACCGCTACGACAGCATCCTGCGCCAGATGCGCGAGGAGCTCGCGAAGGCCTCCTGAGCGTTCGCTGTCCGCCAATCCCGGGGGCGCCGGCCGCTGCGGCGCGGCGCCCGCTTTTGCGCTGCTTGGTCCCGTCGCAATGATCCACAAGCCCAAGATGATCCTGATCGACGTGGACGGCACCCTCGTGGACTCGGTGCCCGACCTCTCGTACTGCGTCGACGAGATGCTGAGACGGCTCGGCCGGCCGCCTCGCGGCGAGGCCCGGGTGCGCAACTGGGTCGGCAACGGCGTGGAGCGCCTGGTACGCCGGGCCCTGATCGGCGCACTGGACGGGGAGCCCCCGGAGGCGGAATTCGGGCGGGCGTACCCGATCTTTCTCGAGCTCTACCGTGACAACACCTCCAAGCGCTCCCGCCTCTACTCCGGGATCCGCGAGGGGCTCGATTATCTACGCTCCGCCGGCTACCGGCTTGGCTGCGTCACCAACAAGGTCGCCGAGTTCACCGAGCCTCTGCTGCGCGATCTGGGGGTGCGCGAGCATTTCGAGATCGTAGTCTCGGGCGACACGCTGCCGCGCAAGAAGCCCGACCCCTTGCCCCTGCTGCACGCCGCCGAGTACTTCGGAGTGCGGGCCCAGGATGCGCTGATGGTCGGCGACTCAGTCAGCGACGTGAAGGCCGCGCGGGCCGCCGGCTTTCAGATCGTCTGCATGAGCTACGGTTACAACCACGGCGTGGACATCCGCGATGCCGCGCCCGACGCGGTGATCGACTCGCTGATCGAGATCCGCGGTCTTCTGCAGCAGGCGGCCTGAGGCCTGCGGGCGGTGTCACTGGAAACCGCTGCAGGATTTCTCTATGTTGGGCGCCCGGGCTCCGGATTCTGACGCTGATGAGACCACCGCTCCACGACGGGAAGACTTGTTCCGGCACACGATGGCGGCGCTGAGGCCGCGTATCTCTTGGCGCCGTCCGTTCCCAGTCTGGAGAAGATCATGACCCCCGAGCAGTTCGCGGCCCTGGCGGCCCAAGGCCACAACCGGATTCCGGTGGCCTGCGAGGTTCTCGCGGACCTCGATACTCCCCTGAGCGTCTATCTGAAGCTCGCCGAGGGGCCCTATTCCTACCTGTTCGAGTCGGTTCAGGGCGGCGAGAAATGGGGCCGTTACTCGATCATCGGTCTGCCCTGCCGCACCGTTCTGAAGGTGCGCGGCCATCGCGTGACGGTGGAGACCCGGGGGATACCTGTCGAGGATCTCGAGGTCGATGATCCCCTGGCGTTCATCGAGGCCTTCCAGGGGCGCTACGCCGTGGCGGAGCCCTCCGGCCTTCCGCGCTTTACAGGGGGCCTGGTAGGTTATTTCGGCTACGACACGATCCGCTACATCGAGCCCCGTCTGGCTCGTTGCCCGAGCCCGGACCCCATCGGTAGCCCGGACATCCTGCTCATGGTCTCCGACGAGCTGGTGGTCTTCGACAACCTGCGCGGAAGCATGTACGTGATCGTGCATGCGGACCCCACTCGCGGGGGTTCCCTGGAGGAGGCGCAGGCTCGAATCAGCGAGCTGAGAGCGCAGATGCAGCGGGGGGCTCCGCGTCATCCTCATGAGACTCCACGCGAGGTCCATGAGGCGGACTTCGTCTCCGGCTTCACGGAGGCCGGGTTCAAGCGGGCCGTCAGCCGCATCAAGGAATACATCCTCGACGGCGACTGCATGCAGGTGGTGCTTTCCCAGCGCTTGTCGATCCCCTACAGTGCCCCGCCGCTGGATCTGTACCGGGCCCTGAGGGGACTCAATCCCTCGCCGTACATGTATTTCGTCGATCTCGGCGATTTCCACGTGGTCGGCTCGTCCCCGGAGATTCTGGTGCGACTGGAAGACCGCCAGGTCACCGTCCGACCGATCGCGGGCACCCGTCGTCGCGGCTACACCGAGGCCGAGGACGCGCAGCTGGAGGCCGAGCTGCTGGACGATCCCAAGGAGCTGGCCGAGCACCTGATGCTGATCGATCTCGGTCGCAACGATGTGGGGCGCGTCGCCCGGACCGGCAGCGTGCGAGTGACCGACCAGATGATCGTCGAGCGTTACTCCCATGTCATGCACATCGTCTCCAACGTGGTGGGAGACCTCAAAGAGGGGCTCACCGCGGTCGACGTGCTGCGCGCGACTTTTCCCGCAGGCACCGTGAGCGGGGCTCCCAAGATCCGGGCGATGGAGATCATCGACGAGCTCGAGCCGGTCAAGCGGGGTCTGTATTCCGGGGCTGTCGGTTACCTGTCGTGGAATGGCAACATGGACACGGCCATCGCGATTCGCACCGCGCTGATCGAAGGCGGCCGGCTGCACATCCAGGCCGGGGCAGGGATTGTGGCGGACTCGGTTCCGGATCTGGAGTGGAAGGAGACCATGAACAAGGGGCGCGCGATCTTTCGGGCGGTCTCTCTGGCGGAGGCCGGTCTGGATCGCCAGGCCTGTCCCGCTGGCGGGGAGTCTTGAGTGCCGGGCTTCGCGCAGCGCGCCCGACGACGCGATTGACGGGCGCCTCCCCGTCTGACGCCCGGCCTGGCCCGCCGCTCGATCATTCCCATGGCACCGCCGTCGATTCCGGAGCTGTTTCAGCAAGCGATGCGGGCCTACGTGGCCGGCGACTATCCCACCGCGGAGCGCCTCTGCGCCGCGATGCTCAAGGCCGCTCCTGGAAGCCATCAGGTATTGCATCTGCAGGGGCTGATCGACAACCGGCGCGGCAAGCCTCAGCGTGCCGCCAAGACCATCCGCAGGGCCATCGCGCTCGCGCCGCGCGAGGCCGCCTACCATAACAACCTCGGTGAGGTCCTGCGCGGCGACGGGGATTTGGCTGGGGCCATCGCCGCCTACCGGCGGGCCATCGAGCTGAGGCCCGGGTACCCCGAGGCGTTGAGCAATCTGGGGATCGCCATGATGGCTCAGGGGCATCCGGGGGAGGCCGAGAAGGCCTTGAGCGCGGCCATCGCCCTCCAGCCGGAGCTGCTCAATGCCCGCTTCAACCTGGGTGTGCTCTACGCCGCCGGGGGGGATAGGGCCAGGGCCGAGGCGGTCTATCGGGAGCTGTTGGAGTTGGATCCCGCCAACGCCGATGCCTGGGTGAATCTGGGGCATCTCCAGGAACCGGCCGGCGATCGTGATGGGGCCCTGCTCAGCTATCAGCGCGCGCTGCACGCCAACCCTGATCTGGCCCAGGCGCACATGGACATGGCGCGAATGGATCGCGCGCAGTACCGGTACGAGTCGGCCCTTGCGCACTTGAGGCGCGCCGTGGAGATCGAGCCGAAGCGGGTGGAGGCCTGGGTCGGGCTTGGTCAGCTTCACACCGAGGTGGCTGCGCCCGACGCGGTTGAGCGCGCCCATGAGTGCTTTCGACGGGCGCTGGAGCTTGATCCGGGCTCGGCCGACGGCCTGGTCGGCTTGGCCGGCGCGCAGCTGGCCCAGGGCGAGAGAGACCAAGCCATCCGGGCCGTGCGCCGAGCGCTCCAGCGCGAGCCCGGCCATATCGGCGCCCAGGCCGAGCTCGCCCGTGCGCGCACATTCGATGATCCGGGTGACGCGGAGCTGACCGCCATGCGCGTGCGCTTCGACGGCGCTGATGTGGACGACGCATCCCGCGCGGCGCTCGGTTTTGCCCTCGGCAAGGCCTACACCGATCTCGGCGACCACGCGACGGCTTTCAGATATCTGGAGATCGCAAATCAGGCGGCCCGGAAAGGGTACGACTATCGAGTCCAAGACAGTAGAGCGTTCATGGACGGTCTCAAGCGCATCTTCTCGGAGGCGCGTATGGCCCAGGCGCCGGCGCCCTTGCGAGGCGAGCTCACGCCCGTCTTCATCGTCGGCATGCCTCGTTCGGGCACGACGCTGGTCGAACAGATCCTGGCCAGCCATCCCGCCGTGTCCGCCGGCGACGAGCTGAATTATCTCAACGATCTCGTTCGGGCCCGTTGCGGCAGCCGGGGGCCGGGAATGGAGAGCTTGGAGGACCTTGCCTGCTTCGAGCGGATGTCCGAAGAGCATTTCTCTGCTCTGGGCAGGGGGTATCTGGCGCGCCTGGGCGCACACGACAAAGGCCATGGTTTCGTTACCGACAAGCTGCCGCACAATTTCTTATATGTCGGTTTGATCCGCCTGGCACTCCCCCAGGCACGGGTGATCCATTGCCGGCGTGATCCCGCGGATACCTGTCTCTCGCTCTACGAGCGCTCCTTCCTGGGCTACCAGCCCTATGCCTACGATCTGCGCGAGCTGGGAGAGTATTACCGTCTGTACCATTCCCTGATGGGGCACTGGCGGCAGTGCGTCGGGGACTTCATGCTCGAGGTTCGCTACGAGGACCTCGTGCACCATCAGGAGGCCCAGACCCGCCGGATACTCGAGTTCTGCGGTCTGCCGTTCGACCCCCGCTGCCTGGCGTTCGAACGGACCCGCCGCGCCGTTCAGACGGCCAGCATGCTGCAGGTTCGACAGCCCATCTATGCCTCGTCGATCGACAGGTGGCGCCGTTTTGCGCCCTATCTCGGGCCGTTGCTCGAGGCCCTCGGAGGCGATCTCGACTGAGGTCCCCGATGTGGCTCTGTCGGGTCATCGGGCGCCGACGAGCAGGGCCGGTTTAGACCCGGCCGTACCTCGGCTGTGGCGTTTCTCTCACCGATCTTTTTTCCTGTGGCGTACACGCGCCGTTTTGCGTAAACTCGGGCCCGTAGTCACGCAATCATCCAAGGGAGGTACTCCGTGAAAAAGCTTGCAGTCACTGCTTCCGCCGCGCTGGGCTTGGTTTCTTCCGCGCAGGTCTCCGCCTGGGAGATCGAGACCACCCCGACGGCTTACGTGTCGATTCCTTTCGATGGAAACACCCGGACCGAGCGCGAGCCCACGCTCGGGCTGGCTCTCGGGCAGCTCCACAAGGCCAATCCGCTACAGCCCGGTTTGGCGCTGTTCCAGGGCGGTGTCCCGCCCCTCGTCGACGTGCAGTTCCGCGACGGCGATGTCGGAGCCGTGAACTTCAACGGTGTCAACACCCTGCACAAGCACACCGTCTACGCGGCCGACGGCTCGACCTCGACGGAAAGCGATATCGATTGGGCCTATGCGGTGCCGATCGCACTCGCGGTTGGTGCGGCGATCTATCTCGCCCAGGACAACAACAATCATGACCATCACGGCCTTTTCGGCGGCCTGCCCACTCTGCCCGACCTGACCAACCGCCCGATCCTGAGTGCGGCGGTGGCCTACGTCGTCGCGACCCGGTTTCCGACGACTATGGCTTGATCGGGGAAGATACCGGCGCTCAGGTGCGGGGCCGTCCCGCGCAAGCGGGAGCCTTTTGGCTCCCGCGCTTTGTTGGGGTCTGGGGCGCCGGCGCTGGACACTAAGGGAATCGCCAGTAAGGCCACAGATCACTTGTGGGCGGTCCGGAACGAGTCTGGCGGGATCGCCCGCCGCCTGGGGTGAGGCGAACAAGAGGAATGTCCGCTGGACACTCCTCCCAGCGAACGGGTTTGCCGTCGACGGCAGAGCCTGACCTTGCAAGCCAAGCGGCATTGCCTGGCCCCGGCAAGCGGCGGTCGAGCCAACAGGGGCGCGGCCCATGGGATAATTTCCGACCCCCGACTTTCACGTGGCCCGCGCGCAAGGTGCACCCGACATGCTCCTGATGATCGATAAGTAGCATATCGGTCCAAGGGCATCCTAGCCCGTCCTCTTCTCCCCCCGCTAGTCCCGTCAGATCAGCAAGTTAAGCCCAGGGTCGTCCAACAGATTCCATTGCCATCCAGGAACAAAGCGGGTAAGTTTATGGGTAAGGATTGTCTACAACTACGACAGGTTCTTACCCGCGATGCGAACGAAGCTCACCGACGTTCAGATTCGTAACGCCAAGACCGGAGACCAGCCCCGTAAGCTCACCGACGGCGGCGGGCTGTACATGGAAGTCCGGCCGAGCGGAAAGAAGGTCTGGCGCTACCGCTACCGGTTGGACGAGAAAGAGAACATCTTCACCCTGGGAGAATACCCAGCGTTGAGCTTGCAGCAGGCCCGGCTGGATCTTCTGGAGGCGCGCGCGCTGGTCAAGCGGGGGACTCACCCGATCCAAGACCGGGACATGAAGGAGCGTCGGCGCAAGGCCGAGGCGCGGTCGACCTTCGAGGCCGTGGCTCACGAGTGGGCTGACCAGAAGCGCAAAAACTGGAGTCCGTACTACGCCAAGCAGTTCGACGCCCACATGGGGCGGGATGTCTTCCCTGTCATCGGACTGACCCCGATCCGGGAAGTGACTGCCGAACAGCTCCTGGGGCTCCTGCGGAAGGTCTATGACCGGGGTGCCGAGACAGTGGCGCTCCTAGAGCGGCAGTGGATCTCCGCGGTCTTCCGGTATGCCGTGGCCACGCTTCGGGCCGATTTCGACCCCGCGGCGGCGCTCAAAGGGGCGTTCACGCGCCCGAAGGTCCAGCACAAGCGGCCCCTCGGACGAGACGAGATCGAGCCGTTCTTAAAAGCGATCGAGGAGTACGGGGGCTACAGAACGACCGTCATCGCTCTCCACGTCTTGCTGTTGACTTTTGTCCGTCCCGGAGAGCTGAGGGCGGCCGAGTGGGCGGAGTTCGACCTGGCGGCGAAGGAGCCGATCTGGCGGATTCCCGAGGAGCGCATGAAGATGCGCGAGCCTCACCTTGTCCCCCTTTCGAGACAGGCAGGAGTGCTTCTGAACGAGCTTCACACCCTTACCGGGGGCCAGCGGTGGTTATTTCCCAACATGCGTCGCCCCCGGACCTGTATGACCATGACGACCCTGAACCGGGCGCTGGAGAGGATGGGCTATGGGGGGCAGTTCTCCGCCCACGGATTCCGAGCCACCGCCTCAACCATCCTCAATGAGATGGGGTGGCGGTCCGATGTGATCGAGCGCCAACTGGCGCACAGGGAGCGCAACGCCACCCGCCGATCCTACAACCAAGCCGAGTACCTACCGGAGCGGCGGGAGATGCTGCAGCGCTGGGCTGATCTTGTGGATGCGCAGCCCGGAGGGGTGGATGGCGTCCCACTGCGCCGCGGCATGCCGGGCTGACCCTTTCTGATGTTGCTGGCCCGCCGGCGCCAAATCCTGGTTCCCGTACCCGCCCGCAGCCTACATATCCGCCCCCTGTCGAACATGGCACTGCTGGCGGTGATGCGCGGCTTGGGCTACGGGGTGGGGCGGCGACCGGGGCGACTACGTGCCCCACGGCTTCCGCTCCACCTTCCCGCGAGACGTGGCGGAGATGGCATTGGCCCATGTCATACAGAGCAAGGTGGAAGCCGCCTACCGGCGCGGCGACCTGTTCGCCAAGCGGCGCAAGATGATGCAAGCCTGGCCCGAATACGTGGACTGGCTCAAGACTGGAGCCGAGACCGTTTCGCTGCGCAGGAGCCACCAGCCTGGGTGACCGCCAGCGATAGCCCTCCCGAGCGTCTCGACCATGCCAGAAATAGATATTGCGGACTCTGACTTGCCTCAACACGTGCTGTCGGTCATGTTGTTTCCTGACGACCCAGCCCTACGCGCCACATACCGCACACGGTTTTCCACGGAAGCCGCTATCCAGGACTCGCCTGAAGGGGCATGCCTGAGTGTGTCAGCCGACTCGTTGCGGCTACTGCTGGACAGTCCTTCGCGTCAAGAAATCAGAGCCCGGGCCGCTGACGCCACACGTCAGGGCGTCCTCGCCGGAAACATCCTAGCGATCATCTACGTCATGTACCGATGCGTCCCGGAATCGGAGCCAAGCATGAACAAAGCGATCCATGCGATGGAGCAGCACGGCCGAAAGTTCCCATACGCTGATGGCGTGCCGATGCCCGTCTCAGAGAGGAAACTTCGTGAAGCATGGAACGGCTTCAAGGCCGTAGCCCACCTTTGGGCGGCCCATGGACTGAACAAGGTCTGCCTCCAGTGGGATGCGGCGAAAGAATTCTCCGAGCGCAGCGAGACAGCCCGCCTTCTCGGAGCTTCCTCGGAACTCTTGGCCTTCGGGACTGAGTTTGTCCCGCAACGCTCGAAGTCGGCTCAGCCATTTCTCTCGCGGGATGATTGCTGGCAGATTCCATCGCAAATCGCTGCTATCCCGCTAGATCTAGGCCAGGAGCCGGATCGGCTCCTCAGCTATCTCTCATCCTATCGAGCCTGATCTTTTGGCTCTCCGGACTGGCGTACGTCCCCGTACGCCAATGGCGCGATTTTTTTTCGCCTAAATAATAGGGAGCCATGTCCAACAACGGCCGTATCTGGCCATAAGAGGTAGGCTGACATGGCGAACCTTCCTGAGACGGGCTTTGTCCGGCTGTCGCAGATCATCGGCGACCCAAAGGCGAAGCCGCCGATTCCCCCGATAATTCCCGTGCGGAAATCTTGCTGGTGGGCAGGCGTCCGGTCGGGGCGTTTCCCAAAGCCCGTGAAGCTCGGACCACGCGTTACGGCGTGGCGGGTGGAGGATATCCGGGCCCTAATCGTCAATGCGGGGAGGGCCGTGCCATGACGTTCTCCGACGTAGCCGCGGCCGCCCGGGGTCGGTGGGAAGAAATTCTGACGAGTCTCGGGATATCGGCCGAAGTCCTGACGGGCCGGCATGGTCCCTGCCCGGGGTGCGGAGGTCGAGACCGCTTCCGGTTGGATGACCGCGACGGCCGCGGCACCTGGATATGCGGAGGGGGTGGCGCCCCGGTATCCGGAGACGGCTTCGACCTGCTCGTCCACGTCTGCGGGATGAACAAACGGGAGGCCCTGCGGGCCGTTGCGCAGCATCTAGGCATCCAGGGCGATAGCGGCTCGGCGGCTCGGCTGGCGGACATCCGCGGTCAGCGGGAGCGCGAGCAGATCGAGCATGCCCTGCGGCATGAGGTGCTGATCCTGCTGGAGTACGTCCAGACCCGGGTGATCGAGCGCGAGCTGGCACGCGATCGGAGATTCCGGCAGGCCCGCCCGGGATGGCGCCCGTTCCCTCCCGGACCGTGGGAGCGCGAGGAGTTAGCCGCGCGCCGCATCCAGGCCGGACTGGGGGTGCTCTATGGAGGCTGATGCGAGCGTATTGGACCGTCTGCCGGCCCTGCGGCCCGCAAAGCCACAGGCGCCCCCAGAATGGCCAGATCCCGAGCCATTGCCCGTCGGGCTCCCGCCCGTGGAAGCCTTCAACGCCCAGCTACTGCCGGCGGCTCTGCGCCCCTGGGTCGTGGACATCGCCGACCGGATGCAGTGCCCTTTGGATTTCCCGGCCGCCGCAGCCGTGGTCTGCATGGCGTCCGTGGTCGGGCGACAGATCGCTATCCGTCCGAAGCAGCGCGACGACTGGACGGTGATCCCCAACCTCTGGGGTGCCATCATCGGGCGACCTGCGCTGCTGAAGAGTCCCGCTCTGGCAGAGCCCATGAAGATGATCGACGCCCTCGAAGCAGCAGCACGGGAAGCGCACCAGACGGCCGAGATGGAGCACCGGGCGGCTCTCATGGTCGCCGACGCCCGCGGCAAAGCGGCGGCTGAGAAGATCCGCAAAGCGATCAACGACGGGGATGAAAAGGCGGCTGAAGCCCTGGCCCTGGGGATCGCGGCCGGTTCTCCCGAGCCCCCAGCGCGGCGGCGCTATCGGACCATGGACCCGACCGTTGAAAAGCTCGGCGAGTTGCTCAGAGACAACTCCCGCGGGGTGCTTGTATTCCGGGACGAGCTGACCGGATTTCTGCGAACCCTGGACCGCGAAGGCCGAGAAGACGCTCGTGCCTTCTTCCTGGAGGCTTGGAACGGCTCCGGGAGCTTCACATCCGACCGAGTCGGCCGCGGGACGATCGATATCGAGGCGGCCTGCGTCAGCATCCTAGGGGGCATCCAGCCCGGCCCCCTGAGTGAATACCTCGCCCAGGCGCTCAAGGGCGGCGGCGCGGATGATGGCCTACTGCAGCGCTTCCAAGTTGTCGTGTGGCCGGATGCTCCGGCGACCTGGGTGAACATTGACCGCTGGCCCAACACGACATCCAAGCGCGACGCCCGCGGTTTGTTCGATCGTTTGGACACTTTAGACACTACGGCCCTGGGCGCTTTTCAGGAAGAAGGGGACCCCGTGCCATGGCTTCGCTTCGACGACAGTGCGCAGGAGCTGTTCAACGATTGGCGGGGAAAGCTGGAATTCCGGGTGCGGGGCGAGGACATGCCGCCCGCTCTGGAGTCACACCTGGCCAAATATCGGAGCCTTGCCCCTTCGCTGGCTCTGCTTTTTCACCTCGCCGACCAGCCATCCGGCGGACCCGTGGGCAAGCGTTCTCTGGCCCGCGCCCTGGCGTGGTGCGAGTACTTGGATAGCCATGCGCGACGCATCTACGCCCCTGCTCTTGCGCCGGATCTGTTCTCAGCCCTGGAGCTGCAGAAGCGCTTGGTCAAGTTGCGCGAGCCCTTCAGCGCCAAGGACATCTACCGCAACCACTGGCGCGGACTCGACCGTGAGGGCACAGCCGCGGCCCTGCCCGTCCTTGAAGATTTCGGACATATCCGCGGCGAGGCGGACCCCGGACCAGGGCGCCCGACGACCCGCTATCGCGTGAACCCTAGGCTGCAGGAGGTGGCGCGATGAGCTATCTCGACCTGCTGCGGACCATCGAGGGACCGGCCCAATTCCCAGAAAAGCCCCCGGCCCCCAGTGTCGAAAGTGTCGAAACCCCGTCGAAACCGGCTTTAGAAACTTTCGACACTGGCCACCAAGGCCCTTTTTCGAAATTTCCCGGCTTCGATCGGGCCGAGCTGCAGGCTGACCGCGCCTCCTACCGTTGCTGGCTTATCCACTATGCGGATGGCACGCCGACTCCGTGACCAGTACCCCGCCGGCGACCCTGGAGCAGATCCTGGCCAGGTATCCGGACGTGGTAGCCGCGGAGGCCGTCGAGCCGACGCGCGAGCCGCCGCACACCGGCTTGAAGCCCAACCTTCACGGCTTCACCCTGGCCGAGCTGCGGACCGCCATGGAGGCCGGCGAGTGGGCCGAGGTCGAGCACAACCCAGTTGCCCTGGAATGCTTTGCCCTGGCGCTGCGAGAGGCCCGTCAGATCGAGAACGGCATCACCCCCCAAGATTGGACCGGGACCATCTATTGCGGCCGCTGCGGGCCTGTGGCGGCTCCAGCGTGGCAGGATGGCCTACGGATACCGAGCTGCCGCCGGTGCGGTGGCTAGAAGCCAAACCGAGGCAACCTTAAGTGCGACGAAAACCCACGACGGTGAGCCAGCAGGGCAAGCTTCCCCAAGAGCCCGACCAGCCGACACCGACCGAGCGCGCGGCCGTCGAGGCGTTCTTCGGTAAGATGGCAGCGAAGCCTCCGGCTCCGAGGCTGAAGCGTTCGAAAAGCAAGGACGGCACCTCGCGCCTGGCCACCGACCATCGGGACGAAACGATGGGCGTTGCTCTTCTCATGGCATCGCTCGGAGTCACCGATCCTTCGCTCTATCGGGGGCTCATCAACCAGCTCGCCCGCCTTGAATCCTGCCGAGGCGGGGAGCTCGACGCCGATTGCCTGAACGTCGCCTTAGGGGTGGCTCGGGCGGCTCAGCCCCAGGATGAGCTGGAAGCGCTGCTCGCGGTGCAAATGGCCGCGGTCCACCTAGGCACCATGCGAATGGCGCAGCAACTGCTCTCAGCGACAACCCTGGAGCACCGGGACTCGGCAGAGCGCACACTGAACAAGCTCGCCCGGACCTTCGCGACTCAGCTGGAGGCGTTGCGCAAGTACCGCAACGGCGGGGAGCAGCGGGTCACGGTCGAACATGTCACGGTAAACGAGGGAGGGCAGGCCATCGTTGGAAACGTCCGGGGGGGAGGGGTGAGCAGGAAAGACGGGGAGACCCCATGAAACGATATGCGTTCCAGAACGCTCCCCGCTGTACGGCGACCTCGAAGCGAACCGGCGAGCGGTGCAAGGCCCCGGCGGTGCAAGGCTGGAGCGTCTGCCGGTTCCACGGGGCTCGGGGGGGAGCCCCGGCGAAGCACGGGCGCTACACGAAGCGGGCCATTGCTGAGCGCCGGCTTTTATCCCAGCTCCTGCACCGAGTTCGCGACCACGTTCGCAGGGTCAATGCCGGAGAACGGCGCGGCTGACCGTGCGACAGATGGGGCACCGTAGAAACTCGGGAGGCGCCCTATAGCACACGGATCAGTGTTAGCGGCCGTGAAAGCCGGTCTGGACACCGAGGGGGTCATCTTCCTGGAACCGACCAAGACCCGAGGGGCGGGGGTGGCGCTTCGGGGGTGAATCCCCCCTAAATGATCTCCGAGAGCCCCTTCCGGTACGCCAAAGCGAGATCGCTATCTCTCTCAAAGAAGGCTGGGCTGTGGCGGCATCCGGACCCCCTGCCGACCTGTGACTGGAGGCGGTGCTAGGGCATGCCGGCCGGTGTCTCAGTTCGGCCAACTCCGGACATCCGGGTAACCGCTGCTGACGGGCCCCACTGGGCGGGCCCTCGGGTCGACGCTCCTGTGTTGACTCCCTCGGCGGCGCTTTGGGATAGTACGACCATCGTCGACGGTAGGAGGCTCCGATATGGCTCTGGTCGGTCGCGGCCAAGCCTCGGTACCGACCGAAGCCTGGCCTCGAGCCTGGGCCGCTTGGCCTCGCGTCCTCGGGTACGCCCGACATTGCTCGAGGGGGGGATACTCCGGTCCAGAGGGTCCATCGGCCGGCGAAGCTTGGCTGTCTATTGCGTTCGGCGAATCTGGCGCCAGCCGACACACGCTCTACGCCAGCCGGGCCGGCGCCGACTGCCACAGCTTTGAGCTGTCCTGGAAGCCCAAGTCTTGGCAGCGGCGCTACCGCTTCCTCGTTTTCCGAAAGCGCGTGAAGCTCCAGCACAAGGAGCCCGTGCAGCTGGATCTGTTCGTGCCCTACCAGTATGGCTACGAATTCAGGGCGATCCTCACCAACAAGCGCCTGACCCCTGCCAAAGTGCTCGCCTTCCACAACGGGCGCGGAGCCCAGGAGGGGATCTTCGCCGAGCTCAAGTCCGATAACGCCTTGGCCTACGTGCCCACCCGCACCTGGGTTGGCAACCAGATCTATCTGCTCGCGGCCTTGATGGCCCACAACCTGGCCCGCGAGCTGCAGATGCGCGCCCAGCCCCCAGCGCGCAACACCACCGCCAAACGCGCCCCGCTGTGGGCTTTCGCTTCCATCGCTACCCTGCGTCATCACATTATCCAGCGCGCTGGGCGTCTGATCCGGCCCCAAGGGCAGCTGACCCTCTCCATGAGCCTCAACGACGCCGTTAAGAACGATCTGTTGCATTTCCTCGACGCCTTAGGTGCCGCTGCTTAGTAGCACCTCAGGCGCTCCGGTTTTTTGCAACGCTGGGGTAAATGCTTAGCTGTTAGGGCAAAAAAAGGAAAGAGCTATGCCGCACTGGATAGTAAGTTCAAAGCACTCTCGAGATTACTCCGCGCAGGATTGGGATTCAAAATGGACGGCCGATAATTTCTTGCGTCGCGGGAGGTTCACACCTAGCAAGCGCCACGGAGAGTTTAATATAGGAGATCGATGCATCTTAAAAGTCTTCGGTGCCTTAGATTTCATAGGTGATTTCAGGATCGCTTCGGAACCAATGGAGGATGCGGACGGAGACGTATATTATGAAATTGATGAAATCAATGAATGGGATTATCCTCTTCATCAACACTCGTTGCCCGCACGGTACACGGCCCTCCTGTCTCGGTCGGCGTCTACAGATATCGAAGAAACGATTTATTTCGAGCTGATAGGCATAAGAAATTTCGTACAAAACTTGCGCCTCAACTATAAGAACAGACTGAATCTAAATGTGTCAGAAGCTGATGTCGAGAATTTGCTCGATACGAAAAACGCGCTAAAGACAGTCGGTTTGGAGATTGTGGATCGTCAAAGAGAATTCACACCTGGAAACCGAATCGACATTCTTTGCAAAGACAGCAAAGGGGATTTGGTGGTTGTAGAATTAAAGAAGCATGGTCCGAATGAAACAATTGGTCAGTTGGCGCGTTATGTCACAGATGTTCGTGAAAATTCCGCGAAACCTGGGCAAAAAGTCCGAGGGCTCATCTTGGCATTGGATGTTGATGAACAGCTTATTAAGGCAGCTCGTGGCGTTGATTTTGAGGTCATGCTTTATCAACTTAGCATTGCGTAGCCCTAACACGGCACTAAACCCGACGGCCAAAAGTGCTGGCGCACTTTTGGCCGCGGGTTAGTTTGGCGTGTGTGCCGGGCATGGCACGTAACTATGTCGGTGCAAGTCCGACAGCCAGGTTTCGCAGAGCCGAAGGCTAGGGAAACGGCAAGGGCGTCATCGTGAGGTGATGTCTGGAGGAAGTCGAACCCGAAGCTGCGGGGCGACGAACAGGAACCGGATATGAGGCGTGGTGCATTCGGGGCGAGCGGGCACGTGACTGCGAAGCCCTCCATCTGCGATCGGGGTGCACTTTGTAAATCCGGCGTTCATGCAGCGAAAGTGACGTGTCTTACCCCGGGAGGTCTCCGCGCTGCTCCGGGAGGGAGCTGAGCACCGAGCGATCGGTGCTGACCGGCGTGGAGAAGTCAGCAGAAGGCATAGTAGGTCGGGTGGCACCGGCCGAAGGCCGGAACGATGAGAGACGAAGGAGCCCGATGATGAGCGACAGGAGAGCCTCTGACAACTGGCGCGAGCCGGCCGCGGCGTTGCCGCGGGAGGAACCTGCGGCTGGATCGTCGGGAAGGCCCGAGTCGATTCCATCCTCGACGTTGTTGGATCGGGTGCTGGAGCGCACCAACCTGCAACGAGCCCTCAAGCAAGTACGAAGCAACAAAGGCGCGCCGGGCATCGACGGCATGAGCGTTGATGCACTACCGCAGTACCTCAGAGAGCGCTGGGTGGAGATCCGAGCCCAACTGATCGCGGGCAGCTACCGCCCGCAACCGGTCAGGCGGGTGGAGATCCCCAAGCCCGATGGGCGCAAACGCCTGTTGGGTATCCCCACGGTGCTCGACCGGTTCATCCAGCAGGCCATTGCGCAGGTCGTCTCGGCGCAATGGGAGCCCCACTTTCATCGCTGCAGCTACGGGTTCCGCCCGGGGCGCTCGGCTCACCAAGCGGTGCGCCGGCTCCAGGCGGACATCCGGGCAGGGTATCGGTGGGTGGTAGACCTCGACCTGGAAGCGT
>CAVZIJ010000005.1:0-178537 GCA_963775335.1 uncultured Gammaproteobacteria bacterium
CCCGGCTCGCGATTTTTGCATGAAGGCAGCAGCTCTTCGGCTCACCCGCCTTCTGCCCGTACCCTGGCGAGAGCATGCCTTATCGGCCTCATCCAGGATGACCAGGTGGAAGGTCGGACCGGTGAGGTATTCCTTCTCCGTCGACGGTCAAACCATCAGCCCGGTGGACACAATCCCGATCCGCAGCGGACAGCGGGCGACGTGCTCCTCCCCGCTCGCGGAGATCGCACGCCCCTCGGTGTCGAGCCACACCTTGTGGCTGGAGTGCCAGCGGGCCCAGGGAATCCCGAGCTTGTCGATCATCTCGGTCTGCCACTGCTCACACAGGGTGGCCGGGGCGAAGATCACGACGGGTTTGCGGCGTCTCCCGGTCTTCTCGGACAACAAGCACAAAGTCAGGGCCGCCGTTCCGAGCGGCAGCGTCTTACCCAGGCCGACCTCATCGGCCAGCAGCAGCCGGACCTGGCCATGATCGTTGTAGTGGCGCAGGCACTGAGTCACAAACCCCTGTTGCCAGGGTTGCAGCGCCATCCCTTCGCGGTACAGGGGTGACTAGATCGGGCGGCGGGAGCGAGCGTGTCCTCGGCCTCGATATCCGGCAGAAGGACCTCGAAGCGCCGGCTGCGGCGCCGAACCTCGCGACAGACCGCGTCCGGCAGGGCCGGGCCGCGTTCCACAGGTACTCGAACTCCGCCTCGATCCAGGCTACGCCCTCTGGCGAGTCGTCCTCCCAAAGGATCTCGTAGTGGCTCTGCCATCCATGGCGGGTCTCGTTCATGGAGCCAATGAAGCCGACCTTGCGCCCGTCGGCCCACTCGATGACCCCGGCCTTGCCGTGGACAAAGCCACAGACGCTGTCCGGCGCGACCCGGATCACCTGGCCGCGCTGGGCCAGGAAGGCGTCGAGACGCTGGTAGCGTTCCCTATTCAGAAGGGACTCGGCCTCGATGGAGCGCTCGTTCCAACGCCCGAGCATCCGCGCCTCGCGCAGTTGCGCGACCTTCAGGTCCTCCGGGGAGAGGTCCACGTTGCAGACAATGCGCACGTCCGGGATCGGCTCCAGCCACTCGTGGGCGATCTCAAACAGCGAGCTGGTGAAGTAGCCAGCGATGCGTCGGTAGCTGCGTGCGCCTTGGAGCTGTTCGGACAGGAAGCTCCGGTCCAGCCGATGGGTCCGGGAGGACAGGCGGCGGATCATCCGAATGGGCACTCAACCAGAAGCTTGGGGGCCTGCTTGAAGTCACCCCAGCGGTTGGTCATACCAGGATCCCTGAAATCTCGATCACATCCGCAAACCGCTCGAAGTCCTTGGTGTTGTGCGTCAATAGACAGGGAATACCGTAAGCCAGCATGGTGGCGACGATATTCGCGTCGTGGACTTGCTTCCCGCCGATCTCGAAACCCGCCATCAACTTGATGAGCTGCTCGGTCACGGCGGCGGTATCGTCCGCCACTTGAAACCGTTCCTCCAGATACCGCACCCGCTCGATCACGACATCCGGCGTAGACGGCTGGGCAAATGTCTGTGGGCGGGTGCGCGCGGCGGTGAACTCACGCAAGACCTGCCGACTGATCCAAAGACGCCGCCCGGTCTGATAGGCATCCTGAAGCGACTTGAGCGCTGCTCCGTGGAACGGCGCCATCGCCACATTGGCGTAGATCAGGACATTGGTATCGACAAACAGCGGCTCAGCGTCCGTCATCGCCGTACATATGCTCTCGACGCAAGCTCAAACTCTCTGGCCAGGGACCGAGGTCATCCACAGGAAAATCCAGAGGAGACTTGTCCACGGCCATTACCTTTCGGCGCTTCGCTCGCGTCTTCAGGAAGTCAACAAAATCCTCAACTTCGGCAATACGCTCACGCGGAAGCGCCTGAATCTTCTTCATCAAGGTCTGTACGATTTGTATAGATGTAGCCATGATGGATACCTGTTTTCACTGTTGCTTCTTGCTCCCACGCACCAGCGTGGGGCCAGCCCCGAACAGCGGGATGCGCCGTTAGGCGGCATCTGTAACCACCCGCTCGATCTCAGAGGGTAAATTCCGCTCTCTGCGCATCCAGGATGGTAATCTCGCCAACCCCATCGGCCGTATAGCCAAGGTTAATGTTCCAGCCCACAGACTCATCGCGCAGAATGGTGCCCTTCGAGATCTCGATGAACAGGATGTCATCCTCTTCATAATATACGATCCTCATCTCCGTACCTTCGTGTCTCCGTGACAGCATTTACTCATTGTAACCGCTGGTGGCGGATGCGGCTGGCGATGGCCTCGGCGGCGCGGCGTATCTCGGGGGCGCGGGACTTGGCGGCGAGAAACCCGGCCATGTCGATCAGCAGCGGTCGCCGGTGCAGGTAGTCAACAACGGCGTCGCGCAGGTTGGCCATCACCACCTCCGGCTCCTTCTCGGCCAAGAGCTCCTGGATGGCGACGATCAGCGCCCCGATGGGCGTCGGGCCGATCTCGGTGCGGTCGGTGAGATCGCGCGGCTTTAGCTCGGTGACGGACTTCAGGCGCGCCGCGTTGGGCTTGATGCTGGCCATCACCGCCGCGTAGTCCTGCACCCGGAAGGCCTTGGCGAAGTTCTGGTAGTTGTCGAGCTTCGACGCCCCGGTCGTCTCCATGTCCAGCATGCGCAGATAAAAGCGCTGGATGCCGCCGATGGCCGCCCAGGTCTCGCGGTCCAGCCCCTCCGGGACCAGCAGGCTGTTGGCGGTCTCTGCGGCCTGCTCGACGATCTCGTCGACCACCGTGGACTCCCCCTTGCGCCGCGGGCGCAGGGCAAAGGCCGTCGTCCTCGCCGCCGATGCTGGTGTAGCCGGTCAGGACTTTGAGTGCCGCCGCGTACCCGGCCATCTGCAGGTCGGAGTCGTTGAACACCGGCGTTCCCATCCGGGCCTCGGTCTCGGTGTTCAAGTGCAGCATCTGCCGGATCTGGGCGTCCACCTCCCGCTTCACCTCGGGTAGGATGCGCTGCTTGAAGCCGGGGCGCTCACCTGCCAGGCGCTTGCGCAGCATGAGGATCACGGTCCCCTGTACGTAGCCGCCTTTCTTCAGCTCCGAGGTGGTCTCGGTGGCGATATACCAGGCCCCGACCACCTGGAGCCCCGAGGCCCAGAAGATCCCCACCATGTCGGACCAGACGCCGGTGTCCTGGTGCGTGAACATCACGCATTGCATGCCGTTGTCCGGCGTGTGGACGGTCATGGCCTTGTAGGCGTCCACCATGCCGCGGCGGAAGTCGTCGCCGGAGCCCTTGATGGCGAGGTCGCGGCGGGAATCCCAGGTCCATTGGTCGAAGGGCGGCGGTGGGTTCTTACGGAGCCAGGCGATGAAGTATTCGGTGATTTCGTCGTACATCACTGCGTCGGCGTAGGGAGGATCGGTTACCAGATTCCGATACTGCCTGAAGCAAATTCGCCGGTCTCGTGACAGTCACCGTTTCGGATTCGATGGCATAGTGTGGTGCGGGCGCACGGGCGAGAGAACAAAGATGTGATGCACTCTTGGCGCCAAAGTTATAGATAGTGTTCAGCGCTTGATTGGTGAAGGTTCCCATGGCCTGCGGACTTGAACCCGCGTGACCCGCGTCCCAACGGCATAACCGCGAAGCATAATCTAATCCTCTCGGCGTCAGAAGAAACGTTGACGGAGCTTTTGAAACCTGACGAAAGAGAGAGTGCGTCAGCAACTGCCTCGGAGTAAATAAGTGGTGCCAGGTGTTCCAACCTCTGGCGATAACAAGATCGCGACCTTGGTAACGCGGAGGCCCGCCAACTTCGATGGCCATATCCGGAACATACCCCTCGGCCTGCCAACTGGTAAGGTTTCCGGAAACGATTGCATCTACCCGGCCCTCTCGTTCGAGGTCCGCAGCAGCCACGGCCGAAAAAAATGTTTCTGGCCGGGGCCTGTCGAGGGACTGCCGGGTGATCCATTGAATGCAATAGAGCCGTTCCTGAAAGATGTCGTCTGCACGCGGCTTGAAGTCGTTCTTCCCCCAGCGGCGCAGTCGGTTCGCAATGTTCCCGTCGGCATCCCGATAGTCCCCGCGCAGTGTCTTGATGGGCGTGCGGTAGGTCTTACGTTCCAGCTCGTAGACCAGATTTCCGTCTCGGACCGTCCCCTGCTCGGCCGCTTTCATGTCGGCGGCGGACACGCCGGTCAGTATCTGGATGTCGAAGCGCTTGTTCCCGTGATCGGGGACGAGCTTTGCAACGACGCTGCGCGTCTTTGAGATAACCCAACTCGGCGCCATCGGCACCATCCAGCCAGTCTCCGGGCAGCGGGTCTCCAGACAATAGAGATAGGCCTTGGCCCGGTTCCCCTGGCTGTCGTGCTCGATACCGAGCGCCGTGATCTCCCGGTCCACTGCTTCGGCGACCTCCCGTTGTGCCCGCTCGATCTCGGCGCGCTTCTCCGGCGAGGCGCCGATGATGTTCAGCGCCCCCCAGGTCAGCATGCAGGCGATGGGGTTGAGGTCCGAGGCATAAACGTCTCAGCCCAGCCGGGCAGCCTCGAAGGGGATGGAGCCGCCGCCGCAGAAGGTGTCTCCGACCCGCGGCCTGTGGCCGTAGCGCAGGATGCCCAGTTGCTCGACCAGCTCCTGGTGGGAGTGGGCCTCGATGCCCAGGTGCCCCAGATGGGCGTTCACGGCAGGCCAGATCGGGGCGTAGAGGGCAGTCTGATCCAGATCCTCTGGTCGCTTGCAGAGCCCGGCGCGCTCCTCGTAGGTGGGGTAGGTCGCGAGGGCCTTGGCCAGGAGTTTCAGCTTGTCGGCCTCGTCGATGCCCCGCCGCCAACGGATAGTCAGTCCGGGGTAATCTTCGACATCCAGCGGAAACTGCGCGCCTTCGATTTCCTCGGCATCCTCGGCACCGCCCTTGAACGTGGCCGCGAACCAACTACAGGGGTCGCCAGCTCTATACGGCGGGCAATCTCCGCCGGGCTGATCTTCGGCTCACGCCGCGCCAGTCCGCCCTCGTCGAAGGCCATCAGTTTCTCGAAGATCTCCAGGTCCTTCTCGGCGTCGTCGGTCTGCGGCAGCAGGCTGCCAAGCAGGATGGCCCGCACCAGGATCAGCGGTTTGCGCCCTTTCCAGTAGGAGCCAAGCGCCGTCAGCGTCTGGCCCGCGCCGGCCTTGCGCTCGCGCTGGGCCTCAATGAGACCTTCTGCGCCGGAAACACCGCCTCGATCAGCGCTGGGGCGTCCTTCAGCGCAAAGGGCTGAAGCCTGCGTTCCTCGTCCGCCGGATTGGTCCGTACTTGACTCGTCATTGACCTGCAATTCCAGAATAATGAGCGCTCACGGAGACACGGAGACGCAAAGAAGAAATTCGAACACCGCCCGTCTCTTTCCTGTCTTGCTCCGTGTCTCCGTGTCTCCGTGAGAGGCATTCTTCATCGTTGATATGAGATCGTAGGTCGGGTTAGCGCAGCATAACCCGACAGTCCGGCACGCGTCGGGTTACGGTGCGCGTCGCAGCCATCCAAGTACTCCGGCCTCTGACACGCGCGCCTAACCCGACCTACGCGCTTCAGCGCAAAGGGCTGAAGCGTGCTTCCTCGTCCGCCGAATTGGTCCGTACTTGAGTCGTCATTGACCTGCAATTCCAGAATAATGAGCGCTCACGGAGACACGGAGACGCAAAGAAGAAATTCGAACACCGTCCGTCTCTTTCCTTTCTTGCTCCTGTCTCAGTATCTGCGTGTCTCCGTGAGAGGCATTCTTCATCGTTGATATGAGATCGTAGGTCGGGTTAGCGCAGCATAACCCGACAGTCGCGGCAAGCGTCGGGTTACGGTGCGCGTCGCAGCCATCCAAGTACTCCGGCCTCTCACACGCGCGCCTAACCCGACCTACGCGCTTCAGCGCAAAGGGCTGAAGCCTACGTTCCTCGTCCGCCGGATTGGTCCGTACTTGAGTCGTCATTGACCTGCAATTCCAGAATAATGAGCGCTCACGGAGACACGGAGACGCAAAGAAGAAACTCGAACACCGCCCGTCTCTTTCCTTTCTTGCTCCGTGTCTCCGTGTCTCCGTGAGAGGCATTCTTCATCGTTGATATGAGTCGTGGTCTGGGCCCTGCCGCTCCGGTGGCGGCTGGCGAATCCAGTCTGCCAGGGGCAGGCCCGGAAATCGGCGGTAGTGTCGGAGGTTGCCGGTTGCCAGCTCGGCACCGCGGGCAAGGGCGATGGCCGCGATCATCAGGCCAGCATCGGCAAGGGTCTCGCCGGCGCGGCGCAGGGCGGCCTTGTGTTGGCCGAGCTGCCGAGCTGCCGGTCGATCCAGCCCAACAATGTCGAGCGTGCTCAAGAGGTCCGCGACCAGCGAGCGGGCCTGATCGGGCTCCGCAGACTTGGCGGCGCCGTATTCCAGCTCGCAGGCCGTGATCCAAGTGGTGACGACCCGTGAGCTGGTGTGCCGGCGCCACTGCAGCACCCGCGGATTACCACGCAGGATCTCGACGCAGATGTTCGTGTCCAGCACCTTCACAGATCGACCTCGCGGCCTTCGGTACGTGCATCGTAGATGTCCGAGACCATGGTATCCAGCGCCGCATCGCCGCCGGGCCAGCGGCCACCCAATTGCTCCCAGGCGACAAGCTGCGCATCCCGCTCGGGCGCGACGAGGCTCGCGGGGGACTGTGCCGGCGTCGGAAGCAAGGGCCTGCTCCAGCAGCAGGATCGCCTCGCGGTTCAGGCTTCGCCGAGCGGTGGCCGCGCTTGCACGCAACCGCTCCATCAACGGGATCGGAATATCCTTCAGGGTGAGCGATGGCATGGGATCGACCCCGCTGATCGGCTTGGTTGCAACCATATTGGTTGCGCCCCCGGGCACGAGTCAATCCCGGCCACTGTCTGAGGCTTGCCCTCTCCTGGGTCAGTCCTCGAACAGCGGAAGTGTTGCCCGTCCCCCCTGCCCCTCGTCGCCCGACAGGCGCCGGGGCTTCAGCAGCTCGTTCTGGGCCACATCCCCCAGGGCATAGCGCAGGGCGACCCGCCAGCCATTGTCCGCGTCACGAACACTGCCGGTCGCCATGGCGGTCATGCCGAACAGCCACCAGCGCTCCTCGGGGCGCAGCGCGAGCCAGTTTCGCACTGCGATGCGGATCTTCTCGGGCTCCAGCCGCTCGATGGCCCAGGCCAGGACGCACAGTTCCTTGCCAAGCAGGCGGTCCACCGGGGTGTCCCCGACCTTCCAGGTGCCGATGGCCAGGTTGTGCTCGTTGAGCCGCGCATTGAAGGCGCGTTGCACCTCGGCACGAATGGCCGTCCAGCGGTGCCGCTCCAGCAGGACGCGGTCGATGACCTGCTCCCGGGCGGTCTCGGAGCCCATCCCCAGGTGTTCACAGATCAACACCGGCGCCGCGTTGCCACGCGCGATCTGGACCACGAAATGGTGGGGATCGGAGGTCGCCGGAACACCGAAGCCCAGGGTGCGGTGGGCGTACCCGACGCGCTCAGGCCGGCTCACTTGAATGTTCTCTCACGGAGGCACGGAGGATGAAAAAAGAGTGAGAGCGAATTGGCTCGGGGCATCTGTTTCCTTCCGGTTGAGCAACAAGCAAGAAAAACAGTTCTTGAATAACCGATGCTCTTCTCCGTGTCTCCGTGTCTCCGTGTCTCCGTGAGAGAATTCCTCGTCATTGGATTCGTCCGTGGATGATGCGCGTGATGCCGTCCTTCATCAGGGCTTCACCGAAGTTCAGAAGATATCCGACCTTCATGCCCGTCAGGCGCAGGTAGGTGAGCAGCTGCTTCTTGTGCGCATTCGTGACGCGCTCGACCGACTTGAGCTCCAGGATAACCTTGCCGTTGACGATCAAATCGGCTCGGAAACCCTCTTCAAATCGAATGTCATCGTAGACGATTGAAATAGGCACCTGCCACTCAACACTCAAACCCAGCTTTTCGAGCTCATAGGCCAATACGGCCTCGTAGACGCTTTCCAAGAGCCCTGGTCCCAGGCGCATGTGCAGTTTTACAGCACAGTCAACGATGTTGGCTCCGATCTCGTTCTCATTCATCGTTGCTTCGCAATCTCCGTGTCTCCGTGCCTCCGTGAGAGACTCTTCATTCCTCCTGGATCACGTCGCCCGATGTCAGCCCGAAGCCGGCCACCTCGGCAAACTCCTTGAGCGCAAATCCGTCCCCAAAGGAGACGCCGCCCCTGATCAGGATCTGCACCGCGGCCTGCTCGTCCCCCAGCGCCGCCCGAATGCCACGGATCGCGGTCTCGATAGCGGCGGCTGTGAGCTCGCGGTCGTTGAAGCGGATCTGAACCGCGCTCTCGCCTTCGCCCAGGATGATCTGAACCCCACGCAGCAGGGTGTCGCAGCGATCCTTGAAGCGCTGAATGAAGTTGAACACCTTGTCTGTGGTGTCGATAGAGACCCGCTTGGACGCAGCGAGCCGCGCCGGCTTGCGGTCGTCGATGATGACGCGGTCGTCGCCATCGGACGGGATCTGGATCTTGGCGCTCTTCTCCACCTCGCCGGCCTTGGCCGCGATGAGGATGGTGCAGCCCTTGGCCGGCACCGCGAAGGGTTGGGCGTAGAGCGTGCCCTCCTTGGGGTTGGTGCCGTCCAGGGTGTAGCGCAGCTCCGCCGCCGGGGTGCAGCGCAGCTCGACCTTGCGGGTGTCGGCGACCTTGTGGACCTCGTGGCGGACGGTGAGGTCCGCGGTCCAGCGGGTCGGCTCGCCGACCTGGTACTTGCCGGCGCTATCGACCGCGATGAAGTACAGGGTCGCGGCGTCGGTGCGGTAGTCCTCGAGGTCGTGGACCTGGTCGTCCTGAGCGGACACCGCGGCGCTCTTGCCGACATAGACGCGCGGGCTATCGCCGGCGTTGCGCGGGGTGAGCGACAGGCTGGTCTCGCCGCTGTCGCGGTTGGTCCCGAGCGGTGTGACATTCACCGAGGTCCTTTCGGCCGGAAACGGCCCCTTCTCGATGTGACCTTCGGGGGTCTGGCGCCAGCGGCCCTGTTTGAGGGCCTCGTCGCGCAGCATCTCTAACCCCCTTGCCCCGGGCATCCAGGGCCAGGTGGGATCGGTCTTGGCGCGCATCACCAGATCTCTCCAGGGGATACGGCGGTCCTTGGCGGACCACAGGTAGGTCTCGGCCATGGCCCAGTAGGCCGGCAGCTCGTCGGCCATATCCAGGGCGAGCTTGTTGTCGCAGCGTCCACTGGCCAGGAGCTTCTCGATCTGGGCCTCTGCGGCATGCTCGCCTTCACCAAAGCTCAAGCCGTTGTCGATGGTGGCCATGACCAGCTCACCGTGCTCACTCCCGGCACCCCCGGGGAAGAACAGCCGGTTGTAGGCGCCAGAGACCGCTTTGGTGAAGCGCTCGGCCAGCTCTTCGAGCTTGTCGCGGGCCTCTTCGTACAGGGTGTCGCCGGGCTTGAGCTTGGCATGGATCTTCTCGACGGCGTACAGCTCCCGCAGTCGCGCCTCCACCTCGTTCGCGAGGTGGCTGTCGTTGCCCGACAGGATCAGAACGTTGTTCTTCTCCTGCTGGAACTCGAAGAAGTTGCGGATCGTCTCCGGGGGGGTGCGTCCGTCGGGCTGCACCACCAGCAGGACCCGAACGCCTGCCAGCCGCACGTCGTCCAGACGCGGCATGATCTGGACCTCCTGGTAGGCCGCCTTGGACTTGCTCTGGGCCTGGAACAGCCCGGTGAGGCGGTTGATCAGGGCCTGTTCCAGCTTGGGTGCCGGAATCTGCCTGGCGTCGCGCTCGATGCGCCTGCCTAAGTTCTCGGTCTCCTTGAAGTAGAAGGCCTCGCCCTCCCGGTGCAGATACCAGGCGCGGTCGCGCAGGCGGTCCAGCCCGGCAAGAAATTCGTCGGCCTTGCGGTAGGGGGCGGCCAGGTACTCGATGACCTCAGCCTGGGTCAGACCGGTATGGGCACCGACGGCCCGGGACAGGGACGCGGAGAGCAGCAGCTTCGCCACCTGGGTGGCAGCGTCGCTGCCGAGATCTCCGTCGATCTCCTCGGCACGGGCGTTGCCGTGGTCGGCGATGTCGTTGACCACGGCCGGCAACAGCGCCGAGCTCACACGCTGGATCTCGTCACGCACCTCCGCATCGTTGAGGTCCAGGTGCTGGGTGCCGATCAGGAACACGTCGTTGGCCCCGCGGTTCCACACGCTGCGCAGCAGCCGGGCGGTGAACTGCATGAGGCCGCGGGTCTGGCGGAATCCTTCGTTCTCCTTGAACAGGGCCACCAGGTTCTTGAACGAGGGGTGGAAAGGGTAGGTCTGGCGGACCTCCTCGGCGACCTCCTCCATGGCCCGGGCGGTAATGTAGCCGCCGTCCTCGGCGGCCTTGACCTGCTCGGCGAAGGCCTCGGCCACGGAGTCGATCAGGGTGTCGCCGGGAAGCTCCGTGAACAGGCGCTTCTTGAGGATCTCGTAGATCTCGTTGCCGGCGAGCTGCACCGGGGTGATGATCTGGGCCTGGCGCCGGGACTCCTGCTGGAGGTTGGACATGATCCGCGCCAGGTCCTTGGTCTGGGCTTCGTAGCTGCCCGACAGGTTGGCGATGACCACGCAGCACCGGGGCAGCTTGATGGCTGCGGTCAGCAGGTTGCTGAGGGTGTAGGTGACCAGATCAGCCAGGGACCCCCTGCCGACCGAGCGAGTATCGGCGTTGAGCAGGTAAGGCGGCAGCTCGTCGAGCAGGATCAGGGTCGGCTCGTCGCCGATGATCTCCAGCCACTTCTTCTCGTCGATCCCCCGCGGGCCGTCAATCCAGTAGGGGCGCACCAGGTCGCCTTGGCCCAGCTGCTCGCCGATCTCGCCCCAGATGTAGTGCTCCGGATCGTTGCGCCCGTTGAACGCGGCGATTCGGGCGGGGCCGAAGTCCAGCCGGTCCGCCAGCTCGGCGGCCAGCACAGCAGGACGCAGGTGCGGGTGCTTGGCGAGCAGACCGAGGGCCACCATGAGGTGCGTCTTACCTCCACCCATGGCCTGGGCCAGCTCGAAAGCGGCCTGGTCGGACCGTCCCGCCAGCCGCAGCAGGCCCTCGCGGAACAGCGTGTCCATGCCCTGGGTGACATAGTTGCGGGCGAAGAACTCCGCCCCGTCGCCTTCGTCGCTGATCAGATCCGAGAGGTTCTCGATGGCCTCGGTCATCCGGTAGTCATTGACCATCGGATGGATCTTGCAGGCATCACGGACGGTTCCGAGCACCTCGACCTCCTTGAGTCCGATTTCGGACGCCACTCGCTGGGCACCTGGGATTACCGACGGCACCCCCCCTGCCCCGGACGAGTCGCCCTGCTCAGTCTAGCCAGTCAAACGGGACACCCACGGTCTGCCTTGGCATCAGCCAGCCGCAGGGTGAAGGGGGTGCCATTGCCTGCCAGCCGTGCTGGATCACAATGCCCATTCAGCACCTGGAATCACTCGATGTTCTGGATCTGCTCGCGCATCTGCTCGATCAGGACCTTCATCTCCACGGCATGGCGCGTCACCTGCGCGTCGTTCGACTTGGAGGTGATGGTATTGGCCTCGCGGTTGAGCTCCTGCATGAGAAAATCGAGCCGGCGCCCCGCCGCCTCCGGCGCGCCGAGCACCCGCTCGACTTCATCGAGATGCGTGTTGAGCCGGTCGAGCTCCTCGTCCACGTCGAGCCGCTGCGCGAGCAGTACCATCTCCTGCTCGAGGCGCACCGCATCGAGCTGATCGGTCACCTCGGCAAGGCGCTGACGCAGCCGGTCCCTGATCCCGTCCAGAATCTGAGGCATCAGAGCACGCACCGCCCGCACGTGCTCACGCATCGTCCGGCAGCGCTGCCGCGTAATCTCGGCGAGCCGCTCCCCTTCACGGGTCCGGGTGGCGATCAGCTCATCGAGGGCCGCCGCCAACAGCTGCGCCGCGGCCTCTTGGACCGGCGAGAGATCGACCTCAGCAGTCTCGACCACACCGGGCCAGCTCAGCAGATCCGCAACCGACAGCGGGGTCACCTCGCCGAGCTCCCCGGTGAGCTCGGCGGCTACGCCGAGCAATTGGTCCAGCACCCGACGATTGAGGCGCACCGGCGCGGCGGCGGTACCTGCGCCTTTGAAGCGCAGCGTCGCATCCAGCTTGCCGCGGCCCAGCCGGCCCGTCGCGCGCTCGCGTACCAGGGGCTCCAGGGCCCGCAGCTCTTCGGGTAGGCGTACGGACACCTCGAGGAAGCGGTGGTTGACCGTGCGCAGCTCCCAAATCAGCTCGCCTTGGCCGTCGCGGGCCTCGGCACGCGCGAATGCAGTCATACTGCAGGTCATGATGATCCTTCGGCCCCGCGCCGGGGCGTTGCCCGCAAACGAGGATGTATCATAATGACCGCGCCGACGGCGTGCACCCTCACAGGAGCCCTCGCTCGCTTATGACCGCCCCGCGCTCCAACCTGCCAGCGGGCACAGTCATCGACTGTTACGAGATCGTGCGTCTGATGGGCAGCGGAGGATTCAGCCTGATCTACCTCGCCCGGGACGAAGACAGCCGCGACCAGGTGGTCATCAAGGAATACCTGCCAAAGAAGCTCGCCATGCGCGAAGAGGACCAGACCCGTGTCAGCGTGATCAGCGAGGCACGCCGCGACGCCTTCCATCACGGACGCAAGCTGTTCTATCAGGAGGCCAAGGCACTGGCGACCCTCAGGCATCCAAACATCGTTCGCGTGCGCAACTTCTTTCTGGCGAACGATACGGCCTACCTGGTCATGGATTACGAGCACGGCAAAAACCTGGGCGCCTACATCAAGAAGCGGGGAGGCGGGCTGAGTATCAATTTCATGATGACCGTGTTTCCGCCTGTGCTCGACGCGCTCAATCTCATCCATTCCCGCGGCCAGCTGCACCTGGACATCAAGCCGAGCAACATCCACCTACGCCCAGGCGGAAAGCCCCTGCTTCTGGATTTCGGCGCGGTGCACCAGTTCGCCACCACCCGCAGCGACCAGCCTAGCCAGGTGGTGACCCCGGGCTTCTCGCCGCTGGAGCAGTACTACGCTTCGGGCTATGTCGGCCCCTGGAGTGACGTGTACGCCATCGGCGCCAGCATGCGCGCCTGTCTCGACGGCAAGCCACCGCCCAGCGCTATCGAGCGCCACGCCCAGGACACACTCAAACCGGCGGTCGGCGTGTTTGCCCGCCGCTATCCCGCCTTCCTGCTCGAAGCCATCGACTGGGCCATGGAGATAGACCCCCTGTTGCGGCCCCAGAATGCCGGCGCGCTGCTGGCAGTGCTGGTGGCCCGCTCCGAGCAAGGGGTCGGAGAGGCCCGCATGAGCCGGTCCGCCAATTCGAGCGCGCAAGGCGGCTGAGGCAGCTATGACCCTGCAGTACGACCTCGGCAAGGCCTCGGAGATCGGCGACCGTCGCAAGAACCAGGACCGATGCGGCGTGGCGGAGAGACCCGGCGCGGTGCTCCTGGTCCTGGCCGACGGAATGGGCGGCCACCCCAGGGGAGAGCTGGCCGCCGAAACCATCGTCAACACGTGCATGCAGCTGTTTCGTGAGGCTGCGGGCCCCATCAAGGACCCGGTAGCGCTGCTTCACAAGCTGCTGCGCAAGGCCCACCGGGAGGTCATAGCCTTCGGCCGTCGGCGTCGGCCACCCATCGAGCCGCGCAGCACGGCCATCCTCGCACTGGTGAATGGTGGCCGCCTGCACTGGGCGCACCTGGGCGACAGCCGCCTGTATCTTTTCCGCAAGGGCGAGCTGATCGCCCAAACCGTCGATCACTCCTACGTGGAGAAGCTGCGCCAGCAAGGGATCATTTCGGACGAGGAGATCGACGGCCACCCCTTCCGCAACTACGTCACGCGCTGCGTCGGGGGGGCCGCGGACCCGCCCATCGCCAGCACAGGGGGGCCGGTCGATCTGGAGCCAGGCGACGTGATCGTGCTCTGCTCCGACGGCCTCTGGGCTCAGATGGGCCCCGGTGCGATCGGCCGCGCCCTGGAACGCCCTGGGGGACTTGGGAGCATCGTGAGCGGCTTGGTCCGGACAGCCGCCCAGACTGCCGCCCCGGGCAGCGACAACGTCAGCGCGCTGGCACTGCGCTGGCTCGGTGAGGCCCGGCCCAAACCAAGCACCGAGGCCGGCAACGACCTGACGAGGGCGATCGCGGACATCAAGCACGCGCTCGCGCAGTTCGAGGCCGAACAACAACAGGAGAAACGATGAGACCCAGCGGACGCCCCGCCGATCAGATGCGCCCCGTGCGCTTGCAGCGCCATTACACCAAGCACGCCGAGGGCTCGGTACTGGTGGCATTCGGCGACACCAAGGTACTGTGCAACGCCTCCGTGGAGGACCAGGTCCCCCGCTTCCTGCGCGACCGGGGACAAGGGTGGGTGACGGCCGAGTACGGCATGCTGCCGCGCTCCACCTCCGAGCGCATGGGCAGGGAGGCCGCGCGCGGGCGCCAGGGCGGACGCACCCTGGAGATCCAGCGTTTGATCGGCCGTTCGCTGCGCGCCGCGGTGGATCTTCCGGCGCTGGGCGAGCGCACCATCACCATCGACTGCGACGTGATCCAGGCCGACGGCGGGACACGAACGGCCTCCATCACCGGCGCCTTCGTAGCGCTGTGCGACGCCATCGAGACGCTCACGCGCGGTGGCCAGCTCGAGCGCAATCCCCTGGTCGCCCGGGTCGCCTCGGTGTCCGTGGGCATCTACCGGGGCGTACCGGTCCTGGATCTCGACTACGCGGAGGACTGCAAGGCCGAGACCGACATGAACGTGGTCATGAACGACGCGGGTGCCTTCATCGAGATCCAGGGCACCGCCGAGGGCCATCCGTTCAGCGATACCGAGCTGCAACAGATGCTGGGGCTTGCCCGCCAAGGCGTCGCCCAGCTGCTTGCGGCCCAGCAGGCTGCGCTCGCCGAATAGCCGCCGGCGAAGGAGACCCCATCCGATGAGCCGCTCTCACCGCGGCGAGCACATCGTGCTCGCCAGCAACAACGTTGGCAAGGTACGCGAGATCAACGAGCTGCTCGCCCAGCAGCAGATCCAGGTCGTTCCCCAGGCCGAGCACGGGGTCCCCGAGGCCGACGAGACGGGCTTGAGCTTCGTCGAGAATGCGATCCTCAAAGCGCGCAATGCCGCCCTGCACAGCGGGCTGGCCGCGATTGCCGACGATTCGGGCATCGAGGTCGACGCCCTGGCCGGAGCCCCGGGCATCTACTCGGCGCGCTACGCCGGCAAGGGGGCTTCAGATCTGGCCAACCTGGAGAAGCTGCTCGCGGACCTCGGGGGCATCCCCGAAGCCGAGCGCACCGCCCGATTCCAGTGCCTGATGGTCTACATGCGCCACGCCGAGGACCCCACGCCGCTGATCTGCCAAGGGACCTGGGAGGGGCTCGTCCTGGTCGACCCGCGGGGCGCCAACGGCTTCGGGTACGACCCGGTGTTCTACGTCCCGGACCAGGGCTGCTCCGCCGCCGAGCTGTCCTCGCAGGTGAAGAATCGGCTGTCCCACCGCGGCCAGGCGCTGCGCAAACTGCTGGCCGCGCTCTCTGACTGAGCGCCCGTTCTCAGCCCCTCAGGAGCCGAGCACGTTCGAGGATTCCTCGACTCCCAGGGGCCTCGTCGACGGGTCGGCGGGCATGCCGATCGTCGGCCTGACGGCGACGCCGGTCAGCCTTGGGCCCTGGCCCGGGCGGATCAGCCGTAGCGTCCGGTGATGTAGTCGCTGGTGCGCTCGTCCTGGGGGCTGGTAAAGACCGCCGCGGTCTCCCCTACCTCGATCAGCTTGCCGAGATACATAAAGGCCGTGTAGTCGGAGACGCGCGCGGCCTGCTGCATGTTGTGGGTGACGATGGCGATGGTGTAGTCCTTGCGCAGCTCGTCGAGCAGGTCCTCGATCTTCAGAGTGGAGATCGGATCGAGCGCAGAAGCAGGCTCGTCGAGCAGCAACACCTCGGGCTTGACCGCCACCGCGCGGGCAATGCAGAGCCGCTGCTGCTGACCGCCGGAGAGCTGAGTGCCGCTGTAGCGCAGCTTGTCCTTGACCTCATCCCAGAGGGCGGCCTTCTGCAGCGCCCATTCGACCCGCTCGTCCATGGCTGAGCGCGACAGCTTCTCATAGAGCCTCACGCCGAAGGCGATGTTGTCGTAGACCGACATGGGAAAGGGCGTCGGTTTCTGGAAAACCATGCCCACCTTGGCGCGCAGGGTGTTGAGGTCCTGGGACTGGGCCAGGATGTCGCGCCCGTCGAGCGTGATGGTGCCGGTGGCGCGCTGGTTCGGGTACAGGTCGTAGATGCGGTTGAAGGTGCGCAGCAGGGTGGACTTGCCGCAGCCCGAAGGTCCGATGAACGCTGTGATGCGCTTCTCGGAAATGTCGAGGTTCACCGAGTATAAAGCCTGGCTGCGCCCGTAATAGAAGTCCAGGTCGCGCACCTGCATCTTCGATCCCACGGCAACGCGTGCGCCGGACGGTTCGTCGAGAGCGTCGGCCTCCGGCAGGGCCAGGCCGTCGAGGGTGGAGGCTTCCGACTGAGACATGGGTTCAGTATCCATGTTTAGGGGTCCGCAGTACGGTGCGGACGACGATGTTGAGAGCAAGGATGGTGAACGTGATGAGCAGGGCCCCCGCCCATGCCAGGTGATGCCAGTCCTCGTAGGGACTCATCGCGAACTGGAAGATCACCACCGGCAGGTTGGCGATGGGCCGGGCCATGTTGGTGCTCCAGAACTGGTTGTTCAGGGCCGTGAACAGCAGCGGAGCGGTCTCACCGGCGATGCGCGCCACCGACAACAGCACGCCGGTCATCAGCCCGCCGCGGGCCGCGCGCCAAACCACCACGATGATCACCTTCCAACGCGGGGCACCCAGGGCCATGCCGGCCTCCCGCAGGGAGTCGGGCACCAGCTGCAGCATGTCGTCGGTGGTGCGCACCACCACGGGCAGGACGATAAGCGCCAGAGCGACGCCGCCCGCCCAGCCGGAAAAGTGTCCCACCGGCTGCACCAGCAGGGCGTAGACGAACACGCCGATGATGATCGACGGGGCGCTCAGTAGCACGTCGTTGATGAAACGCACGGTGGCCGCCAGCCAGGTGCCATTGCCGAGCTCGGACAGCCAGGTGCCGGCCAGAAGTCCCACGGGCGCACCAATCAGCACGCCCACCAGGGTCAGCATGAGGCTGCCCAGGATGGCGTTGGACAGCCCCCCGGCGCTGCCCGGCGGCGGCGTGATCTGCGTGAACAACGTCGGCCCGATCCAGGGTAACCCCTGGGCGAGCAGCGTCCACAGCAGCCAGCCGAGGAAGAAAAGACCGACGGCCGTGGCGAAGACCGCCAGGCCGAGGGCGATTCCGTTGGTGATACGTCTACGTGTCAGCCGCTGCATCGAACCGTACTTAATGGGACTTGCCCTCGGCGCGCTGCAGCCGCATCAGCAGCAGCCGGGCCAGGGCGAGCACGATGAAGGTGATGAGAAACAGGATCAGGCCGAGGGCGAGCAGAGAGGAGGTATACATGGTCCCCACGGCCTCGGTGAACTCGTTGGCGAGCACCGAGGAGATGGTGCTGCCCGGCATCAGGAGAGACGCGCTCAGATCGTGGGCGTTGCCGATGACGAAAGTCACCGCCATGGTCTCCCCCAGGGCCCTGCCCAATCCCAGCATCACACCGCCGATCACGCCCGATTTCGCATAAGGCAGCACGACGTTCCAGACCACCTCCCAGGTGGTCGCACCGACGCCGAACGCAGACTCCCGCAGCACGGGCGGCACGATCTCGAACACATCGCGCATCACGGCGGTGACGAACGGCAGCACCATGATCGCCAGGATGATGCCGGCGGTGAGCATGCCCACCCCCATGGGCGGCCCCTGGAACAAGGGGCCGATAATGGCGAGCTCGCCCAGGTGGTCGGTAAGCCAGGGCTGCACGTGATCGGCCAGCAGGGGAGCCAGTACGAACAGCCCCCACATGCCATAGATAATGCTGGGCACCGCCGCCAGCAGCTCGATGGCCGTACCCACCGGCCGCTTGAGCCAGAACGGGGCGAGCTCGGTGATGAACAGGGCGATGCCGAAGCTCAGGGGCAACGCGATCAACAAAGCGATGGCGGAGGTGACCAGGGTGCCGAAGATGGCGACCAGCGCCCCGAAATTCTCCGTTACCGGATTCCACTCGGTGCTGGTGAGAAAGCCCAGTCCGAAGCGGTGCAGGGCCGGAGCGGCCCCGTCCCCGAGGGCGATCAGGACACCGGCGACCGAGGCCAGCACCAGCACGGCGAAAAAACCCGTGAGCGCCTTGAAGGCCTTATCCATCCACACCCCACGGCGCACCGCGTGGTGGATCTCTAGGCTGGTGGCGGTGCCGCTCATCGCTTCTCCACTGTCTTCAATTCGATATTCGGAGGCGGCGGGCACCCCGCATCCGTGGGGTGCCCGTCATCCGGCTTAGTTACCCCAGACGGCTTTGCCCTGGGCGTCCTTGATCTCGCTCGACCAAGCGCTCGCGATCAGCTTCACCACGCTGTCCGGCATGGGCACGTAGTCCAAATCATTGGCCATTTTGTCACCGTTGGCATAGGCCCAGGAGAAGAACTTCAGCACCGCCTCGGCGGTCTGCGGGTGCTCCTGGGTCTTGTGCATCAGGATGAAGGTGGCGCCGGTGATGGGCCAGCTGCCATCCCCGGGCTGGTCGGTGAGTACCATGTAGAAGCCGGGGGCGTGGGCCCAGTCGGCATTGGCGGCCGCGGCCTGGAAGGCCTCGGAGGTGGGAGCCACGAACTTGCCGGCTTGGTTCTCCAGCAGCACGTAGGTCATCTTGTTCTGCAGCGCATAAGCGTATTCGACATAGCCGATGGCGCCCTTGATGCGACTCGAATACGAGGCCACGCCCTCGTTGCCCTTGCCGCCGACGCCGGCCGGCCATTGCACCGCCTTGTCGTTGCCGACCTTGGAGGCCCACGTGGGGCTGACCTTGCTCAGGTAGTTGGTGAAGATCCAGGTCGTGCCCGAGCCGTCGGCGCGGTGGACCACGGTGATCGCCATGGACGGCAGCGCGACCCCAGGATTGAGCTTCGCGATCGCGGGATCATTCCATTTCTTGATCTGGCCCAGATAGATGTCCGCCAGAACCGATCCGGAAAGCTTCACGGCGCCGGGCTTGATCCCCGGCAGGTTGACCACCGGCACGACACCGCCCATGACGGTGGGGAACTGCATCAGCCCATAAGCGTCCAGATCCTTGGCCTCAAGAGGTGCATCGGAAGCGCCGAAATCCACGGTCTTTGCCTCGATCTGCTTGATGCCGCCGCCAGAGCCGATGGACTGGTAGTTCAGATGGATCCCGGTGTCCTTGGCGTAGGCCTCCGCCCACTTGGCGTAGACGGGGTACGGAAAGGTGGCTCCGGCCCCGGAGATCTCGGTTACGGCGGCAACGGCAGAAGCGGAAGTGACGGCGAGCACGATGCCGGCCCAGGCGCCGGCTATAGACTTGCGTAACATGATAGTTCCTCTCGCAGGTTTAAGGGCTTGATGGTCCCGAATCGACGCTCGGGACGCAGGAACGAAGCCCGTATCTTGCTTGCGCAATGTTGCATCCTGGTGACAGCGCGGCGGCAAGCCGGTTTGTTGTCGTGCAACAGTCAGTTACAGAGCAATGCCATAGAGGCGGAGCGAGCGCAGTATACATTCGACGCGACAACACCAGAAGATCATGGGTCCGCGCCGGCCGTCGAGCGGCGCCGCAGGCCCAGCGCTGGGTCGAGATCGGGAGGCCTTGCCCACAACGTCCCGGCCCGCCGCCGACGGCCGCGAGGGCCCCGGACAGCCCCAGCCGAGGCAGAGACCACAAAATGCGGAGCTTCCATCACACTACGTAGGGGCCGGGCAGTACAAAGCAGACGCAATCTCTGATCGTCGGGCGCTAACCCATTGATATCTGACCATGGGCCAATCGTGGCCCGGAACTTGCTTGAAGGGTCCCGGAAGTAACTGAGCGGAGACGCGGGCCGCAAGGCCCCGGGGCGCGTCACAGACGCCGGTTGAGGGACCGGCGACGGATCGAGGTGCGGGGGCCCAACCACACCTGCGATTCCGCCCGTGCAGGCGCCGTCTTCGCGAGTCCGCTCGCCCCCGAAATCAAACGCTCCGCCCATCGTCGGACGGCCCATCCGCGGGTGCCTGTGCGCTCGCACGGGCTCGAGCGTCCGCGGACATGCCCCGCGCGGCGCCCAACGGGCACCGCGGCAGCGCGAGGGGCCTTTGGGGCCAGGCGCCGAGCTCTTCGGGCTGGGGGACGACCCGGCTCACCAGAGTCACTACTGATTGAGCAAACGAAGGATCAACCATGTCAAGAGCGCATCATCCCACCTGGCTGCTACGGGTCTGGCCGATGCTGCGGTGGAAACACCGCATTACTGCGGAGACCATCCGAGCGGATCTGATCTCGGGACTGACCGTGGCCATCGTGGTCGTGCCCCAGGCCGTGGCCTTCGCCTCGATAGCGGGGATGCCGCCCCAATACGGCCTCTATGCGGGCATGATCCCGCCCATCATCGCCGCTCTGTTCGGCTCTTCCTGGCACCTGATGTCCGGCCCCACCACGGCGGCCTCGATCGTGCTGCTGTCGTCCTTGACCGAGTTCGCCGAGCCGCTGACGCCGCACTACGTGCAGCTGGCGCTGACCCTGACCTTCATGGTGGGGATGATCGAGCTGGCGCTCGGCCTGGCGCGCATGGGCACCCTGGTGAACTTCATCTCCCACTCGGTGGTGGTAGGGTTTACGACCGGGGCGGCCATCCTGATCGCCAGCAAGCAGCTGAAGAACTTCTTCGGCGTACCCATCCCGCGGGAGGGCAACCTGTTCACCACGCTGACTCACTTCGTGCACCAGATCCCCCACATCAACGGCTACATTCTGGCGATCGCTCTGCTCACCCTGGTCGTGGGCCTGGTCGTGAAGTACCGCGTGCCCAAGATCCCTTTCCTCATCGCGGCACTGCTCGCCGGCAGCTTCCTGGGCGTCGCGCTCGACCTGGGCTTCGGTAACGCAGCCACCGGCATCACCACCGTCGGGGCCCTACCCCAGACCTTGCCGCCCCTGTCCATGCCCGATTTCTCGCTGCAGACGATCCGGGATCTCGCCCCCGGAGCCCTGGCGATGACGCTATTCGCCCTCACGGAGGCCGTCTCAATCGGGCGCGCGATCGGCATCCGCAGCGGCCAGCTGATCGACGGAAACCAAGAGTTCATCGGCCAGGGGCTGTCCAACATCGCGGGCAGCTTCTTCTCCGCCTATGTGGCGACGGGCTCCTTCAACCGGACCAGCCTCAACTACCAAGCCGGCGCCAAGACACCCGTGAGCGCCATGACCGCAGGCTTCCTGGAGATCTTCATCGTGCTCGCGATCGCGCCGCTGGTCGCCTACCTGCCCAACGCCGCCATGGCGGGCATCCTCTTCATCGTCGCGTGGGGGCTCATCGACATCCCGGCCATCAAGCACATCTTCGCCTCCACCCACTCCGAGCGCGCCATCTTCGCCGTGACGTTCCTGGCGTCGCTGTTCCTCGATCTGGAGTTCGCCATTCTGGCCGGTATACTGCTGTCACTGATGCTTTACTTGATTCGCGCCTCGCGCCCGCGCATCGTCACCCGGGTCCCCGACCCGACGCTGCCGAACCGCAAGTTCTCCAGTGATTTGGCCCATGCGCCGGAGTGCCCACAGCTGCACATCATGCGCGTCGACGGCTCGATCTTCTTCGGCTCGGTCGCCTATGTGCGTGAGAAATTCTCGTTTCTCGAGCAGCAGCATCCCGAGCAGAAGCACCTCGCTATCGTCGCCCAAGGCATCAGCTTCGCCGACATCGCCGGGGCCGATGTGCTCGCCAACGAAGCGGAGCGCCGGCGCCGGGAGGGCGGCGGGCTCTACCTGATCAACGTGAAGCAGGGGCTGCGAGAGTCATTGGAAGAGTGCCATGCCATGGGGAAGATCGACCCTGACCACATCTTCAGGACCAAATCCGCCGCCTTGGATGCGATATTCCAGAAGCTGGACAAGTCGATCTGCCGCACGTGCCGTGCTCGCACATTCCTGGAATGCGCCACGGTGCCACTGCCGGACGAGCCGAAGATGACCGGAGACGGCAAGCAAGTGGTGGGGTTGTAATGAGGAATCGACTGCTGCACCTGGCGGACAAAGCCAATCTCACTTCGCGCACTGCCTGGGAGGTCCGCTTTGCACTCTGGGGCGGGGCCCTGGGCGTAGGGCTGGCTGCGACCTTGTTCGCCATCGCCGCCGATCATGCCAACCGGCTCTTCGACCGTGGCATCGCCTTCTCGCCCTGGGTCGCGTTCATCCTCTGCCCGGGTGGGCTGATGTTGGTGAGCTGGCTGACTCGTCACTGGTTTCCCGGAACCCAGGGCAGCGGTATCCCGCAGGCGCTCGCCGCTCTCGAGGCACGTCGCCACCAAGGGCTGCGCTCGAAGGTGCTGTCCATGCGCATCGCCATGGGGAAGATGCTGCTCACACTGCTTGGACTCTGCTCGGGCGCCTCCATCGGGCGTGAGGGCCCGACCGTCCACGTCGGTGCCTCCATCCTGTTCGCCCTAGGCCGCAAGGTGCGCTTCCCGCCCCACTACCTGGAGCGGGCACTCATTCTCGGCGGCGGCGCGGCCGGCGTCTCAGCAGCTTTCAATACCCCGATCGCCGGGATCGTTTTCGCGATCGAAGAGCTGAGCCGAAGCTTCGAGGAGAAAACCAACGGCATCGTGCTCACCGCAGTGATCCTCTCCGGTGTCACCGCCCAGGCAGTGCTCGGCAATTACAACTATTTCGGTACCAGCACGGCGACCATGGGAGGCTGGCAGGATTGGCTCGCCATTCCGGTCTGCGGCGTCGCCGGCGGGCTGTTCGGCGGGCTGTTCAGCCAGATCCTGGTCACCGGCTCCGAGCGCATCGCCCCGCTGCGCTCGCGTTACCCCATGTGGGTGGCAGCCGGGTGCGGCCTGGCCATCGCGGCGGCCGGCTTCGCCTCCGGCAACGTCAGTTACGGTACCGGTTATGGCGAGGCCAAGCAGATCATCGCCAGCGGCGAGGCCATCACCATCGGTTATCCGTTCTTCAAGTTCTTCGCCACGGTCGCCTCCTACCTGAGCGGCATCCCAGGCGGGATCTTCGCTCCTTCACTCGCCTCCGGTGCCGGGGTCGGGGCAGACCTGGCCCATTTGTTGCCGCAGGTCTCGCCACAGGTGCTGATCATGCTCGGGATGGTGGGCTACTTCGTCGGGGTGGTACAGACGCCGCTCACGGGGTTCATCATCGTGATGGAGATGACCGACGATCACTCGCTGCTGCTCCCGCTGATGGCGACCGCCTTCATCGCCTTCGGGGTCTCGCGACTGGTCTGCCGCAAGCCGATCTACCAGGCCCTGGCCCGGGCCTTCATGATACCGCCGCCCGCGACCGCGCCGGAGAAACCGCCGGAGTCCGAGTCCGCCGCAGAACGCGCCTGACCCTGAAAGAGCTCTTCGGGGCGACCGCCCCGCCGGGCTGGCCGAAGAGCGCAACTTCCCTGCCCCTCGAGCGCACCTGCGCGGGAGCTGTCCCCGCCCCCGAGTGCAACGCGGCCGACGCGGGCAGCTCGGGCAACCCAGCAGAACCTGGGCATGGGTGCGGGTCAATACCGCGATTGCATGAAGGCGATCCCCGGCTCCATCATGATGCGCCAGGCCCGCTCGGTGTTGGCATCGCAGAACGGATCGACCTTCTTTACGGTCTGAACGAGACAGTCCAACCAGAGACTGTAGAGCTCAGGGCTGACATCATGATGTCTTCGGTTATGGAGCTCGGCGATCCGCTCCAGGTGAGCCTCGGCTTCGGACTTGCCCATCGCCGCCAGCATCATCATGTACAGAGAGGCCTTGAGAACCTTCTTCTGGGTATTGAAGTTCGTGTTCCTGAACTTCTCCGCCGCTTCGGCGGACGAGGCGACGAACGCCTCATAGAAGAGGTCGAGGAAATCCCGCCGGGCGGTGCAACGCTCGAGGCTGTCGTTGAACAGCCCGATCTCGTGGTCGCTTACAGGTTTTCTCCCGGCCATTGACCCTACCTCGTGGCTGTCTCGGTAACCATCGCTTCGGCGAAATGCCTGCCAAAGAGGCTCACGCGCCTTTATGGCGGGGCACTTCGGCCCAGACTGCACACCGAGCACGAGCGCACCTTGGCACCAACGTCCACTCCCAACAGACCACACACAACCGGCTCGCACAAATTCTAGGTCAGCGGCCCCTCGCGTCAACTCCTCCAAACGCCCCCCGGGCGGTCGTCACGGAGCGGATGGAGCGGTGGACCGAAAATCGATGCCCACCGTGGGACCACCACCCCGCGGTTTTCGGCTGGCCCATGCCGGGGCCGCGCCCCCCCTGCGCGGGGGGATCCTGACCGTCAGGGAATTCCGGCCCCGAGCGGGGCGGGTCGCCTAGTTTCCGTTGGAAGAGATGACGGGCTCCTCTTCGCAGAGCGAACAGCGCCCGCGCAGATCGGAGGTGAGCACCGGGGCGCCGCAAGATTTGCTCTGCAGGTCTCGCGTTACCTCGTCTGGCACCTACCGGCCGGCTGCTCCGATCACCCCCGGGGAATGGCCGCGATCACAGGACTGATGGAGCAACCTTCCGCGTATTCCAGCGCTACGACCTCGCCGCCGCGCCCGACCCGACCCGAAACGCAGCGTAAGCAGAGACTCTCCACACGGCACGTCAGGCGTTGCGCGCCGACGCAAAGAGTCTCCGGCTTGCTCCCGCGTCACGGACTGGCGCGCGGCGTCACTTGCCCCGCGCGGGCCACCACAACCCCGGCGATATCCCGGCTCAGCTGGGCCAGGCAGGCGCTCATAGCGACAGCATAAGCGGCATAGCCCGTGCCGTTTACGGGCACACGGTAGACCGACTGGCGAGTGTCCAGGACCCGAGCACTGCGCTCGTCGATGATCGACCAGGCTGCGTCCAGCACGGCCTCCCCTCCCAGCGTGCCGTCGAAGGTCCGCACATTCACGGGAATCCGCAGGTCGATGTCAGGCATGATCCGGCTGGGGTAGCTGTAGACGCGCGTGGTCCCAAGCGTGGCTCCGAGTTGCTGGGTGACGACCCGGGTAATCTCTTCCTCCAGGGCACCACCCCAACGATCGAATTCGCTCACCTCCAGACGATTTTCACCGGGCCTCGTCACGATCTGTGGCCGGCGGAGGTGTTCGGGTAGATCCACCGGTCCGACCGCCAGCACCAGGCCCGGGGCGGCCTGCGACGGCTTGATCGCCGCCACCGGCTCAGCGCTCAGGGCATAGAAACGCGTCGGCGGCGCGGTCGCGCAACCGAGCAGGGCGAAGACCAGCACCAACCCCAGCGCCGAGCCGTTCCATCGCATACTCACTGGCTGGCTCCTTTACCCCGCAACAGGGCTTCGGGGTGGCGCTCGAGGTAGTCGGCCATGATGCGGATCGAGCGCGCCGCGGAGCCGAGCTCCTGCAGCAAGCGCTGTGCATCGGATTGCAGAGGCGAGCCGGGCGTGAGCAGCTTCTGCAAGGACGCCATGGTCTGGCGCGTCTGGGCCAGGGTGCGGTTCAGCTCCGGGGCGGTCTCGCCGTTGAGTCGCTGCAGCACGGTCTTGGTCTGCTCCAGGGTATCGTGCAGGGCGCTCAGCGTACTGCCCAGATTCTCGCCCATGCTGTCCAGCGGCAGCTTGGACAGGCGGGTGAGCAGACTGCGCAGCTCGTCCAGCGGGGTGGGAACGGTGGGCAGTTGCGGGACGGCTCCGTCCCAAACGATGCGGCGGGGTGGATCGTCCGGGTAGAAGTCCAGATCCACGTACAGGGCCCCGGTCAACAGGCTGCTCGTCTTGAGCTGCGCCCGCAGGCCCTTGGCCACCAGCTGGTCCCAGAGACGGCGCTCGGCCCCGTGGGTGTCGGCCGCGGGATTCGGTTGCCGCGCGAGCCCCAGCCGCTCGGGCTCGATATCGACCAGCACCGGGATGCGTGTCCGGGGGGCGCTGGCGTCCAATTCCAGGCGAATCTCGCGGACCTCGCCGATGTGGATGCCGCGCAGCTCGACCGGCGCCCCCGGGACGAGCCCCCGCACCGAGCCGGCAAACTCCAGCCGCCAGGCCTGCTTGCGGCTGTAGCGACGCTCTTCGGCGTCCTTCCGGTTGGGGTAGAGCACGAACACGGTGTCGTCGGTCACCGCGGGCCCGGGGTCCACTCCCGGCGGGGTGCCGTAGGAGATGCCCCCGAGCAGCAGCGCGGCGACGGACTCCGTATTCACGCGCACGCCGTTGGCGTCTACCGTCAGGCCGACGCCGGAGGCGTTCCAGAAGCGGGTGTTGGAGCGCACCTGCTCGTGATGCGGCGCATGGATGAACACCTGAATTTCCACCCCGCCGCCGCCGCCCGCGCCGGGCCGGGGCTCCTGCAGCTGGTAGGCGACGACCCGCCCGACCTCGATGTCGCGGTAGTGAACCGGCGAGCCCACCGAGAGCGAGTCCAGGCTGTCTGCGTGCAGGGTGAAGATGCGCCCGGGCTCCCTTGCGGTGACGACGGGGGGCGACTCCAGCCCCTCGAACGAGCGTGTCGGAGCGCCCGCGTCGCTCAGATCGACGCCGATGAAGGCGCCCCCGACGATAGTGCTCAGACCCGATACCTGCCCACCCGAGAAACGCGGTCGCACCACCCAGAAACGGGTCTGGTCGGTTAGAAAACCCTCCACGTCGCGGGTCAGGCGGGCGCGCACCACGACCTTCGACAGGTCGCGGCTGAGCTCGATCGTCTCCACTTGGCCGATCTCCACGTCCTTGAAACGTACCCGGGTCTTGCCCGCCTCCAGGCCCTCGGCGGTCTGGAAGCTGATGGCCACCAGCGGGCCCTGCTCGACATAGGTGCGATAGCCCAGCCAGCCGGCAGCCAGGATGGCGACCAGCGGGATCAGCCACACCAGCGACAGGCGCTGGCGAGTGTCGACCACCGCCTCGGGCAGGTCCTGCCCCGGCGGCTGCGGGGGCGTGTCAGCGGCCATCGCCGGGCTCCGTGCGATCCCAGATCAGGCGTGGGTCGAAGGTCCTGGCCGCGAATACGGTCAGCACCACCACAGCGGCGAAGAACAGCGCCCCGGGACCGGCTTGGATCTCTGCGATCCGACCGAGATGCACCAACGCCACCAGGACCGCGACCACGTAAATGTCGACCATGGACCAGCGCCCGACGAGCTCGGTGAAGCGGTACAGACGCGCTCTGTCCAATGGGCGAAAGCGCGAGCCGAAGCGCACCGAAAGTAGCAGGTAGACCAGGATGACGATCTTCACCAAAGGCACCAGAATGCTGGCGACGAACACGATCAGCGCCAGCGGCCACATGCCGTTGGCCAGCAGGTATTGGGCACCACTCAGTATGGTGTCCGAGCGGCTCTGCCCCAGGGAGGTCACCTGCATCATGGGCAGCAGGTTGGCGGGCAGGTACATCAGAATCGCGGCGATCAGGAACGCCCAGGTGCGCTGGGTGCTGCGCGGGATGCGCGTGTGCAGCGCGGCGCCACAGCGCGGACAGGCCAGGTGCGTGCCCTGGGGCGGGCGGCGGCTGATCAGCCCGCAGGTGTGACAGGCGGCAAGGCGCCGCTCGCGGGCGGTGACGCATTGGGCGCTCATCGGAAGCGCTCCCACAGCCGGCGCGGATGCACCTGGGTGGCCGCCGCAGCCAGCACCAGCACCAGCAGGCCCAACGACCAGGCGGCGATACCCGGCTTGATGCTGGCCTGCTCGGCGAGCTTTACCGAGGCCACGATCACCCCGAGCAGGAAGATCTCCAGCATGCTCCAGGGCATCACCGCCTGGATCAGCCGCAGCGCCGCCGGAAGCCCGGGCGGTCGCCGGTCCAGGCGCAGCGCGCCGTGCACGTAGATCAGCAGCACCAGGTGGCCAACCGGGGCCAACACTGTGGTGATCAGCACGAGCGTCGCCAGGATCGGCATGCCCTGCTGGTACAGCGCTGCGATGCCGGCCAGCAGGTACGTGGTATCGCTGCTGCCCTGCAGCCGGACCTCGATCAGCGGATACAGGTTGCTCAGGACAAACAACACCACGCCGGCCAGCGCCAGGGCTAGGGGGGCATCAATGATGCTGCGACCCGCCCGATGCAATACGGCACTGCAGCGGGCGCAACGGACGCAGCCGCGCGGCGGCTCGGGCAGCAGTCGCTGCAGCAGGTCGCATTCATGACAGGCGACCAGATCGTGATCGTGTAGGGCAACGTCTGGCATGAATCGGCTCCGGATTCCTGGGGAGCACTATATCCGCGTGCGGATGCCCGGCCCAAGCAAGTTGAACCGCCCCGGCAAGTACGCCAAGCCCGATTCGCCCGCTTGAGGCCGGGATCATCGGCATGGGAACGCAGCCCTCGAAGCCGGCTGCGGGCCAGCGGAAAGCGGGTGACCGACGATCCGGTTGATACCCAGGCGACGAAGGCACCGACGCTTAGAACCGAGGGCGGGAAGAGGCGCTTAGCCGCTCGCCCTGAACGCGCGGCGCCGGCACAGCGCGGGCAGCCCTCCGACCGGAGGCCGTTTTGCCGGTCATGCGATTGGCATTACGATGCCCGGGAGGACAAGCGACGGACCCGGAGCGCCACATGAGCCTGCTCGGCAAAAGCTACAACCCCCCGGGGACACCGCCGGGCAGCCTGCTGGCCCACGACAGGGTCCGGCTTGAAGCGCTGCGGATCAGCCTCATCGAATACAACGATAGCTACTTCGAGGAGCGAAAGGACATCAGCGTCGGTGAATGCCGACCCTATCTCGCCACGCCGACACTCACCTGGATCCATGTCCAGGGCACGGCAGAGCCCGAAGTGCTGCACAATCTCGGCGAGCAGCTCAAGCTGCACAGGCTGGCGCTGGAAGACGTGCTCAACACGGGCCAGCGCCCCAAGGCCGAGGCCTACGAAGGCCAGTTGTTCGTGGTGCTCAGCCTCCCCAACTTCAAGAATGGCCGAATCGACATCTCCCAAGTCAGCCTATTCATCGGCGCGGATTACCTGGTGAGCTTTCACTCCGCAACCGACGATCCGTTCGAGCCGGTCCGAAAACGCCTGCGCGAGCAAACCGGTCGTTTACGCGGGCTGGGAACCGACGCTCTGCTGCATGCGCTCGTCGATTTGGTCATCGACCAGGGTTTTCCCGTGCTCGAAGGTTTCGGCGAGCGCATCGAAGAGCTCGAAGAAGAGCTGCTGCAACACCCGGACAAGCACACGCTCGCCGTCATCCATCAACTGAAACGCGACCTTCTGGTGCTGCGCCGGATGCTCTGGCCACAGCGCGAAGTCGTCAACAGCCTGCTGCGCGACGGCCATCACCTTATCCACGAAACGACCCGCCTCTACCTGCGCGACTGCTATGACCATGCCATCCAGATCATGGATCTGCTGGAAAGCTACCGCGACATGGCCGCGGGCATGCTCGATGTTTACCTCTCATCCAGCAGCAACCGGCTCAACGAGGTGATGCGGGTACTCACCGTGATCGCCACGCTGTTCATCCCGCCGACCTTCATCGCGGGAATTTACGGCATGAACTTCGACCGCAGCAGCCCGTGGAACATGCCGGAATTGGGATGGCGTTACGGTTATGCCTTCTCATGGGCGATCATGCTCGCCATGATCATCGGCCTGCTGGTCTTCTTCAAACACAAGAGGTGGTTTTGACTCCGGGCAAGGCGCCGGCGCGCCTGACAGTGGGTCAACCTGGGGTCAAGCACCCGAGCCGGACGGAGCGCGGACGCCAAAGCCAGACCGGCCGTCGCGACCGTCGAAGATCGGTGGAAAAAGCGCCTTGGGGCGGTCCTGGGCCTCGGGCACCCCGCGAGACGGCCGGCCCGGCGACGCTGCGCAAACGCCGGTCCAGGTGCGAGCGATTCGAATCCCAGGGGATGGGGTGCGCATCGAGCCCGGTCTACCGTCTGCCCTGAGGACCCGTGCCTCAGCGGCGGATGGCGTCGATCACCGCGCTGGTGGAGCAACCCTCCAGGTAGTCCAACACCACCACCTCGCCCCCGCGGCGACGCACGCACTCGTAGCCGGCGATCTGTTCGGGCCGGTAGTCGCCGCCTTTGACGAGAAAATCGGGGCCGACCTCGCAGATCAGGCGCTCCGGGGTGCCCTCGGAGAACGCCACGACCCAGTCCACCGAGCGCAGCCCGGCCAGCACGGCCATGCGCTGGGCGAGCGGGTTGACGGGGCGCTTGGCCCCCTTGAGCCGACGCACCGAGTCATCGTCGTTAACCGCGACCACCAGGCGGTCGCCAAGACTCGCCGCCTGCTCCAGATAGCCAACATGCCCGGGATGGAGCAGATCGAAGCAGCCGTTGGTCATCACCACCATCTCGCCCCGGGCCCGCGCCTGCTGTACCAAGTCCTTTAACCGTTCCTCGCTGACTACCCCGTGTAGAGGGCTCGCGGCCGCAGCGAGCTCCCGGGCCAGCTCACCGATGCTCACGGTAGCGGTGCCGAGCTTGCCGACCACCAGTCCGGCCGCGGTATTGGCAAGCGCCGCACCGTCGGGCAAGGGCAGACCGACCGCGATGGCAGCGGCCATGGTGGCTACCACGGTATCCCCCGCGCCTGTCACGTCGAACACCTCACGCGCACGGGCCGGCAGGTGCAGAGGCTCGGTATCACGACCGATCAGGGTCATGCCGCGCTCGCTGCGGGTCACCAGCAGGTTCTGTATCCCCGCCTCTTCGAGCAGGCGCCCGCCGTGGGCAACGACCTCCGAATCGGTCGTGCCGGAGCCGGCCGCGGCCTGCAGCTCCTGAAGGTTCGGGGTGACGAGGGTCGCCCCGCGGTAGACCTCGAAGTCCCGGCGCTTGGGATCGACCACCACGGGCTTGCCCGCTGCGCAGGCCAACCGGATGAAGGCCTGGGGGTCGGCAAGGGTGCCCTTGCCGTAATCGGACAGCACGACGACGTCACAGTCCGGCAGCCGCACTGCGAAGCGCTCGATCAGCTCAGGCACAGGCCGGGAGCGGAAATCCTGCTCGAAGTCCAGGCGGATGAGCTGCTGGTGGCGGCTGATCACCCGGAGCTTGGAGATGGTGGGAACACCGCCGAGGGTGACGAGGGAGGTCTCGCAGCCGCGATCGGCGAGCAGGGTGTCCAGGCGCACCCCCGCGGCATCGTCCCCGACCAGGGCCACCACAGTCGCACGGCCGCCTAGGGCGAAGATGTTGGCGGCTACGTTCCCGGCACCGCCGAGGCGCTCCTCCTCCGAGGTCACGTGCACCACGGGGACCGGTGCTTCGGGGGAGATCCGCTGGGTATCCCCGTGCCAGTAGCGGTCCAGCATAAGATCGCCGACCACCAGAACCCGGGCACGCTTGAGGCTGCTCAGTCGGGACAGCGGCATGGTGAATACCCTCGGGTCCGGGAGCTGACCCGGCATCCGGCCAGTGCGCCGGGCCGGGCCGCGGCGGCTCAGCGCTCCAGCCGGTAGCGGGCTCCGCAATAGGGACAAGTCGCCTCGCCGGTCTTCTCGATCGCCAGATAGACCCTCGGGTGCATATTCCAGACCTCGTCTCCCGGCATCGGGCACGACAACGGCAGATCGGTGCGGTGCACCTGTCGCACGGCGGTCGGGCTCGGCTTAGCGTTGGACTCGGCCATCCGTTCTCTCCTGGCGGAATGGGGCGCGATTATACCGGCGTCAGCCACTCGGGATGCTCGTCACGCCGGCCATGGACCTGATCGAAATACAAGCCTTGCAGCCGCTCGGTGAGCGGCCCCCGGGAGCCGGCGCCGATCCTGCGGTTGTCCACCTCGCGGATCGGCGTCACCTCGGCGGCGGTGCCGGTGAAGAAGGCCTCGTCAGCGACGTACACCTCGTCGCGGGTGATGCGCTTCTCGCGCACCGGCACACCGATCTCGGACGCGAGCTGGAACACCGTCTTACGGGTGATGCCGTCCAGGGCCGAGGTCAGATCCGGGGTCAGCAGCTCGCCGTCGCGGATCAGGAAGATGTTCTCGCCGCTGCCCTCGGCCACGTAGCCCTCGGGATCGAGCAGCAGGGCCTCGTCGTAGCCGCAGGAGATCGCCTCGTGCAGCGCCAGCATGGAATTCATGTAGTTGCCGTTGGCCTTGGCCTTGCACATGGTCACGTTGACATGGTGCCGGGTGTAGGACGAGGTGCGGATGCGGATGCCTTTCTCCATGTTCTCGGCACCCAGATACGCGCCCCACTCCCAGGCCGCCACCATCACGTGCACCTGGAGATTGTCCGCGCGCAGGCCCATGCCTTCCGACCCGTAGAAGCACATGGGCCGGATATAGGCCGATTCCAGGCCGTTCTCGCTCACCGCCGCCCGCTGGGCCTCGTTAAGGGTGGCCTTGTCGAACGGCATCGGCATGCAGAGGATGTGCGCGGAGCGGAACAGCCGGTCGGTGTGCTCCTGCAGGCGGAAGATGGCGGTGCCGTTGACGGTCCGGTAGGCCCGCACGCCCTCAAAGACGCCCATGCCGTAGTGCAGGGTATGGGTGAGCACGTGGACCTTCGCCTCGCGCCAGGGCACGAGCTCGCCGTCGAGCCAGATCACCCCGTCGCGCTCCGCCATCGTCGCCATCTTCGTCTCCAGATTCACTCGGTGTTGCCGGTGCCTGCGTCCGTTCCCTCGGCCTCCATCAGCTCAACCCAGGTCAAGCGGACCCACTCGCGCTGCTCGGCCAGCTCCTCGTCGGCGATCAGGCCGGGCAGCTCCTGCAGGGTCTGCCGATGGTACAACGCCCGGAATGCACGATAGGCGTCCGCAAGACGCCGGGTTGTATCGCCGGACATCAGATTGTGGCACCCCAGGGTATCCAGCAGCCGGATGTTATCGGTCCGCTCAGCCAGATCCGGATACGCGTGCGCCCAGCACAAAACGGCGTATTGAACCATGAATTCGATATCGGCGATACCGCCCGGACCTTGCTTCAGATCGAAGGAGCCGGGCTTGGTCTTGTCCATCTGCGCACGCATGCGTTCCCGCATCTCGCGCACATCCTTACGAAGCGCCTCGGGGTCGCGAGCCCGGCATAACATCTCGCGGCGGATGTGCCCGAAGCGCTCGGCCACCTCCGGATCGCCAGCCACGGGTCGGGCTCGGATCAAGGCCTGGTGCTCCCAGGTCCAAGCGCTCGCGGCCTGGTAGTCCGCGAAGGCGGCGAGCGAGCTGACCAGCAGACCGGCCTTGCCGTTGGGGCGCAGACGCATGTCTACCTCGTAGAGAACGCCCGCCGGCGTGTGGGCGGTGAAGATGTGAATGATGCGCTGACCCAGACGCGCGTAGAACGCATCGTTGGCGAGGGGCTTGGGGCCATCGGTCATCGCGTTGAAGTCCTGGGAGCCGTGCAGAAACACCAGGTCCAGGTCGGATCCATAGCCCAGCTCGATGCCACCGAGCTTGCCATAGGCGATGATGGCGAAGCCGGTCTCGCGGCCGATCACGCCGGTCGGCCGCCCGTGGCGGCCGACGAGGTCGCGCCAGGCCTGGTCGAGGACCCGGCCGGTAATCGCCTCGGCGGTCCAGGTGAGATAGTCGCTGACCACCATCAGGGGTATGGCACCGCCGATGTCCGCCGCCGCGACCCTCAGCATCGAGGACTGCTGGAATTGGCGCAGGCGCTCCATCTGCTGCTCCAAGTCGTCCGACGAGGTCTGGGCAAGGGACGCTTCGAGCTCTTCGCGCAGGGCGTCCCGCCCCAGTGGCGCATAGAGCCGGCGCGGGTCAAGCAGCTCGTCAAGCAACAGCGGGTGGCGGGTCAGCAGGCGGGCGATCCACGAGCTGGCCGATGCGAGCTTGACCAGCTGGGCCAAGGCGACCGGACTCTCCACGAGCAGGGCGATGTAGGCGGTTCGCCGGGCGATCGCCTCGAGCAGGCCGAGCAAGCGCTCGAGGGTGGTATTCGGATTCTCTACCGCCGCCACTGCCCCGATCAGCGGGGGCATCAGGTGCTGCATTCGCTCGCTCCCGCGGGCGCCCAACGCACGGAAAGCGACGGACCGTCGCAGCTGTCGCAAGCGCTCAAGGGCATCCAGCGCGTCGGGGAATCCCGCCGCGTGCAGCAGTTCGGCTGCGCCGTCCCCCTCCAGCGGACCGTTCCATAGCTCGGCGAGGGGCTCCTGCTGTTCGGGCCTAGGCGAGGCGAACAGGTTGTCAAAATGGGTCTGAACGCGCCGACGATGCGCCCCCGACACCTTGGCAAAGGCACCCCAGTCTTCGAAGCCCATAGAGCGCGCCAGGCGCAAGCGCCCCTCGGGGTCCTTGGGCAGCAGATGAGTCTGGCGATCCTGCCAGGCCTGCAAGCGGTTCTCGACCAAGCGGAGAAACTGGTAAGCGGCGGCCAGTTCTTCGACCACCTCCTGAGGCAGCTGATGCTTGACAGCCAAAGCCCCCAGGACCTGGAGGATGGGTCGGATCTGCAGGTCAGGATCGCGCCCGCCCCGGATCAGCTGGAAGACCTGGCCGATGAACTCGATCTCCCGGATGCCACCTGGACCGAGCTTGATGTTGGCGTCCATACCGCGCCGGTGTAGCTCAGCGCTGATCAGGCGTTTCATCTCGCGCAGCGACTCGATGGCGCCGAAGTCCAGATAACGGCGATAGACGAACGGACGTAGCATGGCCATCAGCCGCGCGCCCGCCACAAGATCCCCGGCCACCACCCGCGCCTTGATCATGGCGTAGCGCTCCCACTCGCGGGCGTGGGAAGTGTAATAATCCTCCATGGCTACGAAGCTGCATGCGAGGGGACCCGTCTCCCCGAATGGGCGCAGTCGCGCATCGACCCGGAACACGAAGCCGTCGCCGGTCTGGGCGCTGAGCACCTGAATGAACCGCTGCGCCAGCCGAATAAAGAACTGCTCGTTGGTCAGGCCCCGCGGTCCGCCGAGCTGGCCGTCATGCGGGTAGGCGAAGATCAGGTCGATGTCGGAGGACAGATTGAGCTCGCGGGCACCGAGCTTGCCCATCCCCAGAACTACCAAGCGTTGCTCGGTGCCCTCTGGGTCCCGGGGCACGCCGAGCTCGGCGGCAGTCCAGCGGTGAAGACGCACGAGGGCGCTCTCGACACAGGCGTCGGCCAGGGCGCTCAATGCTTCGAATGTCTCGGCGAGTGGGGCCAGGCCGCCAAGATCTCGCCAGACGATGCGCACCATTTCTCGGCGGCGAAACAGTCGCAACGCCCTGGCAAGACCGGACTCGTCGGCCACCTCGGCCAGATGGGTCTCGAGCCGATGGCGAACCTCTCCCGGCTGGAGCGGTCGACCGAGGTCGCCGCTCGCGATGAGGTCAGGCAGCAATGGCGGGTGCTGCTGACAGCTGCGGGCGACGAACTCGCTGGCCTCCCAGACCCGCTCCAGGGTAGCGAGGAGGGCGGAGTCGGTCGGGACCTGTATCCCTTCGGCCATGGCCCGCTCGCACCAATGTTGCCAAGCGCGGGCCGCCTGCTGGCGTACTGCGTTTCGATCCGACATCTCAGCCTCCGCGTGCCCAGCAGAGTGATCTTACCGCGGATCGCCCCCCTGCCTTCTGGGGACCTCCCGGGGGCCACCGGTGCACAATGATTAGTCGTCGACGGCCGCGCGCAGGGCAGCGCCCGGACGCCTGCGTTGCGAGCCCAGGCCTAGGGGCTGCTGACAATTGCCGTTCGCGGTCCGATTACGGCCCTTTTCCGCGCTGACTGTGTTGCGGCTCGTCGCCATAGATCCACTATTCCTCCTCACCGCGCCTTGTCAGCCCGAAAAATCGCTCGCAATCGCCCTCGCTCAGACAACTGTCAACAGCCCCTAGATTGGCGACCAACGCTGCGGCTCACTCCGGGCTGCGGCTGCGATGACCCCAGCCCGCGCTGATCTCGGAGCGAAAGCCCGGCTCGGGGAACTTGCGCCGCCGAAGACGGTCCAATCCGACCGTCTCTGCGAAGCGGCGTGCGGGCATTTGTCCGGCCCCGCACGGCTGCGCGCGGGTTCCAACGCCGCTAACCCGGCAGAGCGCCCGAAGGACGCACGTGCGCCGCTCTGTCTTCAACCCAACCCCCTTTCAGAAGGAGAAATAATGACCGCCCCCCTGCTTCGACAAGTCAGATTACCGTCCGCTGATGGCGCCACGCCCAGCAAGCGGGGACGGCTGCCATGACCAGCAGCCTGCCGTTCGCTAGCTGGCTGCAGGAGTTCGGAAGCGACAGCGCCGCCCTGGCCCTGAGCATCCTGATGGTCACCGGGTACTACGTCCAGTTCCGCAACAAGTCCGCCAAGGATCCCGCCTACTCCATTCACACAGTCAACGCGCGCGCGCGCCGGTTGTGGACGAAAAGCATAATGACCACCGCCGGAAAGGAGCTCGTGGGTGTCCAGTCCCTGCGCAATTACATCATGGTCAGCATCATGATGGCGTCGACCTCCGCCTTGCTGATCATGGGGACCCTCACGCTGTCAGGACAGGCGGAGAAGATCGTTCACAGCTGGCACAGCCTCGCCATGTTCGGGTCGCACGCGCAGGAGCTGTGGATCATCAAGGTGCTGTGCCTGCTGGTCGATTTCATCTTCGCCTTCTTCTCCTATGCCCTGTCCATGCGCCTGGCAACGCATGTCCTGTTCATGATCAACGTCCCCGAGGCCGGTTATAAGGCCCACCCCGAGCTTGGATGCGAATGCGTGGCCGACCGACTGGTTCGCTCCGGCAACATGATGGCGATGGGGATGCGGGCGTTCCTGTTCGCCATCCCGCTAGTGTTCTGGCTGTTCGGACCCATATTCCTGTTCCTGGCCACGGTCGGGCTGGTGATCACGCTGAACCGCCTTGACCGGCACGAAGCGGCGAGCAGCCAGGTGTCGCCCCAGGCGTCGGCCGGGAATGCGCCCGCTGGCTGCGCGAAAAGGGCCCAGTTCTCCGATCGCCCGATCGAGCGATGACGATCCTGGTGTTTCCGGCTAGCCTCTGTGCTGCCTGAGGCACTTTGGGAGGCTCGGCCGGCGCGATACCCCGCGCCGGTACCCCGTCGATGCCAAGCGCGCAAGGAGCTCGGGGGGCGTTTCGCAATCGGAGCTCTCTGACACCACGTGCTTGGGGCCACGACGACCCACCGGCTCCGGTCGGCGGGAGTGGCTGAAATTGAGAAGTTGTTTGTCCAAGGCAATGATCAGAAAACGGTTTGTCCAATGCGGCGTCCAACATTGAAGGAGTCTTCGACTGTGAAAAAGATTGCAATGGCTGCCTGGCTCAGCGTCCTGTTGCTTCCCGCGGCCTCGTTTGCCGCGACGGTGGTTCGCATAGCGCCTCCGCCGGTGGTTGTCGAGCACTATGGCGCGCCCCCGCACAGGGGATATGTGTGGACCCCCGGCTATCAGAATTGGGTCGGCGGGCGCTACGTGTGGGTCCCCGGGAGCTGGGCGCGTCCGCCCCATGCAGGCGCCGCCTGGGTTCCGCGCAGGTGGGTCCGTCGCCACGGGACCTGGGTAATCGTGGGGGGGCACTGGCGCTAGGCTGATAGCCCTGATCGAATGGGATTGGAGAGCGGGGCGCACGCCCCGCTCTGCGTTTCTGGAGTCATCCCGCGCCGGCTTGATCCCGCTCTACCGCGTCCGGCGCGTCCATCGGGAACCGGATCTCCGCGCCCCGGGGGCTGCCAGCCGTCGCCCGGAAACGAAAACCCCGCCACGAGGGCGGGGTTTCGTCAGGCATTGCCGGTCGAGCCAGGCTTACATCATACCCATGTCGCCCATGCCACCGCCCGCCGGGGCCGGGGTCTCTTCCTTGGGCTCATCGGCCACCATGGCTTCGGTGGTGATCATCAGGCCAGCCACGGAGGCGGCGTTCTGCAGCGCCGAGCGGGTGACCTTGGTCGGGTCCAGGATACCCATCTCCACCATGTCACCATACTCACCGGTCGCTGCGTTGTAGCCGTAGTTGCCGCTGGACTCGCCGATCTTGTTCACCACCACCGAAGGCTCGGCGCCGGCATTGCCGACGATCTGACGCAAGGGTTCTTCCATGGCCCGGCGGGCGATGGCGATGCCCACGTCCTGATCGTGGTTGGCGCCGGTCAGGGCACCCAGGCCGCCGAGCGAGCGCAGCAGGGCCACGCCGCCGCCCGGGACTACCCCCTCTTCCACCGCCGCACGGGTGGCGTGCAGGGCGTCCTCGACCCGCGCCTTCTTCTCCTTCATCTCCATCTCCGTGGCCGCACCAACCTTGATCACCGCCACACCGCCGGCGAGCTTGGCCAGACGCTCCTGGAGCTTCTCTCGGTCGTAATCGGAGGTGGTCTCGTCGATCTGCTTGCGGATCTGCTCCACCCGCGCCTTGATATCGGCCTCGGTGCCGGCACCGTCCACGATGGTGGTCTCTTCCTTGGTCACGCTCACCTTGCGGGCCTGCCCGAGGTCGCTCAGGGCGGCCTTCTCCAGGGACAGCCCGACCTCCTCGGAGATCACCGTGGCACCGCTCAGGACAGCGATGTCCTGCAGCATCGCCTTGCGCCGGTCACCGAAGCCGGGCGCCTTGACCGCCGCCACCTTGACGATGCCGCGCAGGGTGTTGACCACCAGCGTGGCCAGCGCCTCGCCTTCCACGTCCTCGGCCACGATCAGCAGCGGCTTGCCCGACTTGGCCACCCCCTCGAGCACCGGCAGCAGCTCGCGGATGTTGGAGATCTTCTTGTCGTAGACCAGGATGTAGGGATCCTCCAGCTCGGCGGACATCTTCTCCTGGTTGTTGATGAAGTACGGCGAGAGGTAGCCGCGGTCGAACTGCATGCCCTCGACCACGTCGAGCTCGTTGTCCAGGGACTGGCCTTCCTCGACCGTGATCACCCCCTCCTTGCCCACCTTCTCCATCGCCTCGGCGATGATCTGGCCGATCGCCTCGTCGGAGTTGGCGGAGATGGTGCCCACCTGGGCGATCTCCTTGTTGTCGGAGCAGGGCTTGGAGAGCTTCTTGAGCTGCTCCACCGCCGCCGTCACAGCCTGGTCGATGCCGCGCTTCAGATCCATGGGATTCATGCCGGCGGCCACCGCCTTGAGCCCCTCGCGCACCATCGCCTGGGCCAGCACGGTCGCCGTGGTGGTGCCGTCACCGGCTACGTCGGAGGTCTTGGAGGCCACCTCCTTCACCATCTGCGCGCCCATGTTCTCGAATTTGTCGGCGAGCTCGATCTCCTTGGCCACGGACACCCCGTCCTTGGTGATGGTGGGAGCGCCGTAGCTCTTCTCCAGCACCACGTTGCGGCCCTTGGGACCCAGGGTCACCTTGACGGCATTGGCCAGAATGTTCACGCCGGCCAGCATCTTGTGGCGGGCGTCGTCGCCGAATTTGAGTTGCTTAGCGGTCATTGGTCTTTCCTTCTTGGAAATCGCTTAGAAATTGGATGAGCTCGGGAGCGCAGAGACAACGAGCGGTCATCAGCCTTCGATGACGCCCATGATGTCCTCTTCGCGCATCACCAGGACCTCCTCGCCGTCGATCTTGACCTCGGTGCCGGAGTATTTGCCGAACAGCACCTTGTCACCGACCTTGACGTCCAGGGGCCGCACCTCACCGTTTTCCAGGATCTTGCCCTTTCCCGCGGCGACGACCTGCCCCTGGATGGGCTTCTCGGCGGCCGAATCGGGGATGACGATGCCGCCGGCGGACTTGCGCTCTTCTTCCATGCGACGCACGACCACGCGATCGTGCAGGGGACGAATCTTCATCGATCGAACCTCTCGTTTGGTTGACAGGATGGATCAAAAGGAAACCGGGTGCGCCTCGTTAGCACTCGCCCAGCGTGAGTGCTAATAATAGCAGAGGAGGCCGATCTCCGACAGTCAAGGCCCATCGAGAGAGCGCCCCGGTGAGTGGTCGTCAGGCGCCTTCGCGCTGGAATCTGCCCTTGATCACGTGAGCAAGACCGGGATCGCGGGGCGGACGACGCTCACGTGATGTCGGCGAGGGGTTGGTCCGCGCACGTCCCAGCAGGACACCCAGCGCCCGGCGGCGCACCGGCGCGGCCCCATTCACCACGTCAACAACGTCGGCCCCGGGGCGTATGGCGCGCCTGTGAGCGCGCCCCCCTCGATCAGGGACTGGCGATCGGGTGCGGGAGGCCACCCAGACCACCGGCAGGGCTGCGGAGCTCGTCCTGGCCGGGGTACAGGCGCAAGCGGGACCAAACAACCGTCCGGTAGACATGCCGCTTTGCGGGCCTCCGGCCCTTCCGGTATCTTTCCGCAGATGCGCGCCCCCGGGGTCATCCTCATTCTCTGCTCATGTCCGGACCGGGAAACTGCGGAGCGGATCGCCGGTCTACTGGTCTCGGAGAACCTTGCCGCTTGCGTGACTCTCACCCCGCCGGTGACCTCGGTGTTCCACTGGCAGGGACAGCGCGAGAACGCGACCGAAGTGCTCCTGCTGATCAAGGCCGCCGCCGCCAACTATGGGCAGATCGAGCGCCGCATCCTGGAGCTGCATCCTTACGAGCTCCCGGAGATCATTGCCCTGCCGGTGGTGCAGGGCCTGGCAGGTTACATCCATTGGGTCGAGCAATGCACACCAGGCTCCTGATCGCGATCTTACTTGCCCTGCTGGGGCTGCTCACGGGCACCGCGCTACAGGCCCAAGAGCACGAGTTTCTGCGCCCGGAGGAAGCGTTTCGGGTCTCGGGAGCAACCGAAGGCCCGAGCGCGCTCGCGCTCAGCTGGCAGATCGCGGACGGATACTACCTGTACCGCAACAAGTTCCGATTCCGCGTCGACGCCCCAGGCTTCGAGCTCGGTCAGCCGGAGCTGCCCACGGGCCTGACCAAGAAGGACGAGTTCTTCGGAGACGTTCAGGTCTACCGCGGCGGGCTCACCGTGCGTATCCCGATCCGCCACCGCCCGGAGGCCGCTGACAGCGTTCCCCTAGTGGTCACCACCCAGGGCTGCGCCGACGCCGGTCTGTGCTATCCGCCGAGCACCCGAACCATAACGATCGCTCTGGCGCCGGCCGCAGCAAAGCCGAAATCGGAGACAACGCAGCCCGCAGCCCAGCCGCCCGATGCCGCCGGCAAGACGTTAGTGGGGATGGAGGAGGCCGGCCAGAGCCGATTTCCGCCCTTGTCTCTGCCAGGCACCCGCAAGGCCCCCGGCTTGGACGACATCGTTCCGCCTGATCGGGCCTTCCGGTTCAGAGCCTCGAGCGAGGACGGCAGGAGCCTTCAGGCATACTGGCAGATCGCCGACGGGACCTTTCTCTATCGGGACAAGATCCAGCTGAGCATCGAGGCCAACGACGGCACTCGCCTCGGGGATTACACCCTGCCCCCAGGAGAGATCGAGCACGGCGGCATACGCCCCGACGGCAGCATCGGGGACGTTGCGGTCTTGCGCCACGACTTCGACCTGAAGATCCCCCTGCTGCGGGGCTCCACCTCGGCCACCCGGGTCAGCCTCAGCGCCCGTTACCAGGGCTGCGCCGACCGAGGCATCTGCTACCCCCCGGTCACCAAGCGCGTCAGCCTGGACCTCCCACGGATCGACAAGCCGACCTCGGGGGCAACACTGTCCGGGCGGACAACCGCCGAGGCGCGAGGCACGCCGACGGGTACAGGCGCCGAGCCCGTCGCCGAGCAAGACCGCCTCGCGAAACGCCTCGCCAGCGGCGGGATCTGGGTCGCCATCGCCAGCTTCTTCCTGCTCGGACTCGGGCTGGCCTTCACCCCCTGCGTGTTTCCCATGATCCCGATCCTCGCTGGGATCATCGCCGGCCAGGGCGCCACCATCACCCCCCGGCGGGCGTTTCTGTTCTCCCTGGTCTACGTGCTCTCCATGGCGGCCACCTATACCGCTGCCGGTGTGCTGGCAGCCCTGTTCGGAGAGAACCTGCAGGCCGCGTTCCAGAACCGCTGGGTGCTGTCGGCCTTCGCGCTGGTCTTCGTCGCCTTGGCGCTCTCCATGTTCGGCTTCTACAACCTTCAGCTCCCCAGCAGCCTGCAGAGCCGACTTGCGGCGGTGAGCAACCGCCAGCGGGGCGGCAACCTGATCGGCGTAGCGATCATGGGGCTTCTCTCCGCGTTGATCGTCGGGCCCTGCGTCGCCCCGCCGCTCGCCGCAGCACTCATCTATATAGGGCAGACCGGCGACGCCGTGTTAGGGGGCTCGGCACTGTTCGCATTGAGCCTCGGGATGGGAGCGCCGCTGATCGCCATCGGCACCTCGGCGGGGAACCTGCTGCCCAAGGCCGGCGCCTGGATGGACACCGTGAAGGGGGTGTTCGGCGTCCTGATGCTCGGGCTCGCCATCTACTTGCTCGAGCGCATCCTGCCGGCCGCCGTTTCCATGGCCCTCTGGGGCACTCTCTTCATCGTCGCCTCGGTCTACATGGGGGCCCTCAAGAGCCTTCCGGGGGAAGCAACCGGCTGGGCCCGGCTCTGGCAAGGGCTCGGCCTGGTGTTGCTCGTCTACGGCGCCCTGATGCTGGTCGGGGCCGCGGCGGGGGGGCGCGACACGCTCCAGCCTTTGCGGGGAGTCGCCTTCGGGGCCGGCGGCCCTGCCGAAGCGCCGCAGGCGGCGTTCAGGCGGATCAACACCGTCGATGACCTCGACCGCGCGCTCGCTACTGCCGCCGCCAGGGGTCAGCCGGTGATGCTCGATTTCTATGCAGATTGGTGTACCTACTGCATTGAATTCGAGAAATACGTATTTTCCGACCCGAAGGTCGCCGCCGCCCTGAGGCCGTTCGTGCTGCTGCAGGCCGACGTTACGGACAACGACGCTGCCGACAAGGCCCTGCTGGCCCGCTTCGGCATCACGGCGCCGCCGGCAATCCTGTTTTTCGGGCCAAACGGCCGGGAGCGGAAGAACTTCCGGGTCGTCGGCTTCATGCCATCCGAAGAGTTTGCCACTCATGTGCGCCAAGCGACGGGGATCTGAATGAACGGACGATTGATCGTTGCCGGCCTGGTGATCGCCGCCGCCGCGGGCGGCGCGGGGCTTGCCCTCTATCAAGCGCGCACCGCCGGTGAGCGCATCGCCGACGCGGCCCCGCAGGCCCTGACCACGGTCCCCGACTTCACCTTTTCCGACCCCGAGGGCCATCCTCACCAATCCAACGAGTGGATGGGCAAGGTCCTGGTGCTGAATTTCTGGGCAACCTGGTGTCCTCCCTGCCTCCAAGAGGTACCGACGTTCGTGCGGTACCAGAAGTCCTACGGCGACAAGGGGCTCCAGTTCGTCGGCATCGCGGTGGATGAGCTAGACGCGGTCCGGGATTTCCGCCGCGCCCACGGCGTCAACTATCCGCTTCTGCTCGGGGAGACCGACGCCGTGCAGCTCTCTCAACGACTCGGTGATCGCCTCAGCGGCCTACCGTTTACGGTCGTGTTCGACCGCAACGGTCAGGTGCGTTTCCGCCAGCTCGGAGAGCTGACGGCCGAGATGCTCGATACCCATGTCGTGCCGCTGCTCGGGCTGCCCTCGCCACCGGGGTCCTGACACGACGCCCTTGCGCGGATGGCGCGATTCCTCGGGCAAAACTGGACAAGATCGGTGCAATCTTCGAGAATTTGCCGATTCAATCAGAGACCCCGTGCCGCCGGCCCTGAGCGCAGATTTCGGCGGGACGGAAGATTGCCCGCGGCTGCGGGCGCCTACCGCTTCGCGTCGCCCGAGACCATCGATGCCCAGTATCCTCGTACTCAACGGGCCAAACCTGAACCTGCTGGGAGCTCGGGAGCCCGAGATCTACGGCGGCGACACCCTGGAGGACATCCGGGGACGGCTCGAGAGCATCGCCGTGGACGCTGGGCATCAGCTGGAGCTCTTCCAGACCAACGCCGAGCATGAGCTGATCGAGCAGGTTCATCGGGCCCGTCAGGGCTCGGTCGCGTTTATCCTGATCAATCCGGCGGCCTTCACCCATACCAGTGTCGCCCTGCGCGACGCGCTGCTCGGCGTCGCCATCCCTTTCATCGAGATCCATCTGTCGAACGTGTTCGCGCGCGAGCCGTTTCGCGCACATTCCTATCTTTCCGACATTGCAGTCGGCGTCATCAGCGGACTGGGCTCGCACGGCTATGAGCTGGCGCTGCAAGCCGCGATTCGCAGGCTGCGATCCGGGCAAACGAGTTAGAGACAGGACCCAATGGACATCAGAAAAGTCAAGAAGCTCATCGAGCTGCTCGAAGAATCCAACATTGCGGAGATCGAGATCCACGAGGGAGAGGAGTCGGTGCGAATCAGCCGCCACAGCACCCTGGCGCAGCCGCTCATCCCCATGGCTTACGGGCCGCCACAGCCAGCGCCGGCAGCACCCGCGGCGCCCGGTGCTGCCGCGAAGACCGAAGAGGCTCCCGAGCTCCAAGGGCACCTGGTGCGCTCCCCCATGGTGGGCACTTTCTACCGAGCGCCGTCGCCCGGGGCCAAGTCCTTCGTCGAAGAGGGAAGCCAAGTCGCAGAGGGAGATACCCTGTGCATCATCGAGGCGATGAAGATCCTCAACCAGATCGAGACGGACAAGGGGGGCAAGGTCACGCGCATCCTGGTCGAGAACGGCCAGCCGGTGGAATACAACCAGCCTCTGTTCGTCATCGCGTAGCCCTGGGCGCACGCAGAACATTGCCATGATAGAGAAGATCGTTATCGCCAACCGCGGCGAGATCGCCCTGCGGATTCTCAGGGCCTGCCGCGAGCTCGGCATCAAGACGGTGGCTGTCCATTCCGAGGCCGACCGCGACCTCAAGCACGTGCGGCTGGCGGACGAATCGGTCTGCATCGGCCCCGCCTCGTCCGCCGAGAGCTACCTCAACATCCCTGCGATCATCAGCGCGGCAGAGGTCACCGACTCCGTCGCCATTCACCCGGGCTACGGATTCCTCTCGGAGAACGCGGACTTCGCGGAGCGCGTCGAGAACAGCGGGTTCATCTTCATCGGCCCGCGCCCCGAGAACATCCGGCTGATGGGCGACAAGGTCTCGGCGATCAGCGCCATGCAGAAGGCCGGCGTGCCCTGTGTCCCGGGCTCCGACGGCCCGTTGGACGAAGACCCCGAGCGCACGATCGGGCTGGCCCGCGAGATCGGCTTCCCGCTGATCGTCAAGGCCGCCGGCGGGGGAGGCGGACGCGGCATGCGGGTCGTGCATTCCGAGGCGACCCTGCTGAGCGCGGTGTCGGTCACCCGCGCCGAGGCCGGGGCCGCGTTCGGCAACAACATGGTTTATCTGGAGAGGTTCCTGGAGAACCCACGCCATGTGGAGTTCCAGGTGCTCGCCGACGAGCACGGCAACGCCATCCACCTAGGCGAGCGCGATTGCTCCATGCAGCGGCGCCACCAGAAGGTGGTCGAGGAGGCGCCGGCACCCGGCATCAGTGACAAGCAGCGGCACACCATCGGAGAGCGCTGTGCCGAGGCCTGCCGGCAGATCGGATATCGCGGCGCCGGTACCTTTGAATTCCTGTACGAGAATGGAGAGTTCTTCTTTATCGAGATGAACACCCGCGTGCAGGTCGAGCACCCTGTGACTGAGCTGATCACCGGCGTCGACATCGTCAAGGAGCAGATCCTCATCGCCTCCGGCGACCCACTGCGCTACCAGCAGCGGGACATCCACTGGCGGGGACACGCGGTAGAGTGTCGGATCAACGCCGAGGATCCGAGGAGCTTCATGCCTTCCCCGGGCACGATCGAGCGCCTGCACATACCGGGCGGACCGGGCATCCGTGTGGACAGCCACATCTATAGCGGCTACCGCGTCCCGCCCTACTACGACTCCATGATCGGCAAGCTGATCGCCTACGGCGAGACACGGGCCAGCGCCCTCGCACGCATGCGCACGGCCCTCAGCGAGATGGTGGTCGAAGGCATCAAGACCAACATCCCGTTGCACCAGGAGATCCTACGTGACTCGGCCTTCGAGCAAGGCGGCACCAACATCCATTATCTGGAAAAAAAGCTCGGTCTCTGAGGCTCACCGGGACCATCCGACGATCCACACCGATCTGCGCGCTGAGATACCCTTCGGCCTCTCCGCCCCCCATGGCCTGGCTGCAGCTGTCGCTGGTGGTCCCGAAGGAGCGGGCGCCTCTCATCGAGGCCCTGCTCGAGTCCCTCGGCGCCTTGTCGGTCACCTTCGGAGACGCCGGGGACAACCCGCTGCTCGAGCCCCCACCGGGGAGCACCGAGCTCTGGGACAGCACCCGGGTCACCGGGCTGTTCCCGGGCGACTGTGACGCCGACGAGCTGCGCGCCCGGATAGGACAGGGTCTGGGCCCCGAGATCTCCGCACCCGTGCAACTGGAGCGCCTCGCGGACCAGGCCTGGGAACGCGCTTGGATGGACGCATTCCAACCGATGCAGTTCGGACACCGGCTCTGGATCCGCCCGAGCGGGCATCGGGTCGACAGCCCCGGGGCCGTGGTCGTCGACCTGGACCCCGGCCTGGCGTTTGGCACCGGCACCCACCCTACCACCGCCTTGTGTCTGCGCTGGCTCGACCAGGCCGAGCTCGCGGGTCGCACGGTCCTGGACTACGGCTGCGGCTCCGGGATCCTCGCCGTGGCCGCCCTCAAGCTCGGCGCCGCCAGGGCACTCGGTGTCGACCATGACTTCCAGGCGCTGGAGGCCAGCGCCGAGAATGCACGCAAGAACAGCGTTGCCGACAGGCTCGGCCTCTGTGCGCCGGGCGCCCTACCCGGCGGACCCTACGATCTGGTGCTCGCCAACATCCTCGCGGGCACCCTGATCGAGCTGGCACCACGCCTGACGGGGCTGGTCCGCCTCGGCGGAGACCTGGTGCTCTCCGGGGTGTTGGCTGAACAGACCGAGGCGGTCTACGAAGCATACGCGGCAAGCTTCGACCTGTTGGAGACCTTGTCGGCAGAGAGTTGGGCACTCCTGGCCTTGCGACGGCGCCAGGCCGTCGAAGCGATCTGATAGCATGAAGCATCCTCAGGGCCAAGCCGGACCGCCTCTGCCATGCTGACGCAGTGTCCCGATTGCCACACGCTGTTTCGCATCCGCGATGAGCAGCTGCGCGCGGCCGATGGGCGGGCGCGCTGCTGCCGCTGTAACAGCGTGTTCGACGCCCTGGCCAATCTGAGGGAGGAAGAGGATCCGGCCCCGCGGCGAGGTGTGTCGACGCGGCGGCGGTCCTATGCTTCGCTGCCGCCTCCCCCGGTGCCCGAGGGGCGGGCGGTTCCCCGGCCGTTGACCCCTGGTGGCGGGGAGCCCGTCCCAACGGTGGTCGGCGCCGCAACGGGCGAGCCGATCATGGCGCCGCCCGAACCTCCCGCCACGGAGTCGACGGCAGTCCCCGTCTCGACCCGGGCTACGTACGCCACCCCGGCCTCCCCGATTGCCGAGACCGAGCCAGACCTGGCGGCCGAGTCTCTGGATGAGGACACCGAGCCCAGGTTCGCCGGGCCGTTCACCGTCGAGCCCGATGCCGAGCCCGATGCCGAGCCCTTCGAGATTCCCGAAGACCTCCCGGAGATCGAGCCTTCCGAGGAGGTGCCGACCCCGGCCTGGACCGACGAGACCGACCCACCGCCGGGGCCGTCGGCCTGGGCGCAGCTCGGGTGGGGCCTGGGCGCCTTGCTACTGCTTTGCGCCGCGGCCGCTCAAGTGCTCTGGTGGGACCGTGATGCTCTCGCTCAAACGGTTCAGGGACGCCGCATCGTAGAGCCGTTCTGCGCGCTCCTCGGCTGCAAGGTGGCCCCGCGCCGCGCCCTCGACCGCATCCGCGTCCTCAGCCGCGATGTAAGCCCTCACCCTACCCAGCCCCAAGCCCTTCTTGTCATGCTGGTCATGTCCAACGAGGCCGCTTTCGCCCAGCCGTTCCCATTGCTGCAGATCACCCTCTATGACGAGCAAGAGCGACCTGTCGGCCAGCGCCGGTTCACGCCTCAGGAATACTTGGGCGTGGTGGACGTCCCGCAGATGAAGCCCGACCAAGCGGTGTACGTGCGCCTGGACCTGGTCGATCCGGGAAGAGCGGTGACCGGATTCCGGTTCGATTTTCTCTAGCGAGACCCTCGAAGAGAGATTTCCCCGGACCTGACAGGCCGCATCGCGCAGCCCAGCCAACCTGCCGTTACCAGGGCTTTCAACTGGTTAGATCAGCCCGCCGGTTAGATAAACCCCATCATTAAATAATGACGTATTTCAACGGCCCGCAAGGCTCACATGGAAGCCACTGAACGGACTTTGCTTGCCCGCGCTTTGGCGGTAGTATGATCGCCCCTCCCCGTTGCCGAACCTCCGAAGAGAGGCGAGGCTCCGCCATGCGGACCGGGCGATTGGAACCGACGAACAACTGGGTGCTGGTGGCTGCGACCAAAACGGACGATTGTCCGTCGCGCGCGCCCCGGGCAGCGGTATTGCAGCTCGGCGCATCATCAGGCGCCGAGCCGCGGGCCGATCTATCGGACACAACCGGGATTTGGGCGCCGCAGCTCGGGCAGCTGTCGAAACGCCGCGCACCGGCGGGACGGGGCGCCGAAGGACAAGCGGGGTGGGCTGATCGACACCAGCGTCGACCGGCCGGTGAATAAGGGGGATTCGCGGCATGACCACGCAGCTGACCGCCACGCGGAGGCACCATTCCGAGCAGCTCGCCGTCACGGAGCGCACCGGGCGAGAGACACTCCAAGAGTGTGTCCGCCAGGCGCTGCAACAGTATTTTTCGCAGCTCGGCGATCACCGCCCGAGCGAGCTCTACCAGCTGGTGATGTGCGAGGTCGAGCAGCCCCTTTTCGAGACCGTCATGATCCACGTCGGTGGCAACCAGACCAGGGCCGCCGCAATTCTCGGCATCAGTCGGGGCACCCTGCGCAAGAAGCTTGAGAAGTACGGTTTGGGCTGAATCCCTCCACCAGTAAGACCCCGACCCCGGCAAGCTCGGAGCCAGGGCTATGCAGATCAGGAAACCCAATCATGACAGCCATCAAGAGAGCCCTTATCAGCGTGTCCGACAAGACCGGCGTCCTCGGCTTCGCCCAGGCGCTGAGCCGGCAAGGGGTGGAGATCCTTTCCACAGGAGGGACCGCTCGGCTGCTTGCCGAGCATGGCGTCGCAGTCGTCGAAGTCGGCCAGTACACGGGCTTTCCCGAAATGATGGATGGGCGCCTCAAGACCCTGCATCCGAAGATCCACGGTGGGATACTGGGAAGGCGCGGCACGGATGACGAAGCGATGGCCAAGCACGGCATCGGCCCAATCGATCTGGTCGCGGTGAACCTCTATCCGTTCGAGCAGACCGTATCCCAATCAAGCTGTACCCTGGAGACGGCCATCGAGAATATCGACATCGGGGGTCCGACGATGCTACGCGCGGCGGCCAAGAACCACCGGGATGTCACGGTCGTCGTCGACGCGGCGGACTACCAGCGCGTGATCGAAGAGATGGAGGGTAATGCCGGGGCGGTCGGAGAGGCGCTGCGCTTCGATCTGGCGGTGAAGGCCTTCGAGCACACCGCTCGCTATGACGGGGCCATCGCCAATTGGCTCGGCGTCCGCGTCGGGGAGGCGCCGACGTTGTTTCCTCGCACCTTCAATCTGCAGTTTGTCAGGGCCCAGGGCATGCGCTACGGGGAGAATCCCCACCAGAAGGCGGCGTTCTACGTGGAGCGCGACTGTGAAGAGGTATCGGTGGCGACGGCGCGTCAGCTGCAGGGCAAGGAGCTCAGCTACAACAACATCGCCGACACAGACGCAGCGCTGGAGTGCGTCAAGCAGTTCGACGAAGGCCCCGCCTGCGTGATCGTCAAGCACGCCAATCCCTGCGGAGTCGCCATCGGCGCGACCCTGCTCGAGGCGTACCAACGCGCATTCTCGACGGACCCGGAGTCCGCCTTCGGCGGCATCATCGCTTTCAACCAGGAGCTCGATGCGAAGACCGCCCAGGCGATCGTCGAGGCACAATTCGTCGAAGTCATCATTGCCCCCGCCGTGTCCGAGGCCGCGGCGCAGACAATCGCAACCAAGAAGAACGTGCGCCTGCTCCACTGCGGAGCCTGGAACGTCGAGGAGACCCACCGCCTGGACTTCAAGCGCGTGAACGAAGGTCTGCTGGTCCAGGAGGCCGACCTGCGCCTCACCGCCCACATCGAGGTCGTCACCCGGCGAGCCCCTACGGCGAAGGAGATGGAGGACCTGGTCTTCACCTGGCGGGTTGCCAAGTTCGTCAAGTCCAACGCGATCGTTTACGGCCGCGACCGCATGACCATCGGCATCGGCGCCGGACAGATGAGCCGCGTGAACTCTGCGCGCATCGCTGGGATCAAGGCCGAGCAGGCCGGGTTACAGGTCAAGGGATCGGTGATGGCCTCCGACGCCTTCTTCCCGTTCCGTGACGGCATCGACCAGGCAGCGAAGGCCGGCATCGGCGCGGTGATTCAACCCGGCGGCTCGGTGCGCGACGAAGAGGTGATCGCCGCAGCCGACGAGCACGACATGGCGATGGTGCTCACCGGCATGCGCCACTTCCGACACTGAGGGGGGCGGCTGAACGGGTAGTATTTTGCCATGGGGATACATCCCACTGCCGTCATCGACCCGGGCGCCGACCTACACCCCAGCGTGGAGGTAGGGCCCTACACGATCATCGAGAGAGACGTCAGGATCGGCGAAGGCAGCGTTCTGGAGAGCTGTGTGCGCGTCTACGCGGGAACCCGCATGGGCCGATTCAATCGGGTGCATCACAGTGCCGTGATCGGTGCCGCACCCCAGGATCTGAGCTTCGACCCGTCTTGCGCAACGACCCTGGAGATCGGGGACCGGAACACCTTTCGAGAGCTCGTGAGCGTCCATCGCGGATCCAAAGAGCAGTTCACCTCTATCGGCGACGACAACTACCTCATGGCCCTGTCTCATGTCGCCCATGATTGCCGAATCGGCGACCGCAACATCTTCGCCAATGGCGCGACCCTGGGCGGTCACGTGCGGGTCGACCACCACGTCTTCCTCTCCGGGCACACCGCGATGCACCAGTTCTGTCGTATTGGCGCCTATGCCATGGTGGCGGGGGTCAGCGGGGTGCCCCAGGACGTCCCGCCCTTCGTGACCGTCGATGGGCACCGCGCATCGATCGTCGGACTCAACCTGGTCGGGCTGCGCCGGGCCGGCTTCGACCAGACTCGCCGCACGGCAATCAAACGGGCCTATCGGATCATCTACAAGAGCGGTGTCGGGCTTGCAGACGCTTTAACGCAGCTGCGCTCCCAAGCGCCTAGCGAGGACATCGCGCAGATCATCCAATTCTTCGAATCGAGCAAGCGGGGTGTCGTTTCGCACCGGTAGCGCCACGCGGGTCGACGCTGCACGCCAACCCGCCTCCGATCGGTGCTCAAGGCGCTCGAGCGGAGACGTTGACGGCGAGGACTCTGGCGCAACGGAGACCGCGCAGCGCCTAGTGATCGACATCTGAGAACAGGACTGAGCCATGAACATCCTCGTCATAGGGGGCGGCGGACGCGAGCACGCCCTGGCCTGGAAGGCCGCCCAGTCTCCTCGCGCCGACACCGTTTTCGTTGCCCCGGGCAACGCCGGCACTGCACATGAGCCCAAGCTGCGCAACGTAGCGATCTCAGCGGACGATATCTCCGGGCTGGTGAGCTTTGCACAGGATAACAGGGTCGCGCTCACTATCGTTGGTCCGGAGGCACCCCTGGTTGCGGGAGTCATCGACGCCTTCCGGGACGCGGGGCTGGCCTGCTTCGGACCATCCCGCGCAGCCGCCCAGCTTGAGGGCTCCAAGGCGTTTACCAAAGATTTCCTGGCGCGTCACGGTATTCCCACCGCCGCCTATGGCAGCTTCACGGACGAACCCGAGGCCCTGGCCTACCTGCACCGGGTCGGAGTGCCCATCGTGGTCAAGGCGGACGGCCTGGCGGCGGGCAAGGGCGTGATTCTCGCCCGCGACATGGCCACCGCCGAGGCCGCCGTCCGCGACATGCTCTCGGGCAACCGCTTCGGCGAAGCGGGGCATCGCGTCGTCATCGAGGAGCTCTTGGAGGGCGAAGAGGCGAGCTTCATCGTCATGGTGGACGGAGAGCAGATACTGCCGATGGCAACGTCCCAGGATCACAAGGCCCGCGACGACGGCGACCAAGGGCCCAACACCGGGGGCATGGGGGCCTACTCTCCAGCGCCCGTCGTCACCCCCGAGATCCATAGCCGGATCATGGATGAAGTAATCCGCCCCACTGTCAAGGGGATGGCCGTCGAAGGCAACCCCTATACGGGCTTCTTGTATGCCGGCTTGATGATCGATGAAAAGGGGACCCCCAAGGTCCTGGAATACAACTGCCGTTTCGGGGACCCCGAAACCCAGCCGATCATGCTGCGGCTACGCTCGGACCTGGTGGCCCTTTGCCTGGCCGCAGTGGAGCACCGCCTGGAGGGCCAGATCGTGGAATGGGACGGGAGGGCCTCCGTCGGCGTGGTCATGGCAGCCGGCGGCTACCCCGAGGCCTACGGCAAAGGCACGCCGATCGACGGCCTCCCCACCCGGGAGAGCGACGATGCCAAGGTTTTCCACGCAGGAACGGCCGAGCTGGACGGCCGTGTCGTCACCGCTGGCGGGCGAGTGCTGTGCGTGACCGCCCTGGGTCGCACCGTGGCCGAGGCCCAGGCACGGGCCTATGAAAGGGTCCGAAACATTCATTGGAAGGACGCCTACTACCGAACCGATATAGGTTACCGGGCCATCCTCCGGGAACAGGCGCGCTGAGCCGCTCCGGCCAAAGGCCGGGGGGGGCGATGGCCCGGTGCGGGCTCAGCCCTCCGCGGCCCAACGCTTGCGCGCCTTGGTGGTCAGATGGCGAGCCAGTAGCCCCGGGGGCATACGCAGCCAATGCGAGCGCATGTAGAAGAAGCGCTCCGCGAGGCCGCGCTGCGACGGGCGCCGCTCGGGATCGCGAGGGCGTAAGACCCGTTCCATCAGCGTCCGCATGAGACCGCGCCAGGGCCAAGGAGGCGCGGCCGCTGCGACAGCCTCGGTCACGGGAGGGGGGACCGGCGTCCCGAGCAATCCTCGGGTGTGGCAGAGTCCGTAGTACAGCGGCCTTGCCAGCCCTCGATCCCCCGCCCGCTCCACCAGGGCCGGCCAAAACCCTTCGGTCTGCCCGAAATGGCGCAGCAAGCCGTCGAGGTCCAGAAGCTCCCGCAGACCGTTGGCGAGATCGCCGTCCTGGAACAGGTGCACGCAGTTGTGCAAGACCATGTCGGCGGGGGCGAGGACCCGAAGACGGGGGTCAGACGTCGGAATGCTCGCGGCCAGCAATTTTCGCGCATCCGGCCTCAGCCGGCTGGTCTCGGGCAGGATATTGTGGTGAATATCCACCACCAGACCCCACCGGGCGTGGCGCAGTGGCGGGAGCTCGTGCATCCAGGCTCGGTAGTAGTGTTGGTCGTACTCATCAAGCTTCATCGGCTGCCAACCGTCGGCGAGCAGCGCGCCTTCCGCGGCCGCGAGGTCGGCCTTGGGAACCATGATATCGAGATCCGAAACGAGGCGTCCCTCGGCTAGGTCGAGGCCGAGCTGAAGGTATGCGCCACCCTTCAGGAGGACCACCGGGAAGGGGCGTCCGCGCAGGGCGTGCAACACCCGGTCGATGGCCCACCGCAGCTGACGCGCTTCGTAAGCCGCCTGAGACGCGGCCGCCTCCAAGAGCTCGCTGCACTTGTCGTTGAGCCGCTCCTGTGCGCCATCGGCACGCACCAATGCCGCGAGCCGTCCAAGCACCAAATTGGCGCGAGCGCTGCGGATGACGGCCGACTGCTCGGACTCGGACAGCGTGGCAAAACCTTCAGGACTGCGGAGAACCGAGACCAATAGGCAGGCAGCAGATGCGGGCTGAGAGGGCATCGGAATGTCGAATCGGCGACTGATGGCAGCTGTGCGAAGGTCCGCTCACTCTGCGAACCGGCGGGTTGTACACTTCAGGATGTTCACTTATGCTTGACTCTCACGCAAGCGGCGAGCCGGCGTAGCCCACCGCGCCAACGAGTGCTTTGCGCGCCCCGACCCGATTTCGTGTAGGATTGAGCGTACAGGGATGGTTGGCTACTGGCTGCCCCGGGGCTCTGTAACGCCGTTGTCGCCATGCTATCGGACCCTGCATCGAAGCAGACATTGCGAGGCACGATCTTGGAGATTTCGTCAATGGACCAGGACTCGCATCTTGCGACAAGCGGTCAAGCAGACCGGGGCAACACCCCTGATGGCGCTGCCGCCTTCGCGGTCAGGCGCCGAGTCATCAAAGGCCTCGTGGGGCTTCCCGCGGTGGTTACGCTGGCGAGCGGCGCGCCCGCCTCGGCAATCAGCGTGCTTAACTGTGCGCTCAAGTCGCCGCCGAACGACGCCAACGACCCCTACGTCGCATACGACCCGAATGAGCCCAATCAACGGGAGCTGACGCAGTTCGGGGGGGGCAATTATTTCGACGACGGCACGGATACAGCGGTCAGGCTGAAGACCGGATACTCGGTCAGCTCGGGGTCGAACAACCTGGTGTACGTCGATCCGGACGGCGGCAGCGTGAGCGACGCGGTTCCGGTGGTAGCGTCCTGTTATGCGTCCTTCACCAATACGGCTTGACTTGGGATAACTGTCGACCGGCCGGCGCGGTGAGCCTCGCTGACCCCGGTAACCGGTGGTATAGCCCGTCCCTGGGCTCCCTGCTCTGGGAGACCTGGGAAGACGAGCACTTCATCTTTAACCCCCACTCCGGCGAGACCCACGTTCTCAACGCCCTGGCCGGCGCCATACTGCGAGCCCTGGCAGAGCGCCCGCTCCGAGTCAGCGATTTGGCCGAGCGGTTCGGTGAGCGGCTCGCCCAAGGATCGGCAGCGGAGAAAGCGCAGCTGGTCGCTGCCCTGCTCGGTCAGCTCGACCAGCTCGGGCTCATTGAGCGTCGAGACGCGTGACTGTGGGCGAGCTGTCGGTGCGCCAGCTCAGACGCGAGCTGCGCCGCGGGCTGACGCTCGAGACGGGGCCGCTCGCCGTGCGCCTGCGCTCCGACGCATCCGGCTTCTCGGACACCTTTCATCGCCTGTATGCGCGAGCCCCCATCCGCGGGCACGGTGAAGGGCTGGCGGACTTCTCCCTGAGGCTGGAGCGGCTGCACAACGCTCGCTGGCCCCTGCAACCTCAGGTGGCCCTGTGCAGCGACCAGGAGTCACCCTTCCACCCCTTCCCGGAAGATCACGCGTTCCCGCTGTTCGAGTGGGGTCTGAACTGGTGCATCGCCACCCAAGCGCACCAGTACCTGATGCTCCATGCCGCGGTGGTCGAAAAGGGCGGGCGCGCGCTGATCATGCCGGCACAACCCGGCTCCGGCAAAAGCACTCTCTGCGCCGCTCTCATGCACCGGGGCTGGCGGCTGCTATCCGACGAGTTCGGATTGGTCGCCGATGCAGGAGACGCCCTGGTCCCGCTGCCCAGACCCGCCGCTCTGAAGAACGAGTCGATCGAGCTCCTGCGCCAGTTCGCACCGGAGGCGGTCATCGGCCCGGTGTTTCCCCGCACGCGCAAGGGGCGAGTCGCTCACGTCATGCCGCCCGAAGAGAGCGTCGCCCGGTCCCAAGAGCGGGCAGGTCCCGGGTGGGTCGTCTTCCCGCAGTATCGGGCAGGCGCCGCCACCGGACTCCATCCGTTCCCCAAGGGTCGCGCTTTCCTCAAGCTCTCCGGCAACGCGTTCAACTACAGACTGCGCGGCGCCGAGGGGTTCCGCGCAGTCTCCGCGATCATCAACCGCAGCCGGACCTATTACCTCGAGTTCGACAGCCTGCAGCACGCCGTCGAGGCATTGGATCGGATGGCCGCGTCGAACGAGGGCACCGGCTCAAGGGCTCGCGCGGATTGAGTCCGGCGTCGGGACCAGCAGCGGGAGCACCCGGCCTTCGAGGAGCTCGGCCAGCCCTCCGAGGGCCGCATAGTCCGGGGCAAGCTCGACCACGTACCCAAGCGTGCGTGGAATATCGCCGAGGTACCCCGGCTTGCCGTCCCTGCGATAGAGACGAGCGAAGATGCCGGCGGCCTTGAGGTGGCGCTGGACACCCATCAGGTCGAGCCACCGCGGAAAATCCGGCTCGTGCTCCTCCCGCAGAACGCCCGATTGCACCGCAAGCTCGAAAAAGCCGCGAGCCCACTCTTCGACGCGCGAGCGCGGCCAACGGATATAGCAGTCCCGAAGCAGCGACACCAGGTCGTAGGTCACCGGGCCAATGGCCGCATCCTGGAAATCGAGTATCCCCGGACTGGGGGGTCGGGTGACCAAGAGGTTTCGCGAATGAAAGTCCCGATGGACACAGACGCGCGGCTGCTCGAGCGCGTTGGACACGAGGACACTGAAGACCTCCGCAAGCGCTCGCTGTTCCGCCGCACTCAGGCTCAGGCCCAGGTGACGCCCCAGCAGCCACTCGGGGAAGATCGCGAGCTCGCGCTCCAGCAAGGCCCGATCATAGGCAGGAAGGCCCTCTCGGGGGCCGCAGGCCTGGATCACCATCAGGGCGCCGAGGGCGTCGCCGTAGAGCCTGTCGGCACTCCGGTCATCCAGGCGATCGAGGTAGAGATCGGTCCCAAGGTCCTGAAGAAGCAGAAAGCCACGGTCCAGGTCCTGTGCATAGATCTGCGGTACATTGAGCCCGATCTCGGCGAGCCGACGGGCGATATCGACGTAACGCCCGCAACTCTCCCGGTCGGGCGGCGCATCCATCGCGATCAGCGTGTCATCGCCGACGCCCACCCGGTAGTACCGCCGGAAGCTCGCGTCCCCGGACGCCGACGCCAGAGTGATGCCTGCAAGCCCGCAAGCGCCACGCAGCCACGTCTTCAGCTCCAACAATCGCTCGGTCATGACACCCTCTAGCTCACCGACCCCGAGCGGAGTATACGCGCCGGGCCGGTGTATCCTCATCACCGAAAAAGGCTCGGAGATTGAAGCTGGCGCTGTTCTATGCGATTTTAAGGCGCCCCAGAGAGGGTCGGCACCGCATCCGAGCAACAATCAGCGAGCACAGGCCCCCCGATGGGGGATTCTGCCCACCCAGAGGCGCCTTCGGGTCGCCAATCGTTGCCGGGACCGGTGCGGGTCCCGCCGATACACAACCAGCAGAGCATCAACGTGGCCCGGAAGAAGAAGATACTGCCTCTTGCCGTGAGCGGCCTACTGCTGGGGTCTTGCGGTTTCGCGCCGCTTGCCCGAAGCGAGGCCTGGGACTGCCGCTCGACGCCGGAAGGTGGCTGGGCGTGTGCGGGAGGAGGCCGTAAGGTCCTGGTGGAGCCGCCGCGGAAGCTACCCGAAGCGCTCCCCAGTCCCGCTCCGGAGGCACCGCCTACTCCGCAGCCCGACGTTGGCAAAGCGGTTGTCGCACCGGCGAGTCCCGCGGTTGCCGCAACGCCGCCGCCACGCCAAGAGCAGGGGGCACCTCCGCCCGCTGCGATACCCACGACTCCGGTGAAAACGGTTGAGCCCGAGCCGTCGCCGCCCACGCCCCGGGCACCGAGTCCCCCGCAGACAACGCCAACGCCATCCGAGCCCACGGTCCCCGCGGCCGAGCCGAGCGGCGCTCCCGAGGGCGCGGAAACTTCTGCGCGGCCGGCCGGGGCGGCCACGCGGCCGGCGCCCGAATCAGCGCCTCCCCAGGTGACGCCGCCGGCGGCAGAATCGAGCGAGGGAGCCGCGAGTGCCGAGGCCGGTCCGCGGCCGGCCGAGAAAGCGGCGCCGCCGAAGTCCGAGCAGAAACCAAAGCCACCGACGCCCCCCGTGGCGCCGAGACGGCCATCGACCGCCGTGCCCACCGCAATCCCTGTGCCCACAGCGGCCGTACCTGCGAGCACCGGCGAGCACGGCCTCGGCGCATCCACCGGCGCGGGAGCTGGCCAGCCCGAACCGCGTGCTTCACTGACCCGGGGCGCCCACCGAGACCTGCTCTACAGGACAACGGACGCATCGGTCTGCGCTCCGCAACGCGCTGCACCCGCTGCCTCGGCCACACAGGCAGGCGACAACCTCATCCACCTGGGCGCCGATGCCGCCGAATATTTCGCGGATAAGCAGGCCGTGCACCTCATCGGCGCAGTGGAGATCAGCCAGCCACCCCAGCGAATGCTGGCCGACGAGGCCACGTACAACGGGCTGACCGGCGAGATCGATGCCCGGGGCAACCTGTTCTACGAGCGCCCGCAGCTGAGGCTCGAGAGCGCCGGCGGCACCATGAACCTCAACACCTACGAGGGTAGCCTCCAGGATGTCGAGTTTCGCCTTCCCGAGCAGGGTGCCCGAGGGGTCGCCCAGAGCGTCCAGAGCACGGGAAAGACGAGTGCCAGGCTCACCGACGCCAGCTATACAACTTGCCCTCCGGGCAGCCAGGACTGGAGTCTGGACGCCGCGCAGATCGATCTCCACCAGGACACCGGCCTCGGAGAGGCGCGCGACGCTAAGCTAGAGCTCGGCGGCGTGCCGGTCCTTTATCTTCCCTACCTCGCCTTTCCGCTCGGCACCCAGCGCCAATCCGGGTTTCTGGCACCCTCCCTGGGGTACAGCGATTCGAGCGGGGTGAGCATCTCCACCCCCTACTACTTCAATCTCGCCCCCAATTACGATGCGACGCTGACCCCGCGGATTCTCAGCGATCGAGGCTTGATGCTCGGGGGGGAGCTCCGGTTTCTGACCGAGGAGCAGCAGGGCACCCTCCAGGGCGAAGTGCTCCCGCAGGACTACGGCCGAGACGACAGTGGGACAAGGGGTGCCTTGTACCTGAAGAGCTCGGGGCTATTCGCCGAGCGCTGGACAACGGACGTTGACGTCAACTACGTCTCCGACAGCAAGTACCTTACCGATCTGGGCAACAACCTCGACCTGACCAGCAAAAGCGAGCTGGAGCGCCGAGGCGACCTCGTCTACCACGGGGACGACTGGTCCTTTCTCACCCGCGTGCAAGGCTTTCAGACTGTCGACCAGACCATCCTGCCCGAGGACCGGCCCTACAGCCGACTGCCGCAAGCCCTGTTCACGCTCGATCGGCCGCTTCCCATGGATGTGCCGCTCAGCGTCCACCTGGACACCGAGTACGTCAATTTCAGCAAGGACAACAGCGTCCAGGGCCAGCGCGTCGACGTCTATCCGTCGCTCAGTGTCGACCTGTCGCGACCCTGGGGATATCTGCGCTCCAAGCTCGGCCTGAGAGACACGATCTACAGCCTCGACGGCCAGGCGGCCGGAGCCAGCGGCGACCCTCAGCGCACCTTGCCCGTCGCGAGCCTGGACGCAGGCTTGACCTTCGAGCGCAGCCTGCAGCTGGCCGGCCAGGCGTACACCCAGACCCTCGAGCCACGACTGTTCTATCTGTACGTCCCCCGGCGCACCCAGGACGACCTGCCTGTATTCGACACCTCGGAGCGGGATCTGACCTTCGACGCCCTATTCCAGGAAAATCGCTTCAACGGCGCCGACCGGATCGGCGATGCCAACCAGCTCAGCGTCGGGCTGTCATCGCGGACGCTCCAGGCCAGCGACGGCACGGAACGCCTGCGCCTGGGCATTGGTCAGATCTATTACTTTGAAGACAGGCTGGTGCAGCTGCCCGACACGCCCACCGACTCCAGCAGCCAGTCGCCGATCGTGGCGACCGCTCTCGCCCGCATCGCCCCGACATGGAGTTTGGCGGGCGACCTGCAGTGGGATCCGGACACCCATCAGACTGAGAGCGGAGGTGCCCGTATCCAATACCGAGACGACGAGAACCGCATCCTCAACCTGGCTTACCGCGTCCGCCGGGATCAGTCCGAGCACAGCGACATCTCTGCGCGCTGGCCGTTGGGGCCCAAGACCCACTTGGTGGCGCGCTGGGACTACTCCTGGCAGTACAACCGTACCATCGAGGCATTCGGGGGTATCGAATACAACAGCTGCTGCTGGGTGCTCCGGGCAGTCGCGCGTGACTGGACCACCGACCTGCAACAGGGGACTTCCAACCTGGGCGTGTTTCTGCAGCTGGAGCTGAAGGGACTGGGGAGCCTGGGCTCCAGCGTGGATGACCTGCTCCAGCATGGCATCCTCGGTTACGGCAAAGACCATTGAACCGAGACATTTCCGACATGAAATCACTCCCGTATCGGCTCGGCCGACAAATTCTTCTCGCCGTTTCGCTCTTCGCCCTGGTCGGCCTGGCTCGCGCAGCGGATGTCCAGGACCTCGACAGTATCGTGGCGGTCGTGGACGACTCCGTGGTGCTGCGATCCGAGCTCGACGTCAAGCTTGCCGAGGTCCAGGCGCAGAACCAGGGCGCCAATCTCCCCCCGCGGGACGTGCTCGAGCGCCAGGTGCTCGAGTTCCTGATCAACGAGAAGGTTCAGCTCAACGCCGCGGAACAAGCGGGGATAAAGATCGACGACAACATGATCAACACCGCCATGAACCGGCTCGCCCAGCAGAACGGCATGACTCCCGAGCAATTTCGACAAACGCTGGAGAAGAACGGCGTGCCCTATGAAGGCTTCCGCAAGGAGCTGCGCCGCCAGCTCATGATCGGACGCCTGCACGCCCAGGAGGTCGTAGACAAGATCGTCGTCACCGACCAGGAGGTCCAATCTTATCTGGCGAGCAAGGCCCTGGAGTCGGGCAACCAGTCGGCTTACCACCTCCTGCACATCCTCATTGCGACGCCCGACGGCGCGAGCCCGGAGCAGGTGAAGGCGGCGGAGGAGAAGGCCCGGAAGATCGTGCAGCAGCTGCGCCAGGGCGCAGATTTCCGAGAGGTCGCGCTCGCCAATTCGGACGACAAGCAGGCACTGCAGGGCGGAGATCTGGGCTGGCTGAAGCCGGCGGACATGCCTTCCCTGTTCGTCGAGCCGGTCGCGAAGCTGAGCCGCGGAGAGGTAACCGACCCGATCCGCAGCGCCAGCGGCTTTCACATCCTCAAGCTCGAAGACGTCAAGGGGGGCGCGGAGCAGCATGTCATCACCCAGACCCATGTTCGTCAGATTCTGATCCGGACCAACGAGCTCGTCTCGGACCAGGATGCCCGTATCCGACTGAGCCAGCTGCGCCAGCGTATTCTCGGCGGCGAAAACTTCGACGCCCTGGCGCGCTCCCACTCCGACGACAAGGGCTCGGCCATCAAAGGCGGTGACCTCGGTTGGGTCAACCCCGGCGACACCGTCCCGGCATTCGAAGAGCAGATGAACCGGCTGCAGCCGGGCCAGGTCTCGGAGCCCTTCCACACCCAGTTCGGATGGCACATTGTGCAGGTCCTCGGCCGACGCCAATACGACAGCACCGACGAGGTGCGTCTCGCCCAAGCGCGTGATGCGGTGCGCAGACGCAAGGCCAAGGAGCAGATCGAGCTGTTCGACCGCAGTCTTCGCGACCAGGCCTACGTGGATATTCGCCTCGGCAAGGAATGATCCCGCCGCCGCGGGCAGCGCCGTTGCGCATCGCCTTCACCCCCGGTGAGCCGGCCGGCATAGGCCCCGATCTGGCCCTGATGCTCGCGGCCACGACGCTCGATGCCGAGGTCGTGGTCGTCGCGGATCCGGAGCTGCTGCAACGGCGAGCCAGGCAGCTGGGGCGACGCTTGCAGGTCACATCCTTTGCCACCTCGCCTCGCACCCAGTGCGATCCGCACAGCCTTCGGGTGCTGCCCGTCCCGCTGGCGGAGCCGGAGCATTGCGGCCGGCTCAGTGCGGGCAACGCACCCTATGTGCTGGAGACGCTGCGGCAAGCCGCCGCCGGATGCCTCTCCGGGGATTTCGATGCTCTGGTCACCGGGCCGGTGCACAAGGGCATCATCAACGACGCGGGCCTGCCTTTTGTCGGCCATACCGAGTTTCTCGCGGGCATCGGTGGCGCTTTCCCCGTCATGATGCTGGCCACGCCGGGCCTGCGGGTCGCCCTGGCGACCACCCATCTGCCCCTGGCGGCGGTCAGCGCGGCTATCACCGCCGACCTCCTCGATCGGGTGCTGCGGGTGCTGCACGGCGATCTGGACAGGTGTTTCGGCATCCGTCGCCCGCGCATCCTGGTCTGCGGGCTCAACCCCCATGCCGGTGAAAGCGGCCACCTGGGGCGTGAGGAGATTGAGGTAATCGGGCCGGCGCTAGAGAGGCTGCGGGCCGAAGGCATGGACGTTCGTGGCCCCCTGCCGGCGGACACGGTGTTCGTCCCGCGCCATCTGGCGGGCGCCGACGCGGTGCTCGCCATGTACCACGATCAGGGTCTGCCCGTGCTCAAGCACAAGGGCTTCGGGCGGGCCGTGAATATCACGCTCGGACTGCCGTTCATCCGCACCTCGGTGGACCACGGCACCGCGCTGGATCTGGCGGGGACAGGGCGCATCGATTCGGGCAGCCTGATCTACGCGGTACAAACCGCCATCGAGATGGCGCAGCGCAGACCCCGAGACTGAGCCCGGCTCAGACCTGGGCCACCAGCTCGCAGACCCGATCGACCTGGGCCTCCGTCATGGCGGGGAAGATAGGCAGCGACAAGGTCTCGCGGCAAAGTCCCTCGACGATCGGAAGATCGCCCACCGAGTACCCCAGATGGCTGTACACCGACTGGAGGTGCAGCGGCTCCGGGTAGCACAGGCTGGTACCGACCTTGTGGGCACCGAGATACTCGCGCAGGGCGTCGCGGCGAGGGTGCCGGATGGTGTAGAGATTGTAAACGTGCCGGCCATTCGCCGGTGCGGAAGGCAGCGTCAGATCGAGTGGCCCCAGGCGCTGGTCGTAGAGGGCCGCGACGCGCCGACGCTCCGCGATCCGCTGCTCGACGACCTGCAGCTTGAGGCGAAGCAGGGCCGCCTGGATCTCGTCGAGACGGCTGTTGTAGCCGAGCTCCGTGTGGATGAACGACCCCACGGCCCCATGGTTTCGCAGGCGGTGCAGATGGTCGCGCACCGCCGCGCTGTCGGTGGTGATCAGCCCCCCGTCTCCATAACATCCGAGCACCTTGGTGGGGTAGAAGCTGAAGCAGCCGCAGTCCCCCAGGCTGCCGACGCGCCGCCCGAGATGCTCGGCGCCGAAGGCCTGGGCCGCGTCCTCGATCAGACTCAGGTCATGCTCCCGGGCCAGCTCGGCGAAGGCCCCCATCTCGGCTGGATGACCGAAGATGTGCACCGGAAGTATGGCGCGGGTGCGCGGGCCGATACGGCGGCGCACGCTCTCGGGGTCGACATTAAAGCTTGCGGAGGCCAGGTCGGCAAACACGGGGGTCGCCCCGACCATGGAGATGGCTTCGGCACTCGCAAAGAAGGTGAACGGCGATGTGATGACCTCATCGCCGGGACCCAGGCCAAGGGCACGGAGGGACAAGACCAGGGCGTCGGTCCCATTGGCCACGGCCACCCCCCAGCGCGTGCCCACGTAAGCGGCGGCCTCCTGCTCGAAGCCGCGCACGTTGGGACCCAGGATGAAGGTGCCGCTCTCCCCCGCCTCGGCGATGCGGGCGAACCATTCCTCGCGCAGCCCCTCGAATTCCTCCCGCAGACTGAGATACGGGACGCTGTCCAGGGGTTGCCCAACGGATTTGCTCATCGCTGCTCTCCCGCGAGGCTCAACGAGCCAGGACCTTCTCTTTCACCCGGAGCGCCACGTCCAGGGCCTTCAGGCCGGCGTGCCCGTCCACCAGAGGGCGGGCGCCGGTACGCACGCAATGCACGAAGGCGGCCAGTTCCGTGTCCAGGGGCTTGACGGGCTCGACCTGGACCTGCTCGCGCACGATCTCGGGCCACTCGCTGCCCGCTTGTGGCCGGGTGTAGGCGGTGTCGAGCCGCTGCTCGATGAAATCCAGAGCCTCGTAGCGGTTCTCCTCGAACACCCGGATGCGCCGCGACTTGCGGTCGGAGACCCGGCTCGCAATGACATTCGCAACCGCGCCGTTAGCGAACTCGATCCGGGCATTTGCGATGTCGATGTGCGCAGTGAGCACGGGTGTGCCCGCCGCCGCGATGGAGATAATCTCGGCATCGACCAGGGAGAGGATGATGTCGATATCGTGGATCATGAGATCCGAGATGACATCCACGTCGGTCGCGCGTGGGACGAATGTCCCCATCCGGTGCGCCTCGACGAAACGGGGCCGGGAGATGCGCTCGGCGAGCGCCATGACTCCGGCGTTGAAACGCTCCAAGTGACCGATCTGCAGGATGGCGCCGCTACGTTGGGCGAGCCCCACGAGCTCCCCGGCCTCCGCCACCGTCGCAGCGACCGGCTTCTCCATCAGCATGTGGATGCCGCGTTCCAGGAAGGGGCGTGCAACCGACAGATGGGCCGTGGTGGGCACGACGATGCTGATTGCATCCACCCGCTCGAGCAACGGCTCGTGGGTCTCGAAGGCGGCACAGCCGCACTCGGCAGCCACGCGCTGGGCGGTCGAGGGGTCCGTGTCGACGACGCCAACCAGATTGACACCCTGCATACGCGAATAGATCAGGGCATGGAAACGCCCCAGATAGCCGACGCCGACGACCCCTACCCTCAAAAGCTCGGCCATGGCGAACAACCCCTCATCAAACGGGCGACGGACTGGGTCAAGACGGTGACGGTGTCAGGAAGGAGCTCGCCCTGCCGGGCTGATCAGCCACGCGGGTCGGAGGACAATGGGAGCAAAGGCGGTACACCGGCGTGACCGGATCCGGCCTGAGCGCCCACTTGCAGCACCAGAGTCGCGGCCAACGCGAGCGCAACCGCGATGATCAGGCTGATCAGAAGGTCGGGCTTTCTTTTTCGCCGGCTGTTCAAGGCTGCGATCCGGCCGGAGTCGAAGGGTCCGGCAGGCTTGTTGTTGTCTGTCAGGTCGTGCGATAACCCGTCCTTGGCCTATCCAGCATCCTGGCCCCGGAAGGCTGCCCACAATTCTGTCACAACATCTGTTGATTGCAAGCCGAGGCTGAGCCCAGTGGTGCATATCGAGAACAACGTCCAAAACTTGATCGAAGTGGTCGCGGAGCGACTCATTCGGCTCGCACGAGCCGCGGAGCGGGAAGCGCAGGTGTTTCACCTCGCCCTGAGCGGCGGAAATACGCCGCGGGACTTGTACCGGCGACTTGCCGAGCCGACGCTCTCCGAGCGCATCCCCTGGCCCATGTGCCAGCTCTGGTTTGGCGACGAGCGCTGCGTCCCCCCCCCCCAGCACCCCGACAGCAACTACGGGATGGCCCGCCAGACCCTGTTCGATCCACTGGGTCTTGCGGCGCGCCAGGTCCATCGGATGCACGGCGAGGCGCCGGACCCCCACCAGGCCGCCGCCGCGTACGCCGAGGAGCTGGGAGCACTGCTGCCCCAAGAGAACGGCTGGCCGATCTTCGACCTGGTGTTGCTCGGCATAGGCCCGGACGGGCACATCGCATGCCTGTTCCCGGGATCGGCCAATCTGGCCGCCATGGACCGATTCGTCTCGGCCGCGCACATCTCCGAGCAGAGCGGCTGGCGGATCAGCCTGACGCTTCCGGTCATCCGCGCAGCGCGCCACGTCCTCGTTCTGGCGGCCGGTGCGACCAAGGCCGACATCCTCACCCGCGTCCTGGCCCGAGCCCCCAGCGCCGAGGATCGGGCGCTGCCCGCGGCACGACTCAGGGATCTGCCCCAGCTGGAGTGGTATCTCGACCGGCAGGCCGCGGCCGGACTTCCGGCCTGAGGCTGAGCCCCTGTCGTTGCTCCCCGTCTGTCGGCCGTGGTGGCCGGGCCCGATAGCAGCGCGCCTTGCGTTCCAGCCCCCCCCGGCTTACCGTTTTGCTGAATGAGCGCAGGCGCTCGGAGATATCGAATATGGTCAGCTCCCACCACATCAGCATCGACGTCCAAACCAGCTATGTCGACGCCCAGTCCGAGCCCGATGCCAATCGGTACGTGTTCTCCTACACCATCACCATCCGTAACATCGGGCAGATGCCCGCCAAGCTGCTCAACCGCCACTGGATCATCCGGGACTCCAACGGCAAGGTGCAGGAGGTACGGGGAGAAGGGGTCGTCGGCGAGCAGCCGCACCTCAAGCCGGGTCAAGGGTTCCGCTACACCAGCGGCGCGATGATCGAGACCCCGGTGGGCACCATGGAGGGCAGCTATGAGATGCTGGCCGACGACGGGACGCGCTTCGAGGCCCCGATTGCACCCTTTTCCCTGTCCATACCGAGGACGCTGCACTGAGCGGGGTCGACGCCCGAGCGCGTCCGGACCCGAGCCCGCGGGCGGGCCGGCGCGGGCCCTAGCACTTCGATGGCGATCTACGCGATTGGGGACGTCCAGGGCTGCCTGAGGGAGCTGCAGGCGCTGCTCGATCGCCTTGTGTTCGATCCTCGCCGGGACCGACTCTGGCTCACCGGGGACCTCGTGAACCGCGGGCCCCAGTCCCTGGAGGTCTTACGCTTCGTCAAGGGGCTCGGCGAAGCCGTGGTGACCGTGCTCGGCAACCATGACCTGCACCTGCTCGCCCTGGCCGAAGGCGGGCCGACCAAGGGCTCGACATCAGGCCTGGAACAGGTGCTCAAAGCGCCTGATCGCGACGAGATCCTACAATGGCTGCGCACCCGCTCCCTGCTCCACCACGATCCCGATCTCGGCTTCACCTTGGTGCATGCGGGGCTCCCGCCGCAGTGGGATCTGCAGACTGCCCGCGCGTGTGCCCGGGAGCTTGAGTCGAGGCTCGCGCATGCCAACCACGGCACCTTCCTGACCGCCATGTATGGGGACAAGCCCGACCTCTGGGACAATGGGCTGAGCGGGACTGATCGACTGCGATTCATCACCAACTGCCTCACGCGGCTGCGCTACTGCGACAAGGAGGGCCGCCTCGCGCTCCGAGAGAAGGGCCCGCCGGGCACCCAGCCGCCCTCCCTCTGCCCCTGGTTCCTCGCGCCCGGGCGGCGCAGCGCGGGAGATCGTATCCTGTTCGGGCACTGGTCCTCTCTGGGCTTCGGCCGTTTCGGCAATACCTGGGCCCTGGACAGCGGCTGCCTTTGGGGCGGGGCGCTCACGGCGTTGCGCATCGATCTGCCCAACCCCCGGGCCCTGCATCAGCCGTGCGCTGGCGCACACCTGCCCTCGGGACGGCGTCAAACCCAGGCCATGTCAAGGACATCAGCTGTCGGCGCGTTGGGACCGAGGGGCGAATAGCGCCCCGCAACGGCCTGCGCAGGTGCGACGCCGTGGAGTCCGCCGAGATGCTGGATACGCTCATTCTGGTGGAGACGCCTGAAGGCATAGAGCTCGGCCTGCGCCTGGCCGGACCTTTGCCGCGCATGCTCGCCTGGCTGATCGACGCCGTGATCCGTTTTGCGCTGCTTTACGCCCTGGCGCTCGGGCTCCTCCTGCTCGGCGCCTTCGGCGTCGGCATGCTGTTCCTCGCAGTGTTTCTGGTGGAATGGCTCTATCCCGTGGCCTTCGAGCTGCTGATGGAAGGGCAGACCATCGGCAAGCGCGCCCTGGGGCTGCGGGTGCTGTGCGACGACGCAACCCCTGTGACCCTGTCCGCATCGGTGCTGCGCAACCTGCTGCGGGCGGTGGACTTCATGCCGGTCTTCTACGGGCTCGGGGTGGCTGTCATGCTGTCAAACCGCTCCTTCCAGCGGCTCGGCGATCTCGCCGCCGGCACCCTGGTGGTCTACGTTGACCAGCCCCAGCGAAGCGAGAAGTTGACGTCGGCGCCGCCGCTGTCGCCCCCGGTCGCCCTCACCGCGGAAGAGCAACAGGCATTGATCGCCTTTGCGGAGCGACTACCGGAGCTCTCGTCCGAGCGAGCGCAAGAGCTGGCGTCCCTCGCAATACCGCTCGGGGCCGAGGGCAAGGCTCCGACCCCGGAGCGCTTGGTGCGCCTAGCCAACTGGCTGGCCGGATCGCCGTGAAACAGAATCTGTTCCGGGCACACAACGAGGAGACCTGGGAGGCGTTGGAAGCGGCGCTGGCCAAGGGCTCCCCCCAGGCGCTGCAGGCTCGCTTTCCTCGGCTGTATCGCCGGGTCTGCCAGCACCTGGCCCTCGCCCGTACGCGGCTCTACAGTGCGCGTCTCATCCAACGGCTGGAGCACCTGGTGCTCGCCGGTCACCAGCGCCTCTACGGCAGCGCCCGGGAGCATCGCGGCAGGCTCAGTGCCTTCTTCGGACGCGATTTTCCGGCCGCGGTTCGGCGGGAATGGCGTCTCGTCCTAGTCAGCGCCCTGGTCTTCTTCCTGCCCCTGGGGGCGATGCTGGTGGCGCCTCAGCTCGACCCCGACATCGTCTACACGGTCTTGGACCCGGGGACGCTACGGGAGGTCGAGGCCATGTACGAGCCCGGGCAGGCTCGGATCGGACAGAGCCGGGGGTCGGACTCGGACGTGATGATGTTTGCCTTCTATGTCTACAACAACATCGGCATCGGCTTTCGCACCTTCGCCGGCGGCCTTCTATTCGGCCTGGGAGCACTGTTCAGCCTCGCCTACAATGGCCTGTTCATCGGCACGGTGGGTGGACACCTGGTGCGCATCGGCTACGGCAGTACCTTCTGGCCGTTCGTCGCCGGACACAGTGCCCTGGAGCTGACCGCTGTGGTGCTGAGCGGTGCCGCCGGCCTGCGCCTGGGGCTCGCCCTGATCGCTCCCGGTCGCTACAGCCGCCGCCAGGCCCTGCGACGCGCCGCCTCGCGGGCCGTACCCGTCATCGGCGGAGCCGCAGCCATGTTCTTGGCGGCCGCCTTCGTGGAAGGCTTCTGGTCCTCCATGACGTTCATTCCAGCCCCCCTCAAGTACGGGCTTGCCCTGGCACTCTGGGTGCTGGTCATCGGCTATTTCCTGCTGCAGGGCCGCACCGGCCATGGAGATTGAGCGCATCACCACCGCGGTGCGCCCGCGCTCCCCCTGGGAGGCCATGGACCTGGGGTTTCACATGGTGAGGCGCTGGTGGCGTGCGCTCTTCGCACCCTGGGTGCTCGTGCTCGGCGGCTTCGCGGCGACCATCATCGGGTCGCTCAGGAGCTCGCCGTTCACCTGCCTCACCCTGCTGTGGCTGTGCAAACCGCTCTATGACCGCGTGCCCCTGTACGTGCTTTCGCGAGCCCTGTTCGGGGCACCCCCAGGTTGGCGGGAGAGCCTTGCCGCGCTGCCGCGGCTGCTCAGAACCGACCTGGGATGGACCCTCGTGCACCGCTTTGATCTGGTGCGCTCGTTCGATCTTCCGGTGAGGCAGCTGGAAGGGCTACGCGGCGCACAGGCGCGCCGTCGCCTGCGCGTCCTGCAGAAAACGGCACGAAGCCATGCGGCCGGGATGACGGGGCTGTTCATCATCCTCGAGACGATCTGTTTCATCTCCGCCCTGTGGATCATTCCCATGCTGCTCCCCGAGGGCGTGGACCGGGATCTGCTGGAGCTCGTGCTGGTGCGCGGGACACACGAAGGCTGGCTACCCTGGGCGCTGGTCGGCGTCTATCTTTTCTCCATCCTGGTGCTGGAGCCTTTCTACGTCGCCGCCGGCTTCGCCCTGTACCTGAACCGCCGCACCGAGCTCGAGGCCTGGGACCTGGAGCTGCAGCTCCGACGCCTGAGCCACCGGCTGGGCTCGCGGGAGGTGCTGGCCGCCTGTCTCGCGGGCTTGATTTGCTGGACCGGGCTTGTTCCCGACCGGGCCTGGGCCGGGGCCCCCTATGAGCCGCCACCCGTCGCCGCGGCCCTGCGGCCTGAGACCGACTCCAAGACCGTGATCGGGTCCGTTCTCGCCAGCCCGCTGTTTCAACGCTACCGCGAGGTGGAGGTCTGGAGATTCAGGCGTAGCGACGGACAGGACCGCAACCGGGTCTGGTACGACCTGGGGATCGGCCGTCTGCTGGCCAATCTCACCGAAACCCTATTGTGGGGCGGACTGCTGGTCGGGGTCGTCCTGCTTCTGGTGCATCGCAAACGCTGGATGGCCGGACTCGGCTGGGGCCGGCCGCCGGCCCCGCCCGAGCCTGGGCCTCCTCGGATCCTGTTCGGTCTGGACGTTCGACCGGAATCCCTGCCCGAGGACCTGCCCGGCACCGCCCGGGGCCTGCTGGCGGAAGGCAATGCACGCGAGGCGCTCGGACTGCTCTACCGGGGCGCCTTGGCGGCACTGACTTACGGACAGGGCGTGCCGCTCAGCGGTAGCGACACCGAGGGCGATTGCCTGCGCAAGATTACTCAACGGGTCGATAATGCGCGGCTGCACCTCGCATTCCACGAGCTCACAACCCTCTGGCGGGAGGCCGCCTACGCACATCGATTGCCCGAGCATACCCGGATCCTGGCATTGATCGAAGCCTGGAACGGCGTTTTCGGAGGCCCGGGTTGAGCGCTCGGCGCTGGCTTCTCGGCCTGTGCCTGATCGCGCTGGCCGCCGGCCTCCCGTACTGGCTCGCCACTCACCTGGAGCACCGCGTCGAGCGGCTGGAGCGCGGGTTCGTGGGGGAGGCACGACGCAACCCCTATCTTGCCTGCGAGCATTTCCTGAGACGGATGGGTGTCCCCGCGCGCAGCCTGGCCAACCCCAAGGCCCTCGACAAGCTACCGCCGGCCGATGAGACCCTCCTGATCCCCACCGAGCGCGCGACCCTGGGCGAGGCACGTAGCCGCGCCCTCCTCGACTGGGTGAAACGGGGCGGGCACCTGATCGTGCGGGTGCGGCACCCGGTCAAGGGCCAGCGCCCGGCCCCGGATCCGCTGCTCGACCCGCTCGGGGTCCACGGCCGGGACCTGGGCTGGGAAAACGTCAAGCCCGGCGAGACGACCAGGGTCGACCGCGAGCCGGGCGGGGAACCGATGGAGATCGCCTTCCGGCCGACCTATGTGCTGGACACCGACGGATCTAAACCGATCTGGGAGATCCGCGATGCCCGGGGCACCCGGCTCGTGCAGATCGGCCTGGGGAAGGGACGGATCACGGTGCTCAGCGATACGGGACTCTGGGAGAACGCCCGGATCGGGGACCACTCCCATGCCCGACTGCTCTTCGTGCTGGCCGCCGAGCGCCCCCGGGGCCCCGTCCTGATCCTGGCGGGCGACGACCTACCGCCTTTGTGGCGCTGGCTCTGGGAGCGGGTGCCCGCCATCGTCATCAGCGCCGCTCTGCTGCTGCTGGCCTGGCTGGCCCAGGCACCCGGCCGATTCGGGCCGCTGCGGCCGGAGCCAGAGCCGAGGCGTCGGGCCCTGCTGGAGCACATCGAGGCGAGCGGCCATTTCCTCTGGCGCCAGGGTGGCGCCAGCGAGCTGGAGGAGGCGACGCGCCAGGCCTTGCTGCACCGGCTTCGCGGGCATCATCCCCAGCTGGCGCGGGCCCCCAGTGCCGAGCAGGCCCGGCGGCTCGCCGAGCTGAGCGGCCTGGGTCCCCGGCTGATCCGCAGCGCCCTGGACGGGGAGCCGATCGAGGGGCGCGACCCATTCACCCGCCGCATCCAGGTGCTCGAGACCCTGAGGAGACATCTATGAGCCCGACGCGCGAGCCTCACCCGTCCAGCGCTGCAGGCGAGACGGCCGATCAGTTGCGCGCCGAGATCCGCAAGGTTCTGGTCGGCCAGGAGCCGATCATCGACCAGGTACTCATCGGGCTCATCGCCGCTGGCCACGTGCTCATCGAAGGCGTACCGGGCCTGGGAAAGACGCTGCTGGTGCGGGCCCTCGCCAAGGCGTTCGGCGGGCAGTTCCAGCGCATTCAGTTCACCCCGGACCTGATGCCCAATGACGTGGTCGGCCATGTGATCTACGACCAGGGCGCTGGACAGTTCCGTATCCGCCGTGGTCCGGTATTCACCAACCTGTTGCTCGCCGACGAGATCAACCGCGCGCCGGCCAAGACCCAGTCGGCCCTGCTCGAAGTAATGCAGGAGCTGCAGGTGACGATCGAGGGCAAGGCCATGGCCGTGCCCGCCCCCTTCATGGTGCTGGCCACCCAGAACCCTATCGAGCACGAAGGCACCTATCCCCTGCCCGAGGCCCAGCTGGACCGCTTCCTGCTCAAGATCTTGATCGACTACCCGGAGGAGGCAAGAGAGTTGGAGATGGTGCGCCGGTTGAGCGCAGGGCAGGTCGGGGACCAGCTCGACGTTCTCAGCCATCGAAACCCGGGTCCACTCCGAGGCGATACGCGCCCTGCAGCAGGCGGCGGCGGGGCTCGAGGTCGACGCTCAGGTCTGCGGGTACGCCGTGCGCATCACGCGCGCGACCCGCGACTGGCCAGGCGTGACGATCGGCGCCGGGCCGCGCGGCGGCCTGGCGCTGGTTCGGTGCGCCCGGGCCGCCGCCCTGCTGGACGGCCGCGGTTACGTGACCCCGGACGACGTAAAGGCGGTGGCCCTGCCGGCGCTTCGCCACCGCATCCGCATCGGGCCCGAGCTGGAGCTCGAGGGACAGTCCCCGGATCGGGTCCTCGGAGGGCTGCTGCAGCAGGTGGAGGCTCCGCGGCGCTGATGCCGGTCCCCGCGCGCGGCCTGTTTGTGCTGCTCGCAGCCGCCCTGACGGCGGCCGTGCCGGCAAGCTTGGCCCCGGAGCTGTATCGCGCCTGGGTTGGACTGCTCGGTGCCGGGCTCGGGCTTGCCCTGCTCGATGCGGTGCGTCTGTGGCTCAGCCCTGTTCCGGAGCTGCGCCGGGAGGTGGCCGGCTCCCTGGCCCTCGGGCGCTGGCAGCGGGTGGACCTTAGGCTGGTCCCCCGGGGAACCGCCCGCCTTCGTCTGGAGGTATTCGACCACCACCCACCCGGTTTCAAGACCGAGCACATGCCCCGCACCCTGGGCCTGGAGCCGGGGCAGGAGGCCGCTATCTGGTACCGCTTGTACCCCACCGAGCGCGGCGAGCACCGTTTCAGCGGCGTGCAGCTGCGGGTCCATTCCCCCTGGACCTTGTGGAAGCGCAGCGTCTTTCTGCCGCTGGAACAGCGGGTGCGGGTGTACCCGAACTTCGGCCTGGTCACCAAGTATATGCTGCTTGCGGGCGACGACCGGCTCGGGCAGATGGGTGTGCATCGCCGGATGAGGCGCGGCCAAGGCCTGGAGTTCCACCAGCTTCGCGAGTACCGCCAGGGCGACTCCATCCGGCAGATCGACTGGAAGAACAGCGCTCGACTGCGCCGGCTGATTGCCCGGGAGTATCAGGAAGAGCGCGACCAGGAGCTGGTAGTGCTGCTCGACTGCAGCCGGCGCATGCGGGCCCGCGACCAGGGCATCTCTCATTTCGACGCCTGTCTCAACGCCGTGATGCTGCTGTCTTACGTGGCCTTGCGCCAGGGCGACGGCGTGGGGCTTGCCACCTTCGGGGGTGAGCAACGCTGGCTGCCCCCCGCCAAAGGCCGCGGCGACCTCCGGCGCCTGCTCGACAGTGTCTATGACCTCGAGCCAAGCAACCGCGTCCCCGACTACCTCGAGGCGTCCGCGACGTTGCTGGCGCGGCAGCGCAAACGCGCCCTGGTCATCCTGCTCACCAACCTGCGCGACGAGGACGCCGACGACCTGGGCCCCGCCGTGCGGGCTTTGGCCCGACGCCACCTGGTCCTGGTGGTCAATCTGCGCGAGCCGGCGCTCGAGGCGGCGCTGGAGCGCCCGGTCCGCGCCTTCGAAGACGCCCTGCGCACCGCCGCGGTCCATGTCTACCGGCGCGACCAGCGCGAGGCCCTGAAGCGGCTCAGGGCCCAAGGGGTGGAGCATCTGGATCTGGCGCCCCAGAAGCTTTCGGTAGAGCTGGTGAATTGCTATCTCGAGATCAAGGCCGGGGGCAGGCTTTGAGCGACACGAGCCGCGCCGGTCACTGCTCCACCAGCTTGTAGCCGCTACCGTGGACCGTGAGCAGATAGCGCGGCTGGGCAGGATCGGGCTCGATCTTCTTGCGCAGGCGAACGACGAAGTTGTCGACCGTGCGGGTCGCGATCTCGGCGCGGTGGCCCCAGACATCGCGCAGCAGGGTCTCGCGCGACAGCACGCGGCCACGGTGGGCCACGAAATAGCGCAACAGCTCAAATTCCTTGGTGCTGATCTCCAACGGCGTGCCGTCGCGGGTCAGCTGGTGGGAGCGCAGGCTCAGCCGGGCCGCTCCCAGGGTCACCTCTTGCGCTTCCGGCGTGGCCCGACCGCGGCGCAAATGCGCGCGCACGCGCGCCAGCAGCTCGCGAAGGCTGAAGGGCTTGACCACGTAGTCGTCGGTGCCCAGATCCAGTCCGAGGACCCGGTCGCGCTCCTCGCCGCGGGCGGTGAGCATGATGATCGGCTCGCGAAACCCGGCGTCGCGCAGCTGGCGGCACAGCAGCATCCCGTCGCCGTCGGGCAGCATGACGTCCAGGAGGATCAGGTCCGGTCGGCGCCCCAGGGCGGTCTCCAGCCCGGCACGACAGGAGGATGCGGTGAGGACCCGATAGCCTTCCGCCTCCATGTTATCGGCAAGGCCCGCACACATCGCCGGGTCGTCGTCGATGATCAGCACGGTCGCGGTCATGTGCTCGGTGGATCCTGCTGCCGGACGGGGAAGCTCACCACGGCACGAAGACCTATTCCGGTTTCCGGCGTATCGAGCACGAGATAGGCCCCGTGGGCGACGGCGATGCGCTCCACCAGGGCCAGCCCGAGCCCGCTGCCGCGCCGGGAGGCCACGGCCTCGCCCCGTTGCAGGGCCCGGCGAATTGCGGCCAGCTCCTCGCCGGACAGACCGGGCCCCTGGTCGGTGACGCTCAGGTCCACCCAGGCACCCTCCTGGGCCAAGCTCAGCGCCAAGGGGCCTTGGCCCCCGTGGTCGAGGGCATTCGTCAGCAGGTTCAGCAGGATCTGGGTGACGCCCTGGGGGTCGTGAGCCACCGGGGCCAAACCCTCGGCGAGATCGACCTCCAGCTGTGCACCGCGCTGGGTCAAGGTATCCCGGTAGCGCTCCAGCGCCTGGTCTATGGTCGCCCTGAGGTCGGTGGCGGTGAGCCGATACAGCGCTTGCCCCCGGCGCAGTCGCTCCAGGTCGAGCACACTGTCGATCATGGCGGTCAAGCGCTCGGCCTCGCGCATGATTGTCTCATAGTAGGCCCGGCGGCGGGACCCATCCGTGATGCGACCCAAGTACAGGGTCTCGGCGTAGAGCCTGATCAGAGTCAGTGGTGTGCGCAGCTCATGGGACACATTGGCCACGAAGCGGTTCCGAAGCTCCGCGAGGGACTTCTCGTGCCGAAGCTCCCGCCACGCGGCGAAGGTGGCAAGTCCCAGGGCGATAAGGGCCCCGACACCAACACCGACCAGGGGCAGCTGAGCACGAATCAGGGCGCTGCGCTGACGGGAGGGGTCGGGCCAATAGGACAGGAGCCATCCCGGAAGGACCGGGGTCAAGGGAACATGGGAGGCCTGATCGTCCCAAGGAGCTTCCGGGTCCTCCAGCAGGATCTTTCCGTCGTGCTCCCCGAGGAACTCCTGGAGGAGAGGGTCGACCACGCGGCGCGTCAGCGCGTCCAGGTCGAAGCGCATGACGATCCATCCCGCTCCGGGGTCCAGCTCGTCGGCCAGCTGCAGCGCGATCAGCGCCGGTCCACCGGAGAGACGCTCGACGAACGTGTGTACCCCGTAGGGCTTGTCGGGGGCCACGGCGATCTCCCCTCCAACGCGGTTGGCGAGCCACTGATCGAGCCCTCTTTGGCCCTTGGCCGACCCCTTGGACCAAGTGGCCAGGGGGTGCAGCCGACCGTCTACCAACAGGATGTGCTGGACGTCCGGAAACCACTTTGCCGCAAGGCGCAGGCGGGCATTGTCCGCGGACCTCGATCCGGTGCTCTTCAAAGTCAGAAATGGCAGCCGCAGCTCGCCAAGCAGGGCGCGCTCGATCCGGCTGGATAGCAGCGTCAGCGCCTGGGCATTGGCCTCCCGCATCGTCTCGTCGAGCAGCTTCTCCTGGGCAGCGAGCAGCTTCAAGGTGGATCCCGCCACCACCAGGCTCGCCAGGAACATGGCACCGAGCAATCCAAGCGGCGAGGTGAACCGGGCGCGGATGTTGATCTGGTGTAAAGAAATGGCGATGGCGTCCGCTAAGGAGAGGCCAGGTCCCGGGGGGTGTGGACCCGATCCGAGGGGCCCCAGCAGTAGACGTTTAAATGGATCTGACCGGGTTGTAAAGCACGGGATCGGCGCCCCGCGTCTGCGGGCTGCGAAACGGCGGGGGCTGAGGGGGAGACGGCCAGAGGCCGGACGGAAGGGCGGCGCCCCAGCCAGGCGGGGCGCCGCGCACGACGATCCCGTGACTTACTTCGGGGTCGCAGCCGCCTCGTGGTGCTTGGCGACGCAGCTCTTGATGTAGGCGGCGCGCTTGTGCTTGCTGACGTGCTCCTTGGCGGCCTGCGCCTTGCAGATCTGTTCGGGGGTCTTGGTCATCTTCTTCTCCGCCGCGAACAGCGGGGAAGCAACGGACAGAGCGAAGGCCAGAACGGTGGTCGTGGCAACGATGCGTTTCATGCTTTTCTCCAAAACGATCAGGGGTGAGCCTGTGACTGTCTGCGGTATCCCAGGTCAGCCCGGCTTGCAGTGGCGCAGGCCGCCCTGGTGGTCGATCGTTCCGGAGGGCTCGTGCCCGCTCGGAACTTGAGCTCATTCTGGGGGTACGGACCGGCCGCTGGAATCACAGGCCTGTCGGGATTTGTAAAGGAATGTCACGTCCGGCCGGCGCCGAGACCGCAGGCTCAGCGGCGCGGAGACTTGTGCTCGGTCAACCGGCCCTTTCGAGGGTCACGAAGGTGTGGGCGTACGGATTGGACCCGTCGGCCCCGTGGTGCTCCCGCGCGGTGGCCACCCAATCCGCGGGGTCGTAGGGCGGAAACAGGGCGTCGCCGTCGACGATGCCGTGCACCAGGGTCAGGTGCAAACGCGTCGCAAAAGGCAGGGTCTGGGCGTAGATCTCGCCCCCTCCGATGACCATGAGCTCGGGGACGCCCCCCGCCGCAGCCAGGGCTTCGTCGAGGGAATGCACGACGGTGCAGCCCGCGGCCCGGTAGCCGGGATCCCGGGTGAGCACCAGATGCCGGCGCCCGGCGAGGGGGCCGGGAAGCGATTCCCAGGTCGTGCGCCCCATGAGCAGGGGCTTGCCCATGGTCAGCGCCTTGAAATGCTTGAGGTCGGCCGGTAGGTGCCAGGGCAGCCGGTTGCCCCGGCCGATCACGCGATTCTCGGCCACAGCGGCGACAATGACGAGCGCGGGGCGGCTAACCGACATGCGCCGCATGCTAGCACGGGCAACAAAAAGCCGGCCCGTGAGCCGGCTCTCCGGACGGGCCGGGCCGGCATTCGGCGCGGCGTGTCGATCATCCTACAAACGGCAGTTGACCGCTTCGAGTAGCGATCAGGTGAGTGACCTGGCCTTGGTTCCGGACAAGCCTGATGCTCGCCCGCCGGGTGATGGCCGCCACGACCACCAAGGCACGCACCGCGCGGCGCCTGGCTGCGTTATAACTCGTTGGAATAGCGTTACTATTCCGCCTCGTTATGCCTTGCCAGACACCACGCGCCACGCACCCTGGCGGCCGTTCAACTGCCGCTTCTAGGATCATAGGAACGGATCAGTCACCGGAGATCTCGTCCTCTTCGGTAAGCGCGAGATCCTCCTCCTGCTCGACGTCGGCGTCCATCATCATGTCCATGATAACGTCCATTTCGGCCGGACTCTCATCGGAGGCCTCGCGCAGATCCTCGACGCTGATCTTGAGTGCTTGGGTCATGGGGCTCACCTATAAATAATTATGAATTTTACTAGATTTTAATATACTGATTTTTCGTCCAGGATCAAGCGCCAGGCCCCTGGGTTTACTGACCTGGATCAACTGGCGATGGCCGTCAGGCGGGCGGCCACCCCCGCGATTGGCCTAGACGGCCACCGGGGCCTTGATATGAGGATGGGCCTGATAGCCGACCAGCTCGAAGTCCTCGAACTGGAACCCGAACAGGGATCGCACGGCGGGATTGAGCTGCATCCTCGGAAGGGGAAACGGCTGACGCGCCAGTTGGGTCTCGACCTGCTCGAGATGGTTGACATAGAGGTGGGCATCACCGAGGGTATGCACCAGATGCCCGGGTCGCAACCCCGTGACCTGGGCGACCATCAGGGTCAGCAGAGCGTAGCTGGCTATGTTGAATGGCACGCCGAGGAAGATGTCGGCGCTGCGCTGGTAGAGCTGGCAGGACAGACACCCCTCGGCGACATAGAACTGGAAGAAGGCGTGACAGGGCGCCAGCGCCATCCGACCGTTGTGTACGTTTACCTGCGGAGAAAGCGTCTCGTCGGGCAGATCCGCCGGGTTCCACGCCGAGACGATGAGTCGGCGCGAATCCGGGTTGGCCCGGATTCGCTCCATCAAATCCGACATCTGGTCGATCACGTATCCAGCAGGGGCGGGCCAGGACCGCCACTGGTGGCCATAGATGGGACCCAGGTTGCCCTGGGCGTCGGCCCACTCGTCCCAGATGCTGACCCCGTGCTCATGTAGGTATGCCGTGTTGGTATCGCCGCGCAGAAACCACATCAGCTCATGGATGATCGAGCGCAGGTGCAGCTTCTTGGTGGTCACCAGGGGGAAGCCCTCCGCCAGATCGAACCGCATCTGGTAGCCGAACACGCTCAGCGTCCCGGTTCCCGTGCGGTCCGCCTTTCGCGTCCCCTGGTCGCGCACGTAGCGCATGAGCTCCAGATATGGGCGCACGGCCTCAGCCCTCTCGGGCGCCTCGCCGACAAGCCAACGCCAGCAGCAACAGCCCCGCAAGGACCATCGGCAGCGACAGCAGCTGCCCCATCGTGAGCCAGCCAAACGCGAGATAGCCGAGCTGCACGTCGGGCATGCGCACCAGCTCCGCGAGGATGCGGAACAGCGCGTAGCAGACGAGGAACAGACCCGACACCGCCATGGTCGGCCTGGGTCTGGAGGAGAAGATCCACAGGATCAGGAACAGCGCAAGCCCTTCGAGCGAGGCCTCATACAGCTGGCTGGGATGCACTGGGGGCGAGTAGGCGCCGACGACCCCGAGCCGCTCGCACAGATCCGGGACTCGAACGCAGGGCACGCGCATCCCCCAGGGAAGATCAGTGGGGGCACCCCAGAGCTCGCCGTTGATGAAGTTGCCGATCCGCCCCGCGCCGAGCCCGATCGGCACCATCGGGGCAAGAAAATCGGTCACCGCGAAGAACTGCCGACCGAAGCGGCGCGCATACAGACCCATGGCGATCAGCACGCCGAGCAGGCCTCCGTGGAACGACATGCCGCCCTGCCAGACCCGCACCAGTACCAGGGGATCGGCGAGCAGCCCCGGGAGATCGTAGAAGAGCACGTAGCCGAGGCGCCCGCCCAGAACTACGCCCAGTACCCCGTAAAAGAGCAGATCGTCTACCTGCCTGGGGTCCCAGCCCGATCCAGGCCGCCGGGCTCGGAAACGGCCGAGCCACCAGAAGGCCCCGAAGCCGAGCAGATACATGAGGCCGTACCAGTGGATCTTGAGGGGCCCGAGCTGCAGAGCGATTGGATCGATATTGGGGTAGGTCAGCATCGATCTCCATGCTAACACGACCCCCGCCAAGGCAACGCCGCCAAGCTCCCATCAGGGCAGAGAGGACAAGAGAAAGCGCTTAGGCCGGGGCCTGATCGGGATGGATCAGGACTGCCATCTGTCCGGGCCCTGGTGGAGGACGTCTCGGGCTTCCTGCACCGGGCTCTCCAAATCCGGTCGCCCGCGGGATGCCGAGCGCCTCCTCGCCGACTCCAATGAGATCCGGCCGCGCCGCCGGCGGGCGGAGATAATCCCGGGCTGCTTCGCAGCGGCTCACCCGGAGGGCCTAGAACGTCGACAGTGCGCGCAGATAGAAGGTCTTGAGATAGGCAGTCTCAGGGATCGCCGGGTGCACCGGGTGATCGGGCCCCTGCTGGCCGGCCTCCAGGAGCTGCAGGCTGCGGTCGGTGTGGCGCCCAGCCTGGTTGACCAGCTCCAGCAGGCCATCGCGGCTCATGTGGAACGAGCAGGAAGAGGTGATCAGGACCCCATCCTTCTCCAGCAGCTGGAGTGCAAGCTGGTTGAGGCGCCGATAGGCCAGGGTCCCCTCCTTCATGTCCTTTCGGCGCTTGATGAAGGCCGGAGGATCGAGGGCGATCAGGTCGAACCTCTCATGGGCCTCCCGCAGCCCGCGCAGGGCGTCGAAGACATCCGCCTTGAGCGTATCCACCCGGTCGCCCAGGCCGTTCAGACTGGCATTGTGCGCCACGCCGGCGAGCGCAGCCTCCGAGGAATCGACGCACAGGGCCTGGGAAGCACCCCCCGACAGCGCGCGGATGGCCCAGCCCCCGACGTAGCTGCACAGGTCCAGGACCCTGCGGCCCCGGGCGTGACGCAGCATGCGTCCCCGATTGTCCGCCTGGTCGAAGAACCAGCCGGTTTTTTGGCCCCGGCGGGGGTCGACCTCGAAGCGCGCCGCACCCTCGCGCACCTCGGCGAGCCTCGGGACGCTCCCGGCGGCATCTTCGACGTAGAGATCCAACCCCTCGAGCTCGCGCACCGCGTTGTCGTTGCGCAGCAGGATACCGGCCGGACGGAGCACCTTGTCGACGGCGGCGACGACGTCGTCCTTGATCCGCTCCATGCCCGCCGTGGTGACCTGCACCACCGCCAGATCGCCGTAACGGTCCACCACGAGTCCCGGAAGCCCGTCGCTCTCGCCGAAGACGAGCCGGTAGTAGGGAGTCTCGAACAGGCGCTGGCGCAGGCCCAGCGCGATGTTCAGCCGGTGCACCAACAGAGAAGGCCCAAGGGGATGAGCGGGGTCGCGGCTCACCAACCGCGCACAGAGCAGCGCGTGGGGATTGACGTATCCGGAGCCCATCCAACGCCCCTGATGGCTGAGCAGGTTGACGGCGGTGCCCGGCTCGAATGTCTTGAGCGGGGTCGCATCCACGTCGACCTCATTGCTGTAGATCCAGCAGTGCCCGGTGCGCAGCCGGCGCTCCTGGTCCTGCTTGAGCTTGAGCGATGGCAGGTCGGGGATCCGCATGGACGCCTCCGGGTAACAGGCGCGCAAGCTTACCAGATTCCCCTCCGCGCGGCGGATGACAGGGCCGCGGCCGCTCCGTTAAAGTCGAGTGGTTCCATCAACTTTTATCGATGACCATGACCGACGCCCGCAACCGACTCGCCGCCGCCACGAGCCCGTACCTTCAGCAGCATGCCCACAACCCGGTCGACTGGTGGCCCTGGTGCGAAGAGGCCCTGCAGCTGGCCCGCGACACGGACCGCCCGATCCTACTGTCGGTGGGCTATTCGGCATGCCACTGGTGCCACGTCATGGCCCACGAATCGTTCGAGGACCCGGCCACGGCGGCGCTCATGAACCGCCTGTTCGTCAACATCAAGGTCGACCGCGAGGAGCGCCCCGACCTGGACAAGATCTACCAGTCCGCCCACCAGCTGCTCTCGGGGCACGCGGGCGGCTGGCCGCTCACGGTGTTCCTGACCCCCGACGATCAGGTGCCGTTCTTCGCCGGGACCTACTTCCCCCGGGAGCCCCGCCATGGCCTGCCCTCCTTCGGTCAGCTGCTCCGGGGGGTGGAGCGGGCATACCGGGAGCAGGCGGGCGAGATCCGCGAGCAGAACCGCTCGCTCCTCCAGGCCCTGGGATCGGCCGAGCAGTCTGGCGCGCCCGACGAGGACTTGGGCCTGCGGCCGCTGGCGGCAGCGCTGGGCCAGCTGGAGCGCTCGTACGACGCGACCCATGGGGGATTCGGCAACGCCCCCAAGTTTCCCCATGCGACCGCCCTGGAGCTGGTGCTGCGAAACAATGGCCCGGGCCCCGCCTCCGACAGAGGCCAACCTCTCGACATGGCCACCCACACCCTGCGGCGGATGGCCCTGGGCGGCATCTTCGATCAGCTCGGCGGGGGCTTCTGCCGGTACTCGGTGGACGACCTCTGGATGATCCCGCACTTCGAGAAGATGCTCTACGACAACGGCCCCTTGCTCGCTCTTTACAGCGACGCCTGGCTTGCCACGGGTGAGTCGCTGTTCCGACGGACCGCCGCGGCCACCGCCAACTGGGTGATCCGCGAGATGCAGTCGCCCCGAGGGGGCTACTACTCGACTCTGGACGCCGACAGCGAGGGACACGAAGGCAAGTTCTACGTCTGGGATCGGGCAGAAGTGCGGAGCCTGCTCCGCGACGAGCAGTACCGACTGCTGGCGCGCCGATACGGGCTCGACCGGCCCGCGAACTTCGAGGGCCGTTGGCACCTGCACACCTACGTCGACCCGCAAGACCTGGCTCCGGAGGCCGAGACCCCGATCGAGGAGGCGCGCCGGACGCTGCTCGCGGCGCGTGAGCGACGCGTTCGACCGGGGCGCGACGAGAAGATCCTCACCGCCTGGAACGCCCTGATGATCAAGGGCATGGCCCGGGCGGCCCGAATCTTCGGAGAGCCCGCCTGGCTAAGCTCTGCGGAACAGGCCCTTCGGTTCCTGCGAGAGCAGCTCTGGGGTGACGGGCGCCTGCTCGCCACCCACAAGGACGGGCGCTCGCACCTGGACGCCTATCTGGACGACTATGCGTTCCTGCTCGACGCCCTGATCGAGCTGTTGCAGACCCGTTGGCGCAGCGAGGACCTGGCCCTGGCGCAGGAGCTTGCGGAGGTCCTGCTGATCCACTTCGAGGACCCGGATGCGGGCGGTTTCTTCTTCACTGCCGACGATCATGAGCGTCTGATTCACCGTCCCAAGCCCTTCGGGGACGACTCCACCCCATCGGGCAACGGCATCGCCGCCCAGGCCCTGCAGCGTCTCGGATACCTGCTCGGCGAGACGCGCTACCTGGCGGCGGCCGAGCACACCCTGCGGTGTTCCTGGGAGGCGATCGGCCAGCTACCCTATGCCCACCCGAGCCTGCTGATCGCCCTGCAGGAGCACCTGGACCCGCCGGAGATCCTGATCCTGCGCGGGGAGGCAACGGAGATCGAGGGGTGGCGCGCCATGGCGGCACAGCGATTCGCTCCCCAGCGGCTGATCTTCACCATACCGGCCGACGCAGCCGGGCTGCCCGAGGCCATCGCGGCCAAGGCTCCGCAGGGTCGCGCCGTCGCCTACCTGTGCCGGGGCAACGTCTGCGCGGCTCCGTTGACGGATGTCGCCAAGCTGTCGGCGGCCCTGCAGCCGTCGCCGGATTCGGGGCCGGGCTGAGCGCCACCGTTCAGGCCGACCCCTCCCGCCAGCGCTGCTCGGCGCTCTCGTCGGATGCCCTAGCCTCGACCCAGCGCTCCCCGAACGGCGTGCGCTCCTTTTTCCAGAACGGCGCCCGGGTCTTGAGGTAATCGATGACCAGCTCGCAGGCGCGGAAGGCATCGCCCCGGTGCCGGCTGGCCACAGCCACCAGCACGACGGGATCGGTCGGACGCAGCTCGCCGATGCGATGGACGACCCGGATCCCCTCCAACGGCCAACGCCGCTCGGCCTCCGCGCAGATCGCCGCCAGCGCCTTCTCGGTCATCCCCGGGTAGTGCTCGAGGGTCATCGCCTGCACCGGCTCGCCCTCGTTCACATCCCTCGTCAGCCCGAGAAAACTGACGACCGCCCCCACCCGCGGGTTGGCCTGGTGAAGTCTGGACACCTCGACCGCGGCATCGAACGGCTCGGACTGAACGGAAATGGAAACGGCCATGGGGTGCCTCGACACAGACGGATCGCGGACTCGCATTCGTTAGGATAGCCGCGCGCCCAAGGCCGGGGACAAACAGCCGTCAGCCGCCGGTCACCGGCGGAAAGATCGCGACCTCGTCGCCGTCGCCGACGGCCTGCCGCGCGGCTGCGATCTCCTGATTCACTGCGACCAACAGCGGGCGCTCGGGCGCCAGCGCGTCGGACCAGCGCCCGCCCCGGGCACGCAAATGCGCCAGCAGGGACTGCACATCACCCACACCCGGCGGCGCAGCCAGCTGCTCTTCACCAACCCCGAGGCGCTCCCGCAGCGATGCGAAATAGAGCAGGCGGATCACACGAGCAGCTCGCTGAAGGGCAGGAAGTCCACCGGATCACCGGCGCGCAGGGGCCGCGCCGCAGGGAGGATCACCAATCCGTCGGCCCAGGTCACCGAGCTCAGGACGGCCGAGGAGCGACTCGGGTGCACCACGACACTGGGATCGCCGTTCTCGGCTCGCTCCAGGCGAGCGCGATGGAGCTCCAGGCGCTTGTCGGGCTTGGGCCAATCGAAGCCGGCGCGGGCCCGCAGGGGCCTCGGCAGAAAATCCCTGCGCCCCTGGCGCTTGAGGATGAACGGTCGGGCGAACAGCAGAAGCGTGACATACAGAGAGACCGGGTTGCCCGGCGCCCCCAGGAAGGGGGTACCTTCGATATGGCCGAATGCCACAGGCTTGCCGGGACGGATGGCGATCCGCCATAGGTCCAGGGTACCCAGACGCTGCACCGCCGGCCTCACGTGGTCCTCCTCGCCCACCGACATCCCGCCGGACGCAAGCACCAGATCGGCCTCGTGGGCCCCGCGCACCAGGGCCTCCAGGGTCGCGTCGAGGCGGTCCTCGACGATCCCCAGGTCCACGACCTCGCAGCCCAGGGCCTGGAGAAACCCGCGGGCGGTGAACAGGTTGGAGTTGTAGATCTTGCCGGGGGGGAGGGCCCGCCCCGGCATCACCAGCTCGTCGCCGCTGGTGAACACCGCCACCCGCAGGCGTCGCACCAGCTGCAGCTCGGCCACCCCGACCGAGGCGGCGAGGCCGAGATGCTGGGGCAGCAGTCGCGTACCGGGCGCGATGATCTCCTGCCCCGCGGCGATGTCCTCGCCCCGGCGTCGGACGTTGGCCCCGGGCCGGACCTCGGCCTGGATCGTCACGCTCTGATCATCCGCCGAGCAATACTCCTGCATCACCACGGCATCCGCGCCTTCCGGGATCGGCGCACCGGTGAAGATGCGTGCCGCAGTGCCGGGGCGCAGGGGGCTAGGGGCTATGCCGGCGGGTATCCGCTGGGACAGCGGCAACCGAGCTCCCGGCGACGGCACGTCCGCCGCACACAGCGCATAGCCGTCCATGGCGCTGTTGTCCCAGGCAGGCACGTCGATGCGGCTGCGCACCGGCGCGGAGAGCACCCGCCCCAGGGCCGCCGAGAGCGGCAGCGTCTCGCTCTCTCTCAGCGGATCGGCATCCCGCAGCAGCAGAGCCAGGGCCTCGTCGTAGCTCTTGAGGCCGGCCGGGTCCGGGGTACAACAAGGATCTTTGGTGTCTTGCATGATGCTGGAGAATAGCCTGGCTGGGCACCACCCGTTCAGCGCTCTCCCAGCCTTGGGATCAGCATTGCGAAATTGCACGGGCGGGTCCGACGATCGAGCTGCGCGCGCAGGATCTTCTCCCAGCCGGTGCGACAGGCCCCGGTGGAGCCGGGCAGGCAGAACAGAAAGGTGCCGTTCGCCAGCCCCGCCAGGCTGCGTGACTGGACGGTGGAGGTACCGATCTCGGCGAACGAGACCTGCCGGAACAGCTCGCCGAAGCCCTCGACGACCTTGTCGAGCAGCGGGGTCAGGGCCTCGGGCGTGCGGTCCCGGCCGGTGATCCCGGTGCCGCCGGTACAGATGACGACATGCACATTCGGATCGGCGATCCAGCGGGAAACGACCGCCCGCAGCCGGTAGACGTCGTCCGCGACGATCGCCTGGTCCACGACGCGATGGCCAGCGGCCTCGGCGGCCTCGCGCAGATACCGACCCGAGGTATCGTCGGCCTCGGTGCGGGTGTCCGAGACCGTGAGCACCGCGATGTTGAGCGCAACGAGCTCCAGAGACTCAGAATCATGGGCCATGCTCGGGCTACCCCTTTGCTTTGGTGCCGCACACCGCGCCATTGGGCCATCCCGGTTCTGGGCGGGCCTTGATGCCGATCAAGCCGCTGACGTCGGGCAGCCGGTCAGAAAAATCTCGGAGCCAGAACCAAGGCCCAGAGCGTCACCGCAAACACGATGCTGAGGAACACGGCCGCCGAGGCGGTGTCCTTGGCGCGCTTGGACAACTGGTGGCGCTCCATGCCGACGCGATCCACGTTCGCCTCGATGGCGGAGTTGAGCAGCTCAACGATGGGCACGACCAGGGCGCTGCCCACCAGGATCGCCCGTTCCACGCCGCTGTCGCCCAGCCAGAGGCCCAGCGGCAGCACCACCGCCATCAGCCAGACCTCCTGGCGGAACGCCTCCTCGTGCTCGAAACAGGCGCGCAGACCCGCCATGGAGAATCCGAAGGCGTTGATCAGACGTTGGAGTCCTCTGGCGTTCTGGTAGGCCAAGGCGCGATGGTCCGGACAAGGATGGGCTCAAGTCTCCGGCCGCCAGGCCAGATCCAGCTCGCGGGCAGCCCGCACATCGTCGAGCCGGCGCACCGGCAGGCTGTATGGCGCCCCCTTGAGGAGCGCTGGCTGGCTCTCGGCTTCCGCCTTGATGCAAATCATTGCCTCGACGAAACCGTCGAGCTCCTCGCGGGTCTCGGTCTCCGTGGGCTCGATCAGCAGGCACTCCGGCACCAGCAGCGGGAAATAGGTGGTCGGAGCATGGTAGCCGTAATCGAGCAGCCGTTTGGCGAAGTCCATTGCGGTCACGCCCAGCTCCTTGGCCTGGCGCTTGAGGGTGATGATGAACTCGTGAGTCGCCCGGCGACCGGGATAGGCCGGATCGAAGCCCGCTTGGCGCAGCCGTGCAAGCAGATAGTTCGCGTTGAGGGTCGAGAAATCGGCCACCCGCGACATGCCCTCGCGGCCCAGCAGGCGCGCGTACACATAGGCCCTCAGCAGTACCCCCGCATTGCCGGCAAACGCCGAGAGACGCCCGATAGTCTGGGGACGCTCCTTCTCGGTGAGCCAGCGAAAATCCCGACCGTCGGAAGCCACCAGCGGCACCGGCAGGTAAGGCTCCAGGCGGGCGCTCACGCCCACCGGCCCCGCGCCCGGCCCGCCGCCGCCGTGGGGCGTAGAAAAGGTCTTGTGCAGGTTCATGTGGATGACGTCGAAGCCCATGTCCCCGGGACGGACCTTGCCCAGGATCGCGTTGAGGTTGGCCCCGTCGTAATAGAGCAGGCCGCCCGCCTGATGGACCAACCGGGCGATCTCCTCGATGCGCCGCTCGAAGACCCCCAGGGTGGAGGGGTTCGTCAGCATGATCCCTGCGGTCTGGGGACCCAGCGCCCCCTCGAGCGCCTCGATGTCGACGTCGCCGTCGGCGCCCGTTGGAATCTCCCGCACCTTGTAGCCACACATCACCGCGGAAGCCGGATTGGTCCCGTGGGCGGCATCCGGGACCAGGATCTCCGTGCGTGCGGCATCGCTGCGCGAACGGTGGTACGCACGGATCATCGCGACGCCGGCGAATTCGCCCTGGGCCCCCGCCGCGGGGGTCAGAGAGACCGCCCTCATACCCGTCACCGCCTTGAGGATCTCCTGCAGCTCGTACACGCACGCCAGGAAGCCCTGGCTGTGAGACTCGGGCGCGAGGGGGTGGCGCGCCAGGAGCCCGGGCAGCATGGCGAGGCTGTTGCAGGCCCGGGGGTTGTACTTCATGGTGCAGGAGCCCAACGGATAAAAATGGGTATCGATCGAGAAGTTCTTCTGGGACAGGCGGGTGTAGTGGCGTACCACCTGCATTTCCGACACCTCGGGCAGGGGTGGCGGCGTCCGGCGCCGCAGGGCCGCCGGGAGGCCCGGCGCCTGGATGGGACCGGACGGGGCCTGGGCGAACGCCCGGCGGCCCTTTCGCGACTGTTCCTGGATCAACATGGATCGGTACCCGACCTCGGAATTCCAGCCATCCGACACACGAGCGAAGACGCTGCGCCTTCCCCGGCGCGCAAGTCCCGGCCTGCAATTCCTCAGAGTGCGGCCAGCGCTTTGTCGTAGTCCGGCTCGGTACCGATCTCCGGCACCAGCTGCGCATAGACGACCTTGTCGGCCGCGTCGAGCACCACCACCGCGCGGGCCGTGATGCCGGCGAGGGGGCCGTCCACGATGAGCACGCCGTAATCCTTGGCGAAGTTACGCGAGCGCATCATGCTCAACGTCTTGGCGTGCTCGATACCCTCGGCGCCGCAGAAGCGTCCCTGAGCGAACGGCAGGTCGGCGGAGACCACCAGAACCACCACCTCATCCCGGTCACCGAGCCGCTCATTGAAGATCTTCGTGGACTTGGCGCAGACACCCGTGTCCAGGCTGGGCACGATGCTGATCAGCTTCTTCTTGCCCGCGAAGTCGGCGAGGCTGCGGTCCGCCAGACCCGCATCGACGAGCTTGAAATCCGGCGCCTGGCTGCCGACAGCGGGCAGAGAGCCGTTGGTGTGACAGACATTTCCCTTGAGGGTAATTGCGGCCATAGTTCTGGTCTCCTCTCTCTGGTTCTGGTCACTGACAGAAGGATATGGGCCCGCCCGCTCAGATCTTGGGCTGGACGGGACAGCGGGCTTCGGTGCGCGTCTTGAGCACTCGGTCGAGCTTCTGCGCGAAAGCCGCGAGCTCTTCGGGAGTCCGCTTTTCGGTCGCGCAGATCAACAGGGCGTTGCCCAGCTCCGGATAATCCGCGGCGAGATCATAGCCGCCCAGCAGGTTATGGGCGGCCAGCGACCGCAGGACGTCCGCAACGGGCGCGGCGATCCGCAGGGCCTGCTCGTGAAACACCGGGCCGGAGAACAGTGCCTCGACCCCCGGGATGGCGGTGAGCCGGCGCACCAGCTCGGCCGTTCGCTCGTGGCAGGCGACCGCCACGCGCTCCAGGCCCTCGGCACCCAGCAGCGCCATGTGGATGGTAGCGGCGGTCACCATCAGCCCCTGATTGGTGCAGATGTTCGAACGTCGCCTTGGAGCGGCGGATGTGCTGCTCCCGGGCCTGCAGCGTCAGGGCGAAGCCCGTCTTGCCTTCGGTATCCAAGGTGCGCCCGACGATGCGCCCGGGCATCTGCCGGACAAGTTCCTGGCGGCAGCACATGAATCCGAAATACGGTCCTCCGGAGGAGAGCGGCACCCCGAGTGGCTGGCCCTCTCCGCAGCCGATGTCCGCGCCGTGCCCGCCCCAGACGCCCGGGGGCTCGAGCAACGCCAGGCTCAGGGGGTTGACCAGGGCGATGGCCAGGGCGTCGTTGGCCCGCGCCCAGGCGGTCAGGGCGTCCACGTCCTCCAGGACGCCGAAGAAGTTCGGCTGCGCGATCACCAGCGCGGCGAAGTCTTCGCCCGCTTGGCCCTCGAGGGCGCTCAGGTCGGTGGCACCAGTCACATGGTCGAATGGGATCTCGACGAGCTCTATGCCCTGGCTGTTGACGATGCTGCGCACCGTCGAGCGGTAGGCCGGGCTCAGGGCCCGAGGCACCAGTACCCGGTGGGACCGGGACTTGCGGTTGGAGCGCACCGCCATCAACACCGCCTCGGCCAGGGCGGAGGCACCGTCGTAGAGCGAGGCGTTGGACACGTCCATCGCCGTCAGCGCCGTCATCATCGACTGGTATTCGTACAGCAGCTGCAGGGTGCCCTGGCTAGCCTCGGCCTGATAGGGCGTATAGGCGCTGTAGAGCTCTCCGCGGGTGGCGATCTGCCAGACCGCGGCCGGGATATGATGGTCGTAGGCACCGGCTCCTATGAAGCAGGCCGGCTCGCCGTCCGCCCGGGCGCGCGCCGCCATCAAGGCCCCCACGTCCATCTCGCACATGCCCGGGGGAATGGCCTCCAGCGTGCCGCAGCGCAGCTCTGGGGGGATCTCCGCGAACAAGGCCTCGACGCCGGAGACGCCGATCACCTCCAGCATCTCCCGGACATCTTCCTCGGTATGCGGAATGAACGGCATGACCCGGGGTCAGTGCTCTTCGGCCTGCACCACCGCGCCGTATCCGGCGGCATCGAGCAGGCCGGCGAGCTGGGACCGGTCCGAGACCTTGACCTTGAAAATCCAACCATCACCGTAAGGGGCCTGGTTTATGGCTTCGGGCGCATCCACCAGGGCGAGGTTCACTTCGACGACCTCCCCCGCCACCGGGCTGTACACATCGGAGGCCGCCTTGACGGATTCGACCACGGCGCACTCACCCCCCTGCTCCACGGAGCTTCCGACCTCGGGAAGCTCGACGAACACCAGATCGCCGAGCAACTCCTGGGCATGATCGGTAATGCCCACAGTGACGATATCGGCGCCGTCGTCGCGCACCCACTCGTGGGACTCGGTGTACTTCAGATCGCTGGGCATTTCGCTCATGGTCGCTATCCTCTGGCTGCCAACTGCGCGAGCGTCCGGGCCCGGGCCCGGCATCAAAGCTGCGCGCATCGCTCCCCGTGGCGGACGAAGGGCAGCCGGGTGACCCGCGCCGTCAAGCGCTTGCCCCGGATGTCCACCTCGACCGACTCGCCAATATCCCCGTTCACCCGCGCAAAGGCAATGGCCCGCTCCAGGGTCGGCGAGAACCCACCCGAAGTAATCTCGCCAACCTGGATCTCGCCTTTGAATACCTTCTGGTGATTGCGCAAGACGCCCCGATCCTGGAGCACCAGACCGACGAATGTAGCCGATACAGGGCCGGCGCGTCGCGCCTCGAGGGCATCACGCCCGATGAAACGGCGCTCCGGGGGCTCCCAGGCCACCGTCCAGCCCAGCCCCGCCTCCAGCGGCGAGGTGTCCTCATCCATGTCCGACCCGTACAGATTCATGCCGGCCTCGAGTCGCAGGGTATCGCGGGCCCCCAGGCCGCAGGGGCGGACTCCGGCCGCTGCCAGGGCACGCCAGAGCGGCTCCGCCTGGGCGCTCGGCAGCATGATCTCGAACCCGTCCTCCCCGGTATATCCGGTCCGGGCCACCATCCAGTTCTCGCTGCGGGTGGCAAAGAAAGGCTTCAGGTTTGCAGCCGGTCCCTGCAGCGCCCGGGGCAACAGGGGAAGCGCAAAGACCCGGGCTTCCGGCCCCTGTACCGCAATCATCGCCAAGTCGTTGCGAGGGACCACCGCTACCGCGAAAGCGGCGGCCTGGTGGCCGATCCAGACCAGGTCCTTCTCAGCGGTGCCGGCGTTGACCACCATGCGGAAGCAGTCCTCGGCGAGCAAGTAGACGATCAGATCATCGATCACCCCTGCCCGCTCGTTGAGCATGCAGCTGTACAGGGCCTTGCCCGGAACGGTCAGCTTGGCAACGTCGTTGGCGAGCAGACGACGCAGGAAATCCCGAGTGCGGCTCCCTTGCAGGTCCAGCACCTGCATGTGCGACACGTCGAACATCCCGGCGGCGCGGCGCACCGCATGGTGCTCTTCGATCTGGGAGCCATAGTGCAATGGCATGTCCCAGCTTCCGAACGGGACCATACGCGCCCCCATGGCGAGGTGTGCGTCGTACAGGGCGGTTTTGCGGCCCATCGCCGTCTCCGATCTGTGAAAAGAAAAGGCGGCACGGGGCAAGTCCCCGTGCCGCCCCTCTGTCCGAAACCTGAAAGTTTGAAGCGGTGCGGAATCCGCACCGCCCTGCCCGATCGGTGGGCCGCCTGTCAGGCGGCCACTCTCACTACCGCTTTGCGGCTTGCCGGTGCGCCGCCCCAAGCCGGACAAACGTCCCGTTTCCCGCGGTCCCTTTGCCTGAACCATTCTGGGCGGGATTGCGCCTTCGGCGTCGGCTCGATTGGCCGGTCGCTCCCGCGGGGCTTTGATCGAGGCCCGACTATAACCATGCCCCGGAGACCTGCCAAGCAAAGCCCCAAGGACCCCGCGGTCGTTCGCGTCACTGGGGACCGGGACGCCAGGGCCGCGCGAGGCGGGGGAGCTCGCCGGTCAGACCCATAGCCCGGCGGGCCAGCATGGCCTTCAGCCGCCCGGAGGCGTCGACGAGATCCAGTCCCAGATTGCGCAACAGGGCAAAGGCCGGGTTGTCCACCCCGAACAGCCGCTTGAATCCGTCCATGGCCGCGAGCATCGAAAGATTCCCTCCCTTGCGCGCGCGCTCATACCGCCGTAGCGTCGAGAGCTCCGCCCAGTCCCTGCCCGCCGCGCGGGCATCGCACAAGACCTCGGCCAGGGCGGCTGAATCGAGAAAGCCGAGGTTCACGCCCTGGCCAGCCAAAGGGTGGACGGCGTGTGCGGCATCGCCGACCAGGGCCAGACCCGGCCCAACATAGCTGTCGGCATGCTGCAAGCGCAGCGGGAACACCGCCCTGGGACCGGTGCCACGGATGCGTCCCAGCGCCGCTGCACTCGCGTCGGTGAGCTCATCGCAGAAGGCGTCGTCGTCCAGGGCGAGCAGTCGCTGGGCTTCTGCGGGCGAGGTGGACCAGACGATGGAGCAGCGCCCTTCGCACAGCGGCAGGAATGCCAGCGGGCCGGTCGGTAGGAAGCGCTGCCACGCGGTCTCCCGGTGCGAGAGCTCCGGCGCGACGGTAGCCACCACCGCATGCTGGTCGTAACCCCAGCCGTGGGTGGCGATGCCGGCCAGCTCGCGCACCCGCGATCCCCGCCCGTCTGCACCGACCACCAGCCGGGCCTCGATGGTACCGCCGTCTTCGAAATCGAGCCTGCAGCGCACCGCCCCGAGATCGATTCCAGCCACGCCGGAGGGACAGAACAGGCGCACGCCCGGCAGCGCCTCCAGACCCTCCCACAGCGCCAGCCGGGTCACGCGATTCTCGACGATGTGCCCCAGGTCGGGCTCACCGAGATCCGCAGCATCGAAGTGGATGCTGCCACGGCCAGAGGCGTCCCAGACACGCATCTCCCTATAAGGGCTCACCCCGAGAGCGACCATCCGCTCCCAGGCACCCAGATTCTGCAAAATCCGCTGGGAGGATCGCGTCAGCGCGGAAACCCTCAGATCGACCTCGTCGGCCGGCCAGCGCCGCTGGGGCTCGTGCGGATCGATCACGGCGACCTTGAACCCCTCCCGGCCCAGAGCGCAACCCAGGACCGCGCCCACCATGCCTCCGCCCACGATGGCCAGGTCGAAGACCTCCGCTGTCCCCGAATCCTGCTCAGTCAAGGCCGATCCCTCGGGCAAGCCGCGGCAGACGCCCGCTCAGACCCATCGCCTGGCGGGCGAGCAGGTGCTTTGCGGCGGGTATCAGATCGATGCCGAGCATACCGAGATTGCGCAGGACGGCTACCGACCGAAGTGGATTGATGAACAGACGGGCGAGCACGTCGGTGGCGAGCAAGACGCGCCGGTGATCGGAACGGCGCCAAGCGGTGTAGCGATCGAGGACCCCCAAGTCTCCGATATCCTCGCCCCGCACCAGCGCACCGGCGATCACCTCGGCCAGCGCGGCGACATCGCGTATCCCCAGGTTGAAGCCCTGCCCCGCGACCGGGTGTACGGTGTGCGCGGCGTTGCCGATCAGGACGACTCGGGGGCGCACCTGCTCCCTCGCATAGACCTGGCGCAAGGGGTATGCCGAGCGCCGGCCGACCTGGCGAAGGCGCCCGAGACGGTAGCCGAACCGCTCCTGCACCTGGGCGAGAAAGGTCGCGTCGTCGAGGGCCATCACCGATTCGACATCCTGATCGCCGAGGGTCCAGACCAGCGCGCACCGCCCCTCGCTCATGGGCAGCATAGCGAGCGGCCCGGTGTCGGTGAAACGCTCGAAGGCGGTGCCCCCGTGGGAGCGCTCCGGCGTCAGATTGGCGATCAGGGCGTGATGGCCATAGGTCCATTCGCGCACGGCGATGCCGAGCAGCTCGCGAATCTGCGAGCGGCCCCCGTCGGCGGCGACCAACAGACGGGCCCGCAGCGGTCCCGCGCCGTCGTCGAGGTCGACCTCGACCCGATCGGGCCCGACCCGCAGGCCGCGAATGCGCGCCGGGCACAGCAGCCGTAGGCCTTCGGCCTCGTCCAGGGCCGGCAGCAGCGCCGCACCCAGCTCACGGCCGGTCACCACATAGCCGAGCGCGTCCACGGCCTCTTCGCCGCGGTCCAGCCGAGTGAGCCCGAAATGTCCCCGATTGGAGACATGGATGCGCACGATGGGCTCCGCGACCCCCGCCAGCCGCGGCCAGACGCCGATCGCCTCCAGTATCCGCCGGCTGCCATAGCCCAGCGCGATGGCCCGGTCGTCGTAGCTCGGCTGGATCGCGGCGTCGAAAGGCTGGGCCTCGACCACACCCAGGCGCAGACCCCGTCCGCCCAGGGCAAGCGCCAGGCTCGCTCCCACCATGCCACCTCCGGCGATGAGCACGTCGTAATCCGTCTCCGGCGCAGGGGGCGTCCGGTCCGCTCGGGCTTTGCCTGATCTGGGCACTCCTGCGTCCTTCACCGCCGCCGGCCGGGCACTGCGCCGGCCATCAGGCTCTCGATCTCGGCGACAGACTTGGGTACGTCCGCTGAGAGCACGTCGCACCCATCCTTGGTGACAGCAACGTCGTCCTCGATGCGGATCCCGATGTTCCACCACTTCTTCGCCACGCCCTTGCTGCCGGCGGGGACGTAGATACCGGGCTCGACCGTGAGCACCATGCCGGGCTCCAGGATCCGCCACTCGCCGTCGATCTTGTACTCGCCCACGTCGTGCACATCCATCCCCAGCCAATGACCGGTGCGGTGCATGTAGAAACGTTTGTATGCCTCGTCCTTAATGAGCGTGGGCAGCCGCCCCTTCAGCAGGCCGAGGCCGACCAGCCCTTTGGTGATCACACGCACCGCCGCCTGGTGCGGATCGTCCCAATGGTTGCCCGGCCTGACCTGCTCGATGGCCGCCGCCTGGGCCTCGAGGACGAGCTCGTAGAGGGCCTTCTGTGCGTCGCTGAACTGCCCGTTGACGGGATAGGTGCGCGTGATGTCGGAGGCGTAGTATCCCACCTCGCAACCGGCATCCACGAGCACCAGATCGCCGTCGCGCAACAGGTCGCAGTTGTCGCGGTAGTGCAGGATGCATCCATTGGCGCCACCGCCGACGATCGACGGATAGGCCTGGAAGCGCGCCCCCGCGAGGGTGCACTCGTGCACGAATTCGGCCTCGAGCTGATATTCGGCGAACCCTGGGTGGCAAGTCGCCATCAGGCGCCGATGGGCGCGACTGGAGATACGCGCGGCCTCGCGCATGGTCTTGATCTCCGCCCGGCTCTTGTAGACACGCATGTCATGCAGGTAATGGTCCAGCGCGACAAACTCCAAGGGCGGATGGACACCGGAGCGGGACTGGGCACGCAGCCGGTTGACCCAATCCAGAAGGCGGCGATCGAGATCGGCATTGCAGCCCATGGCGTAGAACACACGCTCGCGGTCCTCCAGCATCCGGGGGAGGATGTCATCAAGGTCGCCGATCGGAAAGGAGTCGTCCGCACCGTAACGTTCGATCGCCCCTTCCTGGCCGGCGCGCGCGCCGTCCCATGCCTCCTTCCCCGGGTCTCGCTCACGGCAGAACAGGACATACTCGGCGGACTTGCGGCCCGGAATCAGCACGGCCACCGCGTCCGGCTCGGGAAACCCTGTCAGATAGTAGAAGTCGCTGTCGGGGCGATAGGGGTGGTGGACATCGCGATTTCTGATCTGGGTCGGCGCCGCGGGAATGATCGCCGCGCTGTTCCGGCCCATCATCCGCATGAGCTGGCGTCGACGGCGCTTGAATTCGGGCGCGTTCATGCACCGTCCCTCAAACCGGGGCCAGCTCTTCCCGGATCAGCATGGCGGCGACCCAGAGAAACTCGGTGAGCTCGATGAGCGACTCCTGATCGGCCTCGCTGTCGGTCACCTGATCAACGTCGACCCGCGTGATCTCGGAGAAGTCGTTCAAGGCCTCCCGGGTTTCGGCGGACAGATCCCGATCCCGAGCGATCCCCGCGATCCCCGCGATCCCCAGACCATAGAGAAATCCCTCGCACCAGCCCCTGACCGCGGCCGTGCGCTCGCGCACACTGTGATGCTCGTCGGGGATCAGCAGGGAGAACCCGAGGCCGGGATCGTCGATATCGGCGAGCGTATCGCGATATAGCTTGCGCAGTGCGTCCTTGCACTCCTGTACCAGGAGATCCCCGGAGACCGCCCCAGCAAATAGCTCGTCCAACCACCGATCCAAGGCATCCGGCCTCCCGGCACAGAGCAGCCCGCAAAGCACGCCGTGGACCTCGGACGGCTCGGCTTCGATATCCGCGGCGGCAAGCTGGCGTCCGATGCGCTGGAAGAGCCTGGGATCAGCCGTTCGGTCCATTCTGCAAGGGCAAGACAGGGCTTCGACGAGGGGGTGCTCGGGGCCTCAATAGACAGGTCATGATAGCACGCGGAGGCGACGTTGACCCCCGGAATGCCGCCCTCTATATTGGGCGAATGGCGAGCCAGGAATCCATTGATCTTACCGAAAGAGACCTGAAACGGCTGGAAGCCCAGGTCGACGAGCTGATCCGCGCCTGCGCCCACCTGAAGGAAGAGAACCGCTCGCTCAAGAGCCGTCAGGACAACCTGGTGGCCGAGCGGGCTGCCCTGATCAAGAAGACCGAGCTTGCACGCAACCGTGTGGAAGCCATCATTTCCCGCTTGAAAGGGATGGAATCCGGAACGTGAGCGACAACGCCAACCCGGTGTCCATCATCATCCTGGACAAAGAGTACCGCATCGCCTGCGCGGAGAGCGAGCGCGACAGTCTGCTCGCCTCGGCGCGACAGCTCGATGAAAGAATGCGGGAGATTCGGCGCGCCGGGCGTGTCATCGGCGCCGAGCGCATCGCCGTCATGGCGGCTTTGAACCTCTCCCACGAGCTGCTGCTTCAGCGTTCGGCGCGCGATCAACAGGGCGACGCTATTAACAAACGCCTGCGCGACCTCCAGGACCGTATAGAGCGCGCGCTCGGCGCCACGAATCAGCTGGAACTTTAACGCAAAAGGGGTTAGCCTAACTTTACGGGCATCCCCTGCTGTGTGCGTTAGCCGACTGGGTATTTTCTTGAGCCTAATTCTTGCCCAGGGAGCCGAAGGTGGCGCTGGTGAGCATGTCCGCCCTGCGGGGCGGAAAGCCTGAAGCTCCACCCTACGCACCCACTTGAACCGACCGGTTCAAGAACGAAGTCGGCGACGGCGCGAGCGGAGGATGCCCCTCTTCATTTCTACCCTCCCTCGCCATGGCTGACCTTCGGTCCGTACGCAGCCGCCTGCGGCGGGCCCGGCGGAGTCTGCCCGCCGCGGAGCAGCGCCGTCATGCGCGACGGGTAGCGCAACTGCTGGGCGCTTCGCTCATGCTCCGGGCCTGCCGCCGGATCGCGTTTTACCTGAGCGAAGACGGCGAGGTCGATCTCGGACCCGCGATGACCCAAGCCTTTCGGTGCCGCAAACAGGTGTTTCTTCCTGTGCTGCGGGCCTACCCCCAGCGCGCGCTCTGGCTCTGCGAATTTCGCCCCGGCGACCGCTTGAATCGTAACCGCTTCGGCATCGGCGAGCCGGACCACCGGCACCGCAGACCCGTGGATCCCTGGGGGCTCGACCTGGTCCTGATGCCGCTAGTGGGCTTCGACGAAGACGGGAACCGGCTCGGTATGGGTGGCGGGTTCTACGACAGAACTTTCGCGTATCGGCGACTGCGCAGGCACTGGAAGAAACCCAAGCTGATCGGCGTCGCCCATGAGTGCCAGAAGGTCAGCCTTATCGAGCACCGTCCCTGGGATGTCCGCGTCGATGGCGTGGTCACGGAAAAGGCGATCTATTGGCTCGGTCGGCAGGGCGATCCTTCACCTTCCTGATTCACCGCCCGAGTGGGATATCCGCCCGACCTTGAGGTTGTCCCGGCTGAGCAAGGCGCCGCTCGGAATGCCGATGCGCCGACATCACCCTAGGCTGGCCGCCGGTTCCGCGGCGGCAGGCCTCAGGCAGGCCTCGATCTGCTCGCGCTGCAGGGTCTCGTCCCTCTCCAGGGCCTCAACCAGCCGCTCCAGGTCGGCGCGATGGCTCTGCAGGATCTCCGCAACCCGCCGTTCGGCATCGAGGAGCAACGCCCGCACGGCCTCGTCCACCGCCTGGGCCGAGCTCTCGCTGAAGTGACGCGGCTGGGCTATCTCGCGGCCAAGGAAAGGATGCTCCTCGCTGTCTCGCAGATCCACGGGGCCGACGCTCTCGGCCATGCCCCAGCGGGCCACCATGGAGCGCGCGAGGGCGGTGGCCTTGCTTATGTCGTCGTCGGCGCCTGAGCTCACGGTGCCGAGCAGCAGCCTCTCGGCGGCCCGTCCGCCCAGGATCAGAGCCAGGCAGTCCTTCAGGTAGTCCTCGGGCAGGGTGTGGCGCTCGACCTCTGGCAACAGCTGAGTCCCCCCCAGGGCGCGCCCGCGCGGCAGGATGGTGACCTTGTACAGGGGATCGGTGTCGGGCAGGAAATGAGCCGCCAGGGTATGCCCGCTCTCGTGGACGGCGAGGCGGTGGCGCTCTTCGGGCTGGAAGCTGAGCGAGCGGGCGGTGCCCAGCAGCAGCTTGTCCCGTGCCTCGTCGAATTCAGCCATGCCGACCCGCAGCTTGCCGACCCGGGCTGCCGCGATGGCCGCCTCGTTGGCGAGGTTCTTGATGTCCGCGCCCGAGAAGCCGGGGCTGCCCGCCGCAACCTTGGCCAGGTCCACGTCCTCCGCCAGAGGGATCTTGCGCGTGTGCACTTTGAGGATGGCCTGGCGCTCGCTCTTGTCAGGCAGGTCGAGCACCACGTGGCGGTCGAAACGCCCGGGGCGCAGCAGCGCGGGGTCGAGAACGTCCGGGCGGTTGGTGGCGGCGATGACGATCACCGCCTCGTGTCCCTCGAACCCATCCATCTCCGCAAGGATCTGGTTAAGGGTCTGCTCGCGCTCGTCGTGGCCACCCCCGAGGCCGGTCCCTCGGGTGCGCCCGACACTGTCGAGCTCGTCGACGAACATGATGCTGGGTGAGCTCTGCTTGGCAGACTCGAAGAGCTTTCGGACCCGGGAAGCGCCCACCCCCACGAACACCTCGATGAACTCGGAGGCCGAGATAGTGAAGAAGGGGACCCCCGCCTCGCCGGCCAGGGCCCTGGCGAGCAGGGTTTTGCCTGTGCCCGGCGGACCCATGAGCAGCACACCCCGCGGTACGTCGGCGCCGACGCGGCGGAATCGCTCGGGATCGCGCAGATAGTCGACGAGCTCGCTGACCTCGCGCTTGGCGCTCTCCTGGCCGGCGACATCGGCGAAGGTCACGTCCGGGGTCTTGGCCTTCTGGCCGGGGGGGCCGAGGAATCGCTTAAGATCGCCGCCCCCGCCCAATCCACCGGGGAGATTGCGGGTCATCCGCCGGATGAACCAGACGTAGACCCCGATGATGAGCGCCCAGGGGGCAAGCGCCAACAGCAGCGTACTCCACTCGAAGTGGCTTTCCGGACTCTCCACCCGGACGGTCACACCGGCCTTCTCCAGTGCCGGCAGCAGGTCCGAGTCCCCGAACTGTGGCACCCGCGTGTGAAACGTGCTCCCGATCTCGCCGTGGGGGCCCATCGGCCGGGGTGCGCCCAGACGCCCACTGACCCGGTCGGCCGCGAAAGCGACTTCGGCGATCTTGTGCTCATCGATCAGGCTCTTGAACTGGCTGTAAGGGATCTCGTAGCTTCGCTCGCCCGGTTGCTCCCAACGACCGAGAAAGAGCATCAGCAGAAAAAGCACGATCAGGGCGAAGAAGGCCCAGCTTTGCCTGGAATCGGGCGGTCCCTGGTTGTCGGGCATGCCTCCGGGCTCCCATCGTCTTGCCTACTCTGAGCGTAGAAGGGGGTCGCCGGTATGCCAATCGCCCCGCCGCCGCGCCGGGTGATGCGAAACGATTGGACCGGCACAGACCCTCACTGTCACCTTTGCATGAGGGCACTTTCGGTAACATAGCGCGGCGAGCGCTGTCGGGACCGTCATCCGGAGGAGTGGCAGAGGGCCATGATCGGGGAGCTGTTGATCATTGGGGCGGTGCTGGGCATCGGAGCGGCCTTGGGCGCGCTCCTTGGCAACGCCTGGCCCGGGCTCTGGTTAGCCACGGCGGCCTGCCTGGCCTATGAGCTGAGGCGGCGCCAAGAACTGGTGGCCCTGATACGGCGGCATCGCCGCCTGTCCGAGCCCTTTCCCCGCGGCCTCTGGGGAGAGATATACCGGGATCTGGCCAGGCTGCAGAGCCGCAGCCGCAAGCGCAAGCGCGGCCTGGCGCGCTTCGCAGCCCGGTTCCGTGAGGCGGCCACCGCAGTCCCGGATGCGCTGGTCCTGCTGGATAGCCAACAACGTATCGACTGGTGCAATCCGGCCGCCCGCTCGTTGCTTGGCATTGCCTGGCCCGAGGACGATGGCCGACCCGTCTCGCAGATTTCGTTGTACCCCCTGATCCAGGACCTGATCGAAGCGGCCGACTACGGCCGCGCCCTCGAGTGTATGTGCCCGGAGAACGAGGCCCTGGTGCTTTCGGTGCACATCGCGCCATTCGGCGGCAAGAAAAAGCAACGGCTGATCGTCGGGCGCGACGTCACGAAAGTCTATCACCTCAACCAGATCCGGCGCGATTTCGTGGCGAACGTCTCCCACGAGCTGCGCACCCCACTGACCGTGATCAGCGGTTTCCTCGAGAACATGCTGTGCGAGGAGTCACCCGACAGGCTCGGGCGTCGCCCGTTGGAGCTGATGCAGCACCAGACCCGGCGCATGCAGACCCTCACCGAGGATCTGCTGACCCTCTCGCGGCTGGAGCTGGACGAGAAGGCGAGCGATCTGGCCCCCCTCGATGTTTCTGCACTCGCCGAGCAGGCCCTGACCGACGCGCGGGTCCTGAGTGCCAGTCGAGCCCATCGCTTCGAGCTCGACGCGGATCGCTCCCTGCTGCTCCAGGCCAACGAAGGCGAGCTGCGCAGCGTGCTGGCGAACCTGCTGTTCAATGCGGTGATCCATACGCCCGCGGGCACCCAGGTCTCGGTGTTCTGGGGCCGGGAAGATCTGGGTGCGATCCTCTCCGTGACCGACGACGGCCCCGGCATCCACGCCGAGCACGTACCGCGTCTCACGGAGCGGTTCTATCGGGTGGACAAGGGGCGCTCGCGCCAGTCCGGGGGGACAGGCCTGGGCCTCGCCATTGTCAAGCACGTGCTGTCACGCCACGGCGCGGAACTGCGCATTGCGAGCCGGGAGGGCGAAGGCTCGACCTTCAGCTGTCATTTCCCCGTGGATCTGCTGCTTCGCAAAGAGGAGATCGGAGGGGCGCCGCGCGTCGGGGACGCCCCCTGATCGAGTCGCGAGCGAGCCCCGACGGGCTGCGCTCAGTCGCCGAGAAAGGCCCCGACCACCGCGCACCAGGCGCGCGCCAGGTTGGTGCGATTGTAACCGCCCCCACCCATGGCGAGGATCCGTCCGTCGCAGTGACGGTCTGCCAAGACGCAGAGCCGGCGGGCGACGTGGGCGTGTACGGCCGTTGTGTAGGCGAGGTGGGTGATCGGGTCTCCGGCAACGCTGTCGGCCCCGGCCTGCAGCAGAATGATCTCGGGGTCGCAGCGGTCGACGAATGCCTCCACGGCTTCCCAGACCTGCAGGAAGACCTGGTCACCGGCCCGCGGCGGCATGGGCACGTTGAGCTTGTGGCCACGGGCGGTATTGCGGCCGGTTTCCAGCAGGCTCCCGGTGCCGGGGTACAGGTAGCGCCCGTCCTCGTGCAGGTCGGCGAAGTAGAGGTCCGGATCGGACTCGAAGGCGTAGAACACCCCGTCGCCGTGGTGGGCGTCTATGTCCACGTACGCGATGCGTTTTACGCCATAAATCTGCCTCAACGTCTCGATGGCGATCCCGCAATCGTTGACCGCACAGAACCCGGCGGCCCGGTCGCGCCGAGCGTGGTGCAGGCCGGCGATTGGCACGAAGACCCGCCGGCAGTCGCCCTCTATCAGGCGCCTGATGCCGTCGAGCACGCTGCCCGCAACGGTGGCGGCAGCCTCGTAGACGCCCGGGAACGCCGGGGTGTCACCGTAATCGAGAAAGCCCTCGCCGAGCGCCGACAGGGTCGCGAGGGTCTCGACGTACTCGCGGGTGTGGAAGCGCTCGAGCGCGGCGCGCTCGGCCTGCACCGGTGGACAGATCTTTACCCGCGCGGCGAGACCCCGCTCCTCTAACAGGCGTCCGAACGCGGTCAGGCGATCGGGACCAAAGGGGTGGCCCGCGCCGAAGCCGTAGCGGGCCAGGGCCTCTCCGTAGTAGACGCAGACCCTTTGCTCAGCACTCATGGATATAAGGTAATTCCGGGCGAGGGGCGCCGACAAGCCCGATCGGTCAAACTCCTGCGCCCCTGGCAACGGTGGACTGAACCGGGCGCGACGCAAATGGACGAATTTTCAAAAAATGCTTTTGATACCGCAACTTGCGTTCAAGTGCCTGTTGCACAGAGTTGACCCCCGGGGCCCTCTCTGTTATAAAACCGCGGCTCTATTGTGCGCCTCTAACCAGCAGCCTGGGCTAGACCCGGGGCTCGGCGGCGTGAGAACGGTTTCCGAATTACGTTAGGAGTCAAAGATGAAGAAGATCGTTGTTGTTGCGGCAGCCATGCTGATGGCCGCTCCTGTGAGCTCTGTCTTCGCACGGGACGGCAAGCAGGTTTTCGACACCTTCTGCCATGTGTGCCACGGCACGCCCGGTATCCCGCAGTCGCCCCACCTCGGTGACAAGGCAGCTTGGGCCCCGCGCATCGCCCAGGGTATGGACACGCTGTTCCAGCACGTCAAGGACGGGTACAAGAGCCCGGCTGGGATGATCCCCATGCCGCCCAAGGGCACCTGCGCGGATTGCACCGATGACGAGCTGAAAGCGGCCATCCAGTACATGGTCGACAACGCCAAGTAACCCGAGGCCTCGTCCCTCGAGGCCGCCGCACCCAAGGTGTGGCGGCCTCCCCCATTCCTCTCACCGAATCGAGTAGCAGGTGCCGGCATGAAGAAACTCGCCCTCCCCCTTGCGGTCAGCCTTACGGTCTGCGTCGGCGCAGCCCAGGCTGCCGGCAATGTCGACGCCGGCAAGACCAAGGCCACCACGGTTTGCGTTGCCTGCCACGGCGCCGACGGCAACAGTGTCAACCCGATCTGGCCGAAGCTGGCCGGTCAGCACCCCGAGTACCTTCTCAAAGAGCTCCGGGATTTCAAGTCCGGGGCGCGGAAGGACCCTTTGATGAGCGCCCAGGCGGCACTCCTCAGCGACCAGGACGTGGCCGACGTCGCGGCCTATTTCGCCACCCAGACCCGAAGCCCCGGCACGGCCGCGGCCGACAAGATCGCCGTCGGTCAAAAGATGTATCGGGGGGGGGATGCGGCTACCGGTGTAGCCGCGTGCATGGGGTGCCATGGGCCCGACGGCGCAGGCAATGCCGCTGCCCGCTTCCCATCGCTGGCGGGCCAGCAGGCGGATTATGTGGCCAAGCAGCTGAAGGACTTCAAGGCGGGGGCTCGCTCGAACGATCCAAACCAGATGATGCGCACCGTAGCCGGCAAGATGACCGCCGCCCAAATAGAGGCCGTGGCACAATACGTGCAGGGCCTGCGCTGAGGGTACGAGTGCTCGCCGAACCGAACGGGGGCGGCTTCGGCCGCCCTTTCCGTTTATACCCCGCGCAGGTGCCAAGCGAACTTCCTCGGTCGCGTCTGGTCCGACCCGGGGGGTAATCGGTTATTCTGATGGCATCTGCTGCCCGCCCGGCGGGCCAAAAGGAGTGGCAATGAGAAGATTGATCGTGGCGTTGTGCCTGCTCGCCCTGCTGCCGTTGACGGCCGGGGCCGACACTTCCCAGCCCGTCTACAAAGAGGGCACCCAGTATCAGCGCATCGACCCGCCCCAGCCGGGCGCCGAGGGCGACCGGGTCCAGGTGACGGAGGTGTTCTGGTACGGCTGTCCCCACTGTTACGACATGGAGCCCCTGATCGCCAAGTGGCTTCAGCACAAGCCTGACTACGTCGATTTCGTCCGGGTACCTGCCATGTTCGCGCGGCCCGACGTGCAGATGCACGCGGAGGCCTTTTATGCCCTGCAAGCGATGGGCAAGGAGGCTGGGCTCCGGCAGAAGATCTTCGACGCCATGCACAAGGAGCACCGCGACCTGCGCACGCCCGAGCAGTTCGAGGCCTGGCTCGCCGAGCAAGGGGTGGACCTCAAGGCCTACCGGGCCGCCAAGCAGTCGTTCAGTGTCCAGGCCGACGTCAAACGAGCGTCCCGCCTCGCGCTGCTCTACGGGATCCAGGGCGTCCCGGCCCTGGTCGTGGACGGTCGCTATAAGACCAGCCCCGCCGATGCGGGCGGCTACCAGGAAGCGCTGACGGTTACCGATTTCCTCATTGCTAAGGTGAGAGCAGAAAAGGCTGCCAAGTAATGTCGGCGCTGTCACAAACCGGGGTCGCGCTTATTGCGGTGGGCGGACTCCCGGTGTGGACCTGAGACGGACCTTGGTCGAGTCGGCCGCGCCCCGGCTCGGCTCAGTGGTGGCCGACGCGCTGCGCCTGCTCAGCTACAACATCCAGGTCGGCGTGGATACCCGCTACTATCGGCATTACGTGACCCGGAGCTGGAAGCACGTCCTGCCTCACCGCGAGAGGCAAGAGAATCTCAATCGCATCGCCGGGCTAGTCGCGGACTACGACCTGGTCGCCCTCCAGGAGGTCGACGCGGGCAGCCTGCGCAGCGGCTTCGTTGACCAGACCGAGTACCTGGCCCACCGGGCGGACTTCCCGCACTGGTACAAGCAGATCAACCGGAACCTGGGCGCCTTCGCGCAGCACAGCAACGGGCTGCTCTCGCGCCTGCGTCCCGCGGCGATCTCCGAGCACAGGCTGCCGGGGATGCCGGGCCGGGGCGCGATGCTGTGCCGATTCGGGGAGACGGCGGAGCAGATGGCGGTGTGCATCGTTCATCTCGCGCTCGGGCGCCGAGCACGTCACCGTCAGCTCGAATTCGTCAGCGACCTGGTCCGTCCGTACCCGTACGTGATCGTCATGGGCGACATGAACTGCCCGTGCGAGGCACCCGAGATGCAGCAGTTTGTCGACGCCACGGGGCTGCAGGAGCCCTCCTGCGACGAGAGCACGTTTCCGAGCTGGCGGCCGATGCGCACCCTCGACCACATCCTGGTCTCGGAGTCGCTGAAGGTGAAGGAAGCCCGCGTTCTCGATTATCCACTCTCGGATCATCTGCCCATCAGCCTGCAGGTTGTGCTTCCCGAGGGCCTGCGGATCCCTCGTTGATCGGCGAAGGCACTCAGCCGTCCGGCTGCACGTAGAAATAGCCCCAGTCACCGGCACCGAGCCGGGCCAGGCCTTTCATTAGGCCGGGCACGGGAACCGCCTCGCTCGGAAACACGTTATGCACCTGCACCGCGAGCCGGGCGAATCCCGCCGAGCGTCGCCAATTCAGCTGGGTGGGCTTCAAAGACGCGCCGCAGCGCTCGCAGCTCAGCTGGGGCCCCAGGGTGCGTGTCCGCCACTCGCTCAGCCGCCCGCCGCAGCGCGGGCAGCGGGGCGGCGTCGTGTTGCGTCCCGCGAAGAGCCGGGCGGACTCGAAAGGACCGAGCAGGGAGACGTGGCAGAAGTCCGTGCCACCGGAGGCCGGGGGCTCAAGCTCGACGTGCGCTGAGCAGCCCATGAAGCTGACCAGCTCGAGAAATCCATCCCCGACCAGGAAGGTCCGCTGTCCGGGGTCCAGGGCGGTCCCGATCAATCCGGCCTCGCGCAGGAAGTCCAAGACCTGTTCGCCCGGAGGCGCCGGGGAATCGGGGTCGAGGGGGGCCAGGATCAGCTTTCCCGTGCTCATGGGCGCACCAAGTGGAGGATTCATTGTAACAAGCCGCGGCGATTCGGCCGCCCGGCGTGTGCGTCGATCGACGTCCCCCCCGCGGGGTGCGCGACGAATTGTAATGCTATAACATAACGCCTTTCCCGAGGCCTTTCGATGAAACCGATCCCGCCTTTTTGCCTTGCATGCATCGGGCGACGTACCAGATGCTCGGCCAGGGCAGACGCGCGGCGGTCCGCACGCACAGCCGTACTCGACAGTACGCCGGAGACCCGGACGCACGGTCGCGCGGGAGATACGGCCGGAGCGGGCCACGCAGCAGGAGTCCGGCGAGACATGTGGGCCAAGGCGTGGGTCCTGCTCGCCAGCTGGCTGCCCGCCCTGTTGGGCCTCTGGCCCAGTCTCTCGGCAGCCGCACGCCAGGAGGTGATGGTCAGCGTGCTGCCGCTGCAATGGCTCGTCGACCGGATAGGCGGCGAGGCGGTGCAGACACGAACGCTTGTTGCCCCCGGGCGCGACCCCCACACCTTCGAGCCCACACCGCGCCAGATGGCGGAGCTTGCCCGGGCACGGTTGTACGTTCGGGTCGGGGTGCCGTTTGAGCAGGCCCTGATCGAGCGAATCCGGGCAATCAACCCGGACATGTCCGTCCTGGACGTTCGCCAGGGGCTGCGCCTGCGCGCCATGGAGGGTGCCGGGCGGATGGTCGGCGGGCCGAGCGTCGGGACGACGCACGCCGACCCGGATGAGACCGAGGATGCGCGCGACCCCCATGTGTGGACGAGTCCGGCCAATCTCATCCACATGGCCGGCCTGGTACGTGACCGCCTTACCGCGCTCGACCCCCAGCACGCGGGTCTCTACCGGCAGCACGACAAGGCGCTCGCAGGCGATCTGGCGTCCCTGGATCGGGATCTCCGGACCCGCCTAGCCGCCCTCCGGGGGCGGGCCTTCATGGTCTTCCACCCCTCCTGGGGCTATTTCGCCGACGCGTACGGCCTAGAACAGATCCCCCTGGAGTACGAGGGGAAGGCGCCCGGGCCGCGGACCCTGGCTGCATCGGTGGAGAGGGCCCGGCGCGAGGGCATCCGCAAGATCTTCGTACAGCCCCAGCTCGATCAGCGCGCCGCGCGCACCCTTGCGGCCGCCATCGGGGCGACGGTGGTTACGGTCGATCCCCTGGCCTATGAGGTGGGGGCGAGCCTGCGCGCGCTGGCGGACCAGATAGCGGAAGGACCTTGATGCACACCCATCCCGCGATCGAGGTCGAGGATCTGTCCTTTTCCTACGGGGGACCACCGGTGCTCGAGGGCGTGAGCCTTGCCGTGCCGGCCGGGGAGTTTCTCGGGGTGGTGGGGCCCAATGCCGGGGGCAAGAGCACCCTGATCAAGCTCATCCTGGGCCTGCTCACGCCCGACTCCGGGCGCATCAGGCTGCTCGGTCAGTCTCCACGGGAGGGGCGCCGTCGCGCAGGATATGTGCCGCAGTATCCCCCCTTTGCCCGCGATTTCCCGATCACCGTGGAGCAGACCGTGCTCATGGGCCGGCTCGGGCAAGGCCCGATGCTCGGGGGCTGGCGCCGGGCCGACAGAGAAGCGGCGCGCCGCGCCATGGACCGCACGCAGATCGCCGATCTGAACAAACGCCGGTTGCACACGCTCTCCGGAGGGCAGCTGCAGCGGGTCCTGCTTGCCCGGGCACTGGCCTGCGATCCGGAGGTGCTCCTGCTCGATGAGCCCACCGCCAACATCGATATGCGCCTGGAGACCGATATCTTCGACCTGCTCAAGGTTCTGAATCGGCGGATGACGATCCTTGTCGTGTCCCACGACGTGGGCTTCGTCTCCCGCTACGTCGAGCGGGTCGCGTGCGTCAACCGCACCCTCATGTGCCACTCGACGGCCAGCATCGACGGCGCGGTGATCCAGCGCCTGTACGGAACCGCCGTCCATATGGTCGAGCACCGCCACGGTTGAGGAGACGGTCATGGGCGGATTCTTTGGGGCGCTTCACCAATATGCCTTCCTGCAGAATGCGCTGATCGCGGGGCTGCTCGCGAGCCTGGCCTGCGGCGTCGTAGGCAGCTACGTCGTGGTGAAGCGGATCGGCTTCCTGGCCGGCGGGATAGCCCACAGCGTTCTGGGCGGCGTGGGCGCGGCCTTGTTCCTGGGTTGGAGTCCGATGCTCGGTGCCCTGGCGGCCGCGCTGGCGGCGGCCTTGCTGGTCGGCTGGGTGAGCCTCCAATGGCGCGAGCACGAGGATACGCTCATCAGCGCGGTCTGGGCCGTCGGCATGGCGGCAGGCATCATCTTCATCTCCCGGACACCGGGCTACAACGTGGATCTGATGTCCTATCTGTTCGGCGACATCCTGATGGTTCGCCGGCACGACCTCTGGGTGATGCTGGGCGGCGACCTGCTGCTGGTCGTCCTCGTGACCCTGCTCTACAGGCAGTTCCTGGCCGTGGCGTTCGACGAGGAGCTCGCCCGGCTTCGCGGGACCCCGGTGACCCTGCTCTACCTCCTCCTGCTGTCGCTGGTAGCGGTGACCGTGGTGCTGCTGATCCGGGTCGTCGGTCTGATCCTGGTCATCGCCCTGCTCACCTTGCCGGCCGCCATCGCCGGGCAGTACGTGCATACCCTGGGCCGGATGATGGGACTCTCCGTGGTGATCGGCATGCTGCTGACCACCACGGGCCTCGCACTCTCCTACGGGCCGGATCTGCCGGCCGGCGCGACCATCATCCTGGTCTCCGGGACGGCGTATCTCCTGTCCACCGCCCTGAGCTCGACAGCACTGCGGGCGCTGGGGCGCTGGCGCAACCGCGCCCAGTCGGCTGCCCGGAAGGAATGATGGGCACGGATCCGGTCAGGCGGCGATCGGTCCTCTTGGCTCAGGCAGATGCCTTGTGCCGCCGCCGCGGGGTGCGCATGACCGAGCAGCGCCGCCGGGTGTTCGAGATCCTCTCGGACTTGGGCCGCCCAGCGGGCGCGTACGAGGTGCTGGACCATCTCAGGCGGGCCGTACCCGGAGCGGCACCGCCGACGGTGTATCGGGCGCTGGAGTTCCTTCTCGCCCAGGGGCTGGTGCACCGCCTGGAGAGCCTCAACGCCTACGTAAGCTGCCACCACCCCGGAGCGCCTCATCGGAGCCAATTCCTGATCTGTCGCGCCTGTGGAGAGGTTCGAGAGCTGGAAGACGGGGCGGTGGACCTCAGCCTGGGAGCGCTCCTAGCCGCCGAAGGGTTTACGCCGGAGCGCAGGATCGTCGAGGTGACCGGACGTTGTGCCCGCTGCGGCCAGGCGGGCGAGCCGTGAGTCTCCCGGCTCGTGCCTCAGCGCTTGCGCGACGCTCCTTCTCGGCGCTGATCCGTGGCTATGCGCTGCTCATCAGCCCGTTTCTCGGCAACAACTGCCGTTACTATCCCAGCTGCTCCGCCTATACCCAGGAGGCCATCGAGAAGCACGGCGTGCTGCGCGGTCTCTGGCTCGGAGCGCGCCGGATATCCCGATGCCACCCCTGGCACGAGGGCGGCTACGATCCTGTGCCGCAGCCGCGCCGTCGCCGGGATAGCTGACCGGGGTAGAGTGCATGGGAAACAACGGCTTAGCCCCTGTGTCTGTAACTTCTCAATAAGTCACGGCCTAGCAGACACAGCGGCTGCCCGGTCGCGAATGATATCGGCTAATGGAGGAATTGAGGCGCATCGTTCGATCCGATCGGCAAGATAGTCCCAAAACGACACGCCGAGCTTGCGGCAGGTTTTGTTGAGGCTGGCCAGGCTGTCTCGACAGCGCTTTCCCAGATCACTGCGCGTTCCACCGCTGATCTTGCGCCATTTGACGTACACCCGAATATCGCCCTCGCTGTTGTTGGTATGCAGCGGGATGTCCGGGCGGCTCAGCACCAGCAGCAGCTTGGCCCTGTGCCCATGCAACCGCTTGAGCGTCTGGTTGAGCGTCTCAAAGGACGTGCGCTGCGTGAAGAGGGCGTCGAAGCGTGCCTCCAGGTCGGGCACCAACGCCGGATCGGGATGGCGCCGATAGGCCTTGAGATCGGCATACAGCGTCCAGATCTGGTCTCGGACCCGCTCCTGGTCCAGGCGATGGGTGTCGTTGAGTGGGATCAGCTTGTGCACGAGGCGCTCGGCGTGCACCCAGCACAAGGCGTGCAGCAGGATGGCAAACTGACCGGCCCCATCGCTGAGGATCACCAGCTGTTGACGGTTGATCAAACCTGCGCATAAACGGTGAACGATGTGGGGAGTTTTGCGCGAGGAGATGCGCGATCTCGACGCTTGGCATCAGTGTCTGGCGCAAGTCTCAGAATGGAATCTCGTCGTCGAGCTCAAAGAGGTCGGGCTGCGCATCGTCGTGCTCGCCGCGCTCGGTGCGGTAGTATTGCTGGATTTGCTCGCCGTACTGGTCCCAGACGCGCTCGTGCAGCTCGTCGAGCCATTCGTAGACAGCCAAGGCCTGTTCGGGCGTCCAATAGTGCGGGATGTGGGGGTCGGGGAGCATGGGAACCTCCATTGAGGGGAATCACGGATCGGTGCGAGATTTGGTTTTGCGTACCGCGCGCTGTTTGCGCCGCGCCTCGCTGCGCTCCTTGGCCTCCTTGAGGCGGTAGGACTCGCCGTCGATCTGAATGATCTCGGCGTTGTGTACGAGCCGGTCGACCAGAGAGACGACACAGGCGGCGTTGGGGAAGACCTCGCCCCATTCGGAGAACGGGCGGTTGGTGGTCACCAGGGTGGATTTCTCTTGATAGCGACGCGAGACGATCTCAAAGAGCAGATCGGCATGGCGGTTGGAGTAGGACAGATAGCCGATCTCATCGATCAGCAACAGGCGCGGGCGCGCATACACCGAGAGTCGATGACGTAGGGCATGGTCGCCATCGGCACCGGCCAGCTCGTTGAGCATCTGTGCGGCGCTGGTGCACAGCACCGTGTGACCGGCCAGCACCGCCTGATAGGCGATGTTGCGGGCGATGGTGGACTTACCCACGCCGTTGGGACCGACCAAGATGGCGTTGGCCGCCTCTTGGAGAAAGGCCAGGCCCATCAACTCCTCGATGGCCTCGCGGTCACAGCGCTTGGGCCAATGCCAATCGAAGTCGGCCAAGGCGCGGAAGCGGCCCAGGTGGGCGTTGGCGAGGCGACGCTCGAGCGAACGCCGCGCCCGTTCTTCTTCCTCCCACTGGATCAGGGACGTGATCGAGCCGGTCTCGGCGATTTCTTCCCAATGGGCCAGCATGCCGTAGAGCTTGAGCGCCTTGGCGCGCGCCAGGAGGGGATCATCGATGGCCGGGGTGCTCATGGTCGTCCTCCGGGTGGGCTTGGAGCTGATCGTAGTCCTCGAGCTTGTGGGGGCAGACCACCAGCTCGCGCACCCGCCGGTCCGCCGGCAGTGCGATCGGCAACGGTGGGGGTTGGTCGCGTTGCTCGCGCACCCGCTGCAGGGCCAAGCGCACCGCGTTGGGATGGGGCACGTCACGGGCCAGGGCCTCGGCGATGGCCGCTTCGAGCTCGGTGGCGCCGTAGCGATCGAGCAGACGCAGTAGGGCGGCGGTGATCGAGCCCAAGTTATCGCCCCGCTCGGCGGCGCGGCTGAGCAGCTCGGCGCTGTGGGGTGCGGCCCGGGCGAGCCGATCGGTGCCGCGATGCGCTCGCGCTTGGCGTTTGCGTGCCGCCAGCTCGGCGATGTGAGCCGGATTCTCCACCTGCTGGCCCTTATCGTAGCTGCGCGCATGCGCGGCGATGACCTCGGCCCCGTCCAGGACCCGCACCTCGGTGGGGCTGGCCAGCACCGTGAGCGTGCGCCGTACCTGAGTGAAGGGAATGCTGTAGTCGTTGCGGTCGAAGCGCACGTAGGGGGTCTTACCGACACGCACCGCCTCGCGCTCGTCGGTGGGAAACGGATTGTCCGGTAGGGCGAGCAGCTTGGGCTGCTCCTGGGCAAAGGCCTCGCGTACGCTGATTGAGCGATCTTCCGGACAAGGTCGATCAGCGGCCAGGCCCTCACACCAAGCCGCTGCCTGGGCGTTGAGATCGTCCAGATCGGTCCATTGACGGGCGGCAAAGAAGCTGTCTCGCGCATAGCGAATGGCCCGCTCCACGCGCCCTTTTTCATTGCCGCGCGCCACCGCGACCGGGCGGGGATCGAAACGATAGTGAGCCGCCAATTCCAGCAGGGTGGGGTGGAAGCGGATCGCATCGCCTTGACGCTCCAGCACCGCGCTCTTGAGGTTATCGTACAGCAGCACCCTGGGCACCCCGCCCCAGGCGGTGAAGGCCGCCTCGTGTCCGCGCAGGAAGTTGGCCATGCGCGCATCGAGGAAGAAGCGCAGGAAGATCCACCGCGAGAAGCTCAGCACCATGACAAAGGCCATCAGCGTGCGCTCGGCCTTGCCGATGGAGACCTTGCCGAAGTGTGCCCAGTCCACTTGGGCTTGCTCGCCCGGCAGCGTTTTCAGGCGTAGATAGGCCTCGGGCTGCGGGCGAGGCCGGTGATGGGCGATCAGGTGGCGAAAGTGATCCTCACCGCCGTTGTAGCCCCGCTCGCGCACCATGGCGTAGAGGCGACTGGCGGTGAGCTTGGGGTACAGCTGCAGTGTCTTGCGCACGAACGCCACGTAGGGGTCGATCAGCGAGGCCCTATGGGGACGTTCGGCCTTGGGCAGCCCGGCCTGTGAGAGGACCCGGTCAACGGTACCGTGGTGGAGGCCCAGCTGGCGGGAGATAGTACCCACCTTCCACTTCTCCACATGGAAGTAGCGCAGGATCTTCGCTTCGAGCTCTTTGGGTATGGTCAAGGTTGTCTGCTCCTCGTTTCGAGGCCACCTCGGCCACGGGTTCAGGGACCCGTGCGCTGCACCCAAGCCGGGGGTGGCAAGTCAATCGCTTCACGAGTCGCACGCCGGTGCAGGAATGACGGGCGCAACCGGTGCGAGCACACCCGAGCGCAGAAGTGGCAACGAATGCCATCGGCGACATCCGTCGCCGACACCTCGCTGCGCTGAACCGGTGCCTTCGACTCGGCGGACAGTGTTTCATCGGCCAGGACGGGAGGTGAACCCTGATGCGTCACTTTCGTTGTTCGCCGTTGGCGATAGCGACGCTGGCGCTCGGCATGGCATGAACGACCGCGACGCGTTCTCTGGTAGCGCCGAGCGGCCTCGCGCTGGGATTGACCGCGGGCGGCTTGCGAACATCGCTGACCGCAGTAGATGTTGCCGCGGTCGCAGTGGCTGCAGATCACCACCTGACAGCGGCAACCGGCACAGCTGAACAGGCGCGCGCTGCTCTGCATCGGTCGCTCCTGCCGATGAGAGCTGGATTAAAACCCACGGGAAAGAGATACTCTCCAGTGGGCCGTGCACCGCACGGTTTGGGGGCGCGGCATCCGGTGGACTGTGGCGGTCAAGGCCGGTGCCGCGCCTTTCTCAACGGCCCTGACGATTTAGCCGACTTGTGCTCCGCTTGTCACCCCCGCGACTCGCTGGTCACCCTCCAACACCCTCCTGGCCTTCCTCGGCTTCAGCGATAGCTATTCGCCACCCTCATTGGCGGTTCTTCGCGGTATTCACCGACTAGGCGCAGGTTTCGGAAACCATCCACACCAGCTCGAGCGAGAAGCCCTTTTCGATCAGCCCACCCAGCAAGGCCCCTTCGGTGGCGATGCGCCGATGGCGCTCGCTGTCGATTCCCAACGCGTCGAGGTGCTGGCTCCAGCTCTCGGCCCCGGTGATCGGCCCGCTCGTATCGCTGAGCAATCGACGCCGCGGTTGTTGGGGCAATCCTTCCTCAGTGAGGTACTCCAAGGCGTGCTCATTGAGATGGTAGGTGATGTCCCCGGCGTGCAGCAGCTGCAGAAAGTTGATGCGGCTCTTGCTGTAGGTGCTCGAAAACCACGCAAACCAGTCGTTGCCGATCTGCGTGACGTAGCCGTTCTTGCCCCGATGGCGTGCGCCGGAGTCGTCCACGCTGATGAAGGGGCTGACTTGCAGACCGGTTACCAGCAACTGGTCCTTCTCGGCGAAAAACACCTCGTTATGCTCGCTCAGCAGGGCATCGATCTGCCCCGCGGAAATGTCGATGCCAAACTCATTGAGCTGCTCACGCAGCAGCGGCTGGGTGACCTGGCAGTGGTGGTGTTGATAGAGCACGTAGCGGCGTAGCGACGCGCCGAAGTGTTTGCCATTGAGGCACGCCGGAAGCTCTCCGCTCAGCCACTTCCCGTCCGGCGTCTGCCAGACCTCCAGGCGATAGCGGGTATTGTGAGCCTCAATCCTCAGGTCCTGGACGACAAAATCTCGATATCCCTTGAAGCGCGACCCGCCCGGGGGCTCGATCGAGGGTCTGAGCTCCACCGTCTCATGAATCTCCAATTGCTGGGTCTTGCGGCGCTTGGCCGAGCCGGGGCGCTTGCGCTCTTTCGGCTCACCTTGCCGATCGCCCTGGCTCTTGTCGTCACCATGCGCTTCCTCACCGGATTCTGGATCGGTCCCTTTCTCCATTCCGCTCGCCTTGAACTTCGGCTTCGCCTTCTGCCCCTTGAGCACGGCCACTTCATCACGCAACTGCTGCACCAACTCGGCCTGCCTGAGGTTCTCCTGCACAAGACGCTCGATCTGCGCCAACAACTGCTCCACCAACTCGCTACGCTGGGCGTCCGGGATGTTTGGCAGTTGATGATCGCTCGGCATTTCATGCCACCCCTCAAAGCGCTCGGAGTCCTCTCTCAGAACATTAACTCATGTCGCTAGCTGATTGATATAGTTGCCGTTGGTTATTGAGAAGTTACCTGTGTCTTAACATTCTGGCCCTGGCCATCGTCTCGGCGCCCTGGCTTCTGGTGGGGCTCATCGCCGCGGGCGCGATCCGCGGCCTCCTGCCGCTGGAAATGGTCGGCCGGGGACTACGCAAAGAACTGGGCGAACGCGCTGCCGCGCTTCACTTGGGCGGCGTGCTGGCGTTGAGCCTGGTGCCCGGGCTGGGGCTCGACCTGGCCCTTGCGCGCCTGGGCTGGAATCTCGCCACCCCGGCTGGTGCCCGGTCCGATCCTTCCGGCGAGGAGTCCGGGTGGGTTACCTGGCTGAGCCTGGGTCCGCTTCTCTTGGCCGCCGTCCGGTGGCTACGGCGCCGTGTGATCGGTCGTTGAGCCCCAGCTCGGTGGCCGAGGCGCCGTGCAGACGGACTCCACCCCGGTGGTGACAACGCATGCTGTCGCTGGCTCGCCCGCCCGGTGGGCGCGCGAGCTCCTTCGCGCAACGAGCTGGCGTGCTCTGCCGTGGCCTTCCCGGGCCCCGATCAGGTCGAGAGCAGCCGGCTCAGGGGAAATGGGCGCCCGATGGCGTAACCCTGGGCGAAGTCGACGCCGATCTCGCGCAGGCGCACCAAGATCGCCTCGGTCTCCACATGCTCGGCGATCACCAAACGGTTGCCGAAGTGGGCGATCTCGGTGATCGACTTCACCAGGGCGAAGTCCTTCTCGTCCGCTGCAATGTTGCGGACGAAAGAGCCATCGATCTTTACGCAATCCACGGGAAAATTCTTGAGGTAGGAGTAGGACGACATGCCCGTGCCGAAGTCGTCGAGGTACAGCTTGCACCCCGCCCCCTTAATCCTTTGGACGAACGCTTGCGCCGCCGAGAGGTGGCGAACCATCGCAGTCTCGGTGATCTCGAATGCGAGCTTCTCGGGGGGCAGGGGAGTGCGCTCGATGTGTCCCATGATCAGCTGCAGCATGGCGTCGTCGCCCAGGGACTGTCCCGAGAGGTTGATCGAGAACCCGCCGACCTGCTCGAGGAGCCCCGTGTGGTCATCGATCCATCGGAACACGTGCTCGATGACCCAGCGGTCGAGCGATCGCATGCGGTCGAACTGCTCGGCGGCCAGGATGAAGGCCTCCGGGGATAGCGCAAGCCCGTTCTTGTCGAGGACGCGAAGCAGCACTTCGTAATGATCCAGAAGTCCTTCGTCGAAGAACACGGGCTGGATGAGCTGCAGATAAAGCGTGATCCGCCCCTCCTGGACGGCCTCTTCCACGAGCGGCAATTGCTGCAGGGTCCCCTGGTGGCGCTGGACCTCGCTGTCCGAGACCTCGAAGACCTTCGTGAGATTTCTGCCGGCCTCCTTGGCAAGGAAACAGGCCGCGTCCGCCTGCATGAGAACCCGGGATGCCGATTCGGTGCGCTCGTCGATGTCGACCAGACCGATGCTGATCGTGATCCTGAAGCGCTGGCCTTCCAGGCGGAAGTCCATGTTCTCGACGGCCCGGCGCTGGGTTTCGGCGACCTGGTAGCCGGCATCGCGGGTGCAGTCGCGCAGCAGTATGCCGAACTCGTCGTCGCCGGTGCGTGCGATCACCGATTCGCCGGTCAGATAGGCCCGGATCACGCCGGCGACGTCCTTGAGGAGTCGGTCGCCGCCTTCGTGGCCAGACAAGTCGTTGATCAGCTTGAAGCGGTCCAGATCCAGGATCAGCAGAACATTGCGGCCATGCTCCCTGCGGGCTTGCTGCACCGTCTCGTCGATGTGCCGCTCGAATGTCCTCCGGTTCATCAGACCCGTCAGGGAGTCGTGGGCGCTGTCGTAGACGACCTCTTCGTAGCTGCGCCGCAGTACCCGTTGGACTGCGCGCTCGACCAGTGGCAGACGCCCGTCCTCCAGCACCGAGAGCTGACCGGACTCCAGGTTACTGGCGAGGTCCGTAAGGGTCCGTTCCAGAGCCCTGAAGCCCCGCCCGTCGACAAACACGAAGCGGTCTCCTCGCGCGCTCGTCCATGCCAGGTTGATCGGGCGGGACAGGTCGCGTGAGCGCCGCTCCACCAGCCAGTCCCCGACGGAGATCGAACGGATGACGGGCATCCAGGAGGCCAGCGTCTTCTCCTGCTCCGGGCTTGGAGGAATAGATTGCTCGGGGGAATGGGTCAGCTTGAGCACATCAAGCTGGGCCGGCTGTTGTTCCCGCGATAGCTGCCGTAGAAGGTCGGCATCTCCGCGCAAAGCGCTTCGCAGACGCTCCATCAGGGCTTGCTGGCGAACCGGATCGTAGGGGACCAGGGAAAGCCCTCGCTCCAGCACTTCGAGAAGTGCTGGCCCGGCGCCTGCGTTCGGCGAGGAGGCGTCCGGTTGCGGGCCGAGCAGCCGGATCAATGCCTCGATCGCGCCGAGGTACTGCGACCAAGTATCGGACTCTGGGCCATGGTCGAGCCAAGTCAGCGTCAGCAGGGCCGCCCAGCCGAGCTGGAGCAGCGCGTTAGCGCCCGAAGGAACGGGCTCCTGCCCAATGATCTCGGCCAAGGCGCCGCGTACGGCCCGTTTCGCCTGATCGAGCCGCTCCTGACCCTGAGAAACCGCCGTGACTCGCTCGACATTGTGCGCAAATAGCTGCTGGTACTCGCGCACGTAAGGCGCGAGAGTGTCTCGTGCGTCGGCGAACGCGCTCAGCCCCGGCCTCGCGTCCTGAACCAGGGATTCGCTGACTCGGCTGATCAGGGCGTTGACCTCGCTCGAACGACGGGCATCTGCAGGCTCCGCCGACAAGGCAAGGGCCAGCCGACCGAGGTCATTGACCACCTCTACGGCCGGATGCTTGGGGTCGCGTACGAAGTCCGGATGCTCGACGGCGACCTTGGCGAGAGGAATCTCGATTCGTTCTAGCGCCGGCGCGACGAGCCCGTCTACCCTTTCATCGCTCTTGAGAAATTCGATGAGCTGCTCGGACCCCGCCAGGACGCCACGGATGTCCTCGGGGAGAGAACCCGCACCCCCTTCTTGGCCCTCCTGCCGACCGAGGGTCGCCTGCACTTCGTCGGGCAAAGATAGCTTTCTGGTGGCCTGCAGATGCGACAGCGCCTCAAGCACCTGCCCGCGCCCGTATGGGGGCATTCGTACGCCGGCTTTGCCCGGTGGCGGCTCGGTCCCTGTCTCGCCGGGATGCGGGGGCTTTGAGAGGAAGCTGAGGACCTTACCGAGAACACCGACTACGCCGGTCTGGCGCTCTGGGCGCGTGCTTCTGCGAATTTGCGTGTTGTCCGAGTCTGGCCGCGCTATGCCGCTCGGACGGCGCTCGATGTCGGGGAGCACCCCGGCGTGCCTCAGCTCCCTGTTGACGGCCTCGTAGGCGGAACGCAGCACCGCGCGGAGATCGTCCTCCAGGCCCCGCAGGACCGTCCGCTGAGCCTCTATGTCCAGGCCGACGGAGTCCAGCGCCTTGCTCAAGCTCCAGATCGCGGCACCCGGACCGATCGGATTCGCATCCTTGGTGACAGCGGCTCCGGTCAGGTACGACAGGCGCTGCGCTAACGGAAAGAGCTCGAGGTGAAGGCTCGCATCCATTCTCGACGCGAGGCCGGCCAGGATCACCCAGCGGTCGAAGCGCGCCTTGTCCACTAGCTCGAGCCCCGCATCGACGACTTCCGACTTGCCGACCGGGGCCCGCTGCACCCTTGCCCCGGTCGCCGCGGGGCCCGCCAGGGCATCCATCCACGCCGCCTCGATAAGGCCGGCCTGGGCCCTCATGAGCTCACTGGCCCGAAAGTAGTCCTGCCCAGCCCTGGGATCCGAGCTTTGGGCGGCGGCTTCGAACAAGACCTGTTGAGTCCGAGTCAGCAACCGGGCAGCGTTGGATTTCAGTTTCGCGCGGAACATCGCCAGGCTGCGCTCGAGCAGACTGTGGCGGCGTATCGCATCCTGGGCGTGACGTGCAGGCGGTGGAAGAGGTGGGTCCTGCTGGTCACGCGCGAGGCGCCGAAGCGCCGCGACCGCTGCGGGAACTTCGGTATCGCCGCGCCGGAAGGCGACGCCGAAGCCCGTGTCCTCGACGCGCGCGACGTCCGCGCGCAATCGCACCCCCGCGTGGTCGGGAGTCGATGGAGAGGGGAAGCGCACGTAAATCGGGTCCCCGCTGCGAACCACGCCGCGGGCGCTCGGCTTGGGTTGCGCCAACTCGAGGAAGAGGCCGCCGTTGCAATAGTCTCGGATCACGCAGGGGATCGGCTCTGCCGAGCTAACCCTGGCGCTGGCCGGAACATTTGCGGTGTGGCGTTCGTAGAGTCGCTTTTCCACCGGCGTCCTGCACAGATTGTATGAACCTCCGCGCCTGCGAGAATATCCGGCAACTTCTCGACAGGTCCCGCAATCTCGGGCTGGCTTGAGCCATTCCCCACGCGCCGAGAAGATCGGTATCGGGGCAGATCGCTCGCCCTGGGAAGCGGGCGCCAAGCAACGAGCCCTAGGTCCGATACCCCCGCTGCTGGCAGTTTACGCGCCGTCGAGGATGATCGGAATCCTTGCTATCATCAGGTCCATCAGCATTCTTATAACAACCGGGAGGCGGCATGACATCCGAGAAGGATCGGGACCAGCCCGGCCGTTTTGGCTGGGTTGTCGTGGTCGCCCTGGTGCTTTCCGCCGTTCTCGCACTAGGGCTGGCGCTTGGGTCCTACGTCGCTTATTTCGGCAACCGGCCCATCGTCCCGGATGCGGCGGCCTGGGGCCGGTTCGGCGATTTTGTCGGAGGAATCCTCACGCCCTTGGTCGGGCTGTTGGCGACCCTCGCCATCGTTTGGTCGATGAAGTTGATGCGCTACGAGCTTGCCAATGCCACTAGGGCCGTCCAAAACATGGCCCCATCGCCGGCGCCGGTCATATCGGAGGCGTCGACGGCCGTTGCAGGCGGCGGTGCCGACGACGGATACCGGACCCTGGAGCTTATTCACCAAGATCTCAAGGAACAGCTTGCAGCGCGGCTCTGCGTCATCCGTCTCGCCGACGGTATAGAGGTCGCCGAGCTCCCGTACGTGGAGCATCTCCCGAAAGGGGCCCGTGAGGTGCAGATCGCTCAGCTGTTGCGCGAGTCCGTGCAGGACCCGATTCTTCGCGAAGCCCTAGCGGCCCAGCAGCGCAACGGGCTGCTCCAGGTAGCGGAGCTCCTCCAGCTGCTCGCCCGCTGCTTGATCGATCACGAGGCTGGCGCGCGCGGCAACTCGGCGGGTATGTATTTCCGGCGCCGTTACGCCACCAGCGCCGTGGCTTTGCAGAAGCTCGGACTGCTGCCCGAGAAGGTGACCGTTTTCTATCGCGACTATAAGAACGGGAAGGGACGTCCGGGTAACGATCCAGTCAAGCCCGAAGGCGAGCCCTAACCGGGCTGAGGCGACGCGGGTGTACCTCAGCGTAAACCGGGGTGCGATACCGGGGACTTCGAGAAGTCCTTCTCTTGCTTGAGAAAGGCCTCCACCCGTGTCTCGGCGTTCTCGCGGATGTTCGCGTAGAACAGGTTGTAATCCATCAAGTGCATGTTCCCCCCGAGAGCGACATAACCGCGCGCTTGTGGTTTGTGCACCCATAGCTTGCCGTTGACGCATTGGGCATCGGTGACCGCGGGGTCGAGCTGGTCGAACTTGTATGGGGTTCCGCCCAAGTTCAGGTCCCTGGGTGCGTAGAGATCATCTTGGCGCCAGGTCAGCGGATTGACGCAGCAGCCGCCCCCATCCCAATGGCCCATGGTCTGGCTGGTGCCCCAGGTATAGGTGCTCCAGGAGACGAAGCAACCGGTCTGATCGGCTCGCTCGCAGGGCGGTATGGTCGCAAAGGCCCGGCAGGGAACGGGCCAACCGATCACGTAAGCAGCCACGAGCCGGTGGCGCAGCGCAGGGTCCTTGTCGAAGAAGTCGGCGAGCAGGCGCTTGGCGTGGAGCGAGCCCTGGCTGTGAGAGGCAATGATGAGAGGCCTGCCCTGGTTGAAGTGTTCCAGGTAGTAGCGGAAGGCATCGCGTACGTCCGAATACGCCATGTAGAGTGCAGCCCGCCCTTCAGCGGACGTGGCAAAGAAACTTTTCAACGACGCCTGACGATAACGGGGCGCATAGACGCGACAACAGCCGTTGAACGCGCTCGCCTGTAGCCGAATCGGGAGTTTGTCCGTGAGGTTGTTCAGGCGCCTGTCGTCCGTCGTGGCGTTCCAACCGAACATCGATAGATAGGTCGTGGGGTGGATGTAGAACACATCCGCCGCTGCGTCGGCCTGCCGGTCCTTCAGTCTTGGGCTGGGGGTATTGTCGGCTGCATCCTGGACCCAGGGCAGGGCGGCCCAATTCTCCCTGCGCGAGAAATCAAGCGGCGCGCTGGATATGGCCCTGGTTCCTGGTGCGCATCCGGCGAGCAGGGCAGCGAGGAGCAAGGCCGCCGTCGCCTTGACGATCGGGCGCAGGATACGCGGTCTTTGTCTGACCGGTACGGCGCCTCCAGACGCATGGTCGATTCCGAGGCTTGTCATTGGGATCGCGCCAGATCCAGTCCCCGCGCTTGGGCCGCCCTGAGCCAGTGGCCGTGGACACCCATCAGAAACGGCCGGGCCTCGCGCCCCGAAGCCGCTCGGTGGCCAACAACGGCCGGGCGTCGAATGCGAAGGCCTACGCGCTCTTCAGCTCCCGCGTCGGGACCCATTCATTTGCGGTGGATGACCTCAGCGAAGTAGGCCTTCACACCGCCGCGCATGAAGTAATAGTTCTTCACGCCTACATCTTCCAGGAAATATTGGAACCACTGCACCTGCTTGCCCGCCATGTCGTAGGCGAACAAGGGCTCCCCTTTCGACTGCACCGCCTTGACGAACTGCTTGAGCGCTTCCGTTTTGTCGAGAGAGATGTTGGTATCTTCGATGAAGATCCCTATGCCCTGTCGCTGCAGAGGGTCGCGAACGTCGAGGACCCGCGCCCTGTCGGGCGCTTTGGCGATGAAATCGGCCGGGGCGAGGAGATGCTTCTTGAAGTCCTCTTCCGAGATCAGACGGGAGGGATCGGCAGGGCTCTTGCCGAGCAGCACGGCTTGGTCAGGGTATTTCTTGGCCCACTCCAAGACCCCTGCGTCAAAGACGAGGCTGTCGTCTACGCCGGCTCCCTGGGCCTGTTCGTCTGCCTCGTAGGATTTGTAGCAGGACCTCCCGTTGCAATAGAAGACCAGCGGCTTGCCGGATGACTTCCGAAGCTGGGCGACCTTCGTGCGGAACGCGTCGTCATGCAGATCAAGATGGGCCGCATCCTTGATATGCAGCGTGTCGTACTCGTACTTGCTGCGAACATCGACGATCTGCACCTGCCCCAAACGGGCGTGCAGGTCTTCAATCTCGATGGGGTGGGAGCGTACGAACAGCGCTCTCCCGGGAAAATCCCCTGCGGCGTAGGCCATCAGGGGAACGGCCACTGCGAGCAGCACAAAGCCGACGACTCTTTTTGCTATTGCTATTGACATGACTCCGCCTCCATCCCCGATATGTAGTAACGCCGGTCGGCCATAGCCCGCCCGCGGAAACTGCGTGGATCAAGATAGCTCAAATTGCCGGCAGAGTCAGGGCGACATACGGCCGGGCAAAGACGCGGGCACCATAGACGGTGACGCCAAGGGAAGAGAACGTCGGACACGGCGAGACACGGCGAGACACGGCAAGCTGCTTAGAGCCGATCCCATACCCGCATCCGCGATGCCACATGCCGCATGCCGCATGCCGTCCGAAAGGAGACCACCCCGGCTGGGTTGCGGCTCGCTCCCGAAGTGACGACTACACCGCGCGCCACATGGCGCGTTGCGCGAAAACCGCCGCGGTCGCGGGCACTGCCAGATATAGCTTGAAGCTCCACTCGGGAGCTGGGACGGGGGGGAGCTGACACCCCCGCCCCGGGCGGGGCGGGGGTGTTCTTCAGCTTACTGCATCTTTTTAACGTCAACGTCGATCACCACACGACGGTTGGGCGCCAGGCACTTGATCAGCGCTGCACGCTTCTTGACGCCTTCGCAAGCCACCACGGGCTGGCTCTCGCCCACGCCCTGGGCCTCGATCTTGTCAGCCGCAATGGCACCCTGGCGAACCAGATAGCCCTTCACCGATTCGGCGCGGCGCTGCGACAGGCGCAGGTTGTAGGCATCGGAGCCGATGCGGTCCGCGTGGCCGGTGATGCGCACCCGCTCAACGTCGTCATAGCCCTTGATCTGGCCGACGAGCTTGTCGAGGGCTTCGATGGCGCCCGGCTTGAGGTCCGCGCGATCAAACGCGAACAGGGCGTCGGCCGACAGGGTCACTTCCTCGATCTGGCGCGGCGCGGGCATAGGCTCGGGGGCCGGGGCAGCCTCCGCGACCTTGCCATCGCACCCGACGACGGCCATTTCCGGCGTCCAGCTGCCGGTGTGCCAGCATTCGCCGTAGTTGTTGTGGACGATCGCGTCCTGGGAGTCGGTCAGGTAGCCGGGAACGCCAGCCGCTAGCGCCGGACCCGTGAAGACAAATGTGGCGAAAGCCGCAAGCAGTCTCGTGTTCATACTCTAGGATTCCTCTGCTGTCAGTGAGTTGTTCTTCGGAAACCTGATCAATCCTGGAGCTCGGTTTTGCCCTATAAGCCCTTTCGGAAGGCCCTGACGACCGCTCCGACCTGCTCCGGTCAGTGGCTTGAAAGGTTCATGTCGCAGCCGGCGCACCAGGTAGGGGTTCCTCTGCCGGTAGTATAAGCCCGATTTGCGCACTTTGCCCACCGTTGGTTTCTACACACGCTGCCCCATTAAGGGAACAGATAGGGCTTGAACGCGCAGACGACCGTTTGGTAAACATCGCGTCGAAAAGGCGCCACCAACGAAAGCAGCTCATCCGGCGTCATCCAGCGGCATCGGGAGAGCTCCCGGCCATCGGGGCGTATTGCGGCGCTGTCGCCGGTGAAACGGAACAGAAACCACTTCTGCACCTGTCCCCGCCCCGTTTTGGTGCTGCGGTACCCTTCCGGCAACTCGTAGGCGAGCCAGGCCGGATGGCTGGCAATCAGCTCGAGATACCGTGCCTCGATACCAACCTCCTCCTCGGCCTCCCGAAGGGCAGCCTGAAACGGCTCCTCGCCGCGCTGGATTCCCCCTTGAGGGAGCTGCCATGCATCTCCCTGCACGTCGGCACGCGTACAGGCGAGCACGTTGCCGGCGTCATCGGCGATCAGTATCCCCGCGTTGGCGCGAAAGAACTCTTTCTTCATGGTCCTGGGCCCATCTTGCCACCCCGTGAATCGTACCGGCAGGCGTCCCGGGCACTTCGCGCCCATGCCCCTCCGCCACAGCGTTGGGCCTTCTGGTCAGCCACGCAGGATCTGGGCCAGAAAGCGACGAGTACGCTCGTTCTGCGGCTGTCGGAAGAAGGTCTCGGGGGGCGCCTCTTCGACGATCTGACCTTGGTCCATGAACACCACCCGATCGGCCACGGTACGGGCAAAGCCCATCTCGTGGGTCACACAAATCATGGTCATGCCTTCCTCCGCGAGCTCGATCATGACGTCGAGCACCTCTTTGATCATTTCCGGATCCAGGGCCGAGGTCGGCTCGTCGAACAACATGACCTTCGGATTCATGCAGAGGCTGCGCGCTATGGCCACCCGCTGCTGCTGTCCCCCGGAGAGCTCTCCCGGGTATTTGTGGGCCTGCTCCGGGATTCGAACCCGCTCCAGCAGGCTCAACGCGACGGTCTCCGCCTCGGACCGAGGCACCCTGCGTACCCAGATCGGGGCGAGCACGCAGTTCTCCAGCACGCTGAGATGAGGAAAAAGGTTGAAATGCTGGAATACCATGCCGACGTCGCGCCGCACCGCCTCGATCCGCTTGAGATCATTGCCGACCTCTGTGCCGTCAACCAGTATCCGCCCCTGCTGATGCTCTTCGAGCCGATTGATGCAGCGGATCATGGTCGATTTGCCGGAGCCCGAGGGGCCGCAGACCACGATGCGCTCTCCACGCCCCACCCTCAGATCGATATTGCGCAGGGCATGGAAGCGGCCGAACCACTTGTGTACACCCACCAGCTCGACCATCGGCGGCCCGGTGCTGTGGGTCCTCGGCTCTGCTCGCCCATCGGCCATGAATCCGCTCCCCCTCAGAGAGGCTCGCGCCCCCGGTGCAGCCTGCGCTCGAGCCGTTGACTGTATCTGGACATGCCGAAACAGAACAGCCAGTACCCAAATCCCGCGAACACATACCCTTCGGCCGCGTAGCCCAACCAGTTCGGGTCGGTAAGCGCGGCCTGGACCATACCGAGCAAATCGAAAAGCCCGATGATCAGGACCAGCGTGGTGTCCTTGAACAGGGCGATGAACGTGTTGACGATCCCCGGGATAACCAGCTTGAGGGCCTGGGGCAGCACCACCAGCCCGAGGCTCCTCCAGGGGCCCAGGCCCAGGGCGACGGAGGCCTCGTACTGACCCCGGGGGATGGCCTGGAGCCCACCCCGCACCACCTCGGCCATGTAGGCCGATTCGAACAGGGTGATCCCGATCAGGGCGCGCAGCAGCTTGTTGACGCTCAGCCCCTCGGGCAGGAAAAGCGGCAGCATCACCGAGGCCATGAACAGCACGGTGATCAATGGCACTCCCCGCCAGAGCTCGATGAAGGTCGCGCACAGGGCGCGAATCACCGGCATCCGCGACCGTCGTCCCAGTGCGAGCAGGGTGCCAAGTGGCAGCGACACGGCGATGCCGAGCACGGCGATCACCAACGTCAGCGTGAGTCCGCCCCACAGAGACGTTCTCACCGGGGCGAGACCCACGCCCCCGCCGCGGAGCAACAGAAACGCGGTCGGCGGGTACAGAACCAGCAGCGTCAGGGCGGTCCAGCGCTTCGCAGGCACCCGGGGGAGTGCGAGGAGCGCAACCAGCAGAGCGAAGAGCCCGAAGGCGGTACTCACCCGCCAACGCTGCCCCTCGGGGTAGAAGCCGTACAGGAATTGGCCCAGCCGCATCTTGACGAACACCCAGCAGGCGCCCTGACCGGCGCAATCCGCCCGGTTATGCCCCATCCAGTGCGCGTCGATGAAGAGCCAGTGCGCGGCGGGCAGCCCGGTGCGGTAGACAAGGTAGATGGTGACCAGCGTCAGCGTGGCGTTGAACGGCGAGGAGAACAGGCTCGCCCGCACCCAGCCGAGGGCGCCGGTCCGCCCGGCGGGCGGAGGCAGTGCGGGCTCGGGCCGCCAACTCGTGGTCTGTTCGTTGGCCAATCTCAACGCTCCGCCAGCTCGGTACGTCGGCTATACCAGCCCATCAACAGTGCGATCGCGAGGCTGATACAGAGGTAGACCGCCATGGTGATCCCGATGACCTCGATCGCCTGCCCGGTCTGATTGAGCACGGTGCCGGCGAACACCGAGACCAGATCGGGATAGGCGATAGCCGGCGCGAGCGAGGAGTTCTTGGTCAGGTTGAGATACTGATTGGTGAGCGGGGGGACCATCAGACGCATGGCCTGGGGGATGACGACGAGCCGCAGGGTCTGACCGGGGCTCAGCCCGAGCGCGTAGGCCGCCTCGGTCTGGCCGCGGCTGACCGATTCGATCCCCGCGCGCACGATCTCGGCGATGAACGCGCCCGTGTAGATACTGAGGGCGAGCACCAGGGCGATCAGCTCGGGGATCAGGACGAGCCCGCCACTGAAGTTGAAGCCCTGTAGTCGCGCGTACTCCCAGCTCAGGGGGAGACCCGTAAAGAGCCCGGTCGCCAGCGGCAGTCCTGCAACGAGGCCGACGACGAGGCGGCCGACCCGACGCTGCCGCCGCCGTGCCCAATAGCACAGCAGCACCGCACCCACCAGCGCGACACCCTCCGCGACCAGCACCCACCCGAGCCCCGGCTGAGGCACCGGGCGGGGCAGATAGAGCCCGCGGATGTTCAGGAACACCGCCTGGCCCAGACTCAGGCTCTGGCGCGGCGGCGGCAGTGCCCTGAGCACCGCGAAATACCAGAAGAAGAGCTGCAGCAGGAGCGGGATGTTGCGGAATACCTCGACGTAGGCACCCGCTAGGCGGGCCACCAGCCAGTTGCGGGACAACCGCCCGATGCCAACAAACAGACCAAGCAGGCTCGCGAGCACTATGCCCAGGCCGGACACCAGCAGGGTGTTGAGCAGCCCGACGAGGAACGCGCGTCCGTAGGACGAGGACTCGTCGTAGCTCACCAGGGTCTGGATGATGCCGAAGCCCGCCTCTGAGGAGAGAAAACCGAAGCCCGAGGCGATGCCCCGCTGCTCCAGGTTGTGCAGGGTGTTGTGGATCAGGAACGCCCCGACGCCCAGGACCGTCGCGAGCACCGCGCCCTGGATCAGAACGGCCCGGATGCGCGGATTGTCCCAGGGGCGCGGCCGGGACCCTTGCGGCGCGCCGCTCACCGGATCGGGGGTGCGTACTGGAGCCCGCCCGCGCTCCAGAGCGCGTTGAGGCCGCGCGCGATCTTGAGCGGCGACTGGCTCCCCAGGTTGCGCTCGAACACCTCTCCGTAATTGCCCACCTGCTTGACGATGCGATAGGCCCAGGCGTCGTCGAGCTTCAGGTCGCGACCCTTGTCTCCTTCCCGCCCGAGGAAGCGGCGGACCGCCGGGCTCTTGGACTTCGCCCTGGCCTCATCGACGTTGCCGGAGCTCAGACCCAGGTCCTCGGCATCGACCATCGCGAAGAGGCTCCACTTCACGATGTTGAACCACTCATTGTCGTCCTGGCGCACCAGCGGTCCGAGGGGCTCCTTGGAGATCACCTCTGGCAACACCTCGTGCTGCTCAGGATGTTTGAGCTTGATCCTCAGCGCGTAGAGCTGGGACTGATCCGAGGTCAGCACGTCGCAGCGGCCCGCGTCGTAGGCGGCGGCGTTCTGCTCGGCCTTCTCGTAGACCACCGGGGAATACCGCATCCCGTTGGCGCGGAAGTAATCGGCCAGATTGAGCTCGCTGGTCGTTCCGGCCTGCACGCAGACGCTCGCGCCATCGAGCTCCTTGGCGCTGTGCACCCCCAGCCGCTTGTTCACCAGGAACCCCTGGCCGTCGTAATAGGTCACTCCGGTAAAGTGGACCCCGAGGGCGGCATCGCGGGTCAGGGTCCAGGTGGTGTTGCGCGAGAGCAGATCGATCTCGCCGGACTGCAAGGCGGTGAAGCGCTCCTTGGCCGTCAGGGGCGTGAATCGCACCTTCGATGCGCTTCCGAGCACGGCCGCGGCCACGGCGCGGCAGACATCCACGTCGATGCCGGTCCACTGGCCCTTGTCGTCGGGGCTCGAGAACCCGGGAAGTCCTGCGTTGACCCCGCAGCGCACGTAGTCGCGCTGCTTCACCGCGTCGAGGGTGGGGCCGGCCTCGGCAACGGTGCCGAGCATGGCCGCCGCGAAGATGCCGAGGACGAGACGACTGAACAGGGTCATGAGAGCCTCCTGGGTGGGGCGTCCCGGCGGCCGGGGCCGCGCAACCGGGACAGACGTGTTCGGGATTCTACGAACCCCGCGGCGACAGCGCCAACCGCGCGGTACGCCGGCGAACGGGAGCGGCTCAACCCGGGGGAGAAATCGGCGCCGAGGTGCGATAAGGTTTGTCGCCGACGGCCCGCCGACCACCGCCCTGAAAGCTGGATCTGAAGAGGGGAATAGACATCATGCGCAGGATCTATCAGTCGATGCTCACCGCCGCAGCCTGTGCCGCCCTGCTGTCGGGGTGCGAGACCCAGCCGACCCAAGACGACAACGCACTCGCCAACGAGTGGCAAGCAGCCGTCGAACAGACCGACGCTTGTGTAGCGACGGCCAAGAACACCGACGTATATCTGCGCCTGAGCGAGCGTATCGTGCTGTTCCCCGGCGAGGATCAACGCGCAGCGGCCAAAACGCAGATCCAAGACGGCATCACGTCCCAGGAGAAGGAGGACCTCCTCGCCTGGCTGCCGATGGTCGATCAGTGCAGGAACATCCGTCTGGCGGCCGCACGCCGGCTCTTTCCGACCATCGGCAACGTGCTCGCCGAAGGCCAGAGCGACGTGGACACGCTGTTCGGCTACCTGACGAGCGGGCAGCTCTCGGTCGGGGACTTCAACGCGCGCTTCATCCAGGAGAATGCAAAGGTGCTTGCCGATCTGCGGGCGGCGCAGGCGCAGCTCAACGCCACACCCCAGGCCGCGCCCTGACCTGATGTCGGCGGTCGCAGCCTGGACGAAGCGCAGCGTAATCCAGGACCGGCAGACTCGAGCGCGCTACCGCTCCAGCACGTAGCTGCCGGGGGCGTCGTCCAGGGCCGGATAGGCCGCGTTGCCCAGCGACGGCGGTGCGGTGAAATCCCCGCACCGCTGGGCCAGCCAGGCGTCCCAGTCCCCCCACCAGGACCCGGAGATCTTGGCCATGGACTCGCGCCAGGCCTCCGGATCGGTCGCGCCCGTGGCGTCGCCCACCCAGTAACGGCGCTTGGGCGGGTCCACCGGCGGGTTGACGATGCCCACGATGTGGCCCGAGGTCGCCAGCGCGAAGCGCACCGGAGACCCGACCAGGGAGCAGGCCTTGAAGGCCTCCTTCCAGGGTGCGATGTGGTCCTGCTCGGTGCCCACCACATAGAGCGGCTGGCGGATGCGTCCCAGATCCAGCGGCCGCCCGGCCATGGATAACGCATCGGGCTTTGCCAGCTTGTTCTCCAGATACATCTCCCGCAGATAGAAGGAGTGCATCGTCTCGGGCAGCCGGGTGCAGTCGGTGTTCCAGTACAGCACGTCGAACTGGGGCGGCTCCTCGCCATAGAGGTAGTTGTGCACGACGTAATGCCAAATCAGGCTGTTGGAGCGCAGCATGCGGAACGACAGCGCCAGCTCCTGGCCGTCGAGGTAGCCCCGCTGATCCATCTTGCGCTCCAGGTAGCGCACGCTGTCCTCGTCGATGAAGACGTTGATGTCGCCGGGCTGGGTGAAATCGAGCAGCGTGGTGAATAGCGTCCAGTGGGCGATCGGCGAGGGCGCCTCGTCCCTGGCCAGCCAGGCCATCAACGCCGCCAGCATGGTGCCGCCGATGCAGTAGCCCACGGCGTGCACCTGGGGAACGCTACAGATCGAGCGGATGGCATCGATCGCGGGGAGTATCCCTTCCAGCATGTAGTCTTCCATGCGGGTCGCGCGCATCTCGGCGGTCGGGTTCTTCCAGCTGGTGATGAACACCGTGTAACCCCGCTCCACCATGTAGCGTACCAGGCTCTTCTTCCGGTTGAGATCCAGGATGTAGTACTTGTTGATCCAGGGCGCGACGATCAGGATCGGGATCGTCCTGACCTGCTCGGTGGCCGGTGCGTACTGGATCAGCTCGAGCAACCGATTGCGGAAGATCACCTTGCCGGGTGTAGTCGCCAGGTTCACACCGACCTCGAAGACATCCTGGTTGACCATCGAGAACGTCGCCCCGGTTCCGGTCGTCCAGCCAGTGCTTGAACCCCTCGAGGAGGCTGGCACCGCCGGTCTCCACGAAGCGCTGGACCGCCTGGGGATTGGTCCAGAAGTAGTTGCTGGGCGCGAGCGCGTTAAGCCCCTGGCGGACCCAGTACGCCGCCCGCCGGCGGGTCTTCTCGTCCAGGTCGGGGGCCGAGAAGATCGAGTCCTCCATCCAGCGCGTGTAGAGCAGGTAGTACTCCTTGACCACGTCGAGGTAGGGATTCTTTCTCCAGGCATCTTCCTGGAAGCGCTCGTCGCGCTCCTGGGCCGGAAGCACGTCGTCCGCCGGAAGCCCCAGCATCCGCCGGTAGCCATAGAGCTGCAGTGACCAGAGATCCGAGCCCAGCTCTCCGAGCTGCTGGCTCAGCTCCCGAGGGTGCTGCAGCCAGGCCGTTTGGACCTGTAACAAACTGCTGGTAATGCCGAACGGGTCGACTGTCGAGCGCAGGGCCTTGAGCCCCGCCTGCATGAAATCGTTAGTCGCGCTCATAGGAATGTTCTCGCATGAAACCACCTGAATCATCGACCATGATCGCAGGCCGAAGTTGTGAATGAAAGGACTGGGCAGAAGACTGCACGGCCCCGCTACCCTCTCGCATCCCGTGCACCGAGGCCACCCCAGCCGGCCGCCGGCCCGCGCCCTCTTCCCCGGGAGCCGGTCGGGGCAGGAATCGATCCCGGCCGGTGTCGCGCGGGATAAGACGGTCCACCGGTAGGGCGGGCTTCAGCTCGCGACAGCGCCCGTTCTCCAAACCCCGCTGCCTGCAGCCCCAAAGCCCCGCCTTGACGTTGTCCGTGCAGCTTTGCAATAGTGGCCCAACCGTCATGGCCAGGAGGCCCGGACATGGACCAGGCCGCTCGGACCGGCCCCCGCCCGGCGATATTCAGCCGACACCCGCCCGCCCCACCGGGGCCGCCGGACGGTCCGCCGCCGTCCTTGAATCGCCTCCTCCCGGGACTCCGACCCCCTTTCCTCTCAACCCCTCATCGCACCGCCAGCCACTCTGCAACCGGGCGTCCCGCCCGCGCCAGTACCCCCGTCAACGGGCTGCGCAACGCCAGTCCGCCACGCCGGAGAACATGGGCACCATACGTCGAGCCCCCGGTCCGAGCACAACTCAGCAGACGCGGGCAGATCGGGCGCCGCAGCAGCTTGGTGAGAACCGCGGGCTGCTTCTGGGTCGCTACCGCAACATTGCGCACCGTCGCCAGGTCGCTCAGAAAGGCACGCACCGCCGCTTCGCCCATCTGCGCCGGGTGGCGTTTTCCATGAGCCAGGATGAGCCAGCGGGTCCAGCCCAGTCAGGTGTCTTCCGTGCGGCGGTTGTAGTGCCGGAGCTGGATGGCCTTCCCGAACGATTCCCGGAAACGACAGGCTTGTCTTGGGGCCCTCGTGGCGGGGTCCCTCCGCCCCCGTGGTCTAAGATAAGCAGAGAGATCTTTCGGAGAACTTCCACGGGAAAAGGGGACATTGTCCGTCCATCCCGCAGCCACGGGGCCCGAGAGCCGGCTTGCGAACCGCGGTGGTATCGCGTAACCCATTGGTCTAGGAACAAAAGTACGGGGCCGGTCCGACACAGCGGCTCCGATCGAGCCTGGAGAAGCATGCGGGATAGACGGACATGTTCCGTGTTTAAACACGGAACGTGTCCAGTTAATTGAACTGTTAGACCTCACAATCCAAGCGGGCTATTCTTGGCAATGCATGAACACTTGTAACGGAGGATCGAGACATGATGCGAGTCGAGAGAGGTAAGCAACGAACCGCGAAGCCGGACATCTTCATTAGTCATTCGTCTCGAGATAAGGAAGCGGCAACGCACTTAGCTACAACTCTCAATTTTTGCTCAATTGACGTCTGGCTCGACGATTGGGAGCTAGAGGTCGGTCAAAGCCTGACAGATGAGATCGCGAAAGCCATGGACGACGCACGCTACATCGCCATCCTCATCACCGAAAACTACAACAAAACCGTTTGGACTAAGACCGAATACAAGAAAGCGCTCGCGCGCGAGCAGAAAGAGGGGCGAACAGTGATGTTGCCACTGATCGTTGGCAAAGCCGAGGTTCCGGACTTTATCGAGGACAAGATCTATATTGACCTGCGCACGAATTACTTTGCTGGAATAGCGCAACTTGTTGGTATGGCCCACGGTTTGTCCAAGTTCCGGATCTCGCGGGCCATATCGGACAACAAGCCCGCAGGTGTACGCGACGTGTGGAATCTACTTCAGTCTGTTGGCTTTGAACCATACGTTGTTTTCGGAAAAGACGATTTCGACGAAATCCTCAAGCATGGGGGCAATTTGCTCCGAGATGACTATGCAGAGTTCTCTCCGGAAGCGATTCTTGGAAGTCCTACAGTTTCTTCGCATGTCAGGTCTCTCGTGTATGAGCTCTTCTGAGGAAGCTCTCGCGCTAGCTGAGTGCGGTCTAACATGGGCATCAACCAGAGCGCCAAGCAGCGGCGCTGCTTGGTTCCCGCCGCGCTCCGCGCGTCGGCGCTCGGTTATGCCCGGCGTTAGGGAGCAAACATGCCGACGCACGAGACACTCTTTGCAACCATCTTCGCCATCCTCGCTTGCATGGTGCTCATCTGGTTTGTTCTGGTAAAAATGCTATTTAACCGCCTTGAGTCGGCTCATCCAGAAAAATACAAGGCAATGGGAAGCCCCTCTCTTTTTCTGCGCAACAGCCCAGCAGGTGGTATTGCGTTGCTTAAATTTCTTGTGGCTCGTGAGCACACAATTCTTAACGATGGCACTCTATCCAAACTGTCCGATGTCATGCTTGTTTTTCTTCTCATATATTTGGTGCTTTTCTTGGCGCTATTTTTCAACATTGCTAGCCAGGTTGCTCCTCATGCTCCCTAACCCTACGCTCAAGCTCGCTCCCGTTGGTCGCTGGGACGCGCCTTCGGCGCGCCCCTTAGCTTCACGTTAGCGACCAAAAACTGCGGAAGAGCATGAGCGAACATACCAATGTCTACTGCGCCTCATGTGGCCGTCCTGAAGATGCCGGCACAGTGGCTTATTTGGGCATCAAGTGGTGCTCAAATTGCGCCAAAGTAGGCGCAACTTCAAGTGGAGGCCGTTTCGTGTCGCAGCCAAGTCCTGGACGCATGATCGAAGGCGTAAGCAACGATCCATTGGTGGCCTGGGAAGATTGCTTTTTACTCGAACCGAAGAAGCGAATCGTCAAGTCAAAGGCAAAAGCGGAAATCCAACGGGCTTGGGAGGTATGGGATGGTGACAAAAGCAACAATGCTTCCATGCTTTTGTTTTTCGGGTGGCTGCGTAGGTTCCGGCCATACTTCCTCACTTTTCGTGGCAAAGGTGACCCTTGGCAACAGGTTCACGCATGGCTGCTTCAAATTGAGCATGATCGCTAATCGGGATAGAGAGCCGCTCAAGCGGCCCCCTCCCACAGCACCGTACGTACGGGTCCGTATACGCTGCCTAGCCTGCTATTTGCAGCGACGCTTCATCGGGCAGATCGAATTCACGTCAAGTGTCTATCGGGCCGTAGCCGGATGGTGGATCTTGCACCATAGCGTGCGCACGGAAATGAGTCCGATCCGTTCGAAATGTGCGTTGCTCAATCCGCTGTTGGTAGCCAATGTCTTGGAGAGCCGCCAGTAGCTTTTGCGAGAGAGGCCGAGACGAATGGCGTCCCGCTTATTCACTCCCAGCTTGATCAGCTCTCCGATTCTACGTCGCGGTCTGCGCCGCTGCTTCCAGTAGCACATTCTTAAACGCCTTCTGATCCAACCGTCAAGTGCTGTGCCATCATTATACTTCAGTCCGCATCCATAGTGCCCCATCCACCCTCGCACGTATTGCTCCAGGCGGAAGATTCTCGACTCTATGGAGATACCCGGACATCGGCGCGTGATCCGTTTTAGCTCGTGCTTGAACCGCCGGACCTTGCAGTCGAGCGCTCGAAGCTTCTTACGGTGGATCTCGAACCCGAGCACTGAGCTCTTTTTCACCTGACCGACTTTGCTTTTGGCTTGGTTCACCTTCACCTTGAGCACTTGCTCCAGGTAGCGGCTCACACTCGCCATCACTCGCTCACCTGCGCGCTTGGACTTGACAAAGATCGCCAGTCGAGTCGCCCCGGGGAACCTCCCCCCGAGGCGCTCACAGAACCGGACGTGAACGTCTCCGTTCATCCGGCTCCTCCTATCCAGCCTGCCCGCAGAGTATAGAACAAAAGGTCACAGATCTATTTTTTCCGCTCGTCCGAGGTAGAGTGTCAATCAGTTGTGGGGAATTCTTGCTATGCCAAGGATGGGGCGAGTTGTGTTGCTGAGATATCCGCCTCATGTCGTGCAGCGTGGACACAATCGCCAGGTAGTGTTTGCGGAAACGGGAGATTACGAACGTTACCTGAACACGCTTGGGGAGTTTAAGGATGAGTATGGCGTTGAAGTGTACGCTTTTTGCCTGATGACCAACCACGTTCACCTGTTGCTTTCGCCTAGTGGCTCTGCAGGTATCGGGAGACTGATCAAGCGACTCGCCGCCCGCCAGACCCGAAGCCACAATCGGTTGGAGGGGCGCAGCGGCACGTTATGGGAAGAGCGGTACAAATCGAGCCCAGTGCAGACGGAAGCGTACCTGCTTGCATGCTGCCGCTACATTGAGCTCAATCCCGTTAGGGCGCGAATGGTGATGGCGCCGGAGCACTATCCGTGGTCGAGTTGCCGTCATCGGCTTGGCGAGACAGGCTGCGAATGGCTAGATTACGATCTATGTTATCTGGCCTTGGGAGAGGGGGACGAAGTACGGCGGGCTCGGTACAAGAAGTTTCTGCAGGCGGCGATCCCGGATGGCGAGTGGGCCCTTATCTGCGAGGCCGTCCAGCGGGGACAGTTGACGGGGACCGAGCGCTTTGCCGAAGAGGTGGCAACGATTATCGGGCGCCGGATCGAGCGGAGAGGGCAAGGGCGACCAAGGACATCGCAAAATGGCGAAAAATAACTCTGTCACCTTTTTCTAAAACTGCACGTCCGGGTCCGTGCGGGGGGCGCCCGGTAACGGGCGCTCCTGCCGCGAGAGACCGCGTCGGTACGCACAAAAACCATAGGAGTCCAAACATGACAAAGCGGGTACTTGCTCCAGCGTTTTGCCAAGTTGCCTGGGTCGTCCGAGACCTCGCGGCTGCCGAGAAGTTCTTCGTTGAAACGATGGGAATCAGCCGCTTCATGCACATGGACAACCTGGCCGCAAAGGACACCGAGGGCACTTATCTCGGGAAGCCCGGGAACTGGGTCTGCAACCTTCACATCGCCTACGCAGGAGACATTCAAATCGAACTGATCCAGCCTATCTCGGGGGACAGCATTTACCAGCAGTCACTTGATCGACACGGTGACGCCGTTCAGCACGTGGCGTACTGGCTGGACGATGCGGACTATGACTCCGCGGCCGCTCACTTGGAGTCCTCGGGCTATCCCGAGATTCAGAGCTTCCGGTTGCCCATCCTACGTGTCGGCTACTACGACACGCGTCGGGTTATTGGCGTCGTAACCGAGATCGTCGGTTCCACCGAAGCAGGCCATGAGCTCCGGCGCAATTTGAAGTCGGGTAACTTTTGAGGGAGTCTGGAAGCGGTCTAACGAGTAAGGGTAGATCGTGAGAGCGAAGCGAGCCACGATCTTATCCGGTTGTTGAACGAGCCCGAGCTCGGGGCCTCGCAACAGCGGATCGACGCTCTTTAGAAAATTGATCGCAGAAGCCGCGGGCGGTCAGGGCAGGACTGGCGGCCAACCTGGCACCTGGAGCCGGCGAAAGGCTGGTGGTTCGGCCCTGGCCGGGCGCCTGGAGGCGGCCCAAGTGGCCACCCGGCGCCGGGATTTTCGCTGATTCTCACCACACGGGCACAGCCAAGCTCTGGCCGCGCACGGCCAGAGATGAAAAAAGGTGACAGATTTATTTTTACGATAAGATGCTGTGAGTAGGGCTGATCTTCAAGGAGCGAGCAGATGCCAAGGACGGGGCGAGTGGTTTTGGCGGGATATGCGCATCATATCGTTTAGCGTGGGCACAACTGGCAACCGGTGTTTGCCGAGGCGAGGGACTATCAGCGTTACTGGGATACCTTGAGGGAGTTCAAGGAGGGGTACGCTATGAGAGGTCTACGCATTTTGTTTAATGACCAATCATGTTCACCTTCTGGTTTCTCCGAGCGATTGCGCGGGGATAGGGAAGCTAATGAAGCGGCTTGCCGGAAGGCAGGCGCGTAACCACAATCGCCTGGAGGGGCGCAGCAGCAAGCTGTGGGAGGGACGGTATAAGTCAAGCGTGGTCCAGACCGAGGCGTATTTGCTCGCTTGCTGCCGGTATATCGAGCTCAACCCAGTACGGGCGCGTATGGTAAGCGAGCCGGAGAGGTATTCATGGTCGAGCGGTCGATACCGATTCGGTGACGAGGGCGGTGACTGGCTGGATTACGACGCGTGTTACCTCGCGTCAGGGCAAGGAGATGAGGAGCGCAGGGCGCGGTACGAGGCGTTCTTGCATTCAGCGATACCGGGCGAGAAGTGGGCCCTTATACGGGAGGCGGTGCAGCGAGGGCAGTTGACCGGTTCGGATCGATTTACGGAAGAGGTGGCGCCGATCATAGGGAAGCGAATCAGAGAGGAGGGGCAAGGCCGCCCAAGACAGGTGACATCGGGCGTGAAAAAGGATCTGTCACCTTGTTCGACGTTTTTCGATGACGGGCAGTAGATGATGAATAAATATTGTGACTTGAGTGAACTGGGCTGGAGTGACTGGTTTGCGCAGCGGGCAGACTGCAAACCGCCGGATACCCTTGCCCGCGTAGCAGCGGTCGATCGCGACCAATTTCTGCTCGTGGATCAGGACGGGAATTTTCGGGCAAAGTTGGCTGGCCGTTATTTGCACCATCACCACCGGAGCCAGGAACTGCCGTGCGTAGGCGACTGGGGCTGTGTGGAAAAGCAGTCTGGCGACGGCCTTGGGGTGATCCACGCGCTACTGGAACGCAGGACGTTGCTGCGCAGGAAGTCGGTCGGGAACGTCATGGACTACCAGATGATTGCAGCGAACGTGGATTACGTGCTCATCGTGCAGTCTTGCCACTTCGATTTCAATCTGAAGCGTTTGGAACGCTATCTCGTCATGGTGATGGCAGATGGCGCCGAGCCGTACATTTTGCTGACCAAGACGGATTTGGTGGATACTGCGGTACTGGCCAGACAGTTAACGGAAATCCAGTCTATCGGTATCACCGTGCCAATAGTGCCGTTGAGTAACGTAACACGAGACGGCCTAGAGGATGTTAAACGGCTGCTGCTGCCTGGCAAGACCTATTGTTTCGTCGGCTCGTCAGGGGTTGGGAAGAGCACACTGATCAATCAGTTGGTCGGCCATGAAGAAATGGAGACAAGGTCTGTCAGCGGGACAGGAGAAGGACGGCACACCACCGTTCGTCGTGAGCTGATTCGTCTCGAAGGTGGCGCGCTGGTCATCGACAACCCGGGAATGCGCGAATTCGGCATCCTCGGCGCGGAAAGCGGCATAGCGAACAACTACGCCGACATCATTGCTCTCGCGTCCAGCTGCCGCTATCAAGACTGTAGCCATACTGGCGAGCCAGGCTGTGCCGTACTCGCGGCCGTGCATACCGGCGAGGTCAACCAGGAATCTCTCGATACTTTTCTCAGGCTCAAAGAAGAATCGGCATTCAACGACATGTCGTATGCCGAGAAAAGAAAGAAGGATCGGGACTTTGGTCGGTACATCAAGTCGTCGAAGAAGGATTTACGGAATAAGTAGCGTGTTAAAACAAAAGGTGACAGATTTATTTTCCCGCTCGTCGGAGGTAGAGGGCCAATCAGTTGTGGGGGAGTTGTTGCTGTGCCAAGGGTGGGGCGAGTTGTGTTGCCGAGATATCCGCCTCATGTCGTGCAGCGTGGACACAATCGCCAGGTAGTGTTTGCGGAAACGGGAGATTACGAACGTTACCTGAACACGCTTGGGGAGTTTAAGGATGAGTATGGCGTTGAAGTGTACGCTTTTTGCCTGATGACCAACCACGTTCACCTGTTGCTTTCGCCTAGTGGCTCTGCAGGTATCGGGAGACTGATCAAGCGACTCGCCGCCCGCCAGACCCGAAGCCACAATCGGTTGGAGGGGCGCAGCGGCACGTTATGGGAAGGGCGGTACAAATCGAGCCCAGTGCAGACGGAAGCGTACCTGCTTGCGTGCTGCCGCTACATTGAGCTCAATCCCGTTAGGGCGCGAATGGTGATGGCGCCGGAGCACTATCCGTGGTCGAGTTGCCGTCATCGGCTTGGCGAGACAGGCTGCGAATGGCTAGATTACGATCCCTGTTATCTGGCCTTGGGAGAGGGGGACGAAGTACGGCGGGCTCGGTACAAGAAGTTTCTGCAGGCGGCGATCCCGGATGGCGAGTGGGCCCTTATCTGCGAGGCCGTCCAGCGGGGACAGTTGACGGGGACCGAGCGCTTTGCCGAAGAGGTGGCAACGATTATCGGGCGCCGGATCGAGCGGAGAGGGCAAGGGCGACCAAGGACATCGCAAAATGGCGAAAAATAAATCTGGCACCGTTTTCAGAACAGCTTCTACACCTGCGTGATCGCGTGCGTTTTCAAGTGGCGCAGCCGCCGGGGTGGGAAGCGACGCATCTTCAACTGGGCTGTCTTGAAAGAAGCACTGGGGCGATTGGCTGTGGCCTTGCCCAGAGTAACGGACAAGCGGCGAGAGCATGTGGTGTTTGCATAAAAACGCGTCCGCCGCGAAGGCGAGTACGACCGAGGAACCGAATGCGGCAAAACTGCACGTCCGGGTCTGTGCGGGGGGCGCCCGGTAACGGGCGCTCCTACCGCGAGAGGCGTAATACAACCAGTGGAAGACAAGATGCAAGATTCATGGCAATCGGGCGACCCATACGAATACTACATGGGAAGGTGGAGCAAGTTGGTAGCCGAGAAATTTGTTGATTGGCTATCACCCAAAACCGGGTTCCATTGGCTGGACGTAGGGTGTGGTTCAGGTGCCTTAAGTGAAGCGATTGTTGATAGGCGTAATCCAGTTTCGGTTGTCGGCATTGACCAATCGGAAGGTTTTGTACGTACTGCGATGCAGCCCCTTGGCAGTAAAGTCAGTTGCAAAGTAGGAAATGCGATGTCATTACCACTCGACGAAGCAACGATAGATGTTGCTGTATCCGGCTTGGTACTGAATTTCATACCTTCCCCTGAACAGGCGCTCTCAGAAATGCAGCGGGTAACCAAAAAGGGCGGCACCGTTGCGGTATATATCTGGGATTACGCAGGAAAAATGGAATTTCTTACATATTTTTGGGATGCGGTTGTTGAACTGAATCCAGCTGCGTCGGCCCTTCACGAAGGTCGCCGTTTTCCGGGTTCAAACGCTGAACAACTGATAAAAATCTTCAAATATGTTGGTATTTCGGAAATTGAAGCAACGGCACTCGACATTGTTACGCACTTCACTGACTTTAACGATTATTGGAAACCATTTCTCGGCGGTCAGGGACCTGCGCCGTCATATGTGGCGGAGCTTGACGAACCAGAAAGAAGCCGCCTTAGGGAAGCGTTAGCGCAAAGGTTACCAGTAAACGAAGATGGATCTATCTTGCTGTCTGCGCGAGCCTGGGCAACGAAAGGAGTAGTGTAATTGCTAAGTCCGCCCAACGAATAAGGTTAGATCGCGCGAAGCCGGGAGGAGAAAACGCGCCCTAAAACAAAAAAGCTGGGAGGTGGCTAAGAAACACAATCGGCACTTTCAATCCGACCAAACTGCGCCAGTTTCGGAACGTCGATGGCGAAAGGGACAGGTCTGGCGTTGTGGCGCCCCTTGCGTGAAGTAGCGGGTCCCGGATTTTCCACAGCGCATTGGCGGCGATCGGCGAAAACCTGCCTCGCAAAAAAGTGCAAGCGCCGGCGGGGACCTCTCTCATGGGGAATCTTCGGGCGCCGCTGACAGCGGGACGATCTTCTCGATGAAGAAGCGTGGGCGATGCTTGGTCTCCGCATAGATCTTGGCCAGATACTCGCCAATGATGCCGATACACAGCAGCTGCACGCCCCCAAGCAGGTAGATCGGTACCACGGTCGAGGCCCAGCCGGGCACCGCGCTCGTCGAGAACAAGCGCACCCAGATGGCCCAAAGAGTCACCACGAAGCTGCCGAATGATATCAGGACGCCGAGACCCGTGATCATCCGCAACGGCGCGGCGGAAAACGAAGTGAGGCCCTCCCAGGCAAACGAGAGCATCCGGCGCAGGGAGTATTTCGACTGCCCCGCGAGGCGTTCTGCGCGATCGTAATAAACGATCGCGGAGGGAAAGCCCAGCAGCGGGATAATCCCGCGTAGGAAAAGGTTGGTTTCATTGAACTGCTTCAATGCCTCCACGGCGCGCCTACCGAGAAGCCGGTAGTCGGCGTGATTGAAAACGACCTCGACATTCATCAGGCCGAGCAATCGGTAAAACCCTTCCGCGCTGAGCCGCTTGAAAGTCGTATCGGCTTTTCGGCACAGCCGAACGCCGTACACGATCTCCGCTCCCGCCGCGTGCGCCTCGACCATTTTCTCTATTGCCGTCACGTCATCCTGCAGATCGGCGTCGACCGTCACGATCGCGTCGCCGTCAGCACTGAATACGCCGGCCAGCAGGGCATTCTGGTGGCCCCGATTACGCGACAACTTGATGCCATAGATCGGTGCGTGGCTTGCTGCAAATCCTTCGATAAGCCCCCAGGTCCCGTCCTTGCTGCCGTCGTCGACAAAGATGATCCGACTGTCCCCCGATATCTTGCCCGACTGGATCAGGCCGAGAAGCACCGCGCTCAGGCGTTCCATCGTGTGCGGCAGGACGTCCTGTTCGTTGTAACAGGGAACGACGATCGAGAGTCTCATGGGCGCACCATCGGTCCTGACTGGTCCCGACGAACGGGCTGGGACTGGAAAACGACGCTCCGGGTGACGATGTAGAACGCCGTCGTGTAGGCCGCCATGGCCAGCGCTTGGGCAATCGCTACCGGAAGACTCAGAAACGAGATCCCGGCCTGCAGGACGGCGAGATTGAACAGGAAGCAGCCGAGCACCGTGACCGCAAACAGAGGCAGAGCCACCCGGTGGGCGCGCTGGCTCTTGAACGTGAATGATCGGTGAGCGAAGTAGCTGAAGACGCCGCCAATCAGATATCCCGCCGTGTTCGCGGCAATATGCCCGAAGCCCAGCATGTAGTACGAAACCAGGGTCGCCCCATACCCGACCACGGTGTTGGCCGCACCGACGGCGATGAATCGCGGGACCGACATGGTTACGCCCTTGCCGGGAAGCAGCGCAAAGATCGCGCGGTGGGCCTCGAGGTGACCACCGATAGTCGCTTGAGGTCGGGCTTACTCACTGCGCATTCCCCGCGAGAAGATGCCAGAGGGACGGCGGATTCGAGATCGCCCGACCCGCACCCCGACTGTCAGGGTCGGCGTCGGGGCTTCGCCGATGATACAAGAACCCGCGTCTTTATCCCACACGGTTGCGGGAGATTACTCAGAGCAACATGAGTGATGCCCCACGCCCCGCAAGTCGTGCGCAGTACCGATGACTTTCTTAGTAAGTCCCGGGAGAAAATCCGTGGCCATTCGGCGCTTGGAAAGGGGATTTCCCAAGAGAAGCAGGGTTCTAATGTAAACTGCCATCGGAGCCCTACCGGGGTAAAGCGGCTCGAAACCCGGCGGCCGCCCTCCCCCCCGGAGGGCGCGACGACCGGGCCGTAACCATCGCCACTGGGCGGAGGAGAGCGAGATGTCTCGGCAGAAGGCGATTCTCATGGTGGTCACCAGCCACGACGCGATCGACGAGGACCACCCCACCGGCCTCTGGTTCGAAGAGTTCGCGGCGCCTTACCGGCTGTTCCGCGATCAGGGCTATTCAGTCACGGTCGCAAGCCCCCGCGGGGGGACCGCCCCGATCGACCCGCGCAGTTTGGAGGGATACACCGCGACGGCGGAGAACGAGGTGGCACGGGCCGCGCTGACGACTACCCGGCAGCTGGACGCGGATTCGACATCCGCGGATTTCGACGCGATCTTCTTTCCCGGCGGGCACGGGACCATGTTCGATCTGCCGGGTAATCCGCAAGTCCGGCGTCTGGTGGCGGAGTTCTCGGAGGCCGACAAGGTGCTGGCCTCGGTATGCCATGGGCCGGCCTGCCTGGTAGGGGCAATGTTGCGCGACGGCACACCCGTGGTGGCGGGGCGCAAGGTGACCGCGTTCACCGACAGCGAGGAGCGCGCAGTGCAGCTGGACGGGCACATGCCGTTCCTACTGGAGAGCCGGCTGCGGGAGCTCGGCGCCGAATTTGTGCCCGCCGAGAACTGGCAGGACAACGTGGTGGTGGACGGCAGGCTGGTCACCGGTCAGAACCCACAGTCGAGCGCCAGCGCGGCGCGTGCGGTGATACGGCTGCTGTCGCAATGAGGCACCGCCAGACGTCGCCCCGGCGGCGGCGCCTCCCTCCGCTGGCCGCTTACACGTGCAACCCGATCGATTGCCTTCCCAGGCCCTGTGGTCGGGTCGGGTCGCGGCCAGACGGCTGGTCGTCGAAACAAGTCCCTCGACCGGCGCGATGATGTCGGCAGCTTGAACCACCCGGCGGCTCGGCTAGCTTTAACCTAGCAGCGGCAGTTGAACGGCCGCCAGGGTGCGTGCCTTGGTGGTCGTAGCGGCCATCACCCGCCGGGGGATCGTCAGGCTTGCCCGGCACCATGGTCGAATCAATCACCTGATCGCTGCTCGAAGCGGTCGACTGCCGCTTCCAGGTTTACACACAGGGCGGGCTATGCCCCGCGTCTGGAGGAGCAGACTCGCGATGACCAGCGAGCAGTCGACTCAAACCGAGGCGATTGATGCGTCTGCGCTGCCTTTTGCGGCGCCCTGTCGGGAGCTATCGCTCGACGCCCCCCTGCGCTGGCTCGCCTGCGGCTGGTGGGATTTTCGCCAGGCCCTGGTCCCGAGCCTCATCCTCGGGGCGCTGCTGACCCTGCTGAGCGCCGCCATCACCTGGGGCACCTGGGCCTACGGCACTCTCGCCCTGTATCTCGGCCTGGCGACCGGGTTCGTCTTCGTCGGACCGGTGCTGGCGGTCGGGTTCTACGTCATGAGCCGGCAGCTCGAATCGGGCAAGCCGCTGTCGCTTCGCGCCTGCTGGCGCGAGGCCCTGCGGCGTTTGCGGGATCTGCTGGTGGTCGGCGCGGTGCTGCTGGTCGTGCTGCTGGTCTGGGCGCGCGCGGCGTCCATGGTTTACGTCTTCTTTCCGTCCGAGACCGGCCAGGACTGGGAGGCTCTGGTGCCCTTTCTCGGCGTCGGCAGCTCCGTCGGCGCTCTGTTCGCCGCCATCGTGTTCGCCGTCAGCGCGTTGTCACTGCCGATGCTGACGGACCGCAAGGCAGACTCGATCACGGCGGTCATCACCAGCGTCAATGCGGTCCTGCGAAACAAGGGGGCAATGCTGGTGTGGGGCACCCTGATCGTCGCCTTCGTCGTCCTGGGATTCGCGACGGCGCTGCTCGGCTTTGTCGTGCTGTTGCCGGTGATCGGGCATGCCAGCTGGCACGCCTACCGGGAGACCATCGACGCGTCGGCCTGGCCGCTGCAGGATACCTGCTGACGGTCGCCGTGTTGACGCTCTTCCCGGTCCGCGGGCTGCGGCCCTCCAGGCCATCGGGCGGCGCGGGTGAGGGGCAGCGGGATCGAATTGGATCTCTTGATCGATTGAAGAGTAGCAGCATCAGGGACGTGCCGTGTACGGAGCTAAGGACGCATTAGCCGTAGCTATTCGGCGGCAAATCCGGCCGATATCCGCTGTGCCGCCGTTGCGTTCGCGCTGGCCGAGCTGAGCCTGGCGGGCCTGTTGGTCAACGCCCTCGTCGGTGCCCGGGCCGACGACCGGAACAGGGCTGCTATCATCCGGCTGTGATCCGCGTGGGAAGACTCTCTCTATCCGGCGTCTTGGTCTGCGCCCTGGCGGTGCTGGCCTCGTGTGGCGAGCAGTCCACCCGAGAGCCGCGGCTCCATTGGTACGTTTTCGACGAGCAATCGGGCGCCTTCCAGGAGGCCGCCCGCCGTTGCTCGGTGCAGTCGCAGGGCCGTTACGAGATCGTGCTGGCGCCCCTGCCCACGGACGCGGACCAGCAGCGCGAGCAGCTGGTGCGCCGGCTCGCTGCCGACGACCCGGATATCGCTATCATCGGCATGGACGTGATCTGGACTGCCGAGCTGGCGGCGGCCGGCTGGATACTGCCCTGGGAGGGGGAGGCGGCCCGGCAGGCGCGGGCCGGACGCCTCGCGAGCGCGGTACAGAGCGCGAGCTATGACGGGCGGCTCTGGGCCGCACCGTTCACCACCAACACCCAGCTGCTCTGGTATCGCACCGATCGGGTAAACAAGCCGCCGGCGACCTGGGACGAGATGATCGCGACGGCCGAGGGCCTGGGGAAGGTCGGGACCATCGAGGCCCAGGGGGAGCGCTACGAGGGCCTGACCGTGTTCTTCGTCTCGCTGCTGGCCTCCGCGGGCGGGCAGGTACTCTCCGACGACGGCCGCTCGGTCTCCCTGGCACCCGAGCCGACCCGCCGGGCCCTGGAGATCATGCACCGGCTCGCCACCTCTTCCGCCGCTGACCCGGGGCTCGCCACCGCCCGGGAGGACCAGGGGCGGCTGGCCTTCGAGCAGGGTAACCCCAGCTTCATGCTCAACTACACGTACGTCTGGCCGAGCGCCCACGCCGACGCCCCGGCGGTGGCCGCGCACATGGGCTGGGCGCGCTGGCCGGCGGTGATCCCGGGCCGGCCGAGCCGCGTCACCCTGGGCGGCATCAACCTGGGCATAGGCGCCTATACCCGCCACCCGAAGCTTGCCTTCGAGGCCGCGCTCTGTCTCGCCTCGGCGCCCAACCAGCGGCTGGCGACGGAGCGCGGTGGGCTGCCACCGACCCTCACAGCGCTCTACGACGAGCCGCAGATCCGCCGGGTCTTCCCCTTCGCCGAGGTGCTGCGCGAGACCCTGCGCGATGCGGTGCAGCGCCCCCAGACCCCCCTCTACGCCGACGTGTCCCTGGCCATCAGCCACACCCTGCATCCCATGCGGGCGATCGATCCGGATCGCGACGTGGCACGCCTGCGCGCGGCGGTGGGTCGCGCGCTGCGCTCGGAGGGGCTGCTGTGAGGCCCCGGGGTAGCGCCGAACAGCGCCTGGCCTGGCTGCTCTGTGCCCCGGCGGTGATCGCCATGCTGGCGGTCACGGCCTATCCCATGCTCTATGCCCTTTGGCTGTCGCTGTTCCGCTACGACCTGCGATTTCCTGGCGAGCGCCACTTCGTGGGTCTGGCCAATTACGCCGCGGTGCTTGGGTCCGCGGTCTGGTGGCGGTCCCTGCTCAACACTCTGATGATCACCGTCGGCTCGGTCGCCGTGGAGCTGGTGCTGGGCCTCGTCTTCGCATTGGTGATGCAGCGGGCGCTGGTCGGCCGGCGCGTGGTGCGCACGGGGCTGCTGGTCCCCTACGGGATCATCACGGTGGTAGCGGCTATGAGCTGGCGCTTCGCCTTCGACCCCACAACCGGCTTCGTCAACGGGCTGCTGGGGCTGCACGGGGCCTGGCTGGCCGAGCGCTGGAGCGCCTTCTTGGTGATCATTCAGACCGAGGTCTGGAAGACCACGCCGTTCATGGCGCTGTTGCTGCTCGCCGGGCTCACCCTGGTGCCCGATGGGCTGCTGCGCGCCGCCCGGGTGGACGGGGCGGGCGCCTTCCAGCGGTTCTTCCGCATCACCCTGCCGCTGATGCGCCCCGTGATCCTGGTGGCGCTGCTGTTCCGCACCCTGGACGCGTTCCGTATCTTCGACACGGTCTATGTGCAGACCCGGGGGGCCCAGGACACCGCCACGGTCTCCCTGGTGGGCTACGACACCCTGATCACGCGGCTCAACCTGGGGCTGGGCTCGGCGGTGTCGGTGCTGATCTTCGTCTGCGTGGTGCTGATCGCCGCGCTCTACATCAAGGGCTTCGGCCTGGATCTCAGCACTCCGGGGCGCGGGCGATGAAGGCGCCGGACAGGGCCGGGATCCTCGACCGCCTGTTCTGGGGCGCCGGCAGCCTGCTGGTGCTGGGCTACGCACTGGTCCCCCTTATCTGGCTCGTCTCACTCTCGCTCAAGCGCGCCGCCGACCTGGGCGACGGGCGCTTTCTGCCCGCGGTGGTGAGCACCGAGAGCTACGCGGCGGTGCTGCACGATCCGCAGTTCTCCGCCGCCCTGGTCAACTCCCTGGGGATCGCGGCCATCGCCACGGCCCTCGCAGTGGTCGTGGCGCTTCTCGCCGCCTACGCTATCGTGCGCCTGGAGTTCGCCGGGCGACGCCTGATCCTGGCCGCCGCGCTTGCGATCGCCATGTTCCCGCCGGTCTCGATCATCGGGCCGCTGTTCAATCTATGGCGCAGCTTCGGGCTGTACGACAGATGGGCCGGGCTGGTGCTGCCCTACCTGACCTTCAGCCTGCCCCTGGCCCTGTGGTCGCTCTCGGCCTTCCTGCGCGAGATCCCCTGGGACCTGGAGAAGGCCGCCCGGGTGGACGGCGCCACGCCCCTGCAGGCCTTCTGGCGGGTCATCGTGCCGCTGGCTGCGCCGGGGGTGGTGACCGCCGCCATTCTGGTGTTCATGTTCGCCTGGAACGACTTTCTGTTCGCAAGCGCACTCACCTCCACCAACCAGGCGCGCACCGTGCCGGCGGCCATCGCCTTCTTCACCGGCAGCTCGCGCTTCGAGCAGCCGACGGGCTCCATTGCCGCAGCCTCGGTGGTGGTGACCCTGCCGGTGATCCTGCTGGTGCTGGTGTTCCAGCGCCGTATCGTCGCCGGGCTTACCGCGGGGGCCGTGAAAGGATAGATCGATGGCCGAGATGGAGCTGCGCAACCTGAGCAAGCGTTTCGACGGCGCCGATGCCGTGAAGGAGACGAGCCTCCGCATCCGCGATGGGGAGCTGTTCATCCTGGTCGGCCCCTCGGGCTGCGGCAAGTCCACGCTGCTCAACCTGATCGTCGGCCTGGAGCAGCCGAGCGGGGGCGAGATCCTGCTGGATGGCCAACGCATCGACGGCGCGGACCCCAAGGACCGCAACATGGCCATGGTGTTCCAGAGCTACGCCCTCTACCCGCACATGAGCGTGCGCGAGAACCTGGCCTTTCCACTCAAGCTCGCCAAGCGCCCCCGCCCCGAGATTGCGAAGCGGGTCGAGGCGACCGCCCGTTTGCTGGAGCTGACCGAGCTGCTGGAGCGCAGGCCCGGAGCCCTGTCCGGCGGCCAGCGCCAGCGCGTCGCCATGGGCCGGGCCCTGGTGCGCGAGCCCCGGGTGTTTCTGCTGGACGAGCCATTGTCCAATCTCGATGCCAAGCTTCGGGGCCAGATGCGCGCGGAGATCGCCCGCCTGCAGCGGCGCCTCGGCACGACCATGATCTACGTGACCCACGACCAGATCGAAGCCATGACCCTGGGCGATCGCATCGCGGTGCTGCGCCGGGGTGAGGTGCAGCAGGTCGGGACCCCGCGGGAGCTCTACGAGCGTCCGGCGAATCTCTTCGTCGCCGGCTTCATCGGCTCGCCCGCGATGAGCTTCCTGCCCGCGCGCCTGGGTGCGGATCGCCTGGAGCTGCCCATCGGGACCCTCTCATTGCCCGCGGGCCTGCGGGCGAGGCACGACAAGCCCGAGGGGTCGTTGGTGGCGGGTTTCCGGCCCGAGCACCTGGCGCTGGCCATCGGGCAAGGGGAGGCCCAGGGCTTCGAGGCCGAGGTCCAGCTGGTCGAGTGGCTGGGGGCGGATCTGTTCGTGCACCTGGAGGTGCCGGCAGAGGGCTTCGGTGAGATCGCCCTGCCCGAGGATCTCGGGCTCGTCCCCGGCGCGGCCGGCCGGCGCCGGCTGGTCGCGCGCCTCGATCCGGCCACCCCCGCCCGTGAGGGTGACCGGCTGCGGCTGCATCCCCGGCCCGGCTGCGTCCAGCTGTTCGATCCGCAAAGCGGCGAGCGGCTGACGCCTTAGCTGGCCCGCGATCTTGCAACGCCTCGCCCTGCCGGGGCGCGCCCGGACCGCCCCTCAGGCCGCCATCATACGCTGCAGCTCCGCCTGGTCCGGTCCCACGAATACGGGCGCCTCGCGGGCAGAGTCGAGATTATTCAGTAACGTGTCGGTCATTCCCTTCGCCGGCGGGAGGTGGCTGCTCAGAATATTCAGCGGCGAGAGCGCTGATATGGCGTCAAGGGTTGCGCGGAAGCGGTTTTCCCCAACCAGATGCAGCCAGGGTGCATCGATCGTCGCCCAGGTCGCCATGCCTTGGCGCAGGCGCTTCGGGTCAACCTCGTTGGCCGCCGGGGCCGGCTCGTTGAGCAGGCCGCCGAAGCAGTCGGAGCTGAACAGGGTGCGCGTCGAGCGGTCGAGCACCGCCATGGTCTCCGGCGCATCGAAGCAGGGCGGGTGCACCGCCAGCAGGTCGCGGTCGCCGACGGTCAAGGTCTGTCCGGGGTTCACGAGGTGCACCCGCTCCACGGGCAGCCCCAGGAGCCCCAGCTTCGCCATGCCGACAAAGTTGGTCACCATGCGAGCCCGGGGGGCCGCTTCGAGCACAGCGGCAAGGCTGCCCAGGTGGTCGGGGTCGGCATGGGTGAGCCAGATCCAGCGCAGCTCGGCGGGGTCCATCAGCGACCTCAATGCGGACATGAAGTCGCCGCGCAGCGCGGCGAGTCCCGTGTCGATCAACACGGGCTCGCGGCACTGCAGGGCGAAGGCATTGATCGCCAGAACGCCGTAGCGCGAGACGGGCAGGTACGCGCCCAGCAGCTGCGTGTCGGGCGCTACCTCGCGGGATGGAAACAGGATGGGACCGTTCATCTTCATCTTCCTCCTATGGCAGTCGAGCGGTATCGCCGCTAGTCGGAGAAGCCGCGGCATTTTCACTAAACATGGATGTTTACTTAGTGGAGAAGCTAGGCGCCTGGGATGGGCTTGTCAAAAAATCGATGAACAATTATGTTCATTTAAATGGATGCCCGGAAAAAACGCCCATATACCCTGAGGCGGCGTGCGGCCCAGAAGGAGCGCACCCGCGCGCGCATCGTCGACGCCACCATGGCGCTGCACGAGGAGCTGGGGCCCCGGGACACCACCATCAGCGCCATCGCCGAGCGGGCAGGGGTCCAACGCCTCACGGTGTACCGTTACTTTCCCGACGACACTGCGGTCTTCAACGCGTGCACCACGCGCTGGCTGGAGCTGAACCCCCCTCCCCAGCCGGCACTCTGGGAGACCGAGAGCGACCCGCTCGAACGCTGTCACACCGCCCTGACGGCATTCTGCGCCTATTACCGGCGTACTGCGGGCATGTGGCGATCGGCCTATCGGGATGTGGATGCGCTGCCCGCCCTCCAGGCCGCGATGACCCACTTCGAGTCGTTTCTGGATCGGGTGCGTGACAGCCTGTTGCATGGGTGGTCCCCGGCACGAGAGCGCTCGGCGCGCTTGGGCGCCACACTGGGACACTGCCTGCGCTTCAGCACCTGGGCGTCTCTGGACTCCCAGGGACTGGACGACGCACAGATAGTCGCGCTCGCCCTGCGTTGGATGGGCGCCGCGGCAAGCCCAGTCTGAGGCGCCGACCCATTCGGACGTTTTTCGCGAGGGCAGGCTCCCGGTAATGGCCCCAATTGCCAGAGGGGTACTGGCCGGGATCTAATAATGCAGTTCGCTCACCCCGAGATTCGCCCTCGTGAGGATCCTTGCCGCCACGCTCGCTGCTCTGTTGCTGGCCTCCTGCGCCCCGGAGCCTGTGAAAAACACCGTCGAGGCGCCGAAGCCACCGATGGCCCCGCGGCCGCTCAGGACCCTGCTCGCGACCCAGGTCCCTCCGGAGCGTACCCTGATCCGCGACCCGTATCGCTACCTCGTCAAGATGAGAGACATCGGCATACCCGACGTCACCTGTCTCACCTATAAGCCTGGGGACCGGGACGAGCCGGCGGGCTTCGTCCTGACGAACCGCGGCTCTCCCCGGGTAAATCCGAGAGTCCGGCACAAGGGGGGAGCCTTGCGCATCTATGAGTTTCTGTTTGCCGATCGCGCCGAGGAGAACATCTTCCTGAACGTCACTGACGACGTGGCTGTCTCGGGACACTACAGCCAGGACAACATGTTCCGCGAGCTCCACTTCTACCCGCGTCTGCAGCTGCCTGCCATGCAGTCGGTCGACCACGGCCGCCAGCTGAAGGTGACCCTGACCACGGGCGAGTCGGTCCTGTTCGACGCAAAGACCAAGGAAATCGTCGGCGGCGTGCTCGAGGAGGCGCCGATGGACCGCACCCCGAACCGCAATGCGCGTCGCAACCCGGACATCAGCTACCAGGGTGCGAATCTGCTCATCACGGTGGCCCAGCGGGGCGAAGACCCGCGGCTCGCCAGGGTCTGGGGCCGGACCAAGTACGCCGAGGTCTACTATCCAGCCAAGTACAAGCGATCCTGCCGAATTTCACCGGCTTTGCTCTGGGACCAGCGCCCGCGACCCGGCAAGCCTTACCCCAGCCTGAACAGCCTGTACCCGACGGACGCGCGTCTTTTCGCCGTGATCGAGAAGCAATGCCATTGGGACCTGCATGAGCTGGCGCAGCGCGCCTCGCCCGGCCCGGACCGGCGCCAGGCGGCGTCGGACAGCCCCGTGATCTCTGCCGCCAGGTAGCGGATCTGCGCTTCCTTTCCCCCTCTGTTGTCTACGAGCTACCGCCTACCGTCGCCTCCCTCTGGTCAACTTTACCCCGCGGGGCATAGCATCGAAGCTGGTATGAACCCTGGGGCATAGCCCGCCCGGTTCGACGGTGCGGGCGAAGGAGAGAGGGAGATGGGCACGTCGGTGATCCTCCGTGTATTGCTGGTGGGCCTGCTCGGGCTCGGAGTCTCCTTCCAGCCCGCGCGCGCGGCCGAAGACTCCCCGGCCGTGGCCCTGTTCTCGCCCCAGGGGACCGTGAAGCAGGTGCGACAGGTCGCGGTACGCTTCACCACGCCGATGGTGACATTCGGCGATTCGCGCAACGAGGCGCCATTCGCCTTCGACTGTCCCGTGCCGGGCCACGCCCGGTGGGCCGACCCGCGCAACTGGGTCTACGACTTCGAGCAGGATGTCCCCGCAGGCGTCCGTTGCACTTTCACCCTCAAGCCCGAAGCGAAGGCCCTTGACGGCCGACCGCTCACCGGCGCGGCGAGCTTCAGCTTCGACACTGGCGGCCCGGCCATCGTCTCCTCCTTGCCCGAGGAGGGCAACGAGGCCGTCGACGAAGGACAGGTGTTTCTGCTCTCGCTCAACGGCGAGGTGGACGCCAGAACCATCGCCGAGCACGCGTGGTGCGAAGTCAACGGGCTCAACGAGCGCATCGGCGTGGAGTTACTCCAAGGCGAAGACCGACAGGGCGTGCTCGATCAGCGCCGCCGCCTGGGCTACCAGTATTTCTGGGTCCTGTGGAAGGGGCTGGGGCTGATCACCGAGCATCGGGTCCAGGACGAGAAGCTGCTGAAGCAGGCCGAGGAGCGCGTGGTGGCCCTACGCTGCCGACGTCCGCTGCCGCCCCAGACGAATATTTCCCTGATTTGGGGTCCCGGCATCGCGGCGCCGTCAGGGATCGCCACCACCGCGCCCCAGCGACTCGCCTTCCGGACGCGACCAGAATTCACCGTGCGCATGGAATGCGAGCGAGTCAACGCCAAGCGCCCGTGCCTGCCCATGCGCCCGGTCAACGTGGTATTCAGCGCCCCGGTGCCCGCCTCGCTCGCCGCCGGCGTGCGTTTGCTGGACACCGCGACCGGCCACCGCTACGAGCCGACGGCCCCTAAGACCAGGCCGCCCCTGGTCGAGCAGCTGAGCTTCGCCGGGCCCTTCCCGGAGCAGGGCACCCTGCGCATCGAGCTTCCCCCAGGGCTGGTCGACGACGCAGGACGGGGCCCCGCCAACGCCTCGCGCTTCCCCTTGCAGTTTCCCACCGACGAGTACCCGCCGCTCGCCAAGTTTTCGGGCGAATTCGGCATCATCGAGTGGGCCGAAGGCGGGGTGCTGCCGGTGACCCTGCGCAACCTCCAAGACGGGGTCGCCGCCGCCCGCCTCCCTGGCGCCGAGCAGCGGCTCGACTCCGACATCGAGATCACCCAGTGGCTGCAGCGGGTGCGCGAAGGCATGGCGCCCCGGGGCGAGTGGTCGGAAGGGGGGAAAGACGCCGACGGCCGGGACATCTCCCGCTGGACGGAGCTGACCGGCTCGGAGTCGGTCCTGAGAGATGCTGCCGGCGTCGAGCACTTCACCCTCCCCACCCCCGAGGGCGGCAAGACCTTCCAAGTGGTCGGCATCCCCCTGCCCAAGCCCGGATTCTACGTGGTCGAGCTCGCCAGCCCGACGCTGGGCGCGGCACTGCTCGGAGACAAACGGACCCGCTACGTGGCGACCACGGCGCTAGTCACCGACATGGCGGTGCACTTCAAGTGGGGGCGGGAGGACTCCCTGGTCTGGGTCACCCGCCTGAGCGACGGGGGCCCGGTCCCCGATGCCGCCGTCGCGATCAGCAGCTTCAAGGGCGGCCAGGTCTACTGGCAAGGGCACACAGACGCCGCGGGCCTGGCACGGGTCCCCGCCGGACCGCTTCCGGCCCGGGCCGAGCTGTGCTGCGATCACCTGTTCGTGAGCGCCCGCTCCGGGGAGGATCTGAGCTTCGTCGACAGCGACTGGCAGCAGGGCATAGGCCCTGATGACTTCCAGCTACCCACGGTCTGGAGCGCCGACCCCACCATCGTCCATTCGGTGCTCGACCGCGCCCTGTTCCGGGCCGGCGAGACGGTCTCGATGAAACACTATCTGCGCCGGCATACAGCCGCGGGCCTGGCCGTCCCGCAGAAGCGTCCGACGCAGCTGCGCATCGTGCACGCCGGCAGCGGCCAGGCATTCGAGCAGCCCGTCGCGTTCGACGCGAGCGGCATCGCCGAGAGCCGTTGGGAGATCCCCAAGGAGGCCAAGCTCGGCGTCTATCGCATAGAGCTCAAGACCGCGGACGGGCACAGCTGGCGCTCCGGGGAGCTCCGGGTCGAGCAGTTTCGCGTTCCGACCATGAAGGCGCTGGTCCAGGGGCCCAAGGAGGCCCAGATCCATCCCAAACAGCTGCCGTTGGACCTGTATGTGGGCTATCTCAGTGGCGGTGGAGCCGGCGGGGCGGCCGTCAAGCTGCGCACCCTGCTCGAGCCCCATGAGGTGAGCTTCAAAGACTACCCGGACTATCGCTTCGGCGGGGAGCCGGTGCATACCGGGGCCCTGACCGAGGAAGAGCCCGAGGATTGGCTGTCGTTCGCGCGCTTCGTGGGCCAGCAGCAGGGCGAGGAGCAGCCCAAGCCCGCGCGCGAGATCCCCTTGACCTTGGACAAGGCGGGTGCCGCCCGCGTCAGTGTACCGATCGACGAGGCACTCACCCAGCCCCGCGACCTGCTGGCGGAGCTGGAATATCAGGACGCCAACGGCGAGCGGCTCACCGTCGCAAGCCGGATTGCGCTCTTTCCGGCAGGGATACACCTGGGCATCCGCACCGACCCCGGGCGCAAGGTGCTCAAGTTCCGTGTTCTGGCCCTGGACCTAGAGGGCCGGCCCCTGGGCCGGCACCCGGTGCACGTCGCGCTTTTCCAGCACCTCACCTACTCCTATCGCAAGCGGCTCGTCGGCGGCTTCTACTCCTACGAGCATCAGGCCGAGAGCCAGCTGCTCCCCGTTGCCTGCGAAGGACGCACCGATGCCCAGGGGCTGCTGTACTGCGAGGTCGAGCCGGGCGTGGCCGGCGAGATCCTGATCCAGGCCACAACCCTGGACAGAGCGGGCAACCGGGCGATCGCGGTGGAGTCCGCTTGGGTGTACCAGGACAACGCGGACGTTCGGTTCGCCGCCGGCGACACCGACCGCATGGACGTGATCCCCGAGCACACCGAGTACCGCAGCGGCGAGACCGCGCGCTTCCAGGTCCGCATGCCGTTTCGCAAGGCCACCGCGCTGGTTACGGTCGAGCGCGAGGGCGTGATCGACGCCTTCGTCACCGAGCTCAGCGGCAGCGATCCCGTGGTGGAGGTGCCGGTGGGCCCCGGTTACGCGCCCAATGTCTACGTCTCGGTGCTGGCGCTGCGCGGGCGCATCGGCGGGCTGCAATCCTGGGCCGCCGACATGCTGCGCCTGTTCGGTCTGCCCTGGCACTTGGGGGGCGGGCGGCCCACTGCGCTGGTGGACCTCAGCAAGCCCGCCTATCGCATGGGGGTCGGGCGCATCCGGGTGGACTGGGCGCCCCATCGCCTGGCGGTCCAGGTCACTCCCGAGAAGGACCAGTACCGGGTGCGCGAGCACGCCCGGGTGCGGGTCAAGGTCAGTCGAAGCGACGGCGGGGCCTTGCCGGCGGGCGCCGAGGTGGCCTTCGCCGCGGTGGACGAGGCGCTGCTCGAGCTCAAGCCCAACGATAGCTGGAATCTGCTCGAGTCGATGATGGACGAGCGCCCCATCGAGGTGTACTCCTCCACTGCGCAGATGCAGGTCGTCGGCAAGCGTCACTACGGCCGCAAGGCCGTGCCCTCGGGCGGCGGCGGTGGGCGCCAAACCGCCCGGGAGCTGTTCGACACCCTGCTGTTGTGGAAGGGTCGGGTCGCCCTGGACGGCAACGGCCAAGCGCAGATCGACGTGCCGCTCAACGACTCGATCACCAGCTTCCGCCTGGTGGCCGTGGCCAGCGCCGGCGCCCAGCTCTTCGGCACGGGGCAGGCGAGCATCCGCAGCACCCAGGACCTGATGTTGCACTCGGGGCTCGCGCCCCTGGTGCGCGAATCCGACCGCCTCCAATCGGTGTTCACGGTGCGAAACGCCTCCCTGCGGGCGATGAAGGTGGAGATCGACGCCCACGTCAGCCTCGCGGACGGCACACCCCTGCCTGCACTACCGACCAAGCTCCTGTCACTAGACCCCGGCGCGGCGGCCGAGGTCAGCTGGGATCTCGTAGCGCCGGTGGACGCTGGCGAGCTGCGCTGGGACCTCAATGCCGCCGAACAGGGCGGAGAGGCCGGCGACGAGCTGAAGATCAGCCAGCAGGTGGTGCCCATCTATCCGGTGCGCATCTACCAGGCGACCCTGACCCAGGTAGACCCCTCCTACGAGCTGACGGTACAGCGCCCCGCCGACGCGGTGCCCGGCCGAGGCGGGATCAGGGTCGGCCTGCGGGCACGCCTGGGCGACGGCCTGGACGGAGTCGCCGAATTCATGCGCCGCTACCGCTGGATCTGCATGGAGCAGCAGGTTTCCCGCGGGGTGGTGCTGGACGATCGCGGCATCGTGGATCGGCTCGACGGCTATCTGGATCGCAACGGCCTGCTCAAGTACTTCCCCAACCTGCCCCAGGGCAGCGACGCCCTGACGAGCTATGCGCTCGCGCTGCTGCACGAGGCCGGCTGGACCATCCCGGAGGCGACCCGGGACCGCATGCTCGGCGCCTTGGAGCAGTTCGTGGCCGGACGCATCGTTATCGACAGCCCACTGCAGACGGCGGATCTCTCCATCCGCAAGCTCGCCGCCATCGCCGCGCTGAGCGCCTACGACCGAGGCAAGCCCGCGATGCTCGATAGCCTGGCCATCGAGCCCGACCTTTGGCCCACCTCCGCGCTGCTCGATTGGATTTACGTTCTCAAGCATCTACCCGAGGTGGTCGACCAGGCGCAGCGCCTGGGCCATGCCCTGCAGGTGCTGCGCGCCCGAATCAACCTCCAGGGGACCACCATGAGCTTCTCCACCGAGCGCAGCGACGCGCTCTGGTGGCTGATGATCTCCGCCGACGAGAACGCCGCTCGGGCGGTGCTGGAGCTCGTGGACGAGCCCCAGTGGCGCGAGGACCTGCCGCGTCTGGTTACCGGGGCCCTGGGGCGGATGCGGAGCGGCCACTGGAGCACGACCCCCGCCAACGCCTGGGGGGTGCTGGCCATGCGCCGATTCAGCCAGCAGTTCGAGAAGACGCCGGTATCGGGCAGCACCGAAGTCAGCCTGGGCGGGCAGGTCGAGCACACCGACTGGTCGACGCCGGCCCGGACCTTCGACCTCGCGTGGCCGCAGCCCGAGGGGTCACCGGCAACGCTCGGCATCCACCACCAGGGCGAGGGCCGCCCCTGGGCGAGCGTCCAGAGCCGCGCTGCCCTGCCGCTGAAGCTGCCCCTGTTCACCGGCTACAGCATCAAGCGCAGCCTCACCCCGGTCGAGCAGAGCCACCCGGGCCGCTGGTCCAAGGGCGATGTGGTGCGCGTCCACCTCGACCTGGACGCCCAATCCGACATGACCTGGGTGGTGGTCGAGGACCCCATTCCCGCGGGCGCCAGCATCCTCGGCTCGGGTCTGGGGCGCGACTCCAGCCTGCTCACCCGGGGGGATCAGGAGCGGGGCTACGCCTGGCCCGCCTACCAGGAGCGGCGCTTCGACAGCTACCGCGCCTACTACCAGTTCGTGCCCAAGGGCAGCTGGCATCTGGACTACAGCCTGCGCCTGAACAGCGCCGGCGAGCTGCAGCTGCCCCCAACCCGGGTGGAGGCCATGTACGCACCGGAGATGTTCGGCGAGCTGCCCAACCAGCCGATGGCGGTCGAAGGCGGGCCGTGAGCGGCCGCACCTGGCCCCTGCTGCTGGTCGGGCTCCTGCTCGCGGCGGGACTCGGCTGGGTCTGGCTCCAGGGCTACGGGGAGCGACTGCCAAGCTTCGAGGCAGTGCGCGCCGCCTGGCGGCCTTCGGATGCCTGGCTGCTCGATCGCCGGGGCGATCCGGTACAGGCCTGGCGGGTCGACATGAGCGCCCGGCGAGAGCCCTGGCTCACTCTTCAGCGGTGCTCGCCCGCCCTGGTACGCGCCCTGTTAAGCGCCGAGGACCGGCGTTTCTATACCCACGCCGGCGTGGACTGGCGGGCGCTGGGCGCGGCGGTCTGGGATGCGCTGCGCGGCCAGCCGGCGCGCGGAGCGAGCACCCTGACCATGCAGCTGGCGGCGCAGCTCGATCCCGCTCTGAGGCGCACCGGTCGTCGGCGCACCCCCCTGGAGAAGCTGACCCAGATCCGCGCCGCGCTCGCCCTGGAGCGGCACTGGAGCAAGTCCCAGATCCTGGAGGCCTATCTCAATCTCACCAGCTTCCGCGGCGAGCTGCGCGGCGCCTCGGCCACCAGCTACGGGCTGTTCGGCAAGGACCCGAGCGGACTCACCGAGGCCGAATCGGTGGTGCTGGCCGCCATTCTGCCGTCGCCCAACGCCGACCCCGAGCGCATCGGCCGGCGTGCCTGCGGCATCGCCCGAAATCTGGCCAAACGCCCGATCTTGGGAGCCCGCCCCGAACCTGTTCCCCCTCTCCCCCAGGGAGAGGGTCGGGGCGAGGGGATCAAAGATCGCGTCGGTGCCGATTGCGCGGCACTCCAGGCCCTCGCCGCCGAGGTACTGACGCGCCCTCCGCTGGTCGTACCCCGGCCCGACTGGGCGCCCCAGCTCGCCGCCCGCTTGCTGCGCCGACCCGGCGAGCGCGTGGCGACCACGCTCGATTCGCGCATCCAGCGCTTCGCCACCGAGAGCCTGCGCCGCCATCTGGTGGAGCTCGACGGGCGCAACGTGCGCGATGGCGCAGTGCTGGCAGTCGATAACCGGAGCGGCGACATCCTGGCGTATGTCGCCTCCGCCGGCGCGTCCTCGACCGCCCGTTGGGTGGACGGGGTGCAGGCCCTGCGCCAAGCCGGCTCCACCCTCAAGCCGTTCCTCTACTCGCTGGGCGTTGAGCGGCGTCAGATCACCGCCGCATCGGTCCTGGACGACTCCCCGGTCAAGCTGGAGACGGGCAACGGGTTGTACATCCCCCAGAACTACGATCGCGACTTCAAGGGGCTGGTGAGCGTGCGCCGCGCGCTGGCCTCGTCGCTCAACGTGCCGGCCGTGCGCACCCTGGTGCTGCTCGGCGTGGAGGCCTTCCGGGACCGTCTGCGCGATCTCGGCTACACCAGTCTGACGGAGGACGGCGCCTATTACGGCTATTCCCTGGCTCTGGGCTCGGCAGAGGTGAGCCTGGCCGCTCAGGTCAATGCCTACCGGACCCTTGCCAACGGGGGGGTCTGGTCGCCCTTGCGCCTGCGCCCCCAGGAGCCCCGGGCAGCGGGGCGGCGCGTGGTCAGCGCCCCGGCCTCCTGGATCGTCGCAGACATTCTCGCCGATCCGGCAGCGCGCTCCACCACCTTCGGCCTCGACAACCCGCTGCGCCCGAGCTTCTGGGCGGCGGTGAAGACCGGCACCAGCAAGGACATGCGCGACAACTGGTGCATCGGCTTCTCGCACCGCTACACGGTGGGCATCTGGGTCGGAAACTTCGAGGGCGACCCGATGCAGAATGTCTCGGGCATGAGCGGCGCTGCGCCCACCTGGCTGGAGATCATGGATGCGTTGCATGCCTCGGGCGCAGAGGAGGTCTCTGCGCCCCCCCCGGGCGTGGTACGGACCTCGCTGCGCTACGACCCACCCATCGAGCCGCCGCGCAGCGAGTGGTTCGTCACCGGCACGGAAACCAAGGTGGTCCGGCTGATCGATCCGCGCGAGGGCGCCCCGCACATCGAGGCGCCCGCGAACGGCACGATCATCGCCCTCGACCCCGATATCCCCCCGGACAAACAGCGCGTGCTGTTCCGGGCCAGTGGTGGGCCTAAGGGTGCGCACTGGACCCTCGACACCCTGCCCGTCGGGTCGGCCGCCCGGCCACACCCCTGGGTGCCCCGCCCCGGCGCCCACACTTTGGCCCTGGTGGAGGGCGATCGCGCCCTCGATCAGATCCGCTTTCAGGTGCGCGCGCCCGCCCGCTGAGCCGCGCTCCTTTGGACCTGTTCGGTAGGAGTGGAGCACCTGCGGGAGGACTGGGTCCAACTGAAGGCGGAATACCGACTGGGGCGAATCGCCCGGACCGGCGATCCTGAGTGGCAAAGGCAGAGTCCCTCACCCTGCCCACGGCAGGTGGCCAGCCGGCTGGAAAAGCTGGCACCTGATCGAGGAAAGCACAACCCCGAGGAGCCCAAGACCTGCTGCGGATTGTCGGCCGATGCAGACAGCATGTAGCATCCAGCACGCGATCCGTCGGCCGGCGTCGCAGGTGTGTGCCGCGCGCGCCGGACGCAAGAATAGCGCCTGTGGCGCCCAGCACCCCATCGGCTCTCATTCCGGAGTCCGTCTTCCCATGAACGACCAATCGATCCGCCCGCTCTCCGCGGCAGCCCAGTGGGATGCCCAGACCTTGCACCTGGCCTCCGAGGTTCTCCGGCGCGCTCCGCCGGACGCGGCGACCTTGCTGGCCAGGGAGCCAGATCAGCTCATCGCGGAGGTCCTGACCCGGCTCAAGCCGAATCTCGCGTTGGAGATCCTGTCGGAGCTTCCGGAGGCACGGCGCGACGCGGTGATGTCCTCGGTGCGGCCCGAGCTGGGAGAGCAATGGGCTGTCAACCAGTCCTATCCGGAGGATAGCGTGGGCCGGCTGATGGAGCCGCCCACCGGGCTGTTCGGTCCCGAGGACACGGTGGCCGGGGTGGTCGAGCAGTTGAGGACGATGGTTCAGAAAGGGCCCATCACCTACGGGTATGTGGTGAACGCGGACGGACTCCTTCAGGGCGTGCTCGTGATGCGCGATCTGCTCCTGGCCTCCCCCCGGGATCGAATCGCCGAGCTGATGCTCACGGAGCCCTTCTCCTTCAGCCCGAACACCAGTGTCTCGGACGCCATGCGTGCCGTGGTGCGCCGCCACTATCCGGTCTACCCCGTGTGCGACGCGCAGGGGGCGCTGATCGGTTTGGTCCACGGGCATGCGCTGTTCGAGCAGCACGCCTTCGAGATCAGCGCCCAGGTCGGGCGGATGGTCGGCGTGGAGAAGGAGGAGCGGCTCCTTACCCCCTGGCTGACCAGCTTGAAATTCCGCCACCCGTGGCTGCAGTTGAACCTGCTCACGGCGTTTCTTGCCGCCTTCGTGGTCGGCCTGTTCGAGAACACCATCGAGAGGCTGGTTGCCCTGGCGGTTTTCCTGCCCGTGCTCGCGGGTCAGTCGGGCAACACGGGCTGCCAGTCCATGGCAGTCACCATCCGCGCCATCACCCTCGGGGAGCTCAAGACGGGCTCGGAAAGGCGGGCCCTGGTCAAGGAGGCGCTTCTGGGTCTGGCGAACGGCGCACTCGTGGGGATCAGCGCCGGGGTCGGCATGTATGTCTATGCCAGAGTCAGCAGCAGCCCGGCGCCCCTCGGGCTGGGGGCAGTGGTGTTCCTGGCGATGGTTGGCAGCTGTGTCGCGAGCGGTCTGGCCGGCGTTCTGGTGCCCGTTACCCTGAAGCGACTGGGGGCCGACCCCGCCACGGCCTCGAGCATCTTTCTCACGACCGCTACGGACATCGTCAGCATGGGCATGCTACTTGGCCTTGCTACCGTGCTCATCCTGTGACCGCGCCCGCTGCTGCCGGGCGCGGTCAGGCTGGTCAGTCACTCCGCTCGGCTGAGGCTTTGGGTTGAGCAATTGGAGCGGTTGCACCGCTGCGTACGCGTCGTGCTCAAGGTTGACAAGGGTTTCGGTGTTGCGCCACCCCGGGGGCGACTCCCAGAGCAATAACCGAGCCCTTCGGCCTTGGGGACCGGTGGCGGGGTTGCTGCGCCTTCGTCTAGACCGCAGACTTCTCACTCATGCCCATTCTCATCCGGCATCCACTGTCACCCGCCCTGGGCGTCAGCAGCCTAGATGCCGATGCATCGGTCGACGAAGTTGGGGGTCTGGCACTGGTGTACCGACTCAAAGGCGATCCGCGCCGATTGCGGCTTCCGTCCCGGGAGCCGCCAGAGCGCCGGGACGGACTTTGGCGGCATACGTGTTTCGAGCTTTTCGTCGGCGCCACTGGCGAAGCCTACCGGGAATTCAATTTCTCGCCGGCTGGTCATTGGCAGGCTTACGCCTTCGGTCGCTACCGCCAGGATGGGCATTTGCCGCCGGCCTTGACCCCGCATATCGAGGTGGAGCTCGTCGACAGGACCCTGGCGCTCAGGGTGCATCTGCTTGCCGCCAACCTGCCGCCCGGGCCGCGCCTACGCTTGGGCCTGACCGCCGTGCTCGAGGCCAGCGATGGTGGCCGGGCTTATTGGGCTTTGAAGCACGCCTCCGGGCAGCCGGACTTTCATCGTGCGGAGAGCTTCACGCTGGTGCTCGATCGCTCAGGAGCAAGCCCATGAAATTCGGCCTGGACCGCCTGCTCGACGAGACTGTCTTGCGCGAGCCGCTGAAAGGCAGGCGCGTGGCTCTGCTCGCCCATCCCGCCTCGGTCGCCGCCGACCTGACCCACGCGCTGGATGCCCTGGCTGCGCTGCCGCAGATCAGGCTCAGTGCCGCCTTCGGCCCCCAGCACGGACTGCGCGGGGACAAGCAGGACAACATGCAGGAGTCGCCGGACTTTCTCGATCCGGTCCACCAGATCCCGGTGTTCAGTCTCTACGGGGAGGTGCGCCGCCCAACGGCGCAGATGATGGGGACGTTCGACGTGCTGCTGGTCGATCTGCAGGATCTCGGCTGCCGCATCTATACCTTCATCACCACCCTGCTCTACGTGCTGGAAGAAGCGGCCCGCCACGGCAAATCGGTGTGGGTGCTGGACCGGCCCAACCCAGCCGGCCGGCCGGCGGAGGGACTGATGCTGCGCGAGGGCTGGGAGAGCTTCGTCGGCGCCGGGCCCATGCCCATGCGTCACGGCCTGACCCTCGGCGAAATGGGTCGCTGGTTCGTCCGCCACTTTGAGCTCAACGTCGACTACCGGGTGATCGAGATGCGGGGCTGGCAGCCCGAGAGCGCGCCCGGCTATGGTTGGCCGCTGGGCGAGCGCTGCTGGGTGAACCCCAGCCCCAACGCGTCCACTCTGTCGATGGCGCGCTGCTACGCAGGCACGGTCATGCTGGAGGGCACCACCCTGTCGGAGGGCCGCGGCACGACGCGGCCGCTGGAGCTTGTCGGCGCCCCCAACCTGGAGCCCCGCAGGCTGACGGCGGAGATGCAGCGTTTAGCGCCGGCCTGGCTCGCCGGCTGCGCCCTGCGCGAGTGCTGGTTCGAGCCGACCTTCCACAAGCACGCCGGCCAGCTCTGCGCCGGGGTGCAGATTCACGTGGATGACCTCCGTTACCACCACGCTGCCTTCCGGCCCTGGCGGCTGGTGTCCCTGGCCTTCAAGGCGATCCGCAGCCTGCGGCCCGGATACCCTCTGTGGCGGGACTTTCCCTATGAGTATGAGCACGACCGTCTAGCGATCGACCTCATCAATGGCAGCCCGCTGCTGCGGGAATGGGTCGAAGATCCCGAGGCCCAAGCGGGCGATCTGGACACGCTCGCCCGCGCCGACGAGGCCGCCTGGCGGGAAGAGACGGCAGCGGTGCGCCTCTATACGTAGAGATCCTGATCCTGAGAAACCGATATGCTGCCGGCCTTGTCCGACGCAACCTGACTCGACCGAGCATCCCGGGATCGACGAGGCCCCGGGGCGGGCAATTTCAATGGTCGGGGCGCGGAATCAGCAGGGAAACGCAGCGACCAAATGTTGCTTGGCGGCACCTATTTGCCCAGGGTCCACCGCCTCCACTCGCGGTCCAGGGAAATCCGATTTGATCGTGAAATCGGTGCTAGGATCTCCCCACACGAACCAGCGAGGCCGGTCCGGGGATCGGTGAAATGTCTACTAGGAATGGTAAGGCGCACGAACCGGACTGGGACGATGTCCGAGTCTTTCTGGAGGTGGCGCGATCCGGCTCGGCGACCGAGGCAGCTGGACGCCTTGGCATCAACCATACGACGGTCTCGCGTCGCATCTCGGTTCTGGAGAACTGCCTGGGGAAGCAGGTGTTCAAGCGGTCAAACGGAGCTTGGATCATCACCCCGGTCGGCAAGGGGCTCCTTCCGTACGCCCAGTCCATGGCAGAGCAGGCAAGGGGCATCACACGGTTTGTTACGGAGGAGCTTACCGAGGTGAAGGGACCGCTGCGGGTCGCGGCGGAGTACTGCGCAGACAGGGTGTTGCTGCCCACCGCCCACATGTTCGCGCAGCGCTATCCGGACGTGGACCTGCAAATTATCGCAAGCGCGACGCTGTTGGATGTAGAGGCCGGCGAGGTCGATATTGCGCTGCACATGACCGATGAGCCGCCAGCGAATCTGGTAGGAAAGCGTGTCGCTCGGGTAGGCTTCGCCGTCTATTCGAGCCCGGGACTGTGCGAGAAGGTCAAAGCCGATCCTGATGCGGCGGACATACCGTGCCTCGCCTGGGTCCGTGACGAGTCGCCCCGTCTGGCCTGGATCGACTCCATCTTTCCAAACACGACGCGGGTCTACCGGACAACCTCGCTGCCCGTCATGCTGGCGATGGCGCGAGAAGGCATAGGTGTGGCGAGACTGCCTTGCGTGCTCGGAGATCCGGACCCGCTGCTGGTGCGGCTCCCCCCATACGCGGCCGAGCCCGGCCCGGATCTATGGGTTCTCTCCAACGTGGATGTGAGAACGACGGCGCGGGTGCGCATCTTTCGTGATTTTCTCGTAGAAGAGCTGGAGAAGCAGAAGGATCTGATCGAGGGAAACTGCGATAAAAGAGCACCAACACAGGTACCAAACTAAGTCCGAGAAATGGCCATCCTCCCCGGAGAGCGTATAGCGACCCCCGAGGCACGGGGAATGCCGGGAGACCAAGGGATCGCTCAGTGAACGGCTTTTCGAATCGGGTGGTACAGCGGCGGGACGAATTCGGGACGTTACAACACAAGGCCCCACCGGAATCGTCGGGGCCTTGTCGACAGGGAAGGGCCGCTAGATTACCAGCTGAGTGCGGCGACCCGCGGTGCCTTGGCAGTGGCGTTGGCCGCCTGGATATCCTGGACATGAACGCTCGGGTGCTGCTTCAGATAAGCCTGCTCCGCGCCGATCATGGTAGGGGTCTGGGACGCGCCGAAAGTGAAGAGTACTGCTGCGATGGGAGCCCACATGACGAAATCTCCTGTGCTGCTACCGTGCTGAATTCCTAAGTGAGTACCCTAGGTTGAGTACTTGAGTATCAAGATATATTACTGGGGCGCTCAGGCATACGAATATTAACGCATCGGCGGCTTGCAAAATTGCAGCGGGCCGCTTGGGGCATAGTCCCATGCGAATCGGAGGCCAGCCGGAGGGAGGCCCCCGGTGCGACTACCGGACGATCGTCCAGGCACCGTTGCGAGGGCCGCTGGGCACCTTTTGGATTTCTCTCAGGGCGCAGCGCTCCTGGCAGCCGCTCCATAGCCCGTCAACGACGAATACCTTTCGTCGGCTGTCGATTTGGACGGGACCCGCGGGGGAAACCGAGTCCGGAATCGGCGCTCCTGGGCGTTCGCCGCAGAGCACCGGCGCGGTCCTGCGGTTGGGTTGACCGCCTCAGCCGAACGGCCTTGTTGGGGAGGCGCGCCGCAGATCAGCCCTCGCGCTTCCTGCCCTTGGAACGAGGGGCCTCCGTCAACGGGGCGCGGCGCCCTTTATTCGGGGTCTTGAGGCCTCCGGACACGAGACTGATCCGCATAGGACGCCCGCACACCCGGACCTTCTTCAAATGTTTGAACAGGTCGTTGGGCATGCCCTCGGGCAGCTCGATGGTGCTGTAGCTGTCGAAGAGCTCGATGCGGCCGATATAACGGCTCTCGATGCCGGCCTCGTTGGCGATGGCACCGACGATGTGCTTGGCCTCGACGCCGTGCTCGCGCCCAACCTCCAGACGGTAGCAGAGCATGGGCAGTTGGGGCCGACTCTCCGCGCGCTCCCCTTCGACCTCTCTGCGTGGGCGGGCGCGCTTCGCCTCGGGCGGCTCGCGGGGTGCGCGCACCGGCTTCTCCTCCACTGCTCGTCTCGGCGGACGTGCGGGGCGCTCCGGGGCGGGGCGTCGTTCGGCTTGCGGCGCAGGGGTTGTAACCTCGGCGGTCAGCAGGGGCCGCTCGCGCTGCACCAGAAAGGCCAGGGCGGCGGCGACCTCGCTCAGGCCCAGGTCGTGCTCGCTCTGATAGCCGTCGATCAGGGTCTCGAAGAAGTCGAGATCCTGGGACTCCAGGGTCTCGGTGATGAGCTGCTTGAAGCGCTCCACGCGCCGATCGGTGACGGCCTCCCGGGAGGGCAGCTGCATCGGCTCGATCGGCTGGCGGGTGGCCCGCTCGATGGCCCGCAGCAGGTAACGCTCGCGCGGGGAGACGAACAGGATCGCCTCGCCCTTGCGCCCGGCCCGGCCGGTTCGCCCGATGCGGTGTACGTAGGCCTCGGTGTCGTTAGGGATGTCGTAGTTCACTACGCGGGTGACGCGCTCGAACGTCCAGGCCACGGGCCGCCACGTCGGTGGCGACGACGATGTCCAGGTCGCCGCGCTTGAGCCGCTCGATGGTCTTCTCGCGCATCGCCTGGCTCATGTCGCCGTTGAGCGGCGAGCAGGAGTAGCCGCGCGCCTCGAGGCGCTCGGCCAGCTCGACGGTGGCGGTCTTGGTGCGCACGAACACGATCATCGCGTCGAAGTCCTCGACCTCCAGGATGCGGGTCAGGGCGTCGAGCTTGTGCAGGCCGCTGACCTGCCAGTAGCGCTGGGTGACCGTCTCCACCGTCGCAGTGCGGGACTTGATGCGCACCTCCACAGGCTCGCGCAGGTGACGCTGCGCGACCCGGCGGATGACCTCGGGCATGGTCGCGGAGAAGAGCGCGATCTGGCGCCGCGGTGGGGTGTGCTCGAGGATCCACTCCACGTCCTCGATGAAGCCCATCCGCAGCATCTCGTCTGCCTCGTCGAGCACCAGCGCGGTCAGGCTGTCGAGCACGAGCGTGCCGCGGCGCAGGTGGTCCATGACCCGGCCCGGAGTGCCGACCACGGCGTGGACGCCCCGGCGCAGCTGGCGCAGCTGGGTGTCCATGCCCTGGCCGCCGTAGACCGGCAGGATGTGGAAGCCGCTCAGGTGGCGCGCGTACGTCTGCAGTGCCTCGCAGACCTGGATCGCGAGCTCACGGGTGGGGGTCAGCACCAGGAGCTGGGGCACCCGGCGGGCCAGATCGACACGGCAGAGCAGCGGCAGGGCGAAGGCGGCGGTCTTGCCGGTGCCGGTCTGGGCCTGACCCAGCAGGTCGCGGCCGGCCAGCAGCGGCGGGATGCTCTCGGCCTGGATCGGGGAGGGCGCCTCATAGCCGATCTCCTCGACCGCCTGGAGAATCGGGGGAGCCAGGGCAAGCTGGGCGAACGAGGATACGGTCTCAGACGACATGGGTGGCCCTGCGGAAGCACCGGGCGGTCCCGCAAGGGCGGGGGGGCCGGGCGCATGTGGCGGAAAAGTCAGAGAATTGTACGTGAACGGGTGCCCGGAGGGGGCGGGTGATCAGGTATTAGGTGTCTGGTAGACGCTTCGCGTCAACCGGACCTACGGGAGCGGCCGGCGAGACCGGGGCCCGGTGCGGGGCCCCGGTCTCGTTGCTACCGGTCGCGTCTGCGGACCAGCCAGGCGGCCAGGCTCCCGGCGGCCAGCAGGGCGATCACGCCCGGCGTATCGACGGAGACGGTGGGCGCATCTGGCGTGGCCTGCCCGAGCGCTGCGCACCAGAGCAGCGTGATGGCCCCCAGGCCCCTCAGCGTGTAGCCCGCGCTGACGCGGGCGCGAAGCCCTTTCATGTCTTCCCCCTCTGCCCACGGGGCGGTCGCCCCGACCTCACTAACCATAGCTCAGAGTCGCAGTCGCGGAAGGGGCGGGGCGACGGTGCTCAGCCCTCGATCATCTCGGCCAGGCCCCGGCCGGGCGGCACCATCGGCAGCACGTCCTCGGTCTTGTCCACCCGAACGTCCACCAGCACGGGCCCCGGCTGGGCGAGGGCCTCAGCGATGGCGCGGTCCAGGTGCTCGGAGGTGCGGATGCGCAGGGTCTCCAGCCGCGGATAGACGTACTGGAGCCCCACCAGGTTGGGCATCTGGTAGCGGCAGCCCTGGTCGCTGTCGGTGCAATGCGGGTCGCAGGAGCTGTTACGGGCGAGGCAGGTCTCGTAGTGGTGGCCACCGTCCATCATGTCTTCCCACTGACGGACCATGCCCAGGAAGCTGTTGTTGAGCACGAACATCTTGAGAGGGATGTCGTTGGCGACCACGGTCGCCAGCTCCTGGATGTTCATCTGGAAGCTGCCGTCGCCGTCGATCAGCACCACGGGCTTGGTCGGATCGGCGAGCCAAGCGCCGATCGCGGCGGGCAGGCCGAAGCCCATGGTCCCCAGCCCGCCGGAGCTGACCCACTGTCGGGGCCGCGTGAACCGGTAGTACTGGGCGGCCCACATCTGGTGCTGTCCGACACCGGTGACCACGGTCGCGTCGCCGCCGGTCAACCTCGAGAGCGCCTCGACCACGGCCTGGGGCTTAATGTGGCGGCCGCTGCCGTAAGGCGTGGGCATGCGCTGCTTCCATTCCTGCACCTGGGCGATCCAGGCGCGATGCTGCGCGCCGCGCCCGTTCGCCAACGCGTAGTCCAGGAACCGCCCGAGCTCGGCAACCAGCGACAGCTCGGGCTGGATGGTCTTGCCAATCTCCGAAGGGTCGATGTCAACGTGGCCGATGCGCTTACCCTGGGAAAACCCCTTGAGCGCGACCCTGTCATCGAAACGCCCGCCCAGAGTCAGGATGAGATCGGCGTCGCGCAGGGCGTAGTTCGCGGGGATGGTGCCGTGCATTCCCGGCATGCCCAGATTGTGGGCCATGGAGTAGGGCACCGCACCGAGGGCGTTGAAGGTCGTCGCCACCGGCACGTCGAAGCGCTCGACGAACTGCCGAAGCGCCTCGGCCGCCCCTGCGCTGATGATCCCGCCGCCGGCCTTGACAACCGGGCGATCGGCGGCCGCGAGGGCGTCGAGTATGGCGTCGGCCTTGGCGGCGTCGAAGGGGCTGCCCGGGCGGTGGCGACCTACCGGAGCCCGCCGCTCGGTGGTCGCCGACAGCTGCACATCCTTGCAGATGTCCACCAGGACCGGGCCGGGCCGGCCGCAGGTGGCCAACTGGAAGGCCTCACGGAGGACCCACTCCAGGTCCCGGACGTCCTTGACCAGATAGTTGTGTTTGGTGATAGGCCGGGTGATCCCGACGGTGTCAACCTCCTGGAAGGCGTCCGTGCCGATGGCGCGGCTTGCCACCTGACCGGTGATGAACACGGTGGGGATCGAGTCTTTGTAGGCGTCCGCAATCGGGGTGGTCAGGTTCGTCGCCCCGGGCCCCGAGGTGGCGAGCGCCACGCCGGGACGACCGCTCACCCGGGCGTAGCCTTCCGCCGCGTGGCCTGCGCCGCCTTCCTGTCGGAAAAGGATGAACCGGGGCGTAGGCTCACCCCGCTTCATCCGCTTGTTCAGCTCGACGTGCAAGGGAATGACCGCGCCTCCGGTGTGCCCGAAGATGTACTCGACCCCCAGGGCGCTGAGCACGTCGAAGAAGATGGCGGCGCCCGTTCGGGGGGCTTCGGTCCCGAGGATCTGTGCGTTCACTTCGGTAGTTCCAGGCAGGGGCGGCGGTCGCCAAGTGAATGATTCAGAATTTCATAATATGCCATGAGTCCAGGCGCCGCGTCTCCCCCGTCCGCACTGGCACGGCGCAGTGACGCTGTTGCAGAGCGTTCTGACGTGGATTGGTCCGCCGGGCCGGACGGAGATCGCCAGAGGCTGGGCCCGAAATCAGATCCCGCTCCGCGGCTAGCCGGCCTTTCTTGCGTCGGCGATTCCCTGCAGATATCGCGCCAGCTCGGTCCTGAAGCGCTCCCTGAACTCCGGGCCGTGCTCGCGACCTTCCAAGAACTGTAGCCGGTCCTTGCAGTACACGGCCCGCTGCAGATGCTTGGCAGAGTCGGCGGCACTGATGCCGCTGCGCCGCGGATCGATCAGCTGGCGCGCTGTCACCGCGCAGGAGGCCTCGAACTGCCGTTGGAGCTGCTCCTTTCCCATGCGCCCGATCACGTCCCGCAGGTATCGGTCGTCGGCCGTCGAGCGCCAGCGATCCCGGATGAACAGCAGGACCAGGGCGGTCCCGATCGAGGCGATCAATATCTCCATCTGCAGGGCACGAGCCGATTGTTGTCCGGGGCCTTAACGAGCGGTTGCAAAGCTCTGGCTTTTCGGCCGCCGGAGACCGGTACAGCGATGTGCCGCCATTGTTGATCGCTGTAAGCGGTTGAAAATAAAGGAAACCGACAAATCACCCTAGAGATGCGCCGCTTGTGGAGCCAAGGATACGATATCCCACCGTCGGTTTCGGCGTTGAAAAAGGATACGGAAATCCTTTTTCGACATCCTGCGAGACGGCCGCCAGCGTTTGTCCGCTATCCGCCCGAGAGGATACCCAAGGCGCCGCCCCACCACTGTGAGCCGAATCTCGGTGGCACGCCCAGGCTCTACCGGATTCCCTGCAGCAGCGCCGGACCAGGGTAAGCCTCGCCGGGTGACCTACGATTGATGCACGAGGCGACGCAAGGCGGGCTCTGGATCAACCCGAGCACCGAGGACCCTTGTATGGCAGAGAGCAAGAACGGCGCATGGGAAAACATCCTGCGCTTCGGCATGGGACCGAAAGAAGGCCCGGACGGGCAACGGGCCATCGGTCTACCGATGGGGAGCAAGAAGCTCCCGGCCATGGCGGGGGACCGCGGACCTGGGCAACGTGTCCAGTTCAAGCGGGACTTCAACGAGATGTTCTGCAGGGTGCGCAACGTCGAGCTCGCGCGGGTGCTCCAGCCCGCGCTGCAGATCTTCGAGGTCTGCTCGCCCGGAACAAGGACCGCTAGCCTCTGGCGTGACCTGGGGCGGATCGGTCCCCAAGCTCAGGAGCGCCGCGCGGCGGCGAGGCGGCGCAGAAAGGCCTCGGACGGACTGTACACCCCGACGGGGTAGAGAAGGTTGCCGCGGCCGGCGAAGCTGTGGTGGCCGTCTGCGGAAAAATGGACCTGGCGATAGAGCTCCACCTCGGCCGCGATCCGCTCGTCGCGGTGAAGGTGGGATTCGAAGGGACCTTTCATGATGCTATCCTTGATCTTCCAACAAGGGGCCGAGGGCTCACTACCCGTCGCCCGCCTCATACCGATCGGGCTTCTCGACGCTTGCGACGGCTGCCCTTGAGATCTGGCAATAAAAGTATATTATCGAATGCTAAAATATAAGTCAACCCATTCTCACCAATATGAGCCGCACGTCGAGGCCGACAGGGTTGACGATCAGCCAAACAGGGTTCTCCCCGACTGGCGCTGAGTGAGCGCCAGTCGGGGCGCTCGATGAAGAAGCAGGATCGATTTTTCTCCCTTTCCGCTGCGAGGGCGGAAAGGCTCGCGTGAGATGGAGCGGGCGTACTTCGTTCGCGGCTTTGCGCAAGGATCTCATTGCGCTCTCCGCCGGCTTGCGCCGCCCGTCCCGGGGCTGAGCCCGTCCCGGCCTGACGCACCAGAAGCGCCCGGTCGTTCCGCCGTTTTGGCTAGGGGCTGTTGACAATTGCCGTTCGCGCTCCGATGACGGCCCTTTTCCGCGCTGACTGTGTTGCGGCTCGTCGCAATAGATCCACTATTCCTCCTCACCGCGCCTTGTCAGCACGAAACATCGCTCGCAATCGCCCTCGCTCAGACATATGTCAACAGCCCCTAGACAATTGTGCGGGACTGCGTCAGCAGGACCGTCGGTACCAGATGCCGACCTCGGGCCAGGGCTCCCAGGAGACCGTGATGGGCAAGATCGACGAATTGGGCACTCGGTTCGGCCTCGCCGGTGAGCTGAGATTTCAAAGTCTCCGGGGAGATTTTGTCATTGTGGAGGTACACAACCGCCACGCCGAGGCGCACATTGCCCTTCAGGGCGCCCAGGTGCTCCATTGGCAGCCCGCCGGCGCGCAACCGGTGATCTGGCTCAGCGACGAGGCACAGCTGGCGCACGGCAAATCCATCCGGGGCGGGGTGCCCATCTGTTGGCCCTGGTTCGGTCCCCACGCATCGGATGCCTCATTGCCCGCCCACGGATATGCCCGCACGACGCTATGGACCGTGGTGCAGGCCGAGTCGCTGGCCGACGGGTCGACCGAGCTGGTCTTCGAGATCGAGCCCCGCCCCGAGCATCGGTCGATCTGGCCCTACCAAACACGCGTCCGCTGTCGCGTCAGGGTGGGCGAATCGTTGCGGGTCGAGCTGATCACCGTCAACGAAAGCGGTGCGCCCCTTCCCCTTAGCCAGGCCCTGCACACTTACTTCAGGGTCGGCGACATCGAGTCGGCGGAGGTTCGGGGTTTGGACGGCTGCGATTACTTCGACAAGGTCGGGCCAGGCGGACGCAAACGTCAGGTCGGACCGGTGACCATCGCCGAAGAGGTGGACCGTATCTATCTCGACACGGGGCCCACGTGCCAGATACGTGACCCGATCCTCGGGCGCCGGATCCATATTGCTTGCGAGGGCAGCCGTTCCACCGTGGTCTGGAACCCCTGGCGGGCCAAGGCGGATAGGATGGGTGACCTGGGCAAGGACGGCTTCCGGCAACTGTTGTGCGTCGAGACGGCCAACGCCGCCGAGGACGCAAGGGTCGTGGCGCCGGGCGAGCAACATCGGCTCGCCGCCGAGTACCGGGTGATGCCGCTCTGAGGGAAGAAGGGTACCGGCCTCGCCCCGGGGCCGTGGCTATTTCGGGGCCTGGAGGCTCTCCTCAGAGAGGGGCGTCGTCTCGGTGCCAACGCCGAGCAGCCCAGTTCCGTCGGTCTGTCGCCGGCGATCACAGTTGTCGACGCGCCAGCGGTCCTGGCTGGCGCTCTCGTCTTTCCGGCTGGGCATCATCCCTGGGGCCCAGGCTATCCGCACCCGCGCAGACGGAGTCCACACCAGCGCCCAGGCGCTTTCGGGGCACGCCGAGGCTGATCAGGGGCCCGACGCCCCGCCGAGCGCGCCGCAAGCGAGCAAGCGCTAATGGACGGCCGCAAGCTTTATCGTGTCCCGGCCGGCGTTCTTCGCGGTGTACAGCGCCTGGTCGACCCGGCGCAGAATGGACTCTAACGAATCCTCGGGCAGGCTCTGTGCGACTCCGAAGCTGGCGGTCTTCGACCCAATCCGCTCGAAGCGATACGCCGCAATCTGGGAGCGCAACTTCTCGGCGAGCAGGGCCGCGCGGTCGGCCGGCGTCTCCGGACAGAGGATGAGGAACTCTTCGCCGCCCCAACGGCTCGCGGCGTCGGTCGCTCGAATGCCCTTCGCGATGATCTGCGCCAACATCCTCAGTACCCTGTCGCCGGTCTGGTGGCCGAACCGATCGTTGATGTCTTTGAAGAAATCCACATCGAGCAGCAGCACTGAGAAGCTGCCGCCGTAGCGGCGGCACCTCTCTATCTCCCGGACCATCAGGGTGGTCATCTTGCGACGGTTGGACAGACCGGTCAGGTAGTCCTCCTCGGAAAGGCGCCTGAGCTCGTCCGTGAGGCGACGGTGCTCGCGGATCAGCTTTCGCCCGACAACGACCGGGAGCGCCAGCGACACGAGCCCGAAAACGCCCACCGTGATGACGTACGCAACACGCTCGGCGGTTGTTTCTTCGGAGAATCCGGGCAGAACATACGGCATCACCCTGTCCTCGAGCACGAGCTCCCAGACCGCGCTAAGGAGGATGACGGACCCGAGCACGGCACCGAGAAACAGGTAGTACTGGCGCTCGTTCATCTGCTGCTAGAAGCCTCCGCCGCGATATTGCCCGGCCGCTCCGGAGGTACGCATCCAAGCTCTCCACCCAGCCCCCGGCGCCTACCCTTGGGCGATCGACTGCGCCCGCCGTATGCGATCACCGCGACATCCATTCCGGCCGCGGGACGACTGCAGGGGTCAGGGTCAGGCGCTGCGGAAAGGCCGGCGGGCAAGACGGGTTTGCTCGATTACCATCGAGTATATACGACCCGCGGGTCGGAGAAGCGCAGCCGTCTTGTCCGCGCTCAGCGCGGCTGGAACCGATTCTCCGCCGGGTAGGGGAAGACGTTCGGGGAATCCCCCGCTGCGAATCACGTCCTGCATGCCCTGCCACCAGTCAGCCCGCAACAGTTGCGCATGGTGCTCCACGAAGATTTCGCGCAACCGTGGGCGCGTCAGCAGGAAGCGGCCGAACTCCTCGGGGAATACGTCGTCGGGCTCCACCGAATACCAAGGCTCGCTGGCCAGCTCGTCTTCGGGATAGCGGGGTGGCGGGATCGCCCGGAACCGGCACTGCAGCATCGGAACGATCTCGTCATAGTCGTAGAAGATCACCCGGCCGTGGGCGGTGACGCCAAAATTCTTGGAAAGCAGGTCCCCGGGAAAGATCCCCGCTGCGGCGATCTCGGTCACGGCATCGCCATACTCGCGTACCAGGTGGCGCAGCTGCGCGTCGTCCGCCATATCGAGATACACATTCAGGGGCATGAGCCGCCTCTCGATATAGAGGTGCTTGATGACGACCTGGTCGTCCTCCAAGGACAGCGCGGAAGGCGCCGCCCGCTGGAGCTCCTCAAGCAGTTCCGGGGTGAAGCGTTCCCGCGGAAAGGCGGCGTACGAGTATTCCCAGGTATCGGCCATACGCCCCACCCGGTCGTGCAGCTTCACCATGCGGTACTTTGCCTTGACCTGTTCGGGGCTGGTGTCCTTGGGCGGCCGGAACGCGTCCCGGATCACCTTGAACACGTACGGGTAGGACCCGAGCGTGAACACCAGCATGACCATGCCGGGCGTACCCGGCGCCAGGGTCATGAGGTCGTCGGACAGACGTAGGTGCTGAAGGAAGTCCCTGTAGAACTGGGTCTTGCCGTGCTTATGGAACCCGATGGCGGTGTACATGTCCGCGGAGCATTTCGCGGGCTGGATGCTGAGCAGGAAACGAACCACCGCCGAAGGCACGTCCGTGTCGACCAGGAAATAGGCCCGCGCGAAGCTGAACAGCGAGGCCACCTCGGCGGAGCGGGTGATCAGAGAGTCGACGTAGACCTCGCCCAGACCGTTGGTGAGCAGCGGCACGATGAAGGGAGTGCGGGCGGCGCCGTTCACGACACGCCCGACCAGATAGGCCGCCTTGTTTCGAAAGAAAGGCGATGTCAGCACGTGCAGCTGGAAATGGCGCCGCCGTTCCTGAGGCGGCGGGATCTCTCTCTCCCATCGCCCAGCGATGCGCTGGATATCCCGCTCCAGATCTTCAAATGGCAGATCCAGTCCGCAGTGGCGCAGCAGGTGCTCGATACCAGGGCGCAGCCCCTCGCTGGCCGGGTAGTAGCTGCGATAGACCGGTGCGTCGCCCTCGATGTAGTCGGTGGACAGAGCGGGGCGCACGAAGATGTTGTCGTTGTGGTAGTAGTGGCGCTCGAACAGCTTGCAGAACACCGAGTTATAGAAGGTCTCGGCGAGCTCGGGCTGCCGATGCTCGTAAAGCAGCCCCATGTAGCGCAGCTTCACGTCCTGCCACAGGGAGCGGTCGATCTCCTGGACCCGGAAGCGCTCTCTGAGCGTTGCGGTGGTCTCGCCGACCCGCTGGTCGTAGAGGTCGATACGGGCACGCACCAGATCCCGGGCGGCCAGCCAGCTGGCACTTGCATAGAGCGCCCTCGCCTGGCTCGTAATGGCCCTGAACTGGGCGAAGTGCCCGTCGAACCCCGCCATGATGTCCTCGGCGACGGCCTGAGCGATGCTGTCCGTCGGCGGAGCGCCGCTGAAGGCCTGCGTCGATGTCGCGCTCATGGGGCGCCTCCCACGGGACCCTGCCCGGCGGCTGATTCGCTGGCCAAGATACCAGAAGGGGTGGCCCGGGTTGCCATCCCTGATTATTTATTTTTCCAATCTTTAATATTGAATACATTGTCTTGTTAAATGTTTACTCCTGGCCTAGGTTTATATCTCACAATGTAGATTGATCAAAGCATTGTGCCATTCAATGAAACTCGATCGGCGAGCCAGAGACGTCCCTCGGCGGTGAGGCTGTCGAGAACCGAGATGTTCCCTAGGAGGAGCGATGATGAAAGCAGATCAGCAAACCCGGGCCCTTGGCATCGAGTGGGCGCAAAATCCCCGCTGGCGCGGGGTCGTTCGAGGATATGGTGCGGCTGACGTGGTCAGGCTGCGTGGCAGCAAACCGATCGAGTACACCCTGGCCCGGGACGGGGCGGAGAAGCTCTGGCGGTTGCTCCAGGAGGAGCCCTTCGTCAATGCGCTTGGCGCGCTGACCGGCAACCAGGCCATGCAGCAGGTTCGGGCCGGGCTCAAGGCCATCTATCTCTCGGGCTGGCAGGTGGCCGGGGATGCGAACCTGGCTGGCCAGATGTATCCGGACCAATCGCTCTATCCAGCTGACTCGGTGCCCGCCGTGGTGCGCCGGATCAACAACACCCTGATGCGCGCGGACCAGATCCAGCACATGGAGGGCAGCGGCGACATCGACTGGTTCGCGCCGATCGTAGCCGATGCCGAGGCGGGCTTCGGCGGGGTGCTCAACGCGTTCGAGCTGATGAAGGCCATGATCGAGGCCGGTGCCGCCGGTGTGCATTTCGAGGACCAGCTCGCCGCGGCAAAGAAGTGCGGCCACATGGGTGGGAAGGTCTTGGTCCCCACCCAGGATGCGATTCAGAAGCTCATCGCGGCACGGCTCGCAGCCGACGTGCTCGGGGTGCCCACCGTGCTGGTGGCGCGCACCGACGCCGAAGCGGCCGACCTTCTCACCTCCGACGTTGATGAGCGCGATCACCCCTTTTGCACGGGGGAGCGCACCGCCGAGGGGTTTTTCCGTTTGCGAAACGGCCTGGACCAGGCCATCGCACGCGGCCTCGCCTACGCACCCTATGCAGACCTGGTCTGGTGCGAGACCGGCAAGCCCGATCTGGAGTTCGCCCGTCGGTTCGCCGAGGCGATCCAAATGGAGTATCCGGACCAGCTGCTGGCCTACAACTGCTCGCCGTCGTTCAACTGGAAGCGCAACCTCGACGAGGGCACCATCGCGCGGTTCCAGCGGGAGCTTGCTGCCATGGGGTACAGGTTCCAGTTCATTACGCTGGCCGGTTTCCATGCGCTCAATTTCGCCATGTTCGATCTGGCCAAGGGCTATCAGGCCCGTCAGATGTCTGCCTATGTGGAACTGCAGGAGCGGGAATTCGCTGCCGAGGGCGACGGCTATACCGCCACGCGACACCAGCGCGAGGTCGGCACCGGCTACTTCGACGCCGTGACCAACGCCGTTTGCGGAGGGGTGTCCTCCTTGCGGGCGCTCTCGGGGTCCACGGAAGAGGCGCAATTCGAGGGCGGCAAGGCGTCCGCCAAAGGGGCCGGACTGCGCGCCGTGGCGCATTGAGCGAGACGCATCCCGCATCGGGATCCATTGCCGCGGGCCCCGGCTTTCGCGGTCCAGACCAGCATGGCGGCCCGGCCCGGCGACGGGCAGTGCGCCGCCGAGGAGCGAGACATGAGACAGGTCGTGACTTCCCTGCGCGAAAGCGCCGTGCAAGACACCGTAACCCTGATCCACAACGGCACGCGTGCGCGCATTGACCTGCCCGTACTGTCGGGTAGCGAGGGGCCGGGGGCGATCGACATCCGGTCGCTGCACCAGCAGCTGGGGCTTTTCACCTACGATCCGGGCTTCCTGGCCACCGCCAGCTGTCGCAGCGCCATTACCTACATCGACGGCGACCGCGGCGTGCTGCTGCACCGCGGCTATCCCATAGAGCAGCTGGCCGCACAGAGCAGCTACCTGGAGCTGGCCTGGCTGCTTCAGCACGGCAGGCTCCCCGACCAGGCCCAGCTGGAGGCCTACTGCGCGTCGCTGCAGGAGGAGGCCGATCTGCCCGAGCCGGTGCGGCAGGTCTTTGCCGGCTTCGCCCGCGACGCCCATCCCATGGCGATGATGATCGCGGGACTGGCGGCCCTCGCCGGGCGCTACCACGATGAGCTCCATCCGAGAAACCCGGAAGATCGGGACCGCTTCGCGCGGTTGCTGCTCGCCAAGATGCCGGCGATGGCGGCGGCGTGCCACCGGCACGCCCGCGGCGAAGCTGTTCTGGCCCCGCAGGACAACCTTGGCTATGTGGAGGGTTTCCTGCAACTGATGTTCGGCCCCCGGGCGCCGAGTCCCGTCGCCGCCCGGGCACTCGAGCTCATCATGATCCTGCATGCCGACCACGAGCAGAACGCGAGCACCTCGACAGTGCGGCTCGCCGCCAGCTCCGGCACCGATCCTTTCGCGAGCATCGCTGCCGGGATCGCCTCGCTCTGGGGACCGGCCCACGGCGGTGCCAACGAGGCGGTCATCCGCATGCTCCAGTCGGTTGAATCCGTAGACGAGGTGCCGAGGCTGGTACAACGGGCCAAGGACCGGCGCGACGACTTCCGGCTGGTGGGCTTCGGTCACCGCGTCTACAAGAACTACGACCCGCGCGCCCGGGTGATCCGTACGGTGTGCCACGAGTTGTTGGACGCGCTGGGCGTCGGAGCCGACCCCTTGCTCGAGATCGCCTGTGCCCTGGAGAAGACGGCGCTGGAGGACGAGTACTTCCGCGAGCGCCGTCTCTACCCCAACGTCGATTTCTACTCGGGCATCATCCTGAGGGCCCTCGGAATCCCCCTGAGCATGTTCACCGTGATCTTCGTCATGGGGCGCACGGCGGGGTGGGTTGCACAGTGGATCGAGATGATGGAGGACCCGGAGCTGCGTATCGGCCGCCCGCGCCAACTTTACGTGGGCGCCGCCCAGCGGGACTATCTCTCAGTGGTTGAAGGGACAGGCTCCTAGGCGGGGGTGCGCCCGGCTGCCGGGCTAGCGGCGCCCGGGCGGCGCCAGTTGCGCTGCACGAAGAACTGCGGGTCCATCATCTCGATGAACCGCATCGCCTGGGGCGAAAGAAACTTCCCCTTGCGCAGCACTATGCCGTAGCTGCGCTGGGGGAAGTAGCGATTGAGCGGAATGCGCACCACCCGGTCGTGCTCGGTCAGGCACAGGTCCGTGACGATGGAGATGCCGAGTCCGAGCTCGACGTACTTCTTGATGACCTCCCAGCCGCCGGCCTCCAGCGCCACGCTGTAGCTCAGGTTGTGCTGGCTGAACACCAGGTCGACGATCCGCCAGGTGCTCAGATGCCGGGGCGGCAGGATAAGCCCGTAGGGCGCGATGTCCTCGAGGGTTACCTCGCTTTTCGCGGCGAGCGGATGGTCGAGGGGCGTGATCAGAGCGGGGTCGTAACGGTAGATCGGCCGGTAATTGATGTCGTCCGGCACCTCGAGCATGGAGCCCACGGCGAAATCCGCCTCGTCGGCGCGCAGCATCGCCAGGCCGTCGCGGCCGGTGACGTTGTGCAGCTTGATGCGGATGCCCGGATAGGCGTCAGCGAAGCGCTTCAGCGCGTCGGGCAGGAGATACAGGATGGTCGATTCCCCGGCGGCGATGTTGAGCTGCCCGGACTCCAGCAGCCCGAAATGGGCCGCGAAGGTCTCATCCAGCTTGTCTATACCCTCCACCAGCGGATGGGCCAGCCGGTGGAGCACCTCGCCCTCCGGGGTGAGCTGGATGCGGGGGCCGCGCCGTTCGAACAGCAGAAATCCCAGGTCGCGCTCCAGGGCCTGGA
>CAVZIJ010000006.1:0-241491 GCA_963775335.1 uncultured Gammaproteobacteria bacterium
ACATGTAATCGGCTGCGCAACCGTACCTAGAAAGTTTCTATACCTAGAAACTTGCTTCTACATTTGGATATCTAGTATCCAAACGTAGATATCTATATTTAGATCCCTAGATGTAGATATCCAGATCTAGATATCTACATCTAGATACGAGACTCCCTCGCTAAGAAATCCCCGGCTCCGGCCCAACAATGCGGGCTTGGAGCCCCAACGCCAGCACATCGGCGTAGCGCATCTCCCATAGCTTCTGCCGCGGTCTCCAGATTCCGCCTGCGGCTTTGACCTGCTCGCGAAGATCGTTTTCCCAGTACTCGACACGGACGCCGATCCGCTGCGAGGGTACCGGATCAGGATCTTGCGCCGCGACCTGGCCGATGGACCAAGGCGCATCTTGCTCGATCAGCTCGACCGTGGTGTAGCGTCGGCCGGCCGCCGGGTCATAGCGGTAGCGCACGCAGACCAGTCGCTGGCCGTACTTGTCGGTAAGCTTCTTGGTGCCGTTTTGGCCGGGCTTCAATGTCGCTTTGACCTCCATGGAGCTTGTATCCGTCTCAAGATCCCAGCAACTGATTGAGAGGGCTGCGAACCCCCATCGGCCCTTTGTTCATCACATGCGTAAGATCATCGTGGTCCTGAACGTCTGCTGTGCCCCAGCAGCTCCTGGACGGTGCGGATGTCGTATCCGTCTTCCAGGAGATGGGTTGCGAAGCTGTGGCGAAGCGTATGGCAGCTGCCGTGCTTTGGGATCTTGGCGCCAATTACGGCCTGCTTGACGGCCCGCTGAATCGTGGATTCGCCGATATGATGGCGGCGGATCTTGCCGGAGCGAGGATCGACGGCGGTGGAGTCGGCCGGAAACAGATACTGCCAGGCCCAGTCGCGGGGGGCGTTGGGGTACTTGCGCTCCATGGCGTACGGGAGATAGACCTCGCCGAGGCCGGCCGCCAGATCCTGGCGATGCAGTGCCTGGGCTACGGCCATCTGCTGCCGGATCGGCTGAGCGAGTCCGGGAGGGAGCAGGGTCACGCTGTCCTTCTTGCCTTTGCCGTCGCGCACGACGATCTGGGAGCGCGCGAATTCGATGTCCTGGATGCGGAGCCGCAGGGCTTCGAGCAGGCGCAGGCCGGCGCCATAGAGGATCAAGGCGACCAGCCGGTGGACCCCTTCCATGTGGCCGATCAGCCGTGCCACCTCGCTGCGATCGAATACAGTGGGCAGACGCTGGGGCCGCTTGGCCGGAGTGACGTTGCCGAGCTGCAGGTCTTCGAGCCCGAGGAGTTGTTTGTAGAGGAAGACCAGGGCGTTCAGGGCCTGGTTCTGGGTGGATGCGGCAACCTGGCGCTGGACGGCGAGGTGAGTGAGGAAGGCGGCAATCTCGGGGCCTCCCATCTCGTCGGGGTGGCGCTTGCCGTGAAAGAGGATGTAGCGCTTGGCCCAGTCCAGATAGGCCTGCTCGGTGCGGATGCTGTAGTGCTTGCGACGCAGGAGGTCGCGCATCTCGCCGAGGAGCCGGGAGCGCCCGACGATCCCGTCGGTATCCACGGGGATATGGGCATGGGTGGTTGCCAGCAGGGATGGGCGCATGGCGTGCTCCGGATCCTTGGGGCCGTTTGTCTCGGGCAAGTCTAGCGGCCCGCTGGCGAGCGGGCAATGCGCTGGCAGGGATCAATCGGGTTGGACCGGGCGGTGGCAGCTCAGAAAGCAACCGGCTCGCGCTTGCGGACCCGCGGCGGCTCTTTGCCTCGCGAGCAGATGTGAGGATTGAATCGCGGCGAAACCGCCGCTCCTACAGGGTGGCGCTCCCACAGGGCTTGGTGCCGCCAGAGTGCTCGAAAAGGCGGCGCCCACCGCGACTGCGGACTCGCCTGGCCTTTTGCCGGTCGAGTCATTCTTCCCCGCCCCCGGCCCGCGGCTTGCCGCCAGCCGCCCGGAGCGGTTCCCCGGCCCGGAGAGCATCCCGACGGCGCGCGCATCATCCTGGGTCCGGCCCGCTACCCCTGGCAGCTTCGCCCCTTCCGCGGTTGAGCCGAAACATAGAATACGAGGACATCCATCGGATAGACGTCAGCCTCGCCGGGCCTGCCGGCGCCGCCCCTTTCGACGGTATGGGAGCCTCAGTGACTGAAAGGCCGGCTTCGGACGGCCGAAATTCACCAAGACCGACCGATTCAGTCGAAATCCGGGCAGAGGGGTCCGCGGGACCCGTGCTTCCCGTGAGAATCGGGGGGTACTCGGGAGGACGGTCTGGGTCTAGCTCGGTGGGAAAAGCTGGCGGCAGGCACCGATGCCGCGGGCCCGCTGATAGCCCAGCCGGTGGCAGGCCTGGTGGACCCGCTCAGGTTGACCTACCCAGGCGCAGAAGCTGGACTCGAATTCCGTGGCGAGCCGCATCCAGGCGGCCGGCGCGATCCCGAGCCGCTCCAGGTTCGGCGGCAGGTCTTCTGGAATTGCCCCGCGCTTATCGTCGCGCACCGCCTAGCCGGTCCAGTTGACCAGCTCTAGGTACTCGCGCAGCGGGAATGGGATTCCCTTGGGCATGGACTCGCGCTCGTTGCCGACAAACGCCAGCAGCTCGCGCGGATGGGTGGGCGCGTGGAAGCTGGTTAGGTCGTCGGTAACAGCCTGGGTCTCGACGTCGGCGGCCTGCAGGGCCTGGATACGCCCTGGTAGTAGCTGGTGGCGTCCAGGCTGATCAGTGTGGTGCGAGGCTTGGTCATGGCGCGGTCCCTCGGGCGACTGAATGGTCCAAACATCCTCTCCTGAAGACTGCGCTCCTGGAGTGTCAAATGGTGGGTGTCCAGTTAGCTGCACAGTTAGCTGCAGCGACCGCACCCGCAACCTCGAGACGCTCATGGCGGCGCTGCAGCGCCACACCGAGGTTAAGGTCATCGTGTTCTACCAGCCCGAGCACGTCCCAAAGCTCCAGCGGCTGGAAGCCCGCTTCACACTGTTCAGGAAAATCGCATTTCCCGTCGGCTCAGAGACTGTTGAGCATGCGCTGAAGGACGCCCTCGCGAAGGCCAGACGCGGGGTTTCGCTCGGGCGCGGAACCGCCTAAGCGCTCGGGGCGAGGCTGGCGCGTTGCTACCGCAGCTGTATCAGTGGCGACCCTGAAGCGCGCACGAGCCCCGATGGACGGGCGGCGCCTTGAGGCAACCCCGACCCTTGACCCCGGTCTCATACCCTCCCTCTTATTCTCGGGAACAGGGCGCGACTATAATCCGACGAGGGCTCTCGCGGCGCTCGGATCGAATGGACCATGATCAGCATCTACGACCTCAAGCCGCGATTTCAGGCACTCTTGCGACCCGCGGCCGGCAGACTGGCAAAGGCTGGCGTCACCGCCAATGCCGTTACCCTCACCGCCATGGTGCTGTCGATCGCGTTGGGCGGCTGGCTGTACCTCGGTGATCCTGCCCGCGCTGCGTTTCTGCTCCTGCCACCATGGATGTTCCTGCGGATGGCCCTCAATGCGGTCGACGGGATGATGGCTCGCGAGCTCGGCCAGGGATCGGCGCTGGGCGCCTATCTCAACGAGCTCTCGGACGTGGTCTCGGACGCCGCCCTGTACCTGCCTTTCGTGGCCGTCGCGCCCTTCGGCTGGCCCAGCGTGGGTGCAGTGATCTTTCTGTCGGCGGTGTCCGAGATGGCCGGCGCGCTGGCCCCCATGGTCGGTGCCGCACGCCGCTATGACGGGCCCATGGGTAAGAGTGACCGGGCCTTTGTCTTCGGCGCCCTCGGCCTGTGGGTGGGGCTTTCCGGCCGCCTCCCGGCCTGGGCGTTCTGGGTGATGCCGCTGATTGCCGCCGCCATCGCCGTCAACATCGTGCAACGGGTGCGCCGCGGGGTGCGCGACGCCTCTATCTCTAATAAAGGATGATCCGGCCATGCATGGACCCAGAGAAGTCACCGAGCACCGATTCACCACCCACGACGGTCTGGAGATCTTCTACCGCCACTGGCCCGCGCGCTCCGTGAGACCGAGCGGCTGCGTGGTGATGTTCCACCGCGGTCACGAGCACTCCGGGCGCATCGCCCACCTGGCGGATGAGCTGGAGCTGGACAACTTCGATTTCTTCGCCTGGGATGCCCGCGGCTACGGGCGCTCGGCCGGCCCGCGCGGCTACTCGCCGAGTCTGGGCACTTCCGCGCGCGACGTGCAGACCTTCGTCGATCACATCGGCGATGCCTACGGCTTCGCCTACCCGGAGATGGCCGTGCTGGCGCAGAGCGTCGCCGCGGTGGTGATCGCCGCCTGGGTCCACGATTACGCGCCGAAGGTCCGTTGTCTGGTGCTGGCGTCGCCGGCCTTCAAGGTCAAGCTCTACGTGCCTTTCGCCCGCGCCGGTCTGCGCCTGGCCTATGCGCTGCGCGGCAATTTCTTCGTCAACAGCTACGTCAAATCAAGATTCCTGACCCATGACCCGCAGCGCCAGGCCTCCTACGACGCGGACCCGCTGATTACCCGGCCCATTTCGGCCAACATCCTGCTGGCCCTCTACGACACGGCGGAGCGGATCGTCGCCGACGCCCAGGCCATAGTCGTGCCGACCCAGCTGCTGGTCTCCGGCGCCGATTGGGTGGTCCACCGCGGGCCACAGGATGCCTTCTTCGAGCGTCTCGGCAGCCCGGTCAAGGAAAGGCACGTGCTCGACGGATTCTTTCACGACACCCTGGGCGAGCTGAACCGCAAGCTGGCTACCGACAAGGTGCGGGATTTCATCCTGCGGATGTTCGACCGGCCGCCGCAGCGCAGCGACCTGCGCCACGCGGACCGGGAGGGTCCGATGCATGCCGAAGCGGTCGAACTGGCTCGTCCCCTGCCACCGCTCAGCCCCCGGGGCCTGTACTGGGCGGCGGTGCGCTCGGGCCTGAGGATCGGCGGCCGGCTGTCGCATGGCGTCCGCCTCGGTCAAGAGACAGGTTTCGACTCGGGCAGCACGCTGGACTACGTGTATCGCAACAGCCCGAGCGGCACCGGCCCCCTGGGCCGGCTGATCGACAAGCGCTATCTCGACAGCATCGGCTGGCGCGGCATCCGCCAGCGCAAGCTGCACCTGGAGGAGCTGCTGCGCAAGGCGATGCAGCTGCTGCAAGCCGCCGGCAGCCCGGTGCGGGTGCTGGACATCGCCGCGGGTCATGGGCGCTATGTATTGGACGCACTGACCGACGAAGCCGCGCACCCCGAATCCATCCTGTTGCGAGACTACAGCGACCTCAACGTGCGCGACGGCACGGCGCTGATCCGCAGCCGGGGCCTGGAGCCTATCGCCCGGTTCGAGCGTGGCGACGCCTTCGACCGAACCTCGCTGGCCGCTGTGCGGCCTCGTCCCACCATCGGGATCGTATCCGGGCTCTACGAGCTGTTTGCGGACAACGAGCCCGTACAGCGGTCCCTCGCCGGGATGGCGGAGGCCCTCGCGCCGGGCGCTTACCTCGTCTACACCGGGCAGCCCTGGCACCCGCAGCTGGAGTTTATTGCCCGGGCGTTGACCAGCCATCGCGACCACCGGGCCTGGGTCATGCGCCGGCGCAGCCAGGCGGAGATGGACCAGCTGGTGGAGGATGCCGGCTTTGAGAAGATCGAGCAGCGCATCGACGAGTGGGGCATCTTCACCGTGTCCCTGGCGCGTCGGGTGGGCGTCTGAGCATGGCCGCCGATCGGGTGCCGGTCTGCCACGGGCCGGCACCCTGGAAGCGCAGCCTGATCTGGCTGGCATTCCTCGGACCCTTCTTCTTTCTGAGCTACGGCCTGGCCAATTGGGCGGCCGAGCAACGGGCGGTCACCCAGGTCCTGTTTTTCGACTGGGAGCCGCGTATCCCGTTCCTGCCCTGGACCATCTTGCCCTATTGGTCCATCGACCTGTTGTACGGCCTGTCCTTCCTGCTCTGCCGCGATCGCTTCGAGGTCGACCGCCACGCCCTGCGGCTGCTCAGCGTGCAGCTCATCTCGGTGGCCTTCTTCCTGCTGCTGCCGCTGCGCTACGGTTTCGGAAGACCCGCGACCTCCGGCCTGTTCGGCGCCCTGTTCGATGCGCTGGCGGGCTTCGACAAGCCGTATAACCAGGCACCGTCGCTGCACATCGGGCTGCTGGTGATCATCTGGGCGCGGTTCGCCGGCGCCAGCCGTGGTCTCTGGCGCGCCGCCGTGCATGGCTGGGCGGTGCTCATCGCCGTCTCCGCGCTCACGACCTATCAGCACCATTTCATCGATATTCCCACCGGTGCGCTGGTCGGCCTGTTCGGTCTTTGGCTCTGGCCCGACGCAGGCCCCTGCGCACTGACGCCGCTGGCGCTGACCGACTCGGCGGTCAGGCGCCGAGTCGCCGGGGGCTATCTCGTCGCTGCCCTGCTGCTGACCGGGCTGGCGACGGCGCTGGGCGGCGTCTTCCTGTGGCTCGACTGGGGCTCTGCGGCACTGGCCCTGGTCGCCCTGATCTATGCCGTTCCCGGGGCGGCGGGTTTTCAGAAACAGCACGGCCGCCACAGCCTGGCCGCCGGCCTGCTGCTCGCCCCGTACGTCCTGGGTGCCTGGCTCAGCTCGCGCTGGTGGACAAGGCGCGACCCGAGGTCCGTCGTAGTCTCCGAGGGGGTCTGGCTCGGTCGACTGCCGACGGCGCGCGACATGGCCGCCGGGAATTTCTCCGCCCTCTGCGACTTGACCGCGGAGCTCCCTGCGCCTCGCGGGGGCTGGCGCTACTTCGGCCAGCCCATGCTGGATCTGGTGCCTCCGACGCCCGCGCAGTTGGGTACCGCCGCGGCCCAGATCGAGTCCCTGTCCCGGGGCGGCAGCCTGCTCGTCTGTTGCGCCCTGGGATACTCGCGCAGCGCCTGCGCGGTAGCCGCCTGGCTGCTGTCCAGCGGGCGCGCGCAGGATGTGGACGAGGCGATCGCCCGGGTCCGCGCCCACCGGCCCCGGGTCGTTCTGGGTGCCGCGCATCGCGACGCGCTGGCGGCCGTGCAGCGGATGCGCGGTCATGCCGATGCCGCCTGAATCGGGGTCCGCGGACCCGTCGGCGCCGGTCATGCAGGCCCGGCTCATTGGCGACGCGCTCGCGCTCGGCCGGGGCCTGGATCTGTGGAGCCTGGCCCTGACGATCGTCGCTCTCGCTATTCTGGTGTGGGGCGACCTGCCGTATCTGGGGCGTGCGCTGTGCGTGCTCGCCGTCATCGCCGGTGCCGGACAGAAGGCGTACGCCATGCGGGTAGCCTTCGATCGACAGCTGTTCAGTGCCTGGGCCCGTCGTTGGCAGGGCGCCCGCTGTCCCGCGCCGGACGCCGACATGGCCAGGCTGGACGAGGCGCTCGCGGACTGGGGGCTGCGAGCTTGCGGTACCGGCCCGCCCCGCCCGCTGGCGGCCCGGGCGCGTGGGGCCCGCAGACTTCTGCGGCGGCAGGCCTGGCTGCTCGCCCTGCAGCTCGCCTGCTGTACCATCGCGGCGCTGATATCGCGCTGACGGATCCACTCAGGCGGGCCGGACAAGGCATGCACATTGCTCTCGAAGGTTTCGTCGCCTCCAGCATCTGCGGGTTTGCCCGAGTGCTCACCGGCGTGCGGGCGCTCTGGCGCGGCAATCTGCCGGACCGGCGGCAGCGGGTGTATTTCGCGAACCACCGGAGCCATGTCGACTTCGTTCTGATCTGGGCGGCCCTGCCGCCCGCCCTGCGAGGCCATACCCGCCCGGTGGCCGCCGCCGACTACTGGAGCGGCGGTCCACTGCGCCGCTATCTCGCCACTGAGGTGTTCCGCAGTGTGTTGGTGAGCCGGATACCGAGCCGCCACGACCCGAATCCGATCACCGAGATGGCGGCCGTCCTGGAGGCGGGCGACTCGCTGATCATCTTCCCGGAAGGAACGCGCAACCTCGGCGACGATCTGCTGCCCTTCAAGGGTGGCATCTTCCACCTCGCCCGGGTTCGGCCCGACGTCGAATTCGTCCCGGTGTGGATCGAGAACCTGGGCCGGGTCATGCCGAAAGGCGCGCTGATTCCGGTACCCCTGTTGTGCTCCCTGACCTTCGGTCAGGGACTGACGTGGACGGCGGGGGAGAGCAAGATCGCCTTCCTGGCCCGTTCCCGCGAGGCCCTGCTCGCCCTCGCCCCGCCTAGCGAATGAGTGATCGCCGCGATGCCCGATAACGCACTGATCGTCGTTTTTGGTGGTGTCTTCGCCGTCCTCACCGTCGCCAGCCTGCTCGCCGCCGCGCTGAAGTATCGCCTCGCCGCCGGCACGCCCCACGCCGTCGTCGACAACCTGAGCTCCCGCATCAAGGCGTGGTGGTGGATGATCCTGCTTCTGGCGCTGGCATTCTGGATCGGCAAGGCGGGTGTCATCGGCCTGTTCGCCCTGATCTCGTTTCAAAGCCTGCGCGAGCTCATCTCCCTGACCTATACGCGCCGCGGTGATCACCGCACCCTGCTGTGGAGCTTTTTCTTTTTCCTGCCCCTGCAATACTGGCTAATCGCCATCGACTGGTACGGGCTGTTCTCCATCCTGATTCCGGTCTACGCCTTTCTGCTGCTGCCGATCTTTTCTTCGCTCGGCCGCGACACCACGCGGTTTCTGGAGCGTGCGGCCAAAGTCCAGTGGGGACTGATGGTCTGTGTCTATTGCCTGTCCTACGTGCCGGCGCTGCTGACTCTGGATATTCCGGACTACGCCGGGAGCGATACGCTGCTGATCGTGTTTCTGATTCTCACGGTGGAATCCAGCGATGTGCTCCAGTATGTCTGGGGCAAGCTCTTCGGCAAGCACAGGTTGGCACCGGGCGTGTCGCCGTCGAAGACCGTCGAGGGATTGATCGGAGGGGTGCTCTGCGCGACCGCATTGGGTACTGCGCTCTGGTGGATAACGCCCTTCACGGTCTGGCAGGCAGCCTTGATCGCGCTGACCATCAATGTCATGGGATTTTTCGGCGGACTGGTGCTCTCGGCCGTCAAGCGCGACCGAGGCGTCAAGGACTGGGGGCAGATGATCGAAGGCCACGGCGGCATGCTCGACCGCGTCGATTCCATCAGCTTCGCCGCGCCGATCTTCTTCCATATCGTGCGCTACTGGTGGGTGCCCTAGGCCGAGGTTCCATCGCGAATCTCTCTTCGCTCTCGCTTGAGCAGGCGCATGCGATTCGCGGTGCGCTCAAGGGCGAATCCCTGTTCCCCCCCGCCTGGAGCTAAACGAGAGCGCCTTCCGCGGGGGGCTCAACGAAGATGCCAGGCTACCGAGAAGCTGGCCGAGGGCATCCGCAGCTTCGCGGCCGATACGCGCAAGCTCGAGGATTTCGCCTGCCAGGCCTGCAGGCACGCCCACTGAGACCAAGCCGGCCCGCCGATCAGGGCCCCTCGGGGTAGAGCTCCGGCAAAGCGCGGGGCTCGGGCCGGGGCGCCTGAGCCCGGCCGTCCAGGGAGGGGGCGAGGCCGGCCCAGGCCGCCCGGCCGTCCCAGTGGGAAGGCTGGGCGCCGTAGAGCCGGCGGTCGAGCTCGCCGAGGAGCCGAGCGGCCGGCTCCCCCAGGCGCTCCGCCAGATCGTCGAGGCGTCGCGGCGCCGCTTCGGGCCAGCGCGCCGCGGCCCACGCCAGCAGCGCCTCCCGAGCCGCCCTGGGGTCGTTCCGATTGCAGGCATCCTGCACACGGGCCCGCAATGTGCCCAGGCCCGGGGAAGCGGGTCCGCGCCCGCCCGCTCCTGCGCCCTTGCCGGTGGCCGAGCCGCGGGTGCGCCGCCCGCCGAGCCATAGCAGGAAGGTGCCCAGCCACCCCAGGGCCAGGACCGCCGCGATCCAGGGCCAATAGCCGCCCGTGGCGCTCGCCCCCGCGGCTACCGCTCCCGACGGGCGCGGCCCGGGCACAGGCGGCGCCCTCCGATCGGGCGAGGCCTGGCGAGGCGGGGCCGGGGCCTCGACCGGCGTCGGGGCCGGCGGGGTGGCGCCTGCAGGGGCTGGCAGTACTTCGAGGGTACGGGCGGGAAGCACCGCGACCTCCTGCCGCCCGGTGCGGGTATCCCACCAAGGCAGGCGAACCTCGGGTAGGCTGACCCGACCCGCCTTGGAGGGCACCAGGGCCTGCTTGAGCACCTTCATGGCCACCAGGTCGTCGCCTTCGGGGCGGGTCTTTGTCTGGGCCTTGTCGGGGTACACCTTGACTCCATCGGGCACGGAGGGCTGCAGGTCAGGGATCTGTGCCGCCGTGACCCCCTGGGCCGTAATCGCGATGGTACGCGTCAGCGGCTCGCCCACCCGCCCCTTCGGCGGATCCGGCGACCATGTCTCGGAGAGCTGCACCGACTCCGCGGGCAGCCAGGGCGTCGCGGTTCCCGGGGGCTGGGGCTTCACGTCCAGCGTCAGACTCGGACCCCGCACATGGATCGGGCGGGTCTGGTCGAACAGGCTGTCCATGTCGCCGAAGGGGTCGCGTCCGAATATTCGTTCGAAATCCCCGAACGGGTCCCGCCCGAATGGGCCCCTGCCCCTACCCTGCCCGCTCGGGCGCTCCTCGGGGACGCTCGCCGAGAGCACGGGGGCGTCGATCTGCAGGGTACCGCTGTGCTGGGGGAACAGGGCGTAACGGCGCTCGAGCACGTTGTAGCGCCGACCCCCGCGCATGGTGCTGTAGCTGCGATCGTCCCCGAGGCGTTTGAGGATCGCGTCCCCGGCCTTGGGGTCGGTGAGCCCGGCCTCGCGCAGAGGCACGCGATACAGGACCCGGACCGTATAGACGGTCTGGCCCTGGACGTAGGGGGCCTTGGGGGCCACCTCTGTCTCGACAAAGACCGGGCGCTGCGGGGCCAACCGGCCCGCCTGGGCGGTGGACAACACCTCGACCGGCAGGGGCTCGCTCGACAGACCGGCCAGCTTGATCGCCGGGACAACCAGCCGGCCGCCGTGTTTGGGCGAGAGGATCAGCTGCCACTCGCGGGAGCTGCTGGAGCGGCCGTTAACGATCGTCATACGGCTGCTCTGACTCTGATCGACGATATCGAAGTCCTTCGCGAGCGGCCCGAGATCCGGGCTGCCCTGGACGTCCCCCGGCGCCGAGAGACTCAGGGTGACGGTATCGCCCTCGGCGACACGGTTGCGGTCCAGCATCGCCTCGAGTCCCGCCGCGAGCGTCTGCCCCGCCAGCGCAACACCGAGCAACAGGCCACCGAGATAGCGAAACAGCATGTGCGCTCCCATCGTCTTGCCTCGGCTGCGGGGGTCCGCGCGACGACCCGCAGCGCGCTCGTTCATCGGTGCTTCGGCCGCGCAGGCCGCAGGCGTCCCGCGCGTCACGGCAGCTGACCGCTTCGGCGCAGGTGCTGCAGCAAGAAGCGCTGGCGCAACAGACCCGCCGGATCGTCGGGAACCTCCCGCAGCATCTCCTCCGCAGCCTGGTGCTGCTCGCGGTCGGCCACCGACTCCGGCCCGGATACCGGAGCCTGGCGCGTCGGGGGCTGCCTGCCGCCGAGAAGGTCGGAAAGACCGGGCTCGGCAGCCGTCCCGGATTGCCCCGATAGGCTGCCGCGGCCCGAAGTGGCGCCCGACGATGCGGTTCTTTCCTTGCGGGCCGGTTCCGGGGGCTCGCCCCTGGCGCTCGACGCCCCCGATTCGGGGGCATTCGCGGGCTGGGCTCCAGACTGCTGCGGGCCCTGGCGATCCGCTTCGCTTTTCTTATCGAGTCCGGCCTGCTTGTTGGTCGCCTGCGGCGTACCGGGACTGCCGGCGGGCTTCCGGCTGCCTGCTTGGTCCTGGCCCTGTTGCCCGGGTCTCTGGGCCTGGCCCGCCTGTCGCTGACCCTGCTGACCCTGCTGACCTTGCTGACCCTGCTGACCTTGCTGACCTTGCTGACCTTGCTGACCCTGCTGACCCTGCTGACCCTGCTGACCCTGCTGACCTTGCTGACCTTGCTGACCTTGCTGACCTTGCTGGCCTTGCTGGCCTTGCTGACGCTGCTGGGCCCGGTTTCCCCCGGATTGACGCGCCTGCTCGGACGCTTTCGAGGCCCCAGACTGGCCCTGCGTGCCGCTCCCGCCGGAGCGACCCTGGCGCGGCTGCTGCTGTCTCCGGGCCTTCTGCTGGTCCAGCAGCTTGCGCACCAGATCGCGGTTGAACCGGGCATCCTGGTCGCCGGGATGCCGGGCGAGCGCACGCTCGTAGGCCGCCTCGGCCTCCTGCAGCCTGCCCAGGTGAGCCAGGGTATTGCCGCGATCGTAGTCCTGCGATGCGGCCCCCGCCTGGGCATCCAGGGTGGATAGGGCCTTGGCGTAGTCTCCCGCCTGATAGTGCGCGGCCGCTCGCCAGTCGGGGCGCTCGAAGCGGGTAGATGCCTCCTTCGGCTCGCCCGCGGCGAGCATCCGCGCCGCCTGCTGGTCCGGGCGCAGCCAGAGATCCCGCCATCCGAAGGCATCGGCGGGGCGTGGCGGACTGATGAGCAGGAGCAGCAGCAGCGGACTCAGCCAGCCTCGGCGAAAGCCCAACGCGGCGATCGGAAGCAAGGCGAGCAGGAGCCAGGGGCCTTCTTCGCGCCATTGGTCGGCCCGGGTCTGCTGGCGCTCGACCCGCTGCACGGCGCCGGGCGACGGCGTGGGAATCAGAGCGTCCACGTCCCGGTCGTCCGGGGTGGAAGTCACGTAAATGCCACCACCGGCCTGGGCCAGCGCCGCCAAGGCGTCGGGGTCCAGCCGGGGCATCAGGATGGCGCCGCTCGCATCCTTGAGGAAACCGCCGTCGCCCTGGTTTACCGGAGCGCCCTTCAGGGTGCCCACGCCGAGCACGGACACCCAGTCTCCCTGGGCGCGCAGCTTGCGCGCCGCTTCCTGGGCCGCCGCCGGATGATCGAGGCCGTCAGTGACCAAGATCACCTCCCCTCCGTGACTGCCGGCCTGTCGCAGCAGCTTCCCGGCCTCCTCGAGAGCCAGATCCGCACGCCGGTCGCCGGCCACCGGGAGCAGGTCCGTCGAAAGGCTCGGGACCTGGGCGGCGATGGTGGCCGTATCGTCCGTCAGGGGCGAGACCAGAAACGGCTCGCTGCCGTACGCCAGAAGGGCGGTCTGACCTTCGGTGGCGCGTCCGAGCAGATCCTGGACCTTGAAGCGCGCGCGGGCCAGACGCGAGGGGACCAGATCCGCCGCGTTCATGGTCGGCGACAGATCGAGGACGATCACCCGACTCGCCTGGATGCGATAGACGGGCTGGGGCAGACGCTGCCAGACCGGACCGGCCAGCGCGATCACCGCCAGCAGCCAGCCCAGGGCCAGCAGCCCGACGGGCAAGCGCCGCACCCGGCCACCCTCCCCGACCAGCAGATGGGGCAGCAGGTGGGCGTCCACCAGCCCGCGCCAGGCGTCTCCCGAAGCGTCTCGGCGCAGGAGTCGCCAGAGCAGCGCGACGAGGGGAAGCAGCGCCAGCAGCCACAGGGGGCGAACGAAGTGGAAATCAGGCGGCATCCCGGCGCGCCTCCCTGGGCAAAGACCTGCGCGCCCGGACCTGCACGGGACCGACGGCGAGCCAGACGCTGAGCAGCAGTGCCGCGCCCGCCGGCCATTCGTACAGGGCTCGCAGCGGACGGAAGGTGCGGGTGTCGAGCACGGTGGGCTCCAGACGGTCGAGCTCCTGGTAGACGGTCCGCAGCTGCGCGGTATCCGTCGCCTGGAAGTAACGGCCGCCGGTCGCGGACGCGATCCCCCGCAGGGTCGCCGGGTCCAGATCGCTCGCCTGGCGCAGCAGGGTGCCGAACGGCGTGCGCACCCCGACCGGACCTCCGCCGATGCCGATCGTGTAGATACGAACCTTGTTCTGGGCGGCGAGGTGGGCGGCTTCCAAAGGCGCCAGCGCTCCGGCGGTGTTGGCGCCGTCGGTCAAGAGGATGAGAGCCCGGTTGTCCTCGGGCTGCTCGCGCAGCCGTTTGACGGCCAGGCCGATCGCGTCACCAATTGCCGTCTCACGCCCGGCGAGCCCGATGACTGCGTCGCCGAGCATCGCCTTCACCGTGGCGCGATCATAGGTCAGCGGCGTCTGCAGATAGGCGCGGCTGCCGAACAGGATGAGCCCGATGCGGTCTCCCTGGCGGCGGTCGATGAAACGTCCCGCCACCGCCTTGACCACGTCCAGGCGGCTGGCGGGACGACCGCCCAAGGAATAATCCGCTTCTTCCATGGAGCCCGAGAGGTCCACGGCGAGCATCAGGTCCCGACCGGAGATGGGCAGACTCACGGGCTCCCCGAGCCACTGGGGGCGGGCTGCCGCCAGCACCAACAATGCCCAGACCAGCCAGGCCCACCGCTGCCGCGGGCGAACGCCCCGGCCCCCGGTCTGCGCCCCCACCAGATCGGCATAGAACGGCAGCCGCAGCGCCCTCCCGAGGGTCGGACTGGCGGGAGACAGCAGATAGCGCACCACCAGCGGCAGGGGCAGGGCGGCGAGCACCCAGGGCCACGCCAGGCTGATCACGCCTGACGCTCCAGGTTGCGGCCGATCCATTGCTCGGCGAGCCCGGCCAACGTATCGACCGGGACCTCCCCGGTGGGCCGAAAAGGCGCCTCCGCGAGCAGCCGGCCCAGCCCCTCGGTAAAGCGGCCCTCACCACCGTGGGCGTCGAGGAACGACAGCCACTGCGCCCCGGCGAGACCCGCAACCTCGCGGCGGGGAAACCGCGTCAGAGCGAAGCGGCGCAGCAGCCGCGACAAGCCGCGCACGAAGCGCGCAGCGTCCCCCTCGCGGACACAGGCGGCGCGCAAGGCCTGCAGCTCGGCGAGCGCTGCGCGGGCGGCGGCGCGGCGCCTGCGCCGTCGCACCACCCAGGCGGCGACTCCCAGGCAGGCCAGCACGAGCAGTCCGGCGAGCATCCACCAGCCGGGGGCCGGGGGCCACCAGGAGATCGGCCCGGGCAGGTGGTAGCCGCGCAGACCGGCGAGCGGATCGGTGGGCGCGGGCAGGCTCATCGCTTCGCGGCCCCTCGGCCCCGGCGTGGGCGCAGCCCGCGCGCCAGGGCGACGCCCACCGGCTCATCCGTGCGTAGGCTCAGGAGGTGGGCCCGGTGCAGGCGCGCCAGCTCCTCCAACAAGGCCAGATGCGTGGCGAAGCGACGGTCCCAGGCGCGCCGCCGCGCCGCCGCGCCGGTGTCCACCAGGGCGCGGCGGGCGCCGTCGGTGACCGGATAGAGGCCGGGCGGCGGGGCCGCAGCCTCCAGCGGATCATATATCAGGGCCAGCACCAGCTCGCATTCATCCTGCAGCCGAGCGAGCCAGACCGAACGCTCGCGGCTCAAGCCCGCGAAATCGCTGAGCACGAATACCAGGCCGCCCGGGCGAACGAAGTGCAGCAGATGCTCGGCGGCCGAGCTGATCCCGGGGTGGCCCGCCGCAGCACCCGTCGCCGGGCCGGCGGACAAGGCCTTGAGCAGCGGGAAGGCCCCCCGGGTGCGGGCGGCCGGTCGGCCGATGAATTCCCGGGTCTCGTCGAACACCAGACCGCCCACCCGATCGCCCTTGTCCACGGCCGCCCAGGCGAGCAGCGCGGCGGCTCGGGCGGCGACCACCGACTTGAACGCCGAGCGCGTACCGAAGCGCATCGACGGACCCTGGTCGACGAGCAGCCACAGCGGGCGCTCGCGCTCTTCCCGAAACAGCTTGACGTGGGGCCGGCCGGAACGGGCAGTCACCCGCCAGTCCATGTTGCGTACATCATCGCCGGCCTGATAGACCCGCGACTCGTCGAACTCCATGCCCCGCCCGCGAAACCGCGACAGATGCCCTCCGCTGCGGGTTGCCAGCACCTTGCCCCTGGAGACCAGGTCCAGGCGTCCAGCCTCGGCGCGCAATGCAATGAGCTCGGCGAGCTGCGCCGAGACGCCGTTGCCGGCCATTGCGCCTATGCTCGAGGCGGACATCGGTCCTGCTCGCCGGCTCAGGGGACCGGCACCAGCTCCAGCAGCTGGCCCACCAGCTCATCGGGCGTGCGGCCTTCGGCCTCCGCCTCGTAGGAGAGCAGAACACGGTGGCGCAGCACGTCGGGGGCCATGGCCTGGATATCCTCCGGCGAGACGTAGTCGCGGCCGGCGAGCCAGGCCCGGGCCCGAGCGCAACGATCCAGGCTCAGTGTCGCGCGGGGACTGGCGCCGAACCGGAGCCAGTGCTCGAGCCCCCGGTCGTAGGGTGCGGGGTCCCGGGTGGCCAAAACCAAGTGCACCAGGTAGTCCTCGACATCCGGTGCGACGAACAGATCCAGGATCGCGCGGCGGGCAGCGAAAACGCTGCGCTGGCTCACCCGGTGGGCCGGCCGGGGCGGCTGCGATTCGCGCGCCTCGGCCTGGTTCAGCCGGAGAATCTCCTTCTCGGTGGCCATATCGGGGTAGCCCACTCGCACGTGCAGCAGAAAGCGGTCCAGCTGCGCCTCCGGCAGGGGGTAGGTGCCCTCCTGCTCGATCGGGTTCTGGGTTGCCATGACCAGGAACAGCTCCGGTAGGCGGTAGGTCTCCCGCCCGACCGTGACCTGGCGCTCACCCATGGCCTCCAAGAGCGCGGACTGGACCTTGGCCGGTGCCCGGTTGACCTCGTCGGCCAGCAACAGGTTGTGAAACACCGGCCCTTTGTCGAAGCGAAAGCTGCCGTCCTGGGGCCTGTAGATCTCGGTACCGGTCAGATCGGCCGGTAGCAGATCGGGGGTAAACTGGATGCGGTGGAAATCGCCCTCGAGCCCCGAGGCCAGCACCTTCACGGCCTTGGTCTTGGCAAGCCCCGGAGCGCCCTCCACGAGCAGGTGCCCGTCGGCCAGCAACGCGATCAGCAGGCGCTCGACCAGCTCGCCTTGTCCGAGGATTTGCTGCTCGACGTGCCGGCGCAGCAGGCGCATCTCGTCGCGCAGCGGGTCTTGAGTCTGGGCCGGGTCCGGCTCGAGGACCGGTTGGGGCAGACTCTGCGGTTTGGTCATGGCTCGTTCTCCAAGTCCGATGGCGAGTGCTCAGCAGGGTCGCGAGAGGCCCGTTCGATGCACTGCCGGGGCTGCTCCGGCCTCGATCCCTGGAGGCTTAGCCTGCCGAAGAGATCGCGAGGTGCTTCGTGGGCAGAGACCGGAACAAGACCGCTCGGGTTCCCCGGCGAGCCCGAACAGGGCACGCCGTCGCGGGCAGCATGTCACCGAATCGCGGCCCCTCAACACCCCGCGGAGCGATCCCACCGCAGTTCACCCGATCGCCGATTTCCTGATATTCCTGACTCTTGACCTCGGTCAATGACAAGACCGCCGCGCCAAGCGACAACACCCGACAACCTCGAAGGAGACCGCCCGAGATGACGCTTTACAGCCTGCTGGCCGTCCTTGTACTGGCGATCCTGATCGCCGTCCTGGTCGTGGGTCTGCCCTTCGCTCTGCTGCGCAACATGGCCCAGGGAGCGCAATTTCGGCGCGACCTGGACCAGCGGGTGCGGGGGTTGCGGCTCTCGAAGATGCTCGACTACCTGGGCATAGACCGCGAGCGCTACCTCCACCAGGAGCCGGTCGTCAGCATCCACGGGCATATGCGCCGCTGCGCCGACTGCGAGGCGACCGACGCGTGCGACCAGGTCATCGGGACTCCCGGCGCCGAGGAGTCGAGCATCGACTTCTGCCCCAACGCGGACTCCCTGACCAAGACCCCCTGAGGCGTCGGACACCCTGTTACAGGCCCAGCATCCCTCGCTTCAGTGCCTCGGTGACGGGATGCTCGCCGAGGCCGGCACCCCCGCGAGCATCCCCGGCAAGCAGACGAGGACGATCGCCAGGCTGGCGCAAATCCGGCCGAAGACGCCGCCGGCCCTGAGCTCAGAGCCGACGCCTGCCACCGGGATGCTCCATACCCAACAGCTCCTTGGCGATCGACCCGGACCCGCCGGCCTCCGACCGGTAGTGCCGGGCGAGGCGGGCGTAGTTGACCGAGGAGTACTCGAAATACTCGCGCTCCTGCTCGGTCAGCAGACGGATGCGCCGCGCGGGCGACCCGATGTAGAGGTGCCCGCTCTCCAGGATCTTACCACCGGGCACCAGGCTGCCTGCGCCCACCACCACATAGGGCTCGGCGACCGAGCCGTCCATGATGGTGGCGCCCATGCCGATCAGACAATGGTGGCCGATCTCGCACCCGTGCAGGATCACCCCGTGACCGACGGTCACGTCGTGGCCGACCGTCAGGGGGAATCCCCCGGGGGCGAAGCGGCTGTCGTGGGTCACGTGCAGGATGCTGCCGTCTTGGACGTTGGTGCGCTCGCCGATGCGGATGTGGTTGATGTCGCCGCGCACGATCACCCCCGGCCAGAGCGAAGACTCCGCGCCGAGGGTCACGTCACCGATTACGATCGCCGTCTCGTCGATCCAGGCGTCCGGAGCGATCACCGGTTGCTTGCCGTCGAAAGGGCGGATATTGGGCATGGGCACCGAAATGGCATGCAAATTCGCAATGTTATACTCCCCCAGGCCCCTGGTCTAACGGAGAAGGAAGATGGGTGTAGCCAGCTTCGTCATCCTGGGCGCCATCGTCGCGCTCGGCGCATATGCAGTCGTCATCTACAACAATCTGGTCAACCTCAAGTATGGGGTGAGCAAGGCCTGGGCGAACATCGACGTGCTGCTCAAGCAGCGCCACGACGAGCTGCCCAAGCTGGTCGAGACCTGCAAGCAGTACATGCGATACGAGCAGGAGACCCTGGAGCGGGTCATGCGCGCCCGAGCCGCCGTGCACTCGGCCCGCGAGCAGGGAGACGTTGCCGCCCTGGGGCAAGCGGAATCCGCCCTGCGCCTGGGACTCGGTAACCTGTTCGCGGTGGCCGAAGCCTATCCGGACCTCAAGACCAACGAGACCTTCCTGCACCTGCAATCGCGCATCTCGGGGCTGGAGAACAGCATCGCGGACCGGCGCGAGCTCTACAACGAGGCGGTGAACAACAACAACGTGCGCATCGAGCAGTTCCCCGATGTGGTCGTGGCCCGCATGTTCGCATTCAAGTCGGCGCAGCTGCTGGAGTTTTCGGCCGAGGAGAAGGCCGACGTGAACCTCAAGGAGCTGTTCGGCTGAGACCCCGGGAGAGCCGCCAATGTCCTCGGCGCCCTCTCAGGACTGGGTCTGGCTGGCGGTGTGCTGCACCGCGTCGCTGGCGGCTTTCTATTACGCCTTCCGCAATCTGCGCCGGGCGCGGTTGATCGAGGATGTTCCTACCGCGCGCATCCGCTCTGCGGCGCAAGGACAGGTGGAGCTCGAAGGGGTCGCCGGAGCGCTGCCGGGCGAGCCTATTTTGGCGCCCTTGACGTGCGCCCGGTGCTGCTGGTGGCGCTACCAGGTCGAGCGACGCCGAAGCGAGAACCGCTGGGAGCGCGTCGAGCACGGAGTGAGCGATGACTTTTTCGTGCTTGACGACGGCACCGGCACGTGCCTGGTCGACCCGGAAGGGGCCGAGGTAACCCCGACCGACCGCAGCGTCTGGTACGGGGACAGCGCGCGCCCCCTGAACCTGAGGCCGGAACGCTCCGCCGTCCGGCCGCAAGGCTGGTCCTGGGCTTGGCCGGTGGGCGCTCGAATGATGCTCGGTGCCGCCATTTCGGCCGACTTCCGTTCCGAGAATTACCGCTATACCGAAGAGCGCATCTATTTCGGTGACCGTCTGTACGTCATCGGACACTTCCGCTCCGAGGACGATCTGCACCACGGGGCCGAGCGCGAGCAGCTCACGCGGGACAAGCTACGCCTGTGGAAGCACGACCAGGCGGGCCTGCTGCGGCGGTTCGACCGCAACGGCGACGGCCGCATCGACCCCGCGGAGTGGGAGCGCGCGCGCGCGGCCGCCGCCGAGGAGGCCTCGACCGAGGAGGACCCGCTGGTCGCCGGGCGCATCCCTCATCGCCTCTCTCGCTCCCCGGACAAGGCCTATCCGTATCTCATCTCCAGCCTGCCTCAGTACGACCTGGTGCGACGCTACCGCCTGAGCGCCGCGGCCTCCGCGGTGGGTTTCTTCCTCTTCGGAGGCATCGCTGCCTGGCTTCTCAGCAGCCGCGTCTTCTGACATCCCCGAAGCCTGCCGCGCGTCACCGCGTGTCGGGCCTGGGATGCCCTACTGCGAAAAAGCGGATATCGGCTGAACTTCCCACTCGATCAGCCCGGAATTCTCGCCAGGCCCGGCCGGGACCGGCACAGCCCCGATGCCGATGCCCGGCCCGTTCAACAATAGGCCGATAGCGACTCAACCCCCCGCTGCCTCAGCTCGGGTAATGCGTCGAAATTCCAGGGCCTCGACGACCGGCCCGCCGGACCAGGCGTGCCCCGGGCCCGCCACACGCAGCTGACGCAGACTCACGCGCCCGCGCGCGTCCTCATAATTTTTCACTGTGTACGAGTAGCCGTTGGGCACCTGTCCGGAACGCTCCGTGCGCGGAGTGGCGTCAATGGAGCCATTGGTGCCGTCCCCGTCGTCCACATAGTCGTCCATGGCGGCATGGCGCGACCAGGTGTTCGCCCGGATGGCGAGCAACACCGCGGATGCGGCCGCCGCCTACCACATGCCCGGCCCCCAGGCGATGCAAGTCGTCCCCCAGGTCGGGATTCGAATTCGCATACGACTCACTGCCGGCGGTTCGGGAACAGCCGCGAAGCGTGCCACAGTTGGAAGCTGACGGGTGCAGAGGCGGCGAGTACCGCCCCGCCTTGCGAGATCACCTGCGCCTGCAGCATATGCGTGCCGCGGTTCACGCCGCTCAGCGCGATGCTGGCGCCGGCGCCGCTCGCAACCGCTTTGCCGTCGAGCAGCACGGCGATGCGGTCACCGTCGGCCGCGCGCAGTGGCGGAGAAACCTTGATCTCCACGGCGACGTCGCCATTGTTGCTGAACAGGCTCTGGTTCTGCTTGGGCGCGACGATGCTCACCGCGTCGTAGGCGCCGGCGCGGGCGGCGCCAGCTGTTGCCGCGAACGTAGCGACGAGGATGATTGCTGAAATCTTCATAGGCTCGACCTTCCCAGCATACACTCGCGACCTTACGCTCGGCTTTAGCGCCGGAAGTTCAAGCGTATCGGTGGACTGCGGCTCAGCCGCTCGGTTCGCCCTCCTCACGCGCGCACTGGTCGACGACTCGGCTTTCGCGGATAGGCTCGCTGCAATGCCGGGCGAAGACGAAATCGCCGACGATGGGCTCGGCGCATTTGCGGGCTCCCGGGGCTTCCAGCCGCGGTGGCTTTTCCACGTCTGCGGGAACCTCCTTTGATCTTGGAAGTTTACCCGCGGGATCGGGTAGCGCAAGGGTGCTCGGCGCCGGCCTCCAGCGGGCGTCCGCTTCTCGCCGGTCAACGGTGGCGGTCTATCAGGGAAGAAGGGCTCGGCGCCCTTGCTCGGTCCACCGCGAAGGGCTTTGACACCTGGATGCCCGGGACTTCTTCTGCCCGACGCGCGCTCAGTATGGCGGGCGAGCAATCGGTCCTTCTGACTTCCGCGGGGCCTGCCGCGCCAGCGGATTCATGGCAGAATGGGCGCCGACTCAGCCCTGACCTCCCTGGTGGTGCCATGTCCCACGAGACCAATCCCCTGCTCGAGCTCGACGGCCTACCGCGGTTCTCGCGCATCCAGCCCGAGCATGTGGAGCCGGCCGTCGACCAGCTGCTCGCCGAGAACCGCCTGGCGATATCAGCGCGTCTGGATCAGGGTGCACCGTACAGCTGGAAGAATCTGGTGGAGCCGCTGGAGATCCTGGAGGACCGTCTGGAGCGGGTCTGGTCGCCGGTCAGCCACCTGAACGCGGTGGTCAATAGCGAGCCGTTGCGCAACGCCTACAACGCCTGCCTGCCCAAGCTCAGCGAGTACGCCACCGAGATGGGCCACAACGAGGGACTCTATCGCGCCTATAAAGCGGTCGCGGAGGGCGGCGAGGCCCTGGACGAGGCCCAGCGCAAACTGCTGGAGAACGCCCTGCGCGACTTCCATCTCTCCGGGGTCGACCTCCCGCCCGAGCGCAAGGCCCGCTTCAAGGAGATCAGCGAGGAGCTCTCCCGGCTGACCAGCCGGTTCGAGGAAAACCTGCTCGATGCGACCAACGCCTGGAGCAAGCTCGTCACCGACGAGGCGCAGCTCGCGGGGCTGCCCCCGTCGGCGCTGGATCTCGCCAGACAGACGGCCGAGCAGCAGGGCGCCCAAGGCTGGATGCTGACCCTGGACTTTCCGTCCTACCAGCCGGTGATGACCTACGCCGAGGACCGGGAGCTGCGCCGCGAGCTGTACCAAGCCTACGCCACCCGCGCCTCCGACCAGGGACCGCATGCGGGGCAATGGGACAACGGCGAGGCCATGGAGCGCATCCTGGCCCTGCGCCACGAGATGGCGCAGCTGCTCGGCTTCGCCAACTATGCCGAGCGCTCGCTGGCGACCAAGATGGCGCGCAGCCCCACGGCGGTGCTGGGGTTCCTGGGGCATCTGGCCGAGCGCTCCCTGCCCCAAGCACGCCGCGAGCGCGAGGAGTTGCGCGCATTCGCCCGGGAGCACCACGATATGGACAGCCTCGAGGCCTGGGACATCGGCTACTACGCCGAAAAGCTGCGCAAGCACCGCTTTGACGTCTCCCAGGAAGAGGTCAGGCCCTACTTCCCGGAGCACCGGGTGATCCCCGGGCTGTTCGCCCTGGCCGAGCGCCTGTTCGGCATCCGGATCACGCAGGTCCCCCAGGTCGAGGCCTGGCAGCCCGACGTGCGCTTCTATGAGATTCGCGACCGGGACGGGCACCTGCGTGCCGAGTTCTATTTCGACCTATATGCCCGGCGCAACAAACGCGGCGGGGCCTGGATGGCCGACTGCATGAGCCGTTTCTACACCGAGCAGGTCGACCAGAATCCGGTCGCCTACCTCACCTGCAACTTCTCCCCCCCCGTGGGCGACAAGCCGGCTCTGTTCACCCACGACGAGGTCGAGACCCTGTTCCACGAATTCGGCCACGGCCTGCACCACATGCTCACGCGCATCGACTACCCTGCGGTGGCGGGCATCAACGGCGTGGCCTGGGACGCAGTGGAGCTGCCCTCGCAGTTTCTCGAGAACTTCTGCTGGGAGCGCGAGGTGCTCGACCTGATCTCGGGGCACCACGAGACCGGCGAGCGCATCCCGGACGACCTCTACCGACGCATGAAGGCGGCGAAGAATTTCCAGTCGGCGATGCAGATGGTCAGGCAGCTGGAGTTTGCCCTGTTCGACTTCCGCATCCATGCCGAGTACGACCCCACCCGAAGCGGGCGCATCTATGAGATCCTGAACGAGGTCCGCGACCGGGTCGCGGTGGTCCGCCCGCCGGAGTGGAACCGGTTCGCCCACAGCTTCTCGCATATCTTCGCCGGCGGCTATGGGGCGGGCTACTACAGCTACAAATGGGCGGAGGTGCTCTCGGCGGACGCCTTCGAGCTGTTCGAGGAGCGGGGCATCTTCGATCCCGAGAGCGGCGAGCGGTTCCTGAAGAGCATCCTGGAGCAGGGGGGATCGAGGGATGCCATGGAGCTGTTCGTGGAGTTTCGCGGCCGCGAGCCCCTCATCGACCCCCTGCTGCGACTCAGCGGCATCGCGGCCTGAGCGCAGTGGGTCCCGGGCCCCCGAAGACCGGCGCACAAGCTGCGCCTTGGAGGTCACTGATCGGCACCATGACCCGCCATGCTCTCATCTTTGGGGCGGCCCTGGCGCTGCTGTGCGGATCGGTGCAGGCCGCCCACATCACCGACAAGTTGGCGGCGGGCCTTTATCCGAAGCCCGATGCGAGCGGCCAGCCCCTGCGGCTGCTGGTCACGGGAACACCCGTCGAGGAGATCAAGCACCAGGGGATCTTCACCCAGGTGAGGCTCGCCGACGGTGCCACTGGCTGGATCCAGAGCGAGTACCTGACCGACGAGAAGCTGGCACAGGTGAAGCTGCTGGAGCTGCAGGCCGAGACCGCCCAGGTCAAGCAGCAGCTGGCGGACGCGCAGGCCCGAGACGCGGCAGACAAGACACGCATCGCGGAGCTGGAGCAGGCCCAGCATGGACACTCGGCTGGGGGTGACGAGACGGGCCGCACACTGCAGGCGAAGCTCGCCGATGCCCAGGCCGAGATCGCGGCGCTACGCACCCAGGCCCAGGCGTCAGACCGCTATCAGGCCGAGCGCGAGGCCCGGGCCCGTTCCCTCGAGGAGCAGATTCGCACCCTGCGCAACCGGATCGGGCGTGCCGCCCTCATCCTGGGCGAGGCCGAGGCCAGAACGGCGGCGGACAAGCCCTCAGCGGGCGCGCCCGGGCTCTGGGAGCGCTGGTGCCACTGGATCTTCGGCCTTGCCCTGCTGGTGAGCTTCGCGGCGGGCTATAAGCTGTTCGATTACCGGCTGCGCCGCCGCTACGGCCGCTTCCGTCTCTGAGGGACCGGGATTGAAGTACCGGGACCTTCGGGATTTCATCGCGCAGCTTGAGGCCCGCGGCCAGCTCTGGCGCGTCCGCGTGGAGGTCGACCCCCGGCTGGAGATCACCGAGATCTGCGACCGCACCCTGCGCGCGGGCGGCCCCGCCCTGCTCTTCGAGCGGATCAAAGGCTCGTCGATCCCGGTCCTCGGCAATCTGTTCGGCACCCCCGAGCGGGTGGCCCTGGGCATGGGCGAGGACTCGGTGCAGGCGCTGCGCGAGGTCGGCAGGCTGCTGGCCTTCCTGAAGGAGCCTGAGCCGCCCCGCGGGATGAAAGACGCCTGGGAGAAGCTCCCGGTGTTCCGCAAGGTGCTGGACATGGCCCCTCGGGAGGTCCGCAAGGCGCCCTGCCAGGAGGTCGTGGTCGAGGGTCCGGAACGTCGACCTGGGCCGCCTGCCGGTGCAGACCTGCTGGCCCGAGGACGCGGGCCCGCTGATCACCTGGGGACTGGTGGTGACCCGCGGACCCGAGAAGCCACGCCAGAACCTGGGCATCTATCGTATGCAGGTGATCGGCCGCAACCGGGTGATCATGCGCTGGCTCGCCCACCGAGGCGGCGCCCTGGACTTTCGCGACTGGCAACGGGTCCATCCCGGGGAGCCCTTCCCGGTCGCCGCCGCCCTGGGCGCGGACCCGGCCACCATCCTCGGGGCGGTCACTCCGGTGCCCGACACCCTCTCGGAGTACGCCTTCGCCGGGCTGCTGCGCGGCGCCAAGACCGAGGTGACCCGCTGCCTGGGCTCGAACCTGCAGGTACCGGCCTCGGCGGAGATCGTGCTGGAGGGCCGCATCCAGCCCGACGACACGGCGCTGGAAGGACCATTCGGCGACCATACCGGCTATTACAACGAGGTGGAGCGCTTCCCGGTCTTCACCATCGAGCGCATCACCCACCGCACCGACCCCATCTACCACAGCACCTACACCGGCCGGCCGCCCGACGAGCCGGCGGTCCTGGGGATGGCGTTGAACGAGGTATTCGTCCCGATCCTGCAAAAGCAGTTTCCGGAGATCTGCGACTTCTACCTGCCCCCTGAAGGCTGCTCCTATCGGCTAGCGGTGGTGAGCATGCGCAAGCAGTACCCGGGGCACGCCAAACGGGTGATGTTCGGTGTCTGGTCCTTCCTGCGCCAGTTCATGTACACCAAGTTCGTGATCGTGGTGGACGAAGACGTGGACGCCCGCGACTGGAAAGACGTGGTCTGGGCCATGACCACGCGCATGGACCCGGCCCGCGACATCACCATCATCGAGCGCACCCCCATCGATTACCTGGATTTCGCCTCCCCTGTATCCGGACTGGGGGGCAAGGTCGGCTTCGATGCGACCAACAAATGGCCCGGCGAGACCGAGCGCGAATGGGGGCGCCCTATCCGCATGTCGGAGGACGTGAGGGCACGGGTCAATGCGATCTGGGCGAGCCTCGGCATCCCGCTGCCGCCTCGCACCGGCGGCTGAGCGCCTGCGGCGCCACCCCTCCGCCTCACCAGGATTCGGATCATGCCGCCAGTGCAGGCGCTGACCCTCTACGGCATCCCGGACGATCACAGGGTGCGGGTCCAGTCCACCGACTCGGGACGGTTGAGATGCCAGCCCTCCGGGAACTGCCCGATCCCCGCCGATCTCGGAGACTCCCGCATCGCGCAACAGACCGTCTATGTCGGCGGCCCCAGGCCGCCCCGGCGGTTGCGCCTGAGCCGCGCTCCCCAGGTCATCTTCAACGCCATCGCCGACCCTGAGAGCTACGGGCGGTCGCTGAGCCTCGCCCACCGGATCTGCGCCGAGGCGATGCGGCGCGGCATGGCGGTGATCAACCCGCCCCGGGCCGTCGCCCAGAGCCGCAGGGAAAACCTGGCGGAACGGCTGCAAGGCATAGAGCGCCTGCAGGTCCCGCGGGTGGTCCGCTACAAGGGGCTGCGCGTGCTGGCCCTGCTGAAGATGCTCGACGCCGGGGAGGTGCGGTTCCCGTTCTTGATCCGCGCCACCGACGGTTTCGCCCCGGGCTGGATCAGAATCGACGGGCGCCAAACGCTTCGGCGGCTCAACTTTCTTCCCTTCGACGGGCGGGACTACCAAGTCGCACCCTACCGCGACTGCCGCGGCAAGGATGGGCTCTACCGCCGGTATCGCATGGTCCAGGTGGGCGAGCGCCTCTTTCCTCGCCACCTGGTGTTCAGCGACCACTGGCGGGTGAGCCTGCGCGACCGACCTCGCATCATGCAGGCACAGCAGCAGCTGATCGACGCCGAGCAGGAGTTCCTCTCCGACCCGTTCGGGCTGCTCGGCAAGGAGCTGGTCTGGGCGATCGGGGAGGCCCTGGCGCGCACGGGTCTGGACTTTGCCGCCCTGGACTTCACTCTGGACCCGGTGGACGGGCTACGGCTCCTGCAATGCGATGCCTGCTTCGACGCCTTCGCCGCCTACGACAGTCCACCTCGGACTGCGGACACGGTCAACGCGATCCGCGCGGCGCTGGGAGAGCTGATGGCGGCCAAGGCCGGCGAAGCCGCCGTCACCCGAAGCTGAGCGGCGGGGCATCGAGCTGCTCCAGCACCTGGCGCAGCGTGAGGATGTGCTCCTCCCAGTAGCGCGGGCCGTTGAACCAGGGAAAGGCCCGGGGAAAGGCCGGGTCCTCCCAGCGCCGGGCAAGCCAGCCCGCATAGTGGATGATCCGCAGCGCCCTCAGGGGCTCGATCAGGCGCAGCTCGCGCCGGTCGAAGTCGCAGAACTCCTCGTACCCGTCCAGCAGCTCGGCAAGCTGGGCCAACCGCTCGGATCGCTCTCCCGACAGCAGCATCCAGAGATCCTGCACCGCGGCCCCGTTGCGGCAGTCGTCCAGGTCCACCAGATGAAGTCCGCCCGTCTCGGTCCACAGGATGTTGCCCGGATGGAAGTCCCCATGCAGCCGGATAGGCGTGTATGAGGGGGCGCTCTCCAGGGCCCTGCCCGCACGCTCGAGGGCCCGGGCCGCCAGGTCCCGGTACTGTCCGAGGTATTCCGGCGGGACGAATCCTTGCTCCAGGATGTATGCGCTCGCCGCCTCACCAAGGCCCCGGTCCAGGGTCGGGCGGTGAACGAAGGGGCGCACTGCCCCCAGGGCGTGCATCCGCCCGAGGAAGCGGCCGAGGCTCAGCAACGTCTCCGGATCGTCCAGCTCCGGCCAGCGGCCACCGCGGCGCGGGTAGACGGCGAAGCGAAAGCCGCCGTAGCGGTGCAGGGTGCCGGCCTCCCCCAAGCTCAGCGGCGCCACCACGGGGATCTCCTGCTCGGCCAGCTCCAGGCTGAACGCATGGTCTTCCAGGATCGCCTCGTCGCTCCACCGCCCGGGCCGATAGAACTTGGCGACCAGGAAGCCGCCGGCCTCGAGCCCCAGCTGGTAGACCCGGTTCTCGTAGCTGTTCAGAGCGATCATCCGCCCGTCGGGCACCAGACCCAGGCTCTCCAGCGCCGCGAGCAGCACGTCGGGCGTCAGGGATTCGTAGGGGTGAGATGTCGCAGTGGGCACAGGAGCCTCAGGCCTTGGTGGCCGCCGACGCGGCGCCAGAGCGATACTTTAAACGAGAAGCTCGGTCGGCTGGGCAGCCTTGAGAGCATCGCGCGCATGGTGCGCCCCCCCCGGGAGGCGTCGGGTGGTCCGTTGCCTCCAAGCGGGCCTCACCATTACCCTAGTGGCCTAAGCTTCAAATGCGGGGTCGGCCAGCCATTATTTGCGTTTTCGCTGGTGCGGGCCCCGCCCCGAGACGCGATGCGTCGGCACGCAGAGATTGGCAACATGAGAACAGTAATCTCGCTCGTTCTTGCTTTCGTCTTCGCAAGCCCAGCCTGGGCCGAACCGCCTGCGGACAGCCCGCAGACGGCTGATGTCGAGACCACGTTGAATAATGTTGCGACCCACTATCTGGATGGCATCTTCTCCAATGCACTGGCCTCTCTCGAGATCGTAGCCGCCACTCCCGAGGCCAGGAGCGGTGACTGGAAGGGCATCAAGCCCTACCTGCAGAAGCTCGGGGCGCGCCTGCCTGGGGCCTATTTCTTCGTCTTGCCGGACGGCAATTATTATTCGGTCGACCGGGACTACACCAACCTCAATCTGAGCGATCGGCCGTACTTCAAGTCCTTGTTTGCCGGAAACCCGGTGAAGGGCTTTCCGATATACAGCCGATCCACCGGGAAGAAGTCCGCTTTGGTGGCGGCCCCGATCGTGGCCAACGGCAAGGTTACCGGCGCGTTGGGTGCTTCCGTTTTCCTCGATGACCTGAATAAACGACTTGATCGGGAATTTGCGCTGCCGTCCGGCTATGCCTGGTACGTCCTCAATTCGCAAGGCAATACCATGCTGGACAAGGACAGCGACTTCATCTTCATGAACGCCCTGACTCAGGGCGGGCCGTCGCTGCATGAAGCGGTTGCGGCGGCCCTGAAGAGCGAAAGCGGGGCCATGCAATACGACCTGGACGGAATCCGGCGTGCTCAATACATGAAATTGCCGACGCTGGACTGGTGGATGTTTCTTGCGAAGGTCGAGGTCGCGAAGGCACACACTGCGCCGGAGGTCAGGTTATCGCTCGACACCTTCGTACCTGCGCTGCAGCACGTCCTCGATCAGATCGATGCGGACCTGGCGAGTGCGATCGAAGCCGGCAGGCCGGATGTTTCCAAGGAAGACGCGGTAAGGGAACTGCTGAGCGCCCTGCTGAAGAAGAACGAAAATATCGTCGAAGCGACCTTCGTCGATTCCAAGGGAATGCTCCGCTACATCGAGCCGCGGGATTACAAAAATTTCGAGAATACGGACATCAGCGCCCAGGAGCACGTCTCGGCGATGCTCAAGGACCCGAGGCCGCTGTTCACCGCGAGCTTCAAGACCGTCGAGGGGTATTGGGGCGTCGTCGACTCGCGCCCGCTCTACGACAGCGAGAGGCGTTTCGTTGGCAGCATCAATCTGGTGATCCGTCCCGAGCTGCTGGTCGGCCCCCTCCTCGAGAAGACCAGCACCCCAAGCGGCCATGAGCTTTGGATCATGCAGCCCGATGGCAAGATCATCTACGATCAGGACCCGCAGGAAATCGGCAAGACGCTATTTACCGATCCCACCTACGCGGGATACGGCGACCTGCTCAAATTGGGCAAGCGGATCGCCGCCGAGCCCTCCGGCGAAGGGAGCTACGTGTTTCTGGCCCCGGGACTCGAAAAGAAGGTCATCAAGAAGGCCGCTTGGCGGACCGTCGGGTTGCACGACCGAGCATGGAGAGTCGTCCTGGCCTATCGGCCCTACGAGTAGAACCTGGAGATCCCCCCAGCCCCAGCGGCGGATTCTGGTCATTGCGCTTTGTCGAAGTCGGGCTAAGGACGGCACGCTTAGCATGCTTCGGCCCGCCAGAAGGACTCGAAGCTGCAATCCGCGAGAACAAGGCCCGATGGATCGCTTCACCCGACACGACGCCATCGCCCTCGGCGCATTGCCACCGCCCTCCTTGGCTGGCGGGTGTCAGGCATGAGCCCGCGCGTAGGGGAGATCAACCGCCTGCTGGCGGCGGACCCGGAGCTGGTGGGCTACCCCTATCAATTCCGCGTTCTGGCGCTGGAGAACGGGGCGCCCAGGGTCGGCAGCCCACGCTCGTTCGAGGTTCCGGTGATCAAATTCCTCGCCAGCCTCCGTCCGGATCTGGCGGGGAAACCCCAGGATGACTCGCGTGTCATGGCTGCCCAGGCGGATCTGGTGCGCCGCCAGAAACGGGCCAGCCAGCTGGTCCAGGACCAGCCGGACGTCAGCCGGGTGGTCTGGACGCTGGACCGGGATTGGTACGCCGAGCGCGGCATCCCGTTGGAGTGACTTTGCCCTCGCCGGCCCCGGCTGTCGTGCTCCGGACGACCCGGCCCGGCCTCATGCATTCAGGACCATCGCGGCCGTCCCGAGCCGAATCGCGGTGCCCAGCTCTGGCCGTCAGTGCTTGCGTTAGATGCGCTGCCGGGGCCGATGTCGAATTCCTCGACGGGCAGTCGATCCGGCTGCGCCGCGGGGACCTCGAGGGTTGTTGCCATATGAGCCAGCAGGCCCATGTTCACGATCGCCAGCAGCGGCTCGAAATTGCTCATCGCCGGATCGCGGGCGACCTCGGACATCATCGTGCGCAGGCGAGCAGCGTCGATCGGTCCGTCTGTCAGACGGGAGCCTTCAACGGCCTGCTCGATCAGCTCTCCGCCGTTGCTCGCCAGCAGGCCGTGCATCATGCGAAAGGTGTGGTGCTGCTCCTTGCCATAGAAGAGCGGGACCTTGCGCCGGTGGACAATGTCCTCGGGCAGCAGATCGCGCATTGCCTGGCGGAGAATCCTCTTGTCGGTGAACAGCGTCTCGTGCAGGCGCTCGGGGATCTGAGCCTGAAGCTCGACCAGCCGATGGTCGAGGTATGGCAGTCGGCTCTCGATGGAGTGGGCTGCAGCGGTGCGGTCCTCATGCCACAAGTGGGTATCGAGATTCCCCCGGAACAGATCGAAATAGAGATCCCAGGTGGCCGAGCCGGGCGCTCGTCCACCGAGTGCGCGAATGAAGTCGAGGCTGATCACACCCTGCTCGACGAGACAGCTGGCCCGGGCTATCAGCCCCGAAGTCAAAGCGACATAGGCCGCGTCGCGCTCCCGGATCCTGTTGCCCATCCGTTGCCAGTCTTCCGGGGCATAAGGCGGCGGGCGGTCGAGCACCATGCCCAGGTAGCCGCCGTTGAGCTCGTCGCTGCCCTGGCCCAACAGGATGACTTTGAGGGCCGGGTAGCGGCGGCGCGCGAATGCGTGGAGATAGTACTTGAACAGCTGCTCCGCGTTGACGTCCGCATATTCGCAGCTCCACAGAATACGCCGCCAGTCGTCCGGGACGGCGCTGGCGACGGTCCTGTCGAAGCTGACCTGATGATTTGGCAGGCCGAGACTGGAGCTCACCCGGGAGGCGGCATCCGCATCTTCGCGTGTGCTGGGATGGCGGATGCTGAATGTCGGCAGGGCCTGCTCACGCGTCGCCAAGGCCGCCAACGCAGACGAGTCGATGCCTCCACTGAGAAACAGGCCGCACCCGACGTCGGCCATCTGGCGCAGCCGCACACTCTCTTCGAGCAAGGCACGATAGCGTTCGGTCCACCCGTGGGCGCCGATCGGATCGCTGGCGTCGAGCCGCTCGGGCAGCTGCCAGTAGGGATGGACACTGAAGCTTCCGTCGGTCAGGGACAGGTCCAGAATCGACCCGGCGGGAATCCGCTCGATGCCGATGAACCCGGAGGGACGCTCTCCCGCGCGCGTATCGATGTTCTGGACCCGTGTCAGCATCGCGTCCCAGTCGAAGCGGCGCGGAACGTCCGGATGGGCAAACAGAGCCTTGAGCTCAGAGGCGAACACCAGGGTCCGTTGGCCGGGCAGAACACAGTAGAACAATGGCTTTTCACCGAGGCGGTCGCGCGCGAGCAGCAGTCGGCGCTGCTCGCGATCCAGGAGAACCGTCGCGAACATGCCGTTGACCGTCTCGAACATTTCCAGACCGCGCTCAAGGTACAGATAGGGCAGCACCTCGCAGTCGGATGCGCTGCGCAGACGGTGGCGTTTCCCGAGATCCTTGCGCAGATCGCGATGGTTGTAGATTTCGCCATTGGTCATCGAGCTGATGCGCCCGTCCGGCGTATGGAAGGGCTGGGCACCACCGTCGACGTCGATGATGGACAGGCGCCGGAAGACCAGCCCGACATTGTTCCACTGCGTGACACGCGCATCGTCGGGGCCGCGGTGCCTCATCGCATCGCCAATCCGGTTGAGCAGCGGACCATCGACGTCCGCTACCAATGCTCGACCATCCAGGTGAACGTAACCTGCAATACCACACATGGGTCTAGCTCCGAGGAAACGACAGGGGGCAGGGGCCGGCTCGCGCGGGCGTATCGAGGGCAGCGACCTCGGCCTCCGGGTTTCTATAATCCTAGAAACAGCGGTTGACCGCTTCGCGCAGCGATCAAGTGATTGATTCGACCATGGCGCCGGACAAACCTGATGGTCCCCCGGCGGGTGATGGCCGTTCAACTGCCGCTTCTAGGATAATGGACATACTGGGGATCGGAGGGGCCCATGCGCACAATCATGGTCATGAACGCCAAAGGCGGCTGCGGCAAGACCACGCTCGCCACCAACATCGCCACCTGGTTCGCGGATGACGGCGCCCGGGTCGCCATCGCAGACCTGGACCCCCAGGGATCTTCCCTGGACTGGCTGGGCGCGCGGCGCGACTACACCGGCATACCCGAGGTCGCGGGTATAGACGCCAGCCAGGGCGCGGTCCGGGCCCCCACGGGCACCAACGTCCTGATCATGGACGCCCCCGCCGCAACCCACGGTGCCGGGATCACCGACCTATTGCGCCGGGTGGAGACCATCGTCATGCCCGTAATGCCCTCTCCCATCGACATGCGCGCCGCGCGCCGCTTCCTCGAAGAGCTGCTCGGCAGCGGGCGGGTCTCCCGGGGCCGCACGAAGATCGGCATCCTCGCAAACCGGGTACACGAGCAGACGCTGATCTACCGCCATCTCGAAGAGTTCCTGGGCCATCTCGGACTCCCCGTGCTCGGGCATCTGCGCGAGAGCCAGAACTACATCCGGGCCGCCGAGCGGGGGCTCGGCATCTTCGAGCTGGCGCCGTCCCTGGTCTACGAGGACGTGGTGCTCTGGGATCCGGTGCTCGACTGGCTCAACAGCAAGGCAAGCCGCGGCGAGTAGGGGGGCGCCACCCCGAGCTCCTGCCCGGGAGACCCGCTAGCGCCGCGCCTCCTCTGCAAGACAGGCCCGAAGCCCGCTCTCCAGGGTCGGGTAGCGCAGCGCGACGCCCAGATCTTCGGTGAGCTTGCGGTTGCCGATGCGCCGAGACTCGCGCTGGTAGGACAGCATGCCCGGTGAGAGCACCCGCTCGGCCTCGGCCAAGCTCACCAGGGGTGGCCGAGGCTGTCCGGTGAGGTCGGCGATGCGGCAGAAATAGTCGGCCATGGTGCTCGGGTGCCCATCGGCCGCGTTGTAGACCTCTCCCGGCCTGCCGCGCTCCATCGCGGCAACACAGGCCTCTACCAGGTCATCCACGTGAATACGGTTGGTGAACGGGGCCTCCTCGGGCCGCACCAAGGGCAGACGCTGGCGGATGCGCTCCACCGGCAGGCGCCCGGGACCGTAGATCCCCGGCACGCGCAGGACGACGAACTGCCCCCCGCTGGCCACGGCCCAGTCCCCCAGCGCCCGCTCGGCGTCCAGACGCCGGACCGCCCGGGCGGCCCCGGGATCCACGGGGGAGGTCTCGTCGATCCAATCACCGGCGCAATCGCCGTAGACGCCCGTGGTGCTGACATAGACGATGCGCCGCGGGGCCGCGGGTCCCATGAGCCGCCCGAGCAACGCCCGCAGCCGCGAATCGCGGTCTCCCTGGACCGGCGGTGGCACCAGATAGAACAGGCTCGCGCCCCCGGCGAGCAAATCCGGAGGCTGCGGCTCGTCCAGGTCCGCTCGGAGGCCATCCAGGCCGGCAGCGGCAACGACCGCGCGGCTCTCCTCGGAGCGCACCACGCCGCGCACCGCTGCCCCATTGTGTCTGTAACGCTCGGCGAGGCGCCGGCCGAGATAGCCGCAACCGACTATTAGCACGGGCTCGGAAAGGTTTTCATGCATAGGCCGATCGGCGAGAATGTGCGGTTTGCTGTTATAGACCCCAGGGAATCCTATGAGCTTCAAGGTCCGGGTAGCCCCCAGTGGCCACCAATTTAGCACGGAGCCTGGAGAGACCGTGCTCGAAGGCGCACTGCGCCAAGCGGTGTCCCTGCCGTACGGCTGCCGCAACGGCCGCTGCGGGTCCTGCCTCGGAACCCTCGTCTCCGGGGCCGTGGACTATCCAAGCGGCAACACCGAGGCCCTGGAGGGGGCGCCCGCCGACGCCTGTCTGGTCTGCCAGGCCGTGCCAAGCAGCGATCTGGTCATCAAGGTCCGGGAGGTGGAGGCGATCCAGGACCTGGAGGTCCGCGTCCTGCCCTGTCGCGTCGAGCGCATCGAGCACCTCAGCCACGATGTCTTGCGGATGTCGCTCAAGCTGCCGGAGAGCCAACGCCTGCAGTTTCTGGCGGGCCAATACCTGGACTTCATCCTGGCCTCGGGACACAAGCGCGCCTTCTCTATCGCCAACGCCCCCCACGACGACCGGCTGATCGAGCTGCACATCCGCCGGGTGCCCGGGGGGGAGTTTACCGACTATGTGTTCGAGCAGCTCAAGGAGAAGGCCATCCTGCGCATCGAGGCGCCGCTGGGGAGCTTCTTTCTCCGAGAGCAATCGGACCGCCCGATCATCCTGATGGGCGGAGGAACGGGCTTCGCCCCGCTCAAGGGCATCGTCGAGCATGCGTTCCACATCGGCGTCGAGCGCCCGATGCACCTCTACTGGGGGGTACGCTCGCGCCGCGACCTCTACCTGCCGGACCTGCCGGAGCGCTGGGCGGCCGAGCACCCGGGGTTCCGCTACACGCCGGTGCTCTCCGAGCCGGACCCGGACTGGACCGGCCGCAAGGGCTGGGTGCACGACGCGGTGTGCGAGGACTACCCGGACATGGGCCCCTTCGACCTGTACATGAGCGGGCCACCGCCGATGATCATCGCCGCGCGCGAGGCGTTCCAGCGCGCCGGTCTGAGCCCCGCCCACATGTACTACGACTCGTTCGAATACGGGGCCGCGAAGGACGCGAAATAGCCGGGATCGCTCGCCCGCGAGCACCGCGACGGGGCCGAGACAGCCGAGGATAGAATGCGCGCGGCAGGTCGAGCGCCGCAGCACGAGCTCGGTGAGAAATGCGGGCCAGCCCGGTCAGGCGGAATAGCCGGGCCGCACGAAGGTCTCGACAGGGGTCGCGGAGTGCGCGGCCGCGAGCGAGGTCCCGAGCAGGCGCGGGGCCTTGACCGGTGCCGGCGCCGAGCCCGCGGTGCCCAGCTCCAGTCCGGCGCGGTAGCTCTCACGTGCCTTGTCCGTCTCCCCCAACTGCTCCAGCAGGGCGCCCAGCTCCCGGTAGGTCTCCGGGCGGGGGCCCGCACCGACGCTCGCCTCGAGATAGCTGCGCGCCTTGCCCCAAAGCCTGGCCCGCAGACAGAGCCGTCCGAGGGCGAGCAGGAGCACCGGATTGCTGGGATGGGCCTGCAGCCAGGCCTCGGCCACGCTCAGCTGACGGCCGGGCTCATCGGTCTCTATGGTGCCGAGGATCGCCATCAGGTCTTCGCTCCAGTGCTTGCGCAGATACTCCCGCAGCACCGGCTCCACCTCGCTGCCCCGGCCCCGCTCGATCTCGGCGCCGACGTAGGCCCTCAGGAGGGACTCCTCGGCGCGCAACGACTTGGGCAGCTCGCTCCAGAAGCGCTCCAGCCGCCCCGTATCGCCATCGTGCGCCTCCTGGGCGATGAGGGCCCGATAGACCTCCAGCTCCAGCTCGTCGAGGCGCTCATCGGGCTCGACTTTGCGCCGGCGCAGCTCCGGCAACAGCTCGCGCAAGGCGGGCCAATCGCCGAGGCGCATGTAAAGGGTCTTGAGCAGCTTGAGCACGTAGGCATGGTGCGGAGCGACGGTACGCAGGTGCATCAGGGTGGCCAGCGCCTGCTCCAGCTGCTGGTGGGCGAGCTGCAGCTCGGCCTGGGTCAGCGACACCGCAACATCGGCGGAGGGCATGCTCTGGTGGGCCCGCTGCAGGTACTGATCACGCCGCTCATGGGCGCCCTGGGCCTGGGCGGCCCGGGCCGCGGCGAGATAGTTAAGCAGCGGAGTCTCCGAATAAGCGACCAATCGCACCAGGGCCTTCTCCGCCGCACGCCACTCGCCCTCGGAGAGATCGAGCAGCCCCCGGGTAAGCGCCCGACGCGCGCGCTGCGCCGCCCGACGCTGCTGCCATTCGTGCATCCGGGCGGGTAGCCGCCAGGCGTGTGCCAGCGTACGCATCGCGAGGTAGAGGGCCAGGAACAGCAGCACGTCGAAGAGCACGAACAGGGCGAGGCTACCCCGGATCTCCCAGACGCCGTATCCGATCAAGACGTAGCCGTTGTCCTGGTACACCGCAAGGACGAGTCCAACCGCCGCCAGCAGCGCCAGAAGCAGGCCGATCAGGAGCTTCATGGCTTCCCGGGCTCCGGGACCGGGGTCGGCGCCGCGGGCGGGCTCGGAGCGGGGCTGGCCGGGGCCGAGCCCGTTGCTGGAGCCGGGGCCGGAAGCGGGACTCGCTCACGAAGCCGCTTGAGGGACCCCGAGATATCCGGCAGGGCGGGTCTGACGTTCGATCTTCTGCAGCTCGGCGAGGGCGGCAGCGAAGGATTGGGTGGCCGGATCCCGAGGATCGAATAGGTCGTGCAGCCAGGATTGGGCCGTCTCCAGGCTGGAGCGGTACAGCACGGGATCGGCCTGCAAGGCGGCCAGGCGCGCCGCTTGCAGCTGCAGACGCAGGTTCTGAAACACGAAATACTGCTGCTCGGGCGCCAGCATGGCGACCACCGGCTGGTCCCGGCGGCGGATCTCGAGGACCGACTTCAGGCCCGCCAGCCCATCGCGCAGCAGGCTCTCGACAGGGCCCTCTTTGCCGGGCGCAATGGGCGCCTGGGCAGGCTGGGGGGCCGTGGACCGGGGGCGGGCCGAGGGCACGGCGCCGCGCAGCTTCAGCCCATCGACCTGCTCGGCCAGGCCATCGATCCGCGCGGAGAGGCCCGCCCGGTCCGGAAGATCCACCGCTCGCAGCGCCGCCAGCTCGCTGGCGATCGCCTCGCGCACCGAGATCCAGCCCGGATCGCCACTGTCGCGCAGCCGATCGTCGGCGGCCTGGAGCGCCGCGATGGCGGTGTCGCGATCGCGCATCAGACGCAAGCGGTGATTGGCGACGACCAGCAGATACTCGGCCTCCGCCGCCTTCCAGTCCTCGGTGCTGCGCCCCAGGCGCTGGTAGACCCCGTTGAGCGCCGCACGCATGTCGGCCGCGCGCTGATCCAGCTGCGCCTGGGCATCTTCCAGGCCCTGCTTCTGGGCCTGGAGATCATCGCGCTGACGCTGGAATTCCGAGCGGATCGCGTCGAGCCCGGATGCGAGCTGGGCCTGATTCGCCCCGGCGCGCTCGACTGCGACATCGAGCCGGCGCAGGGATGCCTGGGCCTGAGTCCAGTACACATAGCCTGCGAACAGTCCTCCCCCCGCGGCCAGCACGGCGATCAGCGCAAGCACCACGGCCCAGAGACCGCCCCCGCCGGAGCGCCGCTCACCCGCCGTGACGGGCTCGGCGGTATCGGTCTCCTCGGGTTTTTCGGGCTGCTGATCGGTCATTCGGGGTCCACCGCTGGCGGCGCAGGAAGGTCAGGGGGCGTCAGTCGCGCCCGGGTACGATTGATATAGGCTAGCAAAAACCCCCCGAAGGCGGCAGTCTCAGGGCCCCGCGGCCCACCGGCACAGCGCCGCGATCACCGCCTCATCCCCTGCACGCTCGGCCCGGATGATGCGGCCGTAGCCGAGCCCGCGAGCGACCTGGGCGATCCGGTCGCTCACCACGAGCAGGGGCGTAGCGCGCAGTCGCCCCAGCCCGTTCGCGAGAAGCCGCTCGAGGTTGCCGAGCACGTCGGCGCTGGTCGCCAGCACCACCTGGACGTCCTGATCCCAAGCAGCCAGGAGTGGGGTCGGATCGAGCTGCGGCAGCGCACGGCGATAGACCTCCGCGTAATCCACCGCCGCCCCCCGACGGCGCAGCTCGGTGGCGAGCAGCTCACGTCCGCCCTCTCCGCGTACGATCAGCACCCGACGGCCCGCCATCTCCTGCAAGGCGCGAGCAGCCAGCAGACCCTCGCTGTCATATCGACCCGACCCGGGCAGCAAGCCCACGACCAGGCCGTGCCGCGCGAGCGCACGGGCGGTCGCCTCTCCCACCGCGGCCAGGAGCGGGCGCCGGGCGGTCGGCACGAGGCCGGGCCCCAGCAGGTCCAGCGCATAGCTCACCGCGTTGGGGCTGACGAAGACGAGCACGTCATAGCGGTCGAGCGCGGCCAGGCGGTGGCGCGCTTCGGCCGGGTCCCGGGGCCCGAGGATCTCCATGGCCGGAAAGCGCACCGGGCGACCGCCCCGGGACTCGATCAGGCGGCACAGCGGCTCAGCCTGGTGGGCGGCGCGGGTGACCAGCACACCGGCCCCGCCGAGATCGCATCCCGTGAGGGAAGGGGCCTGCACGGCGCAGGGCGCTCAGTCGGCGTAGAGTCGCTCGAGGATCGCGCGGGCCCCTCGTCCGAGCAGATCCTCGGCCAAGGCCCGCCCGAGCGCCTCACCCTCGGTGGGGGCACCGCGTAGCTCGCCGCGCACCACCTGGCTGCCATCGGGCTCACCGACCAGGCCTCGGAGCCAGAGCTCACCCCCGTCGAGCATGGCGTACCCGGCGATGGGGACCTGGCAACCACCCAGCAGGCGCTGGCTCATGGCCCGCTCCGCGCGCACGCAGGTCTCGGTGTCGCGATCGTGCAGGGGCCGCAGCAGCGCGTTGATCCGCGGGTCGTCCGCTCGGCACTCGATTCCGACCGCGCCCTGCCCGACCGCCGGGAGGCTGTGCTCGGGCTCCAGGAAGCGCCGGATGCGCCCGGAGAATCCGAGACGCTTCAGCCCCGCCGCGGCCAGGATGACGCCATCGTACTGGCCCTCATCGAGCTTGCGCAGACGGGTGTTCACGTTGCCGCGCAGGAACAGGATCTCCAGGTCCGGGCGGCGGGCTGCGAGCTGGCACTGCCGCCGCAGGCTCGAGGTACCGATCCGGCTGCCTGGACCCAGTGCGTCCAGGCTCTCGAAGTGGTTCGAGACGAAGGCGTCGCGCGGGTCCTCCCGCTCCATGATCACCGGCAGATGCAGTCCTTCGGGCAGCTCGGCGGGCACGTCCTTCATGGAATGCACGGCGATGTCCGCCCGCCCGTCCATGAGCCCCTGTTCGAGCTCCTTCACGAACAGTCCCTTGCCACCGATCTTGGCGAGCGGCGTGTCGAGGATCTTGTCCCCCTCGGTGCTCATGCCGACAAGCTCCACCGCCAGGCCCGGGTGTGCCTCTCGGAGGCATGCGGCGACGTGCTCGGCCTGCCAGAGGGCGAGCGGCGAATTACGGGTGGCGATGAGCAGCTTTTCCGGCATGGGAGCACCTGAGCGCGTTCGGGTGCCCCATCCTATCGGCCGGGGCGGCACCCGGCAAACGCCGGGCCCGCCAAACGGCATAGGGGGTCAGTCTTCCGAGGGATCGCGCAGCCAGCGACGCAGCAGGGGGAGATGCCGTCGGCTCACCTCGAGGCGCTCCTCGATTCCGCTCAGACGCGCGAAGCCCCGTCCCTCGCCGTCCTTGTCGAGCCCCACCAGATAGCGCCCAGCCACCAGTGCGTTACGGTGGATGCGTACGAAACGCTCGCCAAAGCGGTCTTCGAGGGATTTCAGAGAGTCCTCGAGCAGCAGCTCGCCCCCGAGGTAACGGGCCGTGACGTACTTCTGATCGGCGCGGAAATACAGCACGTCGTCGATCGGCACGCGGCGCAGACCCCCGCGGAAGTGGGCACAGACGAAATCGCCGTGGCCATCGTCGCCCTGGTGGGCAAGCGCGCGCCGCTGCGCGCGGGTGAAGCCCCCAGCTCGCTCCAGGGCCCTGCGCAGGCGCTCTGCCCGCACCGGCTTGACGAGGTAGTCCACTGCCTGCTGCTCGAAGGCGGCCAGGGCATGCTCGCCATACGCGGTGGTGAATATCACCGCCGGAGGCTCCGGTTGGCGGGCCAAGGCTGCCGCGACCTGCAGGCCGTCCATGACCGGCATCCGGATGTCGAGCAGCACGACGTCGACCTCGAGGCGGGCGCACTTGGCCAGCGCCTCGCGCCCGTCCGCCGCCTCGCCCGCGACGCGCCATTCGCCACCGAGCTCCTGGATGAGCCGGCGGAGCCGAGCCCGCGCCAGGCCCTCGTCGTCCACGATCACGATGTTCATTGGGGCTTCCACGGGTAAGGAAATGCGACCCGCACCTGGTACTCCCCCTCGACCTCGCCGGCCGTCAGGGTCGCAGCATCGCCGAAGCAGCCAGCCAGCCTGGCGCGAATGTTCTCCACCGCCAGCTGGTGACCGCCCGGCTTGGGCTCCGAACCTTCCGCGGGCAGGGTGTTGCGCACGCTGAAATTGATCAGGCCGCGGCGGTGGCGCCCGGTAATGCGGATCGTTCCGGGGCCGGGCAAACGCTCGATCCCGTGAAAGACCGCGTTCTCCACCAGGGGCTGGAGCACGAGGGGAGGCACCAGAGCCTGCCCGGGCAGACCCTCCGTGTCCCACTCGACCCGCAGCCGCGGGCCGAGTCGCTGCTGCTCGATACGCACGTAGCCGCGGACCAGCTCCAGCTCCTCGTCCAGCGTAGCCAGGCGCCCGCGCTCACCCAGCGTGGCGCGGAACAGATCGGCCAGGTCGTTGACGGTCTCTTCCGCCAGGATCGGGTCGGTGCGCGTCAGGCTCGCTATGGTGTTCATGCTATTGAACAGAAAGTGCGGTCGGATACGCGATTGCAGGGCGTCGAAGCGGGCCTGAGACTCGGCCTCCACGTGGAGCCGCCACTGATCCTGCACATACAGGTAGCGCAGCACCAGGGCGCCCGCGATGGCGGTGATCCCCAGGGCCTGGGTCAGGACTCCGAGATGGACTGGCGCGAAGACCGACCGCGGCGGGATCGTCCCCGGCCAGGCCCAGACGGCGATCTCGGTCACGGCCAGGGCGATCGCCATGAGCAGCGCCCAGGCCGCGAGGCCCGCGGCCGCGGTCCCGAGTCGGGCCAGGCGGGGGCGCAGCGTGCACAACAGAGACGCCGTGGCGATGGCGATCCATTGCACGAACAGCGAGCGACGGCTGAGGGTATCCCAGAGCTCGACGGGGGTCCCGGCGGCGGCCAGCGTCAAGACCATGGCAAACAGCTCCGCAGTCACGATTACGGCGAAGGCGGCCGGCAGGGTGCAGAAATCTGGAAGGAAGCACCCCCGGCTACCACTACGCCCAGTTTCGACCCGCTCTTCCCTTTCCAACCCCTTCTCCGCGCCGACCCCGGGGTGCGCAGACGATGCTGCTATAATCGCGGCCGCTTCGATCCCAGTGCAAAGGCCCGCCGCATGACCGCGAAAGACGCCCCCGGCAAACCCTGGGCCGGCCGCTTCAGCGAGCCCACGGACGCCTTCGTGGAGGCGTTCACGGCGTCGGTCGATTTCGACCGCCGCCTGTACGAGTATGACATCCGCGGCTCGATCGCCCACGCCCGCATGCTCGAGCGCGCGGGCATCCTTACCCAGGGCGAGCGCGACGCCATCGTCTCCGGCCTCGAAGCGATCCGCGGGCGCATCGAGCGCGGCGAGCTCGCCTGGTCGGTGGCACTCGAAGACGTGCACATGAACATCGAGTCCGCGCTCACCGCCGATATCGGCTATGCGGGCAAGAAGCTGCACACCGGGCGCTCCCGCAATGATCAGGTCGCCACCGACCTGCGGCTCTGGCTACGCGACGAGATCGCGTGCATCCGCGCCGAGATCCTGCGCCTGCAGCTCGCCCTGCTGGACCTCGCCGAGCGCGAGGCCGACACCATTATGCCCGGCTTTACCCACCTGCAGACCGCCCAGCCCGTTACCTTCGGCCACCACATGATGGCCTGGCTCGAGATGCTCGAGCGTGACCGCGAACGGATGGACGACTGCAACCGCCGGCTGAATGTCATGCCGCTGGGCGCCGCCGCCCTCGCCGGCACCAGCTACCCCATAGATCGGGTCTACACCGCCCAGCTGCTCGGCTTCGACCGCCCGGCCGAGAACTCCCTGGACGCGGTGAGCGACCGCGATTTCGCGGTCGAGTTTACCGCAGCCGCCAGCATCTTAATGATGCATCTGTCACGTTTTTCGGAAGAGCTGGTGCTCTGGTCCTCGGCGCAGTTCGGTTTTGTGGAGCTGTCCGACAGCTTCTGTACGGGCTCCTCGATCATGCCCCAGAAGAAGAACCCGGACGTGCCGGAGCTGGTGCGCGGCAAGACCGGGCGGGTCTTCGGCCACCTGATGGGGCTCCTGACCTTGATGAAAGGCCAACCGCTCGCCTACAACAAGGACAACCAGGAGGACAAGGAGCCGCTCTTCGACACCGTGGACCAGGTCAAGGGCTGCCTGAAGGTGTTCGCCGACATGGTGCCCGAGATCCGTTGCAGGCCGCAGAACATGCGTGCCGCGGCGATGAAGGGATTCGCCACCGCCACCGATCTCGCCGATTACCTGGTGCGCAAGGGCAGGCCGTTCCGCGACGCCCACGAGATCGTGGGCAAGGCGGTCGCCTATTGCATCGGGCGTGGGGTCGACCTCTCGGGCCTCTCCCTGGAGGAGCTGCAGCGCTTCTCCCCGGACATCGAGGACGGCGTCTTCGAGGTGCTGACCCTCGAAGGCTCGGTGGCCTCCCGCAATCACATCGGCGGCACCGCGCCCGCCCAGGTGCGCGCGGCGATCGCCCGGGCGCGCCAACGTCTGACCTCCCGGGCCTGAGGCGCCGGCGCGCCACTCCCGACCCCGGCAACAGCCGGGTTGAGGTCCGTGCCCGAGCGGAATAGCCTACGCACGGCGAAGGGGGACCCTGGGGGAGGTTCGATCATGGTAAATCGAGATGGATTCCGAGCCCGTCTGGCGCTCGCGGGGCTGGGCGCATGCCTGGGCCTCGTGGCCACGGCGGCGAGCGCCCAGGGGCTGCCAACGGTGGTCGCCGAAGCGCTGGCCAAGTACCATATCCCCCTCGGCAACGTCAGCGTCTACGTGCGCGAGGTTGGCTCGCCCAACCCCGCCGTGACGCTCAACGCCGACGTTCCGCGCAATCCTGCCTCGGTGATGAAGGTGGTTACCACCCTGGCCGCCTTGGACAGCCTGGGGCCCTCCTACACCTGGCGGACCCGGGCACTGGCCAAAGGCACCGTGAAGGACGGCCGCCTGGCCGGCGACCTCATCATCAAGGGATACGGCGACCCCGACCTGACCGAAGAGGACCTGTGGTCGCTGCTGCACGGGCTGCGCGAGCGCGGGGTGCGGACGGTCTCGGGAGATGTCGTGCTCGACGGCAGCTACTTCGCGCCGCCCCAGGAGGATCGGGGGGACTTCGACGGCCGGAGCGATAGGGCGTACAACGCCCTGCCGGCGGCGCTCAGCGTGAACTTCCAGGTCACGGACGTCCACCTCTATCCCGATCCGGCATCGGGCGATGTCCGCGTGTTCACCGACCCGCCGCTGGCCAACGTCGAGGTGCAGAACAACATCCGGCTCGTGAAGGCTCCCTGCCGCGACCGCTACCAGAGACCCCAGCTCCTGGTCGAAGACCAAGGGGCCCAGGCGGTCGTGAAGGTGGGGGGCACTTTCGCTTCCAATTGCGATGAGGCCAGTTTTGCGCGCCTCATGCTGAGCCCCGAGCAACACCTCGCCGGGGCCCTGGAGAGCCTGTGGACCGAGAGCGGCGGCAAGATCGGGGGCAGGGTCCGCACCGGCATCGTGCCGCCGGGAGCGCAGGCCATCAACGAAGTGGAGTCCCGCCCTCTGGCGGAGGTCGTACGCAGCGTCAACAAGTGGAGCAACAACCTGATGTGCCGCTCCCTGCTGCTCACCCTCGGGGCCGCTCAGTTCGGCGCGCCCGGGGATGAGAGCAAAGGGCAGAGGGCCGTGAAGGACTGGCTGCACAGGCACGGACTGGACTTCCCCGAGCTGGTGCTGAACAACGGCTCGGGCCTGTCGCGCGAAGGGCGTATCTCCGCCGGGCACCTGGGGGCCCTCCTGACCTACGCGTACGAAAGCCCCGTGATGCCCGAGTTCATCTCGTCGCTGTCGGTGGCAGGGGTCGACGGCACCATGCGCAAGCGCCTGGTGGGTACCCCGGTGGCCGGCCGCGCTCACATCAAGACCGGGACCCTGGACAGCGTCAGCGCCGTAGCGGGCTTCGTGCTCGACCGCCACGACCGCCGCTGGGTCGTGGTGGCGATGGTCAACCAGCCGGGCGGCATGGCCTGGCAGAGTCGGCAGGTCCAGGACACGCTCATCCGCTGGGTCTACGACGGGGCGCCGGCGGTTTCTGCCGCCCACGGCGGCACAACCGGGCCCGCCAAGCGGACGCCCGGGCCAACAGCCGTGCGGAAGAAGAAGGCCACCAAGGCGCGAAAGAGAACGCTCAGCAAGGCAGAGCGCTAGCTCGGGATGCCGGCACCCGAGGCCCGCGTGTCCGACCGGAAAGCCGAAACCTGACGAGGAGACGACCATGGGTGCGCAGAAACTGTCCGAGCAGGAGATCCAGACGCGCCTTGGCGCGCTCAACGAGGGGACCGCCGAAGCGCCCTGGGCGATCCGCGACGGCAAGCTCGCCAAGGAGTTCGTGTTCGCCGATTTCGTGGCCGCCTTCGGCTTCATGACCCAGGCGGCGATCCACGCCCAGGTCATGGACCACCACCCCGAGTGGTGCAACGTCTACCGCAAGGTGGACGTGCGCCTGACCACCCATTCCGCCGGTGGCATTACCGCCCTGGATTTCGGGCTCGCCGAGCGGATGGAGGGCGTGGCGGGCCGCCGGTGACCGAGCGGCTGTTCGCCTACGGCACGCTCCGGGCCCCCGAGCTGATGCAGGACATAGCGGGCAGGCGGCTCCCCCGTTGCGCCGCCCGGCTCCTCGACCACGCCGCGTACCCGGTGCGCGGCGCAGCCTATCCCGGTCTGGTGCCCGAGGCCGGCCGCCTGGTCAGGGGGGTGCTCTGGGAAGGGCTGGACGCCGCCGCGCTGCGCCGGCTGGACCGCTACGAAGGCGCCCTCTACGTCAGACGGCGGGTGCGGGCTCTGACTGACGGCGGTGCTCGCCTGGCCTGGGCCTATGTGTTTCGCACCCGATACCGGGACCGCCTCGGTGACGATGTCTGGGAGCGGGATCGCTTGGACGGCGATGGAGCGCGGGGTCGACCGCATCGACTCAAGCCTTGAACCGCAAAGCGGCCGTTGGAACCGCCAAGGCGCCAAGGCCGATGCGTACCAAATGTGAAAGCACTTGCTTCACCCAGAGGGTGACACCGGTTTCGAGGCGATATGTTTGAAACCCTTAGCGATCTTGGCGCCTTGGCGGTTCAAATGCTCTTTCTGGGTTGAAGTGACGACGCCCGGCGAACGGCACGGCCGGGCCGAGAGCCAACCGGAGGTCCCGATGGCCAGCGACAGCGTCAATGAGCTCAGCATCCGGCTGCGGGATTTCGCCCGCGCCCGCGACTGGGAGCAGTTCCACTCGCCCAAGAACCTCGCCATGGCCCTGGCCGGCGAGGCCGGGGAGCTGCTCGAGCACTTCCAGTGGCTCACCGAGGCCCAGAGCTACGAGCTGACCGAGGCCAAGCGCGACGAGGTGGCCCTGGAGCTGGCCGATATCCTGATCTACGTCCTGCGCTGCGCCGAGCGGCTCGGGGTGGACGTCATGGACGCCGCCTGGCGCAAGGTCGAGATCAACGAGCGCCGCTACCCGGCCCACCGGGTCCGCGGCGACGCGCGGCGCGCCAGCGAGTACGGCATCGAAAGCGACGGGGAGTGAGCGCTCGCTCACGCGCTAGCACCCAAGATCTGCCGGCGTAGGTCAGGTCGCGGCGCAGCGGCCACCCGACGCCAAGCGTCGGGATAGGACAAACCGTCGAGGCGCCCGGGGCGATCCCGAAGCCGGCCCCACGCCGGCGCCCTGTAGCGACCCGATCTACCGACCCAGACTGCGATAGGCCTCCGCTTGGCTGGCCACCAACAGGGCCTCCGGGACTCGATGTTTGACCGCCGCGGCCATCTCCAGGCAGATACCGGGGCTGGGCCGCACGCTGACCCACAGCAGGTTGAGATTGAGGTTCAGGTCGGCGAACACCACTGCATCGGCGTAGTAGTCGAACACCGCCTGGATCTCGCGGTACACCGCCTCGATGCGCTCGCCCGGCCAGTGACGCAGGCGCGGGATCAGCATCATGAAATCCGTGAGGGGCCGCCCGCGCTCGTCCCGCGTGGGCACCCGTTTCCAGAGCGGCTCACAGGGCTGCAGCGGCTGACTCGGCTTGAGGTAAAGGGATATCACGGCGTCGCCCCCTGGTACTGGCGGGGGGCCGGGGCCCGTACCGGCCCAGCCGTCCCGCTCCGGACAAGCAAGAAGACGCGAGCGCGTCATGACTCCGTCACAAAACAGCCCCAAGGCTAGCGCCTGGAGGGACGTTTGTCAGGCCCCCCGGATGGGCTAGCGCGCATATCCCGCCAGCATTGGTCGCGCGGCGTCCGACATGCTCGTGGTTAGGGGTGGCGCGATTGCCGCGGCGCAGTGGGGTGGGCGAATCCGGCGGTACGTCGCTCTCCCGGGCCGATCGCAGGGTGTCGGGCACGGGCGCAGCGGCAGGGGTCAGCGAGAAAGGCGGACCGAGGTCGTCCCGTCGGTTTATACTCGGGCGCTTTCCGGCATTCTCAGGAGCCTCCAATGCACTGCTGGGCCCGCTATCTGCTCTGGCTCACCATCGCCGTGCTCGGCACGGGGAGCCTGCTCTCGGCCTGCGGCCAGAAGGGCGCGCTCTATCGGCCCGACCACAAGACCGAGCAGCAGGGACAGCAGCCGCCCTCGCACTGACCCATGGACGCCTTCGAGTATCGCGAGGGGCGGCTGTTCGCCGAGGACGTCCCCTGCGAGGCGATCGCCGAGCGCTTCGGCACACCCTGCTACGTCTACTCGCGCGCCGCCCTGGAACGGCATTGGCGGGCCTTCGACATGGCCCTGACCGATCGCCCACACCTGGTGTGCTTCGCGGTCAAAGCGAACTCCAACCTGGCGGTGCTGAACGTGCTCGCGCGCCTGGGCGCGGGCTTCGACATCGTTTCGGTGGGCGAGCTCGAGCGCGTGCTCGCCGCCGGAGGCGACCCCGCGAAGGTGGTGTTCTCCGGGGTCGGCAAGCGCGTCGACGAGATGCGCCGCGCCCTGGAGGTCGGCATCCGCTGCTTCAACGTCGAGTCCCTGCCCGAGCTGGAGCGCCTGAGCTCGGTCGCGGGGCAGCTGGGCGTACGCGCCCCGGTCTCCCTGCGGGTGAACCCCGACGTGGATGCGCGCACCCACCCCTACATCTCCACGGGCCTGCGCGAGAGCAAGTTCGGCATCGACATCGACGAGGCCCTGGCCGCCTACCGTCATGCCGGCTTCCTGCCCAACATTCAGGTGGTGGGCGTGGACTGGCACATCGGCTCCCAGCTCACCAGCCTGGCGCCCTTCATGGACGCCCTGGACCGGGTCCTGGAGCTGGTGGACAGCCTGGAGCGGGAAGGCATGGAGATCCGCCACCTCGACCTGGGCGGGGGCCTGGGCATCCGCTACACCGACGAGACCCCTCCGCTGCCCGAGGCGTATGCCCTCGCGCTGGAAGCGCACCTGCAGGGCCGTGCCTACGAGGTGCTGCTGGAGCCCGGCCGGGCGATCGCCGGAAACGCCGGCATCCTCCTGACCCGGGTCGAGTACCTCAAGCTCACCCCACACAAGGCGTTCGCCGTGGTCGACGCCGGGATGAACGATCTGGTTCGCCCCGCCCTCTACCAGGCCGTCCAGGAGATCATTCCGGCGGCACCTCGGCAGGACGGCGAGATGCACCGGTACGACATCGTCGGGCCGGTGTGCGAGACCGGCGACTTCCTCGGTAAGGATCGCGCCCTGCGCCTGGCCCCGGGCGACCTGCTCGCGGTGCGCTCCAGCGGCGCCTACGGCTTCACCATGAGCTCGAACTACAATTCGCGCCCCCGCCCCGCCGAGGTGATGGTCGACGGCGACCGGACCCATCTGGTGCGCCGCCGCGAGACCCTCGAAGAGCTGTTCGCCGGCGAGCTCACCCTGCCCTGAGACCGGGTCCGTGGAGCGCATCCCCGAGCCCGAGCTGATGGACGACCCGGCCCAGGCCCTGGCCTACGCTCGGGAGGACTTCTCCGAGCCCAACGCCCTGTTCGTCGAGCAGTTCATCCGCCTTCAGGGCGAGCGGTTCGAGGGACGGATACTCGATCTCGGCTGCGGCCCCGCCGACATCAGCCTGCGCCTGGCGCGGGCCTATCCCCAGGCCCGGATCCATGCCCTGGACGGCTCGGCCGCCATGCTGGCGTTCGCCCGGGAGGCCCTGGAGGCCAGCGAGCCCTCCGTCCGAGCGCGGGTCAAGCTGATCTGCGCCTGCCTGCCCTGGGCGGATCTTCCCGCCCACCGCTACGACGCCGTCGTCTCCAACAGCCTGCTCCATCACCTGCACCGCCCCGGGGTGCTGTGGGAGACCCTGCGTCAAAGTGCCCGCCCGGGCGCCGCCGTCGCGATCATGGACCTCATGCGCCCGGCGTCCGCGCAGGGGGTGGACAGACTGGTGACGACCTACGCGGGGGCAGCGCCCGAGATCCTGCGCCGGGATTTCTGCAACTCCCTGTTCGCGGCCTTCACACCGGAGGAGGTCCGCGATGAGCTCATAAATGCAGGACTGCCAGGTCTGCGGGTCGAGCCGGTGAGCGACCGGCACTTGCTCGTCCGTGGCAGGATGGCGTAGGTAAGGATCCGCCCTCGTCGCTACCGGCTCCACCGGCGACAGCGGGACCGCGCCTACAGCCGCCCGCAATACCCCTTACCACCCATTGACCCGCCCCGGGCGTTCTGCGGGCCCAAAGCCCCCCCAGGAGACCCGGATTATCCCGCCGCCTTTGTGGGAGGCGAGCCCTCTCGGCGACCATCGGATCTGCTTCCAGTCCTTGTCTTCAGCCCCCCGGCGGATAAACTCATCGAATCAAAGGAGAATCCCATGGAACTGGAACTGCCAGTCCGGCCCGGAGTCCCGGCAGGAGTCCCCAGAGACAGCTTCGCGTCCGGCGGGCCCAACCCGAACGCCTGTCGACGCCACAACGCTACCACGGCCCGGCGCGCTACCCGTGTCGCGCTGGTGGCTCACGACCCTCCAATCCCGGCCATGTTCGTCCACTTTTTTCTGATTCATCGCCCTAAGTTTTGTTACGCAGGGTCCGCACCGCACCCGCGCGGCGGTAGGGACGGCGTAAAACCAGCAAGGTGCAGGGCGCCAAAGCCTGGACCCGAGAACTTGCAACAGCAGATCTTGCGGCTGGACTCCCAGGGGACCGCGATAATCCGTGCGGCACCCGGATTTGGACAATCGGAGCGAGCTTTACCCAGATGTAGGCGGATTTGCCCAGATGTGGGCAAGACCCAGATATAGGCATCCGTCTATTCAACTGTTGGGTCCTATCACTTGAACGATAGCGGCCAGATGATACCCTTAGCGATTCAGAATTCAGAATTCAGAAACGGTCCCGTTACCGCCATAGAAGAAGAATCGAATATGCCCATTACTAAGAATGCTGTAGACACATCAAAATTCAACAAAGACGCGAACCCGCCATATGAACTGCGCGTGCAAGACTTTCAGATGGCAATGCAGGACCTATATGATTTCTTCTATGACGTAAATTCGCATTTAACGGGAAGGGGATTGCAGCGCCTGGACGACATGCTGCGACCAGCCATCATGTCCGGTTTGTTGTCCGATATGCTGACAGCAAGTCTTGCCAAACATTCTCGCGTCTTAGTTGAGAATCAGTATTTCAACGGCCATCCAGATCTGATTGTTCAAGGCGTTTATGCCGGAAATGCAATCAAGTCAGGGGCAGAGGGAGTGGAAATAAAAACGACTAGAAAAGCTGGCGGCGCAGTTGATACGCATGGTGCAAGAGAGCAGTGGATGTGTGTTTTTGTCTATACAGTAGATACAGAGTCCGAGCCTGCGAAAGACAGGATGCCTATGACATTTACAGAAGTCTATTTAGGGCAAATGACAATTGATGATTTTCGAAAAAACCCTCGTGGTGACTTGGGAACACGAACTGCGACGCTCCACAAGGACGGCATTAAAAAACTTCGGGATGGCTGGATATACAGGCTTTAGAGTTCCCATTTGTTTTCAATTTGGCCAACTTAGGAATCGCGTCACAAGCCATGTCAAAGTAATCCGGGTCCATCTCGACCCCGATGCAGTGATACCCGATCGCTTTGGAGGCTGCCAATGTTGAACCTGCACCAGCAAATGGATCAAGAATTATTCCCTCACCCAGTGGCAAGACGGCGCGAACAATTTGCCTCATAAATGACTGTGGCTTGAGACTAGGATGGGGAGCGAGTTCTTTTTCAGTTTTTCGAGTTGGGGCAGATGCAAGTACGTCACCAAAAGGCTTATCTTCTGCTGGTCGGCGAAAGCCGCCAGTCTTCCATTTTCGGAGATTATCTTGCACACGTCCTTCTATAGGCTTTCTATACACGAGCCACGGCTCCCACATGGATCGTGGCATGACGCTTACGTCGCTAAACTCCTCATGAGCGGCTTTTGGGCGGTCTCCACCACGCATCGTCATAGTTAAACGTACAATTTCGCCTCTGCGCTCCAATCCGGCATCTGCCAAAGCGGCAGAGACGATATACGAGAGCAACGGGTTCGATGCAACAACAATGTGGGCGCCGGGAACGAGTTTCGGCAAAAGTAGCTTGCTCCAAATAAAGAAAAAGCTATGGAGCTGGTCTAATTGCTCTGGCGTAAGAGTCGTGAAGCGAGGAAGAGGGGACCTTTTGTGGCCATCGTATGACGGCGGAATTCTCCATACCCCTCCCTTTCCCTTTCTCAATTTGGCCTGTTGTTCAGGAGTGTACTCGTGTAATCCGTATGGAGGATCAGTCACGACTGCATGGATACTGTTTTGGTCTTGGTTCTCGATCCAGTCAAAACAATTGGCATTATATAAAGTTACTTTCCCAAGTTCGCACGGAGCTTTCCAGTTTTGCGTAGTTGGAAGCTCGCGTTGCAAAGTTGCGACACCAGTACCACGGAGCCGGTAGACACCACGTTCCTCTCGGATGAAAATTTCAGGCGTGTTTAATCGCAAATACGACCTAATCGAAGATAGCGGCGTTGTCCCGGATATTTCTTGTACGCGGTGCTCTATTTCTCTGACGGACAAAGGCTTAGATGTCAACGCCATCACTTGTAAAATGGCATCGCGGACTTGTCCAGGCGAATTGCGGGGCTGTTGTTCCTCCATGGACCGGAGAATAGACGTTTGGACGTCAGTTGTCAACGGTTTCTCAACTAGGGCCCAATCGGGATAGGGAGCCGCTCAAGCGGCCCCCTCCCACAGCACCGTACGTACGGGTCCGTATACGGCGCCTAGCCTGCTATTTGCAGCGACGCTTCATCGGCAAATCGAATTCACGTCAAGTGTCTATCGGGCCATAGCCGGATGGGACAAACGGGGGGACAAACGGAGTCAGACACGATATTGTCTCCAGCCAAATGACAAACGGGGTCAGACACGATATTGTCTCCAGCCAAATGCTGCCGCCGACGCGTCGCTCCGACCCATGTCCGATCTGCCGGCCACTGCCGACCTCTCTACAGACCGGCGCAGCAGAGTCACGCGGGAGGAGCGCAACAACCTGCTGGTTGTGCTGCAGTACCACGAGCCCCCTCCCGGGGACATACATAAAGGGGGGCCACGGGGGTTGTGTAGATCGGGTGTCGCGGGCGCCATTCGGCGTCGCGAGGGCGGGACCGCGCTTGTCCACCCTACACCCACAGCAGCCGTAAGCTTGACCTTCGGACCGGTGGCCCTCAACTGCGGCCGGCAACCGCGTTCTTGCCCTGCTCGCTGACCCGCGAAATAAGAACAAACGGGGTCAGACACGATATTGTCTCGAGCCGAATGCTGCCGCGGACGCGTCGCTCCGACCCATGTCCGATCTGCCGGCCACTGCCGACCTCTCTACAGACCGGCGCAGCAGAGTCACGCGGGAGGAGCGCAACAACCTGCTGGTTGTGCTGCAGTACCACGAGCCCCCTCCCGGGGACATACATAAAGGGGGGCCACGGGGGTGTGTAGATCGGGTGTCGCGGGCGCCATTCGGCGTCGCGAGGGCGGGACCGCGCTTGTCCACCCTACACCCACAGCAGCCGTAAGCTTGACCTTCGGACCGGTGGCCCTCAACTGCGGCCGGCAACCGCGTTCTTGCTCTGCTCGCTGACCCGCGAAATCGCACCAAGCCACGGAACCATGGTGGTCTCGCGCAATCGAATCTGGCTAAGCCCATCCGTATCGACGCGCCCGATCTGGTGATGGCCGTCGGCGAAGGGCGGTTGCGGGCAATTTCCTGTCGCGTCGAAGCGAATTTCGTTCCCTCTTTTTTACGTAGCGGAGAACAACAATGGCAATAGGTCTACGCGTGAGAGTACATCGGCCCTCCCAGTTGGGTCTGGCGGTGGCGTTAGGGGTCGGAAGCTGCGGGATAGCCGCAGCCGCCTGCGTCAACACGACCGGGACAGGCGGCTGTTACAAGACCATCGGAGCTGCGGTCGCAGCGGCATCGGCGAACGACACCATCCTTGTGGCGCCGGGCACCTACCAGGACGACGTGGTGATTACCAAGCCCTTGTCTCTGGTCGGCGCGGGGGCAAAACGAACCATCATCGACGCAACCGGTCTAGCCAACGGCATCCACGTCGATGGCTACGAGAACCCGGGACTCAGCCACGTCAACGTAAACGGCTTCACGGTGGAGAACGCCAACTTTCAGGGCATTCTGGTCACCAACGCATCGTCCGTAAATTTGTCCAGCAACCGGGTGACCGGCAATGACGCGCATCTGCAGCCAACGACCGAGCCCCCGACCTGCCCCGGGATCGAGGGCGTCCTCGGCGGGGTGTTCGTCGCTGGAGAGGGATTCGATTGCGGCGAAGGCGTTCACCTCAGCGGAGTAACGCACTCCATCGTCGCCGACAACGTCGTCCAGGGTAACGCCGGGGGCATACTGCTGAGCGACGACACCGGAGGGACCCATGACAACGTCCTCTCGGGCAACACTGTGCAGAACAATCTGTACGACTGCGGCATCACCCTGGCCTCGCACCACTTCGATGCCCAGCAGCTGGATCCGGCCTTCGGCGTGTATCACAACACGGTCACCGGCAACACCTCGTCCGGCAACGGGACTGCGACCGCCGGAGAAGGTGCGGGCGTGGGACTGTTCGCCGCAGGTCCCGGCGCCCAGACCTACGGCAACGTCGTGATCAAGAACGTCCTGACGGGCAACGGCCTGCCGGGCGTGACTATGCACAGCCATGCCTCCAACCAGGACCTGAATGACAACCTGATCGTGGGCAACCAGATCTCGGGCAACGGCCCGGACGGCGACTCAGCCACCGGGGCCCCCACGGGAATCGTCGTATTCAGCGATGACAGCGGGGGTGCGGCACCGATTACCGGCACGCTGATCTCCAAGAACGTTTTCAAACAGGAAGGGATCGACGTGGCGGTGAAGACGCCGGGATCGGTGGACGCGCACTTCAACAACTTCCTCGATAGCGTCGGGGTCTCCAACCTGGGCACAGGCTCCGTGGATGCCACCGAGAACTGGTGGAAATGCGGCGGCGGCCCCGGGGCCCAGGGCTGCGCTACGGTGGCCGGAAGCGATGTCCTCACCAGCCCTTGGCTTATCTGGCCCTCGGTACCTCTGCTCTAACGGCCGCACGGCTTGTCTCCGACAGGCCCTGACCCCGGGGGGCTGGCAGCGCAGCGAGCGCCCCCGGGCCTTCCGGCGCCGCGGACAAGCCCCATGGGCCCTCGCCCCGAGCCGCGGGGCGAGGCCCAGGCTGTCACGCCTTCCTCTTGGGATAGGTCGAAGCTGCCTTTTGCGGCGCGACGATGGCGACGATCTAGCCGCCGGACCGGATTTCGGCCGGGACTCACCCGGCAGGATTTTGGCGAGCAGCGACGGGAGCGGCCCCGGCTGGAACGTGCCGATCGCCGTCGCCTGCATATGCTCACCGACCAGAGCTCCCGCCCGCAGCTCGCGGTCCGCGGCGGAAAGCGGCGTCCTCTAGGTCGGCCCAAAACAGTGTGAGGCGGGCGCCGGTGGCGTCGGGCAGAAGGGCCGTGTTGCTCAAGCGGCCTCAGCCCGCTCCGTTACCGCTTCGATCTTCCCCGGCACCGGGCGCTCGCGCTGGTGCTGCTGCTCCATGTACGCTTCCAGGGCCCGCTCCTTGGCGACCAACCGTTTGAAACGGCGCGTATTCATGGCGTATTCACGCAACCCGACCGCGAACACGACAACACCCACGCCGATCAGGGAAAAGCCGGCGTAGACGAAGAACTGGTGGCCAATCAGCTTCACAAAGGCGATGCCGAGCACGACCAGTGCGATGGCGGTGCGGGCATAGGCGAGAAAGGTCCGTTTGTTTGCCAGGACAGTACGGTCCAGAGCCAGCCAGTCGCGCAGAATCATGTCCTCGCGTTGAAATTGGGTATATGGATCGTCGATCATGCTTACTCCTTTCATTGTCGGTGAGATACGGCTTCGACAGGGGCCGAGCGTCCGTACGCCTGGGGCGTGTTCACGGAGGGCACCCCCCGTCATGCATTCGGGCGCGACCGAGGGGGACGGCTAACCCCCTGGGGCACGAAATCGGCTTGCAGCCTGGGCGGGTCTTCGGAAGGCGGTCATCCGCCCGCGGAGGAGCTCTCTCGAGGGACAGTCGTCCCAGGGGCTATGCCGCCCGCCAGTCAGGCTGGGGGCGGTATCGCGATGGCGGCGTCGCCGCCGGCCTTATCGCGGCGCGTCGGTTTCCTGCTGCGCCAAGTTGGCTCAAGCCTGGTTAGAGCCCCCGACCCGGAAGCCGGCCCATGCCCGGGCCAACGGCTGAGACCGGCAGGTTCGCCGAGCCTGGCGTCGCACGCTCGTCGAGCATCCGAATCGCATCTTGCAAACTGCACGCGTCAATCAGGGGTATCGCGCTGATCGCCGCGCGAACCGTCTTAATAATTGCTTTCATCTCGGTGTCACCTTCGTTTGCCTGAAGCTCCCACCGGTTTAGCAATTCTCTTGCCAACGACATATCTTCTTGTTGTTGTAGGGTTTTTTCCTCCTCCGCGATCCTGGCGGGATTCCCAGGTGATGCGACATGCATCACGTAAGCCGCTCGTCGGTGACGCATCGCCTTCAGGAAGTCCCGCTGCCGAGGCCCTCCGCGGCGGGCGTTGTACAATGCAACAGGCCTGTTGCACGGTGCATCCTCTCTCGGCACAATTGGCTCGTGATGGCCAGCTTCACCCTCGCGACATCTCTGCGCCGGAAGATCACCGCGGCCTACGCGATCATCGGGCTGCTGATCCTCATCGTCTCGCTGGTCACGATCGAAGAGCTCAAGCTGGTTGAAGGCAAGGTGTTACGCAGCGAACGGACCTCCGAGCTGTTCGACAGCGTGTTGGAGATCCGCCGCTACGAGCGCAACTTCTACCTCTATGCCCAGGATGCGGACTACCGGGAGAACGCGGCCTACGTGGAAAAGACCCGCAGCCTCCTGGATCGGCATACGGTCGATCCCCCGCTGGGCAGCACCCCGAGAGACATTCCGCGGCTTCGCGACGGACTCGCCCGCTACGGCCTGTTGATGAAGCGCTACCACGACACCCCGGGACAGCGACACGACCTGCAGGGCGAGGTGCGGGCCGCCGGCCAGGGCATCGTCGCCATCGCCCAGGATATCGTCACCGGCGAGCAGCAGGCGGTCCACTCGCTGCTCGGCACACTTCGGAGCATCCTCGTGTTCTCCATCGGCGCCGTCGTATTGCTGATGGTCGCCATGGGCCGGGGCCTGTCGATGAGCGTGGTGAAGCCGCTCAAGCGGATCGAGGAAAGCGTCGACGCCGTCTCTCACGGACAGAGCGATCACCTGGCGCTGGCCTCGAACGATCGCGAGATCGTCTCCATCACCAACGCCTTCAACAACATGTTGCGCGAGCTGGAGCTGCGCCGAACCCACCTTCTGCGCTCGGAAAAGCTCGCCTCGCTAGGCACCATGCTTTCCGGGGTCGCCCACGAGCTCAACAACCCCCTCTCCAACATTTGGACGTCCTGCCAGATCCTGCAGGATGAGCTGGGCACCATCGGCATCGACGACCAGGCTGTGTTGTTGCGTCAAATCGACGAACAGGCTGTACGGGCGCGCAACATCGTCCGCGCGCTGCTGGATTTTGCCCGCGACCGCGATTTCATCGCCGAGTCCGTTGTCCTGCGCCAGCTGGTCGAGCAAACGATGCGGTTCCTCAAGGGCGAGATTCCAACCGCCGTGAACGTTGTGATCGACGTCGCCGACGACATCGCCGTAATGGCGGACAGACAACGGCTGCAGCAGGTCTTCGTCAACCTGATCAAGAATGCTCTAGACGCCGTTCGGGTCTCAGGGGAGGTGCGAATCGAGGCGCGCCGCGTCGCCGCCGGCGACTCCTCCCAGGAGCAGCTTCCGTTTTCCAAGCGCTGCGGTTCTGGCCGGCGAGAGTGTACAGATCAGCGTCCGCGACAACGGGCCGGGCATCGCCGCCGACGTCCTTCCTCGGATCTTCGATCCGTTCTTCACCACCAAGAATGTCGGTAGCGGCATGGGACTCGGGCTGTTCATCGTGCACGAGATCATCGACGAGCATGACGGGTGCATCAGCGCCGACAGCTCAGAAGGCGGCGGCACGATCTTTCGCATATGGCTACCGGCATCCGGAGCCTGAGGGTTTCTTCATCGCCGTCGTCGCTCCAGGGCCGCGACATTCTCGCCTCCGTCGCATGGTCGCGGTCCCGAAGAGTCGGCGATTGATTATCGAGGTCAGAAGGCATGAGCAGACAGGGCAGACTGCTGGTCGTCGATGACGAACAGATCGCGCTCAACAACCTCGGGCGCGTACTGACCCGCGAGGGCTACGAAGTCGCGCTGGAACAGAACGGCACCGCGGCGCTCGCACGCATCGAGCAGGAGGCCTTCGACATCGTCTTGACCGATCTGCGCATGGAGAAGGTGGACGGGATGGAGCTGCTCAAGGCGACCCGCGCGCGCCACCCCGACACGGAAGTGATCATGATCACCGGTTATGCCACCGCCGAAACCGCCGTGGAGGCGATGAAGCAGGGCGCATTCTACTATATCGCGAAGCCGTTCAGGCTGGACGAAGTGAAGAAGGTCGTCAGCGAAGCGATGCAGAAGATTCGTCTCCGGGACGAGAACCGCCGGTTACGCGAAGAGGTGGAGAGCTACCACGGCAAGGTCAAGATCGTCACCCAGGACACCAACATGCGCCGGTTGATGCAGCTCGCGGCGCAGGTGGCGCCCACCGGCTGCAACGTGCTGATTACCGGCGAAAGCGGCACTGGCAAGGAGCTGCTCGCGCGCCACGTTCACGGCCACAGCGAGCGCCGCGATGGGCCGTTCGTCGCCGTGAACTGCGGGGCTTTCACCGAAGAGCTCCTGGCCAACGAGCTGTTCGGGCACGAGCGCGAGGCGTTCACCGGAGCGACCACGAGCCGGCGCGGACTGATCGAAGCGGCTGCGGGCGGCACGCTTTTTCTCGACGAAATCACCGAGATGCCGCCCCCGATGCAGGTCAAGCTGCTGCGAGCGATCCAGGAACGCGAGGTCGTGCGGCTCGGCGCCACAGTGGCATCGAAGGTGGATTTCCGTGTCATCGCCGCGACCAACCGCGATATCGCAGAAATGGTTGCAGCAGGGACATTCCGTCACGACCTGTATTTTCGCATCAAGGTCGTGACGCTCGATTTGCCTCCCCTGTCGGCCCGCCGAGACGACATCCCTTTGCTCGCCCATCACTTTCTGCGTAAGTTTTCTCTGCGGATGCGAAAAGAAGTTACCGACATCGCCCCGGAGGTCATCGCGTTGTTGGTGCAGTACGACTTTCCAGGAAACGTGCGCGAGCTGGAAAATATCATCGAGCGCGGCGTGGCGGTCGCGGGAGGCGAGCGCATCGAAGTGTCACATCTGCCCGACGAGCTCAGAGAGCTGTCGATCACCAAGGTAAGCCGACGCGACGGACGCTTGCCGACGCTTCAGGAGCGGGAGCTCGACTATATATTGTGGGTGCTCAACGAGGTCGGCGGCAACCAGACCGCGGCGGCCCAGGTCTTAGGGATCAACCGAAGCTCTCTTTGGCGCAAGCTGAAGGACCACAACGGGGGCAATAGGACTAGAGGATGAACAGCCGCGCGGGTTGAGCTTTCATCGTGCCTCAAACAGATCATTCCGGGCGGCGATTGCGTCCGTTATGTACTCACGAAAGGCCAGCACCCGCGCGGTGCGTCTGAGATCGGGATGCAGCAATATCCAGAGCCCCAGATTCCATTCCGGCCGGGGACCCGAATAGCGCTGCAGCCCCGGATCGGTATCGCCCATGAAGCAGGGCAGGATGGAGATCCCCATCCCCTCTCGCAGCGCGGCCTGGGTCAGCAGGGTATCGTCCACGAAGAACCGGTGAGGCTTATCACCGCACGCCTGCTTGGTCCATGACCGGTGAAAACTGCAGCACTCCACGCCCAGCCAGCGCGGCTCCCCGCCCTCTTTCCGGAACTGCTCGATATACGCGGGACTGCCGTAGGTCGCCGAGGAAACGGTCGCGACTCGCTTGCCGATGAGGGTGTCCGGCGGGGTGTTGGTGAGCCGTATCGCCAGGTCCGCTTCGCGTTGCGCCAGGCTGGCGTCGCTATTGGAGACCATCAAGTGCAAGGTCACCTCCGGGTATTCGCGACTGAAGCCGGCAAACATGGGCATGAGTATGGTGGAGGCCATATTGTCTATGGCGGTCACGCGCAGCGGCCCGGACGGCTTCAGGTCACGGCCTGAGAGTGCACCGTCCACCTCCAGCACCTCTCGCTCCATGCGGGCCGCGGCCTGCCGGAGATTGTCCCCCGCGGGCGTCAGCTCATAACCGCTGGGCACCTTGTCGAATAGCCTGACGCCCAGATCCTGTTCGAGCTTGCGCATGCGCCGCGACACGGTCGAGTGCTGCAGATCAAGCAGCCTCCCGCCACCGGAAATGGAGCCGCTGCGCGCCACGGCCAGAAACACCCTCAGATCGTCCCAGTTCACGCTCTCCCCCGGTCCCCGCACCCCTGTGCATTCTTGCACATCCGGTGTCGACATTTTTGGAATAGGCAAGGGAAATCATAGACCTAGACTGTCGAGCATCCCAACCGGGATTGCACAACGACGGAGGAAAGACAATGCAACAGGCACAGACCACCCAACCAGTTTTCGATGCAGACAAGTACAAGCAGACCACGTTGCAGCAGTGGAACCACGCCGCCGAGGCCTGGGACCGCTGGGGCACGCTGCTGTCGCGCTGGCTGGGGCCGGCGACCGAGACGATGCTGGACCTCGCCGGCGTCGCCCCGGGCTCCCGGGTCCTCGACGTAGCCGCCGGTGCGGGCGAGCAGTCGGTCGCGGCAGCCCGCCGCGTCGGAAGTAGCGGACACGTCCTCGCGACGGACATCTCGCTCACCATCCTCGAGTATGCCGAGCGCTCCGCCAGCCTGGCAGGTCTGGGCAACGTCAGCACGCTCGCCATCGATGGAGAGCGTCTCGATGAGCTGGAAGCCGGCCCCTTCGATGCGGTCATCTCGCGTGTCGGCCTGATCTACTTCCCGGACCAGCAGAAGGCGCTGCGCGGCATGCGCGACAAGCTTCGCGACGGCGGGAAGGTAGCCGCCATGGTCTACTCGACCGCGGAGCGTAATGGTTTTTTCTCGGTGCCGGTCTCCATCATCCGCCGCCGGGCGGCTCTGCCGCCGCCCCTGCCCGGCCAGCCCGGACCCTTCAGCCTGGGACGGCCGGAGGTACTGGAGACGATATTTACCGATGCCGGCCTCCGGGACGTCCATATCGAGCGGGTCGAGGCCCCGGTGCGGGTGGGTAATGCCGCAGAATGTCTGCAGTTCGAGCAGGAATCCTTCGGCGCCCTGCACCAGATGCTGGGTCCGCTCTCGGACCCGGAGAAGGACCAGGCCTGGGAGGAGATCGAGCAGGCGCTGCGGCAGTTTGAGACCGGCCGTCAATTCGAGGGGCCGTGCGAGATGCTGATCGCCGTCGGCACCCGCTGAGAAGGCGCGAGCCCGGGGTCTCGCGTTGCACCCGGATCGAGTGTGACACTGGGAGACGCCCCCTCATGACAGGGGGCCCCCGGGCCGCGCCGGCCCATTCCGGACATCGTTCGGGCCATACCAAGGAAACCCGCAACGCCGTGGGGCGCTCAATCAGGCTGTTCACGTATTTCGCCCGCAGCGCATTTGTTCTCGGGGCGCGGGGGTAGATTTTCCTGCACGCCGTTCGGTGGGCGGCGGCCACGCGAGGGATGTCTGTCGGGACCCATGGCGACCCCGGCGGGCCCTTTCCGCTCAGGCCCCCATCTCGCCGTGGATAGATGCAGGCGACCTGAGATGCTAGGCTGACCTGGTCTGCCGTTGGGTTTCAGACATCGGCTTTTCGCGCCCTTGCCGCGCAATGAGGTCTGCCATGCATCCTGTCGCGCAGCGACCGATTCGGGTATTCGTGTTCGCAACCGGATGGGGGGTCCCGTTCCCGACTTCCGGCCCGTTTCCCCTCAAGCTGCTGACCTGGCTGCGCATGGTGGGGCTACCGCACGAGGTCATTATCGAGAATGACCCTCGCAAGGGTCCGAAGGGCAAGTCGCCGTGGATCGAGGACGGGGCAACCCGCATGGGGGACACGTCGATCATCATCGGCTACCTCGGCGAGCGTTACGGCGTCGACCCCGATAGATCCCTCGACGCGGGCGCCAAGGCCCGGGCGCTCGTCATTCAGCGCACGCTCGAGGAGCACTTTCACCAGGCCTTCGAGCACCAGCTGTTTTTCGGGCGCGGCGCCGACGAGCGGCTGTCGGAATTCGTCGCGACGCTGCCTTTACCGTTGCGCTGGATCGTGCCTGGCCTGCTCACCTCGCAGCTGCGCAAGCAGCTTTATGAGCGCGGACTGGGGCGCCACGACGAGAGCGAGATCATCCGCCAGGGCAAGGCGGACCTCGATGCGCTCAGCGTGCTGCTGGGTGACCAGCCCTACTTCCTCGGCGACCAGCCCACGTCGATCGACGCGTGCGTGCTCGGCTTTCTCGGCGTGTCGATCTACGTCAAGGGCGACAATCCGCTGTTCAGCTACGGGGCATCGCTGGACAACCTTTGGCGTTACTGCGAGCGGATGCGCGCATGCTACTTCCCGGAGCCCGACATCGCGACCCGCTCCGGCTCCGGGTCCGACGCTTAGAAGGCCAAGGCCATGACCAGCGTCCGCAAGGCCGACCCGGCATGGCGACGACGAGTAGTGGCGCTCGCCGCCATCGGCGCATCGATCGCAGCGTTGCTGATCGGAGCCCTCGAGCGATATCGCACCGCGCTTGTGGACTGGATAATCGCCGACCCAGCCGCCACGGCGGATAGGGTCGGCCTGGTGGTTGCACTTTCAATGGTGCTCTCCCTCGGACCACTGCTCGGTTTTGCGGCCTACATCTGGGGGGTCGGAGGCCGGGCTGTTCGCTCGAGGGAGTTTCCGCCACCGGGGCTGCGGGTCATTCGCGATACCCGGGTCATCACCGACGAGGCGGCGGTGCGCCGAGGGCATGTTCTGAGGCTGCTGGCGGTATCCTGCGCGCTGGCGGGAGTCGGGGTCGGCCTGTTCCTCTGGCACCTGCAGTCCCTGATTAATGGATCGTGACGGTCATGTCTTGCGCCGGCCGGCTCACTCGCCGAACGTCCGGGCACCCTGAAATGCCGGAACCGAGCAACCGGTCCCCTAGGTCATGCCCTCGAACGACCATAGGCCGGATATCAATTGCGCGGAGGTGCGGCGGCGCACCCTGATCGATCCCTTGGACGCTGACCCCGTTCTGCTTCGGCACCGGGAGCGTTGCGCCGAGTGCGCCCGCTGGGCGATGGACGCCCTGGGCTTCGAACGACAGCTTCGTCAGGCGGTGGCCGTGGAGCCTCCGCGGGGGCTCGGCCGGCGGATCGCCGCCGAGCACCAACGGCGCGCAAGGCGACGGCGCATGGCCGCCGGCGCGGGGCTGCTGTTGTCGCTTGGCGTTGCCGGCTGGCTCGGTTACGGCCTGCGGGGCTGGAACGAGCCCGCGCCGACCCTGGCCGATGTGGTGCGCGAGCACATCGAGCGCGAGGCCCCGCATCTGCGCGAGCACGGCCATCTGAGCGACGCGCAGGTCGCCGCGGTGCTCCGTCAGGTCGGGGGCGACCTCATGGCGTCCCTGGGCCAGGTCGATTTCGCCGGCCTCTGTCCGATGCGCCGCGCCCTGGGGGCACACCTGGTGATCGCCGGCTCGCGCGGGCCGGTGACGGTGCTCTTCATGCCCGGAGAGCATCTGCAGACGGCGCAGCAGATACGGTCGGACCATCTGCGAGGCCGCGTGGTCCCGACCCGTTACGGCAGCCTGGCGGTGGTGGGAGTGCCCGGCGAGCGGCTCGATTCACTGATCGAGCGCGTCGAGGGCAGCGTCAGCTGGCGCTCCTGAGTCTCGGAGGCACGCTTTTCAATCCCCGTGGGCCCCGTTAAGCTTGGCCCGATGCACCTCCTATTCACCAAGATGCACGGGCTCGGCAACGATTTCGTCGTATTCGACGCGATCGGCCAGAGCATAAACCTGAGCCCCGAGCAGATACGCTGCATCGCCAACCGCCGCTTTGGCGTGGGCTGCGATCAGGTGCTGCTGGTCGAGGCGCCGCGCTCCACCGACACCGACTTCTACTACCGCATCTTCAACGCCGACGGCAGCGAAGTGGAGCAGTGCGGCAACGGCGCGCGCTGCTTCGCCCGCTTTGTGCGCGACCACGGCCTGAGCGACAAGGATGTGCTGGAGGTCGGCACCAAGGCCGGCCTCATCCGGCTGCACATCGAAGATGACGGGCAGGTGCGGGTCAACATGGGCGTGCCTCGGCTGGAGCCCGCCGAGATCCCGTTCAATGCACCGGAGCGGGCACTCACTTACAGCCTGGAGGTGGAAGGCGAGGAGGTAGAGATCGCCGCGGTGTCTATGGGCAACCCCCACGCGGTGCTGCGCGTGGAATCGGTCGACGACGCGCCCGTCGACCGGCTTGGCCCGCTGATCGAGGCGCATGCGCGCTTTCCGCGGCGCACCAACGTGGGGTTCATGGCGGTCGGCGCGCGCGATCACATCGATCTTCGCATCTTCGAGCGCGGCGCCGGTGAAACGCTGGCCTGCGGCTCCGGGGCCTGCGCGGCGGTGGTGGCCGGGCGGCTGCAGGGCCTGCTCGACGAGCGTGTACGCGTCAGCCTGCCGGGGGGCGACCTGGTGATCGGCTGGGCCGGCGAGGGGGAGCCGGTGTGGATGACCGGGCCCGCTGAGGAGGTGTTCGAGGGGAGGATCGGCGTATGACCGACGACCCCGAGGACAGCACTTCCCGCGGCCCCTCGGCCTCTGCCGTTGAGGGATACCTGAGCGCCCATCCAGACTTCTTCAGGGGCCGGGATGGCCTGCTGGCCGGGCTGAGCCTGACCCACCCCGACTCCGGGGCCGCCATCTCGCTGATCGAGCGCCAGGTCGCGGTGCTGCGGGAGGACAACGAGCGCCTCTCCGGACAGCTGCGCGAGCTCCTGGAGGTGGCGCGCGACAACGAGCGTCTTAACGAGCGCCTGCACCACCTCACCCTGAACCTCATCGACGCGGCCACCTTCGAGGAGGTCGTCGACGTGCTCGAGGACGAGCTGCACGACCAGTTCCGCGCCGACGCGGTCGAGCTTCGGTTGTTCTCTGCCGTCGAGCTGGAGCAGCAGCTCGCAAACGAGCAGCAACGGGGCCGGCCGGCCGAGGCGGCCCGATTCCGCGAGTTCCTGGAGCGCGGCAGCCCCCTGTGCGGCCACCTGAGCGCCGAGCAGCTGGCGTTTCTGTTCGGGGCACTGGCGGAGGACATCGGGTCGGCGGCGCTGATACCGGTGCGCGGCGAGGGCATAGTCGGGGTCCTGGCGATCGGTAGCCACGACGCGGACCGCTTCCATGCCGACAAGGGGACCGATTTTCTCGCCCGGCTCGGGGAGATCGTGAGCCGCACCCTGCAAGTCGTCTCCGTCCCTGGCGCCTGATCCCCGTGAGCGAGCCGGGGCAACGGGACCTCGCAGGCTGGCTCGACCGCTTCCTCGACCATCTGCGCCACGAGCGGCGCCTCTCCCCCCGGACCCTGGAGGCCTACCGCCGGGATCTGGAGCGCCTCGCGCTCTGGTGCGGCGAGCAGGGGCTGAGCCGGTGGGACGGGCTCGACGGCCACCGGGTCAGGGCCTACGCCGCCCTGCGCCACCGCCAGGGAATCTCCGGCAAATCGCTGCAGCGCGAGCTCTCGGCGCTGCGCAGCCTGTTTCGCTATCTGCTGCGCGAGCAGCAGGCCGAGGCGAGCCCCGCCCAGGGTGTGCGCGCCCCCAAGGGGGTGCGCCGCCTGCCTGCGACCCTCGACGCCGACGAGCTCAACCGCATCCTGGATGCCCCGGTCGGGACGGACCCGCTAGCGCTGCGCGACCGTGCGATGATCGAGCTGTTCTACTCCTCCGGGCTGCGCCTCGCAGAGCTGGTCTCCCTGAACCTGGGTGACCTCGATCTCGAGGACGGCACCCTGGGGGTGACCGGCAAGGGGGCCAAGACCCGTCGGGTGCCGGTGGGACGCCAGGCGCGCACGGCATTGCGCCGATGGATGTCTGTGCGCAGCGCGCTCTGTTCGGCGGAGAGCGCCGCACTGTTCGTCAGCCAGCGCGGGGGACGCATAGCCCCGCGCTCGGTGGAGGCGAGGCTGCGCCGCCTCGCCCTTGCCGAGGGGGCGACGCGCAGCATCCATCCCCACCTGCTGCGCCACTCCTTTGCCACCCATCTCCTGGAGTCCTCCGGCGACCTGCGGGCGGTGCAGGAGCTACTCGGCCACGCGGACATCTCCACCACCCAGATCTACACCCACCTGGACTTCCAGCACCTGGCCCAGGTCTACGATCAGGCCCATCCCCGGGCGCGGCGCAGCAAGCGCCGGGGCTGACGGGACAGCCCGCGCCCTGGAAAACCGGCGAACTGCCCCCACAAAAGGGGTTCCGGTCGACGCCCGGCCTTGGGCCCGCCGCCGACCCTTCGGTTAGAATTCTCCGCTTTGGCGGTTCGGGGGGCTCAGGTGGAGCAGATCCGAGGTACGACCATCCTCTCGGTCCGGCGCGCCGGACGCGTGGTCATCGGAGGGGACGGGCAGGTGTCCATGGGCAACACCGTCATGAAGGGCAATGCGCGCAAGGTGCGCCGTCTCTACAAGGACCAGGTGATCGCCGGGTTTGCGGGCGCCACCGCCGATGCTTTCACCCTTTTCGAGCGCTTCGAGGCCAAGCTCGAGAAGCACCAGGGCAACCTCACCCGCTCGGCGGTCGAGCTTGCGAAGGATTGGCGAACGGACCGGATGCTGCGACGACTGGAGGCCCTGCTGTGCGTGGCCGACGCCAAGGCCTCGCTGATCATCTCGGGCACCGGCGACGTAATCGAGCCTGAGCACGACATCATGGCCATAGGCTCGGGGGGACCCTACGCCCAGGCCGCCGCTTGGGCCCTGATGGGCGCCACCGAGCTGGGCGCCCGCGAGATCGTCGAGCGTGGCCTGGAGATCGCCGCCGATATCTGCGTCTACACCAACCACAACCGCGTCATCGAAGAGCTCGACGCCGAGGTCTGAGCGTCCATCCCATGTCCGAGATCACCCCCCAGGAAATCGTCCGCGAGCTGGACAAGCACATCATCGGCCAGCAGGCGGCCAAGCGAGCCGTCGCCGTGGCTCTGCGCAACCGCTGGCGCCGCGCCCAGGTCAGCGGCGAGCTGCGCAACGAGATCACCCCCAAGAACATCCTGATGATCGGCCCCACCGGGGTCGGCAAGACGGAGATCGCGCGGCGCCTGGCGAAGCTGGCCAACGCCCCGTTCCTCAAGGTGGAGGCCACCAAGTTCACCGAGGTGGGCTACGTCGGGCGCGACGTGGAATCCATCATCCGCGAGCTCGCCGACATGGCCGTGGCGATGGTGCGCGACCACCAGACCGAAAAGGTCCAGGATGCGGCCCGCGCAGCCGCCGAGGAGCGGGTGCTCGATGCCCTGCTGCCCGCACCCCGCCCCACGAGCTTTGACGAGGAGAGCCGGCCGAGCCTGCCCGCCCCGAGCGCCTCCACCCGGGAGAAGTTCCGCGAGAAGCTGCGCGCCGGCGAGCTCGACGACAAGGAGATCGAGATCGAGGTCAGCACCCCTCAGCTCGGGGTCGAGATCATGGCGCCGCCCGGCATGGAGGAGATGACCAGCCAGCTCCAGAGCCTATTCCAGAACATCGGCAGCGCGCGGGCGCGCCGGCGCAAGCTGCGCATCCGCGACGCGCTCAAATTGCTCCAAGACGAGGAGGCCGGCAAGCGCATCAATCAGGAGGACCTGAAGATGCGTGCGATCGAGGCCGTGGAGCAGCATGGCATCGTGTTTCTCGACGAGATGGACAAGATCACGAGCCGCTCCGGTTACGGCGGCCCGGAACGTCTCGCGCGAGGGGGTCCAGCGGGACCTGCTGCCGCTCGTGGAGGGCAGCACTGTCTCCACCAAGCACGGCATGGTTCGGACGGACCATATCCTGTTCATCGCGTCAGGCGCCTTCCACCTCTCCAAACCGTCCGACCTGATCCCGGAGCTGCAGGGGCGTCTGCCCATCCGCGTCGAGCTCCAGCCCCTGAGCTCGGAGGACTTCGTGCGCATCCTGGTGGAGCCCGACGCCGCCCTTACCTCCCAATATCAGGCCCTGCTGGCCACGGAGGACGTCGAGCTGCGCTTCGGCGATGACGGGATCAGGCGCATCGCCGAGATCGCCTGGCAGGTCAACGAGCGCACCGAGAACATCGGCGCCCGCCGGCTGCACACCGTGATGGAGCGGCTGCTGGAGGAGATCTCCTTCGAGGCGAGCGCCCGCACCGGCCAGCAGGTGCTGATCGACGCCGCCTATGTCGACAGCCATCTGGCGGACCTGGCCTCCAATGAGGATTTGAGCCGCTACATCCTCTGAATGTCGCGCCTCCTCCCACAGCCCTTGTCCCAGCACAGCATCGAGGTAGTAAAGATGTCCAAGCCCATGCCCACCGAGCTCAATCTGCACCGCCAGTCCCGGGTGCTGGAGATCGCCTTCGACGACGGGGCGCACTTCAATCTGCCCTGCGAGTATCTGCGGGCGTTCTCCCCCTCCGCAGAGGTTCAGGGCCACTCCCCCGACCAGCGCAAGCTCCAGGTGGGCAAGGAAGACGTGAACATCGACCGCATCGAGCCCGTCGGCAATTACGCGGTCCTGCTGCACTTCGACGACGGCCACAACACCGGCATCTACTCCTGGGAGACGCTCTACAAGCTCGGCATCGGCCAGAGGGCCAACTGGGAGCAGTACCTGAAGGAGCTGGAGGAGGCCGGGCACAAGCGCAAGGAGCGCCCCTCCTGAGGCGCGGCGCTCTGCTGGTCTTCCCATGCGGAGGAGCGTTCGCACGGGGACCGACGCGCGCCTCAGGTAGGCGCCTGTTGCCAACCTGACCAAAGGATTCCCCATGACGACACGCCATCCTGCAGACCCCCCCGAAGGACGGAGATGCCTGAGTCGCGCAGCTCTCCCGATCGACGGCGAGGTATAGGTCAGGTTGCGGCGCAGCCGCTACCTGAGGGTTCGCGCCAACCTCGGCCGATTGCGCCAACGCGACAGGGCTCGGGCCGATGAAGCCCGATGCCCTGCACTCACTGCTGAGGGCCCTCAGGCACCCCAACTTTCGGCTCTATTTCGCGGGCCAGGGCATCTCGCTCATCGGAACCTGGATGACGCGCCTCACCACCGCCTGGCTGGTGTGGCGGCTGACCCATTCCGCCGACATGCTCGGGCTGCTCGGGTTCGCCGGGCAGGTACCGACCTTCCTGCTCACCCCCTTCGCCGGAGTCTGGGTCGACCGGCTGAACCGGCACCGGCTGCTCCTGGCCACGCAGGTCCTGGCCATGCTGCAGTCCTTCGCCCTCGCGGCCCTGGCCCTCTCCGGCATCGTTCAGGTGTGGCAGATACTCGCCCTGCAGACGCTCCAAGGGGTGATCAACGCCTTGGAGATGCCGAGCCGCCAATCCCTCCTGATCGATCTGGTCGCCGACCGCGCGGACCTGTCCAACGCCATCGCCCTCAACTCCTCCATGGTGAACGCGGCGCGCCTGATCGGCCCCAGCGTCGCAGGACTCGTCATCGCCTGGGTCGGCGAGGGCTGGTGCTTCCTGGCCGACGGGGTCAGCTACATCGCGGTGATCGGCTCGCTGCTGGCCATGCAGGTCGTCGCGCGCAGCCCCGCCGGGGCGAGGCGGAAGGTGCTCCATGATCTGCTCGAGGGCCTGCGCTATGTCGCCGGGTCCGCGCCGATCGGCGCCCTCCTGCTGCTGCTAGCCCTGGTCGGGCTGGTCGGGATGCCTTATGCCGTTCTGCTCCCCGTCATCGCTGTGCGCACGCTGCAGGGCGGGCCGCACACCCTGGGCTTTCTCACCGGCGCTATGGGCGTGGGGGCGCTGATCGGCGCGCTGTATCTGGCCTCGCGCCGGACGGTGCTGGGACTCGGTCGCCTGATCCCGCTGGCCGCGGCGACCTTCGGCGTCGGCTTGGTCGCACTGGGTCTGTCCCGCTCCGTGTCCCTGTCCCTCGGGGTCATGGTCCTCATCGGGATCGGCTTCATGATTCACCTGGCCGCCAGCAACACGGTCATCCAGACCCTGGTGCGCGACGAGATGCGGGGGCGGGTGATGGCATTGTACGGGGTCGCGTTCATGGGCATGACCCCCTTCGGAAGCCTGCTGGCCGGGGCCGTGGCGACTCGGATCGGGGCGCCGCTGACGCTGGTCGGGTCCGGGCTGATCTGCGTGCTCGGGGCGATCGCGTTCGGCCGGCGGCTGCCCGCCCTGCGCGAGATCGCCCGGCCCATCTATGCCGAACGGGGGATCCTGCCGGCGCTCGCCAACGGGCTCGGAAATGCGGCGACCCTCGGCAACGAGACCGGGACCTGACTTGCATGCCGCTTAGTTTCGGGCGCAGCTCATTGAATAGAGCGCCAAGCGGCGGCCAACCACGGGTGGGTCCGGTCAGGCACGCAGTGCCTCGATGGCGATAGATGCGGTGCCTTCTTCACGCCATCCCACACGGGCGGGCGAGTCCACGCGGAGGTGGTCCTCAATCGATTAGTTGGCTGGCAGGTGAGTGCCAGTCGGGTCCGACCCCGGGCTGCGGGAGTAATATGACCCGAAGTGGTGTCGCCCTGTAAAAAGGACCCGCCCGGGTTTCGGGCTCCGCCGACCCGCACCCAGCCGTAAGGACCGCTCAAGTGCCTTCGCTTCTCAAGTCCGCCCTCGCAGCCGGCGCCGTCCTTCTGCTGGCCGGCACGGCCGCCTACCTGCTGCTCGGGCGCACGCCCCCACAGACCGGGCTGCGCACCGCCGGGATCATCGAGGGCCGGGAGGTGAACCTCTCTTCCCAGGTGCTCGGGCGGATCGCTACTGTCTGCTGTCGCGAGGGGGATGCGGTGAAGGCAGGGCAGCTGACAGTCGCCCTCGACAGCCGGGATCTGGCCGCCGCGCTGGCCCAGGCGGCGGCCGAGGCGAACAAGGCGAAGGTGCAGCTGAGCAATGCCGCCGCGAAGCTGGAGCGCACCCGGAGTCTGGTTGGGAAGCACTTTGTCTCCCGCCAGGATCTCGATGATGCCGTCGCCGCCCGGAGCCAGGCCGATGCGGGCTACGCGGCCGCTGAAGCCGCGGTGGACTACGACCGGGTCAAGCTCAGCGAGGCGCAGATCCTGAGCCCCCTGGACGGCACCGTGGTCTACCAGGGCTTCGCCCCGGGCGAGATGGTCAGCCCAGGCCAGACCGTCCTGACCGTCGTCGATACCCGGCATCTTTATGCCCGCGTCGACGTCGACGAGACGCGCATCGGCGGCGTGGCACTCGGCGCGCCCGCCGTCGTCACCACCATCGGCGAGCCACCCCGAGAGCTCGCCGGCCGGGTGAGCGAGATCGGACGCTATGCCGACTTCGCAACTCAGCGCGACGTCACTCGGGGCCGCCAGGACATCCGCACGTTCAGGGTCAAGGTGGAGGTCGACGACCCGTCGGGTGTGCTAAAGCCGGGGATGACGGTCGAGGTCAGGATCCCGGCCCCGGTGGCACCTTGAGCGCCGACCCCGTCGCCGTGCGGGTGGAGGGGCTGAGCAAACGGTTCGGCTCACTGACCGCCGTCGATGCCGTGAGCTTCCAGGTCGACAGCGGCGAGCTGTTCGGCTTTCTTGGGCCCAACGGGGCCGGCAAGACCACCCTGGTGCGCATGCTGACCACGCTGGTGAGGCCGAGCGGCGGGCGTGCCTGCGTGGCGGGCTTCGACGTGATGCAGGAGGCCACCCAGGTGCGCAGGCACATCGGCGTCATTCCCCAGGCCATGACCAGCGATCTGGATCTCACCGGCTACGAGAACATGGACATCTATGCCCGCTTCTACGGGGTTTCGGCGCGCGAGCGCAAGGCGCGCATCGAGACCCTGCTGGAGACAGTCGGCCTCAGCGGGCGGGCCCGGGAGCTGGTGGCGACCTATTCGGGGGGCATGCGCCGGCGCCTGGAGATCGCGCGGGTGCTGGTGCACAGGCCCGCAGTCCTGTTTCTGGACGAGCCCACCATCGGTCTCGATCCCCAGTCCCGGCGTATTGTCTGGGACCTTCTCCGCCAGATCCGGCGCGATGACGAGATGACGCTGTTCCTGACCACCCATTACATGGAGGAGGCCGAGGCGCTGTGCGGGCGGGTGGCGATTATCGACGCCGGGCGCATCGTGACCTTGGACAGCCCCGAGCGGCTCAAGCGGCAGCTGCCGGGCAACGACCTCATTTCGCTGACCCTGGCCGCCCCGCCGGAGGAGGATCTGCTGGCCGCGCTTCAGGCGCTGCCGTTCGTCTACCGGCTGCACGCCGAGGACGAGGTGCTCGGGGTCTACGTCGAAGCGGGGCCGATGAACCTGGCCGGGCTGATGGAGGCGACCCGTGCGGCGGGTGGACGGATCCTCTCCGCGGCCATACACGAGCAGTCGCTGGAGGACGTGTTCATCCACTACACCGGCAAGTCGATTCGGGAAGAAGAAGCGAAGAAGGTCAGTCTCCTGCTCGGGGCCGGGATGCCGCGACGGTGGAATCGGTGAGCGCGCTCTCGCAACGCCTGGTGCGCGTCTCCGCGGTCATCGAGCGCGACCTGAAGAAGTTCCGGCGCAACCCGGTGATCATCGCCATGAGCCTGCTGATGCCGGTGATCTATCTGGTGATCCTGGGCAATTCGTTCCAAGGCAAGCTGATCGGCCTGCCGGTGGCGGTGGTCAATCAGGACCCGGGGCCGGCGGCCCGCGCGCTCGTCGACAATCTGCGCGCCGTGCAGGCGGGGCCGCGCACCGTCCTGCTGTCCTTCGCCACCGATGAGCGGGCGGCGGTGGGCGAGGTGCGCTCCGGCCGCTACAAGGCGGCGCTGATTATACCGGCCGACTTCAGCCACAAGGTCGCGCTAAGGACCAGGCCCACCCTGCAGCTGTTCCTGGACAACACCGACGGCATCTCGATGCAGACCCTGCGGGGCGTGGTCGAAGGCGCCATCGGGGCTCTGGGGGTGGATTACGTGCCGGTGCGCGAGCCCCACGACCGCGCGCTGCTGCGCGACGTCAATCTGTTCCCGAGCGTCGACTATTACCAGTCGCTGGTCCCCGGCGTCGTCATCATGGCGATCTTTCTCGGGACCCTGACCACCGGAGTGTTCAACGTGGTGATGGACCGCTTCCTCGGCACCGAGGAGGCCTACCTGCTCACGCCCCTGACCAAGACCGACATCGTCGGGGGCCTGGTGATCAGCGGCCTGTCGGTGACCAGCCTGGTGGCCGTGCTGGTGCTCATGCTGGGCATGCTGATCAGTGGGATCGCCGCGCCGGGCAGCCTCAGCCAGGTCGCCGCGATCCTGGTCGTCATCCTGCTCACCACCCTATCGCTGATCAGCCTGATGTTCGTGCTGCTCGGGCGCGCCGACCATCCGCGCATCGTCGGGGTGCTCAGCGGATTCCTCAACGTGATCCTGTTCTTCCCCAGCGGCGCGGTCTACCCGCTCGCTAGCCTGCCGGGCTGGCTCAAACAGCTCGCCTGGGTCAACCCCGAGGCCTACGCCGTCGACGCGCTCAAAGCCGTGCTGTTCAAAGACGCGGGCCTGTCCCAGGTCGCCGGGGACCTCGGGTTTCTGGTCCTGTTCGCCAGCGTCACGATGGGCATCGCGATTCTGCTGCTGAAGCGGCGGCTCTGACCCGGCGCGCAGGCCCGGGATACGCATTCTGCACCGATCCCCGACCTCCCCTAGCCCCGAGCTTTGCAGGTAGAATGGCTCGGCGGGGCGCTTCAGCGGGCTCACGCGCTCCCTGAAGCGGCGCGGGCCCGCGGCGCTCGCGATTCAACAAATCCGGAGGTCCTCGGCATGACCGACGAGCACAAGACCCACTTCGGATACCAGCAGGTTCCGGCCCAGGACAAGGCCGGACGCGTCCGTGCGGTGTTCGACTCGGTGGCGGACCGGTACGATGTCATGAACGACCTGATGTCGCTGGGCATTCACCGGCTGTGGAAGCGCTACGCCGCCGAGCTCGCCGGGGTTCGGCGCGGCCAGCGGGTGCTGGATCTGGCGGCCGGCACGGGTGACCTGGCGGCGCGCTTCGCCGGGCTCGTCGGGCAGGAAGGCGAGGTCTTGTTCTCCGACATCAATGAGGCCATGCTCCAGCGCGGACGCGAGCGCATGGCCGACCGTGGACTGGTGGGCAACCTGCGCTACGTGCAGGCGGACGCAGAGCAGCTACCGTTTCCCGACGACAGCATCGACTGCGTCTCCATCGGCTTCGGGCTGCGCAACGTCACGCACAAGGAGCGGGCCCTGGCGGCGATCTACCGGGTCCTCAGGCCGGGCGGGCGGCTGCTGGTGCTGGAGTTCTCGCGCCCGAACAGCGCTCCCTTGCGTGCGCTGTACGACCTGTATTCCTTCCGGGTTCTGCCTCTGATCGGTCGAGTCGTCGCGGGCGATGCCGACAGCTATCGCTATCTGGCCGAATCGATCCGCATGCACCCGGGCCAAGAGGAGCTCAAAGGGATGATGGAGGCGGCGGGATTCGAGCGCTGCGACTACATCAGCCTCACCGGCGGCATCGTGGCCATCCACCGCGGCTACAAGCTCTGATCCCCATGCGCCTGTCGGGTCTCGCGTTGGCCGGCCTGGAGGCGGCGCTCAACCGCTACATCGATCTCGATCCGCAGGCCAGGGCGCGGCTCGTGCCCCTCGAGGGGCGGGTGCTGGCACTGGAGATCCTCGGGCTCGGGACGACGCTGTATGTCATTCCGGGGCGCGCCGGTCTTCAGGTGCTGGGCCGCATCGAAGGACCTGCGGACTGCACCATCTCGGGAACACCGCTGGCGCTCGCCCGGCTCGGCGCGACCCGCGATCAGGCGGGTGAGCTGGTGGCGGGCGGGGCACGCGTGACCGGCGACACCGAGCTGGGACAACAATTCGGGGAGGCGCTCGGCCGGCTGGACATCGATTGGGAGGAACAGCTCTCGCACCTAACCGGGGACCTGATCGCCCATCAGGTCGGCCGCGGGATCCGCGGGCTCCTGGCCTGGGGGACACGGACCCGGGACACCCTGGGCCTGGACGTCCAGGAATACCTGCAGGAAGAGGCGCGGGTGCTGCCGGCCCGCGGCGAGGTAGAGCTGTTCCAGGCGGAGGTGGACGAGCTGCGCGACGACGCCGAGAGGCTCGAAGCACGGGTACGACGCCTGGAGTCCCAAAAGAGCCCCCGTCGCAGGAAGCGCCGGTGATCAGCCCCGCCCAGGCGTTTCGACTCTTCCATATCAACTGGGTCCTGATGCGCCACGGACTGGATGAGGTGGTGCTGGCGACCCACCTGTTCCGCCCGGTGCGGTTTCTGAAGTACTTCTCACCCTGGTACTGGCTCCGGGAGCCGGCACCTTATGCAGTGCGCATCCGTCGCTCCCTGGAGGATCTCGGTCCGCTGTTCGTCAAGTTCGGCCAAATCCTGTCGACCCGCCGCGACCTCCTACCCGATGACATCGCCAATGAGCTGGCGAAGCTGCAGGATCGGGTCCCGCCATTTCCGGGCGTCCAGGCCCGCGCGATTATCGAGAAGGCTTACGGGCGCCCCGTCGAAGCGGTGCTTGAAGGATTCGACGAGCGCCCCCTGGCCTCCGCTTCCATCGCTCAGGTACACACCGCCCGGCTGAAGAACGGCACCGAGGTGGTGATGAAGGTGCTCAGGCCGGGCATCGAGAAGACGATTCGGCGCGACGTGGGCCTGCTCTATACCCTCGCGCGCATGGCCGAGCGCTACTGGAAGGAGGGCCGGCGGCTGCGGCCGATCGAGGTCGTGCGGGAGTACGAAAAGACCATCCTCGATGAGCTGGACCTGATGCGGGAGGCGGCCAATGCCTCCCAGCTTCGACGTAATTTTCTGGGCAGCCCCGCCCTGTACATCCCCGAGGTCTATTGGGAGTACACGCGCCCGGCCGTGCTCGTCATGGAGCGCATCTCCGGGACACCCGTCGGAGAGGTCGAGGCGCTGCGCCGACAAGGCATCAGCATGCGCCTGCTGGGAGAGCGCGGGGTGGAGATCTTCTTCACCCAGGTGTTCCGGGACAACTTCTTCCACGCCGACATGCACCCGGGCAACATCTTCGTCGCCCCTGACGGCCAGTATATCGCCGTGGATTTTGGGATCATCGGGACCCTGACGCCCGAGGACCAGCGCTATTTGGCCGAGAACCTGTTCGCCTTCTTCAACCGCGACTACCGCCGGGTCGCAGAGCTTCACCTGGAGTCGGAGTGGGTGCCGAAGGGCACGCGGGTGGATGAATTCGAGTCGGCGATCCGCACCGTCTGCGAGCCGATCTTCGAGAAGCCGATCAGCGAGATCTCCTTCGGCCACTTCCTGCTACGCCTGTTTCAGACCGCGCGGCGCTTCAACATGGAGGTCCAGCCGCAGCTTGTTCTGCTGCAGAAGACCCTGCTCAACATCGAGGGACTCGGCCGGCAGCTGTATCCCGAGCTGGATCTGTGGAAGACCGCCAAGCCCTTCATGGAGCGCTGGATGAGCGAGCAGATGGGCACCCGGGCGTTCGTCAAGCGGGTCCGCCGCACCCTGCCGCGGCTGTCCGAGAGCATCCCGGAGATCCCCGAGCTGGCCCATCGGGTGCTCAGCGACGCGGCCCGCGGCCGCCTGGAGGTGCGCTGGCGCCCGGAGGAGCTGGCGCGCCTGCGCGCCGAGATCCGTCGTGGCAATCGGCGCACCGCCTCCATGGTCGCCGGCGGCTCGTTGCTGATCGGCGGCGCCCTGCTGGTGACCCTGGGACCCAACGCGGGCCTGCTCTCCGGTACCCTTCCCGGCGGGCTGTTCGCCCTCGGCGTAGGCCTCGGCGGCACCGGCCTCGTGGTGCTCACGTTTCCCTGGCTCGACCGGGGCCCGTAGCTCCCGAGGCTCGGGGCGGCCAAGACTCCGCCCCCGAAGACTTTCTCACCGCTCTACCAGAGCGGCGCGATCCAGCCTCAGGGGCGTACCAGCCGCTCCTCGACCTCGCGGCGCCGGTCCGGGCCGGCAAGCAGGCTGATGAGCTCGAGGGCGAAATCCATCGCCGTGCCAGGACCCCGCGAGGTGATGACTCGTCCGTCCACGACCACCGGGTCTTCGGTGAGCTCGGTGTCTGGCAGCTCGAGCCCCGACAGGGCCCCGGGATAGCTGGTGGCCCTGCGTCCGGCCAGCAGCCCGGCATGGGCGAGGACCTTGGGGGCGGCACAGATCGCGGCCGTGAACGCACCGCGGCGGGCAGCGTGCTGCAGCAGCCGGCCGATGCGCGGATCATCACGCAAGTGATCTGCGCCGGGCTGCCCCCCGGGCAGCACAACCATGTCGAAGGGCTCCCCGAGCACCTGCTCGAGGCTGGTGTCGGGGATCAGACGGACACCCCGACTGCCGGTGACCGGTGCGGCGTCCAGGCCAGCCGTGACAACCTCGACGCCGGCTCGGCGCAGCAGGTCGATGACTGTGACCGCCTCAAGCTCTTCACAGCCTTGGGCGAGGGGGACGAGAGCTCGTGCCATGGGTGCGCATCCACAATGGGCTCCCTCGGAGCCTGGACGGATCGATCGACCGGCGTCGTTGAAGACACCTTAGGCCGGGTTGCGCGACGCGTCCAGCACAGATCACGCGGCGACGAGCGGCCGACTCCAAGCAACCGAGCACTGCGACATCATTACATCATTTTTGCGACCGCAGCATATAGAGCCCTTTGAGCAGGTTCAGGGCCTCGCTCAGGTCGTAATCGGATTCGACCAAGGGCCGCCCTTCGGCTTCGGGCGACTGCTCGCTCGGCGCGCCTTTCGCGTTCTTCTTACGCTTGGCGTTCCGCAGATGGCGCGCCAGGTCGGCCTCTTTGAGCTGCGTGACGTTGGAGGTCTCGTCCGCCGCGAACTTCACCTCCGCGAGCGGGATGTCCGGGGTGATGCCCTCGGCCTGGATAGAGCGACCCGAGGGGGTGAAATAACGCGCGGTGGTGAGCTTCAAGGCTGCATTGTCGTCCACCGGGATGATGGTCTGAACCGAGCCTTTGCCGAAGGTTTGCTGGCCCATGATCACGGCCCGTTTGTGGTCCTGAAGGGCCCCGGCGACGATCTCTGAGGCGGAAGCGGAGCCGCCGTTGACGAGCACCACCATGGGGGCGCCATCCAGGACGTCGTCCGGCGAGGCGGTGAACTTGAGCTGGGAGTCTTCGACCCGGCCTTCGGTGTAGACGATGAGGCCTTCGGTAAGGAAGGCGTCACTCACGGCGACCGCGGCGTTGAGCACACCTCCGGGATTGTTGCGCAGGTCGAGCACAAGGCCCTTGATCTTGCCGCCCGGGGCGGTCTTCTTGAGGTCGCGGATCGCCGCAAGCATGTCCTCGGCGGTCCGGGCCTGGAAATGCGTGACGCGCACATAGCCGAACCCGTCGTCGAGCTGACGGTGCTTCACGCTGGCGACCTTGATGACGGCCCGCTCCAGGGTGACCTTGAACGGCGTGTCATTGCCTTCGCGCATGATGGTCAGGGTGACCTTCGTCCCCGGCTTTCCGCGCATCTTGTTCACCGCCTCATCCAACGACAGCCCCTTCACCGGGTTGTCGTCCAGACGGATAATCAGATCGCCCGGCTTGAGCCCGGCGCGCTGGGCCGGCGTGTCGTCGATCGGGGCGATCACCTTAACGAAGCCGTCCTCCATGCCGACCTCGATGCCGAGTCCGCCGAACTCTCCGGTCGTGCCGACCTGCAGCTCCTTGAACTCCTGCTTGTCGAGATAGGAGGAATGGGGATCGAGCCCCGAGACCATCCCCCGGATGGCGTGCTCGAGCAGCACCCGGTCATCGACGGGCTCGACGTAGTCGTTCTTGATGCGGCCGAAGATCTCGGCGAACTCCCGCAGCTCCTCGATGGGGAGCGTCGCGGGCGCCTTGGCGGGGGGCTTTTCGGCGAGCGCGACGCCGCCGACGGCCAATCCCGCCCCGAACAAGGCGCTAAGAAACCAGGTCATTACCGGACGGCTGTCGCACTTCATGCTCTATTCGGGCCGCCTGGCCGGCGCTTCGCGCCGCCAGACACACGCCCGCCTCAATGATTATCCGATCTTGTGGTTACGTACTGGCTTGCACCAGGTCGCCGGATCGACCGGCTGGCCCCGATAACGGATGCCGAAATACACCCCCGCCCGGGATCGCCCGCCCGTGCTGCCCACCAAAGCCACCGGCTCTCCAGCCTCGACCCATTCCCCGGTTTCCTTGAACAAGCTTTCATTATGCCCGTACAGGGTCATGTAGCCGTCACCGTGGTCGATGATGAGCAGTAGACCGTAGCCACGGAGCCAATCGGCGAACGCGACGCGGCCCCGAGCCACGGCGTGCACCTCTTCGCCCTCCGGGGCCGCGATCAGCACGCCGTCCCAGCGCATCCCGCCCACGCGCTTGGGCGCCCCGAAGCCGGCCACCAGCTGGCCCGCGGCCGGCCAGGAGAGCTTGCCTTTGCGGGAAACGAAGGAGGGGCGATCTGCGGTTTCCGCCGGGATCTCGATCAGGGCGCGTTGTAGACGCTCGATCAGTCGCTGCAAGCTTTCCTCGTCCTTCTTGAGGCCCGCCAGCTCCTCGCCCTGACTGTTGATCTCCTGGTTCAGCGCTGCCAGCACCTCGCTACGAGCGGCGCGCGCTTGCTCCAACACCTGGCGCTGCTCCTGGTCGCTGGCCTGAAGCTGCAGCACCTTATCGCGCTCGGCCATGATCGCATCTTCGGTCGCGGCGAGCTGATCGACACTGCGCTGCACCGCCTTGACCTGCTCGGCACGCGCGCGATTGAAGTAATCGTAATACACCAGGACGCGGGACACCATCGCCGGATCCTCCTGATTCAGCAGGATCTTCAGCCGCTCTTGGCGACCCATGGCGTAGGCGGCCCGCATCTGCGCCGCAAGCGCCTGCCGGTGCTTGTCCAGCTCCCGCTGCTGGGCAGTCCGTCGGTCTCCCAGAGCGGAGAGCTCCGCCCCATGGCGCTCGATCTGCCCTGCCAGCACCCGAAGGTGGCGCGTGAGATCGCCGATGCTCTGTTCGGTCTCGCGCAGGGTCGCGCTCAGGTCGCGGCGCTCGCCTTTCGCCGACTCGATCGATGCCTGCACGTCGTGGATCTGGGCCCGAAGAGTCTCGAGCTCCTGCTCCCGCGCCGACACGCCCCCACCCCCCGGCGGGCCACCAGCGGCCGGCGCAGCCCCCAGCATGCCCGATCCGAGAAAGAGGGTCAGGGCAAGCAACCAAACAGAGCCGACGGGGCTCATGTCATCCGGCGGCCGACTCCGCGCTCCCCCTGGAGCGCAACAGCGATCGGCCGCTCATCTCGCGGGGCTGCTCCAGCCCCATCATGCCGAGCAGGGTCGGCGCGATGTCACACAAGGCTCCGTGGTCGGCCAGCTCCACGGGTGCGCCCCCGAGATAGACCAGCGGCACGGGGTTGCTGGTATGGGCCGTATGGGCCTGACCCGAGACACGGTCGAGCATCTGCTCGGCGTTGCCATGATCGGCGGTGATCAGCATCTCGCCACCCACCCGCAAGACCGCTTCGGCGACGTTGCCGAGGCACCGGTCCAACGTTTCGATCGCCTTAACGGCCGCATCGAAATTTCCGGTGTGTCCGACCATGTCCGGATTCGCAAAATTGCAGATGATGGCCTCGTACTTGCCGCTCTCGCTGGCCTCGACCAGGTGCTTAGTCACCTCAAGGGCACTCATCTCGGGCTGGAGATCATACGTCGCCACCGTCGGCGAGGGCACGAGGATCCGGTCCTCACCTTCGAACGGCGTCTCGATGCCTCCGTTGAAGAAGAAGGTGACGTGGGCGTACTTCTCGGTTTCGGCGATACGCAGCTGCCGCATGCCCTGGTTGGCGATGTACTCGCCGAATACGCTCTTCAACCGCTCCGCCGGAAAGGCGACCGGGATATCGAAGTCCTTGCTGTATTCGGTGAGGCTCACGAAGGCGCCGAGCCGCGGCGCCGTATTCCGGGCAAACGCCTCGAAGTCCTCTTGTATGAACGGCCGTGTGATCTGTCGCGCGCGGTCCGAGCGGTAGTTCATGAAGACGACGATGTCGCCGTCTTCGATGTGAGCCGGGCGCTCCCCGGGCGGCACAATACGCGTGGGCTCAACAAACTCGTCGCTCTCGCCCCGCGCATAGGCCATCTCCAGGCCGGCCAGGGCGTCCGGCGCCTCGAACTGCGCCGTGCCGCCGGTCATCAGCTCGTAGGCAGCCTGGATGCGCGGCCAACGGTGGTCCCGATCCATGGCGTAATAGCGACCCACGAGGGTGGCAATGCGGCCCCGGCCGCGCTCGTCGAACAGCCGTGCCATAGCCTGTATCGAGGCCGCTGCGCTCCGGGGTGGCGTATCACGGCCGTCCAGAAATGCGTGCATGAACACCCGGGCCGCGCCCCGATCCACGGCCAGCCGCACCATGGCATGGATGTGGTCTTCGTGACTATGCACGCCGCCCGGAGAGAGCAGCCCGAGGATATGCACCGCCTTGTCGCTCGCAATGGCGGCGTCGACCGCATCCGTGAGGGTCCGGTTCGTAAAGAAGGAGCCGGTTCGAATGGCCCGGCTAACCCGGGTGAACTCCTGATAGACGACCCGCCCGGCACCCAGATTCAGATGCCCGACCTCCGAGTTCCCCATCTGCCCTCCGGGCAGTCCGACGGACGCGCCGGAGGTCCGAATCAGGGTATGCGGATAACCTGCCCAGAGCCGGTCCCAAACGGGCGTGCGCGCAGCCCGAATCGCGTTCTGATCATCGCTCTCGCTGTAACCCCATCCATCCAAGACCACCAGGACGACGGGGCGGGGCTGCTTGCTCATATCCGGGTCGGTCGGTCTTCAGCTCTCTGGATTCCCGCGGGGGACCCTCTCGCGACAAAGACGCATCCTGTGCAGGGAATTGCTCGAAAATTCAGCATATTAAACCACTTCCCGGGGGGCGCGGCCAGAATCAGGGCCGCGGCAGGACCAGGCAAGATGCCACAGAGACCAGAAAAAGTCTGCCATTCGGGGTACGAAACGTATTATTGTATTGTCAACTTATGAATAAGTAAGGTTCACGCTGATGGAACACAATCGGGGCCGCTCCGGCAAATCGGATATGGACGACACCCTGTTCGATGCGAGTCTGGACTCGCTGTTCACCGGCGACGAGGACATCGATCGCGCATCGCGATCGCTGAAGGCGATGTCCCATCCGTTGCGGCTGAAGATCCTCTGCACACTCGGGGATCAGGAGGTCAGTGTCCAGGACATCGTGGAGCAGGTCGGCACTTCGCAGAGCAACATCTCCCAGCATCTGGCCATCTTGCGCGACAAAGGGATTCTGGCCGCGCGCAAGGACGCCAACCGGGTATTCTACCGCGTCAGCGATCAGCGTACCCTCAAGCTGATCGGCATGATGCGGGAAGTCTTCTGCACTCACACGCAACATTGAGCCGGGCACGGGCCGCCTCGCCGGACCGCGACAAGACGGGAACAGCGGTTCCCGTTTTGTTTTTCACGGCGGTACAATCTACCGCCCATCGACCTCGACCCGAGGACCCGCACCCCCATGGCGCAGTTGATCGAATTCGCCGGCAACCATCTGACCCTGGTTGCCGCCCTGGTTGCGGTGATCGCCCTGCTGATACAGAACCTTGTCACCAGCGGTGCGGGTAAGGACGCGGTGGATCCCGTCGGGGCCACCGACCTGATCAACCACCAAGACGCCCTGGTGGTCGACGTGCGCCCCGCGGCCGATTTTCGGACCGGCCATATCATCAACGCCATCAACATCCCATTGGGCGTCTTTTCCGAGCAGATCTCCCGCATCGAGAAGTACAAGGGGCGACCAGTGCTGGTGAGCTGCCGCTCCGGCGCCCAGTCCTCGGGGGCCTGCCGACAGCTGCGCAAGCATGGCTTCGAGAAGGTGTACAACCTCCACGGGGGGATGCTCGCTTGGCAGAATGCCAACCTGCCGGTCTCCCGCAAGAGCTGACGACTCTCTATTACATACGGGACAGGATCAATGACTGAACAGACCGAGACGAAAGGGGCGGCGCCCGCCCGCTCCTTCTCACTCCAGAGGATTTACGTCAAGGACCTCTCGTTCGAGACACCGAGCTCACCCGCGGTGTTTCAGCAAGAATGGAAGCCCGAAACACAGATGAACCTGAGCACTCAGACGAGCCATCTGGGGGGCGAGAGCTTCGAGGTCGTGTTGACGGTCACCCTTACCACCAAGGTCGGGGACACCACTGCGTATCTCGTGGAGGTCCAGCAGGCGGGGATCTTCGGCATCCGGGACTTTCCGGAGCAAGAGCTCGCCCCTTTGCTCGGCAGCTACTGCCCGAGCATCCTGTTCCCTTACGCCCGCGAGGCCGTATCCGACCTGATCGTCCGGGGCTCGTTTCCACAGCTGCTCCTGACCCCGGTCAACTTCGACGCGCTGTTCGAGCAACACGTGCGGGACCAGGCGGCGCGCCAGGCCGCGGGGACCAAGGCCGCCAGCTGAGGCCCCCGTGGAGGAGCGCCGTCCCGTCATCGCGGTGCTGGGGGCGGGCTCCTGGGGCACCGCCCTCTCGGTCCTGCTGGCGCGAAACGGCGCCCAGGTGCGGCTCTGGGGTCACGACCCCGCACAGATCGAGGCTATTCGCGCGGCGGGGGAGAATCGTGTTTTCCTGCCCGGCCACCGGCTTCCCGAGGGCCTTCTACCGACGGCAGATATCGAGGCGGCCCTGCACGGCGTCGACGAGGTGCTGCTGGTCGTGCCCAGCCACGCGTTTCGCGAGGTCGCTCGGGCCATCCGAGCGTATTGCGATCCGGGCCAGTCGATCAGCTGGGCGACCAAAGGGCTCGAGCCAGGAACCGGAAACCTGCTGAGCGAGGTCGCGGGCGACGAGCTAGGCCCCCGCCCGCTGGCCGTGCTCTCAGGGCCAACCTTTGCCGGAGAGGTCGCCCGGGGCTTGCCCACCGCCATCACCGTCGCGGGAACCAACGGCGAGCACGCCGAGCGACTCGCCCGCTATCTGCATTCGGATCTGTTTCGCGCCTACACCAGCGATGACCTGGTCGGGGTACAGATCGGGGGGGCGGCCAAGAACGTTCTAGCCATTGCCGCCGGCATCGCCGATGGGCTGGGCTTCGGGGCCAATACGCGGGCAGCCCTGATCACCCGCGGCCTGGTCGAGATCACGCGCCTGGGCCTTGCGCTGGGCGGCAAGGCTGAGACCTTTATGGGGCTCGCCGGGCTCGGGGACCTCGCCCTGACCTGCACAGACGACCAGTCTCGCAACCGGCGCATGGGGCTCGCCCTGGCCCGGGGGCTGAGCGTCGCGCAGGCGCGGGCGCAGCTCGGGCAGGAGGTCGAAGGGGTGCAGACCGCCGCTGAGGTGCACCAGCTTGCCGCCCGTTTGGGTATCGACATGCCGATCTCGGAGCAGACCTATCGCGTCCTGTACGAGGGGGTCCAGCCGGAGGAGGCCGCCAGGGCGCTGCTGGACCGGCGTCCCAAGCCGGAAGCGGTCTGAAGCGCCGCGGCCCGCCTCACGTGGCCCCTGCGTAGCCTTGCTGGCGCCAGGCCTCGTATAGGACCACGGCGCAGGCATTGGAGAGATTTAGGCTACGGTTGCCCGGGATCATCGGGACACGCAGCCTGAGGGACTCGGGGATCGTCGCGAGGACGTCCGGGGGGAGGCCGCGGGTCTCGGGGCCGAACAACAAGCCATCCCCCGGTGTAAATCGCGCTTCGCCGTAGCAGACCCGGGCACGCGTGCTGCAGGCCCACAGCCGAGCACTGCCCAAGCTCTCGAGCAGCTCCTGAAGGCTGTCGTACTGGCGGATGCCGACCCACTCCCGGTAGTCCAGGCCCGCCCGGCGCAGCCGTGCATCGTCCAGATCGAAGCCCAGGGGGCGGATCAGGTGCAGCTGGCTCCCGGTATTGGCGCACAGGCGTATGATGTTGCCCGTGTTCGGGGGGATCTCCGGCTGGTAGAGAATCACGTGAAACACGGCTGCATGCTGCGCTGCTAGAGGCCGCCGCCCGATGGGCGCCGCGCCCCCAAGGAGCCAAGATCGATGATCGAGAGAGCGAATCCCGCCCTGGCCGTGGATCTTTGCGGAATACGGCTCCGGACGCCCCTGGTGCTGCTGTCGGGCTGCGTCGGGTTCGGAGAAGAGTACACGCGGGTCAAGGGGTTTTCCAACCGGGACGCCGGGGCCGTGTGCCTCAAGGGAACTACCCTGGCACCGCGGCCGGGTAACCCACCCCACCGCATTTACGAGACCGCCGAGGGGATGCTCAACGCCATAGGGCTACAGAATCCCGGCGTCGATCGGGTGGTCAAGGAGATCCTGCCGAGCCTGGACTTCAGCGAGACCCACTTCTTCGCCAACGTCTCTGGATCGACGGTAGAGGAATACTTCGAGGTCACGCGCCGGTTCGACAACTCGCCGATCGAAGCCATCGAGATCAACATCTCTTGCCCGAACGTAAAGGAAGGCGGAGTCACCTTCGGCAACGATCCGGACATGTCCGCCCGGGTCGTCGAGGCGTGTCGCCGGGCCACCGACAAACCGCTGATCACCAAGCTTTCCCCCAACCAGACCGACATCGCGGCCAACGCCCGGCGCTGCATCGAGGCCGGCACGGATGCCTTCGCTGTCATCAATACCCTGATGGGCATGGCCATCGACGTGGAAAGCCGGGCCCCGCTGATCGGGAACAATCAGGGAGGTCTGTCCGGGCCAGCCATCAAGCCCGTGGCCCTGCTCAAGGTCCACCAGGTCTATCAGGTCTGCCGCGATCACGCGATTCCGATTATCGGGCAAGGCGGAGTGCGCACGGCCGAGGACGCGCTCGAGTTCCTGATCGCCGGAGCCAGCGCCGTGGGCGTGGGCACGGCGCTGTTCTACGAGCCCCTGGTCTGTCCCAAGATCAACGCGGGCATCCTCGAATATCTGGAGCGCCACGGCCTCGCTTCCGTCCAACAGCTCACCGGAAGCCTACGCCTCAATGATGACTTCGGCGTAGCCTGCGCTTGCTGAGTCTATCCCTTTCTGGATAGGAAATTAGGTGGCAAAGCCCTTTTTCGTCGTGGTATATTAGAAAACTGCCATTGACTCAACGACATGGCTTCGGCCGTCCGGAAGCGGAGACTGATATGAGCGACAAAGAAGCACTGCAGAAGGAAAAGTCCCAGCTGATTCAGCAGATGCTCGAGATGCAGAAGCAGTTCATCGCCCTCGAGCATGAGAAAGGCGTCACCGGCAAGGACTACTGGGCCTCCGAAGAGGGCCTGCTGAAGGATTATCGCCAGAAGTACACAGACATGGCGGACCGCGTGGTCAATATTGCGCATGAGCTGGTCGGCTCTCACCGCAACTGAGTCGATCTCCGGATGCCGGGTCGTCGGTCAACGATACGACGACCCCTCTCCGCTACCGAAAGCCCGGCCAATCAGCCGGGTTTGTCTTTGCCGGCGCTCCGGCTCCCGAGGCCGGTCCGGTGGTAAGCGACGCCGCCCACCCGTGGGATATCAGCCCCAGGCAGGCACAGGCGCTGCAACTGCAGCTGCGCGATCGGGTCGTCACTCTGGACCGGTTGGGCAAAGTCCGCCGGGTCGCCGGTATTGATGTCGGCTTCGAGGATGAAGGCCGCATCACCCGCGCCGCCGTGGCCGTGCTCGCCTACCCGTCTTTGGAGCTGATCGAGTCCGCGGTCGCGCTCAAGCCGACCAGCTTTCCGTATGTCCCTGGGCTGCTGTCGTTCCGCGAGCTGCCGGCCGTGCTCGAGGCTTTGGCGAGGCTCCAGACGCCACCGGACCTGCTGCTGTGCGACGGGCAGGGCTGGGCTCATCCGCGGCGCTTCGGCCTGGCCTGCCACGTCGGGCTCCTGACCGACACCCCGAGCATCGGCGTCGCCAAATCGCGCCTGATAGGCGACCACGGCCCGCCTGGGCCGGTCAAGGGCAGCCGCACACCCCTGCTCAAGGGCACGGAGGTCCTCGGAGCCGTGCTACGCACCCGCACCGGTGTAGCACCGCTCTACGTCTCGATCGGTCACAGGATTTCCCTGGGGACCGCTATCGCGTATGTGCTGGCCTGCACGACCCGATATCGGTTACCGGAGACCAGGCGTTGGGCCCATCGTCTCGCATCGGAGAAGCAACCAGGCACCACGACAAGCCGGACCGGGCGGCAAGTCCAGGGCGTCAGGCCGGCCTGAGATGCTCGACGTATCTCGGAGCCGCTTCCAGCTCGAGATGCACGCCATCGGCGCGAACGCGCAGCTTGCGGTCGTCGCCCGCGACGGCGAGGACGCAGTGGGCGCGCCCTCGGCTGCGCAGCGGAATCGGAATCATGTCTCGGTACGTGTAGACGTTCTCGCCCACATCGCCGCCCACGCACACAGCGGGCAGACCGGGTGGATCGCCTTCGAGCTCGGCCCCTTCGAAGACCAGCTCCCCGCTTTGCTGCCACTTGGTCCGTTCGACCGAGCCGGTCATGGTCTTGATGACGACGGCGGGGGAGAAGCAAATCCGGACCGTATCGCCCTCCACCCGCAGCTCCTTGATCGTCGAGCCGGGCAACTCGATGCTGCTGCTGTCCATCGGGACTGATTCTCCGAGAGGGGGGTTGCCGCGAAGATGGAGGTGCCGAGGCCCTTTTCAAGCACCTAGTCGTTATCCGGTTCCGCCGAATCCTCCAGCTGCAGATCCTTGATCTTGCGGGTGAGGGTGTTGCGGCCCCAGCCGAGCAGCTTAGCGGCCTCTTGACGCCTTCCGGCGGTCTGCTCCAGGGCGGCCTCGATCATCACCCGCTCGAATGTCGGCATCGCGTCATCCAGCAGGGCCGCCTGACCTGCGGCGAGGCGCTGCCTTGCCCAGCCCCTAAGCGAGGCGGGCCAGTCGCCTTCCCGAGACCTGGCCGCCGGGCCTGACCTCTGCAGCAGCTCCGGGGGGAGGTCCTCGAGATGAACCTCGGCGCCCGATGCCATGACGGTGAGCCAGCGTGCCGTGTTCTCGAGCTGGCGCACATTGCCCGGCCAGTCGCACTGCTTGAGTCGCTCGAGTGCCTCGGGCATCAGGCTTTTCGGCTCAACCCGTAGCTCCTTGGACGCGGCAGCCAGAAAGTGTTCGATCAACGGGGGGATATCCTCCCGGCGCTCCCGCAGCGCGGGCAGATGGATGCGGATGACGTTGAGGCGATGGAAAAGGTCCTCGCGGAAGCGCCCGTCACTGACCAGCCGTTCGAGGTCCTGGTGCGTGGCGGCGATGATCCGCACGTCGACCTGGATGGGCTCATGCCCGCCGACACGGTAGAACTCCCCGTCGGCCAGGACTCGCAGCAAGCGGGTCTGCAGCTCGGCCGGCATATCGCCGATCTCGTCGAGGAACAAGGTGCCACCATCGGCCTGCTCGAAGCGTCCCAATCGCCGGCTCTGAGCACCAGTGAAGGCCCCTCGCTCATGACCGAACAGCTCCGACTCGAGCAAGTCCCTGGGTATGGCGGCCATATTGAGGGCGATGAACGGCTTGTCCGCCCGGGGACTGTGACGATGCAGTGCGCGGGCTACCAGCTCCTTGCCGGTCCCGGACTCGCCGTTGATCAGGACGGTGATGTTCGAACGCGCGAGCCGGCCGATAGCCCTGTACACGTCTTGCATCGCCACCGCCGCGCCGATGATCTCGGGGGTCTGCGGGACCACTGGCTCCTGCTCGACCGCGGTGCGGCTGCCATGCCGGCACGCGCGACGGACCTGCTCGACAGCCTCGTCCACGTCAAAAGGTTTGGGAAGGTACTCGAACGCCCCTCCGTGAAAAGCCGACACGGCACTGTCGAGGTCCGAGTGGGCGGTCATGATGAGGACCGGGAGGTTGGGGTAGCGCTGGCGTATCCGATCGAGCAGCTCAAGCCCGTCCATGCCGGGCATACGGATGTCCGAGACGACCGCGTCGGGCTTGTCGGTCTCCAGCGCGCTCAGAGCGTCGCCCGCATTATCGAAGGTCCGCACGTCCATATCGGCGCGCTGGAGAGCGCGCTCCAGGACCCAGCGGATTGACCGGTCGTCGTCGACGACCCAAACACGGCTCCCTCTAGGCATTTGGATTCTCCACGGGCAGAAAAACGGTGAACACGGTTTGGCCGGGTCGGCTTCGGAGCTCGATCAGACCGCCGTGCTGGCTCACCAATGACTGAGCGATGGACAGTCCTATACCCTGGCCGCCCGCGCTGGCCGAGAGCATCGGGTAGAAGATCTTGTGACGGAGGTCTTCGGGGATGCCCGGGCCATCGTCCTCGATCTCGATCTGGGCCACCAGGCGGTGGCGGTGGCTCCCGAGCGTGAGCTGGCGCAGCACGCGAGATCTCAGGATGATCTTGCCGCCGCTCGTGCCAAGCGCGCGCGCGGCATTTCGGGTGATGTTGAGGACTGCCTGGATGAGCTGGTCCGCATCCCCGTAGAGATCGGGGATACTGGGGTCGTAGTCGCGCTCGATTACGAGCTGTTGGCCGGCTTCGGCCTTGACCAGGGCCCGAACCCGCTCGAGAACCTGGTGGATGTTGACCCTCCTGTAGCTCGGTACCCGGTTCGGGCCCAGCAGCCGGTCAACGAGTGCCTGGAGCCGGTCCGCCTCGTCGATGATGACGCGGGTGTACTCGGCGAGCGCGGGGTCGGGGAGCTCGCGCTCGAGCAGCTGGGCCGCACCCCGCAGCCCGCCCAGGGGATTCTTGATCTCGTGAGCAAGCCCTCGGACCAGGGCCCGCGCCGCTTGGTGCTGCACCAGCAGGCCTTCTTCCCGAGTGATGCGCAGCTGGCGATCCACCTGTTGGAGCTCGACCAAGAGGCCTTGGGAGCGCCCTGGGTCAGGCACGGGGATCATCGTGCAGTCAACCGTGATCTCCCGGCCGTCAGGGAGCTTGAGCACCCTCTCCCGCTCCGTGACTGCATGGCCGGAGTGCCGGGCCTTCCTGAGATCCGCCCCTGCGGCCCCCTCCGCGCAGCGGATCAGCTCGGCCGCCGGCTGTCCTCGCAGGTGTCGCGCGCTGCTTGCGAACAAGACCTCCGCGGCGGGATTGGCGTATTCGACGTTCAGTGCCCCGTCGAACAGCACCACCGCACTGCTCAGGTTATCCAGGATGCGTTGGGCCAACGCGGCGGTAGTTCGGGCGTCAGAGTTCATGTGCCTGCATCAAGCAAGATCCGCACCATGAATGCTCAGGAGGCCCAGCGGCGGGGCACAACCATTGTCGCATTGGCCCTGGCCAACGCCACCGGGGCGAACCGCAATGGTGCGGGTCCGGCACAGAACGGGGCCCATAGCCCAACACTCCCTTGGCCATGTTGCACCACCAAGGTGCGACGCGCGGGTCTGCCGGCTTCAGATCAGTGGGACCGATTAAAGCTGGGCTAATGGCTTGGCTTGCTGGCGGGCCGCACAGGCGAGAACGTGCCACTGGGTTGGCTAGGCGCCCCCCCATAGCTCGGTGTATAGCCCCGCGCTCCCGGGCGCGTCGGACTGAAGGTCTGATCGCCCGAGGGGATCTCGGGGTACGCAGGGCCATACACCGAGGCCTTCCCCCCACCCGAATCGGACGGGAAGGCCTGTTTGTCTTGCGGAATGCCGGGGTAGTTGGGGTTGAACGGCTGCTGGTCGCCCTCCGAAGCTCCGGCGGCAGGCGTCTTCGTCGTCGGCACCAACAGGTTGAAACGCACGGGGATCGCCCGAATTAGGGTCCGGCCCTTTGCATCGAGTACCTCGGCTTGCAAGGTGTGGGCTCCGCGCTCGATGTGCTTGAGCACAGCATGCACCGAATCCACCGTTTCGCGCGCCCCCAGGCCGTCGAGCACAAGCTGGATCTGGTCCCCCTTGCGAAGATCTGGATCAAGGGTCATCACGACAGGTACGTCGCCGGTGGCGTTGTGCAGGGTTTCCCGGTCGGCGGGATGGTCGATGCGGAAGCTGTGGTAGGGGCCGGCCGAGGGCTGCTGGGCCGGGCCGGATTTCTCGGCGGCCGGGGCGGCGGTGCTGTAAGTCGGCGGCGCGTAGTGCGAGGATTCGGGAAGCTGGATCTTCTTGGCCCCGGCCACCGGCTGATCGGAGTAATGCACCACCCCGTCGGGGCCAAGCCACCGGTAGACGGCCGCCTCGGCCGGCAACGCCAGCACGCAGCAGAATCCCACGAGCACCAAAGCATTCTTCATGAGTGCCAGGATAGATCAGGCCCGGTTGAGGGACAACGCCGAAGTCCCTCCGATACCGCCATTTTGGAGAAAGAGATCACAAGCACAAGAAAAAGCCCCCCTTACAGGGGGGGGGGCTCCGGTTTCAACCAACGAGCGGGGAGACCGGCTCAGAGGCTGTAGTACATGTCGAACTCGATCGGGTGGGTCGTCATGCGCAGGCGGGTGACCTCGGCCATCTTAAGGTCTATGTACCCGTCGAGCAGGTCGTCGGTGAACACACCGCCCGCGGTCAGATAAGCGCGGTCCTTGTCGAGCATATCCAGCGCCTGGTCGAGTGCATGGCACACGGTAGGGATCGCCTTGGCTTCCTCGGGGGGCAAGTCATAGAGGTCCTTATCCAACGCATCGCCAGGGTCGATCTTGTTCTGGATTCCATCCAGACCGGCCATCATCATGGCCGAGAAGGCGAGATACGGGTTGGCTGTGGGGTCGGGGAACCGCACCTCGATGCGGCGGCCCTTCGGGCTTGCATCCCAAGGAATCCGGATAGAGGCGGAGCGGTTGCGCGCGGAGTACGCCAGCATCACTGGGGCCTCGAAGCCGGGTACCAGACGCTTGTAGCTGTTCGTGCCCGGGTTGCAGAATGCGTTGAGCGAGCGCGCGTGCTTGATGATTCCACCGATGTAGTGCAGCGCCAGCTCGCTGAGGCCGCCGTACTTGTTTCCGGCGAAAAGGTTCTGTCCATCCTTGCCCAGCGACTGGTGGACATGCATGCCGGAGCCGTTGTCGCCGACCAGCGGCTTGGGCATGAAGGTGGCGGTCTTGCCGTAGGCGTGGGCTACGTTGAGCACGCAGTACTTCAGGATCAAGGTCCAGTCGGCGCGCTGGACCAGGGTCGAGAACCGGGTCCCGATCTCGCACTGACCGGCGGTGGCCACCTCGTGGTGGTGCACCTCGACGGGAACTCCCATCTCCTCCATCGCCAGACACATCGCGGCACGGATGTCGTTAAGGGAGTCCACCGGCGGCACCGGGAAATATCCGCCTTTGACACTGGGACGGTGGCCGATGTTGCCGTCCTCGTATACCCGCTCGGAGTTCCAGCCCGCTTCCTCGGAGTCCACCTTATAGAAGGCCCCGGACATATCCGCCCCCCAGCGCACATCGTCGAGGATGAAGAATTCGGGCTCAGGGCCGAAATAGGCCGAGTCGGCGACGCCGGTCGACTTCAGGTAGGCCTCGGCACGCTTTGCGACGGAGCGGGGGTCGCGCTCGTAGCCCTGCATGGTCAGGGGCTCGAGGATGTCACAACGGACGATCATGGTCGGCTCGTCGCTGAACGGGTCCATTACCGCGGTCGCGTCCTCCGGCATCAGGACCATGTCGGACTCGTGGATGCCCTTCCAGCCCGCGATCGAGGACCCATCGAACATCTTGCCGCCCTTGAACATCTCTTCGTCCACGACGTGGGCCGGTAGCGAAACGTGCTGCTCCTTGCCCCGGGTGTCCGTGAAGCGAAGGTCGACGAACTTCACTTCGTTGTCTTTCATCATCTTGAGCGCTTTCGAGGACATCGTGTTTTTCTCCGTTGCTGAGCCTAGAGAGTCTTAACAGTCGCGAGCGTTGAGTATGCGCGGGGAAGGGATCGCGAAGCCCATTGACCGCACGTTTTATGCATGAACCGTGCCGCAACCAGCCCTGCTGCGGCTCCGGAGGGCGACCGCGGGGTTAAGGCGGGGAGCACTTCAGCCGAAGGCCGAAGATCGATCCCGCCAAAGTGCTTTTCCGCGCAAGAGACCAGGCCACCCTGATCGGGAGCAGCCCGAAGCCCGCTGGAAAACCTGCAGACACGGGGACGCGCTCTCGCTGATTGATGCAACGGCGGCACCATATTAGGGCATAGACGGTCGCTACCGGGCAACGGTAGTGCGTCAGCCATAGAAAACCCGGACCCGGCCAAACTCGGGCCGATTTCGCAGGGCACCGGCTAGTGCCGCTTTCAGCGCCCCATTGCTCGCCGAGCCGACGAAGCTATCCAGCGAGAGATACACGTCGGCGTCGATGCGCCCGTTGAGGTAATGAAACGTAACCCGGAAACGCCGCGCAGCGGGGAGGACGTCGGCCCAGGCCGCGTCAAGCCGCCTCAGGGCCTCGGCCCGGGGCGGAAGCGCTAGGTTGCGGGGCGCTGACTCATCGTCCTCGGGGTCGATATGGACCGTCACATCCTCGATCTCGTCGATCTGCCGTTTGAGACTCTGTTCCACCAGAACGGCTATCTGGTGCCCTTCCGACACGCTGAGCCGAGGCTCGACCTGGACGTGAACGTCGGCGCAGGCATGCCCCCCGAGGCGGCGCGTCCTTAGGGTATGCAGGTCGCGCACGCCGCCCACCGCCAGAATAGTGGAGCGAATCGCCGCGAGCCTGTCCTTTTCCAGACCCGCGTCGACCAGCTCCTGAACCGCGCCCCAGCCGAGGTGCCAACCGATTTGCGCGATCATCAGGCCGACGAGCACAGCAGCGACGGCGTCCAGATAGGGGAGGCCCGCCATGGTCCCCGCGATGCCCGCGAGCACCACGACCGAAGACACAGCATCAGAGCGGTGGTGCCAAGCGTTGGCCCTGAGCATCTTGGAGCGCACGAGGCGCGCGGCCTTGGCGGTGTAATGGTAGAGCGCCTCCTTGCAGAAGATCGACAGGAGGGCGCCCCAAAGGGCCCAGTCGGTAGGCGCCATCAGGCGCGCGGGCGAGAACATCCGGGCCAGCGCATCCCAGGCGATGCCGACGGCCACCAACAGCAGAATGATAGCTAGGGCGAGGGTCGCGACGGTCTCGAAGCGCCCGTGCCCGTAAGGGTGCTCGGCATCCGCCTGCTGGCCGGCCTGGTGGGCGGCGATGTAGACCAGCGCATCAGAGAGCAGGTCGGAGATGGAGTGCACGCCGTCGGCGATCAGCGCCTCGGAGCGGCCGACCACACCGAGGAAGATCTTGATCGCGGAGAGCACCAGGTTAACGACGGCACCGACCAGGGTCACGCGCCGGGTAACCCGCAGGCGCTCGGCCAGTCCCCTTGGAGGGACTGCCACGCCTGGCTCCGTCCTGCTCACCCCTGTCCCACCTCGATCACCACGAGGTAGTCGGGCCCCCGCTTGCAGCTTTCCAACACGCGGTGTCCGTTGATTCGACACCAGGCCGGGATGTCGCTCAAGGCCCCGGGGTCGCTGGACAGGGCCTTAACCAGAGTCCCGGCCGCGAGCTGGACGATCCGATCCTGGACTCGGATGACCGGCAGGGGACAGAGCAGCCCGCGCGCGTCGACCACCACGGGGCTCAAAGCACCCACTCCCGCGGTAGCTCGTCGTCCCTGAGCGGGCGGACCTTTAGGAGGCTGCGCGCACCGTCGGGATGGCGCAGCTCCAGCTCCACCTGTTCGGCGTCGCGGCCCTTACTGTAGCGGGCCACGATGCGCGCTGCGAGCTCCAGATCCGCTGCCCCCGGGGTGCCATCGATGAGGGCCAAGGGCCCCGGGTGACTCTGGGTCGAAAGGCTTGTCATGCGCCCCTGGTAGCCCTGCAGAAAGCGCCCCTCCCCCTCTTCCCGGGCGACGATCAGCTTGAAATCCGGGCTTGGTCGAATGTGTCGGCCCACCTTCAGCAACATGATATCGTCGAGCTCGTAACGGCGCTGCCCGCGAGCCCGCCATAGGTCGGCGAGCTTCACGGAATACTGGGCATCGGTGAGAAAACAGCAGCCGCCGGCGGGTTGCGCATAATCTTCGATCCCGAAGTGCCGCGCCAACGCGATCTGGGGCTTGCGGCTACGGCCGCTGAAGCCATAGAGGCGCTCTCGATCCACCCAGCGCTCCCGCTCGGGCAGGGTCGGCGGCAGGTTGCGGGCACAGAGGGGGCGCAGCAGGAGATCCCCCGCGCCCGATGCGCGGCACACCAGGGGCATGGTGTCCTTGCGCTGGGACATGGGCCTCTGCCCGATGACCTCTCCGGTCAGGATGAAATCGAAGCCGTGGGCCTGGCGCCACTCCTGAGCCTTGCGCACCATGAAGATCTTGCAGTCCAAGCAAGGGTTGAGGTTGGCGCCGTAGCCGTACTTGGGGTTGAGGACAACGTCCTTATACTCGTCGATGATGTCGACGATGTGCAGCTTGATGCCCAGCTGCTCGGCCACCCACAAGGCGTTGTTGCGCTTGGGCTTGGCCTGATCGCGCTTGCGGATCGCATGGGTATGGCCTTCCACACAGAAGCCCGTGTAGAAATTGATCCCGTCGACCTGGATGCCCTGCTCCTGCACGACGCGCGCGGCAAGCATCGAGTCCAGGCCACCCGAGATCAGGGCCACGGCTTTGCGGGTCTGAGACATACTGGGGGCTCGGGGCTGATCGGCCAAACGGGGGGCTATTGTAACAGGATGTACGATACGCATTTCGGCGCGCTCTTCCGCTGACGAAACCGAAAAGGGTCGATTCTCGGTTTCTTTCTTTTTCAACGGCTTACAGCCGTTGGAGAAGGCGGACCACATGCGAGCTTCACAAAAACCGGGCTCGTCGACGACCGGCTGCAGCTTCGCCCGGAATGAGCCGAGATGCGGAGACCGTCGTGGCGGAATGGCCCGCTTGTTAGCCAATGCAGCGTGCGAGTCGGTATACTTCGGCGGATTTGTCCCGACTCCCGGAATCTGATACCCGATGAATCGCGAAGGGGAAACCGCCCCCAAAGCGGACGTTCTGAGCTTTCAGGGGCTGATCGCCGCGCTTAACGAATACTGGTCCGCAAAGGGCTGCGTGATCCTGCAGCCGCTGGACATGGAGGTGGGGGCCGGCACCTTCCACCCTGCCACGTTTCTGAGGGCGATCGGACCTGAGCCCTGGAGCGCAGCCTACGTGCAGCCTTCACGGCGACCCACCGACGGACGCTACGGGTCCAACCCCAATCGCCTCCAGCATTACTATCAGTACCAGGTTCTGCTGAAACCATCCCCGCTCGACATTCAAGACCTCTATCTGGGGTCGCTCGAAATGCTCGGGATCGACCCGAAGGTGCACGACATCCGCTTCGTCGAGGACAACTGGGAGTCGCCCACGCTGGGGGCCTGGGGTCTCGGCTGGGAGGTCTGGCTGAACGGAATGGAGGTCACTCAGTTCACCTATTTCCAGCAGGTCGGAGGGCTGGACTGTCGACCGGTGTCCGGCGAGATTACCTATGGCCTGGAGCGCATCGCGATGTATCTCCAGGGCGTTGAGAGCGTGTTCGATTTGGTCTGGACCCAGGGGTCGCGCGCCCGGGTAACCTACGGTGACGTGTTTCACCAGAACGAGGTAGAGCAGTCGGCGTACAACTTCGAGCATGCCGATGTCGAGTTTCTGCTCCGCCTGTTCGACCAGTGCGAACGGGATTGCGAGAAGTTGATCGGGCTCGGACTGCCGCTTCCGGCTTACGAACAGGTGCTCAGGGCCTCCCACTCGTTCAACCTGCTCGATGCCCGTCACGCCATCTCGGTGACCGAAAGACAGCGGTTCATCCTGCGGGTGAGGGCGCTTGCTCGGGCGGTGGCCGAGGCTTACTACCAGGTCCGGGAGAAGTTGGGCTTCCCGATGCTGTCGGACCAGGGGGAGGCGAGCGATGGTTGACAAGGCAGACGTGCTGTTCGAGCTGGGAACCGAAGAGCTGCCCCCCAAAGCGCTTCAGCGCCTTTCCGAGGCCTTGACGAGGGAGTTCGTTGCCGGGCTCGAGAGGGCGCAGATTGGCCATGGCGCAGCGCGCAGCTTCGCAACGCCGCGGCGTTTGGCGGTATTGGTGGAAGGCTGTGCGAAGTGGCAGCCGGACAGAGAGATCGAGCGGCGCGGACCGACGGTAAGCGCCGCATTCGACGGAGAGGGTCGGCTCACAAAGGCCGCCGGGGGTTTCGCGAGGTCATGCGGCGTCGAGCCGGACCGACTCGAGCGGCTTCGCACCGACAAAGGAGAGTGGCTGGTATTTCGGGTCAGAGAGAAGGGTCGCGCCGCAGCGGAGCTGTTGCCGGGGATCGCCGAGGACGCATTGGCGCGGCTGCCGATCCCGAAGCGGATGCGCTGGGGCGCATCGGACGCGCAGTTCGTTCGGCCCGTCCACTGGGTGCTGTTTCTGCACGGGAGCGAGGTGGTGCACTGTCGTATCCTCGACGCCGTGGCGGGGCGTATGACGTATGGCCACCGCTTCCATCACCCCGGTGCGATCTGGATCTCCCAGCCGTCGGAGTACACCGGCGCGCTGGAGGACACTGGCCGCGTGATCGCCGACTTCGCTGAGCGGCGCGGACGCGTCCTCGCACAGGTTGTCCAGACTGCGGAGGCGCTGGGGGGCCGTGCGGACGTCGACGACGCGCTGTTGGACGAGGTCACGGCGCTGGTGGAGTGGCCCGTCCCGATCGCCGGCGGGTTCGACCCGCGGTTCCTGGAGGTCGCGCACGAGGCGCTGATCCTCACCATGAAACAGAACCAGAAGTACTTCCCGCTGTTCGACGCCCGAGGTGGGCTGATGAGCCACTTCGTCACCATAGCCAACATCGACAGCCCTCGTCCCGAGCTGATCAAGGAAGGAAACGAACGAGTGGTGCGCCCGCGACTCGCCGATGCGATGTTTTTCTGGCACCAGGATGCCAAGAAGCGCCTGGACGAGCGCCTTGAGTCTCTGCGCTCGTTGGTGTTCGAGCACCGACTGGGAACGATGCATGAGAAGTCCTTGCGGGTCGCCCGGCTCGCCGGGCTGATCGCCGAACGGACGGGCTCCGACTCGGGGATAGCCGAACGGGCCGGCCTGCTGAGCCGGTGCGACCTCATGACCGACACCGTCTACGAGTTTCCCGAAATGCAGGGCGTCATGGGACCCTATCTGGCTAGACGGGACAGGGAGCCACAGGAGGTGATACAGGCCCTGGGAGAGTTTTACCTGCCTCGATTCTCGGGGGACCGCCTGCCGGAGTCTGGGGCAGGGACGGCCATCGCCCTGGCTGATCGCCTGGACACCCTGGTTGGCATCTTTGGAGTCGGAGAGAAGCCGACCGGGGACAAGGACCCGTTCGCCCTGCGACGGGCCGCGTTGGGCGCACTCCGGATGATGGTGGAGAAATGCCTGGCGCTTGACCTGCCAGCCTTGCTCTCGGAAGCGGCGGAGGCCCTTGGGCAAAGGATAGTGGAAGGGACGGTAGAGTCCGTTTACGAGTTCATGCTCGAACGGCTCAAGGGCTATTACGCCGAGCTGGGGGTGGCGAGCGATCTGTTCGAAGCGGTCGTAGATCTTCGCCCGGCATCCCCCGCCGACCTAGACCGGCGCATTCAGGCGGTGGGGGCGTTCAGGGCTCTGCCGGAGGCCCAGGCCCTGGCGGCGGCCAACAAGCGGATCCGTAACATTCTCCGGAAAGCCGATGAGTCCTTTCCAGAGGTTCCCGATCCGGAGTTGTTCACTGAAGAAGCCGAGAAAGCCCTGGGAAGCGACATCAAGGCGCTCACTCCTCAGGTGGAGCCGCTTTTAGTGGCAGGGCGTTACGAAGAGGCTCTGCGGGCGTTGGCCGGGCTCAGAGGGTCGGTCGATCGCTTCTTCGATGAAGTCATGGTGATGAGTGAAGATACCGCTCAGCGGCGCAACCGTCTGGCACTGCTGTCTACCCTGGCGACGCTGTTCCTCGGCGTCGCTGACATCTCTCGGCTACAGTGGGGCTGAAGGTGAAACGGGATTCGTACTCGGACATGCTCGGGGCGGTTCAGGCGTTTCACCAGAAACACCGGTTCCGGGAGACCGGCGGTGAGGAGCTTACCTATCGGGTATCGCTGATGGCCGAGGAGCTGGGTGAGATCTCGGCCTGCGTAACCAAGGGCAAGTCCAGGGATGAGCTCGCCGAAGAGGTGGCGGACCTGCTGATCCTGGTGATGGGCACGGCTATCGCAGCGGACTTCGACCTCAATCGGGCATTCTGGGAAAAGATGGCGAAGCTTGATCGGCGAGAGGCCAGAATGGTCAACGGCCGGGTCAGGGTGTCGGAGTTTCGGAACGATGAAAAGTAAGCGCTTACTTTCAATATGAGGCTTATTATTCTCGACAGGGACGGCGTGATCAATCGAGACTCCGAGGAATATATCAAGTCCCCGGAGGAGTGGATTGCCATTCCGGGGAGCCTTCAAGCCATCGCTCAACTCAACGCGGGCGGCTGGCGTGTCGTCGTGGTGTCCAATCAATCCGGGATCGGGAGAGGGCTATTCGACATCCTGACTCTTAACGCGATCCACGAGAAAATGCAGAAAGAGCTTGCTCGCGTCGGCGGTCAAGTCGAGGCGATTTTTTTCTGTCCGCACACGCCTGAGGACCATTGCAGTTGCCGCAAACCCAGAGCCGGTCTGCTCCGAGACATCGCAGAGCGATTCAATGTCGAGCTGGACGGGGTGCCCTGCGTGGGAGACAGCTTGCGCGACTTGGAAGCAGCGCAGTCGGTGGGTGCGAGACCTATTCTGGTCCTGACGGGAAAAGGGCGCGAGGCGCTCGCTCGGCTTCCGGCACCCGGGGATGTCCCGATTTTCCCCGATCTGGCCGCGGTGGCCAACCAACTGCTCGCTCCGCCGTGAATCGATAGCGATGATCTGGCTGCGGTCCTTCCTCTATTTTCTGCTGCTTATCCTGACCACACTGGCCTACGCGCTGCCGATCGTTCTGATCGGGAAGTTTGTTCCCTATTCCTGGCTCTGCGGCCTGGCGGGGGGATGGGCGCGGGCGAGTCTGTGGCTGCTGAGGATCGTCTGCGGACTCGGCTATCGGGTAACGGGTCTGGAGCGGATTCCGGAGGGTGGCGCGATCATTATGGCCAAGCACCAGTCGGCGTGGGAAACGATCGCCCTCCGGGGAATCCTGCCACCCCAGCAGAGCTGGGTACTCAAGCGGGAGTTGACGTTCATCCCTCTGTTCGGTTGGGCCCTGCTGGTCGCGCAGCCTATCGCCATCGACCGCAAGGCAAGCCGCAGGTCGGTGCGGCAGATCCTAGAGTGGGGCGCCCACTGGCTCGCTCAAGGCCGCTACGTAGTCATCTTTCCGGAAGGCACCCGGGTAGCGCCGGGGACCCGAAGGAAATACGGCATCGGGGGCGGATTGCTGGCGGCGAAGACAGGGTATCCGGTGGTACCGATCGCACACAATGCAGGGCTCTTCTGGGGTCGGAGAGACCTCCGTAAGTATCCCGGAACGATCGAGGTTGTGGTCGGTCCCCCGCTCCGCACCGAAGGCCTGACTGCCGCCGAGATCACCAGGCGCGTAGAGGAATGGATCGAGAGCGCGGTCGAGCGGTTGCCCCACGAGCTTCAGGCGCGCGGGATCTAACCGGGAGACCGGACTTCAGATATCCAGGTTCTCCACCGCAAGCGCATTGCGCTCGATGAAATCGCGTCGGGGCTCTACTTGATCGCCCATCAGCGTCGTAAAAATCTGATCCGAGGCTACGGCGTCTTCGATGGTGACGAGCAGCAGCCGACGGGTCTCGGGATTCATCGTCGTGTCCCAGAGCTGCTCGGAGTTCATCTCGCCAAGCCCTTTGTAGCGCTGGATACTCTGGCCGCGCTTCGCTTCGTCCATGAGCCACGACAAGGCCGCTTTAAACGATTTCACCGACTGCTCCCGGTCGCCCCGGCGGACATAGGCATCTATTCCGAGCAAGCCGTCCAGCTTCGCCCCGAGGTCTCTCATGCGCCGGTACTCGACGGTGTGGAAGAACTCCAGCGACATCTCCTGGTCGTTGGACAGTCCGTGGATCCTGCGCCGGACCGTCAACGCCGGATCTCCCGTTTCGGAGCTGGCTCCCAGTGTGAGCTCGAACACATCGGTGTGACTACGGTCGGCGTTCAGCCGTCCCTGAAGCTCGTCGACCCAGGCCCGCATGGCAACCGGATCGCCGAGGCGATCGGCATCCACTGTCGGCATGTAGATCATCTGCTCCAGCAGATCTGTTGAGTAGCGGCGGGCGAAGCGATTCAACGAGGTTGTAACGGCAATGAATTGCTGAGCGAGATCGGCCAGAGCGCCGGTCGAGAGCGGCGGGGCATCTCGGGTGACATGGACCTCCGCGTTGTCGAGTGCTACCTGCAGCAGATAGGCATTTAGCTCGAGATCATCTTTGAGATACTGCTCCTGCTTGCCCTTCTTGACCTTATAAAGCGGTGGCTGGGCGATGTAGATATGCCCCCGCTCGACCAGCTCAGGCATCTGCCGGTAGAAAAAGGTCAACAGAAGGGTCCGGATGTGTGCGCCGTCGACATCGGCGTCGGTCATGATGATGATGCGGTGATAACGAAGCTTGTCGGCGTTGAACTCCTCCCGACCTATGCCGCAGCCGAGGGCAGTGATCAAAGTACCCACTTCGGCCGAGGACAGCATTTTGTCGAACCGCGCCTTCTCGACGTTCAGTATCTTGCCTTTGAGGGGAAGAATCGCCTGGGTACGCCGGTCGCGCCCCTGCTTGGCAGATCCGCCGGCCGAATCTCCCTCGACCAAGTAGAGCTCTGACTGACCGGGATCCTTTTCCTGGCAATCCGCGAGCTTACCCGGCAGCCCAGCGATATCGAGCACGCCCTTGCGTCGAGTCATCTCCCGAGCCTTTCGCGCTGCCTCTCGGGCCCTGGCGGCCTCGATCATCTTCCCCGCGATGGCCCGGGCATCGCCTGGGTTCTCCAGGAAGAAGCTGGTGAGTCGCTCTACCAGCAGGGCCTCGACCACCGCCTTCACCTCGGAAGACACCAGCTTTTCCTTGGTCTGCGAGGAAAACTTCGGGTCATGCACCTTGACCGACAAAACCGCCGTCAGACCTTCCCGAGCGTCATCGCCGCTGGTGTTGACCTTCTGCTTCTTGGCCAAACCTTCGGTGTCGATGTACTGATTTAGCGTTCGGGTCAGACCCGCTCGAAAGCCTGCGAGATGTGTTCCACCATCGCGCTGGGGGATGTTGTTGGTGTAGCAGAAGATGTTTTCCTGATAGGACTCATTCCACTGCATCGCGAGCTCAACAGTCACCTTGCCGCGCTCGGCGGAGAACTGAAAGACGTTGGGATGCAGGGGGGTCTTCGTCTTGTTCAGGTACTCGATGAACGCACAGATTCCGCCCTTGTACTCGAAGATGTCCTTGCGCCCATGGGCCTCGTCCTTTAAGACGATGCGTACGCCCGAGTTCAGAAACGAAAGCTCCCGGAGTCGTTTCGCCAGTATCTCGTAATGAAACTCGATGTTCGTAAAGATCGTCGGACTGGGATGGAACCGAATCTCCGTCCCGCGTTCGTCGGTCTCTCCAACCAAGGCCAAAGGTGCCACCGGCTCTCCGAGTCGGTACTCCTGCTCGTAGAGGTGTCCTCCCCGGCGTATCCGCAAGGACAGCCGGTCGGACAAGGCGTTGACCACGGAAACCCCGACCCCGTGGAGCCCCCCGGACACCTTGTAGCTGTTGTCGTCGAACTTCCCGCCGGCGTGCAGCACGGTCATGATGACCTCGGCCGCTGAGCGCTGCTCTTCAGCATGGATGTCGACGGGTATGCCCCGCCCGTTGTCAATGACTGTAACCGATTGATCTTCATGCAGAACAACTCGGATTTCATCACAATACGCGGCCAAAGCCTCGTCTATGGAGTTGTCGACGACCTCGAAAACCATGTGATGGAGACCGGTTCCATCGTCGGTATCCCCGATGTACATGCCCGGGCGCTTGCGCACCGCGTCGAGTCCTTTCAAGACCTTGATGCTGGAGGCTTCGTAGCTCATTAGATACTCCAAGAGACTGGCGCACGGAATTATACCCAGAAGAGCAGGCTTGCCCCGCGGGGCTCAAGCGGGGCGAATCAAGCCCTGTTCCACGTGAAACACTTTCAACCCCGGCTCTGCCGGTACATCCCTCTCGTCGGTCGCCGTCAGCAGTGCCTGCCCTTGCATCCCTCGAATCTCGTCCCAGAGGTCTTTTCGCGCCTCCTTATCCAGCTCGGCTCCGATGTCATCCACCAACAAAAGCCCCGCGCCTCTTCGGCACCCCCGCACCATCTTTGCCTGGGCGAGCATCACCGCCGCAATTGCCATCTTCTGCTGCCCCCGCGATGCAAACCGATCTGCCCTTCTTCCCGCAATCAGCACCGAGAAATCCGCGCGATGAGGACCCGATGTCGTGCCCCGACTCCGGACGTCCGTTGCGCGAAACGCTTTGAGTGCCTCTCCAAGGGTCGACCAAGACCCTGCCCAGCCCCGCCGCAGCTCCAGCTGAACGGGGTGCTTGCACAGCCGCGCGCTCAACCCCTCGAGCTCTAGATTCAGTTTCCTGACGTACGCATCTCTTCTTTCGGCGATCTTTTCCCCGAGGTCCCCCATCGTGCGTTCCCAGGCCCAGGCTGCCCTGACGTCTCCTTTCAGTGCGCTGTTGCGTTGCCTCAACGCCCGAAAATATCGTCGGGCCAGGTCGCCATACGCCGGTTCCACGTGGAACACACCCCAGTCGAGCATCCGACGCCGGTACTCAGGTCCAAGTTCCAACAGTTGATGGGACTGCGGCACCAGGATATTGAGCGGAAGGGTCCGCGCCAACGCCGATAGACTTCTCTCTTCCCTGCCATCTATCCTCAGTCGTCTTTCCATCCCCTCCCAACCAGCACCGATCCTTCTCTCCATTCCATCTCCGTCCAGAACCCTTGCGAATACCGCCATCTCACTGCTTCCATGACGGACGAGCCCTCGGATGTCCGCTCCCCTAAAGCTTTTCCCCCTCGCCAGGAAATACAGGGCCTCGAGGACCGCGGTCTTTCCGGCCCCGTTCGGCCCGATCAGCAGATTCAATCCTGCTCCAGGATCGATCGCGCAATCTTGGATATTCCGAAAATTCGAGATATGCAGTTGACGCAAGCTCATCGCCAGAGGTCGCCCGCGGGCAGTGCCCCTCGCCGGCCACGAAGCCGTTCTTGAACCTATACCGCCCTTTACAGCCGCATCGGCATCACAACGTAGCGACTGTCACCCTGTCCTTCACCTTGAATCAGGCAGCTACTGCTGGCGTCCCTCAGCCGCACCTCGACAATCTCCGAGCCCAAAGCCCCGAGCACGTCCAACAGATATCCAACATTAAACCCAATCACGAGCTCTTCACCCTTATACCCGACTTCTAATTCCTCTTCCGCTTCCTCTTGTTCCGGGTTGTGCGCCTGCAACTGCAGCTTCCCACTCGATAGCCCGAACCTGATTCCTCGATACTTTTCATTCGATAGGATCGAGGCCCTAACCAACGCTTGCCGGAACTCTTCCCTACCGACCGTCATCGTCTTATTGCTGTCCGCCGGTATGACTCGGTCGTAGTCGGGGAAACGCCCGTCGATCAGCTTGCTGGTGAAGCTATTGTCACCGAAGCGAGCCCGCATATGATTGGGGCTGATCTCGAGCTCAACCTCCCCCGCATGGTCACCGAGCAAACGACCGAGCTCCAGGACAGCCTTCCGCGGCAATATCACTTGCGTTTCGGAGTCAGCGGCTTCCCTTACTTCGGTTTCACTCAGTGCAAGGCGATGTCCGTCCGTCGCAACCGCTCTCACCATATTGCCTCTCAGCTCCAACAGCATCCCGTTGAGATAGTACCGAACATCCTGCTGCGCCATTGCGAACTGCGTTTTCTCGAACAAACCTCTAAGCATCAAGCCGTCGATCTTCACCCTACGATTGGCTGCCGTTGGCTCGATCGTCGGAAAATCAGCCGCCGGCAATAGGCTCAAGGTAAAACGACTCTTCGCAGACTTAAGCACCACCCTGTCGCCCTTAACCTCCAACTCTATCGCTGCTCCTTCGGGCAACGCCTTGCAAATATCCCCTAGCTTCCGCGCTGGAACGGTAAATTCGAATTCCGCCTCCGACTCTGCAGAAGCACTGGTCTTAAGCTCTACTTCCAAATCCGTGGCTGTGATGTCTAAGCGATCTTTCTTGGCGCTGATCAGTATGTTTGCCAGGATCGGTAGTGTTTGCCGCCGTTCAACGACACCTCCCACCTTGAGCAGTGGCTTGAGCACCTGATCTCGCTCTGTCGTAATTTTCATGGTCCGGGTCCCGATGTTTATCTTATGAATTTATCTCTATTCTTTTCACTGTTATTACGCCGCCATCAACCCTGGAAAAGATCATAATTCCGCTTATCTTTCAAAACGTTAACCACCTATATCCTGCCGGAGTTCCTGGGGATCGATGGCCCGAAGTCTGTGCACCGACTGTGTACAACCTCCAGCCGATGGCTCTAGGGGACTTTTGTCCACCGCTTTTCCACATCAACTCGTCAGTATCCTCAGAAGATTTCCATAATCTTCGTCCACCCGCTGGTCGCTGTTACGCAGCTCGATGACCTTCCGCGTAGCGTAGAGCACTGTGGTATGGTCACGGCCCCCGAAAGCGCTTCCGATCTCGGGTAGGCTATGGTTCGTCAGCTCCTTGGCCAATGCCATCGCGATCTGGCGCGGTCGCGCGACCATTCGGCTCCGTTTGCCCGACAGCAGGTCCGCGGCCCGGATGTGGAAGTATTCGGCGACGGTCTTCTGGATGTTTTCCACCGTCACCTGCTTGTCCTGGGCAGCTAGCAGGTCTTTAAGCGCATCTTTGGAAAAATCCAGAGTAATGGGCCGGCCCGTGAACTGGGCATTTGCAATCACCCTACGCAGCGCACCTTCCAGCTCACGGATGTTCGACCGGACCCGCTTCCCTATGAAGAAGGCCACATCTTCCGGAAGCTCGGTGCCGAACAGCTGTACCGCCTTGCTGTGAAGAATGGCCACCCGCGTCTCGAGATCGGGCGGCTCAATTTGTACAGTGAGGCCCCAACCAAACCTGGACTTCAGTCGCTCTTCCAGCCCCGTTACCTCCTTTGGAAAGCGATCGCTGGTGAGAATGATCTGTTGTTGTGACTCGAAGAGGGCATTGAATGTGTGAAAAAACTCCTCCTGAGACCGTTCCTTACCAGCGAAGAACTGCACATCATCGATCAGCAAGGCGTTGACCGATCTTATCTTCCGCTTGAACTCGTCAATGCGGTTGTGCTGCAGGGATTTCACCATCTCGGCGACAAAGCCCTCCGAATGCATGTACACCACCCGCGCGTCTGGGTTGCGGCCTAGCATTACATTGCCGATCGCATGCATCAGATGGGTCTTTCCAAGGCCCACCCCGCCGTATATGAACAACGGGTTATAGACGTTGCCCGGACTCTCTCCTATCTGGATGGACGCCGCACGCGCAAGCTGATTCGATTTCCCTTCCACGAAGGTATCGAAGCTGAAACTCGGGTTGAGGTTACTCGGCAGTCCCGGCTCATGGATAGCCGGGGCCTTCAAGCGACCCGCCGCGATTCCGGTCGAACGGGCGTGGGAAACGGTCGGTGTTCCGGGAGATCGCCGTGGCTTACTCCCGATTTCAAGGCTTAGATTGATCCCCGGGGAGCCCCCGGAGATCTCGGAAAGCAACTCGCCGATTTTTCCGAGATAATGATCGCGCACCCAATCCCGGACAAAGCGGTTCGGAGCCAGGAGCCGCAGTTGCGTCTCGTCCATGACCGATTGGAGCGGTCGGATCCAAGTGTTGAACTGTTGGGCGGCAAGCTCCGCCTCCAGCTTGTGAAGGCAGCGCGCCCAGATGTCCGGATCAGTCACCTTGCATCGCCGTATGAATTGGGCCACGCCGCTCCCGAGCCGGGGACCCCGACTGGCGGCACGAACTGGAATTTCTCTTCGTATGTAAGCCTTGGCTGCCGGTGTCTTGGCTCACCGGCGCTCCTGCCGAGGCAAGGCCAGTCTACTCTCGTTCCCGGGACCTATCCACAGGGTATGCCCTCGGAGAATCGACTGGCGTGGTTGACAGAACATAGCCGCCAAATTACCCTAACGGCCTTTTTTCCGAGGTTTTTTTAGGCCCACCAGGTTTCCCAGAGCACCGGATCACTGTCATGAAAAGAACTTTCCAGCCGAGTAACCTCCATCGCTCCCGTACTCACGGGTTCCGGGCCCGCATGTCCACACGCAATGGCCGGAAGGTGCTCCAATCGCGTCGTTCCAAGGGTCGAGCCCGCCTGATACCGTGAGCGGGTGACTGGCCCGGAAGATGGCGCTGGGCTGTCCCGCGCCGCGCGTCTGTGCGCAAGTGCTGATTTCAGCCGGGTCTTCGCCCGACCGAGTAGGTCCGTTGATGCACTGTTTACAGTGCTCGCCCGAAGTTCTCCCGCCGGCTTCGCCCGGCTCGGACTTGCCGTTTCGAAGAAGCAAGTCAAACGTGCGGCTGTCCGAAACCGCATCAAGCGGATTGCCCGCGAGAGCTTCCGCCAAAACAGGCGCTCCCTGGGCGCTCAGGATTTCGTCGTGATTGCCAGAGCCGGTGTGGCGGAGCGCAGCAACGAAGCGATATTCGCTTCGTTGACCTCGCATTGGCAACGGCTGTCCGCTCTTGGCCCCGCCGGATCGCCTTCGCCGCTCCACCACCCGGCCCCTTCCGGGATCTGAGGTAAGGTGAAAGATGGATAACGTCAGACTGGCTCTGCTCTTCGCCCTAGGTTTCGTGCTGTTGTTGCTTTGGCAGGCGTGGCAGCGTGATTACGGTCCGCGCCCAACGCCCACCAGCCCAGCCGTGTCCTCGCCACAGCCATCCAGCCTAACCTCCAGCGCTGCCGAGGTGCCAAGCGCCGAGGTCCAGTCGCAGTCACCCAAACCGGCGCCCGGCCCGTCCAGCTCCGCATCTGCGGAAACTCACGATCCGGTAATCCGGGTCAAGACGGACGTCCTAGACGTGGAGATCAGCACCCGCGGCGGCACGCTGGTACGCGCGAATCTCTTGAAGTACCCCGACTCCGCCCAGGATTCGAGCCCTTTCGAGCTGCTTGCCGACTCGGCGCTTAATTTGTTCCTCGCGCAATCGGGACTCATCGGTACCGATCCCGCCTTGGCACCGACCCATCAGGCACTTTTCACGGCCTTAAAGACTCAGTACGCGCTCGCTGACGGACAGGATGCCCTTACGGTGGACCTGGTGTGGACCCACTCCCCGGGGATCCAGGTGACCAAACGCTTCCAATTCCATCGCGGCAGCTATCTGGTCGACGTTTCCCAACAGGTTGTCAATCACTCCGGGGCCACCTGGGCGGCTCGTGACTATCACCAACTGGAGCGCGTCGAGCCACCTCCCAATCCCGAGTCGCGCTTCGTCCGGACATTCACCGGCGCGGCGATGTACAGTCCCGAGCACAAGTTTAAGAAGCTGTCATTCGAGAACATCCGAAACGACAAGTACGACCAGGATGTGGTCGGAGGCTGGATCTCAATGGTCCAGCACTACTTTCTAGCGGCCTGGGTGCCATCCCCTCACCAGTCCCAGCACTTCTTCACGAAGAGCCTCCCGGGTGGTCGATACTTGATTGGGATGTACGGACCGATTGTCAGCGTTCCAGACGGACACACCGAGGAGTTCTCTTCCCGCATCTGGATTGGCCCGGAGCTTCAGTATCAGCTTGCCGAAGTCGCTCCCGGTCTCGACCTCACCGTAGATTACGGGTGGCTGACGATCATCGCTCAGCCGATCTTCTGGTTGCTGACCAAGCTGCACGCCCTCGTCGGTAACTGGGGTTGGGCAATCATTCTGCTGACCATCCTGATCAAGCTCGGATTCTTCAAGCTGTCCGAGACCAGCTACAAATCCATGGCCAACATGCGGCGCATGGCGCCGCGGCTCCAGCAGATCAAGGAGCGCTACGGTGACGACAAACAGCGTCTGAACCAGGCGATGATGGAGCTGTACAAGAAGGAGAAGATCAATCCCCTGGGCGGGTGCCTCCCGATCGTGGTTCAGATCCCCGTGTTCATCGCCCTTTATTGGGTGCTGCTGGAAAGCGTAGAGCTGCGCAACGCGCCGTTCATGCTTTGGATTCACAGCCTGTCCGCTAAGGATCCCTACTTTGTGCTCCCGGTCATCATGGGCATCTCCATGCTGATCCAGCAGAAGCTCAATCCCGCACCGCCGGATCCCATGCAGGCCAAGCTGATGATGGCATTGCCTTTCGTGTTCACGGCCTTCTTTGCCTTTTTCCCTGCCGGACTCGTCCTCTATTGGGTCGTAAATAACATTCTTTCCATCTCCCAGCAGTGGTACATCACCCGTAAGATCGACCAGGCGGCGAAGGCCCGCGGGTAGCGGTGCGCGACGACACCATCGCGGCGATAGCCACGGCGCCCGGCCGGGGCGGTGTCGGTATCGTTCGCGTCTCCGGCGCTGCTTGCCGCGACGTTGCGCAGGGGGTGTTCGGCCGGGTTCCGAGCCCGCGTCAGGCCACGTTCGGGCAATTTCGAGACAGCGCCGGGCAACCCATCGACGAAGGTCTTGCTCTCTATTTCCCCGGGCCACATTCCTTTACTGGCGAGGACGTCCTGGAGCTCCACGGCCACGGTGGCCCTATCGTCCTCGACATGCTCCTGACCCGCGTGCTCTCCCTTGGCGTGAGCATGGCTCGGCCTGGAGAGTTCACAGAACGCGCGTTTCTTAACGGCAAGCTCGATCTTGCCCAAGCGGAGGCTGTCGCCGACCTCATCGACAGCGCCACTACCCAAGCGGCCCGCCTCGCGGTGCGCTCCCTGGAAGGCGAGCTCTCCCGCCGCGTCAACGCCTTGGCCGAGGACCTCACCGGCCTTAGAGTTTTCGTCGAGGCGACGCTCGACTTTCCGGACGAACAGATCGACTTCATCTCCGCGGCTGAAGTAAGTGCTCGCTTAAGCTCGATCCTTGGCGATGTGGGGAAGTTGAAGCAAAGCGCCCGGGTTGGTCGTCTGCTGCGCGACGGCATGACCGTGGTGATTGCCGGCCGCCCCAATGCCGGGAAGTCCAGCCTCATGAATGCTTTGGCCGGCCGTGATTCCGCCATCGTCACCGATGTCCCGGGCACCACACGGGATCTCCTGCGAGAGCAGACCCAGATCGACGGTATGCCGGTCCATCTCATCGATACCGCCGGATTGCGCGAGAGCACCGACCTTATAGAGCGCGAGGGGGTGCGCCGTGCTCGCGCCGAGATCGAGCGAGCCGATCTCGTCCTCTGGGTGTTCGACGACCGAGCGGACCCCATGCACCTGGCCCTGGACAGGGCTGAGGTCCCGCCTGCCGTGCCGCTCGTTCTGGTGCGCAACAAGGTCGACCTTACCGGTACGGCCATCGGTCTCGACCTAGCCCCCGATCCTCCGGAGATTGCCCTGTCGGCCCGCACGGGTGCGGGGATCGACCGGCTGGGTCGATTTCTCAAAGAGCGAATGGGCTACCGCGGCGCCGAAGAGGGGGAGTTCATCGCTCGGAGGCGGCATCTCGACGCGCTTGAGCGGGCAGAGATGGGCCTTCGAAAAGCGGTCTCCACCCTGGCGGATTCGGCATCTTTGGACCTCGTCGCCGAGGACCTGCACAGTGCTCAAAGGGCTTTGGGGGAGATCACAGGGGCGGTTACGCCGGACGATCTGTTGGATCGAATCTTCGCCAGCTTCTGCATCGGAAAGTGACCTGCCTACCGCGAGCAAAGCTCCTGCCAATCCATCTCCTTTCCCGCGAGCCCTAGGCTACAATCGCCCCCTTACGGAATGCGCCGCGCACGATTGTCGCGCCAGCGGCACTAACCGAACCGCGGGTAAATCCTCATGGACGCCAGAATTCCCAAGAAGACCGGCATCTTCGCCGCCAGCCTGGCGTTCTTGCCCGCTTCGGCCTTTGGCAGCGGCGGCGCCACCATGCCCCCGCTGGTGCACGACATCGGCTTCAGCCTGCTCCTGGCAGGTCTCTTGGCGGTCTTATTCAACCGCTTCGCGATTCCGTCGATCGCCGCGTTTCTCGTGGCCGGGGTCGTGGCGGGACCGATTGGGGGCCACATCGTGACTTCCCCCGAGAACATCCACACCATCGCCCAGCTGGGCCTGGTTCTGCTCTTGTTCGTGATCGGTCTGGAGCTGGACCTTCGCAAGGTTATGGCCAGTGGGCGCACCATCATGTTGAGCGGCGCCCTGCAGTTCCCCCTCTGCGTGGCGTTTGGTTTCCTTGCCGCCCAGCCGCTCATCTACTTCGGGATCGGCGGGTCCACGCTTGGACCGGGCGGCGGAGGAAACTACGCGCCCCTCTACATTGGCTTTATCGTTGCATCCTCCTCCACCTTGCTGGTGGTCAAGCTGTTCCAGGAATCCTTCCAAATGGACACCCTGGCGGGGAGGGTATCGCTGGGTCTGCTGATCTTCCAGGATATCTGGGCGATCGTCGTCATCGCGGTCCAGCCCAACTTCGACAACCCCGAGGTCGGCCCGATCCTCGTTTCGTTTCTCGGGATCGCTATCGTGGCCCTGCTGGCCGCCTTGCTGGCGAAACACGTGCTTCCCATTGCGTTTCGATGGATAGCGAAGGTGCCCGAGCTCCTGCTGGTCGCAGCCATAGGCTGGTGCTTCGGGATCGTCTTTATGGGAGGGAGTCTCGATGCGCTGGCAATGCTCCTCTTCGGCGGCGAGCCGCACCTGGCCGTCAGCCCGGGGATGAGCGCCCTGATCGCCGGCGCAGCAATCGCCAGTCTCCCCTATAGCACCGACGTAGTGGGTAAGGTCGGGATCGTCAAGGACTTCTTCATCACGTTGTTCTTCGTTGGATTGGGCATGAGTATCCCGCTGCCTCAAAGTGCAGCCGTGCTCTGGCTGGCGCTCGGGCTTTCTCTGTTCGTGGTGATCGCCCGCTACGTCGTCTTCTTTCCCTTGCTCTATTGGACGGGTCTCGATCGACGCAACGCCATGGTTTCCTCCACCCGGCTCGCCCAGGTCTCGGAATTCGGGCTGGTCATCGCCTATGCCGGCCTGAGCCTCGGACACATCAGCCCGGGGCTGAGCTCGGTGATCATCTTCGCGTTCGTGTTGACCGCCCTGATGACGCCCTTCCTTTTCACGCAGGCCGATCTTGTGCACGAGCGCCTCGGTCCCTGGCTCGATCGCCTCGGCTTCCGCGAGCCCGAATCGGAAACGGCGCTCGAGCAGGAGTCGTACAGCTTGGCCCTGCTAGGGTTTCATCGCCTCGCCTCATCCCTGCTGCACGAGATCCTGCGTTCTCAACCCGAGCTCGCGAAGCGGGTCCTGGTGGTGGATTTCAACGTCCAGCTGCATCCCGCAATCGAGCAGCTCGGTCCGACCGTACGCTACGGCGACCTGCGCAATCCGGAGACCCTGCACCATGCCGGGGTCGCCAAGGCCCAAGTCGTGATCGTCACCGTACCCGACGACTTGCTCAAAGGCACCAGCAACCGAAAGATCGTCGAGGCGGTTCGGCACATCAACCCCGGGGCAACGATCATCGCCAGCGCGATTGAGCTCCGTGAGGCCGGGTCCGTGTATGAAGCGGGCGCCGACTATGTCTATCTGCCGCGTGTCGATAGCGCCCAGGCCCTTCTGCCGGCGCTGCGTCACGCTCTCGAGGGGTCGCTGCAGCAGTACCGCAAACACCGAGAGACCCGCGACGGACACTGGAGCGACCGCCGGGAGGTGCTCGACTAAAGGAGCCCTGCGCGCGGACCCTGAAGGGCCACGGCCGCTCAGGGCGAGAACGGGAAGAATTTCATCAGCGTCGACATGCGGTCGAACGTCATGCCCCATGGCCACGACGCTTGCGTTGAGGAAGCCTAGCTGCTGATGCATGCCGACGAGCTTCGCACTTCATGACCCCAACGTCGCCCGCATGTTCGCCACCGATCCGGCAATACCCGGCCGGGATCCGACGGAACCTTTCATCTGCTCGACCGACTGGCGCATTGCTACGGTGTCCCGGGAGGCGCCGGCGAACGATCCATCCCTATTCCCGATGTGTCCGCCGATGGAGACGACCGACGCCTCCATGCTCGGCATATGGCCCGCGATCTCTTCCACTCACCCGCGGTTGGCGGGAGTCCGACCTGAGAATAGACCGAGAATTGGCCAGCACCCCGTCGCGCTGGCTTTCAGAAGAGCGAAAATGGCTTGTTCTTCTTCTCCGTAGGTTCCGGGGGTGCAGCAGCGGCCGGTGGAGACGCTCCGGCTTCAGGTGCCGCTCCGGTGCGCTCCAGATAATAGAGCGGGGACCTCGCGTTCTGGCCTTGCGCCAGGGCCCAATCCGCCCCAACGACCTGAACGAGCCGCCAACCTTCCTGATAGAGATCGCGCAGGGTCGGGCGGTAGTTGGGCTTGTCGATCTCGCAGATCAGCCGCGTCTGAGTGGTCGCCATGACGCCGAGGTACAGCACGTTGTTCTTGATCCCGGCGTCGGCGATACACACGGTCATCTCGGCTGCGTGACCGGCTCCTGTACCAATCGCCGCGGCGGCGAGCAGCACCCGCATGGTGGCTTTCATACCCTTCTCCCCGATCGATGTTTGACTGCCGGGGCTCCCGCCGTACCTTGCGGCGGACGCTCCCCGATTCCCATGTACGCCCTATTCTACAGACCGGGAATCAGGGACCAAGTGTCAGTCTAGGGCTGCGCGGCGAGCGCGAAACCCCCGTACGCATCGTCTGAGCCGCCGCAACTGGACCGTCCCTCCGCCGCGTCCATAGCGCAGATCGACATAGAGCGCGGTGATCGCTCTGATCTCGCTGGCGAGGTCGGGACGCAGCGCGGTCGAGCGCCGACCGAAATCTTGGGGACCTTCGCACGGTGCTCGCGCCAGCCCAGCTTTCGCCAGCTTCCGACAGAATCGGGTGTAAAGATCCCGTACGGGGTCGGCGGGTCCGCCGGCGCGCCCGCGCAAGGCCAGTCCCGTCAAGCCCATGACGGCCAGAGCCATGAGCACCGCCCCGATGGCCTGCCACTGGCCGCGCAGCGCGCCCAAACCTAGAATGCCCAGCATCTGGTCTTGGCGCGCTCGGGAATAGCCGACTATCCAGTAATGCCAATGGAGCTCCAGGGCGTCCAGCCCCCAACCAACTTGTCGCACCAGGCTTTGCAGGACCCCGCCTCCCAGCGCCCCAAACTTCACCGCGCCGGCACGAGCGGACGCTGCGCTGTCGATGGGACTCTCTATGCGCTGGGGGGCGACGGCCGCGGTGGGGTCGACCCTGACCCACCCTTCGCCCTGCAGCCAAACCTCGCTCCAGGCGTGAGCGTCCGATTGTCGTACGACCAGATAGCCCCCGCGGGGATTGAGCTCACCGCCCTGGTAGCCGGCGACGACCCGGGCGGGGACCCCAGCAAGGCGCATGAGCACCGTGAAGCTTGTGGCAAAGTGCTCACAGAACCCTCTCCGGGTCTTAAACAGGAAGTCATCGATCGGATGATCCCCGAGCCGGGGCGGCGACAGGGTGTAGACGAAAGGCTCGGTTCTGAAATAGCGCAGGGCGCGCTCGACGACCTCACGGGGGCGGGCAGCGGCCCGCCTCCAGGATTCGGCCAGTGCGCGGACCCTAGCCGAAACACCCGCCGGCACCCCCAGGGCGAGCCGCCGCTGGTCTCCCGCGAGCGGCTCGTCGGTGGGCCCGACCGTTGAGACCACCTCGTAAGTCAGCTCGTGCTCGATCGGTGCGTCGGCGAGGATCTGCCCGTCGGCGGTTAGGTGCCCGGCCCGCGGTGACATACGCGGTCTGTCGAGAGCAAGGAGCCAGCGCTGGCCGGTCGGCTCCAGGGTAATCCGCTGGTGGATTGCCAGCTTGCCCGGGGCGATCTCCCGCTGGGCGGCGGATTCGGGGGTGCCGAACCAGCTCTTGCCGTCCGTCGCCCAGAAGACCGGTCCCCGAAAATAGCGCTGGGAGGGCGGGGGCGGCACGCCCTCGATCTCCACCCGCATGGCCACGGCCGTAGATGTCGCTAGCCTGCTGATGCTGCCCGGCTCAAGCCGATCGCTCAGTCCGATCAGCGCCACCGAGTCGTCCGTTCCGAAGCTCCAGAGCGGTCCTTGGAGGCGCGGGAAGACCAGAAACAGGACCAGCATGACTGGTACCGCCTGCAGCAGAATCAGCCCCGCATACCCCAGATCCCGAGCCCGCGGGTACGCCCCCCCGGCACGTTGGCTGGCCGTCAGCAGCGCAGTGAGTGCCCACACCACGAGCCCGCAATAGGCCACCAGCCCCATGCTCCGCGAGTATAGGAACTGGGTGATCACTACGAAGTAGCCGAGCAGCGCCAGCACAACCAAGTCGCGGCGGGTGCGCATTTCCACGAGCTTCAGGCCAAGCATCACCACCAGCAGGGCCACGCCACCGTCACGACCGATAAGGATCGGGGAGCTGCTCGCTACCGCGGCAACTCCCAGCGCTGTCAGACCGAGTAGAATCAACCGCCCCTGGATGCGTCCGGCGTGCTTGCCGACCGCGAGTCGCATTGCCGCCAGCGCGCCAAACAGGCCGCTGACCCAGGGGCTGAGATGCGCTGCGTGCGGTGCCACCGCGGCCCCCACCAGCACCGCCGCTGCCATGGCCTCATCTGGATGGAGGCGACGGGCGAGCAGGGTCATTGGGCCTCCCGAAAGCGCGCGAGGGCGGCAAGACAGCGGTGCTGGTGCGTGCCCCCGCTCCCCGGAAGGATCTCTCGCCCGGGGACCCGCAATCCGTATTCCGCCGCCGCCGCGCCAGCGTCGAGGACCTCCCGGCAGAGTCGGCTGAGGCGCTCCTCGATGTTCACGCCGGGCCAGGCATCCCAGTCGATCCAGACCCTGTCCGAGTCGTTGCCGACGAACTGTTTGGTCACCAAGCCCCGCTCCCGGGCCAGGGCCTTCCAGTCGATCTGGCGCGGGGAATCGCCCGGGCGATAGCCGCGCAGGCCGACGAAATCGTCGGTGCCCTCCCCGGCCTCGCCGCGCCCGTCCCCCACCGTTCTTCCCGGTAGGCGGCGACCGGCCCGCCGCGCGGGCCTGGGGTACACGAGCGCTTCCGCCTGGGGCTCCACATAGCTCCAGGCGCGGAACAATCCCAGGGGAAAACGCGTCGACACCCGCAAACACCCCAGCTCCAGCGCCCCCCGCGCTGAGGTCGCCACCGACAAGGCGAAGCGCGCCTTCTCTCCCGACCCGATGTCCTGACATCCCCCATCGGCGCCCGGTGCCTCGACGGCGATCGCCGGCCGCGCCCTTCTCCCGAGCGCCGCCATATCCAGGGGGAACGTTGCCGGTTGCCCAGCAAAAACCGGCGGTGCCTTCAACAGCGTGATCTGCAGCCCCCGTAGGTTTCTCCACGTATGGATCATGACGACCAGCCCCTGGCCAACCAGGAGAAAGCTGAGCAGCAACCCGAGATTGTTGTTGTAGTTGAGCGACCCCAGCAGCATTCCGCCGACCAGTGCGGCATACACGAGACCGTACCGCGTCGGCAAGATGTAGACGCGCCGCTCTCCGCGCCCGATCAGATCTGGTCGGCCGCTGACCGGGGTCGTTTCGCTTGCGAGGCTTGCCATGGGCTCAAGGGATGGGAACGGCCTCGATCAGGCAGCTGGCAAGCACCGCCGGAGACGTCGCCTCCATGTCGTCGGCGGGCAGGATGCGGTGACCGACGGTTGCCGGCAGGACGGCCTGCAGGTCTTCGGGAACCACCATGTCGCGACCTTGCATGAGCGCCCAGGCGCGGGCACCGCGCAGCAGGGCCAGCCCAGCCCGCGGCGAAAGGCCGCGGGCGAAGCGCGGCGAGGTCCGACTCTCATGCAGCAGGGCCTGGCAGTAATCCAAGAGTGCGTCGGAGACGTGAATACCCGGGATTGCCCGCTGCAGTGACTGAAGCCGAGCGGCATCGAGGATCGGCGCCAAACGTCCTAGCACCTCGCGGCGATCCTCTCCTGCCAGCAACTCCCGCTCCGCCGCCTGTCCGGGGTAGCCGAGGCTCAGACGCATGAGAAACCGGTCGAGCTGGGATTCGGGCAGCGCAAAGGTGCCCACCTGGAACGACGGGTTCTGGGTCGCGATGACGAAGAACGGCTCGGGCAGCGCGTGGGTTTCGCCTTCGACCGTGACCTGGCGCTCCTCCATTGCCTCGAGCAGCGCGCTCTGCGCCTTGGGCGTGGCGCGGTTGATCTCGTCGGCCAGCACCAGCTCGGCGAAAATCGGCCCCGGGTGAAACCGGAACCCTCCGGTCTGTCGGTCGAAAACCGATGCCCCCAGAATGTCCGAGGGCAGCAGATCGCTCGTGAACTGGATGCGCTGATAGCGAAGCCCGAGCAGGCGCGCCAGGGCATGGGCGAGGGTGGTCTTGCCCACGCCGGGCATGTCCTCGATGAGCAGGTGCCCACGGGCGAGTAGGCAGACCAGGGCGAGGCGGACCGCCTCCTCCTTGCCTACGATCACCCGCCCGACTTGGGCGACCAGTCGTTCGATGTCAGTGGCCATGAACGAGCCTCAAGGCGCATGTCGAACAGCGCAGGTGCTTCTTCGAGAATAGCCGTGCGGGCCTCAAGGGACCTTCCGGCGTAACCTGTGCAGAGCCCAAATTCCGGCCGACACAGTCTTTGACTAAAATACCCCGCTTTCATCCTCGGACGCCTGCTCGATGCTTCATCCGGACAGCTATGACGTAATCGTGGTTGGCGGCGGCCACGCCGGGACCGAGGCGGCACTCGCCGCCGCGCGCATGGGCGTGCGCACCCTGCTGCTGACCCACAACATCGAGACCCTCGGCCAGATGAGCTGCAATCCGGCCATCGGCGGCATCGCCAAAGGGCATCTGGTCAAGGAGATCGATGCGCTCGGGGGGCTCATGGCGCGGGCCGCGGATCTTGCCGGCATCCACTTCCGCATCCTGAACGCGAGTAAGGGGCCGGCGGTGCGGGCCACCCGGGCCCAGGCGGACCGGGTGCTCTACAAGGCCGCAGTGCGTCGTGCCCTCGAGAATCAGCCCAATCTCGAGCTGTTCCAGCAGGCGGTCGATGATCTGCTGGTCGAGGGCGATCGGGTCTGCGGCCTGGTCACCCAGGCGGGCCTCAGGTTCCGGGCCCGCGCGGTCGTGCTCACGGTGGGGACCTTTCTCGCCGGGCGCATCCATGTGGGCTTGGCCAACTACGAGGGTGGACGGGCCGGGGATCCCCCCGCCAATGCGCTTGCCCGACGGCTGCGCCAGCTACCGTTCCGGGTGGAACGACTCAAGACCGGCACACCGCCGCGGATTGACGGGCGCTCCATCGATTATTCGCAGCTTGAGACCCAGCCGGGCGACGATCCGGTGCCCGTGTTCTCTTTTCTGGGCGGCCGCGAGGAGCACCCGCGCCAGGTCTGCTGCCACATCACGCGGACCAATCCGCTGACCCACGAGATCATCCACGGCGGTCTGTCGCGCTCCCCGATGTACACCGGCATCATCGAGGGTGTAGGGCCGCGTTACTGTCCTTCCATCGAGGACAAGGTGGTGCGCTTTGCCGAAAAGGACTCGCACCAGATCTTCATCGAGCCCGAGGGGCTGCAGACCAACGAGGTCTACCCGAACGGCATCTCCACGAGCCTGCCGTTCGATGTCCAGTATGCCCTGGTACGCAGCATCAAAGGCCTCGAGCACGCGCGCATCACCCGTCCCGGATATGCCATCGAATACGACTTCTTCGATCCCCGCGACCTGCGCTCCTCGCTGGAGACCCGGTTCGTCGAGGGCCTGTTCTTCGCGGGCCAGATCAACGGGACCACCGGCTACGAGGAGGCGGCGGCCCAGGGCCTGCTGGCCGGACTCAACGCGGCGTTGCGGGTCCGAGACCGCGAGCCCTGGTGCCCGCGCCGGGACCAGGCATATCTGGGCGTATTGGTGGACGACTTGATTACCCGGGGCACCTCGGAGCCCTACCGAATGTTCACCTCCCGGGCCGAGTACCGACTGATCCTGCGCGAGGACAACGCCGATCTGCGCCTTACCCCCAAGGGCCGGGAGCTCGGCCTGGTCGACGACCAACGCTGGAGCGTCTTCGAGTGCAAGCGCCGGGCGGTCGATGCCGAGCGCGCGCGGTTGAAAGCGGTCCTGGTCCGCGCCCCGGCGGCCGAGGCGCTGCTTGGCGCCCCCCTGGCGCGGGACACCCGGGCCCTGGAGCTACTGGCCAGACCGGCCGTCTCCTACGCCGCCTTGATGGGCGTGCCCGGCGTCGGACCGGGGGTTCAAGACCCGAGTGTGGCCGAGCAGCTGGAGATCCAGGTCAAGTACGCGGGCTACATCGAGCGCCAGCACGCCGAGATAGAGCGCCAGCGTCGCAGCGAATCGTTGCGTCTGCCCGATGACCTGGACTACGCCAATGTCCGAGGTCTTTCCTCCGAGGTGCGAGAGAAATTCTTGCGCCATCGCCCGGAGACCCTCGCCCAGGCCTCACGGATCCCGGGCGTCACCCCGGCGGCGATCTCGCTGCTGCTCGTCCATCTGAAAAGGCGATCCGCCTGATCCCTGAAGAGCAGGCGGATCTCCCAGGTTGGGCGGTGCGCAGCGGGCTATTTTTGCGCGAACAGGATCAGCTCCGGAAAATAGATCTTCCCTTCGCTGTCCTTGGCCTGCAGCTCTGCGGCCTTCGTGGCGGCCGCTCCATAGGTCATTTCATCTTCGAGGTGGCCTTTCAGGAACTGGGTTCTGTGTCGCCACCCTACCCGGTAGCCGGGATCGGCGGCCCGACGCATGAGGGGGTCGCCTTTCTGCAGCAGCGCGCCTGCCATTGTTGGAGTCTCCTGTGTCAGATGGGTTGCGGATTGGTCCGCGGAGGAGAGATGGGTCCGGCCTTACCGATAGAAAACGGGTCGTTCTTGGGGAAATGACCCAGGGGGCTCGCGTCCCTTGCCGGTCTCCCGGCACTCGCTTACCTTGCATCTCCCCGAGAGCGTACTCCGTGCAACGACCCCCTTACTGGACATCGCAGCTCGACCGAGGCTTGGCGCGGCTCGGTCTGACCCTGGACGAGCGGCAGCGCGAGCACCTGCTCGCCTACCTCGCGTTGCTTCTCAAATGGAATCAGGTCTACAACCTCAGCGCGGTGCGTGACCCCCGGGAGATGGTCGCCCGGCACCTGTTGGACAGCCTGGCGGTGGCACCCCACCTGCACGGCGAACGGATCGGGGACCTGGGGACCGGCGCCGGCCTGCCGGGCATTCCGCTTGCCATCGCCGAGCCTGCGCGGCATTTCACGCTCATCGACAGCAACGGCAAGAAGACGCGATTCGTCCAGCAGGCCGTCATCGAGCTGACCCTGACGAACGTCGAGGTGGTGCATGCCAGGGCCGAGCAATTCCGGGCCGAGCCCGGGCTCGACACGGTCACTGCGAGGGCCTTTGCCGCCCTGCGCACGCTCTGGGACCTCAGCCGCCCACTTTGCCGAGCGGGCGGGTGTCTGCTTGCGATGAAGGCAGCCGCCCCCGAGAAAGAGCTTGCGGATTTGGGCGCTCCCGCCCGAATCATCCGGCTGGCTGTGCCAGGTGTGGCAGGCGAGCGCTGCCTGATCCGCGTCGACTGCCCCGCGTCGGCGGCCTGATCCGTCCGATTGGCCGTCCTTACCCAGTTACGGCAGAATTGCCTTTCTGCGCATTCACCTCGGACGACCACCCATGGGCAGCATCATCACCATCGCCAATCAGAAAGGCGGCGTGGGCAAGACCACCACGGCGGTCAATCTGGCGGCCTCGCTGGCGTCCGTCGGCAAGCGGGTCCTGCTTGTGGACATGGACCCACAGGGCAACGCCACCATGGGCTGCGGGATCGACAAACACGGTCTCGAGCTCACCAGCTGCGAGGTCCTGATGGGCGAGGCCCGATTCGAGCAGGTGGTGCGCCCCACCCCGGAGGCAGGATTCGACGTGCTGCCCGCTAACGCGGATCTCACCGTCGCGGAAGTGGGGCTGATGGACGCGCCCCTGCGCGAGAAACGTCTGCATCTGGCGCTGGAAGATGCCAAGGGACGCTATGACTACATCCTGGTCGACTGTCCCCCGTCCCTCAACATGCTGACCGTGAACGCCCTCGTCGCGGCCGACGGGGTGCTGATCCCGATTCAGACCGAGTACTACGCCCTGGAGGGCCTGTCCGCTCTGGTCAACACGATCAAGCAGATCAAGGCCACCAAGAACCCGCGCCTGGAGATTCTGGGCATCCTGCGCACCATGCACGACCCGCGCAACAACCTCGCCAACGACGTCTCGGCCCAGTTGATCAGCTATTTCAAGGATCGGGTCTACAGCACCATCATCCCCCGCAACGTCCGTCTGGCCGAGGCCCCGAGCCACGGTCAGCCCGCCCTGCTGTACGATGGCGACTCCCGGGGGGCCCAGGCCTATCTGGCCCTCGCCGGTGAGCTGGTCGCGCGGGATCAGCCCGCCCTCACGTCCGTCTGATCCCGGAGCCGACTATGACGACGAAGAAGCGAGGCCTAGGCCGAGGACTGGATGCCCTGCTCGGGGTCGCTCATTCCGCTACGCAGTCCGCCGAAGCGCCCAGTCCGGAGGGCGCCGCCCAGATCACCGAGCTTCCGCTGGACCTGATCCAGCGTGGGCGCTATCAGCCGCGCCGGGACTTCGACCCCGAGAGCCTGCAGGAGCTGGCCGACTCCATTGCCGCCCAGGGCGTCGTCCAGCCGATCGTCGTGCGTCCCTTGGACGGGGGCCGTTACGAGCTGATCGCAGGGGAGCGCCGGTGGCGCGCCAGCCAGCTGGCCGGCAAGCACGAGATCCCGGTGGTGGTCCGCGACGTGCCGGATCAGACCGCGATGGCCATGGCGCTGATCGAAAACATCCAGCGTGCCGATCTCAACGCTATCGAAGAGGCCAATGCACTACACCGCCTACTCGACGAGTTCGAGCTGACCCACCAGGAGGTGGCTCAGGCGGTGGGAAAGTCCCGCACCACGGTGACCAATCTGCTGCGGCTGCTCGAGCTCAACGCGGACGTTAAGGCGATGATCGAATCCGGGCGGCTGGAGATGGGGCATGCCCGGGCGCTCCTGGCCCTGAAAGGCGACCTACAGAGCAAGGCGGCCAACCAGGTCTCTGCGCAGGGCCTGTCCGTGCGCGAGACCGAGCGCCTGGTACGCCGTCTCCTCGGCACGGAGCCCGATGCGCCCCGGCCGGCCGAGCCACCGCGCCTCGATCCCGACGTGCGCCGTCTCCAGGACGACCTGTGCGAGCGCCTCGGCGCCCAGGTCAGCATCCAGCCCGGCGCTAAGGGGCGGGGCCGGTTGGTGATCGCCTACAATAGTCTCGAGGAGCTCGATGGCATCCTCGAGCACATCCGCTGACGGGGCCTGCGCTCCCGGAGGGCTTTTTATTTCCCCATCGTTTGACCTTATATACCGCTGCCCTTATACTGCGCGCCCGCGGGCTCGCCGGAGACGATAGCCCGGTGCCGAGTGTGGACATTGACGGGATGCGTCGGGCCAGGCGGCTTGTGTTGGGACAGTTTGTCGGGGCCGGGCTCATCGGCGGCTTGCTGGGGTTGGTGGGGCCGGTCCATGGGTACTCGGGGCTGATGGGCGGGTTGATAGCCGCGGTTTCCAACGGGTTTTTCGCTAGCCGGGTGTTTGGTGACTACCGGGCGCAGGAGCCCCACCGAATGCTCCAACGCTGGTATGGTGCCGAGCTCTCGCGGCTCGTCCTGGTCGGGTTGCTGTTTGCGGCGGCCTTCATCTGGGTCAAGCCGCTCAGTGTCGGCGCGCTGCTCGGCGCGTTCCTGGTAATCCATCTGATTCCGTCGGTGCTGGCGGCCGCCGGCTGACCGCGATTGAGAGAGAGCGATGGCTTCCGAGACCCTCACCTCCGGCGCTTACATCAAGCACCATCTGACGAATCTCACTTTCGGGCATGTGCCCGACGGGGGCTGGGGCTTCGCTCACAGCGTCGAGGAGGCGAAGCAGATGGGGTTCTGGGCGTTCAATGTCGATTCGCTGGGTTGGTCGATCGTGCTCGGGTTGATCTTCGTCTGGATTTTCCACAGCGTCGCCAAGAAGGCGACCCCCGGGACCCCGGGCGGTCTGCAGAACTTCGTCGAATGGATCGTCGAGTTCATCGAGACCAGCGTCCGCGGGTCGTTCTCGGCCAGGAACGATCTGGTCGCGCCCCTGTCGCTGACCATTTTCGTCTGGATCTTCCTGATGAACCTGATGGATCTGATTCCGGTGGACTGGCTGCCGGTGCTGGCCCAAAAGATTGGTGAGCACCTGTTCGGACTGGATCCGCATCACGTCTTCCAGCGGGTGGTCCCGAGCGCCGATCCCAACATCACGTTCGGGATGGCCTTCGCGGTGTTTGGTCTGATGCTCTATTACGGCATCAAGATCAAGGGTGCGGGCGGCTTCCTGGGCGAGCTGGCATTTCAGCCCTTCGGCAAGCTGGGTTTGCCCGCCAACCTGATCCTCGAAGGGGTGTCGCTGATCGCCAAGCCCGTCTCGCTGGCTTTGCGACTGTTCGGCAACATGTACGCGGGCGAGACCATCTTCATCCTCATCGCGCTGACATACAGCGCCGGATGGGCGATGGGGATCTTCGGCGGCTTCCTCCAGTTCGGCTGGGCCATCTTCCATATCCTGATCATCACGCTGCAGGCATTCATTTTCATGGTCCTGACCATCGTGTATCTGGACATGGCCCACCAGGAGCACCACTGAGCAGCGCTCCACAGGTTTCGATTCAAACCCTACTTCAGGAGACAACCATGGAACTCGCACACGCACTGCTGTACATCGCCGGCGGCCTCATGATGGGGCTTGGTGCCCTGGGCGCCGCGGTCGGCATCGGCATCCTCGGGGGCCGCTTTCTGGAGGGGGCGGCGCGCCAGCCCGAGCTCATCCCGATGCTGCGCACCCAGTTCTTCATCGTCATGGGTCTGGTTGACGCCGTGCCGATGATCGCGGTCGGTATCGCCCTGTACGTGCTCTTCGCTGTTGCCTGATCTCCTGACGAGATCCGGGCAGCCCGAGAGCCTTGAGCAGGAGGTGCCGGCATGAACATCAACGCAACCCTGATCGGCCAGTCCATCGTCTTCTTCGCGTTCGTTCTGTTCGTGATGAAGGTCATATGGCCGCCGATTCTGCGTGCCTTGGAGGCTCGCAAGGCGAAGATCGCCGAGGGTCTGGCCGCGGCCGAGCGCGGCCAGCGCGAGCAGCAGCTCGCCCAGGAGCGGGCCACCGACCTGCTGGCCGAGGCCAAGCATAGGGCGGCCGAGATCGTCAGCCAGGCCCAGAAGCGGGCCGGGGAGATCGTCGAGGAGGCCAAGGATGACGCGCGCTCCGAAGGGCAGCGCCTGCTCACGAGCGCGAAGGCCGAGATTGATCGGGAGGCCAACCGTGTCCGCGAGGGTCTGCGCGAGCAGCTCGCAATGCTTGCCGTGGCCGGCGCCGAGAAGATCCTGCAGCGGGAGATCGATGCCGCTGCCCACAAAGACCTCCTCGACGCGCTCGTCAAGCAGATCTAGGGCAGCGCCATGGCCGCAGAAAAAACCACCGTTGCCCGCCCCTACGCCGAGGCGATCTTTGCGTGTGCCCGCGACAGCGGAAAGCTCGACGTATGGCTCGACATGCTGGCGTTTCTCAACGCCGTCGCCCGCGACCCCATGATGCTCGGTCTCATCGACAATCCGAAGATCGGCCGGACCCGGCTGACCGAGCTCCTGCTAGAGGTGTGCGGTGGGCGCCTGAACGAAGAGGGCCAGAACCTCGTTCGTCTGCTGGTGGAGAATCGCAGGCTCGAGGTGCTGCCCGAGATCGCCACGCTCTACGAGGGCCTCAAGAACGAGGCCGAGGGCGCCATCGATGTTCACATCATTGCAGCCTACGCGGTGAACGTGACGCAGCAGAAACAACTCGGCGCCGCGCTGAAGGCCCGGCTGGGCCGCGACGTGCGCATCACCACCGAAAAGGATCCGACCCTGCTCGGCGGTGCGCTGATCCGCGCCGGAGACCTGGTGATCGACGGCTCGGTCAAGGGCCGTATCCGCCAGCTGGCCAGCGAATTGGGAATCTAAGCGAGAGTCCATCATGCAACTGAATCCATCCGAGATCAGCGAGCTGATCAAGAACAAGATCGAGAAGTTCGAGCTCTCCACCGAGGCCCGCACCGAGGGAACGGTGGTCAGCCTGACCGACGGCATCGTGCGCATCCACGGGCTCTCCGACGCGATGTCCTACGAGATGCTGGAGTTTCCGGGCGGCATCTTCGGCCTGGCCCTGAACCTGGAGCGCGACTCGGTGGGCGCGGTGGTCTTGGGCGATTACAAGCACCTCACCGAAGGCGACTCGGTCAAGTGCACGGGGCGCGTGCTTGAGGTCCCGGTCGGCGAGGCGCTGCTCGGTCGCGTGGTGGATGCGCTCGGGGCGCCCATCGACGGCAAGGGCCCGATCGAGGCGGCCCAGACTTCGCCCATCGAAAAGGTGGCCCCGGGGGTAATCACCCGCAAGTCGGTGGACCAGCCCGTGCAGACCGGCCTCAAGGCGATCGACTCCATGGTGCCCGTCGGGCGCGGCCAGCGCGAGCTGATCATCGGCGACCGCCAAACGGGCAAGAGCGCGGTGGCGATCGACACGATCATCAATCAGAAGGGCACCGGGATTAAGTGCATCTACGTGGCGGTGGGCCAGAAGAACTCCTCCATCGCCGGGGTGGTACGCAAGCTGGAAGAGCACGGCGCGATGGAGCACACCATCATCGTCGCCGCCGCCGCCTCCGATTCCGCCGCCATGCAGTTCATCGCCCCCTACGCGGGCTGCACCATGGGCGAGTACTTCCGCGACCGCGGCGAAGACGCTCTGATCATCTACGACGACCTGACCAAGCAGGCCTGGGCCTACCGCCAGGTCTCCCTGCTGCTGCGTCGCCCGCCGGGCCGCGAGGCCTATCCCGGGGACGTGTTCTACCTGCATTCGCGCCTGCTGGAGCGCGCGGCACGGGTGAATGCCGCGTATGTGGAGAAAGCCACCGGGGGCAAGGTGAAGGGCAAGACGGGCTCTCTCACCGCCCTGCCGATCATCGAGACCCAGGCCGGTGACGTGTCCGCGTTCGTGCCGACCAATGTGATCTCCATCACCGATGGGCAGATCTTCCTGGAGTCGGACCTGTTCAACGCCGGCATACGTCCCGCCATCAACGCAGGCCTGTCGGTGTCGCGCGTCGGCGGTGCGGCCCAGACCAAAGTCATCAAGAAGCTCGGTGGAGGCATCCGACTGGCGCTGGCGCAGTATCGCGAGCTGGCGGCCTTCTCCCAGTTTGCCTCCGATCTCGACGAGGCCACTCGCCGGCAGCTCGAGCGCGGCCAGCGAGTAACCGAGCTGATGAAGCAGCCCCAGTACTCCCCGCTCAGCGTGGGGGAGATGGCCGTATCCCTGTTTGCGGTCAACGAGGGCTACCTGGACAACGTCAACGTCAAGAAAGTGGTGGATTTCGAGCAAGCCCTGCAGTCCTACATGCGCTCCGCCCAGGGGGCGCTGGTCAAACAGATCAGCGAGACGGGGGACTACAGCGAAGAGATTTCGGCGGCGTTGCATGCGGCCATCAAAGATTTCAAGGCGGGCCATTCCTGGTAAACAGCTACCAGCTACCAGCTGGAGGCCCAGCAAATCACAGTGAGCTAACACATGGCAGGCGCAAAAGAGATTCGCACCAAGATAGCCTCGATCAAGAACACGCAGAAGATCACGCGTGCGATGCAGATGGTCGCGGCCTCGAAGATGCGTAAGGCCCAGGACCGTATGGCCTCTTCCAGGCCCTACGCGGAGAAGATGCGCAACGTCGTCTCCCATCTTACCCAGGCGCGGCCCGAGTACCGCCACAGCTACATGCGCGATCGCGAGGTCAAGCGCGTGGGCTACCTCATCGTTTCCTCGGACCGGGGTCTGTGCGGCGGCCTGAACAACAATCTGTTCCGTCTGTTGGTGCGCCATGTCCGGGAGCAGCAGACCCAGGGCGTTGAAGTTGAGTTCTGTACCATCGGCACCAAAGCGCTCGGTTTCTTCCGGCGCGTGGGGGGCCGCATCAGGGCGCAGGCGACCCACCTGGGGGACACGCCGCACGTGCACGACCTGATCGGCGCCGTAAAGGTCATGCTCGACGGCTTCGAGGCCAGCGAGATCGACCGGATCTACCTGGCCCACAATCGGTTCGTCAACACCATGACCCAGCAGCCGACCGTCGACCAGCTGGTACCGATCCAGGCCGAGCCCGAGGCGCGCCTTGCGCATCACTGGGACTACATCTACGAGCCGGACTCCAAGGAAGTGCTCGACAACCTACTGAGCCGCTACATCGAGTCGCTCGTCTATCAGGGGGTGGTCGAGAACGGCGCCTGCGAGCAGTCCGCCCGGATGGTGGCGATGAAGTCTGCCTCCGACAACGCCGGGAGCCTCATTGATGAGCTGCAGCTCGTCTACAACAAGGCCCGCCAAGCGGCCATTACCCAAGAGATCTCCGAGATCGTCGGCGGCGCGGCGGCGGTCACCTGATGCCGGACAGGGGCGGCGCCCCATACCAGAGAATTTTGAGTTTAAGAGGAACCGCAAATGAGCTCGGGTAAAGTGGTGCAAATCATCGGCGCCGTCGTAGACGTGCAGTTTCCGAAGGAGCAGATGCCCAAGGTCTACGAGGCGCTCACGGTCGAGTCGACCGGCCTCACCCTCGAGGTGCAGCAGCAGCTCGGTGACGGCGTGGCGCGCACCATCGCGATGGGCTCCACTGACGGGCTTCGCCGGGGATTGGAAGCGACCGGCACCGGCGCCCCGATCAGGGTCCCTGTGGGCCAGGCGACCCTCGGGCGGATCATGGACGTGCTTGGTGAGCCGGTGGACGAGAAGGGCCCCGTGGGCACCGAGGAGCGCTGGGCAATCCACCGCGCCCCCCCGAAGTTCGAGGATCAGGCCGCCACCACCGAGATCCTGGAGACCGGGATCAAGGTCATCGACCTCATCATGCCGATCCAGAAGGGCGGCAAGGTGGGTCTGTTTGGCGGTGCCGGCGTGGGCAAGACCGTCACGCTGATGGAGCTGATCCGCAACATCGCGGTTGAGCACTCCGGCTTCTCCGTGTTCGCCGGCGTCGGCGAGCGGACCCGCGAGGGCAACGATTTCTACCACGAGATGCAGGAAGGGGGCGTGCTCGACAAGGTGGCCCTGGTCTACGGGCAGATGAACGAGCCCCCGGGCAACCGCCTGCGCGTGGGGCTCACCGGCCTGACCATGGCCGAGTATTTCCGCGACGAGGGCCGCAACGTCCTGCTGTTCGTCGACAACATCTACCGCTACACTCTAGCGGGCACCGAGGTGTCCGCCCTGCTGGGACGCATGCCCTCGGCCGTGGGCTACCAGCCGACGCTTGCCGAGGAGATGGGGGTGCTGCAGGAGCGCATCACCTCCACCAAGACCGGCTCCATCACCTCCTTCCAGGCCGTGTACGTGCCGGCGGACGACCTCACCGACCCCTCCCCCGCCACCACCTTTGCGCACCTGGACGCCACCCTGGTGCTGTCGCGCCAGATCGCGGAGCTGGGGATCTATCCGGCCGTCGACCCGCTCGACTCCACCTCGCGCATCCTCGACCCCAACGTGGTTGGTCTGGAGCACTACCAGACCGCGCGAGCGGTGCAGGGGACCTTGCAGCGCTACAAGGAGCTCAAGGACATCATCGCGATCCTGGGGATGGACGAGCTGTCCGAGGATGACAAGCTCATCGTCTCCCGGGCGCGCAAGATCCAGCGCTTCCTGTCCCAGCCGTTCTTCGTCGCAGAGGTCTTCACGGGCTCCGCCGGCAAGTACGTGTCCCTCAAAGACACCATCTCTGGCTTCAAGGCGATCGTGAACGGTGAGTACGATCACCTGCCCGAGCAGGCCTTCTACATGGTCGGCGGCATCGAAGAGGCGGCGGCCAAGGCCGAGAAGGCCTGAGCGGCCGGAGGATTAGTCCATGGCGATGACCATCCACGTCGACATCGTGAGCGCAGAGGGCCAGGTCCATTCCGGGTTGGCCGAGATGGTGTTCGCGCCGGCCGAGATGGGCGAGGTCGGCATAGCGCCCCGGCACACACCCCTGCTCACGCGTCTCAAGCCCGGTGACGTGCGGGTCCAGAAAGGCAGCGAGATCGAGCACTTCTACGTCTCTGGCGGGATCCTCGAGGTCCAGCCGCACGTGGTAACGATCCTGGCCGACACGGCCACCCGCGCCCGGGATCTCGACGAGGCCAAGGCCCGGGAGGCCAAGAGCCGGGCCGAGGAGGTCCTCGCCGGTCGGGTGGCGGATTTCGAGTACGCCAAGGCTCAGGCGGAGCTGGCCGAGGCGGTGGCGCAGCTGCGTACGATCCAGAAGCTGCGCAAGATGCGCGGCACCTGAGGGGCCCGAAGCTGCTAGAATGCGACGGCCCTCCTTCGAGGAGGGCCGTTTTTTCATTTCCAAGGTTCTTCGATGTCCGGCGACAAGATCACCAAGGGCAAGCTCGTCTCCCTCACCTATTCAATTTTCGACGACGGCGGGCGTGTCCTGGAGCAGCACGACATCCCGGTCAGCTATGTTCATGGTGGCGACGTGGAGCTGATCGGCGGCATGGACAAGGCCGTGGCCGGGAAGCACGCCGGCGAGACCGTGGAGGTCTCGGTCCCGCCGGAGCAGGGGTTCGGGCTCCACGATCCGTCTCTGATGTTCACCGACGACATCGAGAATGTCCCCCAGGAATTTCGCCGCCTCGGCGCCGAGGTGCCGATGCAGAGTGAGACCGGGGAGCTGAGAGCCTTCTACGTGACGCAGATCGAGAACGGACGGCTGACCGTGGACGGCAATCACCCGATGGCCGGGCGGACCCTCAAGGTCAAGGTTCGGATCGAAGAGGTGCGCGACCTGACCCCGGAAGACCTGCTCGCGCTGTCCGGCGGCGGCTCTCGCGCCCTGAATTGACCTTGGCCCGGTAGACAGGCTCGATTGCGCCGCATGCTCGACCGGAGGTTGGCCAAGCCCCCCCGTCAGCGGCCTGGACCGGTCAGATGCCGGGCGGCGGGGCTGTCTCCGTTGGGAGTGGGCGTTGGCTGCCTCACGCGGTCCGAGCAGGCGTGGACCGCGTCCCCCCTTGCCCCATTGGCGCCGCCCGGTGTGGGCGGACGGCCGCGGAGACGTCCGTGACTCTCGGAGTCGCGATTCTCGCGGCCGGCCAGGGTACGCGCATGCGCTCCGCGCTGCCCAAGGTGCTCCACCCCCTGGCGGGCAGACCGCTTCTGCGCCATGTCGTCGACAAAGCACGGGAGCTGTTTCCGGAGCGCTTGGCCGTCGTTCACGGATACGGCGGCGAGCAGGTGCGAGAGGCCTTGCCGGACCCTGACATCCACTGGGTCCTCCAGGCCGAGCAGCAGGGAACCGCCCATGCGCTCAGCCAGGCCTTGCCGGCCCTGGAGGGCGTCGATCGGGTGCTCGTGCTCTACGGCGATGTGCCCCTGATCGGCGCCGAGACCCTGGGGGCCCTGATCCACGCGGCCGATGCCGGCCCCCTGGCGCTGCTCACCGTCCACCTCGACGACCCGACCGGCTATGGGCGCATCCTGCGCGACCCTGCCGGGCGCGTGCTGCGCATCGTCGAGCATCGCGATGCCAGCTCGGCGGAGCGCGAGATCCACGAGATCAATACCGGGATGCTGGTCGCGGACCGTACGCGGCTGGCTGCCTGGCTCGCACGGGTGGGCAAGGACAACGCCCAGGGCGAATACTATCTCACCGATGTCGTTGGGCTCGCCGTGGCCGATGGGGTCGAGGTCCGGGCGGTCCACCCCAGGGACCCGCTCGAGGTCGAAGGTGTGAACGATCGGGTCCAGCTGGCCCGACTCGAGCGCGTCCTGCAGCGCTCCCAGGCCGATGCCCTGATGCGCGCCGGGGTCACGCTCTGCGACCCGGCTCGCTTCGACCTGCGGGGGCGGCTGGTCGCGGGACGCGACCTCGTCATCGACATCAATGTCGTCATCGAGGGCGACGTAGAGCTCGGGGAAGGCGTGCATCTGGGTGCCAATACGGTCATCCGCAACAGCCGCATCGGGCCGGGCACCCGCGTGCTCGAGAGCTCGTTGATCGAAGACAGCACGGTCGGCGCGGATTGTCGTATCGGGCCTTTTGCCCGCCTACGCCCGGGTACGCGGCTCGCCGACGGGGTCCATATTGGCAACTTCGTCGAGATCAAGAACTCCGCGGTCGAGCAGGGCTCCAAGATCAACCACCTGAGCTATGTCGGGGACGCCAGCGTCGGGAGCGGTGTCAACATCGGCGCCGGCACCATCACCTGCAATTACGACGGGGCCAACAAGCACCGGACAGTGATCGGCGACAACGCCTTCATCGGCTCGGATACCCAGCTCGTGGCACCGGTCACGGTCGGGCCGGGCGCGACCATCGGGGCCGGATCGACCATCACCCGCGATGCGCCCCCCGAGAAGCTCACCCTGACCCGATCTCGTCAGACCACCATCGATGGTTGGCGACGCCCCAAGAAGCGATCCAAGTCCGACTGAGAGGTATGGCTCCATGTGCGGCATCGTAGGCGGCGTAGCGGAGCGCGATCTCACGCCGATCCTCATCGAGGGGCTGAAGCGGCTGGAGTACCGCGGCTACGATTCGGCCGGGATCGCCCTGCTCGATGCGACCGGGCCGATCCAGCGGCTGCGCACCCTGGGCAAGGTGCGGGAGCTCGAGGCGGCCCTGCGGGGATCGACCGTGCGTGGCTGCACGGGGATTGCACACACCCGGTGGGCGACCCACGGCGAGCCCTCCGAGGCAAACGCCCATCCGCACATGAGTGGGGACCAGGTCGCCCTGGTCCACAACGGCATCATCGAGAACCACCACGCCTTGCGCACGGCCCAGCGCGCCGCCGGCCACCAGTTCACGTCGGAGACCGACACCGAGGTGATCGTGCACGCAGTATACGACCGCCTGCAGGCCGGCGACGACCTGGCCGCGGCGGTACGCGGCGCCACCAAACTGCTCGAGGGTGCCTTTGCCCTCGGCGTGGTCTGCGCCCAGGACCCTGGGCGCCTGGTCGCCGCGCGCCACGGAAGCCCCCTGGTCATCGGTCTGGGGATCGGCGAAAACTTCATCGCCTCGGACGTGTTCGCCCTGCTGCCCGTGACCCAGCGCTTTATTTTCTTGGAAGACGGCGATCTCGCGGACATCACCCGGCAAGTGGTGCGGATCTTCGACGCTACCGGAAATCCGGTGGAGCGACCGATCAAGGAGTCGGGGCTCTCCGCGGATGCTGCCGATCGCGGCGAGTTTCGCCACTTCATGCTGAAAGAGATCTACGAGCAGCCCCGGGCCATCACGGAGACGCTCGAGGGCAGGATCGGAGACGATCGGGTGCTGGCCGCGGCGTTCGGACCGGAAGCCGAGCATTTCTTCACCCGCGTCCGCGCCGTGCAGATCGTCGCCTGCGGGACCAGCTACCATGCGGGATTGGTCGCCCGCTATTGGATGGAGGGGATCGCCGGCATCCCCTGCAAGGTCGAGGTTGCCAGCGAGTTCCGGTACCGGCCCCAGGTGGTGGCCGAGGATACGCTGTTCGTCACCGTCTCCCAGTCCGGCGAGACGGCCGACACCCTGGCCGCCCTGCGTCAGGCGAAGGCCCTGGGCTTCAGCGCCACGCTGGCGATCTGCAACGTGCCCGAGAGCTCGCTGGTGCGCGAATCCGAGCTGGTCTTACTGACCCATGCGGGCCCGGAGATCGGGGTGGCCTCGACCAAGGCCTTCACCACCCAACTGGTGGCGCTTCTGCTGCTGGTCGTCACCATCGGACGCCGGTGCGAGCGTATCGATGCGGTTACCGAGGCGCGCATCGTCTCGGCGCTGCGGGCCCTGCCGGCCGCATGCGAGGCCATGCTCGCAGGGGATTCCGAGGTCGCCCTGCTGGCCGAGCGTTTCGGCGACAAGCGCCATGCGCTGTTCCTGGGGCGTGGCGAGCACTACCCGATCGCGCTGGAGGGGGCGCTCAAGCTCAAAGAGATCTCCTACATCCACGCCGAGGCCTATCCGGCGGGCGAGCTCAAGCATGGGCCCCTCGCCCTGATCGATGCCGCGATGCCGGTGGTGGCGGTGGCCCCCAACAACAAGCTGCTTGAAAAGCTTAAGTCGAATCTGGAAGAGGTACGCGCCCGAGGCGGCCAGCTCTATGTGTTTGCCGCCGACTCGGTCCCGCTGGAGGCAGGGGACGGCGTCAGGGTCCTGCGGTTCCCGGTTGGCGATGGGATCACGGACCCGATCGCATTCACCATCCCACTGCAGCTGCTCGCCTACCATGTCGCCGTCCTCAAGGGCACGGATGTCGACCAGCCGCGCAATCTGGCCAAGTCGGTGACGGTCGAATAGCCGCGCACCGGCGGCGCCTTACCCCGTCGGGATCGACTCGGGCCGCGGCCTTCGAGCCCGCTGGTACAATGGCGTGATGGACGTCTCCCACCTCCTCGAAGGACTCAACGATGCCCAGCGCGAGGCCGTGACCGCCCCCGCCGGCAGCACACTGGTGCTCGCCGGCGCCGGGTCCGGCAAGACCCGCGTGCTGGTCCACCGCATCGCTTGGCTGCTGCAAGTCGAGCATGTCTCCCCCTGGTCGATCCTCGCGGTCACCTTCACCAACAAGGCGGCCCGCGAGATGCGACATCGCATCGAGCACCTGCTCGGGGTGCCCGTCGCCGGCATGTGGGTCGGCACTTTCCACGGGTTGGCGCATCGGCTGTTGCGCGCCCACTGCGAGGACGCGGGCCTTGCCCAGGGATTCCTGATCCTGGACGCCGACGACCAGATCAGGCTGCTCAAGCGCGTGCTGCGTGAGCTGGGTCTGGATGATGCCCGGTGGCCGCCCCGTCAGGCCCAGTGGTTCATCAACTCCCAGAAGGACGAGGGACGGCGGGCGAGTCATCTGGACGATGCGGGCGATCCCTTTCAGCGCCAGATGATCCGCGTCTACGGCGCCTACGAGGAGGCCTGTCGGCGTGGCGGGCAAGTGGATTTCGCGGAGCTGCTCTTGCGGGCCCACGAGCTCTGGCGGGATCGCCCCGACATTCTCGGTCACTACCGCGACCGTTTCGCGCATATCCTGGTCGACGAGTTCCAGGACACCAACGCTATCCAGTATGCCTGGCTCAGGCTCCTGGCGGGCGAGAGGGACAACCTGTTCGTGGTCGGTGACGACGACCAGTCGATCTACGGCTGGCGTGGCGCCCGGGTCGAGAACATCCAGGATTTTCGCCGGCATTTTCCCTCGGCGACCCTGATCCGCCTGGAGCAGAATTACCGCTCCACCGCCAACATCCTCAAGGCGGCCAACGCCGTTATCGCCAATAATCCCTCGCGGCTGGGCAAGAATCTCTGGACCGAGGGTGCCGACGGGGAACCGGTCCGCGTTTATGCCGCCTTCAACGAGGTCGACGAGGCGCGGTTCGTCGTCGAGCGCATCCGCCGATCCGTGGAGCAGGGGCATCGACGCAGCGAAAGCGGGGTGCTCTACCGCACCAGCGCCCAGTCTCGCCAGCTCGAAGAGGCGCTGCTGCAAGCGGGCATACCCTATCGCGTCTACGGCGGCCTGCGTTTTTTCGAGCGGGCCGAGGTCAAGGACGCGCTCGCTTACCTGCGCCTGGTCGCCCACCGCGACGATGACGGGTCCTTTGAACGGGCCGTCGGCCAGCCGCCCCGCGGCGTAGGGGCGCGCACCCTCGATGCCCTGCGTGCCCACGGGCGCGATTTTGGCTGTTCGCTGTGGCGCGCCGCCGTCGAGCTGGTCTCCGCAGGGAGCATGTCCGCCCGAGCCGCCGGCGCCCTGCGGGGGTTCCTCGACCGGATCGAGGAGACCGCGGCCCAGACCGGGGGGCTGGATCTCGGCGACCTCGCCGCCGGGGTCATCGAGGCGAGCGGCCTTCCGGACCACTACCTGAAGAGCCGCGACGGCAAGGGTCAGGATCGGGTCGAAAATCTGGAGGAACTGGTCAACGCGGCCCGCCAGTTCGAGCCATCAGGGGACGAGCAAGCGCCATCGGCGGGTGCACCCGAAGCTGATGACGGGGTGGCGGTGGCTCAGGCCCGGCCTTCAGCCTTGGACGCCTTTCTGGCCCATGCCGCGCTCGAGGCCGGCGACACCCAGGCCCCGGAGTGGGAGGACTGCGTCCAGCTGATGACCCTGCATTCGGCCAAGGGCCTGGAGTTTCCCCTGGTCTTCCTGGTCGGTGTCGAAGAAGGCCTGTTCCCCCATGCGATGTCTGCGGAGGACCCGGACCGGCTCGCTGAAGAGCGTCGGCTTTGCTATGTCGGAATGACCCGCGCGATGGAGCAGCTCTATCTGGCCTATGCGGAGAGCCGGCGGCTGCACGGGACCGAGACCTACCCCCTGCCCTCTCGCTTTCTGCGCGAGATTCCGACCTCGGTGATCGAGGAGGTGCGGTCGCGCCCAGCCGTGTCGCGCCCCTACTTGGCCCCCGCCGCTCCCTGGCCGGCGGACCAGCGCGTCGGCGGTCTCTCGCTCGGCCAGCGCGTGGCCCATCCCAAGTTCGGCGAGGGCGTAGTGCTCAACGCCGAGGGACAGGGTGCGTCGGCGCGGGTGCAGGTCCATTTCGAGGGGGCCGGCTCCAAGTGGCTGGTGCTTGCGTATGCGAACCTCCAGCCGGTCTGACGCGGGTGCTGGCGAGGAGCCGCGCTCCGGGGTCCTGAGGACCCCGAGCCAAGAGCCCCCTGTGGACCTGCACCCGTGTTCGGATACAGCGGTCGCGCAGTTTGGCCCCATCCCCGTGGGGCTCTACGTTCACGTCCCCTGGTGTGTGCGCAAGTGCCCTTACTGCGACTTTAACTCCCACGCCCAGCGCGGCCCGATCGCTTGGGAGCCCTACGTCGATGCGCTGCTCGCAGATCTCGAGCTCGAGCTGGAGGACGCTGCGGATCGGCCCCTGCAGACCATCTTCATCGGAGGCGGTACTCCGAGCCTCCTGCCCGGCAAGGCATTGCGGCGGTTGCTCGATGGCGTGCGTCGGCGCGCCGATTTGGCCCCGGACATCGAGATCACGATGGAGGCTAATCCCGGGACGGCGGACGCGGCGCGGTTTGCGGACTATCGGGCGGCCGGGGTCAACCGTCTCTCGATCGGTGTGCAGAGCTTCGACGCCCGATCCCTCCAGGCTTTGGGCCGTATCCACGGCCCGGACGAGGCGGAGCAGGCGTTTCGGTGGGCCCGCAGGGCAGGGTTCGAGAATCTCAATCTCGACCTGATGTTCGGCTTGCCGGGGCAGGATGTCGACAGCGCCTTGAACAACGTCCGGACGGCGCTGGCGCTCGGGCCGGAGCACCTTTCCTTCTACCAGCTCACGATCGAGCCCAATACGCCATTCGACCGCACCCCGCCGCTGCTGCCGGACGACGACCTGACGGACCTGATTCACACCGAGGCCCAGGACCTGCTGGAGGCCGCGGGGCTCTCCCAGTACGAGGTGTCCGCGTATGCGCGCGCCGGGCGTCGCTGTCGGCACAATCTTAATTATTGGGAGTTCGGCGACTATCTGGGGATAGGTCCGGGCGCCCACGGCAAGCTCACTCTCGGGGCCGGACGGGTGAGCCGGGCACGGCGAGTCCGCGACCCTCACCGGTTCCTTGATGCGGCCGGCTCCTCCGCGGTCCTGGCGGGGCGTCGGTCTCCGACCGCGCCGGAGTTGGTCTTCGAGTTTGCTCTCAATGCGCTGCGGCTCAGGCACGGCGTTCCCGCCGAGCTCTTCGGCGCCCGTACCGGCCTTTGTTACGATCTCCTTGCCCTGCCGCTGGAGGAGGCCCGATTCCGGGGGCTGATCGATCCGACCCTCGGGGCGCTGCGCGCCTCCCCGCTGGGATACAGGTTCCTGAATGACCTGGTCGCCCTGTTCCTCGTCGACACCGATGCGGCAGTGCGCTGAGCTTGCCCCAGCCGCACGGTCCATTCGCCTATCGGCCGCCGGACCGATCTGACAATAGCGCCACCCTCGACTAGCCTTTGATCGTGGAGTCCGGACACCCCGGTGTCCCTCCGATGGGCGCCAGACCTGAATCTGCGGCCTCGGGTTGGCGCTGCACCATGGCTTCGGGAGGGTGCCGGCATTGGGTCGAAACGTGAACTATGCCGCCGCTCGTTCCTGCTACCGCATGGCATCCTGAATGTTCGGCGACGCGGCAAGCGGACCAGGGTAGCTCGGGTGGCGCACTCAGGGCGGATTGAGCATCCATGAGAGAGAACCGTAGTTTCCACGAGAGTTTCAACGAGTGGGCGGCCCTTGCCCGGAGCGATCCGCGGGCCTTCGAGGCGTTGCGCCGGCAACAGGTCCGCCGGCTGATCGAGCGTGCCCCCCCCCGCCGCCGGATCCGCCTGGAGGCCTTGCAGTGGCGCATCGACCAGGAGCGTAATCGGGCCCCCTCCCCGTTGGAGGCCTGCCGGCGGCTGTCGGGCATGATGTGGGACAGCCTACTTGGCAAGGGCGGCTTGTTGGACAGCCTGAGAGCCCCACGTCCGTTGGCGGGCGTATCGGAGGCGTTGTCGCAGTCCCACGCCAACGTGTTGCGGTTCCACCGCAAGTCCTGACGAGACCCTCTCTCGCAATGGGCGGCGAGGCGCGTCGCGCCTTGGGCCAAGATCGCCGTGGTCGCGGACACGGAGGATCATGTAGACTTGCGTATGGGTGTCGCATGGTCCATAATCTTGCGCCTTTGGGTCGGGGCGCCGGGCGCCCATCGGATCAAGCGAGGCGAAGATGAAAGCCGAAATCCATCCCGAGTATAAGGAGGTGAAGGTCAGCTGCAGCTGTGGGAACGAGTTCGCCACTCGCTCCACCCTCGGCCACGACCTGCACGTCGAGGTCTGCTCGGCCTGCCATCCCTTTTACACTGGCCGACAGAAGATCGTGGACACGGCGGGTCGCGTCGACAAGTTTCGGAAGAAATACAGACGCTGACCCCGATTTGGACGTCAGGCCCCGCAAAAGGCACCCCCGGGGTGCCTTTTTCGTTCGGGGAGGCCTCTTGTGCCGGCCTGACCTTGCCTGCCGGTCGCGCCCGCGGCGGCCCTGCACCGATTCGCCTTCAATGGACCAAACTTCATGAGCGACGCGATCGACAGCCAGAACGAAGACGGTGAGCTCAATCGGGCCGCCCTCGTCTACCACGCGGAGCCGACGCCGGGAAAACTGCAGGTAAGCATCACCAAGCCCGCGGAGACCCAGCGCGACCTCTCTCTCGCCTATACCCCCGGGGTCGCCGAGCCGGTGCGGCGGATCGCCGAGGACCCCGAAGCGGCCTACCTGTACACCAACAAGGGAAACCTGGTGGCGGTGGTCACCGACGGCACGGCGGTGCTCGGTCTGGGCGCGGTCGGGCCCCTCGCCGGCAAGCCGGTGATGGAAGGCAAGGGTGTGCTGTTCAAGCGGTTCGCCGGGATCGACGTTTACGACATCGAGGTGAAGGCCAAGAACCCCCAGGCATTCATCGACACCGTGGTGCGTATTGCCCCCACCTTTGGCGGCATCAACCTGGAAGACATCGCCGCACCCCACTGTTTCGAAATCGAGCAAGCCCTGATCGATCAGCTGGACATCCCCGTGTTTCACGACGACCAGCATGGCACCGCCATCATCACCGCGGCTGGGCTGCTCAACGCCCTCGAGCTCCAGGGCAAGAGCATCGACGACGTTCTCATTGTGTGCTTGGGTGCAGGCGCCGCCGGCATCGCCACCATCCGGCTCCTTTCCACGCTGGGTGCCCGCCGGGAGCGCATCTATGCCGTCGATCGCGCCGGTGTGATCCATACTGGACGCAAGGACCTCAATCCTTTTAAATGGGCCGTCGCCGCCGGTACCGAGAAACGCTCGCTCGCCGATGCCATGGCGGGTGCCGATGTTTTCATCGGCGTGTCCGGTCCCGATCTTGTGACCCGTGGGATGCTCGCTTCCATGGCGCCAAGGCCGATCGTGTTTGCGCTATCCAATCCGGTGCCCGAGATCCGCCCCGCGGTCGCTCGTGCCGTGCGCGGCGATCTGATCATGGCGACCGGGCGCAGCGACTATCCCAACCAGGTCAACAACGTGCTGGGCTTCCCGTACATCTTCAGGGGTGCGCTCGACGTTCGGGCGCGTCGCATCAACGAAGACATGCAGATCGCGGCGGTGCGCGCGCTGCAGCGGATTGCCCACGAGCCGGTGCCCTCGGAGGTGCTCGGCGCTTATGGCCTGGATGCCCTGAGCTTCGGTCCCAGCTACTTCATCCCTAAGCCGCTGGACCCGCGCCTGAGGCGCGAGGTCTCGGCCGCGGTGGCGCGGGCAGCAGTGCGCTCGGGGGTCGCCCGCGCGCCGTACCCGGCTCATTACCCTCAGCCGGGCGAGGGTTGAGTGGCCCTCGCCCCGATGGCGCTGAGCTATTCTCCAAGGAGTCGGCATCCCGAGCCGACCTGGCTCCTTGCCAGCCAAGCCATGCGGAGGGGCGATGGATAAGGTTGCCATCATCGGTGCAGGCCGGGTTGGCGAGACGACGGCGCAGTTTCTTGCGAAGCAGGAGCTTTGCCGCGAAGTCGTGCTCGTAGATGTGCGTGAGGACGTGCCTCAGGGTGTGGCCCTGGACGTGTTTCAGACCTCCCCTTTCTTTGGCTTTGATACCCGCGTGTACGGGAGCAATGAGCCCCGGGCCATGGCCGGCGCGGAGCTGGTGGTGGTGACTGCCGGGCTCCCCCGCAAGCCCGGGATGTCCCGATCCGACGTGCTGCAGGTCAACGTCGAGATCCTCGACGCCATCGTCGCGGACGTTCAGCGCTACGCGCCGGACTCCATCCTGCTGATCGTAAGCAATCCGGTGGACGTCCTTACCTACCGTGCTTGGCGGCTCACCGGTTGGGATCGCCGCCGGGTGCTCGGTCAGGCCGGAGTGCTCGATTCCTCGCGCATGGCGAGCTTCATTGCCCTGGAGACCGGCTTTTCCGCGCGCGACATCACAACGATCGTCCTCGGTGGCCATGGCGACACCATGGTGCCGCTGCCGCGCTTCTGCACGATCAACGGCATCCCGCTCTCCCGGTTCGTGTCCCCGGAGCGGATCGAGGAGATCATCGCGCGCACCCGCAACGGCGGCGCCGAGATCCTGGCGCTGCGCAAGCTGAGCAGCGCCTATGATGCCCCCGGGGCCTCGGTAGCTGCCATGGTGGACGCGATCAGCCACGACCGGCGCCGGCTGCTGCCCTGTGTCGCCATGCTGGAAGGGGAATACGGCGAGCACGATGTCGCCATGGGCGTACCCTGTGTGCTTGCGAAGGGTGGCCTGCAGTCGATCATCGAGCTGGATCTCGACGAGCTCGAGGCCCGACAGTTCTCCGCCTCCGTCGCGGCGGTGCGCGCCGATATCGCCCGCCTCGGGTGAGGGGGGCTCCGCTCCAGGACCCTGTGGGAACCGTGCGAGACTGTGGACTTGCCGCAGCCTCCGGTGGATCTATCGACCAGGCCGGACAGGAGAGACGCGGTGTCCGACAAGCTCGTGACCCTCACCGACAAGAGCCTCGGCGCCTCGATACGCGACTATGTCCCGATCTCGGAGCCCTGAGGCGCTCGAGGCCGCGCGGCGCCCGGCCGGCTAAGGCCCTTCCCGCGGATACTGAGGCTCTTCTTGGGCCGGGTCCGAGCGCTCCAGCAACCGGCGGACGGCCTGGAGGTCCGCCCGTGCCATGGCCCGACGGTCCCCCGGAGCCAGTGGTGCCTCTCGCCGTCCCTTTTCGTCGAACACGACCAGCTCGACCGTGGTGTCACCCGCCTGAAAGCGAAACGCCGGCAGGGTGCGCCTGTGTCGGCCCCCGAACCGGAGCGTCTTCTGCGCGTCGCGCCAGGGGATCCGCAGCCTGGCCAGGTGTGCTGCCACCGCTGTGGGATCATCGACGAACAGGTGCAGCTCGATGGGGGAGTGGCGGGGAGCGGTGCCGTCCAGCACGGCGCCGACGAGGTGGGGCTTGAACGCTGCGAAGGCGCTCATGGCGTCCAGGGCCCGAAGACGGAGCTGAGTTAACGATTCCCGTTGAGTCTCGCCCTGGAACAGCCGGTGGTGGCATCGCAGCGCCTCCTCGATCTCCTCCCGGGTCGGCCAGGATCGCCGGTTCGCGCACCCGAGCCTTGCGGCCGCTTTTCTGCACGCCTTGGCCAGATTGGGCAGCTGCTCGTCCGCCGCGATTCTGGCGGCCTCATAGGCAAGCCGCTGTCTGAGTGTGTCTCGGGGCTCGCTGATTGTCATGGGAGCACCTCAGAAGAGGCTCTCGACCACCCCGGCCTCGCCCTTGCCTGCTGCCGGCCCCGCCGGCCCGGCAGCAGCAGGCACCTGGTCGGCGCGAAACACCTCGAAGATCGCATCTGTCGCGCCGGGCGCCGCCCGTCGGCCCGTGGCTGGATCGATCCCCACCGTGACCATGTCCGGCGGCATCACCGGCAGCTCCTCGGGCACCCCTTTCAGGGCCTGTCCCATGAAGGCGATCCATGCGGGAAGAGCGGCGTGCCCGCCGGTCTCCGCCCGACCCAAGGGGGCAAAGTTGTCGAACCCCACCCAGACGATGGCCACCAGGGTCGGATGAAACCCGTTGAACCAGGCGTCGCGCTGGTCGTTGGTGGTCCCCGTCTTGCCCGCGATGTCGTTGCGCCCCAGTGATCGCGCTCTGACTGCGGTCCCTTCGCGGATCACCCCGCGCAGCATGGAGTTCATCACGTAATAGTTCTCGGGAGAGATCACCCGAGGGGCGACATGTCCCGGCTGCTGCGACTGCGATTGTGCCTGCGACTGGGCCTGGGTCGCGGGCTGAGCCGCTGTGAGGGTTGGATTGGCCGCCGGCGTCGAAGCGCTTGCGCCCTCAGCCGGTGAGGATGCCACAGGCGTTTCACATGTCTTGCATACCCTGGCCGGGTCGGCCTGAAAGACGGTGCCTTGACCTTCCAGGTCGATGCGGTTGATCAGGTAAGGCTCCACCCTGAACCCGCCGTTGGCCAGGACAGCGAACCCGCGGGCCATCTGTAGCGGCGTCACGGAGGCGGTCCCGAGCGCCAGAGAGAGGTTCCTGGGCAGCTCGTCCGGGTCGAACCCGAACAGTGCGGCGTGACTGATCGCCCGGTCGATCCCGATGGCCCGGAGCAGGCGGATCGAGACCAGGTTTCGGGACTTGGCGAGGGCCACCCGCAAGCGCGTTGGACCAAAGAATTGGCGGCTGTAGTTCTCCGGTCGCCAGGCCTCTTCGGTGCCGGCGTCGGCGAAAACGACCGGCGCGTCGTTGATGAGGCTGGCCGGGGTAAACCCGGCCTCCAGCGCCGCCGAGTAGATGAACGGCTTGAAGCCTGAGCCTGGCTGGCGATGGGCCTGGGTCACCCGGTTGAATTTACTCTGCGCAAAGTCGTAGCCGCCGATCAGGGCCCGGATTGCCCCGTCGGTGGGATCGACGACCACCATGGCCCCTTCCACCGCCGGCACCTCGGCGAGGCGCCAGCGCCGCGGCTCTTTGTCCCCTGAGCCTTCGATTGCCTGAATTCTGATCAAGTCGCCCCGCTTGAGCACCTCGCCGGCCGTCTTCGGCGCGGCGCCGCGGCGATTCTCGTCGATCAGCGGTGCGGCCCATTTCAGTCCGTCCCAGTCTATCGTCTCCGTGCCGCCGTCCTTCAGGGCCACCTTGACGCTGTTGTCCTCGACGCCAACGACCAGGGCCGGTAGGAGACTGCCGACGGGCTGGCGCTCGGACAGCAGCTCAGCCCAATGCCCAGGCGCATCTGCGGCGCCGATGTCCACGTGGCCCTCCGGTCCGCGGTACCCGTGGCGCCGGTCATAGTCGTCCAAAGCCCCCCGTAAGGCCGCGGTGGCCTCCTCCTGGAACCGGGCGTCCAGAGTCGTGAATACCTCGTAGGCGTTGGTGTATGCGTCCCGACCATAGCGCTCGACCATCTCCGAGCGAGCCATCTCGGCCACGTAGGGCGCGTCGACCTCTGCGCCGGCGGTATGCAGACGGGCCGTGACCGGAGCTCGCATCGCCCGGGAGGCCTCCTCTTTGCTGACGAAGCCAAGCTCGGCCATGCGCCCGAGCACGTAGTTGCGCCGCTCAATGGCGCGCTCGGGAGATGCGACCGGGTTGACTCGGGAGGGGGCCTTCGGGAGCGCGGCGATCATGGCGGTTTGGGCGAGGTCGAGCTCGGCGACGCTCCCCCCGTAGTAAACCTGTGCCGCGGCGCCCACGCCATAGGCGCGATTCCCGAGGTAGATCTTGTTCAGATACAGCTCGAGGATCTCCTCCTTGGACAGATCACGGTCGATTTGCAGGGCAAGGAGGATCTCGTTGAGCTTGCGGCTGAAGGTCTTGGTCCGGGACAGGAAGAAGTTGCGCGCCACCTGCATGGTGATGGTGCTACCCCCCTGGCGGCGTTCTCCGGTAAGTATCAGCTGGAGGCCCGCCCGAGTCAGCCCCTGGATGTCGACCCCGGGGTGCTCGAAGAATCGATCATCCTCAGCGGCGACGAACGCCTGGACCATGCGTTTCGGAATCTCGTCGTACCGAAGAGGGATGCGGCGCATTTCCCCGAATTCCGCAATCAGCTTGTGCTCCCGTGAGTACACCCGAAGCGGAACCTGGAACCGCACGTCGCGCAGCTCGCTCGTGTCCGGGAGCGTGGGCACCACGTACACGTAGATGGCCCCGATGGTCCCGCCCACCGCCAGGGCACTGGCGAGAAGCAGCCAGAGCATCAGTCTCCAGAGCCTAGATACCCACTTCATGCGCCAGTTCACAGTATTAGGTGGAGGGCGGCCGCGACAATAACTTGGCCGCCGGCCGGACATATTAGCAAAAAGAGCACGGAGGGCGCTGTCTGTTTGGAAAAAACAACTTCACAAGAAATTTATTTGCTGCTATATAGTTAAGCACTCTTATTAGAATAACCCTTAATTGCCGCGCCCGGCGCGCTTGATTCCAGGACCTCACTGACACGGTAAGCCGCGATGCCTCTATTCGGGTCAAGAAAGGTGCCTACCCTTGGGCTGGACATCAGCTCCACAGCGGTAAAGCTGCTCGAGCTGAGTCGCTCCGCGGGGCGCTCCGGTACCCAGTACCGGGTAGAGAGCTACGCTGTGGAGCCGCTTCCCGCTAATGCGGTCGTCGAGAAGAATATCGCGGACGTCGATGCCGTGAGTGAGGCCGTAAAGGCTGTCATCCGACGTTCAGGCACCAAAGCGCGGCACGCGTCGGTCGCGGTCTCCGGCTCGGCTGTGATCACCAAGATCATCAGCATGCCTGCCTCCCTCTCGGACCGCGAGATGGAGGCCCAGATCCAGCTCGAGGCGGATCAGTACATCCCGTACCCGCTTGAGGAGGTGAATCTGGACTTCGAGGTGCTTGGCCCTTCGGAGAAGAACCCCGAGCTGCTGGACGTGCTGCTCGCCGCTTCCCGTAGCGAGAACGTGGATGACCGCGTCACCGCGCTGGAGCTGGCCGGGTTGACTCCGGCGGTCGTGGACATCGAAGCCTATGCGATGGAGAACGCCTGTACGCTGCTTGTCGAGCAATGGCCGGACCGCGGCCTGGACCAGAGCATCGCTGTTGCGGACATCGGCGCTACGAACACCACGCTCAACGTCCTGCACAGCAACAAGATCATCTACACTCGGGAGCAGAACTTCGGCGGTCGCCAGCTGACCGAAGAGATTCAGCGCCGGTATGGGCTGTCCGTGGAAGAGGCGGGCATGGCGAAGAAGCAAGGGGGCCTGCCGGACAATTACGTGCCGGAGGTCCTTGAGCCGTTCAAGGAGGCGATGGCCCAGCAAGTGAGCCGCGCGCTGCAGTTCTTCTACTCCGCGAGCCCTTACAACAGTGTGGATCTGGTGGTGCTGGCGGGCGGCTGTGCCTCGATCCCCGGGATCGACGAGCTCATGGAGGAGAAGATCGGTACCCCGGCGCTGATCGCCAATCCGTTCGCGAGCATGTCGGTGTCGTCACGCGTCAAGGCCCAGAGCCTCAGCAATGACGCCCCATCGCTGATGATCGCCTGCGGGCTCGCACTGAGGAGCTTCGACTGATGGCGCGAATCAACCTGTTGCCATGGCGAGAGATTCAGCGCAAGCAGCGCCAGCGCGAGTTTGGCGTAATGCTAGGCGGGGCCGTGCTCATCACCGTCCTGCTCGGCGGCTATTCATATATCTATATCCAGGGGCGGATCGAATACCAGCAGAAGCGCAACGATTTTCTGAAGACCGAGATCGCCCAAGTCGATAAGCAGCTCCGAGCGATCCGGGATCTGGATGACGTCAAGAATCGGCTCCTGGCGCGGATGAAGGTCATCGAGCAGCTGCAGAGCAGCCGCCCTCAGGTTGTCCATCTGTTCGACGAGATGGTAAAGGTCTTGCCGGAAGGCCTTTATCTGACGAAGGTCGTCCAGCGGGGTACACAAGTCACGATGGAAGGACAGGCGCAGTCCAATGCGCGCATCTCGGCGCTGATGCGCAACATCGAGGCGTCCCCCTGGCTGGGCAAGCCGAGTCTGAGCATCGCGGAAAGCCGTGGGCCGAAAACCCAACTGGAGCCCGTCAAGTTCACTCTCGTGGCCATGCAGCAGTCACCCAAGTCGGCTACTACGGAGGAAGCCCCGGCTGCCGCAGGGAAGTGAGCCGGGGATGGTCTAGGGCGCAGGCGCGATCTGAGGTGGGGGGAAGGGGCGACCGATGAAGCTGAACGAACTGAATCAGCTCGACTTCAACGAGATAGGGCAATGGCCGGTCCCGGTCAAGGCCGCACTCGTGCTGATCCTGTGTGGGTTGGTCGGATTCGCCTGGTACTGGTTTCTCAGCAAGGACCAGCTCGCGTCGCTCGACCGGGAACAGCGTCAGGAAAAGGTGCTGAAAGCCGAGTTTGAGCAAAAGCAGGCCAAGGTCGTCAATGTCGACAAGTACAAGCAGCAACTGGAGGAGATGAAGCAATCGTTCGGCGCCATGCTTCGGCAATTGCCCAACAAGACCGAGGTCGCCTCGCTGCTCGTCGACGTATCCCAGACCGGTCTGGCGGCCGGCCTCGAGTTTGAGCTGTTCAAGCCGGGGGGCGAGATTTCCCGGGAGTTCTACGCCGAGCTGCCGATCCAGGTCGAGGTGCAGGGCGGCTACCACCAATTCGGGAATTTCGTCAGCGGTCTGGCGGCCTTGCCGCGCATCGTCACCATTCACGATGTGGAGATTACCCCGCGTGGCCGTGGCAAGGACGGGCTGCCGATTCTGGCGATGAAGGCCACCGCGAAGACCTATCGCTACCTGGATGAGGGAGGGAAGTGACGATGCGCGCACGCGGGCATCTTCGATACCTTTTTCTGGCGTGCTCGGGGGCCGTCGCCCTGGGCGGTTGCACGGGCGGCAGCATGCAGGACCTCCAGGCTTATGTTCAGCAAGTCAAGTCTCGCCCTACCGCGCCAATCGAGCCTATTCCCGAGATCCGCCAGATCGAGACCTTCACCTATGTCGCCGGCGACAGGCCCGACCCTTTCTCTCCCGTCGCAGGCGCGCAGGAGCAGGCCCAGCAGCCCAAGTCTTCCGGCCCGCATCCGGACTTCCTCCGCCCGAAGGAGGAGCTCGAGCAGTTTCCCCTCGATTCTTTGCGCATGGTCGGCACACTCGAGCAGCAGCGGGTGCGGTGGGCGCTTGTTCGCTCAAAAGACCGGGTGATCCATCGCGTCAAGGCGGGGAACTATCTAGGGCAGAACAACGGACAGATCAGCCGCATCACCGAGAACAAGATCGAGTTGACGGAGATAGTGCCAGATGGTCAAGGTGGCTACCGGGAGCGGCAGGCTTCGCTGGAACTGACCGAATAATGTGAGGGGCAAACGAATGATCAGCAATTACATTCGGATAACCGGTCGAGCCGCCGAGTCCGTGCATCAGCCGACCCGGTCGTACCCAGTCTGGGTCCTCGCTTCGCTCTTTGTCGTCTTGGCGTTCGCCGTGGGCCTCGCGCGGGCCGAGGGCGCCAACGCCATCACCGGCATCGACTTAGCCGCCTTGCCCGGGGACACCGTCCAGGTCATTGTCACCGGGTCCGCGCCTTTGGGAGAGCCGAGAAGCTTCACCACGGACAATCCCGCCCGCATCGTGCTCGACTTCGACGGGGTCGGCTTACAGCTGCCGAAGAAGACCGTCGAGGTCAACATGGGTCCGGTGCGTCGCGTGACCGCGGTGGAGGCCGGGGGCCGTACCCGGGTGGTGGTCAACCTGGTCAGCGCTGCGCCCCATGAGATAAAGATGGTGGATGGTCGCGCCCTGGTGACCGTTTCCGGCGCGCGTACCGCCACCAAGTCCGCGCGCGCGGCCCACCCTGCGGTCATCGAGGCCTCGAGCGCCGCCAAGTCGGCACCCGGACAGGCTGCCGGGCGGTCGATCGAGAACGTGGACTTCCGGCGAGGCCCCGGCGGCGAAGGCCGCGTCATCGTGACACTGAGCGACCCCAATACGGCGGTCGATCTGCAGCAGCAGGCCGGGAAGCTGGTCGCGGTTTTCGCCGACACCGCGCTTCCAGACACCCTCATGCGCCGCTTTGACGTCACCGATTTTGCGACGCCCATTACCTCGATGGAGGTACGGCGCAAAGGCAAGGACGTCCAGCTGGTGATCACTCCGCAGGGCACCTACGAGCACCTGGCCTACCAGGCCGACAATCAATTCACCGTGGAGGTTCGTCCGCTGACGCCGGCCGAGAAGCAGGAGCAGGAGCTGCGCAAGAAGGTGTTCACCGGAGAACGGCTCTCGCTGAACTTCCAGGACATCGAGGTGCGGTCCGTCCTTCAGCTGCTCGCCGATTTCACGGGGCTGAACATGGTGGTGAGCGACACGGTGCGTGGCAACATCACCCTGCGGCTCCAGAACGTGCCTTGGGACCAGGCCATGGACATCATCCTCAAGACCAAAGGGCTGTCGATGCGCAAGAACGGGAACGTGATCCTGGTCGCGCCCACCGAAGAAATCGCCGCTCGCGAGAAGCTCGAGCTGGAGTCCAAGAAGCAGGTCGAGGAGCTCGCCCCACTGGTGTCCGAGTACATGCAGATCAACTACGCCAAGGCGGCGGACCTTGCGAAGCTGTTGAAATCCAAAGATAACCGCCTCTTGTCCTCGCGCGGGAACGTGACCACCGACGAGCGCACGAATACCCTCTTGGTCCAGGATACCGAGGCCAACCTGGAGGATATCCGCCGCATGGTGCACAAGCTCGATATACCGGTTCGGCAGGTGCTGATCGAATCGCGCATCGTCCTGGCGAACGACAACTTTACCCGTGATCTAGGCGTACGGTTTGGCTTCAACCGTGCCAACAACATAGGCAACGGCACGGAGCTCCTCGTCGCGGGTGGCCAGCCGGGGCCGCTTGACGGCACCGCCGCATTGAACACCGGCCTGTTCATGGGGGTGCCGGCCGGCATCTCGACCGGGGGCGGTACTGCCGAGAATCTGATGGTCAACCTGCCGGCCGCCGGGGCTACGGGCGCCGTAAACTTCCTGATCGGCAAGGTGGGCTCGTTTCTGCTCCAGCTCGAGCTGAGTGCCGCCGAGCAGGAAGGCAAGGCGGACATCATCTCGAGCCCGCGGGTGGTCACCGCCAATCAGAGCAAGGCGACCATCAAGTCCGGGGTCGAGATCCCATACCAGCTGGCTACCTCCAGCGGTGCGACGGCCGCAACGTTCAAGGAGGCCGTGCTCCAATTGGAGGTGACGCCCCAGATCACCCCCGATGACCGGATTTTCATGACGCTCGCGGTCAAGAAGGACATCCCGGACTTCAGTCGGGCGGTCAACGGCGAGCCGCCGATCAACACCCAGAAGGTTGAGACCGAGGTGCTCGTCGGCAACGGCGAGACGGTGGTGCTGGGCGGCATATTCGAGCGCAACAAGACCAACAACTACAACAAGATCCCCTTCTTTGCGGATCTGCCGGCGGTCGGCCAGCTGTTCAAGGAGCACGCGGTCAAGGACGAGAACTCCGAGCTGTTGGTCTTCGTCACGCCGAAGATCCTAAAGGAGACCCTGAGTCTTCAGTGACCGGGAAGCGCTTCCCCGGCTAGCACGCGCGCCCTTCGGGGCGCGCGTTCGTTTGGGTTGCCCGCCAGGCCCGGATCTGGCATACCTTGCGCATGCTCAAGCCAACCAGCATTTTCCTCGTCGGACCCATGGGTGCCGGCAAGACGACGGTGGGACGGCAGCTCGCCGTGCTATTGCATCTCCAGTTCGTCGACGCGGATCACGAGATCCAGCGTCGCACGGGGGTCGATATCCCGACCATCTTCGAGTTCGAGGGCGAGGCCGGTTTCCGGGAGCGGGAGCGAGTCGTGATCGCCGAGCTGACAGCCCGGGATGGGGTCGTGCTCGCCACCGGCGGCGGCGCAGTTCTGCACCCCGACAACCGGCGGCATCTGGCCGCAAGGGGCTTCGTGGTCTACCTTAGCTGCAGCCCCGAGCAGCAGTACGAGCGCACGCTTCGAGACCGCAACCGGCCCCTGCTCCAGACGGAGGATCCGCTCGAGCGCCTGCGCGTTCTGAGCGCCACGCGCGATCCCCTGTATCGGGAGGTCGCGGACTTGGTCGTGTCCACCGAGAAACGCGCAGCCACAGCAGTGGCCCGCGACATCACCCGCCAGATGCCCGACCCACCCGGGTGACTTGCGCGTTGCCCTCCCAACCCCCGACAATCGGCTCCCCTGGCAGACGCAGTCGGGGGTGCCGCCCCTGATGAAACCGATGGATGCAGTGCCGATGTCTTTTCCCCACCGGACGCTGACGGTCGATCTCGCCGACCGATCCTATCCGATCTTCATCGGTGCCGGGCTGCTCGATGACGCCGACCTCGTCCGCCGACATATCCCGTCGCGCCAGGTCATGGTCGTTACCAACGAGACGGTGGCGCCCCTCTATCTGAATCGGTTCAAGCGCTCGCTGGACGGGGTTCAAGTGGCGCAGACCGTGCTCCCCGACGGGGAGCAATACAAGACCCTCACGGACCTCGACCGCATCTTCGCGGCTTTGCTCGGGGGCCGATTCGACCGCAGCTGTACGCTCGTCGCGCTGGGCGGGGGCGTCGTCGGCGACATGACCGGCTTCGCCGCGGCCTGCTACCAGCGGGGGGTGGACTTCATCCAGGTTCCGACCACCCTGCTGGCCCAGGTTGACTCCTCCGTCGGGGGCAAGACCGGCGTGAACCATCCGCTCGGCAAGAACATGATCGGGGCGTTCCATCAGCCCCGTTGCGTAATCATCGACACCGACACCCTGACGAGTCTGGACGACCGCCAGCTCTCCGCTGGGCTGGCCGAGGTCATCAAGTACGGCCTGATCGGCGATCCCGAATTTTTCGGGTGGCTCGAGCAAAACATCGAGCGACTGCGCAGCCGGCATGCCGGGGCGCTTGCCTGGGCCATCGAGCGATCATGCTCGGACAAGGCCGCGGTCGTCGCCGCCGATGAGCGCGAGGCCGGCGTGCGTGCGCTGCTGAACCTGGGCCACACCTTCGGCCACGCGATCGAGACCGGGGCCGGCTATGGCGCGTGGCTGCATGGGGAGGCGGTAGGGGCCGGGATCTGCATGGCAGCCGATCTGTCCCGTCGTCTGGGCTGGCTCGACCGAGAGGACCTGTCTCGGATCTTGACTCTAGTGGAGCGGGCAGGGCTCCCGATGCACCCGCCGAGCTCACTGACTTCCCGGCGGTTCGTCGAGCTGATGGCAGTGGACAAGAAGGTCCTCGAGGGGCGTCCGCGCCTGGTGCTGCTCAAGGCCATTGGGCGCGCCGTTGTCACAGGCGGGTTCGATACGGCTGTGCTGCGCGAGACCCTCGACCAGTGGCCGAGGAGCGGGGCCGATCCCTGAGCGTTGCGATGGCGGGGGCGCTCCCTCGGAGTCCGCGCTCCGGGCCTCCCGCGAGGGTTTTCTCCCCCGCGGCCCCCCCGGTCTGGCCTGGGAACGGATTGTGCATTATCCTACCCGGTCCTTTCTGCCGGGGTTCGCCTTCGGGCGTATGCTGGCTTGCTCACTGGTTGGGCCGCCCGTGACCGGGGCTCATGGAGCCCGGATGCGGAAACGACGAGGTAGATACGAAATGATTCAAGGGTCCTTGCCGCCCAAGCAGGGGTTATACGATCCTGCAAACGAACACGACGCCTGCGGAGTCGGCTTTGTGGCCGACATCGAGGGTCGCAAGAGCCACAAGATTCTTCGGCAAGGCCTCGAGATCCTCGAGAGGTTGACCCACCGTGGTGCGACGGGCGCAGACCCCCAGGCCGGTGATGGTGCCGGGGTGCTGTTCCAGATCCCCGACGCCTTCATGCGGGCGGAGGCGCCCGCGGAGCTCCCACCCGTCGGCTCCTATGCGGTGGGTATGGTTTTTCTCCCCCGAGATCCCGAGACCCGGGCGCTTTGCGAGGAGCTTGTCGCACGCTACGTGAGTGCGGAAGGCCAGGCTGTCCTCGGATGGCGCGACGTACCGGTCGACAACAGCTTGCTGGGCGGGACCGTGCGCGCGAGCGAGCCGGTGATACGCCAGGTGTTCGTGGGGCGCGGAGAGGCCTGTGCGGACCAGCAGGCCTTCGAGCGCAAGCTGTTCGTCATCCGCCAGCAGATCGAGCACCATGTGCGCAACGCGGGGCTGCCCGGTTGCACCGGCTTCTACATCCCCTCTCTGTCGTCGCGGACCATCGTCTACAAGGGCATGCTGCTGGCCGCCCAGGTTGCCGATTTCTATGAGGATCTGATCGACGAGCGCGTGGTTACCGCCCTGGCCCTCGTGCATCAGCGATTTTCCACGAACACCTTCCCGACCTGGGACCTCGCACATCCGTTCCGGATGATCGCCCACAATGGCGAGATCAATACCCTGCGGGGGAACGTCAACTGGATGGCCGCCCGGCGCCAATCGATGGCCTCGAAGGTGCTCGGCGGAGATCTGAAGAAGGTCTGGCCCCTGATCCCCGAGGGCCAGTCCGACTCGGCCTGCTTTGACAACGCCCTGGAGCTCTTGGTGGCGGGAGGGTATTCCCTCGCCCATGCCATGATGGTGCTCATTCCCGAAGCCTGGGCCGGCAACCCGTTGATGGACCCCGAGCGCCGGGCCTTCTACGAGTACCACGCCGCCCTCATGGAGCCCTGGGATGGTCCCGCCGCAGTGGCGTTTACCGACGGGCGGCAGATCGGGGCGACGCTCGACCGCAACGGCCTGCGCCCTGCGCGCTACCTGATCACGGACGAAGGCCTGGTCGTCATGGCCTCCGAGATGGGTGTGCTCGATATCCCTGAATCCCGCATCGTCAAGAAGTGGCGGCTGCAGCCCGGGAAAATGTTCCTCATCGATACCGAGGAAGGCCGGATCATCGACGACGCCGAGATCAAAGCCAAGTTGGCCGGGGCCAAGCCCTACCAGGCATGGCTCGATCGGACCCAGATTCATCTAGACGCGCTGCCCGCTGACATCGGGCCCATGGCCCCGGACCCCCAGACCCTCCTGGATCGCCAGCAGGCCTTTGGTTATACGCAGGAGGGCATCAAGTTCCTGCTCACCCCGATGGTTGCGACCGGCCAAGAGGCCATCGGCTCGATGGGGGCGGACAACCCGCCCTCGGTGCTGTCCAATCGGGCCACTCACCTGGCGACCTATTTCAAGCAGAACTTCGCCCAAGTGACCAATCCGCCGATCGACCCGATCCGCGAAGAGCTGGTCATGTCGCTGGTCTCGCCGATTGGTCCGCGTCCCAACCTGCTCGATCTGGACGAGGCAGGCTCCCACAAGCGGCTCGAGGTCAGTCAGCCGGTGCTCACCAATGCGGACTTGGAGCGCATCCGCAGCATCGAGCTCAATACCGAAGGGGTGTTTCGCACCAAGACGTTGCACATCACCTATCCGGCCGACGAGGGTGCTGCCGGCATGGGGCGCGCGCTGTCTGCGCTCTGCGACGCCGCTGAGCAGTCGGTCCGCAAGGGCTACAACATCTTGATCCTCTCGGACCGGCGCACCGACGCCGACCATATTGCTATCCCGGCACTGCTCGCGACCTCCGCCGTCCACCATCACCTCATCCGCGAGGGGCTGCGCACCGAGTCCGGGCTGGTCGTGGAGACCGGTGCGGCCCTGGAGGTGCACCATTTCGCCACCCTCGCCGGGTACGGCGCGGAGGCCATCAATCCCTATCTGGCTTTTGAGACCGTCCAGGCGCTGGTGTCCACACTCCCGGAGCAGCTCAGCTTCGAGGAGGCGAAGAAGCGCTATATCAAGGCGATCGGAAAGGGACTGTTGAAAGTCATGTCGAAGATGGGCATCTCGACCTATCAGTCCTATTGCGGTGCCCAGATCTTCGACGCGGTTGGTCTGTCCAGCACCTTCGTCGCGCGGTATTTCACCGGCACCGCGACGACCATCGAGGGCGTCGGCCTCGAGGAGATCGCCCAAGAGGCCGTGCGCTGGCACCGCGACGCCTTTGGCGACGCCGAGATCTATCGCACGCACCTGGACGTGGGCGGCGACTACGCCTACCGCCTGCGGGGCGAGGATCATGTCTGGACCCCGGACACCATCGCCAAGCTCCAGCATGCGGTGCGCAGCGAGTCCTGGGAGACCTACGAGCAGTATGCGCGCGCCATCAACGAGCAGAACGAGCGACTCCTGACGCTCCGGGGCCTGTTCGAGCTCAAGTGGGCCCCGGAGCCGATTCCTCTGGACCAGGTCGAGCCGGCCGCGGAGATCGTCAAGCGTTTCGCGACGGGCGCGATGTCGTTCGGCTCCATCTCCTACGAGGCCCACTCGACACTGGCTCGGGCGATGAACGCCCTCGGGGGCAAATCCAACACCGGCGAGGGGGGCGAGGAGCCGGAGCGATTCCGCCCGCTACCCGACGGCTCGCGCAACCCGGAGCGCTCGGCCATCAAGCAGGTGGCCTCGGGCCGCTTCGGCGTGACCACCGAGTACCTGGTCAACTCCGACGACATCCAGATCAAGATGGCCCAGGGCGCCAAGCCGGGCGAGGGCGGTCAGCTGCCTGGTCACAAGGTCAACGCCCAGATCGCCCGAGTGCGCCACTCCACCCCCGGCGTGGGCCTGATCTCGCCGCCGCCCCACCACGACATCTACTCGATCGAGGACCTGGCCCAGCTGATCCACGACCTGAAAAACGTCAATCCCCGGGCGCGTATCTCGGTCAAGCTGGTGTCCGAGGTCGGTGTCGGCACCGTGGCGGCGGGCGTCTCCAAGGCCCACGCCGACCATGTGACCATCGCCGGCTACGATGGAGGTACCGGGGCCTCTCCGCTCACCTCCATCAAGCACGCAGGCTCCCCTTGGGAGATCGGCCTGGCCGAGACGCACCAGACGCTGGTGCTCAACCGCCTGCGCGGACGCATTGCGGTCCAGGTCGACGGCGGTATGCGTACGGGCCGCGACGTGGTGATCGGCGCACTGCTCGGGGCCGACGAGATGGGCTTTGCGACCGCGCCGCTGATCGCCGAAGGCTGCATCATGATGCGCAAGTGCCATCTCAACACCTGTCCCGTCGGCGTGGCCACCCAGGACCCCGAGCTTCGCAAGCGCTTTGTCGGCAAGCCCGAGCACGTGATCAACTTCTTCTTCTTCGTTGCCGAGGAAGTCCGTCGGATCATGGCGTGCCTGGGTGTGCCCCGCTTCAATGATCTGATCGGCCAGCGCGACCGCCTCGACATGCGCAAGGCAATCGATCACTGGAAGGCCAGGGGGCTCGATTACTCGCGCATCCTCGCCAAGCCGGAGCCGGGCCCGGGCGTCGCCATCTACAATTCCGAATCCCAGGACCATGGTCTGGAGCGGGCCCTCGACCACGCGCTGATCCGCCGCGCCGAGCCGGCACTCAGCCGGGGTGAGGCGGTGCGCATCGAGGTGCCGATCAAGAACAGCAACCGCAGCTTCGGCGCTATGCTCTCGGGCCGTGTGGCCGAACGGTACGGTCACGAAGGCCTTCCCGACGACACGATTTATATCCATGCCCGCGGCACCGGTGGGCAGTCCCTCGGTGCCTGGCTCGCCAAGGGCGTCACCATAGAGCTCGAAGGCGAGGCCAATGACTATGTGGGGAAGGGGCTTTCCGGTGGGCGTCTGGTTATCTATCCCCCTGCGGATTCGGCCATCGAGCGAGCCGAAGACAACATCATCGTCGGCAATACGGTGCTCTATGGGGCGATCTCGGGCGAGTGCTATTTCCGCGGCGTCGCCGGCGAGCGCTTCGCGGTGCGCAATTCCGGGGCCACGGCGGTCGTCGAAGGGGTGGGGGATCACGGTTGCGAGTACATGACCGGGGGTATCGTCGTCTGCCTCGGTACAACAGGCCGCAATTTTGCGGCTGGTATGTCCGGCGGGGTCGCCTACGTGCTGAACGGCGACGGCAACTTCGAGCAGCGTTGCAACCTGTCCATGGTCGAGCTCGAGCCGATCAAGGCCGAGGACGACGCGCTCGAGCGCATCGAGCATCTGGGCGGGGATCTGGAGACCCACGGCTTGGTCGACGTCAGTCACGATATGACCCGCTTCGACGCGATCCGGCTGAAGCACCTAATCGAACGGCATCGACATTACACCGGCAGTGACGTGGCCAAGCGCATCCTCGAGCGGTGGAGCGAGCTCCTGCCCCGGTTCGTCAAGGTGATGCCGGTCGATTACCGGCGCGCCCTGCTCGAGATGCAGGCCAAGCAGCGGGCCGCCACGGCTGTCGCAAGCCACGGGAGTCACTGATCATGGGTAAGCCGACCGGATTCCTGGAGTACCCCCGCCAGGACCGTACCTACGCCCCCGTGGCCGACCGGGTCACGCATTACGCCGAGTTCGTGCTGCCGCTGTCGGCCGACGACCTGAGCACCCAGGGAGCCCGCTGCATGGACTGCGGGATCCCTTTTTGCCACAAAGGCTGCCCGGTCAACAACCTGATCCCGGACTGGAACGACCTCGTCTACCGCCATGCCTGGCGCGAAGCGATCGACGTCCTGCACTCGACCAACAACTTCCCGGAGCTCACGGGCCGCATCTGTCCGGCGCCTTGCGAGGCGGCCTGTACCCTCAACCTTCATGATGCGCCCGTCACCATTAAGACCATCGAGTGTGCCATCGTCGACCGGGCCTGGCAGGAAGGCTGGATCGTGCCCAACATTGCCAAACACCGCACGGGCAAGCGCGTTGCCGTGATCGGCTCCGGGCCCTCGGGCCTCGCCTGCGCCCAGCAGCTTGCGCGGGTCGGCCACGACGTGGGGGTATTCGAGAAGCACGATCGCATCGGGGGGTTGCTGCGCTACGGCATCCCCGACTTCAAGCTCGACAAGCGGCACATCGATCGGCGCATTGCCCAGATGCGCGCCGAAGGGGTGGAGTTCTATACCAACGCTCACGTGGGCAAGGACGTGCCGGTCGAGCGACTGATGGGGGACTATGATGCCGTCGTGCTCACGGGAGGGTCCGAGAAATCGCGCGATCTGGCGGTCCAGGGACGCGAGCTGGCCGGCGTTCATGTCGCCATGGAATTCTTGACCGCCAATTCCAAGCTGGTGCAGGGCGTGAGGGGTGCCGAGGGCGGCCTGATCAGTGCGCAGGACAAGGACGTGATCGTCATCGGCGGTGGTGACACCGGCTCGGATTGCATTGGTACCTCCAACCGACACGGCGCCAAGTCCGTTACTCAGCTTGAGATACTGCCGAAACCGCCCGAGAAGGAGAACAAGGGTCTCACCTGGCCTCTCTGGCCGAACAAGCTGCGCACCTCGTCTTCCCAGGAGGAAGGTTGTCAGCGCATGTGGTCTGTCGCGACCAAGGCCTTCGTCGGCGACAAGCAGGGCAGGGTGAGCGGCCTGCGTGGCATCAAGGTGGATTGGGTCAAGGGCGCGGACGGGCGCTGGCAGATGTCCGAGGTGAAAGGCTCGGAGTTCGAGCTGAAGGCTGGCCTGGTGCTTCTGGCGATGGGCTTTCTGCATCCTGTGCACCAAGGCATGATCGAAGCCCTGGGCGTCGACCTCGATCCCCAGGGGAACGTCCGGGCGCCGACGGAAGGCTCGTTCGCCTACAAGACGTCCATCTCCAAGGTATTCGCCGCGGGCGATATGCGCAGAGGCCAGTCGCTGGTGGTCTGGGCGATCCGCGAAGGGCGCCAGTGTGCCCGGGCCGTCGACGAGTTCCTGATGGGCGGCTCAGAGCTGCCCCGCTGAAGGGGCACCCGGCCCCGGGATTCGGGGCCGTTAAGGGCGGCCCCCTGCGGCAAGGCCCCGAGATCGTTCCGGTACGCCACGCTTAGCCCGAGTCTCCGGGGTGGCCACGGCCCCGGGGCTCGAGGGTCCCATCCAGCTAGGTTATAGTAACAGCCTCGTTCCCGGCTGCTGATGGGCTTTGGGCCCGCCGGTGGTTTTGGTCCGACGCGAACGAGCTGCCGATCATGCCAATGCATCTACGCTTGGATCTCCCTCGTGCGCTTGCCGCCGTGCTGCTGATGCTCGCCGCAATGCTGCACCGAGCCCCCGCCCTGTCGGCCGAAGCGCCATCGGCGCCCGCTTCCCAGGACGTCGCCGCCATGGTCAAAACCCTGGAGGACCCAGCCGCCAGGGGCCGACTGGTGCAGCAGCTGCGCCTGCTGCAGCGGGCCAGCCAGGCCGAACAGCCGCCCGCCGCCAATCAGGTCAAGACGGCCACCGCGGAGATTCTGGAGGCTATGGCGAGCCGTGTTCAAGCGTTGGGCGGTACGGCCATGGAGCTGGCCGATGTGGCCGCCCGGCTGCCGGCGGTGGCTACGCCCTTCATGACGGCAGTCCACAATCCGGAGCGGCGCCGATTCTGGGGCATCGTTGCGGTCCGCTTGGCGCTGGTGCTCGGACTGGGCTACGCCGCCGCATTGATCGCCGGGCGTCTGCTCGCGAGCGCCAGGCGAGGCCTGGCCGGCCAGACGCCGCGCTCCATTTTGGGTCGCGCTGCCTCGCTGGTGGGACTGCTGCTGCTGGATTTGGTGCCCATCGCCGTCTTTGCGGGCGCCGCTTACCTGACCTTGGCCCTGGTCGACGCCCGGAACGAGAGCCGACTGGTAGCGCTCGCCTGGGTGAACGCCTCGATCATCGTACGGCTGGTCCTGGCCGCCGGCCGCGTGCTCCTGGCGCCGGACGCGGCAAGACTGCGCCTGATCGGGGTCGACAACGAGACCGCGCAGTATCTGCAGATCTGGCTGCGGCGCCTCGCCGCGACCTCCGTGTTCGGCTTCTTCGGGCTGCAGGCAGCGGCTTTGCTCGGTCTGTCGCCCACCCTGTACGCCACACTGCTCGCTCTGCTCGGCCTGATCGTGGTCGCCTTGGCGCTGGTCTTGGTCATGCAAAACCGGGCCGTGGTTGCGCGCCTCATCCGTGGGCCCGAGCAGCCCGGGACCGGCAAGGGCGCGGCGGCGGCGGCCGCGCTCCGGCGCCGCCTGGCCCAGCTCTGGCACCTGATCGCCGCCCTGTACCTGGTGCTGCTGTATGGCGTCTGGGCGTTGAGCGTGCCCAACGGCCTGCTGTTCATTCTCAAAGCGACCCTCTGGACCCTGCTGGTGTTGCTGCTGGCGCGCGGGGCGCTACGGCTGCTCGATGCCTTGTTCGAGCGCGGGCTGCGCATCAGAGCGGACCTGCGGTCGCGCTTTCCCGGCCTGGAGGCCCGAGTGAACCGTTACTTCCCGCTGCTGCACACCCTGGCCGACTCCCTGGTCTACGCGCTCGCGAGTCTGTTGGTACTGCAAGCCTGGGGTATAGGCGTGACGGACTGGGTGATCAGTGAGCCGGGCCGGGTGCTCGGCGGTGCGCTTGCGCGCATTCTGGGCATAGTGGTCGTCTCGGTGCTCATCTGGGAAGGCGCCAGCGGGACCATCGAGCACTACCTGGACGGCGAGGGCCAGGCCCGCAGCGCCCGCACCAGAACCTTGCTTACCGTCGCCCGTAACGCCTTGATGGTGGTGGTGGCGCTGGTGTCCACGCTGATGGTGCTGTCGGAGGTGGGTGTCAACATCGCGCCCTTGCTGGCGGGCGCCGGGGTGCTCGGTCTGGCCGTGGGCTTCGGCGCCCAGCGTCTGGTCCAGGACGTGATCACCGGGGTGTTCATCCTGTTCCAGGACCTGATGTCGGTGGGCGACGTGGTCAAGCTGGGCGATCAGGCCGGGCTGGTGGAGGCGATCTCCATCCGCACCGTGCGCCTGCGCGACCTCAGCGGCACCGTCCACACCATCCCCTTCAGTGCGATCACCACTGTGAGCAACCTCACGCGGCAGTTCTCGTTCTACGTGTTCGACCTCGGCGTGGCCTACCGGGAAGACGTGGATCAGGTGATCGAGGTGCTCACCGCGATCGGCGCCGAGCTGCAGGCCGATGCGACCGTCGGGCCCCTGATGCTGGCGCCCATCGAGATCTTCGGGGTAGACGCCTTCGGCGATTCGGCGGTGGTGATCAAGGGGCGGCTCAAGACGCGGCCGATTCAGCAGTGGACGGTGGGCCGCGCCTTCAATCGCTTGGTCAAGAAACGTTTTGACGAGCTCGGCATCGAGATCCCCTTCCCTCACCGCACCCTCTATTTCGGAGAGGACAAGCAGGGCACGGCCCCGCCGGCGCGGGTGCATCTCAGTCCGGGCGTCACCGTGCATCCGCCGCCCTACGAGCTGCTGGGCGATCAGAAGGGCTGAGCATGCCTATGCCCGCCACCCGCGGGCGATTTTCCCCGGAGTCGGGTGCCCCCGACACCGGCGCCGGAAGTGGGCCGGTGGACGCGCCCGAGGCACGCCCCGATCCCCCTCCCCCTAGACCCCGCCCGATGACGGAGCCAGCCGGCTCCCCCGGGGGGTATGCCCCTGGTCGGACCAGCGAATGTGTGTACAATTCGACGCTCGTGCCCGTCCTGCGGAGGATTGCCCTTGGTGGCCGAGATCAAGAACGACCGCCTGCTGCGCGCGTTGCTGCGCCAGCCCGTGGATTGCACCCCGGTCTGGATGATGCGCCAGGCCGGCCGCTATCTGCCCGAGTACCGCGCGACCCGGGCGCGGGCGGGGAGCTTCATGGATCTGTGCCGCTCACCGGAGCTCGCCTGCGAGGTGACCCTCCAGCCCCTGGAGCGTTTCGACCTGGACGCGGCCATCCTGTTTTCCGACATCCTCACCGTGCCCGACGCTATGGGGCTCGGTCTGTACTTCAGCGAGGGCGAAGGCCCTTTGTTCGAGCGCCCCGTGCGCGATGAGCGCGCCGTGGACGCCCTGGGTCTACCCGATCCCGAGAGCGACCTGGGCTATGTGATGGACGCCGTGCGCACGATTCGCGGGGCCCTCGGCGGACGTGTGCCCTTGATCGGCTTTGCCGGCAGTCCCTGGACCCTGGCCACCTATATGGTCGAAGGGGGCAGCACCAAGATCTTCTCCCGGATCAAGGCGATGATGTACGACCGCCCCGAGCTGCTGCACCGGCTGCTGGGGCGCGTCGCCGACGCCGTCACCGCCTATCTGAACGCCCAGGTGGCGGCCGGTGCCCAGGCGCTGATGATCTTCGATACCTGGGGCGGTATCCTGACCCCCCGCTGCTTCGGGGACTTCTCCCTGGCCTACATGGAGCGGATCCTGACCGGCCTCACCCGCGAGGCCGAGGGCCGGAGGGTGCCGATCATCCTGTTCTCCAAGGGTGCTGGGCAGTGGCTCGCTCGGATGGCACGCAGCGGCTGCGACGCTTTAGGGGTGGACTGGACTACCGATTTGGGCGATGCCCGGCGCCTGGTAGGCGACGCCGTGGCTTTGCAGGGCAATCTCGACCCCTGCGTCCTCCATGCCGCTCCCGAGCGTATTCGAGCGGAGGTGGACGCGGTGCTGGCGAGCTATGGACCAGGGCCGGGTCATGTGTTCAATCTCGGGCACGGCATTCATCCGAACGTGGAGCCCGAGCGGGCCCGGGTGTTGGTCGACGCGGTCCACGAGCTGAGTCGCCGCTATCATGTGGGCTAGAGGCGATCAGCTATCACCCGCAGGGGTTTCGCCGACCGCGGGAAATGCTTTAGCGCGCCGCGCTGGCGAGTCACCCCGAGGACGATTACTCTTCGCTCTGCACGGCGTGAGCCCCGCCTGGCCACGGTCGCGCGGCGGGGCTAGAGAGACTGTTCAAGGATCCCCACCATGAGCGATCAAAACCCTTATTCCTCCCCGGCCGCCAATCTGGAGCGCGGATCGGAACAGGCCGAAGCGCTATACCAGCCCCTCGCAGTGTCCCCGGGGCGCGGCTGGGGCTGGATCGTCGAAGGGTTCGAGTATTTCAAACGTGCCCCCTGGGTGTGGATCGGCATGATGCTGATCTGGTTCATCATCGCAGTGGCCCTGTCCTTCATCCCGCTGCTCTCTCTCGCGGTGAGTGTGCTCAGCGCCGTTTTCCTCGGGGGCCTGATGCTTGCGTGCAGCGTGCTGGACGAGGGCGGGGTGCTGCGGGTAGAGCACCTGTTCGCGGGCTTCAACACCCGGCCCGGGCCCCTTGCGGCGGTCGGAGGGCTTTACCTAGCCGGGACTCTGGGGATAGCCCTCGTCATGGGGCTGCTCGTCGTTTTGGGGGGAGGGGTCGGCTTCATGTCGGGTATGTCGACGCCCGAGTCGTTCATGACCGCCGGGTTCGGGATCGGTATGCTGATCGCCCTGCTCGTCGCCATGCTGCTGTTCGTCCCGCTGCTGATGGCGTTCTGGTTTGCGCCGGTGTTGGTGGTGCGCCATGAGCTGCCCGCCGTAGAAGCCATGCGACTGAGCTTTACCGGCTGCGCCCGCAACCTGCTGCCGCTGACGGTGTATGGGCTTGCCGCCGGCGGATTGTCGATCCTCGCCCTGCTCACCTTGGGCCTCGGCTTTCTCGTCCTCTCCCCGGTGCTGGTCGCTTCGGTCTACGCGGCTTACAAGGACATCTATCTTGGGGAGTGAGGGGGCTCGGCGGGTGTCCGGCCGGTACAGCGGCACGTGCGGTGATTGATCCACTGCGGTGATTGATCCACTGCGGGGATTGATCCACTGCGGGGATTGTCACACCGAGCGAGGCCGGCCATGGTAGCTTCTCCCAGCCCAACATCCGTGTTGGGCGTTCGGGGCCCTGCGTGCCGATGGCTGACACGCCGTCCCTGACGCGGTCCCGGCGGCTTCGCTAAGCCCCAGCCTCGCCATCCTTGGCGAGGCGTTCGTCGGGCTTTGCTTCTTTGTGGGAGTTCGAGAAGCCATCCATGGCGCAGCGTCGGAGGCTTCGATCGGGCCCCAGCCTCGCCATCCTTGGCGAGGCGTTCGCGGCGCTGCGAACGTCCACTGGACGTTCGGTCGCCGCTCACCCCAATTCAGCGAGGAGCCGTTCGATCATGGAGCGGGCTTGGCCGAGATAGGGACCGCCGAACAGATTCAGGTGGTTGAGGACATGGTAGAGGCTGTACAGCGTCTTGCGCACCGGATAGCCGGAATCCAGCGGTAAGGTGTCGTTGTAGGCCGCATAGAATCGAGCACCGAATCCGCCGAACAGCTCGGTCATGGCGAGCTCGGCCTCCCGATCTGCGTAGTAGACGGCTGGATCGAAGATCACCGGATCACCGTTCTCGTCGTAGGCGATATTGCCGCCCCAGAGGTCTCCGTGGATGAGCGACGGAACCGGGTCGTGGTCGAGCAGCTCCGGAAATCGCTCGAGCAAGAGGGCCCCGCGGCGCTGCAGCTCTCCGCCATAGCCGTTCTGCGCCGCCAGGGCGAGCTGAAACCCCAGCCGCCGCTCGCGCCAAAATCGGGGCCAGTCCGCGTCGGGAGTGTTGGCCTGGGGTGTGGAGCCGATCGTGTTGTCCCGGTCCCAGCCGAAGCGCTCCCCGGTGGTCTGGTGCATCAGGGCAAGCTGCCGGCCGGCCTTGGCCGGCCCGTCGCTGCGGGCATTGCCCAGGCGCAGGTGCTCCATGACCAAGTACGCTTGACCTTCGGCGATGCCGCAGCACAGGGGGCGAGGGATGCGGATCGTAGCTGTGGCGGCCATCTCCGCGAGGCCTTGGGCCTCGGCCTCGAACATGCTCAGAAGGCCCGCGCGATTGAGCTTGACGAAGAAGCTTTGTTGGCCGTCGCTCAAGGCAAATGCGGTGTTGATGCAGCCGCCCCCCAGCTCGAGCGGCGCGGGTGGCGCGAACGGCGACCCGGTTACGCGCCCGATGTGATCTGCTATGGCGGTCCAGATGGTCACGACCTCAGCTCCGCGTCATCCGGCGGTGCAATGGGCTGCTGCGCGGGAAATGGGCGCTGAGAAATTCCATCTGGTCCGCCAGGATGCTGCGCCCCTGCAGGAAGACATACTCCGCATGGTTCGGCGCGAAGGGAATCGCCAGTAGCTCCATATCGGCTTCCTCGGGCCGGCGGCCCGCCTTGTGGCTGTTGCAGCGAACGCAGGCCGTCACTACGTTGGCCCAATGATCCGCCCCGCCCCGGCTGAGCGGTGTGACATGGTCTCGCGACAGGGCGGTCTTGGGGAAGCGTCGGCCGCAATACATACAGAGGTAATCGTCACGCTTGAAAAGGGTCCGGTTGTTCAATGGAGGGACGTAATCGCCCCGCATCTTCGCCACCGCGGAGCTGTTTCCGTGGGTTGCGACGATAGAGCTCAGTTCTACGAACGACCTGCGCTGCGAGATGGCGTTGACGCCGCCGCGGACACGGAACAGCAGGCTTCCGCAAGCGTAGGCAATCTGACCCAGCAAATGCAGGCGCACTGCGTGACGATAATCGATCCACTCCAGAGGGAGGCCTGCGGTATCGGTTCGCAGGATCAATTGGCTCAGTTCCGCCATGCGAGCAGATCCCTTTGAGGACGAGGCGTCGCAGCGGCCCCAACGCCAGCCGAGACGCGCGCCCCTGATCATACCGGTATCCGGGAAGGGCGCAAGCAGCTGTTGAGTCGGGTCGGCGCCTGCAGTTCAATGGGGACGGCGCCTGGGGTTATGCACACGCGATCGCATAGACTAAGCTACCCCGGTGAATTCCCGATGATTCTTCCTGAAGCATCTTTAAAACTTACTCTTCTGCATTGATTTTCCAGGCGATTATGACTCTTCGTCCAAGATTTTGCCATTCTGATGCCGGTCCAAGATCGACGGGCCCTGGGAGCCTATTTGAAGCTTCCCTTCACAGAGTTATCCACAGGATCTGTTAACAACGCCCAGAGACGCCCTGGATCGTCTTCGCGGCACAGCCTCGGGGGACGCTCCGGCGCCTGGGTTTGTCTATGAGTGGCCCCGCTATCTTGCGCGTTGCTGTCGCGGCACCGGTGTACGGGTTGTTCGACTATCTGCCTCCACGGGGGGTCGAGCCGGCGTCATTGCTTCCCGGCGTGCGCCTGCGGGTACCTTTCGGCCGTGGGGCTCGGCTCGGTGTCTTGATGCAGGCCGGGACGGCCAGCACGGTACCCGCCGACCGCCTCAGGCAAGCCGAGGCCGTGCTCGATGAAGCCCCGATCTTCGATACGGCCCATCTGGCGTTCCTGGTCTGGGCGGCCGACTACTACCAGTATCCTCTCGGCGAGGTTCTGGCCGGTGCCCTGCCAGTCTGGCTGCGCCGGGGTCGTGAGGTGCCCGAGACGGCCGTTGAGGGCTGGCGTCTCACGGAGCGAGGGCGCTCGGCGGACCCGGCCGGCCTGCGCCGGGCTCCGCGTCAGGCACAGCTGCTGGAGCTTCTCGGTTCGGCCCCGGGGGTCTTGGAGCCGCGCGCTTTGGTGGATGCGCTCGGAGACTGCCGAGCCGCACTCCGCGCCCTGCAGGCCAAAGGCTGGGTGGAGTCCTGCAGGATCGAGGCTCGCACCGGCGAATCGATGATGCAGCGGCCAGATGGCGGCCTGGCGTTGAACAACGCGCAGGCTGCGGCTGTGCAAGCAGTCGTCGGCGGCCTGGATCGTTTCGGAGCATTCCTGCTGGACGGGGTGACCGGCAGTGGTAAGACCGAGGTCTACCTGCGTCTGGTGGAGCAGGTATTGGGGCAGGGCAGGCGCGCTCTGGTGTTGGTGCCGGAGATTGGCCTCACCCCGCAGCTGGTGCGGAGGTTTCGACGCCGCATAGCGCGCCCGATGGTTCTGCTGCATTCCGGACTGTCCGAAGGCGAGCGGATGAGGGCTTGGCTGGAGGCGCAGGAGGGCAGGGCGGAGCTGGTGGTCGGCACCCGGTCGGCGGTACTGACACCCCTGCCTGACCTGGGGCTCGTCATAGTCGATGAGGAGCATGATCTGTCGCTCAAACAGCAGGATGGCTTCCGATACTCCGCCCGGGACCTTGCGGTCTCCAGGGCGCGGCGGGCCCGGTGTCCCGTCGTGCTCGGCTCCGCTACGCCGTCGCTGGAAAGTCTCCGCAATGCCCACACCGGGCGCTACCGGCTCCTCGCCCTTCCGGAGCGCGCCGGCTGCGCATCCGCGCCGCCGCTCGAGCTGATCGACATCCGCTCCGCGAAGTTGGACGCCGGGATGTCGCCGCCCCTCCTGCGGATGGTAGGGGAAGAGCTTGACCGAGGGAGCCAGGTCCTGCTCTTTCTCAACCGCCGCGGGTATGCCCCGGTACTCACCTGCCACGCCTGCGGTTGGGTCGCCGAATGCCGACGCTGCGACGCCCGCATGACCCTGCATCTGGCCACCCGGGCGCTCTGGTGCCATCACTGCGGATCCCGGCGGCCCGTGGACCCGCGCTGCCCGCAATGCGGTGACGCGGATCTGCGGCCGGTCGGACAAGGGACCGAGCGGCTGGAAGAGGTCCTCGCGGCGCGTTTTCCGCACGTCGCTCTCCTGCGCATCGATCGGGACAGCACCCGTCGTAAAGGGAGGCTGGAGACACTGCTGTCGGAGATCCGGGAAGGCCGCCACGCATTGCTTCTGGGGACCCAGATGCTCGCCAAAGGTCACCATTTCCCCGGCGTCACCCTGGTCGGTGTGCTGGACGTGGACCAGGGGCTGATGGGTGCGGACTTCCGCGCAGCCGAGCGCATGGCCCAGCTCATCGTGCAGGTCGCGGGCCGGGCGGGGCGTGCCGAGCGGGCGGGCAGGGTACTGATCCAGACCCGCCACCCCGACCACCCACTCCTGCAGACTCTCGTGCACACCGGCTATGGGGCCTTCGCGGCGCGGGCGTTGGCCGAGCGTGAAGCGGCTCAGCTTCCGCCCTTTGCCTATCAGGCGCTGCTGCGCGCGGAATCAACGCGCCCCGAGTCTCCAGCCCGCTTTCTGCAGGAGGCGCTCTCCGTCGCCCGCACGCTCGCCCCCGCAGAAGTGGACCTCTGGGGGCCGGTGCCGGCACCGATGGAGCGGCGCGCGGGCCGCTTTCGCGCACACCTTCTCGTACAGTGCCCGCAGCGTTCCGGCTTGCATCGACTGCTGTCCGTCTGGGTGCCCCGCCTGCCGGAGCTGGAGGCGGCCGGCTCCGTGCGCTGGTCGCTCGATGTGGACCCGCAGGAGCTGTTCTGAGCGACCGGCCGATCCGATTCCCTTGTCGCCGATAGTTTCGGTAGTATTGATGGTTTTCCGACAATCGATGTCACGTGCCGATCGGCGACGTCCGGCCTCACAGAGCCAAATATCCGCGCATGGACAAACTCCACATCATCGGCGGGGCGCCCCTCTCGGGGGAGGTCCGGATCGCCGGTGCCAAGAACGCCGCTCTGCCGATCCTCGCCGCCACGCTGCTCGCTGAGGGGCGCACCGTAATCGGCAATGTCCCGCACCTGCAAGACATCACGACCACCATGGAGCTGCTGGGACGCATGGGCGTCGAGCTTGTGGTGGACGAGCGCATGCGCATCGAAGCGGATGCTTCGACGATCTCGGAGCTGTCGGCGCCCTACGAGCTGGTCAAAACCATGCGGGCGTCGATCCTGGTGCTCGGCCCGCTGCTCGCCAGATTCGGCAGCGCTGATGTCTCCCTGCCCGGCGGTTGCGCCATCGGCTCGCGCCCGGTGAACCTGCATATCGACGGCCTGCGGGCGATGGGTGCCGAGATTCGTGTGGAGAACGGCTACATTCGGGCCAAGGCGAGGCGTCTGCGGGGGGCTCGCCTGGTCATGGATCTGGTCACGGTTACCGGCACCGAGAACCTGATGATGGCCGCAACCCTCGCGGACGGCGAGACGGTGATCGAGAACGCGGCCCGCGAGCCGGAGGTGGTGGATCTGGCCAACTGCCTCAACCGTATGGGCGCCAGGATTGAAGGCGCGGGAACCGACCGCCTGCGCATCCAGGGGGTCGAGCGCCTTCGGGGCACCGAGTACAATGTGCTGCCGGACCGTATCGAGACAGGGACCTATCTGGTGGCCGCCGCCGTTACCCGCGGCTCCATCCGGGTGCGCAACACCGACCCGACGCTGGTGGACGCGGTGTTGCAGAAGCTCGCGCTGGCCGGTGCCGAGATCGAGACCGGCGTCGATTGGATCAATCTCGACATGAAAGGGCGCAGGCCCAAGGCCGTGGACGTGCATACTGCCCCGTATCCGGCGTTCCCCACCGACATGCAGGCGCAGTTCACCGCGTTGAATGCCCTGGCGGAGGGCGTGGGCACCATTACCGAGACGGTGTTCGAAAACCGGTTCATGCATGTTCAAGAAATGCAGCGCATGGGCGCCAACATCCGTCTCGAGGGTAATACCGCCATCTGCACCGGGGTGAAGCGGCTGACCGGTGCTCAGGTGATGGCGACGGATCTGCGCGCCTCGGCGAGTCTGGTGCTGGCCGGGTTAATGGCCGAGGGAGAAACGCTGGTGGACCGCATCTATCACATCGATCGCGGCTACGAGAACATCGAGGAAAAGCTGGCTGGCCTGGGCGCGCAGATTCGCCGGGCCCCGCGCTGAAGGGCGTTATTCCCCAACCCGGTCCTGTGCGATGACGAGCTTTGAGGCACCGATTACCATCGCCCTGTCCAAAGGCCGGATCTTCAAGCAGACCCGGCCGCTGCTGGCGCATGCGGGGATAGAGCCGTCGGACGACCCCGAAACCAGCCGCAAGCTGATCCTCGACACCAACCATTCGCGCGTGAAGCTGGTGCTGATCCGTGCCACCGATGTGCCCACCTATGTCCAATATGGCGCTGCAGACGTTGGCGTGGCCGGCAAGGACGTGCTCATGGAGCATGGCGGGGAGGGCCTCTACGAGCCGTTGGACCTGCGCATCGCGCGCTGCCGGATGATGGTCGCGGGGGCTCCCGACGCCGATCTCGGTCGGCGGCGCTTGCGGGTGGCGACCAAGTATGCCAACAGCGCGCGCCGCCACTTCGCGGCCCAGGGCAAGCAGGTGGAAGTGATCAAGCTGTACGGCTCCATGGAGCTCGCCCCCCTGGTCGGACTCTCGGACCTGATCGTCGACTTGGTGGAGAGCGGCAACACGCTAAAGGCCAACGGACTGGTGCCGCTGGAGCACATGGCGGACATCAGTTCCCGGCTGATCGTGAACAAGGCCGCCTGGAAGATGAAGCACCGTACCCTGGCCGCGCTGCTGGAGGCGCTGCGCGAGGCGGTGGAGCGCGTCGGCTAGACGCCAATAACGCCCTCGGGACCCTGAGCATGGCGCCGATTCGCACTCTCGACACCCAAGACCCCGGCTTTCGCGCTCGGCTCGGGGAGCTGTTGGCCTGGGAGACCGTATCCGATGCGGCGGTCAATGCGACGGTGGACGGCATCCTTGCAGATGTACGCTCGCGCGGCGATGCTGCCCTGTTGGAATACACGCGACGTTTCGACCGCTGGGAGCCCGCCGGCGCGGAGGACTTGTTGATCCCCTCCCCGCGCCTGGCCCAGGCCTGGGACCGGACGCCGCCCGAACAGCGCGAGGCACTGGAGCATGCGGCCGAGCGCATCCGCGCCTATGCCGAGCGGCAGCGCATCGAGAGCTGGAGCTACACGGAGGCCGACGGCACCCTCCTCGGTCAGCAGGTGAGCGCGCTCGACCGTGTCGGACTCTACGTGCCGGGCGGCAAGGCCGCCTATCCGTCGTCGGTGTTGATGAATGCGGTGCCAGCCAAGGTCGCCGGGGTGCCCGAGCTCGTCATGGTGGTGCCCACCCCAGGCGGAGAGGTCAATGAGCTCGTGCTCGCCGCCGCCCAGGTCGCGGGCGTGGATCGGGTGCTCGCCTTGGGAGGCGCTCAAGCGGTCGCCGCTTTGGCCTACGGGACCGAATCGGTGCCGGGGGTCGACAAGATCGTCGGGCCCGGCAACATCTACGTGGCCACGGCCAAGCGTGCCGTCTTTGGGCAGGTCGGCATCGACATGGTCGCCGGCCCTTCGGAGATCCTCGTGATCTGCGACGGGGGGACCAATCCGGATTGGGTGGCCATGGATCTTTTCTCCCAGGCGGAGCACGACGAAGACGCCCAGGCCATCCTGGTCTCACCGGACCCGGGCTTCATCGAGCGGGTCCGCGAGAGCATCGAGCGGCTGTTGCCCCAACTGGAGCGCCGGAAGATCGCCGGAAAGGCTCTCCGCGCAAGGGGCGCGCTGATCCGGTGCCGCGATCTCGACGAGGCTGCTGACGTGGCCAACGTCATTGCCCCAGAGCATCTGGAGCTGTCTCTCGAGGATCCGCAGGCCTTCGTCGGCAAGATCCGCCATGCCGGCGCCATTTTTCTGGGTCGATATACATCGGAGCCGCTCGGGGACTACTGCGCAGGACCCAACCATGTTCTGCCTACCTCGCGCACCGCCCGGTTCTCCTCCCCCCTGGGCGTGTACGATTTCCAGAAGCGCTCGAGCCTGATCATGGTCACCCCGCAAAGCTCGTGCATTCTTGGCCGCACCGCCTCGATTCTCGCCAGGGGCGAGGGGTTGACCGCTCATGCCCGTTCTGCCGAGTACCGCATGAACAAGGACTGAGCTTTGGCCTGGCGGATCGGAAACGGACCATGAGGGCACCGGTCACGCCAGCGCTGCGCTCCTGTTTCAGCTCCTGACCGACGAGAGGATTCCCCTGATGTCCGAGCTCCCGCTGGACGATCTGGTCGAGCACTGGGTACGCCCTGAGATACGGGCGCTGTCGGCCTACCCGGTCCCCGATGCCTCAGGGATGATCAAGCTCGATGCGATGGAGAACCCCTATGCCTGGCCTGCAGAGCTACGCGCCGAGTGGGCCGCGACCCTGGGGGCCGTCGACGTCAACCGCTACCCGGACCCCCGGGCCGGCGCCTTGAAGGCGCGCCTGCGCGAGGCCATGGGACTGCGCGACGAGATGGGCCTGCTGCTCGGCAATGGCTCCGACGAGATCATTCAGATGATCGCGATGACGCTCGCCGGTCCGGGGCGTGCGGTACTCTCGGTGGAGCCGGGCTTCGTGATGTACCGGATGATCGCCACCTTCTGCGGCCTGAAGTACGTCGGCGTGCCTTTGCGGGCCGAGGACTTTGCCCTCGACATGCCTGCCCTGGTGCAAGCGATCGACGAGCACCAGCCAGCCGTGGTGTTTCTCGCCCACCCGAACAACCCGACCGGCAACCTGTTCGATGCGGGCGACATGCTGCGGGTGATCGACGAGGCGCCCGGCCTGGTCGTGGTCGACGAGGCCTATGCACCGTTTACCCACCACAGCTTCATGGATCGGCTGGGCAGCTTCGACAACCTGCTGGTCATGCGCACCGTTTCCAAGATGGGGCTGGCCGGCCTGCGTCTGGGGATGTTGTTCGGTGCGCCGCGCTGGATCGAGGAGATCGACAAGATCCGCCTGCCGTACAACATCAATGTGCTGACCCAGTCTGCCGCCACTCTCGCCCTGAGCCGCCCAGAGGTCCTGGATACCCAGGCCGATGCGATTCGGGCCGAGCGTTCCCGGCTGCTGGAGGCCCTGCAGGCGACCGACGGAGTCAGGGCCTATCCCAGCGAGGCCAATTTCGTTCTGCTCAGGGTCGCCGAGGGGCGCGCGGCCGAGATCTTCGAGGGGCTCAAGCGTCGGCGGGTACTGATCAAGAAAATGGACGGCTCCCACCCGTTGCTGCACGACTGCCTGAGAGTAACTGTGGGCACGCCCGAAGAAAACCGGGCGTTCCTCGAGGCGCTACGGGCGGCACTCTAGCCCGACGCTCTCCGTCGCTATGATTCGCGCCCGACGACGTCCCGCAGCGGCTTGATCACCACGCCCGTGCTGCCCAACAGCGAAGCGAAGGCCTCGCCGGAGAGCACCCGGTACTCCCGATGACGGGCCTCGAGCAGCGGGTCCTCCCAGCGACCCGCCACGGCCGGATGGCACATCAGCAGGTCCCCGTCGAGGGAGCCGCGCAGCCATGACCCGAGCAATTGGAGATAGCTGTCCTCGGACGCATCAAAGCCATACACCCCGAGCAGCCGGCGGTTTTGCGGGTAGCCGTGGGCCTGCGCCAGATGACGCAAGGCGCGGGCCCCGAGCCAGCCGATAATGCTCGATTTCCATCTGATTGCGCTCGGTAGCTCCGAGCGGCGCCCGCTCGCCGGCGGTGCGCAGACGCGCACCCAAGGTTTGCGGCCCCGGTAGCGCTGGTCCAGAGCCGCGATCAGCATGTCCCGGATAATCGGTAGCTGATGCACATGCTGATGGCCGTCCACGAAATCCGGCATGCGCCCCAGGTCCCGCTCGAACGCGTCGAGCTGGCGCTCGATGTCCGACCGGATGGCCGCGGGTTTCAGGCCGTGTACGTAAGCCGCTAGGATCAATCTCTGCAGCGGTGGCATCCCGGGGATGCCCGCGAAGCCCTCGGTGAAATTGAGGTGCAGACCCACGTCCACCGCGCCGGTGTGCTCCTTCAGGGCGTCGCATCCCGAGTCCCAAGAAGGCCCGCCAACCATGCAGCTGATCGCAGACACGCGCCCCCCCCGAGCCAGGCCAAGCGCCGCCTGATCGATGCCCTCGTGCAAACCGTAATCGTCCACGCAGACGCAAATCCCGCTCCGGCGAGGCGCTACCTCCGTTTCGGATTGGCCGGTCATGCCTTAGAATGCCCCATGATTGCTAACCCCCGAATCAGCGCGCTCTCCGCCTATCGCAGGCCCCTCCTCTTCATCGTGGTCGGTACTGCGGCGGCTTTCACCCATTTCCTCACTGTCGTCCTGATCGTCGAGATTCTGGGGCTTGCGCCGCTCGCGGCGAACGTCATCGGCTGGCTGTGCGCCTTCACCTTGTCCTATGGAGGGCATTATTCGCTCACATTCTCCGACCACAATGCGCCTGTATGGCGCTCCGCGGCACGGTTCTTCCTGATCTCTGCCGTGGGATTCGCCGTCAATGAAACGATGTATGCGATCCTCCTCTGGACGAGCCCGCTGCCCTATTACTTCCTTTTGACGATCGTATTGCTCTCCGTAGCCGTGCTCACCTACCTATTCAGCCAGCGCTGGGCGTTCCAGCGCAGGGCTCTCTAGAAGGCACAGCCGTGACCGGCGACAACGGGAGCCCGTTGCAGCAATGGAAGGTTCCGCTCCACGCTAGCCCCGCGGTGAGCCAGGTCTCCGGCCGTGCGCAGGGCTACGCGGGACGCGTCGAAAATCGATCAGCAGCCAGCCTCCCGCCAAAGGGTCAAGCTCCCCCGCTTCCATACGACACCTTCCGCCAGTTGCCGTGCCTGAGCCCGGTCATAGAAGATCCCGCCTGGCCCGCGCAGCGACACGGGAAAAGACCGCAGAGCTGGTCCCCGAGGAACAGGGCCGGCTGCCGCGCGGCAGCCACTGAGGGGCCTTCCGGAGCCTTTCCCCTGACTGGTGCCTGATCAGGTACAAGGGGCGCATCTTGACCTCTTCGAAGATGCGGGCCACGTATTCGCCCATGACACCCAGGGCGACCAGCTGAATGCCGGACAGCAACAGCAGCCCGACCACGATGGTGGTCCAGCCCGGCACCGGATGACCGTTGATGAGGTAATCGATGGTGAGATAGCTTCCGTAACTGAAGGCCGCAAGCGCCAGCAGAACCCCGCTCAGGCTGGCCACCTTCAAAGGCCAGGTGGTAAACGCGGTGAGGCCGTCGATCGACAGATTCAGCAGATGGAGGGCGTTGAAGGTGCTTCGGCCGTGGCCCCGCGGCTCGGGAAGGTAAGATATCGCCGTTGCCCTGAAGCCCACCCACGAATAGAGCCCCTTCATGAATCGGTTCCTTTCTGGCAGGGACCGCAAGGCGTCGATCACGCTCCGGTCCATCAAGCGGAAATCGCTGGCCTCAGGGGGAACCTGGAAGCGCCCGCCGGCATTCACCAGGTGGTAGAACCATTTGCTGCCTAGACGTTTGAGCGGGCCCTCGTCCTTGCGGTGCTCGCGCACGGCGTACACGACGTCGTAGCCGTCCTGCCACTTTGCCAGCATGGCCGGGATGAGGTTTGGGGAGTGCTGCAGGTCTGCATCCATCAGCACTGCCGCCTCGCCCGTCGCGGCATCGAGGCCCGCGGTAAGCGCGGCCTCTTTGCCGAAGTTGCGCGATAGCTGGATCGCGCGGAACCCGGGCCTGGTCGCCCACTGGTCGAGGACCTCTGAGGTGTTGTCGCGGCTGCCGTCATCTACCAGGATGATCTCCCACTCCGGAATCAGAGGCTCGAGGATGGCCCGCAGGCGCGGCAACAGCCGGTCCAGGTTGGCCGCCTCGTTGAAGCAGGGAATCACCACGGACAGGTTGGGCAGCCAGTCGCGAGGCTGTTGATGGAAGCTGCGTAACTTTTCGGTCATGTCGTCTCAACCAAATTAGGGTAGGAGCCTGGAATTGCCGATCCTTGGCGTGGGGCTACCCGGGCACGATCCCGCCCATCCGCGCCGAGCGAGTCTCACGACGAAGCCGGTTGGCCGCGTCTTTCCCGCCCGGGGCCGGAACGGCGCTTGCGGCCCGGGTTCTCTCAGCCCTTTCCTTGGGCACCTGAGCAGAGCTCACACCGAAAACCACGTGCCGACGGCCGGGGCCTCGACACGACTGCCGACTGCGGGGGCAGCGAGGAGACCAGAGGTGCCCGCCGGCAATCTCTGGCTCCGAGCAGGCGTGCCGCGGCCGGCAACACTTCGTCCTCGACGGGACGCGGGGTCCCGTGGCGGCGGCAGTCGCCCCCTCGGGCCAGCGAGACGTAGCTTCGCGCTTGACGGCTGCGAGAGCGTTTGTCGCGAAGAGTCTTGACGCCGAGCCCTACCAGCGGTGCTGCAAAAGGTCGCCTCGCGCGCCGCCACGGAGAGGGTGTCTCGGGCCGCTTGTGCCCGAGAGGCGCTGTAGATCGAAGGCCTGTAGGTGAACAAGGCAACCTGAGCGCCCCATGCGCGGGGGTGGCAACCTGGCAGAACGAGCGAGTCCCGAGCCTGGGGTTGGGCCCCCCCGGGCGGCGGCGCCAATGTGCCATACAGCGCCTAAATTACAGTGTGGAGATTAGCCGAGAGTTAGCGCCGCGGTTCGGCGCCCGACCTGCTGGTGGTGGTTTCCCGTTACGTCGGATCCGGCCGGAGAGGCGCCGCACCTCGGCCATGCCCCCCTGGGTGTCTGTGCCGCACAAGAGCCTGAGGCTGCCAAGCGCGCCGATAGCTGCCCCTTACGCATCCAAGTCGGGGATTAGACCGCTTTCCAGCCGTTTGATCGCATCCCGCAGGTAGAGCTTGCGCTTTTTCAATCGACGCACCTCCAGCTGGTCCACGTAGGGGCCTTCCTGGAGCCGCTCGATGGTCGTATCCAGATCTCGATGCTCCTGGCGCAGTTGCGCCAGGCGCTCCCGGGTGCTGAGGGTTTGGTCGTCTCCCAGATACATGGGGGTCGGCGCCGCGGGTCAGGGCACCTTCGCCGGACGCTCTTCCACGAACGCATCCAGCTTGAGCTCGTCCTCGCCCCGCCATCCATAGACGGTAATACGGGAGCCCGGAGGTTGCACCGCGATGGCGTTGAGAATCTCGTACGGGGTATTGGTCGTCGTGTCGTTGACCCGGCTGATGACGTCGCCGGGGCGCAGGCCGGCCCGATCCGCGGGCCCATTGTTGAGCACGCCGGATACCAGGACGCCTTGGGTGCCGTGCAGGCCGAACGACTCGGCGAGATCCGGGGTGACCTCCTGGGCGGTAACCCCCAGCCAGCCGCGCACGACGTGTCCTTTGGCGATGATCTGCTCCATCACCCCTTTAGCCAGCTCGATGGGGATGGCGAACCCTATGCCCTGGGAGCCCCCACTGCGGGAGAAGATGGCGGTGTTGATCCCGACCACGGCGCCCTGGGTGTTGACGAGGGCGCCGCCCGAATTGCCGGGATTGATCGCGGCGTCGGTCTGGATGAAATTCTCGAACGTGTTGATGCCGAGCTGGGTACGGCCGGTGGCGCTGACGATCCCCATGGTGACGGTCTGGCCCACCGCGAATGGGTTGCCGATGGCCAGCACCACGTCGCCCACCTGTAGTGCCTGGGACGCGCCCAGCGCGGCGACGGGCAGGTTCTCGTCCTCCGCTCGCAGCACGGCCAGATCGGTGTCGGGGTCTGTTCCGACCACTTTGGCCACCAGTTCCTTTCCGCTGGGCAGCTGCACCTGGATCTCATCGGCTCCCTCGACGACGTGGTTGTTCGTGAGAATGTAGCCGTCGCGGCTCACGATGACACCGGATCCCAGGCTGGTCTCCAGACGCCGCCGGGGCTGTACGGAGAACTGGCCGCCGAAGAAGCGGCGCAGGACCGGGTCGTCGAGCAGGCGGGAGGTTTTCTCTGTACGGATCTTCGCCGTGTAGATATTAACGACCGAGGGGGCGGCCTGTTTGACCGCGCTCGCGTAGGAAACGGGCCCCTCGGCTCGCGGACCGCTGGGAATGATGGCCGGTGCGACCGCCGGCGCCAGCGGGGGGGTGGGTGCGCGCTCGAGCAGCATTTCCGGGCGCACCAGGAACAGGACGATGGCCGCCGCCAGACCGGCGGTGATCAACGTCAGCAGGAATGATGCGAGTCGCTGGAGCTTCATGGGGCTAATAACCTACCATGGGGGTTCGACAGCTGTCAGCGAGGGGGCGATGATCGATCTGCGCGACCTCGAGGCCTATTGCAACGACCTGCTGGGCGCCGACTCTTTCTCGGACTATTGCCCTAACGGCATTCAGGTCGAGGCCGGCGTGCAGGTGCGCCGGGTGGTGACCGGCGTGAGCGCAAGCCTCGCCCTGGTCCAGGCCGCGGCAGCGGCAGGGGCCGACGTGCTGCTGGTCCATCACGGGTATTTCTGGCGGGGTGAGGCGCCGGCTCTGCGGGGGGTCATGGCGGGGCGCGTCCGGGCACTGTTCGAGCACCGCCTGAGCCTCCTTGCTTATCATCTGCCTCTCGATGGCCACCCTGAGCTTGGCAACAACGCCCGCCTTGGCGCGCGGCTGGGCCTGGTCTCCGCCGCGCCGTTGGAAGGGGACGGCCTGTTGTGGGGGGCGGACCTGGAGCAGCCCCTGGACCCTAGCGTGTTGCGCCGACTGATCACCGATGCCCTCGACCGTGCGCCGCTGCACGTCGAGGCCGGGCCGCCGCAGATTCGCCGTCTGGCCTGGTGCACGGGGGCCGCCCAGGACCTGATCGATCGGGCAGCGAGCCTCGGTTTCGACGCCTATCTCACCGGGGAGGTCTCGGAGCGGACCGTGCATCTGGCGCGCGAGCACGGTCTGCATTTCTTTGCCGCCGGCCACCACGCGACCGAGCGCTACGGCGTCCAGGCCCTCGGGCAGCACCTGGCCGAGCGTTTTGGTCTGGAGCACCGGTTCATTGAGGTGCCCAACCCCGCCTGACAAGCACCATCTTCGGGATGGCTGCCGCTCCTCCCCGCCGGCACCAGCAAGCTGCATCTTTCCAGGGCGCCGGAGCGTTTTTCTTGACCCGGAAAGGCGCATATTGCAAAATGCCCGGCTACCGCAGGGAAATCAGCATATTCTCATATGCCTGCGCACCTATGCGTGCGCCAGAGGTCCGGGGTGGTTGCCGGGCGCCGAGTTTCCGAGAAACCTTCCAGCCTGATCGGGGAGTCAACGCATGAGTGCAGAAGGCGTGGATCTGAAAAAGCGACGGTTTCTGACCGCCGCAACCAGCGTAGTCGGGGCCGTAGGGGTCGGCTATCTCGCTGTTCCCTTCATCTCTTCCATGGAGCCCAGCGCCAAGGCGAAGGCCGCGGGTGCCCCGGTGGAGGCGGATATCAGCAAGCTGGAACCGGGGCAGCTGGTTCGCATCAAGTGGCGTGGCAAACCGGTGTGGGTGGTCTATAGGACCGAGCAGAATCTCAAGGACCTGCCTACGCTGGACGATCAGCTTCGAGACCCGAAATCGGAGGAGCCGCAGCAGCCTCCCTACTGCAAGAACGAAGTCCGCTCGATCAAACCGAAATACTTCGTCGCCGTCGGTATCTGCACGCACCTGGGGTGCTCGCCCACCTATCGGCCGGACGTGGCCCCGGCTGATCTCGGTGGCGACTGGAAGGGCGGCTTCTACTGCCCCTGCCACGGCTCGCGGTACGACCTGGCCGGCCGGGTATACAAGAGCGTCCCTGCCCCGCTGAACCTTGAGATCCCCAAGCACCAGTATCTGTCCGAGACCAAGCTGCTGATCGGCCAAGACGGAGGAGCCGCGTGATGAGCACCCTGCTGAACTGGATCGACGAGCGGTTCCCGCTCACCAAGGTGTGGAACGAGCACCTGGCGCAGTACTACGCGCCGAAGAACTTCAACTTCTGGTACTTCTTCGGCTCGCTCGCCCTGCTGGTGCTGGTCAATCAGATCGTCACCGGCATCTGGCTGACGATGAACTACAAGCCCGATGCGGACCTCGCCTTCGGCTCCATCGAGTACATCATGCGGGACGTCAACTGGGGCTGGCTGATCCGCTACATGCACTCCACCGGGGCCTCGGCGTTTTTCATCGTCGTGTATCTGCATATGTTCAGAGGCCTGATCTACGGCTCACACCAGAAGCCCCGCGAGCTGATCTGGATCTTCGGTATGCTGATCTACGTGGCGCTCATGGCCGAGGCCTTCATGGGCTATCTGTTGCCCTGGGGCCAGATGTCCTACTGGGGCGCGCAGGTCATCATCTCGCTGTTCAGCGCGATCCCGGCGGTGGGCGACCACTTGGCGCAGTGGATTCGCGGTGACTTCGTGGTCTCGGACGCGACTCTGAACCGGTTCTTCGCCTTCCATGTCATCGCCCTGCCCCTGGTGTTGGTGATGCTGGTGTTTGTCCACATTGTCGCGTTGCACAAGGTGGGCTCGAACAACCCCGACGGTGTGGAGATCAAGAAGAAGAAGGATGCCAACGGCATCCCCCTGGACGGCATCCCCTTCCATCCCTATTACACGGTCAAGGACATCGCCGGCGTCGGCGTCTTTCTGATCCTGTTCGCCCTGGTGATCTTCTTCAAGCCCGAGTTCGGCGGCTGGTTCCTGGAGCCCGACAACTTCTCGCCGGCCGATCCCCTGAAGACGCCTCCGGATATTGTGCCGCTCTGGTACTTCACCCCGTTCTACGCCATCCTGCGGTCGGTGCCCGACAAATTCCTCGGCGTGTTGACGATGTTTGGGGCCATCGCGGCGTTGTTCGCGCTCCCCTGGCTGGATCGCAGCGGGGTTCGGTCGATCCGCTACAAGGGCCCGATCTTCAAGATTGCCATCGCCATCTTTGTGGTGAGCTTCGCCGTGTTGGGCTATTTCGGCACCCAGCCGCCTACCCCGGTCCACACCATCGTCTCCCGGATCTTCGCGGTGCTGTACTTCGCCTTCTTCGTGCTGATGCCGGTGTACAGCAAGATCGACAAGACCAAGCCTGTTCCGGAGAGGGTGACCCAATGAAAAAGCTCATTTTGACACTGCTGATGTTGTTGGTACCCCTGGGCGCCATGGCCGCCGCAGAGGCCATCCACCTGGATCACGTCGACATCGACCTCAAGGACCAGGCCGCGGTGCAGCGGGGAGCCAAGTACTTCGTCAATTATTGCCAGGGGTGCCACTCGGCCAAGTACGTGCGCTACGAGCGCCTCATGAAGGACCTGGGGCTCACCGAGAAGGAGGTGCGTGCGAACCTGATGTTTACCGGGGAGAAGATCGGTGACCACATGACGATCGCCGCCACGCCCGCCGATCAGGAGGCCTGGTTCGGCAAGGCCCCGCCGGACCTGTCGCTGGAGGCCCGGTACCGCGGCACGGACTGGCTCTACACCTATCTGCGCAGTTTCTATCTGGACGACTCCCGCCCGTTCGGGGTGAACAACACCGTTTTCCCCGATGTGGCTATGCCCGATGTCCTGGCGGAGCTCCAGGGCTACCAGAAAGCGGTGTTTAAGGAGGAGACCGATGCGGAGGGCAACACTCACAAGGTGTTCGATCACTTCGAGGCGGCCACCGGCGGGAAGCTCACCAGCGAACAGTATGACAAGGTGGTGCATGATCTGGTCACGTTCCTCAGCTACATCGGTGAGCCCGTGAAGGTCGAGCGCGAAAGTCTCGGCGTGAAGGTGGTCATCTTCCTGCTGATCTTTACGGTCATCGCGTACCTCCTGAAGAAGGAATACTGGCGAGACATCCACTAGTAACCGCACAGCCCGCGAAGGCCCGGGGGGCGCGCAGTTTTTGGGTTATACTGTGCGCCCCCCGCGCTTTTCGGGGATGGGAATGATGAAGGTGCGACGCTTGCGCGGATGCGTTTGGGCTGCCGGCTGCACCGCCTGACCCGGCCGAGCCCGGCTGGGCACCTAGGGCCATGTTCGCCGCCACGGCCCGGGTTCGCGACCGGAGTAAGTCGTTGGCGGCAGCTGCGAGCAAGCAATCTGTGATGACCCTGTACTCCAATCCGAGGAGCGCGTACAGCCACCGAGTACGCCTGGTCCTGGCCGAGAAGAACATAACCGTGGACGTCGTCGACGCGGACCCCCATGCGCTACCCGGCGATGTCATGGATCTCAATCCCTACGGCACCTTGCCGGTGCTGGTGGATCGGGAGCTGGTGCTCTACGAGTCTCGGATCATCATGGAGTACCTGGACGAGCGCTTTCCCCATCCGCCCCTTCTGCCGGTCGACCCGGTCTCCCGGGCGAGTGCGCGTCTGTACCTGTTTCGCGTCGATCACGACTGGTACCGCCTGATGAGCCTCGTCCTCGCCGGTGGAAAGGACGCCCAGCCTGCCCGCAAGCAGCTTCGTGACAGCCTGATTCGTAGCGCGGCGGTGATCGGCGCCAAGCCCTTCTTCATGAGCGATGAGCTCGGTCTGGTGGACTGCAGCATCGCGCCGCTGCTGTGGCGGCTGCCCGCGCTCGGGGTGGACCTGCCGCCCCAGGCGAAGGCCATCCAGGCGTACGCGGAGCGCATGTTCAAGCGCGAGTCCTTCGTGCGCAGCCTCACCGAGCCCGAGCGGGAGATGCGTGGCTGAAGGCCGGGAGCAGGCAGCCGGCGCCGACCCGCCATGACCCCGACCCGCCCGTACCTGATCCGCGCGTTCTATGAGTGGATCATCGACAACGGCCTGACCCCCCACCTGATGGTGGACTCCCAAGCCCAAGGTGTCACCGTGCCGCAGGGCTACGTGGAGGACGGACGCATTGTCCTGAATATCGGGCCCACTGCCGTCCACGGGCTCGATCTGAGCAACGACCTGATCTCGTTCAGCGCGCGCTTCGGGGGTGTGCCCATGGCGGTGCGGGTCCCGCCCGAGGCTGTGCTCGGCATCTATGCGCGGGAGAACGGGCGAGGCATGCTGTTTCCGGAAGAGCCGCCGGAGCCGGGCGGCAGTCCGGACGACGAGCCCGAGCCCCCCAAGCCGAGTGGCGAAGGCCGTCCCAGCCTGAAGGTGGTGAAATGATCAAGGCGGGCGGCGCCTGAAGGGGATGACCTTGCGGTCCTCGTGCACCTCTCCGGGATCATCGGTCCCGCTGGTCGGAGCCTGTTCGGGATCGCTCGGCAGGCCCAAGCTGAATTCCTCCACGTTGCTGCCGAGCATGACCATGTGCCCGGTGTGCCGGCCCACTCCTTCCTCGCTGTAGTCGAATCGGTACAGCCGGCGCACGACTAGCCCCCTTCTGGTGCGCCTTAGCCCGAGGCGCGACAGGGCCACCGTCTGGTCGAGAAATTGCAGGTCCCGGCGCGCGCACATCTCGGCCGCAATCGCCGTGGCCAGCTCCCGGGCGCGTGCGCTGTCCAGCCAGAACCAGGCGCAGCCAAGCAGGAGACCGCTGAGGAGAAGGCTGGTCAATTGGGTAGCGACCTTTGCATCGGGGGCCGGTTCATCCTAAGGTCTGGAGGGATGGCGAACAATCGGAGGCGGCAGTGGGCGCGATCCGGATCATTCAAGGGGACATCACCGCACTGGCGGTCGACGCCATCGTCAATGCCGCGAACAGCGGCCTGCTCGGCGGCGGGGGGGTCGATGGCGCTATCCACCGGGCGGCCGGTCCGCAGCTGAGGCAGTATAACCAGCAGCTGGGCGGCTGCCCTCCCGGCGAAGCGCGGATCAGCCCGGGATTCCGACTGCCCGCGACATGGGTCATCAGTACCGTGGGGCCGGTCTGGCACGGCGGGGACCGGGGTGAGCCCGAGACCCTGCGAAGCTGCTATGAGCGCAGCTTGGGTCTGGCGCGGCTTCGAGGGCTGCGCACCATTGCATTCCCGGCCATCAGCACCGGCGTGTACGGCTACCCGAAGGAGCAGGCGGCGGCGATCGCGCTGGTCGCCATGCAGGCTGCCAGGGCGGACTTCGACGAGATTATCGCTTGCTGCTTCAGCGCAGAGGATGCCGACCTCTACCTCCGGCTCTGCCCCGAGTGCATCCAGGGGGCCTGACCCGGCCCCGGCCAAAGTGGCTCGCCCAGCCGATGGGCTATTGACAATAAGCTTGAGACGAGCGCCAATGACCGCTGGTCCTCCCAGGAAATGACGCTTGTGAAAACACTCACTTTCGCCCTGCTCGCGATTGCCCCCCTCTGCGCCTTCGCCGGCATTCAGTCCGGGCCGAACCCGGGGGTACCCCTTCCCGGCGTTCTAACCCTGATGGCGATCGGCGCCGCCGGGATGGCGCTGGCGCGCCGACGCCGTTAGCCGGCGGATCTGTCCGTAGCCCGGATGGAGCGCAGCGGACTCCGGGACAAGAGCATTTCAACGCCTTGAGTCCGCGGGGTGCTCCTCAGGCAGGCCCTCAGTCCGGGGCGGTCGCGCTTGGTTGGGGATGCTCCGCGGGCTCAGACCTCCCGGCGCGCCAAGGCCTCGCGTATATGGTCGGCGGTGCGGATGGCGAGCGCCTCGATGGTGAGCGACGGCGCCTCCCCGCCGCCGGAGCTCGGAAAGACGCTGGCATCGGCGACGTAGAGGTTGCGCCAGCGGTGGCTCCGTCCCGCGGCGTTGATCACCGACTCCGCGGGGTTGCGGCCCATCCGGCAGGTGCCGAAGACGTGGGTCGCGCTGAAATAGTCGTAGGTGCCGTTTTCCCCGACCAGATCTCCCGCGCCCGCGGCGCGCGCCAGCGCCCGGCAGCGCTCCGCCATCGCCGCGAGCCGGTCGATCTCCAGCGCAGGAAGGAAGCTGTTGATTCGTGCGAGCGCCAGGCCCTGCCCGTCGGTCTGTTCGGGGTCGAGGTCAATATAGCTGCGCGGGTTGGGCAGGGACTCGCCGACGGCCTCGATGGTGACCACGCGTCCCAACTGGTCGCGCATCGCGCGCTTGTGCTCCGAGCCCCAGCCCGGGACCACGTGCCGGGCGTAGCTGACCGGGCCCGCAAGACCGGCCGAAACAGACCCGCAGGCCAGTCGGTAGCCGCCCGGGATGCCGGGGATCGCGTCAGGGCTGTTGAAATCCCAGCAGATGATGTCGGAGGGCAGCCCCCGGTGGCTGCCCAGGTGCTCGGGGTGCAGGCCGCTGGTGCGCCAGAAGAGGGTCTCCATGAAATGACGGCCCACCTGGCCGGTCTCGTTCGCCAGGCCGTCGGGCGCGTGGCGGTTGGCTGAGAGCAGCAGCAGGCGAGGGGTCTCCACCGCCCCGCAGGCGAGGACCAGCACGCGTGGGATGAGACGTTTACGGGTGTCTCCAGTCCCGAGATACTCCACGGCGGCGACGCGGTCGTCGGGGCCCGCCTCCAATCGCAGCACCGGGCTGTCGGTCAGGACCGCGCAGCGGCCCGTTGCCCGGGCACGGCGCAGGAACGTCTGGTCGACGCTGCCCTTGTCGGTGCGGGGGCAGCCGTGGGTGCAGCCGCCGCAGTAGTTGCACGGCGGGCGCCCATCGTAGCTCCGCGACAGCACGGCGAGGGGGTTGGCCTCCCAGTGGACGCCCAGGCTGGCCGTGGCCTCCATCACCTTGCGGCTGGCAAAGCTCGCCGGGTGCGGCGGCAGCGGCGCGGGGCGGCGGCGCAGCCGCTTTCCGGTACCCTGCGCCGCGGCCACGCCCAGCACCTTTTCGGCCATCTCGTAGTAGGGCTCCAGCTCCGCGTAGTCCAAGGGCCAGTCGGCAGCAACGCCGAACCGGCTGTGCATGCTCATCGACGCGGGGTTGAGCCGGTGTGCCTCTCCGGTGAAGTGAAGGGTGGTGCCGCCCAGCCCCCGTACGTGGTGGTAGCGCCAGGGAAAACGGCTCCCTGTGCGGTTGGCCTTGCCCTCGAGCCGGCCCCAGGATCTGAGGGGGTCCCTGTCGTTCGTCAGCGGCTGCATCGGGCCGAAGCTATGGCGGCCCTGGGAGCCCGGCTTGACCGGGAATAGGGTCAGCTCCCAATCCGGCCGATTCAGGCGGTAGTCCAGGAACGGATCGAATTCCGGGCCGGCCTCCAGCACCAGGACTCGAAGCCCCAGCTCCGAGAGGCGCCAGGCGGCCGCCCCTCCCCCCGCCCCCGAGCCGACTACGACCACGTCTGCTTGCGACCCGGCACTCACGAGGCGGTCCTCGGCGGGTCGGTGTACTCGGGGTAGCCGAGCGGCTGCGGCGGACCCGAATACCCGATTGCCGGCCAGGTCTCGGGCCGGCTGTAGTAGTAGCCGAAGGTCAGGTCGCGCAGCTCGCGGAAGAACCGGCCAAGGGGGGAGCGGTCCGGGAGTCCCTCGCAGCGGCGCAGGAGCTCTGTCTGGCGCCTCGCAGGAAGCGCGCCGAATCCGCTTCCCCAGGGTGCCGCTTGCGCGTCGAGCCAGGTCAGCCCCGCGCGGAAGCGGCGACGGATCGCGGCGTCACCTTCGGCCTCCTTGATGACCTGCTCCTGTACACTCAATTCCAGTGCGCCGGGGCTCAGCTCGTCGGATGGCGCTAGCAGGTCGATGATGGCGGTGAGTGCGGCCTTTTCTTCCGGACTCAGGGCCCGAGCCGGCCGGTGCCGCCAGACGCGATACGAATAGGTCCCTCCGGCGGCCAGAATCGAGCCGAAGACGGTCAGTCGGAGGAAAAGACGACGGCGCATGTCGGACCCTGGTGCTCGGCGAGTGTACGCACTGTAGTCCAATCGGGCGTCGTTTGGAGCGCCCGGTCGGTTGCTCGACACCGTATTACCACACCGAGGTTGTTCGCCGCTCCCCACCGGCACCGATATAATCGAACGCTTTTCCCGCGCCTGGACCTGCCAATGAACACCCAGACCCGCCCGGACACCGCCGCGACCCTGCGTGCCCTGATGGCGCAGCGCATCCTGGTGCTCGATGGGGCCATGGGCACCATGATCCAGCGGCACAAGCTGCAGGAGGCGGACTACCGCGGGGAGCGCTTTGCCGACTGGCCGCGGGATCTGAAGGGCAACAACGACCTGCTGGTCCTGACGCGCCCGGAGGTCATCCGCGACATCCACGAGCAGTACCTCGCGGTCGGCGCGGACATCGTCGAGACCAACAGCTTCAACGCCACGCGCATTTCCATGGCGGACTACGGCATGGAGGCGCTGGTGCCGGAGCTGAACGAGGCGGCGGCGCGCCTGGCCCGGGAGGCGGCGGACCGGTTCTCCACGCCCGAGAGGCCGCGCTTCGTCGCCGGGGTGCTGGGGCCCACCAATCGCACGGCTTCGATCTCTCCCGACGTGAACGACGCGGGGGCGCGCAACACCAATTTCGCCCAGCTGGTGGAGGCCTACATGGAGGCGGCCCGGGGGCTGATCGCGGGCGGTGCGGACCTGCTGCTGATCGAGACCATCTTCGACACGCTGAACGCCAAGGCGGCGGTTTTCGCCTGCGAGCGGGTATTCGAGGAGGACGGGCTGCGCCTGCCGCTGATGATCTCGGGCACCATCACCGACCAGTCCGGGCGCACGCTCTCGGGTCAGACCACCGAGGCCTTCTACAATGCCTTGCGCCACGCTCGGCCCCTGTCCATCGGGCTCAACTGCGCCCTGGGGCCGGATCTCCTGCGTCAGTACGTAGAGGAGATGAGTCGGGTGAGCGAGACCTTCGTCTCGGCCCACCCCAACGCGGGACTGCCCAACGAATTCGGCGGGTACGACCTGGACGCCGCCCACATGGCCCAGTACATCGGCGAGTGGGCGGACTCGGGGTTTCTCAACATCGTCGGCGGCTGCTGCGGCACCACACCCCTGCACATCCAGGCGATCGCCCGGGCGGTGACCGGCAAGGCGCCGCGCGCGCTGCCCGAGATCCCGCATGCCTGCCGGTTGTCCGGGCTGGAGCCCCTCAACATCGACCGGGCGCTGAACTTCGTCAACATCGGCGAGCGCGCCAACGTCACCGGCTCGGCGAAATTCAAGCGCCTGATCCTGGAGAACAGGTACGAGGAGGCGCTGGATGTCTGCCGCGAGCAGGTGGAGAACGGCGCCCAGGTGATCGATGTGAACATGGACGAGGGCATGCTTGACGGCGTGGCCGCCATGCGCCGCTTCCTCAACCTGTGCGCCGGCGAGCCGGACATCGCCCGCCTGCCGGTGATGATCGACTCATCCAAGTGGGAGATCCTGGAGGCGGGGCTGCAGTGCGTGCAGGGCAAGCCGATCGTCAACTCCATCTCCATGAAGGAGGGCGAGGCACGCTTCATCGAGCACGCCCAGCTGTGCCGTCGCTACGGCGCGGCGGCCATCGTCATGGCCTTCGACGAGCAGGGCCAGGCGGACAGCCTGGCGCGCAAGACCGCGATCTGCGAGCGCGCCTACCGGCTGCTGACCGAGCAGGTCGGCTTCCCCGCCGAGGACATCATCTTCGACCCCAACATCTTCGCCGTGGCGACCGGCATCGAGGAGCACGCCGGGTATGGCGTCGCCTTCATCGAGGCCACCCGCTGGATCAAGCAGCACCTGCCCCACGCGCTGGTCTCGGGCGGGGTGTCCAACGTCTCGTTCTCGTTTCGCGGCAACAACCCGGTGCGCGAGGCGATCCACTCGGTGTTCCTGTACCACGCGATCCGCGCCGGGATGGACATGGGCATAGTCAACGCCGGCCAGCTCACGGTCTACGACGAGATCCCCGGGGAGCTGCGCGAGGTGGTGGAGGCAGTGTTGCTCAACCGCCGCGCCGACGCCACCGAGCACCTGATCGAGCTCGCGCCGAAATACAAGGGCGACGGCGCGGTTGCCGAGACCCGGCAGGACGCCGAGTGGCGTAGCTGGCCGGTCGGCAAGCGCTTGGGGCACGCCCTGGTCAAGGGCATCACCGACCACATCGAGGAGGACACCGAGGAGGCGAGGCAGTCGGTCGAGCGCCCGCTGCACGTCATCGAAGGGCCGCTGATGGACGGCATGAATGTCGTCGGCGACCTGTTCGGCGCCGGCAAGATGTTTTTGCCCCAGGTGGTCAAGTCGGCGCGGGTGATGAAGAAGGCGGTGGCCTATCTGGAGCCCTACCTGGAGGCCGAGAAGCAGGCCCTGGTCGAGGCGGGCGGCAGCCGGCAGGCGGCCGGGCGCATCCTCATGGCCACGGTCAAGGGCGACGTGCACGACATCGGCAAGAACATCGTCGGAGTGGTGCTCCAGTGCAACAACTACGAGGTGATCGACCTCGGGGTGATGGTGTCCGCCGAGACCATCCTGCGCACGGCCGAGGAGCGGCAGGTCGATATCATCGGCCTGTCGGGGCTCATCACGCCTTCGCTGGACGAGATGGTGCATGTCGCCCGGGAGATGCAGCGCCTGGGCATGACCCGGCCGCTGCTGATCGGCGGCGCCACCACCTCCCAGGCCCATACCGCGGTGAAGATCGCGCCCCAATACCAGGGCGCCGTGGTCTACGTGCCGGACGCCTCGCGGGCGGTGGGCGTGGCCTCCAGCCTGCTCTCCGACGAGCAACGCACGGCCTTCCTGGCCAAGGTGAGCGCCGAGTACCAGACCGTGCGCGAGCGTCGCGCCGGCCGGGACGAGACCAAGAGCCTGGTCAGCATCGCAGAGGCACGCGCCAACCCCACGCCGATCGACTGGTCCTCCTACCAGCCGCCGGTCCCGGCCCGGCTCGGCCTGCACCTGCTCGAGGACATCCCGATCGCGGAGCTCGTGCCTTTGATCGACTGGACCTTCCTGTTCCATGCCTGGCAGCTCAAGGGCCGCTTCCCGAAGATCCTCGACGATGCCGAGAAGGGTGAGGAGGCGCGCAAGCTGTACGCGGACGCCCGAGACATGCTCGATCAGATCATCGCGGAGAAGTGGCTGCGCGCGACCGCGGTGGTGGGGCTGTTCGCGGCCAATGCGGTCGGCGATGACATCGAGGTCTATGCCGACGAAGCGCGTGAGCAAGTGCTTACCACCCTGCACAACTTGCGCAAGCAGGGGCGTCAGCCCGAGGGCCACTACAACGAGTGTCTGGCCGATGTCGTCACTCCCAAGTCGAGCGGCAAGGCAGACTACATCGGCGGTTTCGCCTGCACCGCGGGCGTCGGCATAGACGAGAAACTGAAGGAATTCGAGGCCGAGCACGATGACTATCGCGCCATCATGCTCAAGGCCCTGGCCGACCGGCTGGCCGAGGCGCTGGCCGAGTGGCTGCACCGGGAGGTGCGCACCCGATACTGGGGCTATGCGCCCGACGAGGACCTGGACAACGACTCCCTGATCGCCGAGCGCTACCGGGGCATCCGACCGGCCATGGGCTATCCCGCCTCTCCCGACCACACCGAGAAGGACCTGCTTTGGGCGCTGCTCGACGTTGAGGCGAGCACGGGTATCTGGCTCACCGAGTCCAAGGCGATGGTGCCGACCGCCGCGGTGAGCGGCCTCTATTTCGCCCATCCGCAGGCCCGGTATTTCGCGGTCGGCAAGATCAACCGGGATCAGGTGGAAGACTACGCCCGGCGCAAAGGCATGGTCCTCCCCGAGATGGAGCGTTGGCTGGGCCCGAACCTGGCCTACGAGCCGACCTGAGACTGGCGCAAGGGAGAGACGCCGTGTGACCACTGAGCTGTCGGAAGAGGAAGGGGGTGATCTCGATCTGCTGTTCGAGATCGCCGTCGGCCATATTTGCCAGCACGAGGACCCCGAGGTATTCCTGACCTGGTTCAAACGCACGGCCCCCACGCTTGCACCGAGGCTGTTCGGCAAGATTGCGCCCGAGGACCGGCCCAACATGGCCTACTGGCTCGGCGTCAGCCTCTGGGACTCGACCCCGCTGCCTGGGAACGACTACCGACCTTCGCCCCTGCCCTCCCCGGAGCGCAACAAACCCTGCCCCTGCGGGTCGGGACGCAAGTACAAGCACTGCTGCGGCCAGGTCCCCAGGCCCAAGCCCATGCCATTGGAGGTGATCTGGCCGATCGTGATCAGGAGCGCCAGTCCCCGCCACTGGTTGTCGGAGGCCAAGGCCGGGCGGCTCCCGGTTCTGGGGGTCGTAATGCTTGCGGGGCTCCTCCAGGAGGAGGGGCGTCCCAAGGATCTCATCAAGCTGCTCGACCCCGTGTTCGCAGGCCGCGCCGAGCGCCTCGACTATCGCTTCGCGGACCTGATCGACATCCTGTGCGATGCCTATGACGAGGGCTACAGCACCGATCGCAAGAAGGCCGATCTGCTCGGACGCATGAGCAGCCACAAGGACCGCTCGATCCGCGCCGCAGCCAACCAGCGGCGGGCGGCCTGGCTCGAAGAGCTGGGCGACTCCGAGGGTGCCTGGGCGGCGCTCCAGGAGGCCATGCGCGCCGATCCGACCGACCCCAGCAACGCGCTGCTGGAGCTGACTCTGCGCTGCGTCCGCGGTGAGGTCGACATGGCGCGCGAGCGGGCCCGGTTCTGGCTGCGCAAGCTCCAGCCCCGGGCCGCGGAGTTTCCGGAGCTGATCGAAATGCTGGAGCATGCGTGCGAAGACCCCTGTGGCCTGTATCGCTCCTTCGGCGAAGACCAGATCGACGTCGATCTGCGCACGCTTTGCGAGTTTCTATCCAGCGTCGCGGTCCCGACCCCCGGTCCGGTGACCTGGAGAGCCCTGCCCGTTGGCGCCCAGGAGGAAGGCCCCGACGAGGACCTCTTCGGAGTCGACCCCATGAAAGGCGCCCATGCCCTGGACTTTCCCGGTCCCCTTCGGCGGCTCGAAAAGCAGTGGTCCAAACGGGCGCCCGTCGAGAAGCCATTCTCCACCGAGTGGGCGCCGCCGCGCCACCCGCTGCTTTGGCACGACATGGGGTCATGGCTCGGCTGGCTGCGCAAGCACCCCGAGGCCCTGTCGAGCCCCGACGTGCTGGATGACCTGTTCAACCTGGTGCTCGGGCATCCCGATACCAACTTGCCCTGGGTGATCGACCATGCGCGGCTGCCCCTGCTGCGCTTCGCCCGGGCGGTGGTCGATCCGATCCTGGCTGCTCGCCCGTGGGGCGCGACGCTCCCCTGGCTGATGAGCGAGCACCGCCCGCTGCTGCGCCTGGTCGTGCGCCTGATCGAGCTGGGCGAGATCCTCGGCGAGGGCCAGGACCGCTTCCGGGAGATGGCCCGCTACCGGTCGCTCAACCCCAGCGACAACCACGGCTATCGCACGCAGCTCGTCGAAGCGCTGCTGCGCCGCGGCGAGGACTGCGCGGCCCTGGAGCTGATCGCCGAATACCCGGACGATATGTTCGCCGAGATCTGCTTCGGTGCCGTGCTCGGCCACTACCGTGCCGGCGAGCGCGGCGAGGCGCTCACCAGTCTGATCGAGGCGCATCGGCGCCTGCCGCTGGTGCTCGATTATCTGCTCAAGGACGAGGTCCGCCGCCCCAAGCTCAGCGAGCACGGTATCACCCTCGGCGGCCGGGATCAGGCCTGGCTCTATCGCGATTCGATGCGGGATGTCTGGCTTGCCACCCCGGGGCTCATGGACTGGCTCAGGCAGGCCAAGCCGATGCTGAAGAAGGGCTGAGCGGCCGAACGAGAGAGCCCATTTCTTCTATGTTCCGCCTCAGGCCTTCCCGAAACTCACATTTCGGGTTGGCCGCAGGTCGCGCTGTGCCGCTATCCGACAATGCTTCTCCGCATTTCGCTGAACGGGCGGGCTAGAATGCGCCGATTACGCGCGGCCGCCTCAACGCGTTTCTGCGCCCCCCCTGCCGGTCCGAGAACGTATGGGCGACATCCCATCCATCGAGAAGCGCCTCTGGAGCACCGCGGACAACCTGCGCGCCAACTCCAACTACGCCAGCAACGAGTATTTCCTGCCCGTCATGGGCCTGATCTTCCTGCGCCACGCCTATAGCCGCTACCTCGCGGTGCGGGCCCAGCTGGAGCGGAAGCGCCCGACCCGGGGCGGCAAGGCCCTGCCGCTGAGCAAGGAGGATTTCTCCGGCAAGGGCGCGATCTATCTCCGCCCCGAGGCCCGGTTCGATTATCTGGTCGGTCTGCGCGACAGCGACGACCGCGCGGCGGCCGTCATCCACGCCATGGAGAGCATCGAGAAGGACTATGAGACCCTGCAGGGCGTGCTGCCCAAGGGCGAGTACCAGGAGCTGGACAACGAGGTGCTCGGCCAGCTGCTGCGCACCTTCGACGATCAGGCCCTGAGGGAGGCGACCGGCGACGTCTTCGGGCGCATCTACGAGTACTTCCTCACCGGCTTCGCCGATCTGAAGGCCCACGACAATGGCGAGTTCTTCACCCCGGTCTCGCTGGTACAGATGATCGTCAACGTCATCGAGCCGGACCACGGCCGGGTGCTGGACCCCGCCTGCGGCTCGGGCGGCATGTTCGTGCAGAGCGCCCACTTCGTCGAACAGCTGCACCAGAGCCCCACCGAGCGGCTCACCTTCTACGGCATGGAGAAGAATCCCACCACCATCCGCCTGGCCAAGATGAACCTGGCGGTGCACGGCCTGGAGGGCGACATCCAGAAGGCCATCACCTATTACGAGGACCCCCACGAGCTGCAGGGACGAGCCGACTTTGTGATGGCCAATCCGCCGTTCAATGTGGACGAGGTGGACGCCGGAAAGGTCAGGAACGACCCGCGACTGCCCTACGGGCCGCCCGGCGTGAACAAGCAGAAGAAGGTCTCCAACGGCAACTACCTCTGGATCTCCTACTTCGACAGCTACCTGAGCGAGACCGGCCGGGCCGGCTTCGTGATGTCCTCCCAGGCCTCCAGCGCCGGGCGCGACGAGGCCAAGGTGCGCCGCAAGCTGGTGGAGTCCGGTCACGTGGACGCGATGATCGCCATCCGCTCCAATTTCTTCTATACCCGCACCGTGCCCTGCGAGCTCTGGTTCCTCGACAAAGGCAAGGCCGCCGCTCCATCTCCCTCAGGGAGAGGGCCAGGGGTGAGGGGACCGGGAACTGTCCTCATGATCGACGCCCGCAACGTCTACCGGAAGGTCACCCGCAAGATCTACGACTTCAGCCCGGAGCAGCTCGCCAACCTCACCGCCATCGTCTGGCTTTACAGGGGCCAGCGGGACCGGTTCCTCGACCTCGTCTCCCGGCATCTCGATTCCTGCCTGTACGAGGCCCAGCAGACCGAGGCGTCCCTGGCCGCTTTTCTGACAGGCCTCGACGGCCTGACCGAAGCCCTGAAACCCTTTCTGGACAGCCAGCCTTCCGACGGCGCTCAGGCCGAGCCGCTGCGGGAGCTGACCGAGGCGCGCCGTCGCTTCGCCGACGATAGCGCCGCGTACCACAAGCAGATCGATCGGGCCGTGGCCGCCTGGGAGAAGACCGCTGTCACCAGCCCGGCCCTGCACAAGGCGGCCGAGCGCGCCGCCCCCATCGCCGAGCAGAGCCGCGACCTGGTCAAGGACGCCGACCAGCTCTACAAGCTCGCCACCCGCCTGATCGACACCTGCGAGCAGCAGCTGAACGCCCGACAGAGCGATCGTTGGTCCGGCCGCGAGGTCAACCGCGCCCGCAAGGCCCTGGAGGACGCGCGCCAGGCCGCGGTGGAGCAGCTCAAACAAGTCCGCTACTTCCACAAACAGGCGCACTGGCTGCAGGAGCGCTTCCCCGAGGCCGAGCTGCGCGACGTCGAGGGTCTGGTCAAGCTGGTCTCCGTGGAAGAGATCGAGCGCAACGACTGGAGCCTCACGCCCGGCCGCTACGTCGGCGTCACCCCCGAAGTACCGGACGAGGACTTCGATTTCGAGGAGACCCTGCGCGAGATCCACGTGGAGCTTGCGGATTTGAACCGCGAGGCCGCTGAGTTAGCGGCGAGGATCCAGACACAGTTGGCGGAGCTAGCGTGACAAGAGGCGCCCGCATTACTCTCGCGGCCGTGTGCCAATCAGTACGCTACGGCTACACGGCGTCTGCGGTATCGGAGCCCTGTGGGCCACGGTTCCTGCGGATCACCGATATCGTGCCTGACGCGATTGATTGGGACTCTGTCCCATATTGCGAGATCGAAAAAGCAGACAAGGATCGGTTCTCGCTTGCTGTCGGGGATGTTGTCGTCGCGCGGACTGGAGCCACGGTTGGGTATGCGAAGCTCATTCGGGAGCCAGTGGACGCGGTTTTCGCTTCGTACTTAGTTCGGTTTCGCGTCGACCCCCAGAAAGCCGATCCGGGCTTCGTCGGGCGTTTGATCGAATCCGATCTCTACAAAGGTTACGTCAGATCGAGAGTCGGAGGTGCGGCCCAGCCGAACGCGAGTGCTCCGGTGCTCGGAAGTTACGAGTTTCCCCTTCCATCTAAGGAGAAACAGCTCAAGATCACGCATATCCTTTCCGGGTACGATGACCTCATCGAAAACAACCGCCGCCGGATTCAGCTGCTGGAAGAGTCGGCGCGGCTGCTCTACAAGGAGTGGTTCGTGCATCTCCGCTTCCCCGGCCACGAGCATGTGCAGGTGGTGGACGGCGTGCCGGCGGGATGGCACGTGCGCACGATTTCCTGAAATAGCGGACACGATAGGCGGCGGAACACCCTCTACGAACGTTGCAGAATATTGGGACAACGGGACCATTCCATGGTTTGTTCCAAAGGACCTGACAAGGAACAAGTCATTGGTTCTCCTGGACTCGGAGAGAAATATTTCAGCTAAAGGTCTTAAAGATAGCTCGGCAAAGATTCTTCCCCCAGATACGATTCTGATGACGAGCCGAGCGTCAATTGGCTACTTTGGGCTTTACGAAGGCGACGCATGCACGAATCAGGGTTTTATTTCTGCGGTCCCGCTTGAAGACAATTTAAGGATGTACCTGCTTCACAACCTGATGTCCAGGAAGGATGAAATTATCAACAGATCTGGCGGCACTACATTCAAGGAAATCAATAAATCAACGTTCCGACGAATGAAGATGGTCGTTCCAGCCGAAAATCTTCTTCGACAATTTGACACATTGGCCTACGATGTCATCAGACAGGTTCGCGTGTTGAAAAAGCAGGAGAGGCGGTTGGCCCAGGCCCGCGACCTCCTCCTCCCCCGCCTCATGAACGGTGAGATCCCCGTATGACCACCGAAGGCCATCACGTCGACAGAAAATCGCTGCGGCAGGTCTCGGGCCCCGCGGCGGACTTCGACGCGCTGGCCCGGGACTGCGTCTGCTTCGCCAACGCCGCCGGGGGTAACCTGCTCATCGGAATAGAGGACAATGCGGACCAGCCGTCACCCGGGCAACGCATCCCGCCGGGCCTGCCCGACAGACTGCGCCGACGCATCAGCGAGCTGACGGTCAACGTGACCGTGTCACCCGAGCTGCGCGTGGCACCCAACGGCGGGGAATATGTGGAGCTTCACATCGCCCGGTCCCACGGCGTGGCGTCCACCAGCGACGGGCGATATTTCATACGCGTCGGCGACCATTGCAAGCCGGTAGTGGGAGACGAGGTGCTGCGGCTTACCTCCGAGCGGGGCGCCGTACCCTGGGAGACCATGACGACCGCGAAGGTTCCGCGCAGACAGGTCGACCCGGAGAAGCTGGCGAGCTTCGTGCGCGGCATCGGGCAGTCGGACCGGGTGAAGGACTCCGTCAAGGAGAAGACGCCGGAAGAGCTGCTGGACCACTATCAGCTTGCCGACGGTGCCTGCCTGACCAACCTCGGGATTCTCTGCCTGGGGCGTCGTGCCGACCGTGCGCGCCTCGGCACCGCGCCCGTGGTCCAGTTCATCAAGTACGACGAGCAACGCAGCAAGGTGAACAAGCTGGTCTGGGACGATTACGAGCTCTCGCCCATGGAGCTGGTCGAGGCAGTATGGCGAGGGGTGCCGGATTTCCGGGAGCGTTACGAGCTGCCGGACGGGCTCTACCGCCAGACGGTGCCGGTCTACGACGAGGTGGTCGTGCGCGAGCTGCTGGTGAACGCCCTGGTCCACCGTCCCTATACCCAGCGCGGCGACATCTTCCTCAACTTGCACCCCGACCGCCTGGAGGTGGTCAATCCGGGTACCCTGCCCTTCGGGGTGACCCCTGCCAACGTGCTGCATACCAGCGTGCGGCGCAACGACCATCTGGCGCGGGCGTTCCACGACCTCAAGCTCATGGAGCGGGAGGGGAGCGGCTTCGACAAGATGTACGAGGTACTGCTGTCCCAGGGCCGACCGGTACCGGAGGTACGTGAAGGGCCGGACAGGGTCGAGGTAACGGTACGCCGGCGCATCCTCAATCCCCGGATCATCGACTTGGTCGCCAAGGCTGATGAGCATTTTCAGCTCACCCAGCGCGAACGAATTACTCTCGGACTGCTCGCCCAGCACGAGGCCCTGACGGCGCGCGAGCTGGCGGGGCTGCTGGAGCTGGGCGACGCGTCACAGCTGTCTCCGTGGTTGGATCGCCTTCAGCGCTGGGGCCTGGTCGGCCAGACCGGGCGCACCCAGGCCACCCGGTACTTCGTCGAGCCGGCAATGTTGAGGCGGATGGAGTTCGATGCGGTCACGACGCTCAAGCGCATCGAACCGCACCGGCTGCGAGAGCTGATCCTTGAGGACCTGCGGCGTTACCCTCGGTCGAGTATCGGCGACATCCAGGGCCGCGTTGGCCCGGAGATTCCACGCCCACGCATCAAGCGCACGCTGGACGTTCTGATCGACGAGGGCCTGGCGGTTGGAGAGGGGGAAAAACGTTGGCGGCGGTACAGCCTGGCCGGATGAGCCTATCGCACAAGCTGGGGTAAATCCGACGTCCGTATGCGATAGAACGCTACCAGAAGCGAGTTAACATATTGTTGTGGCTTGATATTTCTATTGGTCGGCATCAGCTTCTTGTCCGTTACGAACAGGGGATACAGCCGCCTAGTGTGCTGTTTCATGGTATTTGGCGCTTATGAGCAGCTACATGGCGCAAGGCACTTGGCCCACCGCGACCTTTCCGTGACACGCTGTGGATACGTCCCTGTATGCTCGACGGCCGCTTGCTGGCGCCAAGCTATCCCGCTTGGCTTGCAAGCCCGGAGATTGCCATCTTTGGCAAACCCGTTCGCCAGGAACGATTTCCATCGGAAATCCTTCTTTTCCGCCTCACCCATGCGGCCGACGGTCACTCCAAGGCCCCGGTGACCCAAGTCCGGACCATTGAGAAACACGCGTACAGACCGGCTCCACCAGCTCTGAGAACTGCGAAACAGTACATTAGATTTGGGGCGCGGAAGCGAAAAACCGCTCCTCGCCGTGGCTCGCCAGCTATCCCCTTCGCTTGGAGCTGACTCTACTGGTTCGGTGCAGGCAGATCCGCTACCTTGGTCGACGAGTGGATCCTGTACGACAATTCCGGAGAGATCCCAATTCTGCTGGACGAGGGGCACAATCCATGAAAGGCGCTACCGACGCGGAACGCAAACGAGATCCGGACCTGGCCCAGGTGGAGACGACGCTGCGCCGCGCGGGACGACGAGCCCGGGAGCACGCCCGGCGTGTATCGGGCTACGTCGTGGTCTACCGCGACGGCAGGGTCGTCGAAGAGAAGGCGGGCGACCGCTAGGCGTCCGGTCGCGCTGGAGCGGAGCGGAAGGGACTCTCGGTGAGCTACGACGAAGACACCCTGGTCCAGCAGACCACCGCCGACTACCTGCGCGACGCCCTCGGTTGGGAGAGCGTCTACGCATACAACCAGGAGACCTTCGGTGCCGAGGGCACGCTGGGCCGTCACGACGACCGCGAGGTGGTGCTCACCCGCTATCTGGGCGACGCGCTGATCCGGCTCAACCCCGGCCTGCCGGATGCCGCCTACCAGGACGCTATCCGCCGCATCACCGAGTACTCCGTCGCCCAGTCACCCCTGCAGACCAACCGCGAGAAGCACGAGCTGCTGCGCGGCGGCGTGCAGGTGCAGTTCCGCAACGCCCAGGGCGAGCAGGAGAAGCGAACCCTGCGGGTCTTCGACTTCGACCGCCCCGAGGCGAACCACTTCCTGGCTGTGCGCGAGCTCTGGGTGCGGGGCAGCCTTTACCGCGTCCGGGTCGACGTCCTCTGCTTCGTCAACGGCATCCCACTGGTGTTCCTGGAGCTGAAGAATGTCGACAAGGACCTGCGCCGTGCCTACGACGGGAATCTCGCGCACTACAAGGACGTCGTACCCCACCTGTTCCACCACAATGCCCTGATCCTGCTCGGCAACGGCGAGCGGGCGAGGATCGGGTCCCTGTCCAGCCGCTACGAGCACTTCCACGAGTGGAAGCGCCTGGCCGAAGACGCCCCGGGGCTGGTGGACATGGAGACCCTGCTCAAGGGCGCGTGCAACAAGCGGGATCTCATCGACCTGTTCGAGAGCTTCATCCTGTTCGACGAGAGCAGCGGCGGGCTGGTGAAGATCGTCGCGCGCAACCACCAGTTCCTCGGCGTCAACCGGGCCCTGCGCTCGGTGCAGGAGCGCGAGACGCGCCGGGGCAAGCTCGGGGTGTTCTGGCACACCCAGGGCTCGGGCAAGTCGTACTCGATGGTGTTCTTCACCCGCAAGGTGCGCCGTAAGCTGGGCGGGAATTTCACCTTCCTGATCTGCACCGACCGCGACGATCTGGACACCCAGATCTACAAGACCTTCGCCGGCTGCGGCCTGGCGGACAACGACCGGGAGCGCTGCCGTGCCGCCTCGGGCGACGACCTGCAGGGCCTGTTGAGGGAGCACAAGGCGTATGTCTTCACCCTGATCCAGAAGTTCAACCAGGACGTTGACCCGGCGAGCCCCTGGTCCCTGCGCGACGACCTGATCGTCATCTCCGACGAGGCCCACCGCACCCAGTACGGACGGCTTGCGCTCAACATGCGCAACGCCCTGCCCAACGCCTCCTATATCGGCTTCACCGGCACGCCGCTGTTCAGCAACGACCAGATCACCCGCCAGGTCTTCGGCGACTACGTCTCCACCTACGACTTCCAGCGTGCTGTGGAGGACGGCGCCACCGTCCCGCTCTACTACGACGCCCGGGGCGAGAAGCTCGGTCTGGTGACCGACGAGATCAACCAGCGCATCGCCGAGAAGCTGGAGGCGCTGGAGATCGAGGACATCGACGTGGCCCAGCGCCTGGAGCGCGAGCTGAGCCGCGACTACCACATCATCACCGCCGAGCGACGTCTGGACCAGATCGCCCGGGACTTCGTGGCGCACTACTCCACCGCCTGGGAGATCGGCAAGGCGATGCTGGTGTGCATCGACAAGGTCACCTGCGCACGCATGTACGCGCTCATCGAGCACCATTGGCAGGCGCGCATCAACGAGCTGGAGAAGGGGCTGAACCGGCTGAGCGACCAGCAGGAGGACGTCTATCTGCGCCGGCAGATCCACTGGATGCGCGAGACGCGCATGGCCGTCGTGGTGAGCGAGGAGCAGGGCGAGGTGGAGAAGTTTCGAAAATGGAAGCTCAACGTCACCCCGCACCGCCGGCTGATCAAAGAGGGCTTCGAGACCCCGGGCGGCCGGCGGGTCGGCGTCGACGAGGCCTTCAAGGACCCCGAGCACCCGTTCCGCATCGTCATCGTCTGCGCGATGTGGCTGACCGGCTTCGACGTGCCGAGCCTCGCCAACCTCTACCTGGACAAGCCGCTCAAGGCCCACACCCTGATGCAGGCCATCGCCCGCGCGAACCGCGTGTACGAGGGCAAGAACAACGGGCTCATCGTCGACTACTGCGGCATCCTCAAGAACCTGCGCAAGGCGCTCGCCACCTTCGCGGGCCATCGCGGCGACCGGCTCATCGACGACGGCCGGCCCCAGCCCGAGGTGGACCCGGTCAAGCCCGAGGAGGACCTGATCGCCGAGCTGGAGGAGGCGGTGGCTCTGGTGCGGGGGCACCTCGAGGCCCAGGGTTTTCGCTTGGCGGACATCAACGAGAAGACCGGTTTCGAGCGCATCGCCGCCATCAGGCAGGCGAAGGAGGCGGTCAACGAGAACGACGAGACCCGCAAGCGCTTCGAGATCCTGGCCCGGGAGGTCTTCAAGAAGTTCAAGGCCTGCATCACCCTGCCGCAGGTCAACCGATTCCGGCACTCCTACGACGCCATCAACATCGTCTACAAGGGCCTGCAGGACGACCGCGCCAAGGCGGACATCACCGACATCATCGTCGAGCTGCACCGGATCGTGGACGAGGCGATCGAGACGGCGCCGCGGGGTGCGGAGCCCGGGCCAGGTGAGTACGGGCCCTATGACATCAGCAGCATCGATTTCGACCGGCTGCGCCGGGAATTCGAGCGCCGCCACGGCGGCCTGCACTCGGCGGTGCAGAGCATCAAGCAGGCGGTGGAGCAGCGATTGCAGCGGATGCTCGAGCGGAATCCGTTGCGCATGGACCTGCAGAAGCACTACGAGGAGATCATCGAGGCCTACAACCGGGAGAAGGACGGGGCCACCATCGAGCAGACCTTCGAGGAGCTGATCCGCTTCGTCGCGGAGCTCGACGAGGAGGGCAAGCGGGCTGCCCGGGAAGGTCTCGACGAAGAATCCTTAGCGATCTACGATCTGCTGGTCAAACCGGAGTTGTCCCATCAGGACGTCCGGCGCATCAAGCGCGTGGCCAGGGAGCTGCTTGCCAAGCTGAAGGAGCATCGCCTGCGGGTGCAGGACTGGCGGGCCAAGCAGGCGACCCGGGACGCGGTGAAAAGTGCCGTTCGAGATTTTCTCTGGAGCGACGAGACCGGGCTTCCCTCCGAAAGCTACGGGGAAGACGAGGTCTCGACCCGGGCCGAGGTCGTCTACCAGCACATCTACGCGCGTTACCAGGACGCGGAGCATCACGTCTATGCGCGTTGATAGAGACTTTTTCGAGGCGACGCTGTCGCACCTGGTCTCGGTGCTCCTGTGGCGCCCGTCCCTTCAGGTAGGCGCGAGGCGCCAACCTGACCTAAGCCTTCCAGCCGAGTCGGTCGGGTTGCGCAGCGACCCGACCATGGGCCACAGCGCCGGGCTCGACGGCACCCCGGGAGCACAGGCGAGAATTCTCTCCTCACCCGCAGGCTGGACGCGGAATTCGGCGAATGCCCGGCGGATCGCCTCGCAGGGCAGGGGGCGCCGCCGAGCACCAGGGGGGCGCTTGCGCCGCGGGTCCTTACCTAACTCTATGATGGCCTCCCCAGGGCTCCGTGCCTCAGGGATAGCCCCGGATTCGATCCAATTGACATCCGCCGGGCGGTAGTTAGGATGGCTCACGCCCTTCGGCGATTCCTACCCAGTGCTGAGGAAGAAGACCCCATGCTGACCGTTGGACAGGCCGCGCCCGCGTTCGAGATGCCGGACGCCGACATGAACATGGTGAAGTCCTCCGGGTTCAAGGGACAGAAGAATCTGGTGCTTTACTTCTATCCGAAGGACAACACCACGGGCTGTACCATCGAGGCACTGGAGTTCACCGATCTGATGGAGCAGTTCGAGGCCCTGGACACGGTGATCCTGGGCGTGAGCAAGGACAACTGTGTCAGTCACGCGGCGTTTCGCGACCAGTACGGCCTCTCGGTGCGCCTGCTGGCCGATATCGAGGGCGAGCTGTGCGAGGCCTTCGATGTTTGGCGCGAGAAGGAGAAGAACGGTGAGCGACGCATGGGAATCCTTCGCTCCACCTTCATCGTCGACAAGCAGGGCACGCTGCGTCACGCACTCTACGATGTCAAACCGAAGGGCCACGCCGCCCAGGTGCTCGACCTGGTCAAACAGCTCTAGCGCGCCCGGTCCTAGCCGAACGCCTGTGCGACGCGCTGCCAGTCCTCTCCCAGCTCGGTCTCGATGCGCACCGCCTCACCCGTGATCGGGTGGGTGAAGCCCAGCTGCAACGCCATGAGCATCAGGCGCCCTACGCCCAGCCGTTCCCGAAACAGGCGGTTGTGACGGCCCTCGCCATAGGTCGTGTCGCCGCCCAGCGGACGGAAGACGTGCTTGAAGTGGCGGCCGATCTGGTCGCGCAGCCGCTGCAGCACGAATTGACCGTCGGAGCTGAGGCGGCTGCGGTGGACCATTAGGCCCGCAGGCTTATCGACGGCCACATAGTGCCCGTCTTGGTACAGCAATCGCAGGCCGGGGGCCTTGGGTATGCAAGGTGGGGAAACCATCGGGGACGGGGGATGTCCTAATAGAACGCGAGCGGATGCTGGGCTATGATCACCCATTGGCTTGTTGCAACCTGAGGCCTCGATCACAGAAGGGGTCGAGATTCAGTTATTGTCGTTCGGAGGATGCGCGGTGGAAACGCTACCCCAGAACCGAGTCAAGTACAGGCTTGTGGTGGACCTGTATTGCGTCGAGCGGGATCAGCACCGCAAGTGCCGGGTGAGCAACATCGGGCTCGACGGAATGTTCGTCGTCGGCCTGCCCTGTTTCAGGAACAATCAGCGCGTCCGTGCCACGTTCGGCCGGGCCGAGGGTGGTGCCCTGTGTTTGCCATGCCGCGTTGATCAAATCTCGCTCGATGGTGCAGATCTCAAGTTCGACAACCCATCACCGCAGCAGGTCGAGGAGCTGCGGGAAATCATCTTCCCGCAATGGAACGGAACCGACCTGCTCGAGGGTGTATTGATCCTGTCGAACTGGATTGAGGCAGAGGACTTTGCCGGATGGCTGCGCCTGCTCACCCTGGCCCAGCATTGGCAGCGCTCCACCGCAGGCGCCCGCAGCGAATTCAGCCGCTCTCGAATCTCCCCGCCGATGGTCGTCCCGCCCGCCGAGCGTCTGATCACCTGATCTACCGGCGGCGCCTTCGGGCGCGTGCCGTTGTTCTTCGCCGCCCGTTTGATTTTGCTGCAGGGCTATGCTCTGCTTGGGCCCGGCACCCGGGCTGCAGGCACGCGCAGAGGAGCCTGACGGACGCTCGATGCCCTACTGCGGAAAAGCCGGGATCGGCCGGATTTCCCACTTGATCTCGTCGAATAGGCGTGGCTATCTTCCTCAATCGAACGAAACATCCGCTTCGATCCGGCTTCCCCGCGCTACGGGCCCCAAAGTCCGACAGGCTCCGAGACCGTGAAATTCCGCACCCAGATTTTCTTGTTCTTGTTCTTGTTCGGCTTCGCGCCGCTGATCGCGGCCGTGGTCATCAATCTCCCTTTGGTGCTCGATCGCCTGGAGCTGTTCTACCAGAGGGCCCACCTGCAGAACCTGCGGGCCGACTTCCGGGATCTGGATCAGCACATCGCCAGTCGCCAGGAGATGGTACGGCTGCTGGCCAAGCTGCCTGATCCCGGCACCTTGCTCGGCGAGGGGAAGGTGCCGGAGAAAGAGGTTGACCTGGCCCGGGCGCGCTACACGGAATGGATCAACCAGATCCTGGAGGAGCAGATCGACATTACTCAGATATTGTTCGTCGACCGCAAGGGACGTGACCGCTTCTGGCTGGAGCGCGACCCGGAGAGCCAGATCTGGCGTCCGACCACCAGCCCGGCTGCACGTCCGAGCAACGAGCTGATTCGCGCAGCCATGGGCCTGGAGCGCGGCGGGGTGCTCGTCAGCCTGATCCAGATCGATCCGAAGGCTGGGGCGGTGGATCCGCGTCGACTCATGAGCATGTATCTGGTCAGCCCGATCGGCCGGCAGCCGGGCTCATCCGGGGAGGCCATGGGCGCCGTGGTGATGAGTATCGACGTGGGCGGGCTGGCGCATTTCTACCGCAACACCCTCTGGGTGCGCAGTGACGGCACCTATCTTGGCCAGCAAGGGATGTTCCGTTCGCCCAGCAGCGCCTTCGATGATTTCAAAGGGTTGAAGGAGATCTTCAAGGCGGGGACCTTGGCGCTGTGGAAACAGGGTGATGCCCAGGTCATTTGGGTGCCGATGTTCCGCACCAGCCAGGGCGACTACATCTGGGTCGGTCGCAGCGTGGACCCCTCGCCCCTGGCCGATTTCCGGATTGCGCTGGTGGCGCGCGTGCTGGCGATCATCCTGATCCTGATCGTGCTGATCTGGCTCGTGGCGCGCTGGTTCTCGCTGCGGGCCGAGCGCGTCGGCAGGGAGCTCGCCGAAGGCATCGGCCGCGTGCTGCAGGCGGACGATGCAGTGGAGTTCACCTGGCGGCGCCCAGAAGAGCTCAGGCGCCTTGGCGAGAGTCTTACGCAGCTGGCGGAAAAGCACGTGCGCAATAGCCGCAACCTGCGCGCCCATGCCCGGGAGCTGGAGGCCTCCTATCGCTACAAGTCGGAATTTCTCTCCAACGTCAGCCATGAGCTGCGCACGCCCCTGAACTCGATCCTGCTGCTCTCCAAGATGCTCGCGGAAAGCACCCGCCTTTCACCGGAGCAAGTACAACAGGCGCGCGTAATCAACAAGGCGGGCAGGGACCTTCAAGGGCTGATCGACAACATTCTGGATCTGTCTCGCATCGAGGCCGGACACGCGGTGGTGAACCTGGAGGCCGTGGCTTTGCCCGAGCTGCTGGAAGAGGTGATCGAGCTGGTGCGGCCGCAATTCGACGCCAAAGGTCTGAGTCTCACCTTGATCGTGAGCCCCGATGCACCGCAGACTCTGGTGTCCGATCCGGACAAGATCCGCCAGATCGTAAAGAACTTCCTGTCGAACGCGGTGAAGTTTACCGATATGGGGCGCGTCCAGGTGCGCCTCCAGCGCGCAGGGAGCGACGCCTCTCCCTGGCCGGTGCGCATCAGCGTGAGCGACACCGGCATCGGTATCCCGGCCGAGAAACATGCCGTCATCTTCGAGGCGTTCAAGCAGGCGGACGGATCCACCAGCCGACGTTACGGAGGAACCGGTCTGGGTCTCGCCATCAGCAAGCAGCTCGCCGAGCTACTTGGAGGACACATCGGGCTGATGAGCAGCGAAGGCGGCGGGGCCAGGTTCTGGCTGGATCTGCCCCTGAGCCACGTGCCCGGGACCCCCGAGCAATCCGAGGGGGCCGAGGAGCCCAGCGTCTCGGGCGCCGGGGCGCCGACGCCCGAGGTGGCGGAGATCGAATTCCCACCGCACCAGATTCTGGTGGTGGACGACGACGTTCAGACCATGCTCGCCCTCACGCCGTTGCTCGAGCGCTGGGGGCTGCGCGTCACCGCCGCGGGCGACACGGGCGAGGCGTTGGACGCACTGCGCGATGAGCCGGACTGCTCCGTGGTGCTCATCGATGCCCTGATGCCGGGCATGGACGCCTGTGCTACGATCCAGAGCCTCAAAGAGCACAGCCAGTGTGACCATCTTGTGGTGATTGCGTTGGTGGCGGACACCGGCAGCGAGGCGGTCGAGGCCTGTCGGGCGGCGGGCGCCGAGGACATCCTCGCGAAACCCGTGGAGGCCCAGGCGTTGAAGGATAAGCTCTCGAAATATCTCTCCCCAGCAGGGACGGTCGCGGACCGATGAAACGGTATGCCGGCTTCAAGCTCCTGATCGTGGACGATCACGAGCACAACCTTTTTACCCTGCGCTCGCTGATTCTGCAGCACATGGACGTGGAGATCCTGGAGGCCACGTCGGGCCGCCAAGCCCTGGAGATCGCAACCCACGTGCCGGGTATCGACCTGATCATCCTGGATGTTCAGATGCCCGAGCTGGACGGCTTTCAGACCGCGACCATGCTTAAAGTGCGCAAGCGCACCCGCGATATCCCGATCATCTTTCTTACCGCCGCCTACAAGACCGAAGAGTTCCAGCTGAAGGGCTATGAGGTCGGCGCGGCTGACTATCTCCTCAAGCCGATCGAGGACAACCAGCTGATCAACAAGATCAGCACGTACTTCCGTCTCATCGAGAAAGAGCGCGAGATGAACCGCGTGCTCGAGCAGACCGTCGCCGAGCGCACCGCGGAGCTGCACCAGGCCAAACAGCATCTGCAGAACATCATCGACCACATGGGAGAGGCCTTGCTGGTGCTGGACAAGCAGGGGGTGATCCGCTCGGTCAACCCCGCAGCCTGCCGCATGCTCGACTATAGCCCCACGGATCTCGCGGGGATGTCCATCGGCGATGTCTTCGAAGAGGAAGGCGATGACGAGGCCGGGGCCTTCATGGGTACCTGGCTCGAGGCTCTGGTGCGGGTCGGCGTGCTGAGCCAGATCGAGGCGCGCTTCATCAAGAAGGACGGTCGACGCCTACCCATCCTGCTGTCGCGTACGGCAGTGAAGGACGAGCGGGGAGAGATTTCAGACATAATATGTATAGCCAAAGACATGACCGGTTATGTCAAGAGCGGGCGGTCGTCTCAGGAGACTGCCGCAGCGGATTGACCCCGGGGCTGTGTCGCGATGGAGCCAGCTAATGGTCGAGACGAGCCACGACGATTCCGAGATCCCGGGTGAGGACACCGAGCTGACGGCCAACGCCCTGAAGGCGATGGCTCACCCCCTGCGTTGGAAGATCCTCTGTACGCTGGGTGAGCGTGAGCTCTCCGTGGGTGAGATCGTCGAGCAGACCGGGACCTCCCAGAGCAACATCTCTCAACATCTTGAGCAGCTGCGGAACAAGAACATCGTGCTCTCGCGCAAGGAGGCCAACCGCATCTACTACCGAATCCGTAATGCGAGGCTGCTGGAGCTGATCGGGATTATGCGCAACGTGCTCTGTCCGGCGAATTTGGACGATCGCTTCCCCGGCGGGTCCTGAGTGGCCCCGTACGCCATCGATCATGGATGAGTGGCTCGTCGATCTGGAGACCCGGCTGGCCTTCCAGGAGGACGCGATCGACGCGCTGAACCGCGCATCGGTGGCCCAGGAGCGGGCCATCGCCGACCTGCGGGCCGAGGTCGCGGAGCTGTCCCGCGCGCTCAGGCAGGTGAGCGGGCTACCCGTCCCGGGGCCTGGAGAGGAGCCCGCGCCGCCGCACTACTGATGCCGCACCGACTCCGTGCCGCTGCCGCCCGTTCGCGAGTTGGCTGGGGGACTTGGCGCGGAGTACTCGAATACCTCCTGACCCTGGGTGTCGACGATCAACGAGAGCCCCTTCCGCGGATAGACCCAGCGTTCGGCGGTTGCGCTGACTCGCTCGACCTGCGTCGGCGGTCCAAAGCGGGCACGGAGAAAGTCAGCGCCCATCTTCGACCAGCTCGGGATGTAGGTCAGTCCGAGCACCGTGCGACCCGCCTGGGCCCGCTTGTCCGGGTCGCTCAGGAAAAATTTGTGCCCACCCTCGCGGGTGGGCTCGGAATTGATGGCGCGCTTCTCGAGGGCCACCAGATCCGCTTCGGGAGCGCCTAGCTTCACGATCAGTTTGCCCTCCAGCGGCCCCAGGCGGATGGTGCCGAAGTAGGCCTCCAGGGATCGCCGGCCTTGGGCGGAAGCGAACAGCGCGAGCCCCTCGGGGTCGCCCTCGCGGGCGACGACGGCGGCCAGCGTGTCGTGGCCCAGGTGTATGCCAAGCACCTTCGACGTGCCGTCCGGGAGGACCTGTATCTGCCACGGCAGATCCGTGAAGGGCACCTCCTTGGACTTGGGGGTGAGCAGGAACAGGCCCAGCAGCACCAGTGTCCCGAAAACGAGGAAGAACAGGATGCGCCGCATTGGAGAGCGGGCTAAGGTGCCTGCCGAGCCGCGTCGGCGGGGGGAAGCTGCAGGTGAAAGCCCTTGTCGCGCAGGTTGCGCATGACCTGCAGCGGGTTCTCCCGCGCCAGGCGCTGGCCCGCATGTAGCGCGATCTGCGTGACGAATTGCGGAGCGCCGAAACGGTCGAGAAGCTCGCGGGGCACAGGGGCGAAATCGCCCTCGCGGGTGACGTACAGGTACATCTCATCCGTGCGGGGGCTCTTGTAGACCCAGCAGGGCAAGCTCTCTTCACTCACAGCGGCGACTCCGCCGGATATCCGCCCATTCTAACGCCGTGCAGCGAGGCCTGCGGCCCATCGCCACCGCAAAACCAGGCGCCCGACGCAAGGAAAGCCGGCCTCCGAGGGCCGGCGAGCGAGGTGCTGGCGGAGTCTCGTCGCGTCAGAGTCCGACCAGCTCGGCGTGGACCCCGTTGTCACGCACCCGAGCGAGGATCTCGCTCGACTGGATGCCGGTGGGATCGTAGTCCACCACCAGAAGGTGCCTGGCGTTCTCGTTCACACAGGCACTCACTACCCCCGGCTGGGCGCCGATCAGCCTCTCGATCTCCCGGATCCGCTGATCGTCCAGGTTCTCGTCGATGTGTACCACGACGTTGGTTTTCGCGTCGGACATGTTGTTCTCTCCCCTGTATGTTCTGGCCGGGCTTTCACCCCGGCTTCCATTAAATCCCATAGCCGAGATCCAGGACTTTGCAACCCCGCGGGTGTCGGCTCTCAGGGCCAGATACCCCGCTCGAGGGTGACCCGGGCCAGCCGCTCGATGGCGATCACCAGGGCCGCGGTGCGCAGGTCCCGAGCGCACTCCGGGGCGCCATCGGCGGGCAGGTTCCGCCAGCGCGCAACGACCTGATCTGTCGCCCGCAGCAGTCGCTCGCGCAGCTTGCCGTGCACCTCCTGCAGGTCCCAGTCCTCGTTCTCGATGTTCTGCACCCACTCGAAATAGCTCACAATCACACCCCCGGCGTTAGCGAGCAGATCGGGCAGCACCGGAATGCCCCGGGCGGCGAGGATGTTGTCCGCCGCTGGCGTCACCGGGCGGTTGGCCCCTTCCACCACGAGCCGGGCCCGGACCTTCCCGGCATTGTCGCCACGGATCTGGTCGCCGAGGGCCGCCGGGATCAGGATGTCGCATTCCAAGGCCAGCAGGTCCTCGTTGGTGAGCGTGCGGGTGCCGGGCAGCCCCACCACGGTGCCGTGCTCGTTCTTCCAGCCGATCACGGCGGTCACGTCCAGGCTGCCGTCGAGGACCTGGATGCCGCCCTGGGAATCGCTCACTGCGAGGATGCGCGCTCCGGCCTCGCGAAACAGCTGCGCGGCGACGCTCCCAACCTGCCCGAAGCCCTGGATCGCCACTCTGGCGCCGTCCAGGCTGGGCAGGTCTGGGAGGCCGACAATCTCCAGGAAGCGTTGCGTGACGTAGAGACAGCCCCGACCCACGGCCTCCTCGCGGCCGAGCGACCCGCCGAGGTCCAAGGGCTTGCCGGTCACCACCGGCCGGTTGTTGCGACCCGGATGCAGGTTGTCGTAGGTGTCGTAGATCCAGGCCATGGTTTGCTGGTCGGTGTACACATCGGGGGCGGGAATATCGGTGTGCGGGCCGATGTTGTCCCCGAGGTCGGTGATAAATCGGCGGGTGATGCGCCGTAGCTCGCCTTCGCTGAGCTGCTTGGGGTCGCAGACCACGCCGCCTTTGGCACCCCCGAACGGCAGCTTGACGAGGGCGCACTTCCAGGTCATCAGGGCGGCCAGCGCAGCGATCTCGTCCTCGGTAACCGAGGGGTGATAGCGAATGCCGCCTTTGCCCGGGCCCATCACCCGGTTGTGCAGCACCCGGTAGCCGCTGAAGGTCCGGACCGATCCGTCGTCCATTTCGATCGGAAAATTCACCTTCACGGTGCGCTTGGCTACGCTGAGGTAGTCGATTAGGCCCTGTTTGAGGTCCGCGATGTGCAGGTGGGCACGGCGGAACTGCTCGCGGCAGATCTCAACGGGCTGCAGGCTCTCGATTCCTCCATCCGAGGACTGGGCGTTGCTCATCGCACTCTCCGCTGGCTGGTGAGCCGGACCCACGAGCCGAGCAATGCAGATTCGGTGGCTTCGATTATAGGTGAGGGCTTCCGCAGCGCGGGGGCCGTCGTCCCGGGCCTCGGGCAGGTTGTCGGCGAAGAAACCGGGATAGGCCGCACCGCCCTGGAGCCGCTATCAGTCCAGCGGAAGGGCGGGCACCGGCCGCATCTTCCAGATCTCCGCGTTGTATTCCTGCATGGTCCGGTCGGTGGAGAAGCGCCCGCTGGAGGCGGTATTGCAGATACTGCTCCGCACCCAGTTCTCGGGGTCCCGGTAGTACGCCGCAGCGTGGCGCTGGGCCTCCACGTAGCTGCGAAAATCCGCGGCGACCAGCCAGGGGTCCGCGGGGCTGCGGATCGAGGCGATGATCGGGTCGAACAGTCCCGGCTCGAACTGGTTGAAGTGCCCGATCTCGAGCAGGTGCATGACCCGGCGCAGGTCATCGTCCTGCGCGATGATGGCGTCGGGCCCATAGTGCGGACGCAGATCTGCGACTTCAGTCGCCGTGTGGCCGAACAGGAAGAAGTGGTCGTCGCCGACGGCCTCACGGATCTCGATGTTGGCCCCATCCAGGGTGCCGATGGTCAGTGCACCGTTCATCATGAACTTCATGTTGCCGGTTCCCGAGGCCTCTTTGCCGGCCGTGGAGATCTGCTCGGAAAGATCGGTTCCCGGGCAGATGATCTCCATGGAGGAAACGCGATAGTTAGGCAGGAAGGCCACCTTGAGCAGGTTGCCGACCGAGCGGTCCGCGTTCACCACCCAGCCTACGTTGCTGATCAGTTTGATGATCAGCTTCGCCTGAGCATAGCCGGGGGCGGCTTTGCCCCCGATCAGCACGCAGCGGGGCGTCCAGTCTTCGATCTCCCCGCGCTTGACGCGATCGTAGAGATGGATCACGTGCAGGATGTTGAGCAGCTGGCGCTTGTATTCGTGGATGCGCTTGACCTGGACATCGAACAGAGCGGCCGTATCGAAAGTGACACCCGTCTCGCGCTTGACCAGCTCGGCCAGGCGCTGCTTGTTGTTCTGCTTGACCCGGTGCCAGCGCTCGCGAAAGCCCGCGTCGTCCATCAGCGGATGGAGATGCTCCAGCTGCTGCAGATCGGCGATCCAGCCGTCGCCGATGACGTCGCTGATCAGGCCACGCAGATCGGAGTTGCAGCCGGCCAGCCAGCGGCGCTGGGTGACGCCGTTGGTCTTGTTGTTGAACTTCTCCGGCCAAAGCTCGTAGAAGTCGCGGAACAGACCCTCCTTGAGCAGATTGGAGTGCAGCTCGGCCACTCCGTTGACCGAGAAGCTGCCCACGATCGCCAGATAGGCCATGCGGACCATGCGCTCGGGCCCTTCTTCGATGATCGACATGCGCCGTTGGCGATCGAGGTCGCCGGGCCAGCGGTTGGCGACTTCTCGCAGGAACTGGGCGTTGATCTCGTAGATGATCTCCAGCGGGCGCGGCAGCAGCAGCTGGAACATCCGTACGGGCCAACGCTCCAGCGCCTCGGGCAGCAGGGTGTGATTGGTGTACGCCATGGTGCGGCTGGTGATCCGCCAGGCCTGATCCCAGCCGAGCCCTTCGTTGTCCACCAGCAGCCGCATAAGCTCGGCTACGGCGATCGTCGGATGGGTGTCGTTGAGCTGGAAGCAGTTTCGCTCGGCGAAGTCATCGAAGCCTTTTTCCCCCACGCGAAGCCACTCGCGCATGACGTCCTGGAGGCTCGCCGAGGCAAGAAAATACTGCTGGCGCAGGCGCAGCTCCTTGCCGTTCTCGCTCGCGTCATTGGGGTAGAGCACCATGGTGATGTGCTCGGCCTGGTTCTTGGCGGCCACCGATTCCGTGTAGCTGCCGGCGTTGAAGTCGTCTAGGTTGAATTCGTCGGTGGCCGCCGCCTTCCACAGCCGCAGCGTGTTGACCGTGCCGTTGCGGTAGCCGGGTATGGGGATGTCATAGGGCACCGCCAGCACGTCCTGGGTCTCCGTCCAGCGCACCTTGCGCTGGCCGCCGTTGTCGATGTAGTGCTCCGTGTGGCCCCCGAAGCGCACGCGCTGGGCGTACTCGGGTCGCTCAAGCTCCCAAGGGTTGCCGTCGCGTAGCCAGTGATCGGGCTCTTCGACCTGGCGGCCACTTTGTATCTGCTGGCGGAACATGCCGTACTCGTAGCGCAGCCCGTAACCCTTCACGGGCAGCTGCAGGGTGGCGCAGCTGTCGAGGAAGCAGGCCGCAAGCCGCCCCAGTCCGCCGTTGCCCAGCCCCGCGTCCGGTTCCTCCGCGGCTAGCTCCTCCAGGTGAAGTCCCAGGTCGTAGAGGGTGCGGTTGATCTCGTCGGGGATCCCGAGGTTCAGCACGGCGTTGCAGAGCGTGCGGCCCATCAGGTATTCCATCGAGAGGTAATAGGTGCGCTTGCACCGCGCCTCGTCGTAGGCATAGCGCGTGTGCTTCAAGCGCTCCATGAGGCGCGAGCGGATCGTCAGCGCCAGGGCCTTATAATGGTAGTGCGGGGAGTTGCAGTATCGGTCCCGCCCCAGCGAGTGGTTGAAATAGTGCAGGAAGTCCTCGGCCAGACCGTGACTGTCCAGCCCCAACGCGGGCAGGTCCGTGAGCTTCGGGTTGGGGTGAAGCCGGTCGCACTGCTTGGAAAATGGCGCGTAAGAGGACGGGTGGTGCATAGGTGCGGTCTCGAGGGCTGGGGTGCGCGTGTGATTATGCAAGGTGTAGGCCGGCTACCGCTAGGGTCGCGGGTCGCTCCCTCGCAGAGCTTGCGCCGTGCTCCGTTCGAGCGGGGCCGCACCAGATGGGGGCGCGGGCCCAATGCGGAGCCTCATTCGGTCTCGTCGAACAGCAGGTGGTATGGCCGGGCCAGTGCCGCCTCCAGCTCGGTGAGTGCAAAACGGCTGCTCTTTCTTACCCACCCGCGTCCGCTGAAGGACCCTAGCACGGTCGGGACCGTGAATACCTGGTGGCGGGCGGCCACCCCCGGCCAGGTCGCACAATCCAGGCTGAGCCCCCGCATGCGAGGGAATCGGCAGGCGATTAGAGCGGCCACCCGGGGGCGCAGCGCCGCGCAGACCGCGCAGTCCGGCCCGGTCAAAGACACGAGCAAGGCGGGCAACGTCTCGATGGCCTGATCGAGGGACCCGGTGTCTTCGACGGGAGGGCGTCCTGGTGCCGGACGGGCATGGCGACCATCTTATCGCCTATCCCTGTGCCAGATTCACCGGCGAGATCTGTTCGTGCGCCGACAGGCTCCTAGGATGATGGGTAAGCTGACCTTGGCCTCCCTGCACGTCTACCCCGTCAAGTCCCTGCGGGGCCTGGACGTCGCCCTTTGGCCGGTTGGGGCGCGGGGACTGCGCTTGGACCGTCACTGGATGCTGGTCGATGCGGCGGGGGTGTTCCTCTCCCAGCGTCGGCTCCCGCGCATGGCATTGATCGGGACCCGGCTGGACGGCGAAAGGCTTCGGCTTGCAGCACCGGGTATGCCAAACCTCGATGTGTCGCCCGAGGACGACGCTGGCCCGACGCTCGAGGTCAGCGTCTGGCGTGACCGTTGTAGGGCGCGGGACGCGGGCGAGCCGGCAGCCGCCTGGCTGAGTCGCTTTCTCGGCGAGGACTGCCGTCTGGTCTACCTGCCCGAGGCGGAGCGCCGGACGGTGGATCCCGCCTACGGCCTCCCCGGAGACCTGGTCGGCCTCGCCGACGGATTCCCCTTCCTGGTGATCTCGCAGGCCTCTCTGGACGATCTCAACGCTCGCCTGGAGGCGCCGCTGCCGATGCGACGCTTCCGCCCGAACCTGGTCATCGGTGGCACCGAGCCCTATGTGGAGGACTGTTGGCGGCGCATCCGCGTGGGCGCCCTGGTGCTGCGTCTGGTCAAGCCTTGCTCGCGCTGCGCGATCACGACCCTGGACCCGGAAACGGCGCGCCAGGGCGCGGAGCCTCTGCGGACCCTGGCGACGTACCGCCAGCGCGGCGGCCAGGTGTTCTTCGGGCAGAACGCGATCCACGAAGGTACGGGCGGGCTGGCCGTGGGTGATCCGGTCGAGGTGCTCGAGCACGATTGAGGACCCCAGGGCGGGTGCGGCCCGGCGGCTCAGCCTTCCAGCTCGGCCGCTTCGAGCGTTTCGCAGGCGCCGAGCCAGTTCGTCTCGGCCTCCGCCAAGGCCTTGTCGACCCGGGCCTTGTCCGCCAGCAGGCCCTTGAGCTCTTCCTTGCGGTTGTCCGCGTACAGGGACATATCCCCGAGCCGCTGCTCCAGGCTGGCCTGCTCGGTGCTCAGACGCTCGGCCTCGGCCTCCAGGTCCGCGACCCGCCGCTTCAGAGGTTGCAGGCTGTGCCTGCGCTCCGCCTCCGCGCGCTTGCGCTCCTTGCGCACCCCCGCCGTATGCGGTGCCTCCTGGCGCCCGAATGACGCGGGCTCGGGGTCGGAGCGCGCGGCCAGCCAGCGGGGATACTCGTCCAGGGAGTCCTGAAAATCCTCGGCCCTTCCGGCATTCACCAGCAGCAGGCGGTCCGTGGTGATACGCAGCAGGTGGCGGTCGTGGGAAACGATCACCATCGCTCCCTCGAACTCCAGCAGGGACTGACCGAGGGCATGGCGCATCTCCAGGTCCAGGTGGTTGGTCGGCTCGTCGAGAAGCAGCAGGTTGGGTCGGCGGTAGATCAGCAGCGCGAGGGCGAGGCGCGCTTTCTCGCCGCCCGAGAAAGGCGCGACGGGCTCCAGGGCTCGATCCCCCGCGAATCCGAAGCCCCCCAGGAAGTCGCGCAGACTTTGCTCGGTCGCCCCGGATGCGATCTGCAGCAGGTGGTCCAGCGGGGTGTGGCCCGGGTGGAGCTGATCGAGCTGGTGTTGGGCGAAGTAGCCCACCGACAGGTCGGCCGCGCGCTCGATGCGCCCGCCCAGGGGATCGAGCGTGCCGGCCAGCAGCTTGATCAGGGTCGACTTGCCGGCGCCGTTGGGGCCCAGCAGACCGATCCGGTCGCCCGGTGAAAGGCAGAGATCGAGCCCTTGGACGACGGCTTTGCCGCCGTACCCCGCGGAGGTCTCCTCGAGCCGCAGGAGCGGGTTGGGCAGGCGTTCCGGCCGGGGGAAGGCGAAATGGAACGGCGAGTCCACATGGGCCGGGACGATCTGCTCCATGCGAGCCAGCGCCTTGAGGCGGCTCTGGGCCTGGCGTGCCTTGGTGGCCTTGGCCCGAAAGCGCTCCACGAACGATCGGATGTGCGCGATCTCGCGCTCCTGGCGCTCGTGCTCGGCCTGCAGATGGGCTAGGCGCTCGGCACGAATGCGCTCGAAAGCCGAGTAGTTTCCGGAATAAAGGTCCGCGCGCTGCCGCTCGATATGCACCACATGATCGACCACGGCATCCATGAACTCCCGGTCATGTGAGATCAGCAGCAGGGTGCCGGGATAGCGGCGCAGCCACTGCTCCAGCCAGATCACCGCGTCCAGATCGAGGTGGTTCGTCGGCTCGTCCAGAAGCAGGAGGTCGGACCGTGCCATCAGGGCTCGGGCGAGATTCAGGCGCATGCGCCAGCCGCCCGAGAAATGGTCGACGGCGCGCTCTTCCTGCCCAGGGCGGAACCCCAGGCCGTGCAGCAGGCGTGCCGCCCGAGCGCGGGCCTCATAGCCTCCGATGGCCCCCAGCACCCCATGCAGATGAGCTGCGCGGCTGCCGTCCTGGGCGTCCTCGGCCGCTGCCAGCTCGGTCTGGACGCGACGCAGCTCCGCGTCGCCGTCGAGCACGTACTCGATGGCCGGTCGGGCGCCACTCGGCGTCTGCTGGGCAACCTGGGCGATCACCCAGGAGCCGGGCAGGTCCAGGTCCCCGGCGTCCGCATGGAGATCCCCGAGGATCAGGGCGAACAGGCTCGATTTGCCGACCCCGTTGGCCCCGGTGATGCCGAGCTTCCAGCCCGCGTGCACATTGAAGCTCGCACGCTCGAACAGCAGCTTGGGCCCCCGGCGGAGGCTGAGGTCTCTGAATTGCAGCATGGCGCGCAGTCTACCGTCGGCAGCAGCGGAGGGGGTACTGCGCGAATGCGAGTCGCCGCCCGACCGCTTTCTGATAGAGGCTGTCTGGCCTTCGCCTGCCCAGATTGGCGCCCAGGAACCGGGCCTGCCACAATGCCACCCCAGCATCGAATCGGAGCCGTGCTGACGGCTCGCGGACCATTCGCGGGGTGTCCCTGTGCAGAGACCGCTCACGCTGTTCCTCACCCTGCTGGTCGCGGCGACCCTGAGCGCCTGCGCTGACAAGGGGCCCCAGGCGGTGGTCGGGCTTCTGGAGTGGGACAGGGTAGAGCTAAAGGCCGAGGCGGCCGAGCCGATCGTAGAGGTGTTGCTCCGGGAGGGCGACCGGGTCAGCGCCGGCCAGGCCATCCTGCGTCAGGATCCCAGACGGCTGGAGGCCCAACGGGACGAGGCTCGCGCCGCCCGCGACCAGGCCGCCGCCCGCCTGGCCGAGCTCAAACGCGGCCCCCGGCGCGAGCGTATCGACGCCCAGCGGGCGGAGCTGGCCGGCGCCGAGAGCCTGGCGACCACCACCCAGAAAGAGCTGGTACGGGTACAGAGCTTGCTCGCAAAGCAGCTGGCCACCCCCCAGGCGAGGGACGCTGCCCAGGCCAAGCGCGACCAGGCTGTCGCCGCCCGCGACGCCGCCCGCTCCGTGCTGGCCGAGATGCTCGACGGCACCACCCCGGAGGAGCTGGCCCAGGCACAGGCCGCCCTGGCCCAGACCGAGGCCGGGCTGACCAGGATCCAGATCACTCTGGAGCGGCTGACCGTGCGTGCCCCCCGCGCGGGGCGGCTCGACAGCCTGCCCTTCAAGCTGGGAGACCGCCCTGAGCCCGGGGCGGTGGTGGCGGTGCTTCTGGTGGGGGATGCCCCTTACGCCCGGGTCTACGTCCCCGAGCCCCTGAAGGCCCAGGTGATCCAGGGTGGGCGGGCCCGGGTCTGGGTGGACGGGATCGAGCAGCCCTTCGAGGGACGGGTACGAATGACCAGCAGCGACCCGGCGTTCACTCCCTCTGGTCTCCACCCACTACATGGACGAGGCCGAGCGCTGCCACCGCCTGGCCATACTCGATCGCGGGGTGCTGGTGGCCGACGGGGAGCCCCAGGCCCTGATGGCCGCCCTGGCCGCCTCGGTAGTGGAGGTGGACACCCCAGATGCCAAACGAGCGAGACCCCTGCTGCGCGATGCCCCTCAGGTGCTCAGCGTGGCCCAGCTCGGCCGGCGCCTGCGGGTGCTGGTGAGGCGCACCGACCAGGAGCCCGCCGCCTATGTGCGTGAGCTGCTGGGCCGGGCCGGCATTCCGGGCTCGGCAGAGGCGACCCATCCCAGCCTGGAGGATGTGTTCGTCACCCACACCCGGCACCACCGGCAAGGGCAGCCATGAGGAACTGCCTCACCCCGCTGTTCGCCATTATGGCCAAAGAGGTTCAGCAGGTGCGCCGCGACCGCCTGACCCTCGGCATGATCGCCGGCATCCCCCTGCTCCTGATCACCCTAAAGGAAGTCGTCTTAATCTGAATGCCGCCCGTACCAACCTTGGTCATTCATGCAGCGCCGCGATGAGGTCATCTGCGGACTCAAAACGACGAGAATCCACGTCGGACACGTCCGCATGGTGCTCACGAACCAAGATACGAAGCTGATCCAACAGCTCGAACAATTCCGTTGCGCTTTCTATGGTCTGATCGAATGCGCACAGGAGCGCTTGTTGCTGCGCGTCTCCCAATCCGGAAGCTCCAGCAACGCGCGGGCGCTTGATCTTCAGGCCCTCAACGAATTCGGCAAGGGCCGTCTGAGCGCGATCGAGCTGCTCATCGTTTATGTCATCCGGATCAATCGGTGCGTTGGGCTCCCGTTTCGGCACCAACTCCAACATCCAGTAACCCATCTCCAAATTAAGACGGATCTCGCGCTCGCCATTCGAGAATGCGTCGAGAGTCGAATCTACCGCCCGCAGCAGATAGAGGGTCCCCGCCTTGGCGGCGTCCTGAATATGCCCCGACCCCCGCAGCCGGTTCGGCCCGGCCCGCCCTCGACCGTCCGAGGAGAGCGAGCCCCGACCGCGGGCTCTGGCGCCCGCGGGCCCGGCGCGGACCTGGCTGACCGGACCCCGAGGGCATGGCGGCGAGGTGATCGAGAACTGCCAGGAAGAACCCCCAGGCGGGACAGGTCGTAATTCAGGGTACAGTTGTTGGCCGGTTTCACCAGATCGAGCCCGAGCTCGAGGAGTGGCGACGCCGACTTTGCGTCCATACGGAACAGACAGTCCTCGTCGATGGAGATGGGCCGATAGTAGTCTGTGATAGACCGTTCGCAGGTTGGCGACCAACCAGTCATGTCGCGGTATCAGCGCAGCGAGCCGGCGAAAGGAATAATCGTAGCCGGACTAATTCAGCCGCTTTTGTACTTCTCCGGCCAGCAGCATGTCGCCAACGGCGACCAGGTGCAAGCGGCGAGACTGCGCCGTTGGTACGGGTCGTATTACGGGCGTTTGATCGGCGGGCTGCGGCCAATCACTTCCACCCATGACGGTCTTGGCCAGGACAATCGCGAGCGGTCGGCCAATGGCTTCCTCAAGCGGCGACTTGATGCCTGTCATTTGTCGGCGAAGCTGCACTGCTCCATATCGGTCAACCAGGTCCGGTAATAGGCAGCCGATTTGCCGGTGAGGCTGGGCAATAGCCGCACCTGCTTGTCCAGCAGCAATCCGAGCAGCGCGCCGTGCAGGCGTGAGCTCACGATGCGTTCGTAGCCGGAAAGCAGGGTGACGGCCCGCCGCAGAAGGGCGCTGCGCCGGCGGTCCAACAGTGCCCACAGCCGGTTCTCCGCCGCCGCCGGTGACCCGAGCGAGCGGCTGATCCATGATCCCGTCGCCACCAGTCCCAGTGCCAGCGTGTCGCCGGCGCGAACCAGGTCCGGCCAGTCGATGGCGTCACGGGCATCGGTGGCACCGGTCGCCTCTTCGTCGCGCCGCAGCAGACGGAGCACACCGCCTGCGGCATTCCCGGTCGTCGCTACGGGGTAGAGCGCGTGCGCCATGTCCGGGGCGAGATGCAGGTTGGACAAGCCGAGCTGTTCGGCGCTCTGCAGGCTGTCCCGGTCGCGCAGGAACAGGTGCAGATCGGGGTGCGCCCCGAATGCTCGCGCCATGCGGGCTTCAGCGTCCGCGCTTTGGAAGTAAAGGCTCTGCGGCAGGATCACGATGCGTCGCTCGGGGAAGTCCGCGACTAGCTGTTCGCGCAGCCGCTGGTGGCTGGGGTAAAGGTCGCCGAGGTGACCGCCGCCCGCGCAGACGAGCACAGTGTCCGGGCGCAGCTGGCGGGCTAGTGCAAGGCGCTTGTAGCTGTGGACGTGCGCCCGGGCGATGATGGGATCGCCCAGCTTCGCAAAGAAACGCTCGGCGCCGAGTTGAATCAGGTGGTCACCGATGTTGCGGTGTACGGGCTCGTCCAATAGCGCGATACTGACGCCGTGACCAATGATTCTAATGATCTCTCCGAGCGCCAGGCTTAGCTCGTGCATGGTGGTGGATGCCGAGGCGGCGCGGCTATCGGGTAGCTCGGTCATTTCAACAGGCGTCATCCACCAGTGACTCAGGCGGGCGTAGAGAAGCTCAGTGTAACAGTGGTCGTCTCGGTATATAACGAAGAGGCCGGTATCGAAAACTGCGTCCGGAGCCTGTGGCACCAGTGCCGGCCACCAGAGTCGATTATCGCCGTGGACGATGGATCGACCGACGCGACGGCGCGGGTGCTGGCCGACTTGGCCGCGATCCCGGGGCATCCCGATCTGCACGTCCTGACCATGCCGCGCAACCGCGGTGTGCCGGCCGCACGCAATCTGGGTGTAGCCCAGAGCTCCGATGAGCTGATCGCCTTTCTGGATGCCGACGCGCGGGCGCCGGAGGCTTGGTTGGGCGAGCTGATCGCGCCGTTCGCGGACCCCGCGGTTGCCGTGGTCGGTGGGCCGGATCAGGCTCCTCCGGGCGGCAGCCCATTCTCGCGGGCAGTCGATTACAGCCTTGGCTCGTGGATCGGCAGCGGGCGGTTGCGTCAACGCAATCCGTTCGCGCCGCTCGCGCCCGGCGGCTGCAATCTGGCAGTGCGCCGGGCAGATTTCGTGGCGACTCGCGGTTTCGATGAGCGGCTGGATCGTCGCGGCGAGGAGAAGGAGCTTCTGCAACGTCTACGCCGCGCAGGGCGCCGCATTGTCTTCAATCCGAAGGCCACGGTCTGGCACCAACGCCGGCTCGATCTGTGCCAGTTCTGGCGTCAGAATTATCTCTCCGGGCGGGCGCGGGTCGATATTCTGCGGCTGGCGCCGGACGCTTTTGCGTGGCCGTACTTGGTGCCGGCGGCGATTGTCCTGCTCCTGGGGCTCGCTGCGCTTGGCGTGCTCCCGACGCTCGCCGTCTTGGGTGGTTACCTCGCCGCGCTGCTACTGGATGGCGGATTGGCCCTGCGAAAGCGTCGGCCCTGGCGCGGGGCTCGGTGGGTGCCGCTCACGACCGCCACGATTCACCTGGGTTATGGCAGCGGGTTGTGGATGGGTGCGCTGCGCTGGCTGACTGGCGGGCCGCTGGGCAGCGGCGCCATCCGGGAGAGGTCGCGGCTGCCGGTCCCTGCGGGCCGGGAAGCCGCCTCGAAGGACTGAGCGCATGGCGAGGCTCAACGTCATCAATATTGAGCGCGAGTCGAGCCCGGCCGGGGGGGGTGGCCGCCCGGTTCGGCCTAGGCGGGCGCACCCGGAAGGGCTGGTTACCAAGCCGCGGTGCGCCTGTTACACATCTCGCCGATCCGCTGCTGCCGCTGGCCTTGCCGGTGGCGATGCGTGGTGCCATGCCGCTGCGGATTCCACCGGCGGCCACTTCCGTCACCGTCCCGCACCGGCGCCGGAGGCCTCGGGGCGAGGCAGTGCCCGTACCCCCATAATCCGAGCCGTGCGGCTTGTGGGATGCCGTTCGGAACCGTTGCCGATTTCACCGGAAGAGGAAACTGCGCCCTATCTTTCTGAACCATAACGCAGGTTTTGCCCATGGCCGCCGACTCCGCTCGATTAGCTTGGCAACCGCGGCACGGGTCTCACCCACGGGACAATCCTTTATCAGTTCTTCATAGATGGAGATCAGGTGTGAGGAGACATATCCCAACTTGGTGATCCTGTCGTGCAGGGGGATATCCTGGTCAAAAGCCGTGCTGTCGGGCAGTCGCCCGCAGTTTTCCAGGGCCAACATGGTACGTACGCATTTTTCACAGGCAGAACAGTTGCCGGTGGGCTGCCGGTTCTCCCAGCACACGCGCAGGTGACGCTGAACCAGCGGGTTATTAGCAATCGAACGGATTTTTCCGTTGCGTCGCAGAGAGGCATCCGAGTGCTCAACGGCTAGTTGCGCGGATGACCAGAGAAAATCCAGATCCCAGTGGGTACCCCAGGGCTTGGGGTCGTGGTATGGGTAGCTCGAAGGAATGACCAGCCGGCCGATTGCCGGTGTCAGCAGGTGCCCGAGTGCCGCGAGTGCCCCGCCGTGGATCTTCCGCCAACTGACCCGTCTCACGGCAGGATGCCGGCGCAGATTTGTCGCGATGATTACCGGCCGGCTGCCGAATGCGGCAGCCGTATCCCGGAATCCCGGCAGAAACGCACCGAGTCGGCGGCGGTCCTTCAGATCGATGTCATAGCCGTGGGCGAACACCAGTACCCCCGGTGCCACGGGTTCATTGATCAGGGCGAAGAAGGAGTCGACGCCGCCAGTGAAGCATTGGGCAGTGGCACCACCGGTTGATCTCGGGGAGTCCCTCAGGCCGGCGGGAACAACGTGGGTTTCACCGAGTCCCCACCACGCGTCAGTCTGGCGCAATAGCCGTTGCACCGCGTGGAACCAGGCCCGGTCAATTGGCATATCTATCTCCAACGGCGTTCTCCGTGCCGCCGCCGGCAGTAACAGCGCGCTGGCGAATGCCTCGGCACTTGTGGCCAGAAGGAAGTCGTCGCAAGCAAACCAGAGGGGCACCCCATCCACCCTGGCTTCCACGCGGGTTCCGCCACGCGCGGTTGGCTGGGAACTGATATCAGTGATGTGCACGTCGCCGTCAGCGGGCCAGCAGCAGGCGGAGCTCCCAGTTGACTTTCACCCCGTTTTCCTGATGGCAGCGGCCCAGGATTTCGTCTACGCCGTTTAGCACCGAATTGTGGTCGGCCTGGTCCATGCCGAAAATGAGGATCAGAAACTGGATCAGGGTGTGCTCGTCCGGAAAGTCCCAGGTGTAACGGCACGGAACATCAAGCTCGATGGCCCAGCCCGCGTGCCGCAATTCGTTGCGAAAACCGTCGTCAATGAAGCTTCCTCGGTGCCCCATGCTGCTGTGGGCATCGACAAAGCTATTCAGGAAGCGGTCGGCGATGGACCCAACAGCCACCTCGAGGATGCACAGTTGACCACCCTGGCGAACCACACGGCGCATTTCCGCAAATACCGCCAATCGGTTATCGACATGGTGCAGGCCTGCGATGCTGATCATCACATCGATATCCGCATCGCGGAAAGGCAGATCGTGCATGGAAGCGAGGTGGCCTTCGATTCGCGGGTCGTGCCACTTCCTGGCAAATACCGCAGTGGGGTCGATGGTCACCAATCTCAGGTCTGGGTGCCCCGGGAAGTACCTGAACAGATAGCCACCACCCGACGGAATGTCGCAGACCACGTCACCGTCGCGCAAGGTCACGTGATCCAGGACGGCTCGGAATTCATTTGCCCTGGCGTCCGGCGCCAGACTCATCGCGCGGTGATAGTCCTCGCCTCGCTTCTCAAAAATGTCCGCGTAGGTCTCGAAATTCACGCTTAACCATCACACGTCAGAGTGGGGTGTTGTTGCGGCGCAGGGAAGCGACCAATACATGCTTCGGGGAAATTCTGGATTATCAGCGGTGATTATCATTGACACGATCACCAGAGCCCGGAGTAGTGGGCTAGGTTCCGTATTGAACTACGAACAAGGCCGCGAAGCGAATTGAATCTGCTTTCAGCCGCCCAGGGCTGAGAACACGCCGGAGCGCTCCCAAGACCCATCTGCGCGTGGCCGCAGCGAATCCCGTCCCGTGCTGCCGGTTTTCGGGTGATAGAGGCCCTTATCAACCTTTCAGGCGATATCTCCTTCGGGTCGAACTGAGACATCGCAGTCCATGTCCCCTTACTCAGGGATTAGGGCCTACGAGGCACCCGCAGGTTACCGAAACCACTCTAACAGACGGCTAATTGTCGTTGCTTAATGTCCGCAACCGGACGGTTCTGAAGGGACCTGTCCATAAGATCCCTCCCATCTCGAAGGAGCCAAAGATGCGAAACAGCAGTTTCCTGACAGCGGTCGCCTTAGGCGTGCTGGCCACTTCTCCGGCGCTTGCCGATGCCACGAACTATGCCGGCCACGAGCTCGCCAACAAGGCCAAGATAACCATCGAACAAGCCCGGGTCATCGCCCTCAAGGCCCATGCCGGCAAGATTACCGACGAGGAGCTCGAAAACGAAAAAGGCGGCAGCGGCCTGCGTTATTCCTTTGGCATCCGCCGCGGCGAGAGGACGCAAGAAGTCGGCGTGGATGCGATCACGGGCAAAGTGCTGGAGAACGCGCCAGAGGGGCCCAACGCCGATTGAGCCGAGCCGGTGATGTGTCTGCGTGATGACGTGAAGGACCTCCCGCTTCTGGGTGGCGTAGGCTGCCGCTCTCGGTCCGCTTCTGGCCGACAAGAGACCAGCAGGCCTCTCTAATATAAGTCGCTCCTGAAGGACTGCTGTCGACCCGCCGACCAGCCTTGTTGCCGCATCCCGGAGATCTCTGGGCACCCAGTGGGCAAACTCCACCGGGGGAGCCTCGGCTCCAAAGCCGGACCCGTCCTTGGTCGTAATCGGTTTTCTTTTTCTTTTTCGTTCTTGGTCGAGGTCGGTCTTCAGTAAGGCGTCCGGACGTACCCGATCCGGCGGAGCCGTATCCGGCGGGACCGCGTCCGGCGAATCCGGATGTGGTGGGCCGGGAACTTCGGAGACGTAGTAGATCCCGCCACGGAGCCGGCCCAGTCGATCGCGCAAGCGCTGGTAGCTGACGTACCCGCCCGAGGTCACCCCGGCGCTTGAGGTCACGGACCAGGACCCGCCAGTCGTCAGGCCGCGATAACAGGTAGGCCAGCAGTCCCCTCGCCGCCCAGGACAGGCGCGCATCTTCGACTGCACTCTGATCGACGATGACGAAGCGCCGGCGCCTGCGAGCGCGGATGATCGTCTGGGTCACTCGGCATCGATCCTGCCGATGATCAGTGCGACCTCCGCGGCCGGGTAATAGACCCGCCGGCCGATTCGACGCCCGCAGGCCTTGAAGGCCCGGGTTCGGTCGTCGCTCGGGTAGCTGAGGCTGTAACGCAGCCCTCCGGCGGTCCGTCCGAGCAGCTCCGCGAGCTGTACCTGGGAGAGCAGCAGACCGTAGCGATCGGCGATCTGGGCTTCCAGCGCGCTCGGCTGGGAACTGGGCATGGCTTACATGGGCAGCGGTCTCCTGGGTTGTGCTGGCAAGGCACATGGAAACCGCATCGGGTCTGCGCCGACCACGGATAACCAGGGCAAGGCTGGTCGTGGTTTCTTCTTGGAGGACGGGAGGGCTCAGGCCGCGTGCGGGCGCACGACTTGGTTCAGACGGTCACCGAGGCGATCACGCGCTTTCTCGAGGTCATAGTCGGACTGAAGTCCCATCCAGAAGCCTTCCGAGGTACCAAAGTAGCGCGCCAACCGGAGCGCGGTATCTGCGGTGACGGCTCGCTTGCCGTGGACGATCTCGTTGATCCGCCGCGGTGGCACGCCGATGTCCCTGGCCAATCCGTTCTGGCTGATCCCCATGGGGACCAGGAGCTCTTCCTGGAGCACCTCGCCGGGATGAACATTTCTCAACTTTGGCATTTACGTCACTCGTCAGTGGTAGTCGACGATCTCCACATCGAAGGCATCCCCTTGGTCCCAGAGGAAACAGATCCGCCATTGGTCGTTGATGCGGATGCTGTACTGGCCGACACGTTGCCCGCCAAGCGCCTCCAAGCGGTTTGCAGGCGGGACCCGGAGGTCGTCCAGGTATGGGCGTTGTTCAGCATGCGCAGCTTTCTCCGCGCGGTCTGCTGGATCTCCCGGGGCAAACGCCGGGAGTGGATACCCCGTCGGAGCTTCTCCGCTTCCTTTCCCTGGAAGGGCTTGATCGTGCAGAGACGATAACGAGCTACGCCGTATAACGCAATGCGTTATAGGTAGGGTCAGCGAACCCCGAGCTGGTTCAGCGGATTGGCGCGAGCGTAGCGGGCCCGGAGGGATGGGCCGAGCAATTGAACCACGCGGGTCAATGGAGCCCCGGTGGCGAGACCCGCCGACAAGAAACAGCACCGCTGCTGTTCGGGCGGGGCTCCGGAGAGGAGATGGTGGCCAGGGACGGAATTGAACCGCCGACACGGGGATTTTCAGTCCCCTGCTCTACCGACTGAGCTACCTGGCCAAACTGATGTCGCCTTCGAACCCTCCATGGCGCGCACTTCAGCCGAACATCCTGTCCGGCGTTCGCCGAGCTGCGGAGTGCCGCTGGCACTTCGGTCTCGGCTCACCCCCTGCTCTACCGACTGAGCTACCTTGGCCCGGGAAGCGCGTTATTAAAGCGGCCGGTCCGGTTCGCGTCAAGCGCGGCCCTCGGTGGGCAGTCCTCCGGTAAAGGACTGGAGATCACTTCGGCGGTACGTAGCCTTCGGGCATCGCGGCCCCTTCGCCGAAGAAGTATCTCTCCATCTGCTCTTCCAGAAATTTCCTGGCCTTTGGGTCCATGGGGCTCAAGCGGTTCTCGTTGATGAGCATGGTCTGGTGGCGCAGCCACTGCTGCCAGGCCTCCTTGGAGACGCTCTGGAAGATGCGCTTGCCGAGCTCGCCCGGGTAGGGCTGGCGCTCCAGACCTTCGGCGTCTCGGTTGAGCTTCACACAGTGCACGACCCGGCTCATCGGCTGCTCCTCTCGGGGTTCTCGGCGGTTTCGGCGATCAGGGCTGCCACGGGGGCGGCCAGACCCAGGCTTTCTGGGGCCCGCGGGTCATACCAGCGGCGGGCGCCCGGATCGGCAACATCTTGGGGTCGACCGGTCATGCGCAGCCGCACGGGAATCATATCCAGGCGGAAGTGGGTAAACGTATGGCGCCGGGCCGGGCGGATTTCAACCAGGTCGGTGTCGAGGCCGAGGCTCCGGCGGGTCCAGTGCCGGGCGTCTTCCTCGGCCGGACACTCGGGAAAGCTCCATAGCCCGCCCCATATCCCGACGGGGGGACGCCTCTCAAGCAGGATGCGCCCAGCCCCGTCGTCCACCATGAGCAGTTGCACGGTACGTAACGGCTGAGGTCGGGCGGGTCTCGATCCGGGAAGCTCATGGGTCCGACCGGATGCACGGGCCCGGCAGCAGGGCGCCAGCGGGCAGGCCTCACAGGCAGGGCGGGTGCGGGTGCACACCAAGGCGCCGAGATCCATGAGCCCCTGCGTGTAGGACGCGGCGCGTTGCTCCGGGACCAGTGACTCCCCCAGGGCCCAAAGCCGCTTGAGGACGGCAGTGTCTCCGCGCCAGCCTTCCACCGCGAAGACCCGGGCGAGCACCCGCTTGACGTTGCCGTCGAGGATGGGATGGCGCTGCCCGCACGCCAACGTGAGGACGGCCCCGGCGGTGGAGCGGCCGACCCCGGGCAGCGCCTCGACGGCGGAGAGCTCCTGGGGAAACTGCCCCTCGAAACGCTCGCAGATCAGGCGCGCCGCACGGTGCAGGTTGCGTGCCCTAGCGTAATAGCCGAGGCCGGACCAGTGATGCAGCACCTCGTCCAGCGGGGCCTCGGCCAGCACTTGCGGGTCCGGGAAGCGGGCCATGAACCGATCGAAATAGCGGGCGACGGTCGCGACCTGTGTCTGCTGCAGCATGATCTCGGAGACCCAGACGCGGTAGGCCGTGACCTCGCGCTGCCAGGGTAGATCCTTGCGCCCGTGCTGGTCGTACCAGGCGAGCACCCGCTCGGCGAATCCCGGGCTCAAGGCCCTGCCTCCCGGGCGATGCGCTCGAGGCTGGCGACGACGACCTTGGCCTCCGCCGAAAGACCGCGGCGGATCGCCCAGGGCCCGATCAGCGGAGGCACCCAGAATCGGGGGACGATTCGCGATCGGAAGTGCAGGTGGGTCTTGGCGCCCCGGCGCTCGAGCCGCCAATCGGCCTCGCCCGCACGCAGATCGCTGAGGGCCGGGTCGACGAGGGCATGCAGCTCGCCGGGCGCCAGACGGCGAAAGTCCTGCACCTGTCGGATGTCGCGACAAACGAAGAGGACGCAGAACCGGGCCAAGGTCCGGACCCGCTCGGCCCCGGGCGGCGAAGGCCGCAGGATTTCCACCTCGCGAAACGCCGGCGAGAGGGCGCCCAGGTGCGGCAGATCCGTCAGCACGGCCCAGACGGCCGGGGCCGGCGCATCCAGGGTCGCCTCCATGACGACGCGATAGGTGTCGGAGTCGCGCTCGACGTTCGAGGCGATCGATGCTTGCCGCCGCGGCAAGGCCCGGCACGGCCGCCAGGCAGGCCAGCGCGAAGCAGAGGCGGCCTACAATCATTCGGGGTGGGTCAGCATCCCACTCATCGAGTTTGGGATCTCCTTGGGTTTGTCGGCGGTACGAGCGCCATCGATCCCGGAAATGACCGGCGATGGGAGCCCGCGTTGCGCGGTCGAGCAAAGCTTGACACGGATTGTCCCCAAGGACACCGGACGGGAACGCGGCAGATTGCGTATCCCGCACGGTGTTGCGCGCGAGGCCGTGGCCCGAAGGCCCGCCGAGGGGAAGGCGGCAGTCCCGAGCCGAGACGGGCCGAGAGCCTTCGCGACATCCCCGTAGGACAGCACGCAATCAGGGCCTCGGGGTCCCGCAGCGCCAGCATAGGGCGAACTGGCCTTCCAGCTCTGTCCCGCAGCTCGGGCATCGCCATCCCGGCCGATCGATGTCGAGGGTGAAGCGCGCGTGGAACTCTGTCAGGCAGCGACTGGCGAGGGCCAGATCATCATCGTCGATCAGCCACACGGTCGGGAACATCAGCGCCGGGAGGTCCCCGGCCCCACCCGAGAGATAATCGCCCAACATGACGGCGCGGATGCGCCGCGCGGCCAGATGATCGATCAGCAGTTGCGCCTCGACCCGGTCCGCAGCCTCATAGAGCTTCTGCACGGCTATCGCGGGCCTGCCGCAGGAAGGGGGTAGAGAGCTTGAATGGAGCGGGTGATGGGAATCGAACCCACGTCATCAGCTTGGGAAGCTGAGGTTCTACCATTGAACCACACCCGCGCGGCGCTGATTCTAAGGCGGAGCCCAGGGCGCCGCAAGGCAAGAGGCGGGCCAGTGCGGGGGCCCGTGAGGCTAATCGGCCCCCGACTCGCGATACATGGCATCGACCAGCTCCGCGTAACGGCCTAGCACGGCCGTTCGTTTGATCTTCATGGTGGGTGTGAGCAGCCCGTTCTCGATCGTCCAGGGGTCGGTCAGCAGCGCGACGCGGCGGACCTTCGCGTAGCCCGGGAACCCGCGCAGGGCGGCCGCGACTCGTTGCTGCACCAAGCCGAGAACCCGCCGGTCCCGTAGGCTTTCGGGACGATCCGGGTCGAGGCCGTATTCCTTCGCGATACTCGGCCAGGCCTCGGGATTCAACACCAGCAGCGCAGACAGGAAGGATCGGCCCTCTCCCACCACGAGGACCTGCTCGAGCAGCGGGTCCAGGCCGATGGTCATCTCCATGTCCGCCGGCGGGACCTTTTCGCCGTTGGACAGGACGAGGATGTCCTTGAGCCGCCCCGTGATATAGATGTAGCCGCCCTCCAGACGCGCCTGGTCGCCGGTGCGCAACCAGCCGTCGGGGGTGATCGCCTCGGCGGTCGCCGCCGGGTTGTTCCAGTAGCCGAGCATCACCCCAGGACTGCGCGCTTGCAGCTCGTCGCTGTCCGCGATGCGTACTTCTACACCCGGAAGCGGCGGGCCGACACTCGCGGGACGGTTGTCCTCCAGGCGGTTGACGCTGATCACCGGGCTCGCCTCGGTGAGTCCGTAGCCCTGCAGCAGGGGCAGGCCAAGCCCGATGAACACCTGCGCCACGCTGGTAGGCAGCGGCGCACCGCCGCTCACCGCGATGCGCACCCGCCCGCCGAGCCGCTGCAGCACCCGATCCGCCACCAGGCGGCGCAGCAGCGGCCAGAGCAGCAGGCGAGCGCTTCGCCGGCCCCGGCCCTGCACATGCTCGAAGCGCTCGCGACCGGTGCGCACGGCCAGATTGAAAAGGCCCCGAGACAGCGCGCCCTGCTTGGCCAGTCGCTCCTGAAGCTTGGCGTAGACCCGCTCGAATACCCGCGGGACCGCAATGACGACCGTCGGCCGGACGGCCTGGAGGTCCTGGGCGAGCTGCCCGATCGAGCGCCCATAGGCCACCGTCGACCCGGCCAGCATCGGCAAGTAGTAGCTCCCCGTGCGCTCCAGGGTGTGCGATAGCGGCAGGAACGACAGGAACACGTCCTCCTGGTAGCAGTGAAATCCCGCCAGCGAGGCCGCCGCTACGGCCAGCAGATTGCGGTGGCTCAGCATCACTCCTTTCGGCCGGCCGGTCGTGCCCGAGGTATACACCAGCGAAGCGAGCCCATCGGGGTCTCCCTCGCGGCGGCGCAGCTCCCCTTTCGGTGGCAACCAGTCCTCGACCACCCGGACTCGGGGATCCTCTTTGCTGAGGTGGTGACCCAGGTGTCCGGCCTCGAGCAGCAGCACCCGGCGCAGGTCGGCGGTATCGTCCAGAACGGGCTCCAGACGCTTCCAGCGCCCGGCGTCGGGGACCAGCAGGACCTTGGCGCCGGAGTCGCGCAGCATGTAGGCCACGTTCTCGGGGCGGTCGTCGGTGTAGACGGGCACCACGACGAGGCCGAGGCCGAGAGCGGCCTGATCGAACTGGACCCACTCGGGACAATTGCGCAGCTGCAATGCGACGCGATCGCCGGGCTGCAGCCCCTCGGCGGCGAGGGCGGTCTGCCAGCGTCCGACCGCACGCCCCATCTCCCCCCAGGTCAGCTCGTGCCATTGATCGGAGTGGCGCTCATGCCAGCGGTACGCCGGACGCCCGGGGGAGCGCCGCACCCGTTCGTAGAACAAGCCGTCAAGGGTCCTCGCCTCGTCGACGGAGATCTGATCCTCGGTCCAGGCGGACTGCTGCTCCAAATCCCTTCCCCTCGGGGTACCTTCATGTGGAAGGCCCGCAGTTTAGTGTAGAATTCAATCCTTTACATCCGCCCGGCTTCCCCCGGGAAGGCGCCCGACACGACCATGCAGGTCAGGATCAACGGCGAGCACAGAGAGGTTCCGACCGGACTCAGCCTGGCCGAGCTGGTGACGCTGCTGGGCCTCGCGGAAAGGCGGCTGGCAGTGGAGGTGAACGAGGATTTGGTGCCGCGCGGTCGGTTCGGTGAGCACCACCTCAACGCCGGGGACTGCATCGAGATCGTCCAAGCGATCGGCGGTGGGTGAGCCAATGAGGCGAACGCCCGCCCCAGTGCACGACACGAGAAACTCGACGAGCCATCGCATGAACAGCACGAGCCCTGCACCGATCACCGCGCCCCAGAGCGACGATAGCCTCGAGGTCGCGGGGCGCCGTTACCGCTCCCGCCTGCTGGTCGGCACCGGCAAGTACAAGGACATGACCGAGACTCGGGCCGCCATCGAGGCGAGCGGCGCAGAGATCGTCACCATCGCAGTGCGCCGTACCAACATCGGCCAGAACGCGAATGAGCCGAACATCCTCGAGGTCCTCCCGCCGGAGCGCTACACGATTCTGCCCAACACCGCGGGCTGCTACGACGCCAAGACCGCGGTGCGCACTTGCCGGCTGGCCCGCGAGCTGCTCGACGGCCACAACCTGGTGAAGCTGGAAGTCCTCGGCGACGAGAAGACCCTGTTTCCCGACGTCATCCAGACGCTTCAGGCCGCCGAGGAGCTGATCCGGGACGGCTTCGACGTCATGGTCTACACCAACGACGACCCCATCATGGCCAAGCGACTGGAGGAGCTCGGCTGCGTGGCCGTGATGCCGCTGGCCGCGCCGATCGGCTCGGGCCTGGGCATCCGCAACCGCCTGAACATCCTCACCATCGTCGAAAACGCCGGGGTTCCCGTCCTCGTAGATGCGGGCGTGGGCACTGCCTCGGACGCCGCCGTGGCCATGGAGCTGGGCTGCGACGGGGTGCTGATGAATACCGCCATCGCGGCGGCCAAGAACCCGGTGCTCATGGCTTCTGCGATGCGCAAGGCAATCGAAGCGGGGCGTGAGGCCTATCTCGCCGGGCGCATGGCGGCCAAGCGGTTCGCCTCCGCCTCATCCCCCGTGGAAGGCCTGTTCTTCTGAGCCGACGGCTCCGGGCTCGGTTGTCCTCGCCCCCGGAGGGCACGCCATGAAGGACGCCGAGCCCGAGACCCAACACCGCGCGATCCGCAGCTACGTCCTGCGCGAGGGCCGCATGACGGCTGCCCAGCGGGGGGCCATCGGGCGACTCTGGGGCCGCTACGGTGTCGATCCGGCGCCCGGAGCGATGCTCGATCCTGTCCGCCTGTTCGGCAACCAGCAGCCCACCTGGCTGGAGATCGGATTCGGTAACGGTGAGACCCTCGCGGCGATCGCTGCCGCCCACGCCGAGAACAACTACCTCGGCATCGAGGTCCACGGCCCCGGGGTCGGCCACCTGCTGCTAAGGCTGGAAGAGCAAGGTCTGGAGAACGTCAGGGTGCTGCGCCGGGACGCGGTGGAGGTGCTGCGCGACCAGCTCCCGCCCGCGTCTCTGGCCGGCGTCCTGCTGCTCTTTCCCGACCCCTGGCCGAAGAAGAAGCACCACAAGCGGCGGATTCTCCAGCCGCCCTTCGTCGCGCTGGTCGCGCGAGCCCTTCGCCCCGGCGGGCTCTTCCACCTCGCCACGGACTGGGGGGATTACGCGCGGCAGATGCGCGAAGTCCTGCTCGCCTCGGCGGAGCTCGCGAGCGCGGGGGACGGCGACGGACTGGTCTCGCGGCCGGAGTGGCGCCCGCCGACGCGCTTCGAGCGCAGGGGCCAGCGCCTCGGCCACCAGGTCTGGGACCTGGTGTTCCGACGTTGTTGAGCCCCGCGCGTGAGCTGCCTGCACCTGCGGGGTCTGACCTGCAACGCCCTAGAGCCGGTCGAGCTCGAGGTCGGGCCCGGCGAGTGCGTCGCGCTCTCGGGGCCGTCGGGCAGCGGCAAGACCTTACTGCTGCGCGCCGTCGCCGACCTGGACCCCCATGAGGGCGCGGCGCTGCTCGACGGGGACGCCCAGGCGGACCTTCCCGCCCCGACCTGGCGCCGATGGGTCGGGCTGCTGGCCGCCGAGAGCGCTTGGTGGGGCGAGCATGTGCGCGACCACTTCCCCGCAGGCGCCGACGAGCTGCTGGACGCGCTGGGGTTGCCGGCGGCCTGTCTCGACTGGACCCTGGCGCGGCTCTCCAGCGGCGAGCGCCAGCGTCTCGCCCTGGCCCGGCTCCTCAGCGGGGCCCCCCGGGCGCTGCTACTCGATGAGCCGACCGCCAACCTCGATGCGGCCAACATCCGGCGCGTGGAGGCCCTGGTGGAGCACTATCGCATCGCGCAACAAGCCCCAGTGCTCTGGGTGAGTCACGACTCGGCCCAACGGCAGAGGGTCGCCAGTCGGCATCTTTGTATCCGGGAGCGGCGCCTGGTGGAGGAAGTGCCGTGTCTGTGATCAGCCTGAGTCCGTTGGATCTCGGGATCTGCGCCGCCTTGGTGCTGGCTCTGGCCGGCCTGTCGAACCGGCTGCGCCTCGGGCTAGGGCGGCAGCTGGTGGTGGCCGCGCTGCGCTCTGCCGTGCAGCTCGGCCTGCTCGGCATGGTCCTCAAGTTCCTGTTCAGCCAGGCGCACCCGGGGCTGATCGCGGTGCTGGCCTTGGTGATGCTGCTGGTGGCGGGCTACGAGGTGGTCGCACGCCAGCAGCGCCGCCTGAGCGGCTTCTGGAGCCTGGGCATCGGCACGGTGTCGATGTTCCTCTCCTCGTTTAGCGTCACCCTGTTGGCCTTGACCGTGATCGTAGGGCCCGATCCCTGGTATACGCCCCAGTACCTGATCCCGCTGCTGGGCATGTTGCTCGGCAACAGTATGAACGGTGTCGCCATCAGCCTCGACCAGCTCACCCGGTCGGCTTGGCACCAGCGCCCGGTGATCGAGGGCCGCTTGATGCTCGGCCAGGACTGGGGCAGTGCGATCGCGGCGCTGCGCCGTGACGCCCTGCGCTCCGGGCTCATCCCGATCATCAATGCCATGACGACCGCCGGGGTGGTGAGTCTCCCGGGCATGATGACGGGCCAGATTCTCGGCGGCAGCCCCCCCATGGAGGCCGCGAAGTATCAGGTGATGATCCTGTTTCTGATTGCCGCGGGAACCGGCTTCGGTGCGGTCGCTGCGGTCTGGCTCGCCTCGCGTCGCCTGTTCGACGAGCGCCAGCGTCTGCGCCTGGACAGGCTGGCCCGGGTGAAAGGCGAATAGCCGGGATATGTCTGGACGGGCTGGAATAGGCGAGGCTGTGTCGTGAGCCCATCTCATAATGCCCGGCCAGCCGCGCTGCTCTCCGAAATCTGTGCCGGCAACCGGCGGGACACAGCAGACGCGCATTTCGGACGCAATCCCTTGGGGAGAGGGGCGATCTCGACCCCTGCTTGGTTGCGGCTCGCTCCTGAAGCGACGGCTGCAGGGCGCCCCCGGCCGGGGGGTGATTACGAGACAGGCTCCAGATTGCGGAGCGGGTCGTACCAACGGCCGCCGTCCGGCGGGCGCCTGAGCGCTGGGGCGTCGAACGCGGCGGCGGAGGTCCGAGGCGCGCTGCTATGCTGTGTTACAGGACTGTTTACTTTGGGGAAAGCACCATGCCTTCCGACCGATATAACGAAAGAGCCGACAAAACGGTCTCTGCCTTCAAAGAGCTGATCAGCGATGACGCCAAGTCCCGGATTACGGAGGCCGAGCTCACCGACCTCCGCCTGATGATCGAGAAGGCGATCGCCGACGAGGTCAGCGATGCCACCGACCGTGTGGCGGCGGTCGTGGATCAGTTGCGCCACGAGTCTACCTGGACGCCGCTGGAGCTGTGACAGGCTAGACCCCTGGTGTGGCGCGTGCGCTCGTCGTCGGGGAGCGCGATCTCCTTCAATGGCCGACCGCGGTTGGAATAGGGAATACGGCCGTCTCGAAGCCGGCGGCGGGCCGAGGGGAACTATGGGCCGGGGCCAAAGGCTGACGGAACCAGGACTCGATGGTGGCGACGGCAGTCTTCACCCCGTTCTCGGTGCGCATCGCCGCCGCGACCTCGGCGGCGCGCTCGCGGAACCGGGGGTCCGCCTGGACCGAGCGAATCTCCTGCGCCAATTTTTCCACTTTCAGCTTCCGGCGCAGCAAAGGCCGTCGGGCCAATCCGAGCTCCCACAGGCGAAGGGCCCATACGATCTGATCGAGCCAATGGGCAACCACAACCGAGGGACAGCCGGCCCGCACCGCAGTGTGGGTGGTTCCCGCCCCGCCGTGATGCACCACCAGCGAGCAGTGTGGAAATAGCGCGCCGTGCGGTCCCTGTTCCAGACGATAGATGTCCGGGTGGTCCGGGATGTCACCGAGCGTCGACCAGGGGGCCTGGACAATCGCACGGCAGCCCGCCCGGCGGACCGCGTCGACCAGCAGCCGCGTGGTCTCGGCGACCGTGCCGAAAGAGGATTCCACGCCGTTGGGGCTGCCGAAACCCAGGAACACCGGCGCCTCCCCGGCCTGCAGAAACGCGCTGAGGTCCGCAGGCAGCTGCCAGCTTTCCAGGTGCATGGGAACCTCGAGGAAACCGCAAACCTGGTGTAGCGGACTCCAATCCCGGGGGGGCGCTCCGAGCGCCGGGCTGTAGGCGTGCAGGTGAGGGTGGCGCGGAACGGGGCCATCCAAGGCGTGGGCTATCGGCGGCAGCCCTTCCTTGTGCCGCAGCTTGTTGAACCGCACCTTCAACACCCGATCGACCATCAGCTGGGCACCCTTCCACATCAGGGGATTCAGCCAGGGACCGAGATTGGGAAAGCCGCCGGGGGCCGAAAAACGCGAGGTCGCCGCATTCGTTTGCAGCATGACCCCCGCGTACGGTACCCCTTTCTTCTCCGCAGCCACCTGCAGATGGTGGACAAGACCGTGGCCAACCACCACGTCGTTGCTCTCGCACAGCGCGCAGGCGGCCCGGTAGATCTCCTCGTCCAAGGGGTCCAGGCAGTTGGCCATCACCAGCTCCCACTGGCGTAGCGGGTTCATGCTGCGCACGATCCGCGAGCGCAAACCCTCATCGCCCGGGTCGACGTGTCCCACCTGGATGATCCGGAACCCTCCCAGGCGTGCCCATTCGTCGTACTGCTTGTTGTCCACATCCGTGTAAGCCAGAGTGACTTCGTGCCCCGCCGCGCTGAGCCCACCGGCCAGGGCGATGAATGGCCGGACGTCGCCCGCCGTACCCCAGGTCTGCAATCCGATCTTCATACACAACCTCCGACGAAAGGGAGATGAAACGGCTCTGGAGACCAGTCTGTCCGGTAGCGGAGGCGGGCGATCCGGCTCCCTCCCTGGAAATTCTGCGCTCAATGCTCAACAAATGCGGTCAAACATGTTACCGGAGTCGGGCGGGTCCCGGAAGGTGAGACAGGAGCAAACCGCTCGGCTCGGTGTGCCAAGGCACGAGATCCGCGGCCAACCGAGCCAGCTCGACACAATGACCAGCGGGCTGGGGTGCGGGTTCCCTCGCCTGGACGATATCTTTCGACACTGTATCCCGGGAAGGGGGGCAAGAGTCCAGAACCTGTCTCACAATTCCGCCCGGCCGCGACCGCGGCGATCCTGGCCCAAGGGGGTGAGGCGGCTCGCGGGGGCTATAGAATGATTGCCGGAGCCTCGGGCCGCGTGCTGCGAGGGCTGGCGCTATGCTCGCCTGGAGCGAAAAGCGGGTCCCGGACATCGTCCCCGGTGGTGCCGAGGGCTGGCGATGCTGGCCATCGGAAACCCCGACACTCTGATCTGGAGGCGCCCGACTCGAAAGCATCGCGCTGTTTACGGTGCCAAGATTCCGCTTGTTGCTGTCGTCATGGGCACGTTGCCAACCCAGTTTCCCCCCAGATGAGCGCCGGTACCCGCCGAACCTGCGCCGCCTGGGTGGGCACCTGCCTCCTCTTGCTGTTCCCCGGGCTGATCGCGGCCGCACCGCTGACCAATGCGGCCACGGCCCTGCAGACCTACGTCTCGACGCCTGATCCCGCTTACCGGTACGCCCTGCAAAGGACCGAGCGCGGGAAAGGCTACTCCCTGTATCTACTGAAGCTCGTTTCGCAACGCTGGCGGTCCCGCAAAGAGGTCGATCGCAGGCTGTGGACCCACTGGCTCGTTCTCGCGGTGCCGGAAAAGGTCCGTTTCGAGACGGCTTTCCTGATCGTCGCTGCCGGCTCCAGCCAGAACGACCCCCCCGTACGGAACGATCGGGATATCGCGACCGCCGCCGAGATCGCCTTGAAGACCGGATCCGTGGCAGCCGTGCTCCAACAGGTACCGAGCCAGCCGCTGGTATTCGCCGACGAGCCCTGGCCTCACGCTGAGGACGCGCTGGTCGCCTACAGCTGGGACAAGGCGATGAAGACGGGCGATCTCGGCTGGCCGGTCAACCTGCCGATGGTCAAGGCGGTGGTGAGGGCAATGGACGCCACCCAGTCTTTTCTGCGGGCGCGGCCCGAGAAGCCCGTCGTGATCACTCGCTTCGTGCTCCATGGCGAGTCCAAACGGGCCGCGGCGGTCTGGCTGACTGCGGCGATCGACCCCCGGGTCCGCGCAATCGCTCCGGCGGTGTTCGATTTTCTCAACTTTCCGGTCCAGGCCGAGCACCACTTCCGTGTCTATGGCTTCTTCTCCGCTGCGGCCCGGGACTACGTCAATTACGACATCCTGCGACGCCTGCGTACCCCCGAAGGCGAAGCCCTGGCGCGGGTGGTCGACCCGTACAGCTATCGCGACAGGCTGACGATGCCGAAACTGGTCATCCAGGCCACCGGCGACCAGTTCTTTCCCCCGGACGCGTCCAGGTTCTATTGGGACGGGCTGCGGGGCGAGAAGCTGCTGCAGGCGATCCCGAATACCGATCACCGCTTGGAGCGCCCAGCGGTCTTCTCTGCGGCCAAACGCCACCTCATTGCCTGGTATGCGAGCATCCTTGAGAGTAAACCCAGGCCGTCGATCGACTGGCACCTCGACAAGGGGGGAGCACTGGTGGCTCACAGCTCGCAAGCACCGATCTTCGCGACCCTGTGGACGGCCACGAACCTGTTCTCGCGCGACTTCCGGTGGGACCCGCTGCGGGCGCTCTGGCTGCCTTGGTCGGCGGGCCAACGCGACGACCGGACCTTCGTGGCAAGCGTTAACGCGCCGCTGTTCGGTTGGCGTGCCTATTTGGCTCAGCTCGGTTTCACGAGTCCCATCCCGGGCTACACTCAGGTCTACACTACGCAGGTGCTCGTTACGCCGGACTCACTCCCATTCAGGATCTCGGAGCGCATCGACCACCTGCGGGACGCGCGCTCCTGGCTCGCCGATCTGCGAGCGGCGGGAGCCGGCGAGCCGGCGGCCAAGGGCGTGGGCGCAAAGGTTGATATGGCCCTGCCCATTCCCCTGCTCGGTCGACACGTCGACACGAGGGCTGGCGCCTTGGCGCTGCTGGAAGGCATGGGCAAGTCGCCGGCGCGCAACGCGATGGGAGAGTGCCTCGCGGTTCGACTCAACATCGCCGCCGGGGCTCTGGGATGGTACTCGCACCCCAAGGCGTCCGGCCCCTATGTGTGGGAGCTTTGGGGGGAGGTGCGCCATGCCTTTCTATCCGGCGACCCCGCAAAGAGCGCGCGGATTTGTGCGGCCATGAACCAGCGGTGAAGTTCGACGCCTCGAGTAGTGCCCCGCGGGGGTACGATTTGGCGGCACACCTGCGCCGGCGGTCGGCACGCGCCGGGCCTTATCCTGTTCAGCACCGGTTCAGTCTGAAAGCGTCATGCTTATAGCCACCCTGGAAGAAGGGTCAGTGGACTCAGGAGAACGAAGATGATCAAGATACGCCATATCGCTTCGATGGTTGCCGCCGGTGCCCTCGTGCTGTCGACGGCCTCCGCCAGCGCCGCCGGCTTCGCCAGCTGGCCCAGTGTTCGTCACGCCGGGCGCTCCTACGCGTACTGGGGTCCTCGCGGCGCGCACGTGGGCCGCTGGCAGCCGGGTCGCTACGGCGCCTGGTGGCCGGGCAAGTACGCCGGGGGCGCATATTACCGGCCCGGGGCCTATTACGGCTGTGCCAATTGCGGCGGCTATTACTACGATGACCACCACCACGACAACGACAATGCACTGTGGTACGGGCTGGGCGTAGCGACTCCGCTACTCCTGCAGGGCCTGTCCAACTATGAGCACAACTACTGAGTTGTCGTGACCCAAATCGCCGCCGATCGGGCATCGGGCCCGATCGGGCGGCGCAACCGCTTCACCGACGGGGTACCGCGACGATGAAGAACCGGCGTCTTTGGGTAGGGTCGGCCTTGGTCGGCATCCTGCTGCTTCCCCGATTCGCGCTGGCGGGGGAGGTCCCTCGAAACTCGTGCACCCCGGACATCGAGCGCTATTGCGAGACGGTCGAGCCGGGGGACGGACGGATACTGCGTTGCCTGCAAGAGCATCAGCCCCATCTGTCGGCCAATTGCCAGAGCACTCTCGAGGCGGCCAATAGCAAGCTCGCGGAGCTGCGCTGGACCTGCGCGCCGGATGTGATCAGGCTCTGCAGGGCCTCGCTCGGGACGGACCGTCGGGGAATCGTGCGCTGCCTGCAGAGCCATCAGGCGGAGATTTCTGCCCCCTGCAGCCGCGGCATCCAGGACCTGATGGGGATGTAGGGGCCATCTCGTCGTCCCAATTCCCCAAGCGGTTGCGTCCGGCACGGGCGCCTGTGGCGTCACAGCGTTTGCCGGTGCGCGAAGGATCGTGCTGCACGGCTCCCTTGCCGGCACGCGTTTCGAACGACGACGCGGCTCGCGGCGGATGGTGAGATGGCTTCCATCCAGCCCACAGCTCTGTCCGGCCTTCTGATGCGGCTCCCCGGGGGTCGGGATGGTGCGCCCCGCGGCCAAATGGGGTGTTCGCCGGCGCAGCCGTGCGCTATTGTCCCATTCATGCCGACCCTGATTCACCGTGGCGGCTGAGGTCGAGACCTTGTCAGCCCACGATCTGCATCAGCGCCCCTACTCGACCCCGGGCCAGCCCTTGATATTGCGCGATGTCCTGGCCATCGACCGTACACGCCTGGCCAACGAGCGCACGCTGCTCGCTTGGATTCGTACCGCCCTCATGCTGCTGGTCTCGGGCGTCACGCTGATCAAGGTATTCGAGGGCGTGAAGGCCCTGGAGCTGCTGGGCTTCGCTCTAATTCCGCTGGCGATTCTGGTGGCTACCCTGGGGTTGCGTCGTTACCTCCAGACCCGGAGGCTGATTAGCCAGGCCGAGCGGGAGTGAGCCGGCAGCCCCGCTCCCAGGTCTCAGCGCCGCGACACAACGTCTTTGCCGCCGGGGAGATCTTGCCGACCCCAAGGCCCAGCGGAGGTGAGTCCGTGAAATACAAACGCCCGGAATCCAGCGAGCAGCGTCTCGACCGCCTCGTCGCAGAGGCCCGGCGCAGCCGCGACGAGCGCGAGCGCGGCTATCGCGAGCAGGCATTGAAGCTGTTCCCCTGGGTATGCGCGCGCTGCGGCCGCGCCTTCACCCGCGAGAACGTGCGCGAGCTGACCGTTCATCACAAGGACCACGACCACGACCGCAATCCACCGGACGGCTCCAATTGGGAGCTGCTCTGCCTTTATTGCCACGACAACGAGCACCAACGGTTGCTGCAAGGTGCTGCGGGGCTGCAGCCGGGCTCGGAGCCGCACACTGGCCCATCCAGCCACCAGCCGTTCGCCCAGCTGGGGTCACTGCTCAAGCGCGAGCCCCCAGAGGACTGACCCGGAGGGTCGCGGCTCGTCCGCGGCTACGCCGCTGCGCGGTTGGCCCCCGGAGCCTTCGAGCCGCGGTCCGTTGCGGCAGGGGGTGAGGGGCAGCTTCCGGCTGCCCTGCAGCAAAATGTTGCACTGCACCATAAATCGGCTAACTTATCTCGGACGCGCGCTTATCGGAGAACCCCCTTGTTTCGCAAGATCCTCATCGCCAACCGCGGCGAGATCGCGGTGCGCATCATCCGCGCCTGCGCCGAGATGGGCATACGCTCTGCGGCCATATACTCAGACGCGGACCGCTACTCCTTGCACGTGAAGAAGGCCGACGAGGCCTACAGCCTGGGTAGTGACCCCCTGGCGGGCTACCTCAACGTCTACCGCATCGCCAATCTGGCCAAGGCCACCGGCTGCGACGCGGTGCACCCCGGCTACGGCTTCCTGTCCGAGAATCCCGAGCTCGCCGAGGCCTGCGCTCGCCGCGGCATCACCTTCATCGGCCCGAGCGCCGAGGTGATCCGCCGCATGGGCGACAAGACCGAGGCGCGTTTTGCCATGAAGCGCGCCGGGGTGCCGGTGACCCCGGGCACCGACGGGAACCTGGACAACCTCGACGACGCCCTGAACGTCGCTGAGGTCTTGGGCTACCCCGTCATGCTCAAGGCAACGTCGGGGGGCGGAGGCCGGGGCATCCGGCGCTGCGACAGCCCTGAGGATCTGCGCCGCAACTACGAGCGCGTGATCTCCGAGGCCACCAAGGCCTTCGGGCGGGCTGAAGTGTTCATGGAGAAGTGCATCGTCAAGCCCCGCCACCTCGAGGTGCAGGTGCTGGCCGACGAGCGCGGCAACGCCATTCATCTGTTCGAGCGCGACTGCTCGATCCAGCGGCGCAACCAGAAGCTGATCGAGATCGCGCCGTCGCCCCAGCTCGACGAGGCCCAGCGTCAGTACATCGGCGGGCTTGCGGTGATCGCGGCCAAGGCGGTGGGCTACACCAACGCCGGTACCGTCGAGCTCCTGATGGACGAGAACGATCGCTTCTACTTCATGGAGATGAACACCCGGGTGCAGGTCGAGCACACCATCACCGAGACCATCACCGGGGTGGACATCGTCGAGGAGCAGATCCGTATCGCGGCGGGCCTGTCCCTGCGCTTTCGCCAGGACCAGGTCAGCCGCCGCGGCTTCGCCATGCAGTTTCGCATCAACGCCGAGGACCCCAAGAACAACTTCCTGCCGAGCTTCGGACGCATCTCGCGCTACTATGCCCCCGGCGGGCCGGGCGTGCGCACCGATACGGCCATCTATACCGGCTACACGGTGCCGCCCTACTATGATTCGCTGATCGCCAAGGTGATCGTCTGGGCGCTGTCCTGGGAGGACGTGATCAACCGCGGCGAGCGCGCCCTGACGGACATGGGCCTGGAGGGCATCCGCACCACGATCCCGTATTATCTGCAGATCCTGCGCTCCCCGGGATTCCGCTCGGGCAGGTTCGACACCAGCTTCGTGGAGAGCCATCCGGAGCTCATCGAATACTCCTGCAAGCGCCGCCGTGAGGACCTGGCCGCGGCGCTGTCGGTCGCCATCGCCATCCACGCGGGGCTCTAGAGGTTCACAGCCATGCCGAAGATCCACGTCACCAACGTCATCCTGCGCGATGCCCACCAGTCCCTGATCGCCACGCGCATGCGTACGGAAGACATGCTGCCGATCTGCGAGAAGCTCGACGCCATCGGCTATTGGTCCCTGGAGTGCTGGGGCGGCGCCACCTTCGACGCCTGCGTGCGCTTCCTGAAGGAAGACCCCTGGGAGCGCCTGCGCAAGCTGCGCGAGGCCCTGCCCAAGACCCGGCTGCAGATGCTGCTGCGCGGCCAGAACCTGCTGGGCTACCGCCACTACTCCGACGACGTGGTCCGCGCCTTCGTACGCCGCTCGGCCGAGAACGGCATGGACGTGTTCCGCATCTTCGATGCGCTCAACGATCTGCGTAACCTCAAAACCGCCATCGAGACCACCAAGGCGGCGGGCAAGCACGCCCAGGGCACCATTTGCTACACCACCAGCCCGGTGCACTCCATTGGCGGCTTTGTCGCCCAGGCCAAAGAGCTGGCGCAGATGGGCTGTGACTCCATCGCCCTCAAGGACATGGCGGGGCTGCTCACCCCCTATACCACCGCGGAGCTGGTCAAGGCGCTGAAGGACGCGGTGGACCTGCCGCTGCATTTGCACTCCCACGCCACGGCGGGGCTGTCGGACATGTGCCACCTCAAGGCCATCGAGAACGGCTGCGAGCACATCGACACGGCCATCTCCTCGTTCGCCGGCGGCACCAGTCACCCGCCCACCGAGAGCCTGGTGGCGGCGCTGCGCGGTACCGAGTACGACACCGGACTGGATCTGGAGAAGATCCAGCAGATCGGCATGTACTTCTATGCCGTGCGCGCGAAGTATCATCAGTTCGAAAGCGATTACACTGGGGTGGACACCCGAGTGCAGGTCAACCAGGTGCCCGGGGGCATGATCTCCAACCTCTCTCACCAGCTCCGGGAGCAGAACGCGCTGGAGCGCATCAACGAGGTGCTGGAGGAGATCCCCCGGGTACGCAGGGACCTCGGTTACCCCCCGCTGGTTACCCCCACCTCCCAGATCGTGGGCACCCAGGCGGTGCTCAACGTGCTTACCGGCAAGCGCTACCAGAGCATCACCAACGAGGTGAAGCGCTATCTCCAAGGGGGCTATGGCCGGGCGCCGGCGCCGGTAAATCCGACCCTGCAGCAACAGGCGGTGGGCAACGAGGACATCATCGACGTGCGCCCCGCCGACCTGCTCAATCCGGAGCTGGAGCGCCTGCGCGAGGACATCGGCGGCGTCGTCCAAAGCGAGGAGGACATCCTCATCTACGCCATGTTCCCCGAGGTCGGCCGCCAGTACCTGGAGGGCCGCGCCGCGGGCACCCTGGTCCCAGAGCCCCTGGAGCCACCGCGGACACCCGGAGCCGGGCGGACCGCGCCCACCGAGTTCCACATCGTGCTGCACGGGGAGAGCTACCACATCAAGGTCACAGGAGCGGGTCACAAGGAGCAGTCCGAGCGCCACTTCTACTTCACCGTCGACGGCGTTCCCGAGGAGGTGCTGGTGGAGACCCTCGACGAGATCGTGCTCGAGGGCGGGGCCCAGGGCGCGGTCAAGCAGGCCATCGCGGGCAAGCGACCCAAGCCCACCAAGGAGGGTCACGTCACCACCAGCATGCCGGGCAACATCGTTGACGTGCTGGTCCGGGAAGGCGACAAGGTCAGCGCCGGGCAGCCGGTACTGATCACCGAGGCCATGAAGATGGAGACCGAGATCCAGGCCCCTATCGCCGGCACCGTCACCCAGCTTCTGGTACAGAAAGGCGACAGCGTGAATCCCAATGAGGTGCTGGTGGAGATCGAGGCCTGACCGGACAGCCGGCGCCCCCAGGGTGACGGCCGCTATCGCCTCCGTCCCACCAGCATCGCCAAGTCCCGGGTACCCCGGGTCTCCGACGCGGCCTTCTTCTCGGTAGACCGGGACCAATAGATGTGCGAACAGGCCGAGCAGCTCGTTTTCGGTCGACCGAGACCGTCGGTCGCTGGGGCCGTCGGTCGAGACTGCGTCCCGCACGAGGTCTGGTAATAGAGCAGATCGCCCGGGCGCAGCGCGGCGACCAGCCTCCCATCGGTGTTTCGATTGGCTTCGGTAGGGCAACGGAAACCGCCCGGCCGGCACCCCGGGCTCGCCGGATGTACGGCCATCGCGAGCGCGGCCAGCCCTGCCGTCGACCCGAACGCGCCGCTGGGACAGAGCGCCGGGTCTCGACTCTTTGCGGTATAGGTGTCGGGTCCAACCGGGATCGCTCTGAAAAGAACCGCGGCTTGGCCGCAGGTCAAAACTGCGCCGGGAATCACATCAATTGACCACCCCGCCGCCGCCAGCGTGTAATAGTCCCTCAGTCCCATCGGGGTGCGCGATGGCATCGCCGGACGATCTCTACAAGCACAATCGCCTGAAACAGCTGCGGGCCTTTTGCCGCACCGCCCAGGCCGGCAGCATCAGCCAGGCCGCCGAGGCGCTCTACCTCAGCCAGCCGACCATCTCCCTGCAG
>CAVZIJ010000007.1:0-134005 GCA_963775335.1 uncultured Gammaproteobacteria bacterium
CCGCTGGCGCAGTCGGTCAGAGATGTGGCAGGTGAGGGCCGAGGCCACCGCCCGGCAGTCCAACTCCGCCCTGAATGGTCTCCGGGGAGGTGTAACACGCCAAGTCCGGTTCTGCGAGGAGCCGGGGCCGAGCCCATGCGTGGCCGAGATATTGTGGCGCCGCCGGGAAACCGGGCGGCAACAGAGAACACCAACTTCGCCCTAACGCTCGGGAAGTGCCCCGCCTACTCGAAACCCCGATGATGCGCAAAACCCCGATAACCGATGATCCTAAGAACCGCAGTTGGAACCGCCAAGGCGCCAAGGACACCAAATCCGAAATGCACGAAAGGGAAGGAGCCCGCTTCACCCGGAGGGTGATCTTGGTCTCTGGCGTATTCCTTTGAAAACCTTTGCGTTCTTGGCCTCTTGGCGGTTCAAGTGATCTTTCCAGGATGATGCTGTAGGGCTTTGTCGGTAGCTTGGCCCCCGTCTCAGGCGCCGCCGCCGCTTTCGGAGACGACCTCGAGCCTCACCTTGGCCGTGCCGGAGCCGATCATGCCCAGCCGGCGCGCCGCGCCCTTTGAGAGATCGATGATCCGGCCTTTGACGTAGGGGCCGCGGTCATTGATCTTGACGTTGACGGTCTCGCCGTTTCTCAGGTTGACGACCCGCACTCTGGTGCCTAAGGGCAGGGTCTTGTGGGCAGCGGTCATGGCATTCTGGTTGAATCGCTCCCCGCTGGCCGTCCTACGGCCGTGGAACCTGCCGCCGTAGTAGGACGCGGTGCCTTGCAGGCCTTGGGTGCGGTGGCCGCCCGCGACGGCGCTGAAGGGGGTGAACACCAGGATCGCAAGGACCCCGGCGGCTAGGTTGTTGATGGACATGATCGCCGATCCTCTTGTGATCGAGCTGAAGACCCTGCCGCCCACGGGCGATCGCGGGGCGAGCCTTCGCGCAAGGAATTTGAATATTATCATATGCTGATAAAAATGAACAGGCGTACTCGAAAGGGGACGGGGAGAGTTAAACAGGGGCCAGGCTCGGATATTTCGGTGGAAGCGCTGAAACAACCCGGGTAAGGGTACACGGGGTAGTGGGAGGCAAAGCGGGAGAGATTTGTTAGCGGCGAGTGTAAGTGCAGTCCCATCAGCAGTCCCATCAATAGTGCGGGCTGCCCGACGTGGGCGCCTAAGCGTGGACAGCCCTGACGTTGACGCCGATCTCGTAAACGAGGTGTCCGCCGAAGAACGCCGTCGCAATAAGCAGGATCACCCCAACCGTCCCGATCGAGGCCAGTACCCATCCTCGGCGCCCCGAGAGGCCGATTCCGCGCCACCAGGCGAAAACCTGTACGGCGGTGATGGCGAGAAACACCGACATGGTCGTGATTCCGAACGCCTCGTGGGTCTCCAGGGGGCCTTCGGGAAATCCCAGAGCGACGGCCTTGTCGAGCGCGACGTCTCCGAAGAAGGCGGCGGCGACCGCCGAGAGTGCGCCCAGGGCGAGAGTGGCGAGCGTCAGGTTTGACAGACAGTCGTGTGCGCTCAGGTCTCCCCCACGGATGAGGACCAGCCATTGAAGAGCGACCGCGAGCATCAGCAGGACGATCGGGAAATGGACGACCATGGGATGGATATGGGCTGGGTCGATCATCGCCTCTCCTTCATCGCGTCGCGATCCAAAATAAAGTCTGAGAGTCCCGGACCCGTCAACGGGTTCCGTCGGGATAGTGGAGCGCGTGATGGCTGCGTCCCGACCTAAAGGAATTCCGTTTCTCGGTCTGGGCGGGTACCAGGGCCATTCGGCGCTCGAAACAGACTTGCCGACGGATGCAAGGACAAACGTCGGGTCGTAACCGAGCCGGACCTCAGGTAGGCGCTTCGCGCCAACCTACGGCGATCCAATTCTCCAGCTTGAGTGCCGCGCCGGGCGAAGCACTACACTAAGGCGGCAGAGTTGTTCGGCAAGCCCACCATCCTTTTTCGACCTCCTAGGGGCTGTTGACATTTGTCTGAGCGAGGGCGATTGCGAGCGATTGTTCGTGCTGACAAGGCGCGGTGAGGACGAATAGTGGATCTATTGCGACGAGCCGCAACACAGTCAGCGCGGAAAAGGGCCCTAATCGGACCGCGAACGGCAATTGTCAACAGCCCCTGGCAAGGATGCCATATCCGCAACGCCGTTGCAGCGTTTCTTCTGTCCTGCTCCTCCCTGGCCTTGGCGAGCGAAGGGGCTGGGCGGCGCGGTGCGGTGCGGGGCAGATTGGGACGACGGTTTGCAAAGACAGGACATCGCGAACAATAAACAATGAAGAGATCCACGTGAGGGGCGCGAGAAAGCGGTTGGCCGTATTGACGCTGGCGGCGTTTTCCCTGATCGCCTGGGGCCCGGCGCAGGCCGCGGACCCGGCGGTGTACGCCGGTGATCTGCCCTGGGTGAGCGTCCGGGACACAGGGGCGAAGGGCGACGGCGTTGCGGACGACACGGACGCGATTCGCGCCGCGATCGCACGGGCCCCGGTCGGCGGCGAGGTCCTGATTCCCGCGGGCTCCTACCGCGTCACCGGCCCGATCACGATCACCAAGCCGCTGATGCTGGCCGGCGTCGGCCGAGGCTCGCAGCTATACCAGTCCACCGACGGGGCGAACCTGCTGGTGCTGCGGGACGTCCAGGGGGCGGTGATCCGCGACCTCTATCTGGGGTCGGCGTCCACCACCCCGGGGACGAGCCTGATCCTCCTGGAGAACAGCCACCGCAACCGCGTCGAAGACGTCACCCTGCTGGGAGGCTACTACGGGGTGGAGCTCCGGGGCTCGCTGTCGAACAGCTTCGTGGACCTGCGCAGTGGAGGCAATATCCGGGGCTTCTTCGCGCCGACCTCGGTCAACCAACAGAGGGTGATTGGCGAGCGGTTCAACGACATCTCGGCCAATGCGAACACCTTTCTCAACCCGGTGCTCGAAGGGGGGGCCAACGGCATACGCCTCGGCGACGCAGGGGAGGGCAGCCCGTACATCTAGGGAGGCACGATCGAAGGGGTTTCCGGCTGGGGCATCGCGATGAACGCGGCCGGGCCGCTGTCGGCGATCACGAGGCTCCACCTGGAGGCGAACGGCCACGGGGACTCCTGCTCAGCGCTCCTCGGGCATTGATGCCCCGGGTGGCGTAGCCGGCGCTTCCTGGCGTGATCGACCGTGTGTGCAATGGAATCTGAAGAAAAGCAAATCGAGCCTCGGGAGCCTTCCGGAGACCCCGGTGTGCGGCGAGAATCGGGCCAGGGGGAGCAGCCATGCCAAGGGTCCTGCTGATCGACGACGACATAGAGCTATGCGAGATGCTCAGCGAGTACCTCGCCATCGAGGGCTTCGAGGTCGCCGCGGCGCACGATGGCGCCAGCGGCGCCGCGCGTGCGCGTGAAGGCGGCTGGGACGTACTGGTCCTGGACCTGATGATGCCGGGGATGAACGGCTTCGACGTGCTGCGGGCCCTGCGCCCCGACGTGAAGACCCCGGTGCTGATGCTCACTGCCCGCGGTGAGGACACGGACACGGTGGTGGGGCTGGAGCTGGGCGCCGACGATTACGTGGCCAAGCCGGCCAGCCCGCGGGTCCTGGTGGCGCGCCTGCGCGCGCTGCTGCGCCGGGGGGTCGTCCACGGACCCGGGCCCCGCAGCGTGGGCGACCTGATCATGGACCCGGCGTCGCGGAGCGTGAGCGTGGATGGCCGGGCGGTGGAGCTGACCGGGGCCGAGTTCAACCTCCTGGAGCTCCTGGTGCGTGACGCCGGAAGCGTCGTTCCCAAGGAGCTCCTCGCACGCGAGGGCCTTGGCCGCCCGCTGCTGGCCTTCGACCGCCGGGTGGACACCCACATCAGCCAGATCCGCCGCAAGCTGGGGCCCCTGGCCGACGGTGCGCCGCGCATCCGCACCGTGCGCGGTAGCGGCTACCAGTATGTGGTGCGCTGAATGTACTCGCTCTTCTCCAAGATCCTGTTCAGCTTCTGGCTCGCGGCGCTGCTGCTCGGCGGCACTATGTTCGCTCTGGAGGGCTATTTGCGCGGTGACGACCTGCGTCAGGCCGAGCAGGAGTTGGACGCCCAGGCCGAGACCCTGGCGACCCTGCTCGATGAGGGGGCCCGCTCAGGAGTGCAGCGCTGGCTGGAAGGGCTGCAGCGGGGCGGGCGAGCGCGGATCTGGCTGGTGGACGGGACCGGCCGGGCCTATGCCGGGCGAGCCTTGCCGGACCGACTACGCGAGCGGGTGGGGCTGATCCCGGGCACCACGCGCGTCTGGCCGGACCGCTACGTCATGGTCGCCGCTGTGCCGCAGAGCCAGCCGCCGCTCTACCTGGTTGCGGTCAACCGCGTGGAGCGCGTCGAGCTGATCGCGCCTTGGGTACGCCTGACAATCGCCGTCCTGATTACGGGCCTGGTCAGCTCCGGCCTGGCATCGCTGCTGACGCGGCGCTTGCGCCGGCTGCGCAGCGCCGCCCAGGCCCTGGCCGACGGCGATCTGAGCGCACGTGTGGATCTGCCGGGCGACGACGAGGTGGCGGCCCTGGGCCGGGATTTCGACCTGATGGCGACCCGGGTGCGGGCGCTTCTGGAGGCCCAGCGGCGGCTGCTCAGCGATGTCTCGCACGAGCTGCGCTCTCCGCTGGCCCGGCTCAAGGTCGCCCTGGAGCTGGCGAGACACAAGAGCGACCCGGCCGTCGCTCTGGACCGCATCGAGCGCGAGGCCGACCGTCTGGAGGCATTGCTCGCCGACGTGTTGTCTTTGGCCCGCCTGGGGTCGGGTCAAGCCGACTTGAAGCGGGTGCCCCTGGCGCTCGGCGACCTGCTCACGGGCATCGTCCAGGACGCCGACTTCGAGGCCCGCCCCCGGGGCCGCGGCGCGGCCCTGACGGTCGTCGGCCCGGTCGCTCTCGCGGGGGACCCGGTGTTGCTGCGTGCAGCGCTGGAGAACGTGGTGCGCAATGCCGTGCGTCACACCGCCGAGGGCACCAGGGTGGAGGTTCGCCTGGAGCCGGTCGCGGGCGAGGCCGTGGTGACGGTGCGCGACCAGGGTGAGGGTGTGCCGGAGGCGGAGCTGGGACGGCTGTTCGAGCCCTTCGCCCGGGTGGGGGAGGCGCGCGACCGGGCGAGCGGCGGCTATGGTCTCGGACTGGCCATCACGCGGCGAGCGGTAGCGGCCCACGGCGGCCGGGCGGTCGCCGCCAACGCCCCGGGCGGCGGCCTGATCGTAACGCTGCGTCTGCCTGTCGTGGCTCAGGGTTCCGGGTAGACCCGGCGTGCGCGGGGACCCCGAGATCCCGGCCGCGGGGAGCGGCGTTCTTGCGGCGATTGGTGTCCACCGCAACGGGCATGTGAGGCGCGGCGTCCCGGCGTACAATAGCCGGCCGTTGCGGTCTGGCGATCTCAGCTGGCACCTTATTTGTCGAGCAGCTCCGGCAGGACCTGGCGAATTCGGTCCCCGCTCGCAGACCAGAAGCGTCACGCCTCGCGCTTGCAGCCGCGCTCTTTGGGGCCTTGTAGAGTCAGGATGAAACTGTTCTTCCCGTTGACCCGAGCGCTGATCGTCCCGGCCGTGTTGGCGATGGGTGGCTGTGGCGAGAAGGCCAAGCCGCTGCTCGAGATCGGCGGCCCCACGATGGGGACTTATTACTCGGTCAAGGTCGTCGATCCGCCGAAGGGGATCACCCAAGAAGCGTTGCGACAGGGCGTGGAGAGGACGCTCGCGCAGGTCATCTCGCTCATCTCCACCTATGCGCCATCCTCCCAACTCTCCCAGCTCAACCGCAATCCGAGCACCGATTGGATCCCGGTCCCGCGCGACCTGCTCGACCTGATTGAGCAGGCGCAGCGGCTCAGCAGCCTGAGCGACGGCGCGTTCGACGTCACCGTCGGTCCCCTGGTCAACCTATGGGGGTTCGGTCCCGAGCCCGGGAAAGGCGAGGTGCCCTCCAAGGCGGCGATTGACGCGGCCCTCGCGCGCGTCGGCTTTCGCAAGTTGCAGCTGCGCGACGATCCCCCCGCCGTCCGGAAGGAGCGCGGGGACATCTACATCGACCTCTCGGCCATCGGCGAAGGCTACGGCGCCGATCGGATCGACGCTTATCTCGACAGTCTGGGCGTACGCAACTACATGGCCGCGGTGGCTGGGGCGATCCGGGTCAAGGGAAGCAACGCACGGGGCGAGCCCTGGGCGATCGCCATCGAGGAGCCGGTGGCGGGCGAGCGCGCGGTCCACCGCGTCGTCCGATTGACCGACATGGGGCTCTCGACCTCCGGGGACTATCGGAACTTCTTCGACAAGAATGGTCGGCGCTATTCGCACGAGATCGATCCCCACACCGGGTTTCCAGTTACCCATCATCTGGGGTCGGTGACGGTGGTGAGCGACACCGCCACCTGGGCGGACGGTCTCGCTACGGCGCTGATGGTGCTGGGGGAGGACAAGGGGCCGGCCCTGGCCCAGGCTCGAGGGCTGGCGGCCTATTTCATCATTCATGAGACCGGCGGCGGATTCTCGGATCGCCACACGGCGGCGTTCGCACCTTATCTGGCGCCCTGAACGGCGAGTGCCCGTGCCGCCGCTCCGCAGCAAATCGTTGCACCACTGGAGGTACACATGATGGATCTGCCGATCCTGGTCAAGGCCCTGATCCTGGGCATCGTGGAGGGCCTCACCGAGTTCCTGCCGATCTCATCCACCGGACACCTGATCATCACGGGCAGCCTGCTCGGCTATACCGACGAGGCCAGCAAGATCTTCGAAATCGTGATCCAGCTCGGGGCGATCCTGGCGGTATGCTGGGAATACCGGGCGCGCCTCACCGAGGCGGTGCGAGGCCTGGTCTCCGAGCCCGTCCAGCAGCAATTCGCCGCCCACATCTTGGTTGCCTTTCTCCCAGCGGTGGTGTTGGGGCTGTTGCTTCACCACCTGATCACTACCTACCTGTTCAATCCGCTGACCGTGGCAGGGGCGCTGATCGTCGGCGGGCTGGTGATCCTGTATGTGGAGCGGCGGCCCTACCACCCGCATTTCGAGACCGTTGACAGCATCTCGTGGCGCGAGGCCCTCAAAATCGGCTTCGCCCAGACCCTGGCAATGTTTCCGGGGATCTCGCGCTCGGGGGCGACCATCATGGGCGGGATGGTTTTCGGGCTGTCGCGCAAAGCCGCCACGGAATTCTCGTTCTTTCTCGCCATTCCGACGATGTTCGCCGCCACCGTGTACGACGCCTACAAGGGCCGGAGCCTCCTGCATGCGGCGGATATTCCGGTGTTTGCGGTAGGCTTGGTGACCTCCTTCATCGCGGCCATGTTCGCCGTGCGCGGTCTGCTGCGGTTCATCTCGAGCCACAGCTTCGAGGTCTTCGCCTGGTACCGGATCGTCTTCGGCCTCCTGGTGCTGGGCGCGGCCTACATGGGCCTGATCGTCGCGCATCCCGGATGACGCACCACGTAACGCCGGACCGGCCAGTTTGTTCGCGTGCGACCGGTGCTGCCCTGGCCGTGGCCTGACCGGGCGTACCGCGCACGCAAGACCGCCGCCCCGGTAGGGCGGGGCGTTTGTGGGCGCGGACGCACGGCTCAGGGTCGGGGACCGGCGTCTGCCAGGCCCGTGGCCCCTCCGAAGCGCTGGAAGTTCTCGGTGAACAGCCGGGCGAGACGAGCGGCGGCCGCATCGTAAGCGTCGGCGTCGGTCCAGGCGTTCCGAGGATTGAGCACGCGCTCGTCCAGCCCTGTCCCCGGCAGCAGGGTGGGGATGCTGAGGTTGACGTGCGGCAGGTGGAGCTTCGGCGCGCCGCGGATCGACCCGTCCAGGATCGCCCTGACGATGGAGCGCGTGGTGGCGATCGGGAAACGATGGCCGCCGCTGCCGTAGCCGCCGCCCGTCCAGCCGGTGTTGACCAGGTAGACCGGGGTATCCTGGGCGCGCAGCTTGCGCATCAGGATCTCGGCATACTCCACCGGCCGGCGCGGGAAAAAGGGCGCTCCGAAGCAGGCGCTGAAGGTCGGTTTGATGTCGCCCCCGACTTCGGTGCCCGCGACCAGGGCCGTATAGCCGCTCAAGAAGTGGTAGGCCGCCTGGCGTTCGTCCAGGACGGAGACGGGAGGCAGCACACCGAACAAATCGCAGGTAAGAAACAGGATGGCGCTCGGGTGTCCCGCGCGGTTCTCTTCGACCCGATTCTCCACATGCTCGCGCGGATAGGCGACCCGGGTGTTCTCGGTGAGCGCGGCGTCTTCGTAGCGGGGAAACCGGGCGTGATCGAGCACCACGTTCTCCATGATGGCTCCGAACTTGATCGCCTCCCAGATCACCGGCTCATGCTCCTGGGTCAGATTGATGCACTTGGCGTAGCAGCCGCCCTCGAAGTTGAAGATGCCCTCGTCGTTCCAGCCGTGCTCGTCGTCACCGATCAGGAGACGCTCGGGGTCGGCCGACAGCGTGGTCTTGCCGGTCCCCGACAGCCCGAAAAACAGCGCTACGTCCCCACTGACGCCGACGTTGGCGGCGCAGTGCATGGGTAGCACGCCGGATTGGGGCAGCAAGTAGTTCATCACCGTGAACACTGCCTTCTTCATCTCCCCGGCATACTTCATGCCCGCCAGCAGGATGCGCCGGCGGGCCAAATCGATGATGACGGCGCCGTCGCTCGTCGTGCCGTCGCGCTGAGGGTCGGTCTTGAACCGCGGGGCGTTGACGACCATCCACTCCCCGGGGCGCGGGCCGGTATGGCTGCGCGGCTCGATGAACAGCTGGCGGGCGAACAGGTTGTGCCAGGCGTATTCGGTGATGACTCGCAACGGGATGCTGTGGACCTCGTCTGCACCTGCCTGAAGGCGGGAAGTGAAATGGTCTCCGTGCGCTGCCATGTGGTCCATGACGCGCTGCCAGAGCTCGTCGAGAGCGCTGCTGTCGAAAGGCTGGTTGATCTGACCCCAGTCGATGTGGGGCGCACTGTCCGGGTCGCGGACGATGAACCGGTCTTTGGGGGAGCGCCCCGTGCGGCTGCCGGTACGTACGCAGAGCGCACCGTTGGCGGCCACCACCGCCTCCTGGCGCTGCACCGCATGCCCAAACAACTCTTGAATCGAGGGGTTGGGCGGCTCGAGGCTCGCGCGGGGACCGCCCGTGTCCCCGCCACCGGGCGAAGACCCGAACACGGAGGCGATCGGACGGCCTTGCACGCGAAGCTGTTTTGGCTGAAGCATTGGAGATACCCCCAGATCGATTGAACTGCCCGCTCTCAGTAGATTACTGCAGGGACGTCCGGCCTTCTCCCTGCATTGCCTGCGAGACACGCCTTGCGCTCAACCCCCTTCCGACCCGCTGCAACCGTAATTCTCACCGGGTCGGAGCACCAGCGGCCTGGATCACACAGACTAGCACCCGCTCGGCGGAGAAGCTCGGAAAGTCGCATAAGCACTCGGTGTGCTCGATGTGGCCGAGGCTGCTGTACTCGGTTGTCCCTACCCCAGGGCGGTCCGGTCCCCGTAGACGTATCCGCACTGTGCTTTCCATTCGGAGAGGGCGCGCCATGCGAACGGTGCAGGCGACTGCAGGTGCTGCCGGCCGGGTGCCCGGCCGCGAGGTGGAGGCCGAGGCCCTCGATCTCGCGGCCCGTCGCGGTCCACCCGAATTGCTCGCGCTGCTTCGGGAGTGGCGCCAGGCCGTGCTCGCGGAACTTGGAGTACATCTTTCTGCTTGAGCTGGGGGAGCGCAGGGTTGGGCTCATAGGGGCTGGATGCCGATCTGCCGCGGGTTTGACTTCAAGAAAACGTCCGCAAGATCCGGGCCAGCGGCGGCCGGGTTGGCGCGTACTTGGGAAATCGCTGGGTATCAACGAGTTGGGATGTCGATGGCCGGCTGCCCGCCGGATCGAGAGCCTCACATTCTGCGCCAAGAGGGGGCACCGAGGGTGCGAGGGCCCTGGAATGATGCGCTGCGGCACATTCCTGCGCACGTTTGCCGGGGACCTGGGCGCCCAGTTGCTCCCCCCCGTCGGTGCTCGCGGCGAGGGAATGCCCGCCGTCGGGACCCCCCTCGGGCGCGTCGTCTCAGAGGCCAAGATAACGGAGTATCCCAGCGGCGGCCCTGCGGCCCTCGTCCACCGCGGTCACTACGAGGCTCGGTCCGAGCACGTTGTCGCCGCCGGCGAAGACCCGCGGGTTGCTGGTCTGGAACGGGAAAGCCCCTTCGCCGGAGGCCCTGATGCGCCCCGCCGGGTCGGTCTCGACGCCGATCTCGGCGAGCCAGCCAGGGGGGCTCGGCAGGAAGCCGAAGGCGACGATGATCAAGTCGGCCGGGAGAGCCTGCTCGGTTCCGGGAACAGGCTCGGGTGAGCGCCGGCCCCGGCTGTCGGGCTCGCCCAGGCGTGTCTCGACGACTCGCACGCCCTCGACCCGGCCCTCTCCGAGCAGCTCCAGCGGCTGCCGGTTCCAGAGGAAGCGCACCCCTTCATCCCGGGCATTGGCCACCTCCCGGTGGCTGCCCGGCATGCTGGCTTCGTCACGACGGTAGACGCAGCTTACCGCGGTGGCGCCTTGACGAACGGCCGAGCGCACGCAATCCATGGCGGTGTCTCCCCCGCCCAGGACCAGGACCCGCTGGCCTGCCGCGTCCACCCGCTCGAGAGCGCCGAGCGGCAGGCCGAGAAGGACCAGGGTGTTGGCGATCAGATAAGGTAGGGCAGGGTGCACGCCGGCGAGCGTCTGTCCGGGTAGATTGCCGCTGACAGGTGTGTAGGTGCCGGTCCCCAGAAATAGCGCGTCGTATTCGTGGAGAAGTCGGGTTACGGGTAAGGTCCGGCCCACTTCGGTGTCCAGGACAAACCGGATACCCATGTCTTCGAGCACCGTCCGGCGGCGGCGCACCACTCCTTTCTCCAGCTTGAATGGTGGGATGCCGAAGGTGAGCAGACCGCCGATCTCCGGGTGGCGGTCGAAGACCACGGCCTCGACACCGCTGCGCGCCAGCACGTCGGCGCAGGCCAGCCCTGCGGGCCCTGCACCGACCATCGCGACCCTGCGCCCTGTGGGGTGCACCCCTGAGAGGTCGGGTCGCCAGCCCTGATCCAGGGCGGTATCGGTGATGTAGCGCTCCGCCGCACCGATGGTAACGGCCTCGAAGCCGGTCTCCAGGGTGCAGGCCCCCTCGCAGAGCCGATCCTGGGGGCAGATGCGGCCACAGATCTCCGGCAGCGAGTTGGTGCGGTGGCAGAGCTCGGCAGCCTCCATGATCCGGCCTTCCCGCGCCAGCGCCAGCCAGTTGGGGATGTAGTTGTGCACCGGGCACTTCCACTCGCAGTACGGGTTGCCGCAGGCGATGCAGCGTCCGGCCTGGGCGGCGGCCTCTGACGGCTCGAAGCGCCTGTAGATCTCGTTCCAACGCACCACACGCTGCTCGACCGGCAGCTTGTCCGGATCCTGTCGCGGCAGGTCCAGGAATTGGAACAGCTTGTCTCTGGATTCGGACATGGGCGGGCAGCGAAACGGCGCATCGCCTTAAAGTATGACCCTCAGGTCGATGCTGCCAACCCGGAGACAGGGCCGGGATATCGGGCCTCGGGGGTCGGCTAAGCTCAAAGGCGGCACCTGACGTGCTTATCCCCGTAAACCCCGGCAGGGTGCCGGAGACCATGAGCAGGCTGTATCGACCGGAATTCGAGCGCGATGGCTGCGGCTTCGGCTTGATGGCCCAGATGGGCGGGCGGGCCAGCCACGAGCTGGTGCACGCCGCCATCGCGGCCCTGGGGCGCCTGACGCACCGGGGTGCGGTGGCCGCCGACGGCAAGAGCGGCGACGGCTGCGGTGTCCTGATGACCATGCCGGATGGCTTCATGCGCGCGGTCGCCGCCGCCCAGGGCCTGGATCTCGGCCCCCGTTACGCCGTGGGCATGGTGTTTCTGAACCGCAATGAGGGGCAGGCCGCTCAGGAGCGCGCCGTCCTCGGCCGGGAGCTCGAGGCCAAAGGGCTGAGCCCGTTGGGGTGGCGTGCGGTCCCGGTGGAGCCGGATGCGTGCGGACCCCAGGCGCTGGCGAGCCTGCCGCGGATCGAGCAGTTGTTCGTGGGGGCCCCTGCCGACATGCCGGCCGATGAGCTGGAGCGCCGACTCTATTTGGCCCGGCGCAAGGCGCGCAAGGCGTTCGAGCATCGTGATGACGTCTTTCACGTCGCGACCCTGTCCTGCCGGCTGATCGCCTACAAGGGGTTGGTCATGCCCCATAATCTGGTGCGTTTCTACCCGGATCTGAACGATTCGCGCCTGGTGGCCTCGATCTGCCTGTTCCACCAACGCTTTTCCACCAACACCTGGCCCGAGTGGCGCCTGGCCCAGCCGTTTCGCTATCTGGCGCACAACGGCGAGCTCAATACCCTGCAGGGCAATCGTAACTGGGCCCAGGCGCGCAGCCACAAGTTCGCCACGCCGCTGATCCCCGATCTCGACGAGATCCGGCCCTGGGTCTCCAGCACCGGCTCGGACTCGTTCACGCTCGACAACATGCTCGAGGCGTTGCTGGCCGGTGGTATGGACCTGTTTCGCGCCATGCGCATTCTGATCCCGGCCGCCTGGCAGAACGTGGGGGGCATGGATCCAGATCTGCGGGCCTTCTACGAATTCCATTCCCCACACATGGAGCCCTGGGACGGACCCGCGGGGATCGTGTTGACCGACGGGCGCCTCGCCGCCTGCGTCACGGACCGCAACGGCCTGCGGCCAGCGCGCTACGTCATCAGCCGACCGGAAGGGGCGGGCCCGGCGGGCGATTCCCAGGACTACTCGGACTGCCTGATCACCCTGGCCTCCGAGGTCGGGGTGCACGATGTCGACCCTGGCGAAGTGCTGATCCGAGGCCGCCTCAAACCTGGCGAGATGATCGCCGCCGACACGGCCACCGGTCGGTTGCTCCTGCCCGAAGCGATCGACCGCGAGCTCAGCCGGCGCCACCCCTATCGCGCCTGGCTCGATCAGGAGGCGGTTCGCCTGGAGTCGCGCCTCCAGGAGGAGGGCGCTTGCGCCGAGCTGGGGCAGCTGCAGGTCTACGAGAAGCTGTTCCAGCTCTCCTGGGAGGAGAAGGAGCAGGTCCTCGCGGTGCTCGCCGAGACCGGCCAGGAGGCCGTGGGCTCCATGGGCGATGATACCCCGATGGCGGTGATGTCGCGCCAGTTGCGCTCGCTGTTCGACTATTTCCGCCAGCAGTTCGCCCAGGTCACCAATCCGCCGATCGATTCGCTGCGCGAGCAGATCGTGATGTCGCTCGAGACCTGTTTCGGGCGCGAGAGCAATCTGTTCGAGCAGACGCCGGCCCATGCCGCGCGCTTGGTGGTCGACAGCCCTGTGCTGTCCACCGGCAAGCTCGCGCAGCTGCTCGCGATCGAGGACCCGCGCTACGCCCACGAGCGAATTGGGCTGGACTACCCGGAGGGGCTCGGACTACGCGCGGCGATCGAGGCGATCTGCGACCGGGCGGTGGAGGCCGTGCATGCCGACCGGAGCCTGGTTCTGCTCTCCGACCGGACCATCGCCCCCGGCCGGGGCCTGGTGCACGCCCTGCTCGCGACTGGGGCGGTCCATCACCGCCTGATCGACGAAGGGCTGAGATGCGATGCCAACATCCTGGTGGATACGGGCACGGTCCGCGACCCGCACCATCTCGCGGTGTTGGTCGGCTATGGTGCTACCGCGGTCCACCCATATCTGGCCTACGCGGCCCTCTGCGCCATGAGTCGGCGGGAGGAGGGCTCTGAGGGCGCCAAGTCGGGCGAGCTGCTGGAGCGCTACCGACGGGGGCTGAACAAGGGCCTGTACAAGATCATGTCGAAGATGGGGATCGCCACCCTGGCGAGCTATCGCGGTGCCCAGCTGTTCGAGGCAATAGGTCTGCACGGCGAGGTGGTGGACCTGTGTTTTCGGGGCACGTCCAGCCGGCTCCAGGGGGCGGGATTCGCCGAGCTGGAGGCGGATCAAAGGGCGCTGACCGAGGCCGCCTGGTCCGCGTCGTGCCCGCCGCCCCAGGGGGGACTGCTCAAGTACATACATGGCGGCGAGTATCACGCCTTCAATCCGGACGTAGTCCTCGCCTTGCATCGGGCGGTGCGCAGCGGCGATTACGGCGACTACCTCGCCTATGCGGCCCTGGTCAACGAGCGGGCGCCGATGGCCTTACGCGATCTCCTAGGATTCCCGGAGGACCTGCGGCCTGTGCCGCTGGCCGAGGTCGAGCCCGAGGAAGCGATCCTGCCCCGTTTTGAGACCGGCGCCATGTCCCTCGGGGCTTTGTCGCCAGAGGCCCACGAGACGCTCGCAATCGCCATGGGGCGCCTCGGTGGGCGTTCCAACTCCGGGGAGGGCGGGGAGGATCCCGCCCGCTACGGCACCGAGCGGACCTCCAAGATCAAGCAGGTCGCCTCCGGGCGTTTTGGTGTGACCGCGGCCTATCTCGTCAGCGCGGAGGTCCTGCAGATCAAGATCGCTCAGGGCGCGAAGCCTGGAGAGGGAGGACAGCTGGCAGGGCAGAAGGTGAACGAACTGATCGCCCGGCTGCGTTATACGGTGCCGGGGACCCCTCTGATCTCGCCGCCGCCCCATCACGACATCTACTCGATCGAGGACCTGGCACAGCTCATCTTCGACCTCAAGCAGGTCAACCCGGCTGCGCTGGTGTCCGTGAAGCTGGTCTCCGAGCCCGGGGTCGGAACTGTGGCGGCCGGGGTCGCCAAGGCGTACGCTGATCTCATCACCATCTCGGGGTACGACGGCGGCACGGGCGCCAGCCCCCTGACGTCAGTCAAATACGCCGGATCGCCCTGGGAGCTGGGGCTTGCCGAGACGCAGCACACGCTGCGGGCGAATGGTCTGCGTGGGCGGGTGCGGCTGCAGACCGACGGGGGGTTGAAGACCGGGCTGGACGTGGTCAAGGCCGCCATGTTGGGCGCGGAGAGCTTCGGTTTCGGCACGGCTGCGTTGGTAGCGATGGGCTGCAAGTATCTCCGAGTCTGTCATCTGAACACCTGCGCCACCGGTATCGCCACCCAGCACGAGGCCCTGCGCCGAGGCCATTTCCACGGCGAGGTGGCGATGGTGGAGCGATTCTTCCGCTTCATCGCCCGCGAAGTGCGCGAGTGGATGGCCCGCCTCGGCGTCCGGCGGCTGGACGACCTGATCGGGCGCGCCGAGCTGCTGCGCATCCTGCCGGGCACCACGGCGAAGCAGGCCGGGCTGGACCTGAGCCCCCTCCTGGACGCCGGCGCGGGTCCGGTAGATCAGCCCCGATTCTGCGCTCAAGCGCGCAACCGGCCCTTCGATCGGGGCGAGCTGGCCGAGAAGATGGTCGCCGACGCACTGCCGGTGCTGGGTGCGAGCGCCGGCGGAATCTTCCACTACCGAGTGCGCAACGCCGATCGCTCGATCGGGGCCCGCCTGTCCGGCGAGATCGCGCGACGCTTCGGCGACCGGGGGCTGGAGCGTACACCGCTGGTCATCCGACTGAGCGGGACCGCAGGGCAGAGCCTCGGGGCCTGGAACGTCGGTGGCCTTCACCTGTACCTGGAAGGCGAGGCCAACGACTATGTCGGCAAGGGCATGGCCGGCGGCAAGATCGTTCTGAGACCGCCGCGGGCAAGCCGCAGCGACGCCCACGAGCAGGTCATCATGGGCAACACCTGCTTGTACGGGGCGACCGGAGGGCGCCTCTACGCGGCCGGCCGCGCCGGGGAGCGGTTTGCCGTGCGCAACTCGGGGGCCCGTGCGGTGGTGGAGGGGGTAGGGGACCACTGCTGCGAATATATGACCGGCGGTCTGGTGGTGGTGCTGGGCCCGACGGGTCTCAATTTCGGGGCCGGCATGACCGGGGGGCTCGCGATCGTGCTCGATCTCGAGGACGCCTTTGCGGAGCGCTACAACCACGAGCTGGTGGAGGTCCACCGGGTGCATATTGAGGCGGTGGAAGGGTATAGGGCCCTGTTACGGGACACGATTCGAGATTTCGTCGCGGAGACCGAGAGCCATTGGGGCCGACGAGCCCTCGATGAGTTGGGCAACCTGATGGGGCGGTTCTGGCTGGTCAAACCGGTTGCGGCGGACCTGCAGGCTCTTCTGACGACCCTGCGCGAGCGGGCCGAGTAGGCAGGCCGGGACCCCGGACTGCGTCAGGCACGGATACGGCAGAATGTGGCAGATTGACAGTTGACAAATTAGAAAAAGCTAATATACTGATTTCCAACTCGAAGCTTATCCGGACTGAGTCCGGTCAGGAGATACACCATGTTGGCCCCCATCGCAGCCATACTGTTGGCCGTCGGCACCTTCAACACGCCCACGATGATCAAGGCGGAGCAGACCTACCTCAAGCAGCACCCGGGTGTCCAGGTTCAGGACATTCAGGCCGCGAAGATCAACGTCAAAGGCCCGAAGCTCGGCGCAAGCTTCTGATTAACTGACTTCGCCGATCCTGGTAGTGAGAGGCCCCACCGAATTCGGTGGGGCCTCTTGCTTTTGTGGGCCGGCTATCCCAGTCCTTGCCACCCCGTCCGTTATGGTGGAAAGTCTCGCTCGATGACCGAGCGGGAGAGCCAGGGCGGGAGAGCGGGCGTCGAGCTGCAAGGGGACACCCTTCGCTGTTCGGGGCCCTGGACCGTTCGTCGGCTGGGCGACGTGGCGGCGAGCCTCGGACGGCTGGTCCGAGACGCCCAGGGCGCGTTGGCCATCGATCTGGGAGCGGTCGAGCGCATGGACACCGGTGGCGCCTGGCTGTTGGTGCGCACCGTCGCGGACCTGGAGGCGCAGGGTCGGCGGGTGAGCCTGAGGGGGCTGTCCGGTGAGACCGGGCGGCTTTACGAGCTCGTCCGGGAGGTATCCGCCGCGGGGGCACCCCCCGCGGGCCCCCAGGAGCCGGGCGCCCTGGAGAGCCTGGGCCGGCAGAGTCTGGGGGCGCTGAGCGATTCGGTGGATTTCGCGACGTTCCTGGGTGAGGTGGCCCTGCGCGCCATCCGGCTGCTCGGTCATCCTCGGAAGCTGCGCTGGCGCGAGATCCTCAACGAGCTCGCCCAAGCGGGCCACAAGGCCCTGCCGATCCTCGGCCTGCTCTCCTTCCTGCTCGGCGTGGTGATCGCCTACCAGGGTGGTGTGCAGCTGCGCCAATACGGGGCCACCATCTTCATCGCCGACCTGGTCGGGCTATCGATGTTGCGCGAGTTCGCCCCGCTGATGACCGCGATCATCGTGGCCGGACGCACCGGCTCGGCCTACGCGGCCGAGATCGGTACCATGAAGGTCACCGAGGAGATCGATGCGCTGCGCAGCATCGGCATCTCGCCGATCGACATGCTGGTGCTTCCCAAGCTGGTGGCCCTGGTGGTCGCCATGCCCCTGCTTACCGTCTATGCAGACATCACGGGTGTGCTCGGCGGGATGGTGATGGCCGGCGCCCAGCTGCACATCTCGTTCGGGACCTTCATCGATCGCCTGGGCCAGGCGCTCACCCTGGAGTCGTACATGGTGGGCGTGGGTAAGGCCCCGGTCTTCGCAGCTATCGTGGCCGCCGTGGGTTGCTTCCAAGGCCTGCAGGTGAGTGGCAGCGCCGCGAGCGTGGGGCGGCGTACCACGGTGAGCGTGGTGCACTCGATCATCGCCGTGATCGTGGTGGACGCCGCCTTCTCCGTGGCGTTCAATTGGCTGGGGATCTGAGCCGTGGCGACGCGTGTCGGGGAGCCGGTGGTCGAGGTACGCGAGGTCTCCACCCGCTTCGGCGACAACTTGGTGCACGACCGCATCAGCCTTACGATCTACCGCGGGGAGATCTTCGCCATCGTGGGCGGTAGCGGCAGCGGCAAGTCCACCCTGCTGAGGGAGATGGTCATGCTGCAGCGCCCGACCTCGGGCAGCATCCGGGTGCTCGGCAAAGAGCTCTCTACGCTCGGGGAGGAGGAGGGCCTACGCCTGCGTCGGCGCATCGGGGTGCTGTTTCAGAACGGCGCGTTGTTCGGTGCCCAGACAGTCCTGCGCAATGTCGGGCTGCCGCTGCGGGAGCATACCCACCTGGCCCCGGATCTGATCGACGAGATCGCCCGGCTCAAGATTGCGCTGGCCGGTCTGGAGCCCGAGACCGCCGCGCTCTTTCCCAGCCAGCTCAGCGGGGGCATGCGAAAACGCGCCGCCCTGGCCCGGGCGATCGCGCTGGACCCCGAGATTCTGTTCCTCGACGAGCCGACCTCGGGGCTCGATCCGCTCAGCGCCGACGCCTTCGACGAGCTGGTGCTGAGTCTCAAGGCCGCCTTGCAGCCTACCATTGTGGTAGTCACCCACGACATGGATTCGTTGTGGCGGGTAACGGACCGGGTCGCCCTGCTCGGGGGCGGCCGATTGCTCGGCATCGGCCCCATGTCCGAGCTGATGGCCAGCGGCGATTCCGCGGTCTTGGAATTCTTCGACAGCCCCCGGGGTCGGGCAGCGATGCAGGCGCACCGATGAGCTCACGCTTCAGCTACGCACTAGTCGGCCTATTCGTGATCGTGCTCGGCGGGGCGCTGGTCGGCGGGGTGCTCTGGCTCGGCGCCGGGGGTCCGCGTCCGGCCCAGCGGGTTTACGAGACCTACATCCCCGAATCCGTGTACGGCCTGAGCCGGGATGCCGCTGTGACGTACCGGGGTGTGACGGTCGGGCGTGTGATCTCCATCGAGCTGGACAAGACGGATCCCAAGCGCGTGCATCTGCGCCTCGAGATCCGCGAGGGGACGCCGGTGCGGGACGATACCGTGGCTACCCTGGAGGTGCAGGCCCTGACCGGCCTGGCCCATGTCGATCTCGAGGGCGGCAGCGCCAGCTCCCCGCTGCTGGAGGCCAAGGCGGGTGAGACGAATCCCGTGATCCGCAGCAAGCCCTCGGTGTTCGGGAATCTGGATACGGCGCTGGGGCGGCTGATGGATCAGATCTCCGAAACCGTCGCGCGGGCGAATCGGCTGCTCGGCGACGACAACTTGCAGCGGGTCGCGCGCACGCTGGCAAACATGGAAACGGTTTCGGCGGGGCTGGCAGCCCGCACCGACGAGCTCAGCAAGGTGATGGTCGACCTCGCGGCGACCATGGATAACGCGCGCAAGGGAAGCGCCACCTTGCCGGCGCTGGCCGAGCAGCTGAACGCCGGGGCGAAAGCGCTGCGCAACATGGCCGACGGCATCGCGGCTTCGGCTCGGGAGGTGAGCACCGCAGCCGTCGGCACGTTGAAGCAGGTCGATCGCGCAGCCACGGAGGTGACGCCCGACGCCCTGGCGATGGTCTCGGAGCTGCGTCGGGCCGCCGAGAATCTTCGTCGGGCCAGCGAGGCGCTCGCGCGCGATCCCAGCATCATGGTCTACGGCCAGCCGCCGGGCCGCCCGGGCCCGGGCGAGTAGGTGCGGCAGCGGTTGATCGGAGGAGAATCAGGTGAAGAGCGGAGCCAAGACAATGTGGCGGCTGCACCCCGCGCTGGTGTGTTTGCCGGCGGTCCTCCTGCTGACGTGCTGCGCCTTGCCGGGAACGCGCGCTTCGGGTGCGGACGAGCACGTCTGGCTGCTGGGGGCCGCTCCCGAGCCTGGTCCTGCCGTGCCCGGACCTTGTCCCGCGCTGAGGGTGGCCGTCCCGCAGGCCGCGCCGGGCTACGGCAGCTCGCGCATGGCCTACCGGAAGGATCCGCTACAGCTGGAGTATTTCGTGCATCATCGCTGGGCCGACGCGCCGACGCTGATGCTTGCTCCCGCGCTGGTCGGTGCCCTGGAGCGCTCAGGGCGTTTTCGGGTGGTCCTCGGGGCCGACGTACAGGCCCGCAGCGCCCTCCTGCTCGAGACCCAGGACCTTCGGGTGGAGCAGCTTTTCGATAAAGCCGGCAGCCAGGTGCGCCTCAGTGCCCGGCTCAGCCTGGTCGACCTGGCCAATCAGCGGGTGCTCGGGACCCGGGAGATCTCGGTGACGGAGCCGGCCGCCGCAGCGTCGCCCGAGGCAGGCGCCGCCGCGGCGAACCGGGCCCTGCCGAAATTTCTCCGAGAGGCTGGGCTGATGCTCGATCAGAGTCTAAAGGGCGCGGCCGGGCTCTGTCCGGCCGTGCCTTGAGTCCCCCCCTGGAGACGGCTCGGGAGATCCGCTGCCTCAGTCCCGCGGGGGAGGGGCGTTGGGGTCTTCCCCCGGGTCGCTCAGGCTGGCCGCGCCGGGGTGGCCGGGGCCAAACCATTGGCTGCAGCGGCGGTCGAATCTGACACAATTAAGACCTGGGGCTCGGCTCGTCTGGCCGTGAGCGGCGGGGCCGCCCCGTGGTTTTCCTCCGGAGCTTCCATGCGCGGCCTGCTGCTCGCTATCCGTCTGCTTCTGTTGCTGATCCCCGTGCTGGCCCAGGCACAAGTGGCCAAGGCCGTCGAGAGCGGTGATGACCCCTATCAGCGCGTCGTCGAAGATGGTCAGAAATGGGTCGCGGAAACCGAGCGACGCCTCGCGGAAGGGGGGGATCTGAACGACATCGACGCCGCCTGGAAGCGGGTATCGGATCTGCGCAAGGACGCCAAGGACTGTGTGACGGGGCGTACGGAGCAGCAGGAGCGGATCAAGAAGGATCTGGGTCTGCTGGGCGAGCCTGTGGAGGGTGAGCAGGCCTCCGTCGGCGCCGCGCGGCGCACCCTGGAGAAGGAGCGCACCCGCGTGGATCGGGAGCTCGCTGCCTGCCGGCTGGTGCTGGTCAAGGCCGAGGCCCAGATGACCCAGCTCGATCAGCTCCGCACCCAGGCCCAGGCAGCCCAGCTGCTCGCGCGATGGCCTTCGCTGTTCGCCCTGGTGCGGGGGGCCCGTGAGGACACCCAGGGGTGGGCCGGCGTGCTGTCCGTGGTGCGCCCCGGCCCCTTGGGGTTCGATAGGCTTTCGGGCGAGGAATGGGGCCTGCTTGGGCTGGTCTCGGTGCTCGCACTGGGGCTGGCTGCTCTGGTCTGGCAGGCGGCGAACCGTTACGTCGCACGCCATCCCAATCCGGCGGACATGACGGCCCGTACCGCGGTAGCCCTGGTGCGAGCGCTGGCCCGGTACGGCGTCGTGCTCCTGCCGGCGTCGTTCTGGACCCTGTTCTGGTTGGCGGTCTCTTGGAGCGAGGGGGGCTGGCTCCCCTTGGCAGGCATGGGTCTGGCAGTGAGTGCCTTCCTGCTCCTCATGCTCGGCCTACGCACTTTTCTCGCGCCCTTGGCACCGGTGCAGTACTTCCTGCCTTTCGATCGCGTCGCCGCTACGCAGCTGGCGCGCGCACTGCGGTTCCTGGGGGCGTTCTATGTGGTTGCGGTGGCCGCCCATCTGGTTCCCCTGACGGTGGCGTTGCCGGATGTCTTGGTGGCGGCGGCACGTACCGTCATGGCCTCGCTGTACGTCGGTGCTTTGGCCTGGCTCGTCTGGGCGTTCTTCTCGATCCGGGGCAAGCGTCGCCTGGGCATCGGGCGCGGGATGCTTTTTGTCATTCTTCTGGTGGCGCTCGGCAGCGAGGTAATCGGGTACCGCAACCTCAGCGAGTACCTGCTCACCGGTATCGGGGCGACCCTGGCCGCCGTCGGTCTCGGCTGGCTGATCTCAACCTTGGGGGGGGACTTCTGCGACAGCCTCGATGAGGGACGCTACCAATGGGAGCGACGGCTGCGGGAGTTGGTCGGCATCTCCCCGGGAGCGCTGCTTCCCGGCGTCTTCTGGCTCCGTCTGTTCGTCGCCGGCGGTGCCTGGGTGGCCGTGCTTCTGGCAATCGTCAGGGTCTGGGGTGTCTCTCCTTCGGATCGGGCGCGCTTCCTCGGCTACCTCACCGAGGGATTCCAGATCGGCAAGATCACCGTCGTGCCGAGCCGTCTGGTGCTGGCGCTGATCCTTCTCGCGCTGGTGATGTCCGCCATCTCCTGGCTGAAGAAACAGCTCGAAGAACGCTGGCTGAAGAAATCGCGCATCGACGCCGGGGCGCGGAATGCCGTCGCAACGGTCACAGGCTACGCCGGCGCAGCGGTGGCGATCCTGGTCGCCCTCGGCGTGGCCGGGGTGGATCTGAGCAATGTGGCGATCATCGCCGGCGCGCTCTCGGTGGGCATCGGCTTCGGGCTGCAGAACATCGTCAACAACTTCGTCTCGGGGCTGATCCTGCTGTTCGAGCGGCCTATCCGTAAAGGCGATTGGATCGTGGTGGGGTCCACGGAAGGCTATGTGCAGGATATCAGCATCCGCTCGACCCAGATTCGGACCTTCGATCGGGCCGATGTCATCGTGCCGAACTCGGAGCTGATCGCCAACCAGGTGACGAACTGGATGCTGCGCGACGTCAAGGGGCGGGTGAAGGTCGCCATCGGGGTCGCCTACGGCAGCGATGTCCAGAAGGTGAAGAAGGTTCTTCTCGAGCTGGCCGAGCGGCATCCCGAGACGATCCTCGACGGCAGCGTTTCGCGTCCCTGGGTGCTGTTCATGGCCTTCGGCGACAGTGCGCTGGAGCTCGAGCTGCGGTTCTTCGTGCGCAACGTCGACCAGCGGCTGTCGGTCTTGAGCGACATGAATTTCGCTATCGAGCGGGCTTTCCGCGAGAACGGGATCGAGATCCCGTTTCCGCAGCGTGACGTTCACCTGCGCAGCGTCTCGCCCGACATCCGGTGGGGGGGCTCGGACGATGGTGGGTCTGCGCAAGGGCCGAGCGCAACGCCGTAGCCGCGGGCAGATCGGGCGCCGCAGCAGGACGTTGGTGCGCAATGCGGGCTAGCTGCATTTCTCCCCAGGCTGCGTCACGAGACCGGCTCTCCAAGCGGCAAAAGCGCACGGCGGCGCGCCCCCCGGGCCCGATGCCGGCGCGAGGTGGCGCCAGGAAAGAATGGCGTGGACCGCCGGCGGAAGCGGCCCCGCCGTTGGTTGATTTCGCGCATTTTCATCTAAGATTGGTGTCATCCCCCCGATATTCGCCACTGGTATTTTTCCGGCGCCTGTACTAAAAATCTGAGCCCTGACCCGTCGAGGGTGTGTTTAGCGCGAGGACACCTAGGTGAGTAAGAAGACTGTCCAGGACGAGCTCGGTGACCTGGAAGAGTGGGAGGGAGTAATCCCGGTGCGGCACCGCTGGGTCGAGCACGAAGAGCCTCGGCGCCACGGAATAAGCGGCGAAAGGGACGAGCGTCCGGCTCGCCGCAAGCTGCGACGTCGGCCTCCTCACGGGGACGAAGGCGCCAGCGGCGACTGAGGCCGGCTGTCCGCCGGGACGGGCCAAGATGGCCTGTCCGCGGGTTGTGCAGAGCGATTGTCGCGGGGCGATGCGCAAGGGCCGCGCGATCGGGGGTATCGTCATCCTGTTTGCGTGAGCGGCCGCCCTCTCTCGAGCCTGATCCCGGCCCCCGACGCGGCCCTCGCCTTTTCGCTTTCTCGACGGTCGCGACGCACTGGGCGCAGCCCCGCCGGTAGGGTGGTCGCCCTGTCGGCGCTCTATTGGTTTCGCCGGCGCTGATCCGTGGCGCTGCGCGCCGGAGTGCGCTTGGCGTCGAGGCGACGCACGAGCTCACCCATGATCTCCTGGTAGAGGGCATCGCCGAGCACCCTGTCTTCCACACCGGCGTCGATGTTCGGGTTATCGTTGACCTCGATTACGAGCACGCCGTGGCTCGTCTCCTTCAAGTCGACTCCGTAGAGGCCGTCGCCGATGAGATTCGCGGCCTTCAGCGCGGTGCGCACCACAGTCGACGGTGCCTCTTCGGCGCGGAAGGTCTCGGCGCGACCCTCCTTGTTGGAGGACTTGCCGTGGTTGATGATCTGCCAGTGCTCGGCGGCCATGAAGTATTTGCACACGAACAGCGGCTTGCGGTTGAGGATGCCGACCCGCCAGTCGAACTCGGTGTAGGTGTACTCCTGAGCGAGCAGCAGCTCGGAGTCCTTGAACAGGCGGCGCGCCGCGATCTCGAGGGCGCGACGATCCTCTACCTTGAGGACCCCGCGTGAGAACGATCCGTCGGGGACCTTGAGCACGATGGGGTAGGGGATGGTGCGCTCGACCTCGTCCAGGTTGTCGGAGCGCACGATCAGCGTCTTGGGGGCCGGTATCCGGTGCCTGCGCAGCAGCTCCGCAAGGTAGATCTTGTTCGTGCAGCGCAGCATGGACTCGGGGTCGTCGATCACCACCATGCCTTCCCCGGCGGCCTTGCGGGCGAAGCGGTAGGTGTGGTGGTCGATGGCGGTGGTCTCACGAATGAACAAGGCATCGTATTCGGCGAGACGGCCGAAGTCCTTGCGCGTGATGAGCTCGGCGTCGACGTCCAGGTTCTTGGCCGCCCGCAGAAACGCCTTGAGGGCCCGCGGGCTCGAGGGGGCCATGGCTTCGTCGGGATCCTGCAGTATGGCCAGGTCGTAACGCGGGCCGCTGCGGCTGCGCGGGGTGCGCCAGGGGCGGCTCAGATAGCGCTCCAGTGCGGCGAAGAAGGCCGATTCTTCCTCTTCCGGGAGGTTCTGCAGGGCCAGTGTCCGGATGCTCGCCAGATGCCAGCCCCCATCGCGGCGGAACTCCACCTTGAGCAGCGGCGCGCGAAACAGCTCGAACAGCTCCCGGGAGAAGGATTGCAGGTCCCGCGCCTCACACTCGCCGAACGTGATGTTGACCTCGAAGGCGGTGGGTACCACCCCCTTGCGTCGCCCGAGAATGCGTTGCACCCGAAGGTCCAGATCCTCGGTGTCGAGGCTGTAGAGTGACTTGCGCCGCAGGTCCTGGATAGTCTTGACCGAGGGGATCACCTTGTGACCCCTCGCCTCGGCGAGCAGGGAGCAGTAATAGCCCTCGCCGAGATAGCGCTGGGTGCGGCACAGGTTGATGATGCGCAGCCCCTTGCGCTCGCTCCAGGCCGGGTCGGCGAGGTACTCGGTCGCGCTCACCACGGCGTGGGGCGGGAAGTGCGCCTTCCAATGGGCTCGGCTCTCCACCAGCAGAACGTGATCGGACACCTAAGCTGTCTCCTTCTTTGCCGGTTCGGGGTGCTTCGGATAGAGGATGACGACGGCCTTGAGGCCGGCCTTGCCATAGCGCGACATCCGCTGGAACTGCTCCCGGGGGATCGGCATGTTCAGGGAGTCGATGCTCGTCTCGCCCTCTTTGTAGTCGACGAAAGGATCATGTGCATAGACAAAATAATCGTCGAAGCCGGTCACGACGACCCAGTGCGGGAATTTCTCTTCGTAGATGAGCCATGAGCTGATCAGGACGATGGGTACCCCGCCGGCATCGAACTTCTCCTGGAGCTCCTGCAGCGACAGCGCGCCGTAGTGGACCGGCAGGCCGAGCGAGGCGGCCTCCTCCTCCATGTCCTCCTGGACCAGGCGGATGACCTCCTTCTTTTCCTCGCTGCGCACCGAATCGATCAGATGTACCCCGGGGCCGTCCACGCAGAGCTCCACCCCGAAGCCCCGCCGCGCAGCGGCGAGCGCCAGCCCGAAGGGGCCGCAGCCCCCGTGGCCGGCGGTCATGAAGATGGTGGTGGCCTCGCGCCAGAGGCGCATCTCGAGCTTGCGATCGAGCTCGAGGCTGGGGTCCAACGCGCGCATGGCCATCATCAGGGAGGCCGAGCCGCAGGTGAAGTCCAGGGTCTGCTCGTAGTAGGGGATCGGGCGCAGCGGAGGACTGAGCCCCGGCGCGAGGGTTTTTTCCAGGCGCCAGGCATCCATGTGATCCTCGTAGTAGTCATGCAGCTCACCGAAGCGGCGATAACCCTGCCGCTCGAACAAGGTGAGGGACGCCGTATTGTCCTTTCGGATCTCGAGACGCATGTAGGCCCGATGGTGCTCCCAGGCGGAGGATTCTGCGGCCTGGGCCAGGGCCCCCCCTATACCCTGGCCACGGGTATCGGGATCGACCGCGATGGAGTAGAGCCGGGCCATCGAGGTGCCCCGGGAAAACAGCACGAGGACGTAGCCGAGCAAGGCCCCACCGGCCTCGTCGATCAACAGGGTTGCGTTGGCCTTGGTGATCATGTATCGGAACTGGCGGCGGCTGATCCGGTCGCTGTCGAAGCAGCGCTGCTCGAGCTCCAGGAGGCGGTCTACGTCGTCGAGGGTGGCCAGTCTGATCATCGGGGCGGGTTCTACGGGTCTCGATCAATAATCCTGGAAGCGGCAGTTGAACGGCCGCCAGGGTGCGTGCCGCGTGGTGTCTGGCAAGGCATAACGAGGCGGGATAGTAGATCTATGCCAACGAGTGATAACGCAGCCAGGCGCCGCGCCGTGCGAGCCCTGGTGGTCGTAGCGGCCATCACCCAATGGGTGAGTATCGAGTTTGTCCATCACCTTGGTCCAGCCCATCACTCGATCGTTGTTCGGAGCGGTCAACTGCCGCTTCTGGGATAATGCGCCGGGGCGCAGCTCGCGGGTGATCCGGCCTGCCGGAGCGGGACGCAAGCGCAATCGGTGCGGGCGTTCAGTGGACACGCTGCAACAGCTCGTAAAGCGTCAGGACCATCTCGACGACGATCAGGATGACGATGTACCACTCGACCCGCAAGGACCGGTTAGTCCGCAGCAGGTCGAGCAGGGTCTCGGCGGTGTCGCCCACCACCTGCAGCTTGCGCTCCAGGGCCAGTCTGCAGGCTCTCGGACTGCACGAGGGCGCGCAGCTGGATCCGGCCGCCGAGCAGGCGCGCCCGGGCGCTCAGGCGGTCCCGGCGGTCCAGGGGTGAGGGGGGGCTGGGGCGGCGCTGCCCAAGGCGTCGTCGATCGCGGGCTGCGGCCTGGGGGCGCGCCCTGCTCGTTGGTCGCCTCACTTCTCCAGCTGGAAGAAGTAATTGGTCGCCTCGACGAAGCCCTCTATGCTGCCGCAGTCGAAGCGCCGGCCGTTGAATCGATAGGCGATCACGCGGCCCTGCTGGGCCTGGGCGCGCAGCGCGTCGGTAATCTGCAGCTCGCCCCCTTTCCCGGTGGGCGTCTCGCGCAGGATGTCGAAGATGTCCGGCGTCAGGATGTAGCGTCCGATGATCGCCAGGTTGGAAGGTGCCTGATCCGGATCGGGCTTTTCGACCATGTTGGAGACCCGGTAGCTGCTCTCGCCGATCGGATCGCCGGCGATGACGCCGTACTTGTCCGTATCCTGGGGAGCGACCTCCTCGACCGCGACCACGCTGCAGCGATGCTCCCGATAGATCGCCAGCATCTGCGACATGACCGGATCGGGGTCTCCGACGCAGAGGTCGTCGGCCAGCACCACGCCGAAGGGCTCGCTACCGACCAGCAGCTCGCCGGTGAGGATCGCGTCACCCAGGCCCCGCATGGCCTGCTGGCGCGTGTAGGTGAAGGTGCATTCGTCGCGCAGCTTGCGGATGCCGGCAAGCCGGTCCTCGCGCGAGCTGCCCTGGATGGCGTGCTCCAGCTCGTAGGTGATGTCGAAATGATCCTCGATCGCCCGCTTCCCGCGGCCCGTGACGAAGGCGATCCCGCACATCCCCGCCGCGTAGGCCTCCTCGACGCCGTACTGGATCAGTGGCTTGTTGAGGATGGGCAGCATCTCCTTGGGCATGGCCTTGGTGGCGGGCAGGAATCGCGTACCGTAGCCGGCGACGGGGAAGAGGCATTTCTTGATCATCTAATGCGGTCCTTGTGGTTGCGCTCTTGCTGGGGATCGAGCCCCGCACCGAAGCAGCCGCGCGGGCCGCTGTCCAGACAGGACGGCAATCAGGTGCCCTGGCTCTCGTCGCCTCGTCGGGGGGCAGGTGATTCTCTGGAAACGTCTCGCTCAGTGCCGCAGGGCTTCCGCCAGCGGCCGGAGCTGCAAGGCGTAAAACATCTCCAGGTAGCGATGTGTCTCCGCACGCTCCAAGTCGGTCACATATTTCCAGAATCCGTAGATGCGCGACAAGGTCATCATGCGCTCGGCGTATCGGCGCCAAGTGTAACGCTCTTCGACCCGGCTCAGCGCCCCCTGCGAGAGACGCTCCCAGTAAGAGGGGTCGTCCCGGCACTGGGCAAAGAATGCTGCGATACGTCGCGCGGCCTGATCGCCGTGATTCGGGTCGATGTGGAAGCCCGAGACCCCGTCCTGGATGATCTCCACCGGGCCGCCGTAGCAGGTGGCGAAGGTGGGCAGCCCGCAGGCCATGGCTTCGACGACGGTGAGCCCGAAGGCTTCGAACAGGGCGGGCTGCACGAAGATCCCGTGACCGTCGGCCACATAGCGATAAATCTCGCCGTTGCGCTCCTTGTCCACTTGGCGCTCGAGCCATCGGACCTGGGCGTCGAGATCGTAGCGGTCCATCAGGCGGTGCATCTCCTCGATCTGTCGGCGCTCCTCCTCGTCACTCGATTGTCCCGGATCGACGAATCCGGCCGCCACCAGCAGGTTAGCCTCGTGGCGCAGCTCCGGAGAGCTGCCGAACCATTCAACCAGGCCGGTGATGTTCTTGATCCGGTCCATGCGGGCCAGGGTGAAAATCAGCGGTTTCTCCCGGTCGCGCAGGACACCCCGGCTCGGCGTCTGCTCCCCGTCGCCGTAGATCAGGGCGTGAATCTCCTCGTGCAGGTGATGGAAACGGCGATCCGATGCAGTGTAGGGGAAATAGGTGTCCGCATCGGCGCCGGGCGAGACGATGTTGAACTTCGGGTCGTAGACGTTGGTGCCGTGCACCACGCGGTACAGGCCGGGCATGGTGAAGCTCACGTAGCTCTCGTATTGCCCGAGGCTCTCGCGGGTGCCCGCAATCTCCTGGTAGGTGCTGGCGATGATGAAGTCCGCCGCGTTCATCGCGATGAGGTCGGCGGTGAACTGGCAGGAGAAATGATATTGGGACTCGTTGTCCTGCCAGTAGAGGTCCGAGTACAGGTACTTGGCCTTCTCCAGGGCATGGGCGATGTTGCACTGGGTGACCCCGAGGCGGTCCGAGAGCAGTGAGGCGACCAGATTGCCGTCGGAGTAGTTGCCGACGATGAGGTCGGGCCGGCCACCGAGCTCGCTCGGCAGCTCGCGCGCGACGTCCACGGCGAAGCGCTCCAGGTACGGCCAGATCTCGAAACGGGAGATCCACTGCGGCACCACCTCTCCGCCGGCGCTGCGAAACGGGATGCGCAGGATGCGCGCGTTGCGGGTGCCCGCGATGTGCTCCAGCCGCTGGTCGCAGCTGGTGCCGTCGGCCTCCGGGATGAGACGCGTGATCACCACGATCTGCGGCTCGATGTCCAGGCCCTGCTCGGTGAGGCGCTCGTACATCTCCCGCTCGAGGGCGCGCACCTGGTCCAGGATGTAGACCACCTGGCCGCCGGTGTCCGGCCTCCCCAGCACGTTGGACTGGCCGAAGAAGCCGTGCGGGGAGAGGATCGCCAGCGAGAAGATCATCGGAATCCGGCCGAGGAACCGCTCTACGTTGGCCGGCGACGGGGCCTCGAGGATGTCCAGCAGCAGCGCCATGGTGTCGCGGGTACGCCGTGCGTCCTTGCCCCAGCCGGGCTCGAAGCCGAGATGGCGCAGCTCGCGCAAGTTGTCGGCCCAGGACAGGTCCGAGCCCGGGTCCTCGAGCAGGTCGCAAGCCCGACGCAGCGCGCGGCGCAGGGCCGTCGTGTCGGTGATGGAGCCGTTCAGCATCAGCTGCTGATTGCCGTAACGGTGGACGCGCAGGAAGTCGAGCAGGTGCTGGGCGCCCTTGCCGAGCTCTTCGAACAGGCGGCTGGACAGCCGGCGGTTCAGGAACTCCACACCCCGGCCGATCGACGCCGGCTCGTGGAGCTTGAGGAATTCGCGTGAGAAGGGCTCCAGGTCCACCTCCAACACCCAGTCGTCCTCCTGCTGTCTCGCCGCGAGCCGCTCCTTGGCGTGCAGGAACTCCGAGACCGGGATCTCGTCGACGTCCATGGTCTCGACGTGGATGCGCAGGAAGCTCCAGCGCGCCACCCGTCGGCGCAGGGCCAGGTAGATCCAGGCATGGTGGTCGAGTGCGGCCTCCTGGCAGACACGGAGCGTCTCGGCCAGTGGACAGTCTTCGAGCCGGCTGCGCTGCTGGTCTTCGCACAGCGCCTTGAAGGCGTCCACCAGGTCGCTGCGCAGAAGAAAAGGGCGGCCCAGCCCGAAGAGGTGATGCAGCGCCCGGTGGGCATCGCTGCGGTTCTCGCGCAGAAAGGTTCGCAGGCTCTCCAGGGGATTGCCGGCCGGCTGTCCGCTCATCCCAGGCCCCAGATCTCCTTGAAGGGCTCGTAGAACTGCGGGTCCTGAACGGTGGCGCCGCGTCGACCGACGATGGCGGAGGCGAGCTCCTGGGCCCGCTCCAGGGTCTCGTGCATCGCCCATCCGCGGCCAAGTCCGAGCAGCAGGACGGAGGTGAAGGCGTCACCGGCGCCGACGCTGTCCACGACCTTCAAGTCACGGGGGGGGCGTACCTCGGACAGGGTGCCGCCGCTCTCCCGCGCGATCGCGCCGGATGCCCCTCGGGTGACGAACAGCGCCTCCAATCCGAAACGGCTTTGCAGGGACTCGGCGCGGCGTTCCAGGCCCGCTACTCCCGGAACCAGCGCCTCGAGCTCGTCGCTGTTGAGCTTGATCCAGCGCGCCCCTTCCAGCAGCGCCAGCACGCCCTCGCGCGTCCACCAGGGGCGGCGCAGATTGACGTCCACGAACACCGGTGCGTGCAGGCGCGCCCGGCAGTGGGTCAAGGTCTCCCGGGAAGGCGCGGTACGCAGCGCCAAGGTGCCGTGGTAGATCAGCGCGGGCTCGGTCGGGGGCAGACAGCTGGGGTCTATGAAGTCGTACGCCTGGTCCGCGACGATCTCGAAGCTGGGCTCGCCGCGTACGATGCTGACCTGCACCGAGCCGGTGGGGTGGGCGGAATCGAGCTGCAGGCCCGAGGTGTCCATCCCCCAATGATCCATCGCATCGCGGACCTCGCGCCCCGACGGATCGTTTCCGACCCGGCTCACCAGCAGCGGGCGCATGCCGAAGGCGTGCAAATGCCAGGCGACGTTGAACGGGGCGCCGCCCAGGACCCGCGAGCCGTCGGGGAAGTGGTCGAACAGCACCTCACCGAACACGATCGGACGGGGCTTGTCGTGGTGTCTCATCGGGGCCGTCCTTAGGTGGTCTGTTGATCTTGCCAAGTATAAGACGTGAAAGGCGAGTCAACGTCCCGCGGATCGGGGGGGCACTCCGTGCGCGGGTGCCGCGGGATCAGTCCAACCAGCGGCGCGTCTCCGGGAGGAAGTGGGCGAGGCCCTCAAGTATCCCCGCGCTGTAGTTGCCGTTCATCCCCTGGAACGTGCCCCGGGCGAGGTAGAGGGACTGCAGGGTTCGGCGGCGCTCGGCCTCGCGCACGGCCTCGGCCCGCACCTCCGGGGTAGCGTTGGCCACCAGGACGGCCTGGATGGGACTCACCAGCACCGGTAGATCGTTGCCGCTGTCGCCGGCGAACAAGGTGCGCTCCGGGGCGAACCCCTCTTGGGCCATGAGGAACTCGATGGCGAGCAGCTTGCTCGCCGAGGCCGGCAGCACGTCCAGCAGGCCCACCGGGATCGTTTCGTCGAGGCTCCAGATCAGCTGCGCCCGAATACCCTGAAGATCCAGCCGGCGCCGCAGAGCCTGCAGCAGCGGGTCCTTGGGCAGATCGGGTGGCGCATAGTAGCTCAGCTTGAAGCGGTTCTGCTTCTGAGCCTCTTGCACCTTGAGGTCGCCGGTGAGGTCCGAGACCAGTGCATGGATTTCCTCGTGCCCCAGGCCCCCCCAGTCGGGGGCAAGTGTCTGTCCCCATCTCTCCCAGAGGACCCAGTGGCCGTCTATCAAGCTGTAGATGGTGGTACCGACGTCGCCGATCACGAAGTCGGGCACCGGTATGCGGAATTGGGCGATCGCCTCCGTCACCAGCGCGCGGTGTCGGCCTGTCACGTAGGCCAGCGCCACGTCCGGGCGCTTGGCAACCTGACTGAGGCGCTCCCGTGCGCCCGCGGATTCCGGCTGCGGGCCGTTGGGCAGCAGCGTCCGATCCAAATCGGTGCAGATCAGGATGCGCTCGCCCATCTCAGGCGACGTCCGTCGCCGGGCCGGGGACCCGGCACTCGCCCAGGAAATCGTAGTGATCGATGGCTTCGAGGATGCCCTGGGCATAGGGCCTTTGGGCGAAATAGATCCGCTCGATCTCCGCAAGTCCCGAGAGCTCCTCGTGGTGGCGGTTAGCCACCACGACCGCCAGGGTGTTGCCGCGCATCATGTCTTCGTCCGCCCCAGAGCCGCCGGCTGCCAGGATGTGGTCCAGCGGTATGCCCCAGCGGTGGGCGACGTAGCGCAGGGCCAGGCCTTTGGAGGCGCGTACGGGAAGCACGTCGAGGAACTGGCCGAAGGACAGGATGGTGTTGGCGGCCTGCTCGTCCTGGTGGAGCCGGCGGTTGATCTCGTCCAGGCCGGGGGCCTTCTCGTGGTCGATGTAATAGCTGATCTTGAAGCGGCTCTGCACGTCCCTGGGCTGCAGCTCCAGTCCGGGCAGCCCTTCCAGCACCCTCCGGATCGCATGCGGCTTCCAGCCGTGATCTATGTGGTCGGCCCAGGCGGTGTCCGCAGTCAGCTTCGGGGCATAGTGGATCTCGGTGCCGACGCCCGTGATCAGCACGTCGGGGATCGGGATGCCGTAACGCTTCATCACCTTGAGCGCCGACTCGAGGCTGCGGCCGGTGGCGACCCCGAAATCGGTGCACTTGCGGTTCTCTCGCAGGAACCGGATGAATCGCTGCAGGGAGTCCGGATCGCCGAGCAGGTTCTGGTCCAGGTCGGTAAGCACGGCCCGGTCGTGGTAGAGGTGCGGTCGGCGGTACACGCTGGGCCGGGGCGCCCGTTCAGTGCGGGCGACCAGCGGCTCGACAGCGTCCATGTAGGCCTCGGCGTGGGCCTCCCAGGAATAGTGTGCCTGCACGCCCTCCAGGCCGTTGCGGGCCAGCGTCTCGTATCCGCGACGATCGCCCAGGACTTTGAGGAGCGCCTCGGCTATCGCCTCCTTGTCCAGAGGGTCGATGAGCAGCCCGTTGCGGCAGTTGCCGATGATGTCTTGGGGCCCACCGTCCTCCGTAGCCACGATGGGCAGGCCGCAGGCAGCCGCTTCGATGAGCGTCAGGCCGAAGGGCTCGGTGAGCGCGGGGTTGATCAAGACGCCCCGAGAGGTTGCGGCCAGACGATAGATGTCGGGTACCTCTTCGAAGCGGTGATGCTTGGGATAGGCTACCCGCCCGTAGAGATCGTAGGCGTCGATCAGCATCAAGATCTCGCTGAGCACCTCCTGGGTGCCGGCCTCCATCTCCCGGATGTCGTCGCGGTTGCCCGCCACGATCACCAGGTTCGCGGTCTCCTGAAGCTCCTCGGATTCCCCATAGGCCTCCACCAGGGTCGCGATGTTCTTGCGCTCGTCCGGCCGGGACAGGGCCAGGATCATGGGCTTGCGGGGCTCCCTGAGGAAGCGGCTGATCTCCTGGGCAATGGGCAGGTTCCACTCACCGCCCCCGGCAGGGTGGAAGCGGACCAGATCGGTGCCGGGCGGGATGACCGCCATCCGGTCCGGCTGATAGTAGTCGTACAGACCGTACTGCTCCTCGATCTCGTTGTGGGTGCTCGCCACGACGAGCTCGGCGACGGCCAGGGTCTCCTCCTCAGCGCTGATGCGCCGGACCATGTGATAGCGGTTCTCGATGCTCTGCCCGCTCATCCCGGTGGCCAGGAGGCGGCGGCGCTTCACCCGTCCGAGGGAGTGGCCGGTGTGCACCAGGGGTACCCCCAGCACGTGGGCCAGGCGTTGCCCGACATAGCCGGCATCGGCGTAATGACTGTGGATCAGGGCGGGAGTCGCGCCGGTGCGCTGTAGGTAGGCCAGGGCGTTGTCCGCGAAGCTGTCCAATTGATCCCAAAGCTCCTCCTTGCGGATGTAGCCCGGCGGCCCGGCGTCGAGGCGTATGATCCGCGCCTTGGCGGAAAGGACCTCGGAGGGCTGGGCATAGTCTGGGCTGACCATAGGGTCGACCACGCGCCGGGTGAGCAGATCGATACGGCCGACGTCCTGGCGTGCCCCCAGGGCTCGGGCGAGCTCGACGACGTACGTGGTCTGGCCGCCAGTATCGGCGTCGCGCCCCAGCTCCAGGTCTTCCCCGCGGATTAGGCCGTGTACGCTGATCAGCAGGACATAGAGCGGCTCTCGTGCCATGATGCTGCACCCTCGGCTGGACCCTGCGCCGGTCGATGACATCCGACATCGGCCGGGTCCGGATCTCAAGATCATATGCGGTGGCCGCGGGTCCGGAAGACCGCTGCGTCGGCCCTTTGCTGCGCATGGAGCGCGGCGCGCTTCGGGAATAGTTGTTTATCTTTTGCATCCTAAAGTAAACGCCGGCCCATTTTCAAGAAAGTTCGTCACGTCAAACAGTTAGGCGTATCCTTTCCCTATTTTTGGCTATTTTTCCCGAGTCCGCGCCCGCACAGGGCGAGCAATGTCCCTCTTCATGGAGATGCCCCCATGAGCGTCCAGTCCCCTCGTTGCGACGAGATGTTGATGGCCTTGCGGCGCGTGATGCGTGCGGTGGACCTGCATTCGCGCAGTCTCATCCGCAGCCACGGACTGACGACCCCGCAGGCGCTGATCCTGAAGGTCGCGGCCGTGGGGGAGCCCCTGGCTGCGGGCAAGCTCGCCCGCCAGGTGAGCCTGAGCCAGGCAACCGTCACGGACGTCCTCAACCGCTTGGAAGCCCGAGGGCTCGTGCGACGGATCCGCTCTTCGGAGGACCGGCGCCAGGTGCTCATCCAAGCGACGCCGGAGGGCGCCGAGCTCATGCGCAGCTCTCCGCCCTTATTGCAGGAGCGCTTCGCGGACCGCTTCAGTGCCCTGCAGGATTGGGAGCAGACGATGCTGGTGGCGGCTCTGCAGCGCGTCGCCACCATGATGGACGCCGCGGATCTGGAGGTTGCACCGGTGCTGGTCGCTACCGATCTCACCGCGGTGCCCGAAGAGCCCAACGGTTGACCCCCTGCGACCGGCCCGACGGGCCGGGGCCAGAACCTAATCCCATAATTCCCCACGACCGCGGCGTCGCACAGCTTGCCCCTACGGGGGTGTACCGTACCGCGCGGTGCGCGCTTTGCCGGTACCCATTCCGGCTCGCAGGGGATGGTGAGATAGGTTCTAGAATTCCCGGTACGAGCGCTCGCCGCTCAACAGCCACAGCCACAGCCACAGCCACAGCCACAGCCCGAACGGCTTTGCCAACCTGGGCCGGGGCACTGCCCAAGCCCGGCGCGGCCGGCTGCGCAAGCCCGACGTGCTCTGAGTGAGCTGCGCCCGCTGTTGCGATTCACTATGGATGGGTGAAGAGTCCGATCGCTCTTCAGGCGTTGGACGGCAGGCTCTCGGCGAGCGGTGCCTGGGCGTTGGTGGGCTTGGCGCCCGGCGTGGGCAAGGTACGCGACACCGTAGCGCACTCGGTGAACACCCGCAGCCGACAGTTGCGGCAGACCCCCGGATCGAGCTCGTTAAACACGTTGGAGATGGCGTCGCTCTTGGTGCGGAACGAGCTCCGCTCACCGATCGTATCCATGTAGCCGCCGCGGCGAAGGGTCTTGAGCACGGCGGTCTTGAGCTGGATGAAATAGAGGCCGCCGCCCTGGGCGCGCCGCCGTTTGGCCTCGGTTGCCAGCAATTCGGCGCCGGCAACGTCGATGAAGTTGATCGGCGAGGAGACCACGATCAGGTGCTTCTGGGACGGCATCTGCTCCTCGAGCTCGTGGAACGCCTCCTGGACCGCGCTCACCGCCCCGAAGAACAGGGATCCGTCCACCCGCACGATCTTCATCTGTGGGCATTCCGGCAGCAACGGGTCGCGCGTGAACTTGCGCTTCGGATGGCTCGGGTCGGGCACGCGCTTGACCACTTGCGGGCGCGAGGTGCGGCTTAAGTAGATGACCAGCGACAGGATCACGCCGATGACGATGGCCTCCTCCAGCTCTAACGTGAGGGTCGCCGTGAAGGTGGTGATCAGGATCGCGCTCTCGGCGCGGCTGGTGCGGATGATCTGCCGGATATGGTGGAAGTCGATAAGGCCCCAGGCCACCAGGAACAGGACCCCGGCCATGGCGGCGTTGGGGAGATAGGCAGCGAGTGGGGCCACCAGGACCACCATGATCGCGAGCAGCACGCCGGCGGAGATGGCGGCCACGGGCGTCTTGGCCCCAGCGGTGTAGTTCAGCCCGCTGCGGTTGAAGGAGCCGGTGGCGACGTAGCCGGAGAAGAAGCTCCCCACGATGTTCGACAGACCCTGGCCGATGAACTCCTGGTTGCCGTCCAGGTGCTGGCCGCTGCGCACGGCCAGAGCCCTGGCGATGGACACGGCCTCGGTCAGCGCCAGCAGGGTCACGGCGACCGCACCCTGAGCCAGCTGCTGAAAGGTCTCCATGGTCAGCGTGGGCGCGGACAGGGGGGGCAGGGCCGAAGGCAGGGCCCCCACGGAGCTGATCGATTCGACGCCGAGCTTGCGCAGCATCAGGGCCAGAAGGCTGGCCCCGATCATCGCGACGATCATGTAGGGCCAACGGGGAAAGAAACGGCGCGTCAGTATGCCCAGCGCCAGCGTTAGCACGGCAATGGAGGTGATGTAGGGATCGACGTCGCCGATTTGGGTGATCAGGGTGTGCCAAGTCGTCGCGAAAGACGAGCCCCGCGGGATCGGCAGCCCGAAGAAGTTCTTCACCTGATTGGTGGCGATGAGGATCGCCGCCCCGGCGGTGAAGCCGATGACCACCGAATGGGAGATGAAGTTGACCAGGGCACCGAGGCGGGAGATGCCGAGGGCCAGCTCCATCAGACCGACCATGAAGGTCAGGGTGAAAGCGAGCTGGACGTAGGGCGCACTACCGGGCTCAGCGAAGGTCGAGAGAATGGAGAACAGCACGATCGAGGCCGCGGTGGTCGGTCCCGAGACCAGGTGCCAGGAAGATCCGAAGAGGGCCGCGATGATGGCTGGAACTATGCCCGCGTACAGGCCGTACTCCGGCGGCATGCCGGCGATGGTTGCAAATGCCACGCCCTGGGGTAGCACGACCACGGCGCCGGTCAGGCCGGCCATGAGGTCCGCCCTCAGGGTCTGGCGGTTGATCATGGGCCACCAGCTGAGGAACGGAGCGAAAGGCTTCAGCCGGTCTGGAAGGCGTTTGGTTGTGGACATTGCAGGCTCACAAGCCGGTTACGGCAGCTACAGCGGGGAAGGGGCTCAGCCGGAACCGTCAAGCCGGCATCAAGAAACAGTCATCGCAATGTTATCAAAAGGTTTAGAAAACGTTAAGGGCGGTCTTTTCCGCTCCTGTCGATGCGTCCTCGGCCATCCGGCACTCAGGCGGCTGCGGGCGTGAAACGCAGGCAGACTGCGGTGCCGCACCCCGCGGAGCTGTCCACGGAGATGACCCAGCCGTGGCGGTCGCAGATGCGCTTGGTCAGCGACAGCCCGATCCCTTCTCCGCGGCTCTCTTCGCCCTTGTAGTAGCGCTGGAAGATCCGGGTGATCTGCTCGTCGGATATGCCCCGTCCGGTGTCGGCGATACGCAGCTGATCGGCCTCCAGGCGGATGCGCACCTCGCCTTTGTCGGTGTGTTGAAAGGCGTTGCGCACGATGTTGCCCACCACGATGAAAAGCAGGGCACGGGCCGCCGCCACCCGAAGCTGGTCTTGCACCTCCAAGGTCACCCGGGTGTCCTTGCCATCGAGCAGGTGCCGGTGCTTGTCCAGCGCATCGCGCACCACCTCGGCGACCGCACATTGCGATCGGCTGTCCCCCGCCTCCTCCCGCCCCAGCGCCAGCAGGGCGGTGGTGATCTCGGCCATGTCCTGAGCGGCGCGCCACACCCGCACGGCGCGGGCCCGCTGACGCTCCGACAGGCCCGAGTCCTCGGCCTGGATCTCGGCCGCGCCCTGGATGATCGACAGCGGTGTGCGCAGCTCGTGGCTGACGTCGGCGGTGAAGGCGCGCTCCCGCTCGATGAAGGCGCGCAGGCGCGACAGATAGCGGTCGAAGGCCCCGGCCAGCGCACCGAGCTCGTCCTGCGGGAAGTCTCCCGCCAACGGGGGGTGCAGGGTTTCGGGCTCCAGCGCCTGGACCCGTCGGGCCAGGGACGATACCGGGGCGATCACGCGCCCGGCCAGCCAGAGCCCTCCGGCACAGGCGAGCAGCGTCATCATGATCACGCTGACCCCGAGCAGCCAGAGGAAGTGCCTCTCGCGGGCGGCCGGTTGGGTCTCGTTGTAGAGCATGTAGTAGCGCACCCCGGCGGAATCCTCCACCAGCAGGCGATAGGGAACGCCAGCGAGCTCGACCGATTGCAGCCCCGGGCCTGTGTCTCGCAGGGTCTCGGGGGGTGCTCGGGCCCCCGCCGAGGCGGGGGCCAGGTAGCCCTGCACACTGACCGTGGCGGGCGGCCGGGAGCGAGGATTGCGTTGACGCCGGGCGAGGTAGTCTTCCATCTCCGCGCGCAGGGTCTCGTCCATCAGCCTGAGTCCCTGGTCGTGGCTGGCGAGATACAGCCAGGCGCTGAGCAGCAGGCTGAGTCCGGCGCCGAACAGGGCGAAATAGAGCGCGACCCGAAACCGCAGGCTCAGGCTAAAGCGCATCGGCATCGGCGAGCCGGTAGCCGCGACCCCGCAGTGTGTGCAACAGGGGTGGCTCCCCGGGACGGTCGATCGCGCTGCGTAGGACGTGCAGGTGGGCCCGCAAGGGATCGCTGTCCGGAAGGGAGTCGCCCCAGATCACGGCCTCGATGTCCCCGCGCGGCACGACCCTCGGGGAGCTTTTCATGAGCAGCTCCAGGATGCGCATGGGAATGGGCGGCAGCTCGATCTCGCGCCCGCCCCTGGCGACCTTCAGCGACCCGGTGTCGAAGACCAGGTCGGCGACCTGCAGCCGCTGGGTCCCGTCTCGGCCGGTGGCCCGGCGTCCCAGAGCCCGCAGACGCGCCTCGACCTCGCGCAGGGCGAAGGGCTTGACCACGTAGTCGTCGGCCCCGGCGTCCAGGCCGTTGACGCGGTCTTCCACCGAATCCCGGGCGGTCAGCATCAGCACCGGGGTGTTCTTACCGGCCTCGTTGCGCAGGGCGCGGCAGAGGGCGATGCCGTTCATGCCCGGCAGGATGAGGTCCAGCACGATCGCGTCATAGCTGTTGTGGACTGCCAGACGCAAGCCCGTGAGGCCGTCTTCGGCCGCGGCCACGCTGTGTCCCCGCTCCTCGAGGTATTCACAGACGTTGGTCGCGAGGTCGTGGTTGTCTTCGATGATGAGGATGCGCATGGCAGTAATTTAGCCGCATTCGGTTTTTCCCGCGCGGTTAGATGCACTCCGGCCGCTCGGACGCAAGGACGGCCTGAGGTCCGGCGAGCATGCCTCGCCAATCTCCTGCTGCGGTGCCCGATCTGTCTGCGTCTGCGCCGTTGCGCTCCGCCCAAGGGGCGCACGGCCGTTGTGCCGGGTCGGGTTTATTCGCTAGGCTTCGACGCCACCGATCCAGCGGGCTGTCGCATATCGCAATGTCTGTCCCTTCCGACGCACCCCGAGACCCCGACGGGTCGGCCAAGGCCCCCTCCCACCCGTTGCTGCGTCGCCTGCTGGCGGCCCGCCACTGGCTGGCCGCCCTGGCCAGCGTCCTGCTGTTCTTGGTGGCTCTCTGGGTGATGCACCGGGAGACCACCCGTGTGCACGTGAGCGCGGTGCTGGGCTATTTCGGGGGCCTGCCGCCGCTGACCCTGCTGATCGGTGTGCTGCTCAGTGCCGGCAGCTATCTGGCCATGACCGGTTACGACGCGATCGCTCTCCGCTATCTGGGCAAGCGCTTGCCCTACGCTCGGGTGGCCCTGGTGTCTTTCGTCGCGGTCTCGGTGGGACAGAACGTCGGTCTGGCCTGGATCTCGGCGAACGCGGTGAGGCTGCGGATGTATACCGCCGCGGGGCTGTCGGCGACCGATGTCGCGGTGGTCGCCGCCCTGTGCAGTCTGGCCTTCGGGACCGGCGTGGCCGTGGTCGGCGGCATGGCGCTGATCGCCAACCCGGCGCGCGCCGCGCTGGTGCTGCACCTGCCTGCGGAGCTGCCCCGGCTGCTGGGCTGGCTGATCCTGGCGGCGACTGCCCTCTACCTGGTCTGGGGCTGGCTGCGCCGGCGGCCGCTACGGGTGCACAACTGGCTGCTGCGGGTGCCGAGCCCTTCCACTACGCTGGCGCAGATCGGCCTGGCGGTGCTGGACCTGTCCTGCTCGGGCGGGGTGCTGTTCGTGCTGCTGCCTCCCGACCTGGGGCTGTCCTATCCGATGTTCCTCGGCATCTACCTGCTGGCCATCGTGGCCGGTATTGCGAGCCATGTCCCGGGCGGGGTCGGCGTTTTCGAGAGCATCCTGCTGTTGGCGCTACCCGATATGCCGCGCGACGGTCTGCTCGGCGCGGTGGTCGCTTACCGCATCCTCTACTATGTGGCGCCCTTTGGGCTGGCGGCGCTGCTCGCCGCGGGGCACGAGCTGCACCTGCACCGAAGGCTGGTGGGCAAGGGGGTCGCCGCCGCCGGGGACGTGCTCGCGCGCATCGCCCCCCAGATCACGGCGGTGCTGACCTTCATCGCCGGCGCGGTGCTGCTGGTCTCCGGGGCGACGCCCACGGCACCGGGTCGGCTCCAGATCCTGCAGGAGCTCGTGCCCCTGCCTTTGCTGGAGATCTCGCATCTGGCGGGCAGTCTGGTCGGGCTGGCTCTGCTGGTATTGGCCCACAGCCTCAACCAGCGGGTGAACGCGGCCTACCACCTGGCGCTCTGGCTGCTGTTCGCCGGCATTGTCAGCGCGCTGCTCAAGGCGCTGGCCTACGAGGATGCGCTCCTGCTGGCCGTGCTCGCCGGCACGCTCTGGCTGGCCCGGGACGCGTTCGACCGGCCGGCGTCTCTGCTCGACGAGACCCTGTCGCCCGGCTGGATCACCTCGGTTGCCTTGGCGGTCATCGGCTCGCTCTGGCTGGGGCTGTTCACCCACAAGCACCTCGACTACGGCCACGAGCTGTGGTGGCAGTTCGCCTTCGACGCCGATGCCCCACGCTCCTTGCGCACCTCGCTCGTGGTGGTGCTGGCGGCGACTGTACTGGGACTTCTCCGGCTGCTGCGTCCCGTCCCGGCTGCCCCCGGCCTGCCCACGGCGGCTGAGCTCGCCAGAGCCGGCGCCATTGTGGCGCGAGCCCCCAATGCGGATGCCCATCTGGCCCTGCTGGGCGACAAGCGCCTGCTTTTCGACCAGGCCGGCGACGCCTTCCTGATGTATCAAGTCAAGGGACGCAGCTGGATCGCCATGGGCGACCCGGTCGGTCTGCCCGCGGCCCACGGGCCGCTGGCCTGGAGCTTCCTCGAGCTGTGTGACTACCACGGGGGGCGGGCGGTGTTCTACCAGGTCGATGTGGAGCACCTCCCCCTGTATCTCGACCTCGGACTCGCCCCGCTCAAGATCGGCGAGGAGGCCGTGGTCCCGCTTCTGGGATTCTCGCTGGAGAGCGGCGAGCGGGAGGAGCTGCGAGAGGCGCATGCGAGGGTCGCCAATCTGGGTGTGACGTTCGAGGTGGTCGCCGCGGGGCAGGTCGACACGGTGCTCCCCCAGCTGCGGCGGGTCTCCGACGCCTGGCTGCAGACCGAGGGCACCCACGAGAAGGGCTTCGCCATGGGCTCCTTCCGCGAGGACTACCTGCGTCGCTGCCCCTGCGCCTTGGTCCGGTACGAGGGCAGGATCGCCGCCTTTGGCAACCTCTGGGCGACCCAGGACCGCGCCGAGCTCTCGGTCGATCTCGTGCGTTTCGAGCCGGCCGCTCCTCAGGGGAGCATGGACTACCTGCTCGTCGAGCTGATGCTCTGGGGCGCCGCCCGGGATTACGCCCGCTTCAACCTCGGCATGGCCCCCCTGGCGGAGCTGCGCTCGCACCCCCTGGCGCCTACCTGGAACCGCCTGGGCACGCTGGTCTACCGCCACGGCGAGCATTTCCGCGACTTTGAGGACTTGCGTGCCTACGAGAGCCGGTTCCGCCCGATCTGGCTGCCCAAGTACGTGGCGGCTCCGCGCGGATTCGCTTTGCCTGCCATTCTGCTGGACGTGGCCTCCCTTATCGCCGGCGGCGTGCGCGGCTCGGGTCCAGAGTCTTGGGCTGCCAAGACCGCAGCCCGGTCCCGCAAGCCTGGTTCCAATCCGTAGCCCGGATGAAGCGCAGCGAGATCCAGGAACGGCGAGCGCCCGTCTTCGAGAGACGCTTCGGGTGGATAGCGCCCCGGGGGATTGCGCCGGGATTTCGTCTTGTCGCATCCGGTTACGAATGAGGGGGCGAGGTTGCCTGATGAAGCCCGCACCGCCTGGCTTAGAATTCCATGACGCTACCAGGTGTCGGGATCCGGTTTTCTGATCGAGCGACGCGGGATATGGCTTGAATCTAGCGCCATTCCCGTCAGTACTCTTGCTCGGGGGCGGATCTCTGCGGCGTTGCGGGACGAAGCGCAGTAGCGAACGAAGCGGAGCAGGCCCGCAGTCATTGCTTGCTACATCAATTCGACAGAGGGTGGATATCAGATGAGCAAACACCGGAATGTACGGTTTCTCGGCGTTGTGTTGGCCGTGGCTGCGCCTATTGCCTTGGGTGCGCCGCTCAACCTGAAGCTCGGGTTATGGCAGACGACCACGGTCGTCGACATCCACGGCATGATGCTTCCGAGCGCGGATCTGGAGAAGGTGCCGCCCGCGCAGCGCGCGCGGGTCGAAGCCATGATGAGGCAGCGCTCAGCGGCGGGCCCGCGGAGGGACACCGCCAAAGGGTGCCTTACCGCGGAAAAGCTTGCCATGCCGTTCGGTCAGCAGATCAACAGCAGGGGGGTCAATTGCACTTATACGGCTTTGGTCGCCACGGCGACGCGGCAGGATTACCGCATCGCGTGCACGGGGGCGACTTCATCCCATGGAGAGATACACATCAGGGCCCTGTCGCCGCAGCTCGTGAAGGGCTCGGTGAAGATGGATACCGGAAGCGGCTCCATGGCCAGCGAGCTCACGGCGAGGTGGCTGCAGGGCGATTGCGGCGACTCGAAATAACACCGGACCGGAGCCAATGGCCTGGCTCCCGGATCGGGTCTCGACAGCCCCAGGCAAACCGGTCCGGATTGCGCCTGGTCGACGCGGCTGTTTGTGCTCAGACCGTGCTATGGCTCGACGGTAACAAGCGGGATGCCGGCGGGATGCGCTGCGCTTTCCCGCCCTACGGATACCGGCAAGCGTGGCAGGATCGTGATTGTGTTGTAGGAGCGAGCCCCAGCTCGCGAAGATCCCGCTCGCCGCCGGCCATTCGCGAGGGGGCCGGGTTGCGGGTGGGGATCTCGGAAAAGATCAGGTCTAGGCGGCGCGGTCGATCTGAAAGGATACGTCGGTGCCGTCCAGGTGGATCCCGACGCGGCTTCCGTCAGGGCACTCGCCGCGTACGATCCGCATGGCGAGCGGGTTCTCCACCTGGCGCTCGACCTCCCGGCGCAGCGGGCGGGCGCCGTAGACCGGGTCGAAGCCGTCGCGGGCGAGCTTGTCGATCACGGCCGCGTCGACCTGGATCTCGATGTGGCGGGTCCGCATGCGCCGGGCGAGCTCGTCGACGAACATCTGGGCGATCCGGTGCACGTCTTCGGGCTCCAGGTAATGGAAGACGATAACGTCGTCCAGCCGGTTCAGAAATTCCGGCTTGAAGAACTTCTTCACCTCGTGCATGACCAGCTGGCGGGCCTCGGCGTAGCTCGGGGTCTCGGACTGCACGAAGCCGATCGGGCGCTTGTCCGGTGAGAGTGACTCGGTGCCCAGGTTGGAGGTGCCGATGAGGATGGTGTTGCGGAAGGACACGCGCCGGCCCTGGGCGTCGGTGAGCTGGCCGTCCTCCAGGATCTGCAGCAGCATGTTGAACACGTCCGGGTGGGCCTTCTCCATCTCGTCGAGCAGCACCACGGTGTAGGGGTTGCGCCGCACCCGCTCGGTGAGCTGGCCGCCCTCGCCGTAGCCGATGTAGCCGGGCGGGGCGCCGATCATCTTGGAGACCTCGTGGCGCTCCATGTACTCGGACATGTCCAGGCGCACGATGCGCGACTCGTCGTCGAGCAGCAGCTCCGCCAAGGACTTGGCGAGCTCGGTCTTGCCCACGCCGGTGGGACCGAGGAACAGGAAGGAGCCGATGGGGCGTTTGGCCGAGGTGATGCCGGCGCGGTTGCGGCGGATGGCGTCGGCCACCGCCCTGACTGCCTCCTCCTGCCCCACGATGCGTCGGTGCAGGCTCTCCTCCATCCGCGCGAGCTTGGTGGACTCGGTCTCGACCATGCGCGCGACCGGGATGCCGGTCCAGCGGGCGACCGCCTCGGCGATGTCCTCGGCGCCGACCGAGCTGTCCACCTCTCCGCGCTGGCCCTCCCACTGCCGGCGCGCCTCCTTGAGCTGGTCCTCCACCTTGAGGATGTCCATCTGCAGGCGGGCGGCGCGCTCGAAGTCCTGGGCGTCGAAGGCGGCAGTCTTCTCCCGGCCCAGGCGCTGGTTGTCCCGCTCCAGGGTCTTGACCTCCCGGGGGATGGAGATCAGGCGGATGTGCTTGCGCGAGCCCGCCTCGTCGAGCAGGTCCACGGCCTTGTCGGGCAGGCGCCGATCGGTGAGGTAACGCTCCGAGAGGCGAGCGGCGGCGTCCAGGGCCTCGGGCCGGTAGCTGACCCCGTGATGCTGCTCGAAGCGCGGGGCTATGCCTTCGAGGATGCGGATGGTCTCCTCCACGCTCGGCTCACGCACCAGGATGGGATGGAAGCGGCGCTCCAGGGCCTTGTCGGCCTCGACGAAGCGGCGGTACTCGTCCAAGGTGTCGGCGCCGATCACCTGCAGGCTGCCCTGGGCCAGCGCGGTCTTGAGCATGCTCGGCGCGTCCAGCCCCCCGGCGCCCGCGCCGGCGCCGACCACCGCGTGCAGCTCGTCGATGAACAGGATCACCTGGCCCTTGGCCCGGATCACCGCGTCGCGTACGCCTTTGAGGCGCTCCTCGAACTCGCCGCGCATCTTGGCGCCGGCGACGATCTCCGACATGTCCAGGGAGAGAATGCGCCGGTTGAGCAGGGTATCGGGCACATCGGCGTCGGCGATGCGCTGGGCCAGCCCCTCGACGATCACGGTCTTGCCCACACCCGCCTCTCCGATCAGGGCGGGGTTGTTCTTGCGCCGTCGCGACAGGGTCTGGATCACCTGGGCGATCTCGTCCTCTCGCCCGATCACCGGGTCGAGCTCGCCGCGGCGGGCCATCTCGGTGAGGTCCTCGGTGTAGCGGTCGAGGACGTTCTGCTCGCTCTCGGCGTCCTCGGTCTGGATGGTGCGCCCGGCCCGGAGGTGGCGCAGGGCCTCGCGTGCCTGGTCGCGCGTGATGCCGGCGTCGCGCAGCAGGCTCGCCGTGAGCCCGGTCTTGGGGTCGAACATCCCGATGAACAGCGTGCCGGTGGACAGCAGCTTGTCGCCCAGCTTCTGAGCCTCCTCCGAGGCCGCCCGGAACATCTCCTCGACCTCCTGGGCCGCCACGATCTGGGTGGCCTCGACCGGGGTCGAGCGCTGGTGGCGCACCCGGATCTGGGCCACCAGCTCGGCGGCGGTCTTGGCGGCATCGGGCAGCAGCTGTCCGAGGATCTTGAGCGCCTCGGTATCTGACTGGGAGAGCAGGGCAAGCAGGATGAAGTCCGGAGTCAGAACATTCTGCCGGATGCTCGCCAGCTCGGAGACCGCCTGCTCGATGACGGAGAGGACCTTCCGGGTGCTCTTCTGGAGGTAATCCTGCAACATGACCATGGGCCCCGGCGGAAGAATGTCTGGGCGCAAGCGCAACGCCCTTCCCAAAACCTTAGCGGGGGCTGTCCGCCCCATCAACCTGTGCGCCGGGTGCCGGCTGATGCTCGAGGAGAAGAGTTGGTACTCCGCTGAGCCTTTTTCAACTCCGTCCTCCGCCCGGGGGGAGAGGGGCAACGCGGGCTGGGCTGATCCCCTCACCCGGGCCCTCTCCCCGGGCGGGTAGGGGCGCGCCCCGGCGGCGCCTCCGATTGAGGGCGGCCTTCGGGGCGTGCTCTAATGCGCCGATGACCCTCGCCAACGCTTCCCGGCTTCCCCTCGTCCTTCTCGCCCTGTATCTCGTCGAATTCACCGTCCTGGCCTTCAATCCCGTGGACCGCCCGACCTGGCTGGTGGAGAACGCCACGGTCTGGATCATCGTCGGCCTGATCGCGGTGCTCTATGTCCGGGGCGTCCGGTTCTCCAACCTGGCCTACGGGCTGATGGCGGTGCTGGTCTTCCTGCACACCATCGGAGGGCATTGGACGTTTGCCGAGGTGCCCTTCGGTTGGGTGACCCGGTTGTTCGGGCTGGAGCGCGACAACTTCGACCGCGTGGCCCATTTCAGCGTGGGCTTCTATGCCTTTCCGATCGCGGAGTGGCTCTGGGCCAAGCGGCTGGTGCGCAACCGCTTCCTGCTGGCGACCTATCCGGTCTTCGCCATCGGCTCAGTGGCCATGGGGTACGAGCTGTTCGAATGGATGTACGCGGCCCTGGCGGCGCCCGAGGCAGGCGCGGCCTATCTCGGCAGCCAGGGCGACATCTGGGACGCGCAGAAGGACATGCTCTCCGACGCCCTGGGGGCGATCCTGGCGACCGGGATCTTCTTCGCCCGACACGGGGCGGGGCGTCTGCGCGCCGACCTCGCGCAGACTAGCGACCGGACCCGGTCCGCTCGGTGACGAGGCCCTTGGCCTGCTCGATCTGGGCCGGCGACATCCTGGTCGCCAGGGTCTTGAGCTCATTCGCGGCGCCGGCATGCCCCTTCTGCGCCGCGAGCGTCAGCCAGGCGTAGGCCTCGACCTCGTTACGGGGCACGCCGACCCCCTGGGCCAGCATCCGCCCCAGCTGATATTGGCTCTCGCTGACGCCCTGCCGGGCGGCCGCGCGGAACCACTTCGCCGCGCTCTCGTTGCTCTGGGACACGCCCTGGCCGGTCCGGTACATGATCGCCAGGTCGTTCTGGGCGGCGGCCAGCCCCCGCTCGGCCGCCGTCTTCCACAGGCTCACGGCCTCTTGGTGGTCGCGCACCACGCCGGTGCCGTTGTCGTACAGAGTGCCCAGCTGGTACTGGGCCAGGGCGTAGCCGTTCCAGGCCGACTCCCGCCACCATTTCCAGACCTCATGGTAGTCCTGGGGCACACCCCGGCCTTCGTAGTAAGCGACGCCGAGATTGAACTGCGCCTCCGAGTCGCCCTGCTCCGCGGCCTTGCGGAACCAGCGAACCGCCTCCCCATCGTCTCGCGGCAGGCCCCTGCCTTTGTAACGCATGACGCCGAGCAGCGTCTCGGCGTCGGGCTGGCCTGCCTGCCCGTACCGCTGCAGGACCGGGAGCGCGGCGGCATAGTCGCCGTTGCGGTAGTCGCCGATCGCCTTGGCGAGGTCCGGTGGCACGGTGTGGCTTCGGGGCGCCGTGGCGCAAGCGGCGAGCATCGCCGCCAAGGCGAGCCAGATCAATCGGTGCATGGTCTTCTGCTCCAGGGGGGCATCCTCGAGACAGTCTACCAGCACGGGCCCCGGCGCCCGCCGGTTTGATGGCGCCGACGCCGTCGCCTTATGCTGGGACCGGTGCCGGGCCTGTGCCCGGCCCGGAGTGGGTGGAGTGCCGATGACATCGTTTCTGCAAGCCGTGGCAGTTGCCTTGCTGGTGATCATGGGCACCGGCCCGGCCTGTGCCGAGGGCAGCACCGGCCCGTCCGGGGCGGCCCTGGACCACACGATCGCCAGAGCCCTGGAATGGATCGAGGCACACCCGGCGAGCCCCGAGGACGGCGGGCTCGAGGACATGATCGACGAGGCGGTCTTCTATCGGGTGGTACAGCGGCTCGCCGAGCGGCCCGAAGACCGGGATCGCCTCGGCGCCACCTTGAAGGAGCGCTTGTCGAGCCTGGAGCGGAGCGCCGCCTTCGGGGACCGGGTGCGCGACCGGCACAAGACTCTGCTGGACGACTACCATCTCGCCCTGGCCGCGCACCTGATGCAGACGGTGGGCATGCAAAGCGTCTTTCAGCAGGCCATCGTCGAGCAGGCGGCGCAGGCGCTCGCCGCCGCGCCCCAGGCACCGCCCACCTTCCGGCTCACACTTTCCCTGTTGCTGGGGTATCTCGGGCGGCCCCAGGGCGACCGACAGGCGCTGCTGGCAGAAAGCCTCATCGCGCGGGTCACCGAGCCGGGGCAGGGCTTTCCGCCGATCCCGCCCGGCTTGGGGGGGCAGGCGCCCTCGGGGATCGCGTTCACCCTTTACGCCCTGGTGCACGAGGTCGTCGCGCTGACGGACTTCGGATACCGCCCCCTCGACCCCTGGCTCGCCCGTCGACGGGACGCCCTGGCCGGGGTATTCACCGACGCCGCCCGCTGGGCCGGCTCGGCCGGGCAGGTCGATCTGTTCTCCGAGCTTGCCCTGACGCTGCACCTGCTCGGTGAGCCCCTGCGGGGCCAGCTCGATGCGCAGACAGCGGCCCTGGTCGCGTCCCAGCAGCCGGACGGGTCCTGGGGGCCTTGCGTCAGTACACGCCCGAACAAGAAGCGCCACGCCGTGCAGACCGCGGCCGCGGCCCTGTGGGCGTACCGTGACGAATAGCGCCGGGGTGGCGCGGACCCCGCCCGCCCGCAGCCGCGAAGACGCAAAGGCGCTAAGGGCCTCGTCTTCCGGGGAGACTTCCTGGCTCTTTGCGAGCTTGGCGACTTTGCGTGAAACAGGGTCTGCCGAAGACCGGCACCTGTTCATGTGCCCGCCGGCACGCCGTCGAAGAAGTCCACCACGCCGGTCTCCAGGGAGTATTCGGCGCCGACGATAAACAGCTCGTGGTGGTCGATCAGATTCTCGAGGATCTCCGAGCCGTGGCGCAGCTGGTTGGCCGAGGCGCGCACATTGGCGCGCACCGAGGCCTCGATCAATGCATCGGTACGATGCCACAGCTCGGTGCCCCGGAACGGCTCGACCGAGGGCCGGATGCGATCCACGATGGACCTCATGTTGCGCGACTGTCGCTCCGAGGGCTTCTGGATCTCCTCCACGGTGGCGCAGACCGCCCCGCACTGGGAATGCCCCAGCACGACCACCAGGCGGGTGCCGAACTTGGCCGCGGCGAACTCCACGCTGCCGATCTGGGATGGGGCCACGATATTGCCGGCGACCCGGATAACGAACAGATCCCCGAGCCCTTGGTCGAAGACGATCTCGGCGGGCACCCGGGAGTCCGAGCAGCCGAGCACGATGGCGAAAGGCTCCTGGCCGGCGGTGAGCCCGCTGCGTTCGGCCTGCGAGAACATCCGGTCGGGGTCCCTGAGCCCGCCGACGAACCGCTGATTGCCTTCCTGCAGCCGCTGTATCGCCGCGATTGCCCTGAGCATGTCTCCCCCGTGCGGAAGCGCCCCGATTGGTCCGGGAGCATAACGGACCCGAGGGCCGTTGCGGGACCCCATTTGCCCACTGGGGGGAGCTGACGGCGGATGGCGTGCCGCCGCCCCGCGGCCGATCGGCTCAGCCGGCCGCGCCCGTTCGCGCGCGAATGGCGCCGAGCAGCCCCTTGAGCAGGTCCAGCGGGGTCGGCGGGCAGCCCGGGATTCGCACGTCCACCGGGATGACGTTCTCCACGGCGCCGCAGCTCGCGTAGGAGACGCCGAACTCCCCACCGGTGCACGCGCAGGTGCCGGCCGCGATCACGAGCTTGGGGGAGGGGGTGGCACGCCAGGTGCGGCGCAGGGCGGTCTCCATGTGCCGCGAGACCGGTCCGGTGACCAGCAGGGCGTCGGCGTGGCGCGGCGAGGCCACGAAGTGCACCCCGAAGCGCTCCACGTCATAGTAGGGGTTGTTCAGGGCGTGGATCTCCAGCTCGCAGCCGTTGCAGGAGCCGGCGTCCACCTGGCGGATGGCGAGGCTGCGCCCGAAGCGCTCGCCGATTCGCCGGCGCAGCACCACGCCGATGCGCTCCAGCTCGGCGTCGTCGACGAGCGGCGCGGCCTCGGTGACTATGCCCGTGCGCAGGGATTGTTTGAGGATACGGAGCATGGCGGCGCCTTACAGGTCGTGCCCCGAGTAGGAGGCGTTGACCGACTTGTTGCAGACCGGGAAATCCGGAACGATGTTGCCGTGGATCAGCCGCTCCAGGGCCGGCCAGGTCAGCCAGCTGGGGTCGCGGGGGAAGAAACGGGCGATGCGCCCGTCTTCGGCGAAGCGCACGAAGCTGAGGATCTCGCCGCGCCACCCGTCCACGAAGCCGATCCCGACCGCGCCGACGGAGGGCTCCGGCAGCGGTACGGTGACCGGCCCGGAGGGGAGCACGGCGAGTAGCCGGTCCATCAGGTTGAGGCTCTCGCGCACCTCCTCCATGCGCACCCTCACCCGGGCGGCGACGTCGCCGGCGGTCTGCACCGGAACCCGGACATCCAGGCCGTCATAGGGCGCGTAGGGGTTGTCGCGGCGTACGTCGAAGCCCTGCCCGCTCGCTTTGCCGACATAGCCGGTGCAGCCCAGGGCCTTGGCGTCGGCTTGGCTCAGGCGGCCGGTGCCGAGCAGCCGGTCGTCCAGGGACGGGTGGTCTTCGACCACATCGAACAGGGCGTCGAGGGTGCCGAGCAACGCCAGATGGTCGGCGTCCAGCAGCTCGGCGGCGCCAGTGGGCAGGTCGCAGGCCAGGCCGCCGGGCACTACGGCGTCCATCATCAGGCGGTGTCCGAAAAGCTCCCGGCTGCGCCGCTGCCATTGCTCGCGCAGCCGGGCGCACTGGACATGGGCGAAGCTGAAGGCCACGTCGTTGCAGATGGCGCCGATGTCGCCGAGATGGTTGGCCACGCGCTCGCGCTCGCACATCAGGGCGCGCAAGTGCAGGGCCCGCGGGGGGGTCTCGCAGCCCGCGGCCCGCTCCATCGCCATGCAGGCCGCCCAGGCGTGCGCCACCGTCGAGTCACCGGAGACGCGGCCCGCGAGTCGGGCCAGGCCCGCCGGATCGCGTCCCACCGCGATCTTCTCTATGCCCTTGTGCACGTAGCCCAGTCGTTCCTCCAGGCGCAGGACTTCCTCACCCACGGCCTGGAAGCGGAAGTGGCCCGGCTCGATGATGCCGGCGTGCACCGGGCCCACGGGGATCTCGTAGACGCCGCTGCCCAGGATGCGCTGGAAGCGGTAGTCCAGGTCGGCGGCCGTGCGCTTCGGCGATCTGCCGGCCGCGGGGAAATCGGGGCGCAGCGGGAAGGCGTCGTCGGGCCAGGCCTGGTGACGGGTCCAGCGGCGGCTGTCGGGGTGATCCAGGACCGCGATGCCAAGCAGATCCTGGAGATGGCGCTCCATGCGGTCCGCACCCGCATAGCAGGGGGTGAGGGAGGCGAGCACCGGCTGGCCGAGCGAGACCGCGGTGGAGAGGACCAGGTAGTCGCGTTCGCGCTCGAGGCAGGCGTAGACCTGCACGTGGCCTTCGCCCGGGTCCCCCCAGATGGCGACGAACCGGGTGTCGAAGGTGCAGGCCACGCGTGAGGCGCGACTCCAGTCTTCGGCGTCCAGCTCCAGGAGGTGCGCGGGCGCCAGCGCCTCGGCGCTGCCGCGGCGCACCAGGACGTGGTCGTCCTCGAGTCGCGCGAGATACTCGGAGAGCCAGTCGAAGCGGCTCATAGCAGATGGCTCCCGGTGATCAGCTGGGTGGCCCGATCCAGCCAATGGGCCAGATATCCCGGTATCGCGAGACCGAGCCAGAGCACCAGCCCCAGGTGGACCGCGATGGGCACCATGTTGGCGCTCACCGGCTTCTGCCCCTCGGGCACGCCGCCGTAGACCATCGGTTGGAGGTGGCGGAACAGGCCCGCGAAGGCCACCGCGAGGCCGGTCACCAGGGCGAGGGTCAGCCAGGGCTGGGCCTGCATGGTGGCGCTGAGCAGCAGGAATTCGCTGGTGAACACACCGAACGGAGGGAAGCCCGCGATGGCCGCGACCGCAATCAGCAGCGACCAGCCCACCACCGGCTGGGTGCGGATGAGGCCGCGGATGTGGTCGATCGACTGGGTGCCGGCGATGTGGGTGGCGTGCCCGACCGTGACGAAGATGGCCGACTTGGTGAGCGAGTGCACCAGCATGTGCAGCAGCGCGCCGAACGTGGCGAGCGGCCCGCCGATGCCGAAGCCGAAGGTCATCAGGCCCATGTGCTCGATGGACGAGTAGCTGAACATCCGTTTGATGTCGCGCTGGCGGTGCAGGAACAGGGCCGCCACCAGGAAGGAGACCAGGCCGAAGCCCATCAGCAGATGACCGGCCAGGTGCGGGCTCTGAGTCCCGGCCAGGGAGCCGTCGACCAGCATCTTCAGTCGAACCAAGGCGTAGAGCGCGACGTTGAGCAGCAGGCCCGAGAGCACGGCGGACATCGGCGTGGGACCCTCGGAGTGTGCATCGGGCAGCCACTGGTGCATGGGCACCAGGCCGACCTTGGTCCCGTAGCCCACCAGCAGGAAGACGAAGGCGATGCTCATCACCACGGGGTGAAGGCTGCCGGCCTGGCGGTAGAGCATGCTCCAGGTCAGGCCGTTGGCCGGGTCCGCCATGGCATGCTGGGCCGCGAAGTAGGTGAGCACCGTGCCGAACAGGGCGAGCGCGATGCCCACGCCGCACAGGATGAAGTACTTCCACGCGGCCTCCACCGCCTCCGGGGTCCGGTACAGCGAGACCAGCAGCACCGTGGCCAGGGTGGCGCCCTCCACCGCGACCCAGAGCACGCCCAGGTTGTCCGTGGTCAACGCCAGCAGCATGGTGAACATGAAGGCCTGATACATGGCGTGGTAGACGCGCATGCCGCCCTCGCTGGTCATCCCCCGCTCGCAGACATGGCGCATGTACGGGCGCGAGAAGATGGCCGTGGTCAGGGCGACGAATGCGGTGAGCACGACCAGGTAGACGTTGAAGTCGTCCACCCGCAAGCCCAGGCCAACGACCTCGCCATGCAGGGCGACGGACCAGGCCAGAGCGCCCGCGGCGCCGAGGGAGACCGTCGACACCGCGAGGTTGACCCAGCCCGCCAAGGCCAGCGAGCGCAGCAGGGCGAGGACGACGGCGCCGACGGCCGGGGCGATGAGGGTGACCAGCAGGGCGGTCATTCGCGCTCCTCCGCCGTCTCCTTGAGCCGGTTCAGTCGGTCGACGTCCAGCGACTCGATGCTCTCGCGGATCTGGAAAAAGAACACCCCGAACAGCACCATGGCGACCAGCACGTCGAAGGCCACCCCGAGCTCGACCACCAGCGGCATGCCGGCGGTGGCGGAAACCGCCGCCAGGAACAGCCCGTTCTCCATGGACATGAAGCCGAGCACCTGGGCCACGGCCTGCTGGCGAAACACCATCATCAGCAGCCCGATGAGCACGACCGCCAGACTCACGGCGACGATGTTGCGCGTGAAGGCGAGCCCTTCCTGGACCATGGGCAGCACCAGCCAGTAGCTGAAGATCACCAAGGCCACCGCGGCCATGACGACCAGGGTCGGAAGGCGGAGGGTCTCGACGTGGCGGTCGAGCTCCAACCGCCGGGCGAGGCGATGCAGCATCCAGGGGATCAGGAGTGCCTTGAGGCCCAGGGTGAGCACGGCGGAGAAATAGAGGTGCAGTGCCCCCCCCGCGGCCGCCACGACGGCCGTCACGGCCGCGACCAGCGCCCCCTGCCAGGCGAACACGTGGATGGCCGAGATCAGGCGCGCCTGGGCGAGCAGGACGAACGAGGTGAGCAGCACGATCGCGGCGAGCACGAGCACGAGCTGCTGCAGCAGCGGCAGGGGGGCGATCAAGTGCCGACCTCCAGAATCACGTGGCTGAGCAGGCCGAGCAGCGACAGCAGCAGGGCGAGATTGAGAAACGCCGGCGCGCGGAACAGCCGCATCTTGGCCAGCACGCTCTCGGCGATCGCGAGCGCCCCCCCGAGCAGCAGCAGCTTGGCGACGATGGCGCCGATGCCGAGCGCCAGGCTCCCGGGGCTGAAGCTCTCTCCGATGCCCCAGGGGAAGAAGATATTGGCGATCAGCGCGCCGTAGAGCACCAGCTTGATCTGGGCCGCCCACTCCATCAGGGCCAGGTGCCGCCCCGAGTACTCCAGCAGCATCGCCTCGTGGATCATGGTGAGCTCCAGGTGGGTCGCCGGGTTGTCCACCGGGATGCGTCCGGTCTCGGCGATCGCCACCAGAGTCAGTCCGCCCAGGGCGAACAGGATCGAGGGTCGCAGGGCCAGGCCGTCCGCCAGCTGATGGCCGATGACAGTCGAGAGATTCGTGCTGTGGGCGCCCATGGCGAGGGTGAAGATCGCCATCAGCATCGCCGGCTCCGCCAGGGCCGACACGAGCATCTCCCGGGAGGCGCCCATGCCGCCGAACGCCGTGCCCACGTCCATACCGGCCAGGGCCAGAAAGAACCGCCCCAGGGCGAGCAGGCCCACGAGCACGATGATGTCCGCGATGGCGGCGGTCGGCAGATCGACGGCGATCAGGGGGACCGTGGCCGCCCCCAGCCAGGTGGAGACGAACACGATGTACGGGGCGGCGCGGAACAGCGGTGAGGCCGTATGGGCCACCCGCGTCTCTTTGACCAGCAGCTTGCGCAGATCGCGATACGGCTGCAGAACCGGCGCGCCGCGCCGGTTCTGCAGCAGCGCCTTGACCTTGCGGACCCAGCCCACCAGCAGCGGGCCGAGCACCGCATAGAGCAGGGCCTGGAGCAGCACCAGGCCCCAGGCGGTGACCTGGCTCAGGAGATGATCCACAGCAGCACCAGAAGGGTTGCGAGCGTCCAGCCCAGATAGACCCGCACGTTGCCCGACTGCAGCCGCACCACCTGGCGCGCGGCCGACTCCACCCATCGGCCCACCGGGGCGTAGAGCAGTCCCCAGGCTCGATCGCCGATGGCGAGCTGATACCGGGGCGGACCGCCTTCGCGGGTCGAGACCGATTCGTCGATCTGGAACACCAGGTCGAACACTCGGCGGATCGGCTGGGCGAACGCGGTCGAGGTGTATTGCATGCGCGGGCTGGGCGGGGCGAAGCCGCAGTCCCAGGCGTCGCAGCGGCGTACCCGGCGCACCGCGCCGCGGCGGAAGGCCCAGATCGCGACCCCCGCGGCCCCCGCCAGGAGCAGGACCACCAGCGGCGCGCTGTAGCTCGCGGTTCCCGAGGAGATCGGCGTCAGCCACAACCAGCCGTGGGCCGAGGCCTGGGGCAGTCCGCCCCCGAGCAGCTCCCGGGGTACGCGGTCGATGGCGGCGAGCACCCAGGTCGGCAGCACCCCCAACGCGAGACAGAGCCCCGCCAGCAGCCCCTGACCGGCGCGCATCCCGAAGGGAACCCGCCTGGCACGGCGCACGTGACGGCTGCGCGCCTGGCCCAGGAAGGCGATGCCGTAGACCTTGACGAAGGTCGCGGCCACCAGCGCGCCGGTCAGGGCCAGCACCGCGGAGGCCACCGGGATCAGGCTGCGTAGCACACCGCTGTCCAGCTGCCAGGCCTGCAGCGCCGCCTGGAAGGTGAGCCACTCGGAGACGAAGCCGTTGAACGGCGGCAGGGCCGAGATCGAGATGCAGCCGAGCAGGAAGAAGAGCCCGGTCCAGGGCATGCGCCTGAGCAGACCGCCCATCTGCTCCAGGTCCCGCTCGTGGGTGCTGTGGTGGATGGCGCCTGCGCCCAGGAACAGCAGGCTCTTGAACAGCGCGTGGTTGACCACGTGGTAGAGCGCGGCGACGAAGGCCAGCGTGCCCAGCAGCCGGTGGTCGGTACCTAGGAACACCAGCGCCAGCCCCAGGCCGATGAAGATGATCCCGAGGTTCTCGACCGAGGAGTAGGCGAGCAGGCGCTTGAGGTCGTTCTGCATCATCGCGTAGAGGACGCCGAATAGTGCCGAGAGGCTGCCGACCGCGACCACCGTCACGCCCCACTGCCAGTGCGGGGGCCCCAGGAGGTCGAAGACGAAGCGCACGAATCCGTACACCGCCACCTTCAGCATCACTCCGGACATCAGCGCCGAGACGTGGGAGGGCGCCACCGGATGAGCCTCGGGAAGCCAGGCGTGCAGGGGCACGAGCCCGGCCTTCATGCCGAAGCCGACGAAGGCCAGCGAGAACGCGAGCGTCGCCCAGAGCGGCGAGAGGGCGGCGGCGCGCATCGACTCGAAGGCGAAGCCGCCGCCGAAGGCCGCCAGCACCCCGTAGCCGAGCAGGATCGAGAGCCCGCCGATGTGCGCCATGAGCAGATAAAGAAAGGCCGCACGGCGGTTGGCCGCGCTCTCGTGCTGGAAGGCGACCAGGAAATAGGAGGAGAGCGACATCAGCTCCCAGGCGACCATGAACAGGAAGGCGTCATCGGCCAGCACCACCAGCAGCATGCCGGTCAGGAACAGGCCGGTGAAGGTGCCCAGGGCGGCGATCGAGTCCCGACCGCGCTCGAAGCTGCGCACGTAGGCCGGCCCGTAGATGGCGACGGCGAAGCTCACAGTCCCGATAATCGCGAGAAACAGCCCGGACAGGGCGTCCAGACGCAACCGCCAGGGCAGCCACGGTAGCCCGAGCGGCAGGACGGCGATGCCCACCTCTCCCCCGAGCAGCGCGATGAGCCCGGAGGCGAGAGCGGCCAGACCGGCGGCCCCGAACAGGGGCAGTCCCAGCACGCGCAGCGCCCGCGGCCAACGCGCGGCCAGCAGAGAGGTTGCCGCCGATGCCAGCGCAAGGGCCACCGCCAGCCCGGCCAGGTGCAGCCCTCCGAGCACCATTAGGATGCGTCCTCCAGCGCCGGCGGGGTCTTCAGCCTCACCCCGCGTCCTCCCGCCGCGCTCAAGGCCCCCTCGCCGATCAGCTCGATGCCCGCCCGCTCCAGGGCGTCCACGACCTTGACCAGGGACTCGACGTTGCCGCGCACCTGGCCGATGCTGGCCTCCATCCGCTGGATCGTCGGCAGCGACAGCCCGGCCACCTCCGCGAGGCGTCGCTGGTCCATTCCCAGGAGCGCCCGGGCGGCGCGGATCTGCGCGGACGTGATCATGTACGAAGTATCTGTTGTCAGGTCTGAGCGGTGAGATTATACGTCTGAGGCATGATAAGGCAAGTATGAAACATCAAGATGAAGTAGACAGTAAACAGTAAACAGTAGACGGTAGACAGGGGAAAGAACGACTCTTCACCCTCTCCCCCAGGGAGGGCGGGGGTGAGGGGATCAAAAACAGCGATTCCTCACCGCGCCAACAGCAACCGCAAGCTGATCAGCAGCGACACCACAACCAGCAACGGCCGCACCACCCGTGCCCCGTGCCGAAGGACCATGTGCGATCCGACATACGCCCCAATCGTCTGCCCGACTGCCATCGGCAGACCGACCTGCCAGACCAGATGCCCGCCCCCCAGAAACAGCACCAGCGCCGCCAGGTTGCTGGTGAAGTTGAGCAGCTTCGCATGGGCCGTCGCGCGCCGCAGGTTGTGGCCAAGCAGAGCGACGAAGGCGAGCGCAAAGAACGACCCCGTCCCGGGTCCGAAGAACCCGTCGTAGAACCCGACGCCGCACCCCATCAGCCCGAATGCCGCTGGTCCAATGCGTCGGTGACTATCCACATCGCCCACACGCGGCGAAAACAAAAAATACAGCGCGAAACCGATCAGCAGCAGGGGTACCAGATCCGAGAGAACGTCGGCCCGCACGTGCTGCACGGTCAACGCGCCGGCGCCAGCACCGAAGAAGGTGAGTGCGACGGTCACCCGCATCGGGCGCAGCCGTAACTCGCCCTTGTGCACGAAATTCGCCGTGGCCGAAAACGTGCCGAACACGCCCTGGAGCTTGTTCGTGCCCAACGCCTGCACCGGGCTCAGTCCCGCCCAGAGCAGGGCAGGAAGGGTCAGCAGCCCGCCGCCTCCCGCAATGGCATCCACAAATCCGGCGAGTCCGGCCACGGCCACGAGGCTGGCGGTGATCTCGATGCTGACAGGTTCCATCGGGCCGCTCGGACAAGGGATCGGCGCATCTTAGCGGAAAGGGGACGAATACGGCTCTTCTGGTTACCCTCGGACCAAGTCATTTATATGTTAATCGAAGTCAGTGGTGAACTTGAGACCGTCGGAGATTTTTCTTATCGGCATTTTGTAGCACTAAAGCAATTCCACACAAATACTCGATAATAGCCGTTACAGAGCCGAACGAATAGATATTTCAAGATATGGCTAACATGGCAAATTCAGCCGACCGCTCCAGTCGCCGTCGCTCCTTTCGCGTCGGCTGATTTGCAACGTATCTTGCGGGGTGAAAGTCCCCGTCGGGTAAGGGCTAGCCACCCACCGGTATCGAGTGTTGATCTCACTGCGGAGCGGGTAGCCGCGAACAACAAGTGGTCTCAGGTTGGGAAAGCCAGCTGCATGGCGAAGGACCCCACGGGAGTACGAAGCCCTCAAAGGAAACTCGTGCTGGACACTGTCGGACCGGATCAACACGAGCCAACCTCACTGAGGGGAATGGCCCCCGGCGCAACGTCATCTCAGCGGTGCACGGCGCCCGGGCCGACGATGGCCGGAGCCTGCAGATGCGAACGGTGGGCGTAACGTCAATCAAGCGCAACACCAGGAAGGCCGCCGCCTCGCCGACGGGCGGCATCGGATGTCACTATGACGGGCCAGCACCCGGACCAACCTGGTATCCTAAGAGTGAACGACGGGGACGCAACCCCAGACTGAAGCTTGGGCGCACATGCGCTAGCGAAGGCCAAAGCTGAGTCTCGCGGGCTGTCTGCATTCCGCGATGGCGGCAGACTCCGGGCGCCGCCCATCATATATGGGATCAACCATGCAACAACTTACGTCCGACGGTCAGCGGGTCGTCAACAACTTGGCAGCGAGGCACGGCTTCAGCAGTGACGCCGTCACCCACATGCTCTACGCCGTGCTCAACGGGAACGGTCGCATGGCGCAATTCAATCACAGCGAATTTGCCGGCTCCGGCCAATGGATGGCGGGCGGCATGATCATGCTCGGCGACATGTTCAACAATTACCTGAAAGGCCGGGTTGACGCCCTCTGCCAGGACATATCCGGCATCCTCGCCAGCCAATCCGGACTATTGCGCTCAGGCAGCTTTCAGTCTCAGAGCCAGGGCGGTGGCGGCTATCAGCACCAGGCCAGCGGTTCGCCCAGCGGGGCTTCGAGCCTGTTCATTCCTGATCCTGAAGATAACTGGTGGCCGCGGGAGCTCGGCGCCCCCAGCGCCACCGGCGCCCAGAACAACGTGCGCTACGCCTATTTCGCCAACAGCCACCGCCTGGCCGTCAAGACCGGTAATGACGTGTGGGTGTACGACACCCTGGATCACCAGATCGGTGGCTTCTCACAGCAACAGGGAATGGGAAGCTCGATTATCTTCAGCAGCCAGCATGGCACCGTCAGTCTCGCAACCCTACCGCTCGTCTCCCGCAATGGGCAGCCGGTGACGCCCGCACCGGCCCAGATCGCCGCAGCACCCGTCGCGGAGGGTCCGCAGGGGGGGCCTCCGGCCCGCAGCGACGACATCCTCGCCGCCATCGAGCGGCTGGGTGACCTCAAGGTGAAGGGCATACTCACGGAGGAGGAATTCGCGGCCAAGAAAGCCGAGTTGCTCGGCCGACTCTGAGCGCATCGGGGGCTTTGCGTAAATTAGCGATAGCACTTGTGCTCACGGTTGCGCTCAGCCAGGCAGGCGATGATGGTGTCGGCCAGTTGGTTGGCCGGGCCGAAGTTGCCGGCGGTGATGCGGTCGGCCAAATCGCGGAAGAACCGCGGAGCTAGAGTGAGGTAGGTGGGCCAGATTGGCATGACGTGCATGTCGGTCAGGCAGCGGGCTCTACCGCAAAGCGGATCACCGGTCAGGGTCGATCACTGCCCGCAAGCGAACTCTGGTCTTCGCTCCCGGGCCTGGCGCCGCTTCGGCCCACGAGGGGATCCGCCACGGGTCACTATTACCCGGCGCGACGGAAACCTGCGGATCAGGCTCACTCGATGATCTTGTTCAGCGCCGTCTCGACGATGCCGCGGGCCCCGGCCTCGTGCAGTTGCGGGATCAGGTCACGCACCCGCTTCTCCTCGATCACCGTGCTCACGTCCACCCAGGTCTCGTCCACCAGTGCGGAGACGGTGGGTGTACACAGGGCGGGCAACACCGCAATCACGGCGTCCAAGTGCTCGCGCGGCACGTTCATCGCGAGCATCACGCGCGTGGAGGCCGCAATGGCGCCTTTGAGCAGCATTAGCAAGCGGTCGATCTTTGCCTTCTTCCAGGGATTCTCCAGGGCAATGTGGTTAGCGATGAAGCGCGGAGTGCTCCGCAGCACCACGTGCATCACCTTGAGGCTGTTGGCCCTTAGGCTCGATCCCGTCTCGGAGACGTCGACAATCGCGTCGGCCAGGATCGGGGGCTTGACCTCGGTGGCTCCCCAGGAAAATTCCACGTCGGCGGTGACCCCGTGCTCGGCCAGGAAGCGCTGGGTCATGCCCACCGCCTCGGTGGCGATGCGCTTGCCCTGGAGGTCGTGCACAGTGTTGAACGGCGAGCCCTCCTTGGATGCCATGACCCAGCGTACCGTACCGTAGTTGGACCACGGGGCCTTGAGGTCGGCCAACTCGGCCACATCGGCGTCGGTCTCCAACAGCCAGTCGAGCCCGGTGATCGCACAGTCGAGCACCCCCAGCTCCACGTAGCGGGCCATCTCCTGGGGCCGGATCAGGATGCACTGAATCTCCGGGTCGTCGATGTCCGGGTAGTAGGAGCGTCCGGAGATGCGCAAATTGAAACCGGCCAGAGCGAACAGCTTCTGGGTTGTATCCTGAAGGCTTCCTTTAGGGATGCCGATGCGCAGCTGGTTGGAGGTATCGTTCATCTGGCTTCCGTCGTCAGCGGGTATGCGTAATGCGCACCCTGCACAGTGCGCGGGCGCGAGGGAGCGGTCTCGCCTCGTGTGATCCGCGAGCGGGCGGATGGATCACATCCTCGCCCGCACCAGGCCCTTCAGCTCCTCGTCGGTGAGCACGAGCGGATTGGTCTTCATGCTGCCGCCGCGGCAGTTGGCCACGACTTTGTCCAGGTGGGTAGCGTCCATGCCGTAGGCGGCGAGGCGCGGCAGGTCCAGCCGGTCGAGCCAGTCCCTCAACATGTCGACCAAGGCGTCCCCGGCTTCCCGCGGATCGGGGTAATGGCGTCGGGAGAGAAGCTCGGAGACTCGAGCGTACTTCACCAGGGCGATCGAATCCCGCTCTCTTTCTCTGAGCGCCTGCAGATTGACCGCGGTCGCTTCGGCCACGAGGGTCCCACAGACCAGGCCGTGGGGGATCGGAAAAAAGGCCCCGAGGGGCGAGGCCAGGCCGTGGACCGAGCCCAGCCCCGCCTGGGCGAGGGTGATGCCGGACATCAGGGACGCATAGGCCATGTGTGCATAGCCCGCCGGCGCATCCGGATGGCCTGTCTCCCAGGCAGCCCAGAACCCGTCGCGAAACGCTTTCAGACCGGAGAGCGCCAGCGCGTCGGTAAACGGACTGGCGTTGGCGGAGACATAGGATTCCAGCAGCTGGGTGAAGGCGTCCATGCCGTCTGCGGCGAGCAGGGACTTGGGACAGCTCTCCAGCAGCTCGGGATCGACGATGGCAACCCGGGCGACCAGCTGCTCGTGGCGGAACGACTTCTTGAAACCTTGTTCGCCGCGCTCGCTCAGCACCGCGTTCTTGGTGGCCTCGCTGCCGGTGCCGGCGGTGGTGGGCACCGCCACCAGGGGTACCGCGGGGCCTTCGTAAGGAACGTTTGCGCCGACGCCCTCCAGGTGATCCATCACCGATCGGCCGGTGATCATCAGCCCGGCGATGGCCTTGGCCGCATCGAGCACGCTGCCGCCGCCGATCCCCGCGACCACGGCGATCCCCGCCCCCTTGAAGCGCGCCACGGCCTGGTCGACCAGGCCGGGGGAGGGCTCGCCGTCTACCCGGGTGTGCTCCCAGGCGACCCCTCGGGCATCCAGCTCGGCGAGCAGCCGCGCCCAATGGGGCGTCTCCGCGAATGACCGGCGCCCGGTGACCAGCAGGGCCTTGCGACCATAACGGGCGAGGACGTGCGGAAGCTCGCTCACCTTGCCGGCCCCGAAACGGATCTCGGGAAGGCTCGCGACGAAGAACGGATTGAGAGTCTTCAACATGGATCTGTCGATCAGGTCAGGACGAGACCGGCTCTTTGTCCCGCGATCTAGCCGTTGGGAAAGAGCCCCTTGTGCGGCACCCCCTCGCGAGGCCGGGCCATCATGTCGGCCACCCTGTCGCGCCAGGCCAGATAGTGCGGTGTCGCCTTGTGGGCAGCGGCGTCTTCGGCGCTTGCATAGGCCTCGTAGAGGACGAACTTGGTGGGGTCGCCAGCATCCTGAAGGACATCGAACCGGCGGTTCCCGGGCTCTTTGATCGATGCTTCGTGGTTGGCCCGGGTGGCCTCGATAAATCCCTCGACGCTTTCCGGTTTGACCCACACGTGGACGATGATGACCTGCATGCTGTGACCCCCTCAGCCGACTGGCTCCAAACTTTAACCGACGGCTCACCAAATGGACACCGGCGGTACGAAACAGCCAGCTCGGTGCTTTCGTTGCGCGCACGGTCGGGCTGGGGGATCGGCGCTGGGGCGGTCTCTTCTTGCGCCGCGTTCCGCTCGCCGCGCAGCAAACCTTTCCGCTGTTCCGTGCCGAGAACGGTTGCAGCATCGTGCCGGTCAGCGAGCGCGAGCGGCGTCGCTCCGGTCTCGCGGGAGGGTTGATCCGGCCGACGGACATGGTCTATGGTAACCAAGGCCGAAGAACGGATAGAAGGCTCTGTCGGGTCAGCGGCAATATGGATGTGAGCCGCGTCGCGACACCACAGAGCCGCCACCGCGCGATCCGGGGAAAGGATCGATAAGGGAAGTCGGTACAGTCGACAGGGAGTGTCGAGATGCGCGTATTCCGGGGTCTTCCTTTCGTTGTCTGGCTCGGGATCTTGCTTTGCGGCCCGGCCCGCGCCGATATCCCTACGGGAATCGCCTGGCTCGGCGCCCAGGCCCGACCTGACGGCAGCTACGCCAGCACCTCCACCAGCTCGACCCCGTTCCAATCCACCGTCGAGACCCTGCGCACCCTGGCGTTGCTGGGTCAGGCCGGCCTGCCGACCAACCCGGCGGCACTGAGCTACCTCGCCGGCGATGCTTACAACGGCAACAGCTACCTGGCCCCCCGCATCATGGCGTTCTCGGCCTACGGGCGCCCGGTCGACGCGCTGGGGGTGCAGCTCGCTGGGCAGATCGACGAGATCGGAGTCTACGGCGAGCTGGCCGGCTACCAGGGCACGGTGCTGGACTCGGCCCGAGCCCTGGAGGCGCTGGCCGAGGCGGGCCTGAGGCCGGCCGATACTCTGGCCTCGACGGTCGGCTGGCTGCTCGCGGCCCAGGGCGCGGATGGCAGCTGGGCCTTGCCGGCCAACCCGGGCGATACCTGGGTGACGGCCAGCGTCGCCGAGGCGCTGAGCCGCTATCGCGGCGACTACCTGGGCGTGCCGGAGGCGTTGGGGGCGGCCCAGGCCTTCCTGCTGACCCGGCGCGACGGGACGGGCGCCTGGGGCGAGGATCTGGTAACCGCCCAGGTGCTCGACGGGCTCCTGCCCTGGATCGCCGATCCGGGGCTGCTGGCTCCGGCCGTGGAGGTGCTGCGCGCCCACCAAGGCGCGGACGGCAGCTGGGGCGAGGATGTCCACACGACGGCCCTGGCGCTGCGCGCCCTCTGGCTGGCCGGGCAGCGCAACACCCAGGGCAGCACCGACGCGACGCCGGGCGGGGTCAAAGGCCGGGTGATCGATGCCGACACGGGCGAGCCGGTGGCTGATGCGGCGATCACCGTGCAATCGACCGGCAGCTTCACGGGGCGCTCCCTGGGCGATGGGGTCTTCCTGGTGTCGGGTATTCCTGCGGGGCAGTACACCGTGCGGGTGGACAAGCCCGGCTATCTCGGCTCGTACAAGTCGGTGGAGATCCTGGCCGGCGCGGTCGCCGATCTCGGAGACATACCCGTCGCCCAAGGGCAGAGCACGGGCGCGGTTTTTCTCCATGTCTACGACAGCGCCACGACCCAGGGTTTGGGCGGGGCCCAGCTGAGCCTGAGCGGCGACACACAAGCCAGCACCGACAGCAGCGGGGATCTCTCGCTGCCGGCCCTGGTCCCGGGAACGTACAGCTTCAACCTGACCCGCAGCGGCTATCACTCGGTCGGCGGGCAGCTGCAGCTCGGTGAGGGGGCAGTGCTGCGGGTCAGGCAGGCCATGGTCCCCGAAGGCAGCTACCTCGACCAAGGGCCCGTCGATCTGACCGGAAGGGTGATCGACGGGTCTACCGGCCGGCCGCTGCCTGGGGCGCAGCTCGCCCTGGACGGCGGGACTTCGAACAGCGCCGACAGCGCGGGGGCGTTCAGCTTCCCCGCTGTGCCCCGGGGCGCCCACAGTCTGGGGCTGTCTGCCCCGGGCTATGTCAGCCGCGATTACCGCATCCAGCTCGACCCCGGCATGAGCGGCGTGCTCGGCGACCTGCTCCTGTACCCCAGTCCGACGGTGACCATGCCCACGACCCTGACTCTGAACGGCCAGGTGGTGGACAGCGTGTCCGGGCAGCCCCTGGCGGGGGCCAGCGTGCGGCTGGTCGAGACCGGCGCCACGATGGCCGCCGACGCCGAGGGCCAGTTCCGACTCTCGGGCCTCAGGCTCACCGATCTGCACCTGGATATCACCGCCGAGGGCCATGTTGCCGAGCAGTTCACCCTGACCGTCGAGGCGTTCGGCGAGGTCAGCGCCCGCTTTGCTCTGCCCCCTGAGGCGCAGAGCGACCCCGGCGCCACCAGCTCGACGTTGAGCGGTCTGGTCACTGACGCCCAGACCGGCCAGCCTCTGCCCGGGGCCGTGGTCGCCTCCGCCGACGGGAGCTACCGCACGGTCTCCGGCTCTGACGGGCACTATGCGCTGACCGGCGTGAACGACCTGGCCTTCCAGCTCACCGCCAGCGCCTTGGGCTATACGGCCAAGAGCTACGACATCGCCCTGCCGACCCACGGAACATACGACCTGCCCATCGCCCTGAGCCCCCTGCCTGCCACCGGCGACGCGACGAGCCCGACCCCCGCCGTCCAGGTCCTGGCAGTCTGGCCGGATCGGTCCCCGGTCGGTGCCATGCAGACCCTGACCGTGCATGCACGGATCGGCAGCCTCTCGGATCAGCCCCAGGCGGTGCAGGTGCTTGGCGAGGTGTTCGACGACCAGGGCCAGTCGGTCGCCAAGCTCGCCCCCGTGATCCCGGGCACGCAGACCACGCGCACCGACTCTGAGCTCGCGCCCGGTGAGACGCTGGAGCTGGAGCTGCCCTGGCAGACGGAGCAGCGGCCGCCGGGCAGCTACCGGCTCGTGGTCCGGGTCGTAGAGCCCCACACGGTATCGGCAGCGGTGCCCACCGGCCGCGTCTATGCCGAAGGTCAAAGCTACGCCCAGGTCAGCGAGACCCGGACCTTGGGGGGCTACCTCGATCTCTCCCCGCCCATCGCCCAGGCCGGCTCGGACCAGCCGGTGCAGCTGTCCGCCCTGGTGGTCAACACCGGCAACGTCCCCCTGACCGACACCGCGCTGCGGCTGCAGGTGGTCAGCGCCCAGAGCGGAGCGCCGCTGACCAGCGTGATGGTGCAGGTGCCGAAGTTGGCTGTGGGCGAGCATGCCCGGGTCGCTTTCGGCAGCTGGGTCCCCACCGAGGCCGGCGAGCTGCCCGTAACGATCCGCGCCGAGAGCGCTGATCCGGCGGGCTCGATCGCGGGCATCCTGCACGTGGGCGATCGCCCCGTCGGCACCTTCACTCTGGATCGCCAGACCGTCCCCGAGGGCACCCAGACGGTGCACGCCAGCATCAACCTGCAAGGGGTGGACCTTACCCAGGCCACGCTCACAGACCCCCTGTATCTGTCGGTGCGCGATGCGATCGAGCGCGGCGGTCGCTATGTCGCCCGCGAGGCGGTGAACTGGCAGAAGACCAATCGCTGCCAGGGCTGTCATATCGAGGCCCAGAGCGTGTTGGGCCTGGCCTCGTCGTTCGACAAGGCGCCGATCGACAAGGACGCCGCTCAGTTCCTCTACAACGGTATCGCCGGAACGCTGCAGCCCACAGGGGCTCTGATAGACGCTTACCCTCAGTACAGCCTTGCGCAAACGGGCTTCTGCGCTTGGGGCCTCACGGCCTGGCCTGACAAGCACCAGTCATTTCGCAGTCAATACAAGTCCGGCCTCTATCTGCTGGGGTACAGGCGAGAGTCCGGGGACTACACGTTCTGGTCTCTGGATAGAAATGAAGCCTGGTGGGATTCGGACGAGGCGAAGACCGCCATCGTCGTAAAGAACCTGGTGGACGTTCTGCAGTCCGCGGGCCAGGACCTTGGCGCGCTGGGCGGCTATTCGGTACAGCCGTTGTTTAGCAGTCCCGCCCTCTATCAACCGCAGGACATGGAATGGGGTCCTGACGGCCTGCTCTATGTTTTGACGCGAGACGGAAAGGTCTGGACCCTCGATCCGGACAGCGGCTCGGCCGAGGTCTATGTCTCCGGACTGCCCGCCGACGGGCGCGGGCTGGCCGTCGCGGCAGATCAAATCCTCTATGTAGCCACCGCCAACGGGCGCTTGATACGGGTCGGCGCGGACGGCTCTTGGGCATACCTGCCGGCCTCCTTTCCTTCCGCTTGGGACGTCGAGCTAGGACCGGATGGCCGCCTATATGTCTCCGACGTTAGCAACAACCGCATCTGGCGCCTGTTCCCGGACGATCCTTCCGGATCGGTCTGGATCAGCGGCGGCCAGCTGTCCGGCCCGAGAGGCCTGGCTTTTGGCCCCGACGGCGCACTTTATGTAAGCAATTTCGGTGGCTTCAATATCCTGAGCATCGACCCCGCCGGTACCGTCTCGGTGTTTGCCGATGGACTACCGTTCCAACCTCTGTACCTGGATGCCGATGCCGCCGGCGGTCTCTACTACACGTCCGATCGCCGAAGCTACTACTACATGGATGCCCCCCAGGGGCTCAACCGCGTGCGGGCCGACGGCACGATCGAGCGACTGACAGAAGTCAAATACGCCACGGGAGTAGCGGTGAGTCCGGCCGGGGTTTTCGTCGCGGGCCGGGATGCAAACAGCATCCTACGACTGGTCGAGACACCGCTCGACATGACCGGCTTGGATGGGATACGCACCCAGGTCCTGCGCGCCGCCCGCTATTTCCTCGGCCGGGCCAACAGTTACACCGGCTCTCATCTCGGAACCCGTGCCGCCATCCTCTCCGGCCTCGGGGAGACCCTCAAGATCGTCGATGACCCGGCCCTCGCGGCCCAGATTGAGACGGCCATGGCCAACACCGCCGCCTATCTGCGCAGCGCCCAGCGCGCAGACGGCGGCTGGGGCAAATACCTGGGGTGGGGCAGCGACCCCCTGATCAGCGCGCTGGTCGGTCTGGCCCTGGACTACACCAATCCATCCCCCGACGACCCGCAGGTGCGTGCGGCCATCCTCTACCTGCTCAACGCGCAACAGACCGACGGCTCCTGGTCCAGCTCCATCATGAGCACCCGCCTGTCGGCCACCAGTCTGGTGATGGACTACCTGCCCAAGGCCCTGGACCGGCTCGGCGGCATCAACGTCAACGTCCATCTGACCCTGCCGGACAACATCACCCTGTCCGCCCCCAACCGCCTGCCGGACAGCTCGCCGAACCCCGCCGGGGGGACCGACTACCTCTGGCACCTGGTCGGGGTGACCAGCGAGGGCCGCAGCCTCGGCTTCGACCTCAGCTTCCACGACATGGCCCTACACGAGACCCGCCCCGCGGCAACCCGGGCCGAGCTGGAGTTCGCCAACAGCTTCGCCGACGGCACCCTGACGCTGCCCCTGGCCATCCCCTCGCTGACGGTGGATGCGGGGGCAAAGCTCGCGGTCAGCACGGCCCGTTCCAGCTACGGGGCGGGCGAGGACGTCGCAATTTCCGCACGGGTGGCCAACACCTCGACGGCGCCCCTGTCCGGGTCGGTCCAGCTGGGCATCTATGTCCCGGGGGCCCAGACGCCGATCGCCCAGCTCGCACCCCTGCGGCTCAGCGACTTGCCGGCCGGCCAGCAGCGGGTCCTGCCGGCGCTCTGGAACACGGGCTCGACCCTGGTGGGCCACTACGAGGTGAGGGCCAAGCTTCAGGACGCCCGTGCCAGCGAGCTGGACCGGGCGAGCGCGGCCTTCTCGATCTTCGCGCCCTCGGCGGTGCTCTCCGGTCGCGTGCGCACCGACCGGCCGGTTTACGATCCCTCGGACCAGGTGCTGGTCAACGTCGATCTGACCAACCAGAGCACCAATGCCATCCAGGGCCCGGAGCATGTGCAGGTCAGGGTGCTCGATCCTTCCGGGATCCCGGTCTTCTCCACGACGCTCGCGGTCGGTGAGCTGTTGCCCGATGGGGGCACGGCCCTTCAGGTGGCGGTCCCCCTGATTCAGGCTTCGGAGGGGAGCTATCGGGTCGAGGTGCTGGCGCTTGACGATGCTACCGGCCAGCCGGTCTCCGGAGCCCAGACCGGTTTCCAGGTCCTCCGGCAAAGCGCCGCGCTGGCGGGCTCGGTGTGGATGGATCAGACCGAGGTCGGAGTCGGGGACCCCGAGCTGTGTCACGCGCGCATCGACAGCCTGAGCGCCGACTCACTGCCCGGTACCCAAGCGCGCCTGCTGTTGGTCGGTGCCGATACCCAGACCATCGTCGCCAGCTGGGATGCGCGTATGGATCTCGCCCCTGAAGGCAGCTTCGATCTCAGCCGCGACATGGATACCGCGAGCCTGACCCCGGGTGGCTACGTGTGCCTGCTCCAGGGCGCCTTCGGCGGCACCTGGCAGACCCTGGATTTCGCCGGCTTCCAGGTGGTGCTGCGCTGGCACGTCCAGGGCGACCTCTCGGTGGACCCCAGAGGCGGGCGGCTGCTGGTGCTGATGGATGCCCAGGCCCCCTCGGGCGGCGATCCCCAGGGTCCGTCCACGGCCTTGCCGAGTCCCGACGTCCAGCGCCAGACCTTGCAGGGGCTGCTCCGCTCCGCCGGCTGGTCCTACACCATCGTCACCGACGCCGATGCCTTTACGCACGGGCTCAGAAGCGGCGGCTATACCAGCTACGCGCTCCTGTCCGAGCACATCAAGCTGCCCGACCAGGTTGAAAAGGAGCTGCGCGAGGCGGTCTACCGCGGCGAGGGCCTGGTGGCCGCGGGCGCCCATGACCAGCGCAACCGGGCTATCGAGCAGGCCCTCGGGATCAAACAGCTCGGGAACCTGCCTCAGGCCGTCGCGGTCACGCTCGCCGACTCGGACGTGCATGCCGCTGGCTCGGCTGCCTTCGGCGTCCAGACCAAGGTCCTCGCCGCGGAGCTGCAGGGCGCCCAGCCGATCGGCGACTACGTCGAATCGGCCAACGGCACGGGCCAAACCGAAGCACAGCCCGCCGTCACCCTCAACCACTACGGTCAAGGTTGGGCCGTCTATTGCGGGTTCGACCTGCTGGCCGAGGCCGCTGTCGACCAGGCCCCACCGTTGTTCGGTGAGCTCCTGTTGGGTGGACTGGCACGCGTGCGCCCGGAGGTCACCGAGTTTGCCCCGGCGGATGTCGTGCCCCTGCGCCTGACACTGGACAATCTCGGCATCGATGCCACGGGCCAGGTCGTCCTGGACCCTCTCAACCTGCGGATGGTGGACCCTCGAACAGCCAAAATCGACGACACCGGAACCCTGGTCTGGCCCTTCGACCTGGCCGAGAACGAGACCGTCGAGCGCCGCTTCTGGCTGGCGCTGCCCGAAGCCGGCGATCCGCTCTCCCTCCAGGCCCTAATCTACGTGGATCGACCCGACGATGAGCCGCTGCTGCTCGACACCCTGAGCCTGGTGTTGGAGCCGGGCACGGCGGTCAGCCTGGTCGACGCGTTGGATGCACTATGCATCCTGAACGAGCGGGACGCTACTCTCTACGGCGCGGCCTACAGCCTGGTCCAGCAGGCCTACACGCTGTTCGGCGAAGGCGATTCGGCGGGGGCGCTCGCCGCAGCCGTGCAGGCGGCCGACGCGCTGACCGCGATCGATACCCAGGCGGCGGCCGATGCCCGCCAACTCCTCGACCAAGCCATCAGGCAGCTCGAAATCTCGCTGCAGCCGACTGCCGACGCGCAAGCCAACTGACAGACAGCCTCCGGGAACCCGCACCATGGAAAGGTCACAAAGCTCCTTGATCGGCATTCTCATCCGGGCCCGGGCGTTCATGCGGGCCACCGCCACGGTCGTGGCGCTCTCCTTCACCATGCTGGTGCTTGCCCCGAGTGCGGCCGCCGCCCGCCAGGCGCTCGCTGCGCCGGTCGCCGACGTGCCTCAGCTGGACAATGCGCAGGCCCAGCTCGCGCGGACCGTCCTGCGCATCAGGCGCCTGCTCGACAGCGCCCGGCCGGGCCAAGCCAAGAGCCAACAGGGCGAGCTGGCGAGCCTCGCCGCACAGCTGCGAAACCTCGACAAGACCCTCAGCGACAAGCTTACCGAGACCGGCGAGCGGCTGAAGAAGAAAGGCCTGCCGGAGAAGATCCTGGCCCGCCAGACCGCGCTGGTCCAGATCTACCGGCAACGGCTCGACACCCTCGAGGCCCAGCTGGATGCCATCCGGGCCGCCGGCAGCGAGGACGAGCTGACCCGTCGCATCGCCCAGGCCCGAGCCGGGCTCGATGCCCTCAAGCTCCAACGCGCCCGTCAGCCCTTCGACCCCAAGCATCTGCCCAACATCAGTCACGGACCCGAAGGGGTGCCGCCGCCGCGGAGCCAGGCTTGGCAGTTTGAGACCGCAGGGCTCGGCGACAACCCGCGCATACAGCTGGCCGCCCTGGGAGATTTCCGCTTCGACCAGCTGCCCGGAGCGAGCGACCCGGCGTATCTGGCCGAGACCCCCGAGGTGGTGCTCAACGACGCCATACGCGCCAAGGCCGCGGAACTGGACTACGATGCCTTGAAGATATACCGCTGGGTGCGCAACAACGTCGAGTGGATCCCCAGCTGGGGCGCCCTACAGCAGGCGGACATTACCCTATCGAGTCGGCGCGGCAACGCCATGGACATCGCCAGCCTCACCATCGCACTACTGCGCGCCTCGGGCATCCCGGCCCGCTATGTGCACGGGACCGTGGAGGTGCCGGAGGCGCAGTTTCGCAATTGGGCCGGAGGCTTCAAGGACATCACCGCCGCCGCCAACTTCGCCGCTTCGGGGGGCATACCGACGGGGACCGAGCTCGACGGCGGGCAGATCACCGGCGTGCGGATGGAGCACGTCTGGGTCGAGGCCGCCATCGATTTCCACCCCTCCCAAGGGGCGGTCAACCGCTCGGCCGACAGCTGGATCGCGCTCGATCCCAGCTACAAGCAATACGACTACCTCCAAGGCCTGGACGTGGTCTCGATCGCCGGGATCGACCCCCAGAAGCTCGCCGATCAGTTCGCCGCCAGCGGCACCGTCAACGAGACCGAAGGCTGGGTCAGCGGCCTGGACCCGACAATCCTGGAGAACGCCCAAACCCAGGCCCAGCAGGCCCTGGAGACCTACATCAGCGACAACCTGCCCAATCCCACCGTGGGTGATGTGATCGGTGGCCGCAAGACCATCATCCAGGACGCCCCGGTACTGCCGGCCGGACTGCCCTACCGGCCCCTGGTGGTCGGCGCCCGCTATGCCAGCCTCCCCAATGCCCTGCGCCACCGCCTGGAGATCGGCTTCGGTACCGGCAGCAGCGCCATGCCCGATGAGCCGGTGGTGCTCGATTGGAGCCGGGTCAACAACCACAAGCTCACCCTGTCTTTCAGGGCCGCCACGAGTGCGGACGAGCAGGCGCTGCAGTCTTTGCTGCCCGATGGCCAGATCACCGATGCGAGCCAACTGCCCCAGAGCATTCCCGCCTACCTGGTCCAGGTGGTACCCGAGCTTCGACTCGACGGCAAGCTCGTCAAGAGTGGCGCGCCCATGGCGCTGGGCGAGGATCTCAATCTCAACTACACGCTGATCGATCCGACCCGCGGGAGCGTTCGATTCAACTCCCCGGTGGTGGCGGGGTCGTATCTGAGCATCGGTACCGCCGGAGGGGCGATCTCTCCGGCGGTGCTCGATGCACTCAAGGCGCGCGTAAAGGCTACAAAGAGCACGTTGGAGAGTCAGAATCCGGATCTGATCGGGGCGCTTACACGGGAGGATATGCTTGGTGATCTCTTCTACGCGGGCAGCCTTGGATATTTCGCCGAATATGCCGGACTCGCTTACCTGGCTGGGCTCGGCCAGGGACTGCACCACGAGCTGGCGCCCTCGATCGGCACGTATGGTTATGTGCCAAGCGTCGATTACTTCTTCGGGTTTCCATTGGAAATCAGCCCGGGAGGGATCGAGATGGACATGGACCAAGTCGCTCGCTTTAACGGAGGCGACGGTTACACGCCAGACGTGAGGAAGGCGTTCAACATCGAGACTGGTGTTCTTGCATCCGCGTTGGAGCATACGATTCCCGAGCAGATGTTCGTGACGGCCGATAATCCCGGTGAGGCCATCTCGGCGGTCAAAGCCGTGGGCAAAGCCACAACGCTGGGACAGCGGATTTATGAGATTACCGCGGACAATCAAGCCGAAACTCTGCCCAACATTCGCCACGACAGCGGAACCATGGCAGAAATCCGATCGGCGCTCAACGTAGGTATGGACGTGATAACGCATGCCGACTCTGTCTCTGTTCCCGGTTGGAGCGGGTCTGGTTATATTATTCTCGATCCTCTTACCGGAGATGGTGCTTACAAGATCTCCAATGGAGAGAACGGAGGGTTTTATTTTGCCGGAGTATTATTGGGGGCCGCGTTCTTGCTATTAACGATGGCTTTCACTGCCGCATGGTTCATTGACCCAATCGTTAATGTGGTCGTTGTAGCCGGCATGCTATCGATAGTCACTTTTGTATCGATAATGGTGACGCTCGAACAAGTGCTAGATCCGAATCAAAAACTCGCTAACCAGTGTTTTGCGGCAGGATTTTTTACGAGTGCAGGATGGCTTTTAAATAGGGTATCTGGGTACATCCCAGACAATCTTGTAAAAGTGCTTGAACAAGCGTTTGGGGTTCCTATTTTTAGTTATTGGATAGTTGTAGGATTCAAAGAATGTGTCGCAAATGAAACAAAAAAATGAAAATATATTCCGGAAAAAAGCCGCCAACATGAACATTAATATAGATAAGATAGTATATTTTTGTGCGATCATAATTTCGATCGCAGTGGTAGCCCTTGTTCCAGATGAGCTGGTCTCAAGACACGAGAAGCTGCTCTTCGTTGTTCTCGCATATCTCGCATACTCAATGGTTCAAGGAATTCTTAAGGTCAGAATGGGGGAAAGTCCGATAAGTCAATTCTTATGGTTTGCGTTTAAGATAATTTTAGCTATCGGAATATTACTAATCAACACCCTGTTTAGAAATTCATTTGCAGCGTTTTTTCTATCCTATTTGTTGCTGCTTGTAATCGCTTTCGGTTGGTGGTTATGGGGGCGCATTGTAGCTCTTCTGCCGCCAGAGCGTAGTTAGTGTCTGAGCGGCATCCATTTTGAGCTGAGTTTTCATGGACTTGCCGCTACACGTAGAATCGAGTTTTTGAAATGGACCATCAAAGGTCTCACGGGGGATGTGTAACTTCTCAATAACCAACGGCAACTATATCAATCAGCTATCGACATGAGTTAATGTTCTGAGAGAGGACTCCGAGCGCTTTGAGGGTGGCATGAAATGCCGAGCGATCATCAACTGCCAAATATCCCGGATGCTCAGCGTAGCGAGTTGGTGGAGCAGTTGTTGGCGCAGATCGAGCGTCTTGTGCAGGAGAACCTCAGGCAGGCCGAGTTGGTGCAGCAGTTGCGTGATGAAGTGGCCGTGCTCAAGGGGCAGAAGGCGAAGCCGAAGTTCAAGGCGAGCGGAATGGAGAAAGGGACCGATCCAGAATCCGGTGAGGAAGCGCATGGTGACGACAAGAGCCAGGGCGATCGGCAAGGTGAGCCGAAAGAGCGCAAGCGCCCCGGCTCGGCCAAGCGCCGCAAGACCCAGCAATTGGAGATTCATGAGACGGTGGAGCTCAGACCCTCGATCGAGCCCCCGGGCGGGTCGCGCTTCAAGGGATATCGAGATTTTGTCGTCCAGGACCTGAGGATTGAGGCTCACAATACCCGCTATCGCCTGGAGGTCTGGCAGACGCCGGACGGGAAGTGGCTGAGCGGAGAGCTTCCGGCGTGCCTCAATGGCAAACACTTCGGCGCGTCGCTACGCCGCTACGTGCTCTATCAACACCACCACTGCCAGGTCACCCAGCCGCTGCTGCGTGAGCAGCTCAATGAGTTTGGCATCGACATTTCCGCGGGGCAGATCGATGCCCTGCTGAGCGAGCGTAACGAGGTGTTTTTCGCCGAGAAGGACCAGTTGCTGGTAACCGGTCTGCAAGTCAGCCCCTTCATCAGCGTGGACGACTCCGGCGCACGCCATCGGGGCAAGAACGGCTACGTCACGCAGATCGGCAACGACTGGTTTGCGTGGTTTTCGAGCACCTACAGCAAGAGCCGCATCAACTTTCTGCAGCTGCTGCACGCCGGGGACATCACCTACCATCTCAATGAGCACGCCTTGGAGTACCTCACTGAGGAAGGATTGCCCCAACAACCGCGGCGTCGATTGCTCAGCGATACGAGCGGGCCGATCACCGGGGCCGAGAGCTGGAGCCAGCACCTCGACGCGTTGGGAATCGACAGCGAGCGCCATCGGCGCATCGCCACCGAAGGGGCCTTGCTGGGTGGGCTGATCGAAAAGGGCTTCTCGCTCGAGCTGGTGATCCTCAGCGATGGGGCCGGTCAGTTTGCCATCCTGCTGCACGCCTTGTGCTGGGTGCACGCCGAGCGCCTCGTGCACAAGCTGATCCCACTCAACGACACCCATCGCCTGGACCAGGAGCGGGTCCGAGACCAGATCTGGACGCTGTATGCCGATCTCAAGGCCTATCGGCGCCATCCCGATCCGGCGTTGGTGCCCGACCTGGAGGCACGCTTCGACGCCCTCTTCACGCAGCGCACGTCCTTTGAGACGCTCAACCAGACGCTCAAGCGGTTGCATGGGCACAGGGCCAAGCTGCTGCTGGTGCTGAGCCGCCCGGACATCCCGCTGCATACCAACAACAGCGAGGGCGATATTCGGGTGTACGTCAAATGGCGCAAGATCAGCGGTGGAACGCGCAGTGATCTGGGAAAGCGCTGTCGAGACAGCCTGGCCAGCCTCAACAAAACCTGCCGCAAGCTCGGCGTGTCGTTTTGGGACTATCTTGCCGATCGGATCGAACGATGCGGCTCAATTCCTCCATTAGCCGATATCATTCGCGACCGGGCAGCCGCTGTGTCTGCTAGGCCGTGACTTATTGAGAAGTTACGGGGATGTATCTTAACGTATTGATTATGCTGGTATTTTATTGTATCGTAGCGTTTGTTCCCGAGAGCCGATTCCCGAATAATTGCAGGAACTCGCTCTATGCGCCACACACAATGCCCACAGCTGGTGCTGGGCCAGACCCCCTTCGAAGACATCGAGATCGAGTGGGACTCGCGCGACGATATTCCAAAGATTCTCGCGGGGCTCAAGCATGTGCAGCAAGATGAGGAGCGTCGCGAAGCCATCCTGTGGCTGATCGCCCGCGACTTCGCCCAGACCGCAGCACTGGATAACGGGGCACCGGGCATGGACCTGTGGCAGGTGTTCGTGCTCGGGGCGTTTCGTCTGGGTCTGCACTGCGACTATGATCGCCTGAGCGAGTTGGCCAATCATCACGATACACTGCGCCAGATGCTGGGCCACGGGCCTTTCGATAGCGACCAGCGCTACCGGGTGCGCACCCTCGGGGAGAACCTCTCGCGGCTCCAGCCCGATACGCTGCAAATGATCAACTGGGTGATCGTCGGTGCCGCCCACGAGCAGCTGGGTGTCGGCGAAGAGACGCTCTTGCATGGACGTTGCGACTCGGCGGTGGTCAAGACCGACGTGCACTATCCGACCGATGCCAACCTGCTGGTCGATGCGATCCGCAAGATCCTGTACATCGGCGGGCGCGCCGCCGCTGAGCATCCGGCGCTCACGGGCTGGCGCGAGCACCACGCCAACTTCCTCAAGTTCAGACGCCTCTACCATCATGCGATCAAGCTCAAGCGATCGAGCTCGAGCGATGGGGCCAAGAAGCAGGCCAAGGAGCAAGCGATTAGCGAGGCCTATCTGAGCCTGCTCACCTTGGCCGAGCAGCATATCGGCCTGGCTGAGGCCTCGCTGGAGGCCATCGGGGCGTACGATCTGATCGCGGCGCACCAGATCGAGTTCTTCGTCGAGCATGCCAAGCGCCAGGTCGAGCAGATCCGTGCGCGCGTGATCCGCGGTGAGACCGTCCCCCACCACGAGAAGGTCTTCTCATTGTTCGAGCCGCACACCGAATGGATCGTCAAGGGCAAAGCCGGTGTGCCGGTGGAGCTGGGTGTGCGCACCGCCATTGTGGAAGATCAGTTCGGGTGTATCCTCAACTATCAGGTCATGCATGGGCTGACCGATGAGAAGATCACCGTCGAGCTCACCGAGCAGACCCGGGTCCTGTTTGCGAACCTGCGCACCCTCAGCTTCGACAAAGGTTTCTACAGCCCCGACAACCGCGACCGGCTCGATAAGCTGCTCGATCACGTCACCCTGCCGAAAAAGGGGCGGCTGAGTCAGGCCGACCAGGAGCGCGAGTCCAGTGAAGCGTTCGTCAACGCCCGCCAACAGCATCCGGCGGTCGAGTCGGCGATTCACGCCTTGCAAGTGCACGGCCTGGATCGCTGCCGCGACCGTGGCATTGAAGGATTCGACCGCTACATCGCCTGGGGTGTGGTCGGGTTCAACCTGCACAAGCTCGGTGCCATGGTCTTGGAGCGCGAGCGGCGCAAGCAGCAGCGAGCGCGTTCGCTCGCCGCCTGAGCCCCAGAACGCGCCTGTCAGATCGATGGCCAAGGGCCAGGGGAGCGTTTGGCGGGCGTTACGGAAGACTGGATATATATACAGTGACTGCGCCGCCGCATCCCTCCTCAATACCCCTTCTTCTGCTCTGTCGCGCGGAGATGCAGCTCTATACCCATTGCGCTCCGATGGGATTGCTTCAGGATTACGGGGTTTCCGCGCGGACACTAGTTAGATGAAAGACGTATTTCAGAATATCATTCACCCGGCCTGCCAAAATTGTTCTGCGCCACTGCCGTTCAAGGTTAATTGGGAGCCAATTATATGCGAGTCCTGCAAGAACTAAATAATAGACGACGAGAATCACAATATGAAATATTTCATTCTTGCAATTTGTTTTCCGCCTTTTGGGAGTATATTCGTAAGCGTAAGCTATCTGGTGTGGTATTTGTTGTATTCTTAATGCTTATGCTTATAAAAGCAAAGTTCAAGGTATATGAGAACTAAGCCACAGCAAGTCTGTCAGATTGATACCAGAGTTGCCGTAGACAATCAGTGACAAAGTTCGTTCCGTAGATAGCGGGTGATTGAGATTCATTACCAGCAATTTACCGTCGCCGAAGCGCTATTGTCTGAGAGAGGGACGATCGGCAGGGAGAACGTTTGCGGAATCCAGAAAATCGCCGAAAGCCCATGTCCAGGTTTCTGAGACACGCCCTCGCGATCCTGCTGCTCCCGGCAAAGGTGGTTATCGCCGTGCCATACGGTCTGTTGACGGGGTTGGTCGGCGTTGATTGTCCCCCCGTGGGAGGGTTCAAACCCCCAGCTTCAGCTGGCAGCTTACAGCCTCCCTGTGTAGGGTAGGAAGGATGAGCGAATATCGGCGCGGCACGCATTCGATCTTTCGGCTGCACGTGCACTTGGTGTGGTGCACGAAGTACCGTAAGGAAGTGCTGAAGGGAGACGTAGGTCATCGGCTGAAGGAATTAGCCCGGCAGATGTGCTCAGATTTGGGGGTGGAGGTTCTCTCTGGGGTTGTGGCAAAGGCCCATGTGCACATGCTGGTGTCGATCCCGCCGCAGGTCTCAGTCAGTAAGCTGGTGCAGAAGATCAAACGGAAGAGCTCATACAAGCGGCAGCGAGAGGTTGCAGTGCTACACAAGCAGTACTGGGGTCAGAGGATGTGGGCGCCAAGCTACTTTACCTGTAGCACGGGCAACGTGACCGATCAGATGATCGAAGCCTACATCGAGGGTCATACGGAGACAGAGGACCGGTTTCAAGTTGTAGAGGCGGACGACTTCGAGTCGGGCTGACCCGCCTTCAGTCGGGTGGCTTGAAGCCGGCTTTAGCCGGAATAGACACTTCCAGTGCCCCAACTCAAGCCACCGGCTTCAGCCGGTGGTCAGGTTGACTGGTTACTGGATTACTGTTGGTTTCAAGGAATGTGTCGCCCAAGGGAAAGAATAGTGAGTCTAGGTAAGTCATTCTTCTCGATAGCGCCAGGGGTTCTGTTAGAGCGATTGACTTACTTCGTGGCTCTCATAATAGCCCTTGGTGTGGTTGTATTTGTTCCAGACACATCGATGTCTGGGTTCGAAAAGCTGTCCTTTGTCATGCTGATGTTTCTTTTATACTCAGCAATACATGAGTTACTAGAGATAAAGAAAGGAGAAGCTATTAAAGTAGAGCTCATGGATTTTTCTGCGAGAACAATATTATCCGGCGCTTTATTGCTGATATATAAATTGTCTAACAGCTCATTTACAGCGTTTTTCCTATCATATTTCTTGCTACTTGTTATCGCACTTTGCTGGTGGCTTTGCAATCGACTTATGACTCGCCTGAAAAAAATCGGAGCGGTAAAGTGTAAACGGGATAGATTGATTCGGGGAGTAGCGCACCGGAAAGAGGGCGGAGGCGCACAGTAAGGACCAAGGGGGGTCGGCTCGATAGATCTCCTCAACAGACTCATGGTCGAGGGATTCGGCTTTAGGTTTCAATCGTCTCTGATGCCAGTAGTCAATCCCAGCGGTACATCGAGGTCAACCCAGCGCGGTCTTGGATGGTTGACCCTTTCCATAAAGGCTAACGGGGCGGTCTAAAAACGGCCGTTACATATGCTCGATGCTCTTGCGGTACCGGCCCATACGTTCCATTCCACAAAGCTGCGGATTTATTCAACGCTGGGGTTACTGTGAAGGCGCTCGGGAGAGGTTCTCGTTCGGGGGGTTACTTGACCGGTGGAAGATCTCTTAAGGACGCCTTCTTCAGCGTCTGGCTAATAGGAACAGCTGCGGCAATTCTGATCGGAACGGTTGCCTCAGCTGCGATCGGATACTTGCTTTATGGTAGTGGAGGCATAATAGTCGGATATAGAGCTTTCGACAGACACATGTATTGGATTGTATTCCCGTATCAGACGTTCGCCTGGTGGGCCATTTATGCTTGCTCAAAGAATGCGGAGACAAAAGCAGGAAAATATCTCGCGTGGTCCGTTCTTGTGCTGATGGGGATTGCTTTCTTACAACATCTACAAAGGTTACTCGTTAGCTCGTTCTCCTAACGCATCGGAGCATTGGTGATCGCCTTTCCCTTCCCGGGATCTGCGTGCCCAACGGGGTCATGAGACAAAAACCAAAGGGGCGGGACCCTGGCCGCCTGGGACCCGACCCGTCATCGGGTAAAGGTCGGCCCCTATCGCCGGGTGCGCAATCCGATGATCAGCGGGGTCGCGGTGATGCTGGCGGGCGAGGCCTTGCTCTGGGGCTCATGGGCGCTGGGACTCTGGGCCTGTGGCTTCGTGGTTGTCAATCAGGTCTATTTCTTGCTCTCGGAAGAGCCGGGGCTGGAGAGAAGGTTCGGCCAGGCGTACCGGGGCTACAAGGCGTGGGTGCCGCGGTGGATTCCGCGGTGGGGGCGTTGAGAGGCGCTGGTGGAAAATGGAAGCTCCTTGGCAAGCGCTGGATGACCGAAGGAGCGTGCGTATCACCCTCACCCTGGCCCTCTCCCTCGAGGGAGAGGGGATCGGGGGGTCGGAGGGCACGAAGCCCCAGCCTGTGACCTCGTCGGGTGGCCGAGAGCGCCCAGGCTCGGCGTGGACGCGCCGGTCTATACTGCAGCCAGGGTCTCCGACCGGGGTCCCGCGTGGGCTCGGGTGATTGTCGCGCCCGACCGATGAGCAGTCGCGGGCTTCGTGGCTCGCTTCCCCTGGCCCGATCATGCCGTCCCGCAATAGCCTCTATGCCGCGTTGTTCTGCCTGGGCGTCCTCGCCCAGGTGGCCCAAGCTCAGCTGGCCCGGGAATTCCTGGTGGTGTTCTATGGCAACGAGGTGAGCCTCGGGGCCTTCTTCTCGAGCTGGCTGTTCTGGGTGGCCGGGGGATCGCTCGCCGTGGCGATGCTGCGTCGGCGCTTGCGGGACCAGCGGGGTCCGCTGGTGGCCATCCTGGCGCTGCTGCCCTGGCTGCTTGCCCTGCAGATCATTCTGGTGCGCACCGCTCGGACCCTGATGGAGACGCCCTCGGCGGAGCTGCTCGGCCTGGGCGATCTGTTCGCCGCGACCTTCGTGATCACCCTGCCCACCGGCGTCGCGCTGGGTGCGGCCTTCCCACTGGCCTGTCGTCTGCTTGCGGGCACCGCGGGGGAGCGGGCGGTGAGCTTGACCTCGCGGCTCTACGTGTTCGACGCCCTGGGCGCCTTCGCTGGCGGCCTGCTGTTCACGTTCGTGATGATCGATTGGCTGGGCGTGTGGCCGAGTCTCGGGCTCTCGGCGTTGATCGCCGCCGGGGCGGCGTTCTGGGTGGGCGGGGCCGACCGGCGGCTCCAGTGGCTGGCCGGGATCACGGCCTTCTCCGGGCTCATCGTGCTGACGCCGCCGGTCGCGGGCTGGCTGCACCGCAGCGCCGAGGCCCTGCGCTTCCACGCCATCCAGCCGGGTCTGCAGCTCGTGGACACGGTGGACACCCGGTACGGACATCTGGCGGTCGCCCGGCTCGGCACCCAGTACTCGGTCCTGCAGGATGGGCGCATCGCCACCACCTTTCCGGACCCGGAGCCGATCGCCCAGCAGGCGGCCTTCTTCCAGGCAGAGGCCTCGGCGCCGCGGCGCATTCTGCTGCTCGGTGGCGCGGCGGCCGGGGAGCTGCCGGCGGAGCTGCTGCGCTACCCGGTCGATCGCCTGGATCTGGTGGTCGACGACCGGCGTGCCTTCGACACGGTGCTGCGCTACCTGCCCGCTACTGCCCGCGCGGCGTTCGGCGATCCCCGGGTGCGCATCTTCTTTCTCGACGGGCGCCGGTTCGTCAACGAGCTGCCGGCGACGGACCTCTACGACCTGGTCCTGGTGCTGGGGGTCGATCCGTCCAGCGCCCATGAGAACCGCTATTTCACCCGCGAGCTCTACGCCTCGGTACGCCGCGCCATGGGACCGCGCGGCGTGCTCTGCACCGCGGTGAGCAGCGCGTCGAATTATCTCGGTCGGGAGGTGCAGAGCTACGGCGCGGCGGTGCTGCGCACCCTGGAGGAGGGCATAGGCGAGGTCATCGTGGCGCCGGGGGACCAGCAGCTGCTCTGTGCCTCGCCGGCGAAGGGCCAGGTCAGTGACGACGCCGAGGTGCTGCGCAAGCGCTACGAGGCCATTCCCCTGGAGCCGCGCACCTTCCCGGCGCAGGGCTTCAGCCTGCTGCTCGAGCCCGAGCGGGTGGCGTTCGTGCGCAAGAGCCTGGAGGCAGCGGGCGGGGCGCTCAACACTGACCTGCGCCCCATCACCTACTACTTCAACATGATGCTCTGGGGCAAGTTCACGGCCTCGCACTTCGTGGAGCTGCTGCAGGGGCTGGGGCGCATGGGGCCCTGGCCCTACCTGATCCCCCTCGGCGTTTTGGTCGCGCTGCTCCTGCTGCGTCAGGGCCTGGAGGGCACGGAGCGCGAGCAGCGTCGGCGTACCAGCGGGACGCTGGCGCTCGGTGTGCTGGGATTCATCGCCATGGCGCTGCAGCTGGAGCTGATCTTCAGCTATCAGGCCCAGGTCGGGTTCGCCTTCGGTCGGATCGCCCTGCTCAACGGCCTGTTCATGACGGGCCTGGCGATCGGGGCCGGGCTGCTGGGACAGCGCTTGGCCGCCCGGCGCCGGCCGGGCCTGGCCTTCGCGGCGGTGCTCGCGCTCGTGGCCGGGGGCTGCCTCCTGCTCCCCGGGCTGATCGCTCACCTGGCCCAGTGGGGCGGCGTGGCGCCGGAGGCGGGCTATCTCGCGCTGATCACGGCGGCGGGGCTGCTGACGGGTGCGGGCTTTCCCCTGGGTCTGCACCAGGCCCATCTGGGTCACGCAGACGCGATGCGCTCCAGCGGCGTGGCGGCCGGGATCGACAACCTCGGCGGCGCCCTGGGCGCCCTGGTGACCGGCGCCCTGATGGTGCCGATCCTCGGTGTCGCCGGGGCGAGCCGCGTCCTGGCCGCGAGCGCCCTGCTGGCGCTGGTACCCTTGCTGCTGGCCGAGCCCGCGGGGCCGGCGCCCTCGGCGCTCAGGGCGCGGGGGTTTCGATCGTTCCCGGTGGTGCGGCTGTCCTGGGCCCTGGTCTATCTCACCGGCTCGATCTTCGCGCTCACCTGGGTGCTGCGCGCAACGGCCCCGGGACCTCAGGTCCGGTTCGGCCAGGAACGTCCTGGCGGCGGTCAGCGGATCGGCCGAGCTCGAGGCCAGGGACAAGCCGGCGCCGCTCTATCTGGGCAAAGGGGGGGCCTCGGCCCCCGAGCGCACCGTCTCGCTCGCCTCTATGCCCGTGGCGGGGGAGGTGCGCGGCTATGCCGGACCGCTCAACCTGCTGGTCTCCGTGGACGAGCACGGGGTGCTCAAGGGGGCTCGCTACATCGCCTCTCAAGAGACGCCGGCCTATATCTACGGCATCGAAACCTGGCTCGCGGGGCTCGCCGGCAGGGATCTCTCGGTGGCGCCCCTCAGCCTGGCCCGGGTCGATGCGATGACCGGCGCGACGATCTCCAGCCGGGCGGCGCTTGAGACCATCAACCGCACGGCCCGAGTCGGCGCCCGCGCGGCCTTCGGGCTGGCGCTCGCCGCCCCCAAAGGGGCATCCGGAGCGCCTTGGTGGCAGTCGCTGACCGAGCCGCGGTTCCTCGGGGTCCTCACGCTGCTGGGGCTGTTCTTCCCGGTCTACCTCAGCGGGCGCGATCGGGCCCGGCTGCTCTACCAGCTCGCTGTATTCGTGGTGCTCGGGGTTGCGTTCAACTCGCTGGTGACCGAGGTCGACCTGGTAAACCTGAGCCGGGGCAATCTGCCGGCCCTGGCCTCCAACCCGACCTGGTATCTGCTGGTGGTCTTCGCGGGGGCGAGCGCGCTGTTTCTGGGTCAGGCCTACTGCGGCTACGTCTGTCCGTTCGGCGCGCTGCAGGAAGGTATCTCGCGTCTGGGTCGCTGGCTGGGGCTGCGCCGCTACGTGGACCGCCGGCTCGATCAGGCGGCCCGCTACGTCAAGTTCCTGCTGCTGGCCGGCGGGCTGGCGCTGGTGTGGATCACGGGCGAGACCGCCTGGCTGAGCTTCAATCCCATGCAGCACGTCTTCCGTCTGCAACTGCAGGACTGGATGGGCTGGCTGGTCGCGGCCGCCCTGGTCGGCTCGCTCTTCTATTACCGGTTCTGGTGCCGCTATCTGTGCCCGATGGGCGCGTTCCTCGCGCTGGGCAACAAGCTGGCGCTGCTGCAGGGACGCGCTAGATCCCGGCAGATCAAGTATTGCGACCTGGGGGTGCACGACGAGTACGACCTGGACTGCATCCGCTGCAACCGCTGCATCGACCGGGTCGATATCGGGATCAAGGAACGGACCGCAGGGTTGGACTAAAATTAAAAAAGACCTCACGGCTGAGGAGTTTTTTCTGCACCGGCGCATCTAAGGTTAACGGGCGAGAATTCTCCGGTGTTCCGGGGAAAGCTCGGTAGTGGGCATGATTGGCTTGGTTGACCCCCTCAACCCGGCCCTCTTCCGGGGGGAGAGGGGCGCATTCGAGGGTGCTCCGTGCGGGGGTCTGGGCGGGCGGGGAGTCATCGGCGGATCGATGCGGACATGACGGCAGTGGTGTTGAGGCATTGGCGGCGCGACGGCCCCCTCGGGCTGTTTCTGGCCGCGTGTCTGCTGGCGATCAGCGCCTTTCTGGCGGGGACGGGGCTGCAGCACGAGGCCCAGACCCAGGGATGGCGCCGGGTCGACACCGCCGCGATCCTCAAGAAGATCTCTGCCGGCGACCTGCAGGATCGCGAGGCGCTCTGGTATCACGCGGTCTCCGACGAGCTGCCGGGGATCGGGAGGCGTTGATGGGCGAGGTGGTCTGCGAGCTGTGCCCCAAGGCCTGCCGCATCCCGGAAGGCGGCGCGGGCGACTGCCGCATTCGGGTCAACCTCGGCGGAAAGCTCAGGGCGGTGACCTATGGGCGGCCCTCGGCGATCCACATCGATCCGATGGAGAAGAAGCCGCTCTTTCACTTTCATCCCGGCAGCCCCGTGTTCTCCATCGCGACCGCGGGCTGCAACCTGCACTGCAAGTTCTGCCAGAACTGGCAGCTCTCCCAGCGCGGGGCCGAGGAGATGGAGGAGATCTTCCGGGCGCCTCCGCGGGACGTGGTGGACCTGGCCCGCACAGAGGGCTGCACCTCGATCGCCTACACCTATTCCGAGCCGATCGTGTACGCGGAGTACGTTTACGACACCGCGGCCCGGGCACGCGCCCAGGGTATGTCCAACGTGTTCGTCACGGCCGGCTACATCAACCGCGAGCCCATGCGCAAGCTGGCCGGGGTGCTCGATGCCGCCAACACCGACATCAAGGCCTTCGACGACGGCTACTACCGGGACCTGTGCGGCGGCAGCCTGAAGCCGGTGCTCGACGGGCTGGTGGTTTGCCGCGAGGAGGGCATGTGGCTGGAGATCACCAACCTGATCGTCCCGACCCTCAACGACGACCTGGCCATGATCCGGCGCATGTCCCGGTGGATCCGCGACGAGCTGGGGGCGGGCACGCCGCTGCACTTCAGCCGCTTCGAGCCCATGTACCGGATGCGCAATCTGCCGCCGACCCCCCACGAGACCCTCACCAAGGCCTGGCAGGAGGCGCGCGACGCCGGGCTGGACTACGTCTACATCGGCAATCTCTACGACCGCAAAGGGGCCTCGACCTATTGCCCCAGGGATGGCACCCTGTTGATCGAGCGGATGGGCTTTCGAGTGGTCGCAAACAACTTGGTGGACGGCGCCTGCCCGACCTGCCGGCGCCCCATCCCGGGAGTCTGGACATGAGCAGGAAGACGCTGCGCAACAGCGCCCGAAAGCGGGCCGATGCCGGCCGTCGGCGGTTTCTCCTGGGTGTGCCGGCGCTGCTGGCCGGTGCCTGGCTGGTCGGCACCGGCCAGGCCGAGATCGAGGCGCCGCGCGGGCCGCGGCTGCTGGGGCTGGATCAGGCCGATCTCTACGGCCCCCATCATCTCGCCGGTTGAGTCGGGGTCGATCATGTCGCCAATTTCGCGATTCGGGGCTCGCCTGTGCGCGGCGCTGTGTCTCTTCTTCGGGGTGTCATCGATGGGTGCTGAACAGACAGGGCAGGCTGCGGGCTTCGGGGTGGTCAGGCCGGCAGCTTTGGCGGGCACCTGGTATCCCGCCGATCCGAAGGTACTGGCCTCGACAGTCGATGGCCTGTTGGCGCAGGCGCCCAAGTCGCAGTCGGGGCCCGACGAGCAGGTGGACGCGCTGGTGGTCCCCCACGCCGGGATGGTCTACGCCGGCCGCACCGCCGCGGCGGCGTTCAAGCTGGTCCAGGGACACAAATATGCGCGGGTGATCGTGCTCGGTCCCTCCCACCGGATGTCCTTCTCGGGGCTGGCGGTGCCGCCGGTCGATGCCTTCGAGACGCCCCTCGGAAAGATCCCCCTGGACCTGCAGGCCCTGGCCGAGCTGCGCCAGTCGCCGCTGGTGAGTGTGGTGCCCGGGGCCCACGCCCAGGAGCATTCGATCGAGATGGAGCTGCCTTACCTGCAGCGCGCCCTGCAGCCGGGCTGGAAGCTGGTGCCCATCCTGGTCGGTCAGATGAGCGAGGCGGATTACGCGACCGCAGCCCAGCTGCTGCGTCCGCTGGACGACAAGGACACCCTGGTGGTGGTCTCCAGCGACTTCACCCACTATGGCCCGCGCTTCGACTACCTGCCGTTCGCGGCGGGGGAGGGGATCGCCGGGCGGCTGCGCAACCTGGACATGGGGCTGTTCGAGCAGATGTCGGCGTTCAATCCCAAGGGCCTCCTGGCATACAAGGAGCGCACCGGTATCACCGCCTGCGGCTTCGGCCCGATCATGGTGCTCACCGAGCTGCTCAAGGGCGAGGCGAGCCCCCGGGTGATCGACTACTCGACCAGCGGCCAGCTCACCGGCAGCTATGAGAATTCGGTGAGCTATCTCGGCGTCGGTTATTTTGAGAAGGACCCGCCGGGGGCTGCGGCCTACACCCCCCAGGAGCTTCGTACCTTGCACGGTCTGGCTTTGCGAGCGCTGAAGCTGGCGGTCGACCAGGGGGCGAGTGCGGTGGACCCCGATGCGCTGGTCAAGGATATGAATCTGCCCGACAAGCTCAAGGCGCCCGGCGCCGCTTTCGTCACCCTGCGCCAGGAGGCGGGAGATCTGAGGGGCTGCATCGGCGACATCATTCCGTACAGGCCGCTCTATGAATCGATCATCGGCAATGCGGTGAGCGCCGCGCTCCGGGACCCGCGCTTTACGCCGGTGCGGCCGGGCGAGCTCAAGGGCCTGGAGGTCGAGATCAGCTTGCTGACCCCGCCCCGGCCCATCCCCTCTTACAAGGACTACAACGTCGCGCACCAGGGCGTCATCCTGCACGCCGAGGGGCGCCACGCGGTCTATCTCCCCGAGGTGGCCCCCAGCATGGGCTGGAGCCGGGAGCATACCCTGAGCCAGCTGTCGCTGAAGGCGGGCCTCGATGCCGACGCCTGGAAATCGCCGGATGCCCGGTTCGAGGTGTTCACCTCGGTGACCTACGAGGCACCCTATGCCCAAGACGCCTCGCACGTGGTGAAGGTGCATTGAGGCACGAGCCCGTAGGAGCGAGCTCCAGCTCGCGATAGAAGGCCCGGCAGGGGTGATCGCGACCTGGAGGCCGTTCCTACACGACACCGCGACATTTCGGGCCCGGAGCCCGCAGCCCGTAGGGCGGGAAAGCGAAGCGCATCCCGCCGAATAGTCTGTTTCAGCGGACTCCTTGCCAATCGGCGCGCGATGCCGCTATCATGCGCCTCCCTTGCCGGCGCGTAGCGCGCCTGGGTGAGCGCCGCCTGTTCGTCCGGTGGACGAACGCAGCGGCGCGAACGCCCGGCCAGGGGTGAGGCAAGCGTTTGCGAAGCATCGCTTCGCGCGAAGTCGAACGCCGAAGCAGCTGTGCTGCGAGGCTGGACAGACGGGCAGGTGGCGGGCCCAAGTCACGATTGTTCCGCCATGGATGGCGACGTAAATGTTTTCTGCAGGCGCGTAGCTCAGCTGGTTAGAGCACCACCTTGACATGGTGGGGGTCGTTGGTTCGAGTCCAATCGCGCCTACCAAACGCCGGCTGTCAGCGTACAGCTCTCAGTCGTCGGCCGAGCAAGCGCCGATGGCCGAAGGTTGGACGCTGGCAGCTTTTTTCGTTCATGTGGTCCCTCGTATAGACCACCACTGGCACAAGACGAGAATCCGATGCCCCTGATCACCCTCCCCGACGGCTCCCAGCGAGCGTTCGAGCATTCCGTCACGGTTTACGACATCGCCGCGGCCATCGGTCCCGGTCTGGCCAAGGCCGCCCTCGCGGGCCGGGTCGACGGGCGGATGGTGGACACCTCGTTCCGCATTGACGCCGATGCCGAGGTCGCCATCATCACCGCCAAGGACGAGGCGGCGCTGGAGCTGCTGCGCCACGACGCGGCGCACGTGATGGCGCAGGCGGTCCAGGAGCTCTATCCGGAGACCCAGGTGACCATCGGTCCCGCCATCGAGGACGGCTTCTACTACGACTTCGCCCGCGCCGAGCCCTTCGCGCCCGAGGATCTGGAGCGGATCGAGGCGCGCATGCACGAGATCGTCGCGCGCGACCTGCCGATCGTGCGGGAAGTCTGGGACCGCGAGCAGGCCAAGCGGACCTTCGGCGAGATCGGGGAGAGTTACAAGGTCTCGATCATCGAGGACATCATCCCGGAAGGCGAAGAGGTCTCGGTCTATCGCCAGGGCGGCTGGTTCGACGTGTGCCGTGGCCCGCACCTGCCGAGCACGGGCAAGCTCGGCAACGGCTTCAAGCTGATGAAGCTCGCCGGTGCCTACTGGCGGGGCGACTCGCGCAACGCGATGCTGCAGCGTATCTATGGCACCGCCTGGCGCGACAAGAAGGAGCTCAAGGCCTACCTGACCCGGCTCGAGGAGGCCGAGAAGCGGGACCACCGCAAGCTCGGCAAGGCGCTCGATCTCTTCCATACCCAGGAGGAGGCGCCCGGCATGGCGTTCTGGCACGACAAGGGCTGGAGGATCTACCTGGTCATCCAGGACTACATCCGCTCCAAGCTGCGCGTGCACGGCTACCAGGAGGTCCACACGCCCCAGGTCATCGACCGCAGCCTCTGGGAGAAGTCCGGGCACTGGGAGAAGTTTCGCGACGACATCTTCGTCACCGAGACCGAGGACCGGGTCTACGCCATCAAGCCGATGAACTGCCCGGCGCACATCCAGATCTACAATCACGGCCTGCGCAGCTATCGCGACCTGCCCCTGCGGCTCGCCGAATTCGGCTCCTGCCACCGCAATGAGCCCTCGGGCACGCTGCACGGGCTGATGCGGGCGCGCAATTTCGTCCAGGACGACGCGCATATCTTCTGCACCGAAGAGCAGATCCTCTCCGAGGTGTCGGACTTCATCGATCTGCTGTTCGAGGTCTATCGCGACTTCGGCTTCGACGAGGTGCTGATCAAGCTCTCCACCCGCCCGGAGAAGCGGGTCGGCTCGGACGAGGTCTGGGACAAGGCCGAGAAGTCCCTCGAGGACGCCCTGGACGTCAAGGGCCTGGAGTGGAAGCTGCAGCCGGGGGAGGGGGCCTTCTACGGCCCGAAGATCGAGTTCTCGCTCAAGGATTGCCTGGGCCGGGTTTGGCAGCTCGGCACCATCCAGCTGGATTTCTCGATGCCGGAGCGGCTGGGCGCCCACTATGTGGGCGAGGACAACACCAAAAAGGTGCCGGTGATGCTGCACCGGGCCATACTCGGGTCGCTGGAGCGCTTCATCGGCATCCTGATCGAGCACTATGCCGGTGCGCTGCCCGCCTGGCTGGCCCCGGTGCAGGTCATCGTGATGAGCATCACGGATCGCCAACAGGCGTATGTGGAAGGGGTGACCAACTCCTTGCGGGACAAAGGTTTTAGGGTCGACTCCGACTTGAGAAACGAGAAGATAGGCTTTAAAATCCGCGAACATACTCTGCAGAGGGTGCCCTACCTGCTGGTCGTCGGCGACCGAGAGGTAGAGACCGGGCTGGTCGCTGTGCGGACCCGCCGGGGCGAGGATCTCGGCACGATGACGGTCGAGGAATTCGCGGGGCGCCTGGCAGAGGAAGTGGCCGGCCGTCGGCACTGAGTCCTGGGTCCGTACCGGAAAGCATCGGCACTGCCGATGCTTTCGTGGTTTGCGGGGTTGGCATTTCTGGGGAGGAATCGGTTATCGCTGCGAAACAAGAGAAGCACCGCCTGAATGAGGAGATCGCCGTCCGACAGGTGCGGCTGATCGATGCGGAGGGCGAGCAGCTTGGGGTGGTATCGATTGAGGCGGCGCTCGAGGCCGCCGAGCAGGCCGAGATGGATCTGGTGGAGATCGCTCCCCAATCCGATCCGCCGGTCTGCCGCTTGATGGACTACGGCAAGTTCATCTTCGAGCAAAAGAAGCAGCGCCAGGAAGCGAAGAAGAAGCAGAAGCAGGTCCAGGTCAAGGAGATCAAGTTCCGTCCCGGCACGGACGAGGGCGACTACAAGGTCAAGCTTCGCAACCTGGAGCGGTTCCTCGTGGAGGGCGACCGGGCGAAGGTCACCATGCGATTCCGGGGGCGCGAGCACGCACACCGGGAGCTGGGTCTGGAGCTGCTCAAACGCGTCGAGACGGATCTCGGCGAGTTCGGTGTCGTCGAGCAGGAGCCGCAGATGGAAGGACGCCAGATGGTCATGGTCTTGGCGCCCAAGAAAAAGAAGTAGGAGCGGCTGCCAGCCGCGAACAGTGCGGCACCGGCGCGGGTTAATGCCCGCGCGGGTCGCGCTCAGCGAGCGCTCCTACGAGGTAAGGGGATGTTTGTAGGAGCGGCTGCCAGCCGCGAACAGTTCGGCACCGCCGGGGGTTGATGCCCGCGCGGGTCGCGCTCAGCGAGCGCTCCTACGGGTAAGGGGATGATTGTAGGAGCGGCTGCCAGCCGCGAACAGTTCGGCACCGGCGCGGGTTGATGCCCGCGCGGGTCGCGCTCAGCGAGCGCTCCTACGGGTGAGGGGATGTTTGTAGGAGCGGCTGCCAGCCGCGAACGGTTTGGCCCCGCCGGGGGTTGATGCCCGCGCGGGTCGCGCTCAGCGAGCGCTCCTACGGGTGAGGGGATGTTTGTAGGAGCGGCTGCCAGCCGCGAACGGTTCGGCACCGCCGGGGGTTGATGCCCGCGCGGGTCGCGCTCAGCGAGCGCTCCTACGGGGTCAGGGGATGATTGTAGGAACGGCTGCCAGCCGCGAACAGTTCGGCACCGGCGCGGGTTGATGCCCGCGCGGGTCGCGCTCAGCGAGCGCTCCTACGGGGTCAGGGGATGATTGTAGGAGCGGCTGCCAGCCGCGAACGGTTCGGCACCGCCGGGGGTTGATGCCCGCGCGGGTCGCGCTCAGCGAGCGCTCCTACGGGGTCAGGGGATGTTTGTAGGAGCGGCTGCCAGCCGCGAACAGTTCGGCACCGGCGCGGGTTGATGCCCGCGCGGGTCGCGCTCAGCGAGCGCTCCTATGGGGTCAGGGGATGTTTGTAGGAGCGGCTGCCAGCCGCGAACGGTTCGGCACCGCCGGGGGTTGATGCCCGCGCGGGTCGCGCTCAGCGAGCGCTCCTACGGGGTCAGGGGATGTTTGTAGGAGCGGCTGCCAGCCGCGAACGGTTCGGCACCGCCGGGGGTTGATGCCCGCGCGGGTCGCGCTCAGCGAGCGCTCCTACGGGGTCAGGGGATGTTTGTAGGAGCGGCTGCCAGCCGCGAACAGACTGTTTCGCGGTGCTTGCACCGCATCGGGACCCGGCCTATGGGTTTCGGGTCCTGCCAAACGGGGCGGCTAATCGTCGTCCCCATACCGGCGGCCGGGCGCAAGGCATTGCCTGGGCTGCTTGAGTGAAGTCACAGACGGAGAACGAAAATGCCGAAACTGAAGACCAACCGGGGTGCGGCCAAGCGGTTCACCAAGACCGCTGGCGGCTTCAAGCGAAACCAGTCGCACCGCCGTCACATCCTCACCAAGAAGAGCACCGCACGGAAGCGTCAGCTGCGCACGCCGGCCTTTCTGCACGGGTCGGACGTCAAGGCCGCGCGCCGCATGATGCCTTATTGCTGATCGTGTGAGGAGCTTGCCATGTCGAGAGTGAAACGCGGGGTTACAGCACACGCCCGCCACAAGAAGGTGCTGGAAGAGGCGAAGGGCTACTCCGGTGCCCGCAGCAAGGTCTATCGCATCGCCAAGCAGGCCGTTGTCAAGGCGAGCCAGTACGCCTATCGCGACCGCCGTCAGAAGAAGCGCCAGTTCCGCGCGCTCTGGATTGCCCGCATCAACGCCGGAGCCCGTGAGCTCGGGCTCAACTACAGCCGTCTGATCGACGGTCTGGGCAAGGCGGGCGTGGAGATCGACCGCAAGATGCTGGCCGATCTGGCGGTGCACGACAAGCTGGCGTTTGCCGCGTTGGCCGAGAAGGCCAAGGCCAGTCTCTCCGCCGGCTGATCGCTTGTCGGCATTGCCGCCAGGCGATGCCTCACCGAAGTCGAAGGGGAAAGGCCTGACGGTCTTTCCCCTTTTTTGTCGCTGAGCGGCACGCGCCGAGCCGGAGCTCACCGGCCCGTTGCGCCGCTGGGGAGGGCGAGATGGGAACAGAACAGACCCGGGTCGATAGCGCGCAGGTCCTGGGTGAGGCCGAGCGTGAGGTGGCCGGGGCCCAGGATCTGCGGGCCCTGGACGAGATCCGTGTGCGCTATCTCGGCAAGAGCGGCATGCTCACGGGGCTGCTCAAGCAGCTCGGCAACCTGCCCAAGGACGAGCGGCCCAAGGCCGGGCAGGCGATCAACGCCGCCAAGGACGCCCTGCAGGCCCTGATCGAGGCACGCAAGGCGGTCCTGGAGACCGAGGCCCTGGACGCCCGCCTGGCGGGCGAGCGTGTGGACGTCACCCTGCCCGGACGCGGGCGCGGCTTCGGCGGGCTGCACCCGATCACGCGCACCCTGGAGCGCGTCGAGCGCCTGTTCGCCAACGCCGGCTTCAGCGTCGCGGAAGGGCCCGAGATCGAGGACGACTACCACAACTTCGAGGCCCTCAACATCCCCGCCCACCACCCGGCGCGGGCGATGCACGACACCTTCTATTTCGACGAGCACCTGCTGCTGCGCACCCACACCTCCCCGGTGCAGATCCGGGTCATGGAGGGCGCCCAGCCCCCACTCAAGGTGATCGCCCCGGGGCGGGTCTATCGCTGCGACTCGGATCTGACGCACAGCCCGATGTTCCATCAGGTGGAGGGCTTCCTGGTGGACGATCGGGTGAGCTTCGCCGATCTCAAGGGCGTCCTGTACGACTTTCTGACCAATTTCTTCGAGCGCGAGCTGGCGCTGCGCTTTCGCCCGTCCTACTTCCCGTTTACCGAGCCTTCTGCCGAGGTGGACATCCAGTGCGTCATGTGTGGTGGCTCCGGCTGCCGGGTGTGCAAGGGCAGCGGCTGGATCGAGGTGCTGGGCTGCGGGATGATCCACCCCGAGGTGCTGCGCCACGTCGGCATCGACAGCGAGCGCTACACCGGCTACGCGTTCGGGATGGGGGTGGAGCGGCTCACCATGCTGCGCTACGGCGTCAACGACCTGCGGCTGTTCTTCGAGAACGACCTGCGGTTCCTGAGGCAGTTCGCGTAAAGACGGGGCGAACCGCAAAGGCGCGAAGGACGCGAAAGAGATTCATGGCAAATGACGACTTTCGGTCGGTTTCTCGCCACCAGCTGACGGCGACGTGCCAATCAAGCGATTTCTTTGCTTGGCGCCCTTTGCGCCTTCGCGGTTCAAGAGACTAAACAGAGCAAAAGACCATGCGATTCAGTGAAGCCTGGCTGCGGGAATGGGTCAACCCGAACGTCGCGACCGCCGAGCTGGCCGAGCAGCTCACCATGGCGGGTCTGGAGGTGGATGCCGTCGAGCCGGTGGCTGGCAGCTTCGAGGGCGTGGTGGTCGGTGCGGTGCTGGAGCGCCGGCAGCATCCGGATGCGGACAAGCTCAGCGTCTGCACCGTCGACGCCGGGACCGGCGAGACCCTCCAGATCGTCTGTGGGGCGAGCAACGTAGCGACGGGCATGCGAGTCCCGGTGGCGACGGTCGGCGCGCGGTTGCCCGGCGATTTCCGGATCAAGCGCGCCAAGCTGCGCGGTATCGAGTCCCTCGGCATGATCTGCTCGGCCAAGGAGCTGGGCCTCGCCGAGTCCTCCGAGGGCATTATGGCGCTGCCCCAGGACGCACCCGTCGGCGTGGACCTTCACAGCTATCTGGCCCTGGCCGACTCGGCGATCGAGGTCGACCTGACCCCAGACCGGGGCGACTGCTTGAGCGTCGCGGGGATCGCCCGCGAGGTGGGGGTGATCAACCGCTGCCCGGTTACTCCACCGTCGATCGAGCCTGTGGCCTCGGTCATCTCTGAGAGCATCGTCGTGCACCTGGAAGCCCCGCGCGCCTGCCCCCGGTACGTCTGCCGGGTCCTGCGCGGGGTTGACCCGGCGGCGGCGACACCGCTCTGGATGCAGGAGTGGCTGCGCCGGTCCGGCCTGCGCAGCCTGGGTCCGCTGGTCGACGTGACCAACTACGTGCTGCTGGAGCTGGGCCAGCCGATGCATGCCTTCGACCTGGGCAGGCTCGCAGGCGCCGTGCACGTGCGCATGGCCCGTCCCAGCGAACGCCTGACTCTGCTCGATGGCCAGGAGATTGAGCTGCGCGACGATAGCCTCGTGATCGCGGATGATCGCCGCGCGTTGGCCATGGCTGGCATCATGGGCGGGGCCGAGTCCGGGGTCACCGCCGCGACCCGCGACATTCTGCTGGAGAGCGCCTTCTTCGCACCGGCGGCGATCATCGGCAAGCCCCGTTCCTACGGCCTGCAGACCGACTCGTCCTACCGCTTCGAGCGCGGTGTGGACCCCTGGCTGCAACGCCCCGCCATCGAACGGGCGACGGCGCTGCTGCTGCAGATCTGCGGTGGGCAGCCCGGGCCGGTGGTCGAGGTGGCCGCCGAGACCTACCTGCCGCGTCGTCCGCGCATCCATCTGCGGCGCGAGCGCGCCGAACGGGTGCTCGGCGTCCGGGTGCCGGACGCGGAGCTGGTTGACATCCTGGAGCGACTCGCAATGGCGGTGGAGCCCGCGGAGGGGGGCTGGGACGTCAGCCCTCCGAGCGGCCGCTTCGATGTCGGCATCGAGGTCGACCTGATCGCCGAGATCGGACGCATCTACGGTTATCCGCGGATCCCGGTTAACCGCCGGGCCTACTCGCACACCACCATGGCGCCGGCCGAGGAGGTGGCATTCAACCTGCAGCGCGCACGCCGCGTGCTCACCGCCCGAGACTATCAAGAGGTGATCACCTACAGCTTCATCAGCGCGGAGCTGGATCGCTTGATCGACCCGGGACACGAATCCATCGCGCTTGCCAACCCGCTGTCGGCCGAGCTCTCGGTGATGCGCACGAGCCTCTGGCCGGGGCTCATCTCCACCGCCCGCTACAACCAGGCGCGCCAGCAGGAGCGGGTCCGCATCTTCGAGTCGGGCTTGCGGTTCTACCGCGAGGCCGGCGAGATTCGCCAGGAGCCGACGCTCGCGGGTCTCGCCACCGGCGCGGCCGGTCCCGAGCAGTGGGGCGAGGCCGGGCGCGGTGCGGATTTCTTCGACGCCAAGGCGGACCTGGAGTCCGTGCTCGCGCTCACCGGCGCCGGGCACGAATTCAGCTTCCTCCCCGGCGAGCACCCCGCCCTGCACCCCGGGCAGACCGCGCGGATCGAGCGGGGCGGCGTGCCGCTCGGCTGGATCGGCATGCTGCACCCCGAGCTGGAGCGGCGGCTCGACCTGGCCGGTCACACCTTCATCTTCGAGATCGGTCTCGGCCGGCTCCTGAAGGGGCGCCTGCCGGCGTTCCGGCCCCTGTCCAAGTTTCCGTCCATCCGGCGCGACATCGCCATCGTTCTGGATCAGGAAGTGCCCTTCGCGGCGGTGCGCGAGTGCATCGCCAGGGCCGCTCCGGACATCGTTCGAGACATCCGGCTGTTTGACGTCTATACTGGGGACAAGGTAGATTTCAGGGGAAGAAGTCTCGCCTTCGGTCTGATTCTTCAGGATTCTTCTCACACTCTGACCGACGAAGAAGTGGATCGGGCGGTGCGGTTCGTTCTGGAGGCGCTGGCCCGGGAGCTCGGTGCACGGTTGCGGGAGTAAGTGATGGCGCTGACCAAGGCCGACATGGCCGAAAAGCTGTTTGAAGAGCTGGGGCTCAACAAGCGCGAGGCCAAAGAGATGGTCGAGATGTTCTTCGAAGAGGTACGGATGGCCCTCGAGCGCGGAGAGCAGGTCAAGCTCTCAGGGTTCGGCAACTTCGATCTGCGCGAGAAGAAGCAGCGCCCCGGCAGGAACCCCAAGACCGGCGAGGAGATCCCCATCTCCGCTCGCCGCGTGGTCACGTTTCGGCCGGGACAGAAGCTCAAGGCGCGGGTAGAAGCCTATGCTGGAAGCGAGTGAAAGCACCGCCGATCTTCCGGCCATCCCCGGCAAGCGCTACTTCACGATCGGCGAGGTGAGCGAGCTCTGCGGCGTCAAGCCGCACGTGCTGCGTTACTGGGAGCAGGAGTTCCCTCAGCTCAAGCCCGTGAAGCGCCGGGGTAACCGCCGCTACTACCAGCGCCACGACGTGCTGATGATCCGCCAGATCCGAAACCTGCTCTACGACCAGGGCTTCACCATCGGGGGCGCCCGGCAGCAGCTCTCAAGCGACAACGCCAAGCACGACCTCAACCAGAGCCAGCAGATCATCCACCAGCTGCGTATCGAGCTCGAAGAAGTCCTGCAGCTGCTCAAGCGCTGAGAACGTCCGCCAAATCGTTGCAATAACAAGGCGATCCGCCTAGAATTCCGCCTTCTTCACGGGGTGTAGCGCAGCCTGGTAGCGCACCTGAATGGGGTTCAGGTGGTCGGAGGTTCAAATCCTCTCACCCCGACCAGCTTCGATATCGCCAGCCTCCCGGCTGGCGTTTTCATTTGCCGAGTGATCGGCTTCCCGGCCCCGCGCTGGGTGGATTCACTTCTTGCTCAGAAACTCCTCGATCGCGATGTCCGCTTGTCTGAGGATCGCGCGAAGCGTTCCTTCCGGCATATCGCCGGGATGATTTGGAATGGTGGTGTAGCGTTCCGTGGTGGGGTTGTACCAGATCTCGTGACTGCCGGCGGCTTGGCGGTCGAACGCGAAGCCAAGTTGTTTGAGCCGCTGGACGATCTGGCGGTAACGAAATCCCGCCAAGCGCCCCATTCAGCTGCCTACCACCAACGGGTAGTCGAACGAGTCCTCCGTTTCCTTGAGATTGGGTCGCCCCTGGCGTTCCGCCTGGGACTCGAGCAGTTTCTTGGCGACGTCACGGGCGATCTCCAAGGTTTCGGCCACGGTACGCCCCTGGGCTACTAGGCCAGGCACCTCTTCGGAGGTGGCAAGATACAGCCCTTCGGGCAGCTTCTCGATGTGCAAATTAACGATCTGTTCCATGCGCTGTAGTCTCTGGCAGGGCGATGACCGAGCTTCAAGGCTCTGGTCCGCAACGATACGATGATAGCCTGGATCCGCCGGCCGGATCTCCTGCGCTCCTCGAAATCGCTGGTAGAAGGGCCCCGGACGGCGTAGCCGGGCCCCGAGGTGCGCCTCAGCGCCGACGGCGGCGATGGCGACGGGCTTGCCGCTGAAGTCGGGCTAGCTACCCCAGTGTTCGGGCTGTTCAGCCTGGTGGCGTTGGTCGACGGGTTCGTGCAGCGCGACCTGCGCCGTTGGGGCGGGGGGCAGGAGAGCTCCTTCGTGTACCACTGGGCCAAGGGGACGGCGGTGCCCGTGCTGGTTCTGAGCTGGGTGATCTACCTGGCCTTGCCTTTCAGTTTGCACCCGAGCCTTGTGGTGATCCCTTTCGCGGGGCTATTTGCGCTGAGCGTGGCGGTGACGGCGAGTACCTTTAATGAAGTACCTGTAGGCGTGCCCGACTGGCTCGTTCGCACCGCGCAGCTCGACCGATTCCAGCGCTGGGGTCCTGCCGGGAGTAGGGGACACACGTCGCTGAGCGGCCACCGAAGTTCCCTGTTTGTTCGATGCTGTCCTCAGCCCCAGGGAGGAGAGCATGGTCTGCACGGACGCGACACCGGCCTGCGCCGTCTATCGCCCGCGCAACCCGCAGGCGAGTCCGCTGTACCAGTGTGTTCGCCGGCATGCCGATGAGTTGCGCGAGGCCGGGCGCATCCATCGCAGGGTCGAGGATCAGGCCCTGGAGCGGTTTCTCGACTGCGGAGACCTGCACAAGGGTTTCGCCCGGATCCACTGCGACGAGTGCGGCCACGAGTACCTGCTGGCCTTCTCCTGCAAGACGCGTTGTTTCTGCCCCTCCTGTCACCAGAAGCGGATGCTGATCTACGGTGAGTGGGTCGAGGAGGAAGTCCTGGCCCCGGTACCGCACCGCCAGTACGTGTTCACCGTCCCAAAGGTCATACGGGGCGCTTTTCACCAGCGTCATCGCTTGGGCGAGCTCTGCCGCATCGTCGGCCGGCTACTCACCGAGGCCTACCGGGAGGTCGACCCTGACGGCCAGCCGGGATTCATCCTGTTCGTCCAGACCTTCGGCGACCTGGTCACCTTTCCGTCCTTAGGTCCGTAATCGGCACCTCCCTGTGCCACTCCTCATCCCCATATCCACGTGCTGGCCGCCGACGGAGTCTTCCGGCCCAATGGCGTTTTTCGGATGCTGCCGCCGGACGGTGTTGCAGATGTTGGTCGCCGACGAGGCGATCGACAAGCCCATGGCGGCCCGCCTGCTCGGCTGGGCGCACAGTGGGTTCTCGGTCGACAACCAGGTGCGCATCGGCGCGGAGGATGTCCAGGGCCGACAGCAGCTCGCCCGCTACATGATCCGCGCGCCGTTCTCCCTGGAGAAGACCGAGTACAAGGGCGCCAGCGGGGTCATCGTCTACCGCTCCAAGCTTCACGCCACGCTGAAGCGCAACTTTGCTCGTCTCATCCCTGAGACTCGCCTCCATCCCTGGAGGCTGGCGCGAAGACTCGCTCCAGGTGAATCGTTCAGATCATGCCCGGGGCCAGGTGGCTGGAGCTGCTGCTCCAGCACGTGCCCGACCGGGGTGAGCATCTGGTTCGTTACTACGGGTGGTACAGTAACCGCGCCCGCGGCATACGTCGCAATAGCGGCGCTGAGGCCCAACCGATCTTCATCGAAGGCATGCCCGAGCAGGTCGACCCCGAGCTGTCGCCGGCAGCCCGGGCCGCTTGGGCGCGGTTGATCAAGAAGGGTGAGCTCAGACCGTTGGTCCGGCGGATCAACGCAGCGGAGCGAACGCCCGGACAGGAACGTCCGGGCTGGGGTTTGCATATTGCTACCACGGTGCGCCATGGATGGCGGCTCCACATTTTCCATAAGTGCTGTGCCCGCATGGCGGCGCCGCGATGCGGGTGCTGTCGGTGATCGAGGAGGCGGCGGTGATCGAGCGCATCCTGCGCCGCCTGGGCGTCTGGGATCCCCGCCCGCCGAGCCAGGCGCCGCCGGCCAACGACGACTGGCCGACCCACGGCCCGATGCCGCTCACCTACTGCCCCCTGCCTGAGATCGCCTGAAGGGTTGACGAGGACCGCGATCGGCCTAGAATCGGCAGAAAGCCAGGGATTCGTCGCCGCCAGGGGCTAAGGGGCCTGCGGAGCGCGCGGCGGAGCCGCTACCGGAGGGAAGTGGGGCGATGTCGCACAATCAGGCTTATGTCAAACGGTCTCGAGCCGGGCGCGTGGGTGCGCCAGCTGCTCTTCCGCCCGCGGCGGCCGAGAGCAAATTCCTATCGCTGGACAGATGAAGGGAAACGGTTCGGCGCTTTTCGCAGGCGCGCTCTGGTTGGGGCTGGTGACGGGCACATCGAGCGCCGCGGGCATCAGCGGCCCGGGCGACTTCGGTCAGCTCTCGAAGAACGGCTTCGCCACCGCCGTCAACGGGGCCTTCTACCTCGATGCGGGCAAGACCCAGTTTCCGAATCTCCAGCCCACCGGCCTGGGCGGGCCGCTCAACACCTATTCCTGGTCCATGGCCTGGTTCCAGAACACCCTCTGGGTCGGGACCAACCGCGATGCGCTCAGCGCCGACCGCGTCGCCGCGGGGCCCGCCGAGATCTGGCGCTACACCCCGAGCAGCGGCGATGCGGGCGGCGACTGGGGCCTGAGCGGCACCTGGCAGCGGGTATTCGTGTCTCCCAACGTGTCGGGTCTCATCTCTTCCTTCTCCGGCGGGGCCATTCCGACCAACTTCCCGCGCGACGCCGGCTACCGCAAAATGACGGTGTGCAATGCCGGCGGCAACGGGACCACCGATCGCCTCTACGCCACCGCCACGGGCCTGCCACCGAACATCCTCTACTGGACCGGCAGCACCTTCGCCACGACCTCCACCCGCGGGTTTCCCACCACGCTCGTCACGGTCGGGAACGCGGACGCCGATCTCGGCTTCCGCGGCCTGACCTGCTTCAAGGGGCGGCTGTTCGCCTCCCCCGCGGGGACTGCCAGCGACGTGGACATCGCCAACCACCCGGTGCTGCTCATGAACACCAATCCCACGGGCCGCTTCTCTAGCTGGCAGACCGTGGTGGACGTGAAGAACGGCGGCAACGGCCTGCCCAATGGTATGGCCGACCCGACTAACATCGGCATTTTCGAGGTCGCGGCCGTGGGCGATTACCTGTGGCTGGCGGTGATCAACCGCACCACGGGCTTCCAGCTCTGGCGCGGTGACGGGAGCGACTGCCTGGAGCCCTGGACGGGGAACGGCCATTGCAACATCACCTGGGCCAAGATCATCGACCACGGTGGCGGACGCCCGGCGGACCTGCCCGGGATTACCCCAACGATCGACAATGCCGGGGCGACGCTCGGAGTCTTCAACAACGATCTCTACGTGGCCCCCGCCGAATCGGGCTTCTACGCCGCGACCCTCGCCGAGATGTTCCGCGTGCCCAACGCCGGCTCCGTGCCCGCGGGCGGGCCCAGCGCCCTGCACCAGTGGCAGCTGATCGTCGGTTGGCCGCGCCGCGACTACGCTAAACCAGCCGAGCGGCTGCCGGGCCTCGAGAATCTGGACTGCACCAACGTCGGCGACGTGCCCAACACCAAGGCGCAGCTCTCTCCCACCGTGCAGTACATCTGGGCCAGTGCCACCCAGCTCATCTACAACTCCACCGGGGTGTCGGGCGTCGACCCGGTCGGCCTGGACGACGACACTGAGCAAGACGACTGCCTGCCGGCCTCCAACGCCGGCCCCGGCTTACCGGTCGGCGCCCTGAAGGACCCGATGAGCCTCGGCAACGAGAGCTATTTCTGGCGCTTCGCACAGCACCAGGGCTCGCTGTTCGTGGGCACCCTGGATGAACTGGGCAGCGGCGGGTTCGATCTCTTCAAGACCACCGACGGCGTCAACTTCGACCTGCTATTCGACAACGGACTGGGCAACCCAGATGCCTACGGGTTGCGCAGCCTGGTCTCCACACCGCTCGGACTCTTCCTGGGCTCGGCCAACGGCACCGCCACCCTGCCCAACGGCGGCACCGACGTGTTCCTCGGCACCACCGCCCCGGGCGGCCAGGCGGCGCCCAAGGCGAACGCGGGTCCGGACCAGTTCAAATTCGACACCAATCAGGACAACTCTGAGAGCTTCACCCTGAGCGGCAGCGGGATGGACACCTTCGGCGGCGCGGGCCTCGCGGTCACCCCCTATGAGTGGTTCGCCGGCGCGGTCGCCAGCAGCTGCGCCAGCCTGCAGTCCGGCGACGCCATCTCCACGGCCGCCAGCCCCCCGCCTGTCATCCTGGCGTCCCATAGCCCGAACCCGGATGTCAACAGCTACACCTACACCCTGCGCGTAACCAATCAGGCCGGGAAGTTCGGCTGCGACGAGGTCACCCTGACGGCCAGCCATCACCTGGCGCCCAAGGTCGATCCCTGGTACAGCGGCACCCATCCGATGCTCTTCACCAGCGTGCCGGCGACCTACAGCACCAGTTTGCCCAACGTCAACCTGATCGACTTCGGGGGTGTCGGCAGCGTGTCGTACGACGTCACCGCCTTCTGCACCGACCCGGACAAGGAGCTGGTGCGCTGCGAGTTTCAGTCCCTGAACACCCCGGGCGTAACCCTCTCCAACGTGCACGACACCACGACCAACGTCTCCTGCGCCGGCATGGACGTATGCCAGATCGGCGCTCGGCTCACCGTGCCGGATTGGGACACCCAGCCCACCAGCGCCCAGCGTCCCGACGTGCAGGTTCTCGCCACGGACACCCACGGCAACCAGACCAACCGGCCCTGGGAGAGCCTGGCCCAGCCGATCCTCGACACCCCGGCGCAGAACGACAAGCCCGTGTGCCGCGACGCCGACCTCATGCTGGTCGTCGGACAGGACACCAAGGTGACCTTCGATCCCACCCAAGTCGACCCGCCGATCTGCGTCGACCCGGATGGCGACCGGCTGACCTACACGAAGGTGACCGCCGGCACCTTCCCCCTTTACGGCGCCGTGACCTTCGGCACGACCACCATCACCACGATCACCTACACGCCGACCGACGCCAAGACGCCCAGGGTTGACTACTTCACCTTCCGGGCCACTGACCCGGGCGGGCTGAACACGAACAACGCGCCCTCGCGTGATCCCATCGTTCGCGTCACGCTCTCCCAGGACCTGGTGAATCCCACCCTGGCGGTCAGCTTCCCGGCCAGCGGGGGCAGCTACAATGCGGCCGGCTATCTCGCCGGGTGCACCCCCGCCGTCGGCGACGTCTGCGGGACGGCTGGTGACGAGGCCTCCGGCGTCGCCAAGGTCCAGGTGTCTGTCCGGCAGGATGCGTCGGGGCTGTACTGGGACTGCGCCGGTAACTTCAACGCCCCGACCGAGCAATGGTGCGACGCCACCGGCACTACCGCCTGGAGCTACGGCGTCACGCCTACGGCGGACGGCAGCTATACCCTGCGCGCCAAGTCGATCGACGGGGCCAACAACGAAAGCACGCCGGCGGAGATTCTTTTCAGCCAGCAGGCCGACAATGTGCCACCGACAGTGGCCATCACCTTCCCCGCGAGCGGGGCGACTTACCGGTCGGCCGTATTCAACCGGGGGTGCAGCACCTCGACGGGGGACGTTTGCGGTACCGCATCGGACAATGCCACCGGGGTGAGCTTGGTGCAGGTCAGCCTCCAGAACGCCAGCAACGCCTGGTGGAACGGATCGACCTTCGTCACCGGGAGCCAGATCTGGGTGGACGCGGCCGGGACCACGAACTGGACCTACGCGTTCAGCCCCGCCGCCGGCACCTACCGCCTGCAGGCGCGGGCGACGGACGGAAACGGCAACGTCGGGAACAGTGGTGCGGCACGGACCTTCACCCGCCGGCGGTTCTGAGGCTCTCCGCCACGGATTGGCGGCCTCTCTCACCAACCTGAGCCGGGCCCGCGCGAGCGGGCCCGGCTCTTCATCGGGGCTCCTACGCAGAATTTGCAGGTATCCCAGGACGTACGATGGTCTCGCCAAGCCGCACAGGCGTCATCGCGGTTGCAGGCGGCCGAGATACTCTGGCGATCCGAAACGACCGCAGGTGACCTGAGACACGACGATTCGGACAGCCGATAACCCGGTGCGATCGGTGCCCGCCACCACCAGGTCGACGCCTCAGGTTGACGCCTCAGCGGCCCAGCAGCCGCCGCCTGATCGGTCGGACCGCAGCCATCAGGAGCCAAGACAGGCTCAGCCAGGCCGGCCAGCCGGTCCCCTCGGCGAGACCCTGCGCGGAGGACGGGGCAACCACGGCGATATGCCAGCCCAGGGCCGCCAGAAAAGCGTCAAGACCCAGGCCGAGCAGCAGGCTCGACACCAGAATCCCACCCAGATACACGGACGTCGCACGGCCTCCGAGCTCCTTGCGCACCAGCGCCAGCCCGGCGAGATTGGTCGCCGGACCGGCGAGCAGAAACACCAGCACGGTGCCCGGCGACACCCCGGCGAACAGCAGCCCGTGGGCCAGCGACGTGCTCGCGGTGGCGCAGACATAGAGGGGTACCGAGATCAGGAGAATCGCCAGCATCGCAGGCAGCCCGGCCCCCCAGCGCCCGACGACATCCGGCGGCAGGAAGGTGACCACCAGCCCTGCCGCGAGTATGCCCGCCGCGAGCCAGCCGGCCAGGTCATCGACCAGATCGGAGAAGGCGTAACGCAGTCCATCCCCCAAGGCGGCGAAACGGCCCATGCGGCGGGCCCGGCCAGCAGGCAGCTCTTCGTCCGCACAGCCGCAGCAGGCACCCCCCTCACACGAGGGCCCCGCCTGGACGGGCAAGGTCAAGGGCCGGGGGTGCAGGGCTACGACGCTCCCAGGCACCGACCGGGAGCCCGGTCGCCACGGCGGACAGCACCGCGCCGAGGGGCCGGATGAGCGCCAGCACGGGGCCGAGCAGGGCCCAGGACAGGGCCACCGAATCGACCCCGGTCTCCGGCGTCGCGATCAGGAAGGAGGCTGTCGATGCCCGGGAGGCCCCGGCACGGGGCAGTGCAAAGGCCGCCGGCAACACGCCGCAGGAGCACAGCGGCAACAGCGCCCCGATCACGGTAGCACGCACCACCGAAACCTCAGGGACAGACCACGGTTTCGGGTCTGTCAATCCCCATCGAATAGCTCGATCGACTCAGGTTCTATCGTTGTCCGTGGCCGGCCGGTTTTCCCCGGCGTCTGGACGTGGTTGGTCATCGGCTACGAGGATCAGCTCACCGGGGCATATCTCTCCATGATGAGCCATATCAACGACCTGGTGGAGCGCCATCAGCGTGATGCGAGGGCCACGCTCGTGGTGACCGACGAAGGCCACATCATCACCACCAACCCGCTGCTCGCCCGCTACGTGGTCAAGATCACCAAGATGTGGCGCAAGCTCGGCGCCTGGCTCTGGATCGCCACCCAGAATCTGGAGGATTTTCCGGACGCGAGCCGGCGCATGCTCAACATGATGGAGTGGTGGCTGTGTCTGGCGATGCCCAAGGAGGAGGTCGAGCAGATCGCCCGCTTCAAGGACCGCAGCGCCGAGCAGCGAAGCCTCCTGCTCTCCGCCCGCAAGGAGCCCGGCAAGTACGTCGAGGGCGTGGTGCTCGCCGACAACCTCGAGGCGCTGTTTCGCAGTGTGCGGCCGCCGCTCACGCTCGCCATGACCGAGAAGCACGAGAAGGCCGAGCGGGCTCAGATCATGCGCGAGCGCGGCTGCAGCGAGTTGGAGGCGGCCACCGTGGTGGCGGAACGTCTCGCGGCTCGGGAGGAACCCTGAAGCCGCGACGACAGGCCCGCGGTTGTCGCTCGCCCGCGGGAAGAGTACAGTTGGACGTACTACTAACGGTACGTCGAGGTTGCCATGTCCAAGCTGAGGGTCGATGAGGATATCCGCCCGCTGTCCGAGTTCCGGGCCGGGGTGGCCTCCTTCGTCAAGCAGGTCCATGAGAGCCGCCGGCCGATGGTGCTCACCCAGCGCGGCCGCGGGGTTGCGGTGCTGATGGACGTGGGCGAGTTCGAGCGGATGCAGGAGCGCCTGGAGATCCTCGAAGACGTCTATCGCGCCGAGGAGCAGCTCGCCGCCGGCGAAGGCGTGGACCACGAGGCGGCCAGGGCGCGGGTCCTGAAAGGGCTTGAGCGGTGAGGATCTCGTGGTCCCCGCTCGCGCTGGAGCGAGTCGAGGACATGGATGAAAGGGGTCTGACCCCATTATTCGCTCCCGGAGCGCAACGGATGAAGGAGCCCCCCGATCTGGAGCTGCAACCAAGCGCCCCCACGCCAATGCGCCTGGTAATCGAGATAAACTGGAGTCAAAACGATGGCGGCGCCCGGCGCGTCGCGGCGAACGTCACGCGGCTGCTCGCGCAGCGGCAAGAATGGGAACTGTGCGTATTGACGAACGCGCCGAACAGCCTGTTTTCCGGTGCAGCGGTAGATCAGCGCGTTCTGCGTGCGCCGCCATTCATGCCGCAGGTGCTCTGGGATCAATTTTTCTTTCCCCACCTCCTGGTGCCCTTGTTGCTCAGACGCCTGCGCCCACAGCTTTCCCTGTTCACCAACAACCTGATGCCGATCTGGGGGGCAGGGCGCGCGATCGTGATCATGCACGACCTGACGCCATTCGTTATTCCCGAGACCTACTACGCGGTCCACGGCCTCTATCAGAGGTGGTACATGCGCCGCGCCGCGCGGCGCGCCGCCCACATCATCACGGTGTCCGAGCACTCGAAATCGGACATCCTCAGGATTCTCGGGGTGGCGGAGACTAATGTCTCGGTCATACGATTAGGCGCAGATCTTCCGAAGCCAGCCCCTGCTTCAGGCCCCGACCTTCCCGTCGAATGGGGCATAGACGACCTTCCTTTTGTTCTCTATGTCGGCGCCCTGCACCCACGCAAGAATCTGGGTCGTCTGCTCGCGGCGTTCGTCCAGATCAAGACGCAGCTGTCGATCCCGCACCGACTGGTGATTGTCGGCGCCGCCCGCTGGAAACGGACCCATGCGCTGGACGACGCGCTATCCGGGCCCTACGGAGACGACATCATCGTTGCGGGTCAAGTCGATGACGGGACGCTTGCTCACCTGTACCGCTGCTGTGACGTCTTCGTCTACCCTTCCCTATACGAGGGTTTCGGCCTGCCTGTCCTGGAGGCGATGTCGATGGGGGCGCCGGTCGTGACCTCCGAAGGGTCAGCGCTCGCCGAGCTGGCCGGCGATGCCGCGCTGCTCGTCGATCCGCATGACGTGACGAGCATCCGTGACGGGATCGCCGCGGTCATCTCGGACTCGGCCTTGCGCGAGACACTGCGAGCCAAGGGGTTGGAGCGCGCAGCAGAGTTTTCCTGGGAACGCACCGCGGCGGACACCATGAGCGTAATCCGGGCGCAGTTTGAAAGGCCCGGCGATTCAACAGTCGCACCTAAGGAATTCAAGAGCCTGTGACCGCTCCACGAGTCATCTGCATCTGTCTGGATAGCGCCGAGAAAGGCCTGCTGCTCGCATGGGCGGGGCGCGGCGAGCTGCCGAACCTTGAGGCATTGCTAAATCGCTCGGCGTGGAGTGCGACCCTGCCGCAGAACAGCGGACTCTACGTCGGCCCGATCTGGCCATCGTTCAACACCGGGCAAAAACTCGAGACCCACGGCAAGTACGCCGAGCGTCAGCTGATCCCAGGGACCTACGAGGTGCGCAAGGTACTGCTGTCCGAGATCGGCGGAGCCCCATTCTGGGTCCGCCTGGGCGAGCGGGGTCACCGCACCGCTGTGATCGACCTTGCGAAGAGCGCGGTGGATGGCCGGGTCAACGGGATTCAGATCGCCGCCTGGGGGGCGCACGACGCCGACTACTTCGACGAATTGCGTTTCCCGGAGGCCATGATGCAGACCCTGCCGGAGGAGCTCGGACCGGAGATCATCGCAAGGTGGCCCCCTCGCGCATTTGGCTGGTCCGATCTGGCCATTGGAGACGGTAGCGGCGAGGCGATCGGTCGATTTCGCGACAGCCTGCTGGGGAAGATCCGCACGCGAACGAGCATGGCGTTGGATCTGCTCGGCCGCGAGGAGTGGCCGCTGTTCATGGTCAGCTACGGAGAGAGCCATAGTGTGGGCCACCACTGTTGGCATCTCACCGATGAAACGACGTGGAATTTCGACAAGCAGCTTCAGGGCCGCATCGGCGATCCGGTGAAGGACGTCTACAAGGCGATCGACGACGCAATCGGCGCCCTCGCCGGCAGGGCTAATCCGCAAACCTACGTCGCACTCTTCTCCAGTCTTGGCATGGGGCCCCACATCTCCGGACAGCCTGTGATCGACACGATCCTGCGTCGACTCGATCGAAGCCGCAGCGCCCGCACGCTGGCCTATCAAGGGGCTCGGGAGGTCTGGCATCTTCTCCCCCTGGCGCTCCGGACGAAGCTGCGCTCGCCTCAGGAGACCAGCCGGAACCTGCTCCTCGCACGAGAGCGTGCGTCCAGGCGCTTCTTCGCGCTCCACAGCAACGCGGACTTCGGGGCGGTCAGGATCAACCTGGAGGGACGCGAGCCGAACGGCAAGGTCTCGCCGGGAAGAGACTTCGATCGAGTCTGCGGCGAGCTGACCGAAGCGCTGCTGGAGGTGATGAACGACGAGACCGGCGAGCGGCTGGTCGAGCGGGTCATCCGCAGCGACGCACTCTATCGACGCCGTCCCGACGACAGCCTCCCGGACCTGATGGTGGAATGGCGGAAATCCCATCCGATCCGCGCCGTCAGCTCGCCGCGCATCGGCCGGATTCGTGTCGACAGCAGGGAGCGGCGCACCGGCGATCACCGTCCGGAGGGCCTGTTCTGCCTGGCCGGCCCGGGCATCCGGCCCGGTCGGCTGGGTCGGCCGTTGTCGGTGCTGGAGCTGGCGCCGACGCTGTGCGCGTTGCTCGGTGAATCGTTCGACGCCCTCGACGCCCGACCTGCGAAGGAGCTGCTCCCGCACGGAGCCGCCCCTCAGCGACCGGTCAGCTCGGCATAGAGGCCCAGGTAGTCATCTACGAGCCGATCCGGCCTGAATCGAGCGGCCATGGCGGCGGCCCCCTGTGCAAGCTCTATGAGCATCGATGGCTGCTCGATCAAGCTCGCGACGAGCGAGCGCAGCTCTTCGGGCTGTTCAGGGTCATAGCAGTAGCCCGTCTTACCCTCGTCGATCACTTCGGGGCTTCCACCGCGCCGGGTCGCGATCACGGGCAGGCCGTGACAATAGGCCTCGAACAGCGTCCGCGACAGCGGCTCTTCCCACAACGAGGGCACCACCAACAGGTCGACCTGCTCGAACAGCACCTCCGGCCTGACCCAACCGAGGAACCTCACCCTTTCCGACCCGAGCCTTCCCTTCAGTCCGCGCTCGTAGCGCGGGTCTCCGGCACCTGCTACAACGACGTTTACGCGGTCGTCGCGCAGGAGCGTGTCCAGCGTGTCGAGGAGCCGGTGCAGCCCCTTGGCAGGGATCAGCTTGCCGAGATAACCCAGCTGTAGCGGGCGCCCTCGGCCCCCTGTTTTGGCCCTGTGGGCCAGGCGCGGCGCCTCGCAGGCGTTGTAGATCGTCCGACGGACCCGGGCGCCGGTGAAGAATCCCAGGTCGAGGTGTCGCTGCAGTATGAAGTTGCTGTTGCCGATCACCGCGTCGACCCGGCGCGACGCCCCCTTGCGCGTCATCGCGTAGAGGCGGCAGGCCAGGCACTGCCTCTGGCAAGGGCTCCCCGCTTTGATCATCTGGGCCCGGGGACAGAGAAGCTGGTAATCGCGCAACGTATGCACCAGCGGCAGCCCGCGCGACCGGATCGCACCCCAGCATAATGCGCTCAGCCCCAGAAGATTGTTGGTGTGCGCCAAGTCCGGCCGCAGCTGGTCGAGCACCCGAAGGAGTCGCCGGCGCCCGGCCAGGCTCCAGCTCTCCTGTATGTGCCAGAGGGGTTTTGCCCAGGCCGGCAGCCCGCGCCACGGGTACCGGGGATCGGGGGCGATCGGCCACCGAAGCCCCGGGGCGGGCAGGTATACCACCCGGACGCCGTCGATCCACTCGGTACCGGCCCGCTCGCCCGCTGCAAGGCATATCACCGAGACATCGACACCGCGACCCACCAGGCCGTCGGCCAGGACCTTCAGGGATCGCTCTGCCCCGCCCTCCAGATCCGGCGCATAGTGGGTGTTTATCAGGGCGACGTGCATCGGGCCTCAGTCGGCGAGCGCGCCGATGGCGCGGCCGTCGAGCCCCGGCGCCTCCACTCCGAGCATTCGACAAAAGGTCGGCGCAAGATCCTCCACGTCGATCGGCGGCAGCTCGGTGCCGCCGGCAAGCCGGGCTCCCTGCACAAGAAGCAGCCCCGCGTTCTGGTGGTCGCCGGTACGGGTACCGAGGTAGGGGACCTCCACCAGCGCCTTAGCGGGTATCTGCGCCGAGTCGATGAAGCTGTCCCTGTTCCATTCGACGAAGAAGTCCGGCAGCTCATGCTGCACGCCCTGCTCGTACCAATCCTGGAGCCGCCAGAGGTGCCGAGCCAGCTTCGCCCCGGTCCGCGGATTGATCAAGAGGGAGAGCTGGCCGTCCAGCTCGTCGTAAAGGGCGTCCATCTCAGCGCCGGGGGCCACCCGCCCTGCCGGCTCACGTCCCTTGAGGTTCACGCGAATCCCTCCGTAGACACCGTTGTTCGGGACCTGGAAGCAGCGCCGACCCGCCCGGTCGCCCCCGAGCAGATCCTCCCGGACCCGGTTCTGAAGCGGCTTCAGAAACCCACGGACAGGCATCGGAAGCAGCTCCCAGGCGTGGATCAGCACCCGGTAGATCCTGCCTCGCGTCTGGGGCGTCCGCATCAGGGCACGCAGGATGTCGTCGAGGAAGTACGTCGCCGCGTAGTTCGAGCGCATCCCGTGGCTCGCCAGAACGAAGGCGGTGACGTCCGGGCCCGCGGCATCGATCAGCATGCCCACCTCACGATCCAGGGCCTTGTAGACCGTCAGGAGCGGGTCTCCGAGCGCCGCTGCCAGCAACTCGCTGTGGTGCGGGTGTGTCGGGTCGTGGATATGCCAGCACTGGTGTCCCACGCAATGCGTTTCACTGAATACGGTCCCAAAGAAATCCCATCCGCCCAGGGCCAGCAACTCCCTCGAGAGCCTCCCTTTAGACTCGACGCGGCGCAGCAGCCCGTCTCTAAGCTTGCGAAATTCGCCGATTCCGCGCCCCGGTCGGTCGCATGGCCCTACCGGGTCCGTGCCGTAACGACGGCGGATGTCCTCCGCCAAGGGCTCCGGCCACCCATGAAAACCCACCTTCCAGTCCGCATCGTGGGTCCCCCAGTCGACCAGGTGAAACCCATTGATGTCCCGAGTGACCCGGCTCTTCGGCACGTCGATGATACCGACGCGCTTTCCCGCGTCGCTCAGGTGCCGCCAGAACGGGACGCCAGGGATGTCCGACGTGTCCATCTCCCGGGTCTCGTAGGTGCCTGGGATCAGCTGCCGATAGGCGAAACGGCCGTGCTTGACCGCCCGCCAGCCGGTGTAAAAAGACGGCCAGACCGCCCCGACGAACAAACCGGGAGGGTTGCGGGTTACCGCTCGCGCGCCCTGTTCCAGCAACCGTGCAAACACGGGCAGCTCGCCGGCCCCGGACCATTGAACAATGAGGTCCTTGTCGGCGGAATCGAGCCCCACAAAAAGGATCTTTGTGCTCACCGTTGCGCTCCTCGGGAGGATTTCCAGGACTCAGGCGTATCAACGCCAGATCCGAGACACGTACCCTAGCCCATCTTTAACACGTCACCCCCCATTTTCGCCGATTTTGGGCCGATTTCTGGGATCGCGGCTGGGCTGTATTCAGTAAAATCAATGACATAAGATTCTGGCCGCCGCGCCAGAGCCCGTGACGAGCACGCACAGAGCCCCGAGGCGCCCGATTATCAGCGCGTGGATCTACACGCGCTGGAGCTGGTGCGCCCGCGCAGTGTGTCGCTCGAGCACGTGGCCCTGGAAGCGGTGCGCCAGGTGGGATTGGACAACAAGCTCGCGGCGCTGGGATTTACCCGACCTCAGTGTGCCGCGGCCATCGGCACGGTCATTGGGCGCATGGTCAGTCCGGGCAGCGAGCTACACACCCACGCGTGGCTGCAGCAGCACAGTGCGCTTGGCGAGTTGATCGCCTACGATTTCTCGGCGATAAGCCTGATGTAGCTCTACCGTGTTTCGGATCAGCTGCTGCACAATAAGCCAGCGCTGGAGGAGTTTTTGTACACGCGTGAGCGCACGGGTCAATCGACTGGTCAATGCCGACACGGGCGAGGTGCAGCTGTACTGCCACTCGGCGCAGCGCGAGACGCAGGATCGGGGCATCGACGAGCTCTTTGCCAAACGTTTCGAGGTCGCATTAGACAAGCTCGCCCGCGGTCTGCACAAGACGCGGTGTTTCGCAGTCTCAAATCCGAGCTCGGTCTACGCCCGGTGTTTCATCAGAAGACCGATCGCGTGAGCGCGCACCTGTTCATCTCGGTGCTCGCCTACCACTTGATGCACATGATTCGCTTTCAGCTCAAGGCCTGCGAGATTGACCTGAGCTGGGAAGGGGTGCGCCGCCAGCTCGCCGGTCAGGACCGGGTCACCGGCGAGCTCAAATGCGCCGACGGGGCCATCGCGCACATCCGCAAGAGCACCCGTGCCGAGCCTCGCCAGCAGCTCATCTACGATGCCCTCGGGATATCGGACCGCCCGGGCGGAACGGAGAAGACCGTCATCGACGTGCGCCCGCAGGCGACAACAACCCTGTAGTGCCATAACGGCATCCCGCAGAACGCTAACTCATTGAAAACATGAATAATTGCCGGACCCTATGTTAAAGATGGGCTAGGATCTCCCATGGACCCTGTACCGAACGACCTGCAGCTGCGCTTTCCCCTGGCCTGGATCGCCCTGGCGGCGGCGCTGACGTCCTGCATATTGCTGTGGCAGGCATGGCACGTTCGCGAGTCCTACCGAATCGGGGAAGACGTAGCGTCGCACTTCGTGCGCGCCGAGGAGCTGCGGAGTTCCGTTCTCGATCTGGAACGACACCACAGTACCTGTCTGAGCATGGCGGCAGCCACCGGCGAGCCGACCTGGGGGGAGAAATACCAGAACGCTCAAGCAAAGTTCACGGAAGTGATCGACGCGGCGCTGCAGCGCGACTTCCCGGCCGCTCAGAAAACAGAGATCCGCGCCATCGCGCGAATCCACGCGGCCATGCAGCCCCTCGAGGCCCGAGCTTTGGCTCTCGCAATTCAGGGGCGCCGAGCAGAGGCCCTGGATCTTCTCGCCAGCCCCGAGCACCGGACCATGGCGGAGCGCTTCGACGGCCACGTCGAGCGGTTCATCTCTGCGGTGCGGGAGGACCTCGAGGAAAGGGTACACTCGGCGCGCAACCGGGAGCTGGCCTCGCTGGTACCGGCCGGGGCCGCTTTCGTGGTATCCGTGCTGCTGTGGATTACCTTTATTCGGCGATCGGGAGACTGGCGCAGGGCCCTGGTATCGGCCGCCGCCCGGCGCAGCGAGGCGGAGGCGAAGCTCAGGGAGGTCCAGAAGATGGAAGCCCTGGGACAGTTGGCCGCCGGAATCGCTCACGACTTCAATAACCTATCCACCGCCATATCCGGTTACACGGACGTTGCGCGGCGATCCCTGCCCCGGGGCCACGCGGCGCTATCCGCCTTGGCGGGCGTCGACCGGGCGGTTGATGATGGAACCGCGCTGACCCAGTCCCTGCTCATGGCTACCCGCCGGGAACCGCTCAGGCGCGAGCGTGTAAGCCTAACGCGCTTGACAGCCGATCAGGCCGAGTTGCTCCGGCGCACGCTGCCGGCGTCGATCGAAGTGATCACGGAGATCGAGGGCGGGCTGGATGCATGGGTCGACGCGGACCGAGGCCAGCTGGGCCGTGCGCTGCTCAATCTTGGCATCAACGCCCGCGACGCCATGCCCCGCGGGGGCCGGCTGACCCTCTCGCTCCGCCGGCGCGGCACTGCCGATCGACCCCGGGGCGTAGCTAACGAGGATTGGGTTGAGCTGTCGGTTAGCGACGACGGCGAAGGCATGTCTCCGTTGGTGCAGCCCCACATCTTCGAGCCGTTCTTCACCACTAAGTCCCACGGACAGGGGACGGGTTTGGGTCTGTCGATCGTGCAGGGCATCGTCGCCGCGAACGGCGGAGAACTGGAGCTTCGGTCTAACCCCGGGAAAGGCTCCACCTTCACCATGAGGCTGCCCCTGGCAACGCAAGGCGGCGACACGGCGTCGGCGCAGGTCCCCGCACCGCGTAGCGACGCGGTCGGGACTATCCTGCTCGCGGAAGATCACCCCTACGTCCGCGAGATCATGAGAGCCACGCTCGAGTCCCTCGGGCACAGGGTGATTGCCACAGGAAACGGAAACGAAGCGCTTCGGGCATTCGAGGTGCAGGGGCCGAACATCCGCCTTGTCGTCTGCGACCTGGATCTGCCGGGGCGCACCGGCCTCGACTGCCTTCGCGAGCTGCGTCGGATCGATCAGGAGGTGCCGGTGATTCTGACCACCGCCCTCGTGGCTCCCGATCTGGAAGACCGCATCGCAGGTGAGGCCTTGGTGCTGCGCAAGCCATTCTCGATGGGCGAGCTCGCCAGGCTGGTGGGTGTGCACACAAGGACTCCGCCGGACAGGAAGGCCGCGGAATGAGCGTCCCGCTCTCTGTGCTGCTGATCGACGACCACGCCCTGGTTCGCGACGCCCTCGCCCGGCGGCTGCAGGAAGAACCGGACATCCGGGTGGTCGGTGCGCTTGCGGACGCGAGGGACATCCTCGACCGGCTACGGGAGCTGAGCCCGGACGTGCTTGTGCTCGACATCGACCTCCCCGGCCCCTCGCCCTTTGACGCCGCTCGCCTGGCCAAGAGCCACGACCCGGGGCTGCGGATCGTCTTTCTGAGCGCCTATCTGACGGATCAGCTCGTCGAGGCCGCGCTGGCAGTGCAGGCTTCTGGCTATGTCACCAAGGCGCAGCCGATCGATACGCTGGTAAAGGCGATCCGCGCGGCGGGCCGGGGCCGGATCTATTTCTCGCCTGACGTACAGGCCCGAATCGTCGTCGGCGAGAGGACGGCGCACCTGTCCTGCGAGCCATGCACCCGCTCGGATCTGCTCACCGACCGGGAGCGGGAGGTGCTGCGCCAGATCGCCCTAGGCATGGCCAAGAAGCAGGTCGCCCTTGAACTTGGAATCAGCGTCAAGACGGTGGATCGCCACTGCACGCATATCATGGAGAAGCTCGGTATCCATGACCGGGTGCAACTCACACACTTCGCTATCCGCGAGGGTCTGGTAAGACCCTGATCACTGCGCTCACGTCGGGCTTTGGCTCCTCGGCTGCATAAAGCTTCCGAGCCTATGAGGCATACGCCTCATAGGCGCCGAGTCAGTGCCGGGCCATGGTTGTAATAGGAGTCGGCGCAGGTCCCGCACAGGCGCTGGGGTTTGTGAGCCCGATACCGACAGCGGGTCTGCGCGGCCTTCCTGCAAGGGGGTCGAGGTCGGCTGCTCACACGGACCGCCCCGTCAAGAAAGACCAAGGAGAGCATCATGAGAACAAGAGCCTTACTCCTGGCGCTGATCACGTTCGCGATGACATCGAGCCCGCTGCTCGCCCAACCCCCCAGTTGGTCGGGCGGAGGTCGTGGCGGCGGCGGCAAACCCGACAGCCCGGACCTCTATGGAGACATGGTGTTGATCGACCGGGATGTGAACGGCGTTCCGATCACTACCCTGGGGCTGGGGCCCCAGGATCAGTGGACGCAAGTGCCCCAGCCGATCATGGTCGGTGACAAAGCGGGCTGCCCCCTGATCTTCACACAGCTGGCTCCGGTGGCCGCCCATTCCGTCTATGCGATGCTGGGCATTGATGCCAGGTACATCCCCTTCGTGGACGGCGAGATCCCTGAGGAATACGCAGAGTGCTCCACAGAGGCGGACTTCGGGCGGCTGAGCAGCGCGCGTGCCCCCGATGAAGTCATCAACCATGCACTCGTCGAAATGGTGACCTCGGCGAGCATACCCGGTGGCTTAATCGCCCTCGACGAGGCGGGGCGCCTGATGGTCAGCTACGAGGTCGACGGCGTGCCGGTCGTTAAGACCATCGACGCGCCGCTGGAGAACCTGGCGGGCTTCGAACGGATCCTCGAGGCCGGTGAGCTCTCCCATGCTGACGTGAGCGGCGGCGCGGCAGTCCCTATGCCTGCGCGGCCGGCGGGACACACGGGGGCCCTGCATCTGTTGGACCGTGCGGCGGCCATGCTCGGCGCCGCGGGCGACAAGAGCGGCTTTGTCGGCATCGACGTGGTCGTCTATACCACCCAGATCCGGACGATCGCCACCGACATCACGGCGGAGGCACGGAGCCTTTACGGAGCACCCCATCCGGGGGGTTACTTCAACTTCGGAAGCTTCGTTTACGATCGCTCGGCCAGCTACCCTGGTCAGGTGTGCTACCTGAAGATCATCAGCCCCACCTCCCCGCCGGGCGAAAACGACGCCCTACCGATGGATGTGAGCGCACAGATCGTCCGGGAGGCAATCCTTCCGCTGGTGTTTCCGCCTTTGGCGAACGCCGCCGACCGTGTCGGCGGGCTGACCGATCACGGTGACTACACCGGCTTCGTTGGCACCAACGTCTGGGGGTTCGCCCAGGCCGCAGACGATGCCCGTGCCGTGATCCAGTGGGTCCACGACCATCCGGTGCCAACCGACCTGCTCGAATACTGTGACCTGTGATTGCTGAAAGCGGAGCGCGGCTCGAAGCTGGTTTGCCCGAGCCGCGGGCCCGCCGCCCTGCCGTGGAGCGCTAGGGGCTGTTGACATTTATCTGAGCGAGGGCGATTGCGAGCGATTGTTCGTGCTGACAAGGCGCGGTGAGGAGGAAGAGTGGATCTATGGCGACGAGCCGCAACACAGTCAGCGCGGAAAAGGGCCGTAATCGGAGCGCGAACGGCAATTGTCAACAGCCCCTAGAGCAGCGGCATGAAGCAGAGCGGGCGCCCCCCACCGCGTTTGCCTCGACCTTGGAGGCCGACCCGCTTCTTAACGACATGGCCGCCAAGGTCGCCGTCGATCCGTCCGGCGACGATCTCCCGGACGGCCGACGCCAGGGTCTCGTCTGTCAGGCCTTCGTACGAAACGAGGACCGAGCGCCGCCAGGTCTCCCTGGCCATTACTTGGGTTAGAGTGGCACTCCCCCTGTGAAACACTTGTCCGAGCTCGACCCGCAACGGTCATCCGCTGAACCGAGGCGTGTGGTTATGCCTGAGATCGTCCTGTGCTCCCTTCTCGTGAACCGCCTAGCAGCCTGTCGAACTTTCGACCACTAAGCAACATTTGTTTAGAAAATGAACGATTTGTCCTGCGCTACGCGAATTTGGGGCAAGTTCTCGCCGATGAGCCCGCTCAAATCCGCGTACGAGCCTGTAGCAACTGAAAGTCGGACAGGCTCCTAGTACGGACCGGTATGCTAGGTCGTGTGGGGAGGCGGGCTAAACACCCGCCCTTACTCGATTGGGCATGGTGCTGGACTCCTTACATGGAGTGGAGACCAATCATGTTTCCCTCGGAATCGCGAGCCAAGGCGATGAAGCCGTGCTCACCAATGGACATTTTTTCTTTCACGACCGTGCCCCCATTTGCTGCAACACGTGAGGATTCCACGGCACAGTCTCTGCAGCCAAAGTAAACCAGCGTGCCACCACCGGCGGAGGGAAAGCCCTCCTTTTTCACCAGCATGCCACATGCGCCATACGAAGCTTGCGTAGTCGCCTTATCAGACGGGAATGCCCACATTTCCATATCCATTTCCGATGTCGGAGCGGGCATCTTTTCTAGCTTGATATCAAGTACGGATTCATAAAATTTTTTCGCCCGTTGCATATCTTGCACGTAAATTTCAAACCAGACAACAGGATTGCTTTGCATGATGGACCTCTTTTGGGAGATGACTAGATTCAACGGGGCAATGCGAATGCCCGACGTTTGAGTTAAGCGGCGGCCCGTCAGGGACGTCCGCCTGGACGCATTATGTGTGCCCGGCGTGGGCATGATCTTATGGAGTGCGAGTCCCCTGTACATATTCCGGGAAGAAGTCATAGTGACAACTTCAAAAAGTACTAGCCGACGGCAAGAGCAAAGGGGCGACCCGATGTCTGGAAGAAGCCCGAGGGCGATTCCGAACAAAGGTCTGAAGGCAGTGTGAGTGGGCATGCCCGTGAGCTCAAGTAACTCCCTAACCCCGGCCGGGGATTTGGGTGCTCGGCGCGTCACGGAGCCATCTCCTATCGATTTTGCACCGGTGGAATACATCGCATCGCCTGCGAGTATAGCCGAAGCGTGGAAACGCGTCAGAGCCAATAAGGGAGCGCCCGGTGTTGATGGTATCAGCATCGCGAGGTTCCCGAAGGGGGGACGACCCCGCAGGGGGACCGGGGTCAGGCCTCCCATTTCCCATCAGTCGAAAAATGGCTACTGTGGCGGCACGCCGCACGCAAGGGATTGCGTTACAGGCCTCCGATTACGAACGGAGCTTGGCCGGGCAAGGCCCCGCCGATGGCGGCGTGTCGCTTCCTACACCGCCCTGCTCGCCGGAGGCCTCCAGAGCAGCGCCACCCCTATCAGCGACGACAGCAGCGAAGCGGCGAGCACTGCAAGCTTGGCTGCGGCGAAGTCACCGGGGCCGGGGAACGCCTGCCCGGCGATGAACAGCGACATCGTGAAGCCGATTCCGGCCAGGGCGCCGGCGCCAATGATCTGTCGCCAGGAGTATGCGCTCGGCTTGCGCGCAAGGCCCAGGCGAACAGCCAGGGCGCAGGCCGAGAGGAATCCCAACGGCTTGCCGATGGCCAGGCTGACGAGAATCGCGATCAGAAGCGCGCCGTGCTGGTCGAAGACGCCCGGTGTGAGACTGACCCCTGCATTGGCCAAGGCGAAGACCGGCAGCACCAGGTAGCTCGAGCGCGGTGCGGCGGTGCGCAGCAGGCGGTCCGCGGGGGATTCGAGACGATCATGGATCGCGTCCAGGGCCGCCAGCGCGGGCGAGGAAGGGCCGCGGCGGAATTGCTCCCCGCTATGCTGAGCCTCCGCCGTCAGGATCGTGTCCGCCTGCATGGCCAGGGTTTTGTAGTCTGGCGGCGGTCGTGTGGGGATCAGTGCGGCCAGGACGACACCGGCGAGGGTGCCGTGCAAGCCGCCGGCGAAGACGCAGACCCAGAGCGCGATGCCCATCAAGATGTAGGGGGAGACGCGATAGACGCCGGATCGGTTGAGTACCGCCAGCCCGGCGGTGATCGCCGCTGCAGCGGCGAGATAGCCGATGACCAGGTCGCCGGAATAGAAGATCGCCACCACGATGATCGCACCGATGTCGTCGACGATGGCGGCGGCGGTCAGAAAGATGCGCAGCTCGATCGGCACCCGCGCCCCCAGCATGGCGATCAAGGCCACCGCAAAGGCGGTGTCGGTCGACATCGGCACGCCCCAGCCGATCGCCCAGGGGCCGGGCGCGATGACGAGAAGATAGAGAGCGGCCGGCACGGCCATGCCGCCGATCGCCGCGGCGATGGGCAATGCCGCCGCCTGCGGGCTCGCCAGATGGCCGACAGTGACCTCACGTTTGATCTCGAGGCCCACCACGAGAAAGAAGACCGTCAGGAAGGCGTCGTTTACCCAATCCAGCGCTGACATCCGGAACGCCGATTCGCCGAACGTGAGTCCGACATCGGTATGCCAGAAGGCAGCGAAGGCGGGGCCGAGCCTCGAATTGGTGAGTGCGAGGGCAAGGACCGAGGCGAGCAGCAGCAGCACGCCAGCCGAGGGGGCCCAGCTCGCGAAGGTCAGGGCGGCCGAGCGCACGCGGTGGCCGAGGGTGCCGAGCATCGCATCGGCGAAGGAGCTTTCATCCCAGGGTCCGTCGTAGCGGCGCCCGTTGATGAAGAAGGTGGGCGTGTAGTGCACACCGCTCGCCCGTGCGCTCTCGATGTCGAGATTCACCCGCCTTCTGGCCTGCTCGGTGACCTCCCGCCGGGTTTCGGCATCCAGCCGCGCCAGGCCGATCGTCTCGGCGACGGCGTACAGGTCGTCCCTGGTCAGCGTGTGGGAGCGCGTCATCAGGGTGACGTGTGCCTGCCAGAATTGCTCGTGATCCGCGGCCGATTCGGCGAGCTCGGCGGCAGGCTGTGCCAGCTCGCTGCCGATCAGCGGACGATGACGGAACACGTAGCGCAGACGATCGCCGAGCTGAGTGCGCACCTGCGTGATGCGCTCGTTGGCGGCGCGACAGTACGGGCAGGCGTAACTGCCGTATTCCACCAGGGTGATGGGCGCGTCCCTGGGTCCGAGCAGATGATCCTTGAGCTCGTCCACCGGGGGGGCGAGGCGATTGGTCGCTGCCACCGGGGCCTGGATCTCGGTCGCGGGATCGCCTGATCCACTCACCGCTGGGTCATTCATGATGCGGGGCGACGGGCCGGGCCGAGCGGCCCAGCGCTTGCCACGAAGACGGTCTCGCGATGGCCCGGGCGCATGCAAGGGTGGTCGTGGGACATCCGAGGCGGCCTTGACGACGGCTCACGGGCTGCCCGCTGCAGGAGTGGCAACGGCATGCCCCGTGCCCGGCACCGCGTGTCAATATTCGGCGAAGGCATCGTGCGGATAGCAGTATAGCCAGCGCTCTCCGGGCTCGGCCGAGGCGATCACGGGATGGCCACTGGCGTGCGCATGTTTGCTGGCGTGGCGATTGGGCGAGCTGTCACAGCACAGGGTTGCACCGCAGGTCTGGCAGGTCCGCAGATGGACCCAGGTCGCACCGATCTCGACGCACGCCTCGCATTCGCGCCGTTTCGGCTCTTTCAGGCTCGTCAGCGAGCTTAGATGAGCGCAGATTTTGGCAGCCATGATCCTTTCCTGTTACTCGCGGAGCACCTGATGGACAAAGGCGATCGCAATCGACCCCTCGCCGACCGCCGACGCCACCCGTTTGATGCTGCCTGAGCGAACGTCGCCGACGGCGAACACCCCGGGGACACTCGTCTCGAGCAGATGAGGGGCGCGAGGGAGCGGCCAATGCGCCGCGCTGAGCTCCGCCTCGGAAAGTGCCGGGCCGGTCTTGATGAACCCCTTTGCGTCGCGCACCACGCAGCCGTCGAGCCATCCCGTGTTGGGCTCGGCGCCGGCCATGAAGAAGACGTGTTGGATGTCCCGGGTCTCGCTGTGGCCGGTGTGAGCGTCGCGCCAGCGCACGCGCTCGAGATGGATGCCGCCTTCGAGGGCGGTCAGCTCCGTTTGCGTTCGCAGGACCAGGCCGGAGGTTTCTTCGATGCGCCGGATCAGATAGCGCGACATGCTCTGGGCGAGCCCATTGGAGCGGACGAGCATGTGCACACGCCGCGCCGTCTGTGCGAGAAACACCGCGGCCTGGCCGGCCGAGTTTCCGCCTCCGACCACGATCACCTCGGCGTCGACGCACAGCTGCGCCTCCATGAAGCTCGCGGCGTAATACACGCCTGCGCCTTCGAAGCGCGCCAGGTTCTCTATCGCGGGTTTACGGTACTCCGCGCCGGTCGCGATGATGATCGCGCGCGTCGGCACGCGCCGGTCCCCGCCGATCTCGACGCCATAGGGCAGGTGGTCGCAGCTGAGGCGCGTGGCGGGCTCGGCAATCATCACCTGGGCGCCGAATTTCTGCGCCTGGGTGTATGCCCGGCCGGTGAGATCCTGGCCCGAGATACCGGTTGGAAAGCCGAGGTAGTTCTCGATCCGCGAGCTCGACCCGGCCTGGCCCCCCGGGGCGCTCGATTCCAGCACCAGGACGTCGAGCCCTTCCGAGGCGGCATACACAGCCGCCGCGAGCCCTGCCGGTCCGGCGCCGATGATGACCAGGTCGCGTACCTGGGTCGCATCTATACCGGTGTTGAAGCCCAGGCAGTCCGCGATCTCTTGATTGGTGGGGCGGCGCAGTACGACCTCGCCGCGACAGATGAGCACCGGCACGTCCGCAACGGTGACATGAAACCGGTCGAGAAACTGTTGGACGTCGTTGTCGTGGTCCAGGTCGATGTATGAATACGGATGCCCGTTGCGTGTCAGAAACGCCTTGACGCGCAGCGTTCCGGCGCAATGGTCGGAGCCCAGGAGCACGGCGTCGCCGAGCCCGCGGGAGATCAGCTCCACGCGGCGGAGGATGAAGGCGCGCAGGATGAGCCCGCTCAGCTCGGCATCGGTCTGTACCAGTGCCAACAACTGTTCGCGAGCCAGCTCGATCACCTCGCCCGCCTGGCTGACGCGCGCGCGCACCAAGGCGCGCCGGCCGGCGAGCATGCTGATCTCGCCGCCGAACTGACCCGGCCCCAGACTGGCGACGGCCACGCCGTCCTCGCCCGAGGGGCGGTCGATCTCGACGCGGCCGGCCGTGACCACGACAAAGGGTATGACCGGGTCGCCCGGCTTGAAGATGACCTCGCCGCGCCGGGTAGCACGTACCTGTCCATGGGTCGCGATGCGCGCGATCTGAGCCGGCGTCAACGTCGGGAAGATCCGCTCGGCCGCGCGGGCAGACCCCGAAGGGGTGGCCAGGACGTTACCGGTCATCGCGGCCTGCCTCGCGTATGCGCTCGGCGCAGCAGGGGGTGAGCTTCAACATCCCCTGGTCGATCCCCTGCGATCCGGTTGACAAAAACTTCACCAGCACTGCGGTTGCCTTCTGCGGGTTTCCCTCGAGCACCCAATGTCAGGTGTTTTTGAGGATGATCGTCGTGACATGGAAGGCCGCAAGCTTGCGAGGAGAGAGGCGCTCCCAATTCGGCCGCCGGAAACCGAGTGCGGAGCGGCGCGAGGCCGAGCCTGGGGCCCTGCCGCAGGCTCAGCTGTCTGACAACAATATAGTCCGTGCGGCGATGGGCACTCGTCGCCCCGAAGAAACAATACCAGCGAGTAATTGCGTGTTTGCCGGCGGCAAAGTGACGCTAGCGCAGCGCCCCTGACTGCGCTTCGCCGGTCAGCGGTCGGTGACGCCCGCAAGCTGAGCTCTGGCGACGGCCACGACATGGTCGGCGTGAGCCCGAGCTCCTTCTGAAGCGCTTTCAAGGGCTCTGAGGCGGCGAAGGTCGACATGCCGAGGAACCCCCTGGCCGGTGGGGCCGACATAACGCTCCCAGCCGAAGGTCGAGGCCGCGCTGCCTGCCGCCTGTGCCGGTGGTCGCCGGGGCGCCCGGGAGGGGGCCTCCGCTGCGATCGGCGATGACCCGCGTATCTCAGCAAGCAGGATCGGGGCCCCGTCCCGAACGGTGTTCTTCATCCGCGCGACGAGATCGATAAGTCAAGGAACTTGCGCACACCAGCGTCAAGCAGGGCCTTTTGGCCGTCAAGCAGGGCCTTTTCAGGCCCATGGCGGTTCCACCACGGGGGGTTCAGGATGGTTTCGTGCAGCACAGGTGGTCGCAGACCGGCGCGGGGCGCTGCTTCGGGGCCGCTGGCTTCCTTTCGGCCTTCGGCGGCTGAAAGCAAATTCCTATCGGAGCGGCCAGCAAGGCTGCGGATCTAGTGGGGTGCGAGTCCTCACGCCGTCAGTTGCTCGATTCGGACGGCTAGCATATCCGATGCGCGGGGAGGAAACGAACCGCCATATGCTCGAATGTAAAAGCCACGGCTGCTCGGTGCGGCGAGCCGCACTGCGGTAGGAGCGACCTGAATGGCGAGCAAAACCGGAGGCCTGAACATTAGCAAATAGCTGCAGCCTCGAGAATTGCTTCCGTACGGAAGTCGCTGTACGGGACTTGTTGTGGGATGCCGACCTGCTGGTAGGATGGGGAAGGCCGATGTCGCATGGGAAGAAACGAGCAAGGGCATCGTGCGGACCACCGGGGTAGGGGCTCAAGCATCTGGTGAAAGATCGGCGGAGATAACGCTGGCAAGGGCCTATTGCCAGCAGGGGCTCGCAGCAACCTGCAAAGACTGAAGCTCAGAGCGATAAGCGAAGGGATTCAGAGGCTCTAGGTCTGGCGCATGAGTCCGTCAGAGCGATGAGGGCTGGGTAGCGCTGGCCTAGGTCGTGCTGGACACGGCCTCCGGAGAGGTAACGCCTCGATGGAGCAAAGGGGCTCTCGGTACATGACGGTTGTCTAGTGGCGCCACGTCAGGACGCAGAGCCTGGATGTCGTGGATAACGCGCGAGGGCAACGAGTCTGAAGGCAAACCATGTTGGTGAGGGGTGCATGTGGGCGAGCACTTAAGCGTCGATCGGCATCGGGAAGGCTATCAGAGGAAAGGTCATGATCGCCAACCGGACTCGGGAGTGGTGCGACAGGGAGGTCGCGTTGACGGACCTAAGGATGGAAATCCGACCGCCCGGGATGAAAAGGGGGGGCTTGTGGAACCGTGCGGTACGGTTTGATGACCATTTGCCACGCAACCGGAAACGGTGGATACATCGGAGCTCATCAGCATACACTCGCGCGCGCCGCATTTCTATCTCAATCCTAATTTGTTGCGATTCAACGAAGGGGAATTTCGGAGCGGGGGACAACCAGGAAACCAAATGAGAAAACAATGGATACCCATCCAGATACGCTGCTTCCGGCGCGTCAAGCATTTTCGGAAATGTCGCTGGAACTCAGAAAGCGCGTCCTGAAACTGCGCTGGATCGGCGAGGAAACCGAGGCCGAGCGCCTGACAGTTCTGCTGCACAAAAGATGGCCGACCCTGCCCATCATTGTGGCGCCCGAAACCGATTAATCGACCCATCTGATGCAAAACGGTATTGTCCGTTTGCGTGCGCGACCCGGCCACCTCAGACAGCAAGGCGAGGGCCGCGACACGGGCAGGAGCAAACTTGACGACAACACAGGGCGATAAGGCGAACCTGTCGCTGCCAGCGTTTGCGTGTCTGGCTGCGCTGCTGCTGGCGCTGGATTTGGTTTCGGTGCTGTTTCAGTTTGTCGACTGGGATCGCGGTCTCGCGAAGATCGCTTTGCTGGCTTTGCTCGGCCTGAGCTTTGCTGTCATGACATTTATTCCGCTGCGATTCCGCGACCGGCCAGAATCCGGTGTGCGTCTGAACAAAATAATGACCTGGCTGGTGATTCTATTGGGCTTGATTGCCGCCGAGATTGCAATTGGCGTGATGTACAGAACCGCCGCGACAGGCCGCATCAATCTGGATCAGGGGCAGAATCTCTATCGCGCCGATCTCGGGCTGCTCAAAGGCGAGAATCCGTATGGCCGCGGCGCTTTACTCGACATAGAAGCCTATCGCGTGCGCCTGCCCCAGCGGATTGCGGCAGGCATGGCGCCGTCCCTGCCGTCCGCACAAATCGATGACGCTCTGGAAACTTACTGGCACACGCTCGATCCGCAATTAAGAAGCCAGCTATTGCCGGCGCCGCAAGCAGGCAATGACGCCGCCGAACAGGAATATTCCATACTGGGTTACAAATACGGCCCGGTCATCTTGTTGTTGTCTTTGCCCTTCGCGGCGCTTCTCGGCCCGGTCGCCGCGCCGCTGGGTACGATCATCTCGCTGGCCGTCGTTCTCTTTACGGTATGGCAGCTGCTGAGGACCGATGGCGGTAGCCGTCCGGTGGCCTTATTGGCCGTTGCGAGCCTGCTACTGAACATGCAGCTCATATTGAATTTCGTAGTTTTCACCGCCTCCGACATATGGTCGCTGATGTTCGGATTTCTGGGACTGCTCAGCGCCAGACGTGGGCATCGGTATTGGCCCGCGGCGCTGGTCGGACTGGCGATGGGGTGCAAGATTTTCCCCGGCATCCTGTTTCTGCCGGTGTTGTTTGCTCGGCCATCCTGGCGCGCGCTGGCGGTTTTGTGTGCCACCGGCGCGATCATCGCGGGGCCATGGCTCCTTCTGGATGCACATGGATTCCTGCTGAACATGCTGTGGTGGGGCGCCAAGATGCAGCCAGATTCTACATCCTGGGTTTTCTTTGCGCCCGAGCAAATTGTTCCGCTGGTCAAAATCCTGCTGGGCTGCGGCGCGCTTGCTGTCGCCGCACTGGCAGGCCGAGATTTCTATCGGGGCAGACCCGCTTATTGGGCGATGGTGTTGCTGGCGAGTTGCGCTATTCCGCTCGGCAGCGCCTTTCACAATAATTATCTCAGCTGGTTTTTTATCTGGGCGGTACTCGCCGCGACGCAATGGATCGGGCTTGCCGTTAGTAATAATAGGAGTACTAATAGGGGGCGTACCACGGCTTCGATGAATGCCGTCAAATCCCCTCAATCCTGATGATCTCTCCAAAGCGCTCGAAGTCCTTCGTGTTGTGCGTGAGCGGTGCCGGGATGCCGTAGGCCTGCAGGACAATAGGGGACGTACCACGGTTAACCCTTCATCATTCTCTCCAAGGTGAGGTCAGCGACTCGGGCTCTGCACTTTTCGCTGGCCGGCCCGATCGCCCCGGCGTCACCCGCCGACCGAGCACTTGGGCGATTTGCGCCTGAAAGATCGGGCTGCCCAGGGCGTAGTTCCCGTTGGTGGCGGCCCGGATCTGATCGATGATCCCCGGGTCGAGTTGGTATCGAAACAGTTCACGATAAGCGGTTCTCGGCTCGTCCCCCGCTCGCCCAAAGGCCGTGCAGAGCGCATGCGGTGCCAGCAGCGCCGAGGGCTCCCCTTGCGCGTTGGCGCAGTAGCTGGACCACGGATACTCGGCCGGGTGCTCCACCATGTTCGCGCGTAGCGAATAGAGCTCGATGTAGAGGGGAGCGACCGTGATACGGCCGCTCATTCCGAAAGCAATCTCGGACCGCTGACGAACGGACTGCCCCGAAGATAAAATCGCAGGAGCCTGTTCGCATCCCGCGCGATTCCGATCCTGATGCTCTGCCCGATTTCGCCGGGCTCGTGATCACAGCGTCCGAGCCATAGAGGGCCTTCTCGGCAAAGATCGAGCCCATCGAACCGAGAATCAACCCGCAATGCCGCGGTGAGTCTTCCCGGTCCTCGCGCCAAGTCGCGAAGCCGTTCAACTCGACGATTTCGCTGCATGATGGGTATGCCGTCGCGCGGCTCAAGCGCCCTGATCAGGACACCAGCCCCAATCCCGGCTATCTCGCTTGAGACGTTCAGCATGGATGCGCTGCCATAGACGAGGTACACGTAGGCATGCCCGCGCTCGAGAAAGAGCGACCGATTACGCGGCGTCATCCCGCGGTAGGCGTGCCCCGCGGCGTCGCCGACGACATACGCCTCGGTCTCGACGATGCGGCCGCTGGCGGCGCCTTCGGCCATCTTCCGCACCAGTATCTTTCCGATGAGATAACGAGCGAGCGAGACCGTATCGACCGGCAGCTCCGCACGAGAGAGCGGTGGATGGCCACCCTTATGCCGGCGAGGTTTCAGCGCAACCGCTCGACCCATTGAGCACGCCAAGGTCCTGGCTCAAAAGGATCGCCGAAGTATTGGGTCTCGAGGGCCACCTTCCCGTCTCTAAACTCCATGATGCTCACCGTGTAGGACGGCGGTGCATCGTAGGTGATGACGAATTCAGTGATCGGGAGGTGTCGGCGGCGCCGAGTATCCGCCGCACTGTGAAACGCTTTCTGCTTGGCTGAACAAAGCGAGACGCCTGAATGTTGCGCCGGCCGCGGATGCGCTCGCCCGATTGCGGGTACTCGCGCATCGCATCCTCTCGGTAAATCGGGTGCTCAGCCTCGAAGTCGTTGGTGTCGGAGGCGGCCCAATGGCGGGTCGATGCAAAGAGCATATGCAGTCACACGCTCGCTGACCCGCCGGCGCCGGTCGTGGTCGAGCAAATTCGCGGCGACGATCTCAAAATCGCTTTATCTACCGGCCGGGCACGATAGGCCGCCTCAACCGTATCAAAGATCGAGAGCAATGTCACCTTGGGGCTGGCTGCAGCAGATCAACAGACTGCCCTCGGCCGGCGGCTCGACAGGGTCCGGCCGGTAGATGACGGAGCCGGAAATCAGCCCCGTCTCGCAGTTATGACAAACTCCGGTGCGGCACGACCAGCGCACCGGCACATCGCACGCCTCGGCTAGCTCGAGTAGGCTGTGGAATGCGGAACCCCAGTGAACGGCGAGGTTGCTGCGCGTAAAGGATACAAGGAACCCGACCTCCGCGGCTTGCCCCGGCGGATGCGGCGAACGCCGGGGGACCGCGGCGATGCCCGGCGTCATCGACTGGCCTGACCCGAAATTCTCGGTGTGCAGGCGGTCACGGACGACCCCCCAGCTTGCAAGGCCGTCGATGAGACCGCCCATAAACGCGGCTGGACCGCAGATGTAGAAGTCCGCTTCGGGCGGGACGCCCATTTCCTCGAACACGTGCATGCCCACGCGCCCGACCTGATCGAAATCGACAGTCGGCCGATCGGTTGGCTTTGGCGCACTGTAACGAATGTGGCTGCGGCTTCGGGGCAAGGTCTTGAGGAGCTCGCGCACCTCTGCTGCAAATGGATGCTCGCTGCTGTTGCGGGCACCGTGAATCCACCAAATCTCTCTCGGAGTTTGCTCGGCGGCTAGTGCGTGCAGCATAGCGAGGACTGGGGTGGCGCCGATGCCGGCGCTGACAAGGACCACGGGACGCGAGCCCTGCCGCAACGTAAAGCTGCCACGCGGTGCGCTTACGTCGAGAATATCGCCTGCCTGAACCCGCGTATCGATGTAAGCGCCAGCCGCGCCATGCGGCTCGCGCTTGACGCTGATGCGATATCGATCCTCGCTCGGCGCGCCCGACAGCGAATAGCTGCGTAGGAGAGCGCTCTCGTCGGGCCGTGGCCTGAGCCGCAATACGATAAACTGCCCCGCCATGCCGGCCGTCAGCGGCTCATCGTCGGCCGGCTCCAGGACGAGCGAAGTGACATTGCTGCTTTCGTGCAGCTTGCGCGACACCCTCAATGAGCGGAAGCCTCGCCATGCGGGCGGCGGGCCCATCGGTGGGCCAAGCCCGGGGTTACCGGTTGTTCCGTTGCCTTTCCGTTCCCGGTCGAGCAACGCCTCTAACGAGGTTCGCCAACCGGCGCTCAATGCCGGGATGCGCAACGCTCGTTCGAGCCCGCTCGCCGGGTGATCCGGCAAATATAACAGCGCATTGATCTCGGCGACGGTCAGCCGCTCGGGACCCGCCTTGACTTTCACGATTTCGTCGCCGGCGCCGACTTCGCCTTCCTCCAGGACTCGGAAATAGAATCCGGGCCTGCCGTGTGAGACGAGCAGTGCTGCCATCTGCGGCTCGTGCATGCGGATGCCGACCCGATAGCAGGTGACGCGCGGCTGAGTCACTTCGAACAGGGCGTCACCGATTCGGTAATGATCGCCAATGCACACTTCAGTATCCGCCAGTCCCTCGACGGTAAAATTCTCTCCGAACTGGCCATAGGTAAGGTCGTTTCGAACGAGCTGGTTTTGCCAATAACGATAAGAGTCGATTTGGTAGACAAAGACTGCCCGGTGTTCGCCGCCATGCCCCGCCAAATCTCCTTGGGCGTCTCCATCGACGTTGAGCCGTCGCGCCATCCGTCGGCCGTGAACCGGCGTTTTCCAGACGGAGGTGTAGACGGTTTTTCCTTGCCACTCGATGTTGCGTGGCAGGCCCACATTTACTGAGAGCAACCTCGCCATCGTTTTGATCTCCTCTCAAGAGAGGCCCAAGAGTAAGCGCGTTTCCGTATGCACGATTCCGTATTGATCGCGACGCACTGGCGCACTACGACGGGTTCCGGGGGACTGTCCTCGGACCCAAAGGAGCGAAAGATCAGTCTAGGGCGTGTCGTCAAGGGATAGCAAATGCAACGGTCCGTATGGTGGAGGAAGCGTAGGCGCCGGGCACGAAGCGGTCAAGGCATGGGGCGTGGCGTAGAGCGAGCGGGCGGGTTTGCGTTCCGCAGGCCGGTGGAGGGCGCGCCCTGAGGTGGCTTGGAGGTTGGCGTGGGGTGTGTTCCCGGCGCGCTGCGCCAACGCTGCCGTACCCGTCGCGGACAGGCGCCGTGCCGGGGGCTTACCAGCTCACCGTCTGGTTGAATTCGAAGCCGAGGTCCGGCTTGCCCTGGGACGGGTCATGGACCGGGCTCTGGTCGAAGGACTCCTCCCACTGCGGCGGGGCCCCGCGTGGGAGAGGCCGGCGGCCGCTGGGTCGGCTCCCCGAGGTGCCGGAGCATGCAAGTGACCGAGACTGTATCGGTGACGAAGGCGACACTCCTCTGCGGCAATGGGTCCAGAGCTCGATGTTCAGATCCAGCAGATAGATCTTTTCGGTTTGCGCGCCTGCGCGGTGTGCCGCCTCCAGCACGGCGCTCACACCGGCGTGGACAAACCCGTCTCTGCGGTCGCTGCCCGCCAGGGCGAGGATCTTGCGCGGATGCATGTGCGGTCCTTCCTTCGGTCTGCGTGTCGTGCTACTCGCGTTCTGGCAGCGGGCCCGGGCCGGCTACAAGCCCGTCTTGTCCCGCAGGCGCGACTAAAGCCCCCCGGGCTTGGTCGGTTCGAGGTGGGGAGCGCTGTCCCGTACCAGGGTTTGGATCAGGTCCTGGTCGATGTCCGGCTCCAAGTCGGCGGGGCTGCCGCGCCGGCCGGTGGGCTTCAGGCTGATGCGGTCCCGGTCCCGTTCCACGATGGCCTCGTTGCCGCAGGCCCGGCAATAGACGCGGCTGCCTTCGCCGTGTCGGCGGGTGACGACGATGGTGGGGCCGCAGAAGGGGCAGACCTGGACCGGAATGCCGGGCTCGCTGTGGCCGATGATGTGGTCCAGCACGCCCTGGCCGTCCAGGGCGATGAAGCGGGCGCCCCACTCGGGGTCGAACTGGCTTCCCAGTCGCTCCCGTATGATGTCCAGCGCCACTGCCTTGGCCATGCCGCGGCGATAGGGGCGGCTGCTGGTCATGGCGTCGAAGGCGTCGCAGATGCCGACGATGCGGGCATCGACCGAGATGGCCTCGCCCGAGAGTTGATGGGGATAGCCGTGGCCATCGGGCGTTTCGTGGTGGGACAGCACGGCGGAGCGCACCAGCCCGGCCAGGGGATGGTCCGCCAGCAGCCGGCTGCCCACCTCGGGGTGGGTCTTGATCACGGCATACTCCCCGTCGCTGAGCCGGCCCGGCTTGTTGAGGATGGCGTCCGCGACGCCGATCTTGCCCAGGTCGTGCAGGAAGCCGCCCAGGGCGATGCGCGCCACCGTCTCGCCGGGCAGCCCGGCGTCCTCGGCCAGCAGCCGGGCGTACTGGGATACCCGCCAGAGGTGGCCGCCGGTGTACGGGTCGCGCGCCTCCACCAGGGAGGCCATGATGTACAGGCTCTTGAGCAAGTCCTCGACGTATTGGCGGTTCATGACGCTCCTTTCCCCAGGGACGGACCGGCTAGGGCATGCCGGCCGCTATCCTTATTTTGCTACCAGGCGGGTTTCCGGAGGGTAAACAATTCGTGAGGCATGCCACCGACACCCCGGGCCATCGGCCCCGGGGCACCATGCAAATGGTGACTGCAAATGGTGACAGATCTATTTTTATTGCGTTCGTATATTGGAAGAAAATAAATCTGTCACCTTTTCTCGATTTCTTGGTCGCCGGCCGGATCAGGGCTTCACTTCCAAGATAACCTCCAGCTCGACCGGTGAACCGAGTGGAAGGCTCGCGACACCAAAGACAAGGCGCGAAGAGACGGTGTCTGGGCCCAAGACATCTCGAAGCAACTCCGACGCCGCATCGGCGACCTTCGGGTGCTCAGTGAGCTCAGGCGCTGCGGCGACGTACACGCCGAGCCTAACGACGCGGCTCACGCGGTTCAGCGAGCCCAACTGCTTTTTCGTGAGCGCAAGCACATTGAGTGCAGCCGTGTAGGCAGCTTCTCGGCCCGCTTCTACGTCAAGGTCCTTGCCCACGACGCCAGCCACCGTAACCGTGTGGCCCGAGGTTGCGAGCATCCCGCTCAGGAAGAGGAGGTCGCCCGTCTGAACAGCAGGCACGTACGCACCAAAAGGCGTTGGGGCATCGGGCAGATGAAGGCCGAGCTTGGTGAGACGGTCCTCGGCGGCCGTTGAGTTTGTGGCCATGACGAAACCTCCTTTCAATTACCAGCGGCCGAAATGAGCCCCACCATCGACGTAAAGGATGTCACCAGTGACCGTCGCGGCGTCGGTCAGGTACATGACCGCGTCCGTGATGTCTTTGACCGTCGAAGGCCGGCCCATCGGCGAGAGGCTCGCCATCACCTCCGTCGGAGTATCCCGGTGAAGTGGCGTGTGGACGACGCCGGGCGCCACGGCGTTCACGCGGATGCCCTCTTTCGCGTACTCCATCGCAAGGTGCTGGGTGATGGTTTCAAGACCGCCTTTGGTGATCATCGGTACCGCCGCCGTGACGCCCCGGATAGGGTTGCGAGCAAGGGCCGCCGTGATCGTGACGATGCTCCCGCCGGTCTTCTGCGCCAGCATTTGTTTGATGGAGAGTTGGGTGACGTACAGGAAACCCTCGACATTCGTCGAGACGAGCGACTTGAAGTCCTCGGCTGTGTAGTCCGTGAACGGCTTGGTGAGGAAGATGCCGGCGTTATTGACCAGTACGTCGATCGACTTGAAGCGTGACAGCGCCGTCTCGACGATCTTGGAGGCAGTGGCCGCCTCGCCGATATCGCCGTCCACTAGAGCGACCTGGTTGGAGGCCGCGACCTCGGTGGATTGGGTCACCTTCCGGGAATTGGCAACGACGTTGAAACCCCGTTCAACAAACCCTTTCACGATTCCCGCGCCGATCCCCTGCGAAGCTCCTGTTACGATGGCCGTCTTCGGTGGGGCGATCATGGTTGTTTACTTCGACAACGCCTTGTTACTGGAGCAAACTCGATGCTGAAGCGGTTCGAAAATCCGCATCCAGCACGATCCGGTAACGGGCCTTGCCTGATTCAAGTCGGGCGAAGGCCTCGTTGATACTGCTCATTGGGAAGTGCTCGGTCTGCGGCGCGACACCGTGCCGTGAAGCGAAGTCGAGCATGGTCGTGGACATGGGTATTCCTTATAGCCGCCAAGACCACCGTCGGGCCCGCACCCGGCAGCCGCAACAGCACCATTGAGATTCATCAGGTTCGCGAGATCTACCATACAATCAATCTCATTTTGACTTACACCTACAAGAGGTGTTGTAGGCGTTGCCATATCACGACCTCGTGTCAAGTATAGGTCAGGTGCTGCAACGTCTACCCTTTCTGATGCAGGGTATTCGGTTAAGGGCGTCGGGGCCTACCATCGGATTTACTTCTAAGGTTATTCGCCCGCGGCTGTAGACGTGGATATGATGTTTTTTGCGATCGACCCGCAGGCTGGAGTTGCCGCTGGTCTTGGGCGTGCTCTTCTCCATGAACACCGCCATCAGCAGCTCGAACAACCCCAGCAGGGCCTGGATCAGGGCGCGGGCTTCCTGGGGCACTTGGCCGGTGGCGCACAGGCGCTCGAGCCCAGCCTTGAGGGTGTCCAATTCCTGGCGCAGGCTGACCTTCTGACCTTGTTGAGGCTGGCCATCGTCAGGGCCCCAGGCTTCGGCCTGGCGGCCCTCGGCCACCACGGCCATCATAGCCGAGAGCACCGCCAGGCGCTCAGCCGCCGGCATGGCCTGGTAGCGGCTGGCCCAGCTTTCGGCCTTGCGCTTGATGCGCTGCCGATCGGTGAAGTTCTTGCCGGCAAAGCTTGCCCAGAATAGCTGCTCCGGGAAAAGTTCAGCCACAGCTTCTCGGTGCGCACCCCGGCCTGGCTCATGACCTGCACCTGCAGCTCACGCCAGTCCCCGAACAGCCGATCGTACAGCGCCGAGGGGTAACCGGAGAGGATCACATGGCACGGCAGGCGCTTGAGCAGCGCCAGCAGCTCGATAAGGCCAACGTGGACGCCTGCGAAACGGTCGGCATTATTGCTTGTCTCAAAGTTATCACGACGCTGTACCGCAGGTGTTTCCCGTCAGCCGAGGCTGGAATGCTCGCAGATATGCCGCGACTACGGTGAGACTATTAATAAGCCGCTGATTGCGATCCAGCGCGATGAACACCATCTCGTCATAAGTGAGTCCCTCCAGCACTCCGGCCGCTCACCTGGTCGCCGTACGTAGGCGTCTTGAGAAAATCCGGCGGTGGTTGCCATAAGATCGCCACATACCAGGCTGCCCAGGCCACGATTACCAGGCTCAGCACCCAAACCCATACTGGAATCGGCGATGGCGACTCGGCACGTCGTGGCTCGAACGGCTCTTCCGCACCGAAGGCGTTGACCGTAAAGCTAATCGTATCGCGGACGACCGAGTTGGGACCCAGCCCCGTCAACGTGATGCCGGGGCCGTTTTTTACCTGGAACGACACTGCACGAATTCCGACGCGCCCACTGCGGTCACTCGCTTCAATGCGCAATCGGTGCTCGCCGTCTGCAAGTTCGTTCGTGTCCAAGCTCACGGTGACCGGCGGCACGTAATCGGCGATTGGCGTGGCACCGTCGTCGAGATAGATGCGGACCCGCGCTTCGTTCATGGCTATCCCCATCAGCGGTCGTCGCGCAGCACCCTGTACTTCGGATGGCGCCTGTCCGTCTCGCCCGGTCTTATCAGCATCCAGAACATCGCTATGAAGCAAGCGATCGTTGTCACTCCGGCAATTACGGTCACAACGAGATTGCCTATCGGCGGTGCTGCCGGATCAGGACACATGATTCATGGCTCCTCACTTCTTCGCTCGCACGTCCGCAACAGCCCTGGCCGTAACGAGCGGCGCATGGTTTCCCCAGGATGTTCGCTCGTGGTCGATGATGCCCGCGATGTCGCTATCGGAGAGTTGCGAGGCG